>NZ_WHUT02000002.1 GCF_009380135.2 Fertoeibacter niger | reverse complement strand
AGTCCTCAAGACGGTCCGGAAACAGCGTCACCTGATCCCGGTCTACCCCTTCAATGAAACCTGACATAAATGCACTCCTGTATCGCAGGAAGCATACCATATCTGGAGGTTTTCACACAGCCTCGGCCCTTGGCAGACAATCAACAAGCCAGCCCGCGGCGTGCGGCTGACTGCGGCCGACATCATGATCACTGCCAAGGAGATCGACCGTTTTGAAGAGGATCATGGCATCGGCCGAACCCGGAGCGTCGGGCCTGGAGCCCCGCTGAAATACGACTGGGACGGTTTCTATATTGCTGTTCTAAAACGCATCTATTCCAATGGCTTCCCTGCCCGCCAGCGCGATCTCGTGGTGGAAATGCAGGAGTG
This sequence comes from Fertoeibacter niger, assembly GCF_009380135.2. Taxonomy (GTDB): domain Bacteria; phylum Pseudomonadota; class Alphaproteobacteria; order Rhodobacterales; family Rhodobacteraceae; genus Fertoeibacter; species Fertoeibacter niger. The sequence goes on along the minus strand of NZ_WHUT02000002.1, from coordinate 441,939 downwards.
GTTCATCGCGAATTCCGCCGAGGGTGATGCGCCGGACGAAAGCACAATTCGCCGCAGGATTCAGGCGGTCTGGAAGGAGTTGAACCCTGCCTGAAGCCGCCTTAGCGCGGTGTTCGCGCGTCCGGAATAATTGCCCGATTTGTTTCCGCCGGTTTACGCCTCTTCGCCGGTCCCGTGCGTGGAGCAGGTTGCTCTTTGCCGATTCTCGATCCTCAGTCGGCCTGAACTGGAGGGCCCGCATGGGAACGCATCTGACCGAACGTGTTGTAAAGGCAGCCGAAATCGGCACGCGCAAGTATGTGATCTTTGACGAGGTCTGCGCGGGCTTCGGGATTTGCGTGTTCGAGTCCGGGCGCAAGACATTCATCCTGATTTACCGCGCCGCCGGACGACAGCGGCGCATGACGATCGGCACATGGCCCAGCTGGTCGGTGATCGCCGCCCGGGAGGAGGCCAAGCGCCTAAAGCGCAACATCGATCGGGGTGAAGACCCGATGGACACGCGGACCAATGCCCGGCACGCGCCAACCGTTGACGAACTGATCGAGCGATACATCGACGAGCATCTGCCGAAACTGTCCGCATCCAGTGGCAAGGATCAGGCCAGCATGGTCAGAACGCTGGTCCTGCCAGAGTGGCGATCGCGGAAGGTCACCGATATCACGCCGACCGATGTCGACCGGTTGCTGACCAAGGTCGCGGCAGGACGGCCGCGGGTCTGGAAGAAAACCGTGAAGCCGGTCCCTGCTCCCCGGGCCATCAAAGCAAAGCGGCCGAAACCAAAGTCTCCGCCGAAGACCTTCAAGCCGACGCCCGTACGAGCCAACCGGGTGGGAGAGGTGCTGCGCAAGATGTTCAGCCTGGCAGTTACGTGGAAAATGCGCGCCGACAATCCGGCGACCAGCTTTCGTAAGCGCCCCGAGACCGCCCGGGAGCGGTTCTTGTCCTTCGAGGAAATCCAGCGCCTCGCCGACGCCCTCTGCGCCGATCCCGATCAGCGCGCCGCCGGGATCATCCGGCTCTGCATGCTCACCGGCGCCCGCTGCGGCGAAGCCCGCACCGCCACCTTCGACCAGTTCAACCTCGATCTGGCCATCTGGACCAAGCAAGCGGCCTACACGAAGCAGCGCCGCGTCCACCGCGTGCCGATCTCCCACGAGGCGGTTGCCTTGATCCGTCTCCGTGGCGACGCAGTGCCAAAAGGCTGCGCATACCTATTCCCGGGCGATGTTGTTGGGCAACCAGTTGTAAACCTGAAACGGTTCTGGGACCGGATGCGCCTGCAGGCCGATATCCCCGACGTCCGCATCCACGATCTGCGCCACACGTTTGCCTCCTTGCTGGTTTCCGGTGGGGCCTCGCTCGAAATGATAGGGCGTCTGCTCGGCCACACCCAGATCGGCACCACCCAGCGCTACGCCCACCTGATCGACTCGCCCCTGCGGGCTGGGGTTAACGCTGTCGGGGAAATGCTGAAGCCGAGGTTAAAAGTGGTGGCAACCGATAATGGTTCAGCAGTCAATCGGGCAAACGTCGCTTGATTGCACTGCAATCATTGCCTAGCTTTGGCATCGCAACCGGAGGGTGCCATGGCCAGCATAACGATTCGAAATCTCGACGATGATGTGAAGCGCCGCCTGCGCGTACGGGCGGCCGAGCATGGCCGGTCGATGGAAGAAGAGGCGCGAGATATCCTGCGGCAGGTTGTCGGACAGCCCAGCGTGCCTCGCAACCTCGGCGAGGCCATCCACGCACGATTTGCTGCGCTGGGCGGTGTCGAACTCGATCTACCCGCACGAACGCCGATGCGCGCTTCGCCAGACTTCGAGTAACCTATGATCATCATCGATACTAATGCCGTGTCCGAGTTGATGCGTGCCAGCCCGGACCCCGCGGTCTTGACGTGGTTTGCCGGTCACGGCGCTAACGCGCTATTTCTGACTGCGGTCAGCGAAGCGGAACTTCGGACAGGTGCGGCCATCTTGCCAGCCGGGCAGCGGCGCGATCGCTTGGTCGACGCGATCAACGCCATGATCGATCAGGATTTCGCAGGCCGCATCCTGCCCTTCGACAGCTCCGCTGCACGTAGCTACGCCGAGATTGCGGCTTCGCGCCGTACAGTGGGCAAGCCGATCATGGATGCCGATTGCCAGATCGCTGCGATTGCCCGGGCTTGCAATGCCCCGATTGCCACCCGAAATGTAGGTGATTTTGAGGACTGTGGGATCGACGTCATCAACCCCTGGAATGCCACGTGAAGGAAGTTGCAGCTGATCGTGCAGGCTCAAATTTTGAAGGGCAGCGTCACACCGGGAGCTCCGCAATCACCCTCACAGCCTATCATGCAAGATTCTACGCCTATGAATTAACCCGCCGCGCAGCGACAGGCCTTGATCGTCTTTCGATGTCGCTCTTCGATGCGGCTGTTGATCTCAATCCTCACCAAATTGAGGCAGCACTCTTTGCATTGGAATCTCCGCTCTCAAAAGGTGTGCTACTCGCCGATGAAGTTGGTCTTGGAAAGACCATCGAGGCCGGGATAGTGCTTTGTCAGTTTTGGGCCGAGCGGAAGCGGCGCTTGATCGTAATCTGTCCAGCATCCCTGCGAAAGCAATGGGCCCTAGAACTCTTAGAAAAGTTCAATCTCCCGTCGCAGGTATTGGATGCGAAGACCTTCAAGGATGCCAAGCGGCAAGGTAAATCACCACTGACTGAAAAGTCAGTCCTGATTGTCTCGTTCAATTTTGCCTCGGCGCTTCGTGAAGAGATCAAAGCTATTGCCTGGGATTTAGTCGTCATTGACGAAGCCCATAAGATTCGTAACGCCTATCGGGCGAGCAACAAGGTCGGGCAGGGAATTCGCTGGGCAACCGAGGACTGTCGCAAGCTGCTGCTCACTGCGACACCGTTGCAAAATTCGCTGATCGAACTTTACGGTCTTTCGACCTTGATCGACGAACACTTGTTTGGTGACGTCAATGCGTTCCGTGCGCGCTATGCCAGCGCCGGGAGCAGCATAACTGATCTCCGCCAACGACTTGCGACGTTCTGCAAGAGGACACTTCGAAATCAAGTTACTGAATTTGTTCGCTATACGGAACGTCGGGCAATCACCCGGCCGTTCACTCCGAATGACGTTGAGCAATCTCTGTATGAGGCGGTGTCGGCTTTCTTGCAGCGTCCGAATAGCTATGCGCTCCCGCAGCGCCAACGCCACCTAACGGCGCTCATTCTGAGAAAACTTCTGGCATCGTCATCTCAGGCTATCGCTGGCACGCTCGACACCCTTCGGGCGCGCTTGGAAACATTGCGTGATGAACAAGTGGCGGATGACCCCGAATTTGCCGAACGCCTGATCGATGCTGAGGATATCGAGGGCGATCTGCTCGATGATATCCTTGCTGAAGACGAACCTTCTGAGGATGAGGCCTTTAAGCCAGAGGCGGTGGACCGGGAAAAGCTGAAAGAAGAAATAGCTCTTCTTCAACAACTTGCAGATCGAGCGCGGAGCATACCAGTCGACACAAAGACGGACACGCTCCTCAAAGCGCTCGATATCGGTTTCGCGCAGATGGCGGAAACCGGTGCCGCGCGAAAAGCCCTGATTTTTACAGAGTCGCGCAGGACGCAAGAGTATCTGAAGGGCTTTCTCGAAGATCACGGCTACCAAGGACAGGTCGTTCTGTTCAACGGGACGAATGGAGGCCCAGAAGCTACGGCGATCTACGAGGGCTGGCTCGCCAAGAACCGCGATACTGGACGATCCTCAGGCTCACGTGCAATCGATGTTCGTGCGGCTTTGGTGGAGCAGTTTCGGGACGAGGCAACTATTCTTTTGGCTACTGAGGCTGCCTCCGAGGGTGTGAACCTTCAGTTTTGCTCTTTGGTAGTCAACTATGATCTGCCTTGGAACCCGCAGAGGATCGAACAGCGTATAGGGCGCTGCCATCGCTATGGCCAAAAGCATGACGTTGTGGTCATCAACTTCTTAAACGAACGGAACGAAGCTGATCGGCGCGTTCTTGAGCTTCTCGGTGAAAAGTTTAGCCTTTTCAACGGTGTGTTCGGTGCATCAGACGACGTGCTCGGCAGCATTGAGTCCGGCGTCGATTTCGAAAAACGCATTCTCAGCATCTACCAAGAATGCAGGACATCCGAAGAAATCGAGGCTGCATTTCTGAAGCTTCAGGAGGAAATGGACGAAAGCATCCGTGCTCGAATGGATGACACGCGGCGAAAGCTTTTTGAGCGTTTCGATGAAGACGTTCACCAGCGCCTCCGAGTCAAGCTTGCAGACACGAAAGCTCAGCTCGATCGCGTCGGGCAGCGCTTCTGGTCGCTGACCCGCTTTATATTGGCCGGGCGTGCTCGTTTCGACGATGATGCCCTGGCGTTTGACCTCAAGGCTCCGCCGAGCCCGGAGATTGCCAAGGGGCGCTACCATCTGATTTCGAAATCGCAGCCAGAACCGGGGTCAGATCGGCGGGACGAGCAGGGCCAGTTCCTTTACCGGCTGTCGCATCCGCTGGGCGAGAATGTCGTCCTCAATGGAAAATCGTTGTCCACCCCCGACGCGGCCGTCGTTTTCGACGTAACGAACCACCCGTCTCGCATCCATGATGTCGAGGCGCTCAGTGGCAAGGCGGGCTACCTCGTGTTGACGCGACTCCAGATCGAGTCCTACGAACGCGAAGAGCACCTTCTGTTCTCAGGCTTTGATGACGATGGCGCATCGCTCGATCAAGAAACGATGGAAAAGCTCTTCGCTTGCTCGGGCCACTCTGAGGAACAGGCTGTGATTGCCCCCGTAATTGTTGACCGTTTGAACGCCCAGGCCGAGCGCCATGCCAAGGCAACGATCAGCCTGTCCTTGGAGCAGAACAGTGTCCATTTCCACCAGGCTCGCGAAAAGCTGGAAAAGTGGGCCGACGATATGGTCCTTTCCGCCGAAAAAGCTCTGGCAGACACAAAGGAACAGATCAAAGCGCTGCGGCGTGAGGCGCGGCAAGTTGTGACCCTTGAAGAACAGCACGCAATCCAAGAGAAGCTTCAGAAGGTTGAGCGCCAGCAACGCCGCCAGAGGCAGGAAATCTTTGCGGTTGAAGACGAGATCATGGAGAAGCGAGACACGCTGATCGATCAGCTCGAGCGACGGCTCGCGCAGCGAACGGAAGCCGAAACCCTGTTTACTATCCGCTGGCGGGTCGTTTGATCCGCTGCGAATGCAATCTGAACAAGAAACGAGACGCGTGATGAGCCAGAAATTCGAGAAGCTGAAAACCCTGCTCAAGGAGTTGTTTCAGCTTGACCAGCCCGATCTCGATTTCGGCCTCTACCGGATTATGCACGCGAAAAGTGATGAGGTGACCCAGTTCCTCGACAAGGACTTGTTGCCGCAAGTCAGGCAGGCATTTGGCCTCTACAAGACGTCCGACAAGGCTGAGTTGGAGAAGGAACTCCAGAAAGCAATCGAGCAGGCGAACGCGCTGGGCGCCGATCCCGAAACCATGCCCAAGGTGAAGGATCTGCGCGCACGGATTGCCAATGAGGCGGTCGATATCAACGGGCTGGAAAATGAGGTTTACGACCATTTGTTCAGCTTCTTCCGGCGGTACTACTTGGAGGGCGACTTTCTGGCCAAGCGGGTTTACCGGCCCGGCGTTTATGCGATCCCCTACGAGGGAGAGGAGGTCAAACTCCATTGGGCCAACCGGGATCAATATTACATCAAGACCAGCGAGTATCTGCGCGACTACGCGTTCCGTCTGCGCCCGGATGATGCGAAGGCCCCGATGCGTGTGCATTTCCGGCTGGTCGATGTGGCTGAAGGTGAGCATGGCAACGCCAAGGCCGTTGAAGGCAAGGACCGCGTGTTCATCTTGGCGTCTAAGGATTTCATCGCCGAAGAGGGCGGCGAACTGTTCATCAATTTCGCGTACCGTCCGTCAAGTTTGAATGATTGGCCAGAGGATCGCCGCATACTCGAGCTGGAAAAGAAGAAGCCTAAGCCACCCGCCCAGAAAGACCTGAGCGCGATGGCGGTTGAACGAATTCTAGCGGTAGTCGATCCCTTGCTCGCAGTTTGGATCAACGAACTTGCGAAGCCGCATGTAACAGTTGGCGGAGAGGTCGCTGGCCATTCCAGATTGGAAGGGCATCTGAGACGGTATGCCGCCCGAAACACGTTTGACTATTTCATCCACAAAGACCTTGATGGCTTCCTGCGGCGTGAACTGGATTTCTATGTCAAGAACGAGGTGATGCACCTTGACGACATCGAAAGTGAAACCGCCCCCCGGGTCGAGCAATATCTGTCCAAGATCAAGGTGATCCGACGAATTGCGGGTAAGGTGATCGACTTTCTGACTCAGTTGGAGGATTTTCAAAAGAAGCTGTGGCTGAAAAAGAAGTTCGTTGTCGACACCCAATATTGCATTACACTAGATCGAATTCCTGAAGAGTATTATCCTGAAATCGCTGCAAACGATGCCCAACGTCTTGAGTGGGTAAACTTGCACTCAATTGATCTGGTGAAAGGAGACTTAACGTCTCCAGCATACGGGGTCCCACTTTCAGTCGACTTCTTGAGGGCATTTCAAACGCTTACAGTTGACACAAGACATTTTGGGTTGGATTTTGTGGTCCGCCTTTTGTCTGCAGTCGATATTGGGTCGACTGCTCGTAGTGGTTTGCTCCTACATGCGGACAATTTTGCTGGCCTGAGTCTTATTCAAAAGAGTCTGTCAAAGTCAGTTGAATGCGTTTTCTGTGACCCTCCGTACAATACGGGCTTAGGGGACTTTTTGTACCGTGACAACTTCCGGCATTCGACTTGGATGTCGATGATCAATGATAGATATACATTGGCCGCGAACATAATGAGGCCGGATGGTGCATGTTGGACTACCCTCGATATAAATGAGGCAGCAAACTTTCCTAAAGTGGCCGACGGAATTTTTGGAAGTGATCACTTTGTTGATACTATTGGATGGAAGGATACAATTGCTTGGGAGAAGGTCTACAGCCCGAGGATGGACGCGACGCAGTTTTCTAGTTCAATTGATTTCATATTCGTCTACTCTGGCGTCTCCAATTGGTCGCCAAAGCATCTTAAGATTGTTCCAAACTTAGATCAGTTTTCTCATGTCGATGAGGATGGGATGCGCTATCGCAGCGACCCTTTGAGGAAATGGGGAAAGAATTCACTGCGAACAGATCGGCAAAACCTTTGGTTCCCGATTAACTCTCCTGGCGGAATTGAGGTTTGGCCGATCAAGCCGGATGGCACTGAGGGTTGCTGGAGATGGCAGAAAACGACCGTAAACGATAGGTACAATGAGCTTGACTGGTTGGATAAGGGAAATGGTCTTCAGCCGTATGTCCGTCAGTATGCCGAAAAGAGCGATTGGAGGCCAGTCGAAACTCTTTGGGACTATGAAGATGTGGGGTCAACTCATGAAGCAGCTGAAGAGTTAAAAGCACTTCTTCCCGGGAATAAGTTTCAAACGGTTAAACCCACTCGCTTAGTTAGAAGAGTTCTTGATGCAAGCGGCGATGAATATCTGACGCTTCTTGATTTCTTCGGCGGCACAGGTACTTCAGCGCATGCAGTAATTGACGCAAATCGCTTTGATGGCGGACAGCGGAAATTCATTCTTATGGAGAGCGGGGCACATTTCGATGATCTTCTTTTGGCGCGTGTCAAGAAGGCTGTATTTGCTGCGGAATGGAAAACTGGCAAGCCAGCGGCGCGTCTGAGTGTTCAAGAGGCGGAACGCTCTTCAATTATGATTAAAGTCTTGAGGCTGGAGTCCTATGAGGACGCGCTGAACAATCTCGATACGTATCGCCAGCCCTCCCAAGCTGACTTGCTGGCCTCTCCGGAGGCACAGGGTGCTGATCGTTTAAGGGAGCAGTACCTGCTTAACTACATGCTCGACGTTGAAACGCGCGGCAGTCAATCGCTTCTGAACATAAAAGCATTCGATGATCCGACGGTCTACAAGCTGAAGGTCAAGCGCCCTGGCTCGGATGAAAGCAGCGAGGTCAATGTCGACCTGCTGGAAACGTTCAACTGGCTGGTCGGCCTCACAGTCCAAGGCATCGCAGCGCCGCAGACTTTTGCTGCGGAGTTTGAGCGCGATGCGGAGGGGCGTTTGATCCTGAAAGGCCGGATGCGGCAGGACGCGACCGGCCCTTGGTGGTTCCGTACTGTGACTGGCACCACACCTGACGGCCGCCGCACCCTGATCGTCTGGCGCAAGCTGACCGGCGATCCCGAGCAAGACAACCTGGTACTCGACACTTGGTTCACCCGAGCGGGCTATTCCGCCAAGGATAGCGAGTTCGGACTGATCTATGTGAACGGTGACAACAATCTTGATAATCTGAAGGCGCTTGACGATACGTGGAAGGTTCGCCTGATCGAAGAGGATTTCCACCGGTTGATGTTTGACACGGAGGGATTGTGATGGCCCGCGCCACCGCCCCGCGCGCGCGTGCTAACGGCCGACCGCAGATCCCGTTTGTTCACAAATTGATCCTGAACCAGTGGCTGCTGTCGCTGTTCAACGTGACGAAGTTTGAGCAGCTGGCTGAGCATCTGCGCAACGAAAAGCTGGAAGGCATGGACGAGAACAACGTCCACCATTTTCACCATGCATTGACTGCGCAGCTTTTCAACCTGACGCAACTGTCGACCGATGTGTTGCTGGACTATGACCAGAACATCGTGAAGCACACCCAGCGCCTGAACGAGCGCCGGATCACTCGCGGCGAGGCCCCGATTGTCTGGAAGTACTTCCAGTACCTGACCCTGCTGTTCACCGAGATTTACCTCGACCGCTACTTTCGTGACCCCGACGCGCTGCTGGCCGCGATCAATGGGCAAGTGGCTGTCTGCAACACGGACCGGCCGGAGGGCGATCATATCGCGCCATTCAAGGATGGCAGCGAAGCTTGGTCGCAGATCAACAAGATCGCCTATTGGAGCGCCACTGGTAGCGGCAAGACCCTGCTGATGCACGCGAACATCTTGCAGTTCCAATTCTACCTCGACAAGCACGGCCGTCGGCGAGACCTGAACCGGATCATCCTGTTGACACCAAACGAAGGGCTGAGCCAACAGCATTTGCGCGAATTCGAGGCCGCCGGGCTTGCTGCAGAGTTGTTTCAGAAGGACGGCGCAGGGCTGTTCTCCGGGCAGCGGATCGAAATCCTCGACATCCACAAGCTCAAGGATGAGATGGGCGACAAGACCATCGCCATCGATGCGTTTGAAGGCAACAACCTTGTGCTGGTCGATGAAGGCCACCGCGGTGCGTCTGGCGGCGAGGAGGGTGCATGGATGCGCTTCCGCAACGCCCTTTGCGAAAAGGGGTTCTCGTTCGAATACTCGGCCACTTTTGGCCAGGCGGTTAAGGGGAGCAAACCTCTTACCGACCTCTATGCCAAGAGCATCCTATTCGACTATTCCTACCGCTATTTCTACGGCGATGGGTTCGGCAAGGACTACCAGATTCTCAACTTGGACGAAGGCACTCAGGCCAACCATCTGGATTCTTATCTCGTGGCATGCCTTCTGGCATTCTTTCAGCAGCAGAGGCTGTTTAAGGAGCAGGGCGCGGCGTTCAGGTCCTACAACATCGACAAACCGCTTTGGATTTTCGTCGGCGGGAGCGTTACCAAGACACTCGCATCGAAAGACGCGTCGGACATCATTCAGATCCTGAAATTCCTTGCACGATACGTCTCGGATCGCACCGGAAGCATTCAGAGAATTGATCGCGTTCTAAATCAAGGGCTTGTAACGGCCGGAGGAAGAAACCTGTTTGCTGGCCGTTTTAGCTATCTCAATACCGCTGGCCTTTCAGCAGCACAGGTATTCGACGAAACCTTGGCCTTAATGTTCAACGCGGCGGGGGGTGGTACACTCCATGTTGAGAACCTGAAGGGTGCGACAGGTGAGATAGCGCTCCGCATCGGCGACAACGAGCCATTCGGCGTGATCAACGTCGGGGATGATGCGAAGCTGGTCAAGCTATGCGACGAAAACAAGATTTCGACCGGTGATAGCGAGTTTGCCGGTTCGCTTTTCCATCAGATCAACACCCCACAGTCCAGCGTTAACCTGCTGATTGGTTCCAAGAAGTTCACGGAGGGCTGGAATAGCTGGCGTGTAAGCACGATGGGCCTGATGAATGTCGGCCAGACTGAAGGTTCGCAGATCATTCAGCTGTTCGGCCGCGGGGTTCGTCTGAAAGGTTACGGATCAAGTTTGAAGCGCAGCGGAAAAGCCCAACTGCCCGAAGATATGACCCGCCCGAAGCATATCAGTGTGCTGGAAACCCTTTCGATCTTCGGTATCCGAGCCGACTACATGGCCCAGTTCCGCGACTTCCTGGAAGAGGAGGACCTACCGGCCAATGATGATCGCATTGAATTCCTGATGCCGATCATCAAGAACCTTGGGACGCAAAAGCTGAAAACTATTCGGCTCAAGAATACCATCAATGGAGTCAATACCGAATTCGGGGATGCGTTCCGCAGGTTGGGCCCAATTCCAACGCTCGCAACGCCAGACCCATCGAAGGATGAGGCGACTGCCTATCTTCAGAAGAACCAAGTGGTCCTGAATTGGTATCCGAAAATCCAGGCAATGAAGTCGGGCGGCGTCGCCGGAGGTGATATCGAGGCTGCCCCTAATCAGGCGCACTTGACGAAGAGTCACATTGCATTCCTTGATCTTGAGAGGATTTTCTTCGATCTCGAGCGTTTCAAGGCGGAACGTGGTTGGTATAATCTCAACATTACGGCGGACGGGATCGGCGAACTGCTGGCTGATCAGACTTGGTATCAGCTCTTGATCCCAGCCGAAGAGCTTGCGTGCGACTCGTTTGCAAAAGTTCGGCTTTGGGAGGAGATCGCGTTATCCCTGCTCAAGAAGTTCACCGAGCGCTACTACACCTTCCGAAAGCGGGAATGGGAGTTGCCTCATCTGGAGTTTCAGGAGCTAACGGACAATGATTCGAACTTCCCGAAAGGCAAGGATGAAGACGGCGAAGGTTATTATCGGATTCTTCTAGACCGATCCCAAGAGGAAATCGTCGCTAAGCTGAACGAGTTGAAAAGCTTGATCGAAAGTAAAGCTCTCACACCGTGGGAATTCAGTGGGATGAAGGCGATTTGGTTCGACAGGCACCTGTATGAGCCTTTGTTATACCTCGATCAGAATATTGTCGAAGTCAGCCCGGTGGCGCTCAACAAAGGTGAGCGTAATCTGGTTGAGGACGTGAAAGCATTTCACGACAGCGCGGCGACTTTTTTCTCCGACAAGGAGCTGTATTTGCTTCGCAATCTTAGCAAAGGGCGCGGGGTTGGCTTCTTCGAGGCGGGTAACTTCCATCCCGACTTCATCCTTTGGTTGATCGTTGGAGGCCGCCAATTCATCACGTTCATCGATCCCAAGGGCATCCGAAACTTGGGGTTCAATGACCCAAAAATCCAGTTCTTCCAGACGATCAAGGACATCGAACGCCGCCTTGCTGAGCCTTCAGTTTCGCTCAGCAGCTTCATCATTTCGAACACGCCCTCGCACGCGATGCGGCTTCTATGGAGCGTCGACAAGATCGAAATGGGCGCGCGAAACATCCTCTTCCAGGAAGAAGATAAGCCGACTTACGTATCTGAAATGATGCACCGGATCGTGGCAGCGGTGCCGTGAAGCCAGAAGAACCAAAAGCGGGTCAACAATAGGTCAACCTGTCTAACTACCTCGTTCCCCGTTTGGCCCCGCCCGCTGCGGTTGGTTGCGGCGCGATGCGGCTAGAAAGCGGCGACAGTTCAAGGGGTTATCGCGTAACCTGTTGAAATCAAAGGCAAGCCGATTCTCCGGGAGATGAGGCTCATAACCTGAAGGTCGCGGGATTGGAACGCTGACTGTGCGGACCATCATTCCTATCCAGCCGTCCAACGGTTCGGCATAGGCCAAATCCTGTCCCCGCAACCAATTTACCGTTGGATAGCAAATACTTGGAATCAGGCAAAAACACTTGTGTATAGACACCAACGTTTTACCTCAACGCCACGTCAACGTATGACGAGTCCCCCCTGAAACGCGGGGGCTTTTTGCTTTTCAGACTTTCAGCAGATCAAGCAGGGGATCGAAGGCGTACATCGCTGCGCGACGGCCCGAGGCTCCTTCGATCGTGCGCAGAAGCCCGGCCTCGACCAAGCGTCGCGAAAGTGCACGAGCGGACGATGGTGGAATTCCTGATCGTTCGACGAAGCGGTCGTTGCGGAACACCGGACTAGCAAAGACGAAGTCCAACGCCTGATCGTGGAACTGCGAGTTCAGCACCTCGCGGAACCGTTCCCGCATCTCGCCGTGCAGGCGGAAGATCGCGTCGGCAGTCTGGATGTTGACCGTCGCCTGGGCGTGCATCGCCTGGAGGAAGAACACCACCCAGCCGGTCCAATCGCCTGTGGCGGAAACGGCCCGCATCCGTTCGATATACTCGTCCTTGTGCGCCTCGAAGTAACCCGACACGAAAAAGTTCGGCTGATGCAGGATGCCAAGCTTCCACAGCATCAGGGTGATCAGCATGCGACCGATCCTGCCATTGCCGTCTTCGAAAGGGTGCAGGGCCTCGAACTCGACATGCGCAATGGCGGTGCGGATAAGGGGCCGCATCGAGCTTTCGTTGATGTAGCGGACCAGTTCGGCCATCGCCGGGTCAAGCTGCTCAGGGGCGATCGGAACGTAGTAGATCTTTCCTCGGCGTTCGTCCCCGATGTAGTTCTGTTCAACTTTGTAGCTTCCCGGGCGCTTGAGGGCTCCCCGGCCAAAGGACAGCATCTGCTGGTGCGCGGTGCGGATCAGATGCTCGCCAAGCGGCGCGCCTTCGGCAAGCGCCTGCTGGGCATTGCGCAGCGCGCGCGAGTAAAGGTAGGTCTCGACGTCGTCGTTTCGCGCCTCCCGGTATGGGTCAGCGCTGCCTGCATCCTCTTCGGCTTCAATTCGGTACAACTCCTCGATGGTCGAGATCGTCCCTTCCATCCGGGACGATGTGACCGCGTCCTGGCGGCGCAGGGGGGCGAGGAAAAGTTCACTGTTCACCATGCCCGACATCTTCGTATCGTAGCGCGCAAGCGAGGTCGCAGCCTCTTCTAGCGGCCCAAGCAGCACCTCATAGTCGAGGGCAGATGGGGGAAAGCTGCCGATGTGATAGGTAACGGCATCTGTAAGATCGTAGTATTTGGTGACCATGCGTATGCCGATTCTGTCATCAACGCGGTTTGACGCTAACCTAGTCACGCCAAAACCGCTTGGCAACAGAATTGGGGTCAAATCTGACATCAACGTGCGTTGCCGCCAGCGGCCTGCCATCAAGCGCGATTGATGATAGAGGAGCCAAGAAAACTGCCATCAAAGCCTGATCTGTTGTCACCCGCCGCGCCCTTTGCGGAGAATGGTTGATCTGCCCCCCGCACGAACGATGTCGCGATCTGTGTCCTGAACGACCGGGTGGAGAAGCGTGAGGCCGTTCTGAACATGTCATGAACCCCTGAACAATTTCAGCTCCTGTCCGAGGTTTTGCAACACCAGTTCATGCGCAGGACAACCGGCACATCTGTGCCGCGGCTCTGACAGCCGCTCGGCCATTGTCAAAACCGTCAACAGCACCGCGTCGGAATGTTGCGCCAACAGGATCAGATGTTCTCCACTTGGCCCCCGTTCTGCTGAAAGCCAGTACTTCACGGTGCGTTCGCTCGCCCCTGTCCAGCGCATCGCCATCTTGATGGCCTGGTGCGTCGGGCCCAGTTCGGCCCGCAACGCGGCCGCCACGGCCTCGCGATAGCGGGTCTGATCTGCCACCACGTGCACAGTTGTGCCCATTTTCGGCACAAACGTGCCCATCTTGATCCGCATCGCTGCGTTCTCCTCCGATAAACCTGTGGAGAAGACATCACAGCGGCAGAATCCATTTTGCGCCCCAGACATCATCCCGGGTCCAACCAGACGGAGACGCCTGCATGAATTGACCGGGAGACGGAAATGGCCGGAAGCGATCCGCCCGCATTGAAAGGACCGGCCAAGACCCTGCCAATGCGAAGGGCGGTCGAATACGTCCGCATGTCGACCGACCACCAGAAATACTCGACCGAAAACCAATCCGACGTCATCCGCAGATATGCCGCCGAACGTGGTTTCGAACTGGTTCGCTCCTATGCTGATGCCGGAAAAAGCGGCCTCAGGATCGAGGGCCGCGAAGCCCTGCAACAACTGATCCAGGATGTGCAGGACGGCACGGCCGATTTTGAGGTGATCCTCGTCTATGACGTCAGCCGCTGGGGCCGGTTTCAGGATGCCGATGAATCCGCCTATTACGAATACATCTGCCGTCGCGCCAACAAGCAGGTGGAATACTGCGCCGAGCAATTCGAAAATGACGGCGGCCCGGTTGCCACTATCGTCAAGAGCGTCAAGCGCGCCATGGCAGGCGAGTACAGTCGTGAGTTGTCCCACAAGGTATTCACCGGGCAGTGCCGCCTGATCGAACTCGGCTATCGACAGGGCGGCCCGGCGGGTTTTGGCCTTCGCCGTGTCCTGCTTGACGAACGCGGCGAGGTGAAGGTCGAACTGAAGCGCGGCGAACACAAAAGCCTGCAGACTGATCGGGTGATCCTTGTGCCCGGGCCCGAGGCCGAGGTGAAAACCGTCCGCTGGATCTACAGCCGTTTCCTGAAACACGGCCGGTCAGAAACCGAAATCGCGGCACAAGCGACGCGCAGCAGCCTTCTGTTTCTGGACGCGGCCTTTCAATCGCTCTTGAAGGACGAGACCTTTCTGACCCTGCTTCGCGCGGAAGGGCTGGGTAGCCTTCCGAGCATCATCGTTGAAGGGCTGCAGGAGCCTCGGGCATGACACTCATGGGGAAAATGCCGATCCCAAAGAGTCCCGGGTTCGAGGCAAGCCTGCGACTGATCCCGATTGCCGCAATCCTGCCGGTGAAGCAGCTGTCAACCACCGTGCCCAAAAGTCAGAAGTATGGGCAAATCGCCGCGTCGATCCGCGAGGTCGGCCTGATCGAACCGCCGGTGGTCGCCCACACCGCGGGGCAGGACGGATCCTTCATCCTTCTCGACGGCCATGTTCGCCTGCATGTGTTGAAGGAAATGGGCGAGACGTCTGTCATCTGCCTGGTGGCCACCGATGACGAGTCCTTCACCTATAACAAGCGCATCAGCCGCCTCGCCACCATCCAGGAGCACAAGATGATCCTGCGTGCCGTCGAACGCGGCGTGTCGGAAGCCCGCATTGCTGCCGCGTTGAATGTGAACATCGCGCTGATCCGGCAAAAGCGCACCTTGCTGAACGGCATTTGTCCGGAGGCGGCCGAACTGCTGAAAGCCCGGCATTGTCCAATCAACAGTTTCCGATCCCTGCGCAAGATGAAGCCCTTGCGGCAGATTCAGGCAGCAGAACTGATGATCGCCGCAAACAATTACACGGTGCCCTATGTAGAGGCCATTCTGGCGGCGACCGACTCCGCTGACCTGGTTGACCCGACAGCAAAGAAGGCACCGGCGGGTGTGTCACGCGAACAGGCTGAACTGATGCGCTCGGAGATGGCCAATCTCCAGAAGAATATCAAGCTGATCGAGGGCGCGCTTGGACCGGATCACCTCCGCCTCGTTGTGGCAGGCCGGTTTGTCGAGCGGCTTCTTCAGAATGATCGCCTCGCACGTTACCTCGACAGGAGTCATGGCGAAATCCTGAGTGAGTTTCGGCAGATCGTGGCCCAGCTGTCACAGCATGTGCCCACAGCGGAGGCACAAAACGGCGAGAGCGCATAGCTCGCCCAATGCCTTGCAAGTGACGAAGGGGGCCCGGATCCGAAAGCGCGGCGACCGCGGGAGACGCCGGCCCGAGCGCGAAAAATGGGGGTCGGATCAAGCGCGGGGTGGGGATGGCGGCGAACCCGTTAGAGGCCCACCACGGTCGGCCGACATGTGGCCGACTACGCGGTTGTTCAGGTGGCTGGATGCCTGCGATGCCAGATGGGCGCGCTATTCTTCGGGCTGATTGCCTGTCGAGGGATAGCGCGCCCGCAGGGGTTATCGCCGATGTTCGGTACGCCCCCTTCTGTCGGCGACAGAGGCACTGTTGCGTAACTCATGCCTGAGGCATTAAGGCCCCTTTCCTCGTCAGCATCAGGCCACGCGAACGATCTCGGCCGTTCCGAGGGCCGGAGAAGCGGTTCATCAGTGCGACGCGGATCTGGATTTCAGCGGTCTGGCGGTCAGAGCCTCTTGCTGCGATGCGTTCACCGAAGGCCTTCAGGCGCCGCATCTTCGCCTCGATGCGGCTACGGACATGGTATCCCGTCCAGCGCCTCCAGAATGCCCGGCCATAGTGCCGGGTGGCACGCAGGGTTTCATTTCTGGCGATTGCGGCCGGGCAGTTCGCTTTCCAGGGTCGACCGTTCTTGCGGATCGGAATGATCGCGGTGGCCTGGCGGTCGATGATGGCGGTGTGACAGCGACGGGTGTCATGGGCACCATCGGCGGTCACGGTGCCGATGTCTTCGCCCTTGGGAATCTGGTTGAGCGGTTCCGGCAGGGCCGGACTGTCGCCATCGCTACTGGAGGTGAACTCTACCGCGCGGATGTCCGAGGTGGCGATGTCCACAGCCAGATGCACCTTGCGCCACTGGCGTCGGCCCTGAACACCATGCTTTCGGGCCTGCCTCTTGTCATCACCGAGGAACCTGATGCCCCTCGCCATGGTCGCTCGGACCAGTGGCGTTCCCATGGCTCGATCTGCCTGAGCGGCAGCTTGAACAAGACCTTTATCGTCAGGCAGAACTGGATCGCATTCGTCGGGAAAACCGTCCCCCGGACTGATTTCTGATCCTCCTCATTCCGCAAACACCGCCGGCCGACCGGGGCTGCCGTCATGCGGCGCAAGCCAGGACATGTCCTTGTCCTGCCAGATCAGCAGGGATTCGCGCCTGTGCAGAGACGCCGTGGAACTGGACCAGTTCGTCGTGCGGTAACGGGCGGGTGTTGGCTTGCTCATGCGCCCCGTCTAACCGCATGGATTCGCGATGTGAATCCTTGGTAGACAGAGTTTTGTAACTACGCCACGCAGCGCTGGAAACCGAACCCATGGCGGCGCAACCAACCGAAATCAGCCCCGGGCAAACCCGGCACGGTTCAAAATCAGCATCCGGGGCCACGTCACACCCATCACCCGCGCTGGGCAGAACGTGGCCGCCCGGGGCGCGCTCAGGCCCCGCGCGCCAGGGCCGCCACCCCGGTCCGCGCCATTTCGCGCAGGCCCAGCGGGCGCATCAGCTCGGCAAAGGCGTCGATCTTTTCCGGCGTGCCGGTGATCTCGAACACGAAACTCTCCAGCGTCGAATCCACCACATTGGCGCGGAAAATCTCGGCCAGCCGCAAGGCTTCGATCCGCGCATCGCCCTTGCCCGCTACCTTGAACAGCGCCAGTTCGCGCTGCACTGCGGGGCCATCGACCGTCAGGTCATGCACCTCATGCACCGGCACCATGCGGCCCAGCTGCGCCTTGATCTGGTCGATCACCTGCGGCGTGCCGGTGGTCACGACCGTGATGCGGCTGCGGTGGCCGGTGTGATCCACCTCGGCCACGGTCAGGCTGTCGATGTTGTAGCCCCGGCCGGAAAACAGCCCGATCACGCGGGCCAGCACACCCGCCTCGTTGTCGACCAGCACCGCAAGGGTATGCGTCTCGATCACCTCGGCATTGGGGTCGCGCAGGTCATAGGCGGAATGGCTGGTGGAGCCTTTGGTGATATTGAGCGGTGACATGCGACCGGCTCCCTTCATTTTCTGTCTCTAAATATCCCACGGGGGTCCGGGGGTGTGAAACCCCCGGCGCTGGCAACACATGATCGCTCAGACCAACACCGCCCCCTTCGCCCCGATCACGCCCTGCGTATCCGCATCGCCCAACAGCATCTCGTTATGCGGCTTGCCGGACGGGATCATGGGGAAGCAGTTCTCGTGCTTCTCGACAAGGCAATCGAAGATCACCGGCCCGTCATAGCGGATCATCTCCATGATCGCGTCATCCAGATCGGCGGGGTCCGAGACTTTCAGGCCCTTGCAGCCAAAGGCCTCGGCCAGTTTCACGAAATCGGGCAGGGCCTCCGACCAGCTTTGCGAATAGCGCTCGCCATGCAGCAGCTCCTGCCACTGGCGCACCATGCCCAGCCGTTCATTGTTCAGAATGAACTGCTTGACCGGCAGGCGGAACTGCATCGCGGTGCCCATTTCCTGCATGTTCATCAGCCAGGATGCCTCACCCGCCACGTTGATCACCAGCGCGTCGGGATGGGCCACCTGCACACCCACCGATGCGGGCAGGCCATAGCCCATGGTGCCCAGGCCTCCGCTCGTCATCCAGCGGTTCGGGTCTTCAAAGCCAAGGAATTGCGCCGCCCACATCTGGTGCTGGCCCACTTCGGTGGTGATGTAGCGGTCCATCCCCTTGGTCAGCGCCTCCAGCCGTTGCAGGGCGTGCTGCGGCTTGATGACTTTCGACGAGTTGGTGAAGGTCAGGCAGCGCACGGCGCGCCATTCCTCGATCTGTTTCCACCATTTCGCCAGCCCGGCCTTGTTGACCTTGCGGCCCCGCGCCTTCCACAGGCGCAGCGCATCTTCCAGCACATGCCCCACATCACCAAGGATCGGCACATCCACGCGGATCACCTTGTTCAGGGATGACGCGTCGATGTCGACATGCACCTTGCGCGAGCCCGGGCTGAAATCCTTGATCCGCCCGGTGATGCGGTCATCGAACCGCGCGCCGATGTTGATCATCAGGTCGCAGCCATGCATCGCCAGATTGGCCTCGTAAAGCCCATGCATGCCCAGCATGCCCAGCCAGTTCTTGCCCGAGGCCGGATAGGCCCCCAGACCCATCAGCGTCGAGGTGATGGGGAAATCGGTGGCCGCCACGAATTCGCGCAGCAACTGGCTTGCGGCAGGGCCAGAGTTGATGACGCCGCCGCCGGTGTAGAAGATCGGGCGTTCGGCCGTTTCCATCAGCTCGACCATACGGGTGATGGCCTCGATATCGCCTTTCACCTTCGGCTGGTAATGCGAGACTTTCGCCTTCTGCATCGGTGTGTATTCCGCCGTGGCGAATTGCACATCTTTCGGAATGTCGATCAGCACCGGGCCGGGGCGGCCATGGGTGGCGACGTGGAACGCCTGATGGATGGTTTCGCTGAGCTTGGCCGTATCCTTCACCAGCCAGTTGTGCTTGGTGCAGGGGCGGGTGATGCCCACTGTGTCAGCCTCTTGAAACCCGTCGGTGCCGATCATGAAGGTCGGCACCTGGCCGGTCAGCACGACCAGAGGAATGCTGTCCATCAGCGCATCGACCAGACCCGTCACCGCATTCGTGGCCCCGGGGCCGGAGGTCACCAGCACAACGCCCGGCTTGCCGGTGGACCGGGCATAGCCCTCGGCGGCATGCACCGCGCCCTGTTCGTGGCGCACGAGGATGTGGCGGATGTCGTTCTGCTGGAAAATCTCGTCATAGATCGGCAGCACCGCGCCGCCGGGATAGCCGAAGACCACCTCCACACCCTGATCCTTCAGGGCCTGCACCACCATCCGCGCGCCGCTCATCACATTGGTCATCGTCGTCTCCATCGGTTGCCGCCTTCGCGGCCTTTAGCGCAACAAAAAGCCCCCGGTTTTCGGCGGGGGCGCATGGGAACCGTGATGGTCAACCGTTACCGGCCCAAGCGCGTTTTCCCTACAATGCCTACAAGCCCCGTCATGGCTGGCCCCTTGCTGCGATTGCCGGGGACATTATGACCGCACTTGCAGCCCGTCAATGGCAAAAGCGTTTTGAAAATGTCGCTTGAGGCAGGTTTTCGGAACATTTCTTTCGCTTGCTGCGCTGCTTTCGCAACTTACCGAAAATCGAACAGGGGCTGTGCGCGCCCGAATCGCAGGGATCCACGTTCGGCGCTGGACCGGCGGCTGACTTCGGCTAAAAGCAGCGGGCAAGCCCGGCTTCGATTGCGCCGGGTCACAGCTACAGGAGAGACCATGAAACTTTACTACTCCCCCGGTGCCTGCTCGCTGGCCTCGCATATCGTGCTGCATGAGGTCGGGGCCGATTTCAGCATCGAAAAGGTCGATATACGCGCCAAGGTCACGGAAACCGGGGCCGATTACTGGGCGATCAACCCCAAGGGTGCGGTGCCTGCGCTGGATACGGGCGATGGCGTGCTGACCGAAGGTGTGGCGATCATGCAGTATCTGGCCGACAGCCACGGCGCCACCACGCTGGCCCCGGCCCCCGGCACGATGGCCCGCGCCCGGGTGCAGGAGGCGCTGAATTTCGTATCCGCCGAGGTGCACAAAGGCTATTCGCCGCTGTTCAACCCCGCGATCACAGAAGAGGGCCGCAGCGCCGCCATGGCCAACCTGCACCGCAAACTGGGCATACTGGAGGCGACGCTGGCCGATGGCCGCGACTATCTGACCGGTGCCGATTTCACGCTGCCCGATGCCTATGCCTTTGTGGTGACGGGCTGGTCGGGCAGGCTGGGGGTGGATCTGGCGGCCTATCCCCGGTTGCAGGCGATGACCGGACGTGTGGCTGGCCGCCCTGCGGTGCAGCAGGCCATGCAGGCCGAAGGTCTGCTGGGGTAAAGGGTGGGGGCGGGCGCAAGGCCCGCCCCATCCGTCAGACGTTCATCAGGGCCACATAGCCCGCATAAGCCGCCAGCAAGGCCGCCCCGCCCAGCCGCGGAATGCGGCCCGCCAGCACCACAAAGACGACCACCGCTGCCGCGGACCCGGCGACCCACAGCATATCCACCCCGGCAAAGCGCGGATCGACGGTGGTGATCGGCGCGATCAGCGTGGTCAGCCCCAGAATGCCCAGGATGTTGAAGATGTTGGAGCCGATGATATTGCCCACCGCAATATCCATCTGCTTCCTCCAAGCCGCGATCAGCGAGGTGGCCAGTTCGGGCAACGACGTGCCCACCGCCACGATGGTCAGGCCGATCACCGCCTCGGATATGCCGAAGGTGCGGGCGATCTCGGTCGCGCTGTCCACCAGCAGCCGCGCGCCCACCATCAGGATCACCAGACCGCCGATGGTGAACAGCAGCGATTGCCACATCGGCGGGGGCGATGGCGCGTCCTGCGGGGGATCAACCCGGACCGTCATGAAAGACATGACCAGAAACCCAATCAGGCCCGCGAACAGCACCGCGCCATCCAGCCGCGATACGGCACCGTCCAGCAGCATCAACCAGATCAGCGCCGAGGCCCCCATCATGACAGCGAGATCACGCCAAAGGCGCGACAATGGCGCAATGATCGGGGTGATCAGCGCAGAAAGGCCCAGGATCAGCAGGATATTGGCAATGTTGGAGCCCAGCACGTTGCCGATGGCAATGGCGGGCGCGCCGTCCAGCGCCGCGTTCAGCGACACCAGTAGTTCGGGTGTGGATGTGCCGAAACCCACGATGGTGAGCCCGATCACCATGGGGCTGATGCGGTAGGCGCGCGCGATGTTGCTGGCACCGCGCACCAGAAACTCTCCGCCAAAAAACAGGCCGATCAGGCCGATGGTAAACAGGATATAGGTCAAAGGCATGCTCCGTTCCGGGTGTGCCCTCCACTTTGCGCACGATGGCGGAATTGCAAGGGGCAGGGGCCGACAAACACTCCGGCAAACGCGAAAACTGACCAACTGCGGCCAAAGTGGCGCGGGACTTGGCTTTCGGGCCGAAAAGCCGCAGAAGGGCCGCTGGCTCGCAAGGGCGGGACGATCTGGCAAGGGCAGGGCGATGGCACAGGCATTCGGGTTTCAGGTGGCGGCAACCGACGGGCGGGCGCGCACGGGCGTGATTTCCACCCCGCGCGGCGACATCCGCACCCCGGCCTTCATGCCGGTGGGCACGGCGGCCACGGTCAAGGCGATGCTGCCGGGGTCGGTGCGGGCCACCGGGGCCGACATCCTGCTGGGCAACACCTATCACCTGATGCTGCGACCCACCGCCGAACGCATTGCCCGGCTCGGCGGCCTGCATACTTTCATGGATTGGCAGCGCCCGATCCTGACAGACTCCGGCGGGTTTCAGGTGATGAGTCTCGCAGGGTTGCGCAAGCTGACCGAGGAAGGCGTGACCTTCAAATCGCACATCGACGGGTCGCGGCATGTGTTGACGCCCGAGCGCAGCATGGAGATCCAGCGCCTGCTGGGATCTGACATCGTCATGTGTTTCGACGAATGCCCGGCGCTGCCTGCGACGGATGCCGAGGTGGCGAAATCCATGGCGCTGTCGATGCGCTGGGCGCAACGGTCGCGCGACGCCTTTGGCGACCGGCCGGGACATGCGCTGTTCGGCATCATGCAGGGCGGTGTCACGCGCGACCTGCGGGCGGAAAGCGCCGAGGCTTTGCGCGCCATCGGGTTTGATGGTTACGCCGTCGGCGGTCTGGCCGTGGGCGAGGGGCAAGAGGCGATGTTCGGCGTGCTTGACTATGCGCCGGGCATGCTGCCCGACGAAAAGCCGCGCTATCTGATGGGGGTGGGCAAGCCCGATGACATCGTGGGTGCTGTGGAACGCGGCATCGACATGATGGATTGCGTGCTGCCGTCACGGTCGGGGCGCACCGGGCAGGCCTGGACGCGGCGCGGCCAGATCAACATCCGCAACGCGCGGCATCAGGATGACCCCCGCCCACTGGATGAAAGCTGCACCTGCCCGGCCTGCACCAATTATTCGCGCGCCTATCTGCACCATGTGAACCGCGCGCAGGAAATCATCGCATCCATGCTGCTGACCTGGCACAACCTGCACTATTATCAGGAGCTGATGCAGGGCCTGCGCGATGCCATCGCCGCCGGGCGGCTGGCGCAATTCGTGGCCGATTTCCACGCGCTGCGGGCCGAAGGCGACATCGAACCGATCGCCTGAGCCATGCGCTGAGTGCATGGCTGTCAGTCGCTGTGTTTTGCGGCCTTCCCGGCGCGCAAGGGTTGCACGCGGCAGCATTGGGCATATCTCCTGGAACTAAACCGATCAGTTCAAGGAACGCGCGACATGACCGAAACCCTTTTCACCCCCGTCACCGTCGGGGCGCTGACCCTGAAAAACCGCATCGCCATGGCACCGCTGACCCGCAACCGCGCGCGGCCCGAAGATGACACACCCTATGCCATCCACGCCGAATATTACGCGCAGCGCGCCGGGGCGGGCCTGATCATCACCGAAGGCTCGCAGATCTCGCCCGAGGGCAAGGGCTATGCCTGGACGCCGGGCATCTATTCGCCCGCCCAGATCGAGGGCTGGAAGGCCGTGACCGACGCCGTGCATGCCAAAGGCGGGCATATCGCCATCCAGATCTGGCATGTGGGCCGGATCAGCCACGTTTCGTTGCAGGAAGGCGGCAAGGCACCCGTTGCGCCTTCGGCCATCGGGGCGGCGTCAAAAACCTTTGACGGTGAGAAATTTGTGGAAACCTCGGTGCCACGCGCGCTGGAGCTGGCCGAAATTGCCCGGGTGGTTGACGACTACCGCAAGGCCGCGCGGAACGCCAAGGCCGCCGGCTTTGACGCGGTGGAAATTCACGCCGCCAATGGCTATCTGATCGACCAGTTCCTGCGCGACACGTCGAACCACCGCAGCGACGCTTATGGCGGGTCTGTCGAAAACCGCGTGCGCCTGCTGGATGAAGTGATCGGCGCCGTGACCGAAGCCATGGGCAAGGGCCGGGTGGGTGTGCGCATCAGCCCGTTTTCCAACGCCAACAACGTGGGCCTTTCCAGCGATACCGCCGAAGTGTTCGCGGCCGCCATCGACGTGATGAACCGGCATGACGTGGCGTTCCTGCACATGGTCGAGGGCCAGACCGGCGGCCCGCGCGATTGGCCCGCAGGCGCGCTGGAGGCGCTGCGCGACCGTTTCAACGGCACCTACATGGCCAACAACGGTTATGACCGCGCTACGGCCATCGCGGCGGTCAATGGTGGCAAGGTGGACATGGTGGCTTTCGGCAAGCTCTACATCTCCAACCCCGATCTGGCAGAACGGCTGGCAGAAGATGCCGTGCTGAACCCGCTGCCCACCGACGGGCTTTATGGCGGCGGCCGGCAGGGCTACACAGACTATCCGACACTTGCCGACATGGCGGCGTGACGGTTGGGGCGACGGCCTTGCGCCGTCGCCCTTTGCCTAGACCATGCTGAAATCCTGATAGGTCAGCGTCGGCGCCCCCGTCAGCGTGGCAATGAGGACCGCCGCGATGCTGCCGTTGCCATCCGCATCATAGCGCAACTGGCCGTTGGCGGTGTTGTAGATCAGGTAGTCATCGGCATCCTGTGCCGCCGTGCCGAAACCCAGTTCCGACGCGGTGACGCTAGGCCCGAGCGCCCCGAACCCGTCACGCTCCAGCACGATCAGGTCGTTTGACTGGAAGTCTGTGATCACGTCGGACGCCGGTATGAACGGAATGCGAAGGAACACGAAACTGTCAGGCCCCGTCCCCCCTGTCAGCCTGTCGGCACCGTCGCCGCCGATCAGCGTGTCAGCACCGCCGCCGCCGAACAACGTGTCATTGCCGCCGGCCCCCGTCAGGGAATTGGCCACCGCCGAGCCGATCACGACCTGCCCGACTGAGGCTGAGCCGGACAGATCGACATTCTCGATCTGGCGGTAGCGGTCGCCGTCCGCTTCTGTGCCAGCCCCGCTGCCACGGCCATTGTCCAGATTGATCACGGCCGCACCGAAAAGATAGTTGAACACCAGCGTGTCGTTGCCCTCGCCGCCAAAAAGCGTGTCAGATCCGTTGCCGCCGTTCAGTATGTCATCGCCGTCGCGCCCATCGACAACGTCATTGCCGCTGCCCGAAACCAGCGAATTGCCAAGCGCATTGCCAACCAACCGGTCATGCCCCGATCCGCTGCGCGCATCCTCGAACCCGCCTACGATCGCATTTTCCTGCGAGCCGGTCACGGTGCCCGCTTCAAGATCGACCTCTATCGCCAGATAGGCGGAGCTGTAATCCAGCAGATCGCGCCCGTTGCCGCCGAAGGCATGATCCATGCCCGAACCGGGGGCAAGCGTATCATTGCCATTTCCGCCATAGAGCGAGTCGTCGCCGAAACTTCCGCGCAGGGAATCGTCACCGTCGCGCGCCACGATGCGGTCATGACCAAAGTCGCCATCCAGCGTTTCACCGCGGGATGAACCGAACAGCAGGTCTGCACCGTTTGAACCGCGCACGTTCTCGATGCTGATATATGTGTCGCCTGCCGCGCCAAGGCCGCCAACCTGCGTTTGCAGGTCCACCTGCACCGGGATCGACTGGTCATCATAACTGACGGTGTCTATCCCGTTGCCGCCGTTCATCAGGTCATTGCCCAGGCCGCCCTGAAGCGTGTCATTGCCGTCGCCCCCCAGCAGCGTGTCGTTGCCTTCCCCGCCATAAAGCCCGTCATCCTGGTTGCGCCCGGATATCCGGTCATTCCCGGCAAGGCCCCGCAATGTGCTGCGATTGTTCAGACTGCCGACCAAAGTGTCATCATGGGCCGACCCGAACACATTGAGGAAACCAGAGATGATGTCGCCCGTGGCATCGCCGCCTGATGCTGCGTTTGTTGTCAGGTTGATGGATACGCCAGCTGACGAGTCGCGGTAGGACAGCGTCATGCCGATAAAGCCGCCACTGCCGATGATCCGGTCAGCGCCTGCACCGCCCTCGGCCACGCCAAAGCTGGCATTGGCGATGATCGTGTCATTGCCGATGCCGCCATACAGATCGCCATAGGTGCCTCCGGCCGTCAGCCGGTCATTGCCGCTGCCGCCGTAAAGCTGATCGAACGCCAGGTTGGGGGTGCCGCCGCCCGTCAGAACGTCATTCCCGTTGCCGCCAATGATCGTGTCCGCACCAGCACCGCCTATGATGGTGTCGTTGCCTCCGGCCCCGTCGATCCGGTCGCCGATCAGGTCATTCAGTTCGGCCAGAGTTCCGCCGGTGAAGCCGTTGATGATGCCGGCGGGTGCCGAAATGAAGTTGTCTGTGCCGTTTCCGGTGAAGGTCGCCATGAAATGCCCCTTGCCTCGTAAAATGTCTTTGATGCGCAGAATGTCATCCCCGAGACGATTCCCGTCAAGCACGACATGCCTCGCGGCCGCGACGCGCGCCGTGGCTGGATCTGTGGCATTCGGTGGAAAATGCTGCCATTGGTCACTTGCCTCCGGCACCCAAGGGGCGCAAATTGTAACAGCACGTTACCGGCTGGTTGACACCACCCCAAGGCACCACCAGATATTGATGCCAAGACCGGGGAGGGCCGAGAGCTGCCGAATGACCGGGGCCAGAGCCTTCCTGCCAATCAAGGAAAAAACATGAACGAAATCCTTGCAGACAGCTATCCCGTGTTGCCGCTGCGCGACATCGTGGTGTTCCCCCACATGATCGTGCCGCTGTTCGTGGGCCGTGAAAAATCGGTGCGGGCGCTGGAAGAGGTGATGGCCGAGGATCGCCAGATCCTGCTGTCGTCGCAGATCGACCCGTCGGTCGATGACCCGGCCACCGATGGCATCTACCGCGCGGGCGTGCTGGCCAATGTGTTGCAACTGCTGAAATTGCCCGACGGCACCGTGAAGGTGCTGGTCGAGGGCAAGGCACGGGTGCGCATCACCGAATTCCTGAAAAACGACAGTTTCTTCGAGGCGCGGGCCGTGGCCCTGACCGAACTGCCGGGCGATGCGGAATCGGTGAATGCGCTGATCCGCGCCGTGGCCGATGAATTCGAACGCTACGCCAAGATCAAGAAGAACATCCCCGAAGAGGCGCTGTCGGCCGTGTCGGAAACCCGCGAATCCGCGCGGTTGGCTGACCTTGTGGCAGGCCATCTGGGCATCGACGTGGCGCAGAAACAGGCGCTGCTGGAAACCCTCGACGTGGCCGAGCGGCTGGAGAAGGTTTACGGCCACATGCAGGGGGAAATGTCTGTCCTGCAGGTCGAGAAAAAGATCAAGACCCGCGTGAAAAGCCAGATGGAGCGCACGCAGCGCGAATATTATCTGAACGAGCAGATGAAGGCCATTCAGAAGGAGCTGGGTGACGGCGAGGACGGCCAGAACGAGATTGCCGAGCTGGAAATGCGCATCGCAAAGACCGCGCTTTCCAAAGAGGCGCGCGACAAGGCCGAGGCCGAGGTGAAAAAGCTGAAAAGCATGTCACCGATGAGCGCCGAGGCGACCGTTGTGCGCAACTATCTCGACTGGCTGCTGGGCGTGCCATGGGGCGTGAAAAGCCGCACGAAACGCGATCTGGGTGCCGCGCAAAAAGTGCTGGATGCCGACCATCACGGGCTTGAGAAGGTCAAGGAACGCATCGTCGAATATCTGGCGGTGCAGGCCCGTTCGGCCAAGCTGAAAGGCCCGATCCTGTGCCTCGTCGGCCCTCCCGGCGTGGGCAAGACCTCGCTTGGCCGGTCGGTGGCCAAGGCCACGGGGCGCGAGTTCATCCGCATCAGCCTTGGCGGCGTGCGCGACGAATCCGAGATCCGCGGCCACCGGCGCACCTATATCGGCTCGATGCCCGGCAAGATCATCCAGGCGCTGAAAAAGGCGAAAACCACCAACCCGCTGATCCTGCTGGATGAGATTGACAAGATGGGTCAGGATTTCCGGGGCGATCCCGCATCCGCCATGTTGGAGGTGCTGGACCCGGAACAGAACGCGACGTTCGTGGACCACTATCTTGAGGTGGAATACGACCTGTCGAACGTGATGTTCATCACCACGGCCAACAGCTACAACATGCCCTCGCCCCTGCTGGACCGGATGGAGATCATCCCCCTGTCGGGCTACACCGAGGACGAGAAGCGCGAGATTGCCAAGGGCCACCTGATCCCCAAGCAAAAGACCAACCACGCGCTGAAAAAGGGCGAGTTCACCGTCACCGATGCGGCGCTGACCGAAATGATCCGCACCTACACCCGCGAGGCGGGCGTGCGGAACCTGGAACGCGAGATTGCCAAGCTGGCGCGGAAAGCCGTGACCGAGATCGTCAAGGGCACGTCGAAAACCGTGGAAGTGACCGAGGACAAGCTGGAAGGCTTCCTTGGGGTGAAACGCTACCGCTATGGTCTGGCCGAGGCGACCGATCAGGTGGGCGTTGTGACCGGGCTGGCCTGGACGTCGGTGGGCGGCGAGTTGCTGTCGATCGAGGCTTTGCGCCTGCCGGGCAAGGGCCGGATGAAGACCACCGGCAAGCTGGGCGATGTGATGAAGGAAAGCATCGAGGCGGCATCGTCATATGTGCGTTCGGTCAGCCCCGAACTGGGCATCAAGCCGCCGCGGTTCGAGACGCTGGATATCCACGTTCACGTTCCCGAAGGCGCCACGCCCAAGGACGGGCCGTCGGCCGGTCTGGCCATGGTGACATCCATCGTGTCGGTGCTGACCGGCATTCCGGTGCGCAAGGATGTGGCGATGACCGGCGAGGTGACGCTGCGCGGCAACGCGCTGCCCATCGGCGGGTTGAAGGAGAAACTGCTGGCGGCGTTGCGCGGGGGCATCAAGACCGTGCTGATCCCGCAGGAAAACGCCAAGGATCTGACCGAGATCCCCGACAACGTGAAGCAGGGCCTGCGCATCATCCCGGTCAGCCACGTGCGCGAAGTGCTGGCCGAGGCTCTGGTGCGCCAGCCCGAGCCGGTGGAATGGGACGAGGCGGCGGAAGAGGCCGCTGCGGCGGCCAGAAAACTTGCACAGGAATCCGCCCCGGCGCAAACCGCGCATTGAGCGCGCACGCCTGACAGTGACAAGGACGCGCCTTCGCGGGCGCGTCTTTTCATTCGGTGGCTTCAGCCGCCGCACAGCCTGACATGGCACAGCCCAGTTGGTTCACAGGCACAGTGACGGGCGGAAATACAGTTGCGCCCGCTGGCACATGCATCCGATTTCACGCTGTTCAATCTTCTCATCCCGGGCGGCAGATGCCTGGTATGGCACATGGGGCCGGTGCGGCCCGTTCCCCGGCGACGGCACGGGTCAGTAGGGGTAATGGTTCCCCGGCCCTGTCCCGATCACCGCAAGGATCACCAGCAGCAACATCAACGGCACCAGAACGCCCTCATCGGCCGATGACACCACGGCCTCTTCGATCACGCCGGCCTCCATCTGCGCATGGCTTTCGGCCTGCGCCATGGGTGCCGCCATCATGGCAAGCGCCGCACCGGTGGAAAGCAACACGTTCCGCATCACACCCCTCCTTCATGACAGATGGCTTAGCGTGACCTCACATTTACGTTACGTCAACCCATAGCCTGAACTGGCGCGAAAATCGGGAAGAATTCCCTGCAATCCGGTGGCTTTGTCGCGCAAGCGTGGCTAATCTGAATGTAACAACCATACAGGGACCATCCAGACCATGCCCAGCGACACGCCCGAAAAAGCAGCCCCGAAACCACGCGCTACGCGGTCAAAGACCGCAGGCACCACCACGAAAAAGAAGGCTGCCCCCAAGGCTGTGACCACCACCGATCTGATGCCTGCGCCCGTTCCAGTGCCTGCGCCCGTGACCGCCCCGGTTGCACCTGATCCCGTCGTGGTGACGCCCGCAACCGTTCTGAAGAAAAAGGAACTGATCGAGCGGGTCAGCAAGGCGGCTGGCGGCAAGAAAAAGGACGTGAAGGAAATCGTCGAGGCGACGCTGGCAGTTCTGGGCGATGCGCTGTCCAAAGGCGAAGAGCTGAACCTGCCGCCCTTGGGCCGCGCCAAGGTGAACCGCCAGAAAGACCTGGCATCGGGCGAGATGATGGTGCTGAAACTGCGCCGCGCACCGGAAAAGCCGGCGGATGACAGTTCGGTGAAAAAACAACGCAAAGAGACCCTTGCAGAGGCCGAAGACTAAGGCTAAACCGCCGCCACCGGGAGATTAGCTCAGTGGTAGAGCGCTTCGTTCACATCGAAGATGTCAGGGGTTCAAATCCCTTATCTCCCACCATCATTGCCGAAAGAAGTGGGCGCAGTTGAAAAACTGCGCCCGTTTTCATAGGCTTGACCAGATGTTCCGCGCGACCGCGGTCAGGTGAAAAACGCCCGCGTCCGCTCGCGCACATAGGCCCAAAGCGCAGGTGCGCCGCGCCCGACCTTCACGCCCACCCGTGCCTCAAGCTGGGCGGCCGTCACCTGGTATTGCGTCCATGTCCCTCCGCCCGATGCGATGTTCTGCATGACAGGCTGCACCCGGTCCAGCGCCTTGGCAAAGACAGCATCGGGTGTCTCAGAGGCCTCGAATTCATCCCACAGCGCGCGCAACTCACGCGCCAGGTCGGGCGGCAACAGACCAAAAATGCGGTCGGCCGCGCGGGCTTCGGCGGCCAGTGTCTTGGCGGAACCATGCGCCAGCCCACCTGCGGAGTGGATCGGCACATCCCCTACGTCGATCTCGACCAGATCATGCAGGGTCAGCATGCGGATGACCCGGTCGATGTTCACCCCTGGCACTGCCTGATCGGCCAGCACCAGCGCGTAAAGCGCCAGATGCCAGGAATGTTCACCCGCGTTTTCGCGCCGCGACCCGTCGCCCAAAGTGCTGGCGCGCAGCACCTGTTTCAGCCGGTCGGCCTCGGCCAGAAAGGCAAACTGCGCCGCCAGCCTTTCCGTCACGCCGGGGGGCCTCGGTCTGCTGCCGCTGCCAGCCGCTCTTCCAGAAACTTGCGGGCGCGCCGCTCGGCCTGCATGGCACGCACCGCGACCATGAACGCCTCCTGCGCGGCGATCGAGCTGGATGCCAGTATCTTTGACACCTGCGAAATCAGCGAATCATCGCCCGTCCGATCCACCGCCGCGATCGTGTCGCGGGCAAGCTGATCGGCCAGATCCTCGGTGATGCCCATGTCAGCGCGACACCTCGGTCAGCCGCCGCTTCACATAGGACGACACGCTGGCGATCATCGGGTTCATGTGGCTTTCTTCATCCTTGAAGAAATGGTCAGCGCCTTCGATAACCTCATGCGTGATCTTGATGCCCTTCTGCTCGTGCAGTTTGTTCACCAGATTGACCGTGTCTTTCGGCTGCGCCACCCGGTCGGCTGATCCGTTGATGATCAGGCCGGACGAGGGGCAGGGCGCGAGGAAGCTGAAATCATACATGTTTGCCGGCGGCGCGACCGAGATGAAGCCGGTGATTTCCGGCCGCCGCATCAACAGTTGCATGCCGATCCAGGCACCGAAGCTGAACCCCGCCACCCAGCAATGCTTGGCGTTCTGGTTCATGCTTTGCAGGTAGTCCAGCGCCGAGGCGGCATCGGACAATTCGCCGATGCCCTGATCATATTCGCCCTGCGACCGGCCCACACCGCGGAAGTTGAACCGCAGCACGGTGAAACCCAGCCGGTAAAAGGCGTAATGCAGGTTGTAGACGACCTTGTTGTTCATCGACCCGCCGAACTGCGGATGCGGATGCAGCACGATGGCGATCGGGGCGTCACGTTCCTTTTGCGGATGGTAGCGGCCTTCAAGCCGGCCCTCGGGGCCTGCGAAAATCACTTCGGGCATGCGTTCTGCCTGTCTCTTTCTTTTCCGGTGATTGTTGACAAAATCACTCGGAGAACTTAGAACAATTCCAAAGGGGCAGCGAAAGCCACCCCGGGGTTGTTGTGAGTTAAGCGGCCTGCCGCATAACGTCAATGGATTTGGGGGAAGCGGGCCATGAAACTGTCAACCAAGGGTCGCTATGCCATGGTGGCACTGGCCGATCTGGCGCTTGTGCGCGGCGATGACCTGGTGTCGCTGGCCGAAGTGTCCAAACGGCAGGACATATCGCTGCCGTATCTGGAGCAGCTGTTCGTGAAGCTGCGCCGGGCGGGGCTGGTCGAGGCGGTGCGCGGCCCGGGTGGCGGCTATCGTCTGGCGCGCAGCCCCGATGCGATACGGATATCCGAGATCATGGAAGCGGTGGAGGAAACCGTCAGCGCCATGCATGCGGGGGCGGGGGCCAGCGGCGGCGTGTCGGGGTCGCGCGCGCAATCGCTGACCAACCGGCTTTGGGAGGGGCTGTCGGCACATGTCTATGTGTTCCTGCACCAGACCCGGCTGTCGGATGTGATCAAGAACGAGATGCGGCCCTGCCCGGCGGTGCCGGCGCTGTTCCGGGTGGTGGATGAAGACCTTTGAGCGGCGCGTGATGGCCAAGCGCCGGGGAGGGTTTCACACCCTCCCCGGACCCCGCCCGTGGGATATTTTCAGACAGAAAATGAGAATGAAGCCGTGAAGCCGCGTGTCTATCTTGACTGGAACGCCACGACACCGCTGCGCCCCGAGGCGCGGGCGGCGATGGTGGCGGCCATGGATCTGGTGGGCAACCCGTCGTCGGTGCATGCCGAGGGGCGGGCGGCCAAGGCATTGGTCGAGCGGGCGCGGGCGCAGGTGGCGGCGGCTTTGGGGGCCGAAGGGGCGGATATGGTGTTCACCTCGGGCGCAACCGAGGGCGCGGCTTTGGCGCTGGCGGGGCGCGGTCTGATCTGCGCGGATGTGGAACATGAGGCGGTTTCGGCCTGGTGCGATGCAAGCCTGCCGGTGGATGCGGCAGGGGCGGTGGCGGTTGCCGATCCGGCGCGGACGGCATTGCAACTGGCCAATTCGGAAACCGGCGTGATTCAGGCGCTGCCCGACGGGCTTGCGGTCAGCGATCTGACGCAGGGGTTTGGCAAGGTGCCGCTGGCCTTCAACTGGCTGGGCTGTGCCGTGGGGCTGGTGTCGGCGCACAAGCTGGGCGGGCCGAAGGGCGTGGGCGCGGTGGTGCTGCGGCGCGGGCTGGACCTGCCCCCGCAACTGAAAGGCGGCCGGCAGGAAATGGGGCGGCGCGCGGGCACCGAGAACATCATCGGCATCGCGGGCTTTGGCGCAGCGGCCGAAGCGGCGGCGCGGGATCTGGCCGATGGGGTCTGGGATCGGGTGGCGCAACTTAGAAATATTCTAGATGCGGCATTGTCCGATGCGGAAAATGCGACTATTTCCGTAGGTCGGAACGTTGCGCGCCTGCCCAACACCCTGTGCCTTGTGACGCCGGGCTGGAAGGGCGAGACGCAGGTGATGCAGATGGATCTGGCGGGGTTTGCGGTATCGGCAGGCTCTGCCTGTTCCAGCGGCAAGGTGCGCGCCAGCCGCGTGCTGCGGGCGATGGGCTTTGACGAGGGCGCGGCGGCTTCGGCGATACGCGTGTCGCTGGGGCCCACGACGACCGAAAACGAGGTGTTGCGCTTTGCCGAGGTTTGGCAGGCGGCACGCAAACGGCATTTCGCCCGGGTGGCGTAGGCAGAACGGAAGGGCGCAAGCCCTTGACAGCGATGAAGGATGTGACACTGATGGCGGGATTTGATGACGTGGCCGATGTGCTGGAGGTGACGGGCAGCCTTGACGCGCCGCTTGACGTGCGCGACGGCGTGGACCGCGAGACCATCGAAACCGTCACCGCCATGGCGGGCAAATACAAATACGGCTGGGATACCGAGATCGAGATGGATTTCGCGCCCAAGGGCCTGTCGGAAGACATCGTGCGGTTGATCTCGGCCAAGAATGACGAGCCGGAATGGATGCTGGAATGGCGCCTGGCCGCCTATCGCCGCTGGCTGAAGATGACCGAGCCGCGCTGGGCGATGGTGAACTATCCCGACATCGACTATCAGGACATCTATTATTACGCCAAGCCCAAGAGCATGGCCGAAAAGCCCAAAAGCCTGGCCGATGTGGACCCCAAACTGCTGGCGACCTATGCCAAGCTGGGCATCCCGTTGAAGGAACAGGCGCTGCTGGCCGGGGTGGAGGCTGCCGATCAACCGCGCCAGGTGGCGGTGGATGCGGTGTTTGACAGCGTATCTGTTGGCACGACCTTCAAGGCGGAACTGGCCAAGGCGGGGGTGATCTTCTGCTCGATCTCCGAGGCGGTGCGCGAACATCCGGAGCTGGTGAAGAAATACATCGGGTCGGTCGTGCCGCCGTCGGACAATTTCTTTGCCACGCTGAACTGCGCGGTGTTTTCGGATGGCTCGTTCGTCTACATACCCGAGGGCGTGCGCTGCCCGATGGAGCTTTCCACCTATTTCCGCATCAATGCCGAGAATACCGGCCAGTTTGAACGCACGCTGATCATTGCCGAAAAAGGCAGCTATGTCAGCTATCTGGAAGGCTGCACCGCGCCCAAGCGCGACACCAACCAGTTGCACGCGGCGGTGGTGGAGATCGTGATCCAGGAAGATGCCGAGGTGAAATATTCCACGGTGCAGAACTGGTATCCGGGCGATGAGAACGGGCTGGGCGGCATCTACAACTTTGTGACCAAGCGCGCCGATTGCCGGGGCGACCGCGCCCGCGTGATGTGGACGCAGGTGGAAACCGGGTCGGCGATCACCTGGAAATACCCCTCCTGCATCCTGCGGGGCGAGGGGTCGCAGGGCGAGTTCTATTCCATCGCCATCGCCAACAATGCCCAGCAGGCCGATACCGGCACCAAGATGATCCATCTGGGCAAGAACACCCGGTCGCGGATCGTGTCCAAGGGGATTTCGGCGGGGCGGGCGCAGAACACCTATCGCGGGCTGGTCAGCATGCACCCCAAGGCCACCAACAGCCGCAACTACACCCAATGCGACAGCCTGCTGATCGGTGACCAGTGCGGGGCGCATACCGTGCCCTACATCGAGGTGAAGAACAATTCATCCCGGGTCGAGCATGAGGCGACCACTTCCAAGGTGGATGAGGATCAGCTGTTCTATTGCCGGTCGCGCGGCATGGACGAGGAAGAGGCCGTGGCGCTGGTGGTGAACGGCTTCTGCAAGGACGTGCTGCAAGCTCTGCCGATGGAGTTTGCCATGGAGGCGCAGGCGCTGGTGGCGATTTCGCTTGAGGGGAGTGTGGGGTAAATGACCTCTGATGCTTTGATCGCTGAGCTGAAAAAGCGTTATGAAAGTGCACCCAAGAGTGAGGTTGCGCTAAGCATTCACTTATTCGGGATTGCATTCGCCGATCAACTCGTCGGTCACTCCGTGCATGACATTGCCGAGCGTGCGACGGGACACCGCTCTTACGGAGCAGAGATCCACAAAGGCATGCGCTTGGCCAAGTATGTCGTCTTGAAATAGCGGGCGAATTGCATCGTGATCATCACAACCACCCCTTCGGTCGAAGGCTACCAGATTGCCGAGTATTTCGGCATCGTGGCGGGCGAGGCGATCTTTGGCGCGAACATCGTGCGCGATCTATTTGCCGGGATCACCGACATTTTCGGCGGTCGGTCGGGGGCCTATGAGCAGCAATTGGGCCTCGCCCGCGAAACCGCGCTGCGCGAGCTGGAAGAGCGCGCGAAGGAAAAGGGTGCCAATGCGGTGGTCGGCGTCGATCTGGATTACGAGGTGATCGGCCAGATGCTGATGGTGTCGGCTTCGGGCACCGCAGTGCGGATCGGCTGACCGCTAGGAAACATGGCCGCCCCGGGCGGCATCACGGAACATGAGACGAAAGACAAAACATGCTTGAGATCAAGAACCTGCACGTGAAACTTGAAGAAGAGGACAAGATCATCCTGAAAGGGGTGAACCTGTCGATCGGTGCGGGGCAGGTGCATGCCATCATGGGGCCGAACGGGTCGGGCAAATCGACCCTGTCCTATGTGCTGGCGGGGCGCGAGGGCTATGCCGTGACCGAAGGTTCGGCGCTGCTGGAAGGCACGGAACTGCTGGAGATGGAGCCCGAGGAACGCGCGGCGGTAGGGCTGTTTCTGGCGTTCCAGTATCCGGTGGAAATCCCGGGCGTGGGCAACATGACCTTCCTGCGCACGGCGGTGAACGCACAGCGCAAGGCGCGCGGCGAAGATGAAATGTCGGCGGGCGATTTCCTGAAAGTGGTGCGGGCCAAGGCCAAGGCCTTGCAGATCGACGCCGAGATGATGAAGCGCCCGGTCAATGTGGGCTTTTCGGGCGGTGAGAAAAAGCGCAACGAAATCCTGCAAATGGCGATGCTGGAACCCAAGATGTGCGTGCTGGACGAAACCGACAGCGGGCTTGACGTGGATGCGATGAAACTGGTGGCTGACGGTGTGAACGCGCTGCGCGGGGCCGGGCGGTCATTCCTTGTCATCACCCACTACCAGCGCCTGCTGGACCATATCGCGCCGGATGTGGTGCATATCATGGCTGACGGGCGCATCGTGAAATCGGGCGGCCCGGAACTGGCGCTGGAGGTTGAGAACAACGGCTATGCCGGCATTCTGGCGGAGGTGGAGTGATGGCCGCGCCGCAGGCAAAGCTGGACGCGCTGGCGGCGCGCATCGCGGGCCTGTCATTCCCCGTGGCTGGCTGGCTGGGTGCCGCGCGGGCCGATGCGCTGGACCGGCTGGCGGCCATGGGCCTGCCGGGCAAGCGCGATGAATACTGGCGCTATACCGACCCTGCTGCGCTGACCGGGGCTGTGCCGCTGGCCGCCGCCCTGTTTGACGAAAGCGATGAAGCGGTGGCGTTTTCCGGCATCGACCGGGTGAAGCTGGTCTTTGTCAATGGCGTGTTCGATACCGCGCAATCGGATGATCCGGCTCTTGCGGGGGTGGAGATCGAGCATCTGGCCGATGCCGGTGCCGCCGACATCCACTGGGCGCGCGAGGTTTACGGCGTGCTGGAAACGCGGGGCCAGACCCCGGTGCAGCGCCCCTTGGCCACGCTGGCCACAGCCTTTGCCACGGGTGGCCTGCTGATCCGCGCCACGGGGAAGGCGGCCAAGCCCGTGTCGCTGATTTACCTTCAGGGTTCAGACACTTCCGATGTGATCCTGCACCACTGCATCAAGGTGGAATCCGGTGCCGAACTGACCTTGCTGGAAAACGGCAATGCCGCCGCCCGCCTGACCATGGTGATGGAGGTTGAGGTGGCCGCCGGTGGCCGCTTCCACCACATCCGGGCGCAGGGCCGGGCGCATCAGCGCCACGCAGCCACGCACGTCTTCGCGCGGCTGGGGGCCAAGGCGCTGTTCAAATCCTTCACCGTCACGGCGAATGGCGCGCTGACACGGAATGATGCGGTGATTGAACTGGTGGGCGACGATGCCGTGGCCCATGTGGCGGGGGCCGCCGTGGGTGACGGGGCGTTTCACCACGACGACACCGTGTTTGTCACCCATCAGGGCCTGCGCTGCGAAAGCCGGCAAGTGTTCAAGAAAGTGCTGAAAAACGGCGCGACCGGCGTGTTTCAGGGCAAGATCCTTGTCAAGAAAGGCGCGCAGAAAACCGACGGCTACCAGATCAGCCAGGCGCTGCTGCTGGATGACGACAGCCAGTTTCTGGCCAAGCCCGAGCTTGAGATCTACGCTGATGACGTGAAATGCAGCCACGGCTCCACCTCGGGCGCGATCGACGATACCGCGCTGTTCTATCTGCGCTCGCGCGGGGTGCCGGAAAAGGCGGCGCAATCGCTGCTGGTGCTGGCCTTTCTGGCCGAGGCGATGGCCGAAATTGACGACGCCGACATTGCCGAAGACATCCGCGCCCGGCTGGAAAGCTGGCTGGCACGGCACGAGCATTGAATGCCGGTCACAGCGGATATTCTGGAAAGCTACCGCCGCCCGCGTGCCGTGATCGCGCGGAAACTGGCAGCGGGGCTGCGTGAGGACCGGGCGCTGGCCACGCTGATGGGGGCCTGCGGGCTGATCTTCGTGGCGCAATGGCCGGGGCTGGCGCGGGCCGCGCATCTGGAGCCTTCGGTGCCGCTGGATGCGCGGATCGGCGGCGCGCTGATGGGGGTCATCTTTCTGTTGCCGCCGCTCTGCTATCTGGTGGCGGCAGGCAGTCACCTTGTCGCGCGGGCGCTGGGTGGCAAAGGCAGCTTTTTCGGCGCGCGGCTGGCGCTGTTTCAGGCGCTGCTGGCGGTGACGCCGCTGATGTTGTTGCAGGGGCTGGTGGGCGGGTTCATCGGGCCGGGGCCTGCGTTTCTGGCCATCGGGCTGGTGGTGCTGGCGGCATTTGGCTGGATCTGGGTGCAGATGCTGATCGGGGCGGAAACATGGAACTGAACCTTGGCAATCTGCTGCGGCTGGCGCGTTTTACCGTGCAGAATCCACAGCGCGGTGCGCAGGCGGTGCTGGCGATCAACCCGCCCGATCAGGCGCGCTGGCTGGCGTTTCTGCTGACGGCGGCGCTGTCGGCGATCATGACGGCGCTGAGTGTGGCGCTGCTGCCGCCTGACCTGCGCGCGGCGATGGGCGGGCAACTGGCCAACCCGCTGGTCAGCGCCGCCCTGCAGGCGGGGGTTTTGTTGCTGGCGGTGCAGGCGATCCACCATGTCGGGCGCTGGCGCGGCGGCACCGGCACATTTGCCGATGCGTTGCTGCTGGTGGTCTGGTTGCAGTTCATCCTGCTGTGCCTGCAAGCGGTGCAACTGGTGGCGCAGGTGCTGCTGCCGCCGCTGGCCGATATGGTGGGCATTTTCGCGCTGGTGCTGTTTTTCTGGCTGCTGACGAATTTCGTGACCGCGTTGCATGGCTTCCGGTCGCGGCTGGCCGTGTTCGGCGGCATCATCGCGGTGACGGTGCTGCTGGCCTTCGCGCTGGCGATCCTTCTGATCCCCTTCATGCCTGCCCTGCCGCCCGGAGTCTGACGATGTATGATGTTGACGCCATCCGCCGCGATTTCCCGATCCTGTCGCGGCAGGTGAACGGCAGGCCGCTGGTTTACCTTGACAACGGGGCATCGGCACAAAAGCCGCAGGTGGTGATTGACGCGATGACGCAGGCTTATTCCCACGAATATGCCAATGTCCACAGGGGGTTGCATTACCTCTCCACCGTCGCCACCGAGAATTACGAGGCGGTCCGCGGCAAAGTGGCGCGTTTCCTGAACGCGCCCTCCGAGGATGAGATCGTGTTCACCACCGGCACGACCGAGGCGATAAATCTGGTGTCCTATGCCTGGGCCGCGCCGCGCCTGCAACCGGGCGACGAGATCGTTCTGAGCATCATGGAGCATCATGCCAATATCGTGCCCTGGCATTTCCTGCGCGAAAGGCAGGGTGTGGTGCTGAAATGGGTGGATTGCGACGCGAATGGCGATCTTGATCCGCAGGCTGTGCTGGCTGCCATCGGCCCGCGCACCCGGTTGGTGGCAGTCACGCATATGTCGAACGTGCTGGGCACGGTGGTGGATGTGGCGGCGATCTGCGCGGGGGCAAAGGCGCTGGGCGTGCCGGTGCTGGTGGACGGATCACAAGCCGCCGTGCACATGCCGGTGGATGTGGCGGCCATCGGCTGCGATTTCTACGCCATCACCGGGCACAAACTTTACGGCCCCAGCGGGTCGGGCGCGATCTTCATCAAGGCCGAGCGGATGGAAGAGATGCGCCCCTTTCTCGGCGGTGGTGACATGATCCGCGAGGTGTCGCGCGATACCGTCAGCTACAATTCCGCACCGATGAAGTTCGAAGCGGGCACCCCCGGCATCGTGCAGCAGATCGGCATGGGTGTGGCGCTGGATTATCTGACCGGCCTTGGCATGCAGAATGTGGCGGCCCATGAGCGTGCCCTGCGCGACTATGCCCGTGACCGGCTGGCCGGACTGAACTGGTTGAACGTGCAGGGAAATTCGGCGGGCAAGGGGGCGATATTCTCGTTCATCCTGCAGGGGGCCGCCCATGCGCATGACATATCCACCGTGCTGGACAAAAAGGGCGTGGCCGTGCGCGCGGGCACGCATTGCGCCATGCCGCTGATGGCGCATATGGGCGTGGGCGCCACTTGCCGCGCGTCGTTTGGCCTTTACAACACGCCGGGCGAGGTTGACGCGCTGGTTGACGCGCTGGAGCTGTGCCACGATCTGTTTGCCTGACAGGCAGCGCCTTTGCACGGGCCACAGCCCCGCCAATCATCAGCGCGCGTTGCATTCCCGATGTTGCAGCCCGCGCGCGAACCCGCTATACGACCCCTGCTGCACCCGTAGCTCAGCTGGATAGAGCGCTGCCCTCCGAAGGCAGAGGCCAGGGGTTCGAATCCCTTCGGGTGCGCCAAAAATCAATCAAGCATATGAAGTAATAGACATTTGTCTCTGTCGGCAGGTTGCTTTGGCATGTCTGCCACCTGCTGTCCCATCCGCCGCGGCTTTTGACGCCGCGCCCGGGCCGTGCTTATATCCAGCGTCAACGCCGGATAGGGCCAGATGCAGATCCCGCATGAAAGTTTTCGCCTTGCACCCGGTGCTGCGGGCACGTTGCAGCAGCAGATCCGGGCACGGGTGGCCGAGGGTATTCTGGCGGGGCGGTTCCGCGCGGGTGACAAGATGCCATCCTCGCGCGGGCTGGCGGCGCATCTGGGCATCAGCCGCATTACCGTGACCTTGGCCTATGCCGATCTGGTGGCGCAGGACTTTCTGACACCGGCCGGACGGTCGGGCTATTTCGTGTCGGCCACCGCCCCGCAGCAGCCGCTCTTTCCGCAGGCCGCCGCGCCCCCGGGGCGTCAGGTGGACTATGCCGCCCTGACCGACCGCCGGTTCAGCCGCAACGCACGGGCGGAAAAGCCGCAGGATTGGGCCAGCTACCCCTTTCCCTTCATCTATGGCCAGGCGGATGCGCAGCTTTTCGATCACCAGAACTGGCGGCTATGCGCCCTGCGTGCGCTGGGGCGGCGCGATTTCGATACGCTGACCAGCGATTACTATGAACGCGATGATCCCTTGCTGATCGAATACATCCTGCGCCATATCCTGCCGCGCCGGGGTATCGACGCGGCACCGGCCGAGGTTCTGCTGACCCTTGGCGCGCAGAATGCGCTGTGGCTGGCCGCACAGGTGCTGGGCGGGCCGGGGCGGCGGATGGTGATGGAAAACCCCGGCTATCCCGGCCTGCGCGCGGTGCTTGCGCAAAGCGGCGGCGAAACGCTGTATGTCGATGTGGATGAGGACGGGCTGCCCCCCGACCGGCTGCCACCCGCCGATGTGGTGTTCACCACCGCCAGCCACCATTGCCCCACCAACGCCACCATGCCGCTGGCCCGGCGGGTCGCGCTGCTGGCGGCGGCCAGTGCCAGGGATTTCGTCATCGTCGAGGATGACTACGAATTCGAGATGTCATTCCTGGCCCCCGCCGCGCCCTCGCTGAAGTCGTTGGACCGCGAGGGGCGGGTGATCTATGCGGGATCATTCTCCAAATCACTGTTTCCGGGGCTGCGGCTGGGCTATCTGGTGGGGCCCGAGGGCTTTATTGCCGAGGCGCGGGCGCTGCGCGCCACGGTGCTGCGCCACCCGCCGGGCCATGTGCAGCGCACGGCGGCCTATTTCCTGTCGCTGGGGCATTATGATGCGCTGATCGCGCGGATGAAAACCGCCTTCCGCCGCCGCCGCATGGCGATGGACGAGGCGATAGCGGCCCACGGCCTGACCATGGCCGGGCAGGGCGGCTTTGGCGGATCAAGCGTCTGGATGCGCGCGCCGGATGGCGTGGATTGCGACGCGCTGGCGCTGAATTTGCGCGGGCAGGGGGTGCTGATCGAACCCGGGCGGGTGTTCTTTGGCCCCGCCGATGCACCGGGCAATTTCTACCGTCTGGCGTTTTCGTCGATTCCCCCGGGGCGGATTGCCGAAGGTGTCGCACGCATCGCAGCGGCGCTGGCCAGATGACGGATTTCACGGGTTTGGCGGCATGGGGCGATGTGGCGGTGCAGGGGCCGCTGGCAGGTGGCGCGAGGTCCGCCCTGTGGCGGGTGGAGGTGAACGGCCAGGCCTGCGTGGCGCGGCGCAACGCGGAAGGCGTGGCCGCCCTGCGCTGGCTGGCCCGCGTGCTGGCTGCGGCGCAAGCGTCGGGGCTGGTGGTGCCGATGCCGTGCCCGGCGCGCGATGGGCGGCTGGCCGTGGCTGGCTGGACGGTAGAGCCCTATCTGGCCGGCCAGTCCGCGCTGCCCGCCGAGCTGCCCGCACTGGCCGCCCCTTTGGCCCGGTTCCACCGCCGCACGGCGGGCTTTCCCCAGCGCCCCGGCTGGCACCCGCCGGGCCTGCCGCAGGGGGTGGGCGCGCAGGTGCGGCGGGTCTGGCCAGAGGGCCGTCAGGCGGTGATTCACGGTGATCTGCATGCGGGCAATGTGCTGCGCCTGCCCTGTGGCCGCCTTGCCCTGCTGGATTGGGAGGAGGCGCGGCGCGATGCCCCTGCCATAGACCGGGCCGCCCTGGCGGGTTTTGCCGGCCAGCGCCGCCTGCATGCGGCGGTCGAGGTTCTGGCCTGCTGGCGGGCCGAACCCGCCCGCGCCCGGGCCATGGCGCGCACCCTGCGCAACTGGACCTAAGCGGGCCATCCATCTGGCCCTAAGCCTAGCCCCGCCACGGCGATAGATTGCGCCAAGCGCAAGGAGATACCCGATGAAGATGACCACCGAAGAGGCTTTCGTCAAAGTCCTGCAAATGCACGGCATCGCCCATGCCTTTGGCATCATCGGATCGGCCATGATGCCGATCTCGGATCTGTTCCCCAAGGCGGGCATCACATTCTGGGACTGCGCGCATGAATGCAACGCGGGCATGATGGCCGATGGCTATGCCCGGACCACCGGGCAGATGGCGATGATGGTGGCGCAGAACGGCCCCGGCATCACCAATTTCGTGACCCCGGTGAAAACCGCCTACTGGAACCACACGCCGCTGTTGCTGGTGACGCCGCAGGCCGCCAACAAGACCATCGGGCAGGGCGGCTTTCAAGAGGTGGAACAGATGGCCCTGTTCAAGGATATGGTGGCCTATCAGGAGGAGGTGCGCGACCCCACCCGCATTGCCGAGGTGCTGAACCGGGTGATCCTGAAGGCCAAACGCGCCTCTGCCCCCGCGCAGATCAACGTGCCGCGTGATTTCTGGACTCAGGTGATCGACATCACCTTGCCTAGGATCGTGGAGTTTGAACGGCCAGCAGGCGGGGCCGATGCGATTGCCGAAGCGGCAGCCCTGCTGTCGCAGGCCAAATTCCCAGTGATCCTGAACGGCGCGGGTGTGGTGCTGGCGGGCGCGATCCCCGCCGCCATGGCACTGGCCGAACGGCTGGATGCCCCGGTCTGCTGCGGCTACCAGCACAACGATGCCTTCCCCGGTTCTCACCCGCTGTTCGCGGGGCCCCTGGGCTACAACGGATCGAAAGCGGCGATGGAGCTGATCGCGCAGGCCGATGTGGT
This sequence comes from Fertoeibacter niger, assembly GCF_009380135.2. Classification (GTDB taxonomy): domain Bacteria; phylum Pseudomonadota; class Alphaproteobacteria; order Rhodobacterales; family Rhodobacteraceae; genus Fertoeibacter; species Fertoeibacter niger. Next base: position 398,713 of record NZ_WHUT02000002.1, on the reverse strand, counting down.
GCTGGCGCTGGGCACAAGGCTGAACCCGTTTTCCACCCTGCCGGGCTATGGCATCGACTATTGGCCCAAGGGTGCCGCGATCATCCAGGTCGATCTGAACCCTGACCGGATCGGCCTGACCAAACCCGTGACCGTGGGCATCGTGGGCGACGCGCGGCAGGTGGCGGAACAGATATTGGCAGGCCTTGGCGCACAGGCGGGCGATGCGGGCCGGGCTGACCGCAAGGCCCTGATCGCGCAGACGAAATCTGCCTGGGCGCAGGCGCTGTCATCCATGGATCACGAGGATGACGACCCCGGCACCACATGGAACGCCCGCGCGCGTTCGCGTGAGCCGGAACGGATGAGCCCGCGCATGGCGTGGCGCGCGATACAATCGGCGCTGCCGAAGGATGCGATCATCTCTTCCGACATCGGCAACAACTGCGCCATCGGCAACGCCTATCCGACGTTTGAGCAGGGCCGCAAATATCTGGCCCCCGGCCTGTTCGGCCCCTGCGGCTATGGCCTGCCCGCCATCATGGGGGCCAAGATCGGCTGCCCCGATGTTCCGGTGGTGGGTTTCGCGGGCGACGGGGCCTTCGGCATTTCGATGAATGAAATGACGGCAATCGGCCGTGACGAATGGCCAGCCATCACCATGGTGATCTTCCGCAACTACCAATGGGGCGCGGAAAAGCGCAACACGACGCTGTGGTATGACGACAATTTCGTGGGCACCGAACTGGATACCAAGGTCAGCTATGCCGCCATCGCCCGCGCCTGCGGGCTGGAAGGGGTGCAGGTGGCCAGCATGCAGGAACTGACCGACACGCTGCACAAGGCCATCACCGCGCAAAAGGCGGGCACCACCACGTTCATCGAGGTGTTGCTGAATCAGGAACTGGGCGAGCCCTTCCGCCGCGATGCGATGAAGAAACCCGTGGCTGTGGCGGGCATCGACCCCGCCGACATGCGCTTGCAGCGCGTCTGATGCCCTATGACCTGTCACCCGGCGCCATGGCCTTCATGGCGCTGGCCTTTCTGGTCGCGGCCTTTGTGCGCGGCTATTCCGGTTTCGGTTTCTCCGCGCTGGTCGTCGCGGCCTCGGGGGTTGTCACCAACCCGCTGAACTTCGTCGCTGTGGTGATGATCTGCGAATTCCTGATGACATTCCAGCTGATCGGGCCTGCCATGGCGCGGGTCAGCTGGTGGCGGGTGGTCACGCTGATGCTGGGGGCGATGGTAGGCGTGCCGCTGGGCCTGTGGGCGCTGACCGGCATCGGGGCCGAGGCCGCGCGGGCGGTGGTTGCCATCTATGTGCTGGTGATGTGCGCGGCCCTGCTGGCAGGCTGGACGCTGCGGGCCGAGGCGGGCCGGGTGGCGCATGTGGGGGCGGGGCTGATTTCCGGCCTTGCCAATGCGGCGGGCATGGGCGGGCTGCCGGTGGCGGTGTTCTTTGCCGCACAACCCATTGCCGCAGCGGTGTTCCGCGCCACGCTGATCGCCTATTTCGCCGCGCTGGACATCTTCACCTTACCGGTGATGTGGGGCCATGGCCTTGTGACGCGCGATACGTTGATCGTTACGGCGGCTTCGCTGCCGGTCGTCGGGCTGGGGGTCTGGTTGGGCGGCCGGCATTTCCTGCGCACCGAACCGCAAAGCTTCCGGCGCTTTGCGATCTATTTGCTGGCGGGGCTGGCGCTGATGGGGCTGGCGCGGTCGCTGCTGTAGCGGCCATGGCGCAGGAGCACGGGCATTCACGTACCAACCGGAACCCCGCCACCGGAAATTTCGCGGGCCGCTGCATTTTCCCCTTGCGGCCCCCCGCGCGACTTTATAAATCACCGCTTACCGAAACGGGGCGGGCGTAGCTCAGGGGTAGAGCATAACCTTGCCAAGGTTAGGGTCGTGAGTTCGAATCTCATCGCCCGCTCCAATTTGGTCAGTGTTTACAGACACTTAGACAAGGCCGCCTTCGGGCGGCCTTTCTGTTGTTGCCATCCGTTGCCATTTTCATTTGCCGCCAGCGGCCATCAGGTCGAGGTCGAGAACCGCTTCACGCGCCGACTCAGCGGGGATGTGAAGGTAGTTCTGCTCTGTGACGCGCGAGTTGGGGGAGTGTCCGACCATCTTCCGGATCAGTTCCAACGGTGTGCCACGTATCCACTGATAGCTCGTAAACGCCTTGCGGCCATACTTGGGTGTGAACCGGATGGGCCCGCCATATCTTTTTACCCCAGAGCGTTTGACCGCAGACCTGAGGGATTTCTTGAAACAGACCATTGGCCTCGCCGGGTTGATGTCCTGTGGGAAAACCCAGTCAGAGCACATGCTCACCTCACGCAGATCAGCCGCAAGCCCGGCACCGATATGCACCTCCCGCGTGCTGTAGCGTGTCTTTGGTGTGATCCTGCCCTGCGACACGACGCGAACGGTGCGGCGGACAAGATCGACGTTCTCCCACCGCAACCGGTAAGCCTCTGACGCCCGCAGTCCGGTTTCACACATCAACCGCACCAGCACCCGGTGCCGATATTTCAACTGATCCAGAATCAACATCATCTCTGGAAGCGTCGGGACCTCCGTATGGGTAGGCGGTTCCACCAAGTCGATGAACTTGGGCACCAGGTCGATCATGCGTTTCTCTCGGCACCAGTTGAGCAACAGCCGCAGCTTTCGCACTTCGGTGTTGATGGTGACCTCAGCCATCCCGGCATCCTTCCGCGTTGCCTGGTAGCGTGCCACAGCACTATCGTCGATCTTCCGCAGTTCATGGTCGCCAAGGTGGGTCAGAACATGTTTCAGAGCATTCAGATCAGTCCGGAACGATCCCTCGCGTTTTCGCCCGGCTTTGATCTTAACCGTCTCGTGATCGACAAACTGGGTAAAGACATCGTTCAGTGTAAAACTGGGCGTCCCCTGCCGTCCCAGATGATCGGCAATTTCCCGATCCTTCATGAATTTCCGGGCGGCGTTCTGTGCCGCAGTCTTTGACGGATACCGGTATCGGACACGTTTTCCGGTGGGGCTGAGTGCAGGTGCAAGATCGATCCTCCAGCTTCCCGTGGGAACACCAGACTTGATCTCTTCCGTGATTGTCACATCGCCGATGTGGAGGGTATTCTTCTTCATCACAACACCCCCTTGCCCAGGTTGCGCAGTGCAATTTCTGCCGGATTGCTGATGGCACGATACGGCTCCGGAAGCGGGCGTTTGGAATTGATGCCCAGTCCCGATCCACGCCGTTCGACGCGCTTCTGATTGCGGAGGTAGCTGCGGATATCGTCCAGCATATACAACACACATCGGCCCGGGCCTGCATAGGTCGGCAGTTGCTCAATCGGAACACGACGCAGTGAATCCACGCTGCAATTCAGCAGCTTGGCCGCATCATGAAGGGACAGAATTCCGGATGCTGCCGAGATGATTGCTGCTCGCAAAACATCGCCCGCCGGGTTGTAGATTTCTCGGTCGGAAAAATCCCTGGAGACAGTCGTCTCTTGTGGTTCATAGGATATCAGATCAGACCGGATATCATCGAAATCGTTTGTGGTATTCATACTCATAGGACAGACCCCTCTTGAGGCCCGACCGTGGTAAACCCGTCTTCGGTGCTGATTGGATTTTCGTCAGATCATCTGACAGGGCGGCAAGTAATGGCAAACCTTAAAATATGCAAGAGCCAATTCATCTGCAACTCAGTCCAAATAAATGACGCAAGCTGCGAGTAGCAGATTTGTCACATATTTTAGCAGTTGGAGAATTCTTCATGAAGAATGAAAGAGATCAGTCGTGGCAAAGAGATTATTCTGTGCGGCCCACAAGTCGGCGGGAACATTCGATAAATTGCAGAATCGCGCGTAGGAACGGAATATAGAGATTTGTAGTTTGCATTGAACAGATTTGAAACGAGAGCAAAACCACAGGGCGCACCCAACGATGGCGTGCAAGTATGACAGCCTGACTCATGCGTTTTCATCGCCAAAGGCGGGGCCGACGTTCTGGATTGATGCTGTTTGCTGCGGTTGCAGACGCCAGAACCAGCAAGTCTGCATTAGACGCCGGATGTTTGTGGTGGACCATCGTTGACAAAAACTGCAAAGGTTCAGCAACTTAGAGCAGTAACCCCAGCACGACCGGAACCGCCATGATTTCCAGTGGATCACTCTTCACACGCGACTACTTGGAGGAGGCGATCACCTCGGAGGCTGTATGGAACGCTGCCGATCTGGATGACATCGCCGCCCGCATCGGCGAGGTCTTCGCAAACTTCCCGATCGAACGTTCCCCGAACGAAGCACAGACCGAAAGCGACCTGATCTGGCCGATCCTGTCGGCTCTGGGGTGGCAGTTCTCGTTGACCCAGCAGAACCTCACTGCGAAGGGCCGGGATGATGTTCCCGATGGATTGTTGTTTCTCGACGAAGCGGCCAAGACCAAGGCTGACCGTCACATCGAGGACTGGAAACGATATGAGCACGGTGTGGCCGTCGTGGAAGCCAAGCGTTGGCGTCGTCCATTGGACCGTCGATCCGGTAAGAGGGGTGAGACCAACGCCCCCTCGACCCAGATGTTGCGATATCTCCGTCGGGTCGAGGACCTGACCAAGGGCAAGCTGCGGTGGGGCATCCTGACCAACGGGGAAACATGGCGACTCTACTACCAGGGAGCCAGATCGGTCTCGGAGCAGTTTCTGGAGATCGATCTCGCCGCCTTGTTCCGGGTAAGAGGTGAATTGTTCGATGCCGATGAGTCCACTGAGGCCGAGGCTGAACGCCAGCATTGGCTGAAAGTCTTCTTGCTGATGTTCCGGCGGGAAGCCTTTGCCCATTCCCCATCTGACAGCCGGACCTTTCACCAACGCGCGTTGGAAGAGGGCAGGTTCTATGAGGAACGGGTCGCCAAGAACCTGTCGGACATGGTGTTCACCCGGGTTTTCCCAACCCTGGCGAAATCCATCGCAGAACAAGCACCGACTGAAAGCCTGGACGTAGTTCGGAATGCCGCCCTGATCCTGCTTTACCGGCTGCTGTTTCTTCTGTTTGCCGAAGATCGTAACCTGCTGCCGGTCCGTGACCCCCGATATGATGACTATTCACTGCGGGAAAAGGTCCGGGGTGAAATCGGGCGTCGGAAGGATACCAACGACACCTTCTCCACATCAGCGGCACGATATTGGTCTGTCGTCGATGACCTTTCCCGTGCCATCGACAAAGGTGATACCTCCATCGGCCTGCCCGCCTACAATGGTGGTCTCTTCAACCGTGATGCCACGCCAGTGTTAGCCAACGTTCGGCTACCAGACAGCGTGATGGCTGAGGTGATCGACCTGCTGTCGTTCGAACGGATCGACGGCCTGCGACGTTACATCAACTACCGCGATCTGTCAGTTCAACAACTCGGCTCGATCTATGAACGCCTGCTGGAGTTCGAACTGACCCGCGATCCGGTGGAGGGGTTGATCGTTCGGCCCAACCTGTTTGCTCGGAAAAACTCTGGCTCCTACTACACACCCGATGAACTGGTGCAGCTTGTCCTGCGGGAAACCCTGGAACCGTTGATCTCCGAGCGGCTGATAGCTTTCCGCGAGAAGGTGGCCGAACTGAACACATCCGATACGGATGAGGAAACCCGGCTACAAACCATCCGCCGTTTGGACCCCGCCGAGGCCATCTTGACGCTGCGGGTGTGTGACCCCGCCATGGGCTCAGGGCACTTCTTGGTCAACCTGGTGGACTTCCTGGCCGACACAGTGATCGACGCCATGGCCGAGGCTACCGCCGTGGTAGAATGGGAGGGTGTGGAATACATCTCCCCTCTGGCCGACCGCATCGCCACGATCCGGTCAACCATCCAGGCCAATGCCGATGCCAACAATTGGACCGTGGACAAGGATCAACTGGATGACCGTCACATCATCCGGCGGATGGTCCTGAAACGCTGCGTCTATGGTGTCGATAAGAACCAGATGGCGGTGGAACTGGCCAAAGTGTCGCTGTGGCTGCACACGTTCACTGTAGGGGCACCCCTGTCGTTCCTCGACCACCACCTGCGGTGCGGTGATAGTCTGTTTGGTGAGAGTGTCGGACGGGTTCTGGAACGACTACGGAAGGGCCGCCATGATGGCTTTCTTCGTGAAGCACTGGCCAAAGCGGTTGGTTCTGCTGCATCTATGAACGCCATCGAAGGCTTGACCGACGCTGAAATCGCCGAAGCCCATCGTTCGGCCAAGATGTTCGATGGCATCGTGCTGATGACCAAACCACTTGACCGGTTTTTGTCGATGATCCACGCCATCGACTGGTTGAACCTAACCGAAAAGACCGACCGTGCCGCCCGTGACCATTTCCTCGACGGCGTGTTCGGTGACCCAGTGGAAATCTCAACCGGTAAGCTAGACCTCACTCTGAACAAGACAGCCGAGGCTGGTCGCATCACATCCATCATTGAACGTGCGCGCGTGTTGATGGACGAGGAACGCTTTCTGAATTGGGAGGTGGCGTTCCCCGGGGTGTGGGATGACTGGGAAGGTCGTCGATCTGGAGGTTTCGATGCCGTGGTCGGCAATCCGCCATGGGACGTGATGGAGTTCGAAGATGTTCCGTGGTTTGAGGCCCGCAATCGTGATGTTGCCTTGGCCACCTCAACGCCCGCGAGAGAGAAACTCATCAAGAACTTGCGGGATGCGGGACATCCCCTATGGCTGGAGTTCGTGCAGGCTAACGCCCGGATGGACGACGCGACCAGGATGGCCCGCATTGGCTATGAGTGGCTCAACACCGGCAAACTGAACCTCTACAAGCTCTTTGTGGAACGGTCAGTGAAGCTTGTGCATCCGGGTGGGCTGGTTGGGTTGTTGGTGCCATCCGGCATCTGTTTGGACAAGTATTCGGCGAAGTTCTTCTCAAAATTTGCGACCGCTGGAAACATCAAGTCCATCTTCGATTTCGAGAACAAGAAGGTGTTCTTCGAAGACGTTCATGCTTCATTCAAGTTCTGTTCATTTGTCATGTCGCCTGGCCGCCGGTTTGACGACTCGGCATGTGGCTTCTTCCTGCAATCCGTCGCAGATGTTAACGACCCGGACCGCGTATACAGGTTGGATTCGACCGATTTTGCACGGGTCAATCCCAACACCGGCACCGCCCCCACCTTCCGGTTCCGGCGTGACGCAAAGATCGTCACGGATATCTATGATCGCCGCCCGATCCTGAACTCTCTCACCGTTGCTCCGACCGGTAAGAACTGGCCGATCAGCTACAGCCAGATGTTGAACATGACCACCTCGTCTCACCTGTTCCGCACGCCGGAGCAACTTGTGAACGACGAGGGTGCCTATATGATTGGGGCCGGTCGTTACCGATCAGCCAGCGGTGACTGGTTGCCCCTCTATGAGGGTAAGATGGCACAAGCGTATGATCACCGGGCATCAGATGTTGTGGTAAACCCTGAGAACGTGTTTCGCCCAGGGCAACAAGAAACCATCGCACTGGATGAGAAGGTGCGTCCGGATCGATACCCCGCTCCACGTTTCTTCGTGAAGAATGATGGTGACTGGTGGCCCACGACAGACGAGTGGATCATCGCGTTCAAGGACATCACTGCCACCACAAATATGCGGACCATGATCGCCACCATCCTGCCAAAGTCGGGTGTGGCACATACCTTCCCGGTGCTGCCAATCGACAAGGAGATCACCACTGACCGGGCTGGGATTGCTGCGGCGGTATTGGCCAACATCAACTCGATCCCGTTCGACTATGTTTCCCGGCAGAAGGTGCCCACCACGCATTTCACATGGTATGTTCTGGAACAGATTCCAGTAATCACGGCAGATGTTCTACGCGGGCACATGTTCGGCCCCCGAAGTGCTGCACAGATTGTAAGGCAGGCAGTGCTGGAACTCACCTACACAGCACATGACATGGCACCCTTCGCCCACGATATGGGCCATATGGGAGCGTCTGGTGAGGTCCTGCCACCATTCCCTTGGGATGAAGCCCGACGCTTGCGTCTTCGGGCAAAACTCGATGCCGTCTACTTCCACCTTTATGGCATATTCGACACCGCTGACCGCGCCCAAAGCCGCGACGACATCGCCTACATCTACAGCACCTTCCCAATTGTCGAACGACAAGAGATGGAAGCCCATGGTCGCTACCTCAGCCGCGACCTGGCCCTGGCCTACTGCAACACACTAGCCGCTGGTCACCCCGATGCGGAGCCAGAAGTATGAAACAAACGGCGACCCACACGCGCCATGGTCTCGATCTGAGACGCAAAGCGGAGGCCAACACATGAAGTTCGGTGTAACAAATCTCAGAAGATTAAGAAATGTCGCCCCTATCGATATTAAGCCGATTACCCTACTTGTTGGAAAGAACAGTGGTGGAAAAAGCTCCTTCCTCCGATCTTTCCCACTTTTCCGGCAATCGTTACTGACTAGAACTAGTTCGCCAATCCTATGGTTCGGTGACTTGGTTGATTTTGGGTCATTTGATGCCTCGGTGTCCAGATTCAACAAAGCCGATGAAGTAACGTTCACTTTCTCAGCGAGCGGCATCGGGTTTGAAGAGCAGGAATACTACTACTTTATCGATGACTTTCCAGTTGTGCAAAGATCAAGCCAGAAGGCGCGGTTGATTTCAGCTTCTTTCACGCCAACAATCGTTCGGCGACAAGAAAAAAATAGACTTTCAATCCTAGAATATCACGTCTCCGACAAAGACATCAAAGTCAAAATTCAAATGACAGACGAAGGCTTAGTTCAAGAAATCTATATCAATGGCGTCGAGTCATCGAAATTTTTAGAGGGTGCAAAAATGGTGAGTTCTGGGGCATCGCTGTTTCCAGAGCTACGTATAATTCCTAACAAAGAGCAAGTTCCTGTTGGGGCACCCTGGAGGCACCTTTCGTCTTCTGCACTTGTGGCACCGCTGTTCAAGATTCTAAGGCAGAATATTGACGGTCGTGTTCGGGACCCTTCATTGCAAGAGTTGGCTCGGCGAATGATTTCATCTGGCTTTCCAGACACAGAAGCACTTCTGGCTGTCGCACGTTCATCAGGTAAGATGGTGGGAGAGCGAATGCGTTATATGCTTTTGCAGAACTCTAATCTGCGAGATCGGATTTTCACGACGATCACTCTTTCGAATATTCCGCTCCTATCGCGCTCAATTGGAAATCATTTTAAGCCAATCCTCAGTTCAGTGCTATACATCGGCCCAGCACGTGCCCGAAGTGAGCGTTACTATCGCTATCAAGACCTAGCGGTCGATGAAATCGATCCGGATGGCCAGAACTTTGCAATGTTCCTTAATTCTTTATCTAGGTCAAAGCTCGAAGCATTCTCCAACTGGGTTGAGTCTCTTTTTGGATATGGGGTCTCAGTAACCCAGAAAACCGGCCACATCAGCATCAGCCTCATTGATAGAGGGATCGAAACCAACATAGTGGATGTTGGATATGGTGTTTCACAGGTTTTGCCAGTGCTTGGTCAGATTTGGTGGGCTCGGGAAAGAACATCTCCACGTGCGCGAAATGCCAGCATATCAATATTGGCTATCGAGCAACCTGAACTTCACTTGCATCCAGCCCACCAGGCACTTCTGGCCGATGCGCTGGTGGAGGAAGCCAAAGCATCCCGAGCAAGAAACACCAATGCTCGGACCATCCACTATCTGATAGAAACTCACAGCGAAACATTGGTGAATAGGCTGGGTGAGTTTATTGCAGCAGGCCGCTTGAGCCCAGACGATGTTCAGGTTGTGCTGTTCGAACCATCCGAAGATGGGTTGATGACTGACGTTCGCGTTGTTCCTTTTGACAATAACGGCAGTCTTGTTAATTGGCCTTTCGGCTTCTTTCAGCCGCCGGTGATTTAATTGATCATATACTGGGCCGATGGTATTGATTTCGACAATATAGACAAAGACGCCGGACTCCTATCCGACGTAACTGAACTTTTGAGATCGTCACGAAAAGGCAATCATGTTGTAGTAATTGAGCGGAGCCTATGTAGAAAACTCCAGACACTCCAACTTTCTGAACGCGACAGAGCCCAGTTGATTCGTCTTGAGAGTGAATACTCACAAACTGGTGGGTTGCCGAAGGAAGACACCGCAATTATCCGGGTCTTAACACGCCGCGACTCCCGTATAGAAGTTCTGGGAAGACATATAGGCGTATCTCTCGATTTATTTTCGAATACTGAGATTCTGGAAGAACCACTCCTGCTTGTTGAGAACGCCCAATCAGATGGTTGGTTCTATAGTTTCCTTTTTAGCTCAATCAGTGCCAAACGCGGCAGAGGACTTTGCCGAGTGGAACCTCGGCACGGTGGTGGTGACGATATCGTTGGTGTTCTGGAGACCTGTATCGCTAGAAAGCGTGTTGTTGTGACACTCGTCGATTCAGACCGCCTTACACCTATAAGTGTTGGAAATAACAAAATGAAACTCGTGAGAAAGGCAAATCGCAGGAGCGGTTGGCCACTTAGCGTGTGCGACACCCCTCCATGTCATGAAATGGAGAATCTCGTGCCATTTCCAGTGGTTCTATCAATGCAGTGCGCACTCAACAATTCAGCCAATCCAGTGCTCAGCGCCATATGCAGCCATGAAGAAGATTCCAAATCGTTTCGGAATCGATTCTGGCACTTCTTCGATGTGAAGAATGGCGTCGTTTCCGAGAAGGTCCACAAACTCACCGCTGATGAGATATCCTGGCTCAATGAAAAATTGAATATTTCTGGGATAAGTATAAGCCCTGATTTTACTGACAATAAGTATATACCGGGTTATGGCTCAAGAGTTGTTGATCAATTGAAAGCTGATCCGGACCTTCAAGAGCTTTTCCAAAAGCATGTTCATGATATCGACTGGCGGACGGCTTTTGACGATTTTGCGGAAGGAGTATTGCCATATTTTATGGGTGCGACCAAGAGGATTACCTGATGGAGCATCAGCGCATGAAGTTTATGCCTTTGCTCACATTCCCCAACGAGCTAGGGCCTGCTCTACAGTGCCGCTGTCTTGTTGGATGCGAACCACAGTCTGTCGCGATAACCTGGTCGCCTTGGCGATGGCGCTGGCTCCCTGGCCCTGCAACAGGAGTCCACGGACGGCCTCTACCGCAGCACGGCGGTAGCTAGGCTTCCGCCCGGCATACTTCCGTGGATCATCCTTAGCCGCTGCAATCCCAGCCTGCTGTGCGATCTTGGTCGCCTCGGCTTGGGCTTGTGCCGTCGCTGCCAGGAACGCGATCATGGCGTCACGGACCGCCTGCTGAACTGGATCAGTCGTTGCCCCATCAAACGTCATGTTGTTGATGACCGTCCGGACGATGACACCACCCCGAACGAAGTGACGCATACAATCGACCACATCCTGATAGGAACGACCCAAGCGGTCCAGCCGACGGACAACTAGCGTATCGCCTGACCGGTGCTTGTCGAACAGACGGCGACCCTCAGGGCGCTCGGCCAGTCGAAACTTCACGCCGCTCGCACCATAATCAGCCAAGACCTCATCAATCTGAAACCCTGCCGCACGGCCCGTTCGCGGACCTCAGGGGAAAATTTGTTCGCCGTCTTGCTCATGATGCTCCATCCGTCTCAAGAGTTGGAGCCTCCGGCAAATCCGGCGCGGTTCAAGGCAGTGATCTCCAAGGCTCAATCGATGAACGCATCCACCAGGGTTCGCACCACCAGCGATTCCTGCGTGTCTGGTCGAACAGGCTGGTCCCGCATCCACTCCTTGGCCCACATACACAGGTGGGTAGGCGACTGGCTTGTTCGCAGTCAATCCAACAGGGCAAGTTCAAACCGATCCATGAGCACCAGCGTATACGCCACCGTCACATGGCTGCTCCAAGGCAGGTCTGGGTCATGGGGTTTCAGCGGTAGCCCATGCAGAGCCTCCAGGCTCGACAATTCTGTTGCCGGGTCCATTTCCAGTGCGAGGTCCTCGATGGGTATACTGTCGGTCCGCAACTAAACAAACCCAGCCACCGGCCCGTCATCCTTGCAGTTGATCGAGGCGTTGAGCCGCCGGATACGCTCCGCCGTGACATCACGGTATGGGCAGCATAGCATAGTCGGACCCCGACTGGACCGAATTTATGATAGCAGCAATACTTCATCCCGATGTTTGTTTGTCACAAACGAGATACAACAGTGTCGCCCTTGAGCCATATCATATCGCCGAACGACACTTGCTGGGGCAGTTGAGGGCCACTTTCTCTGTGTAATAATTTCCCCCGCTTTAGACGACGCTTATTTGTTAAAAATCAATGTCTTGCGTGATTGGCAACGTTCTAGCCTCGCCTATAAAAGCATACTTTCACCCATTCTTTCAGACACAGGGCAATCTGTTTTAGATTCAAAAAGAAGAAGTCGTTACACTCCTTCTTCTTTTTGAATCTAAAAACCACACCGGTTGAGCTTGCACCAAGAAAACCGGTCGCTACGCTCCCAGTTTTCTCGGTGACCAGCATGGCCCGGTGGGCCGCTACGCGGATGGTTCGAAGTAGCAATCGCTCATGGGCAATTCTTTCATAAGGGCTGACGCCCGAACCTCGGGCTGCTCCGCAGCCCATCGCCAAAAAACAGCGATGGGCGCTGCCGCGCAACCCATCCCCAATACATCCTATCAGCCGCCACCAGTCCATGTATTGATCGAATGGACCGTATCGCTCATAGGGCGCGATTCTAGGGGGGCTAAGGGTTTTCTGCGGACCATACCCCAAGTTCGCCGATAACCCCTCTGGCGGGCTTTGTTTGGATGATCCTGGATATCGATCTGAATCGAATTGGATCACGAATTATTTCATAGTCAAGATTTTTCCGAAACCGATGGGCACTTTTTCAAGTTTCTACCTAGATTCTGATGGAGCAGAGGAGCCCCATCATGAAACCGAAAGCACCCAGAATCCCGGAATCAAAAGCCGCAAGGATCGCCACATGAGAGATCAAAACGGTGAAAGGTATGTGAATTGTAGAGCTTGGGTTACGCCAAATGTGAAGGCCATGATCTTTGGCTTCACCACCAAAATCAAAGCAATGGCTGCATAAAAACCTTCCCACATCGGCACTTCGAGGACTTCAAAGAACTCCGCCAGAACGACCGCACAAGAGTCATATCTAGGTGAAATCAATTAAAATCATACCCTACAGGAAAGGGATTCCATCATGTTTCTAGGAGAAACCGCTCGATTCACACAGCGGGAACTCACCATCACGGTATTCGTGCTGATCAGAGCCATCAGCGAGTCCACCAAGCCCGCCAACGTCGCCAAGCTCAGTGAACTACTGCATGCCATCGTGGTAGATCAGAACCCAAGGATACCGTCTGATCTGTTCACGGATTGCAAATACATCGTCGAAGGTATGAACCTTATTGATATCGTCCAGCACCACCACCATAAGACCAAGGAGGGCTATCATAAGCCTCTGGTTGAGCCTGAGTGGATAGATATCGGCCAGCCTTATCTGGGAACCAATCCGAAGAAGGCATCGGCTATCGTTCGGAGCGGATTCAACAAGCAGGTGGTTCCAAAACGCGATGTGATGATCACGTTCGTTCAAGACTTCCGAATGATGACCACGGCACGGAAGAAGCACAACAAGTCCTACTACCAACCCTACTTCGACCACGCTGGTAAGCCAAACGATTTACAGTTCCAACTGGCTGAATCTCAGCTTTACGGCCAGATCGCGTTGATGGTTAAAGCCTATCGCTGGGATATCTTGGGGACCTACGGGCGCAGCAATGCCAAGCATGAAGCACTGATCTCGAAGATTACCCAGTCTGGTTTCAACGTGGAAGCAACTGCCGCTCTTCAATCATATCTCCAGGCCGTAGGAATGGTCCCCGGGACAACTACGCCGCAACTGGCGCATTCCAGAGTGGCCTGATCATGACTCACTACCCCTTGACCAAACCTTTCACCTGCATGCCCGATCTTGTTGCCCACCGCGAACGGGATCAGCGTTTCATGTAAAGGCGTATCTGAGTTGCCAGTTCCTATAGGCTGAGGATAAAACCGCGCTGCCCCGCACCGCTGGTAAGGCATTTCCAGTTAAGCGGGTTCGTTCAACACCCGGTAGACGCTAGCCCGACCGATTCCCATTTTCTTGGCAATCTCAGTCGCACCGACGCCAGCCAGATGCATCGACTTGACTCGACCCACATCGATCTTTGCCGGACGGCCACGATATTTTTCCGGGTTCTTGGCTTTGGCTACCGCTATACCTTCAATTTGGCGACGCTTGGAGATGGCACGTTCCCACTGGGCAAACGCTGCAAGACAGTGGAGTTGCAACCGGGCCATCGGATCATCGTCACCGGTGCCGAACCGCAGACGTTCCGAAACGAACTCGACCGTGACCCGTTTCCGGTTCAGTTCCTCGACGATGTTGAGGAGATCACGGAGGTCACGTCCCAATCGGTCGAGCGAGTGGACCAGCACGGTATCGCCATCCCGAACGAATGAAATCATCTCTTTCAACGCCGGGCGGTCCCGCACTGAGCCACCAATCTTCTCTTCGAAAACCCGTTCCACCCCGTTCACGCCGTCAAGCTGGCGGTCCAAGCATTGCTCGATTGAACTGACTCGGCGATATGCCACAAGCACTGTCTCGGCCTCCTGTATCGGATGGGTCTAGACCATTAGCGGTTTGTGCCTCGAAAGTCAATTGCAGACCCATATGAGGCGGAGCATTTGTCCCACCTTGTCGTCTCGTGCGGGGATACCCTATTAGACAATCAACTCCCGATAGGGGACGACCAGAATGCCTCCGGAAGATTATCCTGATTTGATTGTCCATGAACCGACCATCCGAGATGGTTGACGTATCGGATCATCTGTTCACCCAGACGATACCCGCGATACGCTGCATCAACGACCAGGAAATCACACCAGGCTGAAACCCCATCGATCCCAAACATCGCACGACCTACGGCGAGATCATTCGCATTGGCATCATGCACGGTGACATAAACAAAACCATCTGGGGCCGGGACATCAAGCCCTCGATCATCCCAAAGCTCACGACGTGGATCGAACGTTCCGATCCCGGATTCCACAAACTTTGATGTCAGTCTCATTTCAGAACTACCCATCGCTGTCTGAACGGGCCACGGACGCTCGGATATCTTTTTCGGTATCAGTCCCATAATCATCTCCATAATTGATACTCCAATGTATTTAGCAGAACGGCTGCCACACCGATGAATATTCCATGTCGATGAAGCAGACAGAGGCTGATGGAACCCTGGCACATCACCCGCTGGATACGAGTTGGACCTTCGCTCAACACGACCAATACGTGAGCACAACCCACCCGCCGCCGGATGCATAATGCCATTTTCAGCATTGACTGCCGCGTTGGCATTCAAGTTCGTTCATGAGGAAACAAACACGACGAGGCCATCGGAACATTAAATACAGGAGAGCTTTTTGGGGGGATAATACGGTGAAGAAATCGAGACTGACGGTCAGGAATGTCGATCCTGATGCAATTGAGGGCATCCGCAAAATCATGCGGGAACATCGCATCAGCCTGGGAGACCTCGTTTCTGCTGCTCTGATGGAGCATATCCAGATGTTGGAATCGTTGGGTTACGTCAGTCCGGGTGGGGATGATCCCCGAGTGTGATACCTGGGCCGATATCTACCAGAATAGGTTCACCGGGAAGTCGGGCGTGGTGGCTGGGGCCCAAGTGATGGCAGCACGGACTTATCTCCAGGCGCAAGCCGATGCGGCGGTATTCACCCAGCATGCACCGTTACGAGAAAGCTGTCCGAGGTTACCGTGGGCATGGGACCCACCCTGGGGTCCCGGCCAGGAGCCATGCGCAGTCCCATCTGGGTTTCGGCTGACATATACGAACATCCGTGGATCAGATGGACAGTCGAATCGAAGGCTTCCGTCTGCGTCTTACTGATAGTTGCTAGGGTCGTCGCCATAGGTTTTTCCATCAACGATGAGCCGACACGTGAACGCTCCAGCATTACGCTGTTGCCCTTGTGATCACTGGTCGAGACCTCTTTCACCCCCCATGCCGAACCCGGCGATACAACCCGTCTTCCCGGGCACAGAACCAACGGCATTGAACTGCCGCTACCTGGTTGCCGCATGAGGGTGATCCCTATGCTGAACGGACATCAATCGCGGTGAACCCTGCATTGGCCTTCTCTGCCAGGTATCGTGCATTCGTCTCGCTGGTCGCTGAGACGCGGACCGTGCGCCCGACCGATCCCTTCTGGAGCCTTACGGTGTAGTATTTGGTCATGGTTTTTTCTCCAAATCGAGTTGTGCCAGTTGAGAAGCCAGGATCGGGTTGAAAGCGCCAAACCCGTCCGGGTGAACCCGCTGCAAGGCCCGCAAGCCTGCAAGATGCTGATCGCACCATTCTAGTCTTTCCTGTCGGGACATGGGGGCCCAGCGGTCGGTGAACCAGCCACCCGTCGCCATTCGGGGGTTGGCATACAAAATGGAAATCTGTTCGAAAAAATGCTCCGGCCCCAGGATGGCAACTCGACCCTCCAGTTCGCTCTCCTCATTCTTACGGGCGAAAACCCCGAACCACATGCACAAAACGAACAGCACGGCCATCGTGGCTTGCAGCGTTGCCATGATGCTTCCGCTGTAGGAAATCGCCCCGACGCGGTGCAATTGGGTGAGCATGCCAAATGCTGTGGACGTGGCCAACATGACCATTGCGATGACGAAGAACCCGCAGAATGCAAGGATGCGACCAACGACGCTGGCGATTCCAAAGCCGACAAAGTAGCCGCCGATGATGCTGAACGACATGACCAGGATGACCTTCCCGGTGAGTGCTGCTTCCCAAAAGACCGACCAGAATCCCATCAATAGCCCTCCATGGATCGATCTCTGTCACCTCCCGCCGATGGTGAAGTGACATCGCGTTTGGTGGACGTGATCGCCGGGGTTGAACCAGTCGCTTCCGATCTGGGTGCAAGTTTGATCATTTCGTCGATCCCAACCTGCCCCCCTGTCTCCCGATGAACGGCATCGATCACCCGTCGGCTTGGGATCGTCTTGAAATCTCGTAACCGAACGATGGTTGAAGCACTCGTCGAGCATCGACGTGCGAGTTCACGGACGGAAATCTTCGATGTGATCAAGAAATCATGCAGTGTCATGCGGCGCATCTATTCCTTTAAACGGAACGATTCGCCACAAAAATGTGTTATTATGGCAGATTTTTTCTTCCCAAGTGTTCCGCTGTATGGAACACTGCGATGAAGTTTTCGTGGGATTACCATGCTTCATGATAATATCAAGGCCGCTCGTGAACGTGCGGGTTTGTCACTGGCATCAGCAGCGGACCGGATAGGTGTCGGCAAGACCACGCTGTTCCGACTGGAGGCTGGTGAAGCACCGATAGCGGCTGCAAGGTTGCCGGTGATTGCGCGTGCATACGGCACCACCGTGGCTGACCTAGTGGACGATACCTTCACAGATCGCCCACCCGAACCCGACTATCGGCAAGTTCATGCGGTCGTGCAGATGGTGGAAGAGGTTCTTCACGAACTACCCCAGCGTCCGTCACCATCCCAAGTGTCAACTGTGGTAACTCAACTGCTCCGGCTGACACGAGACGATTTTGACCAACGACTTGAGGGCAAGTTCGACCCGGAACGTTATCGAGAGTTGGTAAAAGCCAGTTTTTACGGTCGGAACCCCTAGCATGTTTCGGCTTCTACATCGGGTGTCCAGAGGGCCAACGATGTTGCCAAATTTGCCATTTCCGTGCCGATCCGGGGCCCAATTGAACCACAAATCGGCCAGAACCGCCGGAGCCACAAGTTTTCTGCTCTATGTTTTTCAATGGGTTACCTTATACAGCACCGGACCAATTGCTTGCCAAGGTTAGGGTCGTGAGTTCGAATCTCATCGCCCGCTCCAATTTCGGTGAATGCAAAGGACCGCCTCGGCGGTCCTTTTGCTTTTGAGGCGCGCGTTTTTCAGGCGCGCGGCCAAGGGGTTATCCCTTGGCCAGCAGCATGCGTTCGGCCCTTGCGGCGCGGCGGCGGCGCACTTCGTAGATGATCGCGCAGACCAGCGTGACCGAGATCAGGATCAGCGCCAGCGCGTTGATCGTAGGTGTAATGCCCGACCGCACCTTTGAAAACACATAGACCGTCAGCGTGTCATAGGTGCCCCGGGTGAACAGCGTGACGTTGAAGTTTTCGATCGACTGGAAAAACCCGATGGCCGCCCCCGCCCCGATGGCCGGGTAAAGATGCGGCAGCAGGATGCGGCGCATCACCTGCATGTGCGACGCACCCAGATCCAGTGCCGCCTCTTCCAGCCCCCGGTCAAAGCTTTGCAGCCGCGCCAGCACCAAAAGCATGACAAAGGCCGCGATGTAGGACACTTGCCCCAGCACCGCCAGATGCAGGCCCGCAGGCACCGACAGCGTGTTCCAGAACAGCAGGGTGGAAATGCCGATCACCGCGCCGGGTGTCAGGATCGGCGCGATCATCAGCCCGTAAAGCACCGAGCGGGTGGTGCCGGCGATGGAGTTCACCAGAATCGCCGCCGCCGTGCCGATGGGCACCGAGATGGCTACCACCGCCAGCGCCACATAGATCGTGTTGCGGAAGGCGTTCCACATGCGCGCATCGGCCCACAGTTCGACAAACCAGCGGTCAGTCCAGCCCACCCAGGGGTAAACCGACGGAAAGCGCGAGTCGTTGAAGGCCGCGCCGCCCATGACCACCAGCGGCAGCAGCATATAGGCCAGGAACAGCACCATATAGGTGTGGAACAGCCAGTCGGATTTGCGGGTCTGTTTCATGTCATCCCCCTATTTCGCAATGTCCGACAGCTTGACCTTGAAGATGCGCATCACCAGCGACACGAAGACCGTGCAGATGATCAGCAGCAAGAAGGCGTAGGCCGAGCCGGTGTTCCAGTCCTGCGATTCAAACATCCATTGCTGGATGATCTCGGTGAACCAGCGCGAATTGGTCGAGGCCAGCAGCGTGGGCACCAGAATGGACCCCGCCGACAGCATGAACACCGTCACCGACCCCGAGGCGATGCCGGGCTTGCAATGCGGCAGGATCACCCGCCAATGCGTGCGCCACCAGGGCGCGCCCAGATCCTCCGACGCCTCGATCTGGTTGGTGTCCAGCGACTGCACGGCGTTATAGACCGGGAAAAGCATGAACAGCACATAGGTATAGACCAGCCCGATCATCACCGACCGGAACCCTGTCATCCAGCGGATCGGGTCTTCGATGATCCCCAGCCCGATCAGGCCGAAATTCAGCGGGCCCTTCAGTGACAGGATGATGAACCACGCGAAAGACCGCAGAATCTCTGACACCCACAGCGGGATGAACAGCAGAAGGAACAGTGTCGGCACCAGTTTCAGATCGGCCACCTTGGCCAGATAATAGGCCAAGGGATAGGCGATGATGAAACAGATCACCGTCACGATGCTGGAATAAAGGATGGTCCAGATGAACACCCGGATATGGATCGGGCTTTCAAAGAATTTCAGATAGTTGTCAAAGCTGTAGGTGTCATTCGGCCCGCCCACCTCGGCAATCGGCAGATAGGGGCGGAACGAGTTTTCGAACAGGTAGATGTTGGGCAGGATCACCAGCGCCAGCAGCCAGAAGGCGGTCAGCAGGATGAAAATGCTTGTCAGCACGGGGCCATAGCGGTTGAGAAGATCCTTCATGCGTCAGGATCCTTTGCCGCCGTGTCACCGGCCAGGATCAGCGCATGCGCCGGATCGAACACCATATGCAGCTTTTCGCCCGGTTTCGGCACTGTTGCCGCGCCGTCATTGCGCGCCTCGGCCACCAGCATCTGCCCGCTGGAATCGCGCGACTGGATCGAGATGAAGTTGCCCTCGAAGGCCACATCCGTGACCTCGACCGGGATGGAGTTCAAGGCACCCGGGCCGGCTTGCAGCGTCACATGTTCAGGGCGCAGGAACAGCCGGGTCTTCGCGCCGGTGGTGTTCGGCCCCAGCCGCGCCTGAAACGTGCCGCTGGCGGTGCGGAAAGTGGCAAAGGCCCCTTCGGCCCCGGCAACCTCGCCGCTGAAGATGTTGTTTTCGCCCACGAAAGACGCGACAAACCCGTTGGCTGGCGCATCATAGATCTCTCTCGGGGTGGCCACCTGTTGCAGCTTGCCCTGGCTCATCACGCCCACGCGGTCTGACATGGCCAAAGCCTCGCCCTGGTCATGGGTGATGTAGATGAACGTCACCTGCGTGCGTTTCTGAATGGCGCGAAGTTCCGCCCTCATGTGCTGGCGCAACTTCAGGTCCAGCGCCGACAAGGGTTCGTCCAGCAGCATCACATCAGGTTCCACCGCCAGCGCGCGGGCGATGGCCACGCGCTGCTTCTGGCCGCCGGAAAGCTGGCTGACGCGCTTGTCGGCGGCATCTGGCAGATCGACCAGCCGCAACAGCTCTTCAGCCTTGGCGCGGCGGGTATTCTTGTCAACTCCCCGCACCTCAAGGCCAAAGGCGATGTTTTCCCACACCGGCATCAGCGGAAACAGCGCGAGGTTCTGGAATATCAGCGCCGTGGGCCGCTGGTTTGGCCGCGTGTTCTTCATGTCCTTGCCGCCGATGCGGATCACGCCTTCGCTGGGGTTGGTAAAACCGGAAATCATCCGCAGGATCGTGGTCTTGCCGCAGCCTGACGGCCCCAGAAACGAAAAGAACTCGCCCGGCTGGATATTCACATTCACCCGGTCCACAGCGCGGAACGTGCCGAAATCCGCGCATACATTGTCAAGATCGACGCCTGCCGTCATTGTCTTTCCGTTCCCCGTTGTCTTCCGGCCTTTGGCCTTTTTATCTGTGGCCAGCCTTGCAGCCTGGCCCCCCGAACGCAATCCGCCGGAGCTTTTTCAAGCTCCGGCGGACAGTCGTGCCACCAAATCAGGCAGCTTTGAACTTGTCGGCATATTCGCCGCGCTTGGCGATGAACCAGGCCTCTTGTGCCGGCCACCACCACAGTTTCGCCAGCGCCTCGTCGTTGAAGGCCGAATTGTAGTATTCGGCAATCGCCGGGTCCATCAGGTCGATGGCGCCCTTGGCCACCGGGTTGGCGGCAAAGGCGGTGGCCCAGATCGACGACCCTTCGGGCGTGGCCAGCCATTTCGCAAATTCATGCGCCTGTTCCACGTTCACCGCGTTCGACATCAGGGCAAGACCCTGGTTCCAGGCAAAGGCGCCTTCCGCCGGGGGGGCATAGCCAAAGCCCTGCGAGGCCAGGTTGAAGCCGGTCGAATCCCAGCACAGGCCGATGGTCGCGCCATTGGTCAGGAAACCGGCCTGCGCCTCGTTCTCGCCTGTCCACCACTGCACGATGCTGCCCTTGGCTGCGATGGCCTCGGCCAGGGCAATATCCCACAGCTCGACCATGGCGGCCTCGTCCTTGTAGCCGTCCAGCCACGGGCGCGGCAGCTTGCCGGTCGCGTCCAGATAGCGGCCCATCGCGGCCAGTGCCGAATGCGGGCGCACGCAGGCCATGTTGTCGCCCGAGAACAGGTCGCCCAGCGACGGCGGGGTGCTGAGTTTCGCATCGGCCTTGCTATAGACCAGCGCCTCGGTGCCCCAGACCGACAGCACGATCATGCGTGCGCCGTCCACGGTGGCCATCTCGCCCATGGTGCCGTCGGCAAGGCCGGGCAGATAGGCGTTCATGTCCAGTTTCGATGTGTCCCAGCCCTGCACAAGGCCGTTGCTGGCCCAGCCGCCGATGCGGTCAACGGTAGGTTCCACCACGTCAAGGCTGCCGGTTTGCAGCGCCAGCTTGGCCTGGGCGAACATGTCGTCCTGGCCCGGCTGTTCGACAAAGTTCACCTTGATGCCGGTTTTGGCTTCGAACGCCGGGAAGGCCTTTTCGGCCAGCGCCGGATAGCCGGCCCAGCCCATGAAGTTCAGCTCGCCCGACGAGGCCAGCGCCTGTTTCGACACCAGCGCCGGGGCGGCCAGCAGGCCCGCGCCAATCGCCGAGCCTTGCAGGAACGTGCGCCGGCTGAGTGTGGATTTGGATTTCGTCATCTTGTCGTCTCCCATTGGAATGCCGATCTTTTCTGTCCGGTCCGCACCTGCGCGTTCTGTGTGCGCAGGTTGATTTTACGGTTATGTCACAATTGCAAAATTACGGTGACGCCACGGTGTCGGCTTCCGCGCGCCTTGCCTCAGACATTTCCCGCAAACCATTTGTCTGTCAACAAATGGCTGCGTCGTTTGCGGGGGCGGGGCCTTGGAAAGCCGGGGGGGCTGATCTAACCTGTGCAAGTCGGTTGCGCGGCGCAACTGGCGCGTGTTTTTCGTCGCCCCCGGGGGCAGATCGCCGCCAAAAGGGCAAGAATCAGATGATGAAAATCCGCAGGCTGGAAACCTTCTGCAATCCCTATGTAGGCTTCGTGCGGGTGACGACCGACACCGGGGCGCAGGGCTGGGGGCAGGTATCCACCTACCATGCCGACATCACCTGCACGGTGTTCCACCGCCAGATCGCCCCGCATGCGCTGGGCACCGATGCGCTTGATTTCGCGGATACATTGCTGCGCATCAATGAGCGTGAGCACAAGTTTCCCGGCTCGTATCTGCGCCGGGCCACAACCGGGCTGGATACCGCGCTGTGGGATCTGCGCGGGCGTGTCGAGGGCAAGCCGGTGGTCGAACTGATCGGCGGCAGGCCGGGGCGGCTGCGCGCCTATGCCAGTTCGATGAAGCGCGACATCACGCCGCAGGATGAGCGTGACCGATTCCTGCGGCTGCGCGACGAAAAGGGCTTTGACGCCTTCAAGTGGCGCGTAGGGTCTGAATGCGGCCGTGACGCCGATGAATGGCCGGGCCGAACGGAAGAGATTGTGCCGCTGGTCGCCCGCGCGCTGGGTGACGGGGTGGACAAGCTGGTGGATGCCAATTCGTGCTATTCCCCCGCGCGCGCGATTCAAGTGGGCCGCATGCTGGAGGCCGAGGGCATCGGCCATTTCGAGGAACCCTGCCCCTATTGGGAATTTCAGCAGACCAAGGAAGTTACCGATGCCCTTTCGCTGGACGTGACAGGCGGCGAGCAGGATTGCGAATTCACCGCATGGCAGACCATGATCGGCATGCGCGCGGTGGATATCGTGCAGCCCGATGTGATGTATCTGGGCGGGCTGTCACGCACCTTGCAGGTCTGCGCCATGGCGCAGGCGGCGGGCCTGCCGGTGACGCCGCACGCCGCCAATCTGGGGTTGGTGACGATGTGCACCATGCACCTGCTGCGGGCGATTCCCAACGCCGGCAAGTATCTGGAACTGTCGATCGAGGGGCCGGATTACTACCCGTGGCAGGAGGGCCTGTTCCTGGGTGATCCCTTTGCGGTCGACGGCGGCCATGTGACCATCCCCGACACGCCCGGCTGGGGGGTCGATATCAACCCCGACTGGCTGGACAAGGCCAGCTATCAGGTCAGCGAGGTCTGAGGCGGCGCAACCTCGGGCGGAAGGGTCTGATGCGGGTTGGCCAGGGTGCGTTCCACCCGGGCCAACCCGCCTATTCCAGTTCGATCAGCAGATCCTTGGCGTCAATCTGGCTGCCCGGCTGCACATGCACCGCCTTGATCACCGCCGCGCGGTCGGCATGCAGGCCGGTTTCCATCTTCATCGCCTCGATGGTCAAAAGCAGATCACCCGCATTCACCTTCTGCCCCACGCTGACGCCGACCGAGGCCACAGCCCCCGGCATCGGCGCGCCGATATGGCCGGGGTTGCCCTCGGCAGCCTTGGGGCGGGCGGCGGTCTTGGCCTTGATCGCGCGGTTCGGCACCCGGATGACCCGGGGCTGGCCGTTCAGTTCAAAGAACACCCGCGCGTCGCCATCATCGGTGGTTTCGCCAACAGCTTGCAGCCGCAGTTCCAGCGTCTTGCCGGGGTCGATTTCCGCCGTGATCTCTTCGCCCGGTTCCATGCCGTAAAAGAACGTGCGCGTGGGCAGAGTGCGCACCGGGCCATAGATGCGGTGCCGGGTGCGGTAATCCATGAACACCTTGGGATACATCAGGTATCCGTTCAGATCCTCGTCATCCACGGTTTCCTCTTCGGCCTCGTCCGAGCCCACATGCAGGTCGGTGGCCAGTTTCATGCGCGCCGCCTCCATATCCACGGGCGGCAGATGCGCGCCGGGGCGGGCGGTGCTGGGGACTTCGCCCTTCAGCGCCTTTTTCGTGATCGCCTCAGGCCAGCCGCCATGGGGCTGGCCAAGGTTGCCGCGCAGCATGTCCACCACCGAATCGGGGAACGACACCTCGACCGCCGGATCCTCGACCTGCGCGCGGGTCAGCCCTTGGGCCACCATCATCAGCGCCATGTCGCCCACCACTTTCGATGACGGCGTGACCTTTACGATGTCGCCGAACATCTGGTTGGCATCGGCATAGGCCTGTGCCACCTCGTGCCAGCGTTCCTCAAGGCCCAGCGAACGCGCCTGCGCCTTGAGGTTGGTGAACTGCCCGCCGGGCATCTCGTGCAGATAGACCTCGGACGCGGGGGCTTGCAGGCCGGATTCGAAGGCCGCGTAATGCGCGCGCACCGCCTCCCAGTAGTTCGAGATTTCGCGGATCACGCCCACATCCAGCCCCGTGTCGCGGTCGGTGTTGCGCAGCGCCTCGACGATGGAGCCCAGCGTGGGCTGGCTGGTGTTGCCCGACAGGCTGTCCATCGCGCAATCGACCACATCCACCCCCACCTCGGCAGCGGCCAGAATCGTGGCCCCGCCAAGGCCCGAGGTGTCATGCGTGTGGAAATGGATCGGCAGGCCCACCTCTTCCTTCAGCGCCTTGACCAGCACGCGGGCGGCGGCGGGTTTCAACAGGCCCGCCATGTCCTTCAGCCCCAGCACATGCGCGCCTGCCGCCTTCAGCTCTTTGCCCAGCCCCACATAATAGGCCAGGTCATATTTCGCGCGGTTCGGGTCCAGAATGTCGCCGGTATAGCAGATCGAGCCTTCGCACAGCTTGTTCGCCTCGACCACCGCATCCATGGCGACGCGCATGTTTTCCACCCAGTTCAGCGAATCGAACACGCGGAACACATCCACCCCGGTTTCCGCCGCGCGGGCCACAAAGGCCTGCACCACATTGTCGGGATAGTTGGTGTAACCCACGCCGTTCGACCCGCGCAGCAGCATCTGCGTCATCACATTGGGCAGGGCCGCGCGGATGTCGCGCAGCCGTTGCCAGGGGCATTCCTGCAAGAACCGGTAGGCCACGTCGAACGTGGCCCCGCCCCAGCATTCGACCGAAAACAGGCTGCCCATGTTCGCGGCATAGGCCGGCGTCACCCGGATCATGTCGATCGACCGCATCCGGGTGGCCAGCAGGCTTTGATGCCCGTCGCGCATCGTGGTGTCGGTAATCAGCAGTTTGGTCTGCGCCGCCATCCAGTCGGCCACCGCCTGCGGGCCCTGCTGTTCCAGCAGGTTGCGGGTGCCCATCATCGGCTCGCCACGCAGCGCCGGGGGCTTGGGCACCTTGATGTCGGCGGCAGGCTTGGCCCGGCCCGCCGTTTCCGGGTGCCCGTTCACCGTGATGTCGGCGATATAGGTAAGAATCTTCGTCGCCCGGTCTCGGCGTTTCTTGAAGGTGAACAGCTCGGGCGTCGTGTCGATGAATTTGGTGGTGTAGGTGTTGTTCAGGAAGGTCGGGTGTTTCAGCAGGTTTTCCACAAAGGCGATGTTGGTGGATACGCCCCGGATGCGGAATTCGCGCAAGGCCCGGTCCATCCGCGCAATCGCCTTTTCCGGCGTCTGCGCCCAGGCGGTGACCTTCACCAACAGCGAGTCGTAATACCGCGTGATGACCCCGCCCGCATAGGCCGTGCCGCCATCCAGACGAATGCCCATGCCGGTGGCTGAACGGTAAGCGGTCAGCCGGCCATAATCGGGGATGAAGTTGTTCTGCGGGTCTTCGGTTGTCACACGGCATTGCACCGCATGGCCCGACAGGCGCACCTCATCTTGGCTGGCGACGCCGGTGGCCTCGGCCAGCGATTTGCCCTCGGCAATCCGGATCTGCGCCTGCACGATGTCGATGCCGGTGACTTCCTCTGTCACCGTATGTTCCACCTGCACGCGGGGGTTCACCTCGATGAAATAGAATTTCTCATCGTCCATATCCATCAGGAATTCGACGGTCCCCGCGCATTCATAGCCGACATGGGCGCAGATGCGGCGGCCCAGATCGCAGACCTCGGCGCGCTGGGCGTCGGTCAGATAGGGGGCGGGGGCACGTTCCACGACCTTCTGGTTGCGGCGCTGCACCGTGCAGTCACGTTCATACAGGTGATAAATCTCGCCCATCTTGTCGCCGAGGATCTGCACCTCGACATGGCGGGCGCGCAGGATCATCTTTTCCAGATAACCCTCGCCATTGCCGAATGCCGCCTCGGCCTCGCGCCGCCCTTCGCGCACCTTTTCGGGCAGTTCCTCGGGGTTGTTGATCGGGCGCATGCCGCGCCCGCCGCCGCCCCAGGACGCTTTCAGCATCAGCGGATAGCCCACTTCGGCCGCCTGCCGCTTCACCTCGTCCATGTCGTCGCCCAACACTTCGGTGGCGGGGATCACCGGCACCCCTGCCTCGATCGCCACACGGCGGGCCGAGGCCTTGTCACCCAGCGCGCGCATGGTCGCGGCCTTGGGGCCGATGAAGGTGATGCCCGCCGCATCGCAGGCATCCACGAAATCGGGGTTTTCCGACAGCAGGCCGTAACCGGGGTGAATGGCATCCGCCCCGGCCATTTTCGCCACGCGGATGATCTCGGGGATCGACAGATAGGCACCCACCGGTGACAGCCCTTCACCGATGCGGTAAGCCTCGTCAGCCTTGAAGCGGTGCAGGCTCAGCTTGTCTTCCTCGGCAAAGACGGCGACCGTCTTTTTGCCCATCTCGTTCGCCGCGCGCATCACGCGGATGGCAATCTCGCCCCGGTTGGCAATCAGGATCTTGCGGAATTCGGCCATTGTTGTTCCCCCGGATGCGTGGCTGTTGGTCGCACTTTAGGGGTGCTGCGGTGCAGCGCAATCCCTCTCGCAAGCCGGAATGAATTATTTGTGACCCGCTGCGGCACCTGCCGCCGCGCAGGCCTGACGAATTGGCACACGCCGCCTGACAAGCCCGTGATCCAGCCGCGCCTGCGCCGATATCCGGTTGCGCGGTTGTCAATCGCACCGCACCCTGCCACGGAAAATGGAGGATCCCGATGCGCCGCAGTCTGCTTGCCGCTACTCTCGCCCTGCTGCCCCTGCCAATGCTGGCCGAACCGCTGACCGAGCGGCCCGGCTGGCGGCTGATCGACACCGACACCCCTTATGCGGAACTGGTTGATGCGGTGAAACTGGCCATCCCGGCCCACGGGCTGAACGTGGTGACAGAGGCAGGCCCGACAGCGGCCGCCGCAGCGCTGGGCACGACGCTGCCCGGCAACCGGGTGATCGGCGCCTTTCACGCCCGCTATGCGATCCGGGTTCTGCCGCTGTCCACCGCCGCGATGATAGAGGCGCCCATCCGCCTTTACGTGACCGAAGACGCCGATGGCACCGCCACCCTGTCGTGGAAAACGCCCTCGCATGTCTTTGCGCCCTATATGGACGACGGCGGCGACGCGCTTGCCGGTATTGCCGCCGAGCTGGATGCGGTTTTCGAGGCCATCGCGGCTGACGCCACCAAATAGCGCCGATCCGTCAAAAAATTCGGAACAGACTGGGAACAATTCTTTAACTGCGGCCCAAAGCCCGCTATCCTTGCCCCATGAACAGTTTCGATGAACATGATGCCTTCGCGGCCGCCGTGCCCCTTAGCCAGCGTGCCATGGCCGCGCGGCCCACGCCCTATCTGGACGATCTGAACCCCGCGCAGCGCGAGGCTGTGCTGGCGCTGGATGGCCCGGTCTTGATGCTGGCGGGCGCAGGCACCGGCAAGACCAAGGCGCTGACCGCCCGCATCGTGCATCTGCTGACCACGGGGCGCGCCAGACCGAACGAGATTCTGGCCGTGACCTTCACCAACAAGGCCGCGCGCGAGATGAAAGACCGCGTGGGCCGCATGCTGGGGCAGGTGGAGGGGCTGCAATGGATGGGCACCTTCCATTCGATCAGCGTGAAAATCCTGCGCCGCCATGCCGAACTGGTCGGGCTGAAATCCAACTTCACCATTCTGGATACCGACGACCAGCTGCGCCTCTTGAAACAGCTGATCGTGGCCGCCAACATCGACGAAAAACGCTGGCCCGCCCGCATGTTGGCAGGCCTGATCGACGGCTGGAAAAACCGGGCATGGACGCCCGCCAAAGTGCCCGCGTCCGAGGCGTCAGCCTACAACAACCGCGGCACGGAGCTTTATGAACAGTATCA
Source organism: Fertoeibacter niger (assembly GCF_009380135.2). Taxonomy (GTDB): domain Bacteria; phylum Pseudomonadota; class Alphaproteobacteria; order Rhodobacterales; family Rhodobacteraceae; genus Fertoeibacter; species Fertoeibacter niger. The sequence continues at coordinate 370,316 of NZ_WHUT02000002.1, read as the reverse complement.
GGACCGGCTCAAGGCGCTGAACGCCACCGATTTCGGCGATCTGCTGCTGCATGTGGTGACGATCTTTCAGGCGCATCCGGATGTGCTGGCGCAATACCAGCGCTGGCTGAAATTCATTCTGGTGGATGAGTATCAGGATACCAACGTGGCGCAGTATCTGTGGCTGCGTCTGCTGGCGCAGGCCCACAAGAACATCTGCTGCGTGGGTGACGACGATCAGTCGATCTATGGCTGGCGCGGCGCCGAGGTGGGCAATATCCTGCGGTTCGAAAAGGATTTTCCGGGCGCGGTGGTGATCCGGCTGGAACAGAACTACCGCTCCACCCCGCATATCCTTGCCGCCGCATCGGGCATCATTGCGGCCAATGCCAACCGGCTGGGCAAGACGCTGTGGACCGAACGCGACGAAGGTGAAAAGGTCCGCCTGATCGGCCATTGGGATGGCGAGGAAGAGGCGCGCTGGATCGGTGACGAGGTTGAGGCGCTGCAAAAGGGCACCCGGCGGATTGACCCGCAGGGGCTGGACAGCATGGCCATTCTGGTGCGCGCCAGCCACCAGATGCGCGCGTTCGAGGATCGGTTCCTGACCATCGGCCTGCCTTACCGCGTCATTGGCGGCCCGCGATTCTATGAACGGCTGGAGATTCGCGATGCGATGGCCTATTTCCGCCTGGCCGTGTCGCCCGAGGATGATCTGGCCTTTGAACGGGTGGTGAACACGCCCAAACGGGGACTTGGCGACAAGGCGCAACAAGACATCCAGCGCGAGGCGCGGGCGCAGGGCCTGCCGCTGCTGGACGGCGCGCGCGCGCTGCTGGCGCGGGGGGCCATCGGCGGCAAGGGGGCCGGGCAGCTGCGCGCCTTTGTCGAAGGGATGGACCGCTGGCACCGCGTCACCCACCAGCAGGGCCACAACCACATCGCGCTGGCCGAGACGATTCTGGAGGAATCCGGCTATACCGCCATGTGGCAGCAGGACAAGACGCCCGAGGCCCCGGGCCGGCTGGAAAACCTGAAGGAACTGGTCAAGGCGCTGGAACAGTTCGAAAATCTGCAAGGGTTCCTCGAACATGTCAGCCTCATCATGGAAAACGAGACCGAAGAGGCCGCGCAGAAGGTCAGCATCATGACCCTGCATGCCGCCAAGGGGCTGGAATTTCCCGTGGTCTTTCTGCCGGGCTGGGAGGATGGCCTGTTCCCCTCGCAACGGTCCATGGACGAATCGGGTCTGAAGGGGCTGGAGGAGGAGCGTCGGCTGGCCTATGTGGGCATCACCCGGGCCGAGGTGCTGTGCACCGTGTCTTTCGCCGCCAACCGCCGCGTCTATGGCCAGTGGCAATCGGCGCTTCCGTCACGCTTCATCGACGAACTGCCTGCCGATCATGTGGATGTGCTGACGCCGCCCGGGCTTTACGGCGGCGGTTTTGGCGCGGCTGGGATGGCCTCGGCCATGGATGCGCGGGTGGCATCGGCCGATGTCTACAATTCCCCCGGCTGGAAACGCATGCAGGACCGCGCCGCCACACGCCCGGTATCGCAGCCGCGCGAGACGCGGCATGTGACGATTGATCTGGATGCGGTGTCATCCTTCACGCTGGGCGACCGGGTGTTCCATGTCAAATTCGGCTATGGCGCGGTGGTGGCGATCGAGGGCGACAAGCTGGATGTCGATTTCGAACAGGCCGGGCTGAAAAAGATCGTCGCGCGATTCGTTGTAGCGGCCGCCGCCGCGGATGACGTGCCGTTCTGAGGCTGGCTGGCCGGGGAGGCCTCCGGCGGGGATATTTGGAGACAGAAAATGACGATGCGGCGTCAAAGGGCGCGGCGAGCCTTGACCTGTTCGATGCCGAACACGGCCAGCCCCGCCAGCAGCCCCCAGAACGCCGCGCCGATGCCAAAGGCCGCGACGCCCGAGGCGCTGACCGTCAGCGTGACCACCGCGGCAAAACGCTGTGAAGGCTGCGCAAAGGCGGCGGTCAGCGCGCCGGTCAGCGCGGCCAGCAGGGCAAGGCCGACAATCGCCGTGACCAGCGGGCCGGGCAAGGCGGTAATGATCATCAGCAGGACCGGGCCCAGCAGACCCAATGCCAGCCACGCCGCGCCGTAGACCAGCCCCACCTTCCAGCGCTGGTTGCGGTCGGGATGCACCTCGTCGCCCAGACAGATCGCGGCGGTGATCGCGGCCATGTTGACGGTGTGGCCGCCGAACAGTGCCGCCAGCGCCGACAGCCCGCCCGTCACCCCCAGCGCCGCGCGCACGGGCGGCTCATACCCCGCCGCGCGCAGGGTGGCAAAGCCGGGCAGGTTCTGCGACGCCATCGTCACCAGATACAGCGGCACGCCCAGCCCCAGCAGCACGCCCGGGCGGAATTCGGGGGCGATGAAGGTCAGCGCGGGCAGCGAAAACCGCAGGTCGGGCAGCGTGGCCGGGCCGGCAAAGGCCAGTGCCACGCCACAGGCCAGCGCTGCCAGCACCGCCAGCGCGGGGTTCACCAGCCGCACCAGCGCAAAGACCAGAACCACCGGCAGCACCAGCAGGGGCAAAGCCTCGGCCGCGCCCGCCACCCGCAGGCAGAACGGCAGCAGCACCCCGGCCAGCATGCCCGCCGCAATCCCGTCGGGGATCATCGCCACCACCCGGCCCAGCGGGCGCAGCGCGCCGGTCAGCGCGATCAGCCCGCCCGCCAGCAGAAATGCGCCCACAGCCTCGGCCATCGTCACGCCCTGGGTCGCCGCCATCAGTGCCGCGCCGGGGGTGGACCAGGCCAGCACCACCGGCACCCGCGCCTGCATGCTCAGAAACGCCGAACCTGCCGCCTTGGCCAGACACACCGCCAGCACCCAGGAGGTTGTCTGCGCCGGTGTCGCGCCCAGGGCGGCGGCCGCGGCCAGCACCAGCGCGATCGTGCTGCCAAAGCCGACCAGTGCCGCCACAAGGGCTGCCGAAATCAGTGATGCGCGCAAGGCAAGACCCCCGTCGATTGCGCGGCGACTATGGCGCGTGGCGTGGCGGATGCAAGCTGTGGATCGGGGCGCTGAAAAAGCAACGGCGGTGCCCAGGGAGGAGGTTGGGCACCGCCGTCTTGATCAACATCCGGCCCAGGGAGGAGGAGGGGCCATCCGTATCCTCGGCGCGGCTGTGCCTGCGCCGGTATGACGACACGGCAACCCCAGGGAGGAGGAGGGGGCCGCCGGTCTTATCCTCGGCCTGACCCCGGGAGGAGGTGGGGCGACCGAAGCGGTTGTGGGACAGGGCAGCGCCCGTTCCCGAATTCAGGCGCGGCGGCTCCGGGGAGGAGGTCGAAGCCGCCGCTCTGGTCAACGGCACCCCGGGAGGAGGTAGGGCACCGCAGGCCGGTGGAAACGGGCCAGGCCCGGTTTCCGTATCTCAATGGCGGCACCCCCGGGGAGGAGGATCAGAGGCGCCGCCCTGGTCGTCAGCCAACCCCGGGAGGAGGTAGGGCGGCTGAAGCCCATGTGGCCGGAGCGCAGGGCCCGGGCCGGAAACTGGTGCGGCGACCCCAGGGAGGAGGAGGGGGCCGCCGCGCTTTCGTCAGGCCCAGGGAGGAGGAGGGGCCTTTCGAAGCTGGGTGAAGCCGGGTCAGGTCTGAGCCGTAGCTTCGGTGTAAAGGGCGGCGGCACCAGGGAGGAGGAGAAGTGCCGCCGCTTTTGCTACAGACCCCGGGAGGAGGTGGGGTCTCGCAAGAAACTTATTTGCCGTAGGCCGCTTCCATGGCGATGCGGGCGATCGACGAGCGGTGAATGCCAAGGTCAGCCAGTTCGCGCGCCGTCAGGGCGTTCAGTTCGCGGACTGTCTGGCTGTAGATCCGGCGGCGCTGCAGGCCATCCTTCACCGATTTCACAAGGGTTGCCACGCGGTCAGCAAGACCGTTGTTCGCAACGCGGGTGGTGTTTACATAAGCCATTGTCTTTAGCCTCAAGTTATATCCGGCGCTTCTGCGGTTGGCCATCTGGCTGTCCGTTGCGCTGTTAGGGGTAACATGGGGCAATTGCTGCAACTGCACAATGTCCTTTCCCCGCAATGCTGCCATGCGGCGAATGCATGACTGCACAGGTGAAATAACCAATGGGAAACAGGCGCTTCGTCTGAATTTTGAGCAAATGGTAAACACGGGCTTGCCCTTTGGTGCAAAGCGTTGAAGCTGTGCCCGGGCTTTGGGCGAAGGAGAGATGATGCCGGATCTGCGGGACAGCGTGCTGGAGGCTCTGGGCCGGATCGAAATCCCCGGTGGCGGCAGCCTGACCGGACGCGACTTGATTCGCGCGCTTTCGTTTGAGGGCGGAAAAGTGCGTTTCGTGATCGAGGCCGAGAATCCCGAACAGGCCCGCATGCTGGAGCCCGCGCGCATCGCGGCCGAGGCGGCGGTGCGCGCCGTGCCGGGTGTAACCGATGTGGCCGTGGTGTTGACCGCGCATGGCCCGGCGGCACCCAAGGCGGCGCATTCCCACGGCCCCGCGCCCGGGCTGAAGATCGGCCAGCATCCCACGCCCGCGCCCGCAGGCCCGCAGCGAATATCGGGCATCGACCGCATCATCGCCATTGCTTCGGGCAAGGGCGGGGTGGGCAAATCCACCGTCGCCTCCAACCTTGCAGTCGCGCTGGCGCGGCAGGGGCGGCTCGTGGGCCTTCTGGATGCCGACATCTACGGCCCCAGCCAGCCGCGCATGATGGGCGTGTCCAAACGCCCGGCCAGCCCCGATGGCAAGACGATCATCCCCTTGCAGGCCCATGGCGTCACCATGATGTCGATCGGCCTGATGCTGAAAGAGGACGAGGCGGTGATCTGGCGCGGCCCGATGATCATGGGGGCCTTGCAGCAACTGCTGGGGCAGGTGGAATGGGGCGGGCTGGATATCTTGATCATCGACCTGCCACCGGGCACGGGCGACATTCAACTGACCCTGTGCCAGCGCACCCACCTGACCGGCGCGATTGTCGTCAGCACGCCGCAGGATGTGGCGCTGCTGGATGCGAGGAAGGCGCTGGACATGTTTCAGAAGCTGAAAACCCCGGTGCTGGGGCTGATCGAGAACATGTCGTCCTACATATGCCCCGCCTGCGGGCACGAGGCGCACATCTTTGGCCATGGCGGGGTAGCCGCCGATGCGGTGCGGCTGGGCCTGCCGTTTCTGGGCGAACTGCCGCTGCATCTGGATGTGCGGCTGGCAGGCGATTCCGGCACGCCAGTGGCGGCGGGCGAGGGGCCCTTGGCCCAGGCCTATGCCGCCCTGGCCGCCCGGCTGGTCGCGGGCGGCATGGCCTGAACCGGCCCGGTTTCCCGCCCCGGACGGGGGTGGGAAATCATGGGAAAAGGGGCGCTCACGCGCCGTCTCTGCGAATCACTTATCCGCGAATCGGCTGTGAACCCGGGGCGTTTGCACCGGGTTCTTGACTTGTTCCCATGGCGCATGCGGGACGTGCCGGAACCGCCGGGAAAAAATGGGAAATCTTGGGATCAGGTGGCATCGGCCTGTGCCCCCTACATTTAGGGTGTCCCGATCACAACTTTCGCCACAATTGGTAGTGCGGCGGGCGCGGCGCATCGCATTTGTCCCTCCGGTTTCCACCTCTTGCCCCTGTGCCCCCAGTTCATCCCAAAAAAACCCTTTGCTTCCCATCTGATCCCATGGCATCCCTTGCTCACGGAAGCGAAGACGGGCACACCAAGCTAGGGGCGGCAAAGACCCCGAACAGGCGAAATCGGCAGTTTCATACAGGCACCCGCCTTCGTTCCCGAAACAAAGAGATCCGACGCGCGAGCGAGCAGACATCCCCCCAGGTGGCGCGCGCAGTTGGGCACCCAGCGATGGGACAGACCGGCGGATCGGGCAGTGGCAGCCGCTCGATCCGCCGTTTTCATTTCAGGCCGCCGTTTCCCGCCGGGTCCACCCGCACCGGGAACAAGAAGGAGCCGCAAGGCCGTGTCCGAGGCGTTCAGAGGCGAGTTCAACCAGAAGGTTGACAGCAAGGCGAGGGTGTCGATCCCTGCGGCCTTCCGCCGTATTCTGGAGGCGGGCGACCCCGATTTCAACCCTGATCTGGGCAAGGAAGCGCGGGCGAAATTCGTGCTGGTCTATGGCGGCGACAAGCGCGAGTTTCTGGAATGCTACACCGTGGCCGAGATGCGCGAACTGGAAAAGCAGATCGTCGCCATGCCCAAGGGCACAAAAGAGCGGCGCATTCTTGAACGCAACATGATCACCCTGACCGTCACGCTGGAAATCGACAGCGACGGCCGTATCGTCTTGCCTTCAAAGGCGCGTGACAAGATCGAACTGACCGCCGACCTGCTGAAGGATGGCGTGGAAACGGTGTTTGCCGGCACCCTGGACACGTTTCAGATCTGGCGTGCTGACACGTTCGAGGCCGCCATCAGCCGCCAGGCCGAAGAAGAGATCGAAGAACTGAAGGGTGGGGCCGACATCCTGTCGCTGTTGCCGCCCAGGCCGGCGGCCTGATCCGATGGCCCCCAGCGATCCCCTTTCCGGTCGCCACACCCATGTTCCGGTGCTGCTGCGCCCCTTGCTGGCCGCTGTGGCGCCGGTGTCGGGCCTGTGGCTGGATGGCACATTCGGCGCGGGCGGCTATGCGCGCGGGCTGCTTGATGCCGGGGCAGGGCGGGTGATCGGGGTGGACCGTGACCCTTTGGCCTTGCAGATGGCGGCGGGCTGGATCGGCGATTATGCCGGGCGGCTGGATCTGGTGCAGGGCAACTTCTCTGACATTGCCCATATCGCGCCCACGCTGCTGGATGGCGTGGTGCTGGATCTGGGCGTGTCGTCGATGCAGCTGGATCAGGCCGAACGCGGCTTTTCCTTTGCCAAGGACGGCCCCTTGGACATGCGGATGAGCCAGCAGGGCGAATCCGCCGAAGACATCGTGAATGCCGCCGCCGAGGATCATCTGGCCGACATCCTGTATCACTTCGGCGAGGAACGCGCCGCGCGCCGCATCGCAAAGGCCATCGTCGCCGCCCGTGCGCAGCAACCCATCACCACCACCCTGCGGCTGGCGGAAATCGTCTCGGGCTGCCTGCCACGCCCCAAACCCGGCCAAAGCCACCCCGCCACCCGCAGCTTTCAGGCGATCCGCATCGCCGTGAACACCGAGTTTACCGAACTGGTGCAGGGGCTCGAAGCCGCCGAGGCCGTGCTGAAGCCCGGCGGCAAGCTGGCCGTCGTGACCTTTCACAGCCTCGAAGACCGCATCGTGAAACGGTTCTTTCAACTGCGCTCGGGGGGGGAGGCGAATGCCAACCGCTATGCCCCGGCCACCGAGGCTGACGCGCCGCGATTCACCCTTGTGTCGAAACGCGCGATTCCGCCGGATGAGGCCGAACTGGCCGACAACCCGCGCGCCCGTTCGGCCAAGCTGCGCGTGGGCATCCGCACCGATGCCCCCGCAGACCACACCGACCCTGCCGCGCTGGCCATGCCCTCGCTTCCCCAGACCCCGCCAAGGAAAGGACGCCGCTGAATGCGCCCCGTGATCTATGTGCTGTCGTTTCTGGCTGTCATGGCATTGGCCTTCTGGGCCTACCGCGAGAATTACGCCACCCAGCAGGCCCTGCGCGAAGTGTCGGGGCTGAACCGCGAGATTGCGGGCCTGCGCGAGGCGCTGTCGGTGCAGCGTGCCGAATGGGCCTATCTGAACCGCCCCGACCGGCTGCGCGAACTGGCCACGCTGAACTTTGACCGGCTGGGCCTTCTGCCGCTGGAGCCGGAACAATTCGGCGACCCCAAGCAGGTGGCCTATCCGCCCGAACCGCTATTCAACATCGAGCAGCCGGTGAATGTCTCCGGCGAGGAGGAACCGCTGTGACACGCACCCCCCTGCGCCCGCTGGCGCGCATCCTGTCGGCCCGCGCCAATGGCGAAAACCCCGACACGATCGAGCGTGAAAACCTGCGCCTGCGGCACGAGGAACTGCGCGACCGTTCGCGCAACCGGGCCGAAGGGCGTCTGCTGCTGCTGGGGGTCGCCTTCTTCATGGCCTTCACCATCATCGGCGGGCGCATGGGCCTGCTGGCCGCCTCGCAGCCCGAAGAACCGCGCGCGGCGGCGACCGGGGCCGAGATCCTGAACCAGCGCGCCGACATCACCGACCGCAACGGCCGCGTGCTGGCCACCAACCTGCTGACCCATTCGCTGTATGCCCATCCCAAGGATATGGTCGATCCGGGTCGCGTGGCGCGCGAACTGGCCGCGATTTTCCCCGAACTGGATGCCGAAGCGCTGCAAAAACGCTTTACCGACGGGCGCAGCTTCCTGTGGGTGCGCCGCAAGCTGAGCCCCGAACAGATGCAGGCCGTGCATGACATCGGCGATCCGGGCCTGCTGTTTGGCCCGCGCGAGATGCGGCTTTACCCCAACGGGCGGCTGGCCGCGCATGTGCTGGGCGGTGCGTCCTTTGGCGCGGAAGGCGTGCATTCCGCCGAGGTGATCGGCACCGCCGGCATCGAAAAGGCGCTGGATGCCCGCCTGCGCGACCCCGCCAAAGGCACCGAACCGCTGACCCTGTCCATCGACATGACCGTGCAGGCCGCCACGCATGAGGTGCTGGAGGCGGGCATGAAGATGATGAACGCCAAGGGGGCCGCCGCCATCCTGATGGATGTGACATCGGGCGAGATCCTCAGCCTGGTCTCGCTGCCCGATTTTGACCCAAACGACCGCCCGCAGCCCCTTGTCGGGGCCAAGGATGACCCGGCCGACAGCCCGCTGTTCAACCGCGCGGTGCAGGGGGTCTATGAACTCGGCTCCACCTTCAAGATCTTCACCGCCGCGCAGGCGCTGGAACTGGGCCTTGTGAACCCCGAAACCATGGTCGATGCCAATGCGCCGATGCAATGGGGCAAGCACAAGATCAAGGAGTTTCAGGGCAAGAACTATGGCCCGCTGCTGTCCGTCACCGATGTGATCGTGAAATCCTCCAACGTCGGCACCGCGCGGCTGGCCTTGCAGATCGGCGGGCTGCGCCAGCAGGCTTTTCTGAAATCGCTGGGCTTTTTCGACGCAACCCCGCTGGAACTGGTCGAGGCTCCGGGCGCCAAGCCGCTGATCCCCGCGCGCTGGCCGGAAATCGTCACGATCACCACCTCTTACGGCCACGGCATGTCGGCCAGCCCGATGCATCTGGCCGCCGCCTATGCCACCATCGCCAATGGCGGCCTGTCGGTCACGCCCACGCTGCTGCGCCAGGACAGGCCCGGCCCCGGCAACCGCATCATGTCGGAAAAGTCCGCCGATGCGGCGGTGTCGATGCTGCGCCAGGTTGTGACCAAGGGCACCGCCTCGATGGGCGAGGTTCCGGGCTATGCTGTGGCGGGCAAGACCGGCACCGCCGACAAGCCGCGCCCCAAGGAACTGGGCGGCGGCTATTACAAGGACAAGGTGATCAACACCTTCGCCTCGGTCTTTCCGGCCAATGACCCGAAATATGTGCTGATCGTGACGCTGGATGAACCCGTGGAAACCAGCGGCCCCGAACCGCGCCGCACCGCAGGCTGGACGGCGGTTCCCGTCGCCGCCGAGGTGATCCGCCGCACCGCCCCGCTGCTGGGCCTGCGTCCGGCAGTTGAATTTGTTGCCCCCGATGCGCTACTGGCTGCCAACGCGATTGACGAGTGACGGCGGGGGCAAGGGCACAGCATGCCGGATCAGGCAAAAACACTTCTGGCGCTGGGTCTGACCGCCCGGGGCGGGCGCGATGCGCAGGTTACGGGCCTCGCGGTGGACAGCCGGCAGGTGCAGCCCGGGTTTCTGTTTGCCGCCCTGCCGGGGTCGGTGGCCCACGGGGCTGACTACATTCCCACGGCCCTGCGCATGGGGGCCACGGCGATCCTGACCGATGCGGCGGGGGCGGCTCTGGCGCAGGATGCGCTGGCGGGGTCCGATGCCGCCCTTGTGGTGGCCGAGGATCCGCGTCAGGCCCTGGCCTCTGCCGCAGCCCTGTGGTTCGGCGCGCAGCCCGCCACCATGGTCGCCGTCACCGGCACCAATGGCAAAACCTCGGTCGCCAGCTTTACCCGGCAAATCTGGATGGCACTGGGCCATGCCGCGATCAACATCGGCACCACCGGGGTCGAGGGGGCGTGGCACGCGCCCTCGGCCCATACCACGCCCGAACCGATCACCCTGCACCGCCTGCTGCGCGATGCGGCGGCGGCGGGCGTGACCCATGCGGCGATGGAAGCTTCCTCGCATGGCCTCGACCAGCACCGGATGGATGGCGTGCGGCTGCGCGCGGCGGGTTTCACCAATTTCACGCAGGACCATCTGGATTATCACGCCACATTCGACGCCTATTTCGCGGCCAAGGCGGGGCTCTTTGCCCGCGTTCTGCCCGACGACGGTGTGGCGGTCATCAACCTCAACGACCCGCGCGGCGCGGATATGGCCGCCATCGCCCGCGACCGTGGGGTGCAGGTGCTTGGCGTGGGCCATTCCGACGCGGCCGAGTTGCGCATCCTGGGCCAACGTTTCGACGCCACCGGGCAGGATCTGCGGCTGGAATGGCAGGGCCGCCCGCAGCAGCTGCGGCTTGACCTGATCGGCGGATTTCAGGCCGAGAATGTGGCGCTGGCCGCAGGCCTTGCCATCGGCGCGGGGGCAAGCCCGGCCAATGTGTTCAGCGTGTTGCCGCAGCTGACCGGCGTGCGCGGCCGCATGCAGCGCGCCGCCACACGGGCCAATGGCGCGGCGGTGTTCGTCGACTACGCCCATACGCCAGATGCCATAGCCACCGCCCTTCAGGCGCTGCGCCCGCATGTCATGGGCCGCATCATCGTGGTCTTCGGCGCGGGCGGTGACCGCGACCGTGGCAAGCGGCCCTTGATGGGCGCGGCGGCGCAGGCCCATGCCGATGTGCTTTATGTCACCGACGACAACCCCAGGTCCGAAGACCCCGCCAGCATCCGCGCCGCCATCATGGCCGCCTGCCCGCAGGCGAACGAGGTGGGCGACCGCGCCGAGGCCATCCTGCGCGGCGTCGATGCCCTGCAACCCGGCGACGCCCTGCTGATCGCGGGCAAGGGCCATGAAACCGGCCAGATCATCAAGGGCGACATCTATCCGTTCGACGACGTGGAACAGGCCAGCATCGCCGTTGCCGCACTGGACGGGGTGATATGATGGCCGCACCCCCTCTGCCCGTCCTTGCTCTTGTGATCCTCTTTCCAGACCCAAATATCCCGGGGGGTGCGGGGGGCTGGCCCCCCGCCTCCCGCCATTGAGCATGATCGCGATGCCCCCAATCCTCTGGACCTCAACCGACGCCGCCACCGCCACCGGGGGACGCAACACCGCCGACTGGTCGGCCAGCGGTGTCTCCATCGACACCCGCACGCTGCGCCCCGGCGATCTGTTCGTGGCCTTGCAGGATATCCGTGACGGCCATGATTTCGTGGCGCAGGCGCTACAAAAGGGTGCCGCCGCCGCACTTGTCAGCCGCATCCCCGACGGCCTGCCCGAAAACGCCCCGCTGCTGGTGGTGCCCGATGTGCTGCGGGCACTGGAAATGCTGGGCACCGCTGCCCGCGCCCGCACAAGGGCCCGCGTCATCGGCGTGACGGGTTCGGTCGGCAAGACCTCCACCAAGGAAATGCTGCGCGCCACTTTGGGCGGGCAGGGCCGGGTGCATGCCGCCGAGGCCAGCTACAACAACCACTGGGGCGTGCCGCTGACCCTGGCCCGCATGCCCGCCGACTGCGATTTCGCGGTGATCGAGATCGGCATGAACCACCCCGGCGAGATCGGCCCGCTGGCTCGGCTCGCCCGCCCGCATGTCGCCCTGATCACCACCATCGCCCCCGCACATCTGGAGGCTTTTGCCGACCTTGCCGGCATCGCCCAGGAAAAGGCCGCGATCATGGACGGGCTGGAACCCGGCGGCACCGCCATCCTGCCCGCCGACCTTGCCGTCACGCCGATCCTGCTGGCGCGGGCGGCGGCGGCCCGCGCCCAGCCAGTGCTGTTCGGCACCGTGGCCGAGGCCCCCTGGCGCATGACCGACGTGCAGCTTACCCCCGAGGCAACCATCATCCGCGCCACCCGCAACGGCCAGCCATTGCTTTACAAGGTGCGCAGCCCGGGGCGCCATTTTGCCGCCAACGCGCTGGCCGTGCTGGCCGTGGCCGATGCTCTGGGCCTCGACCCCGGCATTGCCGCTTGCGACATCGGCCAATGGCTGCCGCCCGAAGGCCGGGGCACGCGCGAACATATCCTGCTCGACCCGGTCGAGGATCACGGGTTCGACCTGATCGACGACGCCTTCAACGCCAACCCCGCCTCGATGGCCGCCAGCCTCGAGGTGCTGGCCGCGATGCAGCCCACCGATGGCGTGGGCCGCCGCGCGCAGGGCCGCCGCATCGCCATTCTGGGTGACATGCTGGAGCTTGGCCCCACCGAACTGGCGCTGCACCGCGCCATCGCCGACCATCCGGCGCTGGCTTCGGTCACTCTGGTGCATTGCGTGGGCCACAGGATGCGCGTGCTTTATGACGCGCTGCCCCGCCGCCAGCGCGGCGAATGGGTGGCCAGTGCCGCCGAACTGGTGGCGCGCGCGCATCTTCTGCCCGATGCGGGCGACATCCTGCTGGTCAAGGGTTCCAAGGGCATCAAGGTCAGCCTAGTTGTTGACGCGCTGCGCAAGTTGGGGCAGAGGCACGCACCACCACACCAAGGGGCTGAATGAATGCTGTATCTGCTGACCGGCTTTTCGGACGGGGGCGATGTCTTCAACCTGTTCCGCTATCTTACCTTCCGGGCGGGCGGGGCATTCTTCACCGCGCTGGTGTTCGGCTTCATCTTTGGCAAGCCGCTGATCAACCTGTTGCGCCGCAAGCAGAAAAAGGGCCAGCCCATCCGCAGCGACGGCCCGGCCACGCATTTCGCCAAGGCGGGCACCCCCACGATGGGCGGTCTTCTGATCCTGTCGGCGCTGCTGTTCTCCACGCTGATGTGGGCGCGGCTCGACAACCCCTATGTCTGGATCGTGCTGCTGGTCACGCTGGCCTTCGGCCTGATCGGCTTTGCCGATGACTATGCCAAGGTCACAAAACAGAACACCAAGGGCGTCAGCAGCCGCGTGCGTTTCATCGCCGGGTTGCTGATCGCCGGTCTGGCCGCCTATGCCGCCGCGCGCTTTCACCCCGAGGCGCTGACCGACCAGTTGGCCCTGCCGCTGTTCAAGAACGCGCTGATCAACCTTGGCCTGTTCTTCGTGCCCTTCGGCATGATCGTGATCGTGGGCGCCGCCAATGCGGTGAACCTGACCGACGGGCTGGATGGGCTGGCCATCATGCCGGTGATGATCGCCGCCGCAGCGCTGGGGATCATCGCCTATGTGGTCGGCAACTTCAATTACACCGAATATCTGGGCGTGCATTTCGTGCCGGGCACCGGCGAGTTGCTGATCTTCTCCGCCGCTCTGGTGGGTGGTGGCCTGGGTTTCCTGTGGTATAACGCCCCGCCCGCCGCCGTCTTCATGGGCGACACCGGGTCGCTGGCACTGGGCGGTGCGCTGGGGGCCATCGCGGTCTGCACCAAGCATGAAATCGTGCTGGCGGTGATCGGCGGGCTCTTCGTGGTCGAGGCGCTCAGCGTCATCATCCAGGTGCTGTATTACAAGCGCACCGGCAAACGGGTGTTCCTGATGGCCCCGATCCACCACCATTTCGAGAAAAAGGGCTGGGCCGAACCGCAGATCGTGATCCGGTTCTGGATCATTTCGCTGATCCTCGCGCTGATCGGGCTGGCCACGCTGAAGGTGCGGTGATGCCAAAAGACGGGGGCAGCGGGGGTCGGTCCGCGCTGCGCGAGGCAGATCTTTACGCTCCGCTGAAGGCCTATCTTCAGGCCCAGGGCTATGAGGTGAAAGCCGAAATCGGCGATTGCGACATCTTCGCCCGGCGCGGCGACGAGCCGCCCGTGGTGGTGGAAATGAAGCTGACCTTCTCGCTGGCCCTTGTGATGCAGGGCGTGGCCCGGCTGGCGGTGGCCGATACGGTCTATCTGGCCGTGCCGGTGTCGTCCGAACGCGGCTGGTCGCTGCGCTACCGCGACATACTGGCGCTCTGCCGCCGCCTTGGCCTTGGCCTGCTGGCCGTGGATCCGGGGCAGGGCCTGGTGACGGCCCATCTCGACCCGGCCCCCTATGCCCCGCGCAAGAACACCGCCAAGGCCACCCGCCTGCTGCGAGAGTTCGAGCGCCGCGTCGGCGACCCCAACACCGGCGGCACCACGAAAACCCCGCGCATGACCGCCTACCGGCAGGATGCCTTGCGCTGTGCCGCGCATCTGGCGGCGCATGGCCCTGCCACACCGGCCAGAATTGCAAAGGCCACCGGCACGGCCCGCGCGGCCACCCTGCTGCGCGCCGACCACTACGGCTGGTTCGACCGTCCCGCGCGCGGGCTTTATGCCCTTTCACCCAAGGGGCAGGCCGCATTGCACGATCAGCAGCCGGGCGTGGCCGATCTGCTCGCGGGCCTTTCACCCACAATACCCCCGTCCCCTTTCACACTGGCTCAAATATCCCACGGGGGTTGCCAACGGATCGCCACCGGTTCAAGAACCGCTGGCAACGGGGTGTGAAACCCCCGGCTTCGACACCGGCAGTTGCGCGGTGTCCGACCGACGGAGAACGCCATGATCCCAGTCAAAGGTTTTGACGCCCGCAATGTCGCCGTCCTGGGCCTCGGCCGCTCCGGCCTTGCCACCGCGCGGGCGCTCAGGGAAGGCGGGGCCATTCCGCTGGTCTGGGATGACAGCCCCGAGGCCCGCGCCAAGGCCGAAGCCGAAGGCTTCGCCCCCGTCGATCTGACCCGCGCCAATGCCTTTGCCGATGTGGCCGCGCTGATCGTCAGCCCCGGCATCCCCCACCTTTACCCCGCGCCCAACCCCATCATCGCCCGCGCCATGGCGGCGGGCGTGCCGGTGGACAATGACATAGGCCTGTTCTTCCGCAGCTTTGCCACGCCCGACTGGGATGACTTCGATCAGGCCCCGCGGGTGATCTGCGTCACCGGGTCCAACGGCAAATCCACCACCACCGCCCTGATCCACCATCTGCTTGACGCCGCAGGCCGCCCCAGCCAGATGGCGGGCAACATCGGGCGCGGCGTGCTTGACATCGACCCGGCGCAGGATGGCGGCGTCGTGGTGCTGGAGCTTTCCAGCTACCAGACCGATCTGGCGCGCGCGCTGACGCCCGATGTGGCGGTGTTTACCAATCTCTCGCCCGATCATCTGGACCGGCACGGCGGCATGGGCGGCTATTTCGCGGCCAAGCGGCGGCTCTTTGCCGAAGGCGGCCCCGACCGCGCGATCATCGGCGTGGACGAGGTTGAGGGCCGCTATCTGGCCAACCAATTGTCCGAAGGGCCGGGCGATGACCGGGTGATCCGCATCTCATCCGGGCAAAAGCTGGATGATTTCGGCTGGGCGGTCTTTGCCCGCAAGGGGTTTCTGGCCGAATGGCGGCGCGGCAAGCAGGTGGCGGCCATCGACCTGCGCGGCATGGGCGGCCTGCCCGGCGCGCATAACCACCAGAACGCCTGCGCGGCCTATGCCGCCGTGCGCACGCTGGGCATTGCCCCAAAACTGATCGAAGAGGCGCTGCATTCCTTCACCGGCCTGCCGCACCGCAGCCAGACCGTCGGCGAACGGGCCGGTGTGCGGTTCGTGAACGACAGCAAGGCCACCAATGTGGACAGCGCGGCCAAGGCGCTGCAGGCCTTTCCCCGCATCCGCTGGATCGCAGGGGGGCTGGGCAAGGACGGTGGCATCGCGGCGCTGGCCCCGCATCTGGGCGCGGTGGCCAAGGCCTATCTCATCGGCCACTCCGCCCGCGACTTTGCCCTGCAACTGGGCAACACCCCGCATGAGATCTGCGAAACGATGGAGCGCGCCGTGGCAAGCGCGGCGGCCGAGGCGGAACCGGGCGACGTGGTGCTGCTGGCCCCGGCAGCGGCCAGTTTCGACCAGTATCCCAATTTCGAAAAGCGGGGCGAGGATTTCACGGCACGGGTGCAGACGCTGCTGCAAGCCTGATCGGCATCACATGATTTTTCGCAGAAAAATCGCACCCCGCACCCTGCGATTTTTCTGCGAAAAATCAACGCTCCGCCCGCCCGGCTGTCTGCTGGGCGACACATCCGCAGCGATGCCGCCTTTGCCGCCACTTTGCCTGGTTTCCGCCGCACTCCCTCTAGCCATGCGGCGGAATCTTCGCTAGACTTGCATCGAGACCCGGATAACCGGGCGATCGAGGCAGTTCGGCAGTATCAGGCGGTATTCCCATGACAGAGATGGTCTATGGTTCCATGCCCATGGCGGCGACGGAGCCGGTTCTTCCCCGTTGGTGGCGCACCATCGACAAGTGGTCGATGACCTGCATCCTGGTGCTGTTCGGCATCGGGCTGTTGCTGGGCCTCGCCGCCTCGGTCCCCCTTGCCACCCGCAACGGGCTGGAGCCGTTCTATTACGTCCAGCGGCAGGCCTTCTTTGGCGGCATGGCGGTGATCGCCATGCTGGGCACCTCGATGCTGTCGCCCGACATGGTGCGCCGTCTGGGTGTCATCGGCTTTGCGGGTGCGTTCTTTGCACTGGCGCTGCTGCCGGTCTTCGGCACCGATTTCGGCAAGGGCGCGGTGCGCTGGTTCAGCCTTGGCTTCGCCTCGGTCCAGCCGTCGGAATTCCTGAAACCCGGTTTCGTCATCCTCTGCGCCTGGCTGATGGCCGCATCGCAGGATCTGAACGGCCCGCCGGGCAAGACTATTTCCTTTGCCATCACACTGACCATCGTGGGCTTTCTGGCGCTGCAACCCGATTTCGGGCAGGCGGCGCTGATCCTGTTTGCCTGGGGGGTGATGTATTTCATTGCCGGTGCGCCGATGATCCTGATCATCATGGTGGTGGGGCTGGTGGGTTTCGGCGCGATGTTCGCCTATAACTCGTCCGAGCATTTCGCCCGCCGCATCGACGGCTTCCTGACCCCCGACCTCGACCCCCGCACCCAGCTTGGCTATGCCGCCAATGCGATACAGGAGGGCGGGTTTTTCGGCGTCGGCGTGGGCGAGGGGCAGGTGAAATGGTCGCTGCCCGACGCGCATACCGATTTCATCATCGCCGTCGCGGCCGAGGAATACGGTCTGGTGCTGGTGCTGTGCATCATCGCGCTTTACGGCACGGTCGTGGTGCGCAGCCTGTTCCGCCTGATGCGCGAACGTGATCCCTTCATCCGGCTGGGCGGCACCGGCCTTGCCTGCATCTTCGGCGTGCAGGCGATGATCAACATGGGCGTAGCCGTGCGCCTGCTGCCCGCCAAGGGCATGACGCTGCCCTTTGTCAGCTATGGCGGCTCGTCGGTCATCGCGGCGGGCATCACGCTGGGCATGCTTTTGGCCTTCACCCGCTCGCGGCCGCAGGGGCAGATCGGCGACATATTGTTCAAGCGGGGCCGCTGATGGCCCGCAACGCGCAGCCCCTGCTGCTGATCGCTGCCGGGGGCACCGGGGGCCACATGTTTCCCGCGCAGGCGCTGGCCGAGGCGATGGTGCGGCGCGGCTGGCGGGTGAAACTGTCCACCGACGCCCGGGGCGCGCGCTATGCGGGCGGTTTTCCCCATGTGGTGCAGGTGGAACAGGTGGCCTCGGCCACCTTCGCGCGGGGCGGGATGCTGGCCAGGGCGCTGGTGCCTTTGCGCATTGCCGGGGGCGTGATCGGCGCGGTGCTGGGCCAGTGGCGCGACCGGCCCGCCGTGGTGGTAGGCTTCGGCGGCTACCCATCGATTCCGGCACTGGCGGCGGCGGTGATATTGCGCCAGCCCCGGATGATCCACGAACAGAACGGCGTGCTGGGCCGGGTCAACACCATTTTTGCCACCCGGGTCGATGCGGTGGCCTGCGGCACCTGGCCCACCACCCTGCCGGCGGGGGTCGAGGGCATCCACACCGGAAACCCGGTGCGGCAGGCGGTGCTCGACCGGTCTGGCGCAGGCTACATCCCCCCCGGCGATTACCCGATGAGCCTCCTCGTCATCGGCGGATCGCAAGGCGCGCGGATCCTGTCCGACATGGTGCCCGCTGCCATGGCCCTGCTGCCCGGCGACCTGCGGCGCAACCTGCGCGTGGCCCATCAGGCGCGGGACGAGGACGCCGCCCGCGTGACCGAGGCCTATGCGCAGGCGGGGATTTCCGCCGATGTGCAACCCTTCTTCACCGACATCCCCCGCCGCCTGTCCGAGGCGCAGCTTGTGATTTCCCGCTCCGGTGCCTCCTCGGTCGCCGACATCTCGGTCATCGGGCGGCCTGCCATCCTCATCCCCTATGCCGTGGCCGCCGGAGACCACCAGACCGCCAATGCGCGCGGGCTGGTCGAGGGGCAGGCGGCCATCCTGATCCCCGAATCCGCCCTTGACCCCGCCGCGCTGGCCGCGCAAATGGCCGCCGTGCTGGGCCAACCGCAGGCTGCGGCGCAAATGGCGCGCAATGCGCTTGCCCATGGCCGCCCCGACGCCACCGAAAGGCTGACGGAACTCGTGCTGGGCCTCGCAAAGAAAGAAAATCCATGAACGCTGCCACCAAACTGCCGGGCGAACTCGGCCCCATCCATTTCGTCGGCATCGGCGGCATCGGCATGTCGGGCATCGCCGAAGTGCTGATGACGCTGGGCTACCGCGTGCAGGGCTCGGATGCGAAAGCGTCCAAGATCACCGACCGGCTGGTCACACTGGGCGCCACGTTCTTTGAAGGCCAGAAGGCCGGCAACATCGGCGATGCGGCGGTGGTTGTGATCTCCTCCGCGATCAAAAAGGGCAACCCGGAACTGGAAGAGGCCCGCATGCGCGGCCTGCCCGTGGTGCGCCGTGCCGAAATGCTGGCCGAGCTGATGCGCCTGAAATCCAACATCGCCATCGCGGGCACCCATGGCAAGACCACCACAACCACCATGGTGGCCACCCTGCTCGACAAGGGCAATTTCGACCCTACGGTGATCAACGGCGGGGTGATCCACGCCTACGGCTCCAACGCCCGCGCCGGGGCAGGGGAGTGGATGGTGGTGGAGGCCGACGAATCCGACGGATCGTTCAACCGTCTGCCCGCCACCATCGCCATCGTGACCAACATCGACCCGGAACATATGGAGCATTGGGGCAGCTTCGACGCCCTGCGCAAGGGCTTCCTCGATTTCGTGTCGAACATCCCGTTCTATGGTCTGGCGGTCTGCTGCACCGACCACCCCGAGGTGCAGATTCTGGTGGGCAAAGTCACCGACCGGCGCATCGTGACCTTCGGCTTCAACGCGCAGGCCGATGTGCGCGCGACGAACCTGACCTATGAAAACGGCGTGGCGCATTTCGACGTGGCCTTGCAGGGCGAGGGTGAGGGTGCGGTGATCGAGGGCATGACCCTGCCGATGCCCGGCGATCACAACGTGTCGAACGCGCTGTCCGCCATCGCCGTCGCCCGCCACCTTGGCATGAAAAAGGCGGAAATCCGCGAGGCTCTGGCAGCCTTCGGCGGTGTCAACCGCCGCTTCACCAAGGTGGGCGAGGTGGGCGGCGTCACCATCATCGACGATTACGGCCACCACCCGGTTGAAATCGCCGCCGTGCTGCGCGCCGCGCGGCAATCCACCAAAGGCCGTGTCATCGCCGTGCACCAGCCGCACCGCTACACCCGCCTCAGCAGCCTGTTCGAGGATTTCTGCACCTGCTTCAACGAGGCCGATGTGGTGGCGATTGCCGAGGTTTATGCGGCGGGCGAAGACCCGATCCCCGGCGCGTCGCGCGATGATCTGGTGGCGGGGCTCATCGCCCATGGCCACCGCCACGCCCGCGCCATTCTGGACGAGGGTGATCTGGAACGGCTGGTGCGCGAACAGGCCCGGCCCGGCGACATGGTGGTCTGCCTTGGCGCGGGCACGATCTCGGGCTGGGCCAACAGCCTGCCCGCCCGGCTGATGGGGGCCGCGGCGTGAGCGGCCAACGAATTTCCTGCGAAAATTCAGGCAACCCCGGCCGTTCATGCAGAATTTTCGCAGAAAATTGGTGGGGCAAACCATGTCCGCATCCCTGATCGCCGCTTGCCTTTGGGTGCTGGCCGCCACCGCCACGGCGCTCCTGCCCATGCGCCGCCAATATGCTCCGGGCATCACCCTGCTGGTGGCGGCCCCGCTGCTGCTGGGCTGGATCGGCTGGCAGCATGGCGGACTGGTCTTTGCGCTGGCGCTGCTGGCCTTCCTGTCGATGTTCCGCAACCCGCTGATCTATCTGGCCAGACGCCTGGCAGGCCAGCCCGCCCACCGCCCGGAAGAGCCATGACCGCGCCGCTGACCCTGGCGCTGGTCTGGCTTGTCGCGGCCAATGTCATCGCCATGTTCCCCAGCCGCGACCACCACTGGCGCGCGGCCTCTGTGCTGATCGCCATCGGCATCCCGCTGATCGGCTGGGTCACATGGGCAGGCGGCCCCGTGCTGGGCCTGTTGCTGCTGGCCGCCGGCGCCAGCGTGCTGCGCTGGCCACTGATCTACCTGCTGCGCTGGCTGCGGGAAAAGGTGACGGGCCGCGCAGCGGACTAGGGGAAGGCACTGTTCTGCCTGTTCTCCGCAGGTGCCCGACCCCGCAAAACCCTCTGCATGCCGTGTGCATCGGGTGTGCATACCCCGATTCAGCCGAAACCACAGAGTTGCCCCGCCCCGCTCTGCCCACTTGCCCCTCGCGTTTTGCGCGGCTACCACGGCGTCATGCACCATCTTCCCACCCCGCGCGGCGCGCTGACCCCGAACCGATCACTTGCCGATCTGACCTGGCTGCGCGTGGGCGGGCCGGCGGATTGGCTGTTCCAGCCTGCGGATGCCGAGGATCTGGCTGCGTTTCTGGCGGCGCTTGACCCGGCCATGGCGGTCTTTCCCATGGGCGTCGGCAGCAACCTGATCGTGCGCGACGGCGGCCTGCGCGCCGTTGTGATCCGGCTGGGGCGGGGGTTCAACGGTATTGATATTGCTGGAGAAACCGTCACGGCGGGGGCGGCGGCACTGGATGCCCATGTGGCGCGCCGCGCGGCCGAGGCGGGGCTTGACCTGACCTTTCTGCGCACCATTCCCGGCAGCATCGGCGGCGCGGTGCGCATGAACGCGGGCTGCTATGGCAGTTATGTGGCCGATCACCTGATCTCGGTGCAGGCCGTGACGCGGGCAGGGCAGACCGTCACCATCCCCGCCGCCGACCTCAACCTGCGCTACCGCCAGTCAACCCTGCCCGAAGGCTGGATCATCACCGCCGCGACCTTCCGCGCCACCCCCGCCGACCCTGCCGCGCTGGAGGCCCGGATGGCTGACCAGATCGCCCGCCGCGACGCCAGCCAACCCACCAAGGACCGCAGCGCGGGGTCCACCTTCCGCAACCCGGCGGGCTACTCCAGCACCGGCCGGGCCGATGACACGCATGAGCTGAAGGCCTGGGCGGTGATCGACGCGGCGGGGATGCGCGGCGCGCGGCATGGCGGCGCGCAGATGAGCGAGATGCATTCCAACTTCCTGATCAACGCCGGTGGCGCAACTGCCGCAGATCTGGAAGAATTGGGCGAGATGGTGCGAAAAAGGGTTTTCGATACGGCGGGAATAAGGCTAGAGTGGGAAATCATGCGGGTGGGCGAAGCACCGGCAAACAAAGAAGAATAAAGACGATCCCGCAGCGATGCGGGCCACAAGAATAACGCAGCCAAATATGGCGCGGTGAGGCAGTAGAATATGGCGGGAATGCTTGGCAAGGCATCCCCCAGGGTAGCAGTCATGATGGGTGGGCCTTCCGCAGAGCGGGAGGTTTCGCTGGTCACCGGGCGCGAATGCGCGGCAGCCTTGAGGGACGCAGGTTTTGACGTGGTCACGCTGGATGCGGGCCGCGATCTGGCCGCACGTCTGACCGATATTGCCCCCGACGTGGTGTTCAACGCCCTGCATGGCCGCTGGGGCGAGGATGGCTGCGTGCAGGGCGTGCTGGAATGGCTGGGCATCCCCTATACCCATTCGGGCGTGCTGGCCTCGGCGCTGGCGATGGACAAGCAGAAAACCAAAGAGGTTTACATGGCCGCCGGCCTGCCGGTGGTGGATTCGGTACTGGCCACGCGCGAAGACGTGGAGGCAGGCCATGTGCTGCCCGCGCCCTATGTGGTGAAACCCTACAACGAAGGCTCTTCGGTCGGCGTCTATATCGTGCGCGAAGGGGCCAATGCCCCGCGTCTGGCCGCCAGCATGCCGCCGGTGGTGATGGTGGAAACCTATGTGCCCGGGCGCGAGCTGACGGTTTCGGTGCTGGGCGACCGCGCTTTGTGCGTGACCGACATCATCACCGACGGCTGGTATGACTACGACGCGAAATACAAGCCGGGGGGCAGCCGGCATCAACTGCCCGCGAATGTGCCGGATGCCGTGACCGAGGCCTGCCTTGATTACGCCCTGCGCGCCCACCGCGCGCTGGGGTGCAGGGGCCTTAGCCGCACCGATTTCCGCTGGGATGAAACGCGGGGGATGGAAGGGCTGATCCTGCTGGAAACCAACACCCAGCCGGGGATGACGCCCACGTCGCTGTCGCCCGAGCAGGCGGCGTTCTGCGGTATCACATTCCCCGAGCTTTGCCGCTGGATCGTGGAGGATGCGTCATGCAACCGCTGAGCGCCATTCCACCGCGCCGCGACCCCGCACCAAGCCGCGCAGCCTACCGCATGCAGCGGCTGTGGCTGACGCCCCTGTTCCGCGCGCTGATGCGGGTGGGTCTGCCCGCCTTTGCCATCATGATGGTGCTGGGCATCTATCTGTCCAGCGAGAGCCGCCGCGACGCGCTGAGCGGCGGCTTTGCCAGCCTGCGTGATTCGTTTCAGGAACGGCCGCAGTTCATGGTGGGCCTGCTGGCAATCGACGGAGCATCCCCGGCGCTGGCCGCGACCATCCGCGCCACGCTGAACCTGGCCCTGCCGCAAAGCTCGTTCGACATCGACCTTGACGCCACGCGCGCGCAGATCGAGGCGCTGGACGGCGTGGCCAGCGCCGACCTGCGCATCAAGGCGGGCGGAATCTTGCAGGCCGACATCACCGAACGGGTGCCCGCCGTGGTCTGGCGCGGGCTGGCCAATGTGGAACTGCTGGATGAAACCGGCCGCCGGGTGCGGCTGGTCGCGGCACGCACTGACCGGGCCGATCTGCCGCTGGTGGCGGGCGAGGGGGCTGACAAGGCGGTGCCCGAAGCCCTGCAGATTCTGGCCGCCGCCGGGCCGGTGATGCCGCGCATGCGCGGCCTTGTGCGGATGGGTGAACGCCGCTGGGATCTGGTGCTGGACCGTGGCCAGCGCATTCTTTTGCCGACCGAAGCCCCGGTGCGTGCGCTGGAACGGCTGATCGCGCTGGATCAGGCCGAAGACCTGCTGAAACGCGACGTTCTGGCCATCGACCTGCGGTTGCAGGACCGCCCCGTGCTGCGCCTTGCCCCCTACGCGCTGAGTGAAATGCGCCGCGCCCGCGGCATAGACACAAGTGAGAGCGACCTATGACCGATCTCTATCAATCGCAGCGCGCCATGCGCCACATGCGGCGGGCCGCCATGCAGCGCGGCGTGATCGCCATCCTCGACGTGGGGTCATCCAAGATCGCCTGCCTGATCCTGCGGTTTGACGGGCCCGAACGGCTGCGCGAAGCCGATGGTGTGGGGTCGATGGCGGGCCAATCGCAGTTCCGCGTCATCGGGGCGGCCACCACCCGGTCGCGTGGCGTGCGGTTCGGCGAAATCTCGGTGATGAACGAGACGGAGCGCGCGATCCGCACCGCCGTGCAGGCCGCGCAGAAAATGGCCAATGTGCGGGTGGATCATGTGATCGCCTGTTTTTCCGGGGCGGAACCGCGCAGCTACGGGCTGGCGGGCGAGTGGGATTTGCAGGATTCGGTCGTGACCGAACAGGATGTGGCCCGCGTGCTGGCCGCCTGCGACGTGCCCGATATTGGCGAGGGGCGCGAGGTGCTGCATGCCCAGCCGGTGAACTTCGCGCTGGACCACCGCACCGGCCTGGGCGACCCGCGTGGCCAGATCGGCAACCGGCTGGCCTGCGACATGCACCTTTTGTCGGTCGAGGCGACGGTGATCCAGAACCTGCTCTATTGCATAAAGCGCTGCGATCTTGAACTGGCCGGTGTGGCGTCGTCGGCCTATGTGTCGGGCGTGTCGTCGCTGGTCGAGGATGAACAGGAACTGGGTGCCGCCTGCATCGACATGGGCGGCGGTTCCACCGGGATTTCGGTCTTCATCAAGAAGCACATGATCTATGCCGATGCGGTGCGCATGGGCGGCGACCATGTGACCTCCGACATCTCCAAGGGCCTGCAAGTGCCGCTGGCGGTGGCCGAAAAGATCAAGACCAAACATGGCGGCGTGCATGCGACCGGCATGGATGACCGCGATATGATCGAGATCAGCGCCGACAGCGGTGATTGGGAAAAAGACCGCCGCACCGTCAGCCGCACCGAGCTGATCGGCATCATGCGCCCGCGCGTCGAGGAAATACTGGAAGAGGCCCGCGCGAGGCTGGATGCGGCGGGTTTCGACAGCCTGCCCAGCCAGCAGATCGTGCTGACCGGCGGCGCGTCGCAGATCCCCGGGCTGGACGGTCTGGCGGCGCGTATCCTGGGTCAACGGGTGCGCCTTGGCCGCCCGCTGCGCGTGCAGGGCCTGCCGCAGGCCGTCACCGGCCCGGCCTTTGCCAGCGCCGTGGGGCTGTGCCTGTTCGCGGCGCATCCGCAGGACGAATGGTGGGATTTCGACATTCCGGCGGAACGCTATCCGGCGCGGTCGCTGAAACGGGCGATCAAATGGTTCAAGGACAACTGGTAAACACAGGATGCGGTGTGAAGGGCGAAATACCGCTGATCACGGCCACAATATCTCCATATTTTGTGGCGATGTCGCGTTTTTTTGATGACGTTTCCGGCGTCTGTGGATAGAATCCGGGATAAGTTTGGGACAAGGGCACCCTTGAAGGCCCCACAGGCAACGATAAACAGGCGGATTGGCAATGGCACTCAACCTTACGATGAACACGCCGCGCGAAGAACTGAAGCCGCGCATCACGGTATTTGGTGTCGGTGGGGCAGGCGGCAATGCCGTCAACAACATGATCGACCAGCAGCTTGAGGGCGTGGAGTTCGTGGTGGCAAACACCGACGCGCAGGCCTTGCAGCAAAGCCGGGCCACGTCGAAGATCCAGATGGGTCTGAAAGTGACCGAAGGCCTGGGTGCGGGCGCACGTCCGACGGTGGGCGCGGCTGCGGCCGAGGAAACCATCGAGGAAATCGTCGATCATCTGGCCGGCGCGCATATGTGCTTCATCACCGCCGGCATGGGCGGCGGCACCGGCACCGGCGCTGCCCCGATCATCGCGCAGGCCGCGCGGGAACTGGGCGTGCTGACGGTGGGCGTCGTGACCAAGCCCTTCCAGTTCGAGGGCAACAAGCGGATGAAGCAGGCCGAGGAGGGTATCGAAGCCCTGCAAAAGGTCGTGGATACGCTGATCATCATCCCGAACCAGAACCTGTTCCGCCTGGCCAACGAACGCACCACCTTTACCGAAGCCTTCGCCATGGCCGATGACGTGCTGTATCAGGGCGTCAAGGGCGTGACCGACCTGATGGTGCGCCCCGGCCTGATCAACCTCGATTTTGCCGATGTGCGCGCGGTGATGGACGAGATGGGCAAGGCCATGATGGGCACCGGTGAGGCCACGGGCGAAGACCGCGCCGTGCAGGCCGCTGAAAAGGCCATCGCCAACCCGCTGCTGGATGAAATCAGCCTGCACGGGGCCAAAGGCGTGCTGATCAACATCACCGGCGGCTATGACCTGACCCTGTTCGAACTGGACGAGGCGGCGAACATCATCCGCGAAAAGGTGGATCCGGATGCGAACATCATCGTGGGTTCCACGCTGGATACCTCGATGGAAGGCGCGATCCGCGTGTCGGTCGTGGCCACCGGCATCGACGCCAGCCAGGCGCGCATGGAAACCCCGGTCGCCCGCCGTTCGATGGCCGCACCGCTGACCGCGCCGACCTTTGCCGCCCCCACGTTCAGCGCGCCCGCCTATCAGGCACCCGAGCCGAGCCGCGCCGCCCCGGCGGTTGCCGCCATGGTTGCCCCGGCCCCGATCGTGCTGAAACCGGCCCCGCAGGCCCCGGCCCCCACCCTGTTCGACACGGTGGAGGATGAGCAGCCCGAGTTCGACGCAGCGCCCGAGTATGAGGACGAAGCGGTGGATGACATGCCGCCGCCCGCCTACCGCCCGCAGCCTGCCGCCCGCCCGATGGCGGCCGCACATGACGCCGACGCCGGGGCTTTCGTTGCCCCGCGCCCGCGCGCTGCCGGTGCGCCCTCGCCCGAGGCGCTTGCCCGTTTGCAGGCCGCTGTGACCAAGACACCCGCGCCACACCAGCAACCGCGCGCTGCGGCAGCGGCCCCGGCGGCCCCGCAACTGCGCGCCCCGCAGGAAAAGCCGCGCTTTGGCATCGGGTCGCTGATCAACCGGATGGCAGGCCACGCCGAGCCGCACACCGAACGCCCGCAGGCACCTTTGGCCCGCATGCAGCCGCCCGTCACCAGCTATGATGACGAGCCGGAGCTGAGCGCGGATCAGGAACGCATCGAGATCCCGGCCTTCCTGCGCCGTCAGGCGAACTGAAACACTGTTGCAGAAATCTGTGAAAGGCCCGGCTTGTCCGGGCCTTTTTCTTTGTTATATCAGCAAATTGCAGGCCGAACCTTGCGCTTTGGCGACTGTCACATCCCGTCACAAAGAGTGAGTTGAGCCACAGCCCCGCTGCGCTTATCTAAATTCCCAACAAAGGGTAAATCCCTGTTCACCTGATTGGGGTCTGATCGTGCAAAGCACCTTGAAATCCGCTGCCGTCTTTACCGGGCGTGGCCTTCACTCCGGCGGCGCTGTCCGCATGGTGGTGAAACCTGCCTCGGCCGATTACGGCATCTGGTTCCGCCGCACCGACCTTCGTTCGGGCGATGCGATGATCCCGGCGCGCTGGGATGCGGTGGTGCCGTCCAAACTCTGCACGCTGATTGCCAACGGGGCAGGGGCCACGGTCTCGACCATCGAACATGTGATGGCGGCGCTGGCCGGTTGCGGCATCCATAACGCGCTGATCGAGATTGACGGACCCGAAGTGCCGATCCTTGACGGATCTTCGGTGCCCTTCGTGCAGGGCTTTCTGGCGCGGGGGCTGCGCGAACAAGCGGCCCCGGTGCGCGCGATCCGCATTCTGGAGGCGGTCGAGGTGCGCGAAGGCGAGGCTGTGGCGCGGTTTGACCCTTCCGACATGCTGGAAATCGATTTTGCCATCGACTTTGCCGATGCGGCCATCGGGCGGCAGGAAAAGCATCTGAACATGTCCAACGGCGCTTTCGTGCGCGAGCTGTGTGACAGCCGCACCTTCTGCCGCCAGCAGGATGTCGAAATCATGCAGGCCAATGGCCTTGCGCTGGGTGGCACGCTGGAAAACGCTGTGGTGTTCGAAGGCGACCGCGTGCTGAGCCCCGGCGGGCTGCGCCATGCCGATGAACCCGTGCGCCACAAGATGCTGGATGCGCTGGGCGATCTGTATCTGGCGGGTGGCCCGATCCTGGGCCGCTATACCGGCATCCGCGCGGGCCATGCGCTGACCAACCGCCTGCTGCGTGCGCTGTTCGCGCGGCCCGATGCGTTTCGCATGGTCGATTGCGGGCTGATGACCGGCTGCAAGCTGCCGGGCGTGGGCGTGCTGCGCTCTGACATCCCGGCCCTGTCCTGAACCCTGCCTGTCGCACGAAAGGCGTTTTGCGCCCCGGATTTTTCTGTGTTAGGACACGGTGAACGAGCCGGTTCAGGGCGTGGTCCCCGGGCGGCAGAGGCAGGCATAGGGTAGGCGGAAGATGGCAGGCGGAACGTCAGGCGCGCGGATCCTTGGGGCGGCGCTGGTTGCAGCGATGCTGGCCGGTTGTGCGGGCAGCGGGTCGGAGGAGCCGCCACTGGACACATTCACCGCCGAGGAAATCTACAAGCGCGGCGAGTTCGAGCTGGAATCCACCGGCGAACCCGAAGAGGCGATCCGCTATTTTTCCGAGGTGGAGCGGCTTTACCCCTATTCCGAATGGGCCAAGCGCGCGCTGATCATGCAGGCTTTCAGCTATCACAAGGCGCAGGAATACGAATCTGCCCGGTCTGCCGCCCAGCGGTTCCTTGATTTCTACCCGGGTGACGAAGACGCCGCCTATGCGCAATATCTGATGGCGCTGAGCTATTACGACCAGATCGACGAAGTGGGCCGCGACCAGGGCCTGACCTTCCAGGCGTTGCAGGCGATGCGCGTGGTGATCGAGACATATCCCGACAGCGAATATGCGCGGTCCGCCATCCTGAAATTCGATCTGGCCTTTGACCATCTGGCCGGCAAGGAAATGGAAATCGGGCGTTATTACCTGAAAAAAGGCCACTACACCTCGGCCATCAACCGGTTCCGCGTGGTGGTGCAGGATTTCCAGACCACCACCCACACCGCCGAGGCGCTGCACCGGCTGGTCGAGGCGTATCTGGCGCTTGGCCTGACGAACGAGGCTCAGACAGCGGGGGCCATTCTGGGATACAACTACCAGTCCAGCCCATTTTATGACGACAGCTTCCGCCTGCTGAAAGGCCGGGGGCTGAG
This sequence comes from Fertoeibacter niger, assembly GCF_009380135.2. Classification (GTDB taxonomy): domain Bacteria; phylum Pseudomonadota; class Alphaproteobacteria; order Rhodobacterales; family Rhodobacteraceae; genus Fertoeibacter; species Fertoeibacter niger. Next base: position 341,567 of record NZ_WHUT02000002.1, on the reverse strand, counting down.
CCCCGAGGCGTCTGGCGAAAGCTGGCTGCGCACTGTCTACCGGCAGGTGGTGCGGGGCGAGTGGTTGTGACGCCGGTGCGTGCAAGCACGCACCCTACAGCGTGGCTGTCGGGGGGTAGGGTGCGTGCTCGCACGCACCGCTGCAGGGTCTGACATGCTGCGTAGTCTTGATATCCGCGACATGCTGATCATTGATCGGCTGTCATTGACCTTCCGTCCCGGCCTGAATGTGCTGACCGGCGAAACCGGGGCGGGCAAATCCATATTGCTGGACAGCTTGGGTTTCGTGCTGGGCTGGCGGGGCCGGGCCGAACTGGTGCGCGCCGGGGCCGATCAGGGCGAGGTGACGGCGGTGTTCGACCTGCCCCCCGATCACGCTGCCCGTGGCGTGCTGGAGGCGGCCGGCATCGGGGCCGAGGATGACCTGATCCTGCGCCGGGTGAACCATGCCGATGGCCGCAAGACCGCCTGGGTGAACGACCGCCGCGTGTCGGGCGAGGTGCTGCGCGATCTGTCGGATGTGCTGGTGGAACTGCATGGTCAGCATGATGACCGGGGCCTGTTGAACCCGCGCGGCCACCGGCAGATGCTGGATGCCTTTGCCGGTGTCGATCTGGCGGGGGTGCGGGGGGCCTGGGGCGCGCTGGGGCAGACACGGCGGGCACTGGCGGACGCGCAGTCGGCCCTGGCGGCGGTGAAGGCCGAGGAGGATTTCCTGCGGCATGCGGTGGCGGAGCTTGACAAGCTTGACCCCAAACCGGGCGAAGAGGCCACGCTGGACGCCCGCCGCCGCAGCATGCAGGCTGCCGAACGCATCCGGTCCGACATCGCGCGCGCCCACAAGGCCCTGTCAGAAGAAGGGGCCGAGGCGCTGCTGGCTGACGCGACACGCTGGCTGGAAGGGGCTGCCGACCGCGCCGAGGGGCGGCTGGAGGGCGCTTTGGCGGCGCTGGGGCGGGCGATGGTGGAACTGGGCGAGGCTCAGCAGGGGGTGGAAACCTGCATTGCCGCGCTGGATTTTGACCCGGCCGAGCTGGAGGCGCTGGAAGAACGGCTGTTCGCCATCCGCGCGCTGGCCCGAAAGCACGGCGTCTTGCCCGATGATCTGGGCGGCTTTGCCGATGACTTGCGGCGCAGGTTGGCGGCGCTGGATGGCGGCGCGCGGCATATATCCGTGCTGGCACAAGCGGTTGCGGCGGCCGAGGCTGCGTATGAGGCGCAGGCGGCGGCGCTGACCGCGCAGCGCGCCGGGGCTGCGGCCCGGCTGGACGCCGCAATGGCGGCGGAACTTGCGCCGCTGAAAATGGAACGCGCGGTGTTTTCCACCGGCGTCGCGCCTGCCGATCCGGGGCCGGAAGGCCGCGATGCCGTGGCCTTTACCGTTGCCACCAACCCGGGTGCCCCGGCGGGGCCGCTGAACAAGATCGCCTCGGGGGGCGAGCTCAGCCGTTTCCTGCTGGCGCTGAAGGTCTGCCTGACCGGCGACGCCCCCGGCCTGACACTGATCTTTGACGAGATTGACCGGGGCGTGGGCGGGGCCACCGCCAATGCCGTGGGGCGGCGGTTGCAGGCGTTGGCGGCGGGCGCGCAGGTGCTGGTCGTCACCCATTCGCCGCAGGTGGCGGCACTGGGGGCGCATCACTGGCGGGTGGAAAAGCGGGTGATGGCTGATGTGACCACCTCTACCGTGATCCCGCTGGATGCCCCGGCCCGGGTAGAGGAGATTGCGCGCATGCTGTCGGGCGATACCGTCAGCCCGGCAGCGCGGGATGCCGCGCGGGAATTGCTGGCGGGCTGAAGCGCCTGAAAAGGCAGGGAAATTCAGTTTCCCCCTGTGGCCAGCCCCGACCCCGTCACACAAACGTCAAAAATGCCGTGCAACCTATGCGCTCAACGCATGGCTCCACGGCGGCAATCGCGGTGGTTTCTGTGCTGCGGCGGGCCTATCTTCTGCGCAGGGAGGGTAAACGAAAGAGGTTTGCCATGTTGCATAAACTGATCGGCATGTTCCACATGCCCACCACCGCCGAGCGCGAGTTGCGCTATCTGAACGGGTCCATCGACCGCTACGACCTTGAATTTCGTCAGCGCCAGATCGACCGGGGCATGTTCCGTACGTCTTACAGCCAACAGGTTGCGCAGTTCTGAACGTGCCGCCACCCGTGACGCCCACCGTGCCGGGCCAAAAGCCGCGATCCGCGCGGCGACATTGGCCCGCACGGACAGGCGCTAGCCCTTCATTCCGGTGAAATGCAGGCTGACCGCCTGCCAGACCGCGCCATGCGGGCGCAGCACCGCCGTCAGCAACGCCGCCACCTGGCCCGCGTTCTGGCCTGCCGCATCGACCATCCCCGACAGAACGAACCGCTGGTGCAGAACCACCGCCCCGCCGGGCAGGGGTTGCAACCGCATCCGGCCCGTGACCAGCCTTGATCGGGCAAATGCCCCGGTCAGTTCGGCGCGCAACGTGGCCTCGGCAGCCACGCGGCCTTCGCACCACGCGCCGGTCAGGGTCAGCACATCGGCATCCTCTGCCAGCAGATGCGCCAGCCGCGCGGCATCGCGTGCGGTCCAGAAGGCAATGAAATGGCGGATGAAATCCTCGGGCGGGGCGGTCTGTACCTGTCGCTGTTCCGTCACTTGCCGCACCCCGCCTGCCATCCCCGCCTTACCCTAAGGTAAACAGTCGCGCGGCGAAAGTGTTCTGCGCGCGCAAAGGTCAGTCGGGTGACACATCCTGCGCCGCCGTGCCTGAAACCTGGGCAAGCACCCGTGCCAGATCGCCATAGCCGGTGAAGCGCCGGGTGTAGGCCAGCCCCAGCCGCGCGGCGCAGTCGCGCGCCTTGGCATCCAGCACCGGGTCATCGGTCTGCGCCTGATAGATCAGATCGGTGTAATTGCCGAAATACATGGCGCGCAATTCGGGGTGACGGTCCAGCCCCATGGGCCGCCAGACAAAGGCATCGAACTGCCGCACCAGAAAATCCGTCAGGTAGAAGGCGGTGAATTCGGCATCCGCCTTGGTGGCGAAGGCGGCGTTGCCTTCAAAAAACGAATAACAATGCGGGCCTTCGATCATCTCGACGCCCAGTTCCTTGCACTTTTCAAACAATTGCCCGCCCGTGCCGCAATCGGCATAAACCACGAAGATCTGGTCATAGCGGTCGCGGTGTTCGGCCACCGCCGCCGCCACGGCAGGGGTGATGCGGTCGGGCCACAGGTGCAGATTGGCGGGCAGGCATTGCAGATCCATATGATCCCAGCCGTTCAGCCGCTTCAGCGCCAGTATCTCATGCGCCAGCGCACCGCAGGCGACCAGCAGGATGCGGCCGGTATGGGCGGGGGGCAGGCCGGCCTCGGTCAACATGGTGTCAGACGGGATCATCGGCGGTCGATCCAGACGCGCAGCGCCAGCGAGGCCACCACCGCCACCAGCCCCAGCGCGGCAAAGGGAATGCCGATCTGCGACGCCGCAAAGATCGTGGCCCCGGCGGCGGCGATCACGATCAGCAGAAGCGAGACGAAGGTGCGGGCGGGCATGGCGGGCCTTTTCGGGTGATGCACGGCGGATGCACGGGGCATGCACAAAAGATGCTTACTTGCTGTCGCTTTGCCAAGGGGGCGCGCAGTATCGGCAGCGCCCGATCAAGGCCGGAGACAGGCAAAAGGCCCCGGCGCTGAACCGGGGCCTTTGCGGGTCATCCACCGAAAGCGTCAGGCGCTCAGCTGGTTGTGCTTGCGCGCCACATACATCTTGGCGGTTTCCACCGCCACAGCGGCGTCGCGGCAATAGGCATCGGCCCCGATGGCGCGGCCGAATTCCTCGTTCAGCGGCGCGCCGCCAACCAGCACGATGTAATCCTCGCGCATGCCCTTTTCCTTCATCGTGTCGATCACGACCTTCATATAGGGCATCGTCGTGGTCAGCAGGGCCGACATGCCCAGGATGTCGGGGCGTTCCCGCTCCAGCGCCTCAAGGTATTTCTCGACCGAGTTGTTGATCCCCAAGTCCAGCACCTCGAACCCGGCCCCTTCCATCATCATCGCCACCAGATTCTTGCCGATGTCGTGGATGTCGCCCTTCACCGTGCCGATCACCATCTTGCCCATGCGGGGCGCACCGGTTTCCACCAGCAGCGGTTTCAGGATGAACATCCCGGCCTTCATCGCATTGGCGGCCAGCAGCACCTCGGGCACGAACAGGATGCCGTCGCGGAAATCGGCGCCCACGATGGTCATGCCCGCTACCAGCGCCTTGGTCAGCACGTCATAAGGCGTCCATCCCCGGGCGATCAGGATGTTCACGCCTTCCTCGATCTCCTCCTTCATCCCGTCATAGAGATCGTCGTGCATTTGCAGCACAAGCTCGTCGTCGGAAAGTTCGGAAAGGATGATCTCGTCATCGTCAGCCATGCTGGCCTCCTGCCGCTGGATATGTGGATGGAATGCGGCCAAAGCCCGGGCCACACTGTTTTGATTGCGACACAAGCGCGGTGAAAGCCGACAGGGGCCCGGGGGCGGGGGCTTTGCGCTGGCGAATGTTCCGCATGTGTTCTAGATTGGTCACATGGAAACGCCACCCGACCCCACGCCCGACCCCAGGGATGACACGCTGATGCCCGGCCAGCGCGCAAGGGCGCGCGGGGCGTTGGGCAATGCCACGGGCCGGTATGACGGCACGGCGCGGGTGGCGCATCACGATGGCTGGGACATTCCGCATGATGACAGGCTGGTGGCCACCGAAGTGCGGCTGGAACGGCCACGCTCCGCGCTTTCCTACAACCGCTCGCCCGATCTGCCGTTCGACCGATCGATCAACCCCTACCGGGGATGCGAACACGGCTGCATCTATTGCTTTGCCCGGCCCTCGCATGCCTATCTCAACCTGTCGCCGGGGCTGGATTTCGAGACGAAGCTGATCGCGCGGCCCGGCATCGGCGCAGTGCTGGCGGCAGAACTGCGGGCCAGACGCTATGTGCCGCAGGTGGTGGCTTTGGGCACCAACACCGACCCCTATCAACCGATCGAGGCCGAATACCGCGTGATGCGCGAGGTGCTGGAGGTGCTGCGCGATTTCAACCACCCGGTCGCCATCGTGACCAAGGGCGCGCTGGTGGAGCGTGACATCGACATTCTGGCCCCCATGGCGGCCGAGGGGCTGGCGCGGGTGGGCCTGTCCGTCACCACGCTGGACCCCGCGATTTCCCGCGCGATGGAGCCGCGCTGCCCCCCGCCCGCCCGGCGGCTGGAAACCATCCGCAGGCTGGCCGCAGCGGGCGTTCCGGTGCGGGTGATGGTATCGCCCGTGGTGCCCGGGCTGACCGACCCCGAGCTGGATCACATCCTTGCCGCCGCCCGCGACGCCGGGGCCACGGCCGCCAGCTGGATCATGCTGCGCCTGCCGCTTGAGGTGGCGGGCCTGTTCCGCGACTGGGTCGAGGCGCGCTTTCCCGACCGGGCCGCCAAGATCATGGCCCGGGTGCGCGAGGTGCATGGCGGGCGCGACTATGACCCCGCCTGGGGCAAACGGATGCGGGGCGAGGGGATATGGGCCGCGCTGATCGACCAGCGGTTCAGGCTGGCGGTGGCGCGGCTGGGGCTGAGCGTGCCGCAACCGCCGCTGCGCTGCGACCTGTTCCGCCCGCCGCCACAGCCGGGCGATCAGATGACGTTGTTCTGACATCGGCCCGCCCCCCGGCTTTGCCGTGCTTCCCAGACGGAAATATCCTCGGGGGTGGGGTCCGGGGCGGGGGCAGACAGCCCCCGCCCCGGCGGCCGGCAGCTTGCCCCCGTGATCAGCGGCCCCGGCGGCGTTCGCGGCGCGGTGCATTGGCGTCATCCCCCGTGCCATCGGACGCCGAGGAAAAGCCGCCCAGCGCCGCCGTGATCACCTCCAGCGAGGGGCGGGGACCGGGGGCGCGGTTTTCCAGCGCGTTGCGCATGGCGCGCAGGTGTTCGGGCATGGTGCCGCAGCAGCCGCCGATGATGCGCACACCGGCATCCCGCGCCAGCACGGCATATTCTGCCATCAGTTCGGGCGTGCCGTCATAGTGGATGTGACCGTCGTGGTATTTCGGGATCCCCGCATTGCCCTTGGCGATGATCGGGCGCTCGGTGCCCTGTGCCACAAAGCCCAGCACGGTGCGCAACAGGTCGGACGCGCCCACGCCGCAGTTGGCACCAAAGCCCAGCGGCGGGTTCGGCAGCTTTTCCACCATGTCCACCATGGCCGCCGAAGTCACGCCCATCATCGTGCGGCCTGCGGTGTCAAAGCTCATCGTGCCGCACCAGGGCATGCCGGCCAGACGCGCGGCCTCGGCGGCGGCCTTGTATTCCTCGGGGGCAGAGATGGTTTCGACCCACAGCACATCGGCGCCGCCCGCTTTCAGCCCCTCGGCCTGTTCGTGGAACATTTCCACGGCAAGTTCATGGGTCAGCGTGCCCATCGGCACGAAAATGTCGCCGGTGGGGCCGACAGACCCCGCCACGATCACATCGCGCCCCGAGGCATCGGCAATCTCGCGACCCAGCGCCGCACCCACGCGGTTCAGCTCATGCACCTGCGACTGGGCGTTGTGCAGCTTCAACCGGCTGGCATTGCCGCCGAAGGTGTTGGTCAGAAAAATGTCGGACCCCGCATCCACCGCGCCCTTGTAGAGTTTGCGGATATTGTCCGGCTGTTCGATGTTCCACATTTCCGGCGCGTCGCCCGACGACAGACCCATGTTGAACAGGTTGGTGCCAGTGGCGCCATCGGCCATCAGCCAGTCGCGGGTGGACAGCAGGCGGGTCAGGGCGTCGGACATGGCAAACCTCAAGCAGCAAAGGACAGGGGAAGCGGCAGGGAACGGGGGCCGCGCGGCAGGCCGCACGGCTGATCAACCCCTGTGCCATGGGTGGCAAGCAGAGGCAAATTCATAATCTTCATGATGATCTTGAAAGAACGGACGGATCGCGGCGCGTTCTTTTTCCGGCGGCCGGGGTTGCCAGACAAAAGGCCGCCCGAAGGCGGCCCTGCATCATGTGGTGGCGGGGTTGGGTCAGACCTCGTCCATCAGCTGCGCCTTGGCGACGGGCAGCAGTTCCGCCATCTTGGCGCGCACCGCCTCGGGCGAGGACAGGGCACCCAGATCGCCCGCGACCTTGCGCACCACATCCTCGATGCCCGCCTCTTCGAAATCGGCCTGCACCACGGTCATGGCATATTCGGCGGCGTCATCGCCCGCCTTGCCCAGCAGGTCCGCCGCCCAGAGGCCGACCAATTTGTTGCGCCGCGCCTCGGCGCGGAACTGCATGTCGGCGTCATGCGCGAATTTCGACTCGAAGGCGCGTTCGCGGTCGTCAAAGCTGTTCATGGCGGGGCCCTTGGCTGTGGTTCCTCTGGCCATTCATATGCCCTGCCGCAATCCGTGCCGCAAGGGGGCGGCGGGCCGATTGCTGCCCCCGAGCAAGGCGGCCATGCGCATCGCGCGCCTTGCGACAGGCCCCGGCTTGGCATATAGCGCGACGGTAAGGAAACGGGGGGCGCTGGCCGCCCCGTTTCGTCGTGTGATCGGAGAGTTCATGGCACGTCGCAAGAAGGTCTATGAAGGCAAGGCCAAGATCCTCTACGAAGGCCCCGAACCGGGCACGCTGATCCAGTATTTCAAGGATGACGGCAGTGCCGCGGCCACCCCGCCGCAGGCCGCCGTCGAAGGCAAGGGCGTGCTGAACAACCGGCTGTCCGAATTTTTCATGACCGGCCTGAATTCCATCGGGGTGCCCACCCATTTCATCCGCCGCCTGAACATGCGCGAGCAACTGGTGCGCATGGCCGAAATCGTGCCGCTGGAGGTGGTGGTGCGCAATTTCGCCGCAGGCGAGATCACCGCGCGGCTGGGCATTCCCGAAGGCACGGCGCTGCCGCGCCCGATCGTGGAATATTACTTCAAGGATGAAAAGCTGGGCAATCCGATGGTGGCCGAAGAGCATATCATCGCCTTTGGCTGGGCCAGCCAGCAGGATCTGGATGACATGGTGGCGCTGGCGCTGCGGGTGAATGATTTCCTTTCCGGCGTGATGATGGGCGTGGGCATCCGGCTGGCCGATTTCCGCATCGAGGTGGGCCGGATCTGGGAGGGCGATTTCATGCGCCTGATCGTGGCCGACGAGATCAGCCCGGATTCGTGCCGGCTGTGGGACACGCGGGGCCTTGAGGCCCCCGACCGCGAAGGTATGGTGCGCGAGCCCGGGCCCCTGGCCGATGTCTATACCGAACTGGCGCGGCGCCTGGGCGTTCTGCCCTCGAATGTGACGCATACGACCAAACCGACGCTGATCAACTGAAAGGCCCTGCCATGAAAGCAATCGTCCATGTCATGCTGAAAGACGGCGTTCTTGACCCGCAGGGCGATGCGGTGCGCCATGCGCTTGGCACGTTGGGCTTTGCGGGGGTGCAGGCGGTGCGGCAGGGCAAGGTGATCGAGCTGGATCTGGCGGCGACCGACCGCGCAGAGGCCGAGGCCGAAGTGCGCGCGATGTGCGACAAGCTGCTGGCCAATACCGTGATCGAGAAATACACCGTCGCGATCGCCTGAAGCCCGCGCCGCGGCGCCGGGCCCAAGATTTTTAAGGAAAAATCTTGAAAAAATCTTCAAAGATTTTTTGAGCGGCAGCTTGCCCGTCGTGGCGCCGATGCCAGGCGTTGCGCCGTGGATATTTGAGCCAGTAAGAATGGGCGGGGGCTGGAAGGCGTCTGCCCTTTGCGTTAAGCGATCTTCACCCCGCCAAAGCACCGGAGCCTGTCCATGAAAGCCGCCGTCATCACCTTTCCCGGGTCGAACTGCGACCGTGATCTGGCCGTGGCCTTTGCCGCCGCCGGGGCCGATGTGGTGAAGGTCTGGCACAAGGACACGGCGTTGCCGCCGGGTGTCGATGTGGTGGGGCTGCCGGGCGGATTTTCCTTTGGCGATTATCTGCGCTGCGGGGCCATCGCGGCACGTTCGCCGATTGCTGCGGCGGTGGTGGATCATGCGCAGCGCGGCGGTTTCGTGCTGGGGATCTGCAACGGCTTTCAGGTGCTGACCGAGACGGGGCTGCTGCCTGGCGCGCTGATGCGCAATGCCGGGCTGAAATTCATCTGCAAGATGGTCGAACTGCGGGTGGAGACGCAGGACAGCGCCTTTACCGAAGGCTGGGGCCGGGGGGCGCTGGTGCGGTTTCCCGTGGCGCATCACGATGGCAATTACACGCTGGATGCCGAAACGCTGGCGCGCGTGCAGGGTGACGACCGGGTGGCATTCACCTATGTCGACAACCCCAACGGCGCTGCGGCGGATATTGCCGGAGTGCTGTCGGAAAACCGCCGCGTGCTGGGGCTGATGCCGCATCCCGAGCGGGTGATCGACCCGCATCTGGGCGGCAGCGACGGGCTGGGCCTGTTTCACAGCCTGCTGGGCAAGATGGCGCTTGCGTGAACCGGGCCCGCTTGAGGTGGCGCGGCGCGGGGCGTAATCTGTTTTGATGCAGGACAGCGCGCCTTCCCCCGATGACACTTCCGCGGCGCCGGGCATCACCTGGCGGCTGAAGCTGGTGGTTGTGGCTTTGGTGCTGCTGGCGGTGGTCGTCGTGCTGGTCACGAACCGCTGGATGAGCGAGCGGTTCACCGAGACCACGCGCAACCGTTCCGAAGTGCGGCTGGCGCTGTATTCCGGCAACCTGTTGACCGAATTGCAGCGCACATCCGTGGTGCCCTTGTTGCTGGCGCGTGACCCCGCGCTGATCGAAGCGCTGATGACGGGCGATTTTTCAGCCACCTCGGCGCGGCTGATCTCGTTTCAGGCCGAGATCGGCGCGGCCTCGATCCTGCTCTTGGACCGTGACGGGCGCACGGTGGGGGCGACGAACCGCAACCTTCTGGGCACCAACCACCGGGCGGATGCGTTTTTCGTCGATGCGCAGCGGGTGAAGGATACCGTGTTCACGGCGGCCCGGCGCGAGGCGGGTGGCTATGATTTCACCTATTCGCGCGCTGTGTCGCAGGACAACAAGACCATCGGCGTGATCGTGGTGGCGGTGGATCTGATGAAATACGAACGCGCCTGGGCGGGGTTGCAGGACGCGGTGCTGGTCACGAACAGCGAGGGCACGGTTATTCTGGCGACCGAGCCGCGCTGGCGGGGCCTGCCGCTGGACGAGGCGTTGACCCTCCGCGACCCGCCTTCGGCCATTTCGCGCGCCTTGCGGGTGACGGCAGACTGGGCGCAGAACCCGCCCGACGCCTATCTGCGCGGCGAGGCGGTGATGCGCACCGATGCGCGTGTGCCGTTCCGCGGCTGGCGCATCGTGACCTTTACCGCCTACGATTCCGTGCGCGACCGGGTGAACGGCATTCTGGCGCTGGAGATCATGGGCTTTGCCATCCTGCTGGCGATGACCTTTTACCTGCTGTCGCGGCGGGCCTGGTCGCAGAGCGTGTCGTTTCAGCGCGAATCTGCGGAACTTCGCCTGCTGAACGCGCGTTTGCAGCGAGAGATTGCCGAACGCAAGAAGGTGCAGAAGGATCTGGAAGTGGCCGAGCTGACGCTGGCGCAATCGTCGAAACTGGCCGCTTTGGGCGAGATGTCGGCGGCTGTCAGCCATGAGCTCAATCAGCCTCTGGCCGCGATGAAGACCTATCTGGCGGGCGCGCGGCTGCTGATCCAGCGCCGGCGGCAGGACGAGGCGCTGTCGAGTTTCCAGCGGATCGACGATCTGATCGAGCGGATGACGGCGATCACCCGGCAGTTGAAATCCTATGCTCGCAAGGGTGGCGAGGCGTTCGAGCCGGTGGATGTGCGGCTGTGCGTGTCATCGGCGCTGTCGATGATGGAGCCGCAGTTGAAACAGCGGGTGGTGCGCATCACCCGCACCCTGCCGCGCGCACCGGTGATGGTGATGGCCGACCGGCTGCGGCTGGAGCAGGTGATCATCAACCTGTTGCGCAATGCGCTGGATGCGACCAAGGATGTGGCGACGCCCCAGATCGACATCCTTTTGTCGCTGGGCGACACGGCGATGCTGGGGGTGCGCGACAACGGCCACGGAATTGTCGATCTCGATCACCTGTTCGAGCCGTTCTATACGACGAAAAAGCCGGGCGAGGGGGTGGGGCTGGGCCTGGCCATCTCGTGGGGCATCGTGAAGGATCTTGGCGGCCGGTTGACCGCACGCAATGCCGAAGGCGGGGGGGCTGTATTCGAGGTGCAGCTGCCCATATTGGGCAAAGAGGTAGAAGCAGCCGAATGAGGTATGAATGGCCCGTGCTATGAAAGTCGCCATCGTGGATGACGAGGCGGACATGCGGCAGTCGATCAGCCAGTGGCTGGCGCTGTCGGGGTTCGACACCGAAACCTATGCATCGGCCGAAGAGGCGCTGAAGGGCATCGGGGCCGAGTTTCCCGGCGTGGTGGTCAGCGACATCAAGATGCCGGGCATGGATGGCATGGCTTTTCTGAAGCGGCTGATGAGCCTTGATTCCGGTCTGCCGGTGATCCTGATCACCGGGCATGGCGATGTGCCGATGGCGGTCGAGGCGATGCGCGTGGGGGCCTATGACTTTCTGGAAAAGCCGTTCAACCCCGACCGGATGACGGAACTGGCCAAGAAGGCCACCCAGGTGCGCCGCCTGACGCTGGACAACCGCGCGCTGCGGCGGGAACTTTCCGATGGCACGGTGCTGATGAAAAAGCTGATCGGCGGATCGGCGGTGATGGAACGGCTGCGCGAGGATATCCTTGATCTGGGGCAGGCGGACAGCCACGTTCTGATCGACGGTGAGACCGGCACCGGCAAGACGCTGGTGGCGCATGCCTTGCATGCGGTGGGCGCGCGGGCCGGGCGCAAGTTCGTGACGATTTCCTGCGCGGCCTGGTCAGAGGATCAACTGGCGGCCAAGCTGTTTGGTCCGTCGGAAGAGGGCGCGATCCCTCTGGTGGAAGAGGCGCGGGGCGGCACCTTGTGTCTGGAGGATATCGAGGCGCTGAGCCACCCGCTGCAATCGCGGCTTCTGACGCTGATAAACGATCAGGGAACGCCGCCCGAAACCCGCATCATCGCGATCTGCAACGAACACACGCCTGACAAGACGCTGGAAGATGCGCTGCGGTCGGATCTGTTCTATCGGCTGGGGGCGATGACCATCCTGTTGCCGCCGCTGCGCACCCGGGGCGAGGATATTCTGACGCTGTTCACCCGGTTGTCGGAACAATTCGCCGAGGAATACGGCTGCGACGCGCCGCAGGTGACGGCGCAAGAGGCGGCGCAACTGTTGCAGGCGCCCTGGCCGGGCAATGTGCGGCAGCTGGTGAACATCGCCGAACGCGCGGTGTTGCAGAACCGGCGGGGGTCGGGGTCGATCGCCAGCCTGCTGATGGCCGACAACGAGGCGTCCGGCCCGGCGCTGACCACCGAGGGCAAACCCCTGAAGGATTATGTCGAGGCGTTCGAGCGGATGCTGATCGACAACACCATGCGCCGCCACAAGGGCAGCATCGTGGCCGTGATGGAAGAGCTGTGCCTGCCGCGCCGCACGCTGAATGAAAAGATGGCCAAGTATGGGCTGACGCGGTCGGATTACGTCTGACCGGGGCAGGGGCCGCAACAGGCCCGGCCCGCAATGCAAGACGCCCGGGCGCATGGCCCGGGCGTTTGTCGTTCTGGGGTGCTGATCAGACCGGAGGGCGGGTCAGAAACCGGCCTTGATCTGCTCGAACTCTTCCAGCATCCGGTCGCGCACTTCGGCGGCAATCGGGGTCTGGGCCAGCAAGGTGCCCTCGATCGGGTTCACATCGGCCGCGACCAGCGCATCGGCCGGAATGGCCGCCATGGCCGCGTCATTGGCATGGGCATAGCCGAAACCGTCCAGCAGGCCCTGGGCCGAGCCATGGTCCAGCCAGGCGTTGATGAAATCATAGGCCTTGTCTTCGCTGCCCGGCGCGTCCTTGAAGTTGACATAGCCGCAGAACCACGACGATGCGCCCTCGGTGGCCTGCCGCTGGAAGCCCACGGGGAAGCCTTCCTCACGCATCAGCGCGATGGAATCGTTCCACGACCAGGCCACCTGCACCTGCCCGCCCGCCATCAGCTGCGCCAGTTCCGACGGGTCGGCCCAATAGGCAACGACGTTCTGGTGTGCGGTGCGCAGCCATGCGGCGGCGGCCTGAAACTGTTCCTCGCTGACTTCCGACCAGTTGGTGACACCCGTGGCCAGAAGCGCCAGCGCCCAGACATCATCGGTGTTGTCAGGCAGCGACACGCGGCCCGCATATTTCGGGTTATGGAACACCGAAAGCGAGGCCACATCTTCGGCAGGCACGTCATTGGTGTTGTAGGCCACGGCGGTATAGGCGTAGTCGGTCGGGATATACCAGACGCCGGTGTCATCCTTGAAAATCGGCGAATCAAGGAAACGCGGGGCGATTTCGGCGAAGTTCGGGATGCGGCTGACATCCCAGGGCTCGATCAGCCCGGCATCGCGGTACTTCGACACCATCTGCGAACAGGGATGCGCCACATCGGCCTTGAAGCCGGAGGCGATCTTCTGGAACGCCTCGTCATCATCGCCGTAAAACGCATATGTGGGAAGGCTGCCATGCTTTTCGACATAGCCCTTGATCAGGTTTTCATCTTCGAACCCGGCCCAGTCGAATACCAGCAGGTCGGGATCGGCGGCGAAAGCGGGCAGGGCAAGGGCCAGTGCGGCGCTGGCCAGCAATGTGGTGCGGTGGATCATGGATGCTCCTCGGCTGTTGGAGTGCCGGTCATCCCTCCCCCGAGGCCGCCGGCAACGTTGAAAAGGCTAGAATAGCTCTGGTGCTCGCTCAAGCCCTTAATGCAAAATGGGATTGGGGTGACGGCAAGGCAAGTGCGGCGCCGCGGGCTTTCGTGCAGGCTCAGGGGACAACTGGCGGTCTGCCGCTTTTCTGGGCAGAACATGGGAATGACGGCGGGTGCCACAAAAGGGGAGTGGGCGATGTTCAGGGCTTTGGTGGTGGAAAAGGATGCGGATGGGGCCACAAGCGCCTCGGTGCAGGATGTGGCGGATGACCGGCTGCCGCCCGGTGATGTGACGGTGGCGGTGGAATATTCCACGCTGAACTACAAGGATGGGCTGTGTCTGGGGGCGGGCGGCGGGCTGGTGCGCGTCTGGCCGCATGTGCCGGGCATCGATTTTGCAGGCCGGGTCTTGGCCTCGGATGATGCACGCTATGCGCCCGGCGATGCGGTGGTGCTGACCGGCTGGCGCGTGGGCGAGGCGCAATGGGGCGGCTATGCCACGCGCGCGCGGGTGAAGGCCGACATGCTGGTGCCGCTGCCAGCGGGGCTGACCACCCGTCAGGCGATGGCGGTGGGCACCGCGGGCTTTACCGCGATGCTGGCGGTGATGGCGCTGGAGGATCACGGCCTGACGCCTGACAAGGGCGAGGTGCTGGTGACGGGCGCTGCGGGTGGCGTGGGGTCGGTGGCCACGGCGATTCTGGCGCATCTGGGCTACAGCGTTGCCGCCGTGACCGGGCGGCCCGAGACCGAGGATTATCTGCGCGGGCTGGGGGCGGCCCGGCTGATCGCGCGCGCGGAACTGGCCGAGACGGTCAAGCGCCCGCTGGAGGCGGAAACCTGGGCGGGCTGTGTCGATGCCGTGGGCGGTGCGATGCTGGCGCGGGTGCTGGGGCAGATGAAATACGGTGCCTCGGTGGCCGCTGTGGGGCTGGCCGGGGGGGCGGCGCTGCCCGCCACGGTGGTGCCCTTTCTGTTGCGCGGCGTGAATCTGCTGGGCATCGATTCGGTGATGCGCCCCACGCCCGACCGCCTGCGCGCCTGGGACCGCATCGCGCGCGATCTGCCGATGGCGAAGCTGGAGGCGATGATCCGCCCCGCAACGCTGGCCGATCTGCCGGGGCTGGGGGCGGACATCCTGCAAGGCGCGGTGCAGGGCCGCGTGGTGGTGGATGTGAACGCCTGAGCGGCGGGGCTTGCCGCTGCACAGGGCGGCGGCTAATCTTTCGGCGAATCCGGCGGGCATCTGGCCTGCCGGGGTCTGCCGTGATCGCGCCCTTTTCGACGGGCGGGCTGCGGCTCGGCTGGAAGACCTGCCACGGCACGGGGCGCTTTCCCGCATTGGTCAGGTTTTCGCCGTGCCGTCGTTCGCAACATCACCCTGGGGTGCCGCATGACCACGCTTGACCTTGCCTTTGTCCGCAGCCAGTTTCCCGCCTTTGCCGAAGCCTCGCTTCAGGGGCAGGCGTTTTTTGAAAACGCCGGCGGTTCCTATACTGCAAAGCCGGTGATCGACCGGCTGACCCGGTTCTACCACCAGCGCAAGGTGCAGCCCTATGCACCCTATGCCGCGTCGCAACTGGGCGGGGCGGAAATGGACGAGGCGCGCGACCGGCTGGCCGCGATGATGGGCATCGACCGGGACGAGTTGTCATTCGGCCCCTCGACTAGCGCCAATACATTTGTTCTGGCGCAGGCGGTGCGGCAATGGCTGCGCGGCACCGATGGCGCGATTGTCGTGACCAATCAGGACCATGAGGCGAATTCCGGCGTCTGGCGCAGGCTGGCTGATGACGGGATAGAGATTCGCGAATGGCAGATCGACCCCGAGACCGGGCATCTTGACCCGGCCGGTCTGGCCACCCTGCTGGCCGATGGCCGCGTGCGGCTGGTGTGCTTTCCGCATTGTTCCAACGTGGTGGCCGAAATCAACCCGGTGGCGGAAGTCTGCGCCATGGCGCGCGGGGCGGGGGCCTATACTTGCGTCGATGGCGTCAGCTATGCGCCGCATGGCTTTCCCGACATGGGCGCGCTGGGGGCGGATGTGTATCTGTTTTCAGCCTACAAGACCTATGGCCCGCACCAGGGCATCATGGTGATCCGGCGCGGCTTTGGTGATCTTCTGCCCGCGCAGGGCCACTATTTCAACGCCGGAACGCTTTACAAACGCTTCACCCCCGCCGGGCCGGACCATGCGCAGATCGCGGCTTGCGCGGGCATGGCCGATTACATCGACGCCCTGCATGCGCACCACTTTGCGGCGGAGCCTGATGCAAGGCTGCGCAACAATGCGGTGCATGACCTGATGCGCGCGCATGAGGTGGCACTGTTGCAGCCTGTGCTGGACCATCTGGCGGCGCGCAATGACCTGCGGCTGATCGGCCCGCGCCGGGCCGAAGGGCGCGCGCCCACTGTGGCCGTGGCGCTGGACCGCGCGGCAGAGCCTGTGGCGGCGGCGCTGGCGCCGTTTGGTGTGATGGCGGGGGGCGGCGATTTCTATGCCGTGCGCCCGCTGACCGCAATGGGCGTGGATCTGGAGCGCGGCGTGCTGCGGCTCAGCTTCGTGCATTACACGTCAGAGGCCGAGGTGGCGCAGCTGATGTCGGCGCTGGACCGGGTGCTGTAGGGTCGGGCGGGATTTTTCGCAGAAAAATCGTCAAGTTACGAATTTTCTGCGAAAATTCAGGCTGGTGTCAGATCTTCTGGCAATAGCTTTGCGAACGGGTCCAGGCGGCCATGTCCTCGCGCTTGGCCGCGCTGCGGAACGGGGCCCAGTCGCGGCCCATGCCTTGCTTGCCGTTGCCTGCAACCATGCCGTCGCGCGCCACCTGTTCGGCGGCAATTTCCACCGCGCAGGACAGGTTCGCGGCCCCGTCTTTCAGCGCACCCACGCTGGTCGCATCGCAGCCATAGGCGGCGGCGGTGCGGGGGGAAATTTGCGTCAGCCCGATCCAGCGGCCACCGCCACCGGCGGCCAGCGGGTTCCAGGTGCTTTCGTGCTTGGCCAGGGCCGAGATGATGCCCGACCAGAAGGCCCGGCGCTGATCCGCATCGGCCTCGGGATAGGCGGGGCACCAGGTGGCGATGTCATTGGGCACGAGGCTGGTCAGGGCCGCGTCATTCGACTGGATCGCCAGCAGGGTCTGTTCCGTCCAGACCGGGGCTTCGGGGCGGTGATCCCAGCGCATCACGGGCAACTCGCCGGTATCTTCGGCGACAGGGGCCTTGGTGCAGGCGAGGGGAAGGGCCAGAAGACAGCCGATGAGGATGGTTTTGATCTGCATGGAACCTGACATGGTGGCATCGCACATGTTGCACGACATAGGCCTTTTGCCGAACCACCCCCCCGCGAGTCCAGCCCGGCAAAGTCGTATAGGCCGAAATCCGCCAGCCTGACCCTTGCCCATGGCCTGCCGGATGCCTAGAAAGGCGCAACACCGGCCCAATGCCGCAAGGAAAAACGCCATGCTCGATGTGACTTACAGCCCCCCGAAACCCAAGGTGATCGCCGGGGCGAGGCAGGATTGGGAACTGGTCATCGGCATGGAGATTCACGCGCAGGTGGCGTCAAACGCCAAGCTGTTTTCGGGGGCCTCGACGCAGTTCGGGGCCGAGCCCAACAGCAATGTGGCCTTTGTCGATGCGGCGATGCCGGGCATGCTGCCGGTGATCAACGAATTCTGCGTGGAACTGGCGGTGCGCACCGGGCTGGGGTTGAAGGCCGCGATCAACCTGCGCTCGGCCTTTGACCGCAAGAATTACTTCTACCCCGACCTGCCGCAAGGCTATCAGATCAGCCAGCTTTATCACCCCATCGTGGGCGAGGGCGAGGTGCTGGTGGAACTGGCCCCGGGTGTGGCCCGGCTGGTCAGGATCGAGCGCATCCATCTGGAGCAGGACGCAGGCAAAAGCATTCACGACATGGACCCGACGCAAAGCTTCGTCGATTTCAACCGCACCGGCGTGGCCCTGATGGAGATTGTCAGCCGCCCCGACATCCGCAGCGCCGAAGAGGCGACGGCCTATGTGACCAAGCTGCGCCAGATCCTGCGCTATCTGGGCACCTGCGATGGCAACATGCAGAACGGCAACCTGCGCGCCGATGTGAACGTGTCGGTCTGCCCGCCCGGCCAGTATGAGAAGTTTCAGGCCACGCAGGATTTCAGCCATTTGGGCACGCGCTGCGAGATCAAGAACATGAACTCAATGCGTTTCATGACGCAGGCGATTGACTATGAGGCCCGTCGCCAGATCGCCATTCTGGAGGATGGCGGCACGATCACGCAGGAAACCCGGCTTTACGACCCCGACAAGGGCGAAACGCGCAGCATGCGGTCCAAGGAGGAGGCGCATGATTACCGCTATTTCCCCGACCCCGACCTGCTGCCGCTGGAGATCGAGCAGGCCTGGGTCGATGACATCCGCGCCAGCATGCCCGAACTGCCCGATGCCAAGAAGGCGCGCTTCATGTCCGGTTTCGGCCTGACGGATTATGACGCCAATGTGTTGACCGCCGATCTGGAATCGGCTGGCTTCTTCGAGGCTGTGGCGCAAGGCCGCGATGGCAAACAGGCGGCGAACTGGGTGATCAACGAGCTTTTCGGGCGGCTGAACAAGGAAGGGCTGACCATTGCCGACACCCCCTTGTCAGCAGCGCAGCTGGGCGGCGTGCTTGACCTGATCGCAGCGGGCACGATCAGCGGCAAGATGGCCAAGGATCTGTTCGACATCCTGTGGACCGAGGGCGGCGACCCTGCCGAAGTGGCGGCAGCACGCGGCATGCAGCAGGTGACGGATACCGGGGCCATCGAGGCGGCGCTGGATGCGCTGATCGCGGCCAACCCCGATCAGGTGGCCAAGGCGCAGCAGAACGCCAAATTGGCGGGCTGGTTCACCGGGCAGGTGCTGAAGGCCACGGGCGGCAAGGCCAACCCCGCCGTGGTCAATGCGATGGTCGCGGCCAAGCTGGGGCTGTGAGCCTGATCGGCGCCCTGTTGCTGGCGCTGAACGGGGGCCGCCCCGCCCATCTGGCGCGCGGGCAAAAGGCGATGGAGCGGGCGGCGGGTTTCTACGGCACCGCGAAACTGCTGCACCTTGACCGGGCGATTGCGGCTTTCGGCGCCCTGCGCGCGGCCCGCGCGTCTGATCCTCGGGTGGCGGCCCTGCTGGCCTCGGCGCTGATCGAAAAGATGCAGGTCGTCGCCCCGCAGGATCGCATGGCCCTGCGCGCCCGCGCGGTGGCGCTGCTGCAACCGGAACTGGCGCGGTTCGAAGCCAGACCGGGCGATATGGCCTTTGCGCTGGCCACCCTGCTTTCGGCCGCGTGGGAGCCTTTGCCGGATGAGCCGCAGGATAGCCCCGAAGCGCTGTCGCGCATGACCCGCGCGCGGGATGCGCAGGCGCGCGCTGTGGCCGCCTGCCCGGCGGGGCCCGCGCTGCTGGGTGCGCAGGTGCAGCTTGCCGCCTGCGCGGTCAGGCGGGCGGAACATCCGCTCTGCCCCGACCGCGCGGCGGTCTGTGACAGCCTTGGCCCGCAACTTGCCGCCCTGTTGACCACGGCCCGGGCATTGCCCCCGCAGCCGGGCGGTTGGCCAGACGACAGCGTGGCGCTGATCCTCAGCCTGCAGGGCCGGTTGCATGCGCTGATCGCCACGCAAGGCTAGGGGTCCGGCCCGCACGAGCCACCAGATATGGGGCGAAAGGCCGGGTTGTGGCGGAAAACCCCCGGTTTGCCGGATTATCCTTTCCTTGCATGGCCTTGGCGCGCGAATCTGGCTAATCTGCCGCCAAACGCAACCTGGGGGCAGAGATGCAGCGGTTTGAATACAAGGTGGTGCCGGCACCCCGGCGTGGTGAAAAGGCCCGTGGTGCGAAAACCACGCCCGAACGCTTTGCGCTGACGCTGACCACGCTGATGAACGAGATGGGCCGCGAGGGCTGGGAATATCTGCGCGCCGACACGCTGCCCTGCGACGAACGGGTGGGGCTGACCGGCAAGGCCACGCAGTTCCAGAACATGCTGGTGTTCCGCCGGCCGCTGGAGGATGGCGCGGTTCTGCCGGTGGCCGAGGTGATGCCCGAGCCGATGCCCGTAGCCTTTGCCGCGCCGAAGGCCGTGCCCGACATGGTGCGCGCCGCCCCCTTGGTGCTGACACCCGAAGGCACAGCGCCCGCGCTGGGGCCCGCGCGCAACGGTGTGGCGGCTGGCTGATAGCCCCGCTGTGGCGGGCCTTTGACGCCTAGCCCCGCGCGGCGGCCAGCGCCTGCGGCAAGGCATCGGCAAAGGCCCGCATCTCGGCCGCCGGTCCGGTGCTGACGCGGATGCAGCGGTTCTGCGGCGCGACAAAGGGCATGCGCACGAAAATGCCGCGCGCGATCAGCGCCTCCAGCACCCTGCGGGCAAAGGCGCCGTCAGCGCCGCAATCCATCGTCACGAAATTGGTGGCCGAAGGCAGGGGGGTCAGGCCATTCTGCACAGCAATCCGCCCCAGCGCTGCGCGTGACGCGGCAACCTCGGCCTGCACCCATGCCAGATGTGCGGTATCTGCCAATGCCGCCAAAGCCCCGGCCTGCACGATCCGCCCCACGCCGAAATGGTTGCGCACCTTGTTGAAGGCCGCGATCAGCGGGGCGGCACCCATGGCATAGCCCACCCGCGCGCCCGCCATGCCGTAAGCCTTTGAAAAGGTGCGCAGGCGGATCACCCGGGGGTCATCGGCGGCAATGACCGGCGCGGTGCCTTCGGGGGCCAGTTCCACATAGGCCTCGTCCAGCGCCAACAGCGTGCCGGGGGGCAGCCTTTCGATGATCGCCGCAATGGTGGAGCCGGGGTGGTGGCTGCCCATCGGGTTGTCGGGATTGGCAAGGTAGATCAGTTTGGCATCCACGGCCGCGGCGCGGTCCAGCAGCGCATCGGGGTCTTCGTGGTCGCCCCGGTAGGGCACCTTGTGCAAATGCCCGCCAAAGCCCGCGACGTGAAAGTTTAAGGTGGGATAGGCGCCATCCGATGTCACCACCGCATCGCCGGGGGCCACCAGCAGCCGCACCAGATAGCCCAGCAACCCGTCGATCCCCTCGGCCACCACGATGTTTTCCGGCCCTGCGCCATGATGCGCCGCCAGTGCCGCCCGCAGGTCGTGGTTTTCGGGGTCGCCATACATCCAGACATCCGCCGCCGCCTGCGCCATCGCCGCCACGGCCAGCGGCGAGGGGCCGAAAAGGCTTTCATTCGCGCCCAGCCGCGCGGCGAAGGCGGCCCCCCGGGCGCGTTCCTGCGTTTCAGGCCCGACGAAGGGCACGGTGGCGGGCAGGCTGTCGGCAAGCGGGGTGAAACGGGGATGGGTCACATGGGCCTCGGGCTTGGGGGTGGCCTGTTGTGGGTCATCGGGGCCGGCTTTTCAAGCGCTGGCCGAAGGGCAAAATCCTGTGAGTGAATCTGGGGTGGCGCATGCCGGGTGGCTGGCCAGACTCGCCGGAGAGCTGGCAAGATCAGGGATCAGCCCTTCATGAAACGCCGGCGCGATTCTTCGGCAATCGCCTGCCGCATTTCCAGCCGGGCCAGTTCCGCCATCGCCGACTTGCGTTCCGCCGCATCGGTCAGCGTCGCCAGATGCGCGCGCTGCGCGATCACCTGCTTTTTCAGCACGATCTCTTCGGGCAGCACCCCGGCCTCGGCCATGATGCGAAAGCCCACGGCATCACCCGCCGACACAAAGGCATCGCCGGGCCGGTCGGGCAGGGGTTTGCCCTCGCCCTCCAGCCCCTGTAACCGGCCCTGCGCGCGGGCGCGCAGCATCTGTCGTTCGGCCATGCGGCTGAGCCAGGACATCGGGCCTCTCTGTCTTGCGGCATCACCATAGCACAGCGTGGGCTAGGGGGCAAAACCCCGCGTCAGGCCCCTTCGGCCAGGGCGGCGCGCAGTTCCGGGTGCATGATCCACAGCCAGTGCCCGTTGACCTGTTCCGCGCCCGAAAAGGCCAGAATGTTGGTGGCCACATGGTCGGCGCGTCCTGCGCTGTCCTTGGGCAGGGCGATGGAAAAGTAATCCGCGATCATCCGGCCCAGCTTGCCGTAATGCAGATTGGCCGATGCAAAGCTGGCATAAGAGGCCGCATCGGCGATCTGGGTGGCGGTCAGCCCGGCGTCACCCGCAACGCGGTGCGCGGCCAGCATCGCCCGCTGCCCCGGCGTGACGGGCAGGGCCGCCAGCGCATCGGCATATTCGGCGCTGGTGGGGATCACCAGATCCACATCGGGATGCGCGCGCCGCTGGCTGCGCTGGTCATTGTCGCGTGCGGTCAGCAGCGCCACCATTGCCTCCAGCGCGGCCTCGGCCGTGGGTCCGGTGGTTTCGGCCACGATGCCGCTGCCCGCCTTGGCATCGGCCAGAAAGGCGCGGGCGGTAAAGGCTGCGCCCAGCTTGCCCGCCCGCAGGTTATAGCGCCCATGGCGGCGGATGACGGGTGCGGCCATCACCCGATCTCCGCCAGCCGGTCAAAGGCGGCTTGCAGTTTGGCGGCCTCGTCGCTGCGGGCCTCCAGATTGGCGCGGCATTCGTCCACCACATCCTCGGGGGCCGAGGTCGCGAAGGCGGGGTTGTTCAGGCGGCCTTTCAGCCCGTTGATTTCCTTGGCGAGTTTTTCCAGAGACTTGCCAAGCCGCGCCTTTTCGGCGGCAATGTCGATGATGCCCGCCAGCGGGATGGCGAATGTGCCGCCCTCGGCCGCGACGGTGATGGCACCCTTGGGGATGCTCTCGGCCGCCGTCAGGCTCTCGATCCGGGCAAGCCGCTGGATCAGCGCCTCGTTGCGCGCCCAGGCGGCGCTGGCGGTTTCATCCAGACCGCTGTGCAGCATCGCCAGTTTCAGCCCCACCGGCACATGCATCTGCGCGCGGGCCGACCGGATGGCGTCGATCAGCCCCGTGACCCAGTTCATTTCGCGGTCAGCGGCGGGGTCGATGAGATCGCTGCCAAGGGTAGGCCAGTCGG
The DNA here is from genome assembly GCF_009380135.2 of Fertoeibacter niger. GTDB lineage: Bacteria > Pseudomonadota > Alphaproteobacteria > Rhodobacterales > Rhodobacteraceae > Fertoeibacter > Fertoeibacter niger. The sequence goes on along the minus strand of NZ_WHUT02000002.1, from coordinate 318,784 downwards.
CGTGGATCAGCATCTTGGCGCGCTGGCCGGTGGTCTGCCACAATTCCTCGGTCACAAAGGGCATGATCGGGTGCAGAAGGATCATGCACTGATCCAACACCCAGCCCATCGTGGCGCGGGTTTCCGCCGCCTGATCGCAGTCGAACAGCGGCTTGGCGAATTCGACATACCAGTCGCAGACCTTGCCCCAGACGAATTTATACAGCGCATCGGCGGCCTGATCGAAGCGGTATCCGGCGAGGGCGGCATCCACCTCGGCCACGGTCTTGGCGCATTCACCGATGATCCAGCGGTTCACAGTGGCGGTGGCGGCGGGCGGGGTGGGGTTGGTCACATGCCCCTGCCACACGCCGTTCATTTCGGCGAAACGGCAGGCGTTCCACAGTTTCGTGCCGAAGTTGCGGTAGCCCGCGATGCGCGCGGTGTCGAGTTTCAGCACACCGCCCAAGGATGCCATCGCCGCGTTGGAGAACCGCAGCGCGTCGGCGCCGTATTCGTCAATGATCTCCAGCGGGTCGATGACGTTGCCGAGGGATTTCGACATCTTCTTGCCCTTGGCGTCGCGGACGAGGCCATGCAGGTAGACGGTCTTGAACGGCACCTGATCGACCACGGCCAGTTGCATCATCATCATCCGGGCGACCCAGAAGAAGATGATATCCGCCCCGGTGATCAGGGTGGAGGTGGGAAAATACTTTTGCAGTTCCGGGGTTTGCTCGGGCCAGCCAAGGGTGCCGATGGGCCAGAGGCCGGAGGAGAACCATGTGTCGAGAACGTCGGGGTCGCGGTAGTAGGTAGCGAACTTTTGGCCGGTTGCGCTGTCAAGTGTGTATCCACACGATGTGTGGTCCGACGTTGGTGCCGGTTTCATCATGATATCAGCGGGATAATACTCTCTCATCATCTGCAAAGCGTCTTGTTCAGTCGCAGCACAGAATGACTTGAGAACACGACCGCCAAACGCGTCTGAATTGTTGACCGCAACTGCTAGTTCACCTTCACCCCATGTCGGCCCATACCACACGGGTATCTGATGCCCCCACCACAACTGACGGGAAATGCACCATGGCTCGATATTCTCCAGCCAGTGGAAATAGGTCTTCTCGCCCGACTCCGGGATGATCTTGGTCGCCCCGGACCGCACGGCCTCAAGCGCAGGCCCCACGATCTTGGCGGTATCGACAAACCACTGGTCGGTCAGCATCGGCTCGATCACCACGCCCGATCGGTCGCCGAAGGGTTGCATGATCTTCTTCGCCTCGACCACCGGCACGCGGGTCAGGTGTTCGCTGCCGGTCTCGGCGTCGATGGATTTTTCCAGCGTGGTCACGGCCAGACCGGCGGCGGTGATGTCGGCCACCACCTGCTTGCGGGCCTCGAAACGATCAAGCCCCCGGTATTTTTCGGGCACGAGGTTCAGGCTGTCCACCTCATTCTCATCGGCGGGCGAACCGGCGGCGATGGCCCGCGCCCGCTCCACCGCCTGCGCATAGGGCGCGCCATCGGCCCGCATCGCGCCTTTCGTGTCCATCAGGCGGTAGCAGGGCAGGCCCGCGCGTTTCGCCACGGCATAATCGTTGAAATCATGCGCGCCGGTGATTTTCACGGCACCCGAGCCGAAGGCGGGGTCGGGGTATTCATCGGCGATGATCGGGATCAGGCGGTCGCAGAGCGGCAGATGCACCATCTTGCCCAGAATGGGCGCATAGCGGCTGTCCGACGGATGCACGGCCACGGCACCGTCGCCCAGCATGGTTTCGGGGCGGGTGGTGGCAATGGCGACGTAATCGCGCGTTTCGCGCAAGATCACGCGGCCTTCGTCGTCTTTTTCAATGTATTCATAGGTTTCACCGCCCGCCAGACGGTATTTGAAATGCCACATATGGCCCGCAACCTCGGTATTCTCGACCTCAAGGTCGGAAATCGCGGTTTCAAAATGCGGATCCCAGTTCACCAGCCGCTTGCCGCGGTAGATCAGGCCCTTGTTATACATCTCCACGAACACCTTGATCACGGCATCGTGGAAATTGCCCTCCTCCCCCGCAGGCGCATTGGGCGCGCCCGACATGGTGAAAGCCTCACGCGACCAGTCGCAGGAGGCCCCCAGCCGTTTCAACTGGCCGATGATCGTGCCGCGCGAGGCTTGTTTCTGCTGCCAGACCCGGGCCAGAAACGCATCGCGCCCCATCTCGCGGCGCGAAGGCTCCTGATGCGCCGCCATGTCGCGCTCCGTCACCATCTGCGTGGCGATGCCCGCATGGTCGGTGCCGGGCTGCCACAGCGTGTCGAACCCCCGCATCCGGTGCCAGCGCGTCAGGATATCCTGCAAGGTGTTGTTGAATGCATGGCCCATGTGCAGCGAGCCTGTCACGTTCGGCGGCGGGATCATCACGCTGAACGTCTCGGGGCGTTGCGCATTGGCCCCGGCGGCGAAGGCGCCCGCAGCCTCCCACATGGCGTAAAGCCGCGCTTCGGCCTCGGCGGTGTTGAAGGTCTTTTCCATCGGCATCTTGTGGCGTCCCGCTTGATTTGCAGGCTGTGTAGCCGTTGGCAGGCCCAAGGAAAAGCGGTTTGCGGATCAGCCCATCCAGGGCAGGAAGGGGCGGCCCTGCATCGCCTGCCAGAACGTGCCCGCCACCAGCAGGCTGAACGCCACCGCCGCCAGGATGACCGCGCCGCGGGCGGCTGCGGGCGGCAGCAGGCGGCTGGCCAGCAGCCCCGCCAGCGGCACGGCATGCAGCGCATGGGTGGCCAGGAAATGCGCCACGCGCGGGTCGCCCGCATCGCGCGACCAGCCCATCAGCCACAACCGGCTGCCATCGCTGGGCCCCACCAGATGCGCACCAAGGCTGGACAGCGTGCCCGCCACCGGCAGGGTCAGCGCGAAGGTCAGGATCAGGCCCAAGGCGATGCCAAGATGCAGCGCAGGGTCCAGACCTGTGGCCCGGTTGCGCCAGATGGCAACACCCATCACCAGGCTGGCCGAGGTCAGCAGCACGGCGAACACGCCCATCAGGCCATAGATGGCGGCAAAGGCCGGAATGGTGGTGTTGAAATGCGATGCCGTGTTGATCGCGGCGGCGGCCCCCACCCAGACCAGCTCGGCCACCACCGCAAAGTTCACCGCCCAGACAAACACCCGCCAGTCGCGCCGGGCCAGCATCGTGGCGGGCAGCCAGCGGGCAAAGAACGCCAGCGTCAGCAGATAGATCGCCAGCGCGATATGGAACTTTATCGGTTTCAGCCAGACGGATTCGCCCTGAAACAGCCGCATGTCCAGCGCCATGGCGGCATAGAGCGGCAGCAGGGCAAGGGCGGCCAGCAGCCCGGTGGCGGTAAATCCGGGGGCGTGCTGCCACAGCGGGGCCAGCAGGCGGGCCGGATCGCGGCGTGGGGCGGCGCGGGACAGGGCAGGGGTCATGTCACGGCTCCGACCGAAAGGTGGCGCAGGCGCTGCACGGCACGCAGGCCGGTGAAGGCAAGATAGCCCGCCGGGCCGAACAGGAAGGCCAGCACAAGGCAGGGCAGGATGAACAGATGGGCAATCCCCTCGGCCCGGGCGGTGCGGGCGATCCACGCACCCACGAACAGATCGAAGGCCAGGTAATGCAGCCAGCCCGCGAGTGCGATGGCCGGGTTGTCGAACAGCAGCATCACATTGGCAAGGCTGTCAAACCCGCCCTCGGCCCCCGCCCAATGCGCCATGACCAGCGCGGTATAGGCCAGCGACAGCAGCAGCGGGATCAGCAGGCTGGCCACCGCATCGGCCACACGCGGGGCCAGCGGGGTGGCCAGCAGCGCGGCCCAGCCCAACATCACCAGCGGGCCGGAATATCCGAAAAGCACATGGGGGTCGGGGGGCATGGCCTGCTCCTGATCTTGACAGTGGCAGGATATGCGGGACTGCGAGTCTGTCAAGCGAAATTTGACAGTGGCAAGATGGCGGTCTAGAATCGCCGCATGCCCGATGAAACGCCCAAGCCCTATCACCACGGCGATCTGCGCGCCGCCTTGCTGGCCGCTGCCGAGGCCGAGATTGCCGAGCGCGGTATCGAAGCGTTCTCGCTGCGGCAGGTGGCAAAACGCGCGGGCGTCAGCCATGCCGCGCCGGCGCATCACTTCGGCGATGCCAACGGCCTGCTGACCGCGCTGGCCGCCGACGGGTTCCGGCAGTTTCTGGCCGCACAGGCCGCGCGAGAGGCGGTGGCCAACCCCGACCCCGCATCGCAACTGGTGGCGGCAGGGCTGGGCTATGTGGACTTCGCCCTGCAACGCCCCGCGCTGTTCCGCCTGCTCTGGGGCTCGCAGCGAACCGATTTCGCCAGTGCCGATCTGGGTCAGGCGTCACGCGCGGCCTATCAGCATCTGGTGGATCAAGTGACTGCGGCAGGTGGGCTGTCAGTGGCCGACACAGCCGCCGTCTGGGCCATGGCACACGGCCTGGCTGACCTGCTGGCAGCCGGACGGATGCGCGCGGTCGGCGCTTTTCCCCCGGCCGAGCGGGATGCGGTGATCGCAGAAATGCTGCGCCGCACCCTGCCGCGCGCATGATCGTGCTGCATCGGCTGTGCATCCCCCGCACACGGGTTCTGCATCGGCCCGACCGGGCAATGTCACACCGCCCGGTCGATCCGCGTGCTGAGGTGGATCAGGCTTTCCGACGACAGCACACCCGTCAGCGCGCCGATCTGGTCCAGCACCTGATCCAGCACCTGCGTGCTGGGAGCTGCGATCTGCAACAGCAGATCGAACCGCCCCGAGGTGGTATAGGCGCGCTCCACCTCGGCTATTGCCTTGAGCCGGGTCAGGATTCCCGCCTGCGCCCGGGGCTCGATCGTCAGCAGAACCGACGCCCGCAACCGCCCCTGCCGGGCATTCTCGCCCAGCTTCAGCGTATAGCCCGCGATGATGCCCGTGGTCTCCAGCCGCTCCAGCCGGGCCTGGATGGTGGACCGCGCCACCTTCAGCCGCCGCGCCAATGTGGCCACCGACATACGCGCATCGGCCCCCAGCAGGCCCATTATGCTCCGATCCAGCTCATCCATGCAGTTTGCCTCGTTCTTTCGTCATTATAACGATCATACCATACATATATACACTTTTGATCGGTGAATATGTGGTCCATTTCAAGCATCCGAGTTTTCAGGGAAAGGGCGGCTCATACGCACCTGGCCTGGTTTTAGATAACCGCGCAGGTGCCTCCCATCCCCGAGTGGGCTGAGGGCTTGCGTCTTGTTGGCAGAAGGGAAATGCGCCGATGGGACTCTCGAAAACGATCTGGACGAACCCGTCCGAATACCTCCGCACCATCCAGCCGGAAACCCCCGTGCTGTTCTTTTCGCCCGCCGCCTTGCAGGCTGCTGCCCGCCGTTTCATCGACGGTTTCCCGGGCATGGTGACTTACGCCGTCAAGTCCAACCCCGAAGAAGTGGTGATCGAGAACTTTTCGGCCGCCGGGGTGCGTGGCTATGATGTGGCCTCGCCCTTCGAGATGCGGATGATCCGCCGTCTGGCCCCCGATGCGGCGCTGCACTACAACAACCCGGTGCGCGCGCGGCATGAAATCGCCACGGCGGTCGAACTGGGCGTGAAATCCTACTCCGTTGATTCGCATAGCGAACTGGCGAAACTGATCGAGATGGTTCCGGCGGACGGCTGCGAGATTTCGGTGCGCTTCAAGCTGCCGGTGTCGGGTGCCGCCTATAACTTCGGTGCCAAATTCGGCGCGACCGCCGAAGTGGCGACCGAACTGCTGAAAACCGTGGCGGCTGCTGGGTTCATCCCGTCGATCACCTTCCACCCCGGCACGCAATGCACCGATCCGGCGGCGTGGGAATCCTACATCCGCACCGCCGCCGACATCGCGCGCGATGCGGGTGTCACGATTGCCCGGCTGAACGTGGGCGGCGGTTTCCCGTCGCACCGACTGAACGGCGTGCTGCCGCAGATCGAGGAAACCTTTGCCCTGATCGACCGCGTGGCGACCGAAGCTTTTGGTGAAAACCGCCCGATGCTGGTGTGCGAGCCGGGCCGCGCCCTGTGCGGTGATGCCTTCACGCTGGCTGCCCGGGTCAAGGCGGTGCGCGACGACAACCATGTGTTCCTGAACGATGGCGTCTATGGATCGCTGGCCGAACTGCCGCTGATCGGCGTGATCGACCGGACCGAAGTGCTGACCCCTGCGGGCGTCAAGCGGGCCGGCGACAAGGCCGACCGCATCATCTTTGGCCCGACCTGCGATTCGGTGGACCGTCTGCCGGGCGAAGTGGCCCTGTCGGCGGAGATCGAAGAGGGTGACTTCGTGGTGTTTCAGGGCATGGGTGCCTATTCGACAGTCACCAACAGCCGCTTCAACGGCTTTGGCGAGTTGAGCCTTGCCACCGTGCTGTCGCTGAAGCTCTGACAGCCAAAACCTGCGCTATCCCGAACGCCCGGCTGGAAAATCTTCCGCCGGGCGTTTAGCGTTGCCGTGCCAGCAAACAGGGACAGCACGCATGTCAGCTTTCGGAAAACAGGGGCGGATCGAGGATCAGCGATTTCTGACCGGGGCGGGACGCTATGTCGATGACATCGCCCCCCCGGACTCGCTGCATGCGCTGTTTTTGCGCAGCAACGTGGCGCATGCCACGATCACCGCGCTGGATCTGGACGCGGCCCGCGCCATGCCCGGGGTGCATCTGGTGCTGGCTGCGGCCGATCTGAAGACGGCAGGCGTCACGCTGGGAATGAAAGGCACCACGGTAAAGAACCGTGACGGGTCACGCGGGGCGTCGCCCGAACGTCCGGTGCTGGCGCGCGACCGCCTGCGTTTCGTGGGCGAGGCTGTGGCGGTGGTGATCGCCGATACGCTGGCCCAGGCGCGCGACGCACTGGAGGCGATCAGCCTGGATACCGACGACCTGCCGGTGGCGCTGGAACTGGCCACGGGCGGGCCAGAGATTCACCCCGCAGCACCCGGCAATCTGGCCTTCGACTACGGGCTTGGCGATGCCGACGCGACCGAGGCCGCATTGGCCGCATCCGCCCACCGCGTCAGCCTTGATGTGCTGCACAACCGCATCATCGTGAACGCGATGGAACCCCGCGCGGCCTTTGCCGAATGGGATGGCGAACGGCTGCATCTGTGCGTGAACGGGCAGGGCGTGTGGAACCAGAAGGCGGAACTGGCGCGCATGCTGGGCCTGCCCCCTGACGCGGTGCGCGTGACCAACCCCGATGTCGGCGGCGGTTTCGGCATGAAGGCGATGACCTATCCCGAATATGTGGTGATCGCCGCTGCATCGCGGATGCTGGCCCGCCCCGTGCGCTGGATCGCCGACCGCACCGAAAGTATGCTGACCGACAATGGCGGGCGTGATCTGGTGGCGGTGGCCGACATGGGCTTTGACGCCGATCACCGCATCACGGCCTACCGCGTCAACCTTGTGTCAAACCTCGGGGCCTACAATTCCCAATTCGGGCAGGCGATCCAGTCTGACCTGTTTTCCAAGGTGCTGACCGGCGTGTATGACATTCAGACGGCATTCCTTGGGGCCAAGGGGGTTTACACCAACACCACCCCGGTCGATGCCTATCGCGGTGCGGGACGCCCCGAGGCGATCATGACGCTGGAACGGGTGATGGACTACGCGGCGCGGGTGCTGGGGGTGGACCCCTTTGCGCTGCGGCAAAAGAATTTCATCAAGGCCTTTCCCTATACCACCGTGGCGGGCGAACATATCGACGTCGGCGATTTTCCCCGCGTGTTGCACCGTGTGCAGGCCGAGGGTGACGTTGCAGGCTTTGCCGCGCGGCGTGCGGCATCCGGGGCCAAGGGGCTGCTGCGCGGTATGGGTCTGGCCACCTATATCGAGGCCATTCTGGGCGACCCGTCCGAAACCGCGCGGGTCGAATTCCACGCGGATGGCACGGTATCGCTCTATGTCGGCACGCAGTCGAACGGGCAGGGGCACGAAACCGTCTATACCCGCATGCTGCATGAGGCGACCGGCATTCCCGAACACCTGATCCGCATCGTGCAGGGCGACAGCGACCGTATCGCCACCGGCGGCGGCACGGGTGGCTCCCGGTCTGTCACTGTGCAGGGCACCGCCACGCGGGCGACGGTGCAGGCAATGCTGGCCGATATCGCGGCTTTCCTTGAGGGTGAGATCGGTCCGGGCGTGACGTTCAGCGAACATACGTTCGGTGCCCCGGGGTCGAACACCCGGCTCACGCTGATCGAGGCTGTGGCGCTGGCCCGCGAAAAGGGCCGCAGCGACCTCGGCGACCACGCGAAAACTACCCGCCTGCCGGGCCGGTCCTACCCCAACGGCGCGCATCTGGCCGAGGTGGAGGTGGACCCCGAGACCGGGCAGGTCAGCGTGGTGCGCTATACCGTGACCGATGATTTCGGCGTGCTGATAAACCCGCAGCTGGCCGAGGGGCAGGTGCATGGCGGCGTGGCGCAGGGCATAGGGCAGGCGCTCTGCGAGGTGGCGGGGTATGACGCTACCGGCCAGCTTCTCACGGCAAGTTTCATGGACTATGCGATGCCGCGCGCCTCAGATATGCCGATGATCGGCTTTTCCACCGAACCCGTGCCCTCCACCGCCAACCCTCTGGGGATGAAGGGCTGTGGCGAGGCGGGCACCGTGGGTGCGCTGGCGGCGGTGTCAAACGCCGTGCTGGATGCGCTTGCGCCGCGTGGTGTCACCCATATCGACATGCCCTTCACGCCGCAGCGCGTGTGGCACTGGTTGCAGGAGGCGGCGGCTGTATCTGATTGACCGCCTTCGCCGCTGGTGGACCCGCCCCGAACTGGTGGTGGCGGCCGAACCGGCCATGCCACCCGCCCCCGGCACAAGACGCGGCGCGGTCGATCATGTGATCATCCTCGATGGCACCCTGTCATCCCTCGAACCCGGGGAGGAGACGAACGCGGGCCTCACCTGGCGCCTGCTGCATGAGGCGGGGCGCACGCGGCACAGGTCGGTCTATTATGAGCCCGGCCTGCAATGGGAAGGCTGGCGGCAGGCGCATGAACTGGCACAGGGCCGTGGTCTGAACCGCCAGATCCGCCGCGCCTATGGCTATCTGGCCAGCCACTACCAGCCGGGCGACCGGATTTACCTGTTCGGCTACTCGCGCGGGGCCTATGCGGTGCGCTCACTGGCCGGGGTGATCGACCGCGTCGGGTTGTTGACCCGCGACGCCGCGACGGAACGAAACGTGCAGCTTGCCTACCGCCACTACCAGCGCGACCCCGACCGCCCCGCCGCCCGCGCCTTTGCCCGCCGCTTCTGCCATCCGGCGGTCTGGGTGGAAATGATCGGCGTCTGGGATACGGTCAAGGCGCTGGGCATCCGCCTGCCGCTGTTGTGGATGCTGACGGAAAACCAGCATGCGTTTCACAGTCACCGGCTGGGGGGCATGATCCGCCATGGCTATCAGGCGCTGGCGCTGCACGAAACCCGGGCCGTGTTCGCGCCCGTGCTGTGGGAATGCCCGCCCGACGGCCCCTGCGCGGTGGAACAGGTCTGGTTCCGCGGCGCGCATGGCGACATCGGCGGCCATCTGGGCGGGTTTGACCGGGCCCGGCCCCTGTCGAACATCCCGCTGGTCTGGATGCTGGAACGCGCCGAAAGCTGCGGTCTGGCCCTGCCGCAGGGCTGGCGCGCGCGCTTTCCCTGCGACCCCGCCGCGCCGATGGTCGGCACCCGGCGGGGGTGGAGCAAGCTGTTCCTGCTGCGTCGCCGTCGCCGCATCGGGCAGGACCGCTCGGAAACGCTGCACCCCTCGGCATTGACCGCCCCACCGCGCTGGTGGCAGGGCGGCGTGACCAGCGTGGTGCGCCCGCCGCAATGACCCGGCCGGCCATCTGCTCAGACCGCGCGCTTTCTTGCTGGCCCAAATATCCGCGCCGCAGGCCTCTGCCGTCGGCCACTTGCCATGTCACTCCAATATGATGCAGGTCGTCGATCCCGTGGCATAGAGCCGCCCGTCCGCCACGCCGCGCAGCTCGGCGGTGGATACGCCGGTGCTGCGCCCGCAATGCGCGGTATGGGCCTCGGCCACCACCTCGACCCCGATGGCCAGCGCCCGGGTGATGTTCACCTTGTATTCCAGCGTGGTATACCAGCGCCCCTGTGGCACCATCGTCATCACCGCCCCGGCCAGCGCCGAATCCAGCAGCGTGCCATACCAGCCGCCATGCAGCGCGCCGAAAGGGTTGGTGTGTTGAAACAATGGCGTGCCACGAAACCGCACATGGCCGGGCGCCACCAGATCAAGGTGGAAATTCATCACCGCGCCGATGGTATGTTCGGGCAATCTGCCCTCCAGCATGGCGCGCATGTAGTCCAGCCCCGGCATTGACAGCACGGTGGCCTGATCGGGCAGGTCGGCAGGGCTTTGGGCGTGGCGTGGCATCTGATCCTCCGGCGGCCCGCCCGTTCTGCCAATCGGCGGGCGCGGTGTCGAGGGGGCTTGCCCGGATGCGTGACCAAAGGGCAAGCTCTGCCCGACCGCAACGGAGGATTCGATGCGCAACGTCACCGTCGCCGCCACGCAATTTGCCTGTTCATGGGATCTGGCCGCCAATGCCGACTGGGCCGAGGCGCTGGTGCGCCAGGCCGCAGCACAGGGCGCGCAGGTGATCCTGATACAGGAACTGTTCGCCACCCCCTATTTCTGCATCACCCAGCGCCCGGAATATTTCGGGCTGGCGCAGCCGCTGGCGGGCCACCCGCTGATCGCGCGCTTTGCGGCATTGGCAAAGGAACTGGGCGTGGTGCTGCCGCTGTCGTTCTTTGAACGTGCCGGGCAGGCGCATTTCAATTCCATGGCGATGATCGACGCCGATGGCGCAGTGCTGGGGATTTACCGCAAGACCCATATCCCGCAGGGCCCGGGGTATGAGGAGAAATACTATTTCTCGCCCGGCGATACCGGGTTCCGGGTCTGGGACACGCGCTTTGGCAGGATCGGCGTCGGCATCTGCTGGGACCAGTGGTTTCCCGAAGCGGCCCGCGTCATGGCGCTGCTGGGGGCCGAGATGATCCTGTATCCCACCGCCATCGGGTCGGAACCGCCAAGCCCCGGCTATGACAGCCAGCCGCATTGGGAAATGGCGATGCGCGGCCATGCGGCGGCCAATATCCTGCCGGTGATCGCCGCCAACCGCATCGGCACCGAAAAGGCCCCCGAAGGCACCGAGGTGACGTTCTACGGGTCGTCCTTCATTGCCGACCATACCGGGCAGTTGCTGGCCAAGGCCAGCCGCGATGCCGAGGAAGTGCTGGTCGCCACGCTGGATCTGGATGCAATAGCCAGCCTGCGCGCCACCTGGGGCCTGTTCCGCGACCGGCGGCCCGAGGTTTATGGCGTTGTCGGCACGCTGGATGGTGTAGTGGGCCCCGCTCATCAAGCCTGACGGCTTGCTTCGCTGTTCCCATGGCGATGCGCGACCGGATCGAAGCGATCAACCGTCCAAAGCAGAACGGCGGCCCCGCGGAGCCGCCGTTCTTCGTAAACCTCGCTGAAATCAGCGCTTTTCCACAGCCAGATAGTCGCGCTTTGCGGCACCGGTGTAAAGCTGGCGCGGGCGGCCGATCTTCTGCGTCGGGTCGGCGATCATTTCCTTCCACTGGCTGATCCAGCCCACCGTGCGGCTGAGAGCAAAGATCGGCGTGAACATGGCGGTGGGGAAACCGATGGCATCCAGAATGATGCCCGAATAGAAATCGACGTTCGGATACAGCTTTTTCGAGACGAAATACTCGTCTTCCAGCGCGATCCGCTCCAACTCCTTGGCCACTTGCAGCGTCGGGTTGTTGTGCACGCCCAGAAGTTCCAGCACCTCGTCGGCGCTTTCCTTCATCACCTTGGCGCGGGGGTCGAAGTTCTTGTAGACCCGGTGGCCAAAGCCCATCAGACGGAAGCTGTCATCCTTGTCCTTGGCGCGGCGGATGTATTCGGGAATACGGTCAACCGTGCCGATTTCGCGCAGCATTTCCAGACAGGCCTGATTGGCCCCGCCATGCGCCGGACCCCAGAGGCAGGCAATACCGGCGGCAATGCAGGCAAAGGGGTTGGCCCCCGACGAACCTGCCAGCCGCACGGTGCTGGTCGATGCGTTCTGCTCGTGGTCGGCATGCAGCATCATGATCCGGTCCATCGCCTTGGCCAGAACCGGGTTCACCACATATTCCTCGGCAGGCACCGAAAAACACATGTGCAGGAAATTGCCCGCATAATCCAACGAGTTCTTCGGGTAGACGAAGGGCTGGCCCACCGAATATTTATAAGCCATCGCGGCAATGGTCGGCAGCTTGGCGATCAGGCGGAAGGCCGCAACCTCGCGCTGCCAGGGATCATTGATGTCGGTGCTGTCATGGTAGAAGGCCGACATCGCGCCAACCACACCCACCATCGTGGCCATCGGATGCGCATCGCGCCGGAACCCGCGGAAGAAGTTGTGCATCTGTTCATGCACCATCGTATGCCGGGTGACGGTGCGCTCGAAATGCGCCAGCTTCTCGGCACTGGGCAGTTCGCCGTAAAGCAGCAGATAGCAGACCTCAAGGAAATGCGAATGCTCGGCCAGTTGCTCGATCGGATAACCCCGGTGCAGCAATTCGCCCACATCGCCGTCGATATAGGTGATGGCGCTTTCGCAGGCGGCGGTCGAGGTGAAGCCGGGGTCGTAGGTGAACACATCGCCCTGCGCATAGAGCTTGCGGATATCCAGCACATCCGGCCCAAGGGTGGGGGAATGGACGGGCAGTTCGATCACCTTGTCATCGAAGGTCAGGGTCGCGGTTTTGGTCATTCTCATCCCTCTCCTGTGGCGGCCGGTGCAGGCCAAAGCTTCAGCGCCCCGGATGGGGCCCGCGAGGAAGGACAAGGCGGCGTTTCAGGCCGCAGCATCCTCCAGCCGCGCAATCGTCTCAATCTGACCGATGACAAGCATCATGTCGTAAACGCTCGGCGTCACCATCCGCCCGGCCAGCGCAGAACGCAGGGGCGCTGCCATCTTGCCGAAGTTCAGGCCATGGGCCGTGGCCGTTCCGGTCAGGATAGACTCCAGATTTTCCTTCGACCAGCTAACATTTTGCAGTCGCGGCGTCAATTCGTGCAGTATACCACGGGATACCGGATCAAGGGCCTTCTGTGCCGCCTCGTCCCGGGAAATCGGCCGCGATGCCAGAACAAATTCAGCCTTTTCAAGCAGCTCCGGCAAGGTCTTTGCGCGGTCTTTCAGGCAATACATTGCCCGCAACAGTCCGTTTTCCTGCCCCCCGGTCAAGGCTTCCAACCCCGCCGCAGCCCGATACGCCACAATTTCATGCAGCAGCGCAGCATCATCGGCTGCGGCGATATGCTGGCCGCAGATATTCTCCAGTTTCTTGAAATCGAGTCGCGCAGGGGCGCGGCCGATTCCCGCCAGATCAAACCACGCCCTTGCTTGCTGATCGGTAAAGAACTCGGCATCGCCATGCGCCCAACCCAGCCGTGTCAGATAATTGCGCATGCCCGCCGCCGGATAGCCCATCGCCTGATACTCATGCACACCCACCGCGCCGTGGCGTTTCGACAGCTTCTTGCCGTCCGGCCCGAAAATCAGCGGGATATGCGCCCAGACCGGAATGTCCCAGCCCATCGCATCATAAACCATCGCCTGCCGCGCCGCGTTGTTCAGATGGTCGTCGCCCCGGATCACATGGGTCACGCCCATGTCGTGATCATCCACCACCACGGCCAGCATATAGGTGGGCACGCCGTCGGACCGCAGCACGATCATGTCATCTAGCGTCGCGTTCTGGATCGTGACGTGGCCCTGCACCTGGTCGTCGATCACCGTATCGCCGCTCCGCGGGGCCTTCATGCGGATTGCAAAGGGCGCGTCGGGATGCGTCGCCGGATCGGCGTCGCGCCAGGGGCTGAGGAACACGGGATAGGACACGCCCTTTGCGCTTTCGGCCTCGCGGAAGGCCGCGATCTCGGCTGCCGTCGCGAAGCATTTATAGGCCGTGCCGCGCGCCAGCATTTCATGCGCCACCTCGGCATGCCGGTCCTTGCGGTCGAACTGGCTGACCACCTCGCCGTCCCAGTCCAGCCCCAGCCAGGCCAGCCCTTGCAGGATCGCCGCCGTCGCCTCGGGCGTGGAACGCTCGCGGTCGGTATCCTCGATCCGCAGCAGGAATTTGCCGCCCCGGCCCCGCGCGTAAAGCCAGTTGAACAGCGCCGTGCGCGCGCCGCCGATATGCAGATAGCCGGTGGGCGAGGGGGCAAAGCGGGTGACAACGGGGCGGGACATGGCATTACCTTTCAGGCGGGCCGGTCTGCTTAACCTTTCGGCAACCATCCGGCGCTAGGCTCGGCCTGTGTCTAGGCAATCGCGGGGCGGGAAACAAGATGCGGGCCGGGGTAACGGGCTGGGCGCACCCGTTGCAGGCGCTGGCCGAGGCGCGGGGCATGCTTTTTCCCTGGGTGCCGGTCTTTCTGGCGCTGGGCATTGGCCTGTGGTTCGGGCTGCGGGACGAGCCGGGGGCGGCCTTCTATGCTGTCGCACTGGCAGTGTTTCTGGCCATGGTCGCCTTGCGCCTGTGGGGGCCCGAGGGTTGGCATCCGCTGGCCATCGCCTTGGCCTGCATGGCCTTTGGCCTGTTGGCCGCCGGGGCGCGGGGCCATCTGCAAGCCGCCCCGGTGCTGGCGTTTCGCTACTACGGCCCGGTGGAAGGCCGGATCATCGAGGTTGACCGCTCGTCCTCGGACCATATCCGCATCACGCTTGACCGGGTGGTGCTGGAACGCCTGCCACCCGACCGCACGCCCGCCACGGTGCGCCTGTCGCTGCATGGCCCACCGGAATTCGTGCCCGAACCCGGCCCGACGGTGATTCTGACCGGCCATCTGGCCCCGCCGCAGGCCCCGTCCGAGCCTCGCGGTCTCGACTTCCAGCGCATCGCCTATTTCGAGCGGCTTGGGGCGGTGGGCTATACCCGCACGCCGGTGCTGATCCTCGGCCCGCCGGAGCCGGGGCAGCAGGCGATCAACCGTCTGCGCGCCCATCTGTCTGCCGCAATCACCGCGCGGATCGACGGACAGGCCGGGGCCTTTGCCGCCGGGGCCGTGACTGGCGACCGTTCCGGCATCACCGAGGCGACCGTGGCCGACCTGCGCGACAGCAACCTTGCGCATCTGCTGGCGATTTCCGGCATGAACCTCGCTTTCCTGACCGGATTTGTCTTTGCCGCCCTGCGTTATGGGGTCGCGCTGGTGCCTGCGGTGGCGCTGCGGGTGAATGCGAAGAAGCTGGCGGCACTGGTCGCGCTGGCGGTGGCCGGGTTCTACCTGCTGCTGTCGGGTGGCAATCTGGCGACCGAACGCGCCTTCCTGATGGCCGCCGTCATGCTGGGCGCGGTGCTGCTGGACCGCCGCGCGCTGAGCCTGCGCAGTGTGGCGCTTTCGGCTTGCGTGCTGCTGATCTGGAAACCCGAAAGCCTGCTGAATGCGGGGTTTCAGATGTCGTTTGCGGCCACGGTGGTGCTTATCGCCGGTTTTGGCGCGCTGGAGGGGCAGGTTCTGCGGGAAAAGCTGCCGCGCTGGACGATGCCCCTGTTCACGCTGGTCCTGTCGTCGGTGCTGGCGGGGGCGGCCACGGCGCCCTTTGCCGCCGCGCATTTCAACCGTTTCACCGACTACGGCCTGCTGGCCAATCTGTTGACAGTGCCCGCGATGGGCCTGTGCATCATGCCCGGGGCTGTCGTGGCGGCCTTGCTTGCCCCCCTTGGGCTGGCTGCGCCGGGCCTATGGCTGATGGATCTGGGATCGCGCTGGATTTTGCTGGTGGCTGCGTGGGTTGCCGGGTGGGATGGGGCTGTGACGGGCATTCCCATGCCGGGGCCGTGGGTGTTGCCGCTGATGACATTGGGTGTGCTGTGGGCCGTTGTCTGGCGCAGATGGCTACGCCTGCCCGGGCTGGCGCCGGTTGCCCTGGCCTTGCTGCTTTGGGTGCAGACCGAACGTGCGCCGGTACTGATCAGTGCTGACGGTGCCCAGGTAGGGCTGTTGGGGGCCGAAGGGCGGGCCCTGGCATCGCCGCGCGGGGCAGGATTTGCCGCGCAAAGCTGGTTGGAGAATGACGGCGACCTGGCAGAGCCTGCGGCGGCGGCGGCCCGGCCTGGATTTTCCGGGCCACAGGGCGCACGCGCCTTCCGCATCGGCGGGGTTGAGGCGGTGCATCTGAAGGGCAAATCCGCCCCGAAGGCACTGGCCGGGGCCTGCGCCACGGCGGGCTTGGTCATCCTGGCTGCCGAAGCCGAAACCGTGCCCGAAGGGTGCCGCCTGATCGACCAGACCCTGCTGGCCCGCACAGGCGGGATGGCACTGTGGCCGGAAAAGGATGGCACGCTGCGCATGGAGGCCGCGCGTCAGGGCACGCGATTGTGGTCGCCCCAGACTCAGGCAAAAGCCAGACCGCAACGCCTGGCCCGCGCGGAATGACTGCCCGCGCCGGTCTTTGCCCCAGGCACGCGCCAAGATGGCCGGGATGGCAGATACCCGGGCCACCAGGAAAACCGGGGGGCAGCGCGCCTGGACCGGCTCTGCAACGGCATGGAAAGGCCCTTGGATGCGTGGGTGCAGGCCAGTCGCCCGTTCAATAGCTGCGGATCAGCCCGACCAGGCGGCCCTGCACCTTGACCTGATGATCCGCCAGCATGCGCGTCTCGTAGGCGGGGTTCGCCGCCTCAAGCGCGATCATGCCGCCACGGCGGCGGAAGCGTTTCAGCGTGGCCTCGGTATCCTCGACCAGCGCCACGACGATATCACCATTCTCGGCGGTGGTCTGTTCGCGGATCACCACGATGTCGCCATCGTTGATCCCGGCTTCGATCATCGAATCGCCCTTTACCTCCAGCGCGTAATGCTGGCCCTTGCCCGACAGCATCGCCCCCGGCACGGCGATGTGATGCGAAACCTCGGAAATCGCCTCGATCGGCACACCGGCGGCGATGCGGCCCATCACCGGCAGTTCCAGCGCATAGACCGCCTCCAGCGGGATCGCGCCGCGCGGCGGATCAACCCGGTCGCCCGCGATCACGCGGGGCGAAAAGCCGGGTTTTTCCATCGCCTCGGGCAGTTTCATGATCTCGATGGCGCGGGCGCGGTGGGCCAGACGGCGGATGAAGCCCCGCTCCTCCAGCGCCGTGATCAGCCGGTGAATGCCGGATTTCGACCGCAGATCAAGGGCTTCCTTCATCTCGTCAAACGAGGGTGGCACACCGTCGCGGTCCATCCGTGTCTTGATGAAATCAAGAAGTTCCATTTGTTTGCGCGTCAGCATCGGCCATCCTCCGGGCGGGTGGGGCATCAGTTCCCCCCTTGTTCTGCCCGCGTTCCCGATTTGTGTCAAGTGCCTGTGTCAAAGCGGCAGATAGTCCACCACATGCCCGGCGGGGCGCGGCCCGTCGCCCAGGGGGCGGATCAGCAGCGCGTCAGCCTCGGTCAGGATCGAAAGCAGCGCCGAATCCTGCCGGTCAAACGGTGTGATGCCGGGCAGGCCATCGCCGGGGGCCAGACGGGCGCGCATGTAATGGGTGCGGGGGCCGTTGGCGGGCACATCGCAGGCGAGAGTCGCTCGGCGCGGCACGGGGGCAGGGCCCGCCAGCCCCAGCATCGCGCGGATCATTGGCAGCAGGAACAGATGCGCGCAGACGATTGAGGATACCGGATTGCCCGGCAGCCCCAGCATCGGCACGCCGCGCAACCGCCCGGCCATCAAGGGTTTTCCGGGCCGCATGGCGATCTTGTAGAAGGCGCGTTCCAGCCCCATCTTCCCGGCCACGCGCTCCACAAGATCATGGTCGCCGACCGACGCCCCGCCGATGGTCACGATCAGGTCTGCGTCCAGTGCCAGGGTCAGCACCGCCTCCAGCTCTGCCCCGGTGTCGCGGGCGATGGGCAGAAGGCGGGCTTCGGCGCCCTCGGCCTCGGCCAGCGCCTTCAGCGCGAAGGTGTTGGAGGCGATGATCTGGTCGGGCCGGGGGTCTTCGCCGGGCATCACCAGTTCATCGCCCGTCGCGATCAAGGCCACGACCGGGCGGCGGGTGACGGGCACGGCTGCCACGTTCATCGCGGCCAGCAGCGCCAGATCATTGGGGCGCAGGCGGCGGGGCGACAGGCTGGCCCCGGCGCGGAAATCCTGCCCCTGCGGGCGGATGTTGGTGCCGGTATCGGCATTGGCGCGGATGGTGATCCGGTCGCCCGCCGCCAGCACATCCTCTTGAATAACCACGCGGTTTGCGCCAGCGGGCAAGGGCGCGCCGGTGAAAATGCGCACCGCCTGGCCAGGGCCGACAGCACCGGCAAAGGCATGGCCCGCCGCCGCCATGCCGACGACGGATAAGCTGGCCCCTTCGGGCGCGTCGCCCGCCACGGCATAGCCATCCATCGCCGAGGCGGCAAACGGCGGCTGGTCGCGCCCCGCCACAGCGGGGGCGCACATGGCGCGGCCAGCGGCGCGGGCCAGTGGCACGGACTCCGCCCCCAGCGGGGCGGCGAGGGCCAGCACCCGGGCCAGCGCCTCTTCGACCGAAATCACAGCTTTGCCTCGTAAAGTCCTGATTTGCCGCCATCTTTCAGGATCAGGCGAATGTCGGTGATAACCATAGATTTCTCAACCGCCTTCACCATGTCATAGATGGTCAGGGCGGCCACGGTCACGGCGGTCAGCGCCTCCATCTCTACCCCGGTCTGGCCGCCGGTTTTCACCGTGGCCTCGATGACGATGCCGGGCAAGGTGGCATCGGCGGTCAGTTCCACCGCGACCTTGGTGATCGGCAGAGGATGGCACAGCGGAATCAGTTCGGCGGTTTTCTTGGCTCCCATGATGCCCGCCAGCCGCGCCACACCCAGCACATCGCCCTTCCTTGCCCGGCCTTCGGTGATCAGCGCCAGCGTTTCCGCCGTCATCTTCACCGCGCCGCGCGCCACGGCGACACGCGCCGTCACGGGCTTGTCGGACACGTCGACCATATGGGCATGGCCCTGCGCATCGAAATGCGAAAGCGGCATCAAATACCCCCCTGCGCGGTCAAGGGAGCCGCCAGAATGGCGCGGGTGGCGGCGGTCACATCGGCCTGCCGCATCAGGCTTTCACCAATCAGGAAGCAGCGCGCGCCATAGGCCGCCAGATCGGCCAGATCGGCCGGGGTGTAAAGCCCGCTTTCCGCCACGATCAACCTATCTTCGGGCACACGGCGGGCCAGATCACGCGTGGTGTCCAGCGTCACCTCGAATGTATTGAGGTTGCGGTTGTTGATGCCGATCATCCTGGATTTCAGCAGGGCCGCGCGTTCCAGTTCCGCCCTGTCATGCACCTCGATCAGGCAATCCATGCCCCATTGGGTTGCCGCCGCCTCCAGCTCTGCCGCCTGCGCGTCGGATACCGAGGCCAGGATGATCAGGATGCAATCGGCATGCAGCGCGCGCGATTCAGCGACTTGCCAGGGGTCATAAAGGAAATCCTTGCGCAGGCAGGGCAGTTTCACCGCCGCATGGGCCGCCGTCAGGAAAAGGTCATCGCCCTGAAAGCTGGGGCCATCAGTCAGCACCGACAGGCAGGTGGCCCCGCCGGCCTCATAGGCCTGTGCCAGCGCGGGCGGATCGAAATCGGCGCGGATCAGGCCCTTGGAAGGGCTGGCTTTCTTGAT
Organism: Fertoeibacter niger; assembly: GCF_009380135.2. GTDB lineage: Bacteria > Pseudomonadota > Alphaproteobacteria > Rhodobacterales > Rhodobacteraceae > Fertoeibacter > Fertoeibacter niger. Next base: position 299,087 of record NZ_WHUT02000002.1, on the reverse strand, counting down.
TTCGGCGATCAGGCCATAGCCGGTGGTGGCGGCCTCGGCCAGCGCCTTGGCAAAGCCGCGCGGGGCGGGGGCCGCGCGTGCGGCATCCTCTACCGCCGCCAGCGGGCGGGCGGCCTTGCGTGTGGCGACATCTTCCAGCTTGTAGGCCTTGATGCGGTCAAGAATGGTGCTCATCGGGGCCTCCTGAGGGGTGTTCACCCGCCCTGGGTGATCCGGGCAAGCGCCGCGACTTTGGCTTTCGCGGCCCCGGAGTCAAGACTTGCCCGCGCCATGGCCACGCCTTCGGGCAAGGTGGCCACGCGGTCGGCCACGATCAGTGCTGCTGCGGCGTTCAGCAGCACGGCGTCGCGGTAGGCGCCGGTTGCGCCATCCAGCAGCGCGCGAAAGGCGGTGGCGTTTTCGGCGGGCGTGCCGCCCAGAATGGCGGCAAACGGGTGGACGGGCAGGCCCGCATCCTCGGGGTGAATGGTAAACTCGCGCACAGCGCCGTTTTCCAGCGCCGCCACCTGTGACGGCGCCGCGATGGACAATTCATCCGTGCCGTCGCCGCCATGCACCAGCCAGGCCTTTTCCGACCCCAAGGCCAGCAGCACCTCGGCCATCGGGCGGATCAGCGCGGGCGAAAACGCACCCGTAAGCTGCCGTTTCACCCCGGCAGGGTTGGTCAACGGCCCCAGAATATTGAACAGGGTGCGCGTGCCCAGTTCCATCCGCACCGGCATCACATGCCGCGTGGCCGGGTGGTGCATGGGTGCCATCATGAAGCCGATGCCCGCCTCGGCCAGACAGCGTTCCACCACATCGGGCCCCACCATCACGTTCAGGCCCAGTTCGGTCAGCGCATCGGCGGCACCCGATTTGGACGAAAGGTTGCGGTTGCCATGCTTGGCCACCACCACCCCGGCCCCCGCCACCACAAAGGCCGTGGCAGTGGAAATGTTCAGCGTGCCCTTGCCGTCGCCGCCGGTGCCCACAATGTCCATCGCGCCATCGGGGGCACGCACCTTGTGGCATTTGGCGCGCATCACGGCGGCGGCGGCGGCATATTCATCGACCGTTTCGCCACGGGTGCGCAAGGCCATCAATAGCCCGCCCATCTGGGCCGGTGTCGCCTCACCCTCGAACAGGGCGGTAAAGGCCACTTCGGCCTCGTCCCGTGTCAGCGGACGTTCGGCGGCCAGCCCGATCAGCGGGCGCAGACGGTCGCTCATGCCACAGCCTTCAGCGGCACGCGGGCGGTTTCCAGAAAATTCCGCAACATCCGGTGGCCGTGTTCCGACGCGATGCTTTCGGGGTGGAACTGCACGCCTTCGATGGGCAACTCGCGGTGGCGCAGGCCCATGATCGTGCCATCCTCCAGCCAGGCCGTGACCTCCAGACAATCGGGCAGGCTGGCACGTTCGACGATCAGGCTGTGATAGCGGGTGGCAAGGAAGGGCGAGGGCAGGCCCGCGAACATGCCCAGACCCGCGTGGTGCATCACGCCCATCTTGCCATGCACGATCTCATGGCAGCGCATGACATTGCCGCCAAAGGCCTGGCCGATGGTCTGGTGCCCCAGGCATACACCCAGCAAGGGCGTGCGCGTTTCCGCCGCCGCCGCCGTGAGCGCAAGGCAGATGCCCGCCTGCGCCGGGTCGCAGGGCCCGGGTGACAGCACGATGGCCGAAGGGTTCAGCGCCATGGCCGCCTGCACATCCAGCGCATCATTGCGCCTGACCTGCACATCCGCCCCCAGCTCGCCCAGATAATGCACGAGATTGTAGGTGAAGCTGTCGTAGTTATCTATCAGAAGCAACATCTTGCAGGCCCGATGGCTTTTGGGTGGGTTTGGGGGTGAACCCCGCTTGCGGTCACGCTATACATGGGCAGAGCCACGCGGGGGCGTCAAGGGAAACCCGCTCGTTCGCGGGCAGGCAGCCCGGGATGCGCCCCGTGGCCGGGCAGAGGAAGGGAACGCGCGTGATCCGGGGATTCGTGGCTGGGGTGGTCTGGGGCAGTGTCGTGGCGGCGCTGGGGCTGGTTGTGGCCTCGCAGGTGGCCGTGCCGCCGGGACAGGGCGGGCCGGTGGCCGTGGCCATCCCGGCGCAGGAAAAGGTTGCGCCCGCGGATGCGCCACCGGGCCCCGGCACCCTTCCCGCAGCCACCCCGCCCGCAGCCACACCGCCTCTGGCCACCCCGCCGCAGGCCACGCCGCCCGCGCCAGAGGTGCCCGCGCCTTCCCTTCCAGCCACGCCCGAGGCCGAAGCAGGCGCAGCCCTGCCCTCCGAACCCGGTGCCGCTGACGCAGGGCCCGTTGCAGCGGCAGAGCCTGCCGCGGGCGATCAGCCTGCCGCCGAAACGGGGACCGCCGCCGAACGCGGTGCGGATCAGGCCCCTGCCCAAAGCGCCGCGCCCGAAGACGCGGCCAAGGATCGCGTGGCGCTGCCCGAGACTGCCGATACGCCGGATGTCGCTGCCGCGCCGGAAGTGGCCGGTGGTGGCACTGTCAGCCAATCTGACGCTGCGCCAGCGCCTGACACCGCTGCAACGCAGCCCCCAGTGGCTGCAGATCTGCCCGCCGCCGGGGCCGTTGGCGAACCCTCTGCGGTCACGCCCGCAGAGACACCGTCCGGGTCCACCGCCGAGGCGGTTCCGCCGGCGGTCGATCCCGTGCCACCGCGCGCGCCCGATAGCGCCCCTTCCGCGCCCGAACCCCAACCGCTGCCACCCGCCGCCGAAGGTGCGGTGGCCCTGGGCGATTCCCCGGCGGCCCCTGCCGCTGATGCTGCAACGACGCCGCCGCCGCAACCCGACACCGCCAGCGCCGCCGCGCCCGCCGCGCTGGAACCGCCCGCCGCACCCGTCGCACCCCCGGCTGGCGCCGGGCCCGCCGCCCTGCCGGGGCCTGACGGCGGCACCGCAGCCACAGCCGACCTGGCCCCCCCCGCCGAACCCTCCCCCGAGGTTGCGCCCGGCGGCGCCGATCTGCCGCCGCCACCGCCGCTAAGCGCCGCAGAAGAGGCCCGGCTGGCCGCCTTGGCGCTTGATCCCACATTGCCGATCCCCGGGCTTGACGGCGATGCATCCGGTGTCACCGTGGGCCGCCTGCCGCGCATCGGTGAGTCTGCTGCTGTGGCACCCGCGCCTGTCATCGCCCCCGGGGATGACACCCGCCCCCCGGTCGAGCGGTATTCGCGACCCTTCGAGAATCCGGTCGCCAAGCCGCTGTTTGCCCTGCTGTTGCGCGATACCGGCGGGCCGGATGTAGACCGCACGGCACTGGCCGCCCTGCCGTTCCCGGTCAGCTTCGTGATCGACCCGCTGGCCCCCGATGCGGGCACCGCCGCCGCCATCTACCGCGCGGCGGGGCAAGAGGTGCTGATGCTGGCCACGGGCATTCCCGCAGGGGCCACCGCCGCCGATCTGGAAGTGACCTTTGCTGCCCATGCCACGGCCCTGCCCGAGGCGGTGGCGGTGATCGACCTGCCCGACGACGGGTTTCAGGACAGCGCCCAGCTGGCGGGCGAAGTGGCCACGCTGGTGCAGGCGCAGGGCCGGGGCCTGATGACCTATGAACGCGGTTTGAACCCCGCCGATCAGGTGGCCCGCCGCCAGGGCGTGCCTGCGGCTACCGTGTTCCGCACGCTCGATGCCGAAGACGAAGCCAGCCCGGCCATCCGCCGCTATCTTGACCGCGCGGCCTTCAAGGCGGCGCAGGAGGGGCGGGTTGCCGTGATCGGCACCACGCGGCCCGAGACTGTGGCCGCCCTGCTGGAATGGTCGGTCGAGGGGCGGGCGTCATCCGTGGCACTGGCCCCCGCCTCGGCCGTGCTGGCGGTGCAATGACCTGCCAAAGCGGACGACCGCTCTGCCTCGCTTTCTTGCTGGCCCAAGTATCCCACGGGGGTGCGGGGGTGTGAAACCCCCGCTGCCGCAGGTTCAGCCGTTGCCACGCCGGGCGAACAGGCCCGCATCCTCGGCCGCGCGCCGCAGGGCGCGGGATTTGTTCACCGTTTCCTGATATTCCGCCTCGGGGTCGCTGTCATAGACCACGCCACCCCCGGCCTGGATATACAGCACCTCGTCCTTCAGCACGGCGGTGCGCAAAGCGATGCAGAAATCCATCTCGCCATTGGCCGCGAAATAGCCGACACCGCCACCATAGACGCCGCGCTTTTCCGGTTCCAGCTCATCAATGATCTGCATCGCGCGCACCTTTGGCGCGCCCGATACCGTGCCCGCGGGCAGGCCCGCCAGCAGGGCCGACAGCGCATCCTGGCCTTCGGCGATCTGGCCCACCACATTGCTGACGATATGCATGACGTGGGAATAGCGTTCGATGATGAACTGCTCGGTCGGGCGAACCGTGCCCACCCGTGCCACACGGCCCACGTCATTGCGGCCCAGATCCAGCAGCATCAGATGTTCGGCGCGCTCCTTGGGGTCGGCCAGCAGGTCGGCCTCCAGCGTGCGGTCCTCTTCCGGGGTGGCACCGCGCTTGCGGGTGCCTGCGATGGGGCGCACCGTCACTTCGCCATCGCGCAGCCGCACCAGGATTTCCGGGCTGGCCCCGACCACCTGAAAACCGCCAAAGTTGAAGAAGAACATGAAGGGCGAAGGGTTCGTGCGGCGCAGGCTGCGATACAGGGCAAAGGGCGGATGGGCAAAGCTTTGCGCCCACCGCTGGCTGGGCACCACCTGAAAGATGTCGCCCGCGCGGATGTAATCCTTGGCCTTTTCCACCGCCGCCTTGTAGCCCTCATGCGTGAAGTTCGACCGCATCTCGCCCACCGGCGTCGGCTCGCCAAAATCCCGCTGGGCGGGGGGGGCGCGGTCAAGATCGCGCAGCGCATCCATCACCCGCTCGGCGGCCTGGGCATAGGCGGCGCGGGCCGACAGGCCGGGGCTTTGCCAGGCGGGGGCCACGATCGTCACCTCGCCCTTCACCCCGTCCAGCACCGCCACGACCGAGGGGCGCATCAGCACCGCATCGGGCAGGCCCAGCGGGTCGGGGTTCACATTGGGCAGGGCTTCCACCAGCCGGATCATGTCATAGCCCAGATAGCCGAACAGCCCCGCCGCGATGGGCGGCAGATCGGCGGGCAGGTCGATGCGGCTTTCGGCGATCAGCGCGCGCAGCGTATCCAGCGGATGCCCGTCCAGCGGCACGAAGGCCGCCGGGTCAAACCGGGCCTGCCGGTTGATGCGGCTGGCGGTGCCGTGGCATTGCCAGATCAGGTCGGGCTTCATGCCCACCACCGAATAGCGGCCCCGCACCTCGCCGCCCGTTACCGATTCCAGCATGAACGTGTCGGTGCGCGCCTCGGCCAGTTTCAGCATCAGGCTGACGGGCGTATCCAGATCGGCGGCCAGCCTTGCATGCACGATCTGGTTGCGGCCCGCGTTCCAGCCCGCCTCGAAGGCTTCGAAAGTCGATGTCAGGGCCATGGTGCCGCCTTACCTGAACTGCGCATGCACGGCGTCGATGGCCGTCTGGTCCAGCCTGATGCCCGCCTCGGCGGTCAGCGCATTTGTGAACAGCGTCAGTGCATCCTGCGCCAGCGCCTGTTCGGCCTGACCGGCAATCGCGCCTTTCAGCGCTGCCGCATCATCGCCCTCGGCAGCGCCGGGGCGGATGCTGTCAAGCCGCACAAGGCCGGTAAAGCCCGGCCCGCTGATCACCCGCAATTCACCCTCGGCCATCTGGAACACGGCGGGCAGCAGATCGGCGGGGGCATCCTCGACAAATCCGTCGCGGGCAATCTCGGGCGTCACCGCCACAATGCCATAGGCGCCCAGCGAAGCGCCACCCTCGACCTCGGCCTTGATGGCGGCGGCACGGTCGGCCAGCGCCTTGGCCAGCGCCTCGGCGCGCCAGGATGCGGTCACGTCCTCGGTCGCCTCGTCCAGCGGGATGGGGGTTGGGGGCACGATTTCATCCAGGCGGATGGTGGCAAGGCCGCCGTCGTTCAGGGTGATCACCTCGGGGAAATCGCCTTCGCCCACGGCGGCGGCGGCCTCGCGGAAGGCAGGATAGGCGGCCATGCCCGAATCTGATGTGGCGGTGAAATCGAGCGTGCCCAGCTCTAGGCCCGCCGTTTCGGCCAGATCCTCCAGCGTGGTGCCGCTGGCCAGCATGTCGTCGATCTCTTCCACCCGGTCGCCGATGGCGCGGCGCGCGGCATCCTGCGAAAACTCGGCCACCAGATCGTCGCGCACATCCTCGAACGGGGTTTCCTGCGCGGCAAGGATCGCGTTCATGCGAAACAGCGCCGGGCCAAGATCCGATGGCAGCGGGCCCACCACGCCGGGTTCTGTCAGGGCAAACACAGCTTCGCCCGCAGCGCCCAGATCGGCGCGGCTCTGGTCGCCCATGTCGATATCCAGCAGCGACAGGCCGCGCTCCGCCACGATAGCCTCAAACGTCTCGCCCGCGTCGATGCGGGCCTTGGCGGCGGCGGCCGCAGCCTCGTCGGGGAACACCAGCCGTTCCACCAGCCGCCGTTCCGGCTGCACGAATTCGTCGATACGGTCGTCATAGATCGCGCGCACGGCGGCCTCATCCACCGCCATGGTGGGGGCCAGCGTATCGGGCAGCAGGGCCGCATAGGTGATGCGCCGCGCCTCGGGCCGGGTGAAGGCGGCAATATTCGCGTCGTAATGCGCCTTCAGCTCTTCCGGTGTGGGTTCGGGCAGCGGGCTGGGCAGATCGGCCTCGGCCAGCGCCAGCAGCGAAAAGCCGCGCCGTTCGGCGATATAGGCGTAAAGCGTGTCGGTCAGCGGGGCAGGGGCGACAAATCCGCCCGCCACAGCGCCTTGCAGCAGCGACCGGGCCACATCGGCGCGCAGGTCACGCTCGAACTCAGCAGGGGTCAGGTTGTTCTGTTGCAGCGTCAGGCGGTAGGTTTCGGCATCAAACTGCCCTGCCGTGCCCTGAAACTGGCGCATCGCCGCGATTTCCTCGGCGACGCGGGCATCGCCCGCCGACAGGCCCACGCGGTCAGCCTCGTTGTCCAGTGCTGCGGTGGCAACAAGTTGCTGGCGCACGCGGGAATCAAGCCCCAGCGCCAGCGCCTGCTCGGCCGTCACCGGCTGGCCGATCTGCGCGCCAAAGGCCGCGATTTCCTGCTGCAACGCGCGGGCATAGGTGTTCACGTCGATGTCGCGGTCGCCCACCTGCCCGATCGAGGTCAACCCGCCGCCGAAATTCGTGACGCCAAAGCCGCCAAGCCCCAGCACCAGCATGGCCATCAGCACCCAGACGACAACCGATGCACCCTTGCCCTTGCGCTTGCGCACGATCTCGTCGCTGTTCTGTGCCATGGCCGTCTCCCGCTATACCCCGCGTTTCTGTAAGCGGTCACGGGGGCAGAGGCAAGCACGGGGGCAGAAACCGGCACAGGAAGAACAAGCCACCCGTGGCTACAGCCGCAGCGCCGCCAACCGGGCAAACAGCTGGCCGATGCCCGCCGCGTCCACATTGGCAAAAGCGATGCGCAACTGGCGTTTGCCCTCGGCCGATCCGGCGGGCTGGAACATGGTGCCGGGCAGCATCAACAGGCCCGCCTCCTGCACCAGCCGCTTGGCAAGCACGTCGGAATCCATGGCAAAGGGGTGCTCGACATAGGCGAAATAGGCCCCGCAGCCCAGAAGCCGCCAGTCGGGCAGCGCGTGAAAGCCGCTGTGCATGGCAGTGCGGCGGGCCAGAATTTCCGCCCGCTCGCCCGCCACCCATTGCGCAAGGTTGCGCATCCCCCACAACGCGCCGATCTGGCCCAGCTGGCTGGGGCAGATGGCCACGGTATCCAGAAATTTCTCTACCTCGGCCAGCCGGCCGGTGCTGGCCACCACCGCGCCCACGCGGTGCCCGGTCAGCCGGTAGGCCTTGGAAAAGCTGTAAAGGTGGATCAGCGTATCGGTCCAGTCGGGGTCGGTGAACAGGGCGTGCGGCGCGCCGGTGCGGCTGTCGAAATCGCGGTAGGTTTCATCAACGATCAGCGCGATGCCATGGGCCCGCGCCAGCGTCAGGAAGGCCAGCAGCGTCTCGGCCGGGTATTCCACCCCGCCCGGGTTGTTGGGGCTGACCAGAACGATGGCCTTTGTGGCGGGGGTGATGAGCGCCGCCGTCTGATCCGCATCGGGGATCAGGCCCGGCCCGGTGGCCAGTGGCGTGGTGGTGACGCCCTGCATGTCCAGCCACATCTTGTGGTTGAAATACCACGGCGTCGGCAGGATCACCGCATCCCCCGCCCCGGCGAGGGTGGACATGACGGCGGTGAAGGCCTGATTGCAGCCCTGGGTTATCGCCACCTGCTCGGGCGCAATGCTGCCGCCATAGGCCAGCGACCATTGCGCGGCAATCTCTGCCCGCAAGGCAGGCATGCCCAGCACAGGTCCGTAAAGATGCGCCTGCGGGTCGTTCAGCGCGGCCTCCGCCAGCGCCTGCCGGAGGCCCAGCGGCGGGCTTTCGACCGGCGCCGCCTGGCTCACGTTGATTAGCGGGCGGTCAGGCGGGAAGGTGGCCCCCTGCAACCAGCGCCGCGCCTCCATCACCGGAGGCGGGAAGGTGGCGGCCATGGCGGGGTTCAGGGGCAGGGTCATGCTACTTCACCGATTTATATGATCTCAATTCAGCCTAGCGACCCTTCATTGTAACTGAAAGGCTCAACATAAGACGCAACACCTCCACTTTCACACTATATCTCGAAACTGACACTGTATTTCGTCGTGATAAAAAAAAATCAGCCACATATTGAATGATCGTCTTTTGTTCCCATCTCGCGGAAAGGTGATCCTTCACCGGAAAGGAGGTGATTGAACATGACACAAAAACCTGGGGCGGGCACTGGCCGCAATGGTGGTATCTTCCAAGAGGTTGGTCCGCGCGGCGGCGCGAAACCCAACTTTGCTGCGGTGCCGGACAATACTCGGCTGCCACCGACGACAAAGCCCGGACACGAATGGAAACCCATTCACACCACACCCGACAGCAAGAAGTGATGATACTACCTGAGGCGCGAAAGCGCCTCAGTCCTTCCCCCGATACGGCTCCACATATTGCAGGGCCATGTCCCAGGGAAAGAATATCCAGGTGTCCTGGCTGACCTCGGTGATATAGGTATCCACCATGGGCCGCCCCGAGGGCTTGGCATAGACCGTGGCGAAATGCGCCTTGGGGTAAAGCGCGCGCACCAGTTCCAGCGTCTTGCCGGTATCGACCAGATCATCGACGATCAATATGCCGCTGCCGTCGCCCATGATGCTGGCCTGCGGGGCCTTGATCACCTTGGGCGCGGTCTGGGCCTGATGGTTGTAGCTTTTCACGCTGATCGTATCGACGATGCGGATGTCCAGTTCGCGCGCCACGATCATCGCGGGCACCAGACCGCCGCGGGTGATGCCGACCACGGCCTTCCACGGCCCGCCATCCGGCCCGTGCCCGTCCAGCCGCCAGGCCAGCGCGCGCCCGTCGCGGTGGATCTGGTCCCAGGACACATGGAAACCCTTTTCATGCGGCAGGCGGTCTTTCATGGTGTCCCCCTCAGGTCGCGGCGATTTTCAGGCCAAGCAAGGCCAGCAGCCCGCCAAAGCTGCGGTCGATGATGGTTTTCAGGCTGATATAGGCGGCGCGCGTGCGGTCAAGCGAGAAGATGCGCGCGACGGCGATGTTCCAGACAGTTTCGTTGAAAAACACCACGGCCAGCAGGGCGGCATAGACCGGGGCAGGCGTGCCCTGCGGCACGGTGCCAAGGAAGATGGCCGAAAACATCACGGCGGGTTTCGGGTTTGCCAGTTGGGTGAACAGCCCCAGACGGAAGGCCGAGGCCCCCGAACGCGGCACCGGGCGGGCATCGGCGGTGATGAAGGGCTGGGATGCGCCGCGCCACAGCTTCACGCCCATCCAGACCAGATAGCCGCCGCCCAAAATTTTCAGCGCCCAAAGCAGGGCCGGGGCCGCGGCAAACAGCAGGTTCAGCCCGAACATTGCGGCAGAGGCCCAGACCACGGCCCCCGCGCCGATGCCCGCCGCCAGCAGGGCCCCGGTGCGGAAGCCTTCGGTCAGGCCGGTGCGCGCGGCCATCAGCACGGCGGGGCCGGGGGACACGGCGGCAAACAGCGACAGCAGTGCAAAGGCCAGAAAGGCCGCCAGCGTCATTCGCTGCCCGCCTTGGCCCCGCGCCCTGTCACCACATCAATGTCGGGCGCATCCACCGCCTTCATGCCAACCACATGATAGCCGGCATCGACATGCAGCACCTCGCCCGTGGTGCCCGACCCCAGGTCTGACAGCAGGTAAAGCGCGGCCTTGCCCACCTCTTCCTGCGTCACGTTGCGGCGTAGGGGCGAGTTCAGCTCGTTCCATTTCATGATGTAGCGGAAATCGCCGATGCCAGATGCCGCCAGCGTCTTGATCGGGCCGGCCGAGATCGCGTTCACGCGGATGCCGTCCTTGCCCAGATCCTCGGCCAGATACATCACCGACGCCTCCAGCGCCGCCTTGGCCACGCCCATCACGTTGTAATGCGGCATCACCTTTTCAGCGCCGAAATAGGTCAGTGTCAGCAGGCTGCCGCCCGGGCCCATCATCTTTTCAGCACGCTGGCAGACGGCGGTGAACGAATAGACCGAGATATCCATCGTCATGGCGAAATTCGCGGAAGTGGTATCGACGTAACGCCCGCGCAGCTCGTTCTTGTCGGAAAAACCGATGGCATGCACCACGAAATCCAGATGCCCCCAGACCTCGCCGATATGTGCAAACAATGCGTCAAGGCTGGCCGGGTTGCCCACATCGCATTCGTGGATGACGGTGGACCCGATGGTGGCCATCAAGGGTTCGACCCGCTTTTTCAGCGCCTCTCCCTGGTAAGAGAACGCCAGTTCCGCGCCCTGATCTGCACAGGCCTTGGCAATGCCCCAGGCAATCGACTTGTCATTGGCAAGCCCCATGATCAGCCCGCGTTTTCCGGCCAGCAATCCGTTCGACATATGGCGTCCCTCGCCCAGGTTTTTCTTCAGGCCAAAGCTGTAGGCGATCAGGCGGGGCGCATCAAGGGTGCGGGTAAACACCTCTGGTTGCATGTGGCAAAACTGCGGGCAGGCTTGCCGGGGGCCGGGCCGGGGGCTAGGTTCCGTTGCAAATCTGCACAAGGGCCGGGAAACCGCATCTGGCGCGCACCGGGCCGGAAGGAACAAGATGGACAGAACCGGAATTTTCGCGGGCGAAGACCCCTTTGCCATCGCCAGCGCCTGGCTGGACGAGGCCACGCCGCTGGAGCCGAACGACCCCAACGCCATTGCCCTGGCCACGGTGGATGCCGATGGCCTGCCCAATGCGCGGATGGTGCTGCTGAAGGACATCGAACCGGCGGCCTTCGTGTTCTACACCAACTACGGCAGCGCCAAGGGGCAGGAGATTGCCGCCAGCGGCAAGGCGGCCTTCGTGCTGCACTGGAAATCGCTGCGCCGCCAGATCCGCGTGAGGGGCCTGACAGAACGCGAGGAAGGGCCGGCGGCAGATGCCTATTACGCCTCGCGCAGTCTGAAAAGCCGGTTGGGGGCCTGGGCTTCGGACCAGTCGCAACCACTCGACTCGCGCCTGACGCTGATGGCGGCGGTGGCGAAAATGACGGCGGCCAAGGGGCCGAACCCGCCCCGCCCGTCGTTTTGGGGCGGCATCCGCATCATCCCCTTGGAGATTGAGTTCTGGGCGGACGGCGCGTTCCGGCTGCACGACCGTTTCTGCTGGCGGCGTTCCACCCCCGGCGAAGCGTGGCAGGTCACACGGCTGAACCCCTGATGCACGCCGCGAAACCGGCGGGTTGGTTTCGGGTTGCGGCGTTTGCGCAGCGCCGTTGCGCGGTTCCAGCGGCGGCAATGCGCGTTGTGCGGGTTTGGCGCCTGTAATTCGTCCGGCACGGACGGTCCGGCGCGACAGTGGCAGATAATTTGTGCTTGAACCTTTGTATCGTTTGCATGCAAGACTGCGCTCGTGGGGCTCTATCTGGGGAAACGGCTCTGGACATGGAAGATGATGATAAGGCCTTGCAGATAGTGCATGGTCGCGTGAAGTGGTTTGATCCTGCCAAGGGCTTCGGTTTCATTGTGACCGAAGAAGCTGGATCTGATATTCTGTTGCATGCCAATGTGTTACGCAACTATGGGCAGAGTTCGGTCGCCGATGGCGCCGGGATTTCCGTCAAGGTGCAGATGACGCAGCGCGGTGTGCAGGCGGTGGAGGTGCTCAAGATCGAGCCGCCCGCCGGCACCGGATTTCAGCTGAGCGATGACAGCGAACTGGCCTCTCCGGAAGAGATCGCCGCCCGCCCGATGGAACCGGCGCGGGTGAAATGGTTCGACAAGGGCAAGGGCTTTGGCTTTGCCAACGTGTTCGGGCGCCCCGAGGATGTTTTCATCCATGTCGAGGTGCTGCGCCTGTCGGGTTTTGCCGATCTGGGCGCGGGCGAGGCGGTGGCGCTGCGCATCATCGACGGCAAGCGTGGCCGCATGGCCGTGCAGGTGCTGTCGTGGGAGGCCGCTGCGCGGTCGGCCGACTGATGCGGGCGGCGCTGGCCATCTGCATGCTGCTGCTGCCCGGCGTGGCCGCAGCGGCCTGCCGTGACGATCAGGTCGATCTTCGCGGCCCGGGCGGCGTTGCGCGCTTTACGGTGGAACTGGCCGATACGGTGGCCGAACGGGCGCAGGGCCTGATGCACCGCGAAAGCATGCCATCGGCGGCGGGGATGCTGTTCATCTATGAACGGCCCCAGACGGCGAGTTTCTGGATGAAGAACACGCTGATCCCGCTGGACATGATCTTTGCCGATCCGACCGGGCTGGTGACGCATGTGCATGCCAATGCCGTGCCGGGCGATGAAACGCCGATCCCGGGCGGGCCGAATGTGCTGGCGGTGCTGGAAATCAACGGTGGGCTGGCGGCCCGGCTGGGCATCGTGCCGGGGGCGGAACTGCGCCATCCCGCGCTGGATCAGGCGCAGGCGGCTTGGCCCTGCGCCGAATAGGCGATGCGCGCGCCAGTGCTTTGCCGCAAACCCCCGATTACCCGCTTTTCAACCGCCACGATCCCGGTTAGGTAGGCGCTGTGTCGGAGCGTAGCGCAGTCTGGTAGCGCATCGGTTTTGGGAACCGAGGGCCGGAGGTTCGAATCCTCTCGCTCCGACCATTTGCAGACCATGGCGTTGCTGCCTGTTTGCACCCGTCACGGCACGGACGCCCCGTTGTCCCGCACGGCACCAGCGGCCATCCGGTCAGACCCGCCCGTTGCCCCGGCCCCGGCGATACCCCATATCTGCCATGACCAAGCCCGGAACATGCCATGACCCTGCCTGCCTCCGCCGTCCCGCTGCCCGCCTTTGGCTTTGACAACAGCTATGCCCGCGATCTGCCCGGATTCTATGTCGACTGGCAGGCGGCAGAGGCTCCGGCCCCCCGGCTCTTGCGGTTGAACCATGCGCTGGCGGCGGAACTGGGGCTGGATCCGGCGGCGCTGGAGCCTGTCGCCGCCGGCGTGTTTTCCGGCAACCTGCTGCCCACGGGCGCGCATCCGCTGGCGCAGGTCTATGCCGGGCACCAGTTCGGCGGGTTCTCGCCGCAACTGGGCGACGGGCGCGCGCTGCTCCTGGGCGAGGTGATCGACCGCAACGGCGCGCGGCGTGACATCCAGTTGAAAGGCTCGGGCCGCACGCCGTTTTCCCGCTCGGGCGATGGCAAGGCCGCCATCGGCCCGGTGCTGCGCGAATATCTGATCGGCGAGGCGATGCATGCGCTGGGCGTGCCCACCACCCGGGCGCTGGCGGCGGTGACGACCGGCCAGTCGATCCTGCGCGACACCGGCCCGCTGCCGGGGGCCGTGCTGACCCGCGTGGCCGCCAGCCATATCCGCGTCGGCACATTCCAGTATTTCGCGGCGCGGGGCGAGGTGGCAAAGCTGCGCCAACTGGCCGACTACAGCATGGCGCGGCACTACCCGGCACTGGAACAGGGCGATTACCTTGGCTTTTTCCGCGCGGTCGCCGGGGCGCAGGCGCGGCTGGTGGCGCAATGGATGGGCCTTGGCTTCATCCATGGCGTGATGAACACCGACAATGTGGCCATCTCCGGTGAGACGATCGACTATGGCCCCTGCGCCTTCATGGAGGCCTATGCGCCGGGCACGGTGTTTTCCTCGATCGACAGCGGCGGGCGCTATGCCTATGCCAACCAGCCGCTGCTGCTGGGCTGGAACATGGCGCGCTTTGCCGAGGCGCTGCTGCCGCTGCTGGATGCGGACGAGGATCGCGCCGTGGCATTGGCAACCGAGGCGCTGGGGGATCTGATGCCCGCCTACGAATCCGCCTGGCTGGCGGTGATGCGCGCCAAGCTGGGGCTGGCGGGTGAAGATGCCGGCGATGCCGCGCTGGCGCAGGGCCTGCTTGCCGCCATGGACGGGCAGGCCGCGGACTGGACGCTGACCTTCCGCCGCCTTGCCACGGCAGTCGGGGGCGATGCGGGCCTGCTGCGCCCCCTGTTCGCCGATGCGACGGCGCTTGACGATTGGCTGCCCCGCTGGCGCGCGCGCCTCGCCCCGGGTGCGGGTCAGGCCATGAACGCGGTGAACCCCGCCTGTATCCCCCGCAACCACCGCGTCGAAGAGGCGCTGGCCGCCGCCCAACACGGCGACATGGGACCGTTTGAAACCCTGCTTTCGGTGCTGGCCACCCCCTTCACCGACCAGCCCGGGCGCGAGGGCTATGCCCTTCCCGCGCCCGCAGGCTTCGGGCGCTACCGCACCTTCTGCGGCACCTGACTGGCGGGCCTGCGGCGGACAGCCCCTCGAATGCCCCCGCAAGGCCAACTGCCCTGCTGCCCGACATTCACATCGGCAGACATTCACACCAACAAACATTCACACTGGCCCAAATATCCCCGCCGGAGGCCTGCGCCGCCCGGCCCTCCGTGACCGGCCTCCAGCCCAGCCGTGGCAACGCCGCCCGAGGCCCCTCGATGGGGCCGAGGGCGGCTCCCCCGGCGCGGGCATTGACGCGGGCCTGCCAGCCCCGCAAAGTGGCGCCATGAACCCGCGCTCCGACATACATGATAGGCTGGCCCTGTCCCTGCGCGAGGCGCGCAAGGCGCGCGGCCTCAGCCTTGATGCCGTGGCCAAGCTGTCAGGCGTCAGCCGGTCGATGGTCAGCCAGATCGAGCGCGGCGAATCCTCGCCCACAGTGGCGACGCTGTGGAACCTGACGCAGGCGCTTCAGGTGGATTTCGCGGGCCTGCTGGAGGCAAAACCCGTGCCCGGCATCGACGTGACCCGCGCCAGTGCCGCCCCGGTGATCGAGGGGCGCGGGCAGGGGGTGCGGATCCGCATCCTGTCACCGGCCGAGGCGGTGGGCGAGCATGAGGTTTATGACCTGACCTTCGCGGTCGGGGGCGCATTGATCAGCGAGGCGCATTCACCGGGATGCCGCGAGCATCTGACGGTGATCGACGGCGTGCTGCGCGTGGTATCGGGGCCCGACGACTCGCTGCTGGCGGCGGGCGACACCGCGCGCTACCCGGCGGACCGGCCGCATGCGATTTCGGCGGTCGAGGGGGCTGCGCGGGCCATTCTGATCGTGCAGGACAGTTAGCGGACCAAGGCTTGCCGGCGCCGGGGGGCTGTCTGCCCCCCGGACCCCCCGAGGATACTTGCCTCTGGAAAGAGGGGGGGGCAGATTCCGTGACAGCGGATTTCTGTCCGCTATATTGACACAGCGGGCTGATGGCGGCATATTCCGCCAAAACGGAGGAGCATCTGTCATGGCGGACAAGGCGGCATTTCTGGGCCATATGGCCGACACTCTGGCGGGCATCGAGGCCGATGGCCTGTTGAAGCGTGAACGGCTGATCACCTCGGCCCAGGGTGCGCATGTGACGGTGGCCGGGCGCGGGATGATCAACCTCTGCGCCAACAATTATCTGGGGCTGGCCGATCATCCGGCGCTGGTGGCGGCGGCCAAGACGGCGCTGGATGGCCATGGCTATGGCATGGCATCCGTCCGATTCATCTGCGGCACGCAGGATCTGCACCGGGAGCTGGAGGCGCGGATCGCGGCCTATCTGGGCAAGGATGACAGCATCCTGTTCGCCGCCTGTTTCGACGCCAATGGCGGGCTGTTCGAGCCGCTGCTGGGCCCCGAGGATGCGGTGATTTCCGACAGCCTGAACCATGCCTCGATCATCGACGGCATCCGGCTGTGCAAGGCGAAACGCTATCGCTATGCCAATTCCGACATGGCGGATCTGGAGGCGCAACTGGTGCAGGCGCGGGCCGATGGCGCGCGGTTCATCATGGTGGCGACGGATGGCGTGTTTTCCATGGACGGCACTCTGGCGAAACTGCCCGAGGTGACGCGGCTTGCCACGCAATACGGCGCGCTGGTGATGGTGGATGACTGCCATGCCACGGGGTTCATGGGACCGGAGGGGCGCGGCACGCCCGCACATTTCGCGGTGGATGTGGACATTCTTACCGGCACCCTGGGCAAGGCCTTGGGCGGGGCGCTTGGCGGCTATATCGCCGGGCCGCAGGCGGTGGTTGATCTGCTGCGGCAGCGGGCGCGGCCCTATCTGTTTTCCAACGCGCTGCCGCCTGCTGTGGTGGCGGCTGGTCTGGCGGCGCTGGATCTGGTGGAGGCGGCGGATGACCTGCGGGCGCAACTGTTGGAAAATGCGGCTTATTGGCGGGCGGGTCTGGCCGACGCGGGGTTCCGGCTGCTGCCGGGGGAACATCCGATCATCCCGGTGATGCTGGACGAGGCGGTTCTGGCGCAGCGGATGGCGCAGGCGCTTTACGAGCGTGGGGTGTATGTCGCGGGGTTCTTTTTCCCCGTGGTGCCGAAAGGGCAGGCGCGCATCCGCACGCAGATGAATGCGGCGCTGACGCGGGCCGATCTGGATTTTGCACTTGATGCCTTCCGTGCGGCGGGCAAGCACGTGGGGGCTTTGCAATGACCAATGAAATGAAAGCACTGGTAAAGGCCCGCCCCGAGCCGGGGCTGTGGATGGAGACGCGCCCCGTGCCCGACATCGGGCCGGATGACGTGTTGATCCGCATCAGGAAAACCGGCATCTGCGGCACCGACATCCACATCTGGAACTGGGATGAATGGGCGGCGAAAACCGTGCCGGTGCCGCTGGTGACGGGGCATGAGTTTGCGGGCGAGATCGTGGAACTGGGCCGCAATGTCGAAGGCCTGGCCATCGGTCAGCGCGTGTCGGGCGAGGGGCATCTGATCGGCAAGCTGTCGCGGCAGTCACGCGCGGGGAAATTCCATCTGGATCCGGCAACGCGGGGCATCGGCGTGAACGAACCGGGGGCTTTCGCGCAATATCTGCGGCTGCCTGCGTTCAACGTCGTGCCTCTGCCCGACAGCATTGATGATGAGATCGGCGCGATACTGGACCCTTTGGGAAATGCCGTTCACACCGCCTTGAGCTTTGATCTGGTGGGGGAAGATGTGCTGATCACCGGCGCAGGCCCCATCGGCATCATGGCGGCGGCGGTGGCGCGGCATGTGGGCGCGCGGCATGTGGTGATCACCGATGTGAACCCGGCGCGGCTGGCGCTGGCGGCGGAAGTCACCGATGTGACGCCGGTGAATGTGGCGACGGAGGATCTGCGCGATGTGATGGCCCGGCTGAAGATCGTGCAGGGTTTTGACGTGGGCATGGAGATGTCGGGCAACCAGATGGCGCTGGATCAGATGGTGGAATCGCTGGTGATGGGCGGGCGCATCGCCATGCTGGGCATTCCGACCGGCAAATCCCCGGTGGACTGGAGCCGGATTGTGTTCAAGGCCATCACCATCAAGGGCGTCTATGGCCGCGAGATTTTCGAGACCTGGTACAAGATGATCGCCATGCTGGAAAACGGGCTGGACGTGCGCCGCGTCATAACCCACCGTTTTGGCGTGGATGATTTCGAGACGGGTTTTGCCGCCATGCGGTCGGGGCAATCGGGCAAGGTGGTGCTGGACTGGGGCTGAGGCGCGGTTTTTCTGGACCAGCGGCTGCGGCCCTCAGGCCCCGGCAACCTCCACCTCTACCCCCGCCAAGGCCAATGCGTGGGCCAGATCTGCGGGTGGTGGCGCATCCGTGACCAGACGGCGCACCAGTGACGGATCGGCGATGCGGATCGGGGCGGTGCGGCCGAACTTGGTGGCATCGGCGGCGATAATGACCTCTTCGGCCTGTTCGATGATGGCGCGGGACAATTCGGCCTCGCGCAGATCCTGCAACATGAATCCGGCGCGGGCGTTGATTGCCGCCGCCGACAGCACGGCATGGCGCACCTGAAACTGCCGCACAAAGGCCAGCGCCTCGGCACCAAAGGCCCCGCCATCATGGCTGCGCAATTCGCCGCCCGCCATGAACACCCGGTTGCCGTTGCGCGCCGCCAGCGCCTGCGCCACCGCCAGCGAATTGGTGACAACCAGCAGATCGCGGTGGTTGCGCAGCGCCTCGGCCACATGGGCGGTGGTCGTGCCGATGTCGAGGATCAGCGAGGCGCCGTTGCCGATCATCCCCGCCAGATGGCGCGCGATACGGCGCTTGGCGGTGGGGTTCTGCACGAAACGCTGGGCAAAGCTGGGCTCCGGCCCCCAATCCTTCAGATGCACGCCGCCATGCACCTTGGTCACAAGGCCCTGCGCTTCCAGCCGTTTGACGTTGCGGCGGATGGTTTCCTCCGTCACCGCCAGCCGCTGCGCCAGATCCTGCACCCGGGCCGAGCCAGAATCATCCAGCAGGTCAAGGATTTCGCGTTCGCGGTGGCTGGCAGGAAAATGGCCGGGCATGTGGGATTGGACTGTTGGTTTTGCGACGAATGGAGGGCAAACACTGCCGAAAACAACATACAGGCAAAGGAAAGAAACATAAAGCCACATTTCATTTGACAGGTTGTGACGCGGGGTCAACGATACCTATGCGGCTTGCAACGGGTTTGCCGCACCCCGGCGGTCAGGCCGGGGGACAAGTGCCGGGCTGGTGCACATCTTGTCAGCATGTGCAGCGGCACATGGAAACGGGGCGGGGGGGCGTGTGTGGACCGCCCTTCTGACCCCGGGGCGGGCCAATCCCCGGCCCGCCCGTCTTTGGCGGCCAGACCGGTTGATGCGCCGTTACCACCTGCCACCCCGTTTCGCCTGCTCTTGCCAGCCCCTGCGCCTGACGCTATAGCGGGCGCGTGCCCCTATAGCTCAGCTGGTAGAGCGTCTGATTTGTAATCAGAGGGTCGGGAGTTCGAGTCTCTCTGGGGGCACCATTTCATCGCAACCTTCTGAAAATCCGGCAGTCCGCGCCTCGCGTGGCACGTCGCGACAGCGCAGCCCGGATTGCTGCGGCTGCCTTGCCATTGCCGCCGCAGTGCGGTGTGGGTGATGGCGGGCTGACACAGCTTCCTGTGTGCAGAAACTGCTTTGCGCAATCCTGTTGGGCAAACCTGTGCGGCAATAGCCGCGTCCCATGCTTCGGGGGCGCGGAACGCTGAAACCGGGTGGTTCAACTGGCCGGTCGCCTGACTTGCACGGCACAGACAGCGTGGTGAACAGTTTTGCAAACGAATGCAAAAATCATTGGCCCCGCGCCGCATCTGTGATATTTCCCGCTGGCACCGGCGCGGAATGCCGGCACAACTGGCAGCGCGGAGCATTTGCAACATGAATCCCACCCCGTCTTCGGTCCCCGGCGTCACCTGGCTGAAGGCCCCCGCACCCGCGACCTCGGGCGACACCGCCCGGATCGAGGCGCTGGTGGCCGAGGTATTGCGCGAGGTGCGGCAATCGGGCGATGCGGCGGTGGCGCGCTTTGCGCTGGAATTTGACAAGGCGGAACTCGCGGCGTTTGAGGTGCCGATGGAGGACCGCCTGGCGGCGGTCGCCGAGCTTGATCCGCAAACCCGGGCCGATACCGAATTTGCCATCGCCAATGTGCGCGCCTTTGCCCAGGCGCAGCTGGCCACCATCCTGCCGCTGGAAACCGAAATCCGCCCCGGCGTGTTCATGGGGCACCGGGTGATTCCGATCGAGCGGGTGGGCTGCTATGTGCCGGGCGGGCGGTTTCCGCTGCTGTCCGCCCCGGTGATGACCATCGTTCCCGCCAAGGTGGCGGGTGTGGATGAGGTGGTGGCCTGCCTGCCACCCAACGCCCACCGCGCGATGATCGCGGGCTGCCATCTGTCGGGGGCTGACCGGATTTTCCGCATCGGCGGCGCGCAGGCGATTGCGGCCATGGCTTACGGCACCGAAACCGTGCCGCAGGTGGTCAAGATCGTCGGCCCCGGCAATGCCTTTGTGAACGAGGCGAAACGGCAGGTCTTCGGCCCGGTGGGCATCGACCAGCTGGCCGGCCCGTCCGAGATTTTCATTCTGGCCGACAGCACCGGCGATGCGCAGATGATCGCCACCGATCTTTTGGCGCAGGCCGAGCATGACGTGCGCACGCGGGTCGGGCTGATTACCACCGATGCAGGCCTTGCCGCCGCCGTGCTGGCCGAGGTGGAGGCGCAGTTGGAAACCCTCAGCACCGCGCATGTGGCCGCCCCCGCCTGGCGCGACTTTGGCGAGATTGCCATCTGCGACGACGAGGCGGCGATGATCGCCTATTCCGACCTGATCGCGGCCGAGCATCTGCAGGTGCATACCGCCGATCCGCATGCCATGGCGAAACGGCTGCGCAACTATGGGTCACTGTTCATCGGTGAACTGGCCAGCGTTGTCTATTCCGACAAATGTTCGGGCACCAACCACACGCTGCCCACCATGGCGGCGGGCCGCTATACCGGTGGGCTGTGGGTCGGGGCCTATGTGAAAATCGCGACGCACCAATGGCTTGATGAACGTGGCGTGGCCGCCGTGGCCCCGCCCGCCGCCCGGCAAAGCGCCAGCGAGGGGCTGGAGGGGCACCGCCGCGCGGCCCAGCTGCGGCTGGACCGGATGCAGGTCAAGGGCTGACCCGCCTCAGCGCCCGCCCGTCTGACGGGGCGGGCGCTGTGCGGCATGGTCGGTGGCCGCCTCGAACGCATGGCCGATGCGGCAGAGCCGCGCCTCGCTGAATGCGCGCCCGATCAGTTGCATGCCCATCGGCAACCCACCGGCAAAGCCGATGGGCAGGGCCAGTGCCGGGTGGCCCGTCAGGTTGAACGGCAGGGTGCGCATCGCCGTCCACACCGCCTTGTTCCCGGCAAAGGCGGCAAAGGGCGGGGCGGGGGCCAGAACATTGGCCGTCACCACCGCGTCAAACCGCGAAAGGATGGCATCGGTTTCATCCCGCAGATGGCGGGCGGCTGTGCGGGCATCGGCCAGATCAGCCCCGGTCAGCCCCAGCCCGGCCAGCAGGCTTTGCAGCGCCTGCCGCCCATAGGCGTGCAGCCGGTGACGGTGGATGGTCAGCGCCCGATGGTGCAGGATGATGGCCCCAGCGGCCTCCATCACCGCATAGTCGGGCAGGGCGATCAGGCTGATCCGCGCGCCCAGCAGCGACAAGGCCGACACCGCATCGTCCATGGCGACCAGCACGGCGGGATTCAGCGCGGGGTCAGTGGCGAACCAGTCGCGGGCATAGCCGACGTGCATTCCGGCAATGGGTTGGCCCAGTTCAGCCGCCGCAGGCCCGGCGCAGGCGCGGCTGGCCGGGTCGCGGGCATCAAACCCCGCCATGGCATCCAGCATCAGCGCGGCCTCGGCCACCGATGCCGCCAGCGGGCCCGCATGATCCAGATCGGGCGACAAAGGAAAGATGCCGTGCCGCGACACCAGCCCGTGCGTGGGCTTCAGCCCCACCACGCCGCAATAACAGGCCGGGCTGCGGATCGACCCGCCGGTATCGGTGCCGACGGCCACGCGCACCAGCCCCGCCGCCACCGCCGCAGCCGAGCCAGAGGATGACCCGCCGGTGATATGGTCGGGGTTCCAGGGGTTCACCGGGGGCGGGTGGGGGCCGTCGAACGATGGCCCGACCAGCGCATATTCATAGGTCGCCACCTTGCCCAGCGGCACCGCGCCGGCTGCCAAAAGGCGTTCCACCACGGCGGCATCGGTGGCGGCGGGGGTGGCGGGTGCCGCCCGTGATCCGCAGGTGGTGGGCAGGCCCGCCATGTCAACCAGATCCTTGATGGCAAAGGGAATACCCTGCATCGGGCCACGGTCGATCCCTGCGGCAAAATCGGCATCTGCCTGCGCGGCGCAGGCCAGCGCCCGGTCAGGTGTCACGGCAACAAAGGCGCGGATGGCGGGGTTTTCCGCCGCGATCCGGTCAAGATGCGCCTCGGCCAGCGCGCGGGCGGTCAGCCGCCCCGCCCGCATCTGCGCGCCTGCCTCGGCAATGCTGCGGTCAGGCATCCGGGGCCTCGCGCGCGGCAAGATAGGCCTGCACCAAGGCACGCGATTGCGCCAGAAACGCCGCAGTCTGGCGGATGCCGTCACGTTCAGCGGCGGTCAGGGCAATGCCGGTGGTGTCCAGTGCCGCATCCGGATCGGGTTGAGGGGCGTCTTCCATCAGGTGCGCGCCGCCTCGAACGCTGCCCATGCCACCTCGAACGCTGCAAAGTCGAAGCCGGGGGCGCGGGCGGGGTCAATGATCAGCCGTTCCGTCGCGCGCATCCGGTCAATCGCGGCGGCCAGATGCGGCACCACTTCGGGCGGTATCACCAGCGCGCCGTGCCGGTCGGCGTGAATCAGATCGCCCTGCGCCACGGTCAGGCCAAAGATCGTCACCGGCTGGCCCAGTGAACGGACATGCACGAACCCATGGCTGGGGCCGACCGACCCCGCGATGACCGGAAAACCGGGGGCCATGTCGCCCAGATCGCGCATCACGCCATTGGTCAGCGCGCCCGACAGGCCAAAGCCCTTGTGGATCGTGGTGTTCACCTCGCCCCAATAGGCGCCGATGGCATGCGGGTAATCCAGATCCTCGATCACCGCGACGGCCGGTTTCGTGGCATCGGCCATGGCGCGGTAATAGGCCATGCGGCGCGCGCGGATCACGGCGGGCGGTTCTTCCGCAGGGTGCAGGGCGGCGATGGTCGCGGTGACGGAATAGCCGACGACGGCAGGCGCATCGGGCGCTGAACACAGCATCGTGCCCCGGGTGAATGCGGCAAAGCCGCGCTTGCCCTGCACCACCTCGATGGCGTTGCACACGGTCGGCGTATCCACGGATCGCAGCTGGGTCAGCAAGGCGGCGTCCATCATTCCTCCCACCAGCGGCGCAGGGCCGCTGTCGTTTCCATCGGTTTTTCCAGCACGGGCAGGTGGCCCGCGCCGTCGATCACCACCAGCCGCGATTGCGGCATCAGGCGGTGCATCAGGGCGTGTCTTTCCATCGGACAAAGCCGGTCATGCGCGCCGGTCAGCACCAGCGCGGGGCCATGGAAGGCGGCCAGCGTGGCGGTCTGGTCGGGCCGTGTGGCCAGCGCGCGGGACTGACGGGCGAACACCTCGGGGCCAAGCCCCAGCGCCATGTCAAGGCACAGCGCAGCAATGCCCGGCTGGCTTTCCGCATCGGCCAGATAGTGCGGGATCATGTCGCGCTGCATCACGCGGTCCAGCCCGCCTGCAATCGCCTCGGCGATCTGGGCGGGGCGGCGTGCCTGCACCTGCGCGGTCTCGGCCAGGGGATTGGTATCCAGCAGCGCCAGTTTCGCCACCCGTCCGGGGGCCTGACGCAGCACCTCCATCGCCACGATGCCACCCATCGACAGCCCGGCCAGCGCGAAACGGGGCGGGGCCACCGCCAGCACGGCCGCCGCCAAGCCCTCGACACTGTCCGCCTCGGTGCAGGGGGCGTGCAGCAGGGGGCAGCGGGCAAAGGCGGCCATCTGCGGCGCGAACAGCCGCGCATCGCACATCATGCCGGGGATCAGCACCAGCGGCATCATGTTGCGCAGGCCACGGCGGCGGGCCAAGACCGGGGCTGGGCGCTGGTCAGCCCCTCCACGTTGGCCCGGCCTTGTCGGTGGTTGCGCGCACCCGGTAAAGGCTGGCCTCGCCGGTCATCGCCGGGGCCAGCGCATGCGACAGGCCGGGCGGGATGGCGCAGGTGTCACCGGGGTTCAGCGCGGTCGTGCCTTCGGTGCCGGCCCCCGCATCCCATGTCAGCCGCCAGTGTCCGCGCATCGGCATCAGCACCTCATGCGCGTCAAGGCTGTAGGGGGTGGCGGGGATCGACTGGCGCGACAGCAGTTCCACATCGAACCCGGGCCGGTCGCGCAAAATGGCATCGGGGCCGATCACCCGGGCGGGCTGGCGGTCAGACAGCGCCATCATGTCCCAATACCGGGCCACATGATGCGGCACGACCTCGGCTGTGGTGGGTTCGGGAAAGGCCGCCAGTTCTGCCTCGGTCAGCAGCGGCATCGGGGCCACGCCTGCGGGCAGGCTCTGGCCCTTCTTGCTGTCATAGAGTTTGCCGTTCTGGCCCAGCACCAGCCCGTGCCCTGCGGCATCCTGAATGACCTGCGGCGCCCAGATCACCCCGCCGCCCGCGTCATCACCGCCCAGAATGGCCATGATCATCCCGTAATCGGTGCCTACATTCTCGAACCCGCGAAAGATGCCGGTGGGGATGTTGATGATGTCGCCTTCCTCCAGCACCACTTCGCCCGCCGTGCCCCAGCGCCCCCAGAAGAACCGCCAGCGGCCCTTCAGCGCGAAGAACACTTCAGCCGTGCGGTGGGAATGCAGGCTGTTGCGGCATTTCGGCGGCTGGCCCGCCGCGCCGATGTTGAAGCCGGGCGTATCGACGATATGCACATGCTGATCGGCGGATTCGGACACGCCGCCGCCGATGATGGTGAAGTTTTCCTTCTGGTCGGACCCCGGGGTATGCGCGTCGATGAAGGCGGTCTTGCAGGGCCGCAAATCGCCGTAGCGCACGATGCGGGCGTCCATTTCGGCCATGGTCAAAGTGGTCATAGGGCACCTTTATGCAGAAGGATTTGTTTCCAGACGGCTGTTTCATCGAACAGCGTGAATTCGCGGCGCAGGCCCCAGCCTTGCGCGCCAAAGGGGCCGAATTCGGCATGGCTGATGCCCAAAAGATAGACCGGCGCACCGCTGGGCGGACCAAAAGCCCCCCAACCGGCATGGGTGCCATGCAGGCTCCAGCGCAGCGCGGAACGGGGTGGCATCAGCGGGTCGTCGCGCCCGATCTGGTGGTGGATTGTGAAGGTGGCATCCGGCAGCGCGGCGCGCAGGCCCATCCAGAACCGGTCGGCAGCCGCAGGCCCGTGGGCGGTGACGCCGCCCGGATATTCCAGCTGCGCCGCGCGGTCATAGGCCTGCGGGATCACGGTAAAATCGGCAGCCATGATGCGTGTCAACATGTCGGCATGCCGCTGGCCCCAGGGGTTGTCATTGCCGCGCCCGGCATAGGGGCCGGGCCGGTCATTGCCGGGGGTCAGGGGTTTCACGCAAGCCTCCGGCCCGCCTTCGCGCGCGATCTGGTCACGGGCAAAGGCCTGCGGATCCCAGCCCATCTGCCGCACGATGGCGCCCTGATCGCGGATCAGCCATTCGTCGTTGATCTGGTTGGCGATGGCGTGGCAGTCGGCCATGATGCGGTAGGTCAGCTTCTTGCCCGTGGCCGCACCATAGGCACCGTCGCCCAGATGCGTCGCGGTGGACAATATCCGGTGCGATGACAGCATCCCCTGTTCCGGCGTGCCCGACCAGATCACATCCTCGGCCAGCAGCTTGCGGTCGGGAAATTCGGCCAGCGTCGCCATGGTGGCGGCAATCACCCGGTCATTGCCCACCACCACGCTACCGGGCGAGCGCACCACGATATCGGGGCTGTAATAGCGGTGCAAAGTGGCAAGGCCGCGATCCTCCCATATCTCTTTGGTGATGCCGATGATGTAATCGGGAAAGTCGCGGAACTTCGGGTCAAAGCCGTGCATGGGTCTACTCTGGTTTGCGGACCGAGGTGCGGATCACCAGCGGGCCGTCGATGCGGATTTTGCGGGGGGCGCTGTCGCCGGATTCGATCTGGCTCAGCAGCGCCTCGACCGTGGCCTCGACCATGCGGTTCACCGGCTGGCGGATAGTGGTCAGGCCATAGGCGGGCCAGGCGGCCAGCGGCACATCGTCATAGCCCACGATGGAAACGTCGCCGGGCACCGACAGGCCAAGGTCATGGCGCAGCGCATCCATCACCGCAAAGGCCATGTGATCGTTGCCCACAAAGATCGCGTCGGGTCGGTCGGGGCCGCGGCACAGGTCGCGGGCCACCTCGGCCGCCACCTCGCGCGAATACATGCCGTCGATCATCGCATGCGGGGCCAGCCCCGCCGCATCCATCGCCAGACGAAAGCCTGTGGCCCGGTCGCGCCCGGTGGATGCGCCCTGCCAACCCATCACATGCGCGATGCGGCGATGGCCCCCGGCTATCAGGAATTCCGTGGCCCGCCGCCCGCCCGCGATATTGTCGGATGTGACCTCGGACAGGCGCTCGTCATCCTGGCCCCGGTTGAACATCACCACCGGAATGCCCACGGCGGTGCAGCGCGCCGTCAGGTCGTTGGTCATGGCAACCGATGCGGTGATGATGCCATCCACCTGATAATCCAGCAGTTCCTCCATCACCTGCGCGACCTTTTCGGTCGAATTCTCGGCCATGAAGATCAGGATGTGATAGCCCTTGTTCTGCAAGGCGCGGCTGAGCAGTTCCATCACAACGGGGTAGAACTGGTTTTCCAGATAGGCCACCACCAGCCCGATGATGCGGGTGCGCCCGGTGATCAGGCTGCGCGCCAGAACATTGGGGCGATAGCCCAGCTCTTCGGCGGCCTGCCGCACCTTCTGCACGGTGGATTTCGAGGCTGACGCGCCGGGCGTGAACACCCGGCTGACCGCCGACTGGCTGACGCCCGCGCGTTTGGCAACCTCCAGCGATGTGACTTTGTCATTGGCCATCAGTCTGCCGTCCAACCTCCATCCACCAGCAAGGCCGCCCCTGTGATCAGCGCAGCCGCATCCGAGGCGAGAAACGCCACGGCACCCATGATATCCTCCACCTCGCCCACCCGGCCCAGTTTGATCTTTGACAGGATCCAGGCCTTGCGTTCGGGGATTTTCAGCGTCTGTTCGGCCAGCGGCGTGCGGATGAAGGTGGGGCACAGCGTATTGACGCGGATGCCATGTTGACCCCATTCGATCGCCATGGATTTGGTCATCCCCTCCACCGCGTGTTTGGTGGCGGCATAGACCGCGCGGTCGATGCCGCCGACATGGCCCATCTGGCTGGAGATCGTGATGATCGACCCGGGCTTGCCCGCCGCGATCAGCCCGCGCGCAACGGCCTGCGCCAGAAAGTAGGCGGCGCGCACGTTCACGCCCATCACCGCGTCATAATCGGCGGGGGTTGTGGCGGTGGCGGGGCTGTGCCGCGCCAGACCGGCAGAGTTTACCAGCACGTCGAACGGGCCATGTTCTGCCACCGCCGCCGCCGTCGCGTCTATATCGGTGACATCCAGCGCCAATGCACTGGCACGAAACCCCGCCGCCCGCATGTCATCGACAACGGCGGCCAAAGCCGCCGCCCCCCGCGCCGCCAGAACCACATCGGCACCCTGTTCGGCCAGCGCCACGGCAGCCCCCAGCCCGATGCCCGACGACGCGCCCGCCACCAGCGCACGGCGGCCATCAAGGCGAAAGCTGGGGGTGCGGGGCAGGGTCATTCCGCCGCCGTCCCGTAAGCCACGTTGCGACCGCCATAGCGGCGCACGCGGATGTTGCATTGTTCGGCATGGCCGACGAAACCTTCCAGCATGCACAGGCGTGATCCGTATTCGCCGATCATCGCCGCCGCCGCATCGGTGGTGATGCGCTGATAGCTGTGGGTTTTCAGGAACTTGCCCACCCACAGGCCGCCAGTATAGCGCCCTGCCTTCTTGGTGGGCAGCGTGTGGTTGGTGCCGATCACCTTGTCGCCATTGGCCACATTGGTGCGCGGCCCCAGAAACAGCGCGCCATAGCTGTGCATGTTTTCCAGATACCAGTCGTCACGGTCGGTCATCACCTGCACATGTTCCGATGCGATATCATTCGCCATGGCCAGCATTTCGTCATGCGTATCACAGACGATCACCTCGCCATAGTCGCGCCATGATACGGCGGCGGTGGCGGCGGTGGGCAGGATTTTCAGCAGGCGGTCAATCTCGGCCAGCGTCGCCTCGGCCAGCTTGCGGCTGGTGGTCAGCAGCACGGCGGGCGAGTTGTAGCCATGTTCGGCCTGCCCCAGCAGATCGGTGGCGCACAACTCGGCATCCACGGTGTCATCGGCGATGACCATGGTTTCGGTGGGGCCTGCGAACAGGTCGATCCCGACCCGGCCATAAAGCTGGCGCTTCGCCTCGGCGACAAAGGCATTGCCGGGGCCGACCAGCATATCCACCGGTTTCAGCGTCTGGGTTCCAAGCGCCATGGCCCCCACGGCCTGCATGCCGCCCAGCACATAAATCTCGTGCGCGCCGCCCAGTTGCATGGCGGCGACAATGGCGGGATGCGGCTCGCCCTTCACCGGCGGGGCCGCAGCCACGATGCGCGGCACACCCGCCACCGCCGCCGTCAGCACCGACATATGCGCCGAGGCCACCATGGGAAACTTGCCACCGGGCACATAGCAGCCCACCGACTGCACGGGTATCGTGCGGTGCCCCAGGATCACGCCGGGCAGAGTTTCCACCTCGATATCGGTGATGCTGGCGCGCTGCGCCATGGCAAAGCGGCGGATCTGGTCTTGTGCGAAACGGATGTCGTCCATATCGCGGGCCGATACCTTTTGCATCGCCGCCTCAACTTCCGACGCGGTCAGCAGGAAACTGTCACGCGCATAGCCGTCAAACTTCTGGCTCAACTCGCGCACCGCTGCGTCACCACGCGCGGCAATGTCGGCCAGCGTGGTTTCGACCGTGGCGCGCACGGCGGCATCGTCGGTGGCGCGGTCGGCATCCGATTTGCCGCGTTTAAGATGGGTGATGGTCATTCTATCCTCCTTGCCCCTGCGGGCATGACGGGGTGAACCCCGCCGTTCGTTCCGGTGGTCTGGCGCTGTCAGGGTCTGGGCGGAACCATGTCGCCACGGTCGTAAGCCTCCCATCCCATGCCGTCGAAAACATCGCGGCCCAGCTGGGCCAGCACATGCGCGAAATCGACCGATACCCAGTTGTCCTTGATCCGGCCGTCCGCGATGCGCCAGAAATCCATGTAGGGGATGATCACCCGCTTTTGGGTTGCGGCGATGCCCATGAACGGGCCGGAATGCGTGGCCTCGATATGGCCAAAGCACGATACCCAATCGCCTTCGGCGATGAACTGCACGGTGTTGTAGGTGCGTTCGGTGAATGCCGCGCGCAGCGGCAGTTGCCAGTTGTTGCGAAACGCCTGCAGCCCCGGTTTGGTGCCGCAGCCCGTGTTGCCGATCCAGCGGAAATCCTCATGGAAATGGGCGGCCATGTCGTTGGAATTGGCGGCCAGCGCCGCCTCCATCCGCGTGATGACCTGGCGTGAGGCCTCAGAGCGTTCTTCGGGTGTCATGCCGCACCCAGCCGTTTGCCGCTGGCGGTATCGAACAGATGGCAGATGCCGGCGGGAATGCTGGCCTCGACGATCTCGCCAATCGCGGCGCGGTAATCCTTGGCGGCCTTCACCGACACCAGCGCGCCGCCGATGCGGTAGCTGATCATCGACGCCTCGCCCAGCAGTTCGATCGAATAGACGGGTGCCGCGATCTGGCCGCCCTGCCGGGTGATCGTGGCATCCTCGGCCCGAAAGCCCAGCGTCACATTTCCGGAATGTGCGGTGGTCAGCCCGTCGATGCGCAGCCCCTCGGCGGTGAAACTGCCGTTTGCCAGCGTGCCTTCGATCAGGTTCATGGCCGGGCTGCCGATGAAACCCGCGACAAAGGTGTTGGCGGGCATGTCATAGATGTCGGTGGGGGTGCCGACCTGCTGGATCTCGCCCCTGTTCATCACCACCACCCGGTCGGCCAGTGTCATCGCCTCGATCTGGTCATGGGTCACATAGACGGTGGTGGTTTTCAGCGTGTGTTGCAGGTTCTTGATCTGCGCGCGGGTCGACACACGCAGCTTGGCGTCCAGGTTCGACAGCGGTTCATCCATCAGGAACACGGTGGGTTTGCGCACGATGGCCCGGCCCAAGGCCACGCGCTGCCGCTGGCCCCCCGACAGCGCGGCGGGGCGGCGGTCAAGATACTCGGTCAGTTCCACCATCTGCGCCGCCCGCATCACCATGTCATGCTGCTGGGCGGCGGGCACGCGGCGCACCTTCAGCGGAAAGCGGATGTTCTCGTAGACCGTCATGTTGGGGTAAAGCCCGTAGGACTGGAACACCATGGATATGTCGCGGTCCTTGGGCTCCAGATTGTTCACCATCCGGTCGCCCAGCCAGATCTCGCCACTGGTCACATCCTCCAGCCCGGCGATCATCCGCATGGTGGTGGATTTGCCGCAGCCCGACGGCCCCAGCAGCACCAGAAATTCCTGATCCTTTATGTCGAGGCTGAAGCCCCGCACGCCCACATAATCGCCATAGGCTTTGGTGACATTGACCAGCCGCAATTGTGCCATGACCTACCCCTTTACCGCGCCGGCGGTCAGGCCGCTGACGATCTGTCGTTGAAAGAACAAGACCAGCACGAACAGCGGGCCCATGGCCGACACCACGGCGGCCACCGCATACATCACCTTGTTTTCAGCCTGCACCGTGCCAAGGAAGCTGGCGATCTTGGGCACCATGGTCTGGTTTTCCTGCGTCAGCAGCATCGAGGTGACGGTGAAATCATTGTAGGCCAGAAGAAAGCTGAACAGCCCCGTCGTGACCACGCCCGGCCACATCACCGGAATGATGACCAGCCGGAACGCCTGAAACCGCGTGCAGCCATCGACCATGGCGGATTCGTCCAGATCCTTGGGAATGCTGAGGAAGAACGAATGCAGCATCCAGAGGGTGAAAGGCTGGTTGATCGCCACCAGCACGATGATCGTGGTGGGCAGATAGCCCCAGATGTTCAACTGGAAGAACGGCAGCAGATAGCCCGACACCAGCGTGACATGCGGCATGGCGCGAAAGATCAGCGCGGCGATCAGGATCCAGAACGTATAGCGGAACCCCGACCGCGCCAGCGCATAGCCGCCCAGCGTGCCGATGGTCAGCGAGATCACCACCACGCAGACCGTCACGATGGCCGTGTTGATGACCGCCAGCCAGAACCGCTGTTCCACCCAGGCGCCCTCATACCCCGCGCCGGTAAAGGCGCTGCCCGTCTGCTGGATGGTGCGGGTGCCGGTGACGGCATTCATCCAGTCGGCATAGGAAAAGAAATCAGCCTCGACCTTGAACGATCCCCACAGCGTCCACAGAAACGGGAAGGCGGCGGTGATCAGCCAGATAAGCACGAAACCCCAGCACAGCAGCATCAGGGGCAGGGGTTGGCGTTCGGCACGGTTTTTCATTTTGCCCCCTCAATGCGTCTTGCGGTTGAAATCGCGCCAGGTGCGCAGCAGCACCGGTGACAACAGGATGATCACGCCGCAGATTGTCAGCATCGACGTGGCCCCGGCTGACCCGAACAGCGGCGTTTCAGCCCCGCGCAGGTCGTTGTAGATCAGATAGCTCAGCGATGTGGCATTGGCCGCGGCGGAAAAGCCCACGATCGGCTCCAGCACGCGGAAATTGTCCATCAACTGCATCAGCGCGATGAATGTAGTCAGCGGCAGCAGATGCGGGATGATGACATAGCGCACCCGTTCCCAGCGGCTTGCCCCGTCGATCATCGCCGATTCCAGCGTGTCTTTCGGCACACTTTGCAGGCCTGCGTAATAGACGATGAAGCTGAACGGCGCGGAATGCCACACGCCATAGACCATCAGCACCGTCCAGGTCAGCGTGGGCGAGGCTTTCAGCGTCAGGCTGGGATCGCCCAGCAGCCGCTGCAAGGATGCGCCCAGAATGCCGTTGGAATCGATCATCCAGAACAGCACCAGCGACCCGATCAGCGGGGTCACGATCATCGGCAGCAGCGAAAAGAAGATGACCGGGCCCTTGATCAGCCCCGGTATGGCATTCACACCCAGCGCGATGAAAAACCCGGTGATGATGACCAGCGGCGTCACGATGAACGTGTAGGCCAGCGTGAACGACAGCGCCTTGTAAAGCGGCAGGTTCAGCATGCGCGTGAAGGCGACCCCCAGCGACGGGCTGTCGCGCCAGATCGCCGCCAGTTCGTCAAACGCCAGATGGCTGGAATTGGCATAGGTGCCCAGGCCGTTGAACTTGCCCATGGGCTCGGCCTCGCGCAGGGCCTCCATCGCCGCCGCATCCACCCGAAGCTCGGTCTTGCAGCCGAACGGGTCGCAAGTTTCCACGGCGGTCATCGCCTGTTCATGCTCGATGAACAGCGACTGATAAGCCACCGACAGGATGGGAAGCGCGATGAACAGCAGCATCACCACAAGCGACGGCAGTATGAACGCAAAGAACGTGCGGTGGCGCATGGCTGATCCTGTCCGAAGGCGGGCGGGGGCGGCGGGAAAGGGGGCGCGGCACAGGCCGCGCCCGGCTTCAGGCAGGCTTTACTTCAGAAAGCCCGCTTCGGTGGCCGCCGTGTTGTAGGCGGTGGTCACATCGGCCAGCGCCTGTTCGGCTGATTCCTGCCCCTGCATGAACTCGGCCAGGTTGTTGCCCAGTGCCGTGTGCAAAAGCCCCATATAGGGCAGCATCGGATAGGGTTTGGCCCCCGCCGCCACGGTGGCGAACACGCCGACTGCTGCCGGTGTGGGTTCATACCCCTTGATCAGCCATGCTGCCGCCGCCGGATTGGCTGCGGCCACCTCGGGCGCGATGCCCGCCATCATCGCCTGGAACGAGGCTTCGGCGTCTTCGTCGGTGATGTTCTTGGCCATGGCAAAACCATCCCACCACAGGGTCGTGGCGGGAATGGTGCCACCGCCCACCGTGGGGGCAGCCGCCAGAACGGTATCGGCGGCCACATCGGGCGCGGCCCCGGCCGTGTCGATGATGGCGCTGGCGCGCGAGCCCCACATGTTCATCATCGCCGCCCCGCTGCCGGTCCAGACCGGATCAAGGCTGTTGGTGTCATAGGTCATGTATTCGGGGGCCATCGTGTCGGCCATGGCCTTCATCATCGCCAGCGCCTTCAGCCCGGCCTCGCCGTTGATAGCCAGATTGGCGGTGCCCGGTTCAAAGAACTCGCCGCCGTAGCCGCTGAACATGTTGACGAATTCCTGCCCCAGATCCCAGCCGGGTTTGAAATTGGCCACCAGCGGGCTGGCGATGCCGCCCTTTTCCTTCAGCGTAACCGCCGCCGCCACCATGTCTTCATAGGTTTTCGGCTCGGCGATGCCCGCCGCATCCAGAACGGATTTGCGATACATCAGGTGCTGGGCGTTGGCCATGAAGGCAATCGCCATCACCTTGCCGTCGATCTTGATCAGCTGGTTGGGCTGCAACTGCTGGCCGTATTTCGCCACCAGATCATCCATAGGGCGCACCAGCCCGTCATTCAGCAGCGGCACCAGCGACCCGTTGGCCACCACCGCGATGGTGTAGGATGACGGGTTGGTCGACAGCGCGGGCACCTGGATGTTCTTGTGCTCGGCGGTCAGGTTGCTGGTCACAGTCACCGTGTCGCTGGCGCAGGCGGTTGCTGCGGCGCTGACCAGTTGCAGCGCCAGAAAGTCGTTCGACAGAATCCGCACCGAGCCTTTCTCGATGCCGCAATCGGCATGGGCCAGACTTGCCGAGGCCAGCAGCGCGGCCAGCGCCGCCGTATATCTGAGGGTATGTTTCACATCCATCTCCTGTTGAGAGTGTTTCTTGGGTGGCGGCTTTTGCGCCGCGTGCTTTTGGGCCGGGTGGCCATGCATTCCTTGCTGTGACAGCGGCCCCGCAAGGGGCATGCAAAGACGCTAACAGGGCGTGAATACGCTTGCAATATTTTTCTGCATAGGCTTGCAATTTGATGCGGCAGCGCGTTTTCTGCCACCACCACAGCGCCAGGAGCATGACCGATGGACAGCCCGCATCTGACCCACAAGCGCCGCATCACCGCCGCCCTGCAATCGCTGGCCGAGGCCCGGCCCGCCGATGTGCCCCGGCTGATCGATTCGCTTTACGCGCCGGATGCCGTCTGGCGCGGCGCGCATCCGATCAACACCCTGTCGGGCACGGCGGCGATTGCCGCGCAGGCCTGGGCACCGCTGCACGCCGCCTTTCCCGATCTGGAACGGCGTGACCTGATCGTTGTGGGCGGTGCTTACGCGGGCCGCGATTATGTGGCGATGGTGGGCCATTACTGCGGCACCATGCGCCGCGACTGGCTGGGCATTCCCGCCACCGGGCGGCCCGTCTACATCCGCTATGGCGAGGTGCATCAGGTGGTGGATGGCCGCATCGTGCAGTCAAACTGCCTGTGGGATGTGCTGGATGTGATCCGCCAGGCCGGGTTCTGGCCCTTGGCCCCCAGCCTGGGCACCGAGGGCATGTGGCCCGGCCCCATCACCGGCGACGGGCTGGTGTTCCACGACACCGACCCTGTGCAATCGGCGGCCAGCCTTGCACAGACGCTGGCGATGCATGCCACCCTTGGGGCCTATGACGATCTGAGGGGCGAGGGGCGCGAGGGCCTGCTGGCCATGCCGCAGCGCGACCACTGGCACCCGAAGATGATGTGGTATGGCCCCAGCGGCATCGGCACGACGCGCGGCTTGCAGGGCTTTGTCGATTACCACCAACTGCCATTCCGCCGCGCCTTTCCCAAACGCAAGGGCGGCGGGCAATGGGATGAGATCGCCGACATGAAGGCGCAGCACGGCGGCGGGCATTACATCCGCATAGGTGACGGGCCTTATTCCGTCACCGGCGGCTGGCCGTCGGTCTTTGCCATGCATGTCGGCCCCGATTTTCTGGGCGTGCCTGCCACCGGCAAGCCCGTGACCATGCGGGTGATGGATTTCTACCTGCACCACGAAGGGCTTATCCGCGAAAACTGGGTGCCGCTGGATGTGCTGGACCTGCTGTTGCAGATGGGCGTGGATGTGCTGGCGCGGATGCAGCCGATCTTTCGCCGGGGGGCGTGAAAGGGGCAGGCGGGGCGGCTGACCGCCCCGCCCATCCGCGCTTTACGCCAGAACAGAAGGCTTGTCGGCCATTTGCGCCAGTTTCACCTGCATCGACAGCGACAGTTCGTCATAGACGCGCCATTCATCCACGATCTTGCCGTTCTTCACATGGTAATGCGTCATGCCCATCACCTGCACCCGCTTGCCCGTGGGCGCGCCCAGTTCGTGCAGCAGGCCCCAGCCGGTGTGGTGCCCCTCCATGATCCAGCGCACGGCGACCTTGGTGCCGCCTTCCTCGCAGGGGGTCGAACAGATGTGCTGCGGCTGATAGCTGCAATCGGGCAAGGATCCCACCAGCCCGATGGTCTGGTGCATCACCGCCGCCACGCCGTAAAGTTCGGCCATCAGCGGGCCGTGATACTGCACGGTGGGCGCATAGACATCCTTGATCATGCCGAACATGCGCTTGTTGAACACCTCATGCAGCCATGTCAGCGTTTCACGTTCCAGGTCATTATGGGCGATGGAAAGGTCGGGGGTGGAATCCGGCGGGTATTGCCCGATCATCCGGCGGTTTTCGCCGATGTCGATCGCCAGCAGGCCCTTGTCGAAATAGGTCTGCGCCATCTGCCGCGCATAAGCCTGCGTATCGAGGCCTAGTTGCTTCATCACTGACAGCGGGTCGGCCACCACCCATTCGCGGTAGATCTTGTTCTCGAATATCATGCAATCCGCCACGGTGCGCGAGGTAAAGCCGCGCCCGGTGGGCGGGCCATAAAGCCCCGGCTGGCTGTGCCGCCCGGTGCCCGTCACCAGATGCGAGGTATAAAATCCCTGCTGGTCATCGCCGTTCCAGATCACATGGGTTGCCATACCGCGCCGTTCGGGCAGCGATACCAGCCGTTGGATCGTGTCGCGCACAACCTCTTCGCGGGTGTAAAGCGTGCCTGCCGAACCGTAGAGCACGCAATTGTGGGTGTAATGCGTGTAGATCAGGCCCACGTCACGCTCATCCCAGATGCGGTGGGTGCAGCGCACGATGTAATCCACGATGTCGGTATAGATGTCGTCAAACCCCTGCATCGGCTGCGCGCGAGCCCGGTTGGTGGGGGCCAGATCGACGTAATCATGGCGTTCCACCTGCATCACACCGGCAGGCTTTTGCCGGGCAGGGGGCGTGGCGGGGCTGTTGGGGGTCTCTGCGGATTTCATGGTGGCTCCATCGCCGTTCTGGGGGTCGGGGTCAGATTCCCATGACGTTTGCATGAATTGAATGCGTATGCAATCCAGCATCGCCTCAGATGCATGTTCACGCTTCCCGCTGGGCAACGGTGTGGGAAACAGCGCGGTCTGCCACAGAGGGCGATGTCAGCCGGGATCTGCGCCCTGACGGGCAACATTCCATTGCGGCGCGGTGGCAAAACCGCTTTTCTGCCGATGCTGCCTGAGGAGAAAAGCATGGACCCGCGACGCCTTGAGATGACGGTGCTGATGACCCCCGACATGGCCAATTTCAGCGGCAAGGTGCATGGCGGGGCGCTCTTGAACCTGCTGGACCGCGTGGCGTTTTCCTGCGCCTCGCGCTATTCGGGGCAATATGCGGTTACGCTTTCGGTCGATCAGGTGGTGTTCAAGGAACCGATCAACGTGGGCGAACTGGTGACGTTCCGTGCCTCGGTCAACATGGCGGGCCGCACCTCGATGGAGGTGGGCATCAGGGTGGAGGCGGAAAACATCCGCACCGGCACAAGGCGGCACACCAATTCGTGCTATTTCACCATGGTCGCGGTCGATGATCAGGGCAAACCGGCGCCGGTGCCGCCCTATGTGCCGCTGGGGCCCACTGACCAGCGCCGCTTCCGTGCCGCCGAACTGCGCCGGGGGCTGCGGCGCGAGATTGCCGCACGACTGGAAAAGGCCGCCAAAGGCGAGCCGGAGGAGACCTAGACCGGCAGCGCCGCCAGCACCCGCCATTCGACCAACGCCGCCCCGCCCGCCAGTGCCACCGCCGCCACATGGCCGGGGGCCAGCAGCCGCTGTTCGAAATGCCAGCGGCCCGCCAACGGCTCCAGCCCGCCGGGGTCAAGGCGTATCGGCTCCAGCGCGAAACCGAATTGCGTCAGGGGCAGGCGCAGCGCATGGCCTGTGGCCTTCAGCAGCGCCTCTTTCAGCGTCCAGTGCCGCAGGAACCGTTCGGCCCGCGCCTCGGGGCCAAGCGCGCGCAGCGTTGCACGTTCGGCAGGCGACAGCACGGTGTCGGCCAGATCGCGCGCCGGACCACGCCCCAGATGTTCAACATCAAACCCCAGACCGGGCATTGCCCCCACCACACAGCCCACCATGCCGCGCGTGTGCGACAGGTTGAAATGCAGCCCCGCACGGCCCGGGTTCAGCCGGGGCTTGCCATCGGCATCGGCGGTGAAGCACCAGCTTTGCGGCGGGGCAGGCGCGGCATCCGACAGCGCCAGCCGCAGCAGCGCATGCGCCAGCACGAAATCACGCCGGTCGCTGGCAAAATGGAACCGCGCCGCGCGCGCCGCCTCGGCCCCGTCCAGCAGCCTTTGCGCGGCGTCAAGCGTGGCCGCGTCGCAACTTTCGGTGGGCAACAGCCAGATACGGACATCAGCGGTCATGGCGCAGCAAAGCGCGTGCCGCGGTGGCGGTCAAGCCCTTGTCGCAGGGGTAAAACCCGGTCAGCCCTCGAACCGCGCGCGATAGGCGGCAGGCGCAAGCCCCGCATGGCGCTGGAACGCGCGCGAGAAATAGGACGGGTCATCAAACCCCAGATGATAGCCCACCGCCGCCACCGGCATGCGGGTATAGACCAGCAGGCGCCGCGCCTCGCGGAAGGTCGCAGCCTCGATCTGCCGCGCGGCCGTCAGGCCGGTGGCCGCCTGACACAGCCTGCTCAGATGCCGGGGCGAAAGACCCAGCGCGCGGGCATAGTCGGCCACCTGCCATTTCTGGCGGAAATGTGCCAGTATCAGGCTGTCAAACCGCGCCAGACGGGCATCCTGCGCGGGCGGGGCCGCGCCCGTCGCCGCCAGATCGCGCAGCGCGTGGCAGATGATCTGCACCGCCAGCGCCCCGACCAGCGCGTTGCGCAAGGGGCCTGCCGCCTGATATTCGGCATGCAGAAGGTCGAACAGCGCCGCCGTGGCCGCGCAGGCCCGCCCCAGCCGGAACTGGCCTGCCGCCGCCGCCAGAGGCGCAGTCTCGCCGAACAGCGATGGAAATTCCTGCAACGGCAGGGTCAGCACATAGCCTTCGGTGCCTTTGGCAAAGGCAAAGCCATGCACCACGCCGCGCGGCAGGCTGATCAGCGCGGGCGTGTCTGCCACATGCCGGGTGCCGTCCGCCTCCAGCACCGCATCGCCGCTGGCGATCAGCAGGATCTGGTGCAGGTGCAGATGCCGGTGCGGGGCAATCACCCAATCCAGCCCCGCAGCCCGGTCGGTGATGCGTTCGATATGCAGAATATCGGGGAAAACCCGGCTTTCACCATAAAGCTGCCAGGCGGGGATTTGGCTTTGCATGTCGTGATAGTGCCAGACAAACCCCTGATCGTCCATTCCCCGGTGCGGTCCCCGCCCCATATCACGGCCTGGGACGGAGGGTGTCATGAAAACTCAGGTGGCGATCATCGGTGGCGGCCCGGCGGGGCTTTTGTTGTCGCAGGTGCTGAACCGGGCGGGCGTCGCCACGGTGGTGCTGGAACGCAAGGACCGCGCCTATGTGCTGGCCCGCATCCGCGCCGGGGTGCTGGAATGGGGCACGGTGGAAATGCTGCGCGCGGCGGGCGTGGGCGACCGGATGGACCGCGAGGGCCAGGTGCATGAGGGCTGCTATCTGACCTCGGGTGACCGGATGATCCGGCTGGATTTCCACGAATCCTGCGGCAAACAGGTGATGGTCTATGGCCAGACCGAGGTGACGCGCGATCTTTACGCCGCACAGGATGCCGTGGGCACCACGATCATCCACGATGCCGCCGATGTGGCGCTGCACGGCGTGGATGGCGACACGCCGCATGTCACCTGGACGAAGGATGGCCACGAACACCGGCTGGACTGCGACTATATCGCGGGCTGCGACGGCTTCCACGGCGTCAGCCGCCCCACCATCCCGTCCGACATCCGGCGCGAGTTTGAAAAGGTCTATCCCTTTGGCTGGCTTGGTGTTCTGTCGGAAACCCCGCCCGCTGCGCATGAGCTGATCTATGCCAACCACGAGCGCGGCTTTGCGCTGGCCTCGATGCGCAACCCAATGCTCTCGCGCTATTACATCCAGGTGCCCCTGACCGACCGGGTAGAGGACTGGAGCGATGCCGCCTTCTGGGACGAGCTGAAACGCCGCCTGCCCGCCGAGGTGGCCGCCAGCCTGATCACCGGCCCCACCATCGAGAAATCCATCGCACCGCTGCGCAGTTTCGTCAGCGAACCGATGCGCTGGGGCAGGCTGTTCCTGTGCGGGGATGCCGCGCATATCGTGCCGCCCACCGGGGCCAAGGGGCTTAATCTGGCCGTATCGGATGTGCATTACCTGTCGGCGGCGCTGATCCGGTTCTATGGGCAGGGCGATGCGGCGGGGCTGGAAAGCTATTCCGCCGATGCGCTGGCCCGGGTCTGGGGTGCGATGCGGTTCAGCTGGCAGATGACCACGTTGCTGCACCGCTTTCCCGAACAATCCGGTTTCGACCGCCGCATGCAAGAGGCGGAACTGGCGCAGATCGCGTCATCCCCCGCAGCGCGGCGCCTGCTGGCCGAGAATTACACCGGCCTGCCGTATTGACCGCCTAGCGTTCGTTCGCGCCCTTGCCCGCCAATATGCGGTCACGGAACCGGGTGACACGGGCCACCTGTGTCGCCACGGTTTTTGCCCCGCTCAGCGCGATGACATAGCTTTTCTGCCGCCCCGGGGTCAGGCCGTGAAAGGCTTCGGCCAGATCCGGGTCGGCATCCAGCGCATCGGTCAGCGTATCGGGCAGGTCGATCACCGATTCCACCTTGGGCGGCTTGTTGCCCTGTGCGGCGTAGCCCATGGCCTCGGCCAGATAACTGGCGATGACGGGGGCAATCCGCGCCACCTGTTCCGCATCGGTAAAGCGGATCATGTCGGCATGCTGCGTGTTTGCGCCCTGCTTTTCCATAACGCCTGCCGGATCCCGCATCAGCGCGGCGTTGAAGAACGTGAGGCGAAAATCGTCGCGGAACGCCCCGAAGATCGCGATGTTGCGGCCCGCGTGCATATAGCAGGGATGGCCCCATTTCACCGTCTCGGTCAGCCCCGCCGCAAGGCAAAGCTGCCGCAACGCCGCCAGACCGCCCGCCCAGTGCCGGGTGGAACAATCTGCTGTGGCAAAGCGCGCGCAGCGTCCGCAGCCTAGGGTGAAGTATTCTTCTATGTCTGTGATCATGGCCTTGCGGAAGCGGGACAGGGGCGGTTTACGCCTGCGGGCGCAGCACGCATGATAGCCGGGCTTTGGCCGCGCGCAAAGCCTGACGGGAATGCAAGCGCACCATGCCCCGTCACACCGCGCCGATACCGCGCAGGATGATCGCCTTCACGCTGTCCTTGGCCGCCTTCCATTGCCGGTCTGACAGCGCCTTGCCGCCGTTCAGCGTCTCGATCTGGTGGCCGAAATCGGCGTAATGCTGCGTGGTGGCCCAGAGCATATACAGCAGATGCGCCGGATCCACCGGGGCCATCTTGCCTGCGTCGATCCAGCCCTGGATCACCGCGGCGCGCCCCCCGGTCCATTCCCGCAGCGTGGTTTCCAGATAATCCTGAATCACCGGCGCCCCATGCATCACCTCGGACGCCCAGACTTTCGAGCCCGCCGGATGCCGCCGGGAAATTTCCATTTTGGCGTCAATATAGGCACCGATGCCCTCCACAGGGCCATCCGCGCCGTCAAACACATCGGCCGCATGCAGCCAGATCTCGAATATGTTCTGCACGACGCGCCGGTATAGCGCCTCTTTGGTGGGGAAATAATAATGCAGATTGGCCTTCGGCAGCCCCGCCATATCGGCGATAAGCTGCATCGTGGCCCCGCCAAACCCCGCCTCGGCAAAGACTTTTTCCGCCGCTGCCAGAATCGCACGCTCATTCCCGCGCCGGGTTTCCTCGCGGGTGCGGGGGCGGGACGTGTCGGGCAGGGGGGCGGCGTCGGTCATGGCCAAAGGTGTTCCCGAAGAATAATCTTGACCGGTTGGTCAGCTTGTGATGCCTTCAACCTGACCATACGGTCAGACCGAGATTCCGGGCAAGGGGCATCAAGACCCCCGCCCGCCAGGGAGAAATCAGATGCCGGCACCGGGCCAGAACCTGCGCATTGATTCCGCACGGCTGTGGGACAGCCTGATGGAGATGGCCACGATCGGCCCCGGCATTGCGGGCGGCAACAACCGCCAGACCCTGACCGATGATGACGCCAGGGGCCGCGCGCTGTTCCAGCAATGGTGTCTGGATGCAGGCTGCACCATGGGCGTGGACACGATGGGCAACATGTTCGCCACCCGCGCAGGAGCCGAGGATCTGCCGCCGGTCTACATGGGTTCGCATCTGGATACCCAGCCCACGGGCGGGAAATATGATGGCGTGCTGGGCGTGCTGGGGGGCCTTGAGGTGCTGCGCTCGATGAATGACGCGGGCATCCGCACCCGCCACCCGATCGTTCTGGTGAACTGGACGAATGAAGAGGGCACGCGCTATGCCCCCGCCATGCTGGCTTCGGGCGTGTTCGCGGGCATCCACACGCAAGATTACGCCTATGGCCGCGTGGACGCCGAGGGCAAGGCCTTTGGCGACGAGCTTGCCCGCATCGGCTGGGTGGGGGATGAGCCTGTGGGCGCGCGGAAAATCCACGCCATGCTGGAACTGCATATCGAACAGGGGCCTATTCTGGAGGCCGAGGGCAAAGAGATCGGCGTTGTGACCCACGGGCAGGGGTTGTGGTGGTTGCAGGTCACGCTGACCGGGCGCGACGCACATACCGGATCGACCCCCATGAACATGCGGGTGAATGCGGGGCTTGGCATGGCGCGGATCATCGAACTGGTGCACCGCATCGCGATGGATCACCAGCCGGGGGCCGTGGGCGCGGTGGGGCAGGCCAATGTCTACCCCAATTCACGCAACGTGATCCCGGGGCGTGCGGTGTTCACCATCGACTTCCGCAGCCCCGATCTGGCCAAGCTGACCGCGATGCGCGAACGGCTGGAGGATGAGGCCCCCGCCATCGCCGCCGAACTGGGCCTTGGCATCGACATCGAGCCCGTGGGCCATTTCGACCCGGTGACATTCGATCCGGGCTTGGTCACGGTGGTGCGCGATGCGGCGGAACGGCTGGGCTATTCCCACATGGATATCGTGTCAGGCGCCGGCCACGACGCCTGCTGGATCAACCGCGTCGCGCCGACGGTGATGGTGATGTGCCCCTGTGTAGACGGGTTGTCGCACAACGAGGCCGAAGA
This sequence comes from Fertoeibacter niger, assembly GCF_009380135.2. Classification (GTDB taxonomy): domain Bacteria; phylum Pseudomonadota; class Alphaproteobacteria; order Rhodobacterales; family Rhodobacteraceae; genus Fertoeibacter; species Fertoeibacter niger. The sequence continues at coordinate 256,484 of NZ_WHUT02000002.1, read as the reverse complement.
GATTTCCCCGGAATGGGCGGCGGCGGGGACGGATGTGCTGCTGCATGCGGTGCTTGAGGTGGCGGGGGTGGTGCACACTGATGGCGAATTGCAGGTCAACGAGCCCGGCGCCACAACCATACTTCAGATCAATAGCGCACGTTCCCAATTCAAAGACCTGAAGGATAGTCTGTTTCAAGGGTCTGAGGTGGAATATCAAAAATGGCTGGAATCATGACCACAATCATCCGCAATGGCACCATCGTCACCGCCGACCTCACCTATCGCGCTGATGTCCTGATCGACAACGGCATCATCACCGCCATCGGCCCGAACCTGACCGGCGACACCACGCTTGATGCCACCGGCTGCTACATCATGCCCGGCGGGATCGACCCGCATACCCACTTGGAGATGCCCTTCATGGGCACCTATTCCGCCGATGATTTCGAATCCGGCACAAGGGCGGCGCTGTCGGGCGGCACCACGATGGTGGTGGATTTCGCGCTGCCCAGCCCGGGGCAGGGGCTGCTGGATGCCTTGCAAATGTGGCACAACAAGACCGGGCGCGCGCATTGCGACTATTCGTTCCACATGGCGGTGACATGGTGGGGCGAGCAGGTGTTCGATGAGATGAAAAGCGTGGTGGATCAGGGGATTACCAGCTTCAAGCATTTCATGGCCTACAAGGGCGCGCTGATGGTGAATGATGACGAGATGTATCATTCCTTCAGCCGCTGCGCCGATCTGGGCGCGCTGGCCATGGTGCATGCCGAAAACGGCGATGTGGTGGCCGAACTGACCGCCCGCCTGCTGGCCGAAGGCAACACCGGGCCGGAGGCCCACGCCTATTCCCGCCCGCCGCAGGTGGAGGGCGAGGCGACCAACCGCGCCATCATGATCGCCGACATGGCGGGTGTGCCGCTGTATGTCGTGCATACCTCCTGCGAAGAGGCGCATGAGGCGATCCGCCGCGCCCGCCAGCAGGGCAAGCGGGTGTGGGGCGAGCCACTGATCCAGCACCTGACGCTGGACGAGACGGAATATTTCCATCCCGACTGGGACCATGCGGCGCGGCGCGTGATGTCGCCGCCGTTCCGGTCAAAGGCGCATCAGGATTCACTCTGGGCCGGGTTGCAATCCGGCTCACTCTCCGTCGTGGCGACCGATCATTGCGCCTTTACCACCGCACAGAAGCGCAACGGCGTAGGCAATTTCAGCAAGATACCCAATGGCACCGGCGGGCTGGAGGACCGGATGCCGATGCTCTGGACTTACGGGGTTAACACCGGAAGGTTGACGATGAATGAATTTGTCGCCGTCACCTCGACCAATATTGCGAAAATCCTGAACTGCTATCCGAAAAAGGGCGCGGTTCTGGTGGGGGCTGATGCCGATCTGGTGGTCTGGGATCCCGAAAAGACCAAGACAATCAGCGCCTCGGCACAACAATCGGCCATTGATTACAACGTGTTCGAAGGCAAGACGGTAAAGGGCCTGCCGCGCTATACCCTGACGCGCGGCCGGGTGGCCGTGGCGGATGGCGTGGTGCAGCCCGGCGAGGGCCATGGCCAGTTTGTCGCGCGCGAGGCGCGGCCCGCGGTGAACCGTGCCTTGAGCGCCTGGAAAGAGATCACAGCGCCGCGGGCTGTTGCCCGCACGGGCGTGCCGGCCACGGGGGTCTAGGTGTCAGGGAACCAGATGCTCCAGCTCGGGCAGCAGCACCACGCTTTCCTGTTCATGCGGGTCGGTGCGCGCGATCACGGCCGAGGCCGGACCGGGGCCGGGGTTGAACGGCAGGTGCGGCGTGTCGGCGGGGATATACAGCAGGTCGCCCGCCGCCACCTCCATCCGGTGTTGCAACTGGTCGCCCCAATACATCACCGTGACGCCTTCGGTCATGTAGATCGCGGTTTCATGGGTGGCGTGTTTGTGCGCCTTCGCCCGGCCGCCGGGCGGAATTGTCAGCAGATGCATGCAGATGGCCTGTGCGCCCGTGGTTTCGCGCGCGATGCCCTCAAAATAGGAAAAGCCCTGTTTTCCGGCATAGGTGGCGCCGGGGCGCAGTTTGATGCAATCAGGCATGGCAGGCTCGCTGTGGTGAAGAATGGCAAGGCAAGGCTAGCACGCACAGCCCCAGCTTGCGCGGGGGAATCGGCATGACGGTCGCCGCAGCGACATTGGGTTCCCGCCACCCGCAGCAATCTGCGGGCAGCGGGTCTGCCATGCCAGTCAGTGGATCAGACGGTTTCTTCTTCGGAAGCCTCGGCTTCCTCTTCGTCGTCGCCATCTTCGTCGTCTTCATCATCCTCGTCTTCGTCGTCCTCGTCGTCCTCGTCGTCTTCATCTTCTTCCGCTTCGTCGGCCTCGGCTTCTTCCGCCTCGGCTTCGTCCGCGTCATCCGCTTCGGCCATGTCTTCTTCAGCCATGTCCTCGTCGGCCATGTCGACCGGCGCGTCGGTCATTTCAGCGGGCATGTCGGCCAGCGGCGCATCGGTCGTTTCTTCTATCATTTCGGGCACTTCCTGGTCGGTGGACATGTCAGATCTCCTGTTGGGGTGATGAAGCGGGCAGTGCCGATTCCCGCCCAGAGTAACGGCGCCGGGACACGGCTTTGTGAAGGCGCGTGGCGGTGCGGGGCATGATGAAAGACAGGTTGAACATGGCCGGTCCAGTGATCGAGGCGCGGGGGCTGGGGCTGACGTTTCAGACCGGCGACGGGCCGGTGCATGCGCTGAAGGATGTGAACCTGACCATCGGGCGGGGGGATTTTGTCAGCTTCATCGGGCCGTCGGGTTGCGGCAAAACCACCTTCCTGCGGGCGATCGCGGCACTGGAACAGCCCACCGAAGGCACCTTGACGGTCAATGGGATGACGCCGGAACAGGCGCGCAAATCAAGGGCTTATGGCTATGTGTTCCAGGCGGCGGGGCTTTATCCGTGGCGCACGATTGCGGGGAATGTCAGGCTGCCGCTGGAGATCATGGGGTTTTCGAAGGTCGAGCAGGAAGCGCGCGTGAACAACGTACTGCAACTGGTTGATCTGGAAGGGTTTGGCAAGAAGTTTCCCTGGCAGTTGTCGGGCGGGATGCAGCAGCGGGCCTCGATTGCGCGGGCGCTGGCTTTTGATGCGGATATTTTGTTGATGGACGAACCCTTTGGCGCGCTGGACGAGATCGTGCGCGACAGGCTGAACGAGGAATTGCTGAAGCTTTGGGCGCGGACTGGCAAGACCATTGGTTTTGTTACACATTCCATCCCCGAGGCGGTGTATCTTTCCACCCGGATCGTAGTGATGAGCCCCCGCCCGGGGCGGATCACCGATGTGATCGACAGCCCTTTGCCGAAGGAGCGTCCGCTGGATATCCGCGACAGCGCGGAGTTCATTGCGATTGCCCACCGCGTGCGCGAAGGGCTGCGGGCGGGCCATTCCTATGAGGTTTGACGCCATGCACAACCGATGCACAGGGCATGGACAGGGGATGCCTATCTTGCGGGCGCACCCAAGCACGCGCGGCAAGGGGATATGTGCATGAAAGCGGTGGTGCCGATCCTCACCGTATTGGCCGTGATCGTGGCGCTGTGGTATGCCGCCGCCGTCTGGATGAACGCGCCGTGGGAGCGGGATCAGGCAGCGCGGGCCGGGACGGCGATAACCTTTGCGCAACTTCTGCCGCTTACCATGGTGCAGGAGCGGCCGGTGCTGCCTGCGCCGCATCAGGTGGCCGTGGGGCTGTGGGAGGGGTTGGCGGGGCAGGCGATCACGTCGAAACGCAGTCTGGTCTATCATGGGTGGGTGACGCTGAGCGCGACCCTGCTGGGCTTTGCCATCGGCACGACGGCGGGTGTGCTTCTGGCGGTGGGCATCGTGCACAACCGCGCGATGGATCTGAGCGTGATGCCCTGGGCCATTGCGTCGCAGACCATTCCCATTCTGGCGATTGCGCCGATGATCATCGTGGTGCTGAATTCGGTGGGCGTGTCGGGCCTGCTGCCGAAAGCGATCATCAGCGCCTACTTGAGCTTCTTTCCGGTGGTGGTGGGCATGGTGAAGGGGCTGCGCAGCCCCGATGCGATGCAGCTTGACCTGTTGCGCACCTATAACGCCAGCCGGGCCGCGACCTTCTGGAAGCTGCGGCTGCCCGCGTCGATGCCTTATCTCTTCACCTCGCTGAAGGTGGGGATTGCGGCGGCGCTGGTGGGGGCGATTGTGGGGGAATTGCCGACCGGGGCGGTGGCGGGGCTGGGGGCCCGGCTGCTGCAAGGCAGCTATTACGGGCAGACGGTGCAGATCTGGGCGGCGCTTTTCACGGCGGCCTTTGCGGCGGCGGCACTGGTGGCGCTGATCGGCGCGGTGCAGCGGGTGACATTGCGGCGGATGGGGATGGCGCGATGATCTGGCTGGTGTTCGCCTTTGGCTTCTGGGCGGCGGCATGGGCGCTGAACGTGCGGCTGGCGGCGTCATCGCTGATGCGCAGCCGGGCCGGGCGGCTGGCGGTGCCTGCGATTTTCGGCATCACATTGCTGGTGGTCTGGGAAGGCGTGGTGCGCGGGCTGGCGGTGCCGGGGGTGATATTGCCGCCCCCCACGGCGATTGCGGCCCGGATCGCGGCCGAGGTGCCGACACTGTGGCTGGATTTCGTGCAGACCTTCGTGAAAGGGGCGCTGTCGGGCTACATCATGGGCTGCGGGGCGGCGGTGCTGGTGGCGATTGCCATCGACCGCAGCCCGTTCTTGCAGCGCGGGCTGCTGCCGGTGGGCAATTTCGTGGCGGCCTTGCCGATTGTGGGAATCGCGCCCATTCTGGTGATGTGGTTCGGCTTTGACTGGCATTCCAAGGCGGCGGTCGTGGTGGTGATGGTGTTCTTTCCGGTCCTGGTGAACACGGTGGCGGGGCTGGCGGCATCAGAGGTGATGCAGCGCGACCTGATGGCGACATATTCGGCAAGCTACTGGCAGACGCTGTGGAAGCTGCGCCTGCCCGCCGCGATGCCGTTCATTTTCAACGGGTTAAAGATTGCCACCACGCTGGCGCTGATCGGTGCGATTGTGGCGGAGTTTTTCGGCAGCCCTATTCGCGGCATGGGGTTTCGGATTTCCACCGAGGTCGGGCGGCTGGGGCTGGACATGGTCTGGGCCGAGATCACGGTGGCGGCTTTGGCGGGATCGGCGTTCTATGGGCTGGTCGCGCTGATCGAACGGGGGGTGACGTTCTGGCACCCGTCGCAACGGCATTAACAAAGCCCCGGCAAGGGGCGCAACTCGGAGGTTGACGATGAAAACGATTCTGACAGGCGCGGCGCTGGCCGTGCTGGCCGCTACTGGCGCAAGCGCGCAGGACGCGGTGACGCTGCAACTGAAATGGGTCACGCAGGCGCAGTTTGCCGGCTATTACGTGGCCAAGGACAAGGGGTTTTACACTGAGGAAGGCCTTGATGTGACGATCAAGCCGGGCGGCCCCGATGTGGCCCCGGTGCAGGTGCTGCTGGGCGGCGGCGCGGATGTGATGGTGGACTGGCTGCCCTCGGCGCTGGCGGCGCGGGAACAGGGGGCGGCGATCGTGAACATCGCGCAGCCGTTCAAATCCTCGGGCATGCAACTGACCTGCCTGAAGGAATCCGGTGTGGCGACGCCTGCCGATTTCGCGGGCAAGACACTGGGCGTGTGGTTCGGCGGCAATGAATACCCGTTCCTGAACTGGATGTCGAAGCTGGGCCTGTCGACCGATGGCGGCGACGGGGTGACGGTGCTGAAGCAGGGGTTCAACGTGGATCCGCTGTTGCAGAAACAGGCGGCCTGCATTTCGACCATGACCTACAACGAATACTGGCAGGTGATCGACGCCGGGATCACGCCGGAGCAACTGGTGAACTTCAACTACACCACCGAGGGCGTGGCGACGCTGGAGGATGGGCTTTATGCGATGGAGGACAAGCTGGCCGATCCGGCTTTCGAAGAGAAGATGGTGAAATTTGTCCGCGCCTCGATGAAGGGCTGGAAATATGCCGAGGAGAACCCCGACGAGGCGGCGATGATCGTGCTGGAAAATGACGACACGGGGGCGCAGACCGAGGCGCATCAGAAGCGGATGATGGGCGAGATTGCCAAGCTGACCGCAGGGTCGAACGGCGCGCTGGATGTGGCGGATTTCGATGCCACGGTGGCGGCGCTGATGGGCGGCGGGTCGGACCCGGTGATTTCGAAGGTGCCGGAAGGGGCCTGGACGAGCGCGGTCACGGACAAGGCGCTGAACTGAATTTCTGGCGCTGATCGGAAGGGGGCGCGTCCTGCGGGACGCGCCTTTTTCATGCGATGTCATGCAGCGGTGGCGCATGTGGCTGGCCGCCGGGGAGGGGCTGTCTGCCCCCCCCTAGCCCGGCCACGGGCCGGGTGTTCTTCGCGGAAATCGTCCACTGGACGATTTCTGATCGCTCATCACCCCACCCCGAGGATATTTCTTGACGGAAAATAAGGAAGAACGAGTTTTCAGATTGCTGTAAAGTTCTTGCAGGCTTGTAAATCATGGGAGGTTTCAATGCCGATGACCGGGTTGACCGGCAGCCGGTTGCGCGAGCGGCGGCTGGCGCTGGGGCTGAGGCAGGCCGATCTTGCGCGGGCGGCGGGGGTGTCGGCGTCGTATCTGAACCTGATCGAGCACAACCGGCGGCGGATCGGGGCGGATGTGCTGGCGCGGCTGGCGGAGGCTTTGGGCATCGGGGCGGAGGCACTGTCCGAGGGAGCCGGGGGCGCGTTGCGGGATGATCTGCGTGCGGCGGCGGCGGAAGCTGAGGCCGGGGCAGGGGCTGCGGGGCCGGAACTGGACAAGACCGAGGATTTCGCCGGGCGGTTTCCTGGCTGGGCGGGGCTGCTGGCCGCGCAGCACCGGCGGCTGGGGCAGCTGGAGCGCGCGGTGAATGCGCTGAACGACCGCATGACGCATGACCCGCATCTGAGCCAGGCGCTGCATGAGGTGCTGTCGGCGGTCAGCTCGGTGCGCTCCACCGCCGCGATCCTGGCCGAGACCGAGGATATTGACCCGGTCTGGCGCGCGCGGTTTCACGGCAACCTGCATCAGGACAGCGAGCGGCTGGCGGTGGGGGCAGAGGCGCTGGTGGCCTATCTGGACGGGTCTGAACAGGCCGAGGAACAGGGCATCGCCGCGCCGCAGGAGGAGGTGGAGGCTTGGCTGGCGGTGCGGGGCTGGCAAGCGGATTTGGCTGCGGCGGGGGATCTTGCCTCGGCGGCGGCGCGCAGCATGGCGGGGGCCTGGGCAGAGCGCGCGGCGGCGGAGGCCGCGGCCATGCCGGAGGCGGCGTTTCGCGCGGCCTGGGGGGCGGGCGGCGATGCGGCGGCGGTGGCGCGGCAGTTTGGCGTGGGCGTGCTGGCGGTGCTGCGGCGGGCGGCGACGCTGCCGGGGTCGGTGGCGGGGCTGGTGATCTGCGACGCCTCGGGCACCTTGCTGTTTCGCAAGCCCGCCGAGGGTTTTGCGCTGCCGCGTTTCGGCGCGGCCTGCCCGCTGTGGCCGCTCTATACTGCGCTGGGGCGGCCGGGCAGCCCGGTCAGGGCGCTGGTCGAGACCGAGGGGCGCATGCCGCGCAGCTACCTTGTTCAGGCGTTCTGCGAGGTGGAATTTCCGCAGGGCTTTGCCGGGCCGGAGTTGCGCCATGCGGCCATGCTGATCGCGCCGCAGGACGGGATGGCCGCAGGGATGGCGGGGGGGATGACGGGGGGAGTGACGGGGGGGATGACGGGGGGCGCGGTGCCGGTGGGCAGCACCTGCCGCATCTGCGCGCGCGGGGCCTGTGCCGCGCGGCGCGAACCGTCGATCCTCAGCGAAGGGGTGTGACGCCTTGGCGGATGTCGTGGGGACACAGGGCTTTTGACAGGGGCGAGATTTGGCCTGATAGTCATAGCGGGCGGCGGAAGACCGCAAAGGGGGAGTAACCGGCCATCAGGACCGGGGAGGAGGGGGCGCATGACGGCGCATGTCTTGCTGATCGAGGACGAGCCCAATATCGCCGAGGCGATCCGTTTCATCCTGACCCGTGACGGCTGCCGGGTGTCCACGCATGGCGGGGGGGTGGATGCGGTGGCGGCGGTGCATGCGGCGCGGCCCGACCTTTTGATCCTTGACCTGATGCTGCCGGGTGTCAGCGGGCTGGACATTCTGGCCACGTTGCGCGCCGATCCGGCGACGGAGGCGTTGCCAGTGCTGATGCTGACCGCCAAAGGGCAGGACCGCGACCGCGAGGCGGCGGAGCGGGCGGGGGCCAGCCGGTTCATGTCGAAGCCGTTTTCCAATGCCGAGATCATCGCCTCGGTCCGGGATCTGGTGGCGCGGTGAGGCGGCCGCGTGCCCCGCTGTTTCTGGCGCGGCGCAGCTACCGCCGCCGCAGGCTGCGCGATGCGGCGCGGCTGTTGCCGGTGCTGGGGCTGTTCTTTTTCCTGCTGCCGATGCTGTGGCTGCCGGCGACGCCCGGCCTGCCGGATACGGCCTGGAAGGGTGTCTATCTGTTCGTGATCTGGGGCGGGCTGGTTGCGGTGGCCTTTGTGCTGGCCCCCGGCCTGTCGGCGGCGGACGAGGATCAGGGCCGGGCGGAGGATGAGGGCTGATGCCGTTCAACATCCTGGTGCTGGCCTGCCTTGCCTATGTGATCGTGCTGTTTCTGGTGGCCTTCATGGTGGAGCGGCGGTCGATGGCGGGGGCGCTGCCCTGGCTGCGTTCACCGCTGGTCTATACGCTGAGCCTCAGCATCTATTGCACGGCCTGGACGTTTTACGGGGCCGTGGGCTATGCGGCGCGGTCGGGGCTGGAGTTTCTGACGATCTATCTGGGGCCGACGCTGGTGTTCGTGGGCTGGTGGTGGGTGCTGAGGAAGCTGGTCAGGATCGGGCGGCAGCAGCGCGTCACCTCGATCGCCGACCTGATTTCCAGCCGCTATGGCAAGTCGAACCTTCTGGGGGTGATCGTCACGGTGATAGCGGTGGTGGCGGCCACGCCCTATATCGCGCTGCAATTGCAGTCGGTCACGCTGTCCTTCGGGGTGTTTGCCAGTGCGCCGCCCGAGGGTTGGGTGGTCGAGGGCAATGACAGCACCTCGCTTTGGGTGGCCTGCGGGCTGGCGCTGTTCACCATCCTGTTCGGCACGCGCAATCTGGATGCGAAGGAACAGCATACCGGCGTGGTGACGGCCATTGCGGTAGAGGCGGTGGTGAAACTGGTGGCCTTGCTGGCCGTGGGGATATTCGTGGTCTGGGGGCTGGCCGATGGCCCGGCCGACATTTTCGCCCGCATTGACGCCTCGCGCATCGCCACATGGGATCTGCAACCGGGGCGCTGGGCCGGGCTGATGTTCCTGTCGGCCGCGGCGGTGATCTGCCTGCCGCGCATGTTTCAGGTGCTGGTGGTGGAAAACGCCGATGAACGGCATCTGGCCACGGCAAGCTGGGCGTTTCCGCTGTATCTGTTTGCCATGAGCCTGTTCGTGGTGCCGATTGCCGTGGTGGGCCTTCAGATGATGCCTGAAGGGTCGAACCCCGATCTGTTCGTGCTGACCCTGCCCTTGTCACAGGGGCAGGGCGGGCTGGCGATGCTGGCCTTTCTGGGCGGGTTTTCCAGCGCCACATCCATGGTGATCGTGGCGGCGATCGCGCTGGCCACGATGGTGTCGAACCATATCGTCATGCCGCTGTGGCTGCGTCTGCGGCCCGCGCAGGCGGTGGCGGGTGCGGCGGTGTCGGGCGATGTGCGGCGCGTGGTTCTGCTGGCGCGGCGGTTCAGTATCGCGGGGGTGCTGGGGCTGGGCTATGCCTATTACCGGCTGTCGGGCGGGTCATCCTCGCTGGCGTCCATCGGGCTGATCTCCTTTGTGGGGGTGGCGCAGATATTGCCTGCGATGATGGGCGGCATCTTCTGGCGCGGGGCCACGCGGGTGGGGGCGGCGCTGGGGCTGACCATCGGTTTCGCGGTCTGGGCCTATACGCTGTTCCTGCCCTCGTTCGGCCCGGATGCGGTGATTGCGGCGGGGGTGTTTGCCGAGGGGCCGTTCGGGTTGCACTGGCTGCGCCCCCGGGCCTTGTTCGGGGTCGAGGGGCTGGACCCGTTGCTGCACGCGACCTTCTGGTCGCTGGTGCTGAACGCCACCGCGTTTTGCATAGGCTCGATCCTGACATTTCCGGGGCCGGTGGAGCGGATGCAGGGTGCCGCCTTTGTCAACGTCTTCGATGCCGGGGCGGCGGGGCCGCAGGGCTGGGCCGGTGGCAAGGCCGAGGCCGAGGATCTGCTGATCATGGCGCAGCGCATACTGGGCGAAGAGGCGGCGCTGGCGCTGTTTGAGGCCGAGGCGCGCATGCAGGGCAAGGCGGGATATCTGCCCGATGCGACGCCCGGTTTCGTCGAGGGGCTGGAGCGGCGGCTTGCGGGCTCGGTCGGGGCCGCCACGGCGCATGCGATGATTTCGCAATTGGCCGGGCGGGTGGCAGTGACGGTGGAAGATCTGATGGCGGTGGCGAACGAGACCGCGCAGATCATGGAGTATTCGCAACAGCTTGAGGCGCAGCGCGAGGAACTGACCCGCACCGCGCGCCAGCTGCGCGAGGTGAACGAAAAGCTGACCCAGCTTTCGGTGCAGAAGGATGCCTTCCTGTCGCAGATAAGCCATGAATTGCGCACGCCGATGACCTCGATCCGCGCGTTTTCCGAGATTTTGATGGAGGGTGTTCCGCCCGAAATGGCCGGGCAATACGCCCGCATCGTGCATGACGAGGCGATCAGGCTGACGCGGTTGCTGGATGATCTCTTGGATCTGTCGGTGCTGGAAAACGGCTCGGTGCAGTTGAATCTGGGCCTGACCAACCTGCAACAATTGCTTGACCGCGCGGTGCAGGCGGCCAGCCACACGCGGCCGGAACGCGAATTCACGCTGCACCGCAACCCGGCGGCGGAAAACATGTTCATCCGCACCGATGGCGACCGGCTGGCGCAGGTGTTCATCAACCTGATCTCCAACGCGCGCAAATATTGCGATGCCGCGCGGCCCGAGTTGCGCATCGTGGTGCGGCACCGGGGCGGGCGGGTGATGGTGGATGTGATCGACAACGGGTCGGGCATCCCCAAGGCCAGTCAGGCGCTGGTGTTTGAAAAATTCGCGCGGCTGACCGACCAGACCCGGGCGGGGGGCGCCGGTCTGGGGCTGGCGATCTGCCGCGAGGTGATGGGCAGTCTGGGCGGCACAATCGGCTATCTGCCGGGGCAGGGCGGTGCCGCCTTTCGCGTGACCTTGCCGCTGCGGCTGGAAAAAGCAGCCTGAAACCGGGTCTGATCCGCCCGGCATTCACCAATTGCTAAGCCTTGCGTGGCAGGTCTGGTGCAGGCGGGCCAGAAGGCCGGGCCAGTGTCGGAAAAGCCGGTGTTGGAACGGGGCAGGCGGGCGGGCAGGCAGCGGGGCGTCATGGCGGAACAGGGCGGTATCAGGCGGAAACTGGCGGTGGTGCAGCAGCCGGCCGGGCCGCCCGCATCCGCGGCCGAACGCGGCTGGCCTCTGGCGCTGGCCCGCGCCGCACGCGACAGTTTCGCGCTGGGGCTTGAGGTGACGCGCCTGACCGCCGGGGTGCATTCGCTGGCGGTACTGCTGGAACTGCCGCCCGAACGCGCGCTGATTGCGGTGCTGGAAGGGCCGGGCGACGCGCTGGGCCTGCTGGTGATCGCGCCGGGCACGCTGGCTGCGATGACCGAGGTGCAGACGATGGGCCGGGTGCTGCCCCAGCCGCCGCTGCCGCGCAAACCCACCCGCACCGATGCGGCCATGGTGGCGGGCTTCATCGACGCGGCGCTGGCCGATCTGGAAACCGGGCTGCTGGCCGAGGCGGATCGCGTCTGGGCCAGTGGTTTTCGCTATGCGTCGTTTCTCGATGATGCGCGTCCGCTGGGCCTGCTGCTGGAAGATGCGGCTTACCGGGTGTTGCAGGCCGAACTGGCGCTGGCCGAGGGTGTGCGGCAAGGGCAGATGCTGCTGGCGCTGCCTGCCAGCGGGCGCGGCCAGCGGCCCCCTGCCGTGGTGCCCCCGGCGGTGCAGGCCGGGGCGGCGCAACAGTTTCAGGCGGCGCTGGCGCTTCAGGTCATGGCTTCGGCCTGCGTGATCGAGGCCGTGCTGTGCCGTCTCAGCCTGCCACTGGCGCAGGTCATGGCACTGGCCCCCGGCGATGTGCTGGCGCTGCCGCTGGCCACGGTGGACCGTATCGCCTGCGAGGGGCTGACAGGGCAGAAACTGGCCGAGGGGCGGCTTGGCCAGCACCGCGGCCAGCGCGCCTTGCGGCTGGCGCTGCCCGGGGCTGAGGTGTTGTCCGGCGCTGGCGCTCTGGCGGCGCTGCCCGGGGTGGGGCAGGCCGGATGACCATGCGCGCGCTGTCAGCCCTGCTGCGCCAGACGGTCGATCGTGCCGCGCAGGCCCTCCAGCTGATAGCCGAAGCGTGCCGGTATACCGATCAGGTCATCCGCAGGCATCTGCCCGGCCAGCGCCAGCGCCCAGACCTGGGACGAACGGTTGCCCGAGGCGCAATAGGCCAGCACGGGGCCGGTGGCCGCGTCGATGGCGGCGCGCTGGGCGGCCACATTCTCCATCGTCATGCCGCCCGAGATGATCGGGTTCACGACAAAGGTCAGGCCCTGCGCCTCGGCCGCCGCCTGCATGGCCGCGGTGTGCAGCGGGCCGGGAATTTCGGCATCCGGGCGGTTGTCGATCAACGTGGTGAAACCGGCGGCCTTGATGGCGGGCAGGTCCTCCAGCGCGATCTGGGGGGATACGGCGTAACCGGGGGTCAGCGGGCGGATGTCCATGAAATCTCCTTCAGGCGGCAGGCCCGCGGTCGGGCAGGTGTGCGGCCAGCATATCCAGCCCCGTCGCAGGAAGAAAGGGCGGCGCATTGCCGCGTGGCATGGGGCTGCGGCCCGCCCCGCAATTGGCCTGCGGCGCGGCTTTGCGCTGCCCCTTTTGCCCGGAATTCGGCCAACCCCCCGGAAACACTTGCCAAAGCGCGTCATCCGCCTGTTAAATACGCCAAAGGGCAAGGGGGGCGGCATGGCGGAGGCGGGGCAGCAGGTGGTGCAACGTCACCGCGCGGGTGAGGTTATGGTGCTGGTCATCGACCATCCGCCGGTGAATGCGCTGGGCCATGCGCTGCGTGCGGGGCTGGCGGCGGGTCTGGCCGAGGCATTGGCGGATGATGCTGTGCAGGCGGTGGTGATCCGCGCGGAGGGGCGCACTTTTCCTGCCGGGGCCGATCTGGCGGAATTCGGCCAGCCGCCGCGCGCCCCGGTGTTGCCCGACCTGTGCAACCAGATCGAGGCCAGCCCCAAGCCGGTGATCGCGGCCCTGCATGGCACGGCGCTGGGCGGCGGGCTGGAAATTGCGCTTGCCGCGCATGCCCGGGTCGCACTGGCCAGCACAAGGCTGGGCTTGCCCGAGGTGCATCTGGGCATCCTGCCCGGTGCGGGCGGCACGCAGCGCCTGCCCCGGCTGATCGGCGCGGCCGAGGCGTTGCGCCTGATGCTGACCGGCCGGCCCGTCGGTGCCGCCGAGGCGATGGCGCTGGGGCTGGTGGATCAGGTGGTGGAAGACGGGCTGGAGGCGGCGGCATTGGCCATGGCGCGGACGTCCATCGGGCTGGGCCTGCCCCCCACCCGTGACCGGCGCGAGGGGCTGCGCGATGTGGCGGGCTATCAGGCGGTGCTGGCTGCGGCGCGCAAGGCGCAGGGGGCGGCGCGGCTGCCCGGGCCGGGCCGGATCATCGATTGTGTCGAGGCGGCGCTGCTGTTGCCCTTTGCGCAGGGTCTGGCCTTCGAGCGCGCGGCTTTCCTTGATCTGGTGGGCTCGCCGGAGGCGATTGGGCTGCGGCATGTGTTCTTTGCCGAACGCCGTGCGGCCAAAATGCCCGAAGCGCGCGTGGCCGCACCGCCGCTGGCGCAGGTGGGTATTCTGGGCACCGGGGATGAGGCCGCCGATCTGGCGCTGGCGCTGGTGCAGGCGGGCCTGCCGGTGACGCTTGCGGGGGTGGAGCGCCCGGCGCTGGTGGCGGCGCTGGAGCGGATTGCCGGGCGGCAGGAACAGGCGGTGGCGGCGGGCACGCTGACGGCGGCTGCGCGGGATGCCGATTGGGCGCGGCTGCAACCGGCACTGGGGGCGGCGGCGCTGACCGGGGCCGATCTGGTGCTGGCGCTGCCGGGCGAGGATGCGGGCGCGCTGCCCGATGCAGTGACGCTGGGCGGCGGCGGGCCGGGGCTTTCGCTGCAACTGCCGCCCGGGGAAAGGCTGGCCGAACTGGTGGTGCCGCAGGGCACCGCCCCGGCGCGGGTGGCGCAACTGCTTGCGCTGGCGCGCAAACTGGGGCGGGTGGCGGTGTGGTCTGCGGTGCCGGGCGGCATTGGCGCGCGGGTCAGGGCGGCTTGCCTGCGCGCGGCGGCGCATCTGGTGGCGGGCGGCACCGACCCCGCCCGGATCACCGCGGCGCTGGCGCATTTCGGCTTTGACGGTCTGGTGGCGCCAGGGGGCGAGGCGCCGGTGGCGGCAGGCAAACCGCTGGACCGTGCGGGCATCATGGCGCGGCTGCTGGGGGCGATGGCGAATGAGGGCGCGCGCGTTCTGGGCGAGGGCGGGGCGCGCTGCCCGTCGGACATTGATCTGGCGCTGGTGCTGGGGCAGGGCTTTCCACGCTGGGAGGGCGGGCCGATGTTCTGGGCCGAACGGCAGACCCTGCTGATTTTGCGCCGCGACCTGCGGGTGTGGGCGGCGGATGCGCCGCAGCTTTACACCCCGGCACCCCTGCTGGATGAGCTGTTCCGTCAGGGCCTGACACTGGGCAGCCTGAACGAGGGTTAGAGGCGGTCTGGGCGTCAGCCCAGCAGGATGCCCACCACCACCAGCATCAGCCCCAGCGCCGAGATGCCCAGAGCGGCCAGGTTCATCACCACCACGCGCTGCAACTTTGTGCGCATCACGTCATCGGGCAGGCCGGCACGGCGTGCCGACAGCGCCGCCACGATGCACCAGACCAGCCCGGCGATGCCCGCCAGCGACAGCGCCGCCCCGCCCCAGATCAGCACATCCATCGGCCACCCCCGTTTTCTGTCCGGCATCCGCCTAGCCCAGCGGCCCGGCGCTGGCAAGGCCAAGGATGCCGCGGCACCGCTTGATCCGGCCCCGTCGCGCAGGTAGGGAAGGAGCAGAAAACCGCCCGCGTCGCCCGGCAACGGGGCGCGCGGAAAACAACATGAGGCCCGGATGAGCGACCCGATCGACAGCTACAGCGTGACCGCCGACGAACTGCGCCAGTTCATCGAGCGCGCCGAAACCCTTGCCGCCGAAAAGAAAGACATCGCCGAGCAGGAAAAGGAACTGTTCGCCGAGGCCAAGGGCCGCGGCTATGACACCAAGGTGATGCGCAAGGTCATCGCCCTGCGCAAGCGCAAGCCCGACGAAATTGCCGAGGAAGAGGCGATCATGGAGATGTACAAGGCCGCTTTGGGCATGGGCTGAGGCCATGGGCTGAGGGCGGGGGCGGGCCGGTCTCGGCCCGTCATACCGCCGCTCACGGCGCGATGAACGTCACGCCGGGCATGCGGGCGATGCGTTCGACATCTTGCTCATACTGCGCCGTCAGGGCCGCGACCAGGGTTTCGGTCCAGCCCGGCACCTCAAGCTCCATCTCGATCTGTTCGGTCAGCGCGAATTTGTCGAGAAATGCCGAAACGATGCGACGGCGCTGCATTTCGGTGACGGGCGGGTGGCTGGCAAGATAGCTGCGCAGCCGCGCCATCCCGTCGGGCGACATGATGGTGGCCAGCAGATCGTCGGTATCTTCCAGCACCAGATCGTCGCTGTGATCGGTGACGCGCTGCAACACCTCGGGCCAGATCAGCGGCGTATCCTCGTCGCACCAGATGGTCAGCGGCACATCGGGGTTCAGCGACAGGATGTTGCCGATCAGATCCGACCAGCGCAATTGCATGGGATCGGTGCCTTCGGTGAATTCCTCATAGGTCTTGCCGCGCTGTTTCTGGAACAGCGCGGGCAGAAACGTGGCGGGGTTGCGGATCGCCAGATGAAATTCAGCCTCGATCTCCGGGAAAATCTGGGTGAAGGAGCGCACCCGTTTGCCCGCAGCGGGGTAGAGCATGCCACGCAGCACCCATTGCGGATAGCTGAGGAAACTGTCCCAGCTGAGGATCAGGCGTTCGGCATCGGCATCGTCAAGGATCTGGTCCAGCACCAGCGCCTGCGTGTCGCGGGTGGCGGCCTCGCCCTTCAGCGTCACCGCCGTGTCGCGCAGAAGCGTGCGGTAGCGGGCAGGGCCGGGCACCACGATGCCCTCGGTCGCCAGCCGTCCGCGGTTCTTCAGCAGGCATTTGAGCAGGCGTTCTTCGTCGGTGCAATGGGCGCCAAGGTGGTAGACGATGCGCATAGGGTGCCGGGCCTTGCCTGTCAGGAAACCATGTAAGCCCCGACTATACGAGGTTTTCTGGACAGTTAAACCGCTTTCCTGTAGCTCTGCCCGGGTGATGACCCACCAAAACACTCATCTTCCCGCGCGGCGCTGGCGGCGGGTCTGGCCGGATGGCTGGTCGCTGGGCGCGGCGCTGATCGCGGCACTGGTGCTGGCGCCGATACTGTCGGTGGTCTGGATCGCGTTTCATCCGGTGGAGAATATCTGGCCGCATCTCATGGCCACGGTGCTGCCACGCTATCTGGGGACCACGCTTTACCTGATGGCGGGGGTGGCGGTGCTGGTGGCGGTGTTCGGCAGCGGGGCGGCCTGGCTGGTGACGATGTACCGCTTTCCGCTGGCGCGGCTGTTTGACCATGCGCTGCTGTTCCCGCTGGCGGTGCCGGCCTATGTGGGGGCCTATGCGCTGGCCGATTTCTTTGATTACGCGGGGCCGCTGCAAGTGGCGCTGCGCGCGGCGACGGGGTGGGAATCGCGGCTGGATTACTGGTTTCCCGAGGTGCGTTCGCCCGAGATGGCCATTGTGGTGCTGGCGGCGGCTTTGTGCCCCTATGTGTTCCTGCTGGCGCGGGCGGCGTTCCGCGAACAATCGGGCTGCGCCTATGAGGTGGCGCGGGCGCTGGGGGCGGGGCCATGGGGGCTGTTTTTCCGCATCGGTCTGCCGCTGGCCCGGCCCGCGATTGCGGCGGGCGTGGCGCTGGCGCTGATGGAGACGGTGGCCGATTTCGGCACGGTGGAGCATTTCGGCGTGCAGACGCTGACCACGGGCATATTCTCGGTCTGGCTGACCGGGGGCAATGCCGGCGGCGCGGCGCAGATTGCCGGGGTGGTGCTGCTGCTGATCTTCCTGCTGCTGGGGCTGGAGCGTGGCGCGCGGCGCGGCGCGCGGTTTCACCGGCTGTCGCGGTCGCAGCGGCCTGTCCTGCCGCAGCGCCTGCGGGGCTGGGCGGCGGCGGCGGCGACCATGTTTTGCCTGCTGCCCTTTGCCATGGGGTTTCTGCTGCCGGTGGGGGTGATGCTGGTGCATGGGTTGCGCAACCTTGATGCCTGGGTGTCGCCGGGGCTGTTGCGGGCGCTGGTGAATACGCTGGTGGTGGGCGGGGCTGCGGCGGTGCTGACGGTGGGGGCGGCGCTGTTTCTGGTGTATGGCGTGCGGCTGGCGGGGCGGGGGCAGGCGGGCCGGGGGCTGCCGCGTCTGGTGTTGCCGCTGACGACGCTGGGCTATGCGGCCCCCGGTGCGGTGCTGGCGCTGGGGTTTCTGGTGCCGCTGGCGGCGCTGGATCACCGGGTGGCCGATGCGGTGCTGGCGGTCACGGGGCATGACCCGGGGCTGATGCTGACCGGCACGGCGGCGGCGCTGGTGCTGGCCTATGCGGTGCGGTTCTTTGCCGTGGCGCAGGGGGCGGTGGATGCCGCCTTTGGCCGCATATCCCCCAGCCTGCCGATGGCGGCACGGTCGCTGGGGCGCGGGGCGGGGGGAACGCTGGGCGCGGTTTATCTGCCGCTGATGCGCGGGTCGGTGCTGACGGCGCTGCTGGTGGTGTTTGTCGACTGCGTGAAGGAACTGCCCGCCACGCTGTTGCTGCGGCCGTTCAACTACAACACCTTGGCCACACGGGTGCATGAACAGGCAAGCCTTGAGCGTCTGGGCGATGCCGCACCCGCCGCGCTGTTGGTGATGCTGGTGGGGCTGGCGGCGGTGGCGCTACTGGCGCGGGCGCAGCGTTAAAGGGTCAGGGCTGCGGCTTGGCGGGGCCTGCACAGCGGGCGGCCAGCCTGTCATGCAGGTCGCGGCTTTGCCGGTCGCCAAGGATCATCGCCTCGGTCAGCAGGGCCATGTTGTGCCGCTCGGCCGCGATGAAGGCATCCACCGGGGCTGCCGCGCCGTTGTTCAGGCGCACGGCGGCATCGCGGAAATCCCGCGCCAGCAGCAGGTCGCCGGGGGTGCGGTCCAGATAGGCCGAGCGCGCGGCATAGTCATCGCGGCCCAGCCAGAAGGCGGCGCATTGCGCAGTCAGCAGATCGGCGGCACCGCCGATGGCGATGCCGGGCAGCAGAGCCAGCACTGTTGCCAGACGCATGTCAGTCTTCGCCCAACGCCTTGCAATAGGCGCTGTCGCCGCGGATCAGGCCATCGCCCTGCCAGGGATGCGCGCCGCCTTCGGCACGCGTTTCGAACCGGGCAAGGTAAAGCTGGATGACGCGCTGCACGTCGGCCAGCACGGTTTCATAGGATTCGACCATGCCCTTCCCCTGTTCGCGGCGGAAAATCTCGGAGCGGGTCAGATGCGTTGCGACGATTTTCAGTTGCTTGGGCGACGGGCCCCGCCCGGCCGTGCGCGGATGGGTGTCTTTCCAGTGTTTTTGGGCCGTGAACAGCGCGGCACAGCGGATGCCCGCCACATCGAAGCCGGGTCGGGCGGGCTTGCGCACGTCATAGATCTCGACCAGCGGGATCAGCTTTTTCAGGCCATCGTCGGCCCGTGCGGGCTGGGCGAATCCGGCCAGACCCACCGCCAGCGCCAGAAGCACCGCAGGGGCCGGGCCGGGGCGCATCACCGCATCGCCATGGAGGCGGCGCTTTCCGGCAGTTCCTCGGCAAAGCAGCGCTGATAGAATTCGGCCACGGTCTGCCGCTCCAGCTCGTCGCATTTGTTGAGGAAGGTCAGGCGGAAAGCATAGCCCACGTTGCGGAAAATCTCGGCGTTCTGCGCCCAGGCGATGACGGTGCGCGGCGACATGACGGTGGAAAGGTCGCCGTTCATGAAGGCGGTGCGCGTCAGATCGGCCACCGTGACCATCTGGTTGATCTGCTTGCGGCCTTTTTCGGTGTTGTAATGCGGGTTCTTGGCCAGCACGATCGCTGCCTCGGCATCGTGGGAAAGGTAGTTCAGCGTGGCCACCAGCGACCAGCGGTCCATCTGGCCCTGGTTGATCTGCTGGGTGCCGTGGTAAAGCCCGGTCGTGTCGCCCAGACCCACGGTGTTGGCGGTGGCGAACAGCCGGAAACTGGGGTGGGGCGTGATCACGGTGTTCTGGTCCAGCAACGTCAGCTTGCCGTCGGTTTCCAGCACACGCTGGATCACGAACATCACATCGGCGCGGCCAGCATCATATTCGTCGAACACGATGGCGCAGGCGTTGCGCAAGGCCCAGGGCAGGATGCCCTCTTGAAACGCCGTCACCTGCTTGCCGTCCACCAGCTTGATCGCGTCCTTGCCGATCAGGTCGATGCGAGAGATGTGCGAATCAAGGTTCACCCGCACGCAGGGCCAGTTCAGCCGGGCCGCCACCTGTTCGATATGGGTGGATTTGCCGGTGCCGTGGTAGCCTTGGATCATGACCCGCCGGTTGTAGGTAAAACCGGCAAGGATGGCCAGCGTGGTGTCAGGGTCGAACTTGTAGGTGGGGTCGATGTCGGGCACGCGGTCGGTGCGGTCAGCGAAACCTTTGACCTTCATGTCGGTGTCGATCCCGAAGACCTCGCGCACGGAGATCTCTTCGGTGGGTTTCAAAGGTGTGTCCAGCATTCCGTCCGCCATGTTGTGTGCCCTGCCGTTGATGGAACATATCGCCCGGGGGTGCAAGGGGAAGGGGGGCCGCGCGGCGGCGAAGCGGCCCGCGCTGCAACTTTTCGCCGCGGCCTGCGTTACTGTTGTCAACAGCCCGGTTTTCGGGCCGCGTGAAAAGGATAGTGCCGATGAACCGCCGCCACCTGCTTGCCACCGCCGCCGCCTTTGCCGCATTCGGTGCCCCTTTGCGCGCCGCAGAGGGCAGTTTTCCCTTTATCCTGACCGAGGCGGAATGGCGCGCACGCCTTAGCCCCGCCGCCTATGACGTGCTGCGCGAGGAGAATACCGAACGCCCCTTCACCAGCCCCTTGGACAAGGAAACCCGGGCGGGGGTCTATCATTGCGCGGGCTGCGGGCAGGCCGCCTATGCGTCGGACGACAAGTATGACAGCGGCACGGGTTGGCCCAGCTTTACCCGGTCGCTGCCCCGTGCCATCGGCACTAAAGAGGACAACAGCTTTTTTGCCACCCGCACCGAGGTGCATTGCAGCAATTGCGGCGGGCATTTCGGCCATATCTTTGACGATGGCCCGGCGCCCACCGGCAAGCGCCATTGCCTGAACGGGCTGGCGCTGGAGTTCCGGGCGGCGTGAGCGCCTACTGATCGACGGTGAACAGCACCCAGTCGCCCGCCGCCGCTGCGCGGGCATAAAAGGCGGGCAGGCCGTCAAACCATTGCAGGGTAAAGCTGAGGTCGTCGGCGCTGGTGGGCATGCCATAGTCATCCGGCGTGATCTTGGCATAGCCTGCGTGCAGCCTGTCGACCGATAGCTGCCGCAGCGCCTCGGCAACATCGTGCACCATCCCGGGTGGCTTCAGCCACATGATGTAGTCACCACGCTCATGCAGCGGTTCGCCGCCCAGGATTGTTGCGTTCAGCGGGTATGCGCCGTTGTCATTGGCCAGCCGCCCGTCAGTGAGGCTGCGGTGAATCGGATCCCAGGCCTGATCAACTTCCGCAAGGCGTGAAGGATGGCCGTCGAAGGCCGCGGGCTCCAGCACTTCCTTCACATGGTTCACCCGCGCGACATGCCCGGGCAGAGCCGACAATGCGGTGGCTTCGGTTTCGGTCAGCGCGAACAGGACACCAAGGCAGGGCATAGGTAGCTCCACAGAGGATGGATGCGCTTGGGCATCCGGGGTTTGATGCAAGGCCGAAAGTCGGATTTGCCACTCAATCCCGGAAAAACCGGCTGTCCTTGATCTGGTCCCAGGCCCAGACAACCTCTTGCAACCTGTCCTCGTCGTCGCGGTTGCCGCCGTTCATGTCGGGGTGCAGGTCTTTGACCAGCGATTTGTATTGCTTGCGGATCTCGGGTTTGGTCCACGTGTCGCGGGCATCCAGAATCTCCAGCGCCTTGCGTTCGGGCGGCGGCAGTTTGCGGGTGGCCTGGTTCAGCGGCTGCTTGCCGGGGTTCTGCGTGGCCTTTTCGCCCAATATCTCGATCGGGTCGTTCACACCCAGGCGCGACCACACCCGGCCCTCGTCGGGGCGTTTGGTGAAGGGCTGGGTTTCGCGGCCCCACAGGCGATCTTTTTCCAGAAACTTCTGGAAATCCTCATCCGTGGTGCCCTGGAAGAAATTCCATTTCAGGTTGTATTCGCGCACGTGATCCTTGCAGAACCACAGGAATTCATCCAGCAATTCGGGCGATTTCGGCGCGCGGTAGGTGCCGGGTTCCTGACAGCCGGGATAATCACACCCCCGGGTCGAGGTTTCGAACGCGCCCGACATGCCGCGCCGGCCCGTCTTGCGCCGCTTCTTGTCCGAGGACACCCGGATATCGAACTCAAAGGGGGGGCGGTTTGTCATTCTGCTGGCCTTTCCGACTCGGAGGCGAGAGTTTAGGGGTTCTGGCGCGGAACAGAAGGGGGCACGGGACAAAATGAGCATATCGGCGGAAATTCGTGATCGGCTGGAGGCGGCCTTTGCGCCCCGCGTGCTGGAGGTGCAGGACGACAGCGAGTCGCACCGCGGCCATGGCGGCTGGCGCGAGGGCGGCCAGACGCATTTCAACGTGGTGATGCGGGCGGCGGCGCTGGCCCCGCTGTCCCGGCTGGCGCGGCACCGCGCGGTGCATGCGGCGCTTGGCCCCGATCTGGTGGGGCGCATTCACGCGCTGGCGCTGGATCTGGATGGCTGATCGGCGACAGGCCGCGCGCAGGCTCAACACCCTGAATGGCCCGACGCCCAGCCAACTGTCCGCAGTTTCGCGACATCAGAGCCTTGCAGGTTCAACATCGTCCCGATCCACCAGATGCCGCGACCGGACAGTTAGCCACCCCTGCCGCCCAGCCGCAGCAGATGGGCCAGAACGGGCGCACCGGTGATCACCACGATGATCCGCATCAGGTGATGCGTCACGACAAACCCCAGATCGGCCCCGGCCACGATGGCCAGCACGGTCATTTCCGCCTGCCCGCCGGGGGCAAAGGCCAGAAAGCCCTCGACCGGCGGTGCAAGGCCGGTCAGCACCACAAGCTCGGTAAAGGCTGCCGCCATCAGTGCCAGCAACAGCACAAAGGCCACGCCCGCCGCCACGACATTGCGCAATTCGCGCAGGGTGACGCCCACATAATAAACGCCGATGCTCATCCCGATCAGCAGTTGTGACATCAGCACCGCCTCGGCCGGCGGGCGCATGTGGATCACTCCGGCCAGTGACAGCGCCGCCGTCACGATCAGCGGCCCCAGAATGGCCGCGCCGAACAGCCCGATCCGCTCGCCGCCCTTCCAGCCCACCAGAGCCGCCAGCACCATCAGCGCCAGCTGGTCCAGTGGCACATCGGCCAGCGGTGCGCCGATGGGGTTGGTCAGCGCCACGCCGTAGAGCGTGGTCAGCAGCAAAGGCGCGATGGTGACGATGATCAGAACGCGCGTGGCATGCACCAGCGACAGGGCGCGCACATCGCCCCCCGCCTCGGCCCCGAATGTCACCATGTCCTGCAAACCGCCGGGCATGGCGGCGTAATAGGCCGTCACCCGGTCAAAGCCGCAGATGCGGTGAAAGAACGGCACGCCCACCAGCGCGATCAGCGCCACATAAACCGGGATCAGCGCCAGCGACAGGCCCATCAGCGGCAATTGCCCGATCAGCGCGGGGGTGACAGAGGCCCCCACCGCCACGCCCAGAATGGTGCGCGCCGCCACCGACACCTGGCCCAGCCCCTGCAGCCGGGCCCCCGCCAGCGCCGCAACCAGGCAGACCGCCATCGGCCCGAACAGAAACGCCAACGGCAGGCCCGCCCATTGGAACAGCGCGGCACCGCCGATGGCAAGGGCGACGGTCAACAGGCGGGGGCGGGTGAAGGGCATGGCGGCGATCCAAGGCTGGGCCATATTGCATACATCGGTATACAGTATCGGCGGCAAAAGCAAGCCTTGCCCGGCCAGCACAATCGCGGCACTCTGGTCGGACCACATTCACCCGGAATCCGGACAGCGCGTCTTTCCCTGTGCCGGACACCAGCCAGAGGCCCCGCCATGCCCCCATCGCCCGCCGATCTTGTCCGACCAATGTCCGCGTCCGAGTCGCATCCGTCGGCACAACAGGCAGAACCGGCCAGCCCCGATCCAGCACGCCCGGCATTGTTGCGACCCGATCTGGCCCGGATCGACCGGCTGATGGAGGCGGCGGGGCTGGATGTGCTGCTCGTCACCTCGAAACACAATGTGCAATATCTGCTGGGCGGCTACCGCTTCATCTTCTTTGCCGCGATGGATGCCATCGGGCACAGCCGGTATCTGCCGGTGGTGATCTACCGGCGGGGCCAGCCCGATCAGGCCGCCTATATCGGCAACCGGATGGAGGGGGCCGAACATGCCAACCACCCGTTCTGGACGCCGACGGTGCTGCCCGCCACCTGGGGCGCGGTGGATGCGGCGGCGCTGGCGCTGGAGCATCTGCAAAAGATCGGCGCTGCGGGCCTGCGCATCGGCATCGAGCCGTCTTTCCTGCCGGTGAATGCGCATCAGGTGCTGGCCGCCTGCCCGGGGCTGGCCGATGCCACCACCATGCTGGAACAGATGCGTGCCATCAAGACGCCCGCCGAACTGGCGCTGCTGCGGCAGGCGTCGGAACTGATCACCGATGCCATGATGGCGACGATCGGCGCGGCGCAGGACGGCTGGACCAAGACCCGCATCATCGAGGAACTGCGCCGGCAGGAAACCATGCGCGGCCTGCATTTCGACTATTGCCTGCTGACGCTGGGGGCCAGCCACAACCGCGCGTCATCGGATCAGGTCTGGCGGGCGGGCGAGGTCTTGTCGATTGATTCCGGCGGCAATTACCACGGCTATATCGGCGACCTCTGCCGCATGGGCCTGCTGGGCGACCCGGACGGCGAATTGCAGGATCTGCTGGCGCAGGTGGAGGCTGTGCAGCAGGCGGCCTTTGCCCATGTGAAACCCGGCATCCCCGGCGGCGTGATGATAGCCGAAGCCGAAGCGGTGCTGCGTGGCCTGCCCGCGGCACCCTTCACCGATTTCTTCGCGCATGGCATGGGATTGATCAGCCATGAGGTGCCGTTCCTGATGACCAACCACCCGGTCGCCTATGAAGGCGTCGACGCCACGCGCGCGCTGCAAGAGGGCATGGTGATCTCGGTCGAGACGACGATGCTGCACCCGACGCGCGGCTTCATCAAGCTGGAGGATACGCTGGCTGTGACGGCCACGGGGCATGAGATGTTCGGTGATCGCGGGCGGGGCTGGAACCGTGGCGGAATCTGAGCCCGGTCTGTGAAGGAACGCGCAAACGATCATCGCCATGGGCAAGCAAGCGCGGCATCGTGCCCGTCCCGCCCTGATGGTTTCTTGCTGGCACAAATATCCGCGCCGCAGGCCTCCGCCACTGGCGGTCGGCGCTGAGTTTCACAGATCGCCACCGCCGCCGCAGCCTGCGCTGCCCAAGAATTTTACGTAAAATTCTTGGCAAAAATCTTTAAAGATTTTTGGGCAAACCGGGCCGTCGGTGGCCTGTCCTGTCCCGGTGAAGCCTCCGGCGCCGAGATCTGCGACCGTATCTGACAAACGCGCATAGCCGGGAGAGGGCCTGATGATCAAGGCACCCTTGGTTCTTCGATCCAACAATCGGCGTGTTGCCCAAGGCCATGCCGAAAGCAAAGAAAAAGCCGCATGTGCCGTGGCCTCACCGGGCAGTTGTGAAGATGCGGGCCGAAGGCGACTCGGTGGCGAGGCTGATCCTTGAAACCGGGATCGGCAGTGGGCAGCGCCCGGGCAACCGGATCGGCTTCACCCGGGGCGACCATGATGGCCAGATGCTTAAGCTGCGCCGCATCAAGCGGATGTGCCGCTTACCCTTCCTTGCACCGCTGCGCTCAGGGCGGCGCTGGATGCGGCCAAGGCGGGCCCTGAGGCTCGCGCCCATGCCGAACCGCCATATCCTTACAAATTCTTACGGTGGGCCAATGATTTACCGCACCATGGCCGATCACATGATCAAGGAACGCAAGCGGCTGGGGATGATGGAATTCGATCAGCATGCACTGCGCTAGCCTGGCGTCATGGAACTGGCTTGGGCAGGGTGCGACGATGACGAGATTGCAAGCTACAGCGGCCACACGACCAAAGCGATGATCACGAAATATGCAGGCGAGGCGCGGCAAATCATGCGGGCGCGTCAGGCGGCGGCAAAACGGCGATGAACAGAACAGGCACAGAACAGAAACGTGATACCCAAGGTGATACCCTGATGGCCGAACACATCACTAATCCATTGAATTCGCTGGAGGCGGGTACCGGAATCGAACCGGTCTACTCGGATTTGCAATCCGGTGCATAGCCTGCCTGCCCACCCGCCTCGGTGCTGACTTCATTAAGTTTTCTGGAAAGTGGCGTCAAGCAGTTATCACTCCGGTTATCACGTTCCTGTTTCGCTTCCGTTCTGTTCATTGGCGCTTCTCCCGCGCCTGACGTGCCCGCATGATCTGGCGGGCTTCGCCCGCATACTTGAGAACCATGGCCTTGGTGGCATGGCCGCTGTAGCTCATGATTTCGTCATCGTCGCAGCCTGCCCATGCCAGTTCCATCACGCCCCGATAGCGCAGGGCGTGCAGATCGTAGGTCACAAGATCAAGGCGCACCCGCTCTGCCCGCATGATTTCAGCGAGGCGGCGATAGACCATGCGGCTGCCGTCCTGCTTCCTGATGATGTGCAGGTTGGGCATGGGCGAGAAGGGCAGGGCTGCCTTGGCGGTATCCAGCGCGGCCTTAAGCGCGCCAGTGCAGGGAAGGGTCAGCGGCTTGTCGGTTTTGCCCTGACGCAGCTTGAGGCTGTCTCCGTCATAGTCCCCCCAAGTGAATTGCAGCCAGTCGCTCGGGCGCTGGACAGTGCCCACGCCAATCTCGAAGATCAGGCGCTCCAACGGGCCAGCCTCGGCGCGGAATTTGGCAACAGCCGCATCCGGCCATGGCACATGCGGCTGTTGCCGTTCCTTCGGCACCACAAGGCGCTCGATGCCGATGGCGGGATTCTCGGTCAGCCAACGGCGACGGATCAGTTCCTTGGCTATCATGGACACTGCCACCGGGATGTAGTTTGCGAACCGGACGCGGTGCTTGTTCTTGTCCATCGAAGCGTAAATGTCGGCCTGTGTCAGGCGCGTCACATCGCTCTTGCCGATCTTTTCCTCCAGATAAGCAAGCACAGGCTCAAGGTCCTGCCGGTAGCGCACCGACTTTGCCGCCCAGCGGTCGGATTCCCGCAGGATTTTCATGGCGGCGCTCCACCCACGCTTGGCGGTCTGCGTCTTGCCGGTTCGCACTTCCCAATACTGCCGGTCGAATTCGGCGGTGCCCTCGGGTGCGGTGAAGCGGTGGAGATATTTGCCACCCTTGCGGAAATAGACGTATCCGAGTTTCGCCTCAAAAACGTAGGGCTTGCGGCCTTGCTTCCTCACCAGTCAATCCCTCCATCTATCGCGGCACCGCTGGCGATGGCTCGCAGATCATCCGTCACCCAGCGCACATAGCCCGGCGCGATTTCCCGCCCCTTCGGCAGGTGCCCAGCCTTGACCAGTGCGCGAAACTCGGCAGGCTTCATGTCCAGAAGCTGCGCCGCAACCGTTTCGCTTGCCAAGAGAGGGGGAAGGGAAGCCATGTTCTCGATCAGCCTTGCACCGGGTTGAACTTCGGGGCGGGCAATCCCAGAACCGCCCCGAAGAATGCTTTTGGCGCCATCAGCGCCCTGCGGTCGTCATCATGCGCCGGGGTTCTTGTACCACGAGGCCCACGAGACAAACCGGGCATCCACAGCCCAGACCAGGCGGAACTCGACTCCAAGCGTATTCCAGCCGGGTTTGCTTTCGACTCGCGGCGCGGCCTGCCCGTCCAGATAGGAATAGGCCAGCCCGTCATGCGAAGCCGGGTTGCCGATCAGGTACCAGGCCAGCGGGTCTGTCAGACCCACTTCGACGATGATTTCCAGCGCGCCGGAGAACGGGTTTGCATCGCTGAACTTGGTGGCGTTGATTTCGGCCATCAGCTGCTGTGCCTTGGTTTCCAGCTGCGGCGGCACCACAAGGGCCCAAGGCTCAATCGCATAGTATTCGCCTTGGGTGCCCCGCTGGCTGCGCAGCGCCACACGCGCCGCCGACAGCGAGGTAACGTCCAGCGCTGCCCCACTGGCGGCAAGGTTGCCGTGGCTGGCGTGGAAAACCGGGTTGCCATCCGCCATCAGGTTGCCAAGACCCGCATTTGCCAGCACGGGTTCCAGCAGCACCCGCCGGAAACGTTCGGTGGAACCGGCGACCATCTTCTTGCTGATCTCACCGAAGATCCCGGTATCGTCGTTGTAAATTGCCTTGTTCGAGAGACTGAACAAAGCGCCAAAGTCGCGCGGTGCCGGTTTCCTCTCGCCCGATTCATCAATGGTGACGTGCTTGATCTCGCCACCCTCGCCGACTTCCTGCGGCATGCCGGAACCCGACAGCCCGATCAGCTTGCCTCCCCGGTAGTCTTCCGCCGGAATGTCATGCGCCGCGCGCTGCAGCGCCGGTGTAATTTGTTCCATCTGACGGGCAACTGATTTGCCCAGGGCGTTTTCAAGCACAGCTGCGAAGTCGCTGGTCGAGTGTGTTGCCATCCGCACGGCTTCTTGCATGTTCAGCGGTCGCCTGCCCGCTGCCCGCTCACTGGTCATGGCAAGCTCCGCCAGCGAAAGAGCGGCATATTCCCGCCCGATAGTCGGCTTGTGCCTGCGGTCAATCCGCGCCAGCAGCCCGTCTGCCATCGCCTCGATGCGGCGTTCCCCCGCCATTTGCGGTGAACGGTGATCCGGCCCAGGCCCCGCGCCGATGCGGATCGACGGCCCCTTTTTTCTGAAATGCGAAATCGCCGCGCCCAGAATGGCACCAGTTGACTTTGCGCCATTGCTTTCCAGACCGGGCCAGGCGCTTTCGATCTGCAGATCGTCGCCGCCCGCCGCCGCGGCGTTGTAAACGTCTTCAAGAATTTTCTCGAAAGCCTTCTCTGCCTCAGCGAGGGAAACCTCATGCAGCTTGAACAGGTCAACAACTGCCGTGAGCTGTTCAATCAGCGCGGCGTCAATGTCTTCGCCATCGACCATGTAAGCCGCCACCTTGTCGCCGAAGGATTTGGGCAAACCCGCCGCAGCGAACTTCATGCGCGCTTGTGCGACGATGCGCGCGGGCGGCTCGCCCTCGTGTTTCATTTTGAAGTCAAGCATCTTGCTTTCCCTTGGATTTGGAATCGGGCGATCCGGCCGCCCAGCCGTTCTTGTGGGTCGCCTGCACCAGCGCGACCGGTGCAGAGCGAAAGCGCGTGTAGTCAAATGCGGCCAGCATCATCGGGGCGGTCAGTGCCTCGATCTGATCAGCGAAGCGCAGTTCAACGGCTTCCTCGGCAGTCATCCATGTTTCGGCCCGCATCCATGCGAGTATCCGATCGACAGAATGGCCGGTGTGCTTGGCATAGGCTGCGGCATAGACCCCGCTCATCTTGTCCAGCGCATCTGCCGCCATCCGATGCGTATCCGCCGGCCCGTCTGCCAGCGCAGCTGGCTCATGGATCATCAGCAAAGCTGCATGATGAATGACAACCTTCTGCGCCGCGACAACCGGCAGAGTAGCGGCAGAGGCGGCAATGCCGCGCACATGCACCGTAACGCCCCCGTGCCCCTCAACTGCGGCCATCATCGCCGCCCCGGCATAGGCATCGCCGCCGGGGGAATTGATCGACAGGGTAACGGCGCTGGCGCTGTTCGCATTCAGGAACTGGCGCAGGTCGGCAGGGGTGTTTGGGGCTTCCCCGATCACGCCCTCAAGGGTGAAATGGGGGGCCATGCTAGTCTTGCCCCTCAGTTTCTTGCGGCACCTGCGCCAGTATGTTCTTGGGCAGTGTGTAGCCATGCCCCTCCATCAGCAGAACCTTGCCGCCCTTGGCACGGGGCACCACCATGTAAAGGCGGTGCCCGAAATGCACTTCGGTTTCAGTCTCGCCCACCGGCTCCACCAGCGAGAAAACCTCGATCATGTGGAACGGTGCGGGAAGACGGATGGTCTGGTGAAACATGGCCTTAGCCCTCGATCTCGAACAGATCGGGGCCTTGCATGTCGAAACCGTGGGCTTTGGCCGTCGCAACGCAGCGCTCGTAGCACGGCCACAGCGGAACGCTGGTCAGCCCGACCAGACCCAAGCGAATGTAACCCTGCAGGTCGGGCTTCCCGTAGCCTTCGGCCTCGACCCTCAGGACTCTTGCCGCCTCATCCGGCCCCCCGAACGTCTGCCAGACTACTTCGATCTGGCCCTTTTCGCCGCGATCCCGCCGCGTGGCATAGGAATAAACGTGCCAATCCGACACATCCTCGCCCTTCTGCATCGCCTGAAAAAACTGCGCCACGACGTCAGAGAGACGCACGGTCTCTCCGGCCAGCCTCGGGGTCAGCCCCATGCGGCGCAGCATGGTGAAGATGCACCAGGCCATCAGGTCGGCGCCGTCATAGGTGCGCTGCTTTTCGTCGCCGCGTTCCTTCGCAATGGGGGCTTCCCCACGATTCAGGATGGAACGGAAGGTTTCCCGTTCCTCCCCGATCCATTTGACAAATTCGCCCAGTCTGATCCGGTCCATTCAGCTTCTCCAGCATTCAAAAGGTGTTCTTCGTCTCAACACAAACATAAATGGTTGAGACGTTCAACACCTTTTAGGCGAAGAACTGACCAGCTACAGCGGAAATCGGATTGGGCACAGCCGCACCGTCACGAAAGGCACTGATCGGCGGCGGTAGGTCGCTTCCCGTCGCGATGCGCCACAGGGCAAGCATCGCCTGAAACTCATACTGCCCGCATTCTTCTGCATATTCAGGCAGCCATTCCGCGCTGCCGGGGCCAGAACAGGTCCAAAGTACGTGAACCTGCGCGGCAATGCCGGGCAAGCCGCTGGCCCGCGCCTGCAAGATCGCCTTCAACGCCACATCTTCGCGCCGGGCGGCGGCGACACTTTCGGGAAAATCCCAGTTGCCGTTGCCCTCGACATTGGCCCAGCGATACCACTCGACGCGGGCGGCCCACCATTCGCGGTGCAGGGCCAACAGCGGGTCTTCGGTGGCGGCATGGGTACCGGCGGCGGGCAGAAAAGCCAGCGCCGGGCCTGCGGCCAGAACAGCGCGGCGGTTCATGCCCAAACCTCCCAGCGCATCGCATCCGCTGTGAAAACAAGGTCCGGCCCCGGATAGCCATCATCGGCCTTGGCCCAGCCGCAGTACAAATCCCCCAGGTCAGCACGGCTATAGCCGATCAGGCCCATACGGTACCCGGGCGGCAAGGTCGCCTTCATCTGCTGCCACATCTGCACCATCAGCGGCACGGGTTCCGCAGCAGCCATGGCCAGGGCGGGCAGAGTGGCAAGCGACAGTACCGCAGCGCTGCGGATCAGCTGGCGGCGGTTCATTGCGCACCCCCGATCAGGCGGTTCGTCTGGCGCAGCGCGGCGCGCATGTAGCTGCGGGCCTCGCGCATCGGCTGAGGATAGCCCGCCGGGCTTTCGGTCGCGTCTAGTGCCAGGGCGAGACAATCGTGGATCTTGTGCAGGGTTTCCACAGGCAAGCCGGTGGTGATATGGCAATGCGTAGCCATTCGCTGTTCCTCCTAAGAACAGGGTTTCGGTTAGGGCGGCAGGGTGCTGGTAACACCTTGTCCGCCCGCCTCATTTCTGGCACCATCAAGGCTAATCGGTCAAGGGGTTTCTGGTGCCTGAAACAGAAAAGAAAAGGATTGGCCGTCCCCCGGTCAATTCCACGTCGATAAACCTGCGACTGCCGCCTGATCTTTTGGCATGGCTTGACCTTGAGCGGGCAAAGCTTAACCCCGAACCGTCGCGGCCAGAGTTCATCCGCAACCTACTGGAGCAACTCAGGAGCTAAAAAGTGGCATTTCGCCCCCTCAACCGAGAAACCCAAAGGTATCAAGTCGCTTACGCGTCGATAGCCCAGCGTTTACGCAACAATGGAGGTGGGGTATTCATACTAGACCGATTGTTCGGCGGGGACTGGCAGGACGTTGGCAACGGTCAGGAAAGACAGCATTTCGGAAGACGATTTCGAGCAAGTGTCATTCGCGGCGAAGTTTCGTTTGTGACAATTGACCCTGATCAGCCATTTGAGCTGCCGGGAAATGAGGCTCGGTTCATATATTATCCCCATCTGCAGGAGCCTGCGGTTTAGTAGGGTTGAGCGCCAAGCTCAATTTGACTAGTAGCCCGAACAAGCGAGTACGCAGCTCTGTAGGAAATTTAGGATGAGCGAACAAATAGAACTTCACAAGTTGCATTTTGCTACACGTGAGAAGTTGATCTATTTTCTTCTGGCAAGCGCCGGTGCCGCCATCGGCTTTGCCATCACGCTTCGGGACTCGCTGCCGCTAGAATGGCCAAGCATTCTAGTGATCTTGGCTATAGGTGTTTGGGCTGTCAGCTTTTGGGCTGGAATCAGGGCAATTATGAACATCAACCACTTTGTTTACGCAAATGCAGGTTATTTGAAAGCGCAGAATGAAGTGCCTGTCGGCTATCATCCTGCGCTATTTGAAATAGCAACCGAGGCAAGTTTCGATCCGATTCAGAAGCGAATCAGCAGATGGCAAAAATTGCAACTTTACGGCCTAGTGCTCGGTGCATTGTTTCTGATGATCTGGCGTGTAGCACTCGCGTATCCAGATTTTTTCCCCGCAAAGCTGTTAATCCAGTTCCCAGCTTTCATGCAATAGTCAGACTGAGAAAGACGCTTCCATCGCCCGAACTCCCCAATGATTTCACTTGCTCGCACAGCACCCCAGGAAGGCACCCTACAGCGCCAACTAGACCCCCCCCCGGCCCAGCATCGGAAAACACCGACTAGGCCCTGCCAGCAGGCGCAGCGCGCGCCAGAGCGCTATCTGCGAGGGCGGGCCATCCCTCAACCTGCTGCGCAGCGCGGCGAAGGCAGTCTGCCGCCACGTCGCCACCACAAGCGGCCGCAATCGCGGTGGCCACTTCGGCATGCGCCACGGCCAGCACCAGCTGCAGGTCAAGCCCTTCCTCGATGTGCAGCCGCGCCAGCGCCAGGCGCATGGCCATCTGAATCCGCATTTCCGTCGCATCTGCCATCCTGCACCCCTTGGGCCGATTGTTGCGAGTGCTGCGGCCCGGACCCCACCGGGCCGCAGCTGTGAACGCCAAGCCCGGGAAGGACCAGGCCGCGTTCATGCCGGGGTTTTTCCACTCACCGGCCAACGAGGTTGCTTTCAGGCCAAAGCCGACAGGCCACAGCGCAACCCACTGATAAACAACAACTACAACGCAATCCTGCACCATTTTTTTCACCAAACCCACCCGAGCATCGGGGTGCGAATTACTCGCATGCGGTTGAACCGCAGGAAGGACCCGGCGACTTTCGGCGGCCAGATCGGCAATCCGCCAGACGGGCTTCCGGCCAGTGGAAGACCGCTGGGCGTGTTCCGGGGGGTGGGATGGGAACCCCCCTTAAGGGGGTTTCCCATTCCCCCGCCAAGACCGGTCCACAGTACGCCGTCATCGTTGGACCGGCCCGAACCGGCCCAAGCCTCAAGAGGCTGATAATCCATACATTTCAGATGCTTGCGCATAAGCGGCCCAACCCGGCCCAACCCGGCCCAAGGTTGCCGGGCCGGTTGACCGGCCCAACCGGCCCAACGCGGCCCAGCCGGGTCGGGCCGGGTCACGGCTGCACCCGCCAAACCAGATCATCCCGCACAAGAACCACCTTTGCATCGGTCAGATGGTCCCGACACTTGCGGAATGCCCGTGCCCTCACTTCCTTGTCGTCAGAAGCCGATATGGCCCCCGGTTCAAGGCAAGCCTCGCGCCAGAGGTCAACTCCGACGCATGGCCCCGCCGGATATTGCGGCTTGCGCATTTCCACGCCGCTTTCCGCTATTGTCTTGTCGAGAAGGTCCAGCGCAGACCGCGCGGCCCCTGACACTGCCACACGGCCCGCCTGTGCGGTCTCCGCTGGTTCGACAAGACAGGTTGTCACCGGGTCGCCGTCTTGGTCGAGACCCAGTTCCACTTGCTGCAGCACATAGCTGAACCGATAGCCGGTCGGCCCGTCGCGCTGTTTCGTCACCTCTGCCGTGATCTGGCCCAGGTCGTCGCGGGTCAGTTCGATCTCGGTATCAATGGCCGCGCGCAAGGATGAGTGGCCCCGCGCGCCCTTGCCAACATCTTTGCCCGAGTGGTGAACAAGCATCACAGCCGGCTGATCGCGCATGACCTGCGCCCCCACTCACAGCCTGTTGACGAAGCGGCCCGCAGTCTGGCCAGATCGGGCCTTCAGGTGTATGATTTCCTTGGTGGATGTTCGATGCAAGGCTGGATGATTGCGCCAGTATGAAAGTGCTGATGCGCGCATGAAGGAAACGGCCCGCTCTTACCCCGCCCTGAGCGGCAGCACCCTGAAATCCGGCAACTCACGCAGGGCCAGTTCGGGGCCTGCGGGGGAATAGACCACAAACAGCGTCATCGGCTCGCTGCCGGTGTTCAGCGTGGAATGAAACCGGCTCTCGGGCACATATATCGTGCAGCCGGGGCCGACATCCTGTTCCACGGGTGTGCCGTCAATATCCTCGACCATCTGGCGGCCATGGCCCGCCATGACCAGAATGATCTCTTCGGCCCCCGGATGGTTGTGGCGGCTGTGGCCGCCACCCGGCGCCACGGTGACGATGCCGCCGGAAAACCGTTGCGCGCCGTTCACCTCCGGCCCCACCGTCAGGGCAAGCTGCCCCCAGTCGAAACCAAAGGCTGAGACCTGTTCGGGGCGGATGAAATAGGGGGATGCGGTCATGATTGATCCTTTCGCAGGGGCAGCGCCTTGAAGGCGCGGGTCTGGGCGGCGATAGCCTGTTCCACGGGCAACCGCTCCATGCTCGATGCGCCGTAAAAACCGTGGCAGGTGGCGCAGCGGTCAAGGATATGGGCGGCATCCTCGGGCATGCTGATCGGGCCGCCATGGCACAGCACGATCACATCATCACGCACCGCGCGGGCGGCGGCGGCGATGGCGTCAATCTGGGCCACGCAATCATCCAGGCTTTTGGCCGATGTTGCACCGATGGCCCCGCCGGTCGTCACCCCCATATGTGCCACGATGATGTCGGCCCCGGCGCGTGTCATGGCCGTCGCCTCGGCCGGGTTGAACACATAGGGCGTGGTCAGCAGATCCAGCCGGTGCGCGGCGGCGATCATGTCAACCTCCAGCGCGTAACCCATGCCGGTTTCCTCGAAGCTTTGCCGCATGGCCCCGTCGAACAGGCCGATGGTGGGAAAGTTCTGCACGCCGGAAAAGCCCATGGCCTGCAACTCGCGCAGGAAGGGATCGAGCAGCAGGAACGGGTCGGTGCCGTTCACCCCGGCCAGAACCGGGGTGTGTTTGACCACCGGCAGCACCTCGCGCGCCATGTCCTTCACGATGTCATTGGCATTGCCATAGGCCAGCAGGCCCGAGGCTGATCCGCGCCCGGCCATGCGGTAGCGGCCCGAATTGTAGATGATGATCAGGTCGATGCCGCCCGCCTCCTCGGATTTGGCGGAAAGGCCGGTGCCTGCCCCGCCGCCGATGATGGGCTGGCCTGCGGCGATCAGGCTGTGCAGGTGGGCAAGGATGGTGGCGCGGGGAATGGCGGGCATGGATACCTCAGGTCAGGGCGCGAAAGGCGGTGATGGCGGCGGCGGCAAAGGCCGGGTCGTTGATATGGTGGGGCAGGCGGATAAGGCGGCGGGTGGCGGTCTGGAGCAGATTGCTTTCCAGCGCCTGAAACAAGGCGGCATTGGCGGCCGGGTCGTGGAACGGGCCGCCGGGCGCATCCAGCGCCGAAAGCCCGCCCTCGGGGATCAGCAAATGCACGGGGCCGTCACACAGGTTCAGCCGTGCGGCGATCCACTGGCCGATGGCGGCGTTTTCGGCAGGCGTGGTGCGCATCAACGTCACCTGTGGGTTGTGGTGGTAGAACAGCCGCCCGGCATGCTGTGTGGGCACGGTTGCGGGCGCGCCGAAATTCACCATGTCCAGCGCGCCCAGCGACCCGACCCAAGGCAGGCCCGTGCGGGCCACGGCACCAAAGCGGTCGGCATCGCAGGGCAGCACGCCGCCGCACAGGTAATCGGCCACCTCGGTGGTAGTGATGTCGATGAACCCGGTCAGCAGGCCGCTGTCGGCCAGTTTTTCCATCGTGCGCCCACCGGTGCCGGTGGCGTGGAACACCATGCAATCATGGCTTTCGCGCAGGGCGGCGGCGATGGCGGTGACGCAGGGGGTCGTGACGCCGAACATGGTCAGGCCGATGGCGGGCTTGCCCGGGGCCTCGGCGCTTCCTTGCGCCACCATGCCCGCGATGGCCCCGGCGGCATTGGCCAGAATCACGCGCGACAGGCTGTTCAGCCCCGCCAGATCGGTAACGGCAGGCATCATCACGATGTCGGAAATCCCCACATAGGGCGCCACATCGCCCGAGGCGAGGGTGGAGACCATCAGCTTGGGCAGGCCGTAGGGCAGGGCGCGCATCCCCTCGCAGATCATCGCCGTGCCGCCGCCGCCGCCGATGCCGATCACCCCCGCCACATCGCTGCGGCTGGCGATGAACCGGGCAAAGGCCGTGCCCATTGCCGCCACCGCGCGGCCCCGGTCATTGCCGCCCAGCACCGCCTGCGCGCCATCGGGGTGGTGCGCCGCCACGGCGCCGTTGGCGATGTTGGTGGCCATGGTGGCGGGGCGCGTGCCGATATCCACCGTCACCACCGCGCAGCCGCGCAAATGCAGCAGATGCGCGACATAGCCCAGTTCCTCGGCCTTGGTGTCGGCGGTGCCGATGGCATAGATCCGTGTCATGTCGTGCCCTGGCCCCCGTTTGCCCACCGCGTTTCCACCACAATCCAGCCTATCTGGTTCGACCAGTTTTGCAACATGCTTTGCTGCGGCTGCGATTTCTGCAGGATGCAATCACAGCGATAAAGCCATGATATGGCGCTGTTTATTGCTGCGTTGCAGAGGGTTTCCCCCAGATGTCGGGCCAGATGCGGCTGGGGCGGGCAAAACATCGCTCTTGACGCACTTCGGCTTTTGGTAATACCAGTTGAAGGTGCCGACCACAGCGGTCCGTCAGATGCCCGCATGGTCCGAACTTGATGTGCATGAACGGGAGGAAAGCTTATGCGCGGTACATGGACCGGCCTGGTGGCCGGTGTCGGGATGACGCTGATGTCGACATCCGCCTATTCCCAGGAATTGACGATCTTCTGGGCCGAATGGGATCCGGCAAACTATCTTCAGGAGCTGGTGAACGAATACGAGGCCGAAACCGGCGTCGTGGTCACGGTGGAAACGACCCCATGGGCGGATTTCCAGACCAAGGCCTTCACCGAATTCAACGCCCAGGGCTCGGCCTATGACCTGATCGTGGGCGACAGCCAGTGGCTGGGTGCCGCGTCGGAGGCCGGGCATTACGTTGAACTGACCGAGTTCTTCAATGCCAACAAGGTGGGCGACATCATGGCGCCCGCCACCGTGAAATACTATGCGGAATACCCCGGCAATTCCGGCAGATACTGGGCCATCCCGGCCGAGGGCGACGCCGTGGGCTGGTCCTACCGCAAGGACTGGTTCGAGGATCCGGCGGAAATGGCCGCATTCGAGGCCAAATACGGCTATCCGCTGGGCGTGCCTGCCGACTGGAAGCAACTGCGCGACATCGCCGAATTCTTCCACCGCCCCGACCAGAACCGTTATGGCATCGCCATCTACACCGACAATTCCTATGACGCGCTGGCCATGGGGTTCGAGAACGCGCTGTTCAGCCATGGCGGCGAACTGGGCGATCCCAACACCTTTGAGGTGGAAGGCATCATCAACGGGCCCAAGGCCGTGGCCGCGCTGGACGCCTACCGCGAGCTTTACGGCTTTACCCCGCCCGGCTGGGCCAAGACCTTCTTTGTCGAGAACAACCAGGCGATCACCGAAAACCTGGCGGCAATGTCGATGAACTTCTTTGCCTTCTTCCCGGCCCTGCTGAACGAGACGACAAACCCGAACGCCGCCAACACAGGCTTCTTTGCCAATCCGGCCGGCCCCTCGGGCGACCGTTTCGCGGCGCTGGGCGGGCAGGGGATTTCCGTGGTGTCCTATTCCCAGAACCAGGAAGAGGCGATGAAATTCCTCGAATGGTTCATCAAGGACGAAACCCAGAAACGCTGGGCCGAACTGGGTGGTTATACCGCCAGCGCCGCCGTGCTGGAATCGCAGGAGTTCCGTCAGGCCACGCCCTATAACGAAGCCTTCTACCAGACGATGTTCATCGTGAAGGATTTCTGGGCGGTGCCGGAATATGCCGAACTGCTGGGCCAGCTGAACAACCGGCTTTACCCGCATATCGTGGGCGGCGAAGGCACGGCGCAGGAAACGCTGGATGCGCTGGCCGCCGACTGGAAGGCCACCTTCGCGAAATACGGACGCGGCCAGTAAGGCCACCCGCTATTTCATGACCTGCGGGAGAGGCGGCAACGCCTCTCTCTATTCTCCCCGCCACATCTGACAGACCGGAGGCCCCCTTTGGCAACCCGAACGCTGGCCTCGGCCCCTGCTGCTGCCCGTCCCCGTTCCCGCGGCATGAGCGACCTTGCCATCCGCAACCTATTCATCATCCCGACAATCGTTTTCCTGATTGTCTTCAACATCTTCCCGCTGCTTTACTCGCTGGGATACTCGTTCACCGATTTCCGCGCCTCAACCAACGCGCCTGCCAATTTCGTGGGGCTGGACAATTACCGCACCCTTCTGTCCGACCCGTTCATCTGGCGGAATTTCACGATCACCGCCAAATACGTGATCGTGTCGGTGACGGGTCAGGTGATCGTGGGCTTTGGCGTGGCCATGCTGTTGAACCGCGAGATCCCGTTCAAGGGGCTGCTGACCACGCTCTTGCTGCTGCCGATGATGCTGTCGATGGCGGTGGTGGGGCTGTTCTGGAAGATGCTCTATGATCCCAACTTCGGCGTGATCAACTATGCGCTGGGGCTGGGCAAGTTCGAATGGCTGGCCGACCCCGACATGGCGCTTTACGCCATCGCCATCGCCGACATCTGGATGTGGTCGCCTTTCGTGATGCTGCTGTCGCTGGCTGGCCTGTCGGCGGTGCCGAAGCATCTGTATGAGGCGGCGGCGATTGACCGCGCCTCGGGGCTTTACACCTTCTTCCGCATCACGCTGCCGCTGGTCGCGCCCATCCTGATGATCGCCATCATCTTCCGCACGATGGAGGCGTTCAAGACCTTTGACCTGGCCTATATCCTGGCCTCGCAGCCCACGACCGAGGTGATCTCGATCCGCCTTTACAAGATGGCGTTCCAGGAATGGCAGACGGGGATGAGCTGCGCCCTGGCCTATATCGTGCTGATCATGGTGCTGGCGATCACCAATATCTACATCAAATACCTGAACAAAGTGAAGGAACGTTAGGATGGCCGCCGTCCGCACCCGTGGCGAGGTCATCCGCCACCGCCTGTCTGTCACCGCCGTGCTGGTGATCTTGCTGATCACGCTGGCGCCGATCTTCTGGATCACCGCCACCGCGTTCAAGCCGCGCAATCTGGCCACCACCATGCCGCCCACAGTGTTTTTCGAGCCGGAGATTTCGCCTTTCGTCAAGCTGTTCACCAAGCGCAGCCAGCTGCGCGAACCCCCGACGGAAGAGGTCTACAACGCCGCGCCCTGGTGGGAAAAGACGGTGTTTGACGGCGGCGAAAAGGTGGTGCGTTCGGGCCGGGGCGAGGTGCAGCCCTCGGGCTATCCCAGCCGGTTCCTGAACTCGCTGATCGTGGCCATCACCTCTACCGTGCTGGCCGTCAGCATGGGCACGATCACCGCCTATGGCTTCTCGCGCTTCAAGGTGAAGGGTGAGGATGACTGGCTGTTCTTCATCCTGTCCACCCGCATGTTGCCGCCTGTGGTGGTCGCCATCCCGATGTTCCTGATGTATCGCGCGGTGGGGCTGAACGACACGCATCTGGGGCTGATCATCCTTTACACCGCCTTCAACCTTTCCTTCTCGGTCTGGCTGATGAAGGGGTTCATCGACGAGATCCCCAAGGAATACGAGGATGCGGCGCTGGTCGATGGCTACACCCGCATGCAGGCGTTCTTCAAGATCGTGCTGCCCGAGGCCGCCACGGGCATCGCCGCCACCGCCGTGTTCTGTTTCATCACCGCCTGGAACGAATACGCCTTTGCGCTGATCATGACCAACCGGCGCGCGCAGACGGCCCCGCCCTTCATCCCGTCGCAGGTCGGATCGGGCCTGCCCGACTGGACGGTGATCGCCGCCGGCACATTCCTGTTCCTGCTGCCCGTCGCCATCTTCACCTTCCTGCTGCGCAACCACCTGCTGCGGGGCATGTCTTTCGGAGCCATTCGGAAATGAGCTTTCGCGCCGTCAACCAGCGTTATCTGATCCCCGGTGCGCAGGCGCTGATGATCTTCGGCATCATCGCCCTGTGCCAGCCCTGGATCGAGCCGTTGCACCGCTATGGCCTGACCATCATCATCGTGGGGCTGGTCAGCTTCATGGTCACAACCAAGATACCCGCACCGAAAGCTGAAGAATGACCCAGATCGCGCTGCACAACATCAACAAGCATTTTGGCGCGTTCCACGTCATCAACAACGTCAGCCTGACGGTGGAGGATACGGAATTCGTGGTGTTTCTGGGCCAGTCGGGCTGCGGCAAGACCACCACGCTGCGCGCGATTGCAGGGCTGGAGACGATTGATTCCGGCGAGATCCTGATCGGTGGCAAGCCGGTGCAGGATACGCGGGTGGAAGAACGCGACGTGGCCTTCGTTTTCCAGAATTTCGCGCTTTACCCGCATCTGACGGTGTTTGAAAACATGGCCTTCCCGCTGCGCGCCGTGCGCACGCCCAAGGCGCAGGTGGAAACCACCGTGCGCCGGGTGGCGGATGTGTTGCAGATCGGCGGGTTGCTGAACCGCCGCCCCTCGGCGCTGTCGGGTGGCGATTTGCAGCGCGTGGCCATCGGGCGGGCGCTGGTCAGGAACCCCAAGGCCATGCTGATGGATGAACCCATCGGCAGCCTTGACGCCAAGCTGCGCGAGGAAATGCGGGTCGAACTGAAGCGCCTGCATGTCGAACAGGGCTCGACCACGATCTATGTGACCCATGACCAGATCGAGGCGATGGCGCTGGCCGACCGGATCGTGGTGATGCATGCGGGCGTGCTGCAACAGGTGGGCGCGCCCGAGGATGTCTATGCCAACCCGGTCAACCTGTTCGTGGCGCAATTCGTGGGCAGCCCGGTGATGAACGTGGCCGATGTGACGCTGGCCGAGGATGCCGGTGGCGCGCGGGTGACGGTGGCGGGGGCCACGCAGGGCTTTGCCTTTCCATCCGCCCTGCTGGGGCAGGTGGCGGCGACCGGCCCGGCGAACCGCCCCCTGACGCTGGGCGTGCGCCCCGAGGCCGTGCGCCTGACGCTGCAACCCGCCCCCGGTGCCGTGGCGACCGAGGCGCATATCATCGAACCGCTGGGTTCGCATGACATCGTGGATTTCCGCATTGGCGATGCCACGCTGCGGGCGCGCACCAAGGCGGGTTTCGTGCCGGGGCCGGGGGTGCCGGTCTGGGTGACGCTGGATCACAGCCGCGCCCATCTGTTCGACACGGCCACGGGCCAGACTTTGGGGATCAGACTCTGATGGCGCATATCGAACTTCGTGGCGTGACCAAGACCTTTGGCGCGGCAAGGGCGCTGAGCGACCTGAGCCTTGATATCGCCGATGGCCAGTTCTTCGTGCTGCTGGGTGAAACCGGCGCGGGCAAGACCACCACATTGCGCCTGATAGCCGGGCTGGAAAAGCCGACCGAGGGCCGGGTGTTCATCGACGGGCAGGATGTGACCGGCTGGGGTGCGGCAGAGCGTGATGTGGCGCTGGTGTTGCAGCAATACTCGCTTTATCCGCGCTATACCGTGCGGCAGAACCTTGAATTCCCGCTGAAATCGCCGATCCGGCCCTCATCGCCCGCCGAGATTGCCGCGCGTGTGGCCCGGGTGGCAAAAACCCTGCGCATCGAACATCTTTTGGACCGCAAGACCGACCGGCTGTCGGGCGGCGAGATGCAGCGCGTGTCGATCGGCCGGGCCATCGTGCGCACGCCCAAGGTTTTCCTGATGGACGAACCCCTGTCCGCGCTTGACGCCAAACTGCGCGAAGCGCTGCGGGCGGAGCTGAAAGACCTGCAAATGAACCTGGGCGAGACATTCCTGTTCGTGACCCACGATCAGGTCGAGGCGATGAGCATGGGCGACCGGATCGGCGTCTTGAACAAGGGCGTCTTGGTGCAGGTCGGGACCCCGCACGAGATTTACACCAACCCGATCAATACGTTCGTGGCCCGGGCCGTGGGCAGCCCGGCGATGAACCTGATGCCGGGCGCGGTGGAGCGGGGGCAGGCGGTGGCGGGCAGTCTGCGCCTGCCGTTGGAGGGGGCCGAATCTGGCCGCCCGCTGATCTTCGGTATCCGCCCCGAGGATCTGGAACTCGGCGGCGAAGGTGCGCCGGCCCGCGTCGTCGATGTGGAAAACCACGGGGTCGAGAAGATCGTGACGCTGCAGGTGGGCGCGCAGGCGCTGCGCGCCACGGTGCCGGTCACGCTGCGGGTGGTGGCCGGTGATGCGGTCGGCCTTGGCTGGAACCCCGGCAAGGTGGTGCTGTTCGATCAGGCCACGGGGCGGAGCTTGCGGCACGGAGGGTAGGGCCGCGATTTTTCTGCGAAAAATCTGCCGGGTTGCAAAAGGCGCGCCAGGATTTTTCGCAGGAAAATCGGGCCGGGATCAGCCCGGAAACCGCGCGCGGTACGCGGGCAGCACATCCGGGTTGCAGAAATTCAGCGGCAGGCCGCCCGCCAGAATGCGGGCCACCTCATCCGCAGCCCCCATGCCCATGCGCCACATGCTGTCGGCGGTGATGCCCGCCGCATGCGGGGTCAGGATCACCTGCGGCAGCGCGAACAGCGGGCTGTCGGCGGGCAGGGGCTGCACGTCGAACACATCCAGCGCCGCGCCGGCCAGATGGCCAGCCTGCAACGCGGCGGTCAGGGCTGCGGTATCGACCAGCGGGCCGCGCGCCACATTGATCAGCACGGCGTCAGGTTTCATCGCGGCGATGCGCGCCGCCGAAATGATGCCCCGGGTTTCCGCCGTCAGCGGGCAGCAGACCACCAGCACATCCGCCTCGGCCACCAGCGCATCAAGGCTGCGCGCGCCCACACCTGCGGGCAAGGTATCGGGCCGCCGCGTATGGGCCAGCACCGGCATGCCGAGCCCCAACGCCATGCGGTGCAGCGCCTGGCCGATGTTGCCAAACCCCAGAATGCCCAGCGTGGCCCCGCCCAGATCGCGCCCGGTATCGGCAAAGGCCCGGCCCGCCGCCCAGCCCCTGTCGCGCAGCGCATGGTCCATCGCGCGGAACTGGCGGCGCAGCGCGATGGCGGCAAAGATGGCATATTCCGCCACCGTCGCGGCATTCACCCCCGGCACATTGGCAACGATCACACCTGCGGCCGTGGCATCGGCCATCGGTATCATGTCCAGCCCCGCGCCATGGCGCACGGCGGCGCGCAGGCCGGTGGCTGCGGTGAAATAGGCGGGCGGCACATCGGTGCGCACCACGATCACCTCTGCCCCGGTGCCCTCGGCCAGGATCGCGGCGGCGGTGGGGGCACTTGCCACGCGGTAATCGCCCATGGCCGACAGGCGGGCTGTCACCTCGGGGTGCAGGACATGGGTGGAAAAGATCATGCAGTCCCCGATGGCTTGCCTGTGATCAGGCCCTTCCAGTAGCTTTCCGCGCCTTGCAGATGCGCGCTCATCAGGGCTTGTGCCAGATTGGCATCGCGTTTCAAGAGGGCGTCGAAGATTTGCACATGTTCGGCATGTGATCGCGCGCTGCGGTCGGGGTCGCTGAAATAGATCGGCAGGCGGCGTTCGCCCATGGCGTAGTAGACGCTGCAAATCCGGTAGAACACGGTGTTCTGCGTGGCGCGCACAATCTCCAGATGGAAATCGCGGTCTTCCTCGGCGAGGGTGCCGCCTGCCGCGATACGCTGCTCGGATGCAGCCAATATCGCGCGCAGCCGGTCATAATTCTCGTCGGTTGCACGGGCCGAGGCCAGTTCGGCCGCCTTGATCTCATGTATCTTGCGCAGCTCCACCGCCTCGTAGATCTGGATCGGATCCAGCGGCAGGCCCGCCTTGGCAAACAGCGCCAGCGCCTCGACCGATGCGGTGCGGGTGGTCAGGAAGATGCCCGATTTGGCGCGGCGTTCGACGATGCGCATCGCCTCCAGTATCGCCAGCGTTTCGCGGATCTGGCCCCGGCTGACGGCGAAATGCTCGGCCAGTTCCCGTTCCGAAGGCATGCGGCCATTCTCGGTTTCGCCGAAAGAATACAGATGCGCCGCAAGCTCTGTCAGCAGGTTCTTTTCCGACATGGGGTCAACCGCTCTTCACATGGGCCGCAAGAAACCTTTCCGATAGGGCAAAACCAAGGCCCGGTCCATCTGGGATGGCCACCATCCCGTCGGCTGCGGCGACGCTGCCCTCGATCAGGTCATGGATCATCGGGTTTGCGCCGCAGGAATATTCAATGGTGAAACTGGCGGGTGATGCGGCACAGCAATGCAGTCCCGCGAAAAAGCATGGCGCCCCAGCCCACAGATGCGGCGCAAAGCGCAGGTTGAACGCGGATGCGAGTGCTGCAATGCGCATGGTTTCCGTGATGCCGCCACAAAACGCCGGATCGGGCTGGA
Organism: Fertoeibacter niger; assembly: GCF_009380135.2. Taxonomy (GTDB): domain Bacteria; phylum Pseudomonadota; class Alphaproteobacteria; order Rhodobacterales; family Rhodobacteraceae; genus Fertoeibacter; species Fertoeibacter niger. The sequence goes on along the minus strand of NZ_WHUT02000002.1, from coordinate 212,070 downwards.
AAATGTCGCAGGCGCGCAGCATCGCCAGATCGCGGAAGGCAAAGCGTGTGGCCTCGGATTCGCCGGTGGCGATGGGCACGGTGGTGGCGGCGCGCACCTCGGCCATGCCGGGCTTGTCATCGGCGATGACCGGCTCTTCGAACCAGGCAAGGTCGCAATCGGCGGTCAGATGGGCAAACCGTTTCGCCTCGGCCACGGTATAGGTGCCGTGGGCGTCCACCATGATCTCGACCCCCGGGCCCAGGGCTGCGCGGGCGGCGCGCACCCGTTCGGCGGATACATGCACAGCCTGATCCATGGATCCCACGCGCATCTTGACCGCCTTGAAGCCGCCCAGGTCGATATAGCCTTGCAGTTGCGCGCCGATGTTTGCCGCATCGGCCCAGCCACCCGAGGCATAGGCGGGCAGCCGATCAGCCTTGCGCCCGCCCAGCAATTGCCAGACCGGCTGGCCCAGATGCTTGCCCAGAATGTCCCATAATGCGATGTCCACCGCGCTGATCGCGGCCACCGTCAGCCCGCGCCGCGCCAGTGACGGCATGGCATGGCCCGCCTTGGCGGCAGACCCCGCACGCACACCGTTATACAGCATTTCCCAGATCGCCGTGATGTCGCCCGCCTGCCGCCCGATCAGCAGGGGGGCGACCTCGTGGTTCAGCAGATGCACCAGGGCCGCATAGGTGCCCGCCGATCCGGCGGCATTCTTGCCTTCGCCCCAGCCCACCAGCCCGTCATCGGTTTCGATCCTGAGGATCGCCGCGTCAAACGTGGTCAGCGTGCCGAAGTCGCTGCGGTGCTGACGGGCCGCCTCGATCGGGATCGAGACCCACCACGCCTGAACGGTCTTGATACGCATGGCAACCTCCTGCCAGGGCCGGCCCGCCGGGCCGCAGCTTATTTGATGAGCGGCAGCAGCGTTTCGGCGGTGATGCGCATCTGGTCGTCGTAGAACGCCTCGGTCAGCAGGGATGAGCCGTGATCCTGAATGAACTTCAGCTGCTCGGGCGAGATGTCCACCGGGTTGCGCTCCACCATATGCGGATAGATCGCGGCAGGCGTGCGGTCCACCGGGGCCACGAATTCATTCGTCAGCGCGCCGTCATAGCCGATTTCGCGCAATGTGTTCACGATCTTGGGCCATTCCAGATGGCCCAGACCCGCCGCAAAACGGTTGTTGTCGGCCACATGGAAATCAAACAGCCGCTTGCCCGCGAGGCGGATGGCGTCGTGGATGTTCGCTTCCTCCATGTTCAGGTGATAGGCATCCAGACACACGCCGCAATCGGGGTGAACCGCATCGGCCAAGGCCAGCGCCTGCGCTGCGCGGTTGAAGAAATACGTCTCGAACCGGTTCAGCGGCTCGATCGCCACCTTGACGCCAACCTTCTGGGCATGTGCGAAACATTCTTTCGTCGCCTCCACCACCCAGCCCCATTCCTCTTCCTCGGTGGCATCCGGCACCACCTTGCCCACGGTCGCGGGCACCAGGGTGATGATCTCGCCCTCCAGCTCCGACACCATGGTCAGCACCGATTTCACATAATCGACCGACCGGGCGCGCTGGCCCTCATCCTTGGCGGCCAGATTGCGCTCGCCCAGCGTCAGCGTGACGGCGCCCCAGCAGCGGATGCCATGTTCCTTCAGCAGCCGCCGCGTTTCCGTGACCTCGTATTGCGCAGGCTCGCCCGAGATCTCGATGGATTCGTAGCCATACTTCTTGATCCGGCGCAGCGTGACCTCCAGCGGTTCGGCCCGCATCCAGTTGTGCGTTGACAGATGCATTCGCTATCCTCCCGTGTTGCGAAGCAGGCCAGCACGCGGCGGGCCGGATTTTTGCGGATCTGGTTCGACCAGATGCGCTCGCTCAACAGCTATCGCAAAGTGATTTGGCGCGCAAGATGGATGGTGACTGGTCGGTTTTTCGTTAATAAATATGATTATATGGCGGTTTTGCCGGAATTCCGCTGCCCGGCCCCGTTCGACTGACAGCAGGATTGCCTCGGGCACAGAAAATTTGGTAAGACCAATGCAGCGCCTTCCCTTCCCGATGCGCAATCGGGCAGACTGGGCCTGTTAGCGCATGACAAAAGGGGGGGCACGACCGCAATGGCAGCCACAATGAAAGGGCCGGGCATCTTCCTGGCACAGTTCGCGGGGGATCAGGCCCCGTTCAACAGCCTCGATTCCATCACCGCCTGGGCGGGTGGTCTGGGCTACAAGGGCGTGCAGATCCCCACATGGGACGGGCGGTTGTTCGATCTGGCGCGTGCGGCGGAATCGAAAGATTACTGCGACGAGGTGGCAGGCATCTGCGCGCAGAACGGGGTGGAGATCACCGAGCTTTCGACACACCTGCAAGGGCAGCTTGTGGCGGTAAACCCCGCCTATGACGCGCAGTTTGATGGCTTTGCCCCCGCCCATGTGCATGGCAACCCCAAGGCCCGGCAGGAATGGGCGGTGGACCAGATGATGAAGGCGGCCAAAGCCTCGGCCCATCTGGGTCTGAAAGCCTCGGTGTCCTTCACCGGCAGCCTCGCCTTCCCCTATCTTTATCCCTGGCCGCAGCGGCCCCAGGGCCTGATCGAAGAGGCCTTCGCCGAGCTTGGCCGCCGCTGGACGCCGATACTGAACGCGTATGAGGAAGCGGGGGTGGACCTGGGCTATGAAATCCATCCCGGCGAGGATGTGTTCGACGGCACGACATTCGAGATGTTCCTTGATGCCGTGGGCGGGCACAAACGCTGCACCATCAACTACGACCCCAGCCACTTCCTGCTGCAACAGCTGGATTATCTGGCCTTCATCGACATCTACCACGAACGCATTTCCGCCTTCCACGTCAAGGATGCCGAGTTCAACCCGACGGGGCGGCAGGGTGTCTATTCCGGCTATCAGAACTGGACGAACCGGGCCGGGCGCTTCCGCAGCCTTGGTGACGGGCAGGTTGATTTTGTGGGCATCTTTTCCAAACTCGCGCAATACGGCTATGACCGCTGGGCCGTGCTGGAATGGGAATGCTGCCTGAAACACCCCGAGGATGGCGCAGCCGAAGGGGCCCCCTTCATCGCCAACCACATCATCCGGCTGACGGAAAGGGCATTTGACGATTTCGCGGGTGGCGGGTCTGACATGGCGCTGTTGAAACGGCTGATGGGGATCTGACATGGCAATCACGGGCACGACAGACGCGGGCGCAGGGCCGATCCGCTATGGCATGGTGGGCGGCGGGCAGGGTGCGTTCATCGGCGGCGTCCACCGCATCGCCGCGCGTATTGATGGCGAATTCACTTTGGTGGCGGGGGCGCTAAGCTCTGACCCCGCCCGCGCGGCGGCATCGGCCGCGGCATTGGGCATCGCGGCAGAGCGCAGCTATGCCAGTTTCGCCGACATGGCGGTGGCCGAAGCGGCGCGGGAGGATGGCATCGAGGTGGTGTCGATCGTGACGCCGAACCACATGCATTACCCCGCCGCAGCGGCGTTCCTGAACGCGGGCATCCATGTGATCTGCGACAAGCCGCTGACCGCCACGCTTGAAGATGCGCGCAAATTGTCAGATCTGGCAAAGGCTTCGGGCCGGTTGTTCATACTCACGCACAACTACACCGGCTATCCGATGATCCGGCAGGCGCGGGCGATGGTGGCTGACGGGCTGCTGGGTGATCTGCGGCTGGTGCAGGCCGAATACGCGCAGGACTGGCTGACCGAGGATGTGGAATCCACCGGGTCGAAACAGGCCGAATGGCGCACCGACCCCGCGAAAACCGGGGTGGGCGGGGCCACGGGCGATATCGGCACCCATGCCTACAACCTCGCGCGGTTCGTGACGGGGCTGGAACTGGATATGCTGGCGGCAGACTTGCAGGCTTTCGTGCCGGGGCGGCGGGTGGATGACAACGCCCATGTGATGCTGCGGTTTCAGGGCGGGGCACGGGGCATGCTCTGGGCTTCGCAGGTGGCCGTTGGCCATGAAAACGGTTTGAAGCTGCGGGTTTACGGCACCAAGGGCGGCATTGAATGGTCGCAAGAAGACCCGAATTACCTGTGGTTCACCCCCTTTGGCCAGCCGCGCCAGCGTATCACCCGGGGCGGTGCGGGGTCTGGCCCCGCCGCAGCGCGCATGTCGCGCATTCCGCCCGGCCATCCCGAGGGCTATCTGGAGGGTTTCGCCAATATCTATGCCGAGGCCGCCCGCGCCATCCGCGCCGCGCGGACCGGTGCAGTGGACCCGGAGGTGATCTATCCTTCGGTGACGGACGGGCTGGAAGGCGTGGCCTTTGTGGCGGCCTGTGTGGAATCGTCCAGGGCCAATGCTTCCTGGGTGAAGCTGGGCCTGTAACCCCATGAGGTCATGATGAAAATCGGGATGTGCCTGTTTTTGTGGACGACCCATGTGACCGAAGATCACGCAAACCTGCTGCGCGATCTGAAGGCCACCGGCTTTGACGGGGTGGAGATCCCGGTTTTCGAGGGCGAGGTGGACCATTACACCCGCCTCGGCGCGCTGCTGGATGAGATCGGGCTGGCGCGCACCGCCGTGTCGGCCATGGGCGACCCCGCGATGAACCTGATCGGTGACAATCAGGCGCGGGCGGCGGGCGTGGCCTATATGCGCCACGCGATTGATTGCGCGGCGGCTTTGGGGGCGGGTACGCTGTCAGGGCCGCTGCATTCCACATTGGGGCATTTTTCCGGGCAAGGGCCGACGGCCGAGGAACTGGCGCGGTCGGTTGCGTCACAGCGCGCCATCGGCGACCATGCGGGGACGCGCGGCGTGACCGTGGGGCTGGAGGCGCTGAACCGGTTCGAATGCTATCTGCTGAACACGATGGCCGACCTTTCGGCGCATGTCGATGCCATCGGCCACCCGCATATCCGCGCTATGTATGACACATTCCATGCCAATATCGAGGAGGCAGACCCGATTGCCGCCTTCACCGGCAATCTGCGCAACATCGTGCATGTGCATCTGTCGGAAAATGACCGGGGTGTGCCGGGGCGCGGCAATATCCCGTGGGATCAGACCTTTCGCGGGATCAAGGCCAGCGGTTATGACGGCTGGCTGACCATCGAGGCCTTTGGCCGGGGCTTGCCGGCACTGGCGGCGGCCACGAAAGTCTGGCGCGATTTCGCGGAAAGCCCCGAGGCGGTGTATCGGGACGGATATCGGTTCATCCGTGCGGGGTGGGACGCGGCATGAGACTGGCCGAGCGCCGGGGGTTTCACACCCCCGGACCCCCGTGGGATATTTGGGTCTGGAAAGAGGCAACAAGGGCGGCATGCCGTGCCAGTCATACCCAGACCTGATCGGGGTCCGGCAGCGGGATCGCTGACAACAACTCGCGCGTATAATCGGCCTGCGGATGCGCGAAAAGCTGGGTGGCGGGGGCGTTTTCCACGATTTCCCCCCGGTGCAGCACGATGATGCGGCTGCAAAGGCGGCGGATCACGCTGAGGTCGTGGCTGATGAAGGCGAGGGTAAGGCCCAGGTCTTTCACGAGGCTTTCCAGCAGGTTCAGCACTTGGGCCTGTGAGGACACATCAAGGCCCGACACGATTTCATCGGCCAGGATGAAAGCAGGATTCAGGGCGATGGCGCGGGCGATGCCGATGCGCTGGCGCTGGCCGCCCGACAGTTCATGCGGATAGCGGTGGCGAAAGGCGCGGGGCAGGCCCACCTGATCCAGCGCCTGATCGACGCGGGCAGGGATGCCGCTGAACCCGTGCAGATGAAGGGGGGCCGCGATGATGGCACCGATGCGGCGGCGCGGATTCAGTGATGACATGGGGTCTTGAAAGATCATCTGCATGCGGGGGCGCAGCGGGCGCAGCGCGGGTTCGGGCAGGTGGGTGATGTCCTGCCCGTCAAAATGGATCGTGCCGCAGGAAGGTTCCAGCAGACGCAGCAGCGTGCGCCCCAGGGTGGATTTGCCGGAACCGGAACCACCGACGATGCCCAGCACCTCGCCCCTTGCGATGCTGAAGCTGAGGCCGCGCAGGATGGGGATGCGCGGGGCGGGGCCGAGCAGCGGCTTGCGCGTCATGTCGGCCAGCGACAGGTGCAAGTTTTCGATCTGGAACAGGGGCTTATCCATGTGACCACCCGGCATCGGCCTTTGCCACCTCGGCGCGCACCTGGGCAATGACCGCATCGGGCACGGGCAGCAACGAACCCTCCGGGTCGGTGTATTGTGGCGTCGCGGCCAGAAGGGCGCGGGCATAGGGATGGGCGGGCGCGGCAAAGAACCGGCGCATCGGGGCGTCTTCCACCACCTTGCCCTGATAAAGCACGCTCAGATGGTCGCAGACCTTGGACACCACGCCCAGATCATGCGTCACGAACAGGATCGCCGTGCTGTGCCGTTCCTGCATGCCCTTGATCAGCCGCAGGATTTGTTTCTGCACCGTCACATCCAGCGCGGTTGTGGGTTCATCGGCCACGATCAGTTTCGGCTCGGCGGCGAAGGCGGCGGCGATCAGGATGCGCTGGCGCATGCCGCCCGACAGCTCATGCGGGTAGCTGCGCAGCACGCGGGGCGCGTTGTCGATCTGCACCTCGGCCAGCAGATCAAGCGCGCGGGCCTCGGCGCGGGCGCGGGGCCAGCCCAGAATATGCACCAGACGGTCGGTGATCTGCGGGCCGATGCGGCGCGAAGGGTTCAGCGCGGTCAGCGGGTCTTGCGGGATCAGCGCGGCGCTGGCGCCGATGATCTGGCGGCGGCGGGCGGGGGGCAGGCGCAGCAGGTCAACACCATCCAGCCAGATCTCGCCTTCAACGATGGAAACCGCCCGGGGCAGGGTGCCCAGAATCGCCTTGCCGATCATCGACTTGCCGGCACCGCTTTCGCCCACCAGCCCACGCACCTCGCCCGCCGCAAGGTCCAGCGACACCGACCGCAGCAGGCGCGGCCCACCCTCCAGCACGGCGGAAAGGTTGCGGATGGACAGAAAGCTCATCGCAGCACCGGATCGAACCGGTCTTTCAGCCCCTCGCCCAGTTGCGAAAAGCTGAGAACGGTCAGGAACAGCGCCACCAGCGGGAATACCAGCACCCACCACGCCTGATGCACCGAGGCGCGGCCCTCGGCAATCATGCCGCCCCATGTCGGGTCGTCGGTGGAGATCGAGAGGTTGACGAAGGAAAGGATCGCCTCGACGATCACCGCGATGCCCATTTCCAGCGTCAGCAGCACCACAATGGTGGGCAGGACGTTGGGCAAAATCTCGGTCAGCATGGTGCCGATGCGGCTTTGCCCTGCGACGCGCGCCGATGCGGTGTAATCCATCGCGCCTTGGGCCATCGCCTCGGCGCGGATGACGCGGGCAAAGCGGGTCCAGTCGATGATGACAATGGCAAGGATGATCGACGTCAGGCCGGGGCCGACTACCGCCACCAGCAATATGGCGAAAAGCACGGGCGGAAAGGCCATCCAGATGTCGATCAGGCGCGAGATGACCAGATCGGGCCAGCCGCGGAAATAGCCGGCGATCAGGCCAAGGGTCGCGCCGATGATCCCGGTGCAGATGCCCGCGATCAGCGCCACCAGCACGGCGATGCGCGCGCCGTGCAGCATGCGCGACAGCACATCGCGGCCAAGGCTGTCGGTGCCCAAGGGATAGCCCGGTTCGGCCCCCGCGGCCCAGAAAGGCGGCAGGCGGCCCATGAACAGGTCTTGCGCAAGGGGGTCTTGCGGGCTGATCCAGGGGGCCAGCAGGGCCGCCAGAACCAGCAGCATGATCCATCCGCCGGACAGCCACAGGCGCAGCCCCGTCCGGCGCTTCACCATGCTGCGCCCGTCAACCATGGCGCAGCCGGGGGTTCAGCGCCGCATAGGCGAGGTCAACCACCAGATTGACCCCGGTGAAAATGACCGCAAACAGGATCACGATCCCCTGGATCAGCGGCAGGTCGCGGTTGATGACCGCATCAATGGCCATGTTGCCCAAGCCCTCGTAGGAAAACAGCCGCTCGATGATCACCGTGCCGCCGATCAGAAAGGTGAACTGCACCCCCACCAGCGTCAGCGTGGGCAAGAGGGCATTCGGCAAAGCCTCACGCCAGATCACGGCGGATTCGGAATAGCCGCGCGTGCGGGCCAGCGTGACGTAATCCAGATGCATGGTTTCCTTCAGCGACTGTTTCAGCAACTGCGCGATGATTGCCGCCAGCGGGATCGCCAGCGCCAGCGCGGGCAGCAGCATATGTGCCAAGAGGTCGGCCAACAGATCAAACCGCAGGCGCAGAATGCTTTCGATCAGGTAGAAGTTGGTGGCAAAGGGCAAATCCAGCGCGGGCGAGATGCGCCCCGAGATGTGGAACACCGGCCAGAGCACCCCGAACAGCAGGATCAGCACCAGCCCCCACAGGAAATCGGGCACTGACAGCGCCATGCCATTGGCCACGTCAATCGCGCCCTCCACCCGCCCGCCACGCAGGCGCGTGCCGGTCAGCGCGGCCAGCCCGCCGCCGATGACCGCCATCACCAGCGCCATCAGCGAAAGCTCCAGCGTGGCGGGCAGGCGGCCCAGCACCAGCCCCAGCACTGGCTGGCGGCTGGAAATGGATGTGCCGAAATTGCCCTGCATCACCCCCTGCACCCAGATCACGAATTGCGCGGGGATGGATTTGTCAAAGCCGTAAAGCGCCTTCAGCCGGTCGATGTCGGCCTCGGTCGCGCCCGGGGGCAGCATCATGGCAATAGGGTTGCCGGGCACCACGCGGATCACGACAAACACGATCACCGCCACGCCGATCAGCGTGATGGCGGTGGTCAGCAACCGCAGCAGGATTGTGCGCAACAGGGCCATGCGGGGTGGGCTGGCGGTTTGCGCCAGCCCAGTCCTGTTCAGGCGCGGGTCATCAGATAGGGCAAAAGCGCACCCGAGGCATGCGGCTGCACCTTGACCCCCTCCACATGCAGGATCGGCTGCACATATTGCATCAGGGGCAGCACAAGCGCGTTGTCGGCGATATAGCGGCTGACATCCTTCCAGCCTGCGATGCGCTTTTCCTCATCGGCCTCACCCCACAGCGGGGCGATCTTTTCGATCAGATCGGGCTGATCCCAGACGGAATGGGGCGAGGGGCCGAACATGGCAAAGCCGGTCGATGTGGTGGGGTCGCCCACCGAATTGCCCCAGTTGTAGAAGGCGGCCGGTGCCAGTTGGTCGGCTGCGCGCAGCTCAAAATGCTTGGCGATTTCATAGACTTCGATTTCCGCCTCGATCCCCACCTTGCGCCACAGGCCGACGATGGCCTGAATGATCTCGTAATCCTTGGGCTTGAAGCCGCGCGTGGTCTGGATGGTGAATTTCACCGGGTTTTCGGGGCTGAAACCAGATGCCGCCAGCAGGGCCATGGCGCCATCGGGGTCATAGGGCGTGGTGATGCTGGCGTCAAAGGCCAGATATTCCGGCGTCTCCAGTGTGTCGATCGGAACGCCGTAGCCCGACAGCAGCCGTTCCACGATCAGCTTCTTGTCCACCGCCATGACGGCGGCCTTGCGCACATTGGGGTCCAGCATGGCGTCGATGTCGTTGAAGAAGATCATCCCGATGTCGGAAATCGGCGCGGCGATGCCCGCCAGCCCTGCCGTGCCTTTCAGCCGGTCATATTCCTCATAGGGCATTTCAAGCGTGACATGGGAATTGCCCGATTCAATCTCGGCCACGCGGCTGGTGGCGTCGGTCACGAATTTGATCGTCACCGTGTCGAATTCCGGCTTGCCGCCCCAGTAGTTCGCATTGGCCTTCAGCCGCACGAAGGCGTTGCGCTCAAAGCTGTCAACCATATAGGGGCCGGTGCCGATGGGCGCCGCCTCGAACCCTTCAGCGCCGACCTTTTCGTAATAGGCTTTCGGCAGCACGAAGCCGGTCAGGAAATACATCCACTTGAACACCGTGGGTTCGAACCGCACCACATCGGCGGTCACGGTGTTGCCCTCGGCCACGAAATTGCCCAGCGTTGACCAGATGAATTGTATGGGGTTGCCGGTTTTCTCATCCGCCGCGCGGGCAAGGGACCAGGCCACATCCTCGGCGGTAAAGGGGCTGCCGTCGTGCCAGGTGACACCCTCGCGCACGGTCATGGATACCTTGGTGCGGTCTTCGTTCCAGCCCCAGTCGGTCAGCAGGCCGGGGGTGGGCGTCAGGTCGGGGTTCTGGCCGATGAAACGGTCGAACACCGACAGATAGAAGCCCTGAATGGTGGGGTTTACCGCCGACAGGCCCACGGTCGGATCCCATGATGGCAGCGGCACGTTATACGCGATCACCAGTTCTTCGATGCCTTGCGCGAAGGCGGGCAAAGCGGGCAGGGCAAAGCTGGCGGCGGTGGCTTGCAGCAGGCTGCGGCGGTTGAGGTTCATGGCGGTATCCCTGTTGGTTTTGTTATGGTTTTCAGCGTCCGGCGAGTTTTTGCGCCAGAAGGTAGCCTGATCCCGCCCCGGTGCCCGCCCCCGGCCAGACGGCGGCCCCGGTCAGGTGCAGGTTGGTGATCGGGGTCGATCCGTCGGCATGGCCGCGCGCGGGGCGGTAAAGGAAATGCTGGTGCAGATGGTGGCTGCCGCACACCTGATCGCCGCCCACGAGGTTGGGGTTCTCGGCCTCCAGCTCCGCCGGGGTCACGATGCGCTGGCCCAGGATGCTGGCGCGGGTGCCGGGGGCGTAACGCTCCAGTATGTCCAGCGCGCGGTTGGCGAAGGGCTGGGCGGCGGTCGGCCAGTCACGCGCACTGATCTGGCCCGCCGCATCGCCCAGAATGGTGCCGGGGGCCATGCGCACCTGCAACCACAGCACATGCTGGCCGTCCGGCGCGCGCCCAGGGTCGATGGCGGTAGGCTGGCCCACCACGATCACCGGCTCGTCCGGCAGAAGGCCCGCCTTGGCCTGCTGATAGGTGCGCGCCATCTGGTCAAGGCTGGGGGCAAGATGCACATAGGCAAAGCGTTGCAGCGCCGTATCGGGCCAATGGGGCAGGGCGGATGTGGCCAGATGGATCATCATCGTGCCCGGCGCATGGGCGAACCCCGCCATCCGCGCATCGAAGGCCGCATCGGGCGTGGCCCCGGCAAGCCTGCGCAGCGCCTGCGGGGCCACCCCGGCGATGACCGCGCGGGTGGCGGTGATGCGGCGGCCATCGCGCAGTTCCACCCCTGTCGCATGCGCCCCGTGGTGGATGATGCGGGCCACGGGCGCGTTGCATTCCACCACGCCACCGCGCGCCTGCACCGCCGCCACCAGCGCGCGGATCACCGTATCGGCCCCGCCCTTGCCCAGAACCATGCCGAAACTCTGGTTCGCCATCCCTTCCAGATAGGGAAACAGCGCGCCCCCGGCGACATCGGGCGCGAAATCCAGATGCATGCCCCACGCCCCCAGCAGGGCACGGACCTGCGGCGATTCAAATGTTTCCTCCAGCCAGGCGCGGGGCGACTGCGCCAGAAACCGGGCCAGATCAAGGCTGCCGCGCGCCCCCTTGGCCCGCCACAGTTTCCAGCCAAAGGATGCAAATGCACGCAAATTCATGGGGCTGCCCAGCAGGGCAAATATATGCGCCGCCTCGCCCGGGAAAGCCTGCACCAGCCGCTGCCATGTCGCCGCATCGGCGGGTGACAGCGCCGCAATGCGCGCCGTGGTGGTCGCCAGATCGGTCGAGACACCCAGCCATGACCCGTCAGCAAAGGCCGAGGCGAAACAATCGGCCACTGGCGCGAATTCCAGCCCCAAAGTGCCCAGCTCTGCGCCATAGGCCTTGAAAAACGGCGATCCGGCGAAAAGCGACAGGTTCATCGCCGCCCAGTCATGGCGGAAGCCGGGCAGCGTATATTCCCCCGTTTTCACCGCGCCGCCCGGGCTGGCCGCGCCCTCGAACAGCGCAACCTTCCAGCCTTTCGCCGCCAGATGCAGCGCCGCAGCCAGGGCGTTGTGCCCGGCCCCGATCAGAACCGCATCATAGGTATCGGCCATCATCAGCCCCCGCAGGTTACGCCAGGATATTTGCAAATGCATCTAAATCTGTCTAGCATGATTCATGACATGAATGCGGGCTTCAGACCCGCGGATGCAGGGAGTGCTGAAAATGAACGCGGATGCGGTGCTGGAAAACCTGGGTGCGATGCTGCTGGCGGGCGGGATCGAGGTGGTGGATTGCTCGGGCACGCTGGGCCCCGACACGCCGTTGCTGAAACTGCCGCCGGATTTTGCGCGCGACACGCCAGCGATCGAGATTCACCGCATTTCCGAATATGACAAGGACGGGCCGTTCTGGGCCTGGAACTGGCTGAAGCTGGGTGAACATTCCGGCACGCATTTCGACGCGCCGCACCACTGGATCACCGGCAAGGATTATGCCGATGGCTATACCGATACGCTGCCGGTGCAGAAACTGGTGGCCCCGGTCAATGTGCTGGATTTTTCCGCCGAATGTGCGGTGAACCCGGATTTCCTGCTGACCATCGACGATCTGAAAGTCTGGGAAGGCCGCCATGGCGCGATCAACGCGGGCGAATGGGTGGTGCTGCGGTCTGATTGGGACAAGCGCGCCGACAATGCCGAGGCGTTCCTGAACGCCAATGAAACCGGCCCCCATACCCCCGGCCCGACGGCCGAGGTCATTGCTTATCTCATCGACAAGGGCATCGTGGGCTGGGGCAACCAGTGCATCGGCACCGATGCGGGGCAGGCGGGGGGCATGACGCCGCCCTACCCGGCGCACAACCTTCTGCATGCCGCCAACCGCTATGGCCTTGCTAGCCTTGCCAATCTTGACAAGCTGCCGCCCAAGGGGGCCATCCTGATCGCGGCGCCCCTGAAGATCGTGAACGGCACCGGCAGCCCGATCCGCGCGCTGGCGCTGGTGCCCAAGGGCTGAGGCATGGGCTACGATCACGTCATCATCGGGTCGGGCATCAATGCCCTTGTGGCGGCGGCGCTGCTGTCGGCCAAGGGCCGGGTGCTGGTGCTGGAGCGGGAGGACCGTTTCGGCGGCTGCATGCGCAGCGACCAGATCACCCTGCCGGGCTTTAGCCATGACGTGATGGCGGCGACGTTTGTTCTGTTCCTGACCGGCCCGGCGCATGCGGCGCTGGGGGCCGATCTGGCGCGGCACGGGCTGGAATTCTGCCACTCGACCCTGCCCACCGGGGTCTTGCGCCCGGATGGTTCGGCGCTGGTGCTGGCCACTAACCGGCAGGCCAATATCGCCGCGCTGAACCTGGCCGCACCGGGTGACGGCGACAGGCATGCTGCGGATGTGGGGGGCATCGAGGCTGACGCGCCGTTCCTGTTCGCGCTGCTGGGTGGGCGGCTGTGGTCCTGGCCCACGCTGCGGCTGCTGGCCGGGCAGGCGTGGCGGCGCGGGCCGCGCGGGCTGGCGGCGTGGATGGGGCAGGCGCTGGCCCCGGCGCGCGGCTGGTTGCAGGGGTATGACAGCCCCGATGTGCAGGCGCTTTATGCGCCATGGGTGCTGCATTGCGGGCTGACGCCGGAAAGCGCCTATTCCGCCCAAATGGGCAAGGTGATTGCCTTTGCGCTGGAGGCGGCGGGTGCCCCGGTGGTCAAGGGCGGTGCGGGGCAGGCGGTGGAGGCGTTCCGGCGGCTGATCGCGGAACGCGGCGGTGAGCTGCGCAGCGGGGCCGAGGTGGACCGGATCACCGTCGAGGCTGGCCGCGCGACCGGCGTGGTGCTTGCGGGCGGCGAGGTGATTGCGGCAAAGAACGTGCTGGCCTCGGTGACGCCCGGGCAGCTTTACGGGCAACTGTTGCGTGACGATGCGGCCCCTGCCGACCGGGTGGCGGCAAAGGCCTTTCGCCACGGGCGCGGCAATTTCCAGCTGCATTACGCGCTGGACGGCGAACCCGACTGGATCGGCAAGGGGCTGGAGGATGTGGCCCTGATCCATCTGGCCGATGGCATTGATTCCGTGTCGAAATCCGCCAATGAGGCCGAGCGTGGCATGCTGCCCGAAACCCCCACGATCTGCGTGGGCCAGCCGCACCGGCTGGACCCTTCGCGCTGCCCGCCGGGCAAGGCTGTGCTGTGGTTGCAGATCCCCGACGCGCCCCGCGTCATCAAGGGCGATGCGGCGGGCGAAATCGCGGGTGGCCCGGACTGGACCGAGGCGCTGCGCGAGGCCTTTGCCGACCGGATCGAGGCGATTCTTGCCCGCCATATCCGCAACTTTGCCGCCATCAAACTGGCGCGGCGGGCCTATTCGCCTGCCGACCTGCAAGCCATGAACATGAACCTTTCGGGCGGCGACCCCTATGGCGGGGCGTGCAGCATCGACCAGTTCTTCATCTGGCGGCCGTTTGCGCACAGCACAAACCACGGCACGTCGATACGCAATCTGCACCATATCGGGGCCTCTGCCCACCCCGGGCCGGGGCTGGGCGGCGGGTCAGGCTATCTGGCGGCCAAGGGGCTGGGGGCATGAACGAACAGACCCCATTGGATGATGCCACCGAGGCCGGGCTTGACCAGCCCCGGCTGGGCGAGATCGGGTTGAACAGTTTCGCACCCTATCTGATGAACCGCATCATGGGCCGCTACAACGCATCGCTGCGCGAGGAAATGGCCGCGCTGGGGCTTTCCACCCCGCAGATGCGGGCGCTGGCGGTGCTGTCGGTGATCGACGGCATCCAGATCAAGCAACTGGCCGTCTATGCGGTGGTCGAGCAATCCACCCTCAGCCGCGCGCTGGATGTGCTGGCCGCAGATGGACTTGTGCGCCGGGTGGCCGACCCTGCCGACAGCCGCGCCACGCTGATCCAGATCACCGATGCGGGCCGGGCGGCGTTTGAAACCCTGTGGCCCCGCATGGCGCAAAGCTATGCGCGGATGTTCCGGGGCATCGCGCCGGGTGAACGCGCGACCTTTGTGGCCACGTTGCAAAAGATTCTGGCCAATATCCGCAAGCACGAATTCTAGGAGCGCAGCATGGCCGAACGGTCCTTCAAGGCAGAGGTGCAGCATCTGCGGCTGGGTGAGGGCGACACCTTCACCGGCGAGGGCATTCTGGCCATCACCAAGGCGCTGCTGGAAAACGGCGTGGGCTATGTCGGCGGCTATCAGGGTGCGCCGATTTCGCATCTGATGGATGTGCTGGCCGATGCCGAGGATCTGCTGGCCGAACTGGGCGTGCGGTTCGAGGCGAACGCATCCGAGGCGGCGGCGGCGGCAATGCTGGCGGCATCGGTGCATTACCCCATTCGCGGCGCGGTGACGTTCAAGGGCTCTGTGGGTGTCAACGTGGCGTCGGATGCTTTGGCCAATCTGGCGTCATCGGGGGTTACGGGCGGCGCGCTGATCATCGTGGGCGAGGATTACGGCGAAGGCAGTTCCATCATGCAGGAGCGCAGCCATGCCTTTGCGATGAAATCACAGTTCTGGCTGCTGGACCCCCGCCCGAACCTTCCGTCGATCACCAGGGCGGTGGGCGACGGTTTCGCGCTGTCAGAGGCGACGAATACGCCGGTCATGCTGATGGTGCGCATCCGGTCCTGCCATGTGACAGGCAGCTTTGCCACGCGCGACAACCGGCGGCCCGCGCTGACGGTGCGCGATGCCTTGGCGTCACCCCGCCGCGATTTCAGCCGCGTGGTGCTGCCACCGATGTCCTACCTGCACGAACAGGACAAGGTGAAGGTGCGCTGGCCCGCAGCCGAACGCTATATCGTGGATCACGGGCTGAACGAGCGTTTCGGCCCTGCCGATGCTCCGGTCGGGCTGGTGGTGCAGGGCGGCATGTATAATGCGGTGATCCGCGCCTTGCAGCGGCTGGGCCTGGCCGATCTGCATGGCACAACGCAAGTGCCGCTGTATGTGCTGAACGTGACCTATCCGCTTGTTTCATCGGAATTTCTGTCGTTTTGCGCGGGCAAGGATGCGGTGCTGGTGATCGAAGAAGGCCAGCCCGAATTCATCGAACAGGGGCTGACCACCTTCCTTTACCGCGCGGGCAGCACGGTGAAACTGCACGGCAAGGGCATCTTGCCGATGGCGGGCGAGTATACGGGTGCCGTGCTGCTGGACAGTCTGACCGCCTTCCTGCGCCAGACGGCGCCGGGGCTGCTGCCTGGGCAGGTGCGCGCGCCCAATGCCGAGGGGCTGAAGATACCTGACCTGTCAAAAACCGTGCCGCTGCGCCCGCCGGGGTTCTGCACCGGCTGCCCGGAGCGGCCGATTTTCGCGGCGATGAAGCTGGTGGAACAGGAACTGGGCAAGCACCAGATCAGCGCCGACATCGGTTGCCACCTGTTCGGGTCGCTGCCGCCGTTCGAGATCGGCGGGCAGACCATGGGCTACGGCCTTGGCCCTGCGTCGAATGCGGCCTTTGATGGCGGCGGGGAAAAGCGGGCGATTTCCATTCTGGGCGACGGGGGGTTCTGGCACAACGGGCTGTCGTCCTCGATCGGCAACATGGTGTTCAACAAGGCCGATTCCGTCGCGCTGATCGTTGACAACTACTATTCGGCGGCCACGGGCGGGCAGGATATTCCATCCTCACGCGCCGAAAACGGCACCAAATCCACCGGCAACCCGATTGCCAAGGCGCTGAACGGCGTGGGGGTGAACTGGGTGCGGCAGGTGGACCATACCTATGACGTGGCGAAAATGCGCGACGTGCTGCGCGAGGCGCTGACCACGGACTACACAGGCCCAAAGGTTATTGTTGCGTCATCCGAATGCATGCTGAACAAGCAGCGCCGCGAAAAACCATTGCGCGCCAAGGCGATAAAGGACGGCCGGCGGGTCGAGGCCCCCCGCTTCGGCGTCGACGCCGATGTCTGCACGGGCGACCATGCCTGCATCCGCCTGTCGGGTTGCCCCTCGCTGAGCCTGAAACGGCTGGACGACCCGCTGCGCGACGACCCCGTGGCCAGCATCGACCAATCCTGCGTGGGCTGCGGCAATTGCGGCGAGGTGGCCGATGCCGCCGTGCTGTGCCCCAGCTTCTACCGGGCCGATGTGGTGCACAACCCGGGGCGGTGGGAGCGGCGGCGCGCGGCGTTCCGCGCCCGGATCATCGGCTGGCTGCAACGCCGCCGCAGCGCCACGCGGCTCGATTTTGGCGGTGCCGCATGAACCTGCCGCTGCTGACCCCCCGCAGCCCCGACCCGGCGCTGGCGGGCATCATCAAGCTGGCGGTGATGGCGGTGGGCGGGCAAGGCGGTGGCGTGCTGTCGGGCTGGATCGAGGCGATGGCCCGCGCCAATGGCTATGCCTGCCAATCCACATCGGTGGCCGGGGTGGCGCAGCGCACCGGGGCCACGATCTATTACATCGAAATGGCCCCGATGGGGGCGCTGGCCCCGGTGTTCTCGCTTGCCCCGGCGGCGGGCGATGTGGATATCCTGATCGCGGCGGAAATGATGGAGGCGGGCCGCGCCATCATGCGCGGTTTCGTGACACCTGACCGCACGGTGTTGATCGCCTCCACCCACCGGGCGCTGGCGGTGTCGGAAAAATCCACGCCCGGCGATGGCATCGCCAATGCCGCCGAGGTGGTTGCCGCCGCGGAAATCGCCGCGCGGCGGGTGGTCTTTGCGGATCTGGAGGCGCTGGCGCTGGCCAATGGGTCGGTGATTTCCGCCAGCCTGTTCGGCGCGCTGGCCGGGTCTGGCGCGCTGCCCTTCCCGCGCCCGGCGTTCGAGGCGGCGATCGCGGCGCAGGGCAAGGGGGTGCAACCCTCGCTGCGGGCCTTTGCGGCGGGGTTTGCTGCGGCGGAAGGTGCAGCGCCCGTCGCCGCCCCGGCAAAAGCTGCGCCACGCCCCCTGTCCGGCCCGCCGAAACTGCTGGCCGCCTGGCGCGCGCTGGAGGCGCGGGTGGCAGCCTTGCCCGCGCCCGTGGCCGCATTTGCCAGCCCCGGCCTGCACAAAGTGGTGGATTTTCAGGACATCGCCTATGGCGCGGAATATCTGGATCGGGTGGAGGCCGTTCTGGCCCGCGACACCCCGGCCCAAGACCATGCCCTGACCGCGCAGGCCGCGAAATACGTCGCCAGTGCAATGGCTTATGATGACATGATCCGCGTGGCCGACCTGAAAACCCGGCCCGCCCGGCTGGCGCGGATACGCGGTGAAATGGGCGTGACGGATGCCCATCTGCTGCAACTGACCGAGTTTTTCCACCCAAGGGCCGAGGAAATTATCGGCCTTCTGCCTGCCCGGCTGGGCGCGCGCTGGCAGGCCAACCCGCGTGCGGTGGCGCGCATCGACCGCCTGTTCAACAAGGGCCGCCGGCTGCGCAGCGACAGTCTGCGCGCTTTTTTGATGCTGTATGTGCTGGGCGGTCTGCGGCGCTGGCGCCCGCGCACCCTGCGCCATGCCGAAGAGGTGGTGCATCTGGACCGGTGGCTGGCAACGGCGCTGGCGCATCTGCCACAGGATTACGCGCTGGCGGTCGAGGTGATCCGCTGCCGACGCCTGATAAAGGGCTATTCCGACACCCATGCGCGCGGCCAGTCGAAATTCGACCGGGTGCTGGCGGGCATCGCTTTGGTGGCGGGCCGCCCCGATGCCGCCGACTGGGCCCGCCGCCTGCGCGATGCCGCCTTGCAGGACGAGGCCGGGCTGGCGCTGGACGGGGCCTTGCAGACCATCCGCAGCTTTGCCTAAGGGATCTCTGTAGCGCCTGCTTTTCGCGCATGCTGCGAAGAAAACGGGCGTTTCCCGCCTGCCGCAGCCGTCGCAACCTGCGACTGGCCTCCGCCGGATTGCCCGCCCCGCGCCCCGGTGCTGGACTGCGCCCGAGGAGTCCCGATGAACGCCCACGTCCCCCCCCCGCAGGTGATGCAGCGCAGCCATGGTGAGGCCAGCGTCGCCATGCAGCACAGGGCGGGCCGCACCCGGCTGGCCGACCTGCGCCAGCAAGGCTCGGCCAAGGCATTTTTGCCGCGGGTTGACGGTGCGGTGCCCGAAGTGGTGTTCCTGAACACGTCGGGCGGGCTGACCGGAGGCGACCGCCTGCGCTTTGCGCTGACCCTGAGTGCTGGCTGCCGGGCCGTGGCGACGACCCAGACAGCGGAACGGGCCTATAGGGCAGGGCAGGGCAGCGCGTTGGTTGAGGTGGCGCACAGCGTCGGCGCCGGTGGCTGGCTGGATTGGCTGCCCCAGGAAACCATTCTTTATCAAGGGGCTGCACTCGACAGGCGCACGGTGATCGACCTTGCCCCGGGCGCAGGCTGCCTGCTGCTGGAATCGGTGGTGCTGGGGCGCGCCGCCATGGGCGAAACCGTGACCGGGCTTGCCTTTCGCGACACGCGCATTGTGCGGCGCGATGGCCGGCTGGCGCTGCTTGATCCGCTGGCCTTTGGCGACGATGCACTCGCGGCGGCGGGCGGCACGGCCATTCTGGGCGGGGCGCGGGCCTTTGCCACGCTTGCAATGGTCGGGCCGGCTGTGCAGGACGCGCTGGGCCCGGCGCGCGCCGCTTTGGGGGAACCGGGGGTCGAGGGCTCGGCCTCGGCCTTTGACGGCAAACTGGTGCTGCGGCTTCTGGCCGCCGATGGTTGGCCGCTGCGGCGGCAGGTGGCGCGGGTGCTGGCGGCGCTGCGCGGGCAGGCGCTGCCCCGCGTCTGGCAAAACTGACGGGAGATGACATGAATCTGACGCCACGCGAAAAAGACAAACTCCTCATCAGCGTTGCCGCCATGGTGGCGCGGGGGCGGCTGGCCCGGGGGGTCAAGCTGAACCACCCCGAGGCCATCGCGCTGGTCAGCGATTTCGTGGTGGAGGGCGCGCGCGACGGCCGCACGGTCGCCGATCTGATGCAGGCCGGGGCGCATGTGATTTCCGCCGCCCAGTGCATGCCCGGGATCCCCGAGATGATCCATTCCATCCAGGTCGAGGCCACCTTTCCCGATGGCACGAAACTTGTCACCGTTCACCATCCGATCCGCTGAGGCACCCATGAAAACCAGTATTGCCGCCCTTATCCTGCTGCCCCTGCCGGCGCTTGCGCATGAGGGTGCGCATCTGCATCCGCATGGCATCCAATATGGCTGGGTGATTGCCTGCGCCGTGTGTTTCATCGGCGGCATGGCCGTGGCGCGCATCCGTGGCGGGCGCAAATGACGCCGGGAGAGGTTTTTCCCGCCGAGGGAACCATCACCCTGAACGCGGGGTTGCCTGTGTGCACGCTGACGGTGGCCAATACCGGCGACAGGCCGGTGCAGGTCGGCTCGCATTACCACTTTGCCGAGACCAATGCTGGGCTGGCCTTTGACCGTGCGGCCGCGCGCGGGATGCGGCTGGATATCGCTGCGGGAACGGCGGTGCGGTTTGAACCGGGCCAGACCCGCGAGGTTCGGCTGGTGCCTTTTGGCGGCGGCCATGCAGTTTATGGCTTCAACGGTCATGTGATGGGCAAGCTCTGACCCCAGTGTCAGAGGCAAAGGAGTGACGTGATGGCCAAGGTTTTTTCGCCCGCAGACGCGCTGCGGCTGTCGGCGCAGATGGGCTTGATGACGCTGGAGGCCCAGACGGTCATCACCCTGCGCCTTTGGGGGATGATGGGTCTTTGGAACACGGCACCGGGCGAAAACCGCCGGATGATCGCGGAAAAGGGCGTGGCGGCGCTGGCCTCGGGGCGCGCGGCGGGGCGGTCCCTCGCAGCGGGTGACGAGGCGGGCCATGTGGCCCTGGCCGCCATCGCACCCCTGCGGGCGAAAACCCGTGCCAATGCCCGGCGACTGGCCGGGCGCGGGCCAAAGACCAAAGGCTGAATGGCGCGGCGCCGTGCCAGGCCGCTTTTCCAACGAAACGAACGAGGATGACCGATGCCCGCCCAGATCTCTCGCGCCACCTATGCTGCAATGTTCGGCCCCACGACGGGCGACCGGCTGCGTCTGGGCGACACCGATCTGATCATCGAGGTGGAGCAGGATTTCACAACTTATGGCGAGGAGGTGAAGTTCGGCGGCGGCAAGGTGATCCGCGACGGGATGGGGCAAAGCCAGATCACCCGGGCCGGGGGGGCGGTGGACACCGTGATCACCAATGCGCTGATCGTTGACCATTCGGGCATCTACAAGGCCGATGTGGGCCTGCGTGACGGGCTGATCCACGCCATCGGCAAGGCGGGCAACCCCGATACGCAGCCCGGCGTCACCATCATCATCGGGCCGGGCACCGATGTGATCGCGGGCGAGGGGCGGATACTGACGGCGGGGGGCATGGATGCGCATATCCATTTCATCTGCCCGCAACAGATTGATGATGCGCTGCATTCCGGCATCACCACCATGCTGGGCGGCGGCACCGGCCCGTCGCATGGCACGCTGGCCACCACCTGCACGCCGGGGCCATGGCACATCGGGCGGATGCTGCAAAGCTTCGACGCCTTCCCGATGAACCTGCTGATCGCGGGCAAGGGCAATGCCAGCCTGCCCGAGGGGCTGGAGGAGATGGTGCGCGCAGGGGCCTCGGCGCTCAAACTGCACGAGGATTGGGGCACCACCCCCGCCGCAATCGACTGCTGCCTGACGGTGGCTGACGCGATGGATGTGCAGGTGATGATCCACACCGACACGCTCAATGAATCGGGCTTTGTCGAGAATACCCTTGCCGCCATCAAGGGCCGCACCATCCACGCGTTCCACACCGAAGGGGCGGGCGGTGGCCATGCGCCTGACATTCTGAAGGTGGTCGGGCATGCCAACATCATCCCGTCGTCGACCAACCCCACCATGCCCTACACCGTGAACACGGTGGAGGAGCATCTGGACATGCTGATGGTCTGCCACCACCTTGACCGCTCGATCCCCGAGGATGTGGCCTTTGCGGAATCCCGCATCCGGCGCGAGACGATTGCCGCCGAGGATATCCTGCATGACATGGGGGCGCTGTCGATCCTGTCGTCGGACAGTCAGGCGATGGGGCGGGTGGGCGAGGTGATCATCCGCACCTGGCAGACAGCGCACAAGATGAAGGTGCAGCGGGGGCGGCTGGCCGAAGAAATGGGGGCGAACGACAATATCCGGGTGCGGCGCTACATTGCCAAATACACCATCAACCCTGCGATAACGCACGGTATTTCCGCCCATACCGGCAGCGTCGAGGTGGGCAAGCGCGCCGATCTGGTGCTGTGGCAACCGGCGTTTTTCGGGGCCAAGCCGGATATGGTGCTGCTGGGCGGCATGATCGTCTGCGCGCAGATGGGCGACCCCAACGGCTCGATCCCCGCGCAGCCCTATTACAGCCGCCCGATGTTCGGGGCCTTCGGCGGGGCCTTGCACCGCTCGGCGGCGGTATTTGTCAGCCGTGCCGCGCAGGAGGAGGATGTGAAGCACCGCCTTGGTCTGGCCAAGGATACCCTGCCCGTGCAGGGCACGCGCGGCATCGGCAAGGCCGACATGATCCACAACGCGCATCGCCCGGAGATGGAGGTAAATCCAGAAACCTATGAGGTGCGCGCGGATGGTGAGCTGCTGACTTGCGCACCGATGGCGGAACTGCCCTTGGCGCAACGCTATTTCCTGTTCTGAGGCATCAATGTAGCGCCCCTTCCTGACCCGCGTCCCGGCGGATCGGCCAACCGGGGCGGGTGGGTGACAGGGGTGCGGCCGCAGTTTGCAGCAAAGCGCGCAGCGTATCGGCCCGCGCCTCAAGCCGCGCGATTTCGGCCCGGATGGCGGCCAGTTCGTCGGCGGGGCCAAGGTTGCGCATGGATCCTCCGGTTGCCACAAGTTCCCCGCACAGATTGCCGCCACTTCCCTAACGAATCGCCAAGAAAGGCCAGCCATGCCCGATCTTCCGCCCGCTCAGCTTCTGCACCGTCGTGGTGCCTGGACCCGGATGGCGCTGGGGCAGGTGCGGCTTGGCTATGAAGACCGCTTTTTGCGGCGCAAGCGGCTGGTGACGGTGCAGGGGCAGGGGTTTCTGGTTGATCTGCCGGAAACGGTCAGTCTGGACGACGGCGATGCGCTGGAACTGGCCGACGGTCGGCTGATCGCGGTGGAGGCTGCGGCAGAGGAGGTGCTGGTGGTGACGGGCGATCTGGTGCGGCTGGCCTGGCACATCGGCAACCGGCACACGCCATGCCAGATCTTGCCGGGCAAGCTGTTGATCCGGCAGGATCATGTGCTGGAGGGCATGTTGCGCGGCCTTGGCGCGCAGGTGCAGCGCGCGGTGGAGCCTTTCACGCCTGAGGGCGGGGCCTATGGCCATGGCCGCACGATGGGACATGCGCATGGGGGGGATGACCATGGCCCCGATCTGGCGCAGGCCTTTGGGCTGCACCACCATGGCGACGGCATTCTGCACAGCCATGCAGCCCTGAAGCGATGAGCGACGCCTTTCCCGACGCCGGGCTGCTCAGCCTGGTGCAATGGCTGTCGCCGGCCTTTCCAACGGGCGGTTATGCCTATTCGCACGGGCTGGAATGGGCCGTGGCGCAGGGCGAGGTGGCAGATGGCGCGGGGGTGGAACATTGGCTGGCTGATGTGCTGCGCCATGGCGCGGGGCGGGCGGATGGCATTCTTCTGGCACATGCGTTGGAACCGGGGGCGGACATGGCGGCGCTGACCGATCTGGCGCGCGCGCTGGCCCCCTCGGCCGAGCGGTTGGCCGAGACGGAACAGCAGGGCGCGGCCTTTGCGCTGGCCACGGGCGCGGTGCTGGGGGTGGCCCTTGCGCCGCGCCCCTTGCCATTGGCGGTGGGGCAGGCGGCCTGCACCCTCGGCCTGCCGAAAGCGCAGGTCATCACCCTGTATCTGCATGCATTCGCGGCAAATCTGGTGTCCTGTGCCACGCGGTTCGTGCCGCTTGGCCAGAACGAGGGGCAGCGGGTGCTGGCCGCCTTGCACCCGCTGATCCAGACCATCGCACAAGAGGCGGCCATGGCCCCGCTGGACAGCATCACCACATCAGCCTTTCGCGCCGACATGGCGTCGATGCTGCACGAAACCCTCGACGTAAGGATATTCAAGACATGAGCGCACATGGCCCCCTGCGTGTCGGCATCGGCGGCCCGGTGGGTGTGGGCAAGACCACGCTGACCGAGCATCTGTGCCGCGCCTTGGCGCATCGCTGCAACATGGCGGTGATCACCAATGACATCTACACCCGCGAGGATGCCGAATATCTGATGCGCGCGCAGGTGCTGCCGATCGACCGCATCCGGGGGGTGGAAACCGGCGGCTGCCCGCATACCGCGATCCGTGAGGATGCCAGCATCAACCTGGCCGCGATTGCCGATCTGAACCACCATTTCCCGGGGCTGGACCTGATCCTGATCGAATCCGGCGGTGACAATCTGGCGGCCACCTTCAGCCCCGAACTGGCCGATCTGACGATCTATGTCATCGACACGGCGGCGGGGCAGGACATTCCGCGCAAACGCGGGCCCGGCGTCACGCGGTCTGACCTTCTGGTGGTGAACAAGACCGACCTGGCGCCTTATGTGGGCGTCGATCTGGCGCTGCTGGAGGCGGATACCCAACGCGCCCGCACTGTGCGGCCCTATGTGATGGCGCGGCTCAGGCAGGGCGAGGGAATCGGGGCCATCGTGGCCTTTCTGGAACGCGAAGGCGGCTTGCAATTGGCGCCCGCCACCTGACAATCGCCGCTTTCTGCCCCTGCGTCACATATTCGTTGCCTATTTCTGCGCCGCAATTTCCCACTGCGCCCAATTACCGGGCAAGCCCCCTGCCAAGTTTCCGCCACAATCGGCCCATGCTTGCTGCGCTGCGGCAGTCCCGGTCTTCTGATCCGGCGAAGGCCGAACCAAGGGCCCGCAGGAGATTGTGCGGCAGCCGCTGACCTGGACAGTCAGTCCGCCGCATGGGGTGCAACAGCCGTTGCCGCCTCTGATCCAGATGGCTGCGCCGTGACGGACGCAGCCCAGTAGGGGGGTGGCCTCGTGAGAGGGAAGATGATGACCGGATTGAAGAATTATGTGATCGGCGCGGGCCTTGGCCTGGCGCTGGCCGGTGCCGCTGCGGCACAGGAAACCATCAAGGTGGGCGTGCTGCATTCGCTGTCGGGCTCGATGGCGATTTCGGAAACCACGCTGAAAGACGTGATGCTGATGCTGATCGCCGAACAGAACGCCAAAGGTGGCCTTCTGGGCCAGCAGCTTGAGGCGGTGGTGGTCGACCCCGCATCCGACTGGCCGCTGTTTGCCGAAAAGGCGCGCGAGTTGATGACTGTATCCGAGGTGGACGTGATGTTCGGCTGCTGGACATCGGTAAGCCGCAAATCCGTGCTGCCGGTGATCGAGGAGCTGAACGGGCTGCTGTTCTACCCGGTGCAGTATGAGGGCGAAGAATCGTCGAAAAACGTGTTCTACACCGGTGCTGCACCCAACCAGCAGGCCATTCCGGCCACCGATTACCTGATCGACGAGCTGGGCGTGGAGAAATTCGCGCTGCTGGGCACCGACTATGTCTATCCGCGCACCACGAACAACATTCTTGACAGCTACCTGAAGGGCAAGGGCGTTGCCGCCGAGGACATTTTTGTAAACTACACACCCTTTGGCCATTCGGACTGGTCCAAGATTGTGGCTGATGTGGTGGCATTGGGTGCTGACGGCAAGAAGGTGGGCGTGATCTCCACCATCAACGGCGATGCCAACATCGGTTTTTACAAGGAACTGGCGGCGGCGGGCATTTCGGCCGACGACATTCCGGTTGTGGCCTTCTCGGTCGGTGAAGAGGAACTCTCGGGCCTCGACACGTCGAACCTGGTGGGCCACCTGGCCGCCTGGAACTACTTCCAGTCCGCCGAAGCGCCGATCAACGCTGAATTCATCACCAAGTGGAAAGCCTTCGCCGGTGAAAACCGCGTGACCAACGATCCGATGGAAGCCCATGTCATCGGCTTCAACATGTGGGTGCAGGCCGTTGAAAAGGCGGGCACCACCGATGTCGATGCCGTGCGCGAGGCGATGTATGGCCTGGAAGTGCCGAACCTGACCGGCGGCACCGCCAAGATGCTGCCGAACCACCACCTGACCAAGCCGGTGCTGATCGGCGAAATCCGCGCCGATGGCCAGTTTGACATCATCAGCCAGACCGAGCCGGTGCCCGGCGATGCCTGGACCGACTTCCTGCCGGAATCGGCCGTGCTGGAGGCTGACTGGGCCGAACTGGACTGCGGGATGTACAACACCGAAACCAAGACCTGCGTGCAGATCAAGTCGAACTACTGATGCGATCAGGGGGCGGGCACACCGCCCCCTTTTTGCGCCCAGATCTTTCCGACGCAGACCCCGGGGGCACGATGCGGCATTTATTTCTGACTTTCCTGGCGCTGCTGTGGCTGGCGCTGCCGGGTGTCGCCCAGACGACCGAGCCGACCACACCCGGCCCCGTGGCACAGATACTCGCCGACAATACCGCGCTGATCGAACGATCCTCGCGCACCACCATCGGCCCGGTGATCGACGCGCTGGCGGCCAGCGGTGATCCTGCCGCCGCCATGGTGCTGGACGCCTGGGCCAACCGTTCGCTGGGCCTGAGAGAGGCGGATGGCACGTTCTTTCTGATTGCCGAGTCGGGCGACAGCTATGCGCTGCGCGACATCACCGGGGCCGATGCGGGCACGGCCCCCAAGGCCGACATCACCCAGCTGCGCCCCAATGCCGGGGTGCGCGGCCTGATCGCCACCGCGCTGGTGCAGTTTCAACTGGCCGACCCTGATCCCGCCAAGCGCCGGGTGGCGCTGGAATCCATCGCGCGTGACCCGGCGCCGGAGAACCTGGCACCGCTGCGCGCCGCCATCGCCAATTCCCCCGACCCCGCGATGACGCGGCTGGAGCGGCTGCTGACCCTGCGCTTTGACCCTGACCCTGCGGCCCGTGTGGCTGCCATCGAGGGTTTCGGGGCCGATCTGGGGCTTGATCTGCGCGGGGCGCTGAACCCGCTGGTCGCCACGCGGCGGCTGGCGGTGGCGGGCACTGGCGCGCCCGAAAGCGCCAATGTGGCGGCGACCCTGACCCCCGGCAACGACCTGCCACGGGAAGAGGCTTATGACATTCTGGTGGCCGCTGGCATGGCCCCCGCACGGTTGACCGTGGCCGATCAGCGCGCCTCATTGGTGGCCAATATCGCCGATGGCGCGGTGGGTGGCATCCCCCTGGTCCAGCTTGACGACCAATCCGCCCGCGACCGCGCCTATACCGCGCTGGAAGCGGCGGGTCTGGCCCCTTCTGCCGCGACCGAGGATGAGGTGACGGCGGCACTGGCCGCGCACAGTTTCTATGATGTCTATGCCGAGCCTGACCCCGACGTGACACGCGCCGCGCGGGATGCGCTTGACCGCATCGGCATGACGGTGGGCGCGATGCAGGCCGCCGATCTGGGGCTGGATGCGCTGTCGCTGGCCTCGATCTACTTCCTGGCCGCCATCGGGCTTGCCATCACCTTCGGCGTGATGCGGGTGATCAACATGGCGCATGGCGAGTTCATCATGCTGGGGGCCTATACCGGCTATGTGGTGCAGCAGGTCATCGCTGACTACACCATCTCGATCCTGATCGCGCTGCCGCTGGCCTTTGCCGTCACCTTTGCCGCCGGAGTGGCGATGGAACGGCTGGTGATCCGGCATCTTTACAAGCGCCCGCTGGAAACGCTGCTGGCGACCTTCGGCATCTCCATCGCGCTGCAACAGATCGCCAAGAACATCTTCGGCACGCAAGCCCGCCCGCTGACCGCCCCGGGCTGGCTGGATGGCGCGTGGGTGCTGAACGATGTAGTGGCGATCAGCTATATCCGCATCGCCATTTTCGTGCTGGCCATGCTGTTTCTGGGCGTGTTCCTGTTCATCATGAAGCGCACCCGGTTGGGGCTGGAGGTGCGTGCGGTGACGCAAAACCCCACCATGGCCGCCAGCATGGGCATCAACCCCGACCGGATCAACATGCTGACCTTTGGCCTCGGTTCCGGCATCGCCGGGGTGGCGGGGGTGGCCATCGGCCTTTTTGCGCAGGTCACATCGGAAATCGGCCAGGCCTATATCGTGCAAAGCTTCATGACCGTGGTGGTAGGCGGGGTGGGCAACATCTGGGGTGCGCTGGCCGGGGCCGCGATGATCGGCGGGCTGCAAAAGGGCATCGAATGGTTGAACCCGTCGAACACGCTGGCCGCCCAGACCTACATGATCATCTTCATCATCATCTTCATCCAGTTCCGGCCAAGGGGCATCATCGCCCTCAAGGGCCGAGCCGCGGGGGATTGACCATGAGCCGCATGTTGCTTGCCACACCCGCATTGCTTCCCGCCTTGGCCGCTGCGGATGCCCCTGACTGGATGACACGCCTGCTGCGCTGGAGACCCAATCAATGAAAAAAGGTTTCCTTGCCAAGAACCCCTCGGTCCTGATCTTCCTGCTGTGCCTGGCCGCGTTCACCCTGGCGGTCACGCTGCTGTCCGAGGCTTACGGGGTTTCGTTCCTGTCCACCTCCTTCGTCAAGACATTGGGCAAGACGCTGTGCCTGTGTCTGGTCGCGCTGGCCATGGATCTGATCTGGGGCTATTGCGGTATCCTTTCGCTTGGCCATTTCGCCTTTTTCGGGCTGGGCGGCTACATGATCGGCATGTGGCTGATGTATGCCCGCACCGAGGAGATCGTGGTGCAGGCGCTGGCAGGTGGCCCCTTGCCCCCCACGCCCGAGGAGATCGTGACCGGCATCGGCACGCAGATTTTCGGCGTCGTGGGCGGGGCCGAGGTGCCGCTGGTCTGGTTCTTTGCCCACAGTCTGACGGCGCAACTGGTGCTGGTGGTGCTGGTGCCGGGCCTTCTGGCGCTGGTGTTCGGCTGGCTGGCGTTCCGCAGCCGGGTGACGGGGGTGTATCTGTCGATCCTGACGCAGGCGATGACGCTGGCGCTGGCGCTGTATCTGTTCCAGAACGATTCCGGCCTGCGCGGTAACAACGGGTTGTCGGGCTTGCAGAACCTGCCGGGTCTGGACGAGGTTTCACAGGATGCGCTGTCGGTCTGGTTCCTGTGGGCCTCGGCGCTGGCGCTGGGGCTGGGCTATCTGCTGTGCGCCTGGGTGGTGTCGGGCAAGTTCGGCTCGGTCATCCGCGCGATACGGGATGACGAACAGCGCGTGCGCTTTCTGGGTTATTCGGTGGAAAACTACAAGCTGGCGGTGTTCACGCTGACGGCTATCATCGCCGCCATCGCCGGGGCGCTGTATTACCCGCAGGCGGGCATCATCAACCCGGCGGAACTGGCACCCATTGCCTCGATCTATCTGGCGGTCTGGGTCGCCATCGGCGGGCGGGGCAGGCTCTATGGTGCGGTGATCGGGGCGGCCTTCGTGTCCTTGCTGTCAAGCTGGTTCACCGGCGGGCGGGCGCCGGACATCAACCTTGGCATCTACGTCGTGAAATGGGTGGACTGGTGGCAGGTGCTGCTGGGTATCGCTTTCGTGCTGGTCACATTGCTGGCACCCAAGGGCATCGGCGGGCTGTTCGACCTTTATCAGGGCCGCAGGTTGCCCGACCGCAAGGGCGCAGACCTTGGCCCCGACGACTCGTCGCTGCAGGAAAAGGAGGCGGTGCAATGAGCGCGCTGCTGGAAGTGTCCGGCGTATCCGTCACATTCGACGGGTTCCGCGCCATCAACAACCTGTCGTTCAACATCGGCCCGCAGGAACTGCGCGCGATCATCGGGCCGAATGGCGCGGGCAAGACCACCTTCATGGATATCGTGACCGGCAAGACCCGGCCTGACAAGGGCAGCGTCACATTCGGCGAACGGTCGGTATCCTTGCTGTCTTTGTCCGAGGCCAAGATCGCGCAGGCGGGCGTGGGCCGGAAATTCCAGCGCCCCACGGTGTTCGAGGATCAGTCGGTGTTCGACAACCTGATGATGGCGCTGAAAAAGCCGCGCGGGCCGCTGGCGGTCCTGCTGTTCCGTCCCAAGGCCGAGGATGCGTCCAAGGTCGAGGCATTGGCGGCAGAGGTGGGGCTGGGCGACCAACTGGCCCGCAAATCCGGGGAATTGTCGCACGGGCAGAAACAATGGCTGGAGATCGGCATGCTTCTGGCGCAGGAACCGCGCCTTTTGCTGGTCGATGAACCGGCGGCGGGGATGACATTGCAGGAACGCGAACAGACCACGGCGCTGCTGGTGGAAATGGCGAAAACCCGGGCGGTGGTGGTGGTGGAGCATGACATGGAATTCGTTCGCCGCCTGAACTGCAAGGTGACGGTGCTGCACGAAGGGTCTGTGCTGGCCGAGGGCAGCCTTGAACATGTGACGAAGAATCCTTCGGTGATCGAAGTCTATCTGGGGCGGGGCTGATGCTGAAAACCGAAGGGCTTACATTGCATTACGGCGGATCGCAGATCCTGCACGGCATTGATTTCGAGGCGAGGGTGGGCGAAGTCACCTGCGTGATGGGCACAAACGGCGTGGGCAAGACCAGCCTCTTGAAGGCCATCGCCGGGGTGCATCCGCGCTCGGGCGGCAAGATCACCTTCAACGGCGAGGAACTGCCGAAACTGCGCCCCGAGGGCATGGCGGTGCGGGGTTTGGGGTTCGTGCCACAGGGGCGGATGATCTTTCCGTTGCTGACGGTCACGGAAAACATGCAGACGGCCTTTGCCACCTTGCCGAAATCCGAGCATTTCATCCCGGATGAGATCTATGAATTGTTTCCGGTTCTGAAGGATATGGGCTACCGCCGCGGCGGCGACCTTTCGGGCGGGCAGCAGCAGCAGCTGGCCATCGCGCGTGCGATGATCATGAAGCCCAAACTTCTGCTGCTGGACGAGCCGACCGAAGGCATTCAGCCCAACATCATCCAGCAGATCGGCCGGGTGATTTCCTATCTGCGGTCAAAGGGTGACATGGCGATCGTGCTGGTAGAGCAGTATTTCGACTTTGCCTTTGATCTTGCCGACCGTTTCTATGTGCTGCGGCGTGGC
The DNA here is from genome assembly GCF_009380135.2 of Fertoeibacter niger. Taxonomy (GTDB): domain Bacteria; phylum Pseudomonadota; class Alphaproteobacteria; order Rhodobacterales; family Rhodobacteraceae; genus Fertoeibacter; species Fertoeibacter niger. Next base: position 181,190 of record NZ_WHUT02000002.1, on the reverse strand, counting down.
GCGGTAGAGGTGTCGGGCACCAAGGCGGAACTGGGGCGTGAACGGATGAAACAGGCGGTGTCGGTCTAGGGCCCACGGACCGGGCGGCATGCGTTGCATCGCTGTTGCAATCCGTCGCCCGGGCAAACAAAAGCCCCGGCAACGCTGTGTTGCCGGGGCTTTTCAAGCTGACGGTTGTCAGTTGGTCGCGGCCGGAGCCTCGCCCTCGGCAGCTGCGCCTTCGGCTGGTGCGGCGCTGAAGGTGGACAGGAACGCGTAAAGATTGGCCGCATCTTCGGCCTTGCGCACCTTGTAGGTCATCTTGCCGCGCGCCTTGCTGTCGCCCGTCACCTCTTTCAGATAGGCGGTCGGGTCTTGCACATAGGCCACGAACTGCTCTTCGTTCCACACGAGGCCGGCAGCGCCCGCTTCGACCAGCGAATCGCCGTAGCCCTTGAAACCTTCCAGCGAACCGGCCTGACGCCCGATCACGCCGAACAGGTTCGGCCCGGTCTTGGCATTGCGCCCGGCCAGAGTTTCGCCTGCGTCATTCACGACCACATGGCAGGTCTGGCACTGGCTGAAGGCTTTTTCGCCAGCGGCGGCGTCGCCTTCGGCAAGGGCCGGTGCTGCGGCAAAGGCGGTGGCGGCGAGAATGCTTAGGTAGATCTTCATGAGGGTCCTCCCTGGGTATTTCATCTGTATACGATGGCGCACGCCGGATGGTTCACATCTGTGGCAATGCCCGTGAAAAGAATATAGCCCGCTGCGGCGCTCAGGCCACCGCATGTGCCAATGCGCAATGTTTCCACAAGGTTCCCAGCGCGGAAACCAGGCGGTCGATGTCGGCATCGGAATGCAGCGGGCCGGGGGTGATGCGCAGCCGTTCGGTGCCCTTGGGCACGGTGGGATAGTTGATCGGCTGCACATAGATGCCCCAGTCGTTCAGCAATATGTCGCTGATCATGCGGCATTTCACCGGATCGCCGATCATCACCGGGATGATGTGGCTTTCATTGGCCAGATGCGGAATGCCCAGCCGGTCAAGCCGCGCGCGCAGATGTGCCACGCGGTCGCGCTGCGCCATCCGTTCGGCATCCGATCTCTTCAGATGGCGGATCGACGCGGTGGCAGCCGCGGCCACGGCGGGCGGCAGGGCAGTGGTAAAGATGAACCCGCTGGCAAAGCTGCGGATGAAATCGCACAGGGACGCCGATCCGGTGATATATCCGCCAACCACGCCAAAGGCTTTGCCCAGCGTGCCCTCGATCAGGCTGATGCGGTGGGCCAGCCCTTCGCGCTCTGTCACGCCGCCGCCGCGCGGGCCATACATGCCCACGGCATGCACCTCGTCGATGTAGCTGAGCGCGCCATGCGCCTCGCAAACCTCGACGATCTCGCGGATCGGGGCCACGTCGCCATCCATGGAATAGACCGATTCAAACGCCACGATCTTGGGCCGGTCGCCGACCGCATATAGCTTGCGGTCAAGGTCGCGCCAGTCGTTGTGCTTCCACAGCACCTTGTCAGCCCGGCTGTGGCGGATGCCTTCGATCATCGAGGCATGGTTGCCCGCATCCGACAGGATCACCGCATTCGGGATGCGCGAGCCCAGCGTGGACAGCGCGGCCCAGTTCGACACATAGCCCGAGGTGAACAGCAGCGCCGATTCCTTGCCATGCAGGTCGGCCAGTTCGGCCTCCAGCAGCAGGTGGTGGTGGGTGTTGCCCGAGATGTTGCGCGTGCCGCCCGCGCCCGTGCCGCAGCTTTGCACCGTATCGACCATCGCCTGCACCACCGCGGGATGCTGGCCCATGCCCAGATAGTCGTTGGAACACCACACCGTCACATCCCGCGTGCCGCCCGCGCAGTGGTTGGTCGCGGTGGGGAAAGACCCGCGCCTGCGTTCAAGGTCGGCGAAGCTGCGGTAGTTGCCTTCGGCTTTCAGCGCGTCAAGCTGGCCCTGGAAGATCGTGTCAAAGTCCATGTGTCGGCTCTTTCCGTAAGTCTGGCTGGGGTGTGGCGAGGGACGGGGCGGGCGCGGGCATCATCCAGCGCCAGAGTTTCTGGTCGGGCAGGGGCAGCACCATAAACCAATGTTCCAGCGCCGCCAGCGCGGTCAGCGCGGTCAGCAGCCAGAAGCCGGTGCTTTGGCCCGGGTCGGTTGCGGTGACGGCGCGTTCCACCCAGCAGGCGGTGGCAAAGGTCAGCGCGGTGATCGACAGCGGGAACAGCGCGTTCATCCGCGCATGGCGGAAATGGCTGGGCAGATGCGCCAGCGTGGTGGGCAGGAATTCGGTATTGATATGCGGCACGCCGAAAAACAGGTTCAGCTTGGCCGAGATGCGGGCAAAGAACAGCACCATGAAGGTGTAGAAGGCAAAACGGTTCGCCGCGCCCTGCGCCTGCATGGCCATGATGGCCAAAGTGGCAATCAGCAGGCATTCGTGCCACAGGATCGTGCCGGTGGCGCGCAGGAAACGCTGCATGGGCGTGGCATGGCGCGGGCAGGGACTGCGGTTCGGCCCGGTGATGACGCCCGACAGAAAGGCCAGTTCGATCCAGCCCCAGATCGCCAGCGCCGACAGGAACGCGCCATAGATGCCGGTCAGCGACGCATCGCCCCGCGTGTGCAGAAAACCCAAGACCCCGGCGAACAGCAGGGGCAGGCCCAGAAGCACCGACCACAGATGCGCCTCGCGCCCGGCATTGTCGGCCTGCCGCACCCGCCACAGCAGGATGCCGGTGGAAAACCACCACAGGAACAGGGCCGACAGGGCTGCGATCCAGGGGTTTGCCAGCATCACCCGCGCCCTCCGCCCTGGGGCAGGCAAGCGCCCACATGCCCCGGACCGGCAGGCAGCCGGGGCGTTGCCGCCCCGGATTTATCGTGGTGCAGGGTCAATACACCGGCTCCATCCGCACCGAGGCGGGCAGGTCGTGCTTGATCACCGGGATGGTGTAAAGTGCCGCAAAGGCCGCCATCGCTCGCGCCCCGGCGGTGAACTTGCCAATCGCCCCGCCGATGCCGCCGCGCCGCTTGGCCGCGTCCATCGCCAGAAACGCCGCGTTCATCCGCCGCAGGTTGGGGATCCAGCGCGGGTGGTCGATGTCGATCTCCACCGGGAAGATCTGGCGCGCGATGGCTGATGTCTTGCGAAACACCTCCTGGTCATACCAGTCGATATCCACCCCCAACGCCTTGTGAAACTCGGGCCGGGCATGGTCACGCACCCACATGGTCGAATAGACGGCGGTCAGGAAGAACCGTATCCACAGCTTGTTGCCAAAGCTGGTGGTCAGCTTGGGGTCGGTCTTCATCAGCAGGGCAAAGGCCTCGCCATGGCTGAACTCGTCGTTGCACCATTCGCGGAACCACTTGAAGATCGGGTGGAACCGATGTTCGGGATGCGCCTCCAGATGGCGGAATATGGTGATGTAGCGGGCGTAACCGATCTTTTCCGACAGATAGGTGGCGTAGTAGATGAATTTGGGCCGGAAATAGGTGTATTTCTTGGCCTTGGTCAGAAAGCCCAGGTTCACCGCAACGCCCGCCTCGCGCAGCGCGTCATTGATGAAACCGGCATGCCGGGCCTCGTCTCGCGCCATGTAGTTGAACAATTCGCAGATGTCGGGGTTGTTGCCGCGCCGCTTCATTTCCTTGTAAAGCACGCAGCCCGAAAACTCGGCGGTGCAGGACGATACCAGAAAATCAATGAACTCCACCCGCAAGGCGGGGTCCATATTCTCCCAGTCGGCATCCCATTCGGCGGTCTTCTTGAAATGGCCGCGGTTCGGGTCCGATCTCATCTGGGCAATCAGCTTGTCCCATTCGGCGCGCACCGGGGTCACGTCGATCTTGTCCATCTCGTCGAAATCGGTGGTGTAGAAGCGCGGGTTGAGCAGGGTGGTTTCCTGCGCCATGGCGGTGGTTTCCGACACGGCCTGCGCGGTTACGGGAACGGGGGTGACGGGGCTTTGCGCGTTCACAGCCGGACCTCCTCGGAAAAGGAAAACTCGCAGAGTTCCATGAAATCGAAATCCCCGGTCATCCGGGTCCACAGCCGTTCCAGCGCCGTGGCGCGGGTGATGGTGGCGATGCGGTCTTCGACGATCACCTCGCCATAGGCCGCCAGCACCGGGGCGCCATGCACCAGCACCTCGTCGCCCGGATGCACCACGGCCCCGTTGTTGAAGCGCACATGCGCATGCAGAGATTCGAAACGGTGACTGACCTCGACGGTGCAGGGCACCTTTTCCGCTTTCCTTGTAAAAATGGCCATCATTTTGGTTCCCTTGGTTTTTTTTGTTTTATTCAGACAACAGGCGGTCGAATGCCGCCTGGTTCAGATCGCCGAAGGCGTGCAGTTCCACGCTCCAGCCCGAGGCGTCGTCGATCAGGGACAGCCGCCCGTTGTCAAAGCGCACCAGCCGCACCGGCAGTGCCTGATCCACACCGCGCACCAGACGGGCGCGTTGCAACCCGTTCTGCACCACGGTGATGAAGCCGCCATTCTCCATCTCGGCCAGCAGGGTGCCATCCGCGTCGCGCAGCGCCACGGCCTTGGCCCCCCGGCCCTCCAGCACAAGGCTGCGTTGCTGCACCACCTCGGCCGCATGCGGCACACCCACCTGGGGGCGGCCTGACACGGCATTCGCGCCCACGATGGCCAGGGCTGCCAGCGGCAGCGCCAGCATGGCGCGCAGCAGCACCTTGGGGATCATGTCGGGTTTCGTGTAGCGCAGTTCGGGTTGACGGCGGGTATCTGTGGTCATGCTGTCCTCCTCACTCGGCCGCGATGGCGTTGGACGGGGCCGGGGCCGAAGCACTGGCCAGCCGCACCACGGGCAGGCTCAGCCTTTGTTCGGCGGCATCTGCCACCAGACGGGCCACCCGCGCCGCATCGGGAATGCAGCGCAGCGCGGGCTGGCATTTGCGCAGGTGCCAGGGCCGCACATGGGGCCAGCACACCAGATAGGACACGCGCGCCCCGCCCAGCGTATCCAGCGCGATCGTGCCGGTGCCGTTGCGGCCCAGTGCCAGTCGCGCCGTGCCGATCTGGGGGAACGGCAGGTTCAGCGTGATGCTCAAAGCCGCGCCGATGCGCAGCGCCACGCGGTTCGTGGTGACGGTGTAGACAGTGGCCCGTGCCTGCGCGAAGGCCAGCAGCAGCACCAGACCGCAGGCGGCCAGCCCCAGCAGCAGATAGGGAATGGCCATGGCCAGCGCCAGCGCCGCACCCCCCTCCACCGCGCCGACCCAGCCGCGCCAGAATGCGATCAGCACGAAGTAACCCGCGACCCAGTGCAGGCCAAACGCCTCGCGCGCCAGGGCCCAGGTCGCGGGGCGGCCCTGCCACAGCACCTCTTCGCCCGGCGGCGGAAGGGCGGGCAGGCCCGGCAGCGGTTCAAAGGCGAAATCGTCATGGTCAGTCATGGTCAGGCCCTCCCTGTCGTTTCTTGTTTCTGCCAGCCCCCCGCGCAACCGGGTGGGTTGTCAGTTCCGGTTCCGGCAGGCCCCTGCGCAACCATGGGTCTGCCGGTAATGGTGCGGCCCGCGCGGGGCCGCAGCCGGGATCACGTCACCGGATCAGAAGCCGCGCTTGCGCTTGCCGGCGGCATAAAGCGTGCCGCCGCCGACGTAGCCCGCGATCTTTTCTTCTTCCAGCATGGTGACTTCGGTGGTCGAACGGGTCATCGGGATGCCCGCGAACAGGTCTGATGACAGCGCGTTGACGCGCACCCTGTCACCCCAGATCTTGACCATCGGCATCGGCACCAGCCGCTTGCCGCCGGTGTTCAGATCAACCTCCAGATAACGCACCAGTTGTTCCGGCGCATCGACCCACATGTCGGAAATGGTGCCCACAACCTCCAGATCGCCCGCCTGCACCGGCAGGCCGCGCGGGTCACGCCCGGCCGACACGATGAAGCCTTCGGCACGCGCCATCGGCACCAGCTTGTTATGGCCATGGCCGTCAAGTTCCGGCAGATCGCGGCGCGGTGCCCAGCTTGCCGGGCCCACGCCATCCACCATCGGGTCGCCCGTGGGCGCATGCGGAAAGCCGTCCGATGCGGCGGTGCGCCCCAGCGCCAGGTCACGCGCCTCGCGCGCGCCATTGGGCACTGTCACCTCACCCCGGCCATGCGGCAGCAGAAAGGTCTTGGCTTTCGGCAGGAAAAACGGCCCCTGGTTGGGGGCGGCGCCGCCATCCTCGGTTTCCAGCGGATAGCCTTCGCGCATGTTTTCGGTTTGCAGATAAACGATCAGCAGGGCGAAAAAGCCCCAGAACAGCCAGATGGCAAGGCTGGCCAGATCAAAGTTGCCAAAGAAAGTCACACCAACCATGTTGCGGTCCTCCGAAGGGTCAGGTGGGGAAATCGGCGATGCCCATCGGGCCGCGCACGAGCGGTTCAGGATGAAGGATTGCGGTCCGCACCAGCGGGCCAAGCACGATGAGGGTTGCAAACAGCAGCCCGATTTCAAGATGATAAACAAAGCTGTAGCCGAAGGCCGGGGTTTGCAGCGCGGCCCCCAGATGGCCCGCCATGGCCCAGTGCCCGATCGTGTCGCGCAGTGCGCCGCCCGCAAAGATCGCCAGCCCCGCCGCCGTGGCCTGTGCAGCGCCCCAAGCCCCCAGCGCCAGCCCGCGTCCTGCCCGCCCGCCCGCAGGCATGGTCATCGCGGCGGTCAGGGTGGCCACCGAAAAAAGCCCGCCGCCCAGACCGATCAGCCCGGCACCGGCGTAAAAGATCACCGTCGATGCCAGCGGCGCGGCAAAGACCACGCAGGAAAACGCGGCGATGCCGATCAGAATGCCGCGTGCGGCCATGCGGTAAGGGTCCATCCCCCGCGCCAGCCAGCGCGCCGCAAGCCCAAAACCCAGCAGCGCCCCGCTGGCCCACATCGCGGTCAAAAGCGTGGTCGCCCCCACCGAAAGGCCAAGGATCTCGCCGCCATAGGGTTCCAGCAGCACATCCTGCATCTGGAAGGCCAGCGTGCCCAGACACACCACCGCCAAGAGCCGCCCCGCCGTGCCGCCCGACATCAGATCGCGCCAGGCATCGGCAAACTTCGGGCGCGGTTCGGCGCGTTCGGCCCGGGTCATCGGGCGCACCTTTTCCTGTTTCCACAATGCGATGATGTTCAGCACCATGGTCGCCACGCCGCAGCCCTGCACCACGCGGATCAGGGTGATCGGGTCGTAATCGCGCAGCAATGTGCCCACGATGACGGATGACACCGCCATGCCCAACAGGAACATCACATACAGCAGCGCCACCACGCGGGGCCGCGTCTCATCCGTCGCGCGGTCGGCGGCCAGCGCCAGCCCCGCCGTCTGGGTCATGTGCATGCCCAGCCCCGCCATCAGGAATGCCAGCGCCGCCAGCACCTCGCCCGCCCAGGCCGGGCCAAGATACTGGTCGCCCGACAGCACGATCAGCGCAAAGGGCATGATGGCCAGCCCGCCCATCTGCCACAGGCTGCCGAACCACAGATAGGGCACGCGCTTCCATCCGATCGCGGAACGGTGCGTGTCGCTGCGGTGGCCCAGCAGCGCGCGGAACGGGGCCGACAGAACCGGCAGCGCGATCATCAGCGCCACGATCACGGCAGGCACCGACAACTCGACAATCATCACCCGGTTCAGCGTGCCCAACAGCAGCACCGCACACATGCCGACCGACACCTGAAACAACGACAGGCGCAGCAGTTGGCCCAGCGGCAACCCTTCCGAGGCCGCATCCATGAAGGGCAACGAGCCGATGGTCAGGCGTTTGATCTGGCCCCGCCCCAGGATCATGGCCGATACTCCAGACATTCCGAGATGTAGAAACCGCTGGTCACACGGTCGATCTTCGCCACCCGGCCATGTGTCGCCCGGGTCAACGCCACATGTGCCTGCGGGATCATCACGGGCGAGCGGTCAGCGCGGGGAAAGGCCTTGCCCAACGTGAAGAACGTCATCAGGAAAGGGGTGCGCGGGGCCACGGTGAACACCACAGCCGCCCGGCTGCGCGCGCCCAGTGTTTCCAAGGCGGCAACAATATCGGGCGTCGTGTAGTAAATCAGGCTGTCCATCGCCAGAACGAAGTCAAACCCGCCATGCGCAGCACTCAGCATGTCGCCGCTGGCAAAGGTCACACGCGCCCGGTCAGCCTCGGGCAGCCGCCGCGCCGCGATCTCCACCAGCGCGGGCGAGATATCCACCGCCAGCACATCGGCCCCGCGCGCCGCCAGTTCCGCCGTCATCTGCCCGGCACCGCAGCCGGCATCCAGCACGCGGCAGCCGCGCAGATCAGCGGGCAGGCGCGACAGCATCAGCGCGCGCATGCGGTCGCGCCCCGCCCGCACCGTCTGGCGGATGCGGCTGACGGGGGCATCCGAGGTCAGCCGTTCCCAGACCGTCGTGGCGGTGCGGTCAAAGTAGGTTTCAACCCGGTCGCGTGTGGTGGAATAATCGGTCATGGCGGTCTCGGTTCAGGTCTGGCGGTTGGTGGCGGCAGGCGGTCAGTCAAACCCCAGCAGCTCGAAAATCTCGCGGTCGGGCAGGGGGGCCGGGGTGGTGCCGGGGCGCAGCACCGATTGCCACAGCGTGTTGGCCAGCTGCATGTATTCGGCCCGGGCCATCACCACGTCCTCGGCATCATCCATCTCGAACAGGGTCTTTTTCTTCAGGCGGCTGCGGCGGATCGCGTCAATATCCGGCATATGCGCCAGCCGGTTGAACCCCACACGGGCGCAGTAGCGGTCAACCTCATCCGTCTCGCGGCTTCGGTTCGCCACGCAGCCCGCAAGCTGCACCTTGTAATTGCCCGATTTCGCCTGCACCGCCGCGATGATCCGGTTCATCGCATAGATGCTGTCAAAGTCGTTGGCCGTCACGATCACCGCACGGTCGGCATGCTGCAACGGCGCGGCAAACCCGCCGCAGACCACATCGCCCAGCACATCGAAAATCACCACATCGGTGTCTTCCAGCAGGTGATGCTGCTTCAACAGCTTCACCGTCTGCCCCACCACATAGCCGCCACAGCCGGTGCCCGCCGGGGGCCCGCCCGCCTCCACGCATTTCACGCCGTTGAAACCCACGGCCACATAATCTTCGGGCCGCAGTTCCTCGGCGTGGAAATCCACATCCTTCAGAATGTCGATCACCGTGGCCTGCAACCGCCCCGTCAATGTGAATGTCGAGTCATGCTTGGGGTCGCAGCCGATCTGCAACACCCGTTTGCCCATCATCGAAAACGCCGCCGACAGGTTCGACGAGGTGGTCGATTTCCCGATCCCGCCCTTGCCATAGACCGAAAACACCTTGGCGCCCTCGATCCGGGTGTCGGCATCCAGATGCACCTGCACCGAACCTTCGCCATCCTGCCCGCGCAGCAGCGGAATTTCGTCTCTCGGGCTCATGATCTGTCCTTTCCAAGAAGGCCAACGCCCCTCTTCATTTTCTGTCTGCAAGTATCCCGGGGGGGGCGGGGGGCTGGCCCCCCGCTTCCACGGGCTGTCTTGTGGCGGAACATCACGCTCATTCCGCCGCAATCCCTTCCATCCGGTCTTCCAGCTCATCTGCCGCGCCTTGCAGGGCTGCCAGCGTGGCCGCATCCGGGGCCCAGTAGTTGCGGTGCGAGGCTTCCAGCAGGCGCTCGGCCATCTTGGCGCTGGCCTGCGGGTTCAGGTCCGAAAGCCGCCGCCGCATCGCGTCATCCAGCACGAATGTTTCCGACAGGCGCTGGTAGACCCATGGATCCACCTGCGCCGTGGTGGCCGACCAACCCAGAGTGTTCGTCACATGCGATTCGATCAGCCGCACGCCCTCGGCGCCATGGCGCAGCAGGCCCTCATAGAATTTGGGGTTCAGGCTGCGCGACCGGGTTTCCAGCGCGATCTGGTCTTTCAGCGTGCGCACCACGCCCGCGCCACGGGTCTGGTCGCCGATATAGACGGCGGCATCCTCGCCGCCCCGCGCCCGCTTGACCGCGCGGGCAATGCCGCCCAGCGTGTCAAAATAATGATCCACCGATGTGACCCCCAGTTCCACCGATTCAAGGTTCTGATAGGCGACATCCACGGTTTTCAGCGTCTTTTGCAGCAGCGCCGCGTTCTGCACCGGCTTGCCCAGACGCCCGTAGGCAAAGCTTTTGCGCGCCTCATAGGCATCGGCCAGTTCATCTTCGGCCCCGAACGCCGATTGCCCGACCAGCGTGTTGACGTTGGACCCATACGCCCCTTCGGCGTTGGAAAACACGCGCAGCGACGCGGTTTCCATATCCACCCCCATCTCGGCGGCATAGCCAAGCGCATGGGCGCGGATGAAGTTCTGCACCAGCGGCTCATCCGCCGTGGCGCATTTCCACGCGGCTTCGGCCAGCATCCGGGTCTGCAATGGCAGCAGGTCACGGAAGATGCCCGACAGCGTCATCACCACGTCGATCCGGGGGCGGCCCAGTTCGGCCAGCGGGATGAGGTCTGCCCCGCAAAGCCGCCCGTAGTGGTCAAAGCGCGGGGTCGCCCCCATCAGCGCCAGCGCCTGCGCAATGGGCCCGCCATCTGATTTGATGTTGTCAGACCCCCACAGCACCAGCGCCACCGTGCGCGGCAAGCGGGGATGCGCCTCCAGCAGCCGCGCCGCCTGTGCCGCCCCGTCACGCAGGGCAAAGGCGGTGGGCATGCGGAACGGATCGAAGGCATGGATGTTGCGGCCTGTGGGCAGAATTTCCGGCGCGCGGATCAGATCACCCCCCGGCACCGGTGCGATGAAGCGGCCGGCCAGCGCGCGCAGCAAGGCAGGCGTTTCATGATCCTCGGAAAGCAGTTTGGCCACCCGGGTTTCGGCCCCGCGCTCCATCGCGGGCATCAGGGCGATGTTATCGGCGCGTTGCGAGGGCGTCATCGGGCGGCCCACGACATGCAGCCCGTCGGTGATAAGCGCGCCTTCGGTTTCCAGCAGCTTTTGCCACATCGCGGCAGGTGCCGTGCCCGCCATGTCCACCGCCGCCGCCTGTTCGGCAATCAGCGCCTCCAGATCGGCCCGGTCGGGCGCATCCACGGGCAGGCTGCGCCAGCGGCCCAGACTGTCCTTCAGATCGGCCAGCCCGCGATAAAGGCCCGATTGCGCCAGCGGCGGCGTCAGATGCGTGACGGTGATCGCGTTGCTGCGGCGCTTGGCCAGCGTCGCCTCGGACGGGTTGTTGGCGGCATAAAGATACACATTCGGCAGCCCGCCGATCAGCCGGTCGGGCCAGCATTGCCCCGAGAGCCCCGCCTGCTTGCCCGGCATGAATTCCAGCGCGCCATGCATGCCGAAATGCAAGAGCACATCTGCGCCGAAATCCTCGCGCATCCAGCGGTAGAAGGTGCTGAAGGCATGGGTCGGCGCGAAGCCCTTCTCGAACAGCAGGCGCATCGGGTCGCCCTCATAACCGAACAAGGGCTGAATGCCGACGAACACATTGTCAAACTGGTGGCCCAGCACGAACACGCCGCGCCCGTCAGACTGCGCGCGCCCCGGTGCGGGGCCCCATGCGGCCTCGATTTCGGCCAGCCATGGGGTTTTCGCCACGATGTCGGCGGCGGGCACATGGGCGGCCACATTGGCCACCTGGCCATGGCGCGCGGCGCTGCCGCCCAGCACCATCTCGCGCAGCGCCGCGACGCTTTCCGGGGGCGACAGGTGATAGCCCTGGGCTTTCATCGCGTGCAGCGTGTTGAACAGGCTTTCGAACACCGCCAGATAGGCCGCCGTGCCCACGGCCCCGGCATTCGGCGGAAACCCATACAGAACAATCCCCACCCGGCGCGCGGCCACCCGGCTGCGACGCAGCCGCGACAGGCGCAGCACCTTGTCGGCCAGCACGGCGATCCGCTCGTGGCAGGGCGCCATGGTGCGGGTGTCGGCGGTGACGGCAGAGGGCTGGCAGCGGTGCGCGCAGCCGGTGCAGCCATTGCCATCGTGCCGCCCGGCAAAGACGGTGGGGTTGGTCGCGCCGTCAATCTCGGGCAGGGCGATCAGCATCGTGGTTTCCACCGGGCCAAGCCCGGTGCCCGAACTGGCCCATTGCCCCAGGGTCTGAAACTCCAGCGGATGCGCCGCGACATAGGGCACGTCCAACGCGGCCAGCGCCGCAACCGCCGCCGGGCTGTCGTTATAGGCCGGGCCGCCCACCAGGCTGAACCCGGTCAGCGATACCATCGCGTCGATCTTGCCACCGAAATAGGCGTCAATCGCAGGGCGGCCATCCAGCCCACCGGCAAAGGCGGGCAGCACCGCAATGCCCTTGGCCTCGAACGCCGCGATCACGGCATCATAATGCGCGGTATCAGCGGCCAAGATATAGCTGCGCAGCATCAGCAGCCCCACCGTGGCCACCGCACCCGCCGGGCGCGGCAGGTCGGCGGCATGTGTGGTGATCCGGGCGGCCAGTGACGGGTGGTAAAGCCCCACATCGGGATAGTCGATCGGGGCCTTGGCCGTCACCTTGTGCCAGGCCGCATGGCGGGAATAGCGCGACACCAGATAGCGTAGCATCTGTTCCAGATTGTCATCCGACCCGCCCAGCCAATATTGCATGGCCAGAAACCACGCCCGCACATCCTGCGACGTGCCGGGGATGTATTTCAGGATTTTGGGCAGGCGGCGCAGCATGGTCATCTGCTTTTGCCCCGAGGATGCCGAAGGCGCCTTGGTGCCGCGCAGCTTTTTCAGCAGCGCCATGGCCCCCGAGGCGGGCTTTGACATGTCCAGATCGCCCATCCGCGTCAGCTTCACGATCTGCGGATCGGCGATGACGCCGACAAAGGCATCGACCCGCGCGCGGGCGGCCTGAAGATCGGGCAGGATGGCGGCGATATGTTCCTCGATGAACAGAAGGTTCGCCACGATCATGTCGGCCTTGGCCACATCGGCCTTGGCGCGCGCCAGCGACGCCGGGTTTTCCGCCCATTCGGCGGCGGCATGCACTGCCACGGTGATGCCGGGGAATGCCGCCTGCAACCGGGGCGCGATACGCGCGGTCGGACCCGCCGCATGCGCGTCCAGCGTGACGATCACCACGCAATAGCCCGCCTTGCCGCCGATGGCGGGGGCTGGCTGGCCCGTGAGGATGTCATCACCGCGCATAATGGGCCTTTGCCTCATAAAGTGTGTCGATGCTGATCCGGGTCAGGCCCTTGTCAGCGGCGAATTTTTCGGTGTTCCGCTTGGCCTTGCCGCGCACGAAGAACGGGATCTTGCGCAATTCGCGCTCGGCCTCGGACAGCCAGATCACCTCGGCGGAAGGCGCTTCCTGCCCATTCTTGCTGGCAAAAATATCCCCGCCGGAGGCCTCTGCCGGTTCTGCCGCCACCAGCGGTTCGGGCAAGGGCGCGGGCTGGGCCACCTCTTGCGGTGCCAAAGCCTGCGCATGCCCGCCGTGATGCGAGGCGCCGGCGGCATCGTGAAACTCGAAATCCTCGCGGAACATGGTCAGAAGGTGCTCTTCCAGCCCCATGACCAGCGGATGGATCCAGGTGTCAAAGATCACATTCGCGCCTTCGAACCCCATCTGGGGCGAATAGCGCGCCGGGAAATCCTGCACATGCACCGGGGCGGAGATCACCGCGCAGGGGATGCCCAGCCGCTTGGCGATATGGCGTTCCATCTGGGTGCCGAGGATCAGTTCCGGGGCAAGGGCGGCTATCGCGTCCTCCACCTCCAGATAATCGTCGGTGATCAGCGCCTCCAGCCCGTAGGACTTGGCAGCGGTGCGCATCGGCCGGGCCTGTTCGCGGTTGTAGCAGCCCATGCCCACCACATCGAAGCCGATCTCGTCGCGCGCGATGCGGGCGGCGGCCATCACATGCGTGGCGTCACCGAACAGGAACACCCGCTTGCCGGTCAGATAGGTGCTGTCGACGCTGGCAGACCACCAGGGCTGGCGCAGGCGGGTCTCATCAATGCGGGGCGATAGGCCGGTCAGCCCCGCCACTTCGGCCAGAAAATCACGGGTGGCCTGCACGCCGATCGGGATGGTTCTGGTATAGGGCTGGCCATGCGTCTTTTCGCACCAGCGGGCAGCCGCCTCGCCGGTTTCGGGGTAAAGCAGCACGTTGAAATGCGCGGCCCCCATGCGGGCGATGTCGGACGGGCGCGCACCCATCGGGGCACAGACATTCACTGCAACGCCCATCTGGCCCAGCAGGGTGGTGATCTCGGCCACGTCATCACGGTGGCGAAAGCCCAGCCCGGTGGCCCCCAGGAGGTTGCAACTGATCGCTGCGGTGCGGGCCACCGGTTTGGCCAAGGCCCGGCAGATCTGGAAAAACGTCTCGTCCGCGCCGAAGTTTTCCTTGCGCTGATAGCTGGGCAGGTCCAGCGCGATGACCGGGATCGGCAGGCCGATCGCCTCGGCCAGCCCACCCGGATCATCCTGGATCAGCTCGGCGGTGCAGGATGCGCCCACGATCATCGCCTCGGGCTGGAACCGGGCATAGGCCTCGCGGCAGGCGTCCTTGAACAGGTTGGCCGTGTCGCCGCCCAGATCGCGGGCCTGGAATGTGGTGTAGGTGACGGGCGGGCGGGCATTGCGCCGCTCGATCATCGTGAACAGAAGGTCGGCATAGGTATCGCCTTGCGGGGCGTGCAGCACATAATGCAGGCCCTGCATGCCGGTCGCCACGCGCATCGCGCCGACATGGGTGGGGCCCTCGTAGGTCCACAGGGTGAGCTTCATGGCCGGCCCCCCTGCGTTTGCCGGGCGCCGGGGGCTGTCTGCCCCCGGACCCCCGAGGATATTTTCAGACAGAAAATGAGGGATTGGCGCGTCATTCCGCAGCCTCGCGGTGCAGCAGGGCCTTGCGCCGCAAGGGGCGCGAGAACAGCCCGGCCAGATCGCCCGCCTGTTCGTAGAAATGCACCGGCGTGAACACCAGTTCGATGGCCCATTTGGTTGTCAGCCCCTCGGCCTCCAGCGGGTTGGCGAGGCCGAGGCCGCAAACCGTCAGGTCGGGGCGCAGGGAACGGACGCGGTCAAGTTGCAGGTCCACATCCTGGCCTTCGGAAATCACCGGGCCTTCGGCCAGCAGGTCAAGGTCGGGGCCCAGCAGGCCGGTGTGCAGATAGGGCGTGCCCACCTCCAGCGCCGTCATGCCGCATTCGCGCGTGAGGAAGCGGGCGAGGCAGGGCTCCATCTGGCTGTCGGGGAAGAAGAACACCGACTTGCCGGTGAGCGTGGCGGCATGGGCGGCGACGGCCCGGCGGGCACGGGCGCGGGGGGCGGCGGTGACGGCCTCGAACACCGCGTCGCTGACGCCGAAGGCATCGGCCACGGCGCGCAGCCACAGGGTCGTGCCTTCCTCGCCAAAGGGGAAGGGGGCGGCGATATGCGTGGCCCCCCGGCGGACAAGTGCCGCATGGGTGTCGCCCAGAAACGGCTGGGTCAGGGCGAAAACCGTGTTCGGCCCCACGCCGGTCAGGGCGGCGGCACGGCGGGCGGGCAGGCAGCGCACAGGGCCAATGCCCATCGCCGCCAGCAACGCAAGCGCCTGATCCTCCACGACATCGGGCAGGGCACCCACCAGCAGCAATTCGCGCGCATCGGTCACGGGCAGGGCGGGCACCATGGCGGCAAGGCAGGCATCCTCGCCCTGGGTGAAGGTGGTCTCGATGCCGGAACCGGAATAATTGTAGACCCGCACCGCAGGCGCGTGCATTGCCGACAGCCGCTCCGCCGCGCGGGCCAGATCAAGCTTGATCACTTCGGACGGGCAGGAGCCGACCAGAAACAGCTGGCGTATGTCAGGCCTGCGTGACAGCAGCCGCGCCACCTCACGGTCCAGTTCGGTATTGGCATCGGCCAGGCCGGCAAGGTCTTTCTCTTCGAGAATCGCGGTGCCGAAGCGGGGTTCGGCAAAGATCATCACCCCGGCGGCCGATTGCAGCAGATGCGCGCAGGTGCGCGAGCCCACAACCAGAAAGAAAGCATCCTGCATCTTGCGGTGGAGCCAGATGATCCCGGTCAGGCCGCAGAACACCTCGCGCTGGCCGCGCTGTTTCAACACGGGCACGTCGCGGCAGCCTTTGACGGGTGCGGGCGCGTTCATTGGGCGGGCTCCGCGTCCAGCCGGGCGAGGCGCAGCTTCCACAAGAACTGCCCGGCATTGACGGCATAGGCCGCATAGGCGGCCAGCGCCAGCACCATCAGCCCAGCCGGATCAAGCGCGCCCGTGAACAGCGCCCAGAGATAGGCGGTATGCAAGCCTATGACGACAAAGGAAAACACATCCTCCCAGAAGAATGCGGGCGCGAACAGATACTGGCCGAACACCACCTTTTCCCAGATCGCCCCGGTGATCATGATTGTGTAAAGCAGGCCGGTCTTGATCAGGATCGAGACGGTGGCGGCGGCAAAGCCGGTGCCGGTGGTCAGGAACCACAACACCAGAACCAGCGACACGGCAAAGGCCAGAAACTGCACCGGGGCCAGCAGGCCCTGCACCAGTGTCCACACCGTCGCATCGCGGCGCGCGCGCTGGGCGGGCGTGTAAAGCCGGGGGCGAGGGGTGTGGCCTGTGGCGCGCTGCATGGGTGTCTGCCTTCCAGGAAGGGGCCTGTCGGGGGCCTGCTGATAGACAAATCTAGCGTCCCGATTCCGAAAGTGTCAACTAAAACTTACAAGTTTTGCCGTTACACTGACTGCGGAATCCGGGGCTTCCTGCTGTCACTCCGCCAAGATTATTGTGTGAATACAGTAGGTGCGGCGCGCTGGCGCTGCGCAAGAATGCGCCAAAAACCGGGGCTGTCTATTTTCTTTGACATTCTTTTCCCGCTGACAGAGATTTGAGGGGCAAGCGTCCGGCCTCTTGGCGTGGCCTGCCTTTGGCGCCTGCCCGGGGAGGCTGCGGAGTATCGGGCGGCCAGTGCGATGGGGCGCAGCCAATGGGGCGGCGTGGGGTGGTGTCGATGCAGGACGAGCGGCACAGGGGCATGGTGGGGCGGCCGGTCGGCAAGCCTGCCGTCGTCACCGATTTCGCGGCCGAGGTCGTGGCCCGGCTGGTGGCCGGCGAGTCGACCCTGCGTGGCACCGGGCCGGGCGGGCTGCATGCGCCGCTGCTGGCAAGGCTGCTGGAGGTGGCGCGTGGCGCCCATGCCGCGCCGGTCGAGGCGTTGCGCCCCGAGATGCGCCGTGCCCGCGTCAGTGTCGCGACATTGGCCGATCACTACATCCCTGCGGCGGCGCGCTGCCTGGGGCAGGACTGGACCGATGACAAGGCCAGCTTTGCCGAGGTGTCCATCGGCACGGCCCGGCTTCAGGCGATCCTGCGCGACATCGGTTCCGGCTGGTCGGCAGATGAGGACGGTGCGCGCGACGGCCCCACGGTTCTGCTGCTGGTGCCCGAGCATGAACAGCACACTTTGGGCGCGATGGTGGTGATGGGGCGGCTGCGGCGCGCGGGTGTTTCGGTCTGCCTGCGCACCGGCGCGGATTTCGCCAGTCTCCGCGACCTATTTGCGCAGCGCGGATTTGACGCGGCCCTGATCTCCTTGCCCTGCGCGGAGAGGGTTGCGCTTGGGACGAAGTTGGTGAAAACCCTGAAAGAGCTGACACGGAACGCGCTTCCTGTTGCGGCTGGCGGGGCGGTGCTGTTGCAGGATGAGGACGCGTTGACATGCCTTGGTGCTGATATTGTGACGAACGACCTGGAAACGGCGCTGCGCAGCCTTGGGCTGGCCAGCAGTGTCACCGGCGCGGCCCATCGCGCGTAACACCCGTTGTCCCGCGCTGCGGGTAGACGGCACCACCCATCGGTATTCCCGTGACATCAGACGGACGACATCTTCTTCGCGGCGGCCGCGTTCCGCCCCTCTCGCCCGATCTTTTGAGCGATGTCATTTCCACGGCCGCCGACATCGCGCTGGTGGTCAGCGCCAGCGGGAATATCGACTCGCTGATCGTGAACCCGCACCACCGGTCGTTCGGCCAGTTGGATGCCTGGGCGGGGGCGCAGATCGACGCCGTGCTGACCGAGGAAAGCCAGCGCAAGCTGGTGACGCGGCTGGCCAGCCTGCGCAGCGGCACCCAAGGGTCTGTGGCGGTGGAGCTGAACCACGCCGACCCCGGCAATTTCGAATTTCCCGTGCGCTATGCCATGCACCTGATCGACGCCGACCAGTCGGTGCTGATGCTGGGCCGTGACCTGCGCCCGATTGCCGAAGTGCAGCAGCAGCTTGTGTCGGCCCAGCTGGCCATGGAGCGCGAGTATGAAAGCCAGCGCGAGATGGAAACGCGCTACCGTGTGATCATGGAGGTATCGCGCGACCCGATGGTGCTGATCTCGATGGCCACCGGGCGGATCACCGACCTGAACCCGGCGGCAGCCAGCCTGCTGGGCGGGGCGCGGGCCGATCTGCTGGGCGCCGCCATCGCGCAGGAGTTCGAGGGGCGGCGGCGCGGCGAATTCATGGAAACCATGGCCAATCTGGCGGTGGCCGAGGCGGCGGGCCCGATCGAGCTTTCGGCGCGGCGGTCGCAGCAGCGGCTTTTGGTGACGCCCAAGGTGTTCCGCGCGGCGGGTGAACGGCTGCTGTTGTGCCAGCTTGATCCGGCCGAGGCCGTGGCCAGCAGCAGCGACGAGCTGAGCGACAACCTGTCACGACTTTACCATGAGGGCGTGGATGGCATCGTGTTCACCGATGCCGAGGGCGTGATCCGCGGCGCGAACGAGGCTTTCCTGAATCTGACCGACAGTTCCAACCTGGCCGCCGTGCGGGGCCGGTCGCTGGCCGATTTTCTGGTGCGTGGCACGGTCGATCTGCGGGTGTTGCTGGATTCGGTGAAACGCACCGGGCAGTTGCGGCTGTATGCCACCCGGCTGACCACCGATTTCGCGGGCCAGATTGCCGCCGAAGTGTCGGCCACATGGCTGGATGACCGCGCGCAGCCGCTGCTGGCGCTGGTGATCCGCGACGCCAGCCGCGCCGAAACCCTGCGCCGCCCCGCCGCCCCGGCGACGGGTGCCGAAGAACCCGTGCGCAATGTGATGGAACTGGTGGGAAATTCCACGCTGAAAGACATCGTGGCCGAAACCACCGATGTGGTGGAAAAGATGTGCATCGAAACCGCGCTGGAGCTGACCCGCAACAACCGGGTGGCGGCGGCAGAGATGCTGAGCCTGTCGCGCCAGTCGCTGTATGTGAAGCTGCGCAAGTTCGGCCTTTTGAACCGCGACGGCGAGTAGGCGCGCTGTAAACCCAGGCGGGTGGATTCTGCGCTTGATCGACTCGACGCTGTAGTGTTTAGTTTACACATGAGTGTAAACCTTACCTTACATCCCCGCCTGCCGCAGCCCGCCGCGATGCTGGAGCTGATAAAGCCGATCACCTGGTTTCCGCCGGTCTGGGCCTATCTGTGCGGGGCGGTTTCCGCAGGCGTCTGGCCCGGCACGGGCTGGCCCATGGTGCTTTTGGGCATGGTGCTGGCCGGTCCCATCGTCTGCGGCATGAGCCAGGCCGCGAATGACTGGTGCGACCGGCATGTCGATGCGGTGAACGAACCCAACCGCCCGATCCCGTCAGGCCGCATTCCGGGCCGCTGGGGGCTGTGGATCGCGCTGGCGATGACGGTGCTGTCGCTGGCCGTGGGCTGGGCGCTGGGGCCATGGGGCTTTGCCGCCACGGTGTTTGGCGTGCTGGCGGCCTGGGCCTATTCCGCCGAACCGGTGCGGCTGAAACGCTCGGGCTGGTGGGGGCCGGGGCTGGTGGGCCTGTGCTATGAGGGCCTGCCTTGGTTCACGGGCGCTGCCGTGCTGGCGGGGGGCTTGCCGACATTCGAGGTGGTGGTGCTGGCCGCGCTTTACGCCTTTGGTGCGCATGGCATCATGACGCTGAACGATTTCAAGGCGCTGGAAGGGGATCGCCAGCATGGCGTGCGCTCGCTTCCGGTGACATTGGGGCCAGAGGTGGCGGCAAAGATCGCCTGCACCGTGATGGCCATGGCGCAACTGCTGGTGATCGTCATGCTGCTGGTCTGGGGCAAGCCTTGGCACGCGCTGGCCATTGCTGCGCTGCTGGCGTCGCAGATCGCCGCCATGCGGGTGCTGCTGCGCGACCCCAAGGCCAAGGCCCCGTGGTATAACGGCACCGGCGTGCTGCTTTATGTCTCGGGCATGTTGATCGCCGCCTTTGCGGTGCGGGGGCTGGGCTGATGCTGTCGTGGTTCGCCATCTTCCGCCTGGGTCTGGTGCAGATGTGCCTTGGCGCGGTGGTGGTGCTGACCACATCGACGCTGAACCGGCTGATGGTGGTCGAACTGGCCTTGCCCGCCGTGCTGCCCGGCGCGCTGGTGGCGCTGCATTACGGCATCCAGATCACGCGGCCTTCATGGGGCTACCGGTCAGATACCGGCGGCAACCGCACACGCTGGATCGTGCTTGGCATGGCCGCGCTGGCACTGGGTGGCTTTGGCGCCGCGCTGGGGGTGGTTGTGCTGCAAAGCGCCTTCTGGGCCGGGCTGGCGCTGTCAATCGCGGCCTACGGGCTGATCGGGCTGGGGGTGGGGGCCTCGGGCACGTCATTGCTGGCGCTGCTGGCAACGGCCACGCATCCGCGCCGCAGGGCTGCGGCGGCGATGATCACGTGGCTGATGATGATCCTGGGCATCGCGCTGACGGCGGGTGTGGTGGGTGGTTTGCTGGAGCCCTATTACCCCGCGCGGCTGCTGGAGGTTGTGGGCGCTGTGTGCCTTGCCGCCGTGGCGCTGACCCTGCTGGCCGTGGCGGGGGTAGAGCGGCGGGTGCAGGCCCGGCCCGAACCCGCACCGCAGCCCTTCCGCCAGGGCCTGCGCGAGGTCTGGGCCGAGCCAAAGGCCCGTGCGTTCACGGTTTTCGTATTCCTCGCCATGACCGCCTATTTCATGCAGGAACTGATACTGGAGCCCTATGCCGGCCTGGTGTTCGGCTTTACCCCCGGGCAATCCACCAGCCTGTCGGGCGCGCAGAATGGCGGGGTGTTTCTGGGCATGCTGGCGGTGGGCATCGCCGCCACCGGGCTGGGCTTGGGCGCATTGCGGTCCTGGGTGATCGCGGGCTGTCTGGGCTCGGCCGCGGCGCTGGTGGTGATTGCGGCACTGGGGCAGGTGGGCCTTGGCCTGCTGGTGCCTGCCACCATCATGCTGGGCCTGTTCAACGGCATGTTCGCGGTGGCGGCCATCGGGTCGATGATGGCGCTGGCGGGCGAGGGGCGCGGCGCGCGCGAGGGCACGCGCATGGGCCTGTGGGGGGCCGCGCAGGCACTGGCTGCGGGCTTTGGCGGGCTGACCGGGGCTGCGGCGGTTGACCTGCTGCGGCTGGGCATGGATGCGCCCGATGCCTTTGGTCTGGTGTTCATCGCCGAGGCCGGAATTTTTGTTGCCGCAGCCCTGATGGCGCTGCGGATCATGGAGGGCGGGCCAGCCCCCGCCGGGCGGCTGGTTCCGGGGGAGTGAGCATGGCTTATGACGTTTTCGTTGTCGGGGGCGGCCCGTCGGGGGCCACGGCCGCCGAGGATCTGGCCCGCGCGGGGCACAAGGTGGCGATGCTGGACCGTGCGGGGCGCATCAAACCCTGCGGCGGGGCCATCCCGCCCCGGCTGATCGCCGATTTCGCCATCCCCTCCAGCCAGATCGTTGCGCGCATCCGCACCGCGCGCATGGTGTCGCCCACTGGGCGGGCGGTGGATATTCCCATCGAGAACGGCTTTGTCGGGATGGTGGACCGCGAACATTTCGACGAATTCCTGCGGCTGCGGGCGGCGGGGGCGGGGGCTGACCGGCTGACCGGCACTTTCCTGCGGATCGAGCGGGATATGGCGGGCAGCCATGTGGTCTGGCGCGACAAGGCGGGCGCGGAACAGCGCAGCGCCACGAAGATTGTCATCGGGGCGGATGGTGCGCGGTCAAACGTGGCACGCGCCGAGGTGCCGGGCGGCGACAAGACCCCCTATGTCATCGCCTATCATGAAATCATCAAGGCACCGGCAACCGCCGCCACCCTTGCCGCCGCCAATGATTATGACCCCACACGCTGCGACGTGATCTATGACGGCAAGATCAGCCCCGATTTCTATGGCTGGGTCTTTCCGCATGGTGCGCAGATGAGCGTGGGCATGGGCACGGGGGTAGAGGGGGTGGATCTGAAAGCCGCCACCGCCGACTTGCGCGCGCAGGCGGGCCTGACCGGCTGCGAGACGATCCGCCGCGAAGGCGCGCCCATTCCGCTGCGCCCGATGGACCGCTGGGACAATGGCCGCGACGTGGTGCTGGCTGGCGATGCAGCGGGCGTCGTGGCACCGTCATCCGGCGAGGGCATCTATTACGCCATGGTGGGGGGCAGGGTCGCCGCCACGGCGGCGCAGGCGGCGCTGGCCTCGGGGCGGATGCGCGATCTGGCGCTGGCGCGCAAGCTGTTCATGAAAGAGCACAAGATGGTGTTCAAGGTGCTGCGCTCGATGCAGGACGCCTATTACAAATCCGATGAGCGGCGGGAGCGGTTTGTCAGCCTGTGCCATGATGTCGATGTGCAGCGCCTGACGTTCGAGGCCTATATGAACAAGAAACTGGTGGCCGCGCGCCCGATGGCGCATATCAGGATAGGGATGAAGAACATGGCGCATCTGTTGCGGCTGGTCTCGCCCGTCTGGACGTGACGCGGTGGATGATGGGATGATGACAGCGGCAGGTCTGGCCGAGATGGTGCCCGCCTGGGTCGATGGCCGGTTGCAGCCGGTGGAAAAGCTGGCCGTGCATCAGCGCGGCCTGCGGCATCTGGCGGTATCGGTTTTCGTGATGGCGGGGCCACTGGTGCTGATCCAGCGCCGGGCGGCGGGCAAATACCATACGCCGGGTCTCTGGGCCAACACCTGCTGCACCCATCCGCGCTGGGGCGAGGATACGGCGGCCTGCGCGCAGCGCCGCTTGCGCGAGGAACTGGGCATCACCGGCCTGACCCCCGCCTTTGCCGACCGGGTGGAATACCGCGCAGATGTGGGCGGCGGGCTGACCGAGCACGAGGTGGTGGATATATTCCTGGCGCAGACCACCACCGCGCTGCCCCTTGCCCCCGACCCGGCAGAGGTGTGGGAAACCCGCTGGATCGACCTTTACGATCTGGCGGCCGAGGTGCAGCGCAATCCGGCCCGCTTCACCCCCTGGCTGCGCATCTATCTGGCCGAACATATGGACCGGATCTTCGGCGTGGGCCTGCGGTTGGCGCGGTGAGCGCTGCGCCAAAGGCATCCGCTGAACGCGTCTGACAGGATCATGCCGCACCGCTGGCCTGCGGCCTAGACCCCCGCCGGATCAGCCCCTTCATAGCGCGCCAGAAACTCGGCAGCGGGCAGGGCGCGGAAATCCTCCAGGCTGGCGCGCAGCCGGTCATGCGACCAGTCCCACCAGGCCAGCGCCAGCATGCGTTCGGCAATCCCCTCGGGGTAACGCGCGCGCAGCGGCACGGCGGGCACCCCGGCCACGATCATGTAGGGGGCCACGTCTTTCGTCACCACGGCCCCGGCGGCCACCACGGCCCCGGCCCCCACCACCACATCGGGCCGGATGATCGCGCCATGCCCCACCCAGCAATCGGGGCCCAGCATGGTGCGGCGGGCCTTGCGGCGGGCGAAGAAGTCGGGGTCGTCGGCGGCATCATCCCAGTAGTAGGAGGACCGGTAAAGGAAGTGGTGCAGGCTGGCATTGCCCACCGGGTGATCGGTCGGCCCGATCCGCGTCAGGGCGGCGATGTTGGCGAACTTGCCGACGGTGGTGTTGGCGATGTCGGACAGCCGGTCGCAATAGGCGTAGTCATCAAAGGTGGAATGGGCCACACGGCTGCCTTCGCCTATTTCCACGTAAGCCCCGAAGGTGCTGTCGGTGATGGCGCAGCCGGGGTGGATGTGCGGGTGGTCCGGCGAAAGTCTGGGCATGCGTCCCCCGTGGCCCGGCGGGCCGGTTGTGATCAGGCAGCCACCCTGCAAGCCGGGCGCGGCCGGGTCAATGCCCGCCCGCGTCACCCTTGATCAGCTTGCGGCGCAGCCATGCCGACAGGCTGTCCATCGCGATCACCATCAGGATGATCAGCGTCATGTAATAGGCGACCTCTTCCCAGTCTTTCTGGGTCGAGATGGCCTGGGTCAACATCAGGCCGATGCCGCCGCCCACAATGGCCCCGATGATGGTGGCCGAGCGGACGTTGCCCTCGAAGTAATAGAGCACCTGGCTCAGAACCACCGGCATGATCTGCGGCAGCACGCCGAACCGCGCCCGTTGCAGGCTGTTCGCCCCGGTGGAGCGCAGGCCCTCGACCTGTTTTTCGTCAATGTTTTCCAGTGTTTCAGAGAACATCTTGCCGAAGGATCCGATCTCGGTGATCAGGATGGCCAAGGCCCCGGTCATTGGCCCCGGACCGAAGGCGCGGGTCAGCAGGATGGTGAAGATCAGCGCATCGACCCCGCGCACGAAATCGAACACCCGGCGAATGGCAAAGCGCACCGGCGCGAAGGGGGTGAAGTTCGACGCGGCCAGAAAAGCCAGCGGCAGCGAGATGATCGCGGCAAGGAACGTGCCGATGAAGGCCATCAGCATCGTCTCGCCGATCGCCCAGGCGATGACGTTGTGCTGCCACATCTTGTTGGTCCAGAATTCGTTCAGCATGTAGCCGAAGTTCGACCGGTCGGGGTCGATCCGGGGTTCCCACAGTGCAAGGCCCACCAGCTCGCCAAAGGACTTGCGCGAGAACGGGCTGTCGAGGGTAAAGAACCACAGCTCCCATCCCGGCTGATAGCGGTAGGTGTCCGCGCGGGCGCGGGTGTAGGCAAAGCGTCCCTGATCGGTGGTAACGTTCACGCGCGTGTCCGAGGCGCTGATCCAGTCGGGCAGCGGCTGGGGGGCGTCCAGCGTGAAGTCGCGCCCCTCGCGAATGATGTTGACGGTGCCGTAGTTCGGGATCACATAGCGCGCCCCGGCGTCGTCATAGGTGACGACATGGCCTTCGCCCAGATCGATCACCGTCACGCCGTTCTCGATTGTCACCCATTCCGGCAGGTCGCCCGCAGCGTAGGTGCCCTTGTTTTCACCTTCGATCGCCACCTCGACCTCGCCGTTGCGGTTGTCGCGCGTGACGTGGGTCTTGTAGGACCAGAAATCCGAGGCAAGGATCGCGGCATTGTCCAGACGGATGCGGTTGACCAGCCCCATGATGTCGAACGAAAAGAAGATGTAGACGAAATAGACCATCACCACCGCGGGGGCAGCGAAGGACAGCAGGCGGCGGCGCCGGAAGTTGGCGACGACAGTCTCGCGCAGGTCGGTCTGAGGGGCGGATGCGGCAATATCGGTCATGTCAGTGCCCCTTGACCAGACGGTTGCGGTAGTGGCTGGAAAGCTGGTCGATGGCGACGATGGTGATGAACAGCAAAAGGAAGATCGACACTACCTCGTCATACCGCCCCGAACCCCATTGCAGGGCGATCTTCAGGTCGTGGCCGATGCCGCCCTCGCCGACAAAACCCAGGATCGCCGAGGCGCGAACGTTGATCTCGAAGCGCAGAAGGGTATAGCCCAACCAGTCGGGTGCTACCTGAGGAATGATGCCAAGCCACATCTTCTGTCCCCAGGACGCCCCGACCGAGGTCAACCCTTCGACTGGCTTGAGGTCGGCATTCTCGGCCACTTCGGCAAACAGCTTGCCAAGCGCCCCGGCGGTGTGGATGGCGATGGCAATCATCGCGGGCACCGGGCCGCCGCCCAGAATATAGATCAGGATCAGCGCGATCACGATTTCGGGCACCGCGCGGAACGTGTCGGTGATGCGCCGGAAAACCCCCGCAAGTGCTGGCCACCGCGCAAGGCCACGGGTCGACAGCAGCGCGAAGACCACCGCCAGCAGCGCGCCCAGCAGGGTCGACACGGCGGCGATGTTCAGCGTCTCGATCAGCGAGGGCACGAATGACAGGAAGTAGGCCGGAATATTCGCCCGCCGCTCCCACGCTTCGGAAATCACCTCGGAAGGGAACTGGCCCAAAAGCGACAGGCCTTCCCAGAAGCCGCCGGCGTTGCGCGCTTCGGCCACGCCGAAGGCCATCACCATCAACAATGTGAAGATCGCCAGAAGAACCCCGGAATACATGCGCTTGCGGCGCACCTCTTCAAGGTAGCGGGTTCGCGTGGTGGCCAGACTGGCGCTGGGTGCGGAAAGACTGGCGTCGGCCATCATGATCCCCGGAATGAAGGGGCCGGACCCTGCGGGTGCAGGGTCCGGCCGGAATGGTCAGTCGATCACTGGGCGTCCTGCGCCTGACGGGCGGCGACGATCGTCAGATAGTCGTCATGGCTGATTTCGACGAAGTCCTTGGCCTCGCCGGCGGCGACGTTGTAGGCGCAGTCCTTGTCGGTTTCGTGCAGGTCGGCGGTCAGGGCGGTGACTTTGTCTTTCACGTCCTGCGGCAGGGCCTTGCGGACGACCATCGGGCCTTCGGGGATCAGTTCGGATTTGTAGATCTCGACCAGTTCGTTCATGTCGGCCAGACCGGCATCCACCGCGCGGCGCAGCGCGCCCGAGTTGTAGCCGTCTTCCCATGCGCCCAGGCCGTCAGCCCAGGTCACGCCTGCCTCGAAGTCGCCGTTCATCACGCCGACGATGGTCTGCTCATGGCCACCCGAGAATTTCACTTCCGAGAAGTGCTCTTCCAGCGGCTTGCCCAGCATCTCTTCCATTTCCACCAGCGGGATCAGGTAGCCCGAGGTCGAGTTCGGATCGGCGAAGGCAAAGGCCTTGCCTGCTCCGGTCATGATGTCGGTGATGCCTGCGTCCTTGCGGGCGATGCCGACCGAGTAGTAGCCGGTCGAGCCGTCGACGTTCTGCTTGGTCAGTTTCACTTCGACCGATTCCGGGTCGGTCAGGTAGATCTTGGCATAGGCCGAGGCACCCAGCCAGGCATAGTCGAGCGAGCCGCCCAGCAGGCCCTGGATCACGCCGTCATAGTCGGCGGGGGCGAACAGTTTCACCGGAACGCCCAGTTCGGCCTCGATCTTGGCGCGGAAGCATTCCTGGTTGGTCAGACGGTCCTGGGCATTTTCGCCGCCAAGGATGCCGATGTTGAATTCGGTGATCGCTTCCTGAGCGAGCGCCGGGGTCGCAAGTGCAGTGGTGGCAGCCAGAAGGGCAAGCAGCTTTTTCATGGTGGTCTCCGGTTGGATGGCCAGCAGGGCCGGTGGAAATGAACTGCGGCGACCGCCGGGGCCGCCGTTCGGGTTACGCGCCCAACAATGTGGTGGCGTAATTCTGATCGCGCGGCAGCGTGTCGATCGAGGTCGATGTCGCCGCCTCGGAAAAGCTTGCATCCGCGCCATAGATGTCGCGCGCGGCGCTGGTGGTCAGCAGGTCGGGGGTGCCATCGAACACGATGCGCCCGTCGCGCATGCCGATCACCCGGTCGCAGTAGCGCCGCGCGGTATCCAGCGTGTGCAGGTTGGCGATGACCATGCGGCCATCCTCGGTATGGATGCGGTGCAGCGCGTCCATCACGATCTGGGCGTTCATCGGGTCAAGCGACGCGATGGGTTCGTCGGCCAGGATGATCTTGGGATCCTGCATCAGCGCCCGGGCAATCGCCACGCGCTGCTGCTGGCCGCCCGACAGCGCCTCGGCCCGTTTCGGGGCCTGTTCGGCGATGCCCAGCCGGTCGAGGATCGACAGCGCGCGGGTGATGTCAGCCTCGGACCACAGGTTGAACATGGTTGCCAGCGTCGAGCGGCGGTTCAGAACGCCGTGCATCACGTTTGACGCCACATCCATCCGCGGCACCAGGTTGAACTGCTGGAAGATCATGGCGCACTGGCCCTGCCACGCGCGTTTTGCGGCGCCCTTCAGGGCAAGAATATCGGTGCCATCGACAAAAATCTGGCCGGATGTCGCGTCGGTCAGCCGGTTCATCATGCGCAGGAAGGTCGATTTGCCCGCCCCCGACCGCCCGATTATTCCCACGAAACCGGGCTTGTCCACGGTGAAGCTTATCCGGTCCACAGCGGCCTTCTTGCCGAAAACCCGGCTTACGTTCGACACGTTCAGCAGCATGCAGCCCCCAAGCTTTGTTGAAACGGGTGTTAGGGCTGCGGTGCGACGGAAGTGTTACACAGATTTGAAACTTTCGTGACAGGGCCGGTGTCACAGGCCGTCAGCCCAGGGAAATGCACGAAGGGCCGGCGGGCACAGCCTTGATGCAAAAGATAAAAGCCCCGCTTGCCGGGGGGGGCAGCGGGGCGACTGGCATGGATGCGACCCTGTGCCGCTGACCTATTCCGCTGCCAGCCGCAGCGCCTGCGGCTGCGCGATAAAGCGGCGGCCCGCCTCGCCCGCCAGATACGAAAGGCGCCCGCCGCAGATCGTCGCCTCGATCTCGCGCGTGGCGGCATTCACCACCACCAGATCGGCGCGCATCCCGGGGTCAAGCCGGCCACGATCCGGCAGGCGCAAAATCTCGGCCGGGGTCGAGGAAATCATCGCCCAGGCCCGGGGCAGGGTGCACAGACCCTTGTCCACCAGCGCCCAGACCGCCAGCGGCAGGGCCGGGATATGGTAATCCGACACCAGCGCATCCACCAGCCCCTCGGCGATCAGCGCCGCAGCCGACACATTGCCCGACTGGCTGCCACCACGCACCACATTGGGCGCACCCATGATCACCGGGCTCATCATCGCGCGGGCGGCTGCGGCGGCACGGCGCGAGGTGGGAAATTCCGCCACCCGTGCGCCGATCATCGAATAGCGTTCGCGGGTTTCGCCATCGGGGTCGTCATGGCTGCCATAAACCACGCCGATCTCGTCAAAGGCTTCGGCCAGACGGCACAGGTGGCGCGGCACCTCGCGGCTGCGGGCCTGCGCCCGTTCGACCGAGGCTACATGCTCATCCGCCGTGCGGCCCAGCTTTTTCGCCCACAGCGCGAAATCGGCGGGCTTGGTGGCCTGCATCTCCAGCGCCTCTTCCATGTGGTCGTTGAAGATCACATAGGTGATGCCATGACGGCGCACGGCGTCGATCAGCCGCTGGCTGGTATCGACCAGATGCACCTCGGCCCGGATCTGGATGCGCAGGTCGGTCAGCGCCCGCAGGCGATAGGTGTCCAGCGCGGCCATCAGGCCCTCGGCGAAATCCGGGCTGCGGTGCGCGCCTTCCCAGCTCCAGCCCTGCGCCAGAAAGGCGGTGGTCACGCCATGCGCCGCCGCCTCGCGGTCGGTCGAGGCGAGGCCCGCCGCCAGCGGAAAATTGGCCGAAGGGCGCGGGAAGATGTGCCGTTCAAACCCGTCGCCATGCAGGTCGATGATGCCGGGCAGAATCAGATAACCGCTCAGGTCCACCTCGGGCAGCGGGCCGCGCGTCAGCCGCCCGTCCTCCAGCGCGATGGACCGGCGCTGCATTTCGCCG
This sequence comes from Fertoeibacter niger, assembly GCF_009380135.2. Taxonomy (GTDB): domain Bacteria; phylum Pseudomonadota; class Alphaproteobacteria; order Rhodobacterales; family Rhodobacteraceae; genus Fertoeibacter; species Fertoeibacter niger. The sequence goes on along the minus strand of NZ_WHUT02000002.1, from coordinate 151,782 downwards.
TCGCGCAGAATGTCGGCGCCGGTCAGGCGCAGGGGTGGCAGGGGCAGGGGCATTGGGGCACTCGGGGGTTGCGGGATTGGTTGTGGATAAACGGTGAACGTATCGCTGGTGTGACAAAACACGTATAAATACAGGGCCGCAGGATCATTCGGGCGCTACGGTTAGCGTCACGCGGTCTCCCGCAAACCAGGTGTGTCCATATTCCACCGGGTTGCCTGCCGGATCGACGTTGATGGCTACCGAGCGCAGGATCGGCGCGCCTTCGGCCAGCCGCAGATGCAGCGCCAGCGTGCCCTGCGCCGGTTTGGCCGTCAGCCGGGTGGAGGCGCGGGTGTAATCGGCCAGCCCTTCGGCGGCCAATGCGGCGGTGACGGATGCGGTCTGGCCCAGATGCGCCAGCAGCCCCGGAAAGCGCGCGGCGGGAAAGACCGAGCGGAACACCGCCAGCGGCAGGCCATCGGCCAGCGACAACCCCTCATACACATGCACCTCGGCGCCCGGCGTCAGCCTCAGCGCCTCGGCCTCGCGCGCATCGGCCTTGCGGGTTTCCAGCCGCAACGTCTGGCGTGATGCGGTGCGCCCGGTGGCGGCGAGGTTCTGGTGAAACCGCACGCGGCGGCCCAGCGGGTAATCGGTGGGCTTTGCGGCCACGAACACGCCCGCCCCGCGCCGTGCATGCACAAGGCCAGTCTCGGCCAGTGCCGCCAGCCCGTGCCGCACAGTGTGGCGGTTGACGCCGAACCGCGCGGAAAGCTGCGCCTCGGTCGGCAGGCGGTCGCCTGGGGCGTAATGGCCTTCGGCGATTTCGGCCGACAGCGCGTCGGCGATGGATTTCCAGATTGCGGGGCGCGGGGTTGCAGGGCGGGGGGTGGTGGCCGTCATGAAAGGTTCATCCAGTCGGGGCTTGCCATCGGAGCGACTCAGGCGTAAGAATTTGTCTAGTTGTATAGTAAGCTAGACAAATCCGCAAGGTGTCGAGATGAGCCTTTCTGCCGCAGAAACCCCCGCCCCGGACCTGACCCCGGGCCTGACCCCGGCCCAACAGGCCCGCCGCGCGCATATGGGCCTTCTGGCGCGCGCCCGGCCCGATGATCTGGCCCGGGGGCTGGCCGGCCTGTTCCCCGACCTGCCCGCGCACAGCTTTCTGCGCGCGCCCGAGGTGGGGGCGGTGATGGTGCAGGGCCGCACCGGGGCCACGGGTGCGCCCTTCAATCTGGGCGAGATGACGGTGACGCGCTGCACCCTGCGCCTGGCATCGGGCGAGGTGGGCCATGCCCATGTGCAGGGCCGCGACAAGGCCCATGCAACGCGGGCGGCGCTGGTGGATGCGCTGATGCAGACGGATGCTGCATCGGATGTGCAGGGCATGCTGGATGGTCTGACGGCATCAGAGGCCACCCGGCGCAGGGCGCGCGCCGCCAGGGCCGCCGCCACCAAAGTCGAATTTTTCACGCTGGTGCGGGGGGAAGACCAATGACCATGGCCGTGGATGCCCTGACCGGCGGTTTCGCCGATGCGCCGGTGGAATCGGCCCGCGCCTTTCGCGCGGTGATGCAAGCGCTGGCCCGCCCCGGGCGGATCGAGACGGTGACAGGTGCCGCGCCGCCCGCGCCCATGTCGGTGGCGGCCGGTGTGCTGCTGCTGGTGCTGGCCGATGGCACGACGCCGGTGCATCTGGCGCCGTCGCATGATCTGCCTGGCCTGCGCGACTGGCTGACCTTTCACTGTGGCTGCCCGCTGGTGGCCCCGGAACAGGCGGTGTTCGCGGTCGGCACCTGGCCCGCGTTGCAGCCGATCACCCGCTTTCCGGTGGGAACGCCGGAATATCCCGACCGTTCCACCACGCTGATCGTGGAACGGCCCGACCTGATGCTTGGCACACCCGCCCTGCTGACCGGCCCGGGCATCAGGGGAGAGGCGGGCCTGCACCTGCCCGACTTGGCGGCACTGTCGGCCAACCATGCGCAATTCCCGCTGGGCTGCGACCTGTTCTTTACCGCGGGCGACCGGCTGGCCGGATTGCCGCGATCCACCAAAGTGGAGGCTCTCTGATGTATGTGGCAGTCAAGGGCGGCGAGCGGGCGATTGCCAATGCCCATGCCTTTCTGGCCGAGGAACGGCGTGGCGATACCGCGGTAGCCGAACTGACGGTGCCCCAGATCCGCGAGCAGTTGAAACTGGCGGTGAACCGGGTGATGGCCGAAGGCTCGCTTTACGACCCCGATCTGGCGGCGCTGGCGATCAAGCAGGCGCGCGGCGACATGATCGAGGCGGTGTTCCTGATCCGCGCCTACCGCACTACCTTGCCCCGACTGGCGGCCTCGCTGCCGCTGGAAAGCGCCGACATGGCCTGTATCCGCCGCGTCAGCGCCACGTTCAAGGATGCGCCGGGCGGGCAGGTGCTGGGGCCGACGTTCGATTACACCCACCGCCTGCTGGATTTCAAACTGCTGGCCGAGGGCGAGGCCCCGCTGGCCGCCGAGGCCGCACCCCTGGCCGCGCGCACCCCGCATATCACCGGGTTCCTGAACCGCGACGGGCTGATCCAGGATGAGCCTGCCGACAACACCACCCCGCCCGACCTGACGCGCGAACCGCTGGAACTGCCCGCGTCACGCGCCCTGCGGTTGCAGGCGCTGGCGCGGGGGGATGAGGGGTTCATCCTTGGCCTCGCCTATTCCACCCAGCGCGGCTATGGGCGCACCCATGCGTTTGTGGGCGAACTGCGCATCGGCACGGTGGCGGTGGAGATGGAGATACCCGAGCTGGGCTTCGCGGTGGAGATCGGCGAGGTGGAGATCACCGAATGCGAGACGGTGAACCAGTTCAAGGGATCAAAGACCGAACCGCCGCAATTCACCCGGGGCTACGGGCTGGTCTTTGGCCAGTCGGAACGCAAGGCGATTGCCATGTCACTGGTGGACCGCGCGCTGCGCTGGAAGGAACTGGGCGAGGATTTCACCGGCGCACCGGCGCAGGACGAGGAATTCGTGCTCAGCCACAGCGACAACATTCAGGCCACGGGGTTTCTGGAACATATCAAGCTGCCGCATTATGTGGATTTTCAGGCGGAGCTTGAACTGGTGCGGCGGCTGCGAAGCGAGGCTGCCGCCGCGCGCGAGGCGGCGGAATGAACGTGCTACACCTCATCCCGTTCTGCCGCGCGGGCCTGATTGCGCAGATAGACCACAGTGGCGGCGCGGAACAGGATAAGCGCCGAGGCCAGGCCACAGCCCAGCATGGCGAATATCAGCAAGGGTTGATCGGTCATGGCGGTTCCTCCCGGCGTGTCCTGTCACCCTGTCATCAAACTGTTAATTTGGGGCAAAAAAATGTCCGAAACTGCCTATAATTTCGGCTATCTTGACGAGCAGACCAAGCGGATGATAAGGCGCGCCATCCTGAAAGGCTTGGCGGTGCCCGGCTATCAGGTGCCCTTTGCCAGCCGCGAAATGCCCATGCCCTATGGCTGGGGCACCGGCGGCGTGCAGGTGACGGCGGCCTGCCTGACCCCCGAGGACCGGCTGAAGGTGATCGACCAGGGCGCCGATGACACGACGAATGCCGTGTCGATCCGCAGCTTCTTCCAGCGCACGGCGGGTGTGGCGGTGACAGGTGCCACGCGCGATGCCACGCTGATCCAGACCCGCCACCGCATCCCCGAAGCGGCGCTGACCGAGGATCAGATACTGGTCTATCAGGTGCCGATCCCCGAGCCTTTGCGCTTTATCGAGCCGCGCGAGACAGAAACGCGCAAGATGCACAGCCTGCAGGAATACGGGCTGATGCATGTGAAATTGTATGAGGACATCGCCCGGCACGGGCAGATTGCCACGTCCTATGCCTATCCGGTGGCGGTGGAGGGGCGCTATGTGATGGACCCGTCACCGATCCCGAAATTCGACAACCCCAAACTGAACGACTGCCCGGCGATCCAGCTGTTCGGCGCGGGGCGCGAGCAGCGCATCTATGCGCTGCCGCCCTATTCCAAGGTGGTCAGCCTTGATTTCGACGACCATCCCTTTGTGGCCAGCAAGGCCGATCATGCCTGCGACCTGTGCGGATCGGGCGTCAGCTATCTGGACGAGGTGATCGTGGATGACCAGGGCGGGCGGATGTTCGTCTGTTCCGACACTGATTATTGCGGTGCCCGCGTGGCGGCGGGGCAGCGCGGGCGGCTGTCACCCCCCGAGGCGGCGTGATGCGGCCGCAAAATTCTTGGAAGAATTTTGGCAAGATTTTTCAGGAAAAAATCTTGGCAACAACCCGGAAAGGGCGCGTGTGATGCCGGCGGAGCAGATGGATATTTTTGCCAGTAAGAAAGCTTTGGCCGCACCTTTGTTGTCGGTGCAGGGGCTGACGAAACGCTATGGCGCGCGGATCGGCTGCGCGGATGTGTCGTTCGACCTTTACCCGGGCGAGGTCATGGGCATCGTGGGGGAAAGCGGGTCGGGCAAATCGACGCTGCTGTCGTGCCTTGCCGGGCATATGGCGCCCGACGCCGGGTCGGTGGTGTTTCAGACCGCCGCTGGTCCGCGTGACACGGTGCGGATGAGCGAACCCGAGCGGCGCATGCTGGCGCGCACCGACTGGGCCTTTGTGCACCAGAACCCGCGTGACGGGCTGCGGATGGGCGTCAGTGCCGGCGGCAATGTGGGCGAGCGGCTGATGGCGGTGGGTGCGCGGCATTACGGCGGCATCCGCGAAAAGGCGACGGACTGGCTGGGCCGGGTGGAGATTGCCGCCGACCGGATCGACGACCGGCCATCGCAGTTTTCCGGTGGCATGCAGCAGCGCTTGCAGATCGCGCGCAATCTGGTGACGGGGCCGCGTCTGGTGTTCATGGACGAGCCGACCGGGGGGCTTGACGTGTCGGTGCAGGCGCGGCTGCTGGATTTGTTGCGCGGGCTGGTGCGGCAGATGGGGCTGAGCGCCATCATCGTCACGCATGATCTGGCGGTGGTGCGGCTGCTGGCCGACCGGCTGATGGTGATGAAGGGCGGGCAGGTTGTGGAACAGGGGCTGACCGATCAGGTCTTGGATGATCCGCAGCATGGCTATACGCAGCTGCTGGTATCTTCCGTGCTTCAGGTGTGACCCGATGCTTTATGCCTACAGTGAATTCGGCGGAACGCTGGTGAAACTGGCCGCTGATGCGCCGCTGGACGCGGCGTTGTGGGCCGATCTGTATCAGCCGACGGCTGATCAAGCCGCTGCCGTGGCCTCGGCCTTTGGCGTCGATGTGCCGACGCTGGAGGATATGGAAGAGATCGAAATATCCAACCGGCTCTACCGCGAGAACGGGGTGGATTACATGACCGTGGTGCTGCCGGGGTTTTCGGAAACCAAGACGCCGATATCGGGGCCGGTCAGTTTCATCATAGCGGCGGGGCGGCTGGTGACGGTGCGCCACCACGCGCCGCGCCCGTTTGAAACGTATCCCTCGCGGGCCGACAAGGTGGGTCACGGCTGTGCCATGGCGGATGAGATATTTCTGGGGCTGATGGAAGAGATCATCGGCCGGATGGCCGACCTGCTGGAGGGCATCGGGCGCGGCCTTGACGAGGTGTCGCGCACCGTTTTCACCCCGCAGAACGGGCAACTGGCCCCGCTTCGGTTGCAGGTCGCGCTGGAGCGGGTTGGCCGCGAGGGCGATCTGCTGGGCCGGGTGCGGCTGGCCCTGTTGACGCTGGAGCGGGCCGTGGGGTTTTTCCTGCACCGGTTGCAGGATCATGGGCATGACGCGCTGCACCGCGCTGTGGTGAAGGCGCTGCTGCGCGACATCGCGGCATTGGAGGTGCATGGCGATTTCCTGTCAAACCGCATCGGCCTGGCGTCAGATGCCACGCTGGGCATGATCAACCTGCAACAGAACTCTACCGTGCGGATCGTGTCGGTCGTGGCGGTGCTGTTCCTGCCGCCGACGCTGATCGCCAGCATCTATGGCATGAACTTTGCCGTGATGCCTGAACTGGCACAGCCCTGGGGCTATCCGATGGCGCTGGGGCTGATGGTGGCCGCTGGTGCCGCGACCTATCTGTTTTTCAAATGGAAGAAATGGCTATGATCCGTGTGACAGGCTTGGGCAAGAGTTTTACCCTGCACAATCAACCCGGGCGGGACGGGCAGGGTGCGGTTATTCCCGTAATGGCGGGTGGGCATCTGGATGTGGCACCGGGCGAATGCGTGGCGCTGGTGGGGGCCTCGGGGGCCGGGAAGTCCACGCTGATGCGGATGATCTACGGCAATTATCTGGCACAGGCCGGGTCGATCATGGTGGGCGATCTGGATGTGGCCCGGGCCGAGCCGCGCCAGATCATCGCGCTGAGGCGCGAGGTGCTGGGCTATGTCAGCCAGTTCCTGCGCGTGGTGCCCCGCGTGCCCACGGTCGATGTGGTGGCCGAGCCGCTGTTGACGCTGGGGGTGGATGCCGCCGAGGCGCGGGCGCGGGCCGAAGGCTTGCTGGCGCGGCTGAACATCCCGCAGCGGCTGTGGGGTCTGTCGCCCACCACCTTTTCCGGGGGTGAGCAGCAGCGGGTCAACATCGCGCGCGGTTTTGCCCATGATTACCCCGCCCTATTGCTGGACGAACCTACCGCCAGCCTGGATGCCACCAACCGCGAAGTGGTGCTGGGGCTGATCGAGGGGGCCAAGGCGCGGGGCGCGGCGATCGTGGGCATTTTCCATGACGAGGCGGCGCGCGACCGGGTCTGTGACAGGGTGGTGGATGTGACCGCCTTTACCCCGGGGCTGGCGGCCTGATGCCGGGGCGGGTGTTTGCGGTTGTCGGGCCATCGGGTGCCGGCAAGGACACGCTGATTGCGGCGGCACGTGAATGGCGGCCCGATCTGCATATCGTGCGGCGGGTCATCACCCGGCCGATCGAAGCCGGTGGCGAACCCTTTGAGGGTGTGACCGAGGCCGAATTTGCCGCCCGCGCCGCGCGGGGCGATTTCGCGCTGACCTGGGCCGCGCATGGCTTGCACTATGGCATTCCCGCCACGGTGTTCACCGCCATCGAGCAAGGGCGCGACGTGATCTTCAACGGCAGCCGCGCCATGCTGGGCGATGCGTGGGAGGCGTTTCCGGGGCTGACGGTGATCCATGTGACCGCGTCTGTGCCGGTGCTGGCCGAACGGCTGGCCGCCCGGGGGCGCGAGACCAAGGATGACATCGCCCGCCGCCTGACCCGCGCGAACTACGAGATCCCTTACGGCATCGGCGTGCAGGTGGTGCGCAACGACGGGCCGCTGGACGTGGCGGTGGCGGCGTTTCTGGCCGCCCTTCAGCCCGAAAGCGTGTAGCGGTGCAGCAGCCGGAAACGCCCGTCCGCCGCCTGACCGAACAGGCACAGGCTGTCCACCACAAAGGGGCGGGGCAGGATGGCGGGCAACAGTGGGGCCAGCACGGTTTCCACCTCATCCGCCAGACCGGGGCCGATGTCATCTGTCAGCGTCAGGTGGAACTGGAACTCTTCCATCACATAGGGATAGCCCCATTGTGCCAGATAGCCGCGCTGGCGCGGGTTCAGCCGCTCGGGGCGGCGGCGGGCAATCTCGGCCTCGGTCGGCGGGGCGCGGAACGCATCCAGCCCTTCGACCACGCGGGCTGCCAGCGCCGCCAGCGCCGTCTGGTCGCCCTCGGGTGTCAGGGCCACGAACCCGCCCAGCCGGTGCAGTTCCAGCCCGGGCAGCGTGACCGGGGCCAGCCCGGCGCACAGTGCCCGCGCCGCCTGGTGCAGCCCGGCCACATCGGTGCCGGGGGCCAGAAAGAACGGCGGCTTTACCGTGCCGTGAAAGCCGTATTTGCGCGGGCTTGTTGTCAGTTCCGCCAGCGGACGGCTGAGCCCGGGCAGCGCGGGATGCGGCATTTCGCGGCCGGCAGCGGCATCCCACCCCAGCCAGCAGGCCGCGAAATCGGCGAATGCGCCGGGCGCGGGCGCATAATATATGGCGTAGCGTTCAAAATTTTCCATGGCCCCGGCCTAATTGCATTTCGTCACAGCGCCGTGACATGACTACCCCACCGATTCCGAAGGACATGACCATGACTGACACCATCCTTGCCAATGCCACGCTTGTCCTGCCGGGGGAAGTGCTGCGCGGGTCGATCACCCTGTCGGATGGCCGCATCACCGGCATTGCGTCGGGCGCGGGCGTGCCCGCAGGGGCGGTGGATTGCGGCGGCGATCTGGTGATGCCGGGGCTGATCGAGCTGCACACCGACAATCTGGAACGCCATATCGAACCGCGCCCCAAGGTCAGCTGGCCGCATCAGGCGGCAATCATCGCCCATGATGCGGAACTCGCGGGCGTGGGCATCACCACGGTTTTCGATGCGCTGCGGGTGGGGTCGGTGGTGTCGAAATCCAAGGGCAATTACGGCGAATATGCCCGGGTGCTGGCGGATGAAATCCTTGACCTGCGCGCGCAAGGTGCCTTGCGCATCAGCCATTTCCTGCATTTGCGGGCGGAAATCTGTTCCGAAACACTGGTCGAGGAAATGGCGAAATTCGGCCCTGCCGACCGGATCGGCATTGTTTCTCTGATGGATCATACCCCCGGCCAGCGCCAGTTCCGCGATGTGACGCAGCTGAAGAACTATGTCATCGGCAAGCACGGCTATTCCGAGGCGGAGTTCGAGGGCCATATTGCGGGGCAGAAGGAATTGCAGGTGCGCTTTGGTGCGTTGCATGAGCGTGTGGCCGTGGCCGAGGCCCGGCGCTATGGCGCGGTGCTGGCCAGTCATGATGACACGACCACCGATCATGTGGCCCGGTCTGCCGAACATGGCGCGCATTTCGCCGAATTTCCCACCACGGTCGAGGCAGCCTCTGCCTGCCACGACCACAACATCAGGGTGATGATGGGTGCGCCGAACCTGATCCGGGGCGGGTCGCATTCCGGCAATGTCGCCGCCGAAGCGCTGGCAAAGGCCGATCTGCTGGATATCGTGTCATCCGACTATGTGCCCGCCGCGCTGTTGCAGGCGGCGCTGATGCTGGGTGATCTGTGGGGTGATCTGCCGCGCGGGGTGGCCACGGTCACGGCGGCCCCGGCTGCGGCCACCGGCCTTGCCGACCGGGGGCATCTGGATATCGGCGCGCGGGCCGATGTGATCCGCGTGGCGCGTCTGGCGGGATCGGCTGTGGTGCGCGGCACCTGGGTGCAGGGCCGTCGCGTGGCCTGAAAGCGACGTGGCGCGAAACGCGCGGGTGATGCCGCGCGCAGTCATTCCCCTGTTACCGCCTGCCCGCTAGCATGCCGCAAACCACGAGGACATCATGACCCAATCCCTGCCTGCCTTCACCGCCCCGGGCCGTTTCTGGCGCGGCAACCTGCACACCCATTCCACCCGGTCCGACGGCGTGCTGGCCCCCGAAGAGGTCTGCCGCCGCTACCGCGCCGAAGGCTATGACTTCCTGGCGCTGACCGACCATTTCGTCGGCCTCTATGGCTATCCGATTGTCGATACGCTGCCGATGCGCACAAACAGTTTCACCACCATCCTGGGGGCCGAACTGCATTCCGGGGCCATGGCTAATGGCGAGCTGTGGCATATCCTGGCTGTGGGCCTGCCGCCGGATTTCGCGCCCTCGCATTCCCCGCATTTCGGCGTGGTCGAAGGGCAGGAAAGCGGGGCCGAGCTGGCGGCGCGGGCGGTTGCGGCGGGGGCCTTCGTGGCCGTGGCGCATCCGCAATGGTCGGGGCTGACGCTGGCCGATGCGCGCGGCATCACAGCGGCGCATGCGGTGGAGATTTACAACCACGGTTGCGCCACCGGCTGCGACCGGCCCGATGGCGCGGCGATTGCCGACCTGCTGCTGACCGAGGGTCGGCGGCTGAGCCTGATCGCGACCGATGACGCGCATTTCTACGAGCCTGACCATTTCGGCGGCTGGGTGATGGTGAAGGCCGAGGTGAACGAACCCGAGGCGTTGCTGGTGGCGCTGAAGGCCGGGCAGTTCTATTCCAGCCAAGGCCCCGAGATCCGCGACATCCGCATCAGCGCCGATGCGGTGGAGGTCGATTGCTCGGCGGCGGCGGCGGTGATCGTGCAGGGGTCGGGCACGGCGGCCAAGGCGCTGCACGGCGAATCCATGACCACGGCGCGCATGGCGCTGGACCGTTTCCGCGACACGCCGTTCATCCGGGTCACGGTGGTGGACCGGGCGGGCAAAAAGGCCTGGTCGAACCCCTATTTCTTCTGACGCTCCGTTTCCGCGTTCTGTGCTGCGCCCTGATAATGGCGCAGCACATGCACCCGGATGGCCGATGCAAGCCCCACATCGCCCTCGCGCCCCTCGTCGATTTCCGCTGCCAGCGCGTTCAGCCCAATGCCGCGCGCCTCGGCAATGGCGCGGAACGCCTGCCAGAACGCCTGCTCCAGCGACACCGAGGTGCGGTGCCCGCGCAGGGTGAGGGAATGTTTGACGGGGCGGCTGCTCATGGTGCTTCATAGCCTCGCACAGCACGCCATAAAATCCTTGAACAAGGATTTTGACAAATTTCCTCAGAAGGAAATTTGCCAGCGGCACAGTCACAGGCGCAGATGCAGCGGTTCGGCGTTGCAGAACACCACGAAATGCCCTGCATTTTCAACCACGCGAAAGCCACGGTTGCGCATGACCTGCAAGAAGGCGTCGCGCCCGACAAGACGCTCCACATCAGAAACCTTCCGCCGCACGACGCCGCCCTCGGTTGCGGCCTGCGAGGTGAACATCTGATGCAGCCATTGCTGGGGCGTGACGGGCAAGGGCGCGTGTTTCATGACACATCCTCCTCGCCCCAGACTGCATCGGCGCGGTTAATTCAAGGTTAATCCTGATCCGGCGGGTCCGCCTCGCGCCTGTGCCCGTCAAGCATGGTGCGGGCCTTTGCGGCCTCAGCCCCTTCTGCCATGCGCTGTGCCTTGGTGCGCCCGAATTTCACCGCGTTTTCATCGCCCTGCGCGCGCTTGACGTCTCGGGCCTTCGCCTTTCGCACCGCGCGCAGGTTGACCAGTTCGGCCATCAGCCCTTGGGGCCGATCATGTCTTCGGGGCGCACCACGCGGTCAAAGGTTTCGCCGTCCACATAGCCCAGCGCAATCGCCTCTTCGCGCAGCGTCGTGCCGTTCTTGTGCGCCGTCTTTGCCACCTTGGTCGCCGCATCATAGCCGATGGTGGGGGCCAGCGCCGTCACCAGCATCAGCGATTCCTTCATCAGCTTGTCGATGCGGGCGATGTTGGCCTGCGTGCCCACCACCATGTTGTCGGTGAAAGACCCCGCCGCATCGCCCAGAAGCTGCATGCTTTGCAACACGTTGTAGGACATCATCGGGTTGTAGACGTTCAGCTCGAAATGCCCCTGCGAACCGGCAAAGCCAACGGCGGCGTCATTGCCCATCACCTGCGCGCAGACCATGGTCAGCGCCTCGGCCTGTGTGGGGTTCACCTTGCCCGGCATGATCGACGACCCGGGCTCATTCTCCGGCAGGATCAATTCACCAAGGCCCGACCGGGGGCCAGAGCCCAGCAGCCGCATGTCATTGGCGATCTTGAACAGCGATACCGCCACGGTTTTCAGCGCGCCGGAAAACATCACCATCGCGTCATGCGCCGCCAGCGCCTCGAACTTGTTGGGCGCGGTGACAAAGGGCAGGCCGGTGATGTCGGCAATGCGGGCCGCCACGCGGGTATCCCAGCCGACACGGGTGTTCAGCCCGGTGCCCACGGCGGTGCCGCCCTGTGCCAGTTCATAAATCTCGGGCAGCACCTTTTTCACCCGCATGATGCCCTGCGCCACCTGATGCGCATAGCCGCCGAATTCCTGCCCCAGTGTCAATGGCGTGGCATCCTGCGTATGGGTGCGGCCGATCTTGATGATATGCTTGAATTCTTCCGATTTGGCCGCCAGCGCCGCATGCAGCTTTTCCAGACCGGGCAGCAGCGTGTCGCGCGCCATCATGCCGATGGCCACATGCATGGCGGTGGGAAACGTGTCGTTCGACGACTGCCCCATGTTCACATGGTCATTGGGGTGGACGGGTTTTTTCGACCCCATAACCCCGCCCATCATCTCAATCGCGCGGTTCGAGATCACCTCGTTGGCGTTCATGTTGGATTGGGTGCCCGACCCGGTCTGCCACACGACCAGCGGGAAATTGTCGTCAAAGCGCCCGTCGATCACCTCTTGCGCGGCGACGGCAATGGCATTGCCCAGTTCCACCGGAATGTCGCCCTGATCCATGTTGGCCTCGGCGCAGGCCTTTTTTATCACACCCAGCGCGCGGATGATGGCGACGGGCTGCTTTTCCCAGCCGATGGGAAAGTTCAGGATCGAGCGTTGCGTCTGCGCGCCCCAGTATTTGTCGGCGGGCACCTCCAGCGGGCCAAAGCTGTCGGTCTCGGTGCGCGTTGAAGTCATGGTGCCAGCCTCCGTTTGGGTCGCGTCAAGCGTCGGGGCGTTGATAGGGCGGCGGGGCTGGAAAATCAATCGGTATGCCGTTGCATACGGAAGGGCGTTCAGGTCAGCGCGCGCGTGAAGGTATAGACCCGGGCCGGTGGCAGGTTGTTCCAGACCTTCGGACCCTTCAGTGCCAGCAACCCCAGTTCGCGCTGCACGGCCTCGGCCATCGGCGGACGCGGGCCATAGGTGAACTGGGTATAGCTGCCACCCTCGCGCAGCACGGCAAAGGCGCCGCCCACGATCGCGCGTTGCGTGTCGTTCTGCATCGACAGAAGCGGCAGGCCCGAGATCACCGCATCCACGCCCGCCGGGCAGAATGCGGCCACATCCTGCGCGCCGGTCTGGTGCACGGTCACGCCGGGAAAGGACTGGCGAAGGCGGGCCACGAAATCGGGGTTCATCTCGAACAGGGTCAGGTTTTCGGGCGGCAGGCCACGGTCAAGGATCGCGCGGGTGATCTTGCCGGTGCCTGCGCCGAATTCCACCACGCGGCCCGTTTCCGGTCCCACACCTGCGGCCATGGCCCGCGCGAGTTCGGCGGAAGAAGGGGCCAGCGCCACAACCTCATGCGGTCGGCGCAGCAGTTGTTTCACGAACAGGGCAAGATCGGAGGGCATCGGTGATCCTTCTGAAACGGTGTGACAGGAAGGTTGCCGTCTGGGAACCCTGCGTGAGGTGGCGATAGCAGCCGCCTGTTACAAGTCTGCGACAATCACGGCTGTGCCAGTGCCCGCGTGATCGGTCGGCGCGAAAGCAGCTCAAGGCAATGCTGCCCGCTTTCGCGGCAGGCGATAGATGGCGGCTGATGCACGGCGGGGTGGCCAGACAGGGGCAGAGGGCCCGCGCAGGTTACTTGCGGAACTTGTCCAAGCTCACGATCTGGGCATCGTGCTGCGGCGGTTCGTCATCGCCACCGTCTTCATCGTCTTCCTCATCGTCGTCATCTTCGTCATGGGTTTCGAACCGCAGCCCGAATTCCACCGAGGGATCGACAAAGGTGCGCACGGAATCGAAGGGGATCACCAGAGGCTCGGGCTGGTTGCCGAAATTCAGCGTCACGGTGAAGCCCTCGTCCGTGACGTTCAGGTTTTCGAACCAGTGCTGTATCACCACGGTCATCTCCGTGGGATAGCGCGCGCGCAGCCAGTCAGCGATGGCCACATCGGGGTGCTGCGTGTCAAAGGTGATGAAGAAATGGTGCGCGCCGGGCAGGCCGTTATGAGCAACGTCGGTCAGCACGGTCTGGATCAGGCCCCGCATCGCGCGGTGCATCAGGTTGCCGTAGTCGATCGAACGCGCCATGCCGGATCCTTTCTGCATTGCGGCCAGCATAGGGGATTCGTCTCCGAAAGGAAGGGGCGGAGGCCCGGTTTTTCCGCCGGGCACCGGGGTTCGGATCAGATCAGACCCAGCCCGGCAGAGGCCAGCGCGCAAACCGCCAGCACCAGCGGCAGGTTGATGTGCAACCGCAGCAACATCACCCCCGCCGCCAGCGCCAGCGCCAGCGCCAGCGCATCGAGGCTGGCCCAGACCGGGGCGACCAGCCGCAGCGGGCCAAGGGTCAGGCTTTCGACCGTGTCAAACAGCACATGCAGCGTGAACCACAGCGCCAGATTGGCGATCACCCCCACCACCGCCGCCGTGATGCCCGCCAGAGCCGCCGACAGGCGCGGTGCCGCGGCCAGCCGGTCGATCCAGGGCGCTCCGGCAAAGATCCACAGGAAACAGGGCACGAATGTAACCCACAGCGTCACCAGCGCCCCGGCGATGCCGTAAAGGATGCCACCCTCGCGGTGCGCGGCCAGATAGCCCACGAATTCCGTCACCAGGATCAGCGGCCCCGGCGTGGTCTCGGCCAGCCCCAGACCGTCGATCATCTGCGGCAGCGTCAGCCAGCCCTTGTCCTGCACCACCGCCTGCGTCATCCATGCCAGCACCGCATAGGCCCCGCCGAATGTCACCACCGCCAGTTGCGAGAAGAACACCCCGATATCCGTCAGAATACCACCCTCGGCCAGCGCCAGCAGGCCCAGTGGCAGCAGCCAGATGGCCGCCCAGACCAGCGCGGTGCGCAGGGTGGCGGCGACCATGCCCGCAGGCGGCGGGGGCAAATCCGCCGGGGCAGCGGCGCGGGGCAGGGCCAGTGCCCCCCAGAGACCGGCCGCAAGGATGATCACCGGAAAGGGCAGGTTGAACAGGAACAGCCCCGCAAAGGCCAGAACGGCAATTGCCCAGTGCATGCGCCCCTTCAGCGCGCGTTTCGCCACGCGCAGCAGCGCCTCCACCACCACCACCACCACCGCCGCCTGCACGCCAAGAAACAGCGCCTGCACCAGCGGCAGCGTGCCAAAGCTGGCGTAAACCATGGCCAGCGCCAACACCACCAGCGCGCCCGGCAGCACGAACAGCCCCCCGGCAATCAGCCCGCCCGCCAGCCCGCGCTGTTTCCACCCCGCCCAGGTGGCCAGTTGCATCGCCTCCGGCCCCGGCAGCATCATGCAGAACGAAAGACCACGCAGATACTCGGCCTCGGTCAGCCAGCGGCGTTCGTCCACCAGTTCGCGGTGCATCATGGCAATCTGCGCCGCCGGCCCGCCAAAGGACAACAGGCCGATGCGGCCAAAGATACGGGTCAGGTCAGCCAACGAAGCGGGCATGCTGCGCGGTCTCCTTTGGTGGGGATTGCCTTGCGGCGGGGCAGCAGCCAGTCGCACAATACTGCGACAGAAGTGTGACGTGCGCCCGCACCGTCACCCCGTGACCTTCGCCAGCTCGCGCAGCAGTTTCTCGCGGATCGCGCGGGGGTAGTCGCCCAAGCCCCGCGCGATCATCACAAAGCCGTCGCGTGTGATCACATGCCGCCGGTAGAACGCGCTGATCGGGGCGGATAGGCCCATGTCCTCGATGGCAATTGCGTTGATGGTGATGCCTGCCGCCTGCGCCGCCTGCCGCGCACGGCCCACGGTGAAGCCCGCGTTTTCCGGCCCGTCGCCCGATATGTCGATGATGCGGCGCGCGCAATCGGGCACGGCGGCGAACTGCGCGGCTGCAAAGCTGACCGCTTCACCCACCGCGGTATCCGACGCGGCAAAGGCGCGGGGCAGGGCGCGCGCATCCGCCGCCATGCCCGCCACGTCGCCGCCAGACAGCATCCGCCGCCAGGGCAGCACCAGCGCCTGTGCGCCCACACCCGACCATTGCACCACGGCCAGCGCAACCTGCCCCTGCACCAGCACCTCGGCCACGGCGGCATCCTCAAGCGCCGCCGCCAGCCCCTGCACCTGCAAGGCATATTCGCCCGCATCGATCGACCCCGACACGTCGATGGCCAGCAGCAAAGCCGTCTCGCAGGCCCGCGCGGCGGGGCTGAGGCACAGGCAAAGGGCAAGAATGCGCAGCATCCATGCAGGGTGCGGCGGGCGCGGCATCAGAGCAAGCGGAAATGGTGGCCCGGAATCCTGCGACGTATCCTGCAAATTTTTCCGGAAAAAACTCGCGGCGCGGGAGGGCTTCAAAGCGGTTATGTGAGGCAAAGTGCAGGCTTCTGTTGCCAGGTGCCTGCGAACCCCGCCTTACGCTGCTAAGCGCAAGGACTTAGTTTCGGCGACTCGAACAGCTTACGCTGCCAGAGCCATTGCCGGAGCACGGTTGTCATTGGCAACTGTACATTTCGGACCGATAACGGTGGTACCTCACCGAGCAAAAGCTGGCCCCTTTAGACGTTCGTCGATCCTGTTTCGGCCCCCTCCATCCCCAATGCGGGAGTGTGTTGGTGGAGCCGCCGGGTACCGCCCCCGGGTCCGATCCGCGTATTACGGGTGCGTTTATCGCCATAGTCCCGGCGAACCGGAACATTCCGAATATAGGCGCGGGATGCGGCGCGCGCAAGCCCGCACCGCCCGGCACCGCGCGCCGGTCCGGCTGTGGGCCCCGGCTGCATGTCTGGGTGCGGGTCTGGGTGCGGGGCCACGGGAAAAATAGGCCATTGTCTTTTGCCCGGCCCTGCCGCTAATGTTCACATACGCGGTATGTCATATCTGTGACACTTCACCGCGCATCAGTTTCGCTGCCTTGCGCGCCGACCGGGCTACGGCCCCGAACGCGCTGCACCGTGCAGGACGTAAGGCCGCAAGGCCACCAGTTTGCCCGCCAAGTCATTGACGGAACGGGCTTTTAAGTTGGGTGCCGCAGGGTGCCCGGGATAGAACCGCGATGCGCCGCGCAGGAATGACAGAACAATGCCAAAGGGGCCTTCGGGGCACCGCACGGCATTGCACCATGCGCAGCGCCGCCCGAACAAGCCACCACGCGCAGATGTTCCGACCACCCGGGGTGTTCCCCGTGGCGGCGCGTCTGCCCGGGTGCGATGGAACACAATGGTCAAGAAGATGCTTATTGATGCCACCCATACCGAGGAAACTCGGGTTGTGGTGGTCGACGGAAACAAGGTTGAGGAATTCGATTTTGAAACCGTCAACAAACGCCAGCTTGCGGGGAACATCTATCTCGCCAAGGTAACACGGGTCGAGCCATCGCTTCAGGCGGCCTTTGTCGATTACGGCGGCAACCGGCACGGCTTTCTGGCCTTTGCCGAGATTCATCCCGACTACTACCAGATTCCGGTGGCCGACCGTAAGGCGCTGCTGGAGGAAGAGCGCGCGCTGAACCGCGCCGAGGATGAAGACGACAACCGCCCGCGCCGCAAACCCCGCCCCGAGCCGCGCAATGACGCGCGGGCCGAGGCTGTGACCTCGGGCGATGCGGTGCAGACCGGCGCCGTGGCCGGCATGGATGTGGTGGATCTGGGCGAGGAAACCGGGGCCGATGCCCTGTTTGCCGCAGCCCTTGACGCGCCGCAGGCCGAGGCCGAGCCCGCATCCGACCAGGACGAGCCGGAAAAACCCTATCGCGCCATGGATCACGCATCCGAAACCGATGACGAGATCGAATCCATCGCCGAAGAGGATGTGGCCGAGGAAATCCGCGCCCCGCGCAAACCCCGCGCCCGCCGCTACAAGATTCAAGAGGTGGTCAAGGTCCGCCAGATCATGCTGGTGCAGGTGGTCAAGGAAGAACGCGGCAACAAGGGTGCAGCGCTGACGACCTATCTCAGCCTTGCCGGGCGCTATTGCGTTCTGATGCCCAACACCTCGCGCGGTGGCGGCATCAGCCGCAAGATCACTCAGGCCGCCGACCGCAAGAAGCTGAAGGAAATCGCATCCGAGATCGAGATCCCGGAAGGCGCAGGGCTGATCATCCGCACGGCGGGCGCGAAGCGCACCAAGCCGGAAATCCGTCGCGACTATGAATATCTGATGCGGCTGTGGGAACAGGTGCGCGAACTGGCGCTGAAATCCTTTGCCCCCGCCCCGATCTATGAAGAGGGCGATCTGATCAAACGCTCGATCCGCGACCTTTACAACCGCGAGATCGAGGAAGTGCTGGTCGAAGGCGAGGCGGGCTACCGCACCGCCAAGGATTTCATGCGCATGATCATGCCGGTGCATGCCAAGCAGGTCATCCGCTATGATGAACCGATGCCGCTGTTCGCCCGCTATCAGGTGGAAAGCTATCTGGGCGGCATGTTCAACCCAACGGTGCAGCTGAAATCCGGTGGTTACATCGTGATCGGCATCACCGAGGCGCTGGTGGCGATCGACGTGAACTCGGGCCGTTCGACCCGCGAAGGGTCCATCGAGGATACCGCGCTGAAAACCAACCTGGAGGCCGCCGAAGAGGTGGCCCGCCAGCTGCGCCTGCGCGACCTTGCCGGTCTGATCGTGATCGACTTCATCGACATGGAAGAGCGGAAAAACAACGCCGCTGTCGAGAAGCGCCTGAAAGACAAGCTGAAAACCGACCGCGCCCGCATTCAGGTGGGCCGCATCTCGGGCTTTGGCCTGATGGAAATGTCGCGCCAGCGGCTGCGCCCGGGCATGCTGGAAAGCACCACCCAGCCCTGCGCGCATTGCCACGGCACCGGCCTGATCCGTTCGGACGACAGTCTTGCGCTGACCATCCTGCGCGCGCTGGAGGAAGAGGGCACGCGCAAACGCTCGAAAGAGGTTCTGCTGCGCGCGCCGGTCGCGGTGGTCAACTTCCTGATGAACCAGAAGCGCGAACATATCGCGCTGATCGAACAGCGTTACGGCATGTCGGTGCGCATCGAGGCCGATCCGTCGCTGGTCAGCCCCGATTACAGTATCGAAAAGTTCAAGACCGCGATCCGCAACGTGCCCGAAGCGCAATTGTCGGTGATCTCTGGCAATGCCTCGATGATGGGCGCTGCGGTGGACGAGGATGAGGATGATTTCGTCGAGGAGGACATCGACGAGGTCGAAGAGGCTGAAGACGTGGCCGAGGCCGAAGAGGCGGCACCTGTTGCGACCCCTGCGGCAGCCGAGGGCAACGGGCAGAAAAAGAAGCGCCGCCGCCGCCGCCGCCGCAAGCCGGGTGCGGCCCCGGGCGATCTGGCCGGTGCCGATGGCACGACCGAGGACGGCGCCGAGGATGGCAGCGACGACGACGGCGCTGACGAAGAAAACGGAACCGAGGAAAACGGAACCGAGGTAAACGCGGCCGAGGCTTTCGGCGCTGATCCGGCGCCTGTTGCCGAAGCAGCCGCTGAAACCGTGGCACCTGCCCCGGCCGAGGCAGAGGCCGCGCCTGCGGCAAAGCCCAAACGCACCCGTGCCCCGCGCAAGCCCAAGGCCGAGGCGGCTGCGGCCCCTGAACCGGCGGCTGTGGCAGAAGAACCTGCGGCAAAACCCAAGCCGCGCTCGCGCAGCCGCAAACCCAAGACGGTGGTGGCCGAAGCGGGGGCGGATGCTGCGGAAACCACCGTCAGCGCGTCGGCAGACCCTCAGACTGCGGCCCCGGCCATTGTGCCAGCGGCTGTTGAAGCGGCAACGCCTGCGCCAGTTGACGCGGCAATGCCAGCGGCTGCCGAAGCGGCCATGCCGGAGCCTGCCAGCCAACCGCAGGCCGCCGCGCCCGCTTTTGGCGAAGCAGTCGATGCACCCCAAGCAACGGTTGACACCCTGCCGGAACCGGAAACGCCGACCCCGGCGGCAGAGCCGGAACTGGCGGAAACCAGCGAAGAGCCAAAACCCAAACGCAAGGGCTGGTGGTCGCTGGGCCGCTGATCCGGGCTGGCGCTTTCATTGACATGCCGCGCTTTCGGGCGCGGCATGTTGCATTTCAGCGGGTCGGGGCACCCTACGCTGTGCCAGTCTTGGCATCGGGCCGGTTCGGTATCGGGCTGCTGTCAGGGTATGGCCGGTTTCACTATCATGCCTGCGCGCCCGAATGGCAGGACCGCGCCAAGCCCTCAGCCGCGACGGATGCGGTAAAGCGTCACCGCGCCCTCGGCCTCGGCCCCCAGAAACGCATGCCCGGCCCCGGCGCAGAAATGTGGCAGATCAATCGCCGCCATCGGGTCGGTCGCGCGCAGATGCAGCACCGCGCCGGGGGCCATCGCCAGCAGCCGCTTGCGCGCCTTCAGCACGGGCAGGGGGCACAGCAGGCCCGCGCAATCCAGTTCGACAACGCCATCCTCAGCCCTGTCCGCCACGCCCGCCCCTTTCATCCCGGCAAAAATACCCCGCCGCAGGCACCGACATCTGCCACTTGCACCGCCACGCGCCCACCGCGATACGCCAGCCGCCGCCCTCTTGTCCACCTCTGCCGCGCGCCACGCGAATGTGACGCGCTGAAACGTGACGGATGCCCGCCAAGCCGCTATGACATCCTCAAAAGGGGATATGCATGGCCGGATGGGATCTGATCGACGCGGGGCTGCTGCCGGCCATGCTGATTGCCTTGACAGGGGGGATACTGTCCTTCCTCAGCCCCTGCGTGCTGCCTATCGTGCCGCCCTATCTGGCCTATATGGGTGGCATCAGCATGTCCGACATGCGGGGTGAGGCGTCAGCCCGGCGGCGGGTCATCCTGCCCGCGCTGTTCTTCGTCTTGGGGCTTTCGACGGTATTCCTGTTCCTGGGCTTTGCCGCCTCGGCCTTCGGCATGTTCTTTCTGCAATATCAGGATTGGTTCACCAAGGCGTCGGGGCTCGTGGTCACGGTGTTCGGCCTGCATTTCCTGGGCGTGTTCCGCATACCGCTGCTGGACCGCGAGGCGCGGGTGGATGCGGGCGATCACGGTGGCTCGGCCATGGGGGCCTATGTGCTGGGGCTGGCCTTCGCGTTCGGCTGGACGCCCTGCATCGGGCCGCAACTGGGCGCGATCCTGTCGCTGGCCGCGTCCGAGGCCAGCCTGACACGCGGCACACTGCTGCTGGGGGTCTATGCGGTGGGGCTGGGTGTGCCGTTCTTTCTGGCGGCGGTGTTCATCGAACGCGCCATGGGCCTGATGACCCGGCTGAAGCCGCATATGCGGATGATCGAACGGGTGATGGGCCTGCTGCTGCTGGTCGTGGGTCTGGCGCTGATGACGGGCGCTTTCACCGCGTTTTCGTGGTTCCTGCTGGAAAAATTGCCCTTCCTTGGCGCATTGGGCTAAGTTTGCCCATGTTCCTGCCGTATTCTGTGCGTGATTGCCGCACAGGATGCGAACCTTGATGCTGGCCCGCAGGATGAACGCCATGCCGCAGACCGACGACGCACCGCCCGCTCCACATCCCGCTGCGGCAGCGATGGGTGGCGGTGGCCGTCCGTTCCGGCGGCGGGTGTTCTACATTCCCGGCTATGATCCGTTCCACCCCCGCCGCTACCGCGAGCTTTACCGCAAGGAGGCGGCGGCACAGGCGGCGGTATCCGGCTATGATCTGGCCCTGACGCCGAAAAAGGTGAAAGGCCCCTATGGCTGGCGCGTGACTGCCGAGATGGAGGGTCAGGCGACCGAGGCCGATGTCGAGGTGCTGGTCTGGTCTGACATCGTGAGGGGCTCGATGCAGCCAAATATCGCGCAGACCTATCTGGAACTGGCGCGCACCGCCTGGGCCTATATCGGGTCGGGGGCGCTGTTCAGGCTGATGCGGCTGCGCAAGGGGCCGATCATCGCGGCGCTTTACCCGATCGTGATGCTGGTTGGGCAACTTGCCGTGGCCTGCCTGACCGGCTGGGGGGCTGGGGGGCTTTTGGGGCTGGGGCTGGGCTGGCTGGGCCTGCCAGCAGTTGCGGGTCTGGCCTTTGGCGTTCTGGCGGGGCTGGCGGTGGCCGGGCTGATGCTGCGCTGGTTCCGCAGGCAGGATGGCCGGTTCATGGCCTATTACCTGATGCATGATTATTCCTATGCCGCCCGCACCATGGGCGCCAACACCCCCGAGATGGAGGCGCGGATGGCCGCCTTCACTGCCCAGATCACCCAGGCGCTGCACGGCGATTATGACGAGGTGCTGGTGGTCGGCCATTCATCCGGCGCGCATATCGCGGTGTCGGTGCTTGCCGATGCCATCCGCGCGGGCTTGCCTGCCCGCCGCCCGGCGCTGGCGCTGCTGACGCTGGGGCAGGTGGTGCCGATGGTATCGTTCCTGCCCGATGCCACCCGGCTGCGCGCCGACCTGCATTATCTGGCCGCGCGGGACGAACTGACCTGGGTGGATGTCACCGCCCCCGGCGATGGCTGCGCCTTTGCACTGTGCGATCCGGTGGCGGTGTCGGGCTGTGCGCCCCCGGGCAAACGCTGGCCGCTTGTGATCTCGGCCGCGTTCACGCAAAGCCTGTCGCCCGCGCGGTGGAAGGCGTTGCGCTGGCGGTTCTTCCGGCTGCATTTTCAGTATCTTTGCGCGTTTGACCGGCCAAGGGACTATGACTATTTCCGCATCACCGCCGGGCCCATGCCGCTGGCCCTGCGCTATGCGGGCCGCGCCCCGTCGAAAAGCCGGATTGACCGGGCGGTTTCGGGGTATGTAAGCAGGGCGGCATGACGCCCCCCCATCCGCTGCCCCCCAAACCCGTGCCGCGCGCCGACCGTGTGTCGCTGTGGCGCTATGTGCGGCTGTTCCGGGCGGATGTATTGTCGGCGCAGCCGCAGCGGCTTTACCGGGCCTGGATGGCCGAATTCCGCACACCGTTCTTTCGCAGCTATCTGTGCAACGACCCGGCCCTTGTGCGCCGCGTCTTGCAGGAACGGCCCGATGATTTCCCCAAGTCGGGCCGTATCGGCGAGGGGCTGCGGCCCCTGCTGGGCCGGTCGGTCTTCGTGACCAATGGCGAGGAATGGAAGCGCCAGCGCCGCATCATCGACCCGGCCTTCGAGGGGGGCCGTCTGCGTGACACATTCCCCGCGATCCTTGCGGCGGGGCAGGCGGCCGTTGGCCGCCAGCCGCTTGGTCTGGTGGAGGTGGAGGCCGAGATGAGCCATGCCGCGGCGGATGTGATCTTTCGCACGCTGTTTTCGATTCCGATCGAGCATGAGGTCGCCTCGGCCGTCTTTACCGAATTCCGCGATTACCAGCGCAGCCAGCCCATTCTGAATCTGGCCGCCTTCCTGCCCCTGCCGCGCTGGATGCCGCGTTTCCACCGCCGCCGCACCAGGCAAACCGCCCGCTCGATCCGCGCGCTGATCCGCCGGCTGTGCGAGGCGCGGGCGGCAGAGATTGCCGCAGGCACCGCGCCCGATGATCTGGCCACCAAGATCATGACGACGCCCGACCCGCTGACTGGCCAAAGGTTCGGCACCGAGGAAATGGTCGATCAGGTGGCAATCTTCTTTCTGGCCGGGCATGAAACCAGCGCCTCGGCGCTGGCCTGGGCGCTGTATCTGCTGGCGCTTTACCCCGAGGTGCAGGACCGCGTGGCGGCAGAGGCGGCAACCCTGGGCGATGCCCCTGATTTCAGCGCGCTGTCGCGGCTGAAATACACCCGCGACGTGTTCCGCGAGGTGCTGCGGCTTTACCCCCCCGTGCCGATGATGGTGCGCGAGAACACCGCGACTGAGCAGATGCGCGACCGCAAGGTTGCCCCCGGCGCGCAGGTGGTGCTGTCGCCCTGGCACCTGCACAGGCATGAACGGCTGTGGCCGCGCCCCGATGAGTTCGACCCGGGCCGCTGGCAGACCGAGGAAGGCCGCGCCTGCGCGCGCGATGCCTATATCCCGTTTTCTGCCGGGCCGCGCGTCTGCACCGGGGCGGGTTTCGCCATGGTTGAAGGGGTTTTGCTGCTGGCGCTGCTGGCGCGCGGGTTCCGGTTCACGCGGGTGGCGGTGCGCGAGCCGGTGCCGGTGGCACATCTGACGGTGCGCGCGAAGGATGGCATCTGGCTGGATGTGGCGCGACGCCAGACGCGCGCCTAGTGCCAGAGCCGGGGGGCTGACTGCCCCCCCAGCCCGGCCAGTGGCCGGGCGTTCTTCGCGGTAACTCTCCACTGGAGAGTTTCTTATCGCTCATCACCCCCTTGGATATCTTTACCAGTGTGAATGACGGCACTCGCGAAGACTTGCTGTGGTGCCGTGGAGCGATGGTCGGGCGTCAGTTGCCCAAGATGCCGGGAAGGCGCAGATCATGTTCGCGCGCGCAGTCCAGCGCCACGTCATATCCTGCGTCGGCGTGGCGCATGACGCCGGTGGCCGGGTCGTTCCAAAGCACATTGTGGATACGGCGGGCGGCGTCATCGGTGCCATCGGCGCAGATCACCATGCCGGAATGCTGGCTGAACCCCATGCCCACGCCGCCGCCGTGATGCAGGCTGACCCATGTGGCCCCCGACGCGGTGTTGAGCAGCGCATTCAGCAGCGGCCAGTCCGACACGGCATCGGAGCCGTCCTTCATGGCTTCCGTCTCGCGGTTGGGCGAGGCGACCGAGCCTGAATCGAGGTGGTCACGCCCGATCACCACCGGCGCCTTGAGTTCACCCGAGCGGACCATTTCGTTGAACATCAGCCCCGCCTTGTGCCGGTCGCCCAGCCCGATCCAGCAGATGCGGGCGGGCAGGCCCTGAAACGCGATGCGGTCGCGCGCCATGTCCAGCCAGTTGTGCAGATGGGCGTTGTCGGGGAACAGTTTCTTCATCGCGGCGTCGGTCTTGTAGATGTCTTCCGGGTCGCCCGACAGCGCGCACCAGCGGAACGGGCCGATGCCCTTGCAGAACAGCGGGCGGATATAGGCGGGCACGAAACCGGGGAAGGCGAAGGCGTTTTCCAGCCCCTCATCCTGCGCGACCTGCCGGATGTTGTTGCCATAGTCCAGCGTGGGGACGCCCGCATTCCAGAAATCGACCATGGCGGCCACATGGGTTCGCATCGAGGCGCGGGCGGCGCGTTCGACCGATTTCGGATCGGTCTCGCGGGCGGCGCGGGCCTGTTCCACGGTCCAGCCCTGCGGCAGATAGCCGTTCAGCGGGTCATGCGCCGAGGTCTGGTCGGTGACGATGTCGGGGCGGGGGCCACCGGCCTGCATGCGGGCGTAAATCTGCGGGAAGATGTCGGCCGCATTGCCCAGAAGGCCCACCGATTTCGCCTCGCCCTTTGCCGTCCATTCGGCAATCATGCCAAGGGCTTCGTCCAGGCTGTGCGCCTTGGCATCGACATAGCGGGTGCGGATGCGGAAATCGATCCGCGTCTCGTCGCATTCCACCGCCAGACAGCAGGCCCCGGCCATCACGGCGGCCAGCGGCTGTGCGCCGCCCATGCCGCCCAGACCGCCGGTCAGGATCCAGCGGCCCTTGAGGTTGCCATGGTAATGCTGGCGACCGGCCTCGGCAAAGGTTTCATAGGTGCCCTGCACGATGCCCTGCGTGCCGATGTAGATCCATGACCCGGCGGTCATCTGGCCATACATCGCGAGGCCCTTCTTATCCAGTTCGTTGAAATGATCCCATGTCGCCCAATGCGGCACCAGGTTGGAATTGGCGATCAGCACGCGCGGCGCGTCCTTGTGGGTGCGGAACACGCCCACGGGTTTGCCCGATTGCACCAGCAGAGTCTCGTCGTCGTTCAGGGTTTTCAGCGTGGCGACGATCTTGTCGAAATCCTCCCATGTGCGGGCGGCGCGGCCGATGCCGCCGTAAACCACCAGCTCGTGCGGGTTTTCGGCCACGTCGGGGTGCAGGTTGTTCATCAGCATCCGCATCGGGGCCTCGGTAAGCCAGGATTTCGCGGTGATGTCGGTGCCGGTGGCGGGGTAGATGTCGCGGGTGTTGTGGCGGGTCATGGCGTTCCTCGGTTGGCAGGTGGAAGAGCCGGGGGCTTCGCGCCCCCGGACCCCCGCGGGATATTCAGAAACTGAGAATGGGAAGGGGCGATGCTGCGGCCTCGGTCAGCGCGCCGCTGGCAATCAGGCGGGCGGCGGATTCGAGGTCGGGGGCGAGGTAGCGGTCTTCGCCCAGCGTGGCCACGTCTTGCCGCAGCCGGGTGACCACACGTTGCAGC
Source organism: Fertoeibacter niger (assembly GCF_009380135.2). GTDB lineage: Bacteria > Pseudomonadota > Alphaproteobacteria > Rhodobacterales > Rhodobacteraceae > Fertoeibacter > Fertoeibacter niger. Next base: position 126,008 of record NZ_WHUT02000002.1, on the reverse strand, counting down.
GGTGCGGAGGTGGCGAGTGGCGCGCGGAAGTCGATGCCCTGCGCGGCGCAGATCGCCTCGACCCCGAGGATCATGTTCAGGTTCGCCACCATGCGGCCAAGGCGGCGGGCGCCATGGGCGGCCATGGAAACGTGATCCTCCTGATTGGCGGAGGTGGGGGTGCTGTCGGTGACGGTGGGGGTGGCGAGGTGCTTGTTCTCGCTCATCAGGGCCGCCGTGGTCACTTCGGCGATCATCAGGCCGGAGTTGAGGCCGGGGTTCGGCGTCAGGAACGGCGGCAGGTCGAAGCTGAGCGTCGGGTCCACCATCAGGGCCACGCGGCGCTGCGCGATGGCTCCGATTTCACTGATCGCCAGCGCCATCATGTCGGCGGCAAAACCCACGGGTTCGGCGTGGAAATTGCCGCCCGAGACGATGCCGCCATCGGTCAGCACCAGCGGGTTGTCGGTGGCGGCATTCGCCTCGACCTCCAGCGTGGCGGCGGCCATGCGCAACACATCCATCGCGGCGCCCGTCACCTGCGGCTGGCAGCGGATGCAATAGGGGTCTTGCACGCGGCTGTCACCGTCGCGATGGCTTTCGCGGATTTCCGACCCGTCAAGCAGCGCGCGCAGGGCGGCTGCGGCCTCGATCTGGCCCTTGTGGCCGCGCAGGGCGTGGATCTGGGGGTGAAGCGGTGCGGTGGAGCCCATGATCGCGTCGGTGGAAAGCGCGCTTGTGACCAGCGCGGATTGCGCCGCGCGCCAGCCGTCGAACAACGCGGCCAGCGCATAGGCGGTGCAGAACTGCGTGCCGTTGATCAGCGCAAGCCCCTCTTTCGGGCCGAGGGTAACGGGGGTGAGGCCAGCGCGGGCCAGCGCCTCGGCCGAAGGCATGCTGTGGCCCTCATACTCCGCCATGCCCGCGCCGATCATCGTGGCGGCCATATGGGCCAGGGGGGCAAGGTCGCCCGAGGCCCCGACCGAGCCTTGCGCGGGGATCACGGGGGTGACGCCGCGGGCCAGCATCCCTTCCAGCAGCGCGATGATGTCCCAGCGCACGCCGGACGCGCCACGGCCCAGCGACAGCAGCTTCAGCGCCATCATCAGCCGGGCGACGGGCCGGGGCATCGGATCGCCCACGCCGCAGCAATGCGACAGGATCAGGTTGCGTTGCAGGGTGGCGGTGTCTTTCGCCGCGATCTTCAGGCTGGCGAGTTTGCCAAAGCCGGTGTTCACCCCGTAAACGGCGGCGTCACCGGCGGCGGCTTGGGCGATCCGGGCCGCAGCAGCCTCGACGCCGGGGCGGGCCGCGGCGGCAAGTGTGGCGGGGGCTTCGCTGCGGTAAAGGCGTTCCAGCTGCGCAAGGCTGGTTTCGCCGGGGGTGAGGATCTCAGGCGTCAAGACGGCCTCCGAATATGCGGGAATGAAGCGGGGTGGGGCCGATGCGGTAGGCCAGTTCGGCAGGGTGGCTGGCCTGCCAGATGGCCAGATCGGCGCGCTGGCCGGGGGCGATGCTGCCCCGGTCCGGCAGACCCAGAGCGCGGGCGGCATGGGTGGTGGTTCCCAGCAAAGCCTCTTCCGGTGTCAGGCGGAACAGGGTGCAGGCCATGTTCATCGCAAGGCACAGCGAGGTCATGGGCGATGTGCCGGGGTTGCAATCGGTGGCGACGGCCATCGGCACGTCATGGTCGCGCAAAAGCTGGATCGGGGGCAGCCGCGTTTCGCGGATGGCATAAAAGGCCCCGGGCAGGATCACCGCCACCGTGCCAGCATCGGCCATGGCCGCAGCGCCATCGGCATCCAGATATTCCAGATGGTCGGCGGACAGCGCGCCATGCCGGGCGGCTAGCGCCGCGCCATGCAGGTTTGACAGTTGTTCCGCATGCAGTTTCACCGGCAGGCCAAGGCTTTGCGCCACCGCAAAGACCCGGGCGATCTGGGCGGGGGAAAAGGCGATGCCCTCGCAGAACCCGTCCACCGCATCCACCAGCCCCTCGGCATGGGCGGCATGCAGGGCGGGGATGGCCTGTTCGGCCAGATAGTCATCGGGGCGGCCGACGTAATCGGGCGGGATGGCATGGGCACCAAGGAACGTCGTGCGGACATGCACCGGGCGCAGCACGCCAATGCGGCGGGCGACGCGCAGCATCCGCAGTTCGGTTTCAATATCAAGGCCATAGCCGGATTTGATCTCGATCGTCGTCACGCCCTCGGCCAGCATCTGATCGACGCGCGGCAGGGCTGCGGCCAGCAGATCAGCCTCGGTCGCCGCCCGGGTGGCGCGGACGGTAGAGAGGATGCCACCCCCGGCGCGGGCCACAGCCTCGTAACTGGCACCTTGCAGCCGCATCTCGAATTCCACGGCGCGGTGGCCGCCGAACACCAGATGGCTGTGGCAGTCGATCAGGGCGGGCGTGACAAGGCGGCCGCCAAGATCGTGCCTGTGGCCAGTGAAACGGGGCGGCAGATCGGCCTCTGGCCCCACCCACAGCACCTGCGCGCCATCCAGCACCATGGCACCAGCGGCGATCAGGCCATAGCCCCCCACCATCGTTGCCACCGTTGCATTGCCCAGAATCATCATCGTGCCGCTTGCCTTTTGTCTGGTGTTGAGGATATTATGTCTGCACATAATAAACCCTGTCAAGAGGCTGCCATGACCGATCACATTCTGTGGGCCAAGACCGCGCTGCTGCCCGGTGGCTGGGCATCCGATGTGCAGGTGAAGGTTGCGGGGGGCCGGATTGCAGCCGTGACGCCGGGGGCCGCGCCGTCCGGCGCGCAGCGGGGCTGTTTGCTGCCCGCACCGGTGAACCTGCATTCGCATGCCTTTCAGCGCGCCATGGCGGGCATGACCGAACGGCGCGGTGCAGGCACCGACAGTTTCTGGACATGGCGGCAGCTGATGTTCCGATTCCTTGACGTGCTGACGCCCGACGACGTGCAGGCCATTGCCGCCCAGGTGCAGATGGAAATGCTGGAGGCGGGCTATGCCGCCGTGGCCGAGTTTCATTATCTGCACCACCAGCCCGGCGGGGTGGCCTATGCCGACCCTGCGGAACTGGCGGGGCGGATCGTGGCGGCCTCGCAGGACACGGGTATCGGGCTGACGCTGCTGCCAGTGCTGTATCAGCAGGGCGGCTGCGACGGGCGCGGGCTGACGGCGGGGCAGGCGCGGTTTGGCAATGATTTTGACGGGTTTGCGCGGCTGTGGCAGGCGGCAGGGGCGCATCTGACCGCCGCTGATGCCCGCATGGGCGTGGCACCCCATTCGCTGCGCGCGGTCAGCCGCGAGGGGCTGCGCGATGCGGTGGCTTTGGCCCCGGATGCGCCGCTGCACATCCATCTGGCCGAACAGGTGGCAGAAGTGGCCGAGGTGCAGGCGGCCTATGGCGCGCGCCCCGTGGAATGGCTGCTGGCCAACCACGCGGTGGATGCGCGCTGGTGCCTGATCCACGCCACGCAGATGCAGCCTGCCGAAACGCTGGCCCTTGCGGCGACCGGGGCGGTGGCGGGCCTTTGCCCGATCACCGAGGCCAATCTGGGCGACGGCATCTTTGACGGCATGCGCTGGGCGGGCGCGGGCGGGCGCTTTGGCGTCGGATCTGACAGCAATGTGCGCATCGCACTGGCCGAGGAGCTGCGGCTACTGGAATATTCGCAGCGGCTGCGCGACAGGGGGCGGGCGATGTTCGCCACGCCGGAACGCTCTACCGGGCGGGTGCTGTTTGATGGCGCGGTAGCGGGCGGGGCGCAGGCGGGGGGCCGGGCCTCGGGTGCGATCCGTGTGGGGGACTGGGCGGACATGCTGGCGCTTGACATGGGGTCCGTTGATCTGGAAGGGCGGCAGGGCGACGGCATTCTGGATGCCTGGATCTTTGCGGGGGATGACCGGATGGTGGCCGATGTCTGGTCTGCCGGGCGGCATGTGGTGACGGGGGGGCGGCACGTGGCGCGCGAGGCGATCTCCGCAGCCTACCGCAAGGTGATGGCGCGGCTGGTGGGGCGGTTGTGAACATGCCGGATTGGCCAGCCCCCGTTGTGGCGGCATCCTCGCCCGCCAAGCCATTGCCCCGCCCCGCCCCGCAGGGCTGGGAGGCGATCCGCGCCGAGGTGCTGCACCGCATCCACGCGCGGCTCTGGCTGCCGGGTGCCACGATCCCCACGGAAGAGGCGCTGGCGCAGGAATTCGGCTGCGCCCGGGCCACGGTGAACCGCGCCCTGCGCGATCTGGCCGAGGCGGGTGTGCTGGAACGCCGCCGCAAGGCGGGCACCCGCGTGGCGCTGCATCCGGTGCGGCGCGCGACGCTGGACATTCCCGTGACCCGGCGCGAGGTCGAGGGGCGCGGCCAAAGCTATGGCCTTCATCTGCTGGAACAGGCGCTGCTGCCCGCCCCGGTGCCGGTGGCGGCCCAACTGGGCCTGGCCCCCGCCACGCCACTGTTGCACCTGTGCACGCTGCATCTGGCCGATGGCCGCCCGTTTCTGTATGAGGTGCGCTGGCTGAACCCCGCCCTGCTGCCCGACCCGGCCCCCGATTTCGCCGCGATCAGCGCGAACGAATGGCTGGTGGGCCATGTGCCCTATACCACGGGCGACATTGCCTTTTCCGCCGCCAATGCCACGGCGCACGAGGCAGAGGTGCTGGGCCTTGCCCCCGGCACCGCGCTGTTCATCACCGAACGCTGCACCTGGTCGGGCGACAGGGCCATCACCGCCGTGCGGCTGGCCTATGCGCCCGGCTACCGGCTGCACACGATGGTCTAGCGGACGGTATTCGTGCAAACGCAGCGCGGATCGCCGTCAGGCGTGACGCGCGGCCCGCGCAACCGTCACAGCTTTACCGCTTGCAGGTCTTCCAGCAGGTCCAGCAGCGTCTCCAGCTTGTCCTTGCCATAGAGCGCCTCCAGCCGGGCGAACAACGCGTTGCTGGCGGCGGCATGGTCGGCGATCACCTGGCGGCCCCGGTCGGTGATACAAACGATGAAGGTGCGCCGGTCTGCGGTTCCGGTGACGCGGCTGACCAGCCCGTCATCCTCCATCGCGCGCATGATGCGGGTCAGGCTGGGCGCTTGCAGACAGGCATGATCGGCCACCAAGGTCAGGGGCAGCGGGCCTTCCTCGTCCAGCACGCGCAGCACGCGCCATTTCTGTTCGTTCACCGGGCTTTGCGCAAGCATTTCGCGCACCGGGCCCATCACTGCCTCGCGCGCGCGCAAGAGCGCAATCGGCAGCGATCGTTCCGTGCGGCGCAGGGACACGGGGCGGCGCAGGGTTACGGGCGGCGGGGCAGGGGCGGTGTCATCAACCATGCGCCTCTATCGGCGTTTTTCGATGGCGGCTCAAGCAAAAGCCGGGCGCGCGCCGCATCTTGCCGCCGCAACGCAGGGCCGCCCCCGCCGGGATACTTGACGATGGGCGATCACTTGCTTAACAAATGAATTAAAAGGGGGTCCGATGCCGCATGTCCATATCGACTATTCGGCCAATCTGGCGCAACGGCTGGATATTGCGGCGCTGTGCGTGGTGATCCGCGATGCGATGGTGGAAACCGGGCTGTTCCCGCTGGCAGGCATCCGCATCAGGGCCATGGCGGCGGATCATGTGGTGATCGCCGACGGCAATCCGACGCATGCGTTCTGCGACGTGTCGATCCGCCTGCGCGCCGGGCGTGACCCCGCCGCCAAAGCCGCAGCCACCGCCCACGTCTTTGCCGCCGCCCAGGCGTTCTGCGCCGCGGTGCTGCAATCGTCATCTTTCCTGTTGTCGTTCGAGATGCGCGACATCGACCCCGCGCTCAGCCCGAAAACCAGCTCGATCCGCAACCACCTGAACGGAGATCCGTCATGACCGATCTTGCCACCCATCTGGCCCGGCTTGACGGCCATCTGGCCCGGTTCCGCGACAGGGGCATCCTGAACCTGATCGGCGGCGAAAGCCGCCCGGCCCTGTCGGGCGCCACATTCGACACTCGCTCGCCGGTGGACGAATCGCTGATCGCCCGCGTGGCGCTGGGCGATGCCGCCGACATTGACGCCGCCGCCCGCGCCGCCAAGGCGGCCTTCCCGGCCTGGGCCGCGCTGGAGGGCGCAAAACGCAAGGCCATCCTGCACCGCATCGCCGACCTGATCGAGGAACGCGCCGAGGAAATCGCCCTGTGCGAATGCTGGGATACCGGGCAGGCCTGGCGGTTCATGTCAAAGGCGGCGTTGCGCGGGGCCGAGAATTTCCGCTATTTCGCCGATCTGGCGCCGCAGGCGCGCGACGGGCAGGCGCTGCCCACCGCCACGCATCTGAATGTGACCAGCCGCAGCCCCATCGGCCCTGTGGGGGTGATCACGCCCTGGAACACGCCTTTCATGCTGTCCACCTGGAAAATCGCCCCGGCGCTGGCGGCAGGCTGCACAATCGTACACAAACCGGCCGAGTTTTCGCCGCTGACCGCCCGCCTGCTGGCCGAGATATGTCTTGAGGCGGGCCTGCCCCCCGGTGTGCTGAACCTGGTGAACGGGATGGGCGAGGGCGCGGGCAAGGCGCTGACCGAACATCCCGACATCAAGGCGATTGCCTTTGTCGGCGAATCCCGCACCGGCAGCATGATCATGAAACAGGGGGCCGATACGCTGAAACGCGTGCATTTCGAACTGGGCGGCAAGAACCCGGTGGTGGTGTTTGACGATGCCGATCTGGACCGCGCGCTGGATGCGGTGATCTTCATGATCTATTCGCTGAACGGCGAACGCTGCACGTCATCAAGCCGCCTGCTGGTGCAGAATACGATTGCCGATGATTTCCACACCCGGCTTGTCGAAAGGGTCAACGCCATCCGCGTCGGGCACCCGCTGGACCCGGCCACCGAAATCGGCCCGCTGATCCACAAGACGCATTTCGACAAGGTGACGGGCTATGTCGCCATCGGCCAGCAGGATGGCGCGACCCTTGCGGCGGGGGGCACGCGGGTGGGCGATCAGGGCTGGTTCGTGCGCCCCACACTGTTCACCCATGCCACGCCCCAGATGCGCATCGCGCAGGAGGAAATCTTTGGCCCCGTCCTCACCTCGCTGAGCTTTGCCGATGAGGATGAGGCGCTGGCCATTGCCAATGGTGTGCCCTACGGCCTGACCGGCTATGTCTGGACCAATGACCTGACCCGCGCGCTGCGGTTCTCGCAAGGGCTGGAGGCCGGGATGATCTGGGTCAATTCCGAAAACGTGCGCCACCTGCCCACACCCTTCGGCGGGGTCAAGAATTCCGGCATAGGGCGCGACGGGGCCAAATGGTCGTTCGAATTCTACATGGAACAGAAGAACACCGCCTTCGCGCTGGGTCAGCATAAAATCCAGCGGCTTGGCGTCTGACCGCATCAACGGGGAGGAGACCCGACACATGCCCATTCCCGCAGCCACGCTTTACCCGCCGTTCAACATCCTGCGCCTCAGCCATGTGGAACTGTGCGTGACCGATCTGGCCCGCGCGCGCGGCTTTTACGTCGATACGCTGGGTCTTCAGGTCACGCATGAGGATGCGGGCCACATCTATCTGCGCGCGATGGAGGAACGCGGCCACCATTGCGTGATCCTGAAACTGGCAGCGGCCGGGTCGGTGGGCGTGCTGGGCTTCAAACTGTATGACCAGCCCGATCTTGACAAGGCGGCGGCCTGGTTTGCGGCGCAGGGCCTGTCGGTGGACTGGGTGGAACGCCCCTTCATGGGCCGGGCGCTGGCGACGCGCGACCCCATGGGCGTGCCGCTGGAATTCGATGTGCAGATGGACCGCCTGCCGCCGATCCACCAGCACTACGCGCTGTATCGGGGCGTCAAACCCCTGCGCATCGACCATTTCAACCTGTTCTCGCCCGATGTCGATGCGTCAGTGGCGTTTTACGCGCAGATGGGCTTTCGCGTCACCGAATACACGGCGGATGAGGACACGGGCCGCACCTGGGCCGCATGGATGCACCGCAAGGGCGGGGTGCATGACATCGCCTTCACCAATGGGCGCGGCCCCCGCCTGCACCATCTGGCCTTCTGGGTGCCCACGCCCCTGAACATCATCGACCTTTTGGATCTGATGGCCACCACCGGCTATGTCGGCCATATCGAGCGTGGCCCGGGGCGGCATGGCATTTCCAACGCGTTTTTCCTATATATCCGCGACCATGACGGCCACCGGACCGAGGTTTACTGCTCCGACTACCAGACGGTTGACCCCGATCTGGAGCCGATCCGCTGGAACCTGAAAGACCCGCAGCGCCAGACCCTGTGGGGCGCCCCCGCGCCGAAAAGCTGGTTCGAGGAGGGGTCGGTGTTCGACGGCGCCGCCCTGCGCGACAGCACCCTTGCCGCCCAGCCCATCGTGGCGCCATGACCCGGTTCGTCAGCTATACCTGGCAGGGGCAGGCGGGCTGGGGGGTGGAGCGTGACGGTGGCGTGGTCGATCTGTTCGCCCGCCACCGCCAGACCTATCCCACCCTGCGCGAGGTGATCACGGCGGGGGCATTGCAAAGGCTGGCCGAGGAATCCCTGCGTTGCAGCCCAGATTTCTGCATCACCGAAATGGCCTATGCCATTCCGGTGCCCGCGCCGGAAAAGATCATCTGCGTGGGGGTGAATTTCCCCGACCGCAACGCCGAATACAAGGACGGGCAGGAGGCCCCGCCCCACATGTCGCTGTTCATCCGCTTCGCGCGGTCCTTTGTCGGCCACGACCAGCCGCTGACCCGCCCGCCCGAAACCCCGCAACTGGATTACGAGGGCGAGATTGCCGTGGTGATCGGCAAGGGCGGGCGGCGCATCCCCGAGGCGCAGGCGCTGGCCCATATCGCGGGCCTGACCCTGTGCAACGAAGGCACTTTGCGCGACTGGGTGCGCCATGCGAAATTCAACGTGACGCAGGGCAAGAACTGGGATGGGTCGGGCGCGATGGGCCCGTGGCTGGTGCCCTTCACCGACCCTGCGCAGATCATGGATGTGGGGCTGACCACCCGGGTGAACGGCGTGCTGCGCCAGCAGGATAGCACCGGGCGCATGCTGTTCCCCGTGGCGCGGCAGATCGCCTATATCTCTACCTTCACCACGCTGGTGCCGGGCGACATCATCGTGACCGGCACCCCCACCGGGGCAGGCGCGCGGTTCGATCCGCCCGTCTGGCTGGTGCCGGGTGACGTGGTAGAGGTGCAGGCCGACGGCATCGGCACCCTGCGCAACGGGGTGGTGGACGAATGACCCCCGACCAGATCGCCGAGGCCGCGACCAGCCTGTTCACCGCCGAACGCACAGGTGTGCAATGCGGGCTTCTCAGCCTGCGCTACCCGGGCATGACGCTGGATGATGCCTATGCCGTGCAGGCGGCTTTTGTCGCGCTGAAGGGGCGCAGGGGGATTGGCTGGAAGATCGGCCTGACCAGCCGCGCCATGCAGCAGGCGCTGAACATCACCACGCCCGATTCCGGCGTGCTGCTGGATGACATGCTGTTTGCCGATGGCGCGACCGTGCCGCGTGGCCGGTTTATCCAGCCACGGGTGGAGGCCGAGATTGCCTTTGTCATGCGTGCCCCCCTTCAAGGCGCGCATGTGACGCGGGCCGATGTGGTGGCGGCAACCGCCCATGTCGCCCCGGCGCTGGAGATACTCGACACCCGCGTTTTGCGGGCCGACCCCGCCACGGGTGCCGCGCGGATCATCACCGATACGGTATCCGACAATGCCGCCAATGCGGGCCTTGTACTGGGTGCGCAGCGCCACGCGATCGGTGCCCATGACCTGCGCTGGGTCGGTGCCATCGTGAAACGTGGCGGCGTGGTCGAGGAAACCGGCCTTGGCGCAGGCGTGCTGGATGATCCGGTGACGGGCATCCTGTGGCTGGTGCACCGGCTGGCCGCCTATGGTCAGGGCATCGCGGCGGGTGACATCGTGCTGTCAGGCAGTTTCATCCGGCCCGTCGAGGCCCCGCCCGCAAGCCGCTTTGCCGCCGACTTCGGCCCCTTTGGCCATGTCACGCTGAGCTTTTGCTGAAGTTGCCAGACGGCACGTAGGTGCCAGGCCGCTGCGGCCAGTGTTGCGGGGCATGATTGCCATCCGTTCACGATCCGGCGCTGCTGCTGCGCCGAAATGGCCTCGCCTGTGCCGCAGCGCCGCTGTGCTTGCCACATCGGCCATCCTGTCACCCGCCTACGACCATAGCCGCGTCGCGCTGCGGCCCCCTGCATGTTAGCCTTTCCCCCCAAACCCCGGGAAAACCATGCGCCACATCGCCCTTGCCCTGCTGCTTGCCGTCGTTGCGCCCGGTCCGGCGCTTGCCGAAACCACCCAGCCGGACACCGAAGGCGGCGGCACGCTGAACCCCGACGAGATGGGCATGGGCCGCATGATGGAGAATGCCGCGCGGGGCGAAACATCCATGACCACCTGCGCCTCGGGCTACATGATGACCAAATCCGGCCAGCACGCGGCGGCGCGGGCGCTGTTCCAGCGTTGCGCGGCAGATGGCTATACCGGCGCGATGACCTGGATGGGCCATCTGGACAACAACGGGCTGGGGGCCGACGCCGACCCCGACCGCGCGGCGGAATGGGACCGGCAGGCCGCCGAGGCGGGCGATCCGGTGGGCCTGTTCAACTATGGCCTTGCGCAGCTGCGCGGCCACGGCGTGCGGCAGGATCTGGCCGAGGGGCGCAGGCTGGTTGACCGGGCGGCGGCCATGGGCCTGCCGGTGGCGCGGCGCTTGCAGGGCGCGGGCTATGACCCCGATGAGGTGACGCCGGATGCCGACAACTGGAAATATGCGCCGCTGTTCTGACGGTCTTCGGCGATTGTCGCGGGGGTGCCCTCCAGCCGGATGATGCGGCTGGCCAGCCGTTCCGCCTCGGGCAGGGCATGTGTCACCATCAGCGTGGCCAGCGGGCGGCGGGCGCGCAGGCGTTCGAACAGCGCCATCATCTCGTCCACCAGCGCCGCATCCAGCGACACAAAGGCCTCGTCCATCAGCAGCACATCGGGCCGGGCCGCAAAGGCGCGGACCAGCGACAGGCGGCGCTGCTGGCCCAGTGACAGGGCGGCAGGATAGCGCGCGCCAAGACCGGCCAGCCCCACATCGGCCAGCGCCGCCGTGGCCCCGGCCACCGAGCAGCCCGTGGTCAGCCGCAGATTCTGCACCGCTGTTCGCCAGGGCAACAGGGTGGGTTCCTGAAACACCATCGACACCCGGCCCGGCAGCACCAGCTGCCCCTGCCAACGCCGATGCAGCCCCGCCACGATGCGCAATAATGTGGTCTTGCCGATGCCCGACGGCCCGGTGATCGCCACCGTCTCACCCGGCATCACCGCCAGCGACAGCGGCCCCAGAACCGGGGCCGCGCCATGGCCGGCGGTCGCCAGCGTCAGGGAAAGGGCCGCCGTCACCGCCCGGTCAACTGCCCGGCTGCACGAAGACGCCCTGGGGCAGCGTGGTCATGCGGCCCACCAGTTCCTCGCCACCCAAGGAGGCCATGATGGCCAGCATCCGCCCTGCCGCAGCCTCGTCCACCGGGCCGGGGGCGGGGATGCCCGCGCGGAACCCGGCCTTCAACGCGGCAAATTCGGCATCTGATTGCGCATTCATCATCGGGCGCAGCGCGTCCCACGCGGCCTCGTCCGCCGCCAGCACATCCTTGGTGGCCCGGCTGGCCGCTGCCAGTCCCGCCACCAGCTGAGGCTGATCGCGCAGAAGTTCACCGCGCACCACATAGCCCAGCAGCGGCGTCGCCGGATCCAGCCCCAGCGCCACCGCCGCATCGGCCACGGTGATCAGCGGACGCATGCCCGCCGCCTCCATCTTGGCACCGAAATGCCAGAAGTTGACGGCCCCCTGCACCTGGCCCGACAGCGCGGTTTCCATGATCAAGGGCGGCGCGCCGAACACCTGTTCGGTTTGCATGGCAATATCAATGCCTTCGGCCTGCTGCGCATAGGCTTGCAGGATCAGCCAGCTTTTGTCCACCGGCCCGCCAGCAATGCCGATCTTGCCGCCTGCCAGATCGCTTATCGTCCTGGCCGGGCTGTCGGCCATCACATGCAGCGCCCCCACGGCCCGCGAATAGGGGATGAACACGAAATCCTGGCCTTCCGCCCGCTGCCGGGCCACCCACAGCCAGTCGGACACGATCACATCCGCCTCGCCCCCCTGAAACGCCACCTGCGCGGCGGGCGATCCGGCCACATCCTGCACCACCAGCGTGAACCCGTTGGCGGTATCAAAGCCCCGGGTGGTCATGGTGGTCAGTTCCCAGTTCACCGTGCCGCTGACCTGCGTGGCGATGCGCAGTTGCGGCACATCTGCCCATGCCGGCAGGGCCAGCGCCAGCGCGGCCACCAGCCCGTGCACCCCCCGCCGCGTGTATCGCATGCTCATCTCCGGTCCCCCCTCAGACATGCGCCCAAGGGTGACAGCGGCACCGGGCCGCGCAATGCGACCAAAGCAGGGGGCCACTTTTGCGCGCTTTGGCAGGCTTTACGACCATGGTGCAATTTCGCCCCGGCGGCGCTGCGGCGGAGTATTACGGTGGATCGTGCTGTCGTTTGAGGGGGCGTGGCATCGGTCAGCCAGAAAACCACAGGGAGGATTCTGATGAACCGGTTCATCATCGCCGTAACCGCCGCCATCTGCGCCGCATCCATGGCGCAGGCCGAGGTTACAGAGGCCGATATTGCCAATGACGCCGCTGAGACCACGCAGGTGCTGACCAACGGCATGGGCCGTGATCTGCAACGCTTCAGCCCGCTGGCCATCCTGAACAAGGATAACATCGGCAACCTGCTGCCCGCCTGGGCCTTCAGCCTTGGCGGCGAAAAGCAGCGCGGGCAGGAAAGCCAGCCGATCATTTCGGATGGCATCATGTATATCACCGGGTCGTATTCCCGGCTTTACGCCATCGACGTGAAGACCGGCCGCGAGTTGTGGCAATACGACGCCCGCCTGCCCGAGGGCATCCTGCCCTGCTGCGACGTGGTGAACCGGGGGGCCGCCATCTATGGCGACAAGGTGTATTTCGGCACGCTCGACGCCCGCATCGTGGCGCTGAACGCGAAAACCGGCGATGTGGTCTGGAACAAGAAGATCGCCGAATACAAGGAGGGCTATTCCTATACCGCGGCCCCCCTGATCGTGAACGGTCTGGTCATCACCGGCAATTCGGGCGGCGAATTCGGCATCGTGGGCGAGGTGCAGGCGCGTGACGCCAACACCGGCGAAACGGTCTGGACGCGCCCGATGATCGAAGGCCACATGGGCACGCTGAATGGCGCGGAATCGACCATGACCGGCGTGCTGAACGCCACCTGGCCGGGCGACATGTGGAAGACCGGCGGCGGGGCGACCTGGCTGGGCGGATCCTATGACATCGAGACGGATACGCTGGTGTTCGGTGCGGGCAACCCCGCGCCCTGGAACAGCCACCTGCGCAACGCGGGCAAGCCGGTAGAGGGCAACGCGGGCGACAATCTTTATGCCGCGTCGCGCGTGGGGCTGGACCCGAAAACCGGCGAGATCAAATGGCACTATCAGACCACGCCGCGCGAAGGCTGGGATTATGACGGCGTGAACGAGGTGGTGTCCTTTGTCGACAAGGACGGCAACAAGCGTTTCGCCACCGCCGACCGCAACGGCTTTTTCTATGTGCTGAACCGTGAGGATGGCAAGTTTGTCGATGCCTTCCCCTTTGTCAAAGACATCACCTGGGCCACGGACATCGGCGATGACGGGCGGCCCGTCTATGTCGAGGAAAACCGCCCCGGCGACCCGGCCGCCGCCGCCGATGGCGCCAAGGGCGAAATCGTGTTCTCCTCGCCCTCGTTCCTTGGTGGCAAGAACTGGATGCCGATGGCCTACAGCCAGAAAACCGGCCTTTTCTATGTGCCCTCGAACGAATGGGGCATGGATATCTGGAACGAGCCGATCACCTATAAAAAGGGCGCGGCCTATCTGGGGTCCGGCTTCACCATCAAGCCGAATTACGAGGACCATATCGGTTCGCTGAAAGCCATCGACCCCGTGACCGGCGAATGGAAATGGGAATACAAGAACGAGGCCCCACTGTGGGCCGGGGTGATGACAACGGCGGGGGGCCTTGTGTTCACCGGCACGCCCGAAGGCGAGTTCATCGCGCTGGATGACGAGACGGGCGAGGTGCTGTGGTCGTTCCAGACCGGCTCGGGCATCGTGGGCCAGCCCGTCACCTGGGATCAGGACGGCGAGCAATATGTCACCGTGATCTCCGGCTGGGGCGGCGCAGTGCCGCTGTGGGGCGGCGAGGTGGCCAAGAAGGTGAACTATCTGAACCAGGGCGGCACGGTCTGGACCTTCAAGCTGCCAAAACAGCTTGCCGCGGCGAACTGACCCCCTCGGGTTTGATCCATGGCAAGGCGCGCCTTCCCGGCAACGGGAGGGCGCGTTTTGCGTCAGCAGCGGGTGGCGGATCAGCGGATGGCGCGCCGCATGGCCCGGAAACTGCACAGCAGAACGGGCAACGCTGCCCTTCCTTCCCCGCAGCCGCAGCCGTTTGGGCGCAGGCCAGGCGGGAAGTGCCGGCACCAGGGCCGAACCTTCAGCCCTTGCGCTGCACCATCCCCCGCGCCGGATCATAGCCCCACAGGGCCACCCCGCCGAACAAGGCCAGCGCCAGCAGCGTCCAGCCCAGGGCGGGCAGGTTCATCTGGCCGTAAAGCGCGAAGCGGATCAGTTCCACCGCCTGGGTGAACGGGTTTGCGGCGCAAAGGTCGCGCAGGCGGGGCGAGGCTTCGGCCATTTTCCACAGGGGGTAAAGCGCCGATGACAGGAAGAACATCGGAAAGATCACGAAATTCATCACCCCCGCGAAATTCTCCAGTTGCTTGATGAAGGATGACAGCATCAGCCCCAGCGCGCCCAGCATCAGCCCCGCCACGAACAGCGCGGGGATCGCCGCCAGATAGCCCTGCCAGGGCAGGGTGATGCCCCACAGCGCCGCAACCCCCAGAAAGGCCGCGCATTGCAGCAGCGACACGGTGGTGGACGCGATCAGCCTGGCCGTCAGCAGCCACCAGCGCGGCAAGGGCGAAGTCAATAGCAGCCGCATCGAGCCCATCTCGCGGTCATAGACCAGCGACAGCGACGATTGCATGCCGTTGAACAGCAGGATCATGCCGCAGAGGCCGGGGACGATATAGACCTCATAGGTGATGTAGGTCTGGTAAGGCGGGGTGATCGACAGGCCGAGGGCGGCGCGGAAACCCGCGGCGAAGATGAACAGCCAGACCAGCGGGCGCACCAGCGCCGCGATGAACCGGCCGCGCTGGGTGACGAAACGCAACGCCTCGCGGTGCAGGATGGCGCGGAGGGCGATGAGGGCTGCGGTCATGGCGGCCTTTCCGGCGGTGCGCACGCGGCGGGCGCCGGGGGGCTGTCTGCCCCCCGGACCCCCCGAGGATATTTATGGACAGAAAATGAGCAGGCGCGGCGTCATGCCGGGGTGCCGGTCTTGGCGAGGAACACGTCGGACAGCGGTTTGCCAGCGCTGATGTCGGCCGCGGTGCCGTTCGCCAGCACGCGGCCCCGGTGCAGGATCACCAGCTGGTCGGCGGGGCGCACCTCGTCGGTCAGGTGGGTGGCCCAGAGCACCGAAAGCCCGCTGGCGGCCAGCCCGTGCACATGATCGGTGATGGCAAAGCGCGCGGCGGCATCAAGGCCCACGGTGGGTTCATCCAGCAGCAGCACGGCGGGACGGTGGATCAGGGCGCGGGCAATCTCCATCCGCCGCCGGTGGCCACCGTTCAGGTTGCGCGCCAGTTCGCCCGCGCGTTCGGCCATGCCCAGCCGGTCGAGCGCCGCCATGGAGCGCGTTTCGGCCTCGCGCCCCGCAAGGCCGTGCAGGGCCGCGAAATACAGCAGGTTGCGGCGCACCGTCAGATCCAGATCCAGCGTGGGCTGCTGGAACACCACGCCGATGCGGGCCAGCGCCGCGCGCGGCTGGCGGGCCAGATCATGCCCCGCCACCGTGATGCTGCCCTGCCCGGTGGTGAAAAGCCGGGTCAAAAGGCCGAACAGGGTGGATTTCCCCGCCCCGTTCGGCCCCAGCAGCGCGCAGAACGTGCCGGGTTCGACGGCAAAGCTGACATCCCGCAACGCCTGTTTCGCGCCGAAGGCATAGCTGACGGTCTGGAGGCTGAGGCCTGCCGTCATGCTCATTCGATGGTGATCGCCACGCGCTGACTGTCGCCCGTGGTGCCGGGGATCATAAGGTAATAGCTGCCCGGCTTTACCGCGACGAACGACACTTCCGCCTCGCCCGCCTCGTCGAATTCCAGGCTGTCGATGGCCATGGGCCTGATCTCGATGCCTTCGATGACGATCTCGTTCAACCAGATCGCGCGGAAGAATTCGGGGCCAGACAGCGCCAGTTCCTGACTGCCATCGGCGGTGATTTCCAGCGTGTAGTATTTGCCGGATTTCAGGGTGATCGGGCCTGCCGCGATGGGCTGGCCCGCCGACAGCGTCAGCCCCGGCATGTCTTCCCGGTTGTTGGAGGACAAGAGCCCAGCGAGGCCAAGCTCGTTTTCCTCTTCCTCGGCCTCTTGTGCGAATGCGGCGGCGGGCAGGGCGGTGGCCAGCAGCGCGGCCAGCAGGGTCATGCGGTTCATCATCTCTCTCTCCGGTTATGAAAATCAGCCCTTGGTGGGGCGCATTGCGGCCCCCCAGGGAAAGCGGCCCACCTTGATGGATTTCAGCGCCTCGCGGCTGGCCACGTCGATCACGGTCACGTCGCCCGACACGCCGTTGGTGGTGAAAAGCCGGGTGTTGTCGGGCGAAAACGCCATGTGCCAGACCCGGCGGCCGACGAGGACATACTCTTCCACCGCCAGGGTTTCGGCATTGACCACGGCCACATGGTTTGACGGGCCAAGCGCCACGAACACGGTCTTGCCATCGGGTGTGAACTTGAACCCCACGGGCTGCACCAGATCGGCGTTCACCCCGGTGATCGCAAACCTTATCTTGCCCTTTTCGGTCTGGTCGGCGGCGTTGAACACCGTCACCGTGCCGCCGATTTCGGAGCTGACCCACATTTCCGCGCCATCGGCGGTGAATTCGGCATGGCGGGGCCGGCTGTCAACCAGCGTGTTGGCGAAAAGCTTCTGCGTGGCCGTGTCGATCCAATGGGCCATGTTGGTGGTTTCGGAAGTTGTGATCGCCACGCGGCCATCGGGCGACACCGCCATGCCCTCGGGCTCGATCCCCACGTTGATCTGCGCCACCACAGCGCGGGTCTGGGTATCCACCACGGTTGTCACCGCGTCATCCTCGTTGGCGATGTAGAGGTGGCGGCCATCGGGGGCCAATGCGAATTGTTCGGGGTCTTCGCCCGAGGGCAGTTCGTGCAGCACCGCACCGGTGGCCGGGTCCATCACCTGCACGGTGTCACTGTCGGAGGCGCAGATGTAGACCACCGAATAATCATGCGCAAAGACGATGCCGCGCGGGCGCTCACCCGTCGGAATGGTGCGCGTCACCTCCAGCGTGTCGGCGTCGATCACCGAAATCGTGTCGTCCTTTTCATTGGTGATCCAGATTTCCCCGGCAAATCCGGCGCCTGCGGCAAAGGGCAGGGCGGCGGTCAGCAACAGGGCGGCAAGGCGGTTGCGGGCGTGGTTTCTGGCGCGGGTCATGGCGTTCCTCCGAAGGCGGTGCAGGTGCTTTCGGGCGCATCCACGCCCAGACTGTCAAGTTCGTTGGACTGGTGCAGGAACCCCTCGACCGGGGCCAGTTGCACCAGCGCGCGGGCGTTCACCACCGGGATCGGCTGGCGCAACTGCCCGTTCCAGGTGCGGAAGGTCAGCGGGCGGCCCTTGAACCCATCCAGCGCAAAGGCATCCGACAGCATGTAGGCGCGCAAGGCGGCGGGATCGGCGGCGTTGGTGCGCGTCACCGCCTCGCCGATCGCGCGGACGGCTGCCCAGGCGGCGTAATCGCGGCTGGCCATGTCGCGCCCGGCCTGTTTTTCAAAACGGTTCTGCAACTGCACCGCGCCCCATTGTTCCACCACGGGCGCCCAGCCCAGCCCCTCCAGCCCTTCGGAGCCCGCGATGGGGCGGGGCAGCCAGGTGTTGTGCTCGACATAGCGGCCGAAATCATCGGCCTCGTCCGCGATCAGCAGGATGTGGTGGTCGGGGAAATCCTGCGTGAACAGCGGCACTTCGGCGGGGGCGGCACGGCGCAGGTCGGTGTCGAAGGTCCAGGGCTTTTCGGCAAGGATCGTCAGCCCGAATTTGGTGGCCGACCGGCGCAAAGCCTCGGCATAGCTGGCATCACCGGGCTGCGGGCCGGTGATCATCACCAGATCGGCAAAGCGTTTGGCTTGCAGCACCTGCATCAGCGCATCGGTGCGCATCGCATCTTCGGGCAGGGTGTGCAGCAGATTGGCCCGGCAATCGGCATCGCGCAGGGCACGGTCGCCCGCGGCTACGTTGAAGATCAGCGCGTCGGCAGCGGCGGGCAGGTCGGCGATGCGCAAAAGGTCGGGCGCCCCGGCCTCGACCAGCAGCAGCCCTGATGCCGCCAGTGCGGCCCCGGCAGCGGCCAGCAGATCATCGCCCGGGGCGACCGACACGATATCCAGCGTGTAATCGTGCCCCAGAAAGCCGCCGGTGGTGGCATTGTCCGCCAGGGCCACCTCGGCCCCCACGATGCCCAGATCCTCGGGCACCGGATCAAGGTTTGACAGGGTGGGGGGCAATTCCACCTCTTGCCGCAGATAGGTTATGGGCACCTCGATCTGGGCCGGCGCCGTCTGGGCCTGAGCGGTCGTGGCGGGCAAAAGGCTGCTGGGCAGGGCCAGCGCGCACAGCGCCAGCGCCTTTCGGGTCATGCGGTGCATATGTGGTCCTCCCTCGCCGGAACGTTGGCCCGCGGTGGTCACGCAGGCCAATACGACCTTGGTGGCAAGGGGGCCGGTTTTGCCACGAAGGTCTAATACCGGCCACCGGCGGGCCTGATTAGCAGGGTTGCAGAAGATGAGGAGATGCCGATGACCCCCAAAGCCCCGCTTGCCGCCGCTGCCCTGTTGCTTGCCGCAGGCCTCGTGCATGCCCATGGCGATGTGAACCCGCAGCCGGTGAACACCGACAGCCTGCCCGAACTGGGCGAGGAATGGCTGATCGAAAACCCCTACCGCGCCGAAACGGCGGGGCCGGAGGTCTGGTGGGCCGCCGTGACCATCGGTGACAGCGGCTATAACCAGAATTGCGCGCGCTGCCACGGGCTTGGCGTGGTGTCGGGCGGGCTGGCCCCCGACCTGCGTTTTCTTGAGGCGGCGGAATATGGCGACGAATGGTATGCCGAACGCTTCATCCACGGCTATACGCAGGATGGCACCACCAAGATGCCCGCCTTTGGCGAGGTGCTGGGCCAAAAGGCCGCCTGGGCGATCCGCACCTATATCGAAACCCGGCCCGAGGATGGCGCGCTGGATGCCCATTCGGACCGGCTGCATGCGATCCGCGACGAACTGGCGGCGGGCGCAGCGAATGCGGCAGCGCTGAAGGCCGAGCTGGAGGCGATTGCGGTTGAGGTGAAAACCGCATCGGGTGCGCCGGTGGCCGATTCAGCACCCTACCGCGCCGCGCTGGCGCTGGACGGCTCGCCCGAGGGGGCAAGGTCGGCGTCTGACACGCTGACCATCGGTCTGTCGGCGACCCAGTGATGCGCAGGCGCGGATTGGCCGGGGGCCTGTGTGCCCTGTTGCTGGCGGGGGCCGTTGCGGCGCCCGCCCTTGCCCGTTGCGAAGATGTGGTGCCGGGCCAGCGCCCGCAGAACACGCCGCGCGAATTCGTCGGGCAGACCATGGAAGAGATCGAGGAACGCGGCAGCATCAGCTTTGCGGTCTATGAGGAATTTCCGCCCTATTCCTTTGTGCAGGACGGTCAGCCGATGGGCATTGATGTGGGCGTGGGGCGTTTCATCGCCGATGCCTTGGGGGTGGAGCCCGAGTTCCGCTTTGTGCAGGCGGGCGAGAACCTTCAGGCCGATCTGATGACCTATGTGTGGCGCGGCTCGGTGCTGCGCGACCCGGTCGCGAATGTGATGCTGCGCGTGCCCTACAACAGCACCTTCACCTGTCTGGTGGAACAGGTCGTGTTCACTGGCCAATATGGCAAGGAGGAAATCGCGATTGCCTATTCCCTTGCCGCCTATCCCGATGCGGTGGTCAGCGATGCGCCCCGGCACGAGGGCGGCCCGGTGCCCGCGTTTTTCCGCTATGACACGGTGGCGGTGGAAAATGATTCAATCGCCGATTTTTACCTGACGGCCTTTCCCGGCGGGCAGATCGGCCCCAACATCCGCCGCTATCCCACCATGGCCGCCGCGATGGCGGCGCTGGCGGCGGGCGAGGTGATGGCCGCCATGGGCCCGCGCGCGCAGTTGCAATTTGGTGCTGCGGATGGCGTGGCCGTTCACCAGCCGCCGCTGCCCGGCTTTGCGCTGGGGGCTTGGACAGTGGGGCTGGCCGTGCATCACAGCCACCGCGATCTGGCCTACGCGGTGGATGATGCGGTGACGGCGGCGCTGGCCGATGGCCGCATGGCCGCACTTTATGCCGGTTACGGGCTGACCTTCACCCCGCCCGACAGGTAGCGGCTACAGCCCCACCATGCGGCGGATGTCCTGCGGGCCCAGCCCTTCGGCGCGGAACTGCGCCAGCGCGCGGGCATCGTCGCGCTTGGCCAGCCGCTTGCCGGCGGTGTCGCGGATCAGCGCATGGTGGTGCCAATCCGTGCGCGGCAGATCCAGCAGCCGTTGCAGCAGGGCATGCACCGCCGCCGCCTCGAACAGATCGGCACCACGCACGGCTTCGGTTACGCCCTGTTGGGCATCATCCACCACCACAGCCAGATGATAGGCCACGCCAACCCCCCGGCGCGACAGCACCACATCGCCTACATGTTCCACCATGAAACCCTCGTCAAAGGCATAGTGCCCGGCATGCAGTGGCCCGGTTTCGGCAAAGCGCACAGTGCCTGCCACCCGCATCGCCGCCGCCATGTCCAGCCGCAGCGCATCGTCGGGCCCCGCATCATCCAGCCCGCGCCCCCGGCAGATGCCGGGATAGATCAGCCCGTCCGGCCCCATGGGAATCACCCCCTCCTGCGGGGCCGACAGCGCCGCGCGGATGTCGCTGCGGGTGCAGCGGCAGGGATAGATCAGCCCCATGTCGGCCAGCCGGTCCAGCGCCGCCTGATAGGCCGCGCCGCGTTCCGACTGGCGCATCACGGGTTCGGGCCAGTCCAGCCCCAGCCAGCGCAAATCGTCGTAAATCTGCACCTCCCATTCCGGGCGGGCGCGGCTGCGGTCGATATCCTCGATGCGCAGCAGCGCGGTGCCGCCCATCGCCTGTGCCCGGTCCCATGCCGTCAGGGCCGAAAACGCATGCCCCAGATGCAGCGGCCCGGTGGGCGAGGGTGCAAAGCGGGTCACATAATCAGCCATTCAGCCAGCCTGTGAACGCCTCCTTCGCGCGGTCGGTATAGGCCTTGTAGCGGTCCTTGCGCCCGCGCCGCCCGCCTTTCGCGTCGATGGGGGGGAAAAGACCGAAATTCACGTTCATCGGCTGGAAGGTCTTTGCATCGGCCCCGCCGGTGATATGGGTGATCAGCGCGCCGGTGGCGGTTTCCGGCGGCGGTGGCGCCAGATCGCGGCCCAGAATCTCTGCCGCAGCCATCCGCCCGGCCAGCAACCCCATGGCAGCGGATTCGACATACCCCTCCACCCCCGTGACCTGACCGGCAAAGCGGATATGCGGGCGGCTGCGCAGGCGCATCCGGTCATCCAGCAATGTGGGCGAGTTCAGGAAGGTATTGCGGTGAATGCCGCCCAGCCGCGCGAAACTGGCATTCTCCAACCCCGGGATCAGTTTGAAAACAGCGGTTTGCGCGCCATATTTCATCTTGGTCTGGAAACCCACCATGTTGTAAAGCGTGCCCAGCTTGTTGTCACGGCGCAGTTGCACCACGGCATAGGCCTTGACCTGCGGGTCATGCGCATTGGTCAGGCCCACCGGTTTCATCGGGCCAAAGCGCAGCGTTTCGCGGCCGCGTTCGGCCATCACCTCGATGGGCAGGCAGCCGTCGAAATAGCCCGCCGTCTCGCCTTCCTTGAACTCGGTCTTCTCGGCCGCCAGCAGCGCGTCGATAAAGGCCTCATACTGGTCCCTGGTCATCGGGCAGTTCATATAGGCTGTCTGTTCGGCTGTAGTCTCGCCCTTGTCATAGCGCGACTGCATCCAGGCCACCGACATGTCTATACTCTCGGCATAGACAATGGGCGCAATGGCATCGAAGAACGCCAGCGCATCCGCGCCGGTTTCGGCCCTGATCGCCTCGGCCAGCGCGCCCGATGTCAGCGGGCCGGTGGCGATGATCCAGTGGCCATCATCGGGCAGGGCGGTGATTTCCTCGTAGCTGACAGAAATCAGCGGGTGCGCCAAAAGCTTTTCCGTCACCCATGCCGCGAAAGGGTCACGGTCCACCGCCAGCGCGCCACCGGCAGGCAGGCGGTGCGCATGCGCCGCCGCCATGATGATGCCACCCGCTGCGCGCATTTCCCAATGCAACAGGCCCACGGCATTCTGCTGGTCATCATCCGAGCGGAAGGAATTGGAGCAGACCATTTCCGCCAGATGCCCAGTGCGATGCGCGAAGGTGCCGACCTTGGGGCGCATTTCGTGGATCACCACGTGCACACCCATGTTGGCCGCCTGCCATGCGGCCTCTGCCCCGGCCATGCCGCCGCCGACGATATGCAAAGTTTTTTCCATCGGCAGGATTTAACCCGTTGGGCCGCTGTTGAAAAGGGCTGCGCGTTCTGCATGTGCAAAGGCCGCAGCCTCGGGGCCCTGATCCGGCCCGGCATAGCGGCCAAGGGCGCGCGCGGCGGCAAAGAACCCCGGCGCGGGCAACCCGCCCGCCAGCCGCCCGGCGCAAAGGGCAGCGCGGAAGGGGCGGCCAGCGGCGGCATCCTCGGCCATCAAATCCTCCAGCGCCGCTGTCAGCCGGGCGATGCTGCCCGGCCCCGGCACCGCCAGCGCGAGGGCCAATGCCCCGTAGGTCATTGTTTCCCCACGCGCCGCCAGATCATCTAGCGCCACCGCTAGCCCCGGCAGGCTCACGCCTCGTCTTCGGCTTCGGCGATGCGGGCCACTGACACCACTTCCTCACCCGCGCCGGTATCGAACACCTTCACCCCGCCTGCGGAGCGTGACCGGAAGGAAATCCCGTCTACCGGGCAGCGGATCGACTGGCCGGTCGATGTGGCCAGCATCACCTGATCGCTGCGTTCCACCGGGAAGCAGGCAATCAGCGCGCCCGACCGGCCCGCCATCGCCTTGACGCCCTGTCCGCCGCGCCCGCGCACCGGATAATCATGGCTGGAGCTGAGCTTGCCCGCGCCCGACGCCGTGATGGTCAGGATCAGATCCTCCACCGCAGACATTTCGGCAAAGCGTTCCAGCGACAGGCCCGCGCCGCTGTCGGCCACAGCCTCGGCCTCGTCATCCTCCGCCTCGGGCTCGTCCAGCACGCCCTCCTGCGCGCGGCGCATTTTCAGATAGGCCGCGCGTTCCGCCGGTGTCGCCTCGAAATGCCGGATCACCGCCATGCTGACCACGCGGTCGCCCTCGGCCAGCCGCACGCCCCGCACGCCGGTCGAATCGCGGCCCTTGAACACCCGCACATCGGTGGTGGGGAAACGGATCGCCCGGCCCGCAGCCGTCACCAGCATCACATCGTCGTTTTCATCAGCGATGCGGGCATTCACCAGCAGCACGCCCTCGGGCAGTTTCATGGCGATCTTGCCGTTGCGCATCACATTGGTGAAATCCGAAAGCGCGTTACGGCGCACGTCACCGTCCGACGTGGCAAAGACGATCTGCAAATCATCCCATTCCGCCTCGGGCACATCCACCGGCATGATCGCGGCAATCGACACCCCGGCGTCAATCGGCAGGATGTTGACAATCGCCTTGCCCTTGGCCTGCCGCCCCGCCAAAGGCAGCCGCCAGGTTTTCAGCTTGTAAGCCATGCCATCGGTGGTGAAGAACAACAGCTGGGTATGCGTGTTGGCCACGAACAGCGTGGTCACAACATCGTCCTCCTTGGTCGCCATGGATGACAGGCCCTTGCCGCCGCGCCGCTGACTGCGGAATTCGGCCAAGGGTGTGCGCTTGATCCAGCCGGCCGAGGTGATGGTCACGACCATATCCTCGCGCTCGATCAGATCCTCGTCGTCCATGTCGCCGGCCCAATCGACGATTTCCGTCCGGCGCGGCACGGCGAACAGCGCCTTCACCTCGCGCAATTCGTCCGAAATGATCGCCATGATCCGCTCGCGGCTGCCCAGAATCTCCAGATAATCCTTTATCTTGCCTGCCAGTTCTTCCAGCTCGTCGGTCACTTCCTTGACGCCAAGGGCGGTCAGGCGTTGCAGCCGCAGTTCCAGAATGGCGCGGGCCTGAATCTCCGACAGGTTGTAGGTGCCGTCGGCATTCACCGTATGGCTGGGATCGTCGATCAGCCGGATGAACGGCGCAATCTCGCCCGCAGGCCAGCGCCGGGTCATCAGCTTTTCGCGCGCCTCTGCCGGGTCGGCCGAGGCGCGGATGGTGGCCACCACCTCATCCACATTCGACACGGCGACGGCCAGACCGCACAGGATATGGCTGCGTTCCCGCGCCTTGCGCAACTCAAACGCCGTGCGCCGCGCCACGACCTCCTCGCGGAAGGTAATGAAATGGCTGAGGAAATCGCGCAGCGTCAGTTGCTCGGGGCGGCCGCCGTTCAAGGCCAGCATGTTGCAGCCGAAACTGGTCTGCATCGGGCTGAAGCGATACAACTGGTTCAGCACCACATCCGCCGTTGCATCGCGCTTCAACTCGATCACCACGCGCACGCCGATCCGGTCGGATTCGTCCTGCACATGGGCGATGCCTTCGATCTTCTTCTCGCGCACCTGTTCGGCGATGATCTCGATCATCCGGGCCTTGTTGACCTGATAGGGGATCTCATCGACGATGATCGCCCAGCGGTCCTTGCGGATTTCCTCGATATGGGTGCGGGCGCGGATGATGACCGAACCACGGCCTTCAAGGTAAGCCTTGCGCGCGCCGCCCCGGCCCAGAATCGTGGCACCGGTGGGAAAATCGGGGGCGGGGATGATCTCCATCAGCGCCTCGGTGGACATGTCGGGGTCGGCGATCAGCGCCAGCGTGCCGTCAATCACCTCACCCAGATTGTGCGGCGGGATGTTGGTGGCCATGCCCACGGCAATCCCGCCCGCGCCGTTGACCAGCATGTTGGGGAAACGCGCGGGCAGCACCGTGGGCTCACGGTCCTTGCCATCGTAATTGTCCTGATAGTCAACCGTGTCCTTGTCGATATCGGCCAGCAGAAAGGCGGCGGGCTTGTCCATCCGCACTTCGGTATAGCGCATGGCGGCGGGGTTATCGCCATCCATCGAGCCGAAATTGCCCTGACCGTCCAGCAGTTTCAGGCTCATGGAAAACGGCTGCGCCATCCGCACCAGTGCGTCATAGATCGAACTGTCGCCATGCGGGTGATATTTCCCCATCGTATCGCCTACCGGACGGGCAGATTTGCGATAGGGTTTGTCATGGCTGTTGCCGGTTTCATACATGGCGAACAGCACGCGGCGGTGCACCGGCTTCAGCCCGTCGCGCAGATCGGGGATCGCCCGGCTGACGATCACGCTCATCGCGTAATCCAGATAGGCGGTCTTCATCTCCTCGGCGATCGAGATCTGCGGGCCGTGATAGACGGGCCGATCTGGCGTTTCGCTTGGCGGATCAATGTCTTCGGGGGTGTCGCTCACAGGTGGCGCTCTCTCTCGGTCGGCTGAGGCATATGCTGGGGCGGACTATAGACCATCGGTCATCCGGGGTGCAATGGCAGGGCGCGCCAATGGGCTGCCGGCCGCTGTTCGCAGCCAGGCCTTGCGAGTGACAACACATTGTTTTCGTTGATTCTTAAAGCGAATCGCGCATCATCAATGAAAAGAAGAAACCACAGAGGTATGGCAAATGCGTGAAACGGAACGGATGTTGCAGGGTTACGGGCTGACCACGGCGGAATTCTACTATCGCATGCCAGATTACCGCCATGTGCTGAACAGCTTCATCTGGCAGGATTACGATCTGGCCCCCGATTACCCGCAACTGTTCAAGTTCATCGAATTCTGGCAGGAAAAGCTGGAAGGCCCGCTGCATTCGGTGCGCTTCACCCACCGCAAGCTGATCAGCCCGGGCGAGTGGCGCAATGTGGTGGGCGAGTTCCGGCTGCACTAGCGCCGTCGCCCGCAGGGCGGAGAAGCGGCCTATGCCGCCCGCAGCAGCATGCCGAACAAATCACGCGGGTCGTCCGGGTCGGCGATCATGTCCAGTTGCTCGCAGAACCCGGTGTCGCGCAGCTTGCCCAGCACATAGCGCAGCGCGCTGAAATCTTCGATGGCGAAACCCACGCTGTCGAACAGGGTGATCTGGCGCGCATCCGTGCGGCCCGGGGCCTGCCCGGCCATCACCTGCCACAGTTCCGTCACCGGGTGATCCGCATCAAGCTGCTGGATCTCGCCCTCGATCCGCGTCTGGGGCGGGTATTCCACAAAGATCGCCGACCGCAGCAGGATGTCGCGGTGCAATTCTGTCTTGCCGGGACAGTCGCCGCCCACGCCGTTGATATGCACCCCGGGGCCAACCATGTTGTCGGTCAGGATCGTGGCATATTGCTTGTCGGCGGTGACGGTGGTGATGATCTGGGCTCCCAGCAGGGCCTCTTCCGCTGTGGCGCATGACACCACGCCCAGCCCGTAACCCCGCAGGTTCGCTGCACATTTCCGCGTGGCCGCAGGGTCGATGTCGTAAAGGCGCACTTGCGCTACCCCGCAGATCGCCTTGAAGGCCAGCGCCTGAAATTCGGCCTGCGCGCCGTTGCCGATCAGCGCCATGGTGGTGGCCCCTGCCGGTGCCAGCCATTTGGCCGCCATGGCACTGGTGGCAGCGGTGCGCAGCGCGGTCAGGATGGTCATTTCCGACAAGAGCAGCGGGTAGCCGGTGGCCACATCGGCCAGCAGGCCAAAGGCGGTGACGGTCTGCAAGCCCTGCTTCATGTTGCTGGGGTGGCCGTTCACATATTTGAAGCCGTAGGTCTGCCCGTCCGAGGTGGGCATCAGTTCGATCACCCCCACGTCGGAATGGCTGGCCACGCGCGGCGTCTTGTCAAACGCGGGCCAGCGCAGGAAATCGGCGGCAATCTCGGCCGCCAGATCAACCAGCACCCGTTCGATCCCCACATGCAGAACCAGCCGCATCATGTTGTGAACGCTGACAAAAGGCACATAGGCGTGATGTGAGGGCGCGGTCATGGGATCTCCCGGGGTTCAGGGTCAGGCAAAGCTGCGGGTCGGGCGGTCAAACACCTTGCGGCCCATCAGGCTGGCCACCAGATCGACCATCAGCCGGGCGGTGCGGCCGCGCTCATCCAGGAACGGATTCAGTTCCACCAGATCCAGCGATGTGACCAGACTGGATTCGTGCAGCAGTTCCATCACCAGATGCGCCTCGCGGAAGGTGGTGCCGCCGGGCACGGTGGTGCCCACCGCAGGCGCGATGGAGGGGTCAAGGAAATCCACGTCCAGCGACACATGCAGCATGCCGCCCATATCGCGCACTTTGTTCAGGAATGCGCGCAGGGGGGCCACGATGCCATGCTCGTCCAGCACCCGCATGTCATTGATCGCAATGTCATGATCCAGCAAGGCCGCATGTTCGGCAGGGTCAACCGACCGGATTCCGTAAAGGCAGATGCGGTCGGCGGGGATGGGCTTGGGAAAGGGCGGAAAGGCCTCAAACCCGTCGCGGCCCGCGATATAGGCCACCGGCGTGCCATGCAGGTTGCCGGTGGTGGTGGTCATCGGGGTATGGAAATCGGAATGGGCATCCAGCCACAACAAGAACAGCGGCACATCGCGCCGCGCGGCATAGGCGGCGGCACCGGCCACCGACCCCAGCGCGAGCGAATGATCGCCCCCAAGGATGATGGGAAAGCCGCCCTGCGACAATGCGTCATCGGTCTTGTCGGCCAGAACCTCGGTCCAGCCCAGCGTTTCGCGCAGGCTGTGGACCGCGGGGTTGGGGCATTCACCTTTGGGCAGTTCCCCCAAGGCCACATCGCCCCAGTCGGTCACGCCATGGCCCAGATCGCGGATCGCCTGCGCGATGCCCGCCACGCGGTAGGCGGATGGCCCCATCAGGCAGCCGGGGCGGCGCTGGCCGGAATCGATCGGGGCACCGATCAGGATGGTGTTGGGCATGGCATTCTCCTTTGCGGGGAAAGTGATTTCATCTTGCGGCAGATTCTAGCGGCTTTATGGTCGGTCTGCACAGGGCTTTGCGCAAATCGGCGGAAGAAATGGCCATGATGGACGATACCGACCACCGACTGATCGCCGAATTGCGCCGCGACGGACGGGCGGCGCTGTCGGATCTGGCGCTGCGGCTGGGGCTTAGCCGCGCCACGGTGCGGGCACGGATGGAGCGGCTGGCGGCACGGGGCGAGATTGCGGGCTTTACCGTGCTGACGCGCGGCGATGTGACGGCCTCGCCGGTGCGCGGGCTGATGATGATCGGCATCGAGGGGCGCGGCACCGACCGCATCATGGCACGCCTGCTGGGCTTGCCCGCGGTGCAGGCGGTGCATTCCACCAATGGCCGGTGGGATCTGATTGCCGAGATCGGCACCGCCACGCTGGCGGAATTTGACGAGGTGCTGGCCCGCATCCGCAGTTTCGAGGGCGTCAGCACATCGGAAACCAACCTGATGCTGACCACGCGCCGGGCGGGGCGGCGGTAGGAAGCGGGGCGCGCACATCTGATGCACGGCCGATGCAGATGACAATGCCGCGACATCGGCGCGCATCCCCATTGGACCGCCGCGGGTTTGCGCCTAAGCTTGCGCCAGCCGGACGCCGTTCGCCCGAAGCCAAAGGGACCACCGCATGATTGTCGAGCTTGGCCATTTCACCCTGATCCTCGCCCTTGCCGTGGCGCTGGTGCAATCAACCGTGCCGCTGATCGGGGCCGAGAAACGCTGGGCGGGTTGGATGGCGGTCGCCGGGCCTGCGGCCACGCTGCAATTCCTGCTGATCGGCTTTTCCTTTGCCGCGCTGACCTATGCGTTTGTGACCTCGGATTTCTCGCTGCGGCTGGTGGTGATGAATTCGCATACGCTGAAACCGCTGATCTACAAAATCTCGGGCGTCTGGGGCAACCATGAAGGGTCGCTGCTGCTGTGGGTGCTGATCCTTGCGCTGTTCGGGGCCTCGGCGGCGTGGTTTGGCGGCAACCTGCCGGTGGCGCTGCGCGCGCGTGTGCTGGCGGTGCAGGGGATGATCGGCGTGGCGTTCCTGCTGTTCCTGCTTCTCACCTCAAACCCGTTCCTGCGGCTGGCCGAACCGCCGTTTGATGGCGAGGATCTGAACCCGCTGCTGCAAGACCCGGGTTTGGCCTTTCACCCGCCGTTCCTTTACCTTGGCTATGTGGGCCTGAGCATGGCGTTTTCCTTTGCCGTGGCCGCGCTGATCGAGGGGCGGGTGGATGCCGCATGGGGCCGCTGGGTCAGGCCGTGGACGCTGGCCGCCTGGGTGTTTCTGACCATCGGCATCGCGCTGGGGTCGTGGTGGGCCTATTACGAACTGGGCTGGGGCGGGTTCTGGTTCTGGGATCCGGTGGAAAATGCCAGCTTCATGCCCTGGCTGATCGCTGCCGCCCTGCTGCACAGCGCCATCGTGGTGGAAAAGCGCGAGGCGTTGAAGGCCTGGACGATCCTGCTGGCCATCCTCGCCTTTGGCTTTTCCCTGATCGGCACGTTCATCGTGCGGTCGGGCGTGCTGACATCGGTGCATGCCTTTGCCAATGACCCGGAGCGTGGCGTGTTCATCCTGCTGATACTGGCCGTGTTCATGGGCGGCGCGCTGACGCTGTTTGCCCTGCGCGCCGGCGCGATGGAGGCGAAGGGCGTGTTTTCCATGGTCAGCCGCGAATCGGCGCTGGTGCTGAACAACCTGTTGCTGGCGGTGGCCTGCTTCGTGGTGTTCATCGGCACGATCTGGCCGCTGGTGGCCGAAATGCTGTGGGACCGCAAACTGTCGGTCGGTGCGCCGTTCTTCAACGCGGCCTTCACGCCCTTCATGATCGGGCTGGCGCTGGTGCTGCCCATCGGCGCGCTGATGCCGTGGAAGCGCGGGCAGGGCGGGCGGGTGCTGCCGCATCTGCGCGCGGCGCTGGTGCTGTCGCTGGCGCTGGGGGCGCTGGCCTTTGCCATGCAGACCGGGCGTTCGGCGCTGGGGCCGGTGGGGCTGGCGCTGGGGGCCTGGGTGGTGTTCGGCGCCGCGACCGAGCTTTGGGTACGGTCGGGGCGCGGCAATCTGGCCGGGCGGCTGGGCCGCATCACAAGGTTGCCGCGCGCCGACTGGGGCAAGGCCACCTCGCATGCCGGGCTTGGCGTCACGATCTTTGCCGTGGCCGCGATCAACGCCTGGGCGCTGGAGGATATTCGCGTGGTGCAGGTGGGGCAGAGCTTCCCGATCGGCGCCTATGAAGTCACGCTGGCCGATGTGCGCGATGTGCAGGGGCCGAATTATCTGTCCACCATGGCCGAGTTGCAGGTGACGCGGGACGGGCAGGCCGTGACCACCCTTTACCCCGAGAAACGGCTTTATCCCGTGGCCGGAATGCCCACGACCGAGGCGGGCATCGCCTATGGCTTCTGGCGCGACATCTATCTGGTGATCGGTGATCCGCAGGAGGGCGGCGGCTGGGCGGTGCGCAGCTATATCAAGCCCTTTGCCAACTGGATCTGGGGCGGGGCGCTGCTGATGGCCTTTGGCGGCATGCTCAGCCTTTCCGACCGGCGCTACCGCATTGCCGCGGGGGCGCGGCGCACACCCGCAGGGGTGCCCGCGGAATGAGGCTGGCACTGGGCCTTTGCGCGCTGCTGGCAACACCTGCGCTGGCGGTGCAGCCGGATGAGGTGCTGGCCGACCCCGCGCTGGAGGCGCGGGCGCGGGCGCTGTCGCAGAATCTGCGCTGTCTGGTCTGCCGCAACGAGAATATCGACGACAGCAACGCCGATCTGGCGCGCGACCTGCGTCTGCTGGTGCGCGAGCGGCTGGTGGCGGGCGACACGGATGCCGAGGCACTGGATTTCATCGTGGAGCGTTACGGCGAATATGTGCTGCTGACGCCCACCACCGGCGGGTCGAACATCATCCTGTGGCTGGCGGGGCCTGCCTTGCTGCTGGGTGGTGCGGGGCTGGCTCTGGCCACGCTGCGCCGCCGCAAATCTGCGCCCGACGCGCCGCTGACGCCCGACGAACAGGCCCGCCTTGCCGAAATCCTGAGGGACTGACGCAGTGTTCCGCTTTGCCGCAGGTTTGTGCCCGCTATGCTGGCCGCAAACCTTGGGAGGGCGCGATGAGCTATGACACGATCACCTATCAGGCCGAAGCGGGCGTTGCGGTTCTGACGCTGAACCGGCCCGATGTGATGAACGCCCTGTCGTCACAGATGCGGACCGAAATGCTGGCGGCAGTGCGCGCTGCCGGGGCTGAGGCGCGGGTGCTGGTGATCACCGGGGCGGGGCGGGCGTTCTGCTCGGGTCAGGATCTGGCCGATGCGGGTGCGGCGCTGGACATGGAGGCGACGCTGCGCGACGAATACGAGCCCTTGCTGCGCGCCATCTATGATTGTCCGGTGCCGGTGATTGCGGCGGTGAACGGGGCGGCGGCGGGGGCGGGGGCGAACCTGGCACTGGCCGCCGATGTGGTCATCGCCGCCGAACAGGCCAGCTTCATCCAGGCATTTACCCGCATCGGCCTGATCCCCGATGCCGGGGGCACCTATTGGTTGCCGCGCCAGATCGGCTTTGCCCGCGCGATGGGGGCCTGTCTGTTCGCCGAAAAGGTGACGGCCCGGCAGGCCGCCGACTGGGGGATGATCTGGGAGGCGGTGGCGGATGACGGTTTTGCCGCCCATTGGCAGGCCCGCGCCGCGCAATTGGCCAACGGCCCCACGGCGGCCTACCGGGGCGTGAAACAGGCGCTGCGGGCCAGTGCCGCCAATGATCTGGATGCCCAGCTGGCGCTGGAGGCGCGGTTGCAGGGGGAATGTGGCACCAGCCATGATTTCCGCGAGGGGGTGGCCGCCTTCATGGCCAAGCGCGCGCCGCAGTTTCAGGGGCGCTGATCCGCCCTGGTATGTGCGGCCAGAAACGGCAGGATCAGAGCTGCGGTCTGATCCGCCGCCTCTTCATGCATCAGATGGCCAAGGCCGGGCAATTCGGCGTAACGCGCCCCCGGCATCCGCGCCACCGCATCGCGTGACACCTGCGGCGGCACCGCACGGTCGCGTGCCCCGGCGATCAGCAGAACCGGCAGGGCCAGCTGCGGCAGGCGGGCCATCAGCCCGTCGAGCTTCCATTGCGCCATCATGCCCAAGGTGCCTTCCACATGGTCGGGGTCGCGCACCAGCGCCAGATAGTGCGCCACGCCCGCCGCATCGAGGGTTGAGCCGGTAGAGGCCAGCAGGCTCTGCACCCGTGCCTCGTTCCCCCACAGCCGGGCAAACAGCCGCGGCACCAGCGGGTTCAGCGCCATCACCTTGGCCAGCAGCGGAAACAGAAACCCCGCCACGCCTTCGAACGCGCCCAAGGCCGCATTGATGCCCACCACTGCGCGGGGGGGCGCGGCCATGATCTCGGCCATGCGCAGCGCCACCGCCGCCCCTGCCGAATGGCCGATGATCGCAGCCACGGGCCAGCCCTGCTCGGCACACAGCCGCGCCAGATCCTCGGCCATTGCATCCAGCCCCAGCCGCTGCCGCGCGCCCGCGCGGGTAAAGCCTTGGCCCGGCAGGTCGGGGGCGATCAGCCGGTAATGCGGTGCCAACAGCGGCAGCAGCGCGCGGAAGGAATGCGAGGCCCCGCCCGCGCCGTGCAGCAGCAGAACCACCGGGCCCGCGCCCTGTTCCAGCACGCACCATTGATGTGGGCGGGCGGAAATGCGGCGCATATTGGCACGGCCCGGCCAGTCGGGGGGGATGCGGGCGAAATCCATCAGCCCCCCAGCGCGCCCGAAAGCGCCACCGCCATGCGATGCGCATCGGCGCGGGGAAGCGCCAGATAGGTGCCACCCAAAGCCCGGGCCAGCGTCTGCAAGGCGGGTTGCGGGCGGCTGGCGGTGTCGATCACCAGCGCGGGCAGGCGGGCCGCGCCGATCACGCGGGCCAGTTGCAGCGCATCCGCCTCGGCCTGCGCGCGGTTGGCCGTGCCGTCCAGCGCGATATTGCCGCGCCCGTCGGTCATCAGCGCGATGGTGGGCGTCAGCCCCCGGGCCCGGGCCTGTTGCCCCACCGCCAGCGCCATCTGCAAGCCATGCGCCAGCGGCGTGGCCCCGCCGCCCGGCAGGCCCGCCAGCCGCCGCTTGGTCTGCACCAGGCTGCGGGTGGGCGGCAGGATCAGTTCCGCCGCGCGGCCCCGAAACGCCAGCAGCGCCACATGGTCGCGCCGGGCATAGGCCTGCGCCAGCAAGAGTTCCACCGCGCCCTTGGTTTCCGCCAGCCGCGCCATGGCGGAGGAGCCCGAGGCATCGACGGCAAAGATAAGCACCCGGTCGGACATTTCCATGAACCGTTTCAGCCGGATGTCAGACGGGCGCAGCAGCAGGGCGGGCAGGGTGGATGGCGACCGGGGTGACAAAGGATGCGACAGGTCTGCCACGCCGCCCGATTGCCCTGCGTCAAGGCCCGCCGCCAAAGCCGCCTGCGCGCGGCGCAGCGGCTGCCATGGGGCTGCGGCGCGCAATGTGGCCACCAGATCAATGCGTTGCCCGCTGCCCAGCCGGCCTGCGCGCGATGGCAGGGGGCGGCCGCGCCGGTTGCCCGCCTTGGCCGCACCGCTGCCCGTGGCCCCTTTTGCCACCCGGGCCGCGCGTGCCGCCGCCAGACGCGCCAGCAGATCGGCGGGCAGCGCGGCGCGTGCAGCCTCGACCAGCATTTCCTCGGGGAAACGGTCGCTGTCCTGTGGTTCGGGGGGTAAATTGTCGGGTAGCGTGTCTTCGGGTGGCGTGTCTTCGGCTGGCGGCGGTTCGGCCTCGGCGGCGGCAGGCAAGGCACGGTGGGCATAGACCAGATCGCAGGCCAGCCGCAGATCGTCATCCGTCACCGCGCTGCGCCCTGCAAGCGCGGCCCCGGCCCGTGCCGCCGCCAGCGCCAGCGTCGGCGCGCGCAGGCTGGCGATGCCCAGTGTGGCCGCCACACGGGCAAGGGTCTCGGCGGCATCCGGCGGCAATTCCACCTGCGGCAAAGCGGCCCGCGCCGCTGAAAGCCGGGCCAGATCCGGAACCACGGGCTGCGAGTCGCCCCAGCCCAGCCCCTCCAGATCGACAAACAGCGCCAGCCGGTCGGCAAGGCCGGGGGGCAAGGCCTCGTCCGCGTCCCCCTCATCCAGCGCGATCAGGCTGTGGCCGGGCGCATCCAGTGCCGCCCCCAGCCGCGCCGCCAGCCCGGGCGGGCAACGTTCGGCCATCGCCAGCACCAGCGCCGCCGGATCGGCCAGCAGCCCCGTCGTGCGCGCCGCCACGCCCCCGGCCAGGGTCGCCGCCAGATCAAGCCCGCCGAACAGCGCCTGATCCTCGATGCCGGGATGCAGGCGGCGCGCAGGCAGGGGAATGGCCGACAGGGCCAGCGTCACCCGATCACGCAAGGGCCCCGCGCGGGCGCGCAGCCACAGCCCCTTCAGCCCCGCCGGATCGACCGCCAGCAGCGCCAGCGCCGTTTCCACCCGTGCCCAAGGCTCCAGCGCCACGGCTGCCGGGGCGGTTCGCTGCGCCCCCGCGACCGGACCGGCCGCCGCGCCATCAGCCCCGGGCAGATCGCCCGCCTGTGCCGCAGACGCGCCCGTTTTGGCTGACACCGGCACCCCGGCACCCGGCATGGCCAAAGCGCCAGCCAGAAGCGCGGCCTGCGGTGCGCCGCCGCGCCCCACGTCCGGCTGATCGCCCGGGGTCAGGGCAGCACCTCGGCCAGCACACGCGCCACGCGCGCGCCCGAACCCGCCTCGTCCAGCGGATCACGGCGCAAGCGGTGGCTCAGCGCCATCGCGGCCACGGCGCGCAGATGGGCGCGGCCCACCACCGCGGCCCCCTCGAACGCCGCCAGTGCCCGCGCCGTGCGCAGCAGCGTCAACTCGCCCCGCAGCCCGTCTGACCCCAAAGCGATGCACAGGGCCGCGCAATCATGCAGCACGGTGTTGGGGGTCTTCAGCCCCGGCAGCGCCACCCGTGCCGCCAGTATCGCCTTGCGCAACGCGGCATCGCCCTTCAGCCATTTCTTCAAGAAGGCCTCGCGGTCATTCTCATAGGCATCGCGGCGTTTGATCACCTCGACCCGCGTGTCGATGTCGCGCGGGCTGGCCACCTCGACCGACAGGCCGAACCGATCCAGCAATTGCGGGCGCAACTCGCCTTCCTCGGGGTTGCCAGACCCCACCAGCACGAAACGCGCGGCGTGGCGGATCGACAGGCCCTCGCGTTCCACCACATTCTCGCCCGACTGCGCCACGTCCAGCAGCAGATCGACGATGTGATCCTCCAGCAGGTTCACCTCGTCGATATACAGGTATCCCCGGTTGGCGCGGGCCAGAAGGCCGGGCTCGAACGCCTTTTCCCCCCGGGTCAGCGCACGTTCGATGTCCAAGGCACCCACCACCCGATCCTCGGTCACACCCAGCGGCAGGTCGATCACAGGGGTGGGGCGGCTGACCAGCTTGCGCGAGGTGACATGCGCCCAATCCGGGCAATCGTCGGGGCGGGCAGAGTTCACCGGGCAGCCCTCGACCGCCGTGATCGGTGGCAGCAGCGCCGCCAGCGCGCGCACGGCGGTAGATTTGCCGGTGCCCCGGTCGCCGAACACCAGCACCCCGCCGATGCCCGGGTCTACCGCCGTCAGCACCATGGCCTGTTTCATCGCCTCCTGTCCCACGATGGCGGCGAAGGGGAAGGGCTGTGTCATGCGGCGTCTTTCTTCAACAGTAAAAGCGGGTCGGCCCCGGCCCATGTGCCGGTCGCGCCAAGGATGTGGAAGCGGGCGTAAAGCTCCTCGCGGAACCAGCCCTCGGCGCGCACGGCCTTTATGGCGCGGCCATGCGGCCCGTCGCCCCGGGCGAAACGCGCCATGCAGGCGGCGTCGGGCCACAGCGAGAATGTGATCTGGTGCAGCAGGGGCAATTCGCCGATGCCGATCTTGAAGGCCACATGCGGGTCAGCCCCAATCACGGCGGAAATGCCCGGCACCCGCGCCCAGAACCGCGCGAGTTTCGCCGGGCGCAGGCTGGCGCGGGTCAGCACGGCCAGGCCGGGTGTTGCGGCGCAGGCGGCATCCGTGGCGGTGAAGGGCTGCACCCCGGCCCACAGCCCACGTGCCGATTGCGGGGCAAGAAACACGGTCCACCCTTCGGTGGATTTCGCGCGCCAGCGCCGGAACAGGGCGGCATCGTTCAACTGGCGCCGGGCGGTCGCCTCATCCGGCCACACCACCAGAATCGCCCAGACCCCCCAGTTGGGTTTGGGGGTGAACCCTTCACCCGTGCCTGACCCGCACAGCTTCCAGAATCCCGCGCCCTGCATGCGCCGCAGCGCCAGCCGGGCCGTGGCCATCTGCCCCAGCACCCACAGCCGCGCAAGCGCCGTGTCAAAGCGGAACAGGCTGAGCGTGACTGTCTGAATTGCCGCATCCCCCTGCTGCACCTGTCAATCCGATCTTACAGGTTTCAAGTGCCAGGGGAAGGGCATACGGGATTTTGCCGCGCCGCGCAGTCGCGTGTTGTAAATTGAAATGGACAGTATATCGTATCTGCATGTTGACACATGCTGCGCCCCGCCCCGCCTTTGCCCCGCATCTTGCCACCCGTGACGCGGAGGATGCGGGCCATGCCATTGTCATCGGTGCAGGGCTGGGCGGGCTTGCCTCGGCCATGCGGCTGGGGGCAAAGGGCTGGCGCGTGACGGTGATCGACCGGCTGGACATGCCGGGCGGGCGCGGGTCATCCATCACCCAGGGCGGCCACCGGTTTGATCTGGGGCCCACCATCGTGACCGTGCCGCAGGGGTTGCGCGATCTGTGGGCCGCCTGCGGGCGTGATTTCGCCACCGATGTCGATCTGCGCCCGCTGGATCCTTTTTATGAGATTCGCTGGCCAGACGGCTCGCACTTCACCGCCCGGCAAGACACCGATGCGATGCGGGCCGAGGTTGCGCGGCTTTCGCCTGCGGACACAAAGGGTTACGAGAAGTTCCTGAAAGACAGCGAGGCGCGCTATTGGTTCGGGTTCGAGGATCTGGGCCGCCGTTCCATGCACCGTTTCACCGACCTGCTGAAGGTGCTGCCAACTTTCGTGCGCATGCGGGCCGACCGTTCGGTCTATGCCCATGCCGCGCGGCGGGTGAAGGATGAACGTTTGCGCATGGCGCTGTCGTTTCACCCCTTGTTCATCGGCGGCGACCCGTTCCACGTCACGTCAATGTATATCCTCGTCAGCCATCTGGAGAAGGAATTTGGCGTTCACTATGCCATGGGCGGCGTGGCCGCGATTGCCGCTGCCATGGCGCGGGTGGTCGAAGGGCAGGGCGGCCAGTTCAGGATGAACGCCGAAGTGGATGAAATCCTTGTGAAAGACGGGCGCGCGCAGGGGGTGAGGCTGGTGGGTGGCACGGTCTTGCGCGCGGGGCTGGTGGTGTCGAACGCCGATGCCGGGCATACCTACACCCGCCTGCTGCGCAACCTGCCGCGCAAGCGGTGGACAGATGCGAAACTGGCGCGCAAGCGGTGGTCGATGGGGCTGTTCGTCTGGTATTTCGGCACCAGAGGCACGGCGGGGATGTGGAAGGATGCCGGGCATCACACCATCCTGAACGGCCCGCGCTACAAGGGTCTGGTGCGCGACATCTTCATTAAGGGGCGGCTGTCGGGCGACATGAGCCTTTATGTGCACCGCCCGTCTGTCACCGACCCTTCTGTGGCACCTGCGGGCGATGACACGTTCTATGCCCTGTCGCCGGTGCCGCATCTGGGGTTCAAACACCCTGTTGACTGGCGGGCCGAGGCGGAACCATACCGCCAGAAAGTGCTGGCTGTGCTGGAAAAGCAACTGCTTCCGGGTCTATCCTCGCGTATCACATCAAGTCTGGTCTTCACGCCCGAGGATTTCCGTGACCGTTATCTGTCGCCCTATGGATCGGGCTTTTCCATCGAGCCGCGCATTCTGCAATCGGCCTGGTTCCGGCCGCACAATGTCAGCGAAGAGGCGAAGGGCCTGTATCTGGTCGGCGCGGGCACGCATCCCGGCGCAGGCCTGCCGGGGGTGATTGCCTCGGCCGAGGTGCTGGGCACGCTGGTGCCCGATGCGCCGTTCCATGACGTTGCGGCTTTGCCGCTGGCCGCCGAATGATTGCCGCCGCCGATCCTGCCGCCGACATGGCCGCCTGCCGCGCGGCGATCCGTCAGGGGTCGCTGTCGTTTCATGCGGCATCCCGGCTGCTGCCTGCGAAAGTGCGTGACCCGGCCTTGGCGCTCTATGCCTTTTGCCGGCTGGCGGATGATGCGGTGGATGACGCCGTGGGCGCGGGCCGGGCGGAGGATGCCGATGCCAAGGCCCGCGCCGTGCTGACCTTGCGCGACCGGCTGGATCTGGTCTATCAGGGCCGCCCGCGCAACGCCGCCGCCGACCGTGCCTTTGCCGCGGTGGTGCAGGAGTTCGACATGCCCCGCGCCCTGCCCGAGGCGCTGCTGGAGGGGCTGGCATGGGATGCGGTCGGGCGGCGCTATGACGATCTGCCCGGCGTGCTGGCCTATTCCGCCCGGGTGGCGGCTGCGGTGGGCGCGATGATGTGCGTGCTGATGCGGGTGCGTGACGCCGACGCGCTGGCGCGGGCCTGCGATCTGGGGCTGGCGATGCAGTTGACCAATATCGCCCGCGATGTGGGCGAGGATGCGCGGGCGGGCCGCCTTTATCTGCCCGCCAATTGGCTGGCGGAGGAGGGGCTGTGCCCCGGGGCTTTCCTGGCCGATCCGCGCCCCGACCCGCGCATCGCCCGCGTGACTGCAAGGTTGCTGGCCGAGGCGGACCGGCTTTATGCCCGCGCCGATGCCGGGGTGCCCGCGCTGCCGCTGGCCTGCCGCCCGGGCATCTTTGCCGCGCGGCACATCTATGCCGGTATCGGCGGCGCGGTGGCGCGCAATCGCCATGACAGCATCACCCGCCGCGCCCGCACCACAAAAGCGCAGAAGATCGGCTGGCTGGCTTTGGCGGCCCTGCGTGCCGCTGCAACGCCGCTGGCACCCCGCGCCGCCGTGCTGCATGCCGCCCCGGTGCCCGAAGTGGCCTTTCTGGTGCAGGCCGCCGCCCGGCAGCGCCCGGAAAAGGCGCGGTCTGATGCGCTGCTGGCGGTTCTGGCGCAGCTGGAGGCGCGCGACAGGGGCCATGCGGGCGGAATGGCGCGGCAAAGGCTTGGATAACCCGCGTGCCCGGCCTAAGTAAAGGCGGACAACGGGAGATCGCATGATGGACTGGGGCCTGTTCCTGACTTACCTTTTTGCCTGTGGGGCGGCGGCGGCCACGGGTGCGCTGATCCAGCCGGGGGCCTGGTATGAAAGCCTGGAAAAGCCGTCATGGACGCCGCCGAACTGGGTGTTTCCGGTGGTCTGGACGGTGCTTTACATCGCCATCGCCTACGCGGGCATGCGGGTGGCGCTGATCGCGGGATCGGGGGCGGCGCTGGCCTGGTGGTCGGTGCAGATCGCGCTGAACACGTTGTGGACGCCGGTGTTCTTTGGCCTGAAGCGGATGGGCACGGGGCTGGTGGTGATCGTGCTGCTGTGGGTGGCGGTGGCGATGACGATGCGCGGTTTCTGGGCGCTGGATGCCATTGCGGGGCTTTTGTTCGCGCCTTACCTTTTGTGGGTCACGATCGCCACGGCGCTGAACGCCTCGGTCTGGTGGAAGAACCGGGCGGCCGTTGTGGCCTGATTTGCTTGGGCGGACGATTTTTCTGCGAAAAATCAGGAATGCCTGCGGGATCTTTCGCAGAAAGATCGTAGCCTATACCGCATCGGCAAACTGCCACCCCGCCCTTCGCGGCACCCGCACGGCCAGCATGGGCATCAACAGCGGCGAGCGGAAACGCCGCAGGTCCAACGCCTCATGCACGCCGGTGGTCACCTCGCCGCCCAGCCGGGTTTCGACCAGTGAACGGGAATAGAACGGAGCCTCGAGCATGGCCATCACCTGCCGGGGCTGAAAGCCGGGGTCGGCGGGGGTATCACGCCGGATGCCCCACAGCGTCCGGGCCATGCGTGCCGGGGCGGGCGGGGTGATTTCGCGCGCAACACCTTCGGGTGTCACATGCAGGCCCAGTGCCAGCCGCGAGCCATCGGCGCGGATCGCGTCATAGAAACAGGCCGCCCCGTCGCGCAAAGGATAGCGGCCCCAGGTCCATGACCGGAAATCCGCCTCCAGCGCCTTCGTGCCGAAATTCGCGTCGAAATAGCCGTGGCCCTGCCAACGGTGGCCTTGCGTCAGATCGACCTCGATCCGCCCGGTGGGGGCGAAGGGGCGCCAGATGTGCCGCCCGTCGGGGGTCAGCGCCACCTCGACATCGGTGACGCCCGAGGGGGTCAGCACGATGCGGCCCCTGACCGGCGTGACCATGGGCAGCGCGCCCACCTCGTCAATCTCGATCACCAGTTGCCGCCCGGTCCAGTGCATGCGGCTGGGGCCGACGGTCAGCGTGTCGGGTGTCTGGCGCAGCGCCGCGCGGCCGCGGTCGGTCATGGTGAACCGCCCGCCGGGGCCATAGGTGGCCACGTTGATGCAGCAATGGTTGGCCGGATCGCGCCGCCCCGACCAGCGATACCAAGGCGAAAAGACCGAGCCTATGAACCCGATGACCGAGACCGCCCGCCGCCCGTCATCCGCGACACCATCGACATACCACCAGGCATAGCCGTCGGGGCAGACTTCGATGGCAAAGCAAGGTCCGCCAGCATCGCCCCTGCCGCGTGCTTGCCGGAGAGCGCCGCCATCGGCACCCCCGCCCCCGGATGCGCCCCGCCCCCCGCCAGATACAGCCCCGGCAGCAGGGTTTTCGCCCCCGGCCGGTGAAAGGCCGCCATCATCCCTTCGGGCGACAGGCCGTAAAGCGCCCCCTGCGAGCCCGGGAAGGCCCTGGCAAAGCCCTGTGGCGTGGTCAGGCTGCGCGTGTCGGGCGTGGGCGTGAAGGTCAGCCCGAAACGGGCCAGTGGCGGGAAGGTGCGGCTGTGGCACTTGCTGTCCTCTTCAGGGGCGGGCTGGCCGTCGCGCAGGGGCGGGCCGTTCATGATGATCTCGAACCGCTCTGCGCCCTGCGGGACGGTGCCGGTGGCGCGGTCCTCGGCGCAGAGGTAAAGCGTGGGGTCTTCGGGCATGGTGCCGCGGCGGATCGGGCCGAATTCGCGGGCGGGGTCGGCGGCGAAGAACACGTTGTGATAGGCCAGCGGCAGGCCCTCGGCCCGTGCCGCAAAGGCCCAGACATAAGCCGACAGGCTGCGTTTGGTGACGGCGCTGGCGGGCAGGGCGGCCTTGGCTCCGCCGCCCAGCAGGCCCGCGCGCAGAGCCGCCGGGTCGCCGTTAAACACAACCCGGTCGCAGGCCAGGCTGCGCTTGTCATCCAGTTGCACGCCCGACACGCGGCCACCCTGCCAGATGATGCGCGCCACCCCGGTGCCATAGCGGAACTGCACGCCTTGCGCCGCAGCCAGCTTTGCCAGCGCCTGTGCCAGCCCGTGCATGCCGCCCTGCACCGCCCAGACGCCCCGCGCCTCGGCCTGCCAGATCAGCGCCAGCACGGCGGGGCTGCGGCTGGGCGTGCCGCCGACATAGGTGGCATAGCGGCCAAACAACTGCCGCAGACGCGGGTCGCGGAAGTAAAGCCGCAGCAGCCGCGCCAGCGTCATGCCGGGCAGCAGCGCGGGCCAAAGGCCGGGGTCGCGCAGCGCCGCGCGCAGGATCGCCGCGCTGTCAGGGCGGGGCGACAGCATCACCGGCCCCTCGAACGCATCATAAAGCCGGGCGGTCAGCGCGTGAAAGCGCCGGAAGGCTGCGGCCTCGCGCGGCCCGGCAAAGGCCGCGATGGCGGTGGCGCTGGCCTCGGCGTCGCTGAACAGGTCAAGGCTGCTGCCATCGGGCCACCAGTGCCGGGCCAGCAGGGGCTGCGGGATCAGGGTTGCATGATCCTCCAGCCGCGTGCCGCACAGGGTGAAGAGATCGTCGAACACCGCCCGCAGGGTCAGCACCGTGGGCCCGGCATCCACCGGGCCTGCCGCCGAAGGCAGGGTGCGCGCCTTGCCGCCCGGGCCTGCCTGCGCCTCGATCACCGTGACCGAAAGGCCAGCGCGCGCCAGACGGATGGCCGCCGCAAGGCCGC
Source organism: Fertoeibacter niger (assembly GCF_009380135.2). Taxonomy (GTDB): domain Bacteria; phylum Pseudomonadota; class Alphaproteobacteria; order Rhodobacterales; family Rhodobacteraceae; genus Fertoeibacter; species Fertoeibacter niger. Next base: position 83,449 of record NZ_WHUT02000002.1, on the reverse strand, counting down.
CAAAGCCCGCGCCAACCACAACCACCCGCGCGCCCGGTCCGGGCTGCGTGGGTTCTGACATCCCCGCCTGTTCCATGGCGGCGATTGTTGACTTGCCCGGCGGATGTGTCCAGTATGAATGACAGTGTGGTGTAAGAAATAAATTACACAAACCGGGCTGCGGGCCGTTCCGCCGGCCAATCATCTGCGAAAGGGCGTTTCATGGCACTGGACAGGCGGATCGAGGCGGCGATGGCGCAGGCCGTGGCGCAGGGCCAGGGTGGCGATGCGCCTGCGCGGCTGGCGGGCGCGCTGGATTATGCGGTGACGCCGGGCGGCGCGCGAATCCGCCCGACGATTCTGCTGTCTGTCGCGCTGGCCTGCGGGGATGACCGGCCCGGCCTGTCGGATGCCGCCGCCGTGGCGCTGGAACTGATCCATTCCGCCAGTCTGGTGCATGATGACCTGCCGTGTTTTGACGATGCCGACATCCGGCGCGGCAAGCCTTCGGTCCATCGCGCCTATTCCGAACCTTTGGCGGTGCTGACGGGTGACAGCCTGATCGTGATGGCGTTCGAGGTGTTGGCGCGGGCGGCGGACAATGCACCCGACCGGGCGGTGGCGCTGATCGGCGCACTGGCGCGGCGCACCGGCATGCCGATGGGCATCTGCGCAGGCCAGGGCTGGGAATCAGAGGCAGTCATCAACCTGTCGGCCTATCACCGCGCCAAGACCGGGGCGCTGTTCATCGCCGCGACCCAGATGGGTGCCCTTGCCGCGGGGCAAGAGGCGGAACCGTGGGAAGAACTGGGCGCGCGCATCGGCGAGGCGTTTCAGGTGGCCGATGATCTGCGCGATGCCTTGTGCAGCGCGGATGAGCTGGGCAAGCCGGTGGGGCAGGATGCGCTGCATGCCCGCCCCAACGCGGTGCGCGAACTGGGCGTGCAGGGGGCGATGGGGCGGTTGAAGGATATTCTGGGCGGGGCCATCGCCTCGATCCCGTCTTGCCCGGGCGAGGCGATGCTGGCGCAGATGGTCAACCGCTATGCCGAGCGGATGATGCCGGGCGCCCTGTCGGCCAGCCCCGTGCGGGCGCGCGCCTGACATGACGGATCAGCCGTTTGCCGGGGTGGTGCCGCCCGCCCGCCCCGGGCTGATCCTGCGGCTGGCGGGGTCGCGGCGGTTTCAGGCCTTTGCGGCGCGGGTGCCGGGGCTGCGCCGGATCGCGCGGGCCGAGGGGGCTGCGCTGTTCGATCTGGTGGCGGGTTTCGTGCAGTCGCAGGCGTTGCTGGCGCTCGTGGAACTGCGCGTGCTGCACCGCTTGCAGGAAGGGGCCCTGCCGGTGGCGGCGCTGGCGGCTTTTGCGCAGGTTCCGCCGGAAAGGATGCAGATTTTGCTGCAAGCCGGGGCGGCAATGGGGCTGCTGAATCGGCGGCGCGACGGGCGTTTCGCGCTGGCCCCGCGTGGCGCGGCGCTGCTGGCGGTGCCCGGGCTGGTGGCGATGATCCGGCATCACCCGGTGCTTTACCGCGATCTGGCCGACCCGGTGGCGTTCTTTCGTGGCCAGACCGACCCCGAACTGGCGCGGTTCTGGCCCTATGTCTTTGGTGCGGGGGCCACTGATCCGGCGGTGACGGCGGAATATTCGGCGCTGATGGCTGACAGCCAAAGTCTGGTGGCCGAGGATGTGCTGCGGCTGGTGGATCTGTCTGACGCGCGGCATCTGCTGGATGTGGGTGGCGGCAGCGGGGCGTTTCTGGCGGCGGTGGCGGCGGCATATCCTGCGCTGGCGCTGGGGCTGTTCGACTTGCCCGACGTGGTAAAGACCGCCCCGCAACGCCTTGCTGCGGCTGGCATTTCCGGGCGGGTTGCACTGCACTCCGGGTCGTTCCGCACCGATGCGCTGCCGCAGGGCGCCGATGTCATCAGCCTGATCCGCGTGCTTTACGACCATGCCGATGCCACGGTGGCGGGCCTGTTGGCGCGGGTCCATGCCGCGTTGCCGCAAGGGGGGCGGGTGCTGGTGGCCGAACCCATGTCGGGCGGGGCGCGGCCTGACCGGGCCACAGACACCTATTTCGCGCTTTATACGCTGGCGATGCAGACCGGGCGCACAAGGTCGGGGGCCGAGATCGCCGGGTTGCTGGCCGCTGCGGGTTTCACCGGGATCAGGGTGTTGCCCGGCTACCGGCCATTCGTGACCAGCGCTGTCGTGGCGACGCGGGCCTGAGTGGCTTTCGGCGCCGGAACTGTCAAATAAAGTTGACACTCTGGAATGTCTGATTAAAGTTACAGACAACGTGTCACCGCCACCGCCGAGTCCCTGAGGGTTTCGCCGGACAGGCGGCGGCCAGGGGAGGAAACCGTGAGAACCAGTGCCGTCATCCTGTCAGGGCCGCGCCAGTTGCAGGTCGCAGACCTGTCGCTGAACGCCCCCGTCGCGGGGGATCTGGTGGTCGAGGTGGCGCATTCCGGCATCTCTACCGGCACGGAAAAGCTGTTCTGGTCGGGCACGATGCCGCCCTTTCCGGGCATGGGTTACCCCTTGGTTCCGGGCTATGAGGCGGCGGGTGAAGTGGTCGAGGCGGGGCCTGACACCGGCTTTCGCCCGGGTGATTTCGTGTTCGTGCCGGGGGCCAGTTGCTTTGCCCCCAATGCCGATGGCCCGGTGCGCGGCCTGTTCGGCGGGGCGTCGCGCAATCTGGTGACGCAGGCGGCGCGGGCCGTGCGGCTGGATGCGGGCCTTGGCGCGACGGGTGCCTTGCTGGCGCTGGCGGCCACGGCGCGGCATGCGATTGCGGGGTTCGACACGGCCTTGCCGGATCTGATCGTGGGCCATGGCACGCTGGGCCGGTTGCTGGCGCGGCTGACCCTGGCGGCGGGCGGGCCAGCACCGACCGTATGGGAAACCAATCCCGCGCGGCGGCAGGGGGCCAAAGGCTATGCCTGTATCGCACCCGAGGATGACACGCGGCGCGATTACCGCGCAATTTACGACGCCTCGGGCGCGCCTGGGCTGCTGAACACGCTGATCGGGCGCATCGCCAAGGGCGGCGAGGTGGTGCTGGCCGGGTTTTACACCGACCCGATCAGTTTCGCCTTTCCGCCCGCCTTCATGAAAGAGGCGCGGCTGCGCATCGCCGCCGAATGGGCCCCTGATGACATGACCGCCACCCGCGCGCTGATCGACAGCGGGGCGCTGTCGCTGGACGGGCTGATTACCCACCGCCGCCCGGCATCCGATGCGACAGCGGCCTATGACACCGCATTCACCGACCCTGACTGCCTGAAAATGATCCTCGACTGGAAGGCCACCGCATGACCCTGGATATTCCGAATCTCAAGGACTTTGACCAGAGGCTGCGCGATGAGGCGCATGAGGAGCCGAACCTCGAAATCCCGCAGGGCACGCCCACCAAGAAAACCCAGATCATCGCCATCTATGGCAAGGGCGGCATCGGCAAATCCTTCACGTTGGCCAACCTCTCACACATGATGGCCGAAATGGGCAAGCGCGTGCTGCTGATCGGCTGCGACCCGAAATCGGATACCACCAGCCTGCTGTTCGGCGGCAAAGCCTGCCCCACGATCATCGAAACCTCCACCCGCAAGAAACTGGCGGGGGAGGAGGTGAAGATCGGCGATGTGTGCTTCAAGCGCGGCGGTGTGTTCGCGATGGAACTGGGCGGGCCGGAGGTTGGCCGGGGCTGCGGCGGGCGCGGCATCATCCACGGCTTTGAATTGCTGGAGAAACTGGGGTTCCATGATTGGGACTTTGACTATGTGCTGCTGGATTTTCTGGGCGATGTGGTCTGCGGCGGCTTCGGCCTGCCGATTGCCCGCGACATGGCGCAGAAGGTGATCCTGGTCGCGTCAAACGATCTGCAATCGCTGTATGTGGCCAACAACGTCTGTTCGGCGGTGGAATATTTCCGCAGGCTGGGCGGCAATGTGGGCATCGCGGGGCTGGTGATCAACAAGGATGACGGCACGGGCGAGGCGGCGGCCTTTGCCGAAAGCGTCAAGATCCCGGTGCTGGCCGCCATTCCACAGGACGATGACCTGCGCAAGAAATCGGCGAATTACCAGATCGTTGGCAGCTACGAATCGCAATGGGGGCCGATGTTTGCCGCCCTTGCCGATGCCGTGGCGATTGCCCCGCCGGTGCGGCCCGCCCCGCTGACCCAGGATGGTTTGCTGAACCTGTTTTCCGCCGAATCCACCGGCAAGGATTTTGTCCTGACCCCCGCCACCGACGCCGACATGCGCGGCAAGAACCTGGTCCTGAAGAAATCGCTGGAAGTGGTGTATGACGATGTTTGACCTCGACATTCTCGCCCAGATTGACCGCGCCTTGCAGCGCCTCGCCCCGCCGCCCGCACCCAACGGTGCCAAATGAGCGGCGAGATCGGATATGACAGCGCCCATGCCGCACCTCTGCTGGAGGTGCCGCAGGATGAGCTGGCACCCCTGACCGGTGATGCCCCGATGGATGGGCTGGGCTGTCATTCCGGTGCCACGCGGATGGAGGCTGCGGCGCGCGCTGCGGGCAATTCCGAACTGCTGGATGGCTATGCCGCCGATTACCCGACCGGCCCGCATGACAAGCCGCAGTCGATGTGCCCGGCCTTTGGGTCTTTGCGCGTGGGTCTCAGGATGCGGCGGGTGGCGACGGTGCTGTCAGGCTCTGCCTGTTGCGTCTATGGCCTGACCTTTGTCAGCCATTTCTACGGGGCGCGCCGGTCAGTGGGCTATGTGCCGTTCAACTCTGAGACGCTGGTGACGGGCAAGCTGTTCGAGGACATCCGCGATGCGGTGCATGAACTGGCCGACCCGGACCGGTATGATGCGGTGGTGGTCACGAACCTCTGCGTGCCCACGGCATCCGGTGTGCCGCTGAAGCTGCTGCCCAATGAAATCAACGGTGTGCGCATCGTGGGTATCGACGTTCCGGGCTTTGGTATCCCGACGCATGCCGAGGCGAAGGATGTGCTGGCCGGTGCCATGCTGAAATACGCCCGGGCCGAGATCGAGGCGGGGCCGGTGGCATCGCCCGCGCAGGGACGGGGCGACCGCCCCACCGTGGCGTTGCTGGGCGAGATGTTTCCGGCGGATCCGATGATGATCGGCGCGCTGTTGGCGCCCATGGGTCTGGCCGCCGGGCCTGTGGTGCCGTGCCGCGAGTGGCGTGAGTTGTATGCCGCGCTGGATTGCGACGTGGTGGCGGCGATCCACCCGTTCTACACGGCGGCGGTGCGCGAGTTCCGCAATGCCGGGCGCAAGGTGGTGGGGTCGGCCCCGGTCGGCCATGACGGCACGGCGGCCTGGCTGGCGGCGATTGGCGAGGCTTTCGGGATTTCGGCGGAACGTGTGGCGGCGGCGCAGAACGCGTTCCTGCCCGGCATCCGGGCAGCACTTGCGGCCAAGCCGATCCACGGGCGCATCACGATTTCCGGCTATGAAGGGTCGGAACTGCTGGTGGCCCGCCTGCTGATCGAAAGCGGCGCGGAGGTGCCCTATGTGGGGACGGCCTGCGCGAAAAGCGAATGGTCGGCGCCGGATCTGGACTGGCTGACCGCGCGCGGCGTGGCGGTGAAATTCCGCGCCAGTCTGGAAGATGACTGCGCGGCGATGGAAGGGTTCCAACCCGATCTGGCCATCGGCACAACGCCGGTGGTGCAGAAGGGCAAGGAACTGGGCATCCCGGCGCTTTACTTCACCAACCTGATTTCGGCGCGCCCGCTGATGGGGCCGGCCGGGGCGGGGAGCCTGGCCGATGTGGTGAACGCCGCCATCGGCAACCGCGACCGCATGAGCCGGATGCGCGGCTTCTTTGAAGGCGTGGGCAGGGGCGACACGGCGGGCATCTGGGAAGGCAGCCCCAACCTGCGCCCCGATTTCCGCGCGGTGCACCAAAAGAAACTGGACAAGGCGGCCCGGGCGGCGAAGGCGGAGGAGATGATATGACGCGTCTTTTCGCAATGGCCGGAGCCGGGGGGCTGTCTGCCCCCCGGACCCCCCGAGGATATTTGTCTCTGGAAAGAGCGGGCAGGGGGGCTGCCTCATGCTAGTGCAGGATCATGACCGGGCGGGCGGTTATTGGGGCGCGATCTATGCCTTTTGCGCCGTCAAGGGGTTGCAGGTGGTGATCGACGGGCCGGTGGGCTGCGAGAACCTGCCGGTGACATCGGTGCTGCATTACACCGACGGGTTGCCGCCGCATGAATTGCCCATCGTGGTGACGGGTTTGGGCGAAGAGGAACTGGGCCGCGACGGCACCGAAGGTGCGATGCGGCGGGCGTGGAAAACGCTTGATCCAGCGCTGCCTGCGGTGGTGGTGACGGGGTCGATTGCCGAGATGATCGGCGGTGGTGTCACGCCGATGGGCACCAACATCCAGCGCTTTCTGCCGCGCACGATTGACGAGGATCAGTGGGAATGCGCCGACCGGGCGATGACCTGGATCTTCACCGAATTCGGCATGACCAAGGGCCGCATGCCGCAGGAGGCCAAGCGCACCGAAGGGGCAAAGCCCCGCGTGAACATCCTGGGGCCGATGTATGGCGTGTTCAACATGGCCTCGGATCTGCACGAGATCCGCCGTCTGGTTGAGGGCATCGGGGCCGAGGTGAACATGGTGCTGCCGCTGGGCGCGCATGTGGCCGAGATGCGCAATCTGGTGAATGCCGATGTGAACATCTGCATGTATCGCGAATTCGGCCGGGGTCTGGCCGAGGTTCTGGGCAAGCCCTATCTGCAGGCCCCCATCGGGCTGGAGAGCACGACCGCCTTCCTGCGCAAGCTGGGCGAGATGCTGTCGCTGGATGTGGAACCCTTCATCGAGCGCGAAAAGCATTCGACGCTGAAGCCGGTGTGGGATCTGTGGCGCAGCGTGACGCAGGATTTCTTTGGCACGGCGAATTTCGCCATCGTGGCGACCGAGACCTATGCGCGCGGCATCCGCAACTATCTGGAAACCGATCTGGGGCTGCCCTGCGCCTTTGCCGTGGCGCGGCTGCGTGGGAAAAAGACCAACAACGAGGCGGTGCGCGCGCTGATCGCCCAGCACCGGCCGCTGATCGTCATGGGGTCGATCAACGAGAAGATGTATCTGGCCGAGCTGAAAAAGGGCTTCGGCCCGCAGCCCAGCTTCATCGCCGCCAGCTTTCCGGGGGCTGCGATCCGCCGTCACACCGGCAGCCCGGTAATGGGCTATTCCGGCGCGGTCTGGATCTTGCAGGAGGTCTGCAATGCCCTGTTCGACGCGCTGTTCCACATTCTGCCGCTGGGCACCGAGATGGACAGCGCCGCCGCCACGCCCACAACCCTGCGCCGCGATTTCCCCTGGGATGCCGATGCGCAAGCCGCCCTTGACCGGATTGTCGAGGAACACCCGATCCTGACGCGGATCAGCGCCGCGCGCACCCTGCGCGATGCGGCGGAAAAGGCGGCGCTGGACAGCGGCGCCGAGCGGGTGCTGCGCGAGACCGTCGAAGCCCTGCGCGCGCCGGGCTTTGCCAAGACCAAGGGAGAGAACAGATGAGCGACCAGACCGCCAACACCCCGGTGCCTGCGGGCCATGCCCACCGCGCCCCGCGTGCCGAGTTCTATGCCTATTTCGCCGTGATCCTGGCTTTTGCCGTGCCCTTTGCCCTGCTGGGCTGGGTGGTGCAGGCGCTGCGCCATGGCCGCCTGCCCAAACAGGGGCCGCTGGCCGCCGCCTGGGCCGATGCCGGGGCGATCACGCCGCTGATTTTCCGCGCCTGACCGCGCGACACAGTTTTCGCCGCACCAACAGGGGCGGCGGATGACGAGGGGGTGCATGCACCCTTGCCTACCACGCCACGGGGTACGTGGCGTCAGTCTACCGATCCGGAGGATAGCATGGCTGATAAATCCGACCTGAGTTTCACAGGTCTTACGGACGAGCAGGCGCAGGAACTGCATTCCGTCTACATGAGCGGGCTCTGGCTGTTCACAGCCATCGCCGTTGTCGCTCATCTGGCGGTCTACATCTGGCGTCCGTGGTTCTGAGGGGAAAAAGATCATGAGCAAGTTTTACAAAATCTGGCTGATCTTCGATCCGCGTCGCGTCTTCGTGGCGCAGGGCGTTTTCCTCTTTCTGCTGGCGGCGATGATTCACCTCGTTCTGCTCAGCACCCCCAGCTACAACTGGCTGGACATCGCGGCTGAAAAATACAACCGCGTTGCTCCGGCAGAATAACTGGGCACGCTCTCGTTGCGGGCGGCCCAGACCGCCCGCGACAAATCACCTTACACCAGACAGCTTGCCCCGCGCGACCCGTGCGGGAGCGGCCTGCGGCACAGCGGAGAGGGAAGCATGGCACTGCTCAGCTTCGAGCGTAAATATCGCGTGCCGGGGGGCACGCTGGTCGGCGGGAACCTGTTCGACTTCTGGGTCGGCCCGTTCTATGTGGGCTTCTTCGGGGTCACGACATTTTTCTTTGCCGCCCTCGGCACATTGCTGATTTTCTACGGGGCGTCCTTGCAGGGCACCTGGAACCCCTGGCTGATCTCGATCAACCCGCCGCCCATAGAAATGGGCCTGGCCGCGGCACCGCTGCGCGAAGGCGGGCTGTGGCAGATCATCACCATCTGCGCACATGGCGCGTTCATTTCCTGGCTGCTGCGCGAGGTTGAAATCTGCCGCAAGCTGGGCATGGGCTTTCATGTGCCCTTTGCCTTTGGCTTTGCCATTCTGGCCTATACCACGCTGGTCGTGCTGCGCCCGGTGCTGATGGGGGCCTGGGGCCATGCGTTTCCCTATGGCATCTGGACCCACCTCGATTGGGTCAGCAACACCGGCTACACCTATGGCAATTTCCACTACAATCCGGCGCATATGATTGCCGTCAGCTTCTTCTTCACCAACGCGCTGGCGCTGGCGCTGCATGGGTCGCTGATCCTGTCGGCGGTGAACCCGGAAAAGGGCAAGGTGATCCGCACGCCGGATCATGAAGATACGTTCTTTCGTGACCTGATCGGCTATTCGGTGGGCACCCTGGGCATTCACCGGCTGGGCCTGCTGCTGGCGCTGAACGCTGCCTTCTGGTCGGCGGTCTGCATCATCGTGTCGGGCACGATCTGGTTCGACGAATGGGTCACATGGTGGGACTGGTGGCTTGAACTGCCCTGGTGGGCCAATGTCGCGGGAGGCGTGAATGGCTGAGTATCAGAACATCTTTACCCAGGTGCAGGTGCGTGCGGCACCCGAGATGGGGATGGTCGAGGATGTGAACCTTGGCAACCGCACCAAGAGCGCAGGGTTTTCCACGCTGGCGGGCTGGTTCGGCAATGCGCAGCTGGGGCCGATCTATCTGGGCACCTTCGGCGTGGTGGCACTGGCCACCGGGGCGATCTGGTTCTTCATCGTCGGCGCGCATTTCTGGGGGCAGGCGGGCTATAACCCGGCGGTCTTTGCCCGTGATCTGTTCTGGTTCTCGCTGGAGCCGCCGGCACCCGAATGGGGCCTGCGCATCCCGCCGATGAACGAGGGCGGGCTGTTCCTGCTGGCGGGGTTCTTCCTGCTGATCTCGGTCATCTGCTGGTGGATCCGCACTTACCTGCGGGCCGAGGCGCTGGGGATGGGCAAGCATGTGTGCTATGCTTTTGCCAGTGCCATCTGGCTGTTCCTGGTGCTGGGCCTGATCCGCCCGGTGCTGATGGGGTCATGGTCGGAAGCCGTGCCTTACGGCATCTTCAGCCATCTGGATTGGACCAACCTGTTCAGCCTGACCTATGGCAACCTGTTCTATAACCCCTTCCACGCGCTTTCGATTGCCTTCCTTTATGGCTCGGCCCTGCTGTTCGCCATGCACGGGGCGACCATCCTGGCGGTCAGCCGGTTTGGCGGCGACCGCGAACTGGAGCAGATCGTGGACCGTGGCACGGCCTCGGAACGCGCCGCACTGTTCTGGCGCTGGACCATGGGCTTCAACGCCACGATGGAGGGGATTCACCGCTGGGCCTGGTGGTTTGCCGTGCTGGTCACGCTGACCGGCGGCATCGGCATCCTGCTGACGGGCACTGTGGTGGACAACTGGTATGTCTGGGCACAGGACCACGGCTATGCACCGCTGGATTGAGGGGAAAGACCATGAGTGACAAACCCTATTTCGAGGAAAACCGCGAGGCGACGCTGCGCAGCTGGATCCTGATGAACATGCTGCGCGGTGCGGGCTGGGCGGCGGTTCTGGTGTTCGGGATCATCGGCTTTCTGGTGATCCTGCGGGCGCTGGCCTGGTTTCTGCCCGAGAACCCCAATGCCGCGCTGGATGTGATCCGCGGCGGGGCCGAACTGGCCAGCCGGCTGGTCTGAAATACCACGGGGCAGGGCGATGCGTCGCCCGCCCCCACCAATTCGGGCCAACGCCGGCCCGGATCCGGGGCGCAACCACTGCCCGGTTCCCTTCCTGTTGGCGACAGGAACCTGGTGCCGTGTGGTTCGCCCACACGGCATTTTTTTGGGAGGCTGCCATGACCGAACCCCTGCGCCCCGAACTTTCCCGGCCTTCAACCCCCATGCTTGACCGCGTGGCCGGGCCTGCCGACCTGAAGGGTCTTGGCGATGCCGCGCTGCGACGGCTGGCCGATGAGGTGCGGGCCGAGGTGATCTCTGTCGTGTCGGAAACCGGCGGGCATCTGGGGTCGTCGCTGGGGGTGGTGGAACTGACGGTGGCAATACACGCCGTGTTCAACACGCCGCTGGACAAGCTGATCTTCGACGTGGGCCACCAGTGTTATCCGCACAAGATACTCACCGGGCGGCGTGACCGGATGCGCACCCTGCGGCAAGGGGGCGGGCTGAGCGGTTTCACCAAACGGTCGGAGAGCGAATTTGACCCGTTCGGGGCCGCGCATTCCTCCACCTCCATCTCTGCCGCGTTGGGCTTTGCGGTGGGGCGCGACATGGGGCAGCCGGTGGGCGATACGATTGCCGTCATCGGTGACGGGGCCATCACGGCCGGCATGGCCTATGAGGCGCTGAACCACGCGGGCCATCTGGGCAAGCGGCTGTTCGTGATCTTGAACGACAATGACATGAGCATCGCGCCGCCCGTGGGGGCGATGTCGCGCTATCTGGCCGGGCTGCATGCGCCGGGGCCGCTGGTGGCATTGAAGGCGGCGGCAGAGGGGTTCGAGGCCGCCTTGCCCGGGCCCCTGCGCGACGGTGCGCGGCGGGCAAGGCAGCTGGTGACGGGCCTGCCGGGCGGCGCCACGCTGTTCGAGGAGCTGGGATTTTCCTACATCGGCCCGGTCGATGGCCATGACATGCCCGCACTGCTGGCCACGCTGCGCGCCGCGCGGGCGCGGGCCACGGGGCCGGTGCTGATCCACGCGGTGACGGTGAAAGGCAAGGGCTATGCCCCCGCAGAAAATGCTGCCGACAAGGGGCACGGGGTGAACAAATTCGATCCGGTGTCGGGCGTGCAGGCCAAGGCGAAATCGAATGCGCCCAGCTATACCGGCGTGTTCGGCAATGCGCTGACCGATGAGGCGGGCCGCGATCCGCGCATCGTCGCGGTGACGGCGGCGATGCCATCGGGCACGGGCCTCGACATCATGGCGAAACGCTTTGCCAGCCGCGTGTTCGACGTGGGCATTGCCGAACAGCATGGCGTGACCTTTGCCGCCGGGATGGCTGCGGCGGGGCTGCGGCCGTTCTGCGCGATATACTCGACCTTCCTGCAACGGGGTTACGACCAGATCGTGCATGATGTGGCCTTGCAGGGCCTGCCGGTGCGCTTTGCCATTGACCGCGCGGGGCTGGTGGGGGCCGATGGCGCGACCCATGCGGGGGCGTTCGACATCGGGTTCCTGTCGGCGCTGCCCGGGTTCACCGTGATGGCGGCGGGGGACGAGGCGGAACTGGTGCATATGGTGGCCACCGCCGTGGCGCATGACCAAGGCCCGATCGCCTTTCGTTTCCCGCGTGGCGAGGGCGTGGGCGTGGACCTGCCTGCGCGCGGTGTGCCGCTGGAGATCGGCCGCGGCCGGGTGCTGCGTGAAGGCACGGATGTGGCGCTGCTGAGTTTCGGCGCGCATCTGCACGAGGCGCTGCGCGCGGCGGATATTCTGGCCGAGGAAGGCATCAGCGCCACCGTGGCCGATGCGCGTTTCGCCAAGCCGCTGGATACCGCGCTGATCGCGCAACTGGTGCGCCACCATGCGGCGCTGGTGACGGTGGAGCAGGGGGCCATGGGCGGCTTTGGCGCGATGGTGCTGCAATGGCTGGCGGGCGCGGGGCTGCTGGACGGCGGCCTTGCGATCCGCACCCTGACGCTGCCCGACCGGTTCATCGAACAGGCCAGCCCCGCCGCGATGTATGCCGATGCCGGGCTGACAGCGGAGGATATAGCCGCGCAGGCCCGCACGGCACTGGCGCGCGGGCGGATCATGCCGCGTCGTGGCGGGTTGCGGGTGGTCTGACGCCGGGGCTGGCCAAAGGCTGCTTTTTGCCGCGTGCCGCCTTGCACCCCCTGCGGCTTTGGATCAGGCTGGCAGGCAAAGGAGACTGACCATGCCCGTGAAAAACCGCTTTGCCGAATTGCTGCCCGAGATCACCGCCTGGCGGCAGGATTTCCACGCCCATCCTGAACTGCTGTTCGACGTTCACCGCACGGCGGCCAAGGTGGCCGACCTGCTGCGCAGCTTTGGCGTGGATGAGGTGGTGGAGGGCATCGGGCGCACCGGCGTGGTGGGCGTGATCCATGGCAAGACAGATACGGTGGGCCGGGCGATCGGGCTCCGCGCCGACATGGATGCGCTGCCGATCACCGAACAGACCGGGGTGGCCTATGCCTCGACCGTGCCGGGCAAGATGCATGCCTGCGGCCATGACGGCCATACGGCCATGCTGCTGGGGGCGGCGAAATACCTGGCCGAGACGCGGCAGTTCGACGGCAAGGTCGTGCTGATCTTCCAGCCCGCGGAAGAGGGCGGCGGCGGCGGGCGCGAGATGGTGGCCGATGGCATGCTTGACCGCTGGGGCGTGCAGGAAGTCTATGGCATGCACAACATGCCGGGCATCCCGGTGGGCCATTTCGCCATCCGCCCGGGTGCCATCATGGCGGCGGCTGACCAGTTTGAAATCACCGTGACCGGCAAGGGCGGCCATGCCGCCAAGCCGCATGACTGCATTGATACCACTGTGGTGGCCGCGCATATCATCGTGGCGTTGCAGACCATCGCCTCGCGCGGCGTGGACCCGCTGAAACAGGTGGTCGTCAGCGTGTGCACCGTGGCCACCGACAGCACGGCGCATAACGTGATCCCGCAGGTGGTCAAGATGAAGGGCACTGTGCGCACCATGGACCCTGCGGTGCAGGATTATGTGCAGCGGCGCATATCCGAGATCGTTGGCGGCACCGCCACGGCTTTGGGCGCGCAGGCGGTGGTGGATTACCAGCGCGGCTATCCGGTGACGGTGAACGCGCCCGAGAACACCGAACATGCGGTGGCGGTGGCGCAGGCGGTATCGGGGCAGGTCAACCCCGATACACCCGCGCTGATGGGGGCCGAGGATTTCAGCTTCATGCTGAACGAACGCCCGGGGGCCTATATCTTTCTTGGCAATGGTGACACCGCGATGGTGCATCACCCTGCCTATAACTTTGACGACAACGCCATTCCGTTCGGCGCAAGCTGGTATGCCGGCATGGCCGAGGCGCGGATGCCTGCGGCATGAAGCGGGGCCGCGCCCCATGCCCCTGCGTCATCACACGCAAGGTCATGGGGTGCGGCGATTTGCTCTGTTCTTTCGGCGGGCGGCCTTTATCCTGCCTGCGCAGCATTCGTCGTCAGGCAGGTGAAATTTGAAAGCGGCCTTGCACCCACAGCAGATGGAACGTCTGGCCGCCCTGCACCGTTACGGCGTGCTCGACACCCCGCGCGAGAGTGATTTCGACGATATCGTGGCGCTGGCGTCGGAAATCTGCGACGCACCGATTTCCGTCATCAACCTCATCGACCAGGACCGCCAGTGGTTCAAGGCCGAGGTCGGGCTGGGCGTGCGCGAGACGCCGCTGGACACGTCGCTTTGCGCGCATGCGATCCTGGAGGAAGAGTTTCTGGAGATCGAGGATACGCTGGCAGACCAACGCACCGCCTCCAACCCGCTTTGCGCGGGCGAACCCGGGCTGCGCTATTATGCCGGGGCGCTGCTGCGCACCGGGGATGGGCTGCCCTTGGGCACGCTTTGCGTGCTGGATACCACGCCGCGCCGGCTGTCGCCTTTGCAGATCAATGCGCTGCGCGTTCTGGCGGCGCAGGTGATGACACAGCTTGAACTGCGGCTTGCCCTGCGGCGCGAGGCGGCCCTGCGGCGTGAAAGCGACCACCGGGTGAAAAACTCGCTGACGGCGATCACCGCGCTGGTGCGCATCCAGGGCCGGCAGGCCGCATCGGACGAAACGCGCGCGGCGCTGGGTGTGGTGCGGCAGCGCATTGACACGGTCGCGGCGCTGCATGGTCTGCTATACCAGACCAAGACCGAAGGCACGATCTGCCTTGCCGAATATCTGGCGCAGATCGTGGGGCTTTTGCGGGGCACGGCCCCCGAAGGCGTGGCGCTGAGCCTTGACGTGGCACGGGTGCAGCTTTCGCCCGCGGTGGCGGGGTCTGTCGCCGTGATTGTGAACGAATTGTGCACCAACGCCTTCAAACATGCGTTTCCGCACGGCAATGGCGGCACCGTCACCCTTACCGGCACGGCGGAGCCGGGCAAATCCTACATCCTGACCTGCGCCGATGATGGCGTGGGCCTTGCCGCCGCGGCCAATGGGTCAAACGCGGCGCAACCGGGCATCGGCAATGCTATCATCGAGGCGTCGGTTGCGCAGTTTGGCGGCAAGCTGGAGGTCGTGCCCACCGACATCGGTCGCGCGGTGCAGATCACCGTTCCGTTGTAGTGCCGGTTTCCGCCGCCTCTGGGGCCGCGTTCTGCGCCATGAGATCATAGTTCAGCAGGCTCGCCTTGCCCCGGAACACGGTATAGGACAGCACGGTGTAGCCCAGGATCATCGGCAGCACCACGGCGGTGCCCACAAGGATGATCATCAGGCTTTCGGGCGCGCTGGCGGATTCGTAGATCGTCAGCTTTTCCGGCACCACATAGGGGTAGAAGGAATAGGCGAGGCCCAGAAAGGCCAGCACGAACAGCGCGGTGGCAGCGGCAAAGGGCACCCATGCGCCGTGGTCGCCAGGGCGGGGCAGGCGGCGCAACGCCCGCCACAGGCCCGCCACCAGCGCCGCTGACAACAGGGGCAAGGGCGCAAGCCACAGCAATTCGGGCCAGGAAAACCACTTGTCCCAGATGCGGGTGCTGACCAGCGGAGACGCGGCGGACACCGCCCCCAGCCCCAGCACCAGCCCCCAGATGCCACCCTTGGCCCAGGCCACCGCCTTGACCTGCAACGCGCCTTCGGCCTTCAGGATCAGCCAGGCCGCCCCGATGAAGCTGTAGCCCACCGTCAGGAACACCGCTGTCAGCAGGCCAAAGCCAAGGTCGGCCCAGCCCTGTTCCAGCCCCAGGATGTAGATGCCCAGCATGAAGCCCTGCGACAGCGACGCCATCATCGACCCGGTGTAGAACGCCCAGTTCCAGCGCGTCTTGTGATGCGCCGGGGCCTTTGCGCGGAATTCGAACGCCACGCCGCGCAGGATCAGCCCCACCAGCATCACCGCCACCGGCAGGTAAAGCGCGGTCAGAATCGCGCCATGCGCCGCAGGAAACGCCACCAGCAACAGCCCGATCGCCAGCACCAGCCAGGTCTCGTTGGCATCCCAGAACGGGCCGATGGAGGCGATCATCAGATCCTTTTCATCATCATCGGCAAAGGGGAACAGCACGCCGACGCCCAGATCGAACCCGTCGGCCACGACATAGATCAGGATCGACAGGCCCATGAGGGCGGCAAAGACAAAGGGCAGCCAGATGGCGGGATCGCTGAACATGGGTTACTCCGCTGCCGTGATGGCGACCTGCGCCGCCGAAGAGGGGGGCATCATCGCCACATGGTCGCCCATCGCCGATTTGCGCGCGAGGTAAAACAAGACCCCCATATAGGCCACGATCAGCGCGGCATAGATCGCCAGATACGTCACCAGCGTGCCCAGAACCAGCGGGGCGGGCACATCGGCCACCGCCTGTTCGGTGGTCAGCAAGCCGCTGACCAGCCAAGGCTGACGGCCGATCTCGGTCGTATACCAGCCCGCCAGCGTGGCCAGCCAGCCCGCAAAGGTCATCGCCACCGTGGCGTAAAGATAGGGCTTCGGCAGCCCCTCCACCCCGCGCCTGCGCAGCATCAGCGCCACACCGGCCCAGCTTAGCGCCAGCATCGCCATGCCCGTGCCCACCATGATGCGGAATGCCCAGAACACCGGGGCCACTGGCGGGTGCAGCACTGTGCCGTCCTCGGCCACGAAATCGTTCAGCCCCGGGATCACGCCATCGGCATGGTGCTTCAGGATCAGCGAGGCCCCGTTGGGGATGCCGATCTCGAAATGATTCTCGCGCGCCGCCTCGTCCGGCAGGGCGAACAGCAGCAGGGGCTTGTTGCCCCCGGTTTCCCAGTTGCCTTCCATCGCGGCCACTTTCTGCGGCTGGTGTTCCAGCGTGTTCAGCCCGTGCATGTCACCCGCGACGATCTGGATCGGGATCAGCACCGCCCCCAGGATCAGCGCAAAGCGCAGGCTGGCCATGACAGATGCCGAACGGTCGCCCAGCAGACGCCGGAACGCCGACAGCCCCGCGATCAGGAAGGCCACGGTCAGGCCCGAGGCCAGCAGCATGTGCGACAGGCGGTAAGGCATCGAGGGGTTGAAGACGATGGCGAACCAGTCGGTCGCATGCACCACGCCCTCGCGCAGTTCATACCCCTGCGGCGTGTGCATCCAGCTGTTCAGCACAATGATCCAGAACGCGCTCATCGTGGTGCCGAAGGCCACCAGAAAGGTTGCCAGCGTGTGCAGCCAGCCCGGCACGCGCTGCGCGCCAAACAGCATGATGCCCAGAAACACCGCCTCAAGGAAGAACGCCGTCAGCACCTCATAGGCCAGCAGCGGACCCGCCACGTTGCCCACGGTTTCCATGAACCCCGGCCAGTTGGTGCCGAACTGGAACGACATGGTGATGCCGGACACCACGCCCAACGCAAAGGAAAGGGCAAACACCTTCACCCAGAACCCATAGGCCTGCATCCACTTCGCGTCTCCTGTGACGGTGTAGCGCAGCTTGAAGAACAGCAGCACCCAGCCCAGTGCGATGGTGATGGTCGGAAACAGGATGTGGAACGAGATGTTCGCGCCAAACTGGATGCGGGAGAGGAGCAGAGTGTCCATGACGGTGCCTTTGGTGTCCTTGCCAATCGGGGCAGAGATAGGCTTAGCGCGGTTCCGGTGCATCCCCGATGCGACGACGCGCCACAACGCTGCGGCAAAACAGCCGCCGATTGAACGCTACAAGGGTTTTTGAGATTTGCACAGTGTCTGCCGTGCGCAATTGCCGCAGCGGGCTGGTGGCACGATTTTCCTGCGAAAAATCAAGGCAGGAAGAATTTTCGCAGAAAATTCGCACCGCGACAGGCGGGTCAGCCGCCGGTATGGCTCATGTGACGCGTCATCTGGCCCGCCACCTGCTGCCGGGAATAGTCGAAGTCATGGCCCTTGGGCTTGCGCAGTATGGCCGCGCGGATCGCCTGGCCCAGCACCGCATCATCGGGGCTGGCGCGCAGCGGGCTGCGCAGGTCGGCCATATCCTCTTGCCCCAGACACATGTATAGTTCGCCCGTGCAGGTCAGCCGCACCCGGTTGCAGCTTTCGCAGAAGTTATGCGTCAGCGGCGTGATGAAGCCCACCTTCTGCCCCGTTTCATTCAGCCGCACATAGCGGGCAGGCCCGCCCGTGCGTTCGGCCAGATCGGTCAGGGTGAATTGCGCGGCCAGCCGGGCGCGCAGATCCTTCAGCGACCAGTATTGGTCAAGCCGGTCTTCGGTGCCCATCTCGCCCATCGGCATCACTTCGATGAAGGTCAGGTCATGGCCATTGTCGCCACACCAGCGCACCAGCGGGATCAGTTCATCCTCGTTGAAGCCTTTCAGCGCCACCGCGTTGATCTTGACCCGCATCCCCGCCGCCTGTGCGGCCGCGATGCCATCCAGCACCTGATCCAGCCGACCCCAGCGGGTGACATGGGCGAATTTGGCGGCATCCAGCGTGTCCAGCGACACGTTGATGCGCCGCACGCCGCAATCGGCCAGTTCCTGTGCGTATTTGCGCAGCTGGCTGCCGTTGGTGGTCAGTGTCAGTTCCTTCAGCGCGCCCGATTCGAGATGCCGCTGCATGGCGCGGAAAAACGTCATGATGCCGCGCCGCACCAAAGGTTCGCCCCCGGTGATGCGCAGCTTTTCCACGCCCATGCCGATGAAGGTGGAACACAGCCGGTCAAGTTCCTCCAGCGTCAGCAGGTCGGATTTGGGCAGGAAGGTCATGTTTTCCGACATGCAATACAGGCAGCGGAAATCGCATCGGTCAGTGACCGATACGCGCAGGTAGGAAATCGCGCGGGCAAAAGGGTCGATCAGAGGTGCGTTCATGGAGGTAAGGTAGGCTTCGGCGGTCTTCCCCGCAAGCGGCATTGCGGTGGTTGAACGGCGCGCGGGGGCAGACTATCGTGCCGGCATGACCCAATTGCGCACACTCATCGCCGTATCGCTGTCGCTTCCGCTGCTGGCGGGTTGTGGCGACATGATGCAGAATCTCCGTGGCGAAAGGGCCGGGGCTGCGCCTGTGGCCGAAAGCCCGTCCGCGACCCTGCCAGTGCCGCTGGCCGGGTCGCCCGAGGCGCTGGACACCACGACCGATGCCGAACGGGCTGCGGCGCTGGCGGCCCCCGCACCCACAGGTGCTGCGGCGCTGGGATCGGTGATCGTGTCACTGGGGGCGGTGGCCGAGCCGGGTTTCTGGCTGCGGTCGTCGCTGGTCAGCGCGCCCGGCAAGGGGCGGGTGGAAACGGCGGGCGGGCAAAGCGTGGCGGTGGACCTGCTGCCGGGCACGGGAAGCGCGCAACTGTCGCTGGCGGCCTATCGCGCGCTGGGTCTGGGGCTGACCGATCTGGTGGAAGTGCGGGTATTCGCGCAGTAGGCCTGCGGCGTTTCGTTTGAACAGGCCGGGGAGAGGGCTGTCTGCCCTCTCCCCGGACCCCTCACCCGAGGATATTTTCAGGCAGAAAATGACGCGGGCGGGGTGTCTTCTGCGGGCGGCGCAACTGTATCGGGCGGCAGGTATTGCGCGGCTTCCTTGCGGGCGAAGGATTTCATGTAGGGGCCATGTTCGGCCAGAAAGCTTTGCGTGCGGGCCGGGTCGTGTTTGGACAGATCGCGCAGCCACCAGGCGATGCTTTTCTGGATGAACCAGTCGCGGTCGCCGACATAGGATGCGGCCCAGCCCAGCACCCGTTCGCGCGCGTCATGTTCCGCCGGTTTCAGGTGGTTCAGCTTGGCAAAGGGCAGGGTGGCCACCAGCGCCGCGCGCCGTGTCCACATGTTTTCATGGGTGGTCCAGCTTTCCACGTCGTCCAGCCGGGCCGGATCGGCGCTGATGCGTTTCTGGGCCGCGATACAGGCCGAATCGGCGATGGCCCAGGCGTCGAACCCCGGCACCCAGGTGCAGATCAGGGCCCAGGCGGCGCTGTCATCGGGGCGGATGCGGGCCTGGGTCAGCAGTTTGGCCGCCGCCACCCGCGCCTCGTGCACGTCACTGGCCCAAAGGCCCTGCGCCAGCGCCAGGCGCGCCTCAAGATCAAGCTCGGCCCGCCAGTCTTTCACCAGCGCGTCGATGGCGGGGTTGGGCGTGCCGAAATATACGCGCGGGGCCTTGTGATAGGCGGCCATGGTTTCGGCATTGCCCGGTTCGGCCTGCGCCCGGATCAGCGCGATTGCGGCGTCGATCATCGGTTCACTCCACCGTCACGGATTTGGCGAGGTTGCGCGGCTGGTCCACATCGGTGCCCTTGGCGATGGCGGTGTGATAGGCCAGCAACTGCGCGGGGATGGCGTAAAGGATCGGGGCCAGCAGGGCGGGGGCTGCGGGCAGGGTCAGCGTCTGCCAGCAGCCCATGCCCGCCGCCTGAACACCGGCCATGTCGGAGATCAGCAGCACCTTGCCATGCCTTGCCATCACCTCTTGCATGTTGCTGACGGTTTTCTCGAACAGCGTGTCCTTGGGGGCCATCACGATCACCGGCACGCGGGCGTCGATCAGGGCGATGGGGCCGTGTTTGAGTTCCCCCGACGCATAGCCTTCGGCGTGGATATAGCTGATTTCCTTGAGTTTCAGCGCGCCTTCCATGGCCAGCGGGAACATCGGGCCACGCCCCAGGAACAGGATGTCCTGCGCCTCGGCCAGTTCCTCGGCGATATGGGCGATGTCACCGGCCAGCCGCAGCGCGTGGTTCATCAGGCCGGGCAGGGTGGCGAGATCGGCCAGATGTGCGGCCAGTGCGGGACCGTCCAGCCGCCCCCGGTCGGCCGCCGCCTTCAGCGCCATCAGCGCCAGCACGGTCAATTGACAGGTAAAGGCCTTGGTCGAGGCCACGCCTACCTCGACCCCCGCGAGGATCGGCAGCGCCAGATCGGACTCGCGCGCGATCGAGGATGTGGGCACGTTGCAGACCGACACCACCTTGGCCACCTTGCCTGACGCATAGCGCAGGGCGGCCAGGGTATCGGCGGTTTCGCCCGACTGGCTGACGAACAGCGCCCAACTGCGGTCGGACAGAGGCGGTTCGCGGTAGCGGAATTCGCTGGCGATATCGACCTCGCAGGGCAGGCCCGCGATCTGTTCGAACCAGTATTTCGCCACAAGGCAGGCATAGCTGGCCGTGCCGCAGGCCACCAGCGTCAGCCGGTCAACGCTGGTGAAATCCAGCCCCTCGGGCAGGGCCAGCGCGCCGCCACTGATGTAATGGCGCAGGGCATCGGCGATGACCACCGGCTGTTCGGCGATTTCCTTGGCCATGAAATGCTTGTAGCCCGCCTTTTCGATACGGGTGCTGTCGATGGCGATGCGGGTCATCGCGCGGTTGGCGCGCTGGCCTTCGGCGTTGAAGATCTCGGCCCCGGCGCGGGTGACGACGGCCCGGTCGCCTTCCTCAAGATAGGTGATGCGGTCGGTCATCGGGGCCAGCGCGATGGCATCCGATCCCACGAACATCTCGCCGTCGCCATGGCCGATGGCCAGCGGGCTGCCCTTGCGCGCGGCGATCAGCAGGTCTTCCTCGCCGTCAAACAGGAAGCACAAAGCAAAGGCGCCGTGCAGCCGTTGCAGGGTGGCCTCAGCGGCCTCACGCGGGGCAAGGCCCTGATCCATATACATCCGGGCCAGCAGGGCCACGGTTTCGGTATCTGTCTCGGTCTCGAACGTCAGGCCCGCTGCGGTGACTTCGGCGCGCAATTCGCGGAAGTTTTCGATGATTCCGTTGTGGACCACGGCCACGCGGCCCGCGCGGTGGGGGTGGGCATTGACGACCGTGGCCGCGCCATGGGTGGCCCAGCGGGTGTGGCCGATGCCCGCCTTGCCCGCCAGCGGATCATGCACCAGAAGGTCGGACAGGTTCACCAGCTTGCCCACGGCGCGGCGGCGGTCGAGCCGGCCCTTGTTCACCGTGGCGATGCCTGCGCTGTCATAGCCCCGGTATTCCAGCCGCTTCAGCGCCTCGACCAGCAGGGGGGCGACCTCGTGGTTGCCCAGAACGCCAACGATGCCGCACATGTTACTGCCCCTTTTTCGCGGCGCGTGCCGCCTTGTAGATGTCGCGCAGTTTGGTGGCGAAGCCCGGTTTCGTGACCTGCCGCGCGCGCCCGATGGCCAGCGCATCGGCGGGCACATCGGCGGTGATGACCGAGCCGGAGCCGGTCATCGCCCCAGCGCCCACGCTTACCGGGGCGACCAGCATGGTGTCGGACCCGATGAAGGCATTCTTGCCGATGGTGGTGCGGTGTTTGTTCACGCCATCATAGTTGCAGGTGATGGTGCCCGCGCCGATATTGGTGTTCTCGCCCACCGTGGCATCGCCCAGATAGGTCAGATGGCCCACCTTCACCCCGTCATCCAGCACGGAATTCTTGATTTCCACGAAATTGCCGACATGCACATCCTCGCCCAGTTCGGCCCCGGGCCGCAGGCGGGCAAAGGGGCCGACGGTGGCCCCCCGGCTGATGTGGCAGCCTTCCAGATGGCAGAAGGCCCTGATTTCGGCGCCGGATTCGATGGTGACGCCGGGGCCGAACACCACGTTGGGCGCGATCACCGCATCACGGCCGATGAACGTGTCCAGCGCGAAGAACACCGTATCGGGGGCGGTCAGGGTCACGCC
The DNA here is from genome assembly GCF_009380135.2 of Fertoeibacter niger. Taxonomy (GTDB): domain Bacteria; phylum Pseudomonadota; class Alphaproteobacteria; order Rhodobacterales; family Rhodobacteraceae; genus Fertoeibacter; species Fertoeibacter niger. The sequence continues at coordinate 61,077 of NZ_WHUT02000002.1, read as the reverse complement.
GTTTTCCAGCGCCTCGGCCCGGGCACGGGTCTGGAACGCCGCCTCGGCGCGGGCCAGTTCGGCGCGGGTGTTGATGCCCAGCGTTTCAGCCTCGTCGCAGATCACCACCCCGGCGGAAAGGCCACGGCTGCGGGCGATTTCCACGATGTCGGTCAGGTAATACTCGCCCGCCGCGTTGTTGTTGCCCACCCCGGCGACAAGGCTGAACAGCAGCGCCGCATCGGCGCAGACGAGGCCCGAGTTGCACAGCGTGATCGCGCGTTCGTCCTCGGTCGCGTCCTTGTATTCGACGATGCGCTCCAGCATGCCATCGACCAGCACAAGCCGCCCGTAGCGGCCCGTGGCGTGGAAGCCCAGCACCACCACATCATGCCGGGTGCGGGCGGCGCGCATCGCATCCAGCGTCTCATGCCGGATGAAAGGCGTGTCGCCATACAGCACCACCGCATCGCCGGGGGTATTGGCCAGCAAGGGTGCCGCCTGCGCCACGGCATGCGCGGTGCCCAGCTGTTCGGCCTGCACCACCACCTCGGCCGTGTCGTCATAGGCCAGCACGGCGGCGCGCACGGCATCCGCGCCATGGCCCGCCACCACCACCACGCGGCCCGGGTCCAGCGCGCGGCCCGCCTGCATGGCGTGGTGCAAGAGCGGGGCCGCGCCCAGCGGATGCAGCACCTTGGGCAGGTCGGAATTCATCCGGCTGCCTTGCCCTGCGGCCAGCACGATCAGCGACACGGGCGATGAAACAGACATGGAACCCCTTCCCTTTGCGAGGCCCCCGTTTTACCTCGCTGGGGGCGGGCCGCAAGGGTGCCTGCATCACGCGGCCTTTCGGGCTGTTACACTGGCCCAAATGGCAAGGGGGATGAACATGCGCACGGTGGTCTTTGATCTGGACGGCACGCTGGCCGATACCAGCGGCGATCTGGTGGCGGCGGCCAATGCCTGCTTTCGCGGCCTGGGCCACGGCGATGTGCTGGATGCCTCGCGTGACGCGTCTACCGCGCTGCTGGGCGGACGCCCGATGCTGCGGCTGGGGTTTCAGCGGCTGGGTGTGGAGTGGGACGAGGCGATGGTGGACGGGCAGTATCCGGTGCTGCTGGAGGCCTATGCCGGGGCCGTCAACGTTCATACGACGCTTTACCCCGGGGCCGTTGCGGCGGTCGAGACATTGCGCGCGGCGGGTTTTGCCACAGCGATCTGCACCAACAAGCCCGAAGCTCTGGCCGAGGCGCTGATCCGCAGCCTTGGCATCCGCGATCTGTTCGGCGCGCTGGTGGGGGCCGACACGCTGCCCACGCGCAAGCCCGACGCGGCCCCCTATGCGGCGGCGGTGCAGCGGGCGGGGGGCCGTGTGGCTCTGTCATTGCTGGTGGGCGATACCGAGACCGACCGGCTGACGGCGGCTGCGGCGAATGTGCCTTCGGTTCTGGTGACATTCGGCCCCGAGGGCGCTGGCGTGGCGCGGTGGGCCCCCGAGGCGCTGCTGGATCACTTCGACGACCTGCATGAACTGGCGATACGGCTGCTGCCCCGTTGACGGTGGCCTCCGGCGGCATAGAAAGGCATCATGGAACGTTTCAGCGGAAGCTTCACCCAACAGGAACCCATCCCCGAAGCCGGGATCGCCGCGGCCATGGCCGTGCTGCGCCATGGCCGGCTGCACCGCTACAACACCGCCCCGGGCGAGGTGGCCGAAACCGCCCTGCTGGAGGAGGAGTTCGCGGCCCTGACCGGCGCGCGCTATTGCCTTGCGGTGGCCTCGGGCGGCTATGCCATGGGCTGTGCGCTGCGGGCCGTGGGAGTGGGGCCGGGCGATCTGGTGCTGTCGAACGGCTTTACCCTTGCGCCGGTGCCGGGGGCCATCGCCTCGGTCGGCGCGGTGCCGGTGTTTGTCGAGGTGACAGAAGACCTGACGATCTGCCTTGATGATCTGGCGGCCAAATTCGCCTGCGGTGCGCGGGTGCTGCTGCTGTCGCATATGCGCGGCCATATCTGCGACATGGATGCGCTGATGCGCCTGTGCGCTGCGGCAGGGGTCACGGTGGTCGAGGATTGCGCGCATACGATGGGGGCGGCATGGCGCGGGGTGCCTTCGGGGCGGCACGGGCGGGTGGCCTGCTATTCCACGCAAACCTACAAGCACGCCAACTCCGGCGAGGGTGGGCTGCTGGTTTCCGACGATGCCGAGGTCATGGCGCGGGCCGTGCTGCTGTCGGGCAGCTACATGCTATACGCCCGGCACCGCGCCGCCCCGCCGCCCGAGGCCTTTGCCGCGCTGAAATATGACACGCCCAACATCTCTGGCCGGATGGACAACCTGCGCGCCGCGATCCTGCGCCCGCAACTGGCGACACTGGCCGAGCGGGTGGCCCGCTGGGCCGAACGGTATCAGGCGTTGGAGTCTGGTCTGGCGGATGCGCCCGGCCTGCATCTGATCCCGCGCCCGGACCATGAAACCTATGTGGGGTCATCCTTCCAGTTCCTGCTGCCGGGGTGGAAGCCTGCCCGCGTGCAGGCGCTGCTGGCCCGCTGCGCCGCGCGGGGGGTGGAGCTGAAATGGTTCGGCGCTGAAGAACCGGTCGCCTTCACCTCGCGATATGACCACTGGCGCTATGCCAACCCCGCACCGCTGCCGCAGACCGACCGGGTGCTGGCCGGGCTGATCGACATGCGGGTGCCACTGACATTCTCGGTGCCCGATTGCGCACTGATCGCCCGCATCATCCGGGCCGAGGTGGCGGCGGTCTGGCAGGGTGAGGTGGGGCCTGTGGCGGGTGTGACCGGGGCGGATTGACGCTGCGGGCGCGCGTTGCGCGATGTAGCCCCGCGTATCACCGCAAGGCCGGTGATCCTTGTTGCAAACCCCCCGCCGCTGCCCCAAGACTTTGCCCGAGCAGCCGAGCAAAACAACATGGCCCTATCCCGAAACCGCCCCCTGATGCGCCGCCTGCGGCTGCTGGTGGCGCATCGCAGGGCCGGGGTGGCCGACAGGGCCTTGGCGCTGATACTGGCCTTCATCGCGGGCGGGGCCAATGCCGGCGGGTTTCTGGCGCTGGGGCAGTTCACATCGCACATGACCGGCTATTTGTCACTGATGGCCGACAATATCGCGCTGGCCAACCTGCAACCCGTGCTGCAAGCCGTGGTGGCGATTGCACTGTTTCTGTCCGGGGCGGCGCTGTCGGCGGTGCTGGTGGTCTGGGCGCGGCACCACCGGCCCCGCGCGCAATATGCCCTGCCCGTGGCGTTGCAGGGGGTGCTGCTGCTGGGCTTTGCCGGGCTGGGCCTGCTGGGGCAGGCGCATCCGGTGGCCAACCCTGCGGCGCTGGGCCTTTTGTGCTTCATCATGGGGGTGCAGAATGCCACGATCACCAAACTGTCGGGCGCGCGCATCCGCACCACGCATGTCACCGGCATTGTCACCGATCTGGGCATCGAGATCGGCCGCGCCGCCTATCGTCATGGGTCGGGCCGCGCCTTGCCCGGGCATGACCCGCGCAAGGCGGTGATACTGGCGCAGCTGATGTCGGCGTTTCTGGTGGGTGGCATTGCCGGGGCGCTGGGTTACGGCGCCTTCGGCTTTCTGTTCGCGCTGCCCATGGCGCTGGTGCTGCTGGCCATGGCGCTGCCGGCCCTGCGCTGAGGGTTCCGCCCTGCGCTGAGGGTTATTGGCCGCGATAAAGCGGCACCGTGGAAAGCGACATCTTGGCCGAGCCTTCGCTGACTTCGCTGGCATGCGCCAGATAGATCAGCGTCTGGTTCGCCTCGTCGAAAATCCGCGTCACGCGCAGCGACTTGAACACCAGCGAGCGGCTTTCGCGGAAAATCTCCTCGCCATCCTCGCCGCGTTCGATGTCGCCGATGGTGATCGGCCCGGTCTGGCGGCAGGCGATGGATGCGTTGGACGGATCCTCAAACCAGTTGCCCTGCGACACCCGGTCGATCAGCGACCGTTCGAAATAGGCGACGTGGCAGGTGACCCCCTGCACTTCGGGGTCGGGCAGGGCATCAATGATTATGTCATTGCCCACCCAGTCCACGCCCACTTCGCCCACCTGCTGTGCTGTGGCGGGCAGCGCCGCCAGCGCCACGCAGGCGGCCAGAATTCTGCTGCTTTTCATCAACGGTTCCCTTTTCCCGGTCAGCGGCAACAATGCGCGAAAGTTGCCAAAGTTCCACCCCGCCGCTTGACCCGACTCGGGAAATCCAGTTTATTGAACATATGTTCAGTTCCTGGGGAGGAGACGGCATGTTCACGGCAGCGATGCGCTTTGATCTGGGCGAGGATGTGGGCGTGCTGCGCGACATGGTGCAGGCCTGGGCGCAGGACCGGTTGAAACCGCTGGCGGCCGAGGTGGACCGCACGAATGCCTTTCCAGCAGTGCTGTGGCGCGAGATGGGCGATCTTGGGCTGCTGGGCGTCACGGTGCCCGAGGAATACGGCGGCGCGGCCATGGGCTATCTGGCGCATGTGGTCGCGGTGGAGGAAATCGCACGCGCCTCGGCCTCGGTCGCGCTCAGCTATGGCGCGCATTCCAACCTGTGCGTGAACCAGATCGCGCTGAACGGCACGGCGGACCAGAAGGCGCGCTATCTGCCGCGTCTGGTGTCGGGCGAACATGTGGGTGGGCTGGCCATGTCGGAATCCGGGGCAGGGTCTGACGTGGTGGCGATGAGCCTGCGGGCCGAGCGGCGCAACGGCTATTACAGCCTCAGGGGCCACAAATACTGGATCACCAACGGCCCCGATGCCGATGTGCTGGTGGTCTATGCCAAGACCGATCCGGCGGCCGGATCGAAAGGCATCACGGCGTTTCTGGTCGAAAAGACAATGAAGGGTTTTTCCACATCGCCGCATTTCGACAAGCTGGGCATGCGCGGGTCAAACACCGCCGAGCTGATCTTTGACGATGTGGAGGTGCCCTTCGAGAATGTTTTGGGGCTTGAGGGCAAAGGCGTGCGCGTGCTGATGTCCGGCCTCGACTATGAGCGTGTGGTGCTGTCAGGCATCGGCACCGGCATCATGGCCGCCTGTCTGGACGAGGTGCTGCCTTACCTGCGCGAACGCCGCCAGTTCGGCCAGCGGATCGGCGATTTCCAACTGATGCAGGGCAAGCTTGCCGATATGTATGTGGGGCTGAACACGGCGCGGGCCTATGTTTATGAGGTAGCCAAAGCCTGCGACAAGGGCACCGTCACCCGCGCCGATGCCGCGGCCTGCGTGCTTTACGCCAGCGAGCAGGCCATGGTGCAGGCGCATCAGGCGGTGCAGGCGCTGGGTGGGGCAGGGTTTCTGGCCGACAGCACCGTCAGCCGCCTGTTCCGTGACGCCAAGCTGATGGAAATCGGCGCAGGCACCAGCGAGATCAGGCGCATGCTGATCGGGCGCGAGTTGATGGGGGCGTGATGTCAGCAGACCGTCATCAATGTGTCGGCGGGGCGACCCCCCACATCGCCAGTCCGTTGGCCCCCACAACTGAACCCGACCATGCCCAAGGCCGCCCCCCATGCGTCTGATCTCCCGCGCGCTGCCCACATCCGAAGCCTTCCGCTGGAACCGCGAGGTGCATCTGGAGGCGTTGGAAGCCATCAACGCCGCGGCCCATCTGGCTGCTGCGGGCGGTGGCGACAAGGCGCTGGCGCGGCACCGTGCGCGCGGCAAGATGAGCCCGCGTGAACGGGTGGGCGCGCTCATCGACCCCGGATCGCCCTTTCTGGAAATCGGCGCGATGGCGGCGCATGGCATGTATGACGGGGCCGCCCCCGGAGCCGGGGTGATCGCGGGCGTCGGGCTGGTGCATGGCCGTCAGGTGATGGTGGTGTGCAACGACGCCACGGTGAAGGGCGGCACCTATTACCCGATGACGGTCAAGAAACATCTGCGTGCGCAGGAAATTGCGCAGGAATGCCAGTTGCCCTGCCTCTATCTGGTCGATTCAGGCGGGGCCAACTTGCCCAATCAGGATGAGGTTTTCCCCGACCGCGACCATTTCGGGCGCATCTTCTACAATCAGGCGCGGATGTCGGCGCTGGGCATTCCGCAGATCGCCGTTGTCATGGGCTCCTGCACCGCAGGCGGGGCCTATGTTCCGGCCATGAGCGATGTGACCATCATCGTCAGGGATCAGGGCACGATCTTTCTGGCGGGTCCGCCGCTGGTGAAGGCCGCGACCGGCGAGGTGGTCAGCGCCGAAGACCTTGGCGGCGGCGATGTGCATACCCGGCTGTCCGGCGTCGCCGACTATCTGGCCGAGGATGACGCGCATGCGCTGGCCCTTGCGCGCGAGGCGGTGCGCCACCTGAACCGCCCCGTCGCCCCCGGTTGGCAAAGCGCCGAAGACCCGGCCTATGACCCTGCCGAGATGCTGGGCGTGGTGCCTGCCGACCTGCGCACCCCCTATGACATCCGCGAGGTGATCGCCCGGCTGGTGGACGGATCACGCCTTGACGAATTCAAGGCGCGCTTCGGTGAAACGCTGGTGACGGGGTTCGCGCATGTGATGGGCATGCCGGTGGGCATCATCGCCAACAATGGTGTCCTGTTTTCCGACTCGGCGGTGAAGGGCGCGCATTTCGTGGAACTGTGCAGCCAGCGCGGCATCCCGCTGGTGTTCCTGCAAAACATCACCGGCTTCATGGTGGGCCGCAAAACCGAGAATGAGGGCATCGCGCGCCACGGGGCCAAGCTGGTAACGGCGGTGGCCACCACCAATGTGCCCAAAATCACCCTGCTGGTCGGCGGTTCCTTTGGTGCGGGCAATTACGGCATGGCGGGCCGCGCCTATCAGCCGCGCTTTCTGTGGACATGGCCAAACTCCCGCATTTCCGTGATGGGCGGCGAACAGGCGGCGGGCGTGCTGGCCACGGTGAAACGCGACGGGATCGAGCGGGCGGGCGGCACATGGTCGGCAGACGAGGAAACCGCCTTCAAACGCCCCACGCTGGAAATGTTCGAACGCCAAAGCCACCCGCTCTACGCCACCGCGCGCCTGTGGGACGACGGCATCATAGACCCGCGCCAGTCGCGGCAGGTGCTGGCGCTAAGCCTGCGCGCGGCACTGAATGCCCCGATCGAGCCGACGCGGTTCGGTCTGTTCCGGATGTGATGGGCCATGGGTGACATCAACATCCTGATCTGCGACATCACGCGCCTGCATGTCGATGCCATCGTCAATGCGGCCAACCGGTCATTGCTGGGCGGTGGTGGGGTGGATGGCGCAATCCATCGCGCAGCCGGGCCGGGCCTGCTGGAGGAATGCAGGGCGCTGGGGGGATGCGAGGTCGGGCAGGTCAAGGTGACGGGCGGGCATGCCTTGCCGGTGCGCCACATCATCCACACGGTCGGGCCATACTGGAAACAGGGCGAGGCAGGCGAAGCGCGCCTGCTGGCCGATTGCTACAGAAACGTCTTGGCCGCCGCTTCGGATCTTGGCTGCGCCACACTTGCGATACCGGCCATTTCAACAGGGGCCTATGGGTATCCGCATGACAAGGCTGCCGAAATAGCCGTGGCAACAGTCGCCGATTTTCTGCTCACGCATCACCTGCCGTCCGCGGTCATGCTTGTGGCATTGGATCAACGGACCCAGCGCCACCTGTTGAATGCTGCAAAAAAGCTGGGGGTCGCATGTTCCGCAAAATCCTGATCGCCAACCGGGGCGAGATTGCCTGTCGGGTCATCGCCACCTGCCGCCGGATGGGGGTGGCCACGGTCGCCGTCTATTCCGAGGCCGACCGCGATGCCCTGCATGTGCAGATGGCGGATGAGGCGGCCTGGCTGGGCGGGCCCGCGCCGAAGGACAGTTACCTGAACGCCGATGCCATTCTGAGCGCGGCCATCACCATGGGGGCCGAGGCGATTCACCCCGGCTATGGGTTCCTGTCGGAGAACCCCGATTTCGTCGATCAGGTGGTGGCCGAGGGGCTGGTGTTCATCGGGCCGTCGGCGGCGGCCATAAGGGCGATGGGGCTGAAGGATGCGGCCAAGGCGCTGATGCGGCAGGCGGGCGTGCCGGTGGTGCCGGGCTGGCAGGGCGATGACCAGCGGGCGGGCCATCTGGCGCAGCAGGCAGGCCTCATCGGTTTTCCCGTGCTGATCAAGGCGGTGGCGGGCGGCGGCGGCAAGGGCATGCGGCGTGTGGACCGGGCGGCGGATTTTCCCGACGCGCTGGCATCGGCGCAGGCCGAGGCGCGCAACGCCTTTGGCAATGACGCGGTGCTGATCGAAAAATACATCGACCGCCCCCGCCATATCGAGGTGCAGGTGTTCGGCGATGGCCGCGATGCCGTGCATCTGTTCGAGCGGGACTGTTCCTTGCAACGCCGCCACCAGAAGGTGATCGAAGAGGCCCCGGCACCGGGCATGACAGCGGAAATGCGCGCCGCCATGGGCGATGCGGCGGTCAGGGCGGCCAAGGCGATAAGTTACAGCGGCGCGGGCACGGTGGAATTCATCGTCGATGGCGCGGACGGCCTGTACACAGACCGCTTCTGGTTCATGGAGATGAACACGCGCCTTCAGGTCGAACATCCGGTGACAGAGGCCATTACCGGCGTCGATCTGGTGGAATGGCAGTTGCGCGTAGCGGCAGGTGAGGCATTGCCGCTGCGGCAGGACCAGCTGGCGATCAATGGCCATGCCTTTGAGGCGCGGCTTTATGCCGAGGATGTGGCGGCGGGGTTCCTGCCAGCCACGGGGCGGCTGGACCATCTGGCTTTTCCCCCCGGCATCCGCGCCGATACCGGGGTGCGGTCGGGCGATGTGATCAGCCCCTGGTATGACCCGATGATTGCCAAGATCATCACCCATGGCCCCACCCGCGCCACCGCGTTGCAAAAGCTGACAAGCGCGCTTGACCAGACGCAGGTGGCGGGCACTGTCACCAATCTGGCGTTTCTTGCTGCGCTGTCGCGGCATGCGGGCTTTGCGCAGGGCGAGGTGGATACCGGGCTGATCGCGCGCGACATTGACAGTCTTGCTGCCCCGCCCGCGTTGCGGATGCCGGTCAAGGTGGCGGCGGTGCTGGCCCATGCGCTGCCGGGGCCGGGCGGGCTGCTGGAGGGCTTTACCCTGTGGGTCGCCATGCGCCAGAATGTCGTGCTGCGCCATGCGGGCGAATTGGTGTCGGCGATGGTCTGGTTTGACGGGCCGGGGCAGGCGCGGGTGGAAATCGAGGGCATGCTTTACCACGCCGAACGCCGCGACGGCGGCTGGCAGGTGGAGGGGGAGGGCCCGTTCCCCGTGGTGCAGACGGCGGATGCGGTGCATGTCTTTGCCAGCGGGCGCAGCCGGGGCACCTTCCGCTTTGACATCATCGACCCGCTGGCGCGCGCTGCGCAGGCGGCGGGGCAGGGTGGGCTGACGCTGTCGCCCATGCCGGGGCTGGTGCGGGCGGTGTTCGTGACCGCAGGGCAGGCGGTGGCGCAGGGCGACCGCATGGCGGTGCTGGAGGCGATGAAGATGGAACATGTGCTGACTGCCGCGCGCGACGGCGTGGTGGCCGAAGTGCTGGTGCAGCCCGGCATGCAGGTAGAGGCGGGCGCGGCGCTGGTGCGGTTGGAGGAGGCCGATGGCTGAACGGGTGGAGATATATGAGGTCGGCCCCCGCGACGGCCTGCAGAACGAGGCGCGGCTGATCCCCACCGCAGACAAGGTGGCGCTGGTTGACCTTTTGTCGCGCGCGGGTTTTCGCCGCATCGAGGTGGCCAGCTTCGTCAGCCCGAAATGGGTGCCGCAGATGGCCGACGGTGCGGATGTGCTGGCGCGCATCACCCGGCGGGCGGGCGTGGGCTATGTGGCGCTTGCCCCCAACCTGCGCGGTTATCAGGCGGCTAGGGCGGCGGGCGCCGATGAGGTGGCGGTGTTCGTCTCGGCCAGCGAGGGATTTTCGCGCGCCAACCTGAATTGTTCGATTATGGAAAGTTTGGCGCGGTTATCCACACTGGCAGAGGCCGCAAGGCAGGAAAATGTAAAGCTGCGCGGCTATGTGTCGATGGTGGTGGCATGCCCTTTCGACGGGCCGACCCGGCCCGTCGCCGTGGCAGGCGTGGTGGCGGCGCTGCGCGATCTGGGCTGCCATGAGGTGTCGTTGGGCGATACGCTGGGGCAGGCCACGCCAGATGGTTTCGCCGCCATGCTGGAGGCGGTGGTGCAGGAACTGCCGCCCCAGCGGCTTGCGGCGCATTGCCACGACACGGCAGGGCGGGCGCTGGATGTGATCGACGTGGCGCTGGAGATGGGTCTGCGGGTGGTGGATGCGGCGGTGGGGGGGCTGGGCGGCTGCCCCTATGCGCCGGGTGCGGCGGGCAATGTGGCCACGGAAAAGGTCGCGGCGCATCTGGCAGCGCGGGGGTTTGAGACCGGGCTGGATGCGGCGCTGCTGGCGCGGGCGGCGGACATGGCGCGGGCGTTCCGGGCCGGGTGAGGCAAGAATTTTGTCGAAAATTCTTGAAAAAATTCTTGGAAGAATTTTGGCTGGGAGGCCGCGATGTTCCACACGATCACAATGGACACCGACGCGCGCGGTGTGGCGCGGCTGACCCTGAACCGGCCGGAAAAGCACAATGCGCTGTCGTCGCAGATGATGGCCGAGATCACGCAGGCGGCGCAGGTGCTGGCGGCGGACGGGGCGGTGCGGGCGGTTGTGTTGACCGGCGCGGGGGCCACATTCTGCGCGGGGGGCGATCTGGGCTGGATGCAGGCGCAGATGCAGGCCGACAGCGCCACGCGCGCCGCCGGGGCACGGCAACTGGCGCATATGCTGCGCGCGCTGAACGACCTGCCCAAACCGCTGATCGGGCGGGTGCAGGGCCCGGCCTATGGCGGCGGTGTGGGCATGCTGGCGGTCTGCGATCTGGCCATCGCGGTGGATAGCGCGCGGTTCGGGCTGACGGAAACCCGGCTGGGGCTGATACCAGCCACGATCGGCCCCTATGTGCTTGCCCGCATGGGCGAGGGCGCGGCGCGGCAGGTGATGCTGTCGTCACGGCTGTTTTCCGCGGCCGAGGCGCAGCGACTGAACCTGCTGGCGCAGGTGGTGGCCGCCGATGCGCTGGATGCGGCGGTCGAGGCCGAACTGGCCCCGCTGCTGGCCTGTGCCCCCGGGGCGGTGGCGGCAACCAAGGCGATGATCCGCAGCCTTGGCCCGCCGCTGGATGACCGGGTGATCGAAGCGTCCATCGCGGCCCTTGTCGCGCGTTGGGAAAGCCCCGAGGCCGCCGAAGGGATAGCGGCCTTCTTTGCCCGCCGCCCGCCCGCGTGGTCGCGCTAACATCGCCCGGCAGGCCCGCCGGGCCGCTGCGCCGACTCAGGGCGATGCCCCTGCAGCGCCTGTTCATGCTGCATCTGCAAAAATTTTTCCCGAACAACGGCATGAAGCGGCGAAACCCCTTGTCGCAGGGGGGTGTTTTGGCCCCGGCTTTGGTTGACCCCGCAGAGGGGGCAGAGTAAACGGGGGCCAGCAACTGATCGCGCGCCAGCCCTTACGGCCAGCCGCCAGCCGAAGGAGCCACTCGTGGACGATCTTCTCCGAGAGTATCTTCCGATCCTGATCTTTCTGGCATTGGCGGTGGGGCTTGGCCTTGTGCTGTTGCTGTCCGCCGCCATCCTTGCCGTGCGCAACCCCGACCCCGAAAAGGTGTCGGCCTATGAATGCGGCTTCAACGCCTTTGATGATGCGCGCATGAAGTTCGATGTGCGGTTCTATCTTGTGTCGATCCTGTTCATCATCTTCGATCTGGAAGTGGCTTTCCTGTTCCCCTGGGCGGTGGCCTTTGGCGAAATGTCGATGGCCGGTTTCTGGTCGATGATGGTGTTTCTGGGCGTGCTGACCGTGGGCTTTGCCTATGAGTGGAAGAAGGGGGCGCTGGAATGGGAGTGATGACAGGGGCGAACACCGCAGGCGGCGACGCCGAGGTGGCCACGCTGGCGCTGAACGCCGAGTTGCAGGACAAGGGGTTTCTGCTGACCTCGACCGAAGACATCATCAACTGGGCGCGCATCGGCAGCCTGCACTGGATGACGTTCGGCCTGGCCTGCTGCGCGGTGGAGATGATCCACACGTCCATGCCTCGCTATGATCTGGAACGGTTCGGCACAGCACCCCGCGCTTCCCCGCGCCAGTCCGATCTGATGATCGTGGCGGGCACGCTGACCAACAAGATGGCCCCGGCGCTGCGCAAGGTCTATGACCAGATGCCCGAACCGCGCTATGTGATCTCGATGGGGTCCTGCGCCAATGGCGGCGGCTACTATCACTACAGCTATTCCGTGGTGCGCGGCTGCGACCGCATCGTGCCGGTGGACATCTACGTTCCCGGCTGCCCGCCCACCGCCGAGGCGCTGCTGTACGGCATCCTGCAATTGCAGCGGAAAATCCGCCGCACCGGCACCATCACGCGGTAAGGAGTTTCCATGTCGGACGCGCTCACGGAACTCGCCACCCATATCGAGGCCCGCCGGCCCAATGCCGTGCTGTCCTGGTCCATTTCGCATGGCGAGTTGACGCTGGAGGTGCTGGCGGCGCAACTGGTGCCACTGGTCGACTTTCTTCAAACCGATGGCAGCTGCCGGTTTTCCACGCTGGTTGACATCACCGCCATCGACCACCCCGAACGCAGCCAGCGGTTCGACGTGGTCTATCACCTGCTGTCGATGTATCAGAACCAGCGCATCCGGCTGAAGGCGGCGATCCGTGCCGATGACATGGTGCCTTCGATTGTCACGCTGCACCCCTCGGCCAACTGGTTCGAGCGTGAGGTGTTCGACATGTTCGGCATCCTGTTCGCGGGCCACCCCGACCTGCGCCGCATCCTGACCGATTATGGCTTTCGCGGCCATCCCCTGCGCAAGGATTTCCCGACCACGGGTTACACCGAGGTCCGCTATGACGAGGCGCAAAAGCGCGTGGTCTATGAGCCGGTGAAACTGGTGCAGGAATACCGGCAGTTCGATTTCATGTCGCCGTGGGAGGGTGCCGATTACATCCTGCCGGGTGACGACAAGGCCAAGGCCTGAACGGGGGCGGTGCGGTGACGCAGGAACCGACCATAATGCTGTGCGTGGGGGCCGCGAAAGCCGGGACAACCTGGCTTTACAACCATTTGGCCGGGCATCCCGACTGCCATCTGCGCAGCATCAAGGAACTGCATTACTTCGACGCCGTGGAAAACAACGGCTATGGCCACCAGTTGCGTGTGCAGCAGGCGGCGGCGGAAAAGCTGTCGCGCCGCATGGTGAAATCGGGTGCCACCGACCGGCTGGCCGAAAAGCTGCGCGATGTGCTGGACTGGATCCGCATCCTGAAGCAGCGCCGCGATGACCGGGCCGCCTATCTGGCCTATCTGGCCGAAGGGCGGGGCACCCGGCGGCTGGTGGCCGACATCACCCCCGCCTATGCCCTGCTGCCCGAGGCGCGGCTGCGCGACATGGCTTGCATGGCGGGCGATGTGCGCTTTGTCTATCTGCTGCGCGATCCGGTGTCCCGGCTGTGGAGCCAGGTGCGCATGATGGCCGAACGCGCCGCCAAGGCCGCCGATGCCGTGCCCGACGCGGCATTCGCGCTGATGGAGCGGGTGCTGCGTGGCGAGGATGCCGGTGGCGCATTGTCGCGCGGCGATTATGTCGGTGCAATCACCCGGCTGCGCGCGGCGGTGGCCCCGCAGCGGCTGATGCTGCTGACACAGGATGACATGCTGACGGCCCCCGGTCTGGCGCGGCTTTGCGCCTTTCTGGGGATCGGCGTGCGGGCGGCCGACTTTGGCCACCGCGTGCATGAAGGTGCGGCACTGGCCATGACGGCCGATCACCGCGCCCGCGCGCAGGTGCTGCTCATGCCGCAATATGAATTTGTCGCCCGCCAGTTCCCGGCATTGCCCGAGGCTTGGCGCAGAAACATGGGTGAGGGTCTGCTATGATGGACGGCAATTTTGACGACGCGCTGACAGGCGAGCAGAAAATCCGCAACTTCAACATCAACTTCGGCCCGCAACACCCTTCGGCGCATGGCGTTCTGCGTCTGGTGCTGGAGCTGGACGGCGAGATTGTGGAACGCTGCGACCCGCATATCGGCCTCTTGCACCGCGGCACCGAAAAGCTGATGGAATCGCGGACCTATCTGCAAAACCTGCCCTATTTCGACCGGCTGGATTATGTGGCCCCGATGAACCAGGAACATGCCTGGTGTCTGGCGATTGAAAAATTGACCGGTGTGGTCGTGCCGCGCCGCGCGCAGCTGATCCGCGTGCTGTTCTGCGAAATTGGCCGCGTGCTGAACCACCTGATGAACGTGACCACGGGTGCCTTGGATGTGGGCGCGCTGACGCCGCCGCTGTGGGGCTTTACCGCGCGTGAAGAACTGATGGTGTTTTATGAGCGGGCCTGCGGGGCGCGCCTGCATGCCGCCTATTTCCGCCCCGGCGGCGTGCATCAGGATCTGCCGCCGCAACTGATCGAAGATATTGACGCCTGGGCGATCAAGTTCCCGAAACTCTTGGACAATATCGACGAGCTGCTGACTGAGAACCGTATTTTCAAGCAGCGCACGGTGGATATCGCCACTGTGTCCGAGCAAGAGGCGCTGGATTGGGCATTCTCGGGCGTGATGCTGCGCGGGTCGGGCATGGCCTGGGATCTGCGCCGCGCGCAACCCTATGAATGCTATGACGAATTCGACTTCAAGATCCCCGTGGGCACCAAGGGCGACTGTTACGACCGCTACCTTTGCCGCATGGCCGAAATGCGCGAATCCACCTCGATCATCCGGCAGGCGCTGGCCAAGCTGCGGGTCGAACCGGGTGACGTTCTGGCGCGTGGCAAGATCACGCCCCCGAAACGCGCCGAGATGAAAACCTCGATGGAGGCGCTGATCCATCACTTCAAACTCTACACCGAAGGGTTCCATGTGCCCGCGGGCGAGATCTATGCGGCGGTGGAGGCCCCGAAGGGCGAATTCGGCGTCTATCTGGTGGCCGACGGCACCAACAAACCCTACCGAGCCAAAATCCGCGCCCCGGGCTATCTGCATTTGCAAGCCATGGACCATCTGGCCAAGGGGCACCAACTGGCCGATGTGTCGGCCATCATCGCCACCATGGATGTGGTGTTCGGGGAGATCGACCGCTAATGCTTCGCCGCCTTCACCCCGTCCAGCCCGCCACTTTCGCTTTTACCCCGGCCAACCTTGCCTGGGCGCAGGGCCAGATCACCAAATACCCCGAGGGCCGTCAGGCGTCGGCCATCATTCCGCTGCTGTGGCGCGCGCAGGAGCAGGAGGGCTGGCTGAGCCGCCCCGCCATCGAACATGTGGCCGGGATGCTGGGCATGGCCTATATCCGCGCGCTGGAGGTGGCGACCTTCTACTTCATGTTCCAGTTGCAACCCGTTGGGTCTGTTGCGCATATTCAGGTCTGCGGCACGACGAGCTGCATGATCTGTGGCGCGGAAGACCTGATTGCGGTCTGCAAATCCAAGGTGGCGGCCAAGGCGCATCAACTTTCGGCTGATGGCAAGTTCAGCTGGGAAGAGGTTGAATGCATGGGCGCCTGCGCCAATGCGCCCATGGCCCAGATCGGCAAGGATTATTACGAGGATCTGACGGCTGACAAGCTCAGCGCGCTGATCGACCGGTTCTCCAACGGCGACGTGCCGGTGCCGGGCCCGCAGAACGGGCGCTATGCGGCGGAACCGCTGTCGGGCCTGACCAGCCTGACCGAGTTTGAATCGGGCCGCACGCAATACAATGCTTCTGCCCAATTGGCGGTGGACATCGGCGATACCGTCAAACGCATCGATGGCACCGAAGTGCCGCTGACGACGCCGTGGCAGGGCAAGGCGACTGACGTGACCGAGGCCGAGGGTGCCATGACGGAACCGACGCCTGGCGCGGGGTCGGTTGTGGATGAAACCGGCATCACGGTGCAGGAGGCCCCGGTGCAAGCGTCAGGCATGCCCCCGGCCGAGCCCGAGGAAGCGGGTGGCACGGCCACGGGCGAACCCGGCGCGCCGCTGGCCGAAGCCATGACGGAAAAGCCCGCCACGCTGGCCGGGCCGCGCGATGGCAAACCGGACAACCTGCAAATCATCGAAGGCATCGGCCCCAAGATGGAGGCGCTTTGCCACAGCCTGGGCTTTTACCACCTTGACCAGATCGCCAACTGGACGCCGGCCGAGGTGGCCTGGGTCGATGCGAACCTGCCGGGCTTCAAGGGCCGGGTGACGCGCGACAAATGGGTGGCGCAGGCGAAACTGATCGGCGAGGTGGGCGAGGCCGAATTCCTGCGCCGCGCCAAGACGAATGACTACTAGATGACGAAAGCCCCGGTTCCGCAGGATCGGCAATTGGCGGCGCAGGCGCGGATGGTCGCGCTGGTGCTGGCCGCCACGATGATCCTGTGGATGGGGGCGCAATGGCTGGGCGGGCAGATGGGGTGGGATACCCGCTTTGTCTTTCTGTTCGATCTGGCCGCATTGGCCGCGTTCTTCTGGGCGCTGGTCGTAACCTATCAGATCTGGCGGAAACGCCGGGGCAATTGAGGATGACGCGATGCTGAAAGATCAGGACCGGATCTTCACCAACCTTTACGGCATGCACGACCGCAGCCTTGCGGGGGCGCGCAAGCGCGGGCATTGGGATGGCACGGCGGGTTTCCTTGCCAATGGCCGCGACTGGCTGGTGAACGAGGTGAAGGCGTCGGGTCTGCGCGGGCGCGGGGGCGCGGGCTTTCCGACCGGGCTGAAATGGTCCTTCATGCCCAAGCAATCCGATGGCCGCCCGTCCTATCTGGTGGTGAATGCCGACGAATCCGAGCCCGGCACCTGCAAGGACCGCGAGATCATGCGCCATGACCCGCATACGCTGGTCGAAGGCTGCCTGATCGCCGGTTTCGCGATGAACGCGGTGGCGGGCTATATCTACATCCGTGGCGAATACATCCGCGAACGCGAGGCGTTGCAGATCGCCATTGACGAGGCTTATGACGCGGGCCTTCTGGGCAAGAACGCCTGCGGGTCGGGTTATGACTATGACCTGTATCTGCACCACGGGGCCGGGGCCTATATCTGCGGCGAGGAAACCGCGCTTCTGGAAAGCCTTGAGGGCAAGAAGGGCATGCCGCGCATGAAGCCGCCGTTCCCGGCGGGGGCGGGCCTCTATGGCTGCCCGACAACGGTGAACAACGTGGAATCCATTGCCGTTGTGCCCACCATCCTGCGCCGTGGCGCGGGCTGGTTTGCCGGTTTCGGTCGCCCGAACAATGCGGGCACCAAGCTGTTCGGCATCTCGGGCCATGTGAACAACCCCTGCGTGGTGGAAGAGGCGATGTCGATCCCGTTGCAGGAACTGCTGGAGCGGCATTGCGGCGGCGTGCGCGGCGGCTGGAAGAACCTGAAGGCCGTGATCCCCGGCGGGTCATCGGTGCCGATGCTGAACTTTGACCAATGCAATGACGCGATCATGGATTTCGACTGGCTGCGCGAGCAGCGGTCCGGTCTGGGCACGGCGGCGGTGATCGTGATGGATCAATCGACCGATGTGATCAAGGCGATCTGGCGGCTGTCGAAATTCTACAAGCATGAAAGCTGCGGCCAGTGCACGCCCTGCCGCGAAGGCACCGGCTGGATGATGCGGGTGATGGACCGCTTGGTAAAGGGCGAGGCCGAGGTCGAGGAAATCGACATGCTGCTGTCGGTGACAAAGCAGGTCGAAGGCCACACGATCTGCGCGCTGGGTGATGCGGCGGCCTGGCCCATTCAGGGGCTGGTGCGGCATTTCCGCGAAGAGATCGAAGACCGCATCAAGGCCAAGAAAACCGGGCGCATGGGGGCGATGGCGGCAGAATGATCACGCGCATGCTCGTGTCTGTGGCGCTGGTGGCGGGCCTTGCGGCCCCCGCTTTCGCACGGGCAGAGCGTGGGGTGATCACTGACCGCTATCAGGTGTCGGGGCAGACCTATGACGTGGCTCTGCTGCCAGCGGCGGTGGAGCATGTGTTCACCCGCGACATTGCCGGCACGCTGATCGTGATCGACGGGCGGCAAGACGGGCCGATGACGCGGGGCAATCCGGCGGTCAAGGCGGTGGTGCGGCGCAGCGACGGGCTGGCAATGGGCGCGGGCGACCGGGGCCGGGCGATTGCGATGGCGCGGGTGATCTGCGACCTGCGCGGCGCGCATCTGGAACGTGCGCGCGTGGTGCATCCGGGCCGGGCCGAGGCCTATCTGGAAAACGGTGTCTGGGGGGTCTATTGGCCATGCCCATGACCTTTGCCCTGTCCGCCGCCCGCATCGCTGGCCTTGCCGCCGTGGCGGCGCTGCCCGCCTGCACCATGGCCCCCGACCGGAGCACGCCATCACCCGCCGCCTTGCAGCAGCATGTGACACATGAGGGCGTGGCGTATCTTGCCGATGTGGCACCGGGCAGGCCGGGCGCGATGCTGACCAGCGGCGGTGCCTTGCCGGTGCCGGGCATGACAGTGGCCGTGTGGCGCACCGTAACCCCGCTGGCGCAGGATCAGGGCGGGCTGGCCAAGGGCGTGGCGCGTGCCGCCTGCGAACAGCAGGGCATGACATTCAACCCGCGCGCCATCGGTAGCTTTGCCGGGGCGGGCGAATGGCGATTTGCGGGGGCCTGCACATGAACGGAATGCACCTTGCCGAGCTGAACATCGGGCGCTTGCTGGCCCCCACCGATGACCCGCGCGTGGCGGAATTCATGGGTGCCCTGGACCGGGTGAATGGTCTGGGCAAGCGGATGCCGGGTTTCGTGTGGATGATGGAAGGTTCGGGCGAGCCGGGAACGGGGAATACCGAAGCCAAGATCGGCGGCGATCCGCAGTTCGTGTCGAACCTGACCGTTTGGGAAAGCGTGGCCACGCTGGAGAATTTCGTCTGGAACACCGTGCACCGCGCATTCTACGAACGCCGCGCAGAATGGTTCGAGGTGCTGGGCAAGATGCATTTCGTCATGTGGTGGGTGCCTCAGGGCCACCGCCCCAAGCTGGACGAGGCGCTGGCGCGGCTGGCCCACAAAGAGGAACATGGCGATACGGACCACGCCTTTGGCTGGTCGTATCTGCAAGAGGCGCATCTGTGGAAAGACCACGGCTGCACCGGGGTGGCGGCGGAGTAGGGGCGATGGCAGAGACAGAGGACAACCTTGTATTGCGCCTGCTGCGTGAGATCCGCAGCGACACGCAGGACACGCGGCAGCGTATGACCAAGGTTGAGCGTCGGCTTGATGAACTGCACGAAGGTGTGGTCGCTGCGATGGGTCTTGCAGGGCTTGCGAATGTGGCCACCGAAAAGCACGCCGAAGGAATGGATGAAATCCGCGATCAACTGGAGGCGCTGCGGCGTCGCGTGGCGGAACTGGAGATGCGGACATGACCAACCTCAAGAAAATCAGCATCGACGGCACGGTGGTCGAGGTGGATGGCGGCATGACGCTGATCCAGGCCTGCGAGGCGGCGGGCGTGGAAATTCCGCGCTTCTGCTACCACGAGCGGCTGACGATTGCGGGCAACTGCCGCATGTGTCTGGTCGAAGTGGTGGGCGGGCCGCCGAAGCCCACGGCCTCCTGCGCCATGCAGGTGCGCGACCTGCGGCCCGGCCCGAATGGTGAGCCGCCGGTTGTCAAAACCAACTCGCCCATGGTGAAGAAGGCCCGCGAGGGCGTGATGGAGTTTCTGCTGATCAACCACCCGCTGGATTGCCCGATCTGCGATCAGGGCGGCGAGTGTGACTTGCAGGATCAGGCGATGGCTTACGGCGTCGATTTCAGCCGCTACCGCGAGCCGAAACGCGCCAGCGAAGACCTGAACCTGGGCCCGCTGGTCGAAACCAAGATGACGCGCTGCATTTCCTGCACCCGCTGCGTGCGCTTTACCACCGAGGTCGCGGGCATCACGCAGATGGGCCAGACCGGCCGCGGCGAGGACAGCGAGATTACCAGCTATCTGAACGAAACGCTGGACAGCAACCTGCAAGGCAACATCATCGACCTGTGCCCGGTGGGCGCGCTGACCTCGAAACCCTATGCCTTTACCGCACGGCCCTGGGAACTGACCAAGACCGAGACCATCGACGTGATGGATGCGCTGGGGTCGAACATCCGCGTCGATACCAAGGGCCGCGAAGTGATGCGCATCCTGCCGCGCAACCATGACGGCGTGAACGAGGAATGGATTTCCGACAAGACCCGTTTCGTGTGGGACGGCCTGCGCCGTCAACGCCTTGATACTCCCTACATCCGGGAGAATGGCCGGTTGCGCAAGGCGGGCTGGGGCGAGGCTCTGGTGGCCGCTGCCACCGCGATGAAGGGCAAGAAGATTGCCGGTCTGGTGGGCGATCTGGTGCCGGTGGAAGCGGCCTTTGCGCTGAAATCGCTGATCGAGGGGCTGGGCGGCCGTGTGGAATGCCGCACCGACAATGCCAAACTGCCGGCGGGCAACCGTTCGGCCTATGCGGGCACGGCGCGGATCGAGGATATCGACAGCGCAAAGTCGATCCTGCTGATCGGCACCAACCCGCGGGTCGAGGCGGCGGTGCTGAACGCCCGCATCCGCAAGGCCTGGTTGGCCGGTGCCGAGGTGGCGTTAATCGGCCCGGCGGCCGATCTGACCTATGATTACCATCATTCAGGCACCGACCGCGCCGCTTTGGCCGCGCTGGTCAGCGAGGCCGGGGGCAAGGAGCCTGACGGCAAGCCCGCCGTGATCATCATCGGCATGGGCGCGCTGATCGAGGCGGATGGGGAGGCGGTGCTGAGCCAGACCATGAAACTGGCCGAGGCGACCGGCGCGGGCCTGCTGATCCTGCACACCGCTGCCGCCCGAGTGGGCGCGCTGGATGTGGGCGCTGTGACGGACGGCGGGCTGACTGCGGCACTGGACGGGGCTCAGGTGGTCTATAATCTGGGTGCTGATGAGGTGGAGATCGCGAAAGGCGCATTCGTGATCTATCAGGGCAGCCATGGCGACCGGGGCGCGCACCGGGCCGACATCATCCTGCCCGCCGCCGCCTATACCGAAGAAAACGGGTTGTTCGTGAACCTTGAGGGCCGCCCGCAACTCGCGTTCCGCGCAGGCTTCGCCCCGGGCGAGGCCAAGGAAAACTGGGCCATCCTGCGCGCGCTGTCGGCGGAACTGGGGGCGACGCTGCCCTATGATTCGCTTGCGGCACTGCGCACCGCCCTGGTCAAAACGCATCCGCATCTGGGCCGGATCGACGAGGTGGTGGCGAATGAATGGCTCCGCATCCCGCTGCGCGATGCGGCAAAGGCCGATTTCCGCACGGCGGTGTCGGATTTCTACCTGACCAACCCGATTGCCCGTGCCTCGGCGCTGATGGCGGAACTGTCGGCGGCGCAGGCCGCGCGGCAGCAGCCCCCGCTGGCGGCCGAGTGACCATGGCCCGCCTGTTCCCCCTTGCCGCAGCCACCGCCCTTCTGGGCGCGGTGGCCTGTGCGCCGGTGGAACAGCCGGGGCAGGGCAATTATGCACCCGGCTATGCCGGGATCGAGACGATCCTGCTGGATGGCGATCTGGTGAATTTCCGGGTAGCCATGCGCGGCGCGCGCGACAACGAAGATGTGGCGACCTATGCCCGCTGTGCGGCGGCGCAATATGCGCTGATCCGGGGCTTTGGATTTGCCCGCCATGTGCGCACCAATGTGCAGCAGGCGGGTGGTGTTTGGCGCGGCGATGCGGTTTACACCATCTCGGCGGCGCTGCCGCCGGGCATAAGGACGATTGACGCCGAAGTGACGGTGCGCGACTGCGGCGCATTGGGCATTCCGACCATCTGAGAACTGTGACGAACGGCTGATACAGAGCCAGACGAAGGCTGAGGGACAAAGGGCATCATGGCTGATTTTCTGCAAACGGGCTTGGGCATCACGCTGCTGATCGCGGCGCAGGGCCTGCTGGTGATCGCCTTCGTGATGATCAGCCTGCTGTTCCTGGTCTACGGCGACCGCAAGATCTGGGCCGCCGTGCAGCTGCGCAAGGGCCCGAACGTGGTGGGGGCCTTTGGCCTGCTGCAATCGGTGGCCGATGCGCTGAAGTATGTGGTCAAGGAAATCGTGGTGCCCGCCGGGGCCGACCGCGCGGTGTTCTTCCTGGCGCCGATGCTGTCGTTTGTGCTGGCGGTGCTGGCCTGGGCGGTGATCCCGTTCTCGGATGGCTGGGTGCTGTCGGATATCAACGTGGCCATCCTGTTCGTCTTCGCCGTATCCTCGCTGGAGGTGTATGGCGTGATCATGGGGGGCTGGGCGTCAAACTCCAAATACCCGTTCCTCGGCTCCTTGCGGTCGGCGGCGCAGATGATTTCCTATGAGGTGTCGCTGGGTCTGATCATCATCGGCATCATCATTTCCACCGGCTCGATGAACTTCGGCGCGATTGTCGAGGCGCAGCGCGGTGATCTGGGGCTGTTCAACTGGTATTGGCTGCCGCATCTGCCGATGGTGGCGCTGTTCTTCATATCCGCGCTGGCCGAAACCAACCGCCCGCCCTTCGATCTGCCCGAGGCGGAATCGGAACTGGTGGCGGGGTTCATGGTGGAATATTCCTCGACCCCTTACCTTCTGTTCATGGCGGGCGAATACATCGCCATCTTCCTGATGTGCGCGCTGATGAGCCTGCTGTTCTTCGGCGGCTGGCTGTCGCCCATTCCCGGCCTGCCCGATGGCGCGCTGTGGATGGTGCTGAAGATGTCGGTGTTCTTCTTCCTCTTCGCCATGGTGAAGGCCATCGTGCCGCGCTACCGCTATGACCAGCTGATGCGGATCGGCTGGAAGGTGTTCCTGCCGATGTCGCTGGGCTGGGTGGTTCTGGTGGCCTTCCTTGCCAAGTTCGAAGTGCTGGGCGGGGCCTGGGCACGTTGGGCCGTGGGGGGCTGAGATGAGCGAGAACGTCAACAACATGATGCTCGAACAGCTTCGTCCGATCCGCGAGGATTTTCGACGGATGGACAAGCGTTTTGACGAGGTTGAGGCCAAGATGATTGAAGAATTTGACTCGGTCAAAACCGAGTTGCACGGCCACACGATGATGATTTTCGGGCTGAGCAGCGTGATAGGCCAGATCGACAAGCGCGTCGAACATATCGAACAGAAACTGGGGATCGCGTGATGGCTTTCGTGCAAAAGACCGACTACACCCGCGCCGCCAAGTATTTCCTGATGGTCGATTTCATCAAGGGTTTCGCCCTTGGCATGAAATACTTCTTCGCGCCCAAGGAAACGGTGAACTACCCGCATGAAAAGGGCCCGCTTTCGCCGCGTTTCCGGGGCGAACATGCGCTGCGCCGCTATGCCAATGGCGAGGAACGCTGCATCGCCTGCAAATTGTGCGAGGCGATCTGCCCGGCGCAGGCCATCACCATCGACGCCGAACCGCGCGAGGATGGCAGCCGCCGTACCACCCGCTATGACATCGACATGACGAAATGCATCTACTGCGGTTTCTGCCAGGAGGCATGCCCGGTGGATGCGATCGTCGAGGGCCCGAACTTCGAATTCTCCACTGAGACGCGCGAGGAACTGTTTTACAACAAGGACAAGCTCCTGGAAAACGGCGCGCGCTGGGAAGCCGAGATCGCCCGCAATCTGGAAATGGACGCACCCTACCGCTGAGGGTGTGACGAACGGCAGCGAACGGGGTCGGAAACGGAAAGAGGGGCGCAGATGAACGACGAATTCACCAGGATGTTCAAGGCGATGATGGAGCAGGGTCAGGAAATGGCCCGCGCCTTCAACCCTGCGCTGGAGAACTTTCAGGTGAAGGGCTTCGAGAAGATGTTCCCAACCATGTCGAAGGACATGCTGGAAATGTGGTTCGGCAAGACCTTCAACCGTGAAGGTCTGGATGCCAAGACCCGCCTGCTGGTGACGGTGGCCGCGCTGACCGTGCTGGGCGCGCATGCCGACCCGCAACTGCGCCTGTCGATCCGGCATGCGCTGGAGGCGGGGGCCACGAAACGCGAGATTGCCGAAGTGATCTATCAGATGAGCATGTTCGGCGGCCTGCCCGCCATGCAGAAGGCGCTGGAAATCGCGCAAAGCGTGTTCGCCGAAACCGAGGAGACCAAGGAATGACCGTTGCCGATCTGGCTTTTTACGCCTTTGCACTTGTCACCGTGACGGCGGGCCTGCTGGTGACAGTGTCGAAAAACCCGGTGCATTCGGTGCTGTGGCTGATCCTGGCCTTCCTGTCCTCGGCCGGGCTGTTCGTTCTGCTGGGGGCGGAATTTGTCGCCATGCTGCTGATCATCGTCTATGTGGGCGCGGTGGCGGTGCTGTTCCTGTTCGTGGTGATGATGCTGGACATCGACTTTGCCGAGTTGAAGGGCGAGATGGCCAAATACATGCCGCTGGCCATGCTGATCGGGGTTATCATCCTGATGCAATTGTCGCTGGGGCTGGGCGCCTGGGTGCAGGCCGAGGGTGCGATGGGCCTGCGGCAGGCTGTGACGCCCGACATGGCCGAGGTGGAAAACACCCGCGCGCTGGGGCTGCTGATCTATGACAAATACATCCTGCTGTTCCAGCTTTCGGGGCTGATCCTGCTGGTCGCCATGATCGGGGCCATCGTGCTGACCCTGCGCCACCGCACCAACGTGAAACGCCAGAACATCCTGCACCAGATGTGGCGCGACCCGGCCGAGGCGATGGAGTTGAAAGACGTGAAACCGGGGCAGGGGCTCTGATGCAACGCGCCCTGGCAGCGGTCTGTGTGATGTGGGGGGCGCCGGCGCTGGCCTGCGAGCTTGTGCCCGGAACTCCTTCACCCGTGCCGCAGCGCATGGCGCAATGTGGCGTGGTCTATCAGGCCACGGATTTCATCAGGATCGGCCTGTCAAAGGCGAAGGATCTGGGCCACGGTCTTGTCCGGCAGGACGCCTATGAAAGCGCGGGCTGCACCAGCACCCATGATCCGATCATCATGGATTGCAACACCGGCAGGGCGGTGGTTCTGGGCTCTGCCCTGCATGACCCTATGCTTGCCGATACGCCCCCCGACCCGGTTGAACAACTGGCCAACCGGGTCGCAAAGGCTGCGGCAGCAGGCCAGCCGATGACAATTGACGCGATCACCGCGCTGGCGCAGGCGGTGGACCCGGCGGGTGTGGTGGCGCTGACCACGCGCTCGCGCATCACGGTGGGCAGCATCCGGCCGGCGGGTGCCGCGCGCCCTGTCACGCAGACCTTTGGCCTCGGCTGCGCCTGCAAGACATTTTATCCCGCCTTGCACTAAGGCGGCAAAGACAGCCCGGCGCAGCGGAAAGCGACGGGCAAACGGAACGAAAACGGGCAACGACCCGGAGGGAACGACGATGGTGGGACTTGAACATTACCTGACGGTGGCGGCGGCGCTTTTTGTCATTGGCATCTTCGGCATCTTCCTGAACCGGAAGAACGTGATCGTCATCCTGATGTCGATCGAGCTGATGCTGTTGGCGGTGAACATCAACCTTGTCGCCTTTTCCAGCTTCCTTGGCGATCTGACCGGGCAGGTGTTCACGATGTTCGTGCTGACCGTGGCAGCCGCCGAGGCGGCCATCGGCCTTGCCATCCTTGTGAGTTTCTTCCGCACCCGCGGGACCATCGACGTCGAAGACGTCAACGTGATGAAGGGCTGAAGCCATGGCAACGATCATCCTTTTCGCGCCGCTTATCGGCGCGCTGATCTGCGGCTTCGGCTGGCGTCTGATCGGCGAATTTGCCGGGCAGGTCATCACCACCGGGCTGGTGTTTCTGGCCGCCTTCCTGTCGTGGATCATCTTTTTCACCCATGACGGCGTGACCGAACAGATCATCCTGATGCGCTGGATCGAATCCGGTTCGCTCAGCACCGAATGGGCCATCCGGCTGGACCGGCTGACCGCCATCATGCTGGTGGTGGTGAACACGGTATCGGCGCTGGTTCACCTCTACAGCTTTGGCTACATGGCGCATGACGACAACTGGACCGCGCGCGAGCATTACAAGGCGCGGTTCTTTGCCTATCTGTCGTTCTTCACCTTCACCATGCTGATGCTGGTGACATCCGACAATCTGGTGCAGATGTTCTTCGGCTGGGAAGGTGTGGGGGTCGCGTCGTATCTGCTGATCGGGTTCTACTACAAGAAACCATCGGCCAATGCCGCCGCGATGAAGGCGTTCATTGTCAACCGGGTGGGCGATTTCGGCTTTGCGCTTGGCATCTTTGCGCTGTTCTTCCTGACCGACTCGATCCGCTTTGACGATGTGTTCGCCGCAGCACCCGAATTGGCGCAGACGCAGCTTTCGTTCCTCTGGACGGAATGGAACGCCGCCAATCTGGTGGCCGTGCTGCTGTTCATCGGTGCGATGGGGAAATCGGCCCAGCTTGGGCTGCACACCTGGCTGCCCGACGCGATGGAAGGCCCCACGCCGGTGTCGGCCCTGATCCATGCGGCCACCATGGTGACTGCCGGAGTGTTTCTGGTCTGCCGCATGTCGCCGGTGATGGAATATGCACCGCAGGCGATGGTTTTCGTAACCGTCATCGGGGCCACCACCGCCTTTGTCGCGGCGACCATCGGCCTTGTGCAGAACGACATCAAGCGCGTGATCGCCTATTCCACCATGTCGCAGCTTGGCTACATGTTCGTGGCGGCAGGGGTGGGGGCCTATCCGGTGGCCATGTTCCACCTGTTCACCCATGCGTTCTTCAAGGCGATGCTGTTCCTTGGCGCGGGTTCGGTGATCCACGCCACGCATCACGAGCAGGACATGCGCAACTATGGCGGCCTGCGAAAGAAAATCCCGCTGACCTTCTGGGCGATGATGATCGGCACGCTGGCCATTACCGGCGTGGGCATTCCGCTGACGCATATCGGTTTTGCCGGTTTCCTGTCGAAGGACGCGGTTATTGAAAGCGCCTATGTCGGGTCGAACTATGCCTTCTGGCTGCTGGTCATCGCGGCCTGCATGACCTCGTTCTATTCCTGGCGGCTGATGTTCCTGACGTTTTACGGGGAAAGCCGGGCGGGCGGGCATGCCGCGCATGGCCATGATGATCACGGTCACGCGGCACACGGGCATGCAGCGCACGGGCCTGATGCCCATGGTCACGGGCATGACAATCATGGCCACCACGAGCCGCATGAAAGCCCCAGGGTGATGCTGATCCCGCTGGGCGCTTTGGCGCTGGGTGCGGTGTTTTCCGGGATGATCTGGTATGACAGCTTCTTCGGCGACGAAGCCAAGATGAACGACTGGTTCGGTATGGAAACCGCCGCCGCCCATCACGGCGACGCGGGGCATGCCGAAGCCGGAGATCACGCGGCAGGGGCCAACGATGATCACGCGGCCACCACGACCGAAGGTCAGGCCGCGACGACCGCTGATGCACCCGCACCAGAAACCGCCGCCGGGGCAGAGGTAGCACCGCTTGCCGCCGCCGCCCCGCACAAGGGCGCCGTCAGCATCCTGCCCTACGGCCCCGAGGAACTGGCCTTGGTGAAAGAGCGTATCGGCTATGTCGAGGGCGAGGGCCATCACGAGCCGACCACCATCATCGCCGCCGCGCATGAGGTGCCGAAATGGGTCAAGGTATCGCCCTTCATCGCCATGATCCTGGGCCTTGCACTGGCCTTCCAGTTCTATATCCGCCGCCCCGACCTGCCGGGCAAACTCGCCGCACAGCAGCGCCCGCTTTACCTGTTCCTGTTGAACAAATGGTATTTCGACGAGCTTTACGACGTGATTTTCGTGCAGCCCGCCAAATGGCTGGGGGGCTTCCTGTGGAAACGCGGTGACGGCAATGTCATCGACGGGTCGATCAACGGCGTGGCGATGGGTCTGATACCGATGCTGACGCGGCTGGCTGGCCGGGCGCAGTCTGGCTACATCTTCCACTACGCTTTTGCCATGGTTCTGGGGATCGCGATCCTCGTCACCTGGATGTCGCTCGGCGGAGGAGCGGAATAATGGATAACCTTCTCTCCATCGTCACCTTCATCCCGCTGGTCGCGGCGGCCATTCTGGCGCTGTTCCTGCGGGGCGAGGATGCCGCCGCACAGCGCAACGCCAAATGGGTGGCGCTGCTGGCGACCTCGGCCACGTTCCTTGTGTCACTGGCCATCCTGACCGGGTTCGATCCGTCGGATACCGGATTCCAGTTTGTCGAGGAGTATGACTGGATCGTCGGGCTGAAATACAAGATGGGCGTCGATGGCATCTCGGTGCTGTTCGTGATGCTGACCACCTTCCTGATGCCGATCACCATCGCAAGCTGCTGGGGCGTGGAAAGCCGCGTCAAGGAATACATGATCGCGTTTCTGGTGCTGGAAACGCTGATGCTGGGCGTGTTCTGCGCGCTGGATCTGGTGCTATTCTACCTGTTCTTCGAGGCCGGCCTGATCCCGATGTTCCTGATCATCGGCATCTGGGGTGGCAAGGAGCGGATCTATGCCAGCTTCAAGTTCTTCCTCTACACCTTCCTGGGGTCGGTGCTGATGCTGGTGGCGATGATCGCCATGTATTTCGACGCAGGCACCACCGACATTGCCGTGCTGCTGCAACACAATTTCGCATCGGAGACGCTGAACCTCGCGGGCTTCCAGATTGTGGGCGGCATGCAGACGCTTATGTTCCTTGCGTTCTTTGCCAGCTTTGCGGTGAAGATGCCGATGTGGCCGGTGCATACCTGGCTGCCGGATGCCCACGTTCAGGCCCCGACCGCCGGGTCGGTGGTTCTGGCGGCGATCCTGCTGAAGATGGGGGGCTATGGCTTCCTGCGCTTCAGCCTGCCGATGTTCCCGGTCGGGGCGGATCTTCTAAGCCCGCTGGTGCTGTGGATGTCGGCGATTGCCATCGTTTATACCTCGCTGGTGGCACTGGCGCAGCAGGACATGAAAAAGCTGATCGCTTACAGTTCGGTGGCCCACATGGGTTACGTCACCATGGGCATCTTTGCCGCCAACCAGCAGGGCATCGACGGCGCGATTTTCCAGATGATCAGCCACGGCTTCATCTCGGGCGCGCTGTTCCTGTGCGTGGGGGTGATCTATGACCGGATGCACACGCGGGACATTGACGCTTATGGCGGCCTTGTCACCCGGATGCCGGCCTATGCGCTGATCTTCATGTTCTTCACCATGGCCAATGTGGGCCTGCCGGGTACCTCGGGTTTTGTCGGCGAATTTCTGACGCTGATGGGGATTTTCCAGGTGAACACCTGGGTCGCCGCCGTGGCGACCAGTGGCGTCATCCTGTCAGCTGCCTATGCGCTGTGGCTTTACCGCCGCGTCGTGTTCGGCGATCTGGTGAAGGAAGGCCTGCGCAGCATCACCGACATGGACCGGCGCGAGCGCGCGATCTTTGCGCCGCTGGTGGCCATGACCCTGCTGCTGGGCATTTACCCCAGCCTTGTGACCGATATCATCGGGCCCTCCGTGGCCCAGCTGACCGCCGACTATCAGGCCGCGATCCCCGTTTCGGGCGATACGCAACTGGCCATGGAATGAGGGACGACCGATGACCTCCGCCGATTTCTCCGCCGTCTTTCCCGAACTGGCCCTCGCCATCTTTGCCATGGCGGGGCTGCTGGCCGCCGTCTACACCGGCAAGGACAAATCCGCCCCGATGATGCTCTGGGCCACGGTGGCGGCCTTCGTGCTGGCCGCGCTGTGGATTGGCACCGGTGGCACGGGTGCGCGCACCGCCTTTGGCGGCATGTTCACCGATGACCCTTTCGCGCGGTTCGCCAAGGTGACGATCCTGCTGTCGGCCGCCGCCGTATTGGCGATGAGCCAGGATTACATGACCCGGCGCGATCTTTTGCGCTTTGAATACCCGATCCTCATCACCCTGTCGGTCATCGGCATGATGATGATGGTGTCGGCGGGCGACCTGATGGCGCTTTATATGGGGTTGGAGCTGCAAAGCCTTGCGCTGTATGTGGTGGCCAGCCTGCGGCGCGACTCGGCAAAATCCACCGAGGCGGGGTTGAAGTATTTCGTGCTGGGCGCGTTGTCGTCGGGGCTGCTGCTGTATGGCGCGTCGCTGACCTATGGCTATGCCGGGACCACGTTGTTTTCGGGCATCCTTTCGACACTAAATGATGGCGTGCCGCTGGGCCTGCTGTTCGGGCTGGTGTTCATGCTGGCCGGTCTGGCCTTCAAGGTGTCGGCGGCACCGTTCCACATGTGGACGCCGGATGTCTATGAAGGCTCGCCCACCCCCGTGACCGCTTTCTTCGCCACCGCGCCCAAGGTGGCGGCGATGGCGCTGTTTGCGCGGCTGGTGCATGACGCCTTTGGCGGCATTCCGGGCGACTGGAGCCAGGTTCTGGCGGCGCTGGCCGTGGCCTCGATGTTCCTTGGTGCCATTGCCGCCATCGGGCAGCGCGACATCAAGCGGCTGATGGCCTATTCCTCGATCGCGCATATGGGTTTTGCGCTGATGGGGCTGGCGGCGGGCAACGCGGGTGGCGTGCAGGCCATGCTGGTTTACATGGCCATCTATGTGACGATGAACGTGGGCACCTTCGCCTTCATCCTGTCGATGAGCCGCGACGGGCGGCCCGTCACCACCATCGACTCGCTGAACATGTATGCCAAGCGTGAGCCGCTGAAGGCGCTGGCCATGCTGGTCTTGATGTTCAGCCTAGCGGGCGTGCCGCCGATGGTGGGGTTCTTTGGCAAGTTCTATGTGCTGAAGGCCGCCGTCGATGCCAACATGGTCTGGCTGGCGGTGGCGGGGGTGGTGGCTTCGGTGATCGGGGCCTATTACTACCTGCGCATCGTGTTCTACATGTATTTCGGCAAGGAATCCGAGGCGCTGGACAGCGGCATGCCCGTGGCGCAATGGGTGATGCTGATGGGCGCTGCGGCGGTGATGCTGCTGGGCGTGGTGAACCTGTTCGGGATCGAGGCGCTGGCGGCGGTGGCGGCGGAAACGCTTGTCCGCTGATTGGCCTTTGGGCGTCGCCCGGCACCTGCTGGACAGTGTGGACAGCACCAATGCCCACGCCGCCCGGCTGGCCCGGGGGCTGTCCGGCCCGGCATGGATCGTGGCGGCGGAACAGACGGCGGGCAAGGGGCGGCGCGGGCGCGACTGGCGCAGCCCGCGCGGCAACTTTTATGGCACCTATGTGATGCGGCCCACCGAGCGGGCCGAGGTGGTGGCGCTGCGGTCCTTTGCCGCCGCGCTGGCGCTGCGCGAGGCCTGTGTCGCGTTGACCGGCCTGCCCGGGGCCTTTGCGCTGAAATGGCCCAATGATGTGCTGGTGAACGGCGGCAAGCTGGCCGGGATACTGCTGGAAAGCGCGGGGCAGGGTGGTGGTGTGTCGCATCTGGCCATCGGCATCGGGGTGAACCTGATCGGTGCGCCCGAGCCTGACGCGGTGGAACCCGGTGCGCTGCGCCCTGTCAGCCTGCTGGCCGAAACCGGCAAGCGCATCGAACCCTCGGTTTTTCTCGACACGCTGGCCCCGGCCTATGCGCGGTGGGAGGCTGTGTTCACCACGCAGGGCTTTGCCCCCTTGCGGGCGGAATGGCTGGCCCATGCTGCGCGTCTGGGCGAACCTATCACCGCGCGCAGCGGTAGCCACACGCGCGAAGGCATGTTTGAAACCGTGGATGCGCAGGGCGCGCTGGTGCTGATGACGGCTGCGGGGCGCGTGGCGATCCCCGCCGCCGAGGTATTCTTTTAGGGGGGCGGGCATGCTTCTGGCCATCGACTGCGGCAACACCAACACCGTGTTTTCCATCTGGGATGGCGCGCGCTTCATTGCCACCTGGCGCATCGCCACCGACCACAAGCGCACGGCGGACGAGTATTTCGTCTGGCTGTCATCCCTGATGATGCTGACGAAGACCGAGGCGCATGTGACAGAGGCGATCATATCCTCCACCGTGCCGCGGGTGGTGTTCAACCTGCGGGTTCTGTGCAGCCGTTATTTCGACTGCCGCCCGCTGGTGGTGGGCAAGCCGGAATGCCGCCTGCCGGTGGCCCCCCGCGTGGATCAGGGCACCACGGTGGGCCCTGACCGGCTGGTGAACACGGTGGCGGGGTTTGACCGGCACGGCGGCGATCTGATCGTGGTGGATTTCGGCACCGCCACCACATTTGACGTGGTGGATATCGACGGGGCCTATATCGGCGGCGTCATCGCCCCCGGCGTGAACCTTTCGCTGGAGGCGCTGCATATGGCCGCCGCCGCCCTGCCTCACGTCGATGTCACGAAACCGCAGTCGGCGATTGGCACGAATACGGTGGCCTGCATGCAATCGGGCGTGTATTGGGGCTACATCGGCCTTGTCGAAGGCATCGTGCGCCAGATCCGGCTGGAGCGCGAACGCCCGATGAAGGTCATCGCAACAGGGGGACTGGCCGCCCTTTTCGACCAGGGATTTAATCTTTTCAACAAGGTGGAGGACGATCTGACCATGCATGGTCTCGTCCTTATCCACCGTTACAACAAGGAACTGGAAACGGTATGAGTAAGAACCGTCTGATCTACCTCCCCCTCGGCGGCGCGGGCGAGATCGGGATGAACTGCTATGTCTACGGCTATGGCCCGGTGGACAAGGAACGGCTGATCGTCGTCGATCTGGGCGTGACCTTCCCCGACATGGATACGACGCCCGGCGTCGATCTGATCTTGCCCGACATTTCGTGGCTGGAGGCGCGCAAAGATCGGATCGAGGCGATCTTCATCACCCATGCGCATGAGGATCACATTGGCGCG
Source organism: Fertoeibacter niger (assembly GCF_009380135.2). Lineage (GTDB taxonomy): Bacteria > Pseudomonadota > Alphaproteobacteria > Rhodobacterales > Rhodobacteraceae > Fertoeibacter > Fertoeibacter niger. Next base: position 28,359 of record NZ_WHUT02000002.1, on the reverse strand, counting down.
CTGGGGCATCTGTGGCCCAAGCTGAAATCGAAAATCTACGCGCGCCGGTTTACCGCGACCATCGGGCGGCTGAAGTTCGACGAATTCGGCCACCCCGCCGATGCGATTACCGTGGTGGCCCCGCGCCCGGAAACCGTCGAGGCCGGGCCGTTCAAGGTGCAGTTCATCCCGGTGGCGCATTCGGTGCCCGAAAGCTCGGGCCTCGTGATCGACACGCCGGCGGGCCGCATCGTGCATTCCGGCGATTTCAAGCTGGACCGCAGCCCGGTGGTGGGTGAGCCGTGGAATGACGAGATGTTCCGCGACATCGCCGCAGAACGCCCGGTCAAGGCGCTGATGTGCGACAGCACCAACGTGTTTTCCACCCATCAGGGCCGGTCCGAGGCCACGCTGGGCGAGCCGTTGCGCGACCTGATCATGCGGTCGCGCGGCATGGTGGTGGCCACCACATTCGCGTCAAACGTGGCGCGGCTGAAAACGCTGGCCGAGGCGGCGCGTGCCGCCGAACGGTCGGTCTGCCTTCTGGGCCGGGCGATGCGGCGCATGGTGGCGGCGGCGCAGGAATCGGGCGTGCTGAAGGATTTCCCGCCCATCGTCAGCCCGGAACAGGCGCTGGAGGTGCCGCGCGGCAATCTGATGCTGATCGTCACCGGATCGCAGGGCGAACGCCGTGCGGCCAGTGCCCAACTGGCGCGCGGCAAATATCTGGGGCTGGAGATGAAGGAGGGCGATCTGTTCCTGTTCTCGTCCAAGACCATTCCCGGCAATGAACGCGGCGTGATCAAGATCATGAACGCCTTCAGCGAGATGGGCGTGGATGTGCAGGATGATGCGGGCGGCCTTTACCATGTGTCCGGCCATGCCAACCGCCCCGATCTGGAGGCGGTGCATACCCTGCTGAAGCCCAGCTTTCTGATCCCGATGCATGGCGAGCATCGCCACCTGCGCGAACATGCCCGCATCGGCCTGTCCAAGGGCATCGGGGCCGAGGTTGTGACCAATGGCATGATGATCGACCTCAGCGGCAACAGCATCGACGTGTGCGAATACATCGAGACTGGCCGCACCTATCTGGATGGGTCGGTGCTGATCGGCGCAATGGATGGCGTGGTGCGCGACCGTATCCGCATGGGGCTGAACGGGCATGCGCTGGCCACCCTCATTCTGGACGAATCCGATGATGTGATGGGCGATGCCTGGGTGGAACTGATGGGCCTGCCCGAGCGTGGCAAGACCGGCGCCGTTCTGGCCGAAACGCTGGAGGCGGAGCTGGGCGACTATCTGGGCCGCGCCGGAACCAAGGTGCTGGCCGATGACGACAAGCTGGAAGAGGCGATCCGCCGCATCGTGCGGCAGGTCGCCATGGAAGAGATCGGCAAGAAGCCCGAGGTGACAGTGGTGGTCAGCCGCTTGCAAGAGGGCTGATTCGCCCGGCGTGCCGGGGGGGCCGCCCCCCGGTGTGCCGCATCGGCACGGCTGTGCCATGAAAAAGGGGGCCGGTTGGCCCCCTTTCTGCTGGAAAGTCGGGTGTCTCAGCCCTCGGCGCTGTCCATCGCCTCTTCGGCATCATCCGTGGTGTTGCCAAGGCTGGCCAAGTTGAAGCTGCGCAGGATGAAATCGGGCACATGGTCGCCCAGACCCAGCACACGGTCATTGTCTCGGCGGTCACGGCCATAGTCGCGCTGTGCCTGCGGGCGGGGGCCACGCTCATCGCGGCGGTCGTCTCGCCGGTCATCGCGGCGCACATAGGGCGCGCGCTCCTCGCGCACCGCTGCGGCGGGTGCCTCGGCCACAACGTCATCTTCCAGCTCGATCACCGGGGCCACGGGCTCTCGCGGCATCGCCTCGCGCGGGGCGGTCTCGCGCGGGCTGGCGGAGCCGCTGCGGCCACCACGGCTGCGGCTGCGGCTGGACTTGCCGTCACGCTCGGCCCGCTCGCCACGCTGCTCGCCGCGCGGCGCGGGGGCATCATCACCTTCGGTCAGGGTGAAGCCCTCGGGCACCGAACCGCGCGGGATCGGCTGTTTCACCAGTGCCTCGATCGCCGCAAGGTATTTTTCGTCATAGGGCGTGGCAATGGTATAGGCCTTGCCCTTGCGCCCGGCGCGCCCCGTGCGGCCGATGCGGTGCACATAATCCTCAGGGTGCGATGGCACGTCAAAGTTGAACACATGGCTGACGGCGGGAATATCCAGCCCGCGCGCCGCCACGTCTGACGCCACCAGCAGATGCACCGACCCGTCGCGGAAGCCGTCCAGCGTCTTGGTGCGCACCGACTGGTCAAGGTCGCCATGGATCGGCGAGGCGTTGAAACCGTGCTGTTTCAGCGACTTGGCCACCACATCCACATCCATCTTGCGGTTGCAGAAGATGATGGCGTTGGTGCAGGCCTCGCCTTCCTGCCGGATCAGCGCGCGCAGGACCGAGCGTTTGTCGGCAAAGCTGCGGTCCTTGCGGCTGGGGGTGATCTGGATCAGCGCCTGTTCGATGGTGGCCGAGGTGGTGGATTGCCGCGCAACCTCGATCTTCACCGCGTTCGACAGGAAGGTGTTGGTGATCCGCTCAATCTCGGGTGCCATGGTGGCCGAGTAGAAGAACGTCTGCCGGGTGAACGGGGTCAGGCTGAAGATGCGTTCGATGTCGGGGATGAACCCCATGTCGAGCATGCGGTCAGCCTCGTCCACCACCATGATCTGCACGCCGGTCAACAGCAGCTTGCCACGCTCGTGATGGTCCAGCAGGCGGCCCGGCGTGGCAATCAGCACATCGACGCCGCGGTCAATCAGCTTGTCCTGTTCACCGAAACTCACGCCGCCGATCAGCAGCGCCTTGGTCAGCTTGGTGTGCTTGGCGTAGGTGTCGAAGTTTTCGGCCACCTGTGCGGCCAGTTCGCGCGTGGGGGCCAGCACCAGTGAACGCGGCATGCGCGCCTTGGCGCGGCCCTTGCCCAGCAATGTGATCATCGGCAGCACGAAACTGGCGGTCTTGCCGGTGCCGGTCTGGGCAATGCCCAGCACATCGCGGCCTTCCAGCGCATGCGGTATCGCCTGTGCCTGAATCGGTGTGGGGGTTTCGTAGCCAGCTTCGAGCACGGCCTGAAGCACGCGGGGGTCCAGCGCGAGGTCGGAAAATTTGGTCATCTGCGTCCTGTGAATGCGGTATCGGACCGCATGTAAGAAAAGGGGACGCTGATCATACCGGGCGTCCCGGCGTCTTGGCCCGAAAGCCTGAACAGGCGTTACAGGATATTGGCCGGAGGGTCAAGGTTGCTGCCCCGGGGTGGCGCAGGGGCGTGCCACTCTGCCCGCGCGGCGCGCATCAGCGCCAGTCGGTGAAACAAACCGGCGGGATCTGCGGCCAGCCGTTCAAGAAGGTGGCAAGCCAGCGGCCCCGCAACGGCATCGCGCTGCGCCAGCACCCACAGCGGGGCCAGCAGGTTCACCTCGATTCCGCCATCCCGCAGCGAATATTTTGCCAGATCAAGCGGCAGCGGGGCCGTGCTGGGCCGCCGCCGCTGAAACGGCCTGTCGGGGGCAAGACCGGAATACAAACGTTCGGTTTCATAAAGTTTGATCAGCCCGAACAGCATGTTCAGTGATTGGCCGATGCGCCGCTGGCGTTCGGTCACGCCATGGTCGGCAAAGGTGACGACAGAAGAGATCAGCCAGCGCGCCGACAATTCGCCACGCAGCAACACACCCTGTTCCGCCCAGATCCGCTGGAACAGGCGCGCCGCATGGGCGGGCTGCCGCCGCTTGCGCAGATGCGCCACTAGCAGCCCGTTCAGCAGCGCGAGTTCGCTCTGCCCGGCGAATTCGACCATCAGTTCGTGCTGTTTGCGCGCGTGGCCGCTTGCGGGACGGGGCAGGGGCGCGATCGTGACCGGCACGCGTTGCCGGGCCAGAGCGGCCAGATCGGCTGTGATGGCCGGCAAAGCCTCGCCCTGCGCCAACCCCAGCAGCCTGCGGCGCTGCCGCCAGCGGGGCATCACGGCGGCAAAAGGCGCAGGGCTGGCAAGATCGGCGGTCACGGTTGCAGTCCGGTGGCGGGGGGCAGAATCGCCCGCCCGTTCACGTTACGCCCCGCTGTCTTAACGCCCGCTGAAGCCCGACGTTACACCATCATCTCTTTCGTCGCCGTCAGCCGCACCTCGGGGTGGTCGCGGCCCACCCGGTCGATATCCCATTGCAGGCGGGTCAGGAACACGGTGTCGCCATCGCTGTCCTGCGCGATGTGGCCCTTGTTCACGTTGATGAACGCATCCACCGCCGCGCGCGGACCCGTCACCCAGCGGGCCGAGGTGAAGTTTGACCCCTCGAACCGCACGGGCAGCGAATATTCCAGTTCGATCCGGCTGGCCAGCACGTCGAATTGCAGCGCGCCCACGACCCCCACGATATAGCCCGAGCCGATCATCGGCTTGAACACCTTGGCGGCCCCTTCCTCGGCAAATTGCATCAGCGCCTTTTCCAGATGCTTGGCCTTCATCGGGTCGCCCGCGCGGATGTTTTGCAACAGTTCCGGCGCGAAAGACGGAATGCCGGTGAAGTGCAGCGCCTCGCCTTCGGTCAGCGCATCACCGATGCGCAATTGCCCGTGGTTCGGGATGCCGATGATGTCACCCGCCCAGGCCTCTTCGGCCAGTTCGCGGTCGGCGGCCAGGAACATCACGGGGTTGCTGACGGCCATGGGTTTCTTTGACCGCACATGCACCAGCTTCATGCCACGCTCGAAATGCCCGGACGACAGGCGCACGAAGGCCACGCGGTCGCGGTGCTTGGGGTCCATGTTGGCCTGCACCTTGAACACGAAGCCTGTGACGGATTCCTCCTCGGGCGCCACGCCGCGCTCCTTGGCCTTTTGCACCTGCGGTTCGGGGCCGTATTCGCCCATACCGTCCATCAGTTCCTTCACACCGAAGGAATTGATGGCAGAACCGAACCAGATCGGCGTCATGTGCCCTTCAAGGAAGCTCTGGCGGTTGAAGGCGGGCAGCAGGGCGCTGACCATCTCCAGATCCTCCAGCAATTTGGCCAACAGGTCGGCGGGGATGTGTTCGGCCAGCTTGGGGTCGGCCAGGCCGTTGATGGCGATGGTTTCGGCCACGCGGTTGCGGTCGGCGCGGTCCATCAGTTCCAGCCGGTCATGCAGGATGTCATAGCAGCCGATGAACTCGCGGCCCGTGCCTATGGGCCACGAGGCCGGGGCCACGTCGATGGCCAGGTTCTGCTGGATCTCGTCAATGATCTCGAACGTGTCGCGCGATTCGCGGTCCATCTTGTTGCAGAAGGTCAGGATCGGCAGGTCGCGCAGGCGGCAGACCTCGAACAGCTTGCGCGTCTGGCTCTCCACCCCCTTGGCCCCGTCGATCACCATGATCGCGGCATCCACGGCGGTCAGCGTGCGATAGGTATCCTCGGAAAAGTCGCTGTGGCCGGGTGTGTCGACCAGATTGAAGCGATACTGCCGGAAATCGAACGACATGGCCGAGGCCGACACCGAAATGCCCCGGTCCTTTTCCATCTGCATGAAGTCTGACCGCGTGCGCCGCGCCTCGCCCTTGGCGCGCACCTGGCCCGCCATCTGGATCGCGCCGCCAAACAGCAGGAACTTTTCGGTCAGCGTGGTTTTCCCGGCGTCGGGATGCGAGATGATCGCAAAGGTCCGGCGGCGGGCAATCTCGGGCGGCAGGGGGGGGCGGTTGTCAAGCATGCGCGTCGTATAGGGCGGCGCAACTTTCTGCGCAACTCTGCCAACTGTCTTGAAACCGTTATCTGACAAGGGTAGCATGAGAACATTAACGGAACATCAATGGAGGTTCACATGACACTTTCAGAAATCGCCAATGAACTGGTCGCGGGTTGCCGCGAGGGCCGCGTCCGCGCCAATCTGCAGAAACTCTATGCCGCCGATGCCGTTTCGGTCGAGGCGATCGATATGGGCGATGGTCGCGAAATCCATGGCCTTGCCGGGATCGACGCCAAGCACCAGTGGTGGGATGACGAAAACACCATGACCGGCGGCACGGTTGAAGGGCCGTTCCTGCATGGGGACAGCAGCTTTGCCGTGATCTTCACCGCCGAGGGCATCAGCAAGGCCGACAACAAGCCCTTCAGCATGCACGAAGTGGCGATCTACCACGTCAAGGACGGCAAGATCGTGCGTGAGGAATTTTTCTACAACTGATCGCTTCGCCGCATGAACCCACAGTGCCGGGCAGCCTTGGCAGGGCTGCCCGTTTGCATGTTCAGGAACGGGCTGTGATTCGGGGGGTGGTGCATGGCCTTGGTTGTGCGGGACAATCCCGCGCGATGATGGTATGCAGCCAGCCTGCTGCTTTTGCGACGAGGCCGGGAATGACGATCAACCATGACGACGAACTGCACGGGCTGCGCGCCATTGGCCGCATCGTGGCCAATACCATGCAGGCCATGGCCCGCGCGATGGAGCCCGGCATGACCACGCGGGAACTGGATGACATCGGCCGCGCGCTGCTGGAGCGCGAGGGCGCGGTGTCTGCGCCCGAGGCCACCTATGATTTCCCCGGCGCCACCTGCATCAGCGTGAACGAGGAGATTGCCCATGGCATTCCGGGCGACCGCGTTCTTGCGGTGGGCGATCTGGTGAACATCGACGTGTCGGCCAGCAAGGACGGTTTTTTCGCCGATACCGGGGCCACATTCCGGCTGGGGCCAGTGCGCCCCTCGCTTGACCGGCTGTGCCGGGATGGCAAGCGCGCCATGCAGATCGGCATTGCGCAGGTGGGCCATGACAGGCCGCTGGCAGGCATCGGCCATGCCATCGGGCGGTTCGCACAGGCGCAGGGCTATACGCTGATCCGGAACCTCGCCAGCCACGGCGTCGGCCGCGCGCTGCACGAAGACCCGGCAGAGGTGCCCACCTGGCCCACCCGCGGCGACAAACGCCGCATGCACCGGGGTCTGGTGCTGACGGTGGAACCCTTCCTCTCGCGCGGCGGGGTCTGGGCGAGGGGCGGGGCCGACGACTGGACGCTTTACAGCGACCCGCCCGCGCCGGTGGTGCAGTATGAGCATACGGTGGTGGCGACGGACCGGGGGGCGATTGTGGTGACGTTGCCGGGGTGAAGGGGGGACAACACCGTTAGTTAATTGAACAGTTACTATACGACAGGAATCTCAGCCAATTAAACTTTTTAACGCGACATAGGACATAAACGGGGCTACATTCTACTATTGACCGTCTTTCAAATGGCGAAAACCTTTAGGATCATTATGGATCGGATTTTTATTGTGATGGTTGCCGCGCTGATTGGGCTTGCTGCGCTTGCGGGAACTGCCCATGCAGATTGGCGTAGAGGTGAATTTGCGACAATGCAGGCTTGCCTCGCCGCTATTAAAGCATACAACAAAAGCGAATTACAGATTTTCACTGACAAGCCCAGCCAAGTTAGCGGTAGGATCGTGAGAACCCGCGAGTCTTTTTTGTGCACGCGGAAAGAAACGGGGACTAAAGGCACCTTTTTCGAGGGTGCATTTGACGACGGCGAATAGCGCTCAGGCAGAAAGCCCTCTACCGCCCCCCACCCCTTCCAAACTGCCGCGTCGGGGCTGCCCAGATCATGTCGAGCAACTGCCGCGTCGCTTCCGTTCCGAAATGCTGGTTCTGGCTGAGGCCAGGGAAGCGGGCCTTTACCTCATCCGCCAGCTCGGGGGGCAGGCGTGACACCGTCGCGTCGTTCACCATCAGGCTTTCGGCGGGGATGCCCTCGGCATAGATGATCTCGTGCCGGTCGAACACCAGGCTGAAGTAATCGACAAACCCGCCCTCGCGCAGGAAAATCGTGTCGCGGTTCACCAGATGCTTGGCCTGCACCAGCAGTTCAGAGGTGCGCTGCCCCACCAGCCGGTCGCGCTGGTAAAGGAACATCCGGTGGTGTTGGCTGACGATCAGGTCGCCCGCATTGCCCAAAGCCCCGCGTGAAATCACCACTGGGGCAAAAGCCCCCACGGCGCGCAGGGTCGCCCGCCCCACCCAGCGGATCGGCTGCGCGCCATGGTCGCGGGTCAGCAGCTTTTGCCCCGGCTCCAGCGTGTCGATCATGCGCTGGCTGCCATCGGCCAGGGTGATCATCGTGCCGCGTGCAAAGGACACGCACAAAAGATCAGACAGGCGGGTGGCGCTGGGAGCCTCCTCCACCTTCAGCAATGTGTATTCGGTGCGCGCGCCCATCGGCGACAGCGGCAGCACATAGAGGCCCCCGCGCGCCCCTTCCAGCCGCAAGAGCACCAGTTCCACCTTGTCGCCATCGGGGGCCATCAGCGTGTAACGGCCCGACAGCGTCACAGGGTCGCCGGGGCTGCCGATACCGGATTGCTGGGCCACGCGGGGGGTGCCGCTGTCATGCGTCCATGCCACCACCAGCCGCTGCGGGCTGGCATCGTCGGCAAGCTCGTAACTGTCACCCGGGCAGACATCATCGGCCTCGCCCAGCACATCGCCCATGTTGGCCCCGGCGCAGACATAGATGTCTTCCGCCCGGAACAGCTGGCAGGCATGTCCGGGAAGGTTGGCGTTGTCGGTCAATGCGGTGTCGATCTTCATGCGGGGCGATCCGGGAAAGCGATACAGGCCGTCGTTACCCGACAGCCCGGTCCCCACCAAGCCTGAAAACGGTTAGCAAGAAATTGATTGGTCCGTCAAGCAATGCCGCCGACTGCGCAGCACCCGGAAACGGGCCGGCCCGGCAGCCGGTATTGTTTCTCGCTTGGGCGATGGCCAAGGCCGAACCCCTGCGGGGCGAATCGCCGTGCCGCGCGGGAGGGTCGGCTTTCGCCCGGTCGCGCGGGCTGGTATGCCATGGCTGCAACCGGCAAAGGGGATGGGCATGGATCTGGGAATTCGCGGCAAACGGGGGCTGGTCACGGCAGCCTCCAAGGGTCTGGGGCGCGGTTGCGCCATGGCACTGGCCGAGGCGGGCGTCGATCTGGTGCTGAACGCGCGCGGGGTTGATGCGCTGGAGGCGACGGCCGCCGAGATCCGCAGCCGCTGGAACGTGCAGGTGACCACGGCAGCCGCCGACATCACCACCGAGGCAGGCCGGGCCGAGGTTCTGGCGGCGGCGGGCGCGGTGGATATTCTGGTGACGAATGCCGGTGGCCCGCCCCCCGGCACCTGGCAGAACTGGACGCGCGATGATTTCATCCGCGCGCTGGATGCCAACATGCTGACCCCCATCGCGCTGATGACCGCGCTGATGCCGGGGATGATCGACCGCGGCTGGGGCAGGGTGGTGAACATCACTTCGCAATCGGTGAAATCGCCGATCCCGCAACTGGGCCTGTCGAACGCGGCCCGCGCCGGGCTGACCGGCTATGTGGCGGGCACGGCGCGGCAAGTGGCCCCGCTGGGTGTGAATATCAACAACCTGTTGCCAGGCATCCATGACACTGACCGCGCGTTGTCGCTGGATACCGGCGTGACCAAGGCGCAGGGCATCACGCTGGACGAGGCGCGCAAGCAGCGCGAGGCCGGCATTCCCGCCCGCCGCTATGGCACGGCGGCCGAATTCGGTGCGGCCTGCGCTTTCCTTTGCTCGCAGCATGCCGGGTTCATCGTGGGCCAGAACATCCTGCTGGATGGCGGGGCCTCGATGGTCACCCTCTGATGCGCGACCGGTCTTGCGATGGGGCAGGGCATCCGGGCGGGCACAACGGTGCCGCAGCCTTGCCTTTGCCGGTGAATGGCGGCACAAGCGGCGGCTGATAGCCGATGCTTTCCGTCAGAATTGAAGGCCTGCCATGTCGCCCCCGCCTGTCCGCCTGCATGTCACCGGCCTGACCCGCGCCTTTGGCGGGCAGCCGGTGGTGGATGACCTGTCACTGACGATTGCGGCGGGGCAGGTGACGTGCCTTCTCGGACCGTCGGGCTGCGGCAAATCCACCACGCTGCGCATGATCGCGGGGGTAGAGCCGCTGGACAATGGCCGGGTGGTGATCGACGGGCGCGTGGTGGCTGACCAGGGCCTGCATCTGCCGCCCGAGGCCCGGTCTGTCGGGCTGATGTTTCAGGATTTCGCGCTGTTTCCGCACATGACCGTGGCGCAGAATGTGGGGTTCGGCCTGCGCGACGCGCGCGATTACAAGGCCCGCCGGGTGGATGCGCTGCTGGAGCGGGTGAACCTGACCGGCTTTGGCCCCAAACACCCGCATCAACTGTCGGGGGGGGAACAGCAGCGCGTGGCGCTGGCCCGTGCGCTGGCCCCGCGCCCCCGTGTCATGCTGATGGACGAGCCGTTTTCCGGCCTCGACAACCGGCTGCGCGACGGCATCCGCGACACCACGCTGGAGGTGCTGAAGGACGAGGGAACCGCCGTGCTGCTGGTGACGCATGAACCCGACGAGGCTTTGCGTATGGGTGATGAAATCGCCCTGATGCGCGCGGGCCGCATCGTGCAGCGCGGCTCGCCCTACAATGTCTACAACGCGCCGGTGGACCGGGCAGCGGCGGCGTTCTTCAGCGACATCAACGTGATACGCGGCACGTCGCGCGGTGCGCTGACCAACACGCCCTTTGGCGCCTTCCTGACCCCCGGCCATGCCGAGGGCGCAGAGGTGGAAATCGTGATCCGCCCGCAGCATCTCAAGATCGACTTTGACCGCGCGGGCCGTGGCCCCAACCCCACGCCGCAGGATGGTACGGCGGCGCGCGGCACTGTCACCCGCGCGCGTTTTCTGGGCCGCGAAAGTCTGGTCGATTTCGCGATGGATTTCGACGGATCACGGCTGACCGCCTCGGTGCCCAACGTGTTCCTGCCCAAACCGGGCACCGCGCTGTGGCTGATGATCCGCCGCGACCGCTGTTTCGTGTTTCCGGCAGGGCGGTAGAGCCTGTCCGACAAAAGTGGAAGCCGGTTTTGTCGAAAGACAGGCGACAAACAAAGAACCAGAGCATGTGTGATGCTTCTATCAGCATCGGACATGCTCTGGGTCAGCCTTCGCCCTCTATTCCCGCTTGCGGCAGCAGGGTTGTCACCTTCACCAGCAGGCTTTTTGCGGCGCGTGCGCGGGGGTTGGCCTCATCCTCGCCCACGTGGCGCAAGCCCTCGGCCAGCGCCTCCAGCTCGTCATGCGTCATCATCATCGGCGGCAGCACGATGGGCGAGCGCAGGATGTAGCCCAGCCCGCGTTCGCCCGTCACCGGCAGGCCGGTGGCCGCCATCACCGCCATGTCGCGCCAGATCGTGCGGGTTGATACCCCCAGCGCGCGCGCCAGTTCGGCAGCCGTGTGCAGCCGCCCGTCGCGCATCATCTGGATCAGGTCGAACAGCCGGTCATCGCGTTTCATGGCCACAGCCTGCGGGGCGGCGGTGGCAGGGTCAAGCCGGACTTACTGACAAAATACTGTCAGTTGCGCGCGGGCCAAGGCGATTCTGCCTTTGAACGCCCGGCGCGTAGGCCTTAAGTGAGGCATGAACCATAACGCGGCGACCCGCCGCCCCGCCGAGGGAGACTATCATGCTCAACAATATCGGCCTGCCGGGCCTTCTGCTTATCGCTGTCGTCGTGCTGGTGCTGTTCGGGCGCGGCAAGATCTCCTCGCTGATGGGCGAGGTCGGCAAGGGCATTACCGCCTTCAAGAAAGGCGTGAAGGAAGAAACCACCACGATCGAACAGGATGTCGCCACGCGCGATGTGACGCCCGGAACCGCAATGCCGGGCACCGAAAAAGACAAGGTGTGACAGGGCTGACGCCGACGGAGTGCCCCGCACATGCTTGATATCGGAATGTCCGAGCTTCTGGTGATCGGGGTGGTGGCGCTGATCGTCATCGGCCCCAAGGATCTGCCGGAAATGTTCCGCACGCTGGGCCGGTTCACGGCCAAGGCGCGTGGCATGGCCCGCGAATTTTCGCGCGCCATGGACAATGCGGCCGACCAGGCCGGTGTGAAGGATGTGGCCAAGGATCTGAAGGCCGCCACCTCGGCCAAAGGCATGGGGCTGGATGCGGTGAAGGATGCCGCGACCAAATTCGAAAGCTGGGATCCGCTGAAATCGCGCCCCACGCTGCCGAAAGGCCCGGCGACGCAGGCCTTGGCCGATGCGCAGGCGGCCAAGAAGGCGGCCGCTGACCCGGCACCGGTGGCGCAGGCCGCCCCTGCCGCGGTTGCTGATGCCGCCCCGCTTGCAGAACCCGCGGCTGTGCCCGCCGACCCGGTGATACTGGCACCGGTGCCGCCGGAACATGTCGCCCCGCCGCCCGCCGCCTCTCCGCCGCCTGCCGCCCCGCCGCCTGCCGCCCCGCCGCCTGCCGCAGCCAAGCCCGGCGGCGCAAAGGCAAAGGCTGCCAGTGACGTTGCGGCAAAACCCGCCAAATCTGCGCCCGCCAAGACCACAGCCACCAAGGCAGCCAAAGCCGCCAAATCGCCCGCAGCCGAGGCCCCGAAAAAGGCCACGCGCAAGGCTGCGAAAAAGGATGACGCATGAGCACCGATGAAATCGACAACAGCTCTGCCCCGCTGATCGAGCATCTGGCCGAACTGCGCACCCGCATCCTCTGGGCGGTTTCTGCCTTTCTGGTGGGCATGATCCTGTGTTTCGTGGTGGCCGAACCGATCCTGAATTTCCTGCTGGTGCCGATCGAGCAGGCGATGCGCGGGCTGGGCGACCCGAACCCTGTGATGCAATACACCGCACCGCAGGAATATTTCTTTACCCTGGTGCGGATTTCCGTGGTGGCGGGGCTGGCGATTTCCTTTCCGGTGATCGGCTATCAGATGTGGCGCTTTATCGCGCCGGGGCTTTACCGCAACGAAAAGGCGGCGTTCCTGCCGTTCCTCTTGGCGTCGCCCGCGCTGTTTCTGGCCGGGGCCGGGTTTTCGCATTACATCGTGACCCCGATGGCGATGACCTTTTTCCTGGGCTTTGCCGATGCGTCCTCGATCGTGGCCGCCTTGCTGCCGAACCTTGGCGAGGTGCCGGCTGATACTTTGGCACCACCCGCCGACAGCGAGGGGATTGCAATCGTCTTTCAGGGCAAGGTCAACGAAACGCTGGATATTTCGCTGAAGCTGATCATCGCCTTCGGCCTGTGTTTCCAGTTGCCGGTTCTGCTGACCCTGATGGGCAAGGCGGGGCTTGTGTCGTCGCGCGGGCTGAAAGGCATGCGCAAATACGCCGTCGTGCTGATCTTGCTGGTGGCCGCCGTGGTCACGCCGCCCGATGTCATGTCGCAGCTTATCCTGTTTGCGGCGGTCTACCCGCTGTATGAAGTGTCGATCCTGCTGATCTCGCGCATCGAGAAAAAGCGCGAGGCGGAACTGCGGGCCCAGGGCCTATGGGTGGACGAGGACGAAGACGACGAGGAAGACGCAAAGGCATGAGCGACGCATTGCACCGCATCGCGGCGGCGCTGGAGCGGATGAGCCCGGCCGCGCCGCCGCCGCCCGATTTCACCGCCGAGGCGTTTGTCTGGCACACCGGCCCTGACCGGCTGGAACCTGTGGCGCAGGTGTCGCGGGTGGATATCGGCTTGCTGATCGGGGTGAACCGCTCTCGCGATACGCTGCTGGAAAACACCCGGCATTTCGCGGCGGGCCTGCCGGCCAACAACGCGCTGCTCTGGGGCGCGCGGGGCATGGGAAAATCAAGCCTTGTCAAGGCTGTGCATGCCGCTGTTCGCGCAGAGGGCCATGATCTGAAGATAGTGGAGCTCAGCCGCGAGGATCTGCCCTCGGTGGGGCGGCTGTTGAACCTGCTGCGCGGGTCGGATGCGCGGTTTTTGCTGTTCTGCGACGATCTCAGCTTCAGCCATGATGACCAGCATTACAAGGCTTTGAAGGCCGTTCTTGATGGCGGCATCGAGGGGCGGCCCGCGAATGTGGTGCTTTATGCCACGTCGAACCGCCGCCACCTGATGCCGCGCGACATGATCGAGAACGAACGCTCCACCGCAATTTCACCGTCCGAGGCGGTAGAGGAAAAGGTATCGCTGTCCGACCGTTTCGGGTTGTGGCTGGGCTTTCACCCCTGTTCGCAGGATGACTATCTGGCAATGATCGCGGGTTATTGCGAGGCCTATGGTGTAGCTGTGGCCGAGGATGTGCTGCGCGCCGAGGCGATCGAGTGGCAGGCCACACGCGGCGCGCGGTCAGGCCGGGTGGCCTGGCAATTCTTCACCGATCTGGCGGCGCGGCAGGGCGTGCGGATTTAGGCGGCGATTTTTCTGCGAAAAATCCGGCAAATCTTCATGTGGCGCGTCAGAAACCTGCCGCAGTTGCCTGATTTTTCGCAGAAAAATCGCCAGTGCAATTATTGCAGGAACGGCATCGGATCGGTGCTGTCAAAGCCCTTGCGCACCTCGAAATGCACGAAAGCCGGGTTGGCGTTGCGCACCACGGCGATGGTCTGGCCGCGTTTCACCGGTGCCCCCTTGGCCACCGTGATGCCGTCGATATTGGCATAGACGGTCAGGATGTTGTCAGCGTGGCGGATGACCACGATGGGCACCTGATCGGTATCCACGGTAATTGCCGCCACCGTGCCATCGGCGGCGGCCTGCACCGGGGTGCCCGCTGCGGCGGCAATGTCGATGCCTTCGTTCTTTTTCGGCGCATAGCCGCGGATGATCGAGCCCTGCACCGGAAAGGCCATTTTCGCCGCCGAGGCCGCCGTGCGGCTGGCCCCCAGATCGGGCGAGGCCGGGGTGTTCTTCACCGGGGCGGCGGCGATCTCGGGCTGTTCATCCGGCAGGGGGCGGGCGGCCGAGGGCGGCTCGGGCGTGGGTGAGCCGCTGCCTGGCGGCGCTACCGGGGCTGCGGGTGCGGGCTGGCCGGGCAAGGCCACCGGGATGATCAGATACTGGCCCTCACGCAGCGCCAGATCGCCTGCCAGCCCGTTCCAGTCGGCCAGCGCCTTGGCCGAGACATTGTAGGTGCGGGCGATGGAATAGGCGGTTTCGCCCCGCGCCACGCGGTGCCGCACGGGTTCGGCCACGCCGGGGGTTGCCGGGGCCGGGGCGGCGCTGGCGGGCACGCGGTCCAGCGCGGTAGTTGCGATGGCCCCCACATCCAGCCCGCCGGCCGCCGGCGCAGGTGCCGGGCTGGCCGCCGCGGGGGCCGCCGCCACGCGGCTGGGCAGGGCCAGAACCTCGCCAGGGCGCAGGGTATCCGTCGGTATCAGCGCGTTGAAGCGGGCCACCTCATCGACATTCAGCCCCACGCGCTGCGCCAGCGTGGCCACCGTATCGCCGCGCTGCGCCACCGCCACCTGATAGCCGGGATAGGACAGCACGCCGCGCTGGTCGGCCTGCGGGCGGTCCGCCGTGGCCTGCCGTGCCGCCTCGGATGTGTTCAGGCTGCCAGAGCGGCGCAGATCCCAGTCGGTGATCGGGCCACCGCCGCAGGCCGACAGCAGCACAAGCACCGAAGTCAGCGTGACGGCGCGCAGGCGCAGGGGGGCATTGGTCATGGCTCGGCCTCATTGTCTTGTCCGGGTTGGCCCCGGTTCTGTCATCATCGGCCGGTCAGTCGGCGGCCATGCCTTCGACCAGCGGCACGAAACGCACCGGGCGAAGTTCCTCGTAATCATAGCGCGGCTCGCGCTTTTCGGGCTTGTCACCCTGCGCCGGTGTCACCTTGTCCTCGATCCGTGTCACCTTGATCAGGTTCTGCACCGCATCGTTCTGGCCCACCGGCAACACCATGATACCGCCGATCCGCAACTGCGCCAAGAGGGGGCCCGGCGGGTCTTCGGCGGCGGCGGTCACAAGTATGCGGTCAAACGGGGCCTGATCGGGCAGGCCGCGGCTGCCATCGGCGGAAAACGCCGTGATATTGGGCAGGGCAAGGCGCTGAAACACCTCGTTCGCCTCGCGCACCAGACGGCGGTGACGGTCCACCGTATAGACGCGGCGGGCAAGCTGGCTGAGGATCGCCGCCTGATAGCCTGATCCCGTGCCCACCTCCAGCACCTTGTCGCGCGGGGTGACGGCCAGCGCCTGCGTCATAAGCCCCACGACCGAGGGTTGGCTGATGGTCTGGCCACAGGCGATGGGCAGGGGCATGTCTTCATAGGCGCGGTCGGCGAACAGGCCTTTCACAAAGGCCCCGCGGTCGATCTTTTCCATTGCCGTCAGCACCCGGGCATCGGTGACGCCACGCGAGCGCAGCGCATAAAGAAAGCGCATCTTGCGTTCCGCGATACTGTCGCCCGATGCGCCTGCCGTCATCCCAGCGCCGCTTGCAGTTCGGCCAGCCGGTCATGCGCCGTCAGATCGGCGCGCATCGGCGTGACCGAGATGAAGCCTTGCAGGTTCACCGCCGCATCGGTGCCGGGCAGGGTGGGCGACTGTTGCGGGCCGCCCTTGATCCACAGGAATTTGCGGCCCGAAGGCGACATGTGCGGTTCCACCGAAAAGGCGGTGTCGCGGCGGAAACCCTGCGGGGCCACCCGGGTGCCCGCGACCTGCGCCGCCGCGACGGGCGGGAAATTCACGTTGTAGAACAAGCGGTAATCCTCGGTGTCCCACAGGCCCTTGTCCAGCAGCGCGCGGATCACGGCCCCGCCGTGCACGCGGGCGGCCTCGAACGGGTCATCCAGTTCGGCGGTGTCGGGGCCCATGAACTGCGACAGGGCAATGGCGGGCAGGCCCTGCAAGGCCGCCTCCATCGCGCCGCCGATGGTGCCGGAATAAAGCACGTTTTCGGCGGCGTTGTTGCCCCGGTTCACGCCCGACAGCACCAGATCGGGCTTCGCGCCCTGCAACACGTCATAGAGTGCCGCCAGCACGCAATCGGCCGGGCTGCCCTCGGCGGCAAAGCGGCGCGGGGCCAGTTTGGCGATCATCATCGGATGGGTGTAGCTGATGCAATGGCCCACGCCCGATTGCTCGAACGCGGGGGCCACGGTCCAGACCTCGCCCTCCGGCCCAGCCAGATCGGTGGCGATGGCGGTCAGCACCTCCAGCCCCGGGGCGTTGATGCCATCGTCATTGGTGATCAGAATGCGCATGAAGCCGCCTTTGCTTGCTGGTGCCCCCTGATTAGACGAGGGCGGGCCGGGCGTAAAGCGCGCAAGGCGAAAGCCCTTGCTCTTGGCAGGCAGGCGGGCGAACAAGGCGGGCCGGTTGCACCAAGGGAGAGCATGATGGAACTGACCCCCGAACTTTTGCTGCTGGCCGGGCTGTTGCTGGTCGCGGGCGCGCTGACCGGCGTGCTGGCGGGCGTGTTCGGCGTGGGTGGCGGCGCGCTGATGGTGCCGGTGCTGTATGAAACCTTCGGCTTCATGGGCTATGCCGAAGAGGTGCGCATGCCGCTGGCGGTGGGCACCTCGTTGGCCATCATCATCCCCACATCCATCCGGTCCTACCGGGCGCACCGGGCCAGGGGGGCGGTGGATGACGCGCTGTTGCGCGCCTGGGCGGTGCCGATCGTGCTGGGCGTGCTGGTGGGGGCGGGCATCGCGCGTTTCGCGCCCACATTGCTGATGCAGGGCATCTTTGTGGTGGTGGCGGGGGTAAACGCGGTCAAGCTGATCTCGGGCACGGTGAAGTGGAACATCGGCACCGAACTGCCCGGCGGCTGGGCGCTGCGGGCCTATGGCGCGGTGATCGGGCTTCTGTCGTCGCTGATGGGCATCGGCGGCGGGCAGATCGCCAATATCATCATGACGCTGCACGGGCGCAGCATGCTGAACGCGGTGGCCACATCGGCGGGCATCGGTGTGCTGATCTCGGTGCCCGGGGCCATCGGCTATGTGTTCGCCGGGCTGGGGCGCGGCGACATTCCGCCCGGCAGCATCGGTTTCGTGTCCTTGCTGGGCGTGGCGCTGTTCGTGCCCACCACGCTGCTGACCGCCGGGCTTGGGGTGCGGCTGGCGCATAACCTGTCGCGCCGGCGGCTGGAGCTGGGCTTTGGCATCTTCCTGCTGCTGGTCTCGGCGCGGTTCGTCTGGGCCATCGGGCAGGAGCTGTTCAGCTAGCCGGGAGCTGGCGGCTGGCGGCTGGGGGTTTCACACCCCCAGACCCCCGTGGGATACTTGTGCCAGCAAGAATAGCCAGGTGACAGTGGCGCATTCTACTCGGCAGGCAGCGTCTCGAACAAAAGCCCCACCGCCGTGCGGTTCTGGAAGCCCCGCCAATAGCTGTGGTCGGCCTGTTGCGTGCCATCCTCGGCCATGGACCAGACCCCCTCGGCCGCGTCGGGCACGAGGTTCAGGTAATCTGCCCGGTCCGCCATGCCCTTCAGATGCAGGTCAAGAAAGGCCGTGGCGAAATGCTGGGCGATGTTGTTCATGCGCAGCGTATCCCAGACCGGATCGGCGTATTGGTCGAACGGGGCCCAGCCCAGGGTTTCCGACACTTTCCACCCTTCCAGCGGCGCGGGGATCGGGGCGGCGGCATTGTGGTTGGCGTTGGTGAAGGTCAGAAGGTGCCGCGTTGTGCCGGTGGTTTCCGCGAATATCTGGCGTATCGCCGGATACTGCGACACGTCATCCACGCTGCCCGCAATCAGCATCAGCGGCGTTTGCACGCCCGCCAGCCCGCCCGCATCCCAAAAGCCGGTGTTGCGGCCCCAGGGGCCGATGGCGATGATCGCCTTGATGCGCGGGTCGGGCAGGGCGGCGTGGCTGGCGCTGCCCGCCAGATGCTCGGCCAGCAGGCGCTGCGGCGGGGCATAATCCAGCGCCACGGCGGCCTCGGTCACGCCTGCGCCGCCAAGGATCAGCGCGCCATAGCCGCCCATCGAATAGCCGATGACGGCGGTATTGCCGGCATCCACCACGCCCGCCATGTCGGGCAGGGCATCGGCAAGGCCCGCCATCTGTTCCACCACGAATGTCTGGTCGCGCGGGCGGTTGTAGAGGGTGGAGCCAAAAGCCGTCTGGTCGTCATAGGTGCTGTCGGGGTGGTCGATGGACGCCACCACATAGCCCTTTGACGCAAGATTCTCGCCCAGATGGCTGAGAAGAAAGCGGTTTCCCGGATAGCCATGCGACAGAACCACCAGCGGGAACGGGCCGGAATCGCTGGGGGCGGCATCGCGCGTGGCCCGGCCCACCAGCGCCACCGGCGTCACACCGTCGCGCAGCAGGGTGCGGTAGGCGATGCCCGGCTCGGCCCCCTCGGCCGCAGGATACCAGATTTCCACCGTCAGCCGCCGGTCATAGCGCGGCAGATCGTCAGCGGTGGCATGGGCCACATTGATCTGGTCGGGGCGGGTGAACACCATCTCGCGCACGCCCACGCCGTAAGGGCCGAACGCGGCCAGCGCGGGTGCATCGGGGCGGGTGCGGTCGATCGCGGTCTGGGCGCTGGCAGCCGTGGCGGCAAGGCCAAGCGCCAGCGTTGCAAGGGTAATGCGGGTCATGGAAGTCTCCGGCAGGTTGCGGCGCGGCCCCATAGGTGCGCCACCGCCGGAAAATGGCAAGCGCGATCCGCTCGATTTGTGAAACATCGGCGGGCGCTTGCCCGCCCGGGTCACATCAGCCGCTGGCCCGCCGTCTGCTGCCAGGTGCCCATGCCGGACCAGAAGCGCTGCAATTCCGCCCGTGTCGCCTCGCGCGGCGCTGCATCCGTTTCACACAGCGAGTCGATGGCCCCCGCAATGGCGGCCTGTCCGCCGATCACCGCAATCTGCACGCCCGAGCGATACAGCTGGATGTAGTCGGGGTCGCGTGCCAGATCACGGTCAGACCGGCCATGCCCCTTTTCCGACAGACGGACATAGGCCGTCCGCGCATCGCGGAAGGCTTCGAAGAGGGCAGAGTAATCGCCAGCTGTGTTCATCATGATGCCGCCGTGTTTGAACCGTTCGTTAGCACAGTTGCTGCAAGGAACAGGCGGAAATTGGGGCAGATTGTGGCTTTTTTAAGGTGATTTGCCACGATCACAGCTTCGGGGGGCCGCGCGCTGCGCGCTGTTCGCGCTTGGGTTGTGCAGCCGCCCTGTCCCCGACGGGTGGTGTCAGAATCTGCGATGCGTGGCAAGGGGGGCGCGCAGCCACCCCACGGGGGGCCAGCCAAAGATGGCGCTTCCGCCGTGGCTTTTCCGGGGGAAAGCCAGATGCCTGCGCGCGATCAGGTGGCGTGCGAACGGTTGGCCCGTGGGGTGGGCTTGGCCGCTGCCCTGCGATTCCTTACGCGCAGCACAATGGCCTGCGCGACGCCGACATGTCTGAGGGCCGGCTCTGCGGCTCAGGCGGCGCGCGGCCAGCGGCTATGCAGGTCGTCGATGACAAAGGCATGGGCATGGCGTGGGCCATGGTCTGCCAGATGCGGGTGGTCCGGTGGCAGATCGGCGTGGTCATGTGGCAGTTCAGCGGCATCCCGTGTGGGCCAAAGGCGCAGCACGGCCACCAGCCCCGCAGCGCCAATGGCGGCCAGCACCAGCGCGGCGGCAGTCAGCCCCGCCCCAGCCCCGATCCATCCGGCCAGCGGATAGGTCACAAGCCAGCAGGCATGGCTCAGCGCGAATTGCGCGGCAAAGACGGCGCCCCGGTCGGTCTTGCGGGCGGAACGGTTGATGATGCGGCCGATGGGGGCCTGCGTCAGCGAAAACCCGAAGCCGATCAGCGCCCAGAGCGCCACCAGACCCACAAGGCTTCCCACCAGCGGCACCAGCGCCACGCCCGCCACCATCAGGCCTGCGCCCCCGATCATCACCGGGCGGTCGGTCAGCCGCGCCAGGATGCGGGGCAGCAGAAACGCCGCCAGAATCGAGCCTGCCCCGAAACCCGCAAAGGCCAGCGCCACCGATTCCTCGCCCAGACCCAGCCGGGCCTGCACCAGAACCACGGTGTTGACATAGACCATCGCCCCTGCAGCGGCGACGGCAGCCTCCATAACCATCAGCCCGCGCAGACGCGGCGTGCGGGCATAGATGCGGATGCCTTTGGTCACGTCGGCCCAGAACCGCCCCGGTTCACCCCGAGCCCTGTCCGGCAGGCGCGTGGTCAGGACCAGCAGGGCGGATGCGGCAAAGCCCAGCACCGTCCCCGCAAACAGCACCGGAAAGCTGACCACCGTCAGCAGCAGCGCCGCGAGCATGGGCGAGGCCAGCTGTTCCAGATCCTCGGCCAGCCGCAGCAGCGACAGGGCGTTGGTGTAATCGTCCTCGTCCGGCAGCACATCCGGGATCACCGCCTGAAACGCCGGGGTGAACCCCGCCGAAGCGGCTTGCAGAAAGAAGATCAGTACGTAGATCTGCCAGACCTGATCGGCAAACGGCAGACAGGCGATGACACCTGCACGGATCAGGTCCAGCGCCACCAGAAAGGCCCGGCGCGGCAGGCGTTCGGCAATGGCTGCGGCCACCGGGGCCAGTGTCACATAGGCCACCATCTTGATCGCCAGTGCCGTGCCCAGCACCGCGCCCGCATTGTCACCCGCAAGCTGCCAGGCCAGCAGCCCCAGCGCCACAGTGGCAAGGCCCGTGCCCAGAAGCGCCACGATCTGCGCGGCGAACAGGTGGCGGAAGGTCGTGTTGCGCAGGGTGCCCAGCATTTACAGCAACTTCGTCAGGGATTTGATTTCGGCCAGATCCTGCGCGCCACCGGCGGCCACGCAATGGTCGATGTGATCGTGGATCAGCGCCCGCTTCGCCTCGGCCACCGCGCGTTCGACGGCGTGCAACTGAGTCGCGAGGTCCACGCAGGGGCGCCCTTCCTCGATCATCGCGATGACCCGGCGCAGATGCCCCTCGGCGCGTTTCAGCCGGGCGGCGATGGCGGGGTGGCTTGCATGGGTATGGGGTTCTGACATAGACAAGGCGTAACCCCCCTAGGGGGATAAATCAAGTTGGCGGCGCGGCGTGCCGCGCCTGAAAGGGGCAGATGCCGGGTTTCGGCAGGATCATGCAGGCGCTGGCCGCACTTATGCTGCTGCTGTCACTGGCTATCGCGCCGGTGACGGATGCGGTCACGCATGGCCCCGCCACCCTTGTGGCCGAGGCCGAACACGCGGCCTTCCATGCCGAGCGTGGCGGGCACTGGTCGGCCGCCGACCACACACATCACGATGCCTCCGTTCATGATCACGCCTCGCCCGCCATTCTGGAAAGCCGCGATGCGACGCGCGTTGAAATCGTGGCGCCTGTCGAGCCGGCCAAGCTGTCACAGATGGCGGGTGTGATCCGCGACGGGCCGCGACGCCCGCCGCGAGCCGCAGACCTGACGGCCTGAACCGGCCCTCGCCCCCGGGCGCGCGGCCAGAACAGAGACTTTCCTGACAGGACCACATATCATGCCCGATCCGACCGGATGCCAGCGCGTATCTGGATAGTTCTTGCCACGCTGCTGCCTTCCCTGCTGCTGGCGGGTGCAGCACTGGCCCATAACGTGACCGAAGGCGACGCCGGTTACGTGCAGGAGGTTTCCGGCTTCCTGCCCATCCCGTTCATCTATCTGGGGGCCAAGCACATGGTGACCGGATACGACCACATCCTGTTCCTGCTGGGTGTGATCTTCTTTCTCTACAAGATGAAGGACACCCACGGCGACGGATCAGGCAACAGCATCAGCTATGAAAAGGGCCGCGCCGTTCCCGCCGACGCGGGCGAGTTGACGGCCGCCTTCACCGGCAACCATGGCTGGTTCTGGCGCAACCGTGGCGACGCCCCCCGTCACCGTGACGTTGCGCGTCAGCGGTGCCTACAGCGAGATCAAACGCTACGACTGAACACGGGGCGGGTGGCCGGCGGCCACCCGTTTCCCTTTGCGTCTTTGCGGTGCAGAGGGGCGAAACGTCCGGCAGGCAGGGCTTTGTCGCACCTGCTGACGATTTGCCGGCATGCGCCCGCCGGACCGACTGCTGAAAGTTGTGCTGATCGGGTGCCCTTGCGGGGGTGGACGGGTTTTCAGGCGCGCCGGTGCACCCTACATTGCCGGAAAGGGGATTGTGTCGGCCCCCGGGCAAAGCCCTTTGCGCAGGCTGATGCGATCGGAACATGATCATACTGCCATGAAAACCATCGTTTGCGAAAGCAAATCAACAGGATCGGAGTGCGGCTCCTGACAGCGGAACCCGCCAGACACCGTGCGCGTCAGTCACAACGGCCCGCGGATCAACCGGACCGGGCTGCGCGGCGCGCGCGGGTGGATGCCTTCGCGCGGCGTCATTTCACCTGGCCGGGAACGCTGCATCTGCATGGCGCCGCCTTCGGCTGGGATATTCTGCGGGCCCCGGTCAATGTTATGCTGTCGCCCGTGCTTGTGCTGGTGCGGAGCGTGGCGTGGATGTGCCGAAAGCTGCGCATGCCGCGCGTGGCCGAGAGGTTGCTGGCGTTGCGGCTGTTGCTGCGGACGGCCGTGTCGGCGCGGGTCGAGGCTGCCATACTGACCGATCTGCTGGATGTCTCGCTTGCCCCCGGCCGCGCGATCCCCGACCGCGCGTCGATGGCGCGGGCCATCCTGGCAGCGCCACGGTTCCGCGAGATGATGCGCAGCCGGGGCACTGTTGCCGCGGCCGAGGCTACGGCGGAGCGGATCATTGGCGCGGTGGGCGATTACACCGCCACGCGATCCTCGATCGCCGAGTTCACCACGGGCCTCGTCACACTCGCCATCGGGGCCATCGTGTTCCAGGCGCTGACCCCGGGCATGATGTCGATGGCCCCCGGCGTTGCAGAGGCGGTGTCACATGGCAATGCCGTTGCGGATTTCCCGCTGGGGCGGGGTCTGGGCGGGGTATGGTATGGGGTATTTCCCGTCGGGCCGTCGCCGGGGCTTGTTGCCGCCACCGTTGCCGTGCTGATGCTCGTGGGGTCGGTGGTCGCCGCCTTTGCCGGCGTGCTGGCCGATCCGGTGCAGGTGCGGCTTGGCATCCATCGCCGCAGGCTGGAACGCCTGTTCGCCACACTGGATGCGGAAATGGACGGCACCCGCGCCACACCCTTTGCCGCGCAGGAACATTTGCTGCCCCGCACCTTCGATCTGTGGGATGTCGCGCTGTCGCTGTTGCGGGCGTTTCGTGGCTGATCCGGCGCGGGTCAGGCCATGGACCTTCGCCACCACCGCATTGTGCCCGGCCCTTTCGCAAGGGGCTGGCCGATCCTATCTGTGGATCTGTGTCAGACCAAGGAGCCAGACATGGATACCAACGACCAGCAGGCGATCCGCAACCTTTTCGACAAGCTCGCCAATGTCGAGCGGCAGATGCCCGCACGCGATGCCGAGGCGGAGAACTACATCAATGCCGCCATCGCCCGGCAGCCGGGCGCGCCCTATTACATGGCGCAGACGGTGGTGGTGCAGGAACATGCGCTGAACGTGGCGCAGACGCGCATCGAAGAACTGGAGGCAGAGCTTGCCGGGGCGCGCCAAGCGCCACAGGGCGGTGGGTTCCTGTCGGGCCTGTTCGGTGCCGGTGCCGCGCCCCGGCAGGCCACACCCGCGGCCCAGCCGATGCGGCAGGGTGCCCCGGGCGGGTTTCTGGCCGGCGCTGCGCAGACCGCGATGGGGGTTGCGGGCGGCATGATGCTGGCCAATGTGCTTGGCGGGATGTTGGCAGGCCCGGCAGCTGCCGAAGAGGCGGCACCGGAAGACGAGCCCGGCTTTGATGAGGGCGGCGGCATGGACGATGTGGATTGGTAGCAGGGCTGGCGGCTTGCGCCATTGCACCGGCAGCCTGAGGAACGGCGCGGCTACCAGACCGGCCGCACGCCGGAAGCCGGTGTCACAAGAGGCGGGGCGCATACGCGCGCCCCGCGACGTGGCGTGTGGGGCGCGTCAGCTTGGCGAAGGTCGCGATGAATCGCCTGGCCTTGGCCAATCGGGTAGCCGGAAGGACGAGGCGTAAGACGCGGTCTTGTCGTGTCATGCTGTAGCCCCTTCAAGTGTCGCCTTCAGAATGGCGCGCACTGCATTGATTTTTATTCCATTATTGTGAGAGCTGTGCTTCGGCCAGTGTCTTTGCAGGACTAAGACTCACCCCCGCGTCACTCCTGTGCCGAAAGCTGCTCAATCGGGGCGGGTGGACCACATGGTGCATTGTCTCAATACGCGCTCATCCCGCAAGACTTCGCGCGCCCAGGGTAAGGGCCCGTTCCCGGTTCATAGCCAGAACATGACTGTGGCAGCCAAAGCGACGGCGGAATCGAAGACCTTCGGCCATCGGCGTCGCGGGTTGCGACCATGCGCCAGTTCTTCAGGCGCCTGAACATGATCCCTATTCTGTTGCTTCGTGTGTAGCCTCGGCTGATATCATGGCCGGGCACTGTGTTCAGCACCTGCGCCTTGGTGCTGCCAATCTTCCTCTCGCTCTCGCAGATGTATGTGGTGATGTCATCGCCCAGCGTCCCGCCCATCACCACCGCGCGCGCCGCTTGAAGGTTGGGGCAACGGATGCCGCGCTGCCGTCTCGCATGATCCGCAGTTGTGCGGTATAGGACGTGCTGCCGTGCTTCCTGCGGCGTCCGGTGATCGTGCCCATGGTCTGCGAACAAGCCCCCGATATTTTGCTACATTGTAGCAACTCGAAAATCGGAAAAAGCGCAAACCATTGAAAGCTCTCCGGAAATGGAATCGAGACGGGGTGCGGCGAAGTGAGCAGAACAGCAGAGAAAACCAATAAAGACAACGCTCACAAGCTGTCCGTCGCCCCGATGATGGATTGGACGGCGGTCTGAATAATCACTTGTTTTTCAAGGGGTTGGGTAGGTTTTTTTTCTGGTGGAGTACCGGTGGAGTACTCTCGCCGATTTTTGATCGGACAGCGTCGGCCTGAAAGATACCAAAATCATATGTGTTGCCAACCGAAAAGTGGATCGGCAACACATCTTGCGCAAGCTGCATTGCTATGCTGCGACCGAGGCTTGCCGGATAGCGCAATCCGGACCTGAAAGCAGGTATTCGATATCTTTCCGTGACAAATGCCCGCAATCAAGAAGCGCCCGGGCGAGATTCTCCAATATCTGCAGATGTGGCTCAAGCAGGGTGTTCGCGCGTTCCGCCTGCGCCTCCAGACGTGCAGAGACGCTCTGGCGCTCTGCTTGACCGATCAGCCCGCCGTAGTCATCAGGCTCCCACACTAGACCGTTGCGACCGAGCCCTGTCGAGCGTTCGATCTGCAGGGCGAGCCTCGTTGCGATGGCAAGATCGGAGTTCGCCGGGCCGCCCGCGCCTGCGGATGGAGTGCCGAGGGTCAGGATTTCTGCGGCGCGACCGGCCAACGTGTATGCAATCTGGTTCTCATAGTCCGACACCTTCCCCTCATTGGCATGACGATCGAGCAGGATTTCTCCCCCTCCGCCCTGGATCTTCATGGACATGACCTCACCCATCCCCGCGATGTGGGCATAGAGGGCATGGCCTGCCTCATGCACCGCAATCCTCCACGCCAACGGCCCGAGGTTGACGACCTTTCCCTTCAGGATGGCGGTGATCTGGTCGGTGCCGAGCGGCAGGGTGCCCGTCCGCGCCGCAGCTTTTGCTTTGCGGATCGCCCCGACGATTTCCGCAGGTGTTTTCCCTGCCGCAGCCCGTGCGACAACGGCCAGATCGACGGGCGTGTCCCTGCCGAGTTCGTGGTGCAGCAGCCGTTCAATGGCAACGGGGCCAGGCATTGGGACGATTCGTAAGCGTAGGCGTCACGCATCTGCATGGTCTGTCCTTTCTGCGGTGAGGGTGAAATCCGCGCACATGCACCTGTGGCGGATGCCGTTGACACGGACACCGAATGAGCCCGGGTCAAGGACGCCGCAGGCGCGGGCACAGCCCGCAAGGCCCATTGTCTAAAAGCACGCAGGGCTTTTCGATGATGGGCCGCAGTCCTTGAGGCGGGCTTATTCGGGGGCCATACCGGAGGTTATCCTGCCCACGGGGGTTCATGTGTGTGTGTGTCCAACGGCAGGGCGTGGCCCCGACGCATCCTGCGCGCGCCAGCGCACAGCAGGATCGGAGTGGTCACAAGCCCGGCTGGGGAATGCATGACACGCGCCGCCGCAGGCGCAAGCGTCCTAGCGAGGGAGCGGCATAGCGACCGAGCGGGTGAGGTCCGAAGTGCAGGGCAAGATGCAGACAAGCCCGCCAGGGCGCAGGCCAGCGCAGCCCGTAACGCAGGGCCGGGTGTGATGGCGGAAGATCGCGCAAGGGACCGCGCCCTACTGGACGCGGGCACGCAGCCATGGCGGAATGCTTGCGCAAGGCGGTGAAAAGCGTTCATTGTCTTGCCTCTAGCCAAAGAAGGAAGCCCACATGACACGCGAAGAAGCCGAGGACATTGCACGGTCCATCAACGTCGCCCGCGAGGCCATGGCTCACAGCGCCGAAGCTCTGAAAGGCATAGCCCTGGTGCAAGCCGTGCTGGAAGATGTGGTCACATCCGCAGCCGACATGACCAAGGCCGACTTCGGCCAGCTCTGCCGCCCCGCCAATGCCGATCAGGCCGCAAAGCTGCCCCGGCCCGAAGGCACATGGGACGAATAATCGTCATTGTGGCGAAAAAACCGAATTGACAGGTTCGCGAAATCTAGCTCACGCCTTGGGGGTTGGGGGGGGCCTGCGGCCCCACAAGCTTGAGAAGCGCAGCTTTCGGAGGCTTGCCCGAAATGAGCATCACAGCACCGACGCGGCAACAGAGGTACGCCTCCATGGCCCGCATTGCTCACTAAAGGACAGCCCGTCATATGACCAGAAAAACCAGCAGACAGCCCGCAATCATCACAGATGAACAGCGCGAAGCCGTCACAGTCGATCAGATCACCCTGCACGATGGCACAGAACTCTCGCAAGCGCAGTCAATCGCCGCATATCTGCACGCAACCGAACAGCACATGTCTTTCGACCTGATCGCAGTCCAAGCCGGATACGCAAGCGGCTCAAGCGTGCGAGGGTTTCTGCAATCGGCAAAGGGACGGGCTGGGGTGGAAGCCTGCCTCAGACAGCACTTATTACCCGCTGCACGGATCGCTTTGCACACGATGATAGAGCTCGCGCAGAAGGCGAAAAGCGAGAATGTGCGGCAGCTTGCAGCGGCTGACCTGCTGGATAGAGCAGGGTTCACAAAGAAGCAGGACCACCGCGCGCAGGGCGACAGCCCGTCGACGCCGACAGGCGGCGTGTCGATCAGCATCAATCTCGGTGGAGACAGCCCGCCCACGGTGATCGAAGCAAAGTTCCAGCAAATCGAGCCAAACTAAGAGGGGTAGGAGGGGGGCGGGGGGAAAAAGAGGGGGGCTTGAGGAGGCGACCCCGCCGACACAGACAAAATGCAGGGTTCCAGAGGATCGGATGAACAGCGGTGATCAGCATGTAGCAAAGAGCCGAGGCTGTGTGAAAACCTCCAGATATGGTATGCTTCCTGCGATACAGGAGTGCATTTATGTCAGGTTTCATTGAAGGGGTAGACCGGGATCAGGTGACGCTGTTTCCGGACCGTCTTGAGGACT
>NZ_WHUT02000029.1 GCF_009380135.2 Fertoeibacter niger | reverse complement strand
GGTGGGGTCCGGGGAGGGGGCAGAAAGCCCCCTCCCCGGCGCTTTCCCAAAGTCGGGGTCGGTGCCAGAAAGCCCCCTCCCCGGCGCTTTCCAGCCGCGCCGCGCCGACGAACTGGCGCGGGCCTATGCCGCCGCGCCCCAGGCCACGCTGATCGCCGGGGCCACCGATGTGGGCCTGTGGGTG
Source organism: Fertoeibacter niger (assembly GCF_009380135.2). Classification (GTDB taxonomy): domain Bacteria; phylum Pseudomonadota; class Alphaproteobacteria; order Rhodobacterales; family Rhodobacteraceae; genus Fertoeibacter; species Fertoeibacter niger. The sequence goes on along the minus strand of NZ_WHUT02000029.1, from coordinate 1,985 downwards.
ACAAAGGAATTGCGCGCGCTGGATCCGGTGATCTTTCTGGGCGGTGTCATGGACTTGCAGCAGATCACGCCGCAGGGCGAGAACCTGCGCATCGGGGCGGGCGTCACGATCTCCGCTCTGTGGGAGGCGATGAAGCCCCTGCACCCGTCTTTCGCCGAACTGCTGCGGCGCTATTCATCGGTGCAGGTGCGCAACGCGGCCACCATCGGCGGCAATATCGCCAATGGTTCCCCCATCGGCGACGGGCCGCCCGCGCTGATCGCGCTGGGGGCCACCCTGCACCTGCGGCAGGGCGATGCGCGGCGGGATATGCCGCTGGAGGATTTCTTTCTGGATTACCGCAGGCAGGACCGCCGCCCCGGCGAATTCGTCGAGGCTGTGACGATCCCGCAGGCGGCCCCGGCGCTGCGCTGCTACAAGCTGTCTAAACGCTTTGATCAGGATATTTCCGCCGTCTGCGGCTGTTTCAATGTGACGGTCACAAACGGCATCGTCACCGGCGCCCGCATCGCCTTTGGCGGCATGGCGGGCACGCCGAAACGCGCGGCGGCGGTGGAGGCCGCGTTGCTGGGTCGGCCATGGGAGTGGGCTGCGGTTCAGGCGGCCACCCCTGCGATGGCGCAGGATTTCACGCCGCTGACCGACATGCGCGCCTCGGAGGCCTACCGGACGGAGGCGGCGCAGAACATGCTGATCCGCTATTGGCACGACCTTGCCGGTGCGCCTGTTTCGGTATTGGAGGTGCGGGCATGAGCATGGGCAAACCCCTGCCGCATGATGCGGCCCCGCTGCATGTGACCGGTGCCGCTCGCTATATCGACGACATTCCCACGCCGCGCGGCGCGCTGCATCTGGCCTTCGGCCTTTCCACCGTCGCGCATGGCGACATTCTGGCGCTGGATCTGTCGGCGGTGCGCGCAGCCCCCGGTGTGGTGACGGTGATCGGCCCGGATGACCTGCCCGAGATGCCCGATTGCAGCCCCTCGGTGCATGACGAGCCGTTGCTGGCCTTGGGCCGGGTGCATTACGTCGGCCAGCCGCTGTTTCTGGTGGTGGCCGACAGCCATCTGGCCGCGCGCAAGGCGGCGCGGCTGGGCAAGGTCAGCTACCGCGAATTGCCCGCGCTGCTGACGGTGGATGATGCCTTGGCGGCGAACAGCCGGTTCGAGGCGGGTCCGGTGATCTGGCAGAAGGGCGATGCGGCGGCGGCGATTGCCGGGGCGGCGCATGTGGTGGAAGGGTCATTCGAGGTCGGCGGGCAGGAGCATTTCTATCTGGAGGGCCAGATCGCCTTGGCCCTGCCGCAGGAGGGTGGGGATATGGTGGTGCATTCCTCCACCCAGCACCCGACCGAGATCCAGCACAAGGTGGCCCATGCCCTGCATGTGCCGATGCATGCGGTGCGGGTCGAGGTGCGGCGGATGGGCGGCGGCTTTGGCGGCAAGGAATCGCAGGGCAATGCGCTGGCGATCGCCTGCGCGTTGGCGGCGCGGGCGACGGGCCAGCCCTGCAAGATGCGCTATGACCGTGACGATGACATGATGATCACCGGCAAGCGCCATGACCTGCGGATCGTGTATCGCGCGGGGTTCGACGACGCGGGGCGGGTGCAGGGTCTGGAGTTTCAGCATCTGATGCGCTGCGGCTGGGCGCAGGATCTGTCGCTGCCCGTGGCGGACCGCGCCATGCTGCATGCCGACAACGCCTATTTCCTGCCTGCTGTGCGGATCGAGAGCCACCGGTTGAAGACCAACACCCAGTCGGCCACCGCCTATCGCGGCTTTGGCGGACCGCAGGGCATGGTGGGGATCGAGCGGGTAATGGACCATATTGCCCATGCCCTGCGCCGCGAGCCGGTGGATGTGCGGCGGGTGAATTTCTACCGCGCGATGGCGGATAATGTGGTGCACGGGCTGTCTGGCACCGACCCCAACTCTGGGAAAGCGCCGGGGAGGGGGCTGTCTGCCCCCTCCCCGGACCCCACC
>NZ_WHUT02000028.1 GCF_009380135.2 Fertoeibacter niger | reverse complement strand
ACCAACACCGGCGAGGCCATGGGCGACAGTTTCAGCGGCATCGAGGCGCTGACCGGCACGGCCGGGCAGGATACGCTGCTGGGCCATACCGGGGCCGATGTGCTGGACGGCGGCGCGGGCCATGACGTGCTTTATGGCCGGGCGGGCAATGACACGCTGCGCGGCGGGGCCGGGAATGACCTGTTCTTCGGCGGTCTGGGGGCCGATGCCTTTGACGGCGGCGCGGGTTTTGACACGGTGCAATATACGGGTTCCGCCGGGCTGCGCGTGGATCTGCTGCTGGGTGCGACCAACACCGGCGAGGCCATGGGCGACAGTTTCAGCGGCATCGAGGCGCTGACCGGCACGGCCGGGCAGGATACGCTGCTGGGCCATACCGGGGCCGATGTGCTGGACGGCGGCGCGGGCCATGACGTGCTTTATGGCCGGGCGGGCGATGACACGCTGCGCGGCGGGGCCGGGAATGACCTGTTCTTCGGCGGTCTGGGGGCCGATGTCTTTGTCTTTGCCGCCGGGCTGGACCGGATCGTCGATCTGCGGCTGGCCGAGGATGACCGTCTGCTGATCGACCGTGCGCTTCTGGGCGGGCAGGGGCTGAGCGGGACCGCCATCGTCGCGGCTTTCGCGCAGGTCGCGGGCGGCAGCGTGGTGTTCGATTTCGGCGGCGGCAACCGTCTGGTTCTGGACGGGCAGACCGATCTTGCCGCCCTTGCCGATCATGTGTTCAGCCTGTAGCGGCAGCGTTTTCCGCCGTTGCAGAGCCTTTCCTGCCGCCGCTGTCACAGGGTCTGGTCGTAATCCCCGACCAGCGGCTCCTGCCGGATCACCGCATCCAGATCGGCGAAGATCGCGCGCAGCTCGGCCTCGCTGGCCGGGCTTTCGCAGACCACCACCAGATTGGGCGTGTTGCTGGAGGCCCGCACCAGCCCCCAGCCGCCATTGGCCAGCATCACCCGCGCGCCGTTCACCGTGACGATGCCGGTGATCGCCTGGCCGCCGAGGCCCCCCCCCGCCGCATGCAGCGCCTCCAGCCGGGTGATGATGCGCGCCAGCACCGCATATTTCTCGGTATCGGGGCAGAAGGGCGACATGGTGGGCGAGCCGAAGGTGACGGGCAGCGCGCGGCGCAGGTCGGCGAAGCTTTCGCCCGGATGCCGGTCCATCAGGCGGCACAGTTCCACCGCCACCCGCATGCCGCAGTCATAGCCGCGCCCGACCGGGGGGGCGAGAAAGTAATGCCCCGATTTCTCGAACCCCGCCAGCGCGCCCAGATCGCGCACCCGGCGCTTCATGTGGCTGTGCCCGGTCTTCCAGTAATCGGTTCTGGCCCCCAGCCCGCGCAGCACGGGGTCAGAGGCAAAGAGCCCGGTCGATTTCACATCGGCCACGAACACCGCGCCGGGATGAAGCGCCGCATAATCGCGCGCCAGGATCACGCCCACCTTGTCGGCGAACACCTCGCAGCCCTCGTTGTCCACCACGCCGCAGCGGTCGCCGTCGCCGTCAAAGCCAAGCGCCAGATCGGCGCCGCTGGCCATGACCGCCTGCGCCATGTCATGCAGCATCTCCAGCGCCTCGGGATTGGGGTTGTAATGCGGAAAGCTGTAATCAAGGCCGCAGTGCAGCGGCACGACCGTGGCCCCGATGCGTTCCAGCAGGCGCGGCGCAAAGGCCCCCGCCGTGCCATTGCCGGTGGCGCAGACCACCTTCAAGGGCCGCGACAGGCGGAAATCGCCGGCCAGATCATCCAGATAGGCCTCCATCACGCCATCGGCAAAACGATAGCCGCCGCCGGGCCGCGCGATGCCGCGCCCTTCCAGCACGATGGCGCGCAGTTCGGCCATCTCGTCGGGGCCATGGGTCAGCGGGCGGTCGAACCCCATCTTCACCCCGGTCCAGCCATTCGGGTTGTGGCTGGCCGTCACCATGGCGACGGCGGGCACATCCAGATGGAACTGCGCGAAATAGGCCATGGGCGACAGGCAGGGCCCGATGTCATGCACCTGAACCCCGGCCTGGATCAGCCCGATCACCAGCGCCTGTTTGATCGCCAGCGAGTAGTCGCGGTAATCATTGCCCACCACGATATCGCCCAGCCCGCGCGCCTGCATCTGGGTGCCCAGCCCCAGCCCCAGCGCGGTCATGCCGGGCAGGTTGATCTGTTCGGGATATTGCCAGCGCGCATCATATTCGCGAAAGCCGGTGGGTGCGATCATCGCATCGCGCAGGAAGGCCCAGCTGTTGGGCGTGACGGTGGCAAGGGGCGGGTTAGCCACGGGCGTAGATATCCTCATAGCGGGTGATGTCATCCTCGCCCAGATAGCTGCCGGTCTGCACCTCGATCAGGGTCAGCGGCAGGCGGCCGGGGTTGGCCAGCCGGTGTTTCGCACCCAAGGGGATATAGACCGACTGGTTTTCCGTCACCAGCGCCACCGTGTCATCCACCGTCACCTGGGCGGTGCCGGCCACGACGATCCAGTGTTCGGCGCGGTGGACATGGCTTTGCAGGCTCAGCGCCGCCCCGGGATGGACCACGATGCGCTTGACCTGAAAACGGTCGCCAAGCGCCAGGCTTTCAAACCAGCCCCAGGGCCGGTGATCGCGGGGAAAGGCCTCGGCCTGGGGCGCACCGCGGGCCTTCAGCGCGGCGACCACGCCTTTCACCTCCTGCGCGCGGGATTTGTCGGCCACCAGCACGGCATCGGGCATGGCCACGACGATCAGGTTTTCAAGCCCCAGTCCCACCACCTGCTGCCCCGGCGCCTCGGCGCGCAGCAGCGTGTCCTGGCAATCCAGCGCGGTGGCGGGGCCGTGGCACACCACGCCCGCCGCATCGGGGCCGGTCTCGTGCCAGACCGCATCCCAGCCGCCCAGATCCGACCAGCCCCCGGCATAGGGCAGCACCGCCAGATTGCCCGCCTTTTCCATGATCGCATAGTCGATGGAGATATCCTCCAGCCCCTGCCAGGGGGCGGGGGCCAGACGGATGAAGCCCAGATCGGCGGTGGCCCCGGCCACGGCGGCCTCAACGGCGCTGTAAAGCGCGGGGGCAAGGCGGCGGTAGGCCTCCAGGATGGCCGCGATGCTGAACAGGAAGATGCCCGCGTTCCACAGGCAATCGCCACCCTCCAGCAGGGCCGCGGCCCTTGCGACGTCGGGCTTTTCGACAAAGCGGGCCAGCGGCTGCGGGGTGGTGGCGCGGGCGGCCCCGGCATCGGCCAGTTGCAGATAGCCAAACCCGGTTTCCGCCCGCAGCGGCACGATGCCGAAGGTTACAAGATCGCCCGCCAGCGCGCGCGGCAGCGCCTCTGCCACGCTGTTGCGGAAACCTGCCGCATCGGGGATCGCATGGTCGGACGGGGCCACCAGCATGACGCCGTCGGGGTCGGTCTGCGCCAGCCACAGCGCGGCGGCCAGCACGGCGGGGGCGGTGGAGCGTGCGGCCGGCTCGATCAGCACCGCGCTTGGCGCGATGCCGGTGGCGGCCAGCTGTTCGGTGACGATGAAACGGAAATCGGCATTGGTCAGGATGAGGGGTGCTGCAAAATCCGCCCCCGACAGCCGCCGCGCCGTGGCCTGGAACAGGCTTTCCGGCCCCAGCAGCGGGGCGAACTGCTTGGGATAGCTTTTGCGCGACAGCGGCCACAGCCGGGTGCCGGACCCGCCGCACAGGATGACCGGATGGATTTTCGTCATGATGCGTCTTTCCTGATCTTGCGCCCCTGCCCGCGCATTTAGGCGCGCTTGCCCGCGAAGGCCAAGCGGTTTTCCATCCGCCGCAGGGGGTTGCCGCGTGATTTGCCGGTGGCCTGTTCCCGCCGTCCCCGCAGGCACGCGCCGGGGCCCCCTGCCGCCCATGGCTTGACAAAGCGGCCGTTGCTTCGCCATCTGCACCAAATACACAACTAAGGAATTTTCCATGCGTATCGCGATGATCGGAACCGGCTATGTGGGGCTTGTGTCGGGGGTCTGTTTCTCGGATTTCGGGCATGAGGTGGTCTGTGTCGACAAGGATGCCCGCAAGATCGCCATGCTGAACCGCGGCGAGGTGCCGATCTATGAACCCGGTCTTGACAGTCTGATGGCGCGCAATGTCGAGGCCGGGCGGCTGTCGTTCACGCTGGATCTGGATGCGGCGATTGCCGGGGCCGATGCGGTGTTCATCGCCGTGGGCACCCCCACGCGGCGCGGCGACGGCCATGCCGACCTGACCTATGTGATGGCGGCGGCGGCGGAAATCGCCAGGGCCGCCAAGGAATATGTGGTTGTGGTGACCAAATCCACCGTGCCGATCGGCACCAACCGCAAGGTCAAGGACATCATGGCGGCGGCGAACCCGGGCCTTGATTTCGACGTGGCCTCGAACCCCGAATTCCTGCGCGAGGGGGCGGCGATCGACGATTTCATGCATCCCGACCGCGTGGTGGTGGGCGTGGAAAGCGAGCGCGCGGCCGCCGTGATGCGCGACATCTACCGCCCGCTGTCGCTGCGTGACTTCCCGATCGTGACCACCGATCTGGAAAGCGCGGAAATGATCAAATATGCGGCAAATGCCTTTTTGGCGACCAAGATCACCTTCATCAACGAAATTGCCGCACTTTGCGAAAAGGTCGGCGCGGATGTGAAGGAAGTCTCGAAAGGCATGGGGCTGGACGGGCGGATCGGCAACAAGTTCCTGCATGCCGGGCCGGGTTACGGCGGCTCGTGCTTCCCGAAAGACACCAAGGCGCTGGCCCGCATCGGGCAGGAACATGCGGTGCCGATGCAGATCACCGAGGCGGTGATCAAGGTGAACGAAGAGATCAAGCGCCGGATGATCGACAAGATCACCGATGTCTGCGGCGGTTCGGTGAACGGCAAGACCATTGCCGTTCTGGGCGTGACCTTCAAGCCCAACACCGACGACATGCGCGATGCGCCCTCGCTGACCATCGTGCCCGCGCTGGTGGGTGGCGGGGCCCGGGTGCGCGCCACCGATCCGCAGGGCCGGCATGAGGGCGAGGCCCTGCTGCCGGGCGTGGAATGGGTGACGGATGCCTATGCCGCTGCGGCCGATGCCGATCTGGTGGTGCTGCTGACCGAATGGAACGAGTTCCGCGCGCTGGATCTGGAGCGCATGGCCAAAAGCATGCGCAGCGCCAGCATGGCCGACCTGCGCAACATCTATTCGGCAAAGGCCGTGACGGAGGCGGGCTTTGCGGCCTATGTCTCGGTCGGGCGCTGACGGATGACCGCCGCGCGGTAACGCGGGGCAATCCGGCCCATCCTTCCGGTCACGGAAGGATGGGTGC
>NZ_WHUT02000027.1:0-2500 GCF_009380135.2 Fertoeibacter niger | reverse complement strand
CTGGATGACGTGTGGCTAGGGGTGAAAGGCCAATCAAACCTGGAGATAGCTGGTTCTCCGCGAAAGCTATTTAGGTAGCGCCTCGGACGAATACCATCGGGGGTAGAGCACTGCATGGGTGATGGGGGCCCACAGCCTTACTGAGCCTAAGCAAACTCCGAATACCGATGAGTACTATCCGGGAGACACACGGCGGGTGCTAACGTCCGTCGTGAAGAGGGAAACAACCCTGACCTGCAGCTAAGGCCCCTAATTCGTGGCTAAGTGGGAAAGCATGTGGGACGGCCAAAACAACCAGGAGGTTGGCTTAGAAGCAGCCATCCTTTAAAGATAGCGTAACAGCTCACTGGTCTAGATAAGCTGTCCTGCGGCGAAGATGTAACGGGGCTCAAGCCACGAGCCGAAGCTCAGGATGTGCAGCAATGCACGTGGTAGCGGAGCGTTCTGTGATATAGTCTCATGTGTTTTTAACACCCTCGGGTGTTACGAACACGCGAGGCTTTCTGTGAAGCCGGGCTGTAAGGCATCCGGTGGAGAGATCAGAAGCGAGAATGTTGACATGAGTAGCGACAAACAGGGTGAGAGACCCTGTCGCCGAAAGTCCAAGGGTTCCTGCTTAAAGCTAATCTGAGCAGGGTAAGCCGGCCCCTAAGGCGAGGCCGAAAGGCGTAGTCGATGGGAACCAGGTTAATATTCCTGGGCCGTGAGATGGTGACGGATCGCAGGTGTAGTTTGCCCTTATCGGATTGGGCGGGCTGCTGAGCGGTTCCTGGAAATAGCCTCTCTATAAGACCGTACCCTAAACCGACACAGGTGGACTGGTAGAGAATACCAAGGCGCTTGAGAGAACCACATCAAAGGAACTCGGCAAAATGCCTCCGTAAGTTCGCGAGAAGGAGGCCCCACTTTTACGCAAGTAGAGGTGGGGGGCACAAACTAGGGGGTGGCGACTGTTTACTTAAAACACAGGGCTCTGCGAAGCCGTAAGGCGACGTATAGGGTCTGACGCCTGCCCGGTGCTGGAAGGTTAAAAGGAGGGGTGCAAGCTCTGAATTGAAGCCCCAGTAAACGGCGGCCGTAACTATAACGGTCCTAAGGTAGCGAAATTCCTTGTCGGGTAAGTTCCGACCTGCACGAATGGCGTAACGATCTCCCCGCTGTCTCTGATGTGGACTCAGCGAAATTGAACTGTGTGTCAAGATGCACACTTCCCGCGGTTAGACGGAAAGACCCCATGCACCTTTACTCTAGCTTCGCACTGGTATCAGGCCAGGCATGTGCAGGATAGGTGGTAGGCATCGAAGCGGGGACGCCAGTTCCCGTGGAGCCTCCCTTGAGATACCACCCTTGCCTTGCTTGATATCTAACCGCGGTCCGTCATCCGGATCCGGGACCCTGCGTGGTGGGGAGTTTGACTGGGGCGGTCGCCTCCCAAATCGTAACGGAGGCGCGCGAAGGTAGGCTCAGACCGGTCGGAAATCGGTCGTTGAGTGCAATGGCAGAAGCCTGCCTGACTGCAAGACTGACAAGTCGAGCAGAGACGAAAGTCGGTCATAGTGATCCGGTGGTCCCAAGTGGGAGGGCCATCGCTCAACGGATAAAAGGTACGCTGGGGATAACAGGCTGATGATGCCCAAGAGTCCATATCGACGGCATCGTTTGGCACCTCGATGTCGGCTCATCTCATCCTGGGGCTGGAGCAGGTCCCAAGGGTATGGCTGTTCGCCATTTAAAGAGGTACGTGAGCTGGGTTTAGAACGTCGTGAGACAGTTCGGTCCCTATCTGCCGTGGGTGTAGGAGACTTGAGAAGAGTTGCCCCTAGTACGAGAGGACCGGGGTGAACGAACCACTGGTGGACCAGTTATCGTGCCAACGGTAGTGCTGGGTAGCTATGTTCGGACAGGATAACCGCTGAAGGCATCTAAGCGGGAAGCCCCCTTCAAAACAAGGTCTCCCTGAGGGCCGTGGAAGACCACCACGTCGATAGGCCAGAGGTGTAAGAGCGGTAACGCTTTCAGCTGACTGGTACTAATTGCCCGATAGGCTTGATTTGATCCAGAAACAGCAAGGTTCAACCCGACGTGTGAAAACACGAAAGGCACCTTCGCTCTTCAAGGAAAAACGTCAAAAGCACACATACGCTGCTTCCCGAAAGGAACGCAGCCTGGACTTGGAACAAGCGTTGTGAGACACGGACAGGCCAGCATGGACCTGAAACCGATCCCACAGCCACTGATGTTGTGCGTTTCTTTCCCGGTTTGGTGGTCATAGCACGAGCAAAACACCCGATCCCGTCCCGATCTCGGCCGTTAAGTGCCGTCGCGCCAATGGTACTGCATCTTAAGGTGTGGGAGAGTAGGTCACCGCCAAACCTGGTAAGAAACGCAGCCTCTCAAAACGATCAAAAACCAAACCACATCGGCGCGGGGTGGAGCAGCCCGGTAGCTCGTCAGGCTCATAACCTGAAGGCCGCAGGTTCAAATCCTGCCCCCGCAACCA
>NZ_WHUT02000026.1 GCF_009380135.2 Fertoeibacter niger | reverse complement strand
CCGCTTCCCTCTCTTCCGCCATGCCGCTTCCTGCCCTGCCCGAGGTGACGGTGCGCCGCCAGACCAATTCGGGGCGCGTCGCCATGGTGCTGTTCGTGCTGGCCGTGATCGCGCTGGCGGCGATGCCCTGGTGGGCCAAGACCGGCACCATCCGCACCGTGCTGGAGCTGTGCTGCTACATCGCCGTGGCGCAGATGTGGAACATGCTGGCGGGCTATGCCGGGCTGGTGTCGGTGGGCCAGCAGGCATTCATGGGGGCGGCAGGCTATGCGCTGTTCGTGCTGGCGCAGACCTTTGGGGTAAACCCGTTTCTGGCCATATTCCTGTCGCTGCTGGTGCCTGCCATTCTGGCCGTGCCCTGCTACATGCTGCTTCACCGGCTGGATGGCCCCTATTTCGCCATCGGCACCTGGGTGGTGGCCGAGGTGTTCCGGCTGGTTGCATCGAACATGGGGTTTCTGAACGCGGGCGCGGGCATGTCGCTGAACGTGATGAAGGATTATTCGGCCTTTGACCGCAACATCGCGATGTCATGGCTGTGTGCCCTGCTGATCCTGTCCACCATCGGCGGCAGCTACTGGTTCCTCAGGTCGCGCTATGGGCTGGCACTGATCGCCATGCGCGACAATCCGGTGGCGGCAGCCAGCCAGGGTGTGAACGTGCGGCGGCTGCGATTCATGATCTATGTGGCGGCGGCGGTGGGCTGCGGTCTGGCGGGCGCGGTTTACTTCATGGCGCAACTGCGCATCAACCCGCCCTCGGCCTTTGATCCGATGTGGGCGAATGTGGCGATCTTCATCGTGATGGTGGGCGGCATCGCCTCCATCGAGGGGGTGCTGATCGGCTCGCTGATCTATTTCATCGCCGACCGCTGGTTCGGCGAATATGGCGCCAGCTATTTCGTGGTGCTGGGGGTGATGACGGTGCTGGTGGCGCTTTACGCGCGGGGTGGCATCTGGGGCGCGGTATCGAAACGCTGGGATGCGCCATGGTTCCCCATCCGCCGCCATCTGACCTATGGATCGGAGGACCGGCCATGAAAGCGGCCTTTTTCGACGCGGTGGCCAGCCCGCTGCGCATCGCCACGCAAGCTGACCCAAGCCCCGGCCCCGATGAGGTTGTGCTGCGCGTGGCCGCCTGCGGCATTTGCGGCAGCGATCTGCACATCACCGAAGACCCCAAGCCCTTTGGCATTGGCGCGGGTTTCGTGCTGGGCCATGAAATCGCGGGCGAGGTGTTGGCCACCGGTGCCGATGTGCGCGACCTGAGGCCCGGCGATGGCGTGGCCGTGGTGCCGATGCGCGGCTGCGGGCATTGCGCGCGCTGCCTTTCGGGCGATCCGGCGCGCTGCCCCGCCATGGTGCTGATCGGCGGCGGCTATGCCGAATATGTCACCGTCGCCGCCCGCCAGTGCCGCGTCCTGCCGCCCGGCATCGCGCTGGCGGATGGCGCGCTGGCCGAGCCTTTGGCCGTGGCGCTGCATTGCGTGGTGCGGGCCGGCCTGAAACCGGGCGACCGGGTGGCGATCATCGGTGCCGGGCCAATCGGCCTGCTGGTGGCCTTCTGGGCGAGGCGGATGGGGGCCGCTTCCGTGGTGATGGCTGATATTCATGACCATCAGCGTGACCGTGCCATGGTGCTGGGGGCCACGGGTTTCGCGCTGTCAGGCGACAGGCTGGCCGAAAACATCGCCGATCTGTGCGCAGGCCCGCCCGACATCGTGTTCGAATGCGTGGGCAAGCGCGGGCTGTTGCAGGCCGCCACCGAAACCGTGCGGTTGCAAGGCAAGGTGGTGGGCGTGGGCCTGTGCATCGGTGGCGACGAATGGGATCCCTTCGTGGCGCTGACGAAAGAGATCGACCTGATCTTCACCGTGTTCTTCCATCAGCGCAACGAATTCGGCGTGGCGCTGGATGCGCTGGCGGGCGGCGTTCCGCAGCGCATCATCACCGAACGCATCGGGCTTTCGCAGGTGCCGCAGGTGTTCGAAAGCCTGCGCCGCCGCACAACCCAATGCAAAGTGCTGATCCAGCCCGAACTTTCCTGAAGGAGAAGCGAGAATGACCGTCACTTTCGATACGCTGGACTATGACATCGGCGGCGTGAACACCGTGGTCAAGGCCATCGGCGCGGGCAAGCCGCTGCTGTTCCTGCACGGTGCCGCCACGCTGGAAGGCTTTGATTTTGCCGCCGGTCTGGCCGACCGTTTCCGCGTGCTGCTGCCCAGCCATCCGGGCATGGGCTTTTCCGGCCCGGCCCCGCATGTCAGCGGCATGGCCGACATGCTGGTGCATTACCTGAACCTGCTGGATGCGCTGGATCTGGGTGAAAAACCGCATCTGATGGGTTTTTCCATGGGCGGCTGGATGGCGACCGAACTGGCCGCCGTGGCGCGTGAAAAGTTTGACCGCGTGGTGCTGGTGGCCCCTGCCGGGCTGAACGACCCCGCGCATCCGGCCACGCCCCTGGGCGGCATCGCCCCGCAGGATTTCCCCGCCCACATGACCCATGACGTGACGGTGGCCCTGCGCTATTTCCCCGACGGCACCGATGCCGCCGCTGCCGAGGCCTTTGGTGCCGATCGCGCGCGCGAGGGGGAAACGGTGGGCCGCCTCTGCGCGCCCTTCGGCATGGGCCATCCCAACCTGCGCCGCATGCTGGCCCGCATCACCAACCCCGCGCTGGTGGTCTGGGGCGACCAAGACCGCCTGCTGCCACCCGGCCAGGCCCCGCTGTGGGTGGATGCGCTGCCCGATGCCAGGCTTTTGTCAGTGCCCGATGCCGGCCATCTGGTGCTGCAGGAAAAACCCGAAACCATGACCCTGATCGGCGATTTTCTCGCCGCGTGAAACCGCAACGTCGAAGGAGGAGACAACCATGAACAAGCCCATGAAACACGGCTACTGGGGCAATACCGTCGATTACCGCGACATTCTGGCCGAGATTGCCAAGATCGGCCCCAAGCTGGAGGCGAATGCCGCAGCCGATGACGCCGCAGGCGAACTGACACCGGAAAGCTTTGCCCTGCTGCGCCCGCTGCGCCTGTCGCATCTTCTGGCCACCGAGGAACTGGGCGGCGCGCAGATGCGCCCGACCGAGGTTCTGCAACTGCTGGAGGCCGTGACCCGCTGGTCAGGCTCGGCCGGTTGGGTGTCGATGGTGCATTGCTGCATCGGGGCCATGTCGGCGGCCTTTCTGCCCGATTCTGCGGTGGAACGCCTGTTCGCGCCGGGCACCGAAAACCGCTTTTCCGGTCAGGGCGCGCCGCTGGGCATGCTGAAAAAGACCGAAGGCGGCTATACCCTTACCGGGAAATGGTCCTATGGCTCGGGCTTTTCCCATGCCACATGGTCGCATTCGGCCTGTTTCGTCGATGACGGCACCGGCAAACCCGCCAAGGACGAGGCGGGCAATGTCATCGTGATGTGCGCCCATGCGCCGATCCCGGAACACAAGCAGATGGGCAACTGGGATGTGCTGGGGCTGAAAGGCACCGGATCCATCGACTATGCCGCCGAGGATGTGTTCATCGCCGAGGATCTGGTGTTCCCGATCCTGACCGCCCCGCCGCAGCGCCTGAAAGAGCTGTTCAGCCTTGGCATCGTCGGGCTGGCGGCCATCGGCCATACCGGCTGGGCCATGGGGGCGGGCCGCCGCATGCTGGATGAGATCGCCGGTTTCGCCCGGTCGAAATCCGGCCGTGCGGGCCTGTTGGGTGAAAGCGAGAAGTTCTGGCATGACTATGGCCGGGCCGAAGCCAGCTACCGCGCCGCCCGCGCCTTCGTGATGGAGGTCTGGGGCGACATCGAGGCGACCGCCGAGGCGGGCCGCCAGATGACCACCCGTCAGATCAGCCTTGTGCATCTGGCCAAATCGCAGATCCACGAGGCGGGGGTGGAGGTGTGCAATTTCGCCTATCGCGCTTCGGGCGGGGCGGGGCTGCGCGCCGGTGTCATCCAGCGCACCTACCGCGACATGATGGTGGCGGCGAACCATTTCACCATCGCGCCCTCTATCGTCACCTCGGCAGGGCGCGAGATCGGTGGCCAGTGGACGGACCGCGCATGGCAGTTCTACGACCTGATCGAAAAGAAGTAAGGCAACGCCCCGCCGGTTGGCACTGACCGGCGGGGCGGCAGGAGGCCCGCCATGACCGAATTGTCGCACGCCTTTCGCGAGGCGTTTCGCTGCCATCCTGCCGGGGTGGCGGTGATTGCTGCAGACCCGGGCGGCAACCCCGTGGCGATGACGGTATCGTCGCTGATATCCGTCAGCGCCGCGCCGCCGACCGTGGCCTTTTCACTGTCGGCGCGGTCGGGGGCCACCGTGGCGGTGCTGGCGGCGGGCAGCATGGTTATTCATCTGCTGCGCTACGGCGATCTTGATCTGGCGCTGCTGGGGGCCACGCCGGGGGCCGACCGGTTCGGCGGTGCGGCCCCGTGGGAACGGCTGCCCGGCGGCGAGCCGCGTTATACCGCCGTGGCCACATGGTTCCGCGCCCGCATCATCGGCACCCTGCCGGTCGAGGGTGCAACCGTCGTGACCGCGGAACTGCTGGAGGGCGCCTGCGGCACACCTCCCGGCGCCCCCGAGGCGGAATCGCTGATCTATCTTGACCGCCGCTGGCACCGGCTGCGCGAAACGGCCGATGGCTCTGCCAGCCTGACGCTGATGGATGCCGAAATCCGCGATGTGTTCCGCTAGGCGCACGCCTGGCGGCACCAACCAGCATGCCCCCCGGCCCTAGCCGTGGATCAGCCGGTGGATATAGGCCAGCTTTTCCGTGACCGGCACCGGCAGCACAAAGGGGTAGAAATCCGATTGGCCCATCGCCCGGTTCATCTCGTTCATCGCCACTGACAGCGGCATCCAGGCCGCAACCAGTTCGGCAGGGTCAGCCCCCCGATAGGCGTCGATCTGCGGCCCCAGCCCAAACCGCGAGGCAGTTTCCAGCCCGTCCACCATGTGCAGGTAATGCGCCCAGGTTTCGGCGAAATCTTCCCACGGATGGGCGGCGGCATAGGCGCTGACATGATGCCCGGGCCAGTCAACGGGCGCGCCCTGCGCGTAGTGGCGTTCCAGCGCCTGCTGATAGTCCTGGCTGGCATCGCCAAAGAGCGCGGTAAAGCCTGCCTCGTCGCGGCCCTTCACCAGCACATCCCAATAGAAATGCCCCACCTCATGCCGCAGATGGCCAAGGACGGTGCGGTAAGGCTCTCCCAGGGTCAGGCGCCGCGCCTCGCGCTCGTCATCATCGGCCTCGGCGATGTTCAGGGTGATCAGGCCATCCTCATGCCCTGTCAGCACAGGGCTGACCGACCCGTCAGCCTCCTGCACATCACCGAGCAGGCGGAACCGCAATTCCAGCTCATCCTGCTCGCGCGGCAGGCCAAGGCTGATGAGCGAATAGTACAGCCGTCGCTTGGCCTCTTCGATCCGCGACCAGCGGGTTGCGTTGGCCGCGATGGTCTGATCGGGGATCGTTTCCGTGGCGGCACAGCATTCGCACAGCGGGCCATCAACGGCGGGCCAGTTGCAATGGATGGCCGCACGGTTGGCGCAGGCCTCGCCAATCAACACCAGCATCTGCCGCGCCTCTGGCACATAGACCAGCGCAGCACCGCAGCTCAGACATTGGGTATTCTCAAAATGCACGTCATTGCCGCAAGTCGGGCAGGAAAATCGCTTCATACGCCCCTCTCAAATCGTCTTGCCATGTTGCCTTACTTGCACCAACGGCGCCCGACGATTCAGGTTCCCTGCGGCGCAGGAAATTCAGGCGGCCTTGCTTCACCCGCAAACGCAGGGTCAGCGCACACCAGGACGGTGAGTTTCAGGCCTCGCCAGAAGGCGACAGGCTGCGTGCCTGTCCTATCGCGGAGTAACAACCGGTTCAACCGGCAGGCCCGCCGCCGCCCAGGCCGAAAACCCGCCCGCCAGATGCGCCACCGGGGCCAGCCCCATGTCCTGCGCGGTCTTGGTGGCCAGCGCCGACCGCCAGGCGCTGGCACAGTAAAACACAAAGCGTCGCGGCTCGGCGAAGACAGGCTTGTGATAGGGGCTTTCCGGGTCGATCCAGAATTCCAGCATGCCGCGCGGGCAGTGGAACGCGCCGGGAATGCGCCCCTCCCTTTCCAGCTCGCGCCGGTCGCGCAGATCGACAAACAGCGTGGCCGTGTCGCCGTGCAGGTCTGCCGCCTCGGCCAGGCTGACCGTTGCAATCTCGGCCTCTGCCACCGCCAGAAGGTGTTTGTAGCCCTGTTTCATCCTGCCCCCCATTTGCGGCATGTTCCCCGGCGCGGCATGCGCCGTCAACTGCCCCCGAAGCCGCGCTGCCCGCCGACGCTGCTGGACGCAGCCCGGATTTCCCGCCATGTCTGGTGCCGTGCAACCGGGGGGCCGCCATGATCATCACCAGAACCGTCATTTCATCCGACACGGCCATGCTTCTGGTGCGCGAGGCGGTGGCCCATGCAGCCCGCAACGGCTGGCAGATCTGCGCGGCGGTGGTGGAACCCACAGGTTCCCCGCTGGCGTTGTGGCGGATGGATGACGTGCCGGTGCCCGTGGTGGATTTCGCGCTGGACAAGGCCTTTACCGCCGCCACGCTGAAACGCGCCTCTGCCGCCCTGTTTGACGAGGCGCGCGAATCGCCCGCGCTGGCGCAGGGCCTGACGAACCGCGCGCGCCTGCTGGTCTGGGGCGGCGGGCTGCCCTTGGTGCATCAGGGCCGCGTGGTGGGCGGCATCGGCGTGTCGGGCGTGAAGGATTTCGAGGATATCGCCTGCGCCAAGGCCGCCATCGCAGCGGCCGGGCTGGGGTATGAGGTGTGAACTGCGCCGGAACACTGGCGCCAACCGTCCTGTCAGCAACAGAAACGTGGTGACTCCGGCGTGATTCGAACACGCGGCCTACGGTTTAGGAAACCGCCGCTCTATCCGGCTGAGCTACGGAGCCACGCGCCTTTATTGCTGCGAAATCCGCTTCGGCGCAACCCGGGTTTTCGGGGGCAGACCGGCATGTGAACGGGAAAGTAAGGGGGAGTGACATTTGGCCCACCACCCCCCCTTGAGGTCCGTTGCGCCGGGCTGGAGAGCTTGCAGGACGCGCGGGATAGGCTCAGCATGGTGCTGTTAGCGGTAACATACACCAGCATCAGCCCTTGGACAAGCCCCGCCTTTGGCGCTAACAATGAACTCCGCCCCCGATGAAAGGTCGTCCCCTTGGCCAAGATCCCGCTTCCCGCCCCGCGCCGCATGCTGACCCTGCGCGATGTTTCCGAGGCGTCGGGGGTCAGCGAGATGACCGTCAGCCGGGTGTTGCGCAACCGGGGAGACGTGTCGGGCGGCACCCGCGAACGGGTGCTGGAGGCGGCACGTGCGCTGGGCTATGTGCCCAACAAGATCGCAGGCGCGCTGGCCAGCCAGCGGGTCAACCTTGTGGCCGTCATCATCCCTTCCCTGTCGAACATGGTGTTCCCCGAGGTGATGACCGGCATTTCCGACACGCTGGAGGATACCGGCCTGCAACCCGTGGTCGGCGTGACCAATTACTCGCCCGAGCGTGAGGAATCGGTGCTGTATGAAATGCTGTCGTGGCGGCCCTCGGGCGTGATCATCGCCGGGCTGGAACATACCCCTGCCGCGCGGGCGATGCTGCAAAACGCGGGCATCCCGATTGTCGAGATCATGGATATCGACGGCACGCCGGTGGATGCCGCCGTGGGCATCTCTCACCGCCGCGCGGGCCGCCAGATGGCCGAGGCGATCATCGCCGCAGGCTACCGCCGTATCGGCTTTCTGGGCACGATGATGCCACATGACCACCGCGCCCGCAAACGCCTTGCCGGGTTTGAAGAGGCGCTGGCCGAGGCCGGTCTGGCGCTGGAAGACCGCGAGTTCTATTCCGGCGGATCGGCCCTGCTGAAAGGCCGCGAGATGACCGAGGCGATGCTGGCCCGCTCGCCCGATCTCGATTTCCTGTATTATTCCAACGACATGATCGGGGCAGGGGGGCTGCTTTCCTGCCTGTCAAAGGGCATCGCGGTGCCGGGCCGGCTGGGGCTTGCCGGTTTCAACGGCGTGGAACTGCTCGATGGCCTGCCCTGCCGCCTTGCCACGATGGACGCCTGCCGCCTGGACATCGGCCAGATCGCAGCGGAAATCATCGCGGGGAAACGCGCGCATCAGGGCCTGGGCGAGGTGGTGGAACTGATGCCGAAACTGCAACCGGGGGATACGATACGGGGGTGATGCCCGGAGGCGTCAGGTTGGGGCGTTTGACTTACAAGTTGCTGGCCATCATCGGCCTAGAGCGCAAGCTGACAATCTTCGGCTATCTCCCGCTGTTTACCTTGCTTTGGACTGCGGGCCGCACTTTGACAAAGTTAAGCTAAATTAAAGCGCCCAGCTGACTATGCTATCCAATTGGGGGCCATTTCGAATGGTTGGCTTCTTTTATAGCAGCTATTATTTTCTTTGGCAATTTGTGCACATAAACAGCTTCTGGGAACCACGCATCCTTAAAAATTGCTCCATTGGCAAAAGTCGCTCGACTGAAATCAGTCTCGCCCTTGAACTGGGTGCCTGAAAAATCTGGAGACTCGCAGAATCTCACTCCACAGAATGGCGCGCTGCCCTCAAAAACACAACCACGAAAACTCACAACGCTGTTGAACGCCGCAGCCGCAAAGCTTCCTTCATGGCCAAAACTGGCATTCTCAAAGCTTGCCGAAGCGTAAAACTCTGATCCAACAAATGCGTTCCAAAGACCGAATCGGGCTTCTTGAAATGATGCAGGCTCATGAAATCTGCAAAAGTCTAGATTTGTGTGATCGCCAAACTCTGCCGACTGCGCTTCGAACCGCCTCTGTGAAACCATGCGATAGGCCGAGGCTGTGTGAAAACCTCCAGATATGGTATGCTTCCTGCGATACAGGAGTGCATTTATGTCAGGTTTCATTGAAGGGGTAGACCGGGATCAGGTGACGCTGTTTCCGGACCGTCTTGAGGAC
>NZ_WHUT02000025.1 GCF_009380135.2 Fertoeibacter niger | reverse complement strand
GGCCTGATATGAGAGCCACTGGCGGGTAGCATGAACCCAAGCAGGCAAAAAGACCTGCTGCGAACCCCTCACATCGCTGGTGGCGGTTGGTGCAGGAGTTTCCACACAGCCTAAGCCCAAAGCCGACGTTGACCTGCGGCTAAAAATATGTCTCACGATGCCTCATCACTCAGAGGAAAACCATGCCACTTAGTCGTCTGCTGGCGATCTCAGTAAATGCGCTTCTTTTGGGCGGCTGTACGCAAGAAGGCCATCTTTTGGACATCTTGGCGCGCGCACTTTCCTCAGATGGAGAGGTGAAGATAGAGACAAGCTGTACAGCTTTTCTTGGTTTTGGACCCGCAGTCGCGATTTTCCAAGTTTCACCTGGCCTTGCGGAAGAAGCGGTAAGTTTAACCGGGCGTTTTGCGGAGAACTGGGCATGGTCTCACCACGAATCCATGAATGATTTTCATAAGAAGCGGGGCGTTCGAACTGTCGGAATCGGCGCGACACTGCTTGATGGGAAGGATTGCCTAAAGAAACTTACCGCAAACGCAGATGCTCTGCTGTTCGACAAGATGCCGGGAGCCTACTTTGCATCTCCGGATGAGGAAGTGGTCATCGTTCTCTTTTCTGAACCGCAGGGCAGAGGCGCTATTTTTGTGCAAGCCCCTTGAACACAGACCGACCGCTTCGTCCCGCATAGCCGACAAACGCCCCTCGTCTCAGCAACAACCCTAGCCCCCGGCCCGCGAGAAGCACATCCCGAAAGCTGAAGCCCGTTCGCGGGCCATGCTTCGGAGGGAAGGCCATGAGCGACACGTTTTTCCAGAAACCCGCAGGCCGCGCAGCGGCGACGCCGCAACCTTCCTACAAGCCACCGTCCCGGGCCGGGAAGGGCGACCGGCTGGCTCCGGTGCGCATCGCCACTCCCCAGCAGCCGGAACATCGGAAACTGGCGCCAACACTGGACAACCGGGGCGCGCTGGGGCTGACGATCAACGTGCTGATCGACCGCATCCCGCGTGGATGCCTGTTCAAGGTGGGCAGCGGCTGGTTTGACCTGGACGGCTACTGGTGCCTGAAGGGCCCCGGCGGCGTGGTCGAGGTGCGGCGCGGAAGCCCGCAGAAGGTGCTGCGCACGCTGACGGAGCCGCAGAAGAAAGAGCTGGCACGGGTGCGGCTGAACGCCCGGCGGAACAAGGTGCGCTGAGATGGTGGCGATCAACTACACGCCAGACGGCCAGACGCTCATCGACTTCATGCGCGACCGGTCTCTCGTGCGCGGGCTGCAAGGGCCGATTGGCTCGGGGAAATCTGCCGCCTGCGTCATGGAATGCCTGCGGCTGATGCTGGGGCAGGAACGCGCGATCAATATGGAAACCGGCCTGCGCACGGGGCCGCGCAAAGTGCGTGTGGGGGTGATCCGCAACACGACGCCGCAGCTGGAAACCACCACGATGAAGACCTGGCTGGAATGGCTGCCGGAGAACGTGTTCGGGCCGGTGCGCTGGCGGGCACCCTTTCGCCAGACCATCCGCCTGCCGGAAATCGACCTTGAGGCAGAGGTGTGGTTTCTGGCGCTAGACCGCGACGAGGACGTGCGCAAGCTTCTGTCCTTCGAGTTCACCTTCATCTGGCTGAACGAGGCGCGGGAATTGTCGCGCGAAATCGTCACGGCGGCGATCAGCCGGGTGAAACGCTATCCGCGCATGATCGAGGGCGGGCCGACGCGGGCCTGCGTCATCATGGACACCAACGCGCCGGACGAGGAACACTGGTGGGCGATCATGTCTGGGCAGGCAGAGCCGCCGGAATGGATGGGCGAAGAGGACCGGCTGACGCTGATCCGGCCCGAAGGCTGGACGTTCTTCACCCAGCCGCCCGCGCTCTTCGACCGCATGGGGCCGGATGGCGTGTTGCAGGGCTATGACCTGAACCCCAACCGGGAGAACGGCAAATACACCGACCAGACCTATTACACCGGGCTGCTGCATGGGCAGACCCGCGACTGGATCAGGAACATGCTGCAAAACCAGATCGGCCGGCTGTTCAAGGGCCGCCCGGTCTATCAGGGCTTCAACGAGGTGCTGCATGTGGCGAAGGAAGCCTTCGGTCCTGTGCCGAACGAGACGATCCATGTGGGCGTGGACTTCGGCCTGACCCCGGCTGCGGCCTTCGGGCAGGATCTTCGCGGCCAGGTGCGGGTGTTTGACGAACTGGTGACGCGCGACATGCATGCGAAAGACTTCGCCAAGCTGCTGAAAAAGCACATCGCCAAGCACTATGCGCAGTTCAAGGTGGTCATCACCGGCGATCCGGCGGGCGAAGGGCGGGCGGGCACCGATGGGCTGACCTCCTATCAGGTGCTGGCCGCCGAGGGCGTCAAGGCGCAGCCCTGCTGGACGAACGACCCGATCATCCGCACCGGCGCGATCCAGACGCAGTTGAACACGATGGTGGACGGGCGGCCCGCCTATCTTCTCAGCCCCGCTTGCACCTATCTGCTGAACGCCAAGAAGGGCGGCTATGCCTTTCTGAAAGACCGGGAGGAAGTGGACAAGAAGTCGATCTTCTCCCACGTCTCGGATGCCGAGCAGTATATGGCCGTGCGCATGGGTTATGGCCGCAAGCTGGTCAGGACCGGGGACGCGGCGCAGCGCCAGTCAGTGCAGGCCAATCGGCAGCAGAACCTGTTCAACCGGGGCGGATCGAACCGCAAGCTGGCCCGGCAATCCACGCTCATCAGCCGGGGGCTGCGGGGTTGACGTAGATTCCGCAGAAGCGAACCGTCCTTCCAGATCGAAGGGCGGTTTTGCATGTGTGATCCTATCAGTCTGATTGTCGCGGGCTCTGTCGCCTCTGCGGGCGCGGGTGTGGCGGGTGCCCTTGGCGCGAAGAAGGACCGCAAGCGCGCGGCCCGTACCGCCAAAGACGAGGCCAACGAACAGCGCCGTCTTGCCAGCATCGAGAATCGCAAGGCGCGCAGCGAGGATTTTGACACGCGCCGCGCGGGTCTGGCTGCGCAGGGCGATTATGGGGCCTCGCCCTTCTCGCCGCGCTCCTTCTTCGCGGGGGCATGATGGACACGGGCACGATCAAGAAGAAACTGGCGCTGGCCAAGGCCGACCGCGCCTTGCGCGAACCGATGTTTGACGACGCGATCCGGCTGACCATGCCGCTGCGCAAGCGTTTCCATCAGGTTGAAGGCCGGGATGCGGGCGAGGATATTTTCGACGAAACCGGCGTCAACGCGGTGGCCGAGTTTGCCAGCCGCATGCAGGCCGGTCTGATGCCGCCCTTTACCAACTTCCTGAAGCTGCAAGCCTCCAGCCTTGTCGATGCCAAGGACCGCAAGGCGATCAACCGCGATCTGGACGAGATTTGCGAGTTTGCCTTCGAGGAAATCTGGGCCAGCAACTTCAGCCAGGAGGTTTCGGAAAGCATTTATGACATGGGCATTTCCACCGGCACGCTGCTGGTGGAGGAAGGCCGCGGCGGCCAAAGCCTGATGCACCGCGCCCTGTCGATCACGGAAATCTATCTGGAACGCGGCGCCAATGACGCCGTGGGCGGGATCTTCCGCGTGTCGAAGTGCAAGGCCAAGGATCTCGCGGGCAAGTATCGCGGCGCGCGGATCGAGGGCAAGACGGCCAACACCGTGCTGAACGAGGCCGACAAGGAACTGACCGTGGTGGAATACACGCGGGAGGAATGGGGTGACGACGACAAGGCCACGCATCACATCGTCATGGTCGAGGATCACGACGAAATCATTGTGGAGCGGACCATGCAGGGCATGGGGTCGAACCCGTTCATCACGCACCGCTGGGCAACCACGGCGGGCGAGGTCTGGGGCCGGGGCCCGATCCTCAACGCGCTGGCGGCGATCCGCACGACGAACCTGATGGTGGAAATGGTGCTGGAAAACGCCGCCATGTCCATCGTCGGCATCTACCAGACCGACAACGAGGGCACGATCAACGCCGACACTGTGTCGCTGCTGCCGGGCACCATTCTGAACAAGGAAATCGGCACCAACGGGCTGGAGCCGGTCAATGCCGCCACCGGCAGTTTCAACATGCAGGATGTGGTGCTGGGCGACCAGCGGCTGAACATCAAGCGGGCGCTGTTCAACGACATGCTGTCGGACCCGAACAAGACGCCTGCGACCGCGACCGAAGTGGCCGAACGCATGGCCGACCTGGCCCACCGTTCCACCGCGGGCTATTCGCGGCTCTATTACGAACTGCTGCTGCCCTACATGTGGCGCGTGCTGCACATCCTGCAAAAGCGGGGCGACATTCAGATGCCGGTGCAGCGCAACCGCGCCGTGTCGATCGTCGCCGTCTCGCCGCTGGCCGTGGCCCAGCATGGCCGGGAAATGCAGCGGCTGGTCCAGCATCATCAGATCATGGCCGGGGTCTACGGGCCGCAGACCGCCGCTGCCGCCTTCAAGCTGGAAAAGCTTGTGCCCTGGCTGACCCAGCGTTCGGGCCTGTCGGAAGACCTGTTCGCCTCTGCCCCGGAAATCGCGGCGGCGATGCAGAAGCAGTCAGAGGACATGATGAAGATGCAGCAGGCCGCCGAGGCGCAGGGACAGGGGGCCATGGGCCGATGAGAAGCGAGGGGCTGGAGGACATCGTGGACCGGCGGGTGCGTGAGCTGCGTGCGCGCGTGGCAGCATCGCCGGATGGACATCTGCGCACAGAAGATGCCGAAGCACGCATAAACGGTGCGTTTCAAGCAGCTTTGTCCGGCCCGCCGGGCGATCTGGTGCTGGATTACCTGCGCTCGATCACCGTCAACGTGGTGCTGCCCGCCAGTGCCACCGATCAGGAATTGCGGATGCAGGAAGGGATGCGCCGCCTGTTCGGCATCATCCTGGCCCGCCTGAAACCCGCAGAGTGACCAACCAGAAGACGAGGACGACAGATGAACCGATTGATGATGGCCCTTTTGGGCACAAGCGCGCTGGTGATGGCCCCTGCGGATGGCGGCGCGGGCGGGGCTGGCTTTTTTGACGAGGCCGCGGGCGCGGACACGCAGGCGGGCGGCGGCGATGATACCCAGCCCGGCGGCGCGGGCGATGATACGGCGGCGGGCGGCGGTGACGACACGCAGCCCGGCGGTGCGGCAGACCGGCCCGAATGGCTGCTGGACAAATACACGACTGCCGAGGATCAGGCGAAAGCCTACCGCGAGCTCTATGGCCGCTTCTCGAAAAAGACCGATCTTCTGCGCGACGAGGTGCGCGCTGAAGTGCTGGCCGAGGCCGGGGCGGAATACGCCAAGAGCATCGGCGTGCCGGATGATGTGACCGGCTATGCCTATCCCGAAGGGTTCGAGCCTCCGGCGGAAGCCGTGGATCAGAGCCTGCGCGCCTGGGCCAAGAAGCACAATGTCAGCCCCGAAGGCTTTCACGAGCTGGTGCGCGATGTGCATGGGCAGACCGTGGCGAACCACGCCGCCGAGAAGGAAAAGCTGGGCAAATCGGCGGATGAAAGGGTGGCGCGCGTCAACCGCTGGATCGGCGCCAATGTGGACAAGGCGCATTTCGGGCAGGTCAGGCGGGTGATGACCACGGCGGACGGCGTGGCCTTCATCGAGCATATCATGGGGGTCAGCGCGGAAAGCGGCTTTGCGCCGGGCGACGGCAACGACGCCAACCCCGCACTGACGCGCGAGGACATCCGCACGATGCAGGCCGATCCGAAGTTCGGCACCGATGATGCTTATACCGCCAAGGTGCGCAAGGCCTGGGCCGATTTTGCGGCGCGGCAGAAGAAATGAACGGCTGGTTGCGCCCAGCGACCCGGGAGGATCTTCACCGGCTGATCCGGGACATGCGGCCTTCCGATGTGCGCGAATGCACCTTCAACGCGCGGGCGACCGGGCGTTGGCACCCGGGCTGGACCATTGCGGGCGATCTGGTGAAGGCCTGGCCGTCGCATCCGCATTGGGCGATGGACAGCGACCGGGGCCTGATCGGCATGGGCGGGGCAAACCCGCTGGCCCCGGGCGTAGCGGCGATCTGGTTTCTGGGCACAAGGCTTGCCGATGCCGAATGGCGGATGATGACCCGGCTTTGCGCCCGGTTCATCGCCATGAAGCAGGCCGAGTTTCCCCGCATGGGCAATGTGCTGCCTCAGGGCATGGCGACGCGCCGCCGCTGGCTGGCGCATTTGGGCTTTGACTTTCCGGCGGGTGAAGCACAGCAGGGTGAATGCGGGCTTGTGACATTCTGGACACGCGCCCGTTCCACGGCCCCGACGCCTGAATAAGCGGCCCCGCAAGGAACACCCGCTGCGATCAGTCCGAGGAACACCCGTTCCCCCTGAAAGCAACGGAGTGGCATCATGCCCGATATTGATCAGGCGTTTGTGGAAGAATACAACGCCCAGGTTCACCTTGATTACCGGCAGATGGGTTCTCGTCTGCAA
The DNA here is from genome assembly GCF_009380135.2 of Fertoeibacter niger. Lineage (GTDB taxonomy): Bacteria > Pseudomonadota > Alphaproteobacteria > Rhodobacterales > Rhodobacteraceae > Fertoeibacter > Fertoeibacter niger. Next base: position 3,671 of record NZ_WHUT02000025.1, on the reverse strand, counting down.
AACATGACCCGCAAGGGCACGGTGCAGGCCAAATCGGTACACTGGCAGCGGTTCGGCCACCTGACCACGCAGACCAAGGCCCGCCGGGCGCAGCACACGTTCCAGACCCCCGACCACAACACCGTGACCGCCAGCATGACGGATCACTATGTTCCCACGATGGTTGACGATCTGGACCTGCTGAAGCTGAACATCGACGAGAAGAACAGCCATGTGCGCGCGCAGGTGGCGAGGGCGCGTTCATCGGCCAGCTCGCGCAGGGCTTCCGCGTGGGCGAAGGTTGCATCGGCTGCTATGTGGATCGGGCGCATGTGGAACAGCCCGCCTATTCGGGCGGTGGCGACGGCTATGGTGTGGCGCTTTATGACGGGGCGCGGTTCTGCTCTGTCACCAACAGCTACTTTGACGGCACGCGCCATGCGGTCTTGGAGTTCAAGGGCGCCTGCAACAACCTGATCGGCGGCAACATCAGCGCCAACTGCCTGAACAGCGATTTTGACGCGCATGGCGGGGGTGAACTGGGGTCGGTCTATATCGGGAATGTCGCGCGCTGGGGGCCGGAGAAGGCCGCCGATGTGGATGTGAAGGCCGCGTTCCGCGTGGGCAATCCGGTGCATCTGGCGGGCGGATCGAAGATCCTGTTCCTCGGCAACCGGGCCGAAGGCTTTCCGAGCGAGGATCAGGCCTTCGACATTCAGGCCCCGTGCAGCCATGTGTCGATCATCGCCAACCACGCTCTGAACTGCGGGGTGTTCGCGCGCATCCGCTACAACAACCGGGGCGATGCCGGGGATGCGCCGACGCAGGCCAAGATGCAGGCGCTGGCGATCAGCGACATTCTGCTGTCGGGCAACCATTTCGTCGGCCCGGGGTCGGAGCGGTTTCTGGACGTAGACGGCGGGCCGCTGCGTGCCGTGTCGCGTGTGAGCAGCCTTGGCAACATCATCAACGGCGTGACCAATGCCCGGCAGCAATACTATGTGCGGCGGGCCGACCGCGTGACGCTGCTGGACGATGCCAGCCTGCACACGCTGCCCGGTGCGGCCAACACGCTGATGTGGTTTGACGATGTGACCAACCTTGTCGCGCTGCGCCAGACGATCATCGGCGCGGATCGGGCGGTGCGGGCGGTCAATTGCCCCGGCGCGGTGTTCGACGGCTTCACCATGAAGGGCGTGGCTTCTGGCCATGTGTTTGTCGATGGCGGCGGCAATGCCGGGCTTCGCTTCACCGATTACAAGGCCATCAGCTTTGCGCCCACGACGCTGGACACGGCAGTATCGGCGGGCCGGGTGATCCGCCGCGCGCTGCTGGATGACAGCGCAGCAGGGGCGCGGGCCAGCCTCGGGGCGCAGGAGGCCACGCCTTTCCTTGCGGGTCTGGCCGCGCTTGCCGTGACCAACAACCGCTATCCCTACATGGATTTTGCGGGCAACTGGCAGCTTGGCACCACGACGACCTTCGGGCGCAGCCTCATGTCGGCCTCGGATGCGGCGGCGGGCCGGACTGCGTTGGGGCTGGCAACCAATCCTGCGCTGTGGATGACCTACGGCGGCACGGCCAATGCGATTGCGCTGACCAGCGGGGCCGGGATCACCGGCACGCCCCCGGCCGGGTTGATGCTGCGGTTCCGCGCGACGGCGGCGAACAGCGGGGCCGCGAGTATCGCGCTGGATGGCGGGGCTGCGATTGCGTGCCGCACCCTGTCCGGCGCGGTGCTGCCTGCCGGATACATCCGCACCGATACGGAAACCCGGGCGCATTTCGACGGCACCTTCTGGTTGCTGGAGAGGCAGGCCGAATCGCTGACCAATGCGAACGGGCGCTACCTGCGGCTTGCGGATGGCACGCAGGAATGCGCGCACAGCGTCAATCTGCCCTATGGCTCTGCCAACACTTGCCAGGCCGACTGGACGTTTCCAGCGGCCTTTGCGTCATCCGTGGTCACGGTCATCATGACCCTGAAAAGCCGGGCCGCTGCCGCGCCCTTTCCCGGCGAACTCGCCGCCCCCCGGGCCGACCCGGTGACGGCGACCCAGGCCACCCTGCGGCAGCCCAACATCGTGGGCATGACCGCCTTTGCCCCCGGCGACGTGGTGGCCATGCACGCCTTCGCCACCGGCACTTGGTATTGAGAAAGCCCCCATGCACATCACCCTGACCCCGATGCGGCGCGACGACCGGCTGACGCTGGAACGTGCCGGCGACACGCTGACGATCAACGGCGTGGCCTATGACCTATCGGCCATTCCCGAAGGCGCAACGCTGCCCCGCGCCGCTGTTGCCTGTGACTGGCTGGCCTCTGACATCACCCGCACGGGCGGCGTGCTGCATCTGGCGCTGATCCTGCCGCATGGCCCGGATGCTGCGCAGGCCACGCTGTTTCCCGCGCCGCTGCTGCTGGAGGCCGATGGCCCCGTCGCGCTGCCCGGTCCTGAGGAGGTGCCCGATGTTGATTGACCTGAGCCGGATCGTGACCGCCGAAGCGCAAGCCGAGCAAACCCTGACCGTACGGCGCGCTGCGATGAAGTGCAGCCGCATGCAGGGCGTGCTGGCCTTGGGCGAGGCGCGCTGGTCGGCGGTGATGGATTACCGCAGCACGGCCACCTGGGCGGAACAGGTGGTGATCGACAGCGCGGGCGACTGGCAGCGCCAGAGCGAGAACATCGCCTTCTTCGCCTATCTGCTGGGGCTGAGCGATGCCGAGGTGGACGCGCTGTTTGAAACTGCCGCCACGATCAAAGCCTGACGGGGGCCACAGGATGCTGAAAGTGATCGAAGACGTTGCCAAAAGCTGGCTCACCCTCATGCTGGCGGGCCTTGGCGTCACGCTGGCCCCACATGAATGGATCGGCGGGCTGTTCCTGGCGCTTGCCGCCGCGGCCTTTGCCATGAAGGTCGAGCCGGAACAGGACAAGCGCGAGCTGTGGGTGGTGCTGATGGGGGCCTTCATCGCCAGCCACGTCGCCGCGCTGATCGCGCAAAGCTGGGCCCCCGATTTCCCCGTGCAGGTGGTGATGATCGCCGCCGGCTATTTCTCGCGCCATCTGGCGCGGTTCTCCCTGCGCCTTGCCGGTCTGGTCGAGGCGCGCAGCACCACGATTGCCGACAGGCTGGTGGACCGGGTGTTGCCGCCCGCCCGCCACGGAAAGGACGACAGATGATCTATCAGGGCAACGCGCGCTATCCGGTCCATGAGGCCATCATCCATAGCTCGGACACCCGGCCGGGCTGGCTGGAAGCCGCAGGTTCGCAGGCCAAGCTGAAGGGAATCCGGCGCTGGCATGTGCAGGAAAACGGCTGGAAAGACGTGGGCTACCACTGGCTGATCGACCGCGACGGCACGCTGCTCTGCGGCCGTCTGCCGGGTGTGATCGGCGCGCATGTGGCGGGCCGGAACGCGGGAACGCTGGGCATCTGCCTGATCGGCGGGTTCGGATCGAAGCCGACCGACCGCTTCGCGCAACACTTCACGCCGGTGCAGGATCTTCGCCTGCGCGGGCTGCTGGCGACGATCCGCAGGATGACGGACCTGCGCTACATCGTTCGCCCTGAACAAATCACTCAAGCCGCTCTGACGATCCGATGGCGCCGATCCGGTGCGTTGATGCCCCAGACGACGGCGATCATCCAGGCAAGCCAATCCCTGAGGTGGGCGAGGATCTTTCGGA
>NZ_WHUT02000024.1 GCF_009380135.2 Fertoeibacter niger | reverse complement strand
GCTTCATGACAGACCCGAAATTGCAAGGTTTCGGCGGAAATTATACAAAACCTTGCAGACCATGGCGAGAAAAACCGCAACGTTTCAGCGCAAAATCAATAGCATAGGTGTTATTCAGGACGAACTATCAAACAAAAGCAATGGCTTCAGGCTTGTTCAGGCTGAACTCTGTAGGCAGCGTCGGCGACAGCTATGACAAAGCGCTTGCCGAGACGATCAACGGGTTGTTCAAGACTGAGGTCATTTATCGTCGCGGCCACTGGCGCAGCTTCGAGGTCGTCGAATGCGCAACGCTGGAATGGGTGGACTGGTTCAACAAACGCCGTCTGCTTGAGCTTATTGGGAACATCCCGCCCGCAGAAGCCGAAGCCGACTACTACGCAGCGCTGGAAACTGAACCCATGGTTGCGTAACAAAGTTCAATCAGCCTCCTGTCTTTGCGGAATCCGCTATGAAGGATGGTGCGGGCGGCATCCCGCGAGCCTCCGGGGCCATCGACGAAGCCCGTTTGCCGGCAAGGGAGCCGCCCGTTTCTTCGCATTCATCCTGAACAGTTGATTGGGGCTGTTGGCGCAGAACCCTCAGAACAGGAACAGGAGACATAATGGACCAGATCTACATCGGCGTCGATGTCGCCAAATTGTGGCTCGACATCTAACATCCAGCCCGGGGTGCCAAGCGGATAGAGAACACCCCATCCGGCGTCCGCAGCTTCGCCCGGGCCGCCGCGCGCGAGGGCGTCTGGGTGATCTTCGAGGCCAGCGGCGGCTATGACCGGGTGCTGCGCGAGGGCCTTGAGGCTGCCCAGGCCAGCTTCAGCCGCGTCAATCCCCGTCAGGCCCGCGATTTTGCGCGAGCCATGGGAGTGATCGGCAAGACCGACCGTGTCGACGCCAGGATGCTCGCGACCTTTGGTCAGAGGTTGCAGCCACCGCAGACCCCGACCGGCTCACCGACGCGGCAGGCGCTTCTCGCGCAGATTACCCGGCGCCGTCAGTTGGTTGAGATGCGAAAGCAGGAGGTGACCAGACTTCAGCAGACGACAGACTGCGATTCCCGGTCCGACATCAAGAGCTTGATCCTGCTCCTCGAGCGGCGGATCGAGTAGGTCGAGACAAGGATCGCAGAGATCATTCGCTGCTCGCCCGAACTGGCCGAAACTGATCGTCGGCTGCAGTCGGTGCCCGGTGTGGGCACGATCGTCGCCGCCACACTCATGGCTGAGTTGCCGGAGATCGGCACAACCGATCGCCGAAAGATCGCTGCTCTCGCCGGCCTTGCGCCGATTGCCCGGGATAGCGGCCAGCGCAACGGAAGACGGGTCATCGGTGGCGGGAGGGCAACCGTCAGGACCGTCCTCTATCTCGCCGCCCTGCATGCGTCCCGTCACTCGGCGACGTTCAGAGCGTTCCGGCAGAAGCTGCAGGAGGCAGGAAAACCAGTGAAAGCCGCTTTGACCGCGACGGCCAGAAAGCTGCTCAGCGTGCTCAACAGCATGGTCGCGGACGGCACCTACTTCCGGGAGGTTCAGCCAACCTGAATACAGTTGCCGGCAAACCCGGCACGGTTCAACCCGCCGATCGTCAACCCTCGGCTTGCCGCGCGACTTCGGGAAGAACGGTCGCAACCGGTAAAGCTGTTCTTCCAACGACCAGAAAAATTTCTCATGATGTCTCCCCACTTTGGGAGTTTGAATCACGCCACCACCCGTCGCTCAAGCAGATTTTCGGGTCCTGACTCTAGCCAAAAATGAGGATGCTAAAATATAAAATCGCTATGGCGCAATTCGTCCATATTTACATCAGACAACAGTATGCTTTGACCGTCAAAATCAATCAAAGTCGAACGATCCTTCTGTATCATGGAGGCACGGACGAAAGCGAATGACAGATCTCTAGACAAGCCAGTGAGATCGATCTTTTCGCCGGAGACATCAACGTTAAAGTCCCTGATTGTGTCGTGACCAAAGTCGCGATCAAATACAAAGGTATCGGCACCCTGTCCGCCAACTAAGATATCATTCCCAGCGCCTCCGGTCAAAGTATCATTGCCTACTCCCCCATACAATTGGTCCTGACCAGGTCCGCCATACAATTGATCATCACCTCCCCAACCACGAAGTATATTGTCTCCAACATTGCCAACGATCTCGTTGGGAAGTCGATTTCCTGTACCCTCGCTTGAACCGGACCCGGTCAAAATAAGGTTCTCCAAATTCTTGCCCAAATGCCAGCTTATGCCGCTGTGGACGACGTCGCTTCCTCCCCCTGCTTCCTCAACAACTACATCCAGAGTGGTATCGACCAGATAGGTATCATTTCCATCACCGCCAATAAGAAGATCTCCCCCGGTCCCACCGTCAAGTGTATCGTTTCCTCTATTGCCGAGCAAGGTATCAGAGGCAGCACCACCTGAAATTCTGTTGTTTCCACTGTTGCCTGTGATCTTATCAGCGCCAGCACCGCCGAATCCCAGTATATCCTTTTCGCCCTCTAAGTTCATCTGCTCGACGTTCGCGGGTATAGCAAAGGAGACATACGTAATGACCAAGTCAACACCTTCTCCTCGCAGTTCAAAAACTGAGTCAAGAATGTTGTCAACAATGTATGTGTCATTTCCCCTCCCACCATTCATGCGATCAGCACCATGGCCTCCATCCAACGTATCATCGCCCAGACCGCCACTCATTTGATCGTCTCCTCCCCCCCCCAAAACTACGTCGTTTCCGCCAGCGCCAGAAAGCGTGTCATCGCCACTGAGGCCGCTCATGGTATTGTTACCCGAGTTGCCCTCAATAAAATTGCCGATTTCATTTCCTACTGCCCGAATATCACTCGAACCAACCAAACGCAGGTTTTCGACATTTGCAGGAAGATTAAAGCCCACCGAGGACAGAACTAAGTCACTGCCCTTGTTAAAAGCTTCATAAATCTTGTCATATGGATTGTCAACAATGTACGTATCATTGCCATCTCCTCCAGTCAGCGTGTCAGCGCCAGCACCTCCATTCAACTCATCGGAACCCTCACCACCAAAAAGTGTGTCATTCCCGGAGCCGCCAATTAGCGTATCGTTGCCCGCAAGACCCGCCATGTGATCGTTCTCCAGTGTCCCTACCAGCATGTCGGAATGACGGGTGCCAGCCTCTGTGCGGCCAACTGACGTGTTGTCTACAAGTGAGAAGAAATCGTGGCGGTTGGCACCGGCCCAGTCACCAATAGATTCGAGGTCTGCAGTTTCTTTTGCGAACACTAAACGTACGACCTCGAAGTCGCGTTTGAAGGAAATTTGAACTGTATTACCAGACATTTTGGGGACGAATGTTTCTGTGATGCCCAAACTATACCGGTTGGCTTCAGGCCATTCATTTAAGGTTGGGTTATCGGGAATGCGCCACAACTTCATCCAGTCAGGTGGAGTTTTCCCATAGAGCCTCTCACCCCATGCTGAAACAAAGTTTCCCTCGATGGAAAGGTTCGAGAAATTGTATGTCAAGCCGCTTGTGTTGTTAATATCGTTTGCGGCCAAAAATACCACTACCTTTTCGCGACTCTCAAATGAGTACACATTCACATGGCTGGACACGCCGAGGGGGCGTACTATTTCAACAGGTAGTTTCATGCGAGTCATTCCTGGCAGGCTCTCGGCCATCAACGCAAACATCTCTGTTCCAAATAGGTGGCCTTGAACCGCGTTGGGTCGACTTCCTGTCGTTGCACCTGCAACGTCTATTCCGTAGACAGAGGCTCGGGCCAGTCCAATTTCGACGTAGTTCGACACAAGCTCCAGGTAATTTAGAGCTGTGCGAGGACCATAATCTAGGGCCATCAGACCGAGACTAGTCTTGACGACCTTGCCGTTTGGCCCAATGAGATCGCCGGTTTGCCAGAAGCGTTCAAATTCGTTGTTTGTTCTCTGGGAGTTCTCGGCATCTGTCACAGCAGTGTTTATTCCAAAATTTGCTTTATAGTGCTTGATGTAGTCTTTTATTGCCTCTGGACGCGTCCAGTTGGCGGTAGACCAGGCCGACATATTGAGATCAAATCTGCCATCACCGCCGATAGAGCGCTGTTCACTTTTCCAAGCTTCAATAGTCTCTTCAACTCTATCAATCATGCGGCCAGCATATTCGAAATTTCCACTTAGTCGATGCGTGCGCAACTCATCAATTGCGAGCATCGATTTTGAACTCAACTCATTACGAATTATCGCATCATCTTCAATGTTACCGCCAATCTGCATTGCAATTTTGATTTGTATGCCAAGCTTGTTGTGCGCCGCGCTATCAAAAACAGCAGACAGTTCTTCAATCATTACATTCGCGATTCTTGCAAATAGTTTGGGATTTCCCTGAAAAACCGGCTGCGCATAGTATTCATTGCCTATGTCAAGAGTCATGTCTTTAGGAACTTCGCCGAACCCGCCTTGCACAAGTTTTAATGCAAAGTCACGCACCTCAGAACGAAGTGCGGCGCCCCGGACAGCACCTCCTGGGCCTACATAGTGCGATGTAGGCATAGTCATTGAAAATGACTTGCCATTCGCATTGCAGAACTCAAGCATATCAGAGAGCCCGGGTCTGCCTAGGTCCGGGTTGAATATGTCAAGGTGAGTTAAACTGTACCGATTGCTATCTTGCTCTGCCATCGTGCCTCCTGGCCATCGAATGTGAGTTAATCTCATCACGCTTGCGAAGTCACTGAAGCTCGAAAATTTAGTGAACGCAGTGTAGATGCCCCCAAACACTGATGCTTGATAAGTACCGCCATGTGTTGCAATGCTGTAGAATCCTGCAGAAGAGTTTGCTTTTAGCGTCATTTTTGAAACTCCCAAAATTTCAGGTGGCGCATTGAAGGCTGCCCTATGCAGCGGCCGATATCAGTGCTTGATATTGGGATCGAATCTGTCAAGAATACGGCAAGTAAAAAGTGACTAATTACAAGTAACGCTGGTTTCATCATAACTTTAATTTTAATTGGAGTCTTTTTTAGATTTAGACTCCAGAATTCGTGTCGAGTAACCCTCAAATTGGGTCATCCTCAATTTGTGTGGCACGGTCTGACTGAGCTTCACAGATTGAAGGGATCAGGCCGTGATATCGATGAAGCATTGGGCTCCAACCGCCAGCGTGGAGGTTAGTGAGGTCTGCCAGGTTGAGACGGGTGAACACCGGCACGGCGGGCAGCATGGTGCAGATGGCCAACATGGAAGGCGTGAAGGTTGTCGGCTATGACTCGATGCTGTCCAACAGGCCGCTGGATGCGATGGTGATGCAAGACAGCTGGGCCGTGGGCAAGCTGCAGGGCGAAGCCATGGTCGAATGGCTGAAGGTGCACAAGGGCGGCAATGTAGAAGGCAAGGTCGCGCTGATCATGGGCCAACCGGGGGATTCCAACGCGATTGCGATGTCCAGCGGCGCGTTAGAAATCATCCAGGCCAATCCGGGGCTGGAACTGGTGGCCGAACAGGCGCACGAGGGCTGGTCGTCCGAAAAGGCGATGGCCACCACGGAAATCGTGCTGACGAAGTTCGGCAACGGCGTCGATGCCTTTATCTGCAACAACAGCGGCATGGCGCGCGGCGTAATTGCGGCGCTGGACGCCCAGGGTCTGGCCAGTTCGGACAAGGTGTTTGTGGCAGGGTCCGACGCCGATCTGGTGAACATCCAGTTCGTCGCCCAGGGCAAGCAGGCGGTCGAGATCTGGAAGAAAATCGTACCTCTGGCGGAAACTGCCGCACAGATCGCCTTTGATCTGGCTAGTAGCCCCGATGCCGCGGTGAGCGATGTGGTCAAGGCTGATCGGGTGATCAACAACGGCATGGTCGATGTGCCGACTGTTGTAACGCCGGTGGTGCTGGTTACGCGTGAAAACGTGGACGCCACGGTGATCGAAGGTGGCTTTTACACCAAGGAAGAAGTCTACGCGCAGTAGTTTGGCCCGTGCCAATGATGTCCCGGCCCAAGCCGGGACACAGACACAACGGATGTAGCGCGACCGGATAGGCCAGCGCGGCACGTCCGACGAAATTCCTGTCGAGAAAACGGACAAAGCTCTGCCGGTTGCCCGGTGGCGCAAGGTGGGAGGCCGCTGTCGCGATGCCGAATGAAGTCGTTCTGAAGATGGTGGACATCAGAACACCTCAGTTTGGGGAAAGCGGGACAGCCGAAGGCGCTCTCGCGCAGCCTTCCAGCTCCCCCTGCCCCATCCTGCCTCTGCCTCTCGAACGTAGATCCTTGGCACCGCGGTGGTTGATTTTGTTCGTGTTATGTTCTATATATGGAATCCAACCAGCAAGGGAGTTTCCCCGATGGAAGACACCACATTCGCCCTGCCCGTGACGCCCAAACAGATCGCCTATGCGCGGTCACTGGCGCTGCGTAACCAGACGCTGCTACCTTGGGAGGTGCAGCAGGATCGGCGGGCTTTGAGTTCCTGGATCGATGCGCAGGCCAGGCTGAAACCGGTCTCCGCGCTTGACCAGCTGCCATCCTCCAAGCAGGTCGCATTTGCGGAGCGCCTCGCCCGGATCAAGCGCCGCGCTGTTCCGGACGAGTGTTTCCGAGACAAGGGCCTGATGTCGAAATGGATCGACGGGAACAGGTGACAATGAGCGATCGAGGCTTTGTTGTTTTGGAAAGCTCAATCACATATCTTGTAGAAGCAGTTCCAGCACAAAGATGATGCAATGGCCTCGGTCACAGCGAAGGTAATGTCGACAGTCAGCGCGCCTTACGGCGTGCTGCTGACGGCTGCCCAACTGGCCGAAAAAATCGCCGACATTAATAGTGCGGACTCCTACGATTGCAGCGTATTCGCCTTCCTGTCCGAAGTCTCCCCCAAGCTGCAGCAGTCGTTTATAGACGAGATGGGGGTCAGCAAGGACGCAGTCGCGGAAGTCGCGAGAAAATTCTCCGATCTTGCCGGCTACAAGCTTCCTTTAGCGATCTGAGTGAACGCCCCGTAGCCAAGCCGCTGGCCCCCGCTTCTTGAAATGGAGATGGCGATCATCGAAAGATCCTGCACCATCGGCCCCGTTTCGCTTGAGGCTGCTCGTCGACCTCTTTGGAAGATCACGATTTAAGGCGCCCATGACGCTGGAAACTCTTGTCCGTCAAAGAAGCCGCGGCGGGAACTTCCATACGATTCTACTTCAGGCAAGACCTGATTTACCACGCCCATGCTCAACCATAGCGTGGCAAACACGGGCAATTTGCCATGCCATAGGTTTGCAGTTTCGGTCTTGCGAGACTTCAGCCTCGGTCCAAGTCCTGTCCTGGCAGCGCCAATTCCGTGAGCGCCACATCCTTCTGTTGCCCGTCTTCATCTTCAACGATGAGCTTGCGGACAACACTGACGGGCAGGAACATCCTCAATGGGTTCGACGCCAGCGACTGGAACCCATAGCTTTCGTAAAGTGTTTTGCGGCGCGCAACGCGGTCGGGATCGCCACAGTCGAGCACATCAAGCATGACGACGGCGACGCCGATGGCATCGGCCGCAACGGCAATCCGGCGAAGAGCGTCGACAAGCAGATCGCCACCATATCCACCGCCGCGAAACTTTTGGTCCCGCCCGATCATCGAGATGTAAGCGGCCGGGATATTGCCGTGCGAAGGCCGTGTCCGCGCGAACTTTGCGGGCAGCTCTGTAAAGTGAACCGCATGGGCATTGAGAGCATAGAAACCGATCACCGTGCCGGCAGAATCGACCATTACATAAAGTCGGACGTTGTCCGCCTTTGCCAGCTTGTTGGCAGTCTTTTGAAAATAGTTGTCGACCTGTTCGACGCCGCAAGAAAAAGCCGCTCGATCATGCTTCTCCGGATCGAACGGCTCAATGGTATAGGCGGACGGTTTCGATGCCGTCATTTACTTCGACACAACCGTGTCACTATGCCGACGGAAAGCCGCGCGTAGAGCATCAGTCGGTGCCGCAGGGGCATCAAGTGCCGCGAAAAACGCTTCATGATCGACCGGCAACAGCACCGTCCGTTCATGCGCCGCGATTGTTGTCAGCGCGGCCTGATAGGCCGCATTCATCGTGAAGACGGAATCGTCGACGCCTGAAAGCGCCGCTGCCTGCTGGATCGCAGTCTTGATGCGAGGCTTGGTCCGGAAATTCATCCGGGCTTCGTTGCGCTCATCTATCGCGCGCGTGGTGTCATGGAAACCAAGCATAGCCGCCTCCTGAATAGCCTGTCATCATGTACGCCCATCTGACGTACATTTCAAGTGCCTGATGAGGGAAGGTATTCACAATGTCGGTTTCACCTGAAACGCCGCCCTCCTTCGGTGAAGGTGTAGCCGGCCCGCCTCAATCGGGTTGTGATCATCGACCAAGAACAGGAATACGTCGCGGTCCGAGGCATATAGCGTGGTCGTGTCGCGGCTGATCTTGACATCGGGGTTGTAGACCCCGGTCGACCAGTCCAGCACGCCCGGCACCTTCCAGCGCGTGTCACCGGTGCCGTTGCCCGCGATGCGCTGCACCGCCTCGACCAATTCATGGTCGTGGATGCGGCCATAATCGGGACCAGTCACCGCACGCAGTTCGGTGCGACCATCTTCCGTCTCGAAGGTCTTCACTTGCTCAGCACGGTGGTTGGCGAGGCCATACTGCAGATTGATCCCCGCCAGCGGCGCGGGCAGCTGCCGCAGGTAGGATGCCGGAGCGCCGACGATGCTAGCAAGCTGGCCAAAGGCCCAATGCGTGGGCGCCACCGGTTCATGTGCCTTCGGCAGAAAAAGATGCAGCCGCTCGGCGCTGTCGCGCGCGGCTTCGACGCGGATGTCCGCCGTTTGCACCACACGGCTGCGACTGCGCTCGGAGCGGCCCTTCACATTCGCCCAGAGATCATCGAGCGACAGGTACCGCTCATCATCGGGCCGGTTGAACCATTCGGACGACACCCGCCCGTTCCGTTCACCCCGGCTCACATCCACCTTCCAGCCACCAGCCTTCGTCGGCTGCATCGGGTCCAGAACTTCCACAACACCCATCAGTAATCTCCCGCGACAGGCGCCGGGAGCCAATCTCCCAACCTTCAACCCGTCAACGGAAAACCGGCACGGCTCTCACTCTCGGCAACGTAAGGGGCGGCGGGATTCTACCTGCCGATATGGCCTCCTTCGTCCATCATGCTCAGCTTGGGAAATGCTCGACATGGGTCTCGGCCGTTCGGCCGCAATAGACCACGCGCCGCCCTATGAACGAAACGAGATAGCCCGCACACCCGGCAACCTTGGCCTTTTCGCTGAAGGCGGAATAGCTGTAATCGGCCGGATTGGCCTGTGCCCAGCGGACAAGCCGTTCGACTTCGCCTGCATCGAAAGTGATGCCGATTGAACCCGGGGCCTGCGGCATGTCCAGCACCACACTATCACCCTCAGTCAGGTAGAAGGTCTGCGTGTTGCGACGATAATCGACGGCATAGCCCTCGAAGCCTGCCGTGATCAGCCTGCCCACGATCTCGGGAAAGCTGAGGCTGCCGTTGTGCGCGGCATGAAGGCAGGTTTCGGCAATTGCAGTTCGTTCCGCGTCCATGGCGGTTCCTTTCATGTTACAGATGTCTGTTCAGGTCTGACGGATCAGTCCACCGGGGCTTGGGTCAGCCCTCGTCGTTCGACGAGGCTCTGCAGAATCCGGCCTAGCGCCTCTCGGTCTTCGCCGGTCAGGAGGCCGAAATATTCGGCTTCATTTGCGTCGGCCATCGCAGCCAAGGCAGGAACCTGTGCCCGTCCCGTAGGTGTCAGCGACAGGATCTGTCCCCGCCCGCCGGCCTCGGCCCGCGATACCAGTCCCTTGGACACCAGCCGGTCAGCGAGCTTGCTGATCGCGCCGCGAGTCATCCCCATCTGGTCGGCCAGCGCTGTGGGCGCGGTGCCATCCCCATCAAAAAGTGCCCGCATGAAAGACCATTCTGCGACCGTAACCCCTTCAACGGCGACCTTTCGAGCAAAGTCCTGTGACACGGCGTTCGACACCATGCGCAGCCAATAGCCGGTATGTTCGGTCAAGTTAGAGACAGGCATGGTGACTCGCTTGCTGTATGTTGACTAGTAAACTACACATGCTAAGTTTCCTAGTCAACACATGAGGCGAAAATTGCATTGGCGTTTGTCCTGCATCGCTGCCAAAATGGCCGGATCGTCGATGCACTGCCTGGTGAGCGGCTGCTTTCAAGAACGCGGTGCGACAACATCCTGAAAGCCCGAATGTCGGCTTTGGGCCTAGGCTGTGTGGAAACTCCTGCACCAACCGCCACCAGCGATGTGAGGGGTTCGCAGCAGGTCTTTTTGCCTGCTTGGGTTCATGCTACCCGCCAGTGGCTCTCATATCAGGCCCGTGAGGG
>NZ_WHUT02000023.1 GCF_009380135.2 Fertoeibacter niger | reverse complement strand
GCCCTCACGGGCCTGATATGAGAGCCACTGGCGGGTAGCATGAACCCAAGCAGGCAAAAAGACCTGCTGCGAACCCCTCACATCGCTGGTGGCGGTTGGTGCAGGAGTTTCCACACAGCCTAGGCCCGCACCGGACGCTATTTGCGGCGCACCGAGTTGCCGCCCAGAATGATGGCGTTGATCATCGCCGCCACGGCCTTGTGCAGGTCCATCTGACCATCATCGCCCGGGTCGTTGGCATGTGCAGCCGCCGCATCGTGCAAGATCCCGACAATCTCGTTCTCCGGAAGGACGTTTCGGTCGTTGAGGGCAAGCAGAAGCGACTCGCAGATGGAAAGTGCTGCCGTTCCGGCAACATCGGTGACTTTGGGCATCGGACATTCCTCGTGGGGGCACAAACCGGGCATCGGACCGGACGCATGCCGCTGCAACACTGTCGCAAGACTGTGGTAGCGTGGACTTACGCAGATCAGTGATTGTGCAGAAGTTTTACTCTACGGATGGATCGGGCGACGGTCGCCGCACACCCGCGTCTCGATGTGTGCCATCACAGGAGCAGCGCACTGTTAACCCTTCACAGCCCTTTCGCGCGCAAGCTGGGCGCCTTTGTGGCTTTGACCAGTGAAGAGATGGCGGCGCTGGACCGGTTGCACGGCCGCAGAAAGACATTTCCGGCCCGACGCGACATGGTGCATCAGGGCATGACCAACCAGTCGTGCTATATCCTCGCGTCGGGCTGGGTCTGTTCGTATAAGCTGCTGTCCGGCGGCACCCGGCAGATCGTGGATTTCCAGATTCCGGGCGATTTTCTGGGGTTGCGGTCTGTGCTGTTCCGCACGGCCGACCACAACATCGAACCCGTGACCAAGGTCGAGGCGTCAGAGGTGCTGGCCGGCGATCTTCTGGACACGTTCAGCAAGACCCCGCGTCTGGCCACGGCCGTGTTGTGGGCCGCTTCGCGCGACGAGGCGATGGTGGTCGAACATCTGGTGGGCATCGGGCGGCGCGACGCGCGCGAACGCACCGCGCATTTCCTGCTGGAACTGGGGGCGCGGCTGAAGCTGGTGGGGCTTGGCACGGCGTCGGGGTTTGCCTGCCCCCTGTCGCAATACATGCTGGGCGATGCGCTGGGGATGAGCGCGGTTCACGTCAACCGCGTGCTGCGTGAACTGCGCGAGGGCGGGTTGGTCACGTTTCAGCGGGGGCAGGTCGAAATCCACGATCTTGACGCGCTGGTGGCGCTCGCGGATTTCGACAAGAGCTATCTCGACCATGACGGCCCGCTGCTGAAGTGATCAGGCGGCGGTCATCCCGCCATCGACCGTATACGCCGCCCCGTTGACATACCCCGCATCGTCCGAAGCAAGGAAGGCCACGACGCCCGCCACCTCCTCCGGCGTGCCATAGCGTTTCATCGGGATCGTGGCGGCAAAGCCGTCATGCACCGCCGCCGCTGCACCGGGACTGGCCCCCTCTTCGATCGACGCCATCATACGGCTTTCGATGGGGCCGGGGTTGATGCAATTGACGCAGATGCCTTTGCCGCCCCATTCCACCGCCGCCGCGCGGGTCAAGCCGAGGACGGCGTGTTTGCTGGCCACATACGCGCACAGCCCCGGCGATCCTGTCAGACCTGCGACGCTGGACGAATTGATGATGCTGCCCCGCCCGGCTTTGGCCATCACCGGAATGACGAGCTTCAGGCCGAGGAAAATGCCCACCACGTTGACCTCCATCACCTTGCGGAAGCCGTCGGTCGGGAAATCGGGGATCGGGGCGACCGGACCTTCTATCCCGGCATTGTTAAAGAAGCTGTCGATGGTACCGAAGGCCTCGACCGTGGCCGCGATGGCGGCGCCAAAGGCCGCCTCGTCGGTCACGTCCGCTTCCAGCGCCAGCAGCGCCTTTGGATCGGGAACCACCGCGCGGACCGCATCGAAATCCGCACCCGGCACATCCATCGCGGCAATGGTAGCCCCACGCGAGGCCAGCAGTTTCGCGGTAGCAAGTCCGATGGCACCTGCCGCCCCGGTGATCAGGGCAATTCTTCCGGTCATGGAGTGGGACATTGGATCTGGTATCCTGGCTGTTGAATTGTCGACCGCGCCGTTGCCGAGTCCCAATATTCTAGGGGGATTGGGTCGAAGTGGCCGCGCATGTGGAAAGAGACGTGGCGATGGTGGTCAGCCCTTTGTTATCGCGGGCGAAGCGGCCCCTCCCTGCTTCAGGTTGGGATCAGGCCCTTTTCTTTGGGCCTAATTGCCCGGTGCAATCATCCTTCGGCGTTTCGGCGGGATTGCGCACCTGAGTTCCGGCCTGACCTTCCAGAATGGCGCGCGCATCCTGCAACCGTCCGATGCCCGCCAATGTTCCGCCAGTCCAGACGAAATCACAGGCCGCAGTGATCTTTGGCCCCATGGATCCTGCGGCGAATGTCATGGCGTCCAGTTCGTCCGGCGAAATTATCCTGATCGCCGCCTGATCCGGCCCGTCCCAGTCACGGAACACCGCCTCGACATCGGTCAGCATCAGCAGCACGTCGGCCTGCAAGACCTTGGCCAGCAGAGCCGCCGTGCGGTCCTTGTCGATCACTGCCTCGACGCCGTCCATCTTGCCGTCCGGCCCGCGCACCACCGGAATGCCGCCGCCCCCGGCGCAGATCACGCAGACCCCTGCCTCGACCAGCAGACGGACCGGCCCGAGGTTCAGAATGGTGACCGGCAGCGGCGAAGGCACGACGCGCCGCATGCCGCCTTCACCTTCTGCCACCATCGACCAGTGATGTTCGGCGCGGATCAGGCGGCCTTCTTCGGCGGTATAGACCGGGCCGATCGGCTTGGTCGGATGGGAAAAGGCCGGGTCCAGCGGATCGACCTCGACCCGGGTCAGCAGGGTGGCGCAGTCGGTGCCGGGGGGCAGGGCATTCATCAGCTCCTGTTCGATCAGATAGCCGATCATGCCTTCGGTCTCGGCCCCCAGCACGTCCAGCGGCCAGGGGTTCTGCGGGGCAAAGCTCGCGGCCTGCAACGCCATCAGGCCGACTTGCGGACCATTGCCATGCGCGACGATGATCTGATGATCACGCGCGAGGTCAGCCAACGCTGCCGCCGCGATGCGAACATTGGTGTGCTGTGCAGCGGCCGTCATCGGCTCTCCGCGTTTCAACAGGGCGTTGCCGCCAAGCGCCACGACGATGCGCACCTCAGGCGCCTATCGTGGCGACAAGCACCGCCTTGATCGAGTGCAGCCGGTTTTCCGCCTGATCGAAGACCTTCGAGGCGGGGGATTCGAACACTTCTTCGGTCACTTCCATGCAGTCGATGCCGTAGGTCTGGAACACTTTTTCGCCGGTCGTGGTGTCGCGGTTGTGGAAGGCCGGCAGGCAGTGCAGGAACTTGGTGTGCGGGTTCCCCGACAGGTCCATCACGGCTTGGGTGACGGAATAGGGCGACAGAATCGCGATCCGCTCGGCCCACACACTGTCGGGCTCGCCCATCGAAACCCAGACGTCAGTGTAGATGAAATCGCAGCCTTCGACCCCTTCGGCCAGCTTTTCGGTCAGGGTAATGCGTGCGCCGCTGGTTTCGGCAATCTTGCGGCACTGGTCCACCAAGACCTGATCCGGCCACAGGCTTTGCGGCCCACAAAGCCGGATGTCCATGCCGATCAGCGCCGCCCCCACCAGCAGCGAGGACCCCATATTGCCGCCCGTATCTCCAATGAAGCAAAACGCGATGTCCGACAGATGCTTGTGGGTAAATTCGCGCATCGTCATCAGGTCGGCCAGCACTTGCGTCGGGTGGAATTCGGCCGTCAGCCCGTTGTAGACCGGCACCCCCGCGAATTGGGCCAGGGTTTCCGCCTCGGCCTGACCAAAGCCGCGGTATTCGATGGCGTCGTAGAACCGTCCCAGAACGCGGGCGGTGTCCTTCATCGTTTCCTTGGTGCCGTTGTGGCTGCCCGAAGGCCCCAGGTAGGTGACATGCGCCCCCTGATCGAAAGCCGCGACTTCAAAGGCGCTGCGGGTGCGGGTGCTGTCCTTCTCGAAGATGAGCGCGATGGTCTTGCCCTTGAGAAGCTGCGTCTCGGTGCCGGTCGTCTTGGCCTCTTTCAGACTGGCGGCAAGGCGCAGCAGAAAGCGCAACTCGTCGGGCGAGAAGTCCAGCAGTTTCAGGAAACTGCGGCCGTGCAGGTTTTGCGGCATGGGATCGTCCTTTCAGGATGCGTCAGAGCGCGTCGCGGATCAGCGGGCAGGTCATGCAATGCGACCCGCCACGCCCACGGCCCAGTTCGGCGCCGGAAATGGTGATGACCTCGACCCCCGCCTTGCGCAGCAGGGTGTTGGAATGGGTGTTGCGCGCGTAGCCCACCACCACGCCGGGGCTGATGCACAACAGGTTGTTGGCGTCATCCCACTGTTCGCGCTGGCTTTCATAGGCGTCGCCCCCGGTGGGCACGGTGCGCAACTTCGCCACGCCGATAGCTGCCGCGACCACCTCCAGAAACGGCGCGGTTTCCGGCGTCACGGTGACCCCGCCCTTATCGTCCGGGCGCAGCGAATAGGTCTGGATCGCGTCCGTCACCTCGGCAAACACCGTGACCAGATCGCGGTCGCAGAAGGTGAACACGGTATCGAGATGCATCGACGACCGGGCGCGCGGAAACTGGCAGGCGATGACCCGCGTGGCTCCGCCGCCAGCAAACAGCGCGCGGGCCACCTGCCCAACGGCCTGCGGCGTGGTGCGCTCACCCATGCCGATCAGCACGACGCCATTGCCGACAGGCATCACATCGCCACCCTCCAGCGTTGCCATGCCGTGATCCACCATCGGATCACCGAACCAGATCGGAAACTCGGCCTGCGTGAAATCGGGGTGAAAGCGGTAGATCGCGGCGAGGTTCAGCGTTTCCAGCCGCCGCGCCGGCCAGAACATCGGGTTCAGCGTGACGCCCCCGTAAATCCAGCAGGAACTGTCGCGGGTAAAGATCGTGTTGGGCATAGGCGGCAGCAGAAAGTCCTCGTCGCGCAGCATCGGCACCACGACGCCTGACTCGGCTATTGGCAGCTCTGATCGGCTCATGCCACCGATCAGGATGTTCGACAGGGGTTCGGCCGGCATTTCCATCAGGCAGGCGAGCAGGTCATCGGACAGGCCGACGCCCACCGTATTGTCGTTGATCCGCTGTTCCAGCAGCCAGCGCCGCCCCCCAGGATGGTGCAGCACCTCCTCCAGCATCTGGCGCAGCATCACCACTTCCACCCCGCGTTCGCGCAGAACGTCGACAAAGGCCATATGGTCGATGCGGGCTTGCTTGACCCACAGTACATCGTCGAACAGCAGGCTCTCGCAGTTGGCGGGGGTCAGCCGGGCCATTTCCGACCCGGGCCGGTGGACCATGACGCGGCGCAGCACGCCCGCCTCGGAATGAACGCCGTAGGTGAGGGTCATGGGGTCGCTCCGAATGTGGTGGCCAGCGCGAGGGCGGCCATGAGGATGATGGTAAGGATGACCAGCAGCGGCCATACGAAGCGCAGCCAGCGTTCATAGGGGACGCGGCAGATGGCGAGGCCGCCCATGACGACGGCGGATGTGGGGGTGACAAGGTTGACCATGCCGCTGCCGGTGGCAAAGGCGGTCACCACCAATTCGCGTTTCACGCCTGCGAAATCGGCGACCGGCGCGAGGATCGGCATCGACAGCACGGCAAGGCCCGAAGTGGAGGGGACAAAGAACGACAGCCCGACCTCGATCCAGTAGATTACAAGGATGAACGCGGTCTGTGAGAGGCCCGCCACGCCGGTTTCGGCCGCGTGCAGGATCGTGTCGGTGATGTGCCCCGCGTCCATCACGACGACGATGCCGCGCGCCAGCCCGATGATCAGCGCGACGCCCAGCAGGTCACGCGCGCCGCCGACGAAGCTTTCCACCAGCTTTCCCTCGCCCAGCCGGGCGATGATGCCGATGACAATCGCGGCGAACAGGAACAGCGCACTCATCTGCGCCATCCACCAACCGCCCGACGAGACGCCCCAGATCATCACGGCAAAGGTCAGCGCGAACAGAACCAGCACCAGCTTGTGCAGCCCGGTGAAGGCGACATCGGCCGCTGTATCCTTCAGGAAATGCGCCTCATTCGTCTCCTTGCGGTCGAACACCAGCGACTTTGACGGGTCGGCCTTGACCCGGGCCGCATAGCGCAAGACGTAGGCCACCGCCGCCGCCCAGCAGACCGCCAGAATGGCCAACCGCAGCATCAACCCATCGGCAAAGCTGACCCCCGCCGCATCCGATGCGATCACGGTCGAGAACGCGTTGATGGTCGACCCCAACACACCGACCCCGGCGCCCAGCAGGATCACCGCCGCTGCCACCAGCGCGTCATAGCCCGCTGCGATCATCACCGGGGTCAGGATGACGTAGAACGCCAGCGTTTCCTCGGCCATGCCGTAGGTTGTCCCCCCCAAGGCGAACAGCGCCATCAGGAACGGGATCATCCACGCCTCGCGACCCTTGGCACGGGCCATCGCGCGCTTGATCCCTGCGTCAATAGCCCCGGTCGCCGTGACCACGCCGATAAAGCCACCGATGATCAGCACGAACAGCGACACGTCGATGGCGCGGGCCTCATAGCTGTCGGGGTCATAGAACCCCGCGACCGGGGCCAACAGAATATCGAACAGACCCTGCGGATCAGCCTCGGTCAGCGCATAGCTGCCCGCAACCGGCACGTCCTTGCCCAAAGCTTCGGAGGCCACGCGCGCATATTCCCCTGCGGGGATGATCCACGTCAGGGCCGCCACAATCAGGATCAACACAAACAGGATGGTGAAGGCCGAAGGGAACCGGAACCCCGGTTTTTCAGTGTCTGGCATGGCATCACCCTTGGATCGCTGCGTTGCCGCTTGTCTAGCGGGTCACGCGCAGACGCGGCTTGATGCAGGTTAGGCCAGCGCGGTTTGCAAAGCTGATACAGGTCAATGAGGCCGACCCATGCCCTATGGCAGGGTACTCCCGAAGCCTTCCAAGGACTTTTCCCATGCCTCACCAGCCTGACACAACGCCCCGCAGCGGTTTGACCGAGGATCAGGCGAAGGCGCGTCTTGCCGCCGATGGGTTCAACGAGTTGCCGCACACCAAACGCAGGTCGCCGCTGCGCATCGTACTTGACGTGCTGCGCGAGCCGATGCTGGCGCTGCTGGTCGCCGGGGGCGCGGTCTATCTGCTGCTGGGCAGTCGCGAAGAGGCGCTGATCCTTCTGGCCTTCGCCTGTATGTCGGTCGGCATCACGGTGGTTCAGGAGGCCCGAACCGAACGGCTGCTGGAGGCGCTGCGCGACCTGACCAGCCCCCGCGCGCTGGTGATCCGGGGGGGCGAGCGGATACGCATCGCCGGGCGCGAGGTGGCGCGGGGCGATCTGATCGTGCTGTCGGAGGGTGACCGGGTGCCCGCCGATGCGCTGCTGTTGGAGGCGCAGGCGCTGTCTGCCGACGAATCCCTGCTGACGGGCGAAGCCGTGCCGGTGCGCAAACTCGCGGGGCCCGCGACAGACGCCCGTCCGGGGGGCGAAGATCAGCCGATGGTCTATTCCGGAAGTCTGATCGTGCGCGGCACGGCGATAGCCGTGGTGACGGCGACCGGACCCGCCAGCGAAATCGGTCGGATCGGCACCTCGCTGAACAAGCTGGAAACCGAGACGCCGCATCTGCAACGCCAGATGCGCAAGCTGGTGGTGGTGTTCGCAAGTCTGGGTGCGGCGGTCAGCGTGGCGGTGGTCGTGCTTTACGGAGTGTTACGTGGTGGTTGGCTGGACGGGGTGCTGGCGGGGATCGCCGTGGGCATGTCGATGCTGCCAGAGGAGTTTCCGATGGTGCTCGCCGTGTTCATGGCCGTGGGGGCGTGGCGCATCTCGAAGGTCCGGGTGCTGACCCGTCGCGCCTCCGCGATCGAGACCTTGGGCGCGGCAAGTGTGCTGTGCACCGACAAGACCGGCACACTGACCGAAAACCGCATGACGATCACCGCGTTGCGCCTGGCCGACGGGACATCAGCGGTCGTCGGTCCGGTGCTGCCTGCGGCGTTTCGTGAACTGGCCGCGGCGGGCGTGATGGCTTCGGCCCCCGAGCCGTTCGACCCGATGGAAAAGGCGTTTCATTCTTTGGCAAAAGCCGACAGGCGCGATGGCGAGACTTTACCCGGAGCGGGACGGACCCTGATACGGACCTATGCAATCGGAGCCGATCTGCTTGCCATGTCGCAGGCGTGGGAGGTGCCGCGCGGGGGTTGGCAGGTCGCTGCCAAGGGCGCGCCAGAAGCGGTGGGCGATCTCTGTCAGCTCGACGGTCCGGCGCGGGCGGCCATGACGGCGCAGGTCGATCAGATGGCAGGCGCGGGATTGCGGGTGCTTGGCGTGGCTGAAGCGGCGTTTGACGGCCCGAACCTGCCCGACAGCCAGAATGCGTTTGCCTTCCGGTTTCTGGGGCTGGTCGGGCTGTCCGACCCGCTGCGCCCTTCCGTGCCGGACGCGGTCGCGCAATGCCGCAGCGCAGGCATCCGGGTCATCATGATCACCGGCGACTACCCCGCCACGGCACAGGCTATTGCGGCCGAGGCGGGGTTGCAGGGCGACCGCGTGATCACCGGACCCGAGCTTGCGGGGATGCCGGACGCCGATCTGGCCTCGGCGGTGCAGAATGTGACCATCTTTGCCCGCATCATGCCCGAACAGAAGCTGCGGATCGTTACCGCGCTGAAAGCCGCTGGCGCGGTCGTGGCAATGACGGGCGACGGGGTGAACGATGCGCCCTCGCTGAAAGCCGCGCATAAGCGTGACGATGGACTGGTAGGTTGAGAAGATGACGGTCATCCGATCCGGATCGTCCTCGCCCGCTTTCTCTGCGACCTTGACCGGGTCAGTGGTGGCCGGGAACGCTAGGTCGTGGATCTCGATTTCCGCGATGTCGTCCGTGCTTTTGCGGCGCTTGCCAACATGGGCGTCAGAGCAGACAGCGAACGCGCGGATTGGCGTTTCTGTGTCGTTGGTCCATTCGCGAACGGTCTGGGACATCAGCGCCAGCGATGGCACCATGAACAAAACGCGCTTGCCCTTGCCTGCGATGGCTTCGGCGATCTTCAGCGAAGTGAAAGTCTTGCCCGTGCCGCAGGCCATGATCATCTTGCCGCGGTCGGCCGCCGCGAGGCCCTTGCTGACGTCTGCCAGCGCGTCCTTCTGATGGTCCAGCAGGGACTTCTTGGCGCTGAGGACGATTTCGCCCCGCGCTTCGAAGATCGTCCAGTCGATCCGGCTTTCACGCAGATCTGTCAGGCCGATGCGAACGACGGGGATCGCCTGGTCCCGGATCATTTCCTCCGCGTTGATGCCCCATTCCTTTTCTGTCGTGTCGAGAACGACGCGCCTTCGAAAGGGCTCCTTGCCAGATGCAGAGATGAAACTGTCGATATTGGCTTTCTGAATGCGCGTGTCAGCAGCATAGAACTTGGCCTGAATTGCCGCGAAGCCATCCTCGTTGCGTAAGTTGGCGACCAGATCGATGCCGACATCCTTACCATCGCGGCCGTTGGCTTTGGCCCAGTCTGACCAGGTCCACACAGCATCGTACTCTTCGGCTTGCACCGGATCGTTCAGGAAGAAGGCTAGGGCTAGGCGCTCGAAGTAGGTGCCCTTTTCGCGTTCGGTGACAGCGGCATCGCGGTAGGATTGAAGGATTCGGTCGATGGCCGTCATGTGCACCCCTGACTGTGTTTTCATCAAGTTAACGGCGAACTTCTCCTAGCGCGATCAGTTTTCGTTCGGATTAGCCAATCGTTGTCCTCGCACCGACACGCTGATTTCTGCCATCCGTCCTGAAACGAACAAGATCGCCGCAAGTGGCAGTAGGGATCAACATTGATCGCAAGGGCATGGCAAGAAAAGAGCAGAAGGATAGACCGGGAATAGCCTTTCGGGCGGCCGAAATTATGATCGCAAAGGCGCAGGAGCAGACAGATATTGACGCCCCTGTCGATATGGTCAAGCCAGCGGAGGTAGCACAAGTCGGCGCACGGTAACCTGGACGCCAAGATTCTGGAGTTTGCTTTTGCCAAGCAGGCCAAGGACAAGGCTCGGTGCTTGGGGGCTGAACTGGCCCCCGTCACGCGGCGCAACTTGCCCCCAGTGGCGACCAGACTCTTGGTCATGACCGAGGGAGCTCAGGCGTGCGCCTGTGCACAATCTCATGTTTGTGTTGAACACATTCGCATGAATTAGCGTCAAGTTGGAATTGGCAGCGACGGAAATGTCGGTGATGAGCAAAAATTTCATGCTTTGGTTAAGGTTCAAACGAAAGGTCATTTTTCCAAGCCGGTGGGGAGGGCCTGCGACCGGGAGGCTTTTTTTGTCACAACTGTGACAAATCGCAACTGCGAACGTCCAGCCTTCATGTGCTTGGCCTGCCCGTTCGCTGTTGCCAGCAGGCATGTGCTATCGCACTTCGTGCAGCTTCGGATGACCGCCTTCCACCGCTTTTCACATCATGCTTGCGCCGAGGCCCATCACGGTTTCGATGCTGTTTGCGGCGCGCATGACCGCGTAGATGTCGAATGTCGCGAAGCCTTCGGTAAACTTGGCCAAATAGCCCTCGCTGAACGGGAGCACGCCGTTGCGCCGCGCGACCAGGTAGGCGGCGGACTCCGCTTCGGCTTCGCACTCTGCAGGGGTGCAATCGCTCCGAAGGGGCACGCGGCGGGCCGGGTCTGCGCAGAGATGGCCGAGAAAGAGGTGGGCCAGTTCATGGGCCAGGGTGACAAACTGCTGGGCAGGCGCGTGGTTCTGATTGAGGCTCACCGCGAAATGGCATTTCCGGTTCACCGCGCTGTAATCACCGACCAGCTGGATCTGACCCGCAAATCCATCGCCGCCATCAAAATGAGAGATGTCGATGCCATCATGACGGACCGCATCAAGGATGACAGTCAGCCGCGCGGCGCTCATGTCGCCCAGCACCGGAAAGCAGAAGGCACTGGCGGGCAAATCCTCGCCCTCGGTGTCCAGAACGTCGAACACGAAATCCACCGGACCCTTCACCCGCAGGATCAGTATCGGCCACGCCAGTGATTTGGGAAAGCGCCCGAAGCGTGAGGCCCAGTCGGCCCCGGTGGCGGCATGAGTCAGGCCCGGCTTCTGAATGTGCAGGAGCATTGCGTTGAAAGGCGCAAAACCACGCAGGCGGATCGTGAACTCGAACAGCTCCCTGATGGCGGGCCCGGTGGTGTAAAGACCGGTCTGCGCGATCAGCTGGTCGATCAGGGCCCGGTCCCGCGCCCAGCTTGCATCCGTATCCGAGATTGCCGGAACGGCTTTCCATGCCTGTCGCGCCCACGGGTCAAGGCGCCCGCTCTGGATGTCGCGCAAGAAGTCCATGAGATAGGGGCGTAACGTGGCGATGATGAAGCCCGGCACCTCGGCATCCTGCAGGTGAAGCAACAGGGCGCGTCTCGCTTCATCCGGGTCCACGGGCAGCGGCGTGATGTTTCTCACTGCGGGCACGAGAATGCGCAGGAAGCTATCGGGCAAGGCGGCAATGTCCGTCATGAAATGAGACCCATACAAATTGGTCATGATCCTGCCTTGTGTGGCAACGGCACGGCATCACATCTGGCAAAGATACCTGTAGAAGTTCACGAAAGCGATGTTTTCGGTGGGCAGGAATATCACACGATCCACGTCTGGCAGGTCCGGCATCTTCACGACACGCGGCTCCCAGGTTGACCAGACCTCACTGTCTATCAGGAAGAGAGAGGCAAACCCGCAATTCGCGGCCAAGTCAAAGGCAGTGACTACGATGAGATCCCCATCGCGCACCGTCAGGCGCATCCGGCCGATGGGCGCAAGGCCGCTGCGGGTGACTGAATGAAGATCAAGTTCGCCTTCCATGTTGCCCCCGAGCGCCACCCAGTCCTCGGCATCGGCCGCCGTCGCGATCATTGCCAATGCACTGCAGACCAGCAGACGCCACATCAATCAGACCCCATCATGCCAGGAGGCAAGGGCACACCATGCCGGGCTGCCACGCCTGCCATGCAACGCTTTCCGGCAGCCGGGTCGGTCATGAAGACCTGACAGGAGTAATTGAGGTCCGCGGCGAAGGCCTCGTAGGCCGCACGTGAAAGGCCATAGCGTTGTGCCGCCGCGACGGAGCGGGCCTCGCGTGTCACATAATCCATCGTGTTCAGCCGGTAGTCGCGCAACTCCGCTTGAGTGAGGATGCGCATGTCCGACGGTTCGATGCTGAACATGTCCTCCGCAAGCGACGGGGAAATGTTCATGTCAGCAAAGAACTGCCCCGCCTCGCTCTTGACCGTCATGATGGCGTCGGCAACCGAGCCATCAACGGATGATGTGAAATAGGGGCGATGAATGCCCACCTCACCAAGCACGGTCTTTTCGATGCCGGCAGACAGGATGAAGACGCAGGCGCTGAAACACACCGCATCCGCCGGAACAATGACGTCAAGCCCGGCAGAGCGCGCAAAGCGCCCGATGGCCATGGCGGCTGCAAGATCCCCGCCCTCGGAGTTCAGGATCATCACCCGGTGCTGCGCCTCGCTGATTTCCTTCGCAGAGGCGACAAGCTTGGCTGCATCGCCGGATGAAACCGGCCCTGTGAGTGACGCCACAAACATCGGCACGTAGCCCACCGTGTCAGAAAATTTTGTGACCACCTCCGCCCGCCCTTCAAAGGCCCAGGTCAGCGCAATGGCCAGCGGAACGGCAGCACAAAGAGTGTGGCGCACGTAGCTACCCCCGTACCGGCCGACATCAACCTGACCCATGCTCATCAGTCCTCCATGAGAAGTATACTTCATAATTCACAGAGTACTTCATAGATGCAAGCGCCGTGTTTCGTTCTTCCTGAGGAATGGAACATCGGCCCGCCCCCCTCCTCGATGCCTTCGCACGCGTGCTTCGCAGACGACGGCTGGCCGCAAGTCTCTCCCAGGAAGAACTCGCCCACCGGTCAGGCCTTAGCATGCGCTACGTGTCGCTTCTGGAAAGCAGGAAGCACCAGCCCAGCCTCGATACTCTGCAAGGACTGGCGCACGGGCTCCGAACAACAATTGCGCAGCTCATGGCTGAGGTTGAAGCCGATGCGGCAGAGACGCAGTGATTGCGCCGGAGCTATCGGCCCTGAGCCGCCGGTCGACCCGACCGGCATCCTGCAATGCGGCTTTCCCGAACCGGTCGTTCGTGCTTGGTGCAGCAGCTGTAAGCAGGCCAGGTTTGCGAAGATGGATGGTGATGTTTCATAAAAACGGAAAATAGGTAAAGCAAAACAGTACGGGTTTGCGTACCACTCTTGGCCAGTAACCGCCCTGATCACCGTTCAAACCAATTTCCTGAGGTCGATCCTCGGGGGGAGTGAGCCTAAAGTCGCACCTTCTCTGTGCCGAAGCCGACCGCCATGTGAGTGGCAGTCGGCGATCCTTCAGTCTTGAAGGGGATCAGAAAACGACGAAGTCCACGTTTGTCAGGGCGAGATTGGCCGCCAAGGTCGCGAACTGAACGCGCACGCCAGAGCCTGACCCGTCAGCATCGAAATAGAGGCGCCCAGTGTCCGTTTCGTAAATGATCCGGTCGAGCGCATCCGCAGCCTCGCCAGTCAGGTTGGCGGCGAAGGCAGAGGACGTCAGGTTACCTTTGGCGAGGCCGGCGAAAATCGCGTCATCGAGGCGGATGGTGTCGTCGTTAACGGAGAAGTCGGTGATCCTATCAACATTTCCTGATCCAAGGGCCGTGTTGAAAACGAAAGTGTCATTGCCCGCCCCGCCGATCATCGTGTCGTTGCCGAGCCTGCCGTTCAGCACGTTGTTGCCGGCGTTCCCGGTCAGCAGGTTGGCCAGCGCGTTGCCGGTGCCGTTGATGTTGCCTGCCCCGGTCAATGTCAGCCGTTCGACAAAGCGCACCCCGGCGCTGGCGTCGAGGTTGAAGGTCACTGCGCTTTGCACGGTATCAATGCCGCCTGCGTCGATGAGGCTGGCGGTGGTCGTGGTCTCGAACACCCGATCACCCGCCGCGTCGACAACATAGGTGTCATTGCCCGCCCCGCCGACCATCGTGTCGTTGCCGAGCCTGCCATTCAGCATGTTGTTCCCGGCGTTCCCGGTCAGCAGGTTGGCCAGCGCGTTGCCGGTGCCGTTGATGTTGCCTGCCCCGGTCAATGTCAGCCGTTCGACAAAGCGCACCCCGGCGCTGGCGTCGAGGTTGAAGGTCACTGCGCTTTGCACGGTATCAATGCCGCCCGCGTCGATGAGGCTGGCGGTGGTCGTGGTCTCGAACACCCGATCACCCGCCGCGTCGACAACATAGGTGTCATTGCCCGCCCCGCCGACCATCGTGTCGTTGCCGAGCCTGCCATTCAGCATGTTGTTCCCGGCGTTCCCGGTCAGCAGGTTGGCCAGCGCGTTGCCGGTGCCGT
>NZ_WHUT02000022.1 GCF_009380135.2 Fertoeibacter niger | reverse complement strand
CCTCAAGACGGTCCGGAAACAGCGTCACCTGATCCCGGTCTACCCCTTCAATGAAACCTGACATAAATGCACTCCTGTATCGCAGGAAGCATACCATATCTGGAGGTTTTCACACAGCCTCGGCCGAAACTGTCGATCTTGTCCTTTGCCCCAGCAACCCGCGTACTACCGGGGCCTGAAACCCGGCGGGTTGCCCCGCCGGGCCTTAGGGAGACCCCGTTCTTTTCAGAACGGGATCTCATCGTCGCGGTCGACCAACTCGGGGTTTTCATTCTCGGTCGCCTTCGGGCGGCTGGAGATCCAGAGCGCTAGCCGGTCAGGCGAAATCCTATCGCTGGCGAACCAGCTCAGGTCGGCCGCCTCGATCAAAGCGAGCCTGTGCCGCCAGCCCTCGGGGCCACACGTCGCAGTCGATCGTCCAGTGCGCCGAGACGGCCCGCGACGCGGGCGAGACGTGCTGCGCTGCCTGCCTCTGCCCTCCGCCAGTCGTCAAGAACTGCGGTCTCGTGGGGTCCGGACCGTGGCCCGGGCGGCAGATCGTCGGGCTTCTCTTCAATCGGACCAGGCAGGAACCACAGGTCAGTTTCGGATGTTTCGTCGACCCCGTCGATGCCAACGAGAGGATCGTCAAAATTATGATGCAAGGCAGGTGTTTGAGGCTTCATATGTGCAAAACAGTATACTTTTGCACTTTACCAAAGCGTTTCTTAGGGGCACCTCTTCACACCCAATATAGCACGCGCGCGCGACGGGCTGCGAGGCCCCTCTGATC
Source organism: Fertoeibacter niger (assembly GCF_009380135.2). GTDB lineage: Bacteria > Pseudomonadota > Alphaproteobacteria > Rhodobacterales > Rhodobacteraceae > Fertoeibacter > Fertoeibacter niger. Next base: position 15,372 of record NZ_WHUT02000022.1, on the reverse strand, counting down.
GCACTCTAGCTCAACAAACCAAGGGTATGCCACTGAACAGCACCACGGAGAGCCCTCTTGCATCTGTTTACAAACGGTCGTTTACTCCTGACATCCGCAATTGCAAAAGAGGCCCCCTGCCCCGTGCCACTTATCGGATACGCGCGTATTTCTACCGAAGATCAAACCGCCCTGCCCCAAGTTCAGGAGTTGCGCTCCGCAGGCTGCGTGGAAATTGTCGAAGAGCAAGCTTCGGGCGGCAGTCGCACCCGGCCTGTTCTGGCGCGTGTGCTGGATCAGCTGCGCGTTGGCGATACACTTGTCGTGGTTCGCATCGACCGCCTTGCCCGCTCACTTTCGCACCTCTTGGAAATCATTGAAAGGCTGGAGGCCAAAGGGGCGCATTTCCGCTCGTTGCAGGATCCGATCGACACGGCGTCGCCGCAGGGCAAATTTACACTTCAGGTGTTGGGTGCGGCCGCAGAGTTTGAACGGGCGCTGATCCGTGAGCGTACTAAAGCAGGGCTGCGCTCGGCCAAGGCCGAAGGTCGCGTGGGTGGCAACCCTGGCCTTAGAGCCCACGACCCAGCAGCGATCCGAAAAGCACGAGCGGCTCGGGTAGAGAGTCATTTCCAAAAGCTGAACGCCACCGCTGAACATTGGGTGCCGGAAGTGCGCCGCCTTCGCCCTGACATGGCGTGGGAGGATGTCCTTTCGATTGTGAACTCTGGCTTGCCGCGTGACGCCAAACCGTGGACCCAGCCTCGCTTGATCCGCGCAGCCAATAACTTTGTTCGTGAAGGCCTTTTGCCTGCGGCTATCCTTGGCCGAGCCCAGCAAACTGAGAAAGACGACCGACTCCCCGCCATCGTCGCCGCAATCAAGGGTGCAGATCCCAAAGTCACTCTGCAGGAAGTCTGCAAAAGGTTGGAAGCCATGCGAGAGCGCACACCGCGGGGACGGACAAAGTGGCAACCTTCATCGGTGAAGATGCTGCTAGAACGGGCCGCAAGGCTCGGGTTGGCGCTCTAGCTACATCAGAAATGCTGCAAGCGATTCGCGCATGTCTAGTTCTGAACTAGGTTTTGTGCTCTGCAGCCCAACCGGTACAAGATGTGTCATCTTCCACAGCGATTCGAACTTTGCACATATCTATCAATAGCTTACCGAGCTGCGTTGAGAGTTTGGGCGAGCAAGCAATACACGCCACTCAACTTACAACATAAGAAAACAGTTGCCGCACTATAAGTTGCGTGCCATGACTTCAGTTGTCGCACAAACACGATTGTGACGCTTTCTTGCGACGAAACTACAAAAGCCCACCAAGAGGCGCCTGAGGACAGATGAACACGAGCACATATCAACCTTCGCCAGGCTCAATTGCTAGCACAATCAGTGCGAACGCAGCACGCCTGTCTGAAGCTCTGAACACCCATATGCGCAATAGCTTTCAACCTGAAAGCCGAAAAACTCTGCGCAAGTTCCATCCCGCCGAAGTCTCTGAGCTGACGGGCATCAGCATGTCCAACCTTCGAACGCGACACCAGGAAGGCGACTTCCCTGAAGTCGAGACTGACGCGCGCGGCCGGCGCCTTTACACGGCGGAAGAAATCGACACCATCCGCAACGTTATGGCGCGCACAGGTCGCAATGGCGAAGCCTACCTGCCCGGTCGTCGTGACGGCGACGGACTACAGGTCATTTCTGTCGTGAACTTCAAGGGCGGTTCCAGCAAGACAACCTCGGCCATCCATCTGGCTCAGCGCTATGCACTGCGCGGCTACCGGGTTTTGGCATTGGATATGGATCCACAGGCGAGCCTGACCACGATGTTTGGCTACCGCCCAGAGATCGAGTTTTCGGAAACGGGGACGATCTACGATGCTTTGCGCTATGAAGATCCCATCCCACTCAGCCAAGTCATTCGGAAAACTTACTTTCACAATCTCGATCTCGCCCCGGCTGGTCTGATCTTGTCTGAGTATGAAACCGAGACTGCTTATGCTCTGCAGCATCGGGTTGATCCGCCATTTACTCAGCGGCTCGCCATTGCGCTGGATGAAGTCGAGAAGGACTATGACCTCGTCTTAATCGATTGCCCACCGCAACTTGGCTTTACCACCATGACTGCGCTGCTGGCGTCGACTGGACTCCTCATCACTGTCGTCCCAAGCATGCTGGACGTAGCGTCTATGGCGCAGTTCCTTGAAATGGCAGGAGAAACAGTCCGGGTTCTTGAAGAATCGACAGGTCCGACTGATTGGAAGTTCCTCAAGTTCTTGATCGCGCGCTATGAACCGACAGACGTTCCGCAGTCTCAGATGGCAGGCTTTCTGCGATCAATCCTGCTGGATCAAGTCTTGAACACCCCGATGCTGAAGTCCACCGCGATTTCTGATGCCGGTATGACCCAACAAACAATCTATGAACTCGACCCTACTCAAGTCATCCGCAAGACGCTGGATCGCATCCTCGAGAGCGTAAATGGCGTCGCAGATGAGTTTGAGAAGGTCATCCAGGAAGCCTGGGGACGGAGAACTGACTAATGGCTCGTCGCAACATATTTCAGCCACCACTGCCTCCCGATTCCGGTTCGGAGGCAACCCAACCGGACAGCAAGCCTCGGTTCCCCAACACTGGAGCGATGTCAGGCGTCAAGTCGACACTTCGAGACCTGTCTTCGAATGCAGTCCGAGAAATTGACCCGTCGTTGATTGATGACGGTGGTCCGAAAGATCGTTTGAACATCACTGACGCCGATGTTGCAGATCTTGTGCAGAGCATGCGGGCTCACGGTCAGCAAGTGCCAATCATGGTGCGCCCGCTCCTTGAGAACCCGGGACGCTATCGTATCGTCTATGGCCGACGGAGGCTTCGCGCCCTAAAGTTGGCGGGCATCCCGGCTAAGGCCCTGATCCGAACCCTCACCGACGAACAAGCTATCTTGGCGCAGGGCCAAGAGAACAGCTTGCGCCTTGATCCGAGTTTCATCGAGAAGGCCATCTTTGTAACTGATTTGACCGATGGTGGATATGAACAGTCCGTGGTCTTGGACGCCTTGGCGATCGACAGGCCCATGCTTTCTCGGATGACCAAAGTGGCGCGGACACTGCCGCTCAGCGCGGTTCAATTCATTGGTGCCGCCCACGGCATCGGGCGCCGTCGCTGGGAAGAACTGGCTGATCTGGTTCGCGACAAGGAAATCGACCTCGAAGCTCTCGTAGCTTCCCTAGATGAAGCCTCTCGTACACTTACCTCAGATGAACGGTTCGGATTGCTTGCTGACGCGGCATTGAAAGCGGGGCAATCGGACCCCTCACAAGCCGGCGCGCCCCCTGCCCTACCGGTTCTTTACGACGGTTCCAAGATCGCCGAAATCAAAGACACTCCGCGATCATTGACGATTCGCTTTGCAAGATCTGACCAACCTGAGTTCACAAAGTGGATGAAAGAACATGCTGAAACAGAGGTCTTGCGCCTCTACGAGGCCTGGCGGTCGGCAACTGAAGCCGACTGAGATGAACCGAGCAGATCAACAACAAAGGGAGCACTCGCAACCAAAGTAAAAAGAAAGAGCCCCCCAAGGTCACCCTCGGAGAGCCCAATCTGTTGCCTAGCATCACCAGATTTACCAGCTTCTCCCTGTCAGTCAAGAACAACCGATTCGGTTGATTCTATAAGTTTGCCTAAACAAGCGAACTAATCGGTGCCTTGCTGTGGCAGCTTTTGCCTAGGCTTGCCGTGAAAAAACATGCGCTTTCAACATATTACTGCACCTTTAGGGTCGCGGTCCGCAAAAGCTTTGCCTACGACTCATGGTCAGCCCGATCGGTTCAGCCTCATCGAAGTTGTCCGCAAGGCCAGCCCAGCCCTAGGACTCAAGGCTCCGATCATTGCAACTCTGGACGCATTGCTGTCCTGCTTGCCCCCAAAGCGAAGCCACAACTTCGTCTTTGCGTCAAACGCAACGATTGCTTTCAAGCGTAACGGCATTTCCGATCGAACGATCCGTCGGCACGTCGCTCTACTAGCAGAGGCTGGCTTGCTTGCTCGGTCGGATAGCCCTAACCGCAAACGCTTCTCAAAGAGCGACATGTCCACTGGCAGTGTCCTTCGCTTCGGTTTTGACCTTTCTCCGCTATTCAAAAGCTATGACCAGATTTGTGCGATGGCGGAAGACTGCGCAAGAGAGGCTAGTCACATTTCTTTCCTACGGACAAAAGTGCGGTGCGCCATCGCCCGAACAATGGCGTTAGACGGGTTAAGCATCGATGCGGAAAGCGCACTTCGCACCTTGAGGCGCAAGCTGTCGGCTGAAGAACTCAACAGCATCCTGGATAACCTTGTCCCCGTTGAGGAAAACCAAGGTATGGACTGCGGTGCAGAGATGTCGATTGAGGTCGAAATGTCCGCAACTGACGGACAAAATGTCCGACACCATCATAGCTCAAAAAAAGAACCTATAGATTCTGATGTCGCTGAGAAGACCGAAGGCCCCCAACTACAGCATCACCAGGTATCAATTGGAAGCCTAGTTAATACATGCAAAGAGGCAGCAAGTTACCTCCAACGCCCTGCAGAGAGCTTATCTGATGTAATCGGTCACGCCCGTACTCTTGCTCCAATGATGGGCATCGACAGTACGACTTACCGCGCAGCAGAAGATAGGCTTGGAGACCTTAGGACGGCCGTTACCGTTTGGGGCCTGCTTCAGATGCAAGGAAGAATTCGACAGCTTGGAGCCTACTTTCGCGCCATTACTACCGGAAAACGAAGCACAGCTTTCGATCCTTGGGCAATGATCAATACCCTTGTGAAGCAGAATATGCTGCAAAGATGTTAGAGTTGTCCGCGGACAACGGCCAGCAGGGACCAAGAACTGAAGTCTCTGCCTCAAAAACAGAATTGTCCGCGGACAATCTTCACTGTGCGGCGTCAGATCGTTCCTCGGCAACGGATCCACGGTTGAGAGTGAAAGGATTGGTTGGTTTGAGGGTGGCGGGAAGTGAGATCGGGAGAGTGGTTCCCGGCGCCCGTCGTGGAGAAGACCTTATGGCCCATACTGCCCAGAAGATCACCCTGTCGTCCTCACGGGACATCCCCTTTGATAAGCTGGTGCCGAGCCAGTCCAACGTCCGGCGCATCAAGGCCGGTGTATCGGTTGAAGAGTTGGCCGAGGACATCGCCCGCCGTGGCCTGTTGCAAGGCCTGAGCGTACGGCCTGTGTTGGATGCCGATGGCGTCGAGACAGGCAAGTTCGAGATCCCAGCTGGCGGTCGACGCTTTCAGGCGCTGTCGTTGCTGGTGAAGCAGAAGCGTTTGGTGAAGACCGCGCCTGTGCCTTGTGTGTTGCGTGCTGTGACATCAGATATCCTGGCCGAGGACGACTCCTTGGCTGAGAACATGCAGCGCGTTGCCTTGCACCCGCTCGATCAGTTCCGCGCCTTTGTTGCTTTGCGCGACAAGGGGCAGGGTGAGGAAGCCATTGCGGCGGCCTTCTTTGTCACACCGCAGATCGTGAAGCAGCGGTTGAAACTTGCGTCAGTGGCCCCTGCCCTACTCGAGGTCTATGCCGAGGATGGCATGACGCTGGAACAGCTGATGGCTTTCACGGTGAACCCCGATAACGCGCGTCAGGTACAAGTCTGGGATGCGGTGAAGAACTCCTGGAACAAGGAGCCCTATTCCATCCGGCGCATGTTGACGGAGACCTCTGTGCGGGCCTCCGATCGGCGCGCGGTGTTTGTTGGTGTTGATGCATATGAGGCAGCGGGTGGCGTTGTCCTGCGTGATCTCTTCCAAGGCGATGATGGTGGCTGGTTGGAGGACCCTGCCCTGCTCGACCGTTTGGTCGCGGACAAACTGCAAGCCGAAGCGCAGGCAATCGCCGCTGAGGGTTGGAAGTGGATCGAGGTGTCAACTGACCTGCCCTACGGCTATAGCCACGGTCTGCGGCGTCTTGTTGGCGATCCATCGCCGCTCAGCGAGAATGAAGTTGCAGAGCATCCCAAGCTGCTTGCGGAGTATCGTGCACTTGAAGAAGAATACGCTGGTCAGGACGAATACCCCGAGGAGATCGACACTCGGCTTGGCGAGCTGGAAGCTGCGATGGAAGCCTTTGAGCAGCGCCCGCTGATCTTTGAGGCGGCCGAGGTTGGTCGCGCCGGGGTCTTTGTAACGCTGGATCGGGATGGCGGCCTGGCTGTTTATCGCGGCTATGTCCGGCCTGAGGATGAGCCTCGCGAAGAGGCCGTGGCCAACTTCGGCGATGAACTTGGTGCCGAAGGGCAGGGGCAGATAGCGACGTCTCGGCCTGTCAGCTTCCCGCTGGTCCGTCTGCGGCCACCGTCATCACTTCTGGGGGTCAGCCGTTCAGTGCCGGTCTTCCAGACGATGAGGATGATGGCGCATTGAAGCCTTTGCCGGAGCGTCTGATCATGGAGCTGACCGCGCATCGCACCCTCGCATTGCGCGAAGCGATTGGGCGTTCGCCCGACGTCGCCTTGACACTTCTGCTGATGAAGCTGGTCAGCGACACCTTCCGTAGCTCCGGCGCATCGGGCAGTTGCCTCGAGGCGTCTGTGCGCCCCGTGTACATGTCGGCACAGGCCCCCGATCTGAAGGATAGTCCGGTGGCCAAGGCCGTGGACGATCGTCATTCTGCCTGGGAGGTCGATCTGCCGCTTGGCGACGATGCCGTGCTTTGGGACTATCTCTCGGCCCTTGATCAGGCAAGCCGTTTGGCTCTGCTCGCGCATTGCTTGAGCTTCGGGGTCAATGCGCTGCATGAGAAGGTCAACCCTTATGGCGCGGGCATCTCGGCCAGCGGGTTGACCCGCCGCATGGCACAGTCGGTCATCGCGGCCCAAGCCGTCGATCTCGACATGGTCGCGGCGGGCTGGGAGCCGACAGCGGACAACTACCTGAACCGGGTTCCCAAAGCGCGTATCCTTCAAGCCGTGCGTGAGGCGAAGGGGGAGGGCACCGCGCAACTGCTAGATCATCTGAAGAAGGGCGAGATGGCGACGGAAGCCGAGCGCTTGCTCAAGGGCAGCGGTTGGTTGCCGGAGGTTCTGCGGCGCAGCGAGCCTGCTGCTCTGGACTGTGATGTCGCTTCTGAAGGGCAGGGGGCTTTGAGCGAAGAAGTCTTGGGCGATCAGGACAGCGTCGAGGAAATCGACTTGCCCGCCTTCCTGATGGCCGATTTGCCCGTGGAAAGCACAGCAATGATGGCTGCGGAGTGATCTGAGCCCCCGAGGGCGAGGAAACCCGCCCTCGATCACTACAAAACACAACAATATCAATATGATGAGTGCGAATCTTCGCATTCAGGATGAGGAATCATGTCCGCAAACACAATAATCGACCAAGCGCCTTTGGGCGCGCTCATTCGTTACACCGACGGCAGTCCCAAACCGCCTGCACGCTTCACCAAAAAGCTGGCGGCATGGGAAAGGTCCAACGGTGTTGGCCGTCTGGTTAAGAAGGAACCGCCGCGGCCCTTTCCGACCTGGACGGCTCAAGCATCCTTTTCGCTGCATGAGGGGAACTTCTCCTCAGAGGGGGTCATCCTCGTCACCATCATGCGCAGTCATTCAGCTGACAGTCCGCTCAGCTTTGAGGTGGTCGAGGAGCCCACGGTGGGGCAGATCCGCGTGCTTCTGGATTTCGGTGGCAACACCGAGCTGCTGCATCTGGCGGAATCCATTGCCGCGGCCGAGCTTTGGATTGCCAAGGAGGGCTATCGCAACGCGCGGCTGCAAATCGTCGGTGACGAACGCGATGGGGCAGGGGAGGCGGCTATCGCCGCCTGAGCCTTCTCAGTGACCAAGGGGGCCCGCCGCACGCGGGGCTCTCATCCAGCACCAACCTGTCCCGCGCATCTGAGCGGGGCACCAAAGGCTCCATCCTCAGTAGGGCCTCAGTCAACCAAAAGCATGTCTGCAAGGCTGGCGGGGTGAGCATCAGCGGGACAATTCGGCTCCTTGTGTCAAAGTACCATCCCCCGCTTGCCAGCCCCTTCCTTGGCCCAAATCCAGTCTTCGAGATCAAGCCACAAGGGCTCGGACTAGGGGCAAGCCCGAGCCGCCGGCCGGATTCGGGGCAAGCCCGAACGCACCCGGTGATGTCAGCCCGTCTTTGGGCCTGCGGGTTCCTGTCAGCGCGGGGGATGGTCCCTCGCCTCCCAGCAGGAGCCAAAACAAATGTCCCGCAAAGATGCACACGCCTTCGCCGCCAGCCTCGCAGCCACGCTCATGGTCTCCATCGTCGTCTTCCAGGCAGGGGATGGAACCTTCGGTGCCGTCCCCGCCGATGAAATCGACGGCGACGAGGTTCAGGTGCTTGTTGAGATCGACCCGTGGGCGTAATGCCCACGGTCGTTAAGAAGGCCCGGGCACGGCGCGAACGCGCCTCCGGGCCTTTCGCCTGTCTCTCCTCAAGAGCCTGACAGGCACAAGGCGCCGACGTCCATTCGGCATTCCGAAATCCTAGAAATGGAAATGCGCATGCCTGCGCCTAAACTCTTTAGCGCGGTGCTGTGCTGGGTGCCACGTATTGGCGGTCAGTTGACTGCCAGGTCCTCGGGCGATTTGCCTGCGTCAAGGGCTGCGACAAACCACAGCGGTTTGCGCCCCCGGCCTGACCAGGTGAGGGCCGCGTTCTCTGGATGGCGGTATTTCGCGGCGGCGGGCGCACGGGTGGGTTTCACCTCGCTGCCGATCAGGTCGGCCAAGGAATAACCCATCTCTTTGGCGATCGCGTCCAGTTTGGCGCGGGCTTCGGCTTTGTGACGATCCTCAAATGTGGAAATTGCCTTGGCAAGGTCCTTTTGCAATTGCCGCAGCTCTTTGAGCGACAGAGCCTCGAGATTGAAGTCAGCCATGCGTGCCTCGTGTCCAGAATGATCGATCCGGGATAGCCGTCTCGTCAACGCATCGCAACCGCCTTCGGGCTAAGACTGCGTGGAAGGGCAGGAAGGCAGGGTGATCTACCGCAGGGTTGCAGTACGGATCGGAGGCTTTGGCCCTGTTGTATTGGCAAGGAAGGTCTTTGATCTGCATTGGCCCCACGTCGCTCCCATCCCCGGCGCCATCCCTTCGACTGACAATCCCCTAAGCCTGTTCGGCCTCTGGCGCACAACCCCGCGTCAGTCCGGGCTGTGTTGCCCCTTTGGGGCTGCCCGCTCCACCCCGGACCTTTGGGGGTTTCCGGTCGCCGTTCCGTCGCCCGTGCACGCCTCAGCCGACAGGCTTTTTCCGGGTCTTGTCGAAGGGACGGTCCCAGGGACAGGAAAACAGGAGCTACCAAATGCAGAACATCGTCATCCTCGCCGGCAACATCGGTCAGAACCCCGAAGTCCGCACCACCCAGGGCGGCACGAAGATCACCAACTTCACCCTGGCCACCTCGCGTCCCCGCCTTTCGGAAGGTCGCGCGATCCGCGACGAGAACGGCTACCGGGTCATGGACACCGAATGGCACCGCATCACCTGCTTCAACGGCCTCGGCAAAACCGTCGCCGAGCACAGCGAAAAGGGCATGAAGGTCATGGTCCACGGCCGTATCCACTACACGAAATGGACCGACGCAACCGGCACCGATCGCTACGGCTGCGAGATCATCGCTGAGAAGGTTGATTTCCTCAGCGCGCCAAAGGTTTGCGCCGGTGACGGGAAGGAACAGATCAGAACGACCGCTGGACGTTGTGCAGATCGATCACACTCCAGCGGACATCATCCTTGTCGACAGCTTCGAGCGCAAACCCATCGGCCGGCCTTGGGTGACCTTGGCGATCGACATCGCCACGCGCATGGTGACGGGATACCACGTCAGCTTTGACGCGCCGTCCCGCCTTTCGGTGGCCTTGTGCCTCACGCGGGCCGTCGCCCCCAAAGCTGAATTTCTGGTAGACCTCGAGTGTAACCCATCGCGAACAACGCCGCTTCCTGAATGTTCTGCGTTATCTCAGCAATGAACTCGAGGCATCTCTGGTTTGCTTTGGAGTCAGCGAAGCGGTCGATGCCATTCGCGGCGATGTCCAACTCGCGCGACGCCTGGACGAACACCACCTGCCAAACTGGCGCGATGATGCCGAGTTCTCGGACATGATCCAGACCTTGATCGCGGCGATGCCGCTCGCGAAGAAGTCCAATCTGAATGTCAAATCGCTCAAACAGATACTGGCGCTGACCGGCGGGGTAACCTCGCGCATCTTTTCCTTGGTCAAGGACCTCTCCATCGACGCAATTGTCACTGGCGAGGAATGCATCACGGATGAGGCAATTGCCAAATGGACACCGGTCTGGTCGCGCCATGCGAACGCCCAACGGCGGCTCGAGAAGGCCAGAGCGTGAAGCAGCGCCCGTTGCCGAAAACTGTCACGCCTCTTGCGGATGAGCTGCTTTCTGGATGGCTGACGCGACTGGCGGTCACCAACCATTGTGAGGTCGACGAACTCCTGGCGCATATTGAAGTCGATACGGGGCAGGTCGCCATGCTCGATTTTGAGGTTGAGGTGGCCGCGACAACTGCAGAAAAGATATCGATTGCGGCCCGTGTTGCCGCTGAAACTGTTCAATCTCTTACCTTTGGGACAATGACCCAGACCGAAGCCCTGATGACGGCGCAGGTCGCGTTCCAATCTTGTCCCGACTGCTCTCGGCGCGGCATAGCGCTCAAACAGTGGCGGAAGTTATGGGCATTCGACTGCCAGATCTGCGGCACCCAACTTGGGTCGATCCTCATCAAGCCTGATCGCAGCCGAATACCCGAAAAGCTGGTGCGTCGTGCCCGAAGCGGGGCACGGCTGCTCGAAAGCGCAGTGACGTCCAACTGCGCCAACAAACTTAAACGCGCCATGCGGGCGGCCACCTATGCCAAGGCGCTTAAGTCCGTTCGCGCGGATACGGCCTTTGCCCTTCAAAGTCCCAGACCCGACGTGAGACTATTCTGCCTTGCTGCCATCGCCGTGGCTCAGTCACGTCCACTGGCCAAGGCGGCTATGTTCAGCACTGGCCTCGATGGGTACGCAAGAGTTGCCTTGCTTCGTGCGTTTGAAAAAGAGCCCCGTCTTCTTGCAGCAGTTGACAGGATTGTACTGCGAAACAGGGAAAAGCGCCGACGAACTGGCGTATGAATATCACATTTAAGGGCAATAAACTCTGCCCAACGCACCGTGTGCCGACTTTAAGGGCAACGCGACACCTTGGCAAGCCATTGCGGTGATCCGGTCGCCGCAACGGCTGCTGAGACGACCCTCGCCCGACTAGTGGAGACCGATCCCGAAACCGCCCTTCTCGTCCGCATCTACCAGTTGCTGGACGTCCCCCCGGCATGCTATTGGCACAGGGACTTGCCTGAGGCCGCCGAGTTGGACCTTGCCGCCCGAAATGGATCGAACTGCGCCTGCCAGCCCGTGAACCTCTGCTACACCGACCTTTCGGGACAGGAGACCGCAGGTACGTTCGTGCCGCGCGCCTTCGTGCATCCGCCCCAAGGGGTGAAGTTGTTTGCCTGGTGCGAGGAGCGCAGGGATTTCCGCCAGCTCTTCGTGGGCGCCCTGCAGGGACCGACACTCAAGTAGGGTGATTTCAGTGGGGCTCGCGCGGCGTTGCTGCGAGGACCGTGGGACAAAGAAGCCGCACGCGCCTGACTACGGTCGGGTTTATGAATCATTCCGGCCCAAAGTTGCCAATGGACCCGGCAGAAACGCCTTGTACGGCCCCTTCAAATCGTCCGCGGGGGCTCACCAAAGCAACCATCGGTAGCCAGAACTGAAGACCACAATGCACCACTATGTCGTCCACTGCAATCAACAGTTCCCCCAGCCAGCGTTGGGTGGCAATATGACTTTCAAGCCAATGATGGACTGGCAAAGGTTTACGCCAAACCTGTTCAGGAAACAACAACGTCAACTTCCGGGATGCAATACTTATTCGGAGCTCACGCCCTTTCAATAAACGACTTTGCTTCAGCATATGGGGACTATCCAATTGAAAATCCCGCCGAGTCCTTCAGAAGAAATTGATCGTCTTTTCCGATTAGAGTATGGCGACCGCCGCGAAACTATATCTCGATTTCTTGGCGTGTTTGTAGGTGGCTGGCTCCTTCACGGATATACCGGTTGGAGCAGTTCTTGGATCTGGCCAGCATCATTTTTCGTCGCTCATGGAATCTACTACCTGTTTCTTAAGTCGAGGATGCTTCGAGCGAATCGACGGGACGAGACAATTTCAGCAGTACTGTTCCTCATAATTATGGCCAGCTTCCTTTGGATGCCAGCCATTATGATCTGTGAAGAAGATCGCGCCTTGTCGATTTGCGGGGCAGCATTAATCGGTTGCATACTAGTATTTCTGGTTCGCCGCAGTGACATTCTGCCGATCATGATCTACGGCGAAGTAATTGTGGTAGCAACCGTTATTGCGGTTGTATTCATAAGACTGATCCCGCAATTCACCGACCCATTTGCCAAGCTGGGACTCATCACAAGCGGATCTGCGTTATTGTATTATTTCGTTGAGGCGTCACGGGTGTCACGACGGTTGCGAATTGAAGAGGCGAAGTCGACAGAGACCCTTTGGCATGCGGCTCATATCGACGAACTTTCGGGGTTGGCAAATCGCAACTGGTTCAACCAGCGACTCGCCGAACATCTCGCCGCTTCAACAATTCAGCATGTCAGTTTTTATCTGATACTTCTGGACCTTGACCGTTTTAAAGATGTTAACGACTCCTTTGGTCATCCCACCGGCGACGCAGTGCTCCGGATCGCAGCGGAACGCATTTCCAATTATTTTGGTCAGGATGCTGTCATCGGTCGATATGGCGGGGACGAATTCGCCGTGATCACGCGCAACACTGGCGCTTCCCAGGACATGCAAACCGCAGTTGCACGTTTCGTGACAGAACTGCGTTTCGCAATGAGGGTTGAGGACGTTGAACTGCAAGTCGGCGCATCAGTTGGCCTCGCCCGGTTTCCGCAAGATGCAATGACGCAAGAAGGCCTAGTGAGATGTGCAGATATGGCGCTGCTGCATGCCAAGCGGACCCAAAAAGGGGGTGCTGCCTTCTTCGATGGGCACATTCGAGTCGCATCGGACCGTCGCCGCGCCTCCATCGAACGTCTACGTTATGCTGTCGCAACGGATCAGATCGTTGCGCATTACCAACCACGCGTTCATCTCGCGACAGGAGAAGTTCGGGGTTATGAGGCCTTGGCGCGGATTTTGGAACCAGGGGGCGAGGTCAGCGGCCCATCTGTCTGGGGCGATGCCTTGGATGATCCGGACTGTGTCCGCCTGGTCGACCAAATGATGTTACGGGCCGTTGTCGCAGATTGGCCAAAATTGATCAGTAGTTTGCAAGGACCCAAACAGCACCCTGTAGGTAGCATTGGTCTGAATACCTCACATTTCAGCCTAAAACGAAACGATTTCGTCCCAGACCTTTTGGACCAATTAGCAAGGAACAATATTCCGACGACCGCCATCGAGATCGAGGTTTTGGAAACAGTCCTTATTGGAAAGTCCAACCCACTTCTCGGCAAGCAGCTGGCGTTGATGCGAACCGAGGGCATTTCAGTTGCACTAGATGACTTCGGCACAGGTTTCGCGTCGTTGATGCATTTGCGGGATTTGCCCATTGACCGCATCAAGCTTGACCAATCCTTCGTGCGCGATCTAGATGGCGACATACGCAACCGTTCAATCGTCCAGATTGCCGTGGAACTAGCGCACGCACTAGGCATGAGCATCGTTGCCGAAGGGATTGAGAGTGAATCCGCCAAGGACTTTCTGAGGTCGATCGGTTGTGATGAGGGACAAGGATACTTGCTCGGCCCTCCAATGGCAATTTAGTATCAAGGCTCTGGACTCCTTGATCATTTCCAGAAGATGCGATGGCGGCGATTCCTATGGCAGACATGAAGGTGTGGGCGCAGCGGTCGTAGCAGGTGACGGCCACGATCACGTTACCGAAGTCTGGACCATAGTCATCAAGTTAAACTCAATGAACCTTGACGTCCTCATTTGAAGAGCCATCAGTCCGATGATCCTTCAGGCAACTATTGGCGCTCATATCGGCAACTAGGGCGTCCTTAGATAAATCAATTTGCCACATAAGTCGATACAGGTTATTACTCGATGCGAAATCTTGAATGTCATCGAGAACTGTTTTTATCCAATCCAATTCCTGCATCTACCCTCTCCTAACATTCATGCGGTTCTGTCGTCTCATTACTTGATTCTAGTTAATTTTCCGTTTCAGTCGAGTCCGCACGTCGCCTCGCACGTCGCCAGCCCTGTTATCCTTTTTTTAACTATCACAAGCTAGAATGCATGAATCGGCAGATAAAATTATCAACTTGAAAACAAACATAGAACCGACCAGCTCGAGGCCAAAAAAATGTCGCTTTCAATTCAAGCATCAAAAATCATAGGCGTTATCTTTAAAGATCAGGGTTTTAGCCCTGGCGGCACAATTAATGAAGGCCAGTTAATTTGTTGAATGCGTGACCCTTGCCCCTCTTCATTGCGTAGTGCATAGACTCTGTTGATGGCGCGGATGCCCCCCCCCAACGGCATTACAATGGCACATGGCGATGCCGTTGGGGGGGCATAGGACTGGCGCAGCTCCACCCCGGCCTCTTGCGCCAGTTCCACCTGTTGATCCCGCGCCCGCTCGTGAAGCCGAGCATCCGTCGGATGGGCGATACTCTTCTCCATGACGGTCGTGTCGACTGCCACGCGCTTAACGCTGTCCTCGTCGATGGCCCCAGACTTCAGTCCCGCGCGGATTGTCTGGGTCAGCATCCCTTCGACGCCTGCCTCACCGAACCGTTTCCGCCAGCGGGTGAGCGAGGTGGGATCGATCGGCGGGCGGTGCTGAAAGAAGGTCTCGCCGGTGAAATGCTGGTAGTAAGGGTTCTCGACCCAGCGGGCGACGACCGCCTCGTCCGACAGCCGGAAGGCTTGCTGGAGATAGAGCAGCCCCGCCACGAGCCGTGGCGACGTCGCAGGCCGACCGGTAGAGGAGGGGAAGAACCCGGCCCACTCCGTCTCGAAGAAGGCCCAGTCGATCAGGGGGGACAACTTCACCAGTTCATGGCGCATGTCGATCAGATCGTCGAGCCGGGGGCGGAGGAGATCATTTTGCTCGGGATATCGCGGGCGGTGCTTCATGGCGTAAACCGGAAATTGCAGAGTTCCCGAAAGAATTCTACGAAATCTGGCAGGCCGAGGTGAGTAAGACCACCACCTTATCAAGTTCGCCCTGAACAAATCACTCAAGCCGCTCTGACGATCCGATGGCGCCGATCCGGTGCGTTGATGCCCCAGACGACGGCGATCATCCAGGCAAGCCAATCCCTGAGGTGGGCGAGGATCTTTCGGA
>NZ_WHUT02000021.1 GCF_009380135.2 Fertoeibacter niger | reverse complement strand
GCATCGAAACGGTGTATCAGACGCTCGCCATGTCGCCCGCGCTGTCCATCGCCGACAACATGTTCATGGGGCGCGAATTGCGCAAGCCCGGCATCATGGGCACGGTGTTCCGCCAGCTTGACCGCCCCGCGATGGAGAAATTCGCCCGGGCCAAGCTGAACGAACTGGGGCTTATGACGATCCAGAACATCAACCAGGCGGTGGAAACCCTGTCGGGCGGGCAGCGACAGGGCGTGGCCGTGGCACGGGCGGCGGCATTCGGCTCCAAGGTCGTGATCCTCGATGAACCTACAGCGGCCCTTGGCGTCAAGGAAAGCCGCCGGGTGCTGGAACTGATCCGCGATGTGCGCTCGCGGGGGATTCCGATCATCCTGATCAGCCACAACATGCCGCATGTGTTCGAGGTCGCCGACCGCATCCACATTCACCGGCTGGGCAAGCGGCTGTGCGTCATCAAGCCGTCGGAACATTCGATGTCCGATGCGGTGGCCTATATGACCGGCGCGAAACTGCCCGACGGCGTGGCCGAGGCGGCATGACACCTGCCGCGCTGGCGGATCTGATCCGCACGCAGGCGGGGTCGTTGCACGAAACCGGGGGGCGGTTCATCACCGCCCTTGCCGGGCCCCCCGGGGCGGGCAAATCGACGCTGGCCGCAGCATTGGTGGCGGAATTGGGCGCGGGTGCCCGGGTGGTGCCGATGGACGGGTTCCACTATGACAACGCCGTGCTTGACGCGCGCGGCTGGCGCTCGCGCAAGGGCGCGCCCCACACGTTTGATGCCCATGGCTTTGCCCATCTGGTCGCGCGGTTGCGGGCGGGGGGCGAGGTGGCCATACCGGTGTTCGACCGCGCCGCCGATCTGGCCCGCGCCGGTGCCGATCTGGTCACGGATGCCGACCGTTTCCTGGTGATCGAGGGCAACTATCTGCTGCTTGACGCCGAACCCTGGGCCGCGTGCCGCGCCGCCTATGACCTGACCGTGTTCATCGACGTGCCGGTGCCGGAACTGGAGCGCCGCCTGATCCGCCGCTGGCTGGACCATGGAATGTCTGACGCCGACGCCCGCGCATGGGCGCTGTCGAACGACATTCCCAATGCCCGCCTTGTGGCGGCGCAATCGGTGGCGGCAGATGTGGTGATTTCGCAGGGTTAGCGCCGCCACTCATCAAGCCGACACCGCTTGATGATCGCCGTTCTGCCGCGCACAAATCCCCTACCGCCGCAGGATGTAGATATCCATGATCCAGCCATGCGCCGCACGGGCGGCGGCGCGGGTGGTGATGATGTCGGGGCCGGTGGTTCCAAGCGGGCCGTGGCGGATGATTTCCTCGGCCATGCCCACATAGGCCCCCCACCAGATCGTGACGCCTTCCGGCGGCAGAGACTGGAACGAACATTCCCCGTCCAGCATCACCACCAGCGTATCCACGCCCGCAGGCCAGCCGTGATCGCGCAACTGGCGGCCCGTCGTCACCAGAAACGGCGCGGCCAGCGCGTTCAGGGGAATGGCATGCGCGGCGGTCAGCGCCTGCATCGAGGTAATCCCGGGGATCACGGTAATCCGGGGCGCAGGTTCCAGCCGGGCCGCGATGCGCAAGGTGCTGTCATACAGCGACGGGTCGCCCCAGACCAGCAGCGCCACAATCTGCCCGCCCTCGCGCGCGATGGTTTCGGCCCAGACCGTCGCAATCGCGTCATGCCAGTCGTTCACCCGGGCGATATAGCCGGGGGTGGCGGGGTCGCGTGTGGGCAGATCAAACTCCACCAGCCGCGTGGCGGGGTTGGTGATCACCTCGGCGCAGATCGCGCGGCGCAGGTCAGCCAGATCGGCCTTGTCCGCACCCTTGCGCGGGATCAGCACCAGATCGGCGCGGTTCAGCGCGCGGATGGCTTGCAGCGTCAGGTGTTCGGGATTGCCGGTGCCGATACCGATAAGCAGAAGGTGTGTCATGGGAAAGGCGCGGCCCGGTAAGGGGCCGCGCAAAGGCTCAGGCGGCGTTGTAAAGGCGCGGAGTGACCAGCGGGCTGCCGTTCAGCCCGCGCAGGGCCTTGGCCCCGGCAAGAACGGCCAGATCGGCAATCGGCTCGATCAGCACGACCAGCATATAGGCCGCGCCAAAGGTGGCGATGGATGCGAGGTTGCCCGCCGCAAACCCGTCACCCCAGATCGCCCAGAAGGCCACCCAGGCCACCACGCCGCCCTGATAGGCGGTGGACAGTGCGAATGCCTGACCATAGCTGAGGTTCACATAGGCGGTGTTCGGCGCGATGATCCGGGCGGCGATGACCTGCAACGCGAACAAGGGCACCAGCAACGTCGTCACGTTCATCCCGTATTGCGGCAGATCGAAGGGCGCAAAGAACAGCCCTTGCAACAGCAGGCCCATGGCCAGCCCGATGGCCGCGGGGGCTGCGCCCAGGATCAGGAACAGGGTGGAGCCGAGGATGAAATGCACCTCGGATACGCCGACCGGGTAATGCGGCAGCACCTCGAAAAAGGCGAATGCGGCAACGGTGGCGATGGCCGCGCGCAGCGCCAGCGAGGGCAGGCCCTTTTCGCGCAGGCTGTCATAGGCCAGTTTCAGCGTATAGCCGCTGGCGGCAGCGGCGGTGGCATAGCTGAGGACAATCTTGGTGCCTGCGACGAGGCCCGGTTCGATGTGCATGTCAGTCTCCTTGCCGTCATCCCCGACGGCGGGTGAAGGGGTGCCGGTGGTCCGGCGGCTGCGGCGCAAGCGCCATGACGGCAGGTCTCCTGACTTGCGGGTCGTCGCTTCCCCGGGCCTTCCCGGCCCAAAGCGGGCCAGTGGCATGTTCCGGGGCGGCTCGCCGCTTACAGTTGCGGGGGCAGTCGCGGGTTTGGCGCCTTCTGGCTACACCTCACCGCGTTCCCTTTTCATCCGTCGGCCCGTCAGGGCGTCGTGGAACCGTCGTTCACAGGGATGTCATCCGGCGCGGGCCAAGTCAACCGTCCGCCAGCGCGCCATAGAGGATCAACGCCGGGGTGGTGGCCATCTCGGCCGCCAAGAGGCTGGCCAACCCAGCCACCGTGCTGCGGTGCAGACGCTGTTCGGGGTGGCTGACAGCTTCGGCCAGCAGGGCGGGGGTGTCTGGCGGCAGGCCCGCGCCGATCAGCATGGCGGCAAGTGCGGGGAAGGTGCGCTTGCCCATGAACACCACCGTCGTGGCGGCGGGGTCGGCCAGCGCCTCCATGTTCAGATCGGCGGGCAGCGCGCCGGTGATGTCATGCCCGGTCACGAACTGCACGCGCCGCGCGGTCAGGCGGCGGGTCAGCGGGATGCCCGCGGCGGCGGCGGCGGCGCAGGCGGATGGCACGCCGGGAATGATCTCGAACGCAATGCCTGCCGCTTGCAGCGCGGTGATCTCTTCCTCCAGCCGGCCAAAGATGCCTGAATCGCCGGATTTCAGCCGCACCACCCGCGCGCCGGTCTGCGCATAATCCACCAGCAGGCGGCTGACATGATCCTGCTTGGGCGATGCCCGCCCCGCGCGTTTGCCCACGCCCACCAGATCGGCCCCGGCGCGGGCATGGGCCAGGATCGGCCCCGAGGACAGATCGTCAAACAGCACCGCATCGGCGGCTTGCAGGCGGTTCACCGCCTTCAGCGTCAACAACTCCGGGTCGCCGGGGCCGGAAGAGACGAAAGAGACAAAGCCGGTCATGTGGCCTCTGCGATCAGGTGAAAGAACGTGCCGGTGGCATGGCCGCGCCGTGATCCGGTTTCCGGCACCGGGGTGCCATTGGCATCGGTCACATGGGCCAGCGCGGCATCGGGCTGCGCGGTGATGGTGGCATAGTGAAATTCATGGCCGCGCAGCCGCGCCCCCTGCGCATGGCCGGGCATCGGCGCGGCAAGGGTGGCATGGCGGTAGCCCAGATGCATTTTGCGGGCATGGAACGAGGTTTCCAGCCCCAGCAGCCCCGCCATCCGGTGCCGCGTGCCGCTGGCATCCACCAGCCCGGCCCCCATCGCCATGTAGCCGCCACACTCGCCATGCACCGGGCGGGTTTCGGCAAAGCGGGTCAGGCCGGTGCGAAAGGCTTCTGCCGCCGCCAGCCGCCCCGCATGCAGTTCAGGATAGCCGCCGGGCAGCCAGCAGGTATCTGCGCTGTGGTCGGGCGCTTCGTCGGCGAGGGGAGAGAAGGGCAGAACCGTCGCCCCCGCAGCCCGCCAGGCCGCCAGCAGATGCGGATAGACAAAGGAAAACGCGGCATCACGGGCAAGGGCGATGCGCTGGCCGGGGGGAGTGGTTGGGGTCGCGGCAGCGGGATGCTGCGCCGTGCCGCGCGCCGCCGCGATCATGGCATCCAGATCAAGATGTTCCGCGATGAAATCGCCCACATCCGCCAGCATGCGCGGCAGATCGGGGTTTTCCTGCGCCTGCACCAGCCCCAGATGCCGCTCGGGCAATTCAATGGCCTTGCGGCGGGGCAGGGCGCCAAAAACCGGCAGGCCCACCGCCTGCATCCCCACGCGCACCAGCGCCTCATGCCGGGGGCTGGCGACGCGGTTCAGCACCACGCCTGCGATCGTCACATCAGGCCGCATCCGGGCAAAGCCCAGCGCCACGGCGGCGGCAGATTGCGCCTGCCCCGACACATCCAGCACCAGCACCACCGGCCAGCCCATCATCGCGGCCACATCGGCGCTGGCCCCCGTGCCAAAAGCCCCCGGCTGCGCCACGCCGTCAAACAGGCCCATTGACCCTTCGGCAAGGATCAGATCGGCGGCCTCGGCCCCCGCCACCTGTGCGGCTATCTGGGCGGCAGGCATCGCCCACGAATCCAGGTTCACCGAAGGGCGGCCGCTCGCGGCGGTATGAAAGGCCGGATCAATGTAATCCGGCCCGCTTTTGAACGGCTGCACCGCCAGCCCGCGCGCCCGCAGGGCGGTCAACAGCCCCAGCATCAGCGTGGTCTTGCCCGTGCCCGAGGCCGGGGCAGAGATGAGCAGGCCGGGTGTCATGATGCGTCAGGGAAGCGGGGTTCGGTGCCGACCGGGCGGAAACGCCGGTCGTAATCGCCCGCGTAAAGGCGGCTCTCGGCGAAATCCTGCTGCGCCAGCGCGCGGCCAACGAGGATCAGGGCCGTGCGCTCCATTTCCGCACCGATGGCGGATTCAAGCGTGGCGAGGGTGGCGCGCACGATCCGCTCATCGGGCCATGACGCGCGCCACACCACGGCGACGGGGCAATCCGCCCCATAATGCGGCGTCAGTTCGGCCAGCACCCTGTCCAGCACATGCACCGACAGGTGGATCGCCAGCGTGGCCCCGGTGGCGGCGAAGGCGGCCAAGGTTTCGCCTTCGGGCATGGCCGAGGCGCGGCCCGAGGTGCGGGTCAGGATCACCGATTGCGCAATGCCGGGCAGGGTCAGTTCGGCCCCAAGGGCGGCAGCAGCAGCGGCGAAGGATGGCACGCCCGGCGTCACGTCATAGGGGATATCCAGCGCGCGCAGGCGGCGCAGCTGTTCGCCCATCGCCGACCACACCGACAGGTCGCCCGAATGCAGCCGGGCCACATCCTGCCCCTTTGCATGGGCGGCGGCGATTTCGGCGATGATCTGGTCCAGCGACAAGGACGCCGTGTTCACCACATGCGCGCCGGACGGGCAATGGTCCAGCAAAGCGGCGGGCACCAGCGAGCCTGCGTAAAGGCAGACCGGGCTGGCCGCGATCAGGTCGCGCCCGCGCAGGGTGATCAGGTCGGCGGCACCGGGGCCTGCGCCGATGAAATGCACGGTCATGGGTCTGGTCCTTCTGCGATGGCGGCGGTGGCTGTGCGATCCTGCGACACCGCGCGCGGGCCGGTCAGCCGCGCGCCGTGGCCTGCGGCGGCCAAGGCTGTGGCCTCGGCCAGACTGCCGGTGCCGAAGCGGGTGAGTTGGCGGGGCGATTGGGTGGCAGTGGTCTGGGCTTTCAGGGCGTCGGGGCCGATGGCGCGCACCGGCAGCGACAGGCTATGCGCCAGCGCCAGCAGGGCGGGGGCGCTGGCCTTTTCTACCACCGTGGCCAGCGCGGTCAGGCCATCCGGCCCCCCGGCGGCAGCCAGAGCATCCTGCAAGGCGGCGGTCGTGGCCGAGGTGCGGAAGCCGAAACCCGCCACTTTCGCTTTCCCCGTCATCGCGTGACGCTCCACTGCACCACGGGCCGCCATGCCGTCCAGCCGCGCATCCGCCCCAGCGGGGTGGCCTCGGCCAGTTCGATGCGGATCAGCTCGCCACCCTTTGCGCCGTGCCAAAGGGCCAGCAGCGCCTCGGTTTCCAGCGTCACGGCATTGGCGACCAGCCGGGTTCCGGGGGGCGTGGCAAGCCACAACGCATGCAGCAGCGCTTCATTGCCGCCACCGCCGATGAACACGGCTTCGGGGCGGGGCAGGGTGGCAAGCGCATCGGGCGCGGCGCCCGCAATCACGGCCAGCCGGTGATCCACCCCGAAAGCCGCTGCATTGGCGCGTATGTTGGCGGCACGGTCGGGGTGCTGTTCGATGGCGAAGCTGCGCCCGCCCGCAAGGCACCATTCCACGCTGACTGACCCTGATCCGGCCCCGATGTCCCACAGCAATTCACCGTTGCGGGGGGCAAGCGCGGCCAGCGTCAGCGCTCGGATGCGGCGTTTGGTGATCTGGCCGTCATGGGCAAAGGCCCTGTCGGGCAAGCCGGGGCTGCGGGGCAGGCCGGGGTTTTCAGGGCGCTCGGCCATCCGGGCCGAGATCGCCACGCTGACGGGCGCGGTGATACCCCGCGGCACTGATCCATCGGCGCTCAGGGAACGGATGCGTTCACGCGGGCCGCCCAGCGCCTCCATCACATGCAGGGTCGCGGGACCAAAGCCCTGATCCGTCAGCCATGCCGCGAGTTCCGCCACCGCCACCCCGTCACGCAGCAGCGCGACGATCTGCGCACCCTGCGCCAGATGCGGGCGCAGCCGCGCGAATGGCGCGGCATGCAGGCCGATGCACTGCGTTTCCTCCAGCCGCCAGCCCAGACGGGCGGCGGCAAGGCTGAAGGTCGAAGGGGCCGGAAAGACCTGCCACTCGCCCGGTGCCAGATGCGCGGCCAGACTGCCGCCCGCCCCGTGCCAGAACGGATCACCCGAGGCCAGCACGGCCACCCTGCGGCCCCGCAATGCCAGCACCGGTTCCACAGCAAAGGGCAGGGGCCACGGCCTGCCCCTTTCGCCCGCTCTGGCCAGTTCCAGATGCCGCGCACCGCCGAACACGACTTCGGCGGCGTCCAGCGCGTCACGGCTTGCGGGCGTCAGGCCCGGCAGGCCATCTTCGCCGATGCCGATGATGGACAGCCAGGGCGTTCTGGGGTTCAAGGGGCCGGGATCACCGGCATCTGCCGCAACCGCCGGGCCCGGATCATCTTGGGAGAAGGGATCAGCCATGCCACGCATCCTGCTTCTGGGCGGCACGACCGAGGCCAGCCTTCTGGCCCGCGCGCTGGCAGGGGCGGGGGTGGAGGCGGTGTTTTCCTATGCCGGGCGCACCGCAGCCCCGGTGGCGCAACCATTGCCCACCCGCGTGGGCGGCTTTGGCGGCGTGGCAGGGCTGGTTGATTTCCTGCGGGCCGGGGGCATCAGCCATGTGGTCGATGCGACCCATCCTTTCGCCGCACAGATGACCCGCAACGCCGTGGCGGCCTGCGCCATCGCGGGCGTGCCGCTGCTGGGATTCGAACGGCCCGCGTGGACTGCGGGCGAGGGTGATGACTGGCTGGCCGTTCCCGATCTGGCCGGGGCGGTGGCTGCCCTGCCCGCCACGCCCGCGCGGGTGTTTCTGGCCATCGGCAAGCAGCATCTGGCCGCCTTTGCCGCCAAGGCGCAGCACATTTACCTGCTGCGTCTGGTCGATGTGCCGGGCGATGTGCCCCTGCCGCGGTCCGAGGTCGTCGTGGCGCGTGGCCCCTTCACGGTGGAAGGTGACACCGCACTGATGCAGTCGCACCGCATCACCCATGTGGTCGCCAAGAACGCAGGCGGCAGCGGCGCGCGGGCCAAGCTGGATGCCGCGCGCGCGCTGCGCCTGCCGGTGATCCTGATTGACCGGCCGCAGGTGCCCCCGCGCCCGGTGGCCGGTTCGGTGGCCGAGGTGATGGTCTGGCTGGGTCATGCCCGCCTCGGGGTGTAGACGAAACGCCCGACGCGGCGGGTGGCCGGGTTGCCCAGGATCACCACGGTGCGCATGTCGGCCATGTCGGGCGTGGCCTCGGCCAGCGTGACGGTGGTGATGCGTTCCTCGGGCGTGGTAACGGCGCGGGCGAAGGTGATCAGCCGGTCGGGGCCGCAGCATTCCAGCAGCACTTCCAGCGCGCGGGCAAACTGGTGCGGGCGGCTGGCAGAGCGGGGGTTGTAGAAGGCCATGGCGAAACCCGCCTCGGCAGCCAGCCGCAGGCGGTGTTCGACCAGCGGCCAGGGCTTGAGGTTGTCGGAAAGGTTGATGGCGCAGAAATCATGGCCCAGCGGCGCACCGGCCCGCGCTGCCGCCGCCAGCATCGCCGTGATGCCGGGCAGGATGCGGATATCCAGCGCCTGCCAATCCGGCGCATCCTCCAGCGCCTCGAACACCGCCGAGGCCATGGCAAACACGCCCGGATCGCCGGATGACACCACCATCACCCGCCGCCCTTCGGCGGCCATGGCCAGCGCATGGCGGGCGCGGTCCATCTCCTCCCGGTTGTCAGAGGCATGCAGCGACAGGCCGGGGCGGGGTGCCACGCGGGCGACATAGGGAATGTAGCCCACTATGTCGGTGGCCTGGGCAAGCGCAGCCGTGACCTCGGGCGTCACCAGCGCGTCATCCCCTGGCCCCAGACCGGCGACCACCAGCCAACCGGTCATTCCATGGCCTCTGGCCTGCGGCCATGGCCATGCACCAGCACGATGGCGAAATAGGGGCAATCGGCGGCCTCCACCGCATCCAGACGGGCGACGCGCTGGCCGGGCATGGTGCCGCGTTCCACCAGCCAGGCATCCTGAAGCCGCCCCGCCGCCGCCAGCGCCCGGCGCACCTTGGGCAGGTTGCGGCCCGTCTTCATCACCACCAGGGCATCCGCCGCCTGCATGTGGCGCACAAGATCGGCCTCGGACAGCGTGCCCATCAGCACCGACAGCACATCATCGCCCCAGGTGATCGGCGTGCCCGATGCATGCCAGCAGCCGGTCATGCCGGTGATGCCGGGTATCACCTCCACCTCGGCCCGGCCTTGCAGGCGGGTTTGCAGATGCATGAAAGATCCGTAGAAAAACGGATCGCCCTCGCACAAGACCACAACATCCCGCGTGGCGGCGATGGTGGCAAGCCGTCCGGCCCAATCGTCATAGAACGCAGCCAGAAGGGCATTGTAGTCGGGGCTGTCAAAGGGCAGTTCGGTGGTGACGGGGTATTCCATCGGGTATTCGGTGACATTTTCCGCCAGCATGCCATCCACGATCCGCCGCGCCTGCCCGGCCCGGCCCGCCTTGCGGAAATAGGCGACATTCGCGGCGGAACGGACCAGCCGGTCGGCCTTCACCGACATCAGGTCGGGGTCGCCGGGGCCAAGGCCCACGCAGATGATCTTGCCCATCGCTACTCCTTCCGGCTGGCCAGGGCATTGACCGCCGCCACCGTGATCGCCGAGCCACCAAGCCGCCCCTGCACGATCAATGCGGGGCAGGGCGCGGCCGCCATCAGCGCATCTTTCGATTCCGCCGCACCGATGAAACCGACAGGGCAGCCGATGATGGCGGCAGGGCGGGGGCAGGTCGGGTCTTCCAGCATGTTCAGCAGGTGGAACAGCGCGGTGGGCGCATTGCCGATGGCAACCACAGCGCCCTCAAGGTGAGGCCGCCATAGCTCCAGCGCCGCCGCCGACCGTGTGTTGCCCATGGCCCGGGCCAGCGCGGGCACCTCGGCGTCGTTCAGCGTGCAGATCACCGCATTGCCCGCGGGCAGGCGGCTGCGGGTGATGCCCTCGGATACCATCCGCGCGTCGCACAGGATCGGGGCACCCGCCTCCAGCGCCATTCGCGCGGCAATCGCCATGCCGGGGGTGAAACGGATATGCGCCTCCAGCCCCACCATGCCCGCCGCGTGGATCATGCGCACGGCCACAATCTCTTCTTCCGGCGTGAAACGGGCCAGATCGGCCTCGGCCCGGATCATGGCGAAAGACCGCAGGTAGATTGTCGCACCGTCGGTTTCATAGCTGTGGGGCATGGGGCGTCTCGAACAGGGATTGCGGGCGGGCCAGCAGGGCGGCCAGTGGCAGGGCAGGGCCGGTGGTGGCGCTGGCCGTAGCATGGCGGGCCATGCGGATGCCAGTGGGTGCCGCGACGGCGGTGTATTCGGCCGGCCCCGGATGCGCGCAGCCCTTGGCGCAGCCGGACACATGCAGAACGGCCCCCGGCGGCACATGCGGGGCCAGCGCACGGGCCAGCGGGCGGGTGGCGTGATGCGCCTGAAGGCAACCGGGCGCACCGGTGCAGGCGATGACGCGCAGCAGCGGGTCGGCAGGATCGGTGATCAGGCCGGGCAGGGCGGGGGCGTCACGTCCCTCCAGCAGCAGCATGCGCCACGGGGTCAGGCGGATCGGCCCGGTGGCAAGTTGCGAAAGGGTGCCCGCATCGGTCTGCCCGAAGGCAAAGGCAACCAGCGCGCCTTGCGGGGTGGGGCCGGGCGTGCGGGCATCTCGGGTGGTAGTCCGCGCAAGCGGCTGGGCGGGTTGGGTGGTGAAACATGCAGGCAACGCCGCCCCGGCCGCCAGATGTGCGGCCATGCGGCCACGGCCATCAGGCGCACCACCGGAACCCAGAAACCAATCCGCCAATGCCAAGGCCATCGCGGCGGCGGTGTCCGGCGTCACTGCCACGCCAAGGCCGCAGCCATCGGCGCGCAGGATCAGGCCACCATCGACCCCACGTTCCAGCCTTATGTCGGCAGATGTGCCGCGCAGCACCGGCGCGGGGCCGGTATCGACGGCAAAGCCGAACTTGCCGGGCAGGTGCAGGCTGGCCCCCGCCAAGGCCCCGGCCAGATGCGTCGCGAGTGTTTCGGTGTCATCGCCTGCCACCCAGAACGGCGTGACGGTGATGTTGCGCCGCGCCTCGGCCTCGGGCGAGGGGTCGATCAGGCCAAGGCCGCGCAGCCCGTCGATCAAGGCGGGGTAGGTTTCATCCGTCACGCCCCGCAGTTGCAGGTTGGCACGGGCGGAAATGTCGATCAGCCCGTTGCCATGCGTCTGCGCCAGTGCCGCGATGCCCGCGGCCTGCGCGGCGGTCAGGCGGCCCAGAGGCGGGCGGATGCGCACCACCAGCCCGTCGCCCGACAGCATCGGGCGCAGGGCACCTGGGCACCAGCCCTTGATCTGGGGTTCGATGACCTGGGGCTTGTCACCCATGCGCCAGCCCTGCCGCGATGGAGTTTCGGCGCGTGACCCACAGCCCCGCGTCATGCAGCGCCTGAAACCGGGCGCGCAGCGCGGCCAGCGCGGCAGGGTTTTCGCGCGCCATGAAAGCGGTCAGGTCGGCACGGCCAAGCGTGGCATCATGGTAAAGGTCGATCAGATGCGCGGGCACGGCGCGGGTCAGATGGGCAAAGGCGGCCAGATGATCCATCGTCGCGGTGATCTCGGCGGCGCCGCGAAAGCCGTGGCGCATCATGCCGTTGGCCCAGTCGGGGTTGGCGGCGCGGGCGCGGATCACGCGGGCTATTTCCTCGGTCAGGCTGCGGGCGCGGGGGGCGCCTTCGCGGGTGGCGTCGATATGGTATTGCGCAGGCGCATGGCCCAGCGTGGCCATGGCGGCGGCGAAACCGCCCTCATGGGCGGCATAGTCAGACGCCAGCAGCAGGTCGGTTTCCGGCAAATCCTGCACATGGGCAAAGGCATCTGCCCCGTGCAGCCGCGCCTCCAGCGCGCCACGGTCGCGGGTGGAATTGCCCTTGGCATCCAGCGCCCATTCCGATGCGGCCAGCCACGCCTCGCCCGCTCGCGCGCGGCCCTCGTCGGTGTAATCCTCCAAGGCATCGGCCATGCCCATGCCGTAAAGGCCGGGTTTTGGGCCGAACACGCGGGGGGATTTCAGGGTATAGGGATTATCCTCTGGCGCCTCATCCCGGGTGGCCAGCGCCTGCGTTGCCGCCTCGAACATCTGCGCAAGGCCGGGGAACGTGTCGCGGAACAGGCCCGACACGCGCAGCGTCACGTCGATGCGGGGCCGGTCCAGCAGCGCCAGCGGCAGGATTTCATAACCCGACACCCGTTCCGACCCCTGATCCCACAGCGGCGCAAGGCCTGCCAGATGCAGCGCCATGGCAAATTCCTCGCCCGCCGTGCGCATGGTGGCGGAGCCCCACAGATCGACCACCAGCCCGCGCGGCCAGTCGCCGTGATCTTGCAGGTGGCGGCGCAGAAGTTCCTCGGCCAGTTTCACCCCCTGCGCCTGTGCCGCGCGCGACGGCACGGCGCGCGGATCGACGGAATAAAGATTGCGGCCCGTGGGCAGCACATCGCGGCGGCCCCGGTTGGGCGAACCTGATGGGCCGGGGGCCACGCGGAGGGCATTGAGGGCCGTGCGCAGGCCCTCTGTCTCGCCGGGTGCAAGCCCATAGATATGCAGCCCGTCGCCGAACTGGCTTTCCTTGATGTCGCACACGAAACGGTCGATGCGGGTGATGGCCTCGGCGGGGCTGGTGGTGGGGGTCAGGCCAAGGTCATCCTCCACCCCCGCCACCTGCGCCTCGGCCCGGATGTCGGCAATCAGGCGGGTGCGCCGGGCCGGATCCAGCCCGTCGGCGGTGGAATATTCGTCCAGCAGCCGCTCCAGCCGCAGCATGCGGTCAGGCGTGTGCGACGCGATCTGCGGCGGCGGCAGGTGGCCCAGCGTCACCGCACCGATGCGGCGCTTGGCCTGCGCGGCTTCACCCGGATCATTCACGATGAAAGGGTAGATCACCGGCATGGGGCCGGTCAGCACCTCGGGCCAGCAGGTATCCGACAGGGCCACCGATTTGCCCGGCAGCCATTCCAGCGTGCCATGTGCGCCGATGTGGATCAGCGCGTGGATGCCCCGGGCGCGCAGCCAAAGGTAGAAGGCGACATAGGCATGGCGCGGTGTGCGTGCAAGGTCGTGGTAATCGGCGTCGCGGGCCTGCACCTCACCCCGTTCGGGTTGCAGGGCGACGATGGTGTCGCCTGCGATGAGGGCGTGGAAGTGGAATGCGTTGTCCCGGCAGGCGGGGTCGGCTTCCGGCGCGCCCCATGCGGCGGTAAGGGTGGCCTGCAACGGGTCTGGCAGGGTTTGCAGGGCCTCGCGGTAGGCTTGCAGCGGCCATGACAGGGTGCTGTGGCCAAGAGAGCCGGCCAGCGGTTCGGGCGTGGCGGCATAGCCACCGGCGGCGAGGTCTGACAGGATCGCCTCGGCCGAAGCCAATGCGTCAAGGCCAACTGCATGGGCCATCTGGTCGGCACGGCCGGGGTAGGTGGACAGGATCAGGGCAAGGCGGCGTTCACGGGCTGGTGTGGCGCCAAGGCGGTGCCATGCGGCCACGCGGTCTGCAATGGCAGCGATGCGTGCGGCATCGGCGCGGTGGGCAAAGCGGGAAAACTCCAGTTCCGGGTCGCGGCGGGACGGGGATTTGAAACTGGCGACGCCGGTGAAGATCCGGCCATCCACCTCGGGCAGCACGACATGCATCGCCAGGTCGGCGGGCGACAGGCCTCGTTCGGCCCCCGCCCAGTCACGGCGGCGTGCGGTGGACAGGGCCACCTGAAACACCGGGCAGCCCGGTGCATCCAGCGGCGATGCGCCATCCTCGCCCCGGGCGGAAAAGGCAGTGGCATTGACGATGGCGGCGGGGTTCAGCGCGGTCAGCGCACCCCGCAGCCAAGCCGGATGGGATTTGAGCGAGGGGGCAAACAGGCCATAGGCGCGAAAACCCCGCGCGCGCAGGGTATGGATCAGGGCATCGACCGGGGCCGTGTCGGCAGAGGTGAGGTAGGAGCGGTAGAAGGTGATGGCAATGGCGGGTGAGCCCGCATCATGCCCGGCCCCGCCGTCAGGGGCAGCGGCGGCATCTGTCGAACGGGTTGGTGCCGGGATTATCCCCTGATCCGGGTCATACCAGCCGCAGTCCGGCACGGTTTTCTCACCCGCGACAGGCCCGGCATAAAGCCCCGCCGCCAGTGCCAGTTGCGCCAGCGCCGCCTGCGCCGCCACCGCACCACCGGCATCGCAAAGCGCCGAAAGGCGGCGCAGGGTGGAAGTGGGCAGGGTGGACAGCGCATCCAGCCGCGCATCCTCGCGCCCGTCGGCGGGCAGCACGGCCAAGGCGATGCCGCGCCTGCGGCACATGTCCTGCACCTGCATCAGCCCGTAGGACCAATAGCTTTCCCCGCCGATCAGCCGGATCAGGATGCCCTTGGCATGGGCAAGCGTCTGATCCAGATAGGTATCCACCGACAAGGGATGTTTCAGCGCCACCAGATTGGCCAGCCGCAGGGTGGGCAACGCCCCCTTGGCCCGGTGCCAGCCCGCCGCGAAAGCCCCAAGGTCGCTGTCGGAAAACGACAGAACCACCAGATCGGCGGGGCTTTGGCCCACATCGAACGGGGTTTCGGTTTCCTCAAGCCCGTGGCTTTCGCGGAAGACGACATGCATGGCTCAGGCCTCGATTGCCGCCGGTTGCACGGCGGCCAGCAGCACGGCGCGGATCGCGGCGGCATCAATATGGTGGTGTTCGGCGATGACCACCAACTGCGACAGGCGCGCACCGTTCCACGGGCGGTCGAACTGGTGGCGCACACGTTCGCCCACCGCCTGCACCAACAGGCGCATCGGTTTGCCGGTGACGGCGACATAACCCTTGACCCGCAGGATATGCCGGTCCCGCGCAAGGGTGCGGATGGCATCCGCCAAAGCCTCGGGGTCGGTGATTTCGGGCAGGTCGATCACCACGCTGTCGAAATCATCGTGCTCGTGGTCGTCCTCGCCATCATGGTGCGAGGGGCGGGCGGCGATGTCATTTTCCGCCGCCGCATGCAGCCCCAGGATCACGCGCGGGTCGATGATGCCGTCGGTCATCGGCAGGATCGGGATCTGGCGGGTGGTTTCGGCCAGGATCACGGCGCGGGCGGCATCAAGCCCGGCGGGGCCTGCCAGATCAGCTTTCGAAAGCAGGATCAGGTCGGCGCAAAGGATCTGATCCTCGAACACTTCGGACAGCGGCGTTTCGTGGTCAAGGCCGGGGTCGGCGGCGCGCTGGGCATCCACCGCCGCCACATCGGGGGCAAACCGGCCCGCCGCCACCGCCTCGGCATCGGCCAAGGCAATCACGCCGTCCACCGTGATGCGCGAGCGGATCGCGGGCCAGTCGAACGCCTTCAGCAGCGGTTTGGGCAGGGCGAGCCCCGAGGTTTCGATCAGGATATGGTCGGGGCGGTGCGGCAGGGCCATCAACGCCTCGATTGTGGGGATGAAATCATCGGCCACGGTGCAGCAGATGCAGCCATTCGCCAGTTCCACGATATTCTCCACCGGGCAATTGGCATCGGCGCAGGATTTCAGGATGTCGCCATCGACGCCCATCGTGCCGAATTCATTGACCAGTATCGCCAGCCGCAGCCCCTGCGGGTTGGCCATCAGATGCCGGATCAGCGTGGTCTTTCCCGCGCCCAGAAAGCCGGTGATGATGGTGACGGGAATTTTTTCAAGCGTGGTCATGCGGATACCTCAAGCGGGGGAATGCGGGCGATGGAGTTCTTTCGAAACACCGTAGGGCGGTCGCGCCAGGGCACGATGCCATCGGCGGATTGCGCGTAAAGTGCGGCCCCGGCCAGAATGTCGGGGGCGTCGGCCTCGGTCAGGCGGCCATAGACATAGGTCCAGCGGCCGGGCGCGCTGAGGGCCACGGCGGAACCCTGCGAACAGGCCGAAAGGCATTCCACCGGGCGCAGGGTGACGCCTTCGGGCACCCCTTCGGCCAGCAGATCATGCAGGCGCAGGCCGGGGCAGGGGGTGCCCTCCTCCACCGGCAGGCCCGCGCGGCAGGTTGTGCAGACAAGAAGCGTGACCGCCATGTTCGTTCCGTCGCTATGGCGGGGAATGCACCAGACCGGGGCGCCATGCGCCGCCATGCCGGTTGCGGAACACCCCGTCCGCCCGTTCAATCAATCTACGCGGGCAGGTCTCCCGGCTTGCGGATATGGGTTGCCCCACGGTCGGCCCACCTTCCCGGCCTGTGAGGCCAGTGGCATCGGGCGACCTTTCCGGTCACGGTCGCGGGGGCGGCTGCGCTTGGGGCTTCGCATGCACGAAAACCTGTCGCATTCCCTCTTAGCCTGCCTTACGACAGGAACCAACGTAGCCCTACCCAAGCCACGCCGCCCCGCGACTGTCAAGCCGGAAGGACCGGACCGATGAGTGATGCCCCCGTTGAAACGCCCGCAGATGCCGCCGCCGTGGTCGTCGATCCCGATGCCCGCCATGCGGTGAAGATGGCCAAGAAAAAGGCCGCGCGCGACAAGATCATGGCGACAAAAAGCGGCGACAAGGGGCTGGTGATCGTGCACACCGGGGCGGGCAAGGGCAAATCCTCCAGCGGGTTCGGCATGATCCTGCGCTGCATCGCGCATGGCATGCCCTGCGCGGTGGTGCAATTCATCAAGGGGGCCTGGGATACGGGCGAGCGGCGGCTGATCGAAGGCCATTTCGCGGACCTTTGCCAGTTTCACGCGATGGGCGAGGGATTTACCTGGGAAACGCAGGACCGTGCGCGGGATGTGGCGGCGGCGCAGGCAGGCTGGGCCAAGGCAAAGGCGCTGATCCTGGACCCCGCCATCCGCTTTGTGCTGCTGGACGAGATCAACATCGCCCTGCGCTATGATTATCTGGACGTGGCCGAAGTGGTGGCCTTCCTGCGCGACCACAAGCCGCCGATGACCCATGTGGTGCTGACCGGGCGCAATGCGAAAGAGGAACTGATCGAGCTGGCCGATCTGGTGACGGAAATGACGCTGGTGAAACACCCGTTCCGGTCAGGAATAAAGGCGCAGGCGGGGGTGGAGTTTTAGGGCTGGCCGGAGGCTCCTGCGGCGGGTTCGGGGTCGGCATTTCATGCAGCGGGACACGCAGCGCAGATGGGTCGCTTGTGACATGAAGTGAATGCCTGGTCGTGTCCGGTGGCTTTTGGGTTCGGTCGGTTAGAGCCGAGGCTGTGTGAAAACCTCCAGATATGGTATGCTTCCTGCGATACAGGAGTGCATTTATGTCAGGTTTCATTGAAGGGGTAGACCGGGATCAGGTGACGCTGTTTCCGGACCGTCTTGAGG
>NZ_WHUT02000020.1 GCF_009380135.2 Fertoeibacter niger | reverse complement strand
CTGGTAAGAAACGCAGCCTCTCAAAACGATCAAAAACCAAACCACATCGGCGCGGGGTGGAGCAGCCCGGTAGCTCGTCAGGCTCATAACCTGAAGGCCGCAGGTTCAAATCCTGCCCCCGCAACCAAAATCCTGAATGATTACAATGCCCTACGCCCCGCCTCACCACGGGGCTTTTGCATGACCGAAACTCAGGTCAACAATAGGTCAACAAAACGGTTCAAATTGAAATTGGAGGTTGGCAGGCCGCTTCCTGCGACCTGCCAACTTTACGAACCTCAAGATGCAATCCCTGACTGATAGCGCTTCGTTAGACGGAGCCACTACCTGCATTGATCCATCGTGTGCTTTCCGTCTCATCAAAATACCGTACCGAGCACGCCGCAAGTGAGGCCGCCATCTCAGTGCTGTGCTGTGCGTCGACGCAAACGACCGATCCAAGTAGTCTTTTGGCAGCATTTCTCAAGCGTCCAGTCTCATCTTTTGCCCAAGGGAACGGAATTCCACTCTCCTCACTAGCGCTCTCAGCGGCTTCAATTGCCAAAAGCGCCGAAACGAGACGTCCAGCCGTCGCTTTGCGTACTGAGTATTCGGCACTCGGCTCCTGGACAGACTTGAGCATGCTTGTTCCCTCGGTCAGATAGTGCTGCCGAAGCGAAAGGAGGTCGAGGTCTGCTACTTTCACGATAGCATTCCACCGTGTTGGATTAGCTAGCTCTCCAATCTCACACGCGAGAGATCGGCCTACTTCAGTACGCCCATCAACTGTTAGCACCAAGTCACAAACAGCCAAAGGCGTAGAGGTCCGAAGACCTTCTAGGCCAGCGAAGAGCCGTGTGCGTTGGGCCGCATCCATATCTGCAACGTCAAAGGCTGCCACAGGCACATTGCGTCTGTGGCAGGCGTCGAGCATCCTGATGGAAATTGGGTCTTCTCCCTCAATTCCGTCTAAGAGCACTACTCCCCGGCCAAGCGCAGAGGTTGCATCGCTCAGCGTCGTTCCTGACTTAAGCCACTGACCAAAATGCTCGCCTAGCCAACTGAAAGGGTCAAACTTCGGTTCGAATGGAGAAGGGTCGATGGACTCGCGAGTCTCAAGCTGCTCAACTACAGTCAAGCGCCTTTGAAGTGAGGTAAGCTGATGGGAAAATGCTGTTGAATGTTCCGAGCCTTGTGTGAGAAGAACATGCATATCCGCTTCTGCGCTCCGAAGCTCGAGCCGAGCCTCATGCAAGCGAGAAAACCAATCTTCATCACGCTGATCGGCACGCTCCATCTCGTCGAGGATCGCTTCGACCAAAATTAGGGGAGCGAACAGTCCTTCGTCTCTCTTGAGGGGAGACGAAAGCTCTCCGTCAGCTGCCCGACGAACTATACCTAGACGCTGGGCAACATCCTTGCGACCCTCGGGTAGGAGCCTGTAAACGCGAGCTGGCCGACCGACCGTCTGACCGCTAACATCGTCTCTTGGCACAACCTCCGCGTAGCCGCACTCACGGATGAACTCCCTTGCAGTTTCTCGTTTGACTCCAGAATGATCTGAGAGATCCTGTGCTGTGAAGCCGCTCGGCCGCATAGCATCAAGCCGTAGCAGGCCTCCAAGCAGCTTCACTCTCGCTGACATGTCCCGCTCAGCCGTCTGCATGATCGCCTCCTATCGCTATCAGTGCTCTATAATGGGGTTATTCCC
The DNA here is from genome assembly GCF_009380135.2 of Fertoeibacter niger. Taxonomy (GTDB): domain Bacteria; phylum Pseudomonadota; class Alphaproteobacteria; order Rhodobacterales; family Rhodobacteraceae; genus Fertoeibacter; species Fertoeibacter niger. The sequence continues at coordinate 47,611 of NZ_WHUT02000020.1, read as the reverse complement.
CCGAAATGTCAAGGTCGGAATGAACGGCATTTATCTAGCCCTGAGCTATACTAGACACGTCTGCCTCAAGTTTGGTGAGGTCCTTGTGACTGATGAAAGCTAAACACGCCCTCGCAGCTTCGACCGCGATCTCCTCCCGCACCCTGTTTAGCAAAGCTACTCTTAAATTCGCACCCAGACTGTCCAACCGTTTGAAGTCCGCATGAGCGTGAGAGTTAACCGAAAGTGAGAACTTTCTGGAAAGTTCCTTTGCCTCGTCAACTGAGGAGGCCATGCCGCAGGCACTAAGTATGTCTGACAGAGCCCTACACGCCTCGCGAGCTCGGCTTCGCGACAGGATCTGGTCCTTTTTGAGGCCTATCGGAGCTTCATAACGGCTGTTGTGGAAAGACCACACCGCTGCTTCGGCTGCATCGCCTCTCAAGGGAAGCCAATTAATAGGTGCCTCACCATGTTTGAGCCATTCGAGCACAAGATCACGCGCAACTGTGTCCATCCAACCCTCAGTCCAATGGGAACTAGCGTGCGCATTCCTTAAGCCGTTTCCACCAAATGCTCCCTGAAATGTGTGACAAACAAGCTCATGATGCAGTGTGTAAGCAAGATGCCATAGATCTAGTGAGGTAATTCCCTCAAACTTAAAGACCAACGTAACCACCCGTGGAGAACAACTAATATTAGTTCCACCGTTCATCCGGAAGGGAGCAAGTTCCTGAGGGCTTTCAGAGAAGGCTGTCACATAGAAAATGCTGGGTATCTCTCGAATCAGTCGATTTGTCGGATCAATGAGAATTCGAATCCGCGCCTCTATAATCCCAGCTAACTCGAGTATGCCACTTGCAGTTCGACCTCGCTCACCTGTGATCGAGCTCTCTCCATCAAAATCTCCTACGAAATCAGCTATTTGGCGCAGTAGAGCCTCTGCGGCTGCTAGCTCAATCGGTCGATCTGGTTTGTTCTGCCCCAACGAGCACAAAGCATCCGCAATCCGCAATAAATACGGTGAAATGTCATCATCAGCTACAACATCAACGGCAGCTGTTTTGGCCCCATTGTCTATGCAACTCAAGGCTGCATCAACCAAGTTACGTGTGGCCTGATCGTCAGAAGAACAGCAATCGGGGTCCAGTTTCCGCGCCGCACAAAGCCAGAGTAACAGCGCCGCTCTCTCAGCCGGTCGAAGCGACATCCTGAGTCCTCAGTCCCTTTCCGTGCCGAGTTTGCTGCTGCCGGGCGGGTTGACCTTAGGCCACACGTGGGTTGTCCAAATTTCCCTAATCCGCCGAACCGCTTCCTTGCCTAACTGGCCACCGACATCCTTGGCAACACTAAGAACAAACCCAGTGGCCATCGCGATCAAGACTTCGCCGCCAGTTAACCCAGAAGAAGTTTGATCGGCCTCAAAAGGCGGTTGCTCAGGATCAAACTCGCCCTCATCAGCTCCAAGCAATTCTGCCACACTTTTGCGTTCAGCAGGATCGTTGATGATTGAGCGCCACGCATCACGAATTGCCAAGTTCAGTTCATCACTGTCTGCAGTCCCAGAATTGTATTTAGCAACGACACTATCAGATTCATCCGCCATCATTCACTCCGAGAATTGTTCAAAACGCAAAGACCTTACCTTTTCGCACTGCAGCAAGTCTTGCATGATTGGCCATTTTCGCCAACCGATCACTTAAACAGTTGATGCAGCAAGTTACGAAACTGTAACTGCCCACTACCGGACAATCGAATCGAAGAAGCACCATGCTTGGTCTCATTTTTCGTTTGTTATCAGCCTTGGCGGCTTCGTTTGTCAACTACCGACCAGATCGCCGACCCAATGGTCAGCAGCGCTCCGATCACCGGTTCGACATCGGAAGCCTGGATGTAGCCTTTGGCCACCAGCGCGGTGCCCACGACGGTCAGGAGTTGGCGGATCAGTGCGAGGATTGCAGGTTTCAGCATGGTGTTTTCCTTTTCAGATCTCATTGGTGGTTGCGAGGAATTCGCCCGGCTTCATCGTCGGCAGGCGCTGCAGGCGGGGTGGGCAGGTTGCGGGCCAGCGCGCGCCGAGGAGGCGGGACTTGACGATCCGGGCGGTGGTGACCGCGTCGGATTGGTTTCCGCCCAACACGTAAAAATTCGCGTCGTCCTGGCCGATGGCGAAACCAACATGGCCGCCGGAGCCGCGTTCGAAGATCAGCACCGAGCCGATGATCGGTTGCACCTCTCGGCCAAAGAGCATCCAATGCCGGGCCCAGTAAGGATTGGTGCCCAGCGAGCCGAGCAGCGGCTCGTCTGGCAGGGCCATGCGAATGCAGGTTTCGACGAAATCCCCGCACCACGGGTTCTTAGACGGATCGCCCAGAGACCGGCCGTCGCGCATCAGCCAGTCCATCAGCCAAGACCGGTCGCGGGCCTCGTGGCGCCCGAGCGCGGATTTCGCCTCGGTGATCCAGGGCAGCGGACCGGGCGGTGCTACCGATGCCGCGCGACCGTTCGCGGCCAGCAGCGCTTTCATTGCCCGTGCGGTGCGCAGGCCCCAGAGGCCATCGATGGCGCCGGGGGCATGGCCGAGTTTGTCCAAACCGCTCTGGATCAGGCGGAGGGGATCGCGGGTGTCGGTGTTCATGGGGTGGCTCCTTTCGCCCGTCTTCGGGCATGAAAAAACCCGCCTTGCGGGCGGGTGCGGGGTGGATCGAATTGGTGGGTGGTTGGGTCAGTCGGTGCGGCCGCGCTGGAAAGCCTCAAACATCAGATCGCGCATGGCGCGGATATCGGTCTCGATCCGTTCCAGCCGATCGGCATCGTCGTCGCGGTCCTCGGCCCGCTGGCGATCGGCGCGGTCGCGTTCGGCTTCAAGCTCCCGGTCGAGCCGGGCCAGCATCGCATCGTTCGTGAAAGCCTTGCGCGTGACCGCGGCCAGCAGGGCGATCGTGCCGCCGACCAGTGCTGTGATGGCCGCGGTCACGCCGTGGTCACGGAAGGCCGCGCCAACTTCCTGCAAAATCGTGGTTTTCTCATCCATGGGATTGTCCTTCAATAATCGGTTTCGACGTATAGGCCTGAACAGTCGTAGGCGACCGCCGCCGCTGTGGCGCCGGTGTTCAGGTAGAGGCGGGGCGAGAGGAACTGCGTGTTGGCGGGCAAATCGGCGGTGATTTCAGCCTCGAACACGGCGCCGGTGACCTCATTGACCAACCGGACCCAGACCACCGCCGCGTTCGGTGCTGCGGCGACATAGAGCGTCAGCACCCCGCCGGTCGCGATCGCAAAGCTGGCGCCCATGTCAGTCAGGGTCGGTGCGCCAGTGCCGTCATTGGCGACCAGCTGCCAGTTGGCATGGGTGCCGCGCTGGAAGCCGATGCCGATGCAGTTCAGCACCGTGGCCAGCGTCAGAGTGGTGGCCAGCGCGGCGGTGGAACCATAGAGACCGAAAAATCCCATCCCCGTTGCCTGCAGGGTGGTGAGCGATAGGCGGGTGACGAAGGTCCAGCCGCCGAGGCCTGCAGCATTGCCCCGCCAGCAAGCCCACCCGGCCGAGCGCTGTTCTGCGACTGAATCTACCACTGCGGCTGAGGTCAGACGCCAGCGCCGCATGCTGGCCGCAAGGTTGGTGGCCGCAAGCGTTGGGTGCGAAACCGTCCCGACGGAGGTGATCGGCAGCCCTTCGGTGGTGATCGTGGTGGTGACCGACGGCGACCAGTTCGCAATCCGGTTAACCCCGAAATGGGGCTGCAGCGGGAAATCCCGGCCGGACGGGCGCATGACATCGACCCACGGTGCGCCTGCGCGGTTCCGGGCATAGACGGCAATCTTCCCCGTCGGCGGCGGGGAAGGGGCTGCGGCCAGGCCAGGCAGTATGATGGGCTGCGGCAGTTCGACCTGACCGTTGCTGCGGTCGATGGTGATCGCCTCAAAGAAGGCTGCGCCATCAGGGCTGCTCAAGACGTTGGTCCTGCCCGAATGGCGATCGCGCAAGGTCACCGACATCACGCCGACCGATGTCGACCGGCTGCTGACCAAGGTTGCGGCAGGACGGCCGCGGGTCTGGAAGAAAACCACGAAGCCGATCAAGGTGCCTCGTACCCTCAAATCGAAACAGGCCAAACCAAAGCCCCCGCCGAAGACCTTCAAGCCGACCCCGGTGCGAGCCAATCGCGTGGGCGAGGTGCTGCGAAAGATGTTCAGCCTCGCGATGACGTGGAAAATCCGCACCGACAATCCCGCCACCAGCTTTCGCAAGCGCCCCGAAACCGCGCGCGAACGGTTCCTCTCCTTCGAGGAAATCCAGCGCCTCGCCGACGCCATGTGCGCCGATCCCGATCAGCGCGCCGCCGGGATCATCCGCTTGTGCATGCTGACCGGGGCCCGCTGTGGCGAGGCCCGGACTGCCACCTTCGACCAGTTCAACCTCGATTTGGCCATCTGGACCAAGCAGGCGGCCTACACCAAGCAGCGCCGCGTCCACCGCGTGCCTATCTCGCACGAGGCGGTCGCCCTGATACGCCTGCGCGGGGATGCCGTGCCGAAAGGCTGCCGCTTCCTCTTCCCAGGCGATGTGCCGGGCCAAGCGGTGGTTGACCTCAAGCGGTTCTGGGAACGTATGCGCGTGCAGGCCGAAATCCCCGACGTCCGCATCCATGATCTGCGCCACACCTTCGCCTCTCTGCTGGTTTCAGGCGGGGCTTCACTTGAAATGATCGGGCGGCTGCTGGGCCACACCCAGATCGGCACCACCCAGCGCTACGCCCACCTAATCGACTCGCCGCTGCGGGCTGGGGTGAACGCCGTGGGGGAAATGCTCAAGCCCCGTTTGAAGGTGGTCGGAGGATAGTGGATCAGCAGTCAATCGGGCAATCGCTGCTTGATTGCATTGCAATCATTGCCTAGCTTTGGCATTGCAACCGGAGGGTGCCATGGCAAGCATAACGATTCGAAACCTCGACGATGATGTGAAGCGCCGCCTGCGTGTACGGGCGGCCGAGCATGGCCGTTCAATGGAGGAGGAGGCGCGCGACATCCTGCGGCAGGTTGTCGGACAGCCCAGCGCCCCGAAGAACCTCGGCCAGGCCATCCATGCCCGGTTCGCGGCGTTGGGCGGCATTGACCTTTCGCCAACAAAGCGCAGCGCGATGCGGCCGACGCCGGAGTTCGAGTGATCGATGATCCTCCTTGATACCAACGTGATTTCGGAACTGATGCGCGTCGAACCGGCCCAGATCGTCCTGGACTGGTTCGGCCAACATGAAGCGGCCGATCTGTTCATCTCGGCAATCACCGAAGCGGAACTGCGCACCGGCGTCGCGATCCTTCCCGATGGCCAGCGCCGCGATCGGCTACAACTGGCCATCGACGCCATGATCGATCAGGATTTTCAGACCCGAGTTTTGCCCTTCGATAGCTCAGCAGCCCGAAGCTACGCAGAAATAGCTACCGCACGCAGAGCAAAAGGTAAGCCGATCATGGATGCCGACTGCCAGATCGCCGCGATCGCTCGTGCCTGCGGTGCGGCTATTGCGACCCGAAACGTCAAGGACTTTGAGGGTCCTGGCATAAGCGTCATTAACCCGTGGGATGCTGCATGACGGGCTAGCAACATCTTGGGCTCCTTCCTCTCAACGAGAAAGTGTGGTCTGTTCGCCGCACTCAAGCGCATACATCAGGTGATCGTCAAAAATGGCAATACAGTCCGTCAAGCAGCTTTGCACCCCAAGCGCATTAATCAGCAGCGATAGCTTAGTCGAGCAGGTCGCGCAAATTGAGGACTTTGCTGGAGGGAAGATCGATGGGCGTGAGTTTTTTCGCCGAAATCACTTCACTGAAGGGCTGAGCCTGCTTGTCGCTCGTGGATTTGAGCGTTTGGCTGGTAGGTCGGAAGATGGCGCTTTCTATCTTACCCAAGCAATGGGTGGAGGCAAAACACACAGCCTGATTGCTTTTGGCTTACTTGCGCAGGACCCGGGGCTAAGGCGGGAGGTAATTCCGAACATTGCGTCGGGGAACGAGTTTGGCCAAGCCAAAGTCGTTATATTCAACGGTCATCAGAACCCCGAAAATTTGCTTTGGGGGCATATCGCTGACGCGCTTGGTAAAGGCGATGTGATGGCACCCTTTTGGCGCTCAGGGGCGAGGACGCCAGGGGTGGACGAGTGGATCAACATACTGGGCGACCAACCCGTATTGATCCTTCTCGACGAGCTTCCCAGCTACCTTCAAATGGCCCAAGGCGAGCCCGTTGGGGCAAGCACGTTAGGTGATCTTACTATCGGCGCACTTGAGCGCCTTTTTAACGCCTTGCCTCGTTGTCCCCGCGCCTGTGTCGTCGTGACAAACTTGAAGGACGATGTGTATTTGGATGGTTCCGCGCAGCTTCGGACGCTCATTGAAAATCTGACCAAGCACTACGATCGCAACGCGCAGGCGATCACTCCTGTAAGGCAGAACTCCGGTGAAGTGTTCGCAATTGTTCGAAAGCGATTGTTTGACACGCTTCCCGATCCGCAGAGAATCGATGAAGTTGCACAGGCTTATGTTGCAGCGCTTCAGAAGGCGAAACGTGTCGATACAATTCCAACGGCGCCTGAGACCTTTATTGAGAGAATTCGAGAGACATACCCGTTCCATCCCTCAATCCGTGATCTCGTTGCGCGCTTCTCGGAGAATCGTGGATACCAGAAAACCCGGGCGTTGATCCGGCTCTTGCGCCTTGCTGCCCGTGGAGCTCTTCAAAGCGATGGAAATGTATTTCTGATTGGTCTCCAACATCTGGATTTCAACGATCAAGCAACACTCGAAGAAATTCGAAAGATCAACGCTGCTTATACAAATGCAATCTCCCGAGACATATCGGACCGCGGGAATGCTCTTGCTGAAAAAATTGATGCGGCTGATGGAAACAAAACCGCCTCGTCAGTGGCGAAAGTCTTATTGACGTCTTCGCTTTCGAATGCTGAAGCACCCCTTCGCGGCCTTACTGATGGCGAATTGATCGAATGCCTTGCCGACCCGTTACTCGAAGTTTCGGAGATCAAGACTGCTCAAAACCGACTGCAGGGCCAAGCTTGGTATATGTTCCAGGGGGTCGACCAGAGAGTGTTCTTTGGCCAAACGGCCAATGTCACCGCTGAAGTCACCGAAATAGCTTCGAATATCGCAGAAGAGCAGGTATCGCAGACCCTCCGCGAAAAACTGACTGAGGTATTCAAACCCCGATCTGGGCAACTCTATTCTGAACGTATGGCGATCCTACCGGCCCTTGACGAAATCAAGCTCGAAGCCGATCGGCCCACGCTCATCATTCTGGAGCGACCGGCCGACAAGCTTCCGGAGGAGTTCGACAAGTGGTGGAAGGGGCAAGACCACCAAAATCGTGTATTGGTTCTTACAGCCGACCGAAACGCGGTCACGACTCTGAAGAACAGCGCCCGTCGTCAGCGTGCAATAGCAAAAGTTGAGGAGCAAATCCGAGTTCGCCATGGCGATGGTTCGCCTCAGAAAGCAGAGCTTGACAGCCTTAAATCCAGAGAGGCGGCAGCGTTCACAAGCGCGTTGAGGGAAACGTTCAAAAGCATCATCTTCCCTCAACGCGATCGGTCCAAAGGCAGCATCCTTCGATCAATCGATGATTTTCGCATGGAGTTCGAACGGAACGATTACTCCGGCGAACTGCAGATTATTGAAACTTTGGTGAAACGGGGCAAGTTCGTCCCGAGCGATCGTTTCGAACAGGAGTTCGAGACCCTTCGTCTCGACGCCGAAGAAATTCTGTTTGACGCGGAAGCTGTTCAGAAATCTTCGTTGGAGCGAAATGCTGCGGTGCGTCCTGCTTGGTTCTGGTTGCCGAGGGCTGGTCTCGATAGCCTTCTTCGCGAGTCGATCCGACGCGGCTTTTGGCGTGAGAAAGAAGGGTTGATCGCGAAAAAATGGCTGCGGGTGACCAAAGTTACCGCTCGGCTTGATGACTTTGCTCCTGACCCAATGGTTTCTGGGCGGTTTCAGGTGAACGTGACGCCGGAAGATGCAGATACGGTCTTTGTTTCGGAGGCAGGTCCGCCCGACCCTAAGACAGCGGCCAAGCTGGACGGTCGCATTTATGAAACTGCCGCGCCTGCGGCTTGGTTTCTTGCGGTCGACAGTACTGGGTCGGCATCCACGGGTGATGTCTGTGAGTGGCGCGCACCGCTGAGGGTCAAACTTGACGCGAAGCGAAATGCTGCCGCTTGGCGCCTGACCCTTCAGGGAGTGCCCAGGGCAGCGAACATTCGGGTAAGTTTCGATGGAACAGATCCCCGCATCGCTTCACCAGTATCGTCCGGCGAGATCGACGCGCCTAGTGGAGCGACGCAGGTTCGGGCCTTGGTCGAACTTGACGGCAAGTTCAGCTTTGAAGAAACGGCGCGACTAGCGCCTGATGGGTTTGAGTTTGATCCCAATGCAAAGAAGACGCCGGTTAAGCCCGACTCTCCTGCGACCATGACCTCGCGGTTCCAATCCCGGGACACTGCTCAAGCTTTCACTGCCTTGGATCGTTTGTCCAAGATGGCTGGAGCAAAGGTCAAAGGTGGGTCAGTCGAGGTCAAGGGTAAACGGACCGAGGACGACTATCTCACACTTCGGTTCGGTCGCGATGTCACGATCGACGCCTCCGAACTGGACCGTAGTGCCAAGGAGCTCGCCACGCTTCTCGCGGCAGAACAACCACTTGTGACACTGCAACTTTCCTCAGTTGCCTTTCCGTCGGGACGCGATCTAATGACCTTCTGTGATGACATGGCGCTGGATTTCGACCGCGTCGAATGGAAACAGGATTGACCCGATTATGGCCGCCCCATTGCCCAACTTCGACTGTGCCGACATCTATCAGGAGCACGCATTCCTTGTCGAACTGACCAAGGGGCGCGATGCAAAGGTGCAGGTGTTCGAAGTGTACGGCCGCGCGCCTACAGCGCGTGAGCCAGAATGGGCACCTGAAACTATCCTTCGCTGCGAAGCGGAAAAGGCTGTTTGGGATGCAATTTCGGCCGAATTTCGCACTGAATTCAACCGTCGCCTCAAACAAGATGATAAGCCCGTCGGACGCTGGGGATCGGATCAAACGGCTGTTCAGCGGCTGTTTGGCAAGGAGCTGCTCGTTCTGCTCTGGGCGGTTGAGCTGCCCGACGTGCGTGAGGAAGAGATCGGTGTTGCCATTCGCAACTGGCACGGACTGAAACCTGAAGAGCGCTGGTGGCTGTATACGATGACCGCTGCAGCTACTGGCCTCGCCCACCAAGCTGGAATGGGCTGGCGGGGCGCGCTGCGGCAGGCGCTGTGCTTTGGAACCCGGAATGATGCATTTCATCTTGGTGCCGTCACTGGGCGCGGAAAATTGGAGCCTCGTGAGAATTCGGCCTTTGCTGAGGCGAAAACGAAAAAGAAGTCGCGGAAGGACGAAGGGCCTGGACTCTTCTTTGTGCCCACCCCGGCCGAATGAGGAGAATTGAATGACTGTTAAATCTAGCTCCCGTCCGGGTATCACTACGGGTCTTGCGCCCTTATCGCTCGCCAATACCCCAGCCTTCATCGAACGGCAGTTCCCGGTCGGGCGGCTCTCGGCTGAGACGTTCAAAGAGCGAAAGGCAGTTCAATCACAGACGCTGACCTCGCTTGGTTCCTATTGGAAGGGGCGCAAGCCGCTTATTCTTGTGCGCGCAGTCTTGCTCGGTGCGCTGTTGCCCGCAACCGATGAACCAGTGGCAGATCTGGACATATTCTTGAAGCTGATGGGTATGGACGATGCGTCGCTTGCCAGACGTTTCAACGGTAGCGCTGCCGCCTTCGCTCGACTGTTTCCGGATTTCGCAGAATGGGTCACTGAAGTGAACGGCCTGCGAAGGAACTGGCGCGACGACCTCTCCGAACCTGACAGGTTGGGGCGAATGGCCGAGGCTTTCGCCACACTGCCTTACGCAGACCGGCTCAAGCACGTCCTGAGACCCGAGGAATGTGACGAACGCGAACTGCTGGCACCGATCTGGAGCGCGGTGAACAGCCATCTGGGAACTACCGCGCGAACCTTGCCCGAGCTGGTGGAGGAACTAGGGATTGCGCGGTTTGGGCACCGCCCGAAGGTCGCCGATACGTTCTGCGGGGGCGGATCGATCCCGTTCGAGGCTGCCCGAATTGGCTGCGACGTCTATGCCAGCGACCTGAACCCCATTGCCTGCATGCTCACTTGGGGAGCGTTCAACATTATTGGGGCATCAAAGGAGCGGAGGGCCGAGATCGAGAAAGCACAAGCCGAGGTGACAGCGGTGGTAGACGCCGAGATCACTGCGCTCGGCATCGAGCATGACGCTGCAGGCAACCGCGCGAAGGCCTATCTTTACTGCCTTGAGACGCGCTGCCCAAGGACGGGATGGTTAGTTCCGATGGCACCTAGCTGGGTGATCTCAAAGTCAAGCAACACGGTTGCGCGGCTTGTGCCGGACCACGACCAAAAGCGCTATGACATAGAAATCAGTGCGGGCGTCTCGGCCGCTGAGATGGTCGAGGCCGAAGCGGGGACCGTGCGAGGCGGGCGGCTGGTACACCCGATGAACCCAGAACGTTCCGGTGTCGAGGTTAAGACGATCCGAGGCGATTATCGAGACGCCGCAGGCATTACGCGAAATAAGCTTCGATTGTGGGAAAAGCTCGACTTCATCCCTCGACCGGACGACATTCTGCAAGAACGTCTTTACTGCGTGCAATGGATCAAGGCGGACAGTATTGGGAAAGCGCGCCAGCAGACGTTTTTTGCCAAAGCGGACGAAGACGATATTGTTCGAGAGAGAACGGTCGAGCGGATCGTATCGGAAAACATTGTGCGCTGGCAAGCCGACGGTTTGGTTCCGGACATGCCAATTGAGCCTGGAGACAATACCACCCAACCTATTCGAGAGCGGGGATGGACGCATTGGCAACACTTGTTCGGTGCGCGCCAGTTGTTGATGTTCGCGAAGTTCAGGGAGTTCATGGACGCATCCGAAACCCCTCAAACTGCGCTTTATCTTGAAATTGCGCGACGCCTGGACAATAACTCAAGACTATGTCGTTGGACATCAGCCTCAGTTAATGCAGACGGTAAATCACTGAATTCTGACCGCATTGGGCAAGTTTTTTCAAATCAGGCTCTGAATACGATGCTGAATTACGCAGTCCGGGGAATAACCTACCAGAACGAAGAGTTGCCAAAGCGATACCCCTCAATCGCCGGAACAACCCGGATCAAGACGCACTCGGCGATGGCAATTGATGAGTCGCAGGACGTTTTTGTCACCGACCCCCCTTATGCTGACGCCGTGAACTATCATGAAATCACTGAATTCTTCATAGCTTGGCTTCGAAAGAACCCGCCCGCGCCCTTCGACCAATGGACATGGGACAGCCGTCGCCCGCTTGCCATAAAGGGCAAGGACGAAGGTTTCCGTCGCGACATGGTGGCCGCCTATGCTGCCATGACTAGGCAGATGCCCGACAGCGGCATGCAGGTGGTAATGTTCACCCATCAAGATGCAGGCGTTTGGGCAGACCTCGGCGCGATCCTCTGGGCCGCTGGGTTGAAGGTCACCGCCGCATGGAACATCGTGACCGAGACGGAAAGCGCCCTAAAGGAAGGGAACTATGTGCAAGGCACTGTCTGCCTTGTTCTGCGAAAGCGACTTGGCCAGGCTAACGGCCGCCGGATGGAGATCGAGGCCGAGATCGAAGAGGCGGTGGCCGATCAACTCGCCCGCCTGACAGCACTTGATGACAGTTGGCACGAACGCACTAGCGCCGAGACCCTTTACACTGATGGTGATCTCACTCTCGCCGCCTATGCTGCCGCCCTCCAGGTTGTCACCGCGTATTCCACGATTGACCGGCAGCCGCTCGACCGCGACTTGTACCGCCCGCTCGCGCGCGGCGAGACGACGATGCTGCGCGAGCTGGTCGACTATGCCGCGCGTGTGGCCAACAACTTGCTTGTCCCCGAAGGCTTTCCCCGTGACATGTGGCGAGACCTGATCGCGGCCGAACGGTTCTACGTGCGGATGCTAGACATGGAGGCGAAGGGGGCGGCGAAGGTTGCCGATTTCCAGAACTTTGCAAAAAGCTTTGCCTACGGTGGCTACACTGAGGTCATGGCTTCAACCGCCGCAAATGCTGCCGCACTGGCAGGCGCCGCGGACCTGAAAGGCCGGATGTTGGGGGCCGAGGGTTTTGGCGCAACGCTGATGCGGCAAGTCCTCTTTGCGATCTGGAAGACCATGGAAGGAGCCGAACGCGACCCGAAGCGGGGCGTCACGATCCTGAAGGCCGATATCGGGGCGGACTATTGGACGACACGTCAAAAGCTGATCTTGCTGGCAGGATACGTGGCGCAGAAGACCGCCAGGACCCGCCCCGATGAAAGTGCTGCAGCGGCCGAGCTGACCGAAGCTTTGAAGCTTGACCGGGTATAGCGCATGGGGATCGAGCGCTTTTCTTCTCGTCGCGAAGCGCTGGGGCCTCTGCTAGCTTCGCGACTGTCTGGGGCGACGCGCTACCTCAGGATTGCAGGTTATTTTCGATCTTCGTTGCTTGAGGTGGTGGGCGAAGCATTGGAGACGGTGGACGAGGTGCGCGTCGTCTGCAACGGCGACCTCGATCCTTGGGATGTGCGGGTGGCCAAGGCCGCACGCGATGGGTCAGCGGCCTTGGCGCAGACGCTGGTGTCGTCCTGGCAGGCGGGGGAAGACGGCCTTGACGTGATGCTGGCTCGCGAGCGTTACCGGCGCCTGCATGACCTTCTTGCTTCAGGACGGATGAAGGTGCGTGTCGTGCCCCGTGACCGGGATAATGTGTTCGTGCATGGAAAAGCTGGAGTAATCGAGCATTCCGACGGGCGACTGTTCTCCTTTGTCGGCAGCGTGAATGACAGCGTGACGGCCCTTCGGCATTCCTACGAAATCCTGTGGGGCGATGACGACCCCGCATCCGCAGCGTGGGTGCGCGAAGAGTTCGAGCATTTCTGGCAGCAAGGTGTTGACTTGCCCGAGGCTGTCGTTCGCCATGTGGCGGCGATGGCCAATCGGGTCGAATACCGATCTATCGAAGATGCGCGCGACAAAGATGGAGTTGTGGCACCGGCCGCAGTGCTGGCCGGAAGGCCAATCTACAAGGGCGGGCAGATTCTCAGGCCTTGGCAGAAACGGTTCGTGCAGACCTGTGTGGATGACCGGCGTCTGCACGGCAAGGCGCGCTATCTGATCGCAGATGACGTTGGTCTAGGAAAAACGCTTTCCATGGCGGCGGCAGCGCTCGTGCTGTCAATCCTCGATGATAAACCGGTTCTGATCCTGACACCTTCAACCCTGATGTGGCAGTGGCAAGAAGAGCTGGAGGATAAGCTCGGCTTGGCGGCAGCGGTATGGTCAACGCAGAAGAAGTGTTGGCTCGACGGAGATCGGCGTGCGCTAACCCAAAAAGGTGATCAGACAGCGGTAGCAAAGTGCCCCTGGCGAATTGGGATTGTCTCGACCGGGCTCATTGTCAATGGCAATGACGAAGCAGAGCGCGGCGCCTTGGCGCGAAAAAGCTTTGGGGTGGTGATCCTTGACGAAGCACACAAGGCGCGCGCTTCACGCGGGCAGAACGGTCGCGAGCCGCCGAAGCCCAACAATCTTTTGTCGTTCATGCGCTCTGTGTCCAGCACTGCAACGAACGTAATCCTTGGCACGGCCACGCCAATCCAACTGGACGCGGTGGAACTCTGGGATCTGCTGATGGCCCTGAATCAGGGCGCCCCACAAGTTCTTGGAAGCACCTTTAAGGGAAGCGAATGGCTCCGTCAGGAGGCCATTGGGCACCTGACGGGACAGCGACCGTGGCCACAAAGTGACTTGGCCAGGTGGGGCTTATTCCGCAATCCGATGCCGCCGCGAGATGAGGACGTAATCTTTCGTGATATTCGTGACGATGCCAGTATTGCTGACAATATTATATGCGGCCCGACCTACGAGACGCTGAGAGTCGATTTGCGGCGGGAGTTCGCGGCTGATTTTGAACGTCTTGCTGAGCAGCACAATCCAATTGTCCGTCGTGTTGTTAGACGCACGCGAAGCATGCTTGAAGAAAAAGGATTGCTGAAACCGATTGCTGTGGTCGTCCACCCTCGCCTCGACGACAGGCTTCCGGAGCATCTCTTCGACCGCGAGGGGCTCGTGATGAATCTGGCCTTCAAGACGGCCTACGATGCAGCGGAGGAGTTCACTCGTCTTTACGCCGCGCGTTGTCCTGGCGCAGGGTTCCTCCGGACGATCGTACTTAGGCGAGTTGGATCTTCCGCCCGCGCAGGGCTGGAGACAACCCGACACTTACTTGGCCGCCTTCAAGGGCCGATCTTGCAAGAAGATGAGATGTCGGAGGAGGGGCAGCCGACTGAAATTGCTAGGCCCGAGTCGGCAGAACTTGAGTGTCTCCGGATCGTTGAGCGCAATCTCGATGCGATCGTTCAAGGCTCTGAGGTCGACCCAAAGGTTCAAGTAATTCTACACTACCTGCGTGATCGCCGTTGGCTCGAAGATCATGGTGCCATCATCTTCAGTCAATATCTTGCAACGGCGGAATGGGTTCTTGAGGCGCTTTGCAGCGTATTTCCTGATGAACCGATCGGTCTTTATGCGGGTGGAAGTGCCTCATTCGTTCAGAGGGGAACGGATCGAAGGTTCGTCCCGAGAGACCAAATCAAGAAGCGAATCCAAGATGGGGAGATACGCCTGGTCTGTGCCACAGATGCAGCCTGCGAGGGATTGAACCTTCAGCGATTGGGCGCCCAAATTAACATCGACATGCCATGGAATCCTTCAAGGTTAGAGCAGCGCAAGGGGAGAATTCAGCGGATTGGGCAGGTTCGAGATGCAATCCACGTGCTAAATCTGCGCTACGCCGGATCGGTCGAGGATCAGGTTTATGCCGCTCTATCGGAGCGTTTCGGGGATATCTTCTCGGTACTCGGCCAACTGCCGGACGGATTTGAGGATGAGTGGATCGCAGCGGTAATCAGGGATCGCGCCGAACTCCAGAATTTTTCGCAAAGAGTGCAGGGGACACGCCCGCCGATGGAACTCCGCTATGCTCGCCATGTGGCGGACGACGCGGGTCTAGATTGGGAGTTCACTGAGCGGGTTTTGTCCTCAAGAGACATCGACGAGTGGATGCGGCAGGGCTGGTGAGCGCCGCTGGAACGGATTGCAGCTCACTTTCAGCAGTTCCGGGCGTGTTGTGAAAAGAAGGAACGGGTCAACAATAGGTCAACCTGTCTAACTACCTCGTTCCCCGTTTGGACCCGTCCGCTGCGGTTGGCTGCGGTGCGATGCGGCTAGAAAGCGGCGCCAGTTCAAGGGGTTATCGCGTAACCCTTTGAAATCAAAGGGTGGCCGTTTTTCCGGGAGATGGGGCTCATAACCTGAAGGCCGCAGGTTCAAATCCTGCCCCCGCAACCAAATTCCTTATAGTTATCAATACCATACGCCCCGCCTCACCGCGGGCCTTTTGCATGTCCGCATTCCAGGTCAACAATAGGTCAACAAAAGCGCCAATACCGCAGCGAATCCAGTTGGATAGTAGCCTGACAGGACGCCGACCGCGCCAAAACCGCTCAAGGCCGCGCTCAATCGGGCCGGAGGCTGATTTGCAACTTGGTAAGCTCCCTCGGGCGCTATCTCGTCCCGAACTTGATCCAGCAGAGCCAGAAGATCGTCCTGACGGTGCATTTTCTACTGGGGCTGCCAGTATCATGACATCGGACATCCATCGAGCCGGGGAGGTGCCACCGGAACGATTGGTTTGGCTGCAGCAAAGCCCTGGTCCAGCAGATCGCCAAGCATTCGGCGCCGCATCGCCGGGTCTGACGCGCCCATGATCACGACGATCAGGCGTACCCCGTTCCGCTCGACTGTAAACACACCGCCGTGCCCGGCCTCCAAGGTATACATGGTGGTAAAGCCGTCGAGGTCGGGCCTTACAGTACTCAGAATGTTTCGACGCGTGACGCCGTCATGTTTGACTCCGGGCACCGCAAAGAGCGGCAAGTTCTCGGGAAAGCGATGAAGCAGATGGCGCGCGATGATCGCCGCATCCTGCGCGGTCGTGATCTGGCCGGGGCGGGCAAGCCCATAGTTGGCGAGGAAGTGCGAGTTTGTTAGGCACATCAGGTTTGCCATGTCATTCATCCGCCGCGCAAATGCATCGACCGAGCCGGAAATCCCTTCTGCCAGCGCAGTTGCGGCGTCGTTGGACCGTTGACCCGCAACAAATTCGATCAACCTGCGGAAAGGAACAACTTGACCGGCTTTCAGCCCGATCCGAAGGGGGGGCTCCATTTGGGCGCGAGCCGAAATCGTCGTGCTCGCGTCCAGGTCCAACTCACCAGCTTCCGCCAATGACCAGGCTACGAACAGGGTCATGACCTGCATGATGGCGCCGGGCGGCTTGGGCTTGTCGGCATTGTGGGCGATCAGGGTGTTTCCATCCCGTGCGTCGACGACCACAAAGGACGGATCGTCGGCGTGAACAGCCGATCCGATCAGCAGGGAGACAAACAGGAGCAATCCCGGGATCATGCATCTCAGGCCCCGGTAACCTGTATTGAAGGTTCGGGCCAATGGTTTGCAATCCGAAGCGGCGCCGGATGAAACGCCATCGATCGGCGTTGCATCGGCTGATCCATGTTTCTTCCGCACAGTCACAGGCCGCAGCCTTTACGAAGGACTTCGGTCTCAAGGTCAGCGCGTTGGAAGCCCAACAGGAAGGAATTCCCGGCGACCTCCATCGAGTTGTCGGATCCTGACATCCAGCGAGTAACCCCACCACAACTAAAGCTGACGTGCAGAGCCGGGTCTGGTCCGTCACTGCCATCTCCATAGGTCGCTGTTGACCAAGCGAGGAAGCCCGCCAGATCAGGTGTTGCCATAGGAAAGGTTGCGGCGACCGATACCATTTGCCGACTGACAGTGGCGAGAGCGGCCTTGATTGCCATGCAGTTGCTGGCAGCGGCTAGAAGTGACAAGACGGAAATCGAGGCGACGATCGCGAATGCCCAAGTAAAAGTAGTGAAGTGGGTCACCGTGGCCACGTGGCGGGATGTCGCTTGATCACCTTAGGGTCGGGCAAAACAAAAAAAACTGGGTCTGCCCACGCAAGTTCAGGGCTCAGGAACCTAGACAGCTCGGAACTCAAGCGGACCGCGAAATAGGGTCCCCCGCCCGAAAAGCAGTACGCTGAAATCCCTGAGGTGGACTTCCGCGTGACGGCAAGATCGCCTGATTTTGCCCCTTGGACAAGTTTTTTTCTACCGATCTGTGGTCGCGCTCGCGGAAATGCGTGGAACTGGGCGGATCGGGCCGTGAACCCGCATCATCCCGTTCCGGCAGCGAATTTTTGAGCGAAGCGAACGAACCTGTCCGGCTGCTCTCGTTCAGTTTGAATCCGGGTCGCGGCCACGCTGCAGATTCAACATGATGTCTCCGGGCTTGTCTCGCTTTGCTGCCGTCATCGCGTCCTCCAGAACCCTCAGATCTGGCCGTCGCGGGTGTTGGAGCCCCGTTCGGGCTTCACCCTCCCGGCGTTCCAAAACCCGCGACACTACCTCATCCAGATTGACGCACGACTCTCATTTTGATCGTCGCACGACAGTTGCTTTCCGATTTTCGGCGGCAGCTCAACGTTCAGAGGTCGAATCCTGCCCTGTCCTTTCCATTCTGTCCATGAGGGCCAAAAGGAGGCCCGGATAACCAGACAGGAGCACTAAATGAACACGTTGAAACTGATCCTCGCCGCCGCAACTGCGCTTGGCACGTGCATGCCGGTCTTTGCGGGCGAACAGCCGAACCTGCTGATTGTCAGCGAGGATGCTGACCAAGACACGATCCCGCGCAATTCGCGCATTTTCAACCGGGTCGAGCGCGCGATTGCAAGCGAAATGCAGGCCAAGGGCTTCCGCGTCTATGACGAGACGGCAGTCAGCATGGACATCACCGATCCGCATCGGACCCGCCGCAACGATGCGGAACTCATCAGCGTCGCCCGTCGGGTGTCCGCGCCGATCGACGCCATCACGGTGTTCCAGATCTACGCCTCGACCGAGAAGAACCAGTATGCCGACATCGTCGATCTGCGGGTGCGGATCGACGGGCGAATTCTCGAGGTCAACAACGGTGCCTTCCTTGGCGCCTATGAGGTGAGCTACGGCCCAGGCGATCTGCCGCCCCTGCCGGTCAACTGCGACCGCGACTGCGTGATCGAACATGTGGGCGATCAGGCGCGCCGGGTGGCGGCCGATGTCGGCGCGGAATTGGCGTCGCGGCTCGACTCGATCTCCCCGGTCGCGACCGAGGGCAGCGGCACTGTCGGCGCGGCGAGCGTAGTGCCGGAGGCAGGCCAGACCGTCACCTCGGCCGCACAGGCAGAGGTGTGCGACGGGTTGACCCAGGCCTACACGCTGCAGTTCCGCGGCTTCGAGCCCTCGGAACTGACCCGGATCGAGGAGTATCTGGTATCGTTCAAGGGTTACGACCATCACCGACCGCTGCGCACTGACACGGTCCAGTCGGACTACTGGTACGAGACCTGCTCGGATGCGGCGCGGCTGAACCGCAACCTGCGGCTGATGACCGAGATTCTGGACACCGACGCGCGGGTGGCTGTGACCGACAACCGGATCGAAGTCGAGAAACGGCGGGTGCCCGTCACGCGTTGATCTCACACGATCGTGAAAGGGCCGGTGATACCGGCCCTTTTCCTTGCCTGAAAGGAGCGGCACCGGCCATTGTGCCGCCAAATGACTTCAGATCGGAGCCCTGTCATGCTGCGTGTCATAGTTGCCCTGTTCGCCTTGGTCCTTGCCGCGGCGGCGAATGCCCAAGCGACCCCGCCGACCCTGTTCGTGGGGCATACCGGGCCTGTCAACGCCGTCACTTATGGCGCCGAGGGGAAGACGATCCTGGCTGGGGGTAGTGACGGCACCGCTCGACTTTGGGACGCCGCGAAGGGGGCAGAAATCCAGCGCTTCAGCGGGCATGGGGGCGGTGTCCGCTCCGTCGCCTTCAGCCCGGACGGGCGGCAGGTGCTGACCGGGAGCGATGACGATACCGCCCGGCTGTGGGACGCCGCATCGGGTGCAGAGGTCCGGCGCTTCACCGGGCATGGGAACGTCGTGTGGTCCGTCGCCTTCAGTCCGGACGGGCGGCAGGTGCTGACTGGGGGCGGTGATGACACCGCCCGGCTGTGGGACGCCGCTACGGGGGCAGAGGTCCGGCGCTTCACCGGGCACAAGAGTTTTGTCATGTCCGTCGCCTTCAGCCCGGACGGGCGGCAGGTGCTGACTGGGGGCGGTGATGACACCGCCCGGCTGTGGGACGCCGCCACGGGGGCGGGGGTCCTGCGCCTTGCCGGGCATGGGGGCACTGTCACCTCTGTCGCCTTCAGTCCGGACGGGAGGCAGGTGCTGACTGGAAGCTGGGACAACACCGCCCGGATGTGGGACGCCGCGACGGGGTTAGAGGTCCGCCGCTTTACCGGGCACGAGAACGGGATCAACTCCGTCGCATTCAGCCCAGATGGGTGGCAAGTGCTTACCGGGAGCTATGACGACACCGCCCGGCTGTGGGACGCCGCCACGGGGGTGGAGGTCCGGCGCTTCACCGGGCATGGGGGCTGGATCAACTCCGTCGCCTTCAGCCCGGACGGGCGGCACGTTCTGACCGGGAGCGATGACGACACCGCCCGGCTGTGGGACGTCGCCACGGGGGAGGAGGTCCGGCGCTTCACCGGGCATGGGGGCTGGATCAACTCCGTCGCCTTCAGCCCGGACGGGCGGCAGGTGCTGACCGGGGGCATTGATGACACAGCCCGGCTGTGGGATGCCGCCACGGGGGAGGAGGTCCGGCGCTTCACCGGGCATGGGGGCTGGATCAACTCCGTCGCCATCAGCCCGGACGGGCGGCACGTTCTGACCGGGAGCGATGACCACACCGCCCGGCTGTGGGATGACGACACGGGGGCGGAGGTCAGGCGCTTCACCGGGCATGGCAACGACGTCCGCACCGTCGCCTTCAGCCCGGACGGGCGGCAGGTGCTGACCGGGGGCATTGATGACACAGCCCGGCTGTGGGATGCCGCCACGGGGGCGGAGGTCAGGCGCTTCACCGGGCATGGCAACGGCGTCCGCACCGTCGCCTTCAGCCCGGACGGGCGGCAGGTGCTGACCGGGGGCATTGATGACACAGCCCGGCTGTGGGATGCCGCCACGGGGGCGGAGGTCAGGCGCTTCACCGGGCATGGGGGCTGGATCAACTCCGTCGCCTTTAGCCCGGACGGGCGGCAGGTTCTGACCTTGGACAGCACCGCCCGACTGTGGGACGCCGCGACGGGGGAGGAGGTGCGGCGCTTCACCGGGCAGGGGGGCGACGTCAGCTCCGTCGCCTTCAGCCCGGACGGGCGGCAGGTGCTGACCGGAAGCTATGACAAAATCGCCCGGCTGTGGGACGCCGCGACGGGGCAGGAGCTTGCGCGCTTCGATCACCTGCTGCCGCTAAATGCCGTGGCCTTTGCGCCTGATGGCCGGTCGATGCTGACAGGTGGCGGGGATGGCATTGCCCGGCTCTGGCCGCTCGACCGGCAATTCTGGCCGCCGGAACCGCCGTTCACCGCCACGCCGCGCCCCCGCGCGCTCGCTCTTATCATCGGCAACCGCACCTATACCCGCGGCGCGCCCGAGGTCGCATATGCCCATAACGATGCCGACGCCTTTTACACCCTGTTCACAGAAGTGATGGGCTTCGATCCGCAGAAGGTGATCCTGCGCAAGGAGGTGGGGTCCGTCGAATTCCAGGAGCTGTTCGGATCGGATCAGGTGCCGGGCCTGCTCGACAGCCTCGCCGAGTTCGTGGACGAGATCTTTGTCGTCTATATCGGCCATGGCGCACCGGGTTTCGACCGCGATGGCAGGCCGATCCCCTATGTGCTGCCGGTGGACGTGTCCGGCGCCAACCCGGCGCTCGGCGGCATGGCCCTGTCCGACCTGACGGACCGGTTGGCGGCGCTTCAGGTGCCACAAGTGACGCTGATCCTCGATGCCTGCTTTTCGGGCCTGTCGCACGCCGGTCCGGTTGTTCCGCAGGCCTCGCCGTTCGGCGTCGGCTTTGCCGAACCTTTGGTGACGGCCAACCTGACGGTGATCAGCGCAACGGCCTTTGACGAGCCGCAATATGCCAGTTGGCTGGATACCGAAAAGCACAGCGCGCTGAGCTATTTTGCTCTGCGCGGGCTCTATGGAGAGGCTGATGAAAAAGGCGACGCAGACGGTCGGGTCACCATCCGAGAGTTTGAGGCCTATGTTCGGGAACAGGTAACCTTTTCGGTCCTGTCGCGGCTTCAGCGACGGCAGTCGCCGCACCTCAGCCATTCCGGCGAGAACATCACGATGGTCGATTTCAGCCGGTCCGAGGGTCGGCCTGAGTTCCGCGCGACGGGTTTGAAATGATCGTAGGGGGCCAAGGCCACGGCGCCAGCCATCAGGAGGATCGGACATGAACGGTATCGGATCGACACGCGAAGTTCGGGAGGCCTGCAGGGCGCGGCGCGATTGGCAGGCCCTGCGTCGGAGGCTGGCTACGCTGTGCCTCATCCTGATCCTTGGCGTCACTCGCGCTCTGCCCACGGTCGCACAGGGTCTGCGGGACGACGTGCTCGTGCTTGCCATCGGCAATTCGCGCTACAAGTCCGACGGACGCAGCGACGCGCCGGACGTGCCCTATGCCGGAAATGACGCCAAAGCGTTCGCCGGGGTCTGGACTACGAAATATGGCGTGGTCACCGATCAAGTCTCGGTTCGCGAGAATTTCACCCTGTCCAACCTGCGTGCCCTGTTCGGGACCGAGACGGCGCCCGAAGGGCAACTGCACAAGTCGCTTCCCAAGTCAGTGCGGACGGTAATCGTGTTCTTTTCGGGCCACGGCGTTCCCGGCAGCATCCGGGCGCAGGACCTTGGCGGCAGCCAGCCTTTCCTTCTTCCGGTGGACGGCACGGCCGGGGCGCCGGAACAGACGGCCTATCCGCTCAGCGACCTCGTCGCGGCGCTGGCTCGGCTGCCGGTGGACAATGTGGTTTTGGTGCTCGACGCCTGCTTCACCGGGCTGACGCCAGCGCCGGAAGCCACCATGGTCGAGGGGTCGTCAGCCGGTTTTGGCGTGGCCTTCGCGGCGGTGAAGACACCGGCAAAGGTCGCCATACTTTCGGCCACGAGTCGCGACGGGAACCAATTCGCCAACTGGCTGGACGACCGCAAACATGGCGCCTTCACCTGGCACCTGCTCGAAGGGTTGCGTGGGGCCGCCGACCGCAATCGCGACCGCGACATGATGCTGCATGAGCTTTTCGGCTATGTCGACGACCGGCTTTCGGTGGCAAATCTGCGGCAGCCACCGGGGCGCGCGCAGAACCCCAACCTCAACCCGCCTCAGGCCGACCTCCTTCTCGCCGTCCTTCCGGACGTGCGCGAACAGGACGTGGTCGCTGATGGCGTTCTGACGACGCAACCGCCAGTTTTGCCAGCACCAGAAGCGTGGGGCAGTTCAAATTTGGAATCAATTCTAGAACAGATTGGGGGCGCTGTTTGGATCGGGCCAGTTACACAGCCATCCTCAAGAACGAACTATTCCATGCGACTTCGACTTGAAGCTGGGGAAGTCAAAGTTGACTATCCAGAGCTATCGTGCGGTGGACACTGGACCCTTGTTGAAGTTACCGGATCAACTTCAAAGTTCAGAGAGTCAATTGACTATGGACAGGGGAGATGCGTGAACGATGGCGATGTGTTGTTGCGTGCACGGACTGTATCTGAAATCTACTTTGAGTGGAATAGAAGAGAGAATGAACGACGCGAAGCCTGGGCAACCCTGCGGCCAGAATAGATGCCATCGAGATAGTCTTTCGCGACTCAGATACAAAAGAAAGTCTCAGGAAGATTCAATTCTACCTCGGGAGTTCGGAGATCGTACGGCGACTGTCACAAAGAAGGTTGTGATTCGTGGTGGAGGGACGAACCTCAAGCGCATCACAGAATTAGGTAAGTGGACATGCTATTGCGCTTCCTCTGCCGTGCGCCATGGCAAGGGCCCGACTGTCAAGAACGAGATCTTCGGCAATGCCCATCAAGGGATCGGCATCAGGACCGGCGCCGCCCACGTCGTACGTGCCAACGTGGTGAAAGGGAACAAGCAGGCAGGCATTTGCATTTATGACGGCTGCCTTGGCAAAATCCATAACGACGATCTGCGCGGCAACATCGGAAGCGGACTTCAGATCGAGAGTACCGCAGGCGCATCACGGGCGCGCGATAACAAGCAATATCGGTTCGATGATTGCTGTCGCAGGTGTCGTCGGCTACTTTAAGGCCTGTAAATGCAGGATGAGACATGTCTCGACAGATCGAAGGTGCCCTTGCACAAAGCGCGCAGATACTGCTCGATTTCGAGGCGGTCAGCGAGGAACATGGCCTCGGCCGGGAAGAGCGCATGAAGCTCGCGCTGATCCTGGTCGGCACAGACCGGCGAAACACATCGCTTTGGCGGCTAGCCACTCAACTGCGCCATGCGAGTCTGACGGTTGGCGGATTTGGCAGCTTCGATCCGTTGATCGAGGTCTTTCTGCGGCGCAAGGTCCGCATTGGCCGCATCGAGGCGGCCCTGTTCAGCTTCCTGCTTGGCATGGACTCCTACGCGCACTTTCCCGCCGTCGCCGCCGCCTGCGATCCGCTGCTTTCGCCTCGGGGCAAGGATGATGTCCTGATCAGGGACGCCACCAATGCCATGGCGCGTGCGCTGGACGCCTATCGCCGGGAACATTTGCCGCTCGACAGCATGCGCCAGAGCTTCACCGAGATCCGGCGCTATCTCGACACAAAGGACGGCGCCGCAGGTTATCCCGGACCGGGCGATGTCTTGCGGTTCTGGCAGCAGCACGGATCGAGAGAGACCGGGCGGTGGATCGAGTATTCCACCTGCCTCACCGGCATGATGAACTTCCTTCAGGACTACGAGGCGCAATCCAGCGCGGCCTCCGGCAAATCTATGTCGGAAAAATCCGATACCGAAGACGGCGAGGGCACATCTATCGCAGATCGCCTGGCCAGCACATCGGAGGACATCGAAGATACCTCACATTCGCCGGAACTGCTGTATCCCCTGCCTCCGAGCGAAGGGTTCGAAGCGGTGATCGAGGCCCTCACCGAGATCGAAACCGCCGGGACGGCTGCGTTCCAGAAGGTGCAGATCGAATTGCTGGCGAAGCTGGCGCGCTATGGCCGCTTCGCCCTCATCTGGCCGCAAGACATTCTGATCGATCTGGCCTTTTCCGGCTGCCAGCAGAAGGTCATCCAGAACCTTCGCGACCTGAACCGCGCAAGACGGACCGACGATGCCAGTCTGGCAGACCGCGCGCTCGCGGGTATGCGGGAGGGCCTCGCCAGCCTGACCGCGTCGACATATGAGGACGTGGTGGACCAGCTTGACGAAGTAGTGCGCCACGCGAGCGATGTCTATCAGTGGATTCTTTGCAACAGGCACCCGGGCGATCCCGAGAGCAGCCCTGAACCTTCCATTATCCCTTTAGAGGTAAGCAGGAGACTCGCTCCGATGTGGAAAAGAAAAGGGTTTGCTGGCCGTGACGGGGCCGACATTCGCGCAGAGCTCTCCAAGCTCGAGGAGCCTCTGGACAAAATCGTCCCGCGACTGGGCGCTATTGCACGGGCGTTACGAAATCAGGTTGGCAAAGGCGACGAAGGCCAGTTTCAGCAAAACCGGGCCGATTTCGCGGCAAAACTTGACGCTCTTTACGGTCAGGAGATCCGTTAGATGTCGGATGCAGACAAAAGCCCGGGCGGAATGCTCTTTGCGCGACTTCAGATCGCGGACATGCTTTCATCCGGATCGCCCGACAGCCCCCCGAAATCGGCGGTCGGGGCACGGAGGATCGTCGAATACGCACACCGCCCTGCAGGGCATGCCTTCTTCGAAAGCGATGTTGAACGTTTGATCCGTAACAGCGCTGGCGCGCGAGCGCTTTACATGCGCGCTTTGGCCGCCAAAGGAGCCGTGTCGCAGCGCGCGGCGGCGGCTGCGAGCGACGACGAAATCGTCAGGAAGATCGGGGATCATGAACTTCGCCTTGTGCGTCGGGATGGGCAGAACGATTATCTGGTGATCGAACTGGGCCATGATTCAGTGCCGTCCGTTATCGAACTGCGACGCGACGACGGGTCCGCCGTTCGATTGGCCCTGCCCGAGCCAATGAATGGCTTCGTGCAACTCGGCCTCGATCCTAGGTTTGAGGACCTGAAGCAAATGTCGGAGCTGCTCGCGGACCCGCACACCGCAATCTTTTTGGGTTGAGGGCCAGTAATGAAGGTTGCCGTCTTCGTCCCAACAACCATCGGTGCCTGCTTGGTCGATAGCATCCGCAAGCTGTCCGGCCCAATCCCTAACAGCACGGTGCTGCCTGTTGACGGGCACTCCCAGTTGCAGATGTCGAAAGATTACAATGACATGATGCGCCCTGGCGGCGTTGTGGCGACTGCGGTGGGGGCGTCCGGCGAGGTTTTCGAACTTCGAATTAGGGGCGAGATCGATATGGGTCGATCTTGGGAACTCCCGGTCGCATTGGCGCACAGGTTGCACAGGCTCGGGCATCAGTTCGCTCCGCCAGAGGAGGCCGAGGCCCTGATCTGGGCGACAGGCAAGCTTGGGTCCGACGCGCGCGCCATCGTGCTCGAAGAAAAGGACGGGTATTGTATCGCCGCCAAACTGGCGGCGGACAAAACGCGATTGAGCGCCACCGTCGGTTTGCGGCGGCTCTTTCTCTTTCCGTTGCGCGTACCGCCTGAGGCCATGAACGTGGTGGCCCCGGAAGACGACAGTAGTGCGGTTGCCGATCTGGAAGAGGCCATCAAACGCTTGGACGCTTTTGTTCTGGGTGGCCGAATAGGTCCGGCAGCTCCAACCAATCGGCTCAGGCATCGGAAATTCGCAGCAGTCATTGCCTCGGTCGCGTGTCTGATCGCGGTTGGCGTTGCAACCTACAGTAATTCTTGGGGTGGCTATGCGTGGCCTCAACCCAAAGACGAACTGACTGTCCCTGTGACAACAGAACTAGACGACCCCCTTAAGGAAAGCCCGCCGGTAGCCGCAGCACCGTTTCGGCTGGTCGAGATCCGGCCGCTTCCCGGAGAGAGTTGCGCAAATGCAGGCCCGGAACTTACGCGGTCAGTCGAAACAAAGCTAGAGGCGATGGGTGGACGGTTTCCCGACAGCGCAGCGGATAAGCTTTGCGCGATCCGCCTCGAACCGACACAAACGGCCTTGGTGGTTTTCGTCACCTTTTCTGAGGCGCTACTCGACGGCGTTGTGCCGTCGCAACGGTCTCGGGCCGAACGTCGTCTGCCGGGGCTTGCCGAAACGCCCCTAAACCTGACCGACACGTTAAGGGCGTCGCAGGAGCCGATCAAACACATCATGACCGTCCGGACAACGGATGGTTTGACCACAACTTTTGCGCATCATGTCGTCCCGGGGGCCGCGCCATGAAGCTGCCCGTTCGGGAAATGAACGCGCCGCACATTCTGAACTCATTCCGAAAACTGTCCATCGAATGCGGTGCAGGCATCTATCCTCTGGAAATTGATCGCTTCATTTTCCGCGGTTGGGCGATTTCGATCCTGAGCCAACCATCTTCCAGATAGGGGCTGATACCCCGCCGCGAACGCCCGGCCAACCGGTCAAGCGAGCAAAAATGAGGAGTAGATGTCATGCGCTGGATACAATCTGGAACCTTGGCCGTCCTGTTGGCCTTTGGGGCGGTATCCGCTTCCGCAGCCGCCGAAGACGTGGATGAAATCAACGCCATCATTCGCTCGCTTGCTCCGATCATTGGGCAAACCGAATCATTGCCCGCTCCGACGACCCAACGCACACCCAGCTTGCCTCCTGTGCAGATCAATCCGGTACTTCCAACGGCTCCACAACCGACCGTGTCGGTCAGGGTGATCGAGGTACAGACACCGCAAATCTCAATTGTCATCGCCCCCGAACGGTCGATCGAGCTGGAAGTCTATTTCGAGAAGAATAGTGCGCAATTGAGCGGTACGTCCACCGCCACACTGGAACTGGTAGCCAAGGCCCTTGAGTCCGAAGAACTTCGGGATTCCCGGTTTCTGATAGCGGGGCACACCGATGCCAGCGGGACCGCCGACTACAACCGTTCGCTTTCCCAGCGACGATCAGATGCAGTACGCAATCATATCTTGCGGAACTTTCGGGTAAAGCCGGAACGCCTGATCGCTCATGGCTTCGGGGAGGACTGGCTGAAGACCCCGGATATCCCATCCGCTGCAGTTAATCGCCGCGTAGAGATCATCCTGATCGTCGGCGGGTCCTGAGCCGTTGCGTCGCCTGAGCGACAAGCCATCCCGTCGGAAATACTCAGACCTTGCAACGCGACGCAACGGCAAGGTCATGCTAAGAACGACCTGTAGATTTTGACCCACTGGCGGGTCCAAGACGAGGCCTGATTCCCGCTCTTTGAACTGGATTGGAGAGAATAATGCGCTTCCGACTTCTGAACTTGGCTCTTGCCGCGATGCTTACCCTGGTACCGGTCGCGGTTGCGGCCGACCAGCCCACTATGCTGATCATGGGTGAAGACGCCGACACCGACACCGTTCCTCGCAATTCGCGGATATTCACGCGTGTTGTGGCCGCCCTGCAAGAACAGGTTCAAGTTCGGGGCTTCAAAGTCTACGATGAGACCGCCCTGTCCAAGGACATCACCGACCCTGGTCGGGTGCGCCGCACCGATGCCGAGTTGTTGACGCTTGCGGAACGCCTTGGCCCGCCACCGATCGACGTCGTACTGGCATTTCAGATCTTTGCCTCGGCCGACACTGCCAATGCGCTCGGCATCTCTGATCTCCGGATTCGCGTGTCGGGTCGGATGCTCAATGTGGCGACGGGTGAGGCGCTGGGGAATTACGAGGTTGCCTATCGTCCGGGCGAGCTTCCGCCGCTGCCTGCCCAATGCGACCGCGAATGTGTGATCGAGCGGGTCGGTGATGAGGCTCGGCGCATCGCGGCCGATCTGGGTGCCGTGCTGGCCACCCGTCTTGACCAGCTTTCGCCGGTGGCGGACGCCGCAACTCTCGAAGAGGTCTATGGTGCCAAGGTGTCCTGCGCGGGGCTGACCACAGCCTACGAGGTGTCGCTGCGCGGCTTTGACAATGCCGAGATGAACCAGATCAACGAACATCTGATCAGCTTCTCGGGCTACAAGGCGCATCGGCCGCTGCGGTCGGACAGCGTGCAGACCGATTATTGGTACGAAACCTGCGGCGACTTTGCCCGGCTGATGCAGAACCTGCGCCTGATGGCCGAAATCATGAATGTCGAGGTGCGGGTCGCTTCGATCAGCAATCGGCTTGAGGTTGAGCGGCTGGGGCCACTGCAAAGCCGCTGACAGATCGGATCGAACCCTTGGGAAAGGAGACAAGCAATGGCAGTAGACTCCCGACATTGTTTAAAGGCCACTAGAGGAAAGGGCTGGGTCGCCATGGCAGTGAGCTTGGCGTTTTGGCTCCTCTCCGACCTGCCTTCAGCAGCGCAGGAGATTGCGAGGTTCATCGGGCATGCGGACTTTCTTCGATCCGTCGCCTTCGGTCCAAACGGCGACCGGGTACTTACTGGTAGTGGGGAGGGAGTTGCCCTGCTTTGGGATATCGCAACCGAAGCGGAAATCCGGCGCTTCGTCGTTCATGTGGGCGGAGTACACGCTGTCGCCTTCAACCTAGACGGCACCCGATTGTTAACAGGGGGCTCCGACAATATCGTGCGGCTATGGGACGCCGCAACGGGGGCAGAGGTCCAGCGCTTCACCGGGCATGGGCATTGGGTCACCTCGGTTGCCTTCAGCACGGACGGGCGGCAGCTGCTGAGCGGGAGCATGGACGACACCGCCCGGCTCTGGGACGCCGCCACCGGCACGGAGATTAGACGCTTCACCGGGCATCGGGACGGGGTCACCTCGGTTGCCTTCAGTCCGGACGGAGCTTGGCTGCTGACCGGGAGCATCGACAACACTGCGCGACTCTGGGACGCCGCCAACGGTACAGAGATCAGGCGCTTCACCGGGCATGGGGATATTGTCCGCTCGGTCGCCTTCAGCCCGGACGGGCAGCAAGTGCTGACCGGGAGCGCTGACAAAACCGCTCGGCTGTGGAACG
The DNA here is from genome assembly GCF_009380135.2 of Fertoeibacter niger. Classification (GTDB taxonomy): domain Bacteria; phylum Pseudomonadota; class Alphaproteobacteria; order Rhodobacterales; family Rhodobacteraceae; genus Fertoeibacter; species Fertoeibacter niger. Next base: position 18,315 of record NZ_WHUT02000020.1, on the reverse strand, counting down.
TCGCCACTGGGGCAGAAATCCGGCTCTTCAACGGGCATGGAAACGAGGTCATGTCCGTTGCCTTCAGCTCGAACGGCGCCCAGGTGCTGACAGGTAGCTGGGACGACACCGCGCGGCTCTGGGACACCGCCACTGGTGCGGAGATTATGCTCCTCACCGGGCACGACGAGAATGTCAACTCCGTTGCCTTCAGCCCGGACGGGCGGAAGATCCTGACAGGAAGTTCGGACAACACTGCACGGCTATGGGCAATCCCTGAAGAACTGTTGCCCATCACCGCACTCCTGGACCCTGTGGAATCCGCTGCGACGGTAATCCCACCGGCACCGGATTTGATTCCGATTCAGCCCCGGACCGACGTCTTGGCGCTTATTATCGGCAACCATCGCTATCAGGCCGGAGTGCCGACGGTGGATTTCGCCGACCGCGATGCCGAGGCGATGCATCGCCTGCTGGTCGAACGACTCGGCTTTCCATCCTCCAATGTCCGCGTTCTGTCCGACATGACGCTCAGCCAGATGCAGCAGTGGTTCGGCACCGCCGAGGTGCCGCGCGGCATTCTGCACGATGTCATCCCGTCGGACATCACCGAACTGCTGATCTACTACTCCGGCCACGGCGTGCCGGGCCCCAGTTCGGGCCGCGCGCCATCGCCGTTTTTGCTGCCGGTCGACGGACTGCCGGGAAGGCCCGAGCTGACTGCCTACCCGCTGGACACACTGCTGAGTAACCTAGCCGGTGTTCCGGTCGAACGCGTGTCGGTCTTCCTCGACGCCTGCTTTACCGGGGCCACTCCGGCCGGAACGCTGCAAACTTCGACTTCGGGCTCCTTCGCCGTCGGTGTCGCCCGGCCCGACATCGCGACAAACGTTTTTGTTCTGTCAGCCACCGGTTTCGAAGAGGAAGGGCGGGCGCAAATGGCGCACTGGCTGACCGAAGAAAAGCACGGCGCATTCACCTGGCATCTGATGGCGGCGCTGGACGGCGCGGCCAACAGCAACGGCGATGCGGCCATCACGATGGCCGAACTGCACGCCCATGTGCGGGACGCCCTGCGCCGCGAAGCGTTCTCGGGCCGCATCGGACCGCAAAGCCCGACGCTGGAAGGCACGAATGACGAGGACCCGGTGGTCGTCCGACTGCTCGGAGACAATTGATGCGGCGGCCTGTGCGGGGAGCGTGTGTCTTCGCGCTGGTGTGCGGGATCGCGTCCGGCGCGGGCGTCGCAAAAGCAGAGGATGCCCGGATCGGCGCACCGCTGTCGCAGGCCATAGCCCAACTCGTCCATAACTACTACGACGACAAACACTGGACGCAATGCGTTGTCGCTTCGGAACCCGGTCCGCGGCTCCTGATGTTGCAGGGCTTGGTGCCCGGTCGATCCGCACTGTTCGATCACGAACTGCGCGCCCTGTCCGCAGAGATCGCGCGGGGTGTCGGCACCGTGCAACAGATCGTGTTCACCGATCGCCGCGCCACCTATGAGGCCGTCACTGGCGAAAGTGACTATGCCGCTTTTCACCAAACGCGGCAGACAGAGACACCGACCTTCAAGCTCGATGTCCGCGCAAGGCGTGTCGATGGGAACACTGCCCATCTGGACCTCACGCTTGAGAGCCTCGGACGCGCCGGGGGCTATGGATGTACGATTCCAAGCCAGATGGCCGTCAATCTCACGGACTTCGGGGTGGTCTCGCTTCGGCCACCGAACGACAGCTTGCGGACATTTGAGATGGCTTTGGCGGAGTTTTTGGCTGGCCATACCGACATACTTGTCCCGGAGACCAGTGTTGCGCTGGCCTTCTCAACCAGGGCCTTCCGCTGCACCGAGTCCAAGGCACTTGACGCTGCCTTTGCCGTTACATTCACCGAGGCGATGCGGCGACAGATTGCCGCTCTGGACACCGGCGTTCGGATGCAAAGCCCCGCCAGTATTTCTTTGGCCGCCGAAATCACACCGTTCACAGAAGACCCCGGAATCGTGCTGCTGGACCTTACACTGCTGCATCGGGGAGAACCTGCTGCCAGTGCGGTTTACACAGTCGTTCTTGATCCCGGCATGCGTCGCGTAGCTGTATCGAGTGCGTGCGTTGGCGAAATGCCGAGTGTCGGCAGTTCTATAATTGGAGAGCGCGAGGTTCGACCGGCACCTATCCAGGTCGATGGATCACTGCCCCACCGCGAACGCAAGCTTCCAATTCTTGCGCCTGACGCGCCTCAATCAGATGATCACGAGCCAATCGAGTTTCAGAAATGAAGGATCGACATATGTCAAGACTGAGCGGTTTCGCCCTGACCCTGTGTGCGGTCAGCATCGGCAGTATTGTTCACGCCCAAGTAAGTGCGGAAGACCTTCGACCCGGGGTCATTCTCGACTTCTATCGCACAAACAATGACGGACAGGCGGCCGGTCGGTCGATCGCGACATTGATCTACGATGGTGCGGCGGAAATCGGATACCATGATGTTTTCTCACTCGAACCCGCCTTGAAGGGGTTTCAAGACAGGTTCTGGCTGATCAAGATGTCTGGTCTGTTGCAAATCATGCAAGACGGCGAGCAGACTTTTGTCACCTCGATTTCCAATAGCTCAAGAAACGATGCCAATTGCGGCGGTCGTTTTGATATCGACGAAGATCGGGTGGTCGATCTGAAGGAAGTTCAACTTCGTGGTGCCGTCGTCAATCAGCAATACGACACGACGATGTTGGCCGGGCTCTATCCATTCCGCGTCGAGTACTACTGCAATGCAGGCTCCACGGAGGAAATAAAATTCTCAATACTGCATCGCGGTCCGTTGGACCGGTTGCCGACAGTATTTTCCAAAGAGCAACTATTTTACATTGAAAAATAGGCTGCAAGGGGCGCTCGGTCCGCCGCCCCCTGCATCGGGTCAAAAGTCGTTCCTACGGCAGGTCCGAGACCAAGACCGGGTCCGCGCCTGATCGGAGTGACGGTGTCTGCTCGCGGTCTTCGCGCCGCAGGACGTCGCGGTAGACGCGATCACCCACGTAGTCATGCAGTTCCGACAACAGCAGCGTGCCGTCCTGGTCGAGGTCGGCCGCCCCCCTCAGACCGTCAAGCACATGCCATGTGAAGACGCCATGCTGGTTCGCGACGTCCCAATGGGCGTAATGCGGCTGATCGAAGGCGGTGGCGGCAAGGACCGAGACTTGAGCGCTTGTTTTCGGGCTGGCCACGGCGACGCCAAAGCTTGCCGAGACATTGGCGGGTTGTAGCGGACCGGCGGCGGACAGGCCCGAGAAGCAGGTATCGAGGAACACCGTGACCCTTTCGACCGGCAGCGCCTCAAGCTGTGCGATGAGGTGCGACAGGGCATAGCCGCCAAAGGCGGGCTCTTCTGGGGCCATGTCGACGGGCAGGAGATAGCCTTCGGCCAGACCGTCCTGGCTCAACAACGGCACGCCGTGGCCGGAATAGGCGATGTAGATCTCGTCGTAAAGCTTGGCGAGGCGGTAGAGGCGCCCCTGCGGTGAGGCCTGCGTCCCGAACAGGCGCTGCATGTCAAGGGAATTGGCGTTTTCGAACAGGAACAGGTTTTCCGGAGCGATGCCAAGGGTCTGCTCAAAAACATGCGCATAGGCCTGCGCATCGCGCAACGCGAAGTCGACATCAGGGGCATGTTCATAGCTGCTATTGCCGATGACGATGCCAAGGACGTTGGCGCGCTGCGGTCGCGGTGGTTCGGGAAGCAGGTCCGGAGGCAGGTCGAACAGCACCAGGCGCGCCTTGACGCCTTGCCCATAGAATGCTGTCGCAATTTGCCGCCCGTCCGGGCTGAAAGCGACGGAGGTGACCAAGTTTCCATGCCCAGTGAAGCGCCGGACCTCTTCGCCGGTCTCAGCGTCCCAAAGCCGTGTGGTGCCGTCTTCACCCCCGGTCAGCACTTGCCTCCCGCCCGGGCTGAATGCGACAGAGCGGACCCAGTCCCTATGCCCGGAAAAGCGCCGGACCTCTGCCCCTGTCTCGGCGTCCCATAGCCGGGCGGTATCGTCATCGCTCCCGGTCAGCACTTGCCGCCCATCCGGGCTGAAAGCAACAGAAAGGACAAAGCCTCCATGCCCGGTGAAATGCCGGACCTCCGCCCCCGTTGCGGCGTCCCACAGCCGGGCGGTGTCGTCATTGCCCCCAGTCAGCACCTGCCGTCCGTCCGGGCTGAAGGCGACGGAGGTGACACCAAACTCATGCCCGATGAAGCGCCGGACCTCTGCTCCCGTCGCTGCGTCCCACAGCCGGGCGGTGCTGTCCGCGCTCCCGGTAAGCACCCGCCGCCCGTCCGGGCTGAAGGCAACCGAGTTGACGTCGCCCTCATGCTTGGTGAAGCGCTGGACCTCTGCCCCGGTAGCGGCGTCCCACAGTCGGGCGATGGCGTCATAGCCCCCGGTAAGCACCTGCCGTTCGTCGGGGCTTAAGGCAACTGAGGAGACCGCGCCGCCATGCCCGGAGAAGCGCTGGATTTCTGCCCCCGTCGTGGCGTCCCACAGCCGGGCGGCGTTGTCGGTGCTCCCGGTCAGCACTTGCCGCCCGTCCGGGCTGAAGGCAAAGGAGAAGATTGCGCTGGTTTGCTCCACGAGGATGCGCTCTGCCCGGGCCATACCGCCGAACAGCAGCATCACGCAGATCGAAATTGTAACGATCAATAGTCTCATCTGGACGTCTCCCTTTACAAGCCATGGGTCAATCACGGCGGAACCGTGACATGCTGTCGGCGTCAATGATCTGCACAACCGCCTCGGCGCTGGCACGGGGGTTCGAGCGTTTGAGCAGGTTTCCCAGCGTCCTCGCGTCGCCCTCAGGCAGCCGTCCACCGCTCCATTCGGTCAGCGTTGCAAGAAGCGGCGCGTCGATCTGGCGATAGAGCAGGCAACCGACCAGCGTCATCGCGGGCGGCCCGTAAGCGTACCACACCGGGTCGCCGATGCTGCCATCGACCGACAAAAGGCCTTGCGGCACGACGAGCGGCAGACGCGGCTCCAGCCGCACCGGGCCGTAGAGGTCGTTCGGGATCAGCAGAGAGAACTCGAGATCGTCACCAAGGGAGAAGCACAGCAGATCGCCGCTCTCGTCAGCCGTCACCGTCAGGCGAAGGGTGTCGCAGGTTTGAATCGCGTCCGGGTCCAGAGTCTCGCAAACCTCAAAGACAGGCGAGGAGCCGCCAACAACTTCCATCTGGAGCCTCGCCGGGCTTTGACCGCCGAGCAGCGCGCGGACGGCCGAGAAACCGCCACCGCCGCCAAGTGCCTTGGGGTCAAGCCTTTCGCGAAGGTCGGCAGGCAGCTCCACGATGCTGATGTCTACGACCTGCGTCGCCAGACTGATGCCCGCCGACATGAGTGTCAGCACGAGGCGGGTGCGGTTCTGGTCGATCAGCCATATCCTTCCCGACAACGCGATGGCGTCCATGGCCTTGGTATCGCGTATGACCTGTGGCGGCGGCGCGTCGACAAGCATTGCCGTCTGTGTGTTTGCAGCCTCGAGCCAGGCATCCTCAACGATATCCGCGAGATAGGCGCCGACTTCCAGGTTCGGGATTCCGGTCGCGCCATCGGCGAACGGCATCAGAACAATCTCTGGCCTCGCCTGCGGCGCCGCCTTGAGCAGCTTCTGGACCGCCGAGGCAATGCCGCCCTCCGGATCGGCCGCCTGATCGGCGGGCGCGTCGATGGGCACGCCTTGCGTCCGGGCCAGCACGCTGCCGTCTTGCATCGACAGCAATGCAAGCTCGAGCGTCAGTTTGCCATCGACCAGACCAGCCGAGCCGACGAGGGCAAAATCCGCGCTCTGCCGTACCAACGTCGTGACGGCCTTGGTCCAACCATCAAGGCCCTCGCGCGCCAGCGTCGTCTCGAGCGTCTGCCGCAGGTCGCTGCTGGCAGCCAGAATTTCCGGTTTGTTGGACAGCGCATTTTTGAATTCAAGCGCCACCCGCGACATGGTCGCTTCTAGGGCGTCGGTGGCGATCGGGCTGGCGTCCGCCTGGGGCGGCACCAGCACGATCCGCGCACCAAGGCGGATGGCCCCCTGTGGTGTCCCCGCTGTCAGTTGTTGGGCCAGTTCGGCCTCGCCCGCCGGGTCGGCGACGGCAGGCACCGCGATTAGGAGGCCGAGTGCAAGCGTTGCAGATCGGGCCGCGTGGAAAAGGATGGTCATGACAAGGTCCTACAATGACAAGCGGGTTACGTCAGGGCCGCGCCAGTTCGACAATCAACGGATCGCCGCTGCTACGGGTGAAGCTCGGGGTCTGCTGCAGTCCGCTTTTTGCCAGCCGTTCGTCGATATAGGTCCCAAGTTCTCGGAACCCGATGCGGTCGTCGCCGTCGCGGTCCGCGGCGCCACCCAGGCCCTCGAGCGCATACCATGTGAACGCACCATGCTGCCGGTCCACCAGCCAGTGGGCGAATTGCGGCTGTTCGAAGGCGGTCGCGGAAAGGACCGAGACCTTGGCCTCGTGCACCGGTGCAGCCACCCCGACGGCAAAACCGGCCGAAGTCATCGGTACTGCGCCGCCCTCGCCTTGGGTCAAGCCGGAAAAGCAGGCGTCGAGCAGGACGGTCACCTGATTGACCGGCAAAAGCTGCAGCTGTGCGATCAGCAGATCCAGCGGATAGCCGCCGAACCGCGGCTCTGCCGCTGGCACGTCGACTGGCAGCAGGTGACCAAGCGGCCGCCCCTGTTCCGGCACAAAGGGCACGCCATGACCGGAATAGTAGACGATAACCTCGTCGGCAAAACGCGCGCGGTTGTGGATCTCGCCCTTGGGCACGGCACTGGTGCCAAACAGCTGCGCCATTCGGACCGAGCTTGCGTCGTGTTCTTCCAGCACGTTTTCTGGCAGCACCCCCAGCACGTCGCGGAACCAGTCCGCCATCGCCTTGGCGTCCCGGTCGGCAAAGCGGACCTCTGGAGCGTGGGCATAGTTTTTGTTGCCGATCACCAGAACCAGTGCGTTCGGTCGCGGCACGCCCGTGCGCCGCTCGACACTTTCTGCCTGTGGGGCCACGGCCTGCGTGGTCGGCGCGGGGCCAACCGGGTTCGACCAGATCCGCACGGTTCCGTCGCCGCTCGCCGTAGCGATCAGGCGACCGTTCGGGCTGAAGGCTAACGAATAGACAGATCTGGTATGGCCACCGAACGTTCGAGGCTGCTCTGCGGTCTCGGTGTCCCAAAGCCAGACGGTATTGTAATCGCTCCCGGTCAGCACGTGCCGCCCGTCCGGGCTGAAAGCGACGGAGAGGACCGAGCTTCCATGCCCGTGAAGCGTCGTATCTCTGCCCCCGTCGCGGCGTCCGACAGCACAGCGAATGATAGACCGTTCCCGATAAGCACCTTCCGTCCGTCCGGGCTGAAGGCGACGGAAGAGATCGGGCCATATTGCGATTTGGAGCGCCAGACTTCTACCCCTGTGGCGGGGTCCAACAGTCGCGTGGTGCCGTTTCCGCTCCCGGTCAGCACCTGCCTCCCGTCCGGACTGAAGGCGACGGAGTTGATCCAGCCCTCATAATACGCTCTAAAGCGTCGAACCTCCGCCCCCGTGGCGGCGTCCCAAAGACGGACGGTATCGTCATTGCTCCCGGTTAGCACCTGCCGCCCATCCGGGCTAAAGGCGACGGAGACTACTGAGCCCCGATGCCCGATGAAGTGCCGTACCTCTGCCCCGGTAGCTGCGTCCAACAGCCGGGCAGTGCCGTCTGGGCTCGCGGTCAGCACCTGCCGCCCGTCCGGGCTGAAGGCGACAGCGTTGACCCAGCCGTTATGCCCAGTGAAGCGCCAGATCTCCGCCCCCGTCGCGGCGTCCCACAGCCGGGCAGTATAGTCATCGCCCCCCGTCAGCACCTGCAGCCCATCCGGACTGAAGGCGACGGAGCGGACGCGATCCTCATGCCCGATTAGAACCTGCAAAAGGTCCTGCGCCGCGCTTGCAACCGGCGTGACAATCACCGCCAATCCTAGCGCAATCTGCCGCAACCACCGCGAAATCCAGTCAATCCCGATCATTTTTGCCCCCAACGCGATACCACCGGACCGAATCCTCGGTCCGGTGTCTTACTTTAGTCTCGCCGGGGCTATTCCCCAGTGAACTGTTCGCGACAGTCGGAAACAAAGAAACAGATCAAGCCGACCACAACAACCGCGCCGACCGCCTCCCCCACTCCGCCAGTGCCGCCGCCCGACGGAGCGACACTGTTGCTTTCACTGCGGCGTTGACGATTGGTTTCGGAATCGGGATGGGTCATCTCCATCTTATATTCGTAAGCGAGGCGGTTCTGGGTTTCAGCCCAGCTTTCGGCATGCGCCGAACTGCCGCCCAGCGCGGCCGCAACAACCAGGGCGGTCATGGAACCGCATACAGCGCGGTGTGAGGGGGTGATCAAATTCATCGGAACGTCTCCTTCATAAGGCATCGCTTGTGCTGCCAGAGTTTGCCAGTTTTCAAGGGAGCGTTTTCGTCCCCACTTATTCAATGGAAAGGCCAAGGCAGTTTTCGCAGCTTAGATGTCGAAAAAACGCAGACCGCCCAATCCCGGAACAGATTTCCGATGGGTTAAGACTATTGCGAACACCGGCCGATCAGTTTCTATTTTGTTCGTGGAGACCTTGGCGAGCGTTCGTTTGAGACCAGCAATCTGTGTGGTCCTGGCTGCCTGCACGGCCATTTCCCGGACTCGCTTTTGCGAAAAGTATCACCACCCGGACCCGCGTCAATCTCCGCCACAAGAGAAAAGGCGAGTGGCTTTCTCTGATAAAGCCCGATGACTGACATGTGGCTTCGGGATAAAATACAGTTTTGTCAGTGACTTATGAGTTGCTTTCTTTTGGTCTCAACCGCTGTCTGCAGCCATCGCAACGCAACGGAGACCGCCATGAAGACCGCCACGAAGCCCCTGACAACACACGAAGAATTCTGCCTGAAGAACGCCGCCCACTTTGTCGCCGCCCGGGGCCGGACGCCCGCCACCCGCACGCGCGAGCAATTCGCGACCCTCTCAGAAGCGCAGGCCTTTGGCGCGGCGATCGATGACGGCCGCACGATGATCTACGCGGTCACCAGCCTCGGGCATTCCGCCCACATCACCAACGCCTGAAGGAACGAACCCATGAAAACCAAAGCCCTTACCGCCGCGAAGATCGACACGCTCGCCCAGCGCCTCTCCGACACGCCAATTGAACCCATCGCCAGCGCCAAGAAGGCGGGCGACAACTTCGCCCGCTTGCTGACGGCAAGGATTGGCGCCGAGCGCGCCGCCCTTGCCTTCACGTCGATCATGACGGCCGAGACTTGCGATCAAGCCGAGGCCCGGCTGACCTTGGTATTGGACTACGGCAACCCCGATCCAGCGGGCGAGCCGATCGACGCGCCGGTCGACGAGTCGAAGGCCGCGCCCGCCCCGGTTGTCTGCAAGCGGCAGGCCGACGTCGATCTTGCGCAGACAGGCACCCTGCCGACGGCCCCAGACTTCTCCAAGCCGACCCACGCCCGCTTCCGCGCCAAGCTGGCCCAGATCGTGGCCTTGGCTGAGGCGGGCGATATCGCCGCCCTGCAGGCGTTCGAAATCAACCCGGTCTCGTCTAGCCCGAAGGCGATGGCGCGCTACCGCGACCTCTGCTTGATCGCCATCACTGCCCGCGCGCAGGTGACCGCATGAAGATCAGCGGCCGCTCGTAACCGCCAGAGGCTTCCAGTACAACGAGACAGCCTTTCGCGCCCTTGGAAAACCGCGCAAGGGCCTGTTTTGACGTGGTAATCCGCTCCGCCTTCGCGGTGGCGAGGTAAAACACGTCAAGTCAGTTTTCTGCAACATCGACGCCGATGATATTCTGTGGCAGAGTCATGATCCTGTCCTTGTTCTGCGGGATCAGCTGTTCATGCGGCCTGTCTCTCTGCCGGAACCCGGCGTGGAGCAGGTTTTTCTTTGCCGATTCTCGATCCTCAGTCGGCGTGAACTGGAGGGCCCGCATGGGAACGCATCTGACCGAACGCGTTGTAAAGGCTGCCGAAATCGGCACACGCAAGTATGTGATCTTCGACGAGGCCTGCGCGGGCTTCGGGCATTGCGTGTTCGAGTCCGGCCGCAAGACCTTCATTCTGATCTACCGCGCCGCCGGGCGGCAGCGGCGCATGACGATCGGCACGTGGCTCAGCTGGTCGGTGATCGCCGCCCGGGAAGAGGCCAAGCGCCTCAAGCGCGACATCGATCGCGGCGAAGACCCAATGGACACGCGGACCAATGCCCGGCACGCGCCCACCGTCGATGAACTGGTCGAGCGATACATCGACGAACACCTGCCGAAGTTGCGGCTTTAGCTGCAGTTCGATATCCACGAAACCGGCAGCAGCTCACCTCAGCAGCCTAGTAAGGAGTAGGTTTTTCGGTCTTGAAGCACATACCCCGACCCCAGACCTCCGACCCCAAACAGTCTCGATCCGGTGATGTCCGTCCAGAGCGTTGACCAGCTTCTTGCGGAGTTCGCATGTGACGCCGTCGATGATCTCTTTTCCCGGTTCGTCCTTTTCCGCATAACAGCATGATCCCTGCCGCTGTCCGCAGTCTGGCGCACCTCGTTCTGGACCGGATTGCCGGGCTGGACGAGAAGACTGTTGGCGTCGATTCCGCGGTGCGCAAGGCGAATGATGACCGAAGACACGGAGCGACGTCTGACGACGATCCCGGCAGCGGGAGCCAGCTAGGACACAACCAAGCAAGCTTCAGGCAAACCCTGAGCAGCTCTCATCGCAACTTGCATCGCCCCCTGATTCTGTGGTTTCATTCGACTGAAAAGCTAGACAAGCCCCTTTATGATAGATGGTTGGCACATCTGGACGGTATGACATGATCCTTCGAACCACCGTGTTCTCGCTTGCTATCGCTCTCAACCCGCTAGTAGCCAGCGCCCGTATGTCGCTTGCACAATTCGCTGAGGTCGGACGACAGGCTCTAAATTATGGCCGGGAAGGGGCGGCTATTGTAGGAGACTTATCCGCAGCAATGAATGTTTTCGATGATGCTTTCGTTGATACTAAAGGCTCCACTCAAAAGAGTCTTCAAGAAAGCGCACAAGCTCTTCGCGAAATCAAGTCTACACTGTCGGAAATCGAGGCGCAGCTGGAGGACGTCCAGGCCGCACTCGTGATGATTGATGAGCGCTTCGATATGCTGCCACAACAGGCGTTCTCTATCGAAGTCGCTTCGATCTTGCGGCAACTCGAAAGTCTCGCTCGATTGCACCCCGATTTGGGTGAACAATCACTCTCGGAGTCGGATACTGACTCACACAGAGTGCAATTACCACAGATTCGAGAGCGAATTATTTTGGCTGCGAGCAGTATTATTCCGATTGCTCAGCGCTCCGCCGCTCTGGCGCCCAGTTTTCTGCTGTCAATCTCAGCGTTGGATCAATCGAAACGCCTGATGGTCGCTGTAAGCGAAACACTAAATTCCAGCCAAGGAGTTGAAGATTCCTTTAGCCGTCAGGTAGACACTCTTCTCATCGATGTATCCGAGTTTCTCGAGAGCGCCACGAGCGAAGGTGGTGTTCTGAGCGCAACGCTAGCGCGTCACATCCAGCTATACGATGAACAATTGCAACACATACTTGACAAGGATCCGCTATACCGGCGCCTTTACGAGGGAGGTTCTGGGTTCTGCGTTGAGACGAGGCATCTATCCGGTCAGCGTCCCAACCGTGAGGCAGTATACATCGAAGACCGCCTTGTAACAATTCCAGATCGCGAAACGGGGGGTGTTGGCCAAGCGCGGCGAGTAACCGGATACTACTATTTTGCGAACGGCGTGGCGAAACCAGAGCTAGGATTCACTCTGGTTGGCTCAGAACAGTTCCCGATCTTTACCGGAGTGTCTTCTGTTGCCGTAGACAATGTTACCCCAACTTCCTTCGCAATCTCAAGCTGCGACGTTCTGCTGAATGACAGAGTCCCAGAAGACTGGTTGATGACCCGTGCAGAAATTCTAAATACCGAACTTGAGGCTCTTGGGCCCTATGCCTTGTCTGTGATAGCGTCACATGCAAACATTGCCATAGCCGACAGGTTGAGCGGTTCGATCGGAAGTTAGAGGGGGTTTGGACGTGAAAAAGAAGTTTCGGATGCTCAATGAGCTCGCTCTGGCAGGGCTGCGCTTCTATAAGCTGTACATCGATGACAAGAAGGGTTTCAAGTGCGCCTACAAAGCGGTTTACCGCGGCGACAGCTGCTCGACGATCATGATGCAAGCCCTTGAAGAGCAGCCCATCATTCCGGCGGTCCGGTCGTGCTTTGCACAGCTGGAGCGTTGCAATTGCGCCGAAATGGTAGCGAAGGACGATGATCGTTTCCTTCAGAAGAATGGTAAAACGTTCTTAGTCGCCGGTGGAAGTGTTATGTTGCTCGCCGGATGCGGCTGCACACCAGACCCTTGTATACTGGGTGAGACCTGTAAATGAACGATTCCTTAAAAAATGCGCGGAGCCAATGGTTAGTAAGATGCTGGTTGCGCTCCCAGGAGTGCCTTTCGTAAATAACGTCTCACCTCGTTTTTAGTCTCCAAGTTTCTATGCTGATGATTGCACTGTTTTGAACTGAACAGTATTTGAATATGTATTAATTCGCTCGCCGCGTTAGTTGCGCTGAACAAGGTATGCATAGTTGACTAACCGGGTTAAACGCACCGGTAGGGCCAACACGATGGATAGCACAAAAGCACGGCAGCAAACGCGCAAGCAGCCAAGTCGTATTGAAAAACTTAGCGAGTAACAGAGAACTCATCGCTCCGAGTCGGAACGGAGCCTGCCGAAATGATGACCGAGATCATTAAGCAAGCGTCGTAGGCCAGAATCCATGTTTGAGTTCTCTGTTTCCCTGGCAATCTTCTCTATCGCTAGATTGGCGAGCTCTTTTGCTTTTGTATCGTGAACTGCGACGTCTCCGTCTTCTACGTCATCACCATATTGATACAAATAGCCAAGACGCAGCCCAATTCGCCCTAGTGGTGCCTGCAGAACATCGTTGCCGGTAGCCATGGCTGCCAGCTCCAGGACAAAACGAAACGGCGCGCCACTCTTCTGGTAATTGCTTTTTACGAGTGCACGAAGTTCCTCGCACTTGTGGGAGGGCTCACTAGACCGTGACCTCAAATCGCGCAACTGACCTTGAAGCATTCCAGCGGGGCCCCGCAGCAGGCGGTCACAAAGACCGATGCTATTTGGTTTATGGCCATTGGCTGCGTCAAAACGTCCGAGCAACGTGAAGCTGGCAGAAACGAGTTCAAATGCTGTGAGAACGGCCACGTCTTCGCCAAATTTTAGGTGGAGACACGGTCGCTCACGGCGCTGCATTGCATTGTCATGCGACGGCAGATCATCAATTATTAACGAAGCAGTGTGGAGCAGTTCAATTGCGCAGGCCAAACCTATGACGCCTTGTGTTGAACCCCCAAGGCGCCGTACAACCTCCAAAAACAGGTGCGACCTTACCCGACTTGCCGGCTGTTTGAGCGCATAGCTCGCGGCGTCTGATTGCCTTAAGGCATTGAGTTCGAATTCAAGTCCTACTACATTCTTATTGACTGCGCTGAGAAGCGATCGAATGCCAGTCATCCTAGTTGAAATTGACTCTCTGCGAGCGCGATGCATGCCTCTACTAATCGACCTAAGCACAGCATACTCTTTGTGCACATCTGTGACCCTCTTGGATGCCTCAAGAATGATATCGGCATCTGAGTCTATGTTTGAATCCAAGTTTGACCGTAGCCAATGCCTAAGTCTCTCTGAAAGTTCGTCGTCTCGCATTGTCTTGTTAGCCCAAGAAAGTCCTTCCAATATGCGCAAGTGCAAAATTTCTCTTGTGGCCGAGCGCAAGGCAGGATTTTGCGCATCGACGACATCCTGTGTTGCCGCATATAAGTATGCCATGCCGCTTGAAGCTATCCGCTTGTCTACGTACACGGTTACGCAATTGTTTGCATCTTCGACGACGCCCTCTATGTCGTTTACAAGTTGATTATGCATCGCAACCGATGAAAGCTGCTCGAGTTCTTGATCTGAAAAAGCGACTCCAAAGCATGCTGCCATACTTGCCCTGGCCAACGTCGACTGTCGGCAAGTAGAGCGAAGGAGTTCTTGAGCATCTAAATCTTGGTTTTTCGAAAGCCGGACATTGGTATCTGGATTGAACTGACTGTCGGCAAATCTTGCAAGCAAACTTTGTGCACTACGAAATTCATTGAGCTGTTCGAGTTCGTGGAGCAAGTCTTTGGTTCGCCGGAGCGCTGGGAACGGAATTGCATATCTCGACTCAAAATTCGCTGAGTCGAAAATTGTTCTTACTCCCTGATTGAAGAATCGTCGGCGTGAGTCTGGAATCAAGTCCTTATTGTCGAAGATAGTGTCAAAAACTGAGTAGCCGACACCAAAACATAAGCCTACGTCGACTACGTACTGGGCCGATAAGCATGATGATCGACCGAGGCCCCGATACGTTTCATATACAATTGCGGCGCCCAATATCATGCGGGCGAACTTCATCAGCGCACCACTACGAGCCGCCGATCGGGGAATGTCGCTCAGTATCTGATTGATGAGCGAGCGTCGTTGCATTATCGCTTCGATATATGGGACAAATCGAGAATAGTCAGTGAATCTGTGTAGGAGGGTCAATTGAGCCCTTGGTATTGAGCGACCATTTAGTAGAAGAGCCGCCACGTCACTCTCTATTACTTTTGCGATCCTTGCGCGGGTTCTTTGGTCGCTGCGGCGCGCGGTGTCCAAGAAGAACATGCTGCTTGGATCACGAGATGGAGCAAAAGTTCCTGTATCTCGAAGTTGCTGATAGTCGAGGACTTGTTTGGAAGTTGGTAGCTTGATTGAGCTGAGTTTGTCGTCGACAACTTGATTGCAAAAATGAAGAAATCTGTGATGTTCGGCATTTGGTTTTGCGGCGCCAGCGACCCTGTTTGACGTCGCGGCGACTTTTGCTTCGAGTCTTGAAATGATCAATTCGCTAGCCCTAAGAATCTTGCTGATGTCGATCGGTAGCGGGCCTTTGATAGCAAGCCGCTAGATAGAGAGCAAGTTGGAACAGTTTTTCCATCCCGGATGATCACGCAGACCGTCGGCGGTTTTCCATTTTCATGGCAAGATCGATCTTGCGCGAGGTTCGGGAGGGGGTGGGAGAATACTAATCTCGCTGCACAAGCAGGCGACCACGACGCCGAAGTTCCGCGCTGCGATCCAGCCAGCAGCGAGCCGGCTTGGTTGCACTGAAGGGGCTGCGCTTGCCTTGTGTAATTCGGAAGCCAGAGGTGCCGATGCGATCAGTTCAAACCACCCGCCAGACCAGCCCGCGCCGCTGGACGGCCCAGGTGGTCGCAGCGTGGCTCATGGATGATCTCCGGGCATGGAAAGAGGCAGGGTGAAGAACACCGGGCCGGACAAGGTGGGGCAGGGTAGAATCGCCGGGGGCGGGCGGTTCCGTGGCGGGGTAGGCACGAGAGGGCGGGCCGGGCAGGGCGGTTGCGATGTTGATCAGATTGCGGGCGCGCATTCAGACGCAGGGTGCGTACCTGCGAACCGCGCACCCAAAGGTGCGAACCCAGAAAAAATGTTTGACGCTAGAGACTTACCGCGCCTCTGCCCCCCGCATACAGGTCCGGCCAGGGTGGAACCAAGGCCGGGGGAGCGAGGGGCAGCGCCTGATAAGGGCTTGGGGAAGCAGTCGATCTGTCGCCCATATGTTCCACCAGCCTATCGCTTTTATGCCTCAGAACCGGAAGAAATGTCTCGCCTGAAGTTCAACCTGTTCTGCGGGTTATCCTGCGTGTTGACCACGCTTTCGCGCGGGATTGCGCGGGGTTCATCCGGCACCCTCAGCTTGCGCTTTGTTTTCGTTTGAGAATTCAGCTTCTTCGCAATCGTCAAAAGTGCGGCCGCCCAACGCCGCCAGGCGTTTGATCGTACAACCCCGGCACGGATGCAGACCTGCCGCCAGCGCATCCCGTCCGCCCGCAGCCAGACGATCCGCGCATCCTCGGGGGCGATCAACATCAGCCAGTCGAAGCATTCCTCCATACGGGTGATCGCGGCGGCGCTGGGGATCACCCGCATCGGGGCCTCGGGCGTGTAGCCGTAGGCGTGTTTGGCCTCCTGCACGACCGACGGCCACGACCCGCCATAGCCGCGGGGGCGGTCTTTCTCGGGCAGGCGTCGCAGGGTGTAGGCGGCTTCCTCGAAGCGATCCTCGATGTCGCGGGGGCTCAGGGGCATTCGGTTCTCCTTCGGGGGTTCAATAAATCTGGCGGGCACGCAGCGCGGCCTCGGTCACCAGCCCGGCCCGCAGCAGGGCATCCCGCGTGGTGTTGTTCACCGCGCTGGGCGGGACGAAGCGGCCGGAGTTGATCCACTCGGCTGTTCGCAGCAAAATTTCATGGGCGGTGAGCGTGGGCACCGTCTTCGTTTCCCCAGCACTTTTCGCCTTCGCCGCCAGCGCTGTCCTTTGGGCATGGCGCGTGGCAATCGCCGTCGAGAAATACGCCCATGTCCGGATCGGGTCGGCACGTTGGCGCTTGGTCCGCGCGGCAAGCGTGGGCAGGATGTCGGTTGCGAGGTCATAGCCTGCGGCAAGCCAGGCATCGATCACCGGCCGGGTGGTGGTGATCGCCGCCCTGGCAGTTGGGGTCAGCCCTTCGCCGCAGGCTGCGAGGCAAGCCGCTTCGGCAACGCCGCTCGCGCCTGCGTCACACGCGGTAGTAGTTACTGGTTCTCTTACAAGGTTAGTGTCCAGAATCTGGACACGGCTCTTGCTAAAATCTGGACACGGCTTTTGCGGTTTTCCATGTCCAGATTCTGGACACGGCTCGCCCCCGAAATCGTCCTCGAAGCCCAAGACATAGCGGGTGGATTTTTGCTTCCGGGTGACCTGGTCGACCCGCCGCTGCCTCCTAATCAGCCCGGCGGTTTCCAGCTTTTCGAGGTGGGTGTTCAGCGACGCGCGGGAGATTTCGGCATCGGCCGCCAACTGGTCCTGCGACGGGAAGCACCCGAAATCCGGGTTATGCCGGTCGCAGAGATACCACAGCACCAGCTTGGTCACGGGGCTTAACCCGCGCTGCTGGATCGCCCAATTGGTGGCCTTGTGGCTCATAGCGCCGCCGTGACGGTCAGGCGTTTTACGATGGCCTGCATCAGGGCGATGCGCTTGTCAGCGTCATCCTGGCGCATTTTGCCCGCCCGAACCCGGGACCAATAATACTGATGACGCATGTCCAGTTCGCGCTGGGCCTCGGCGATCAGCGCGGTGATTGGCAAAGCGCCGTCGGGGGTGATCCGTGCCATGATCGCCCCCTCAACGCCGACCGGCGACAGCGCGGCTGACACCCGCCTTGCGGGCCTCCTGCTCACGCAGCCAGTCCCGGACGGCCTCCATGCGGTAAAGCACCTTGCGGCCCACCCGGACGCAGGGCGGGCCCATGCGCCGGGTCTCCCAGCGCTGCAGGGTGTCCACTGACAGGGTCAGTTCCCGGGCGAGGTCGGTGCGGTTCAGCCAGCCAACCAGCAGGCCGGAATCCACCTCCGGCGCGGCATCTTCAGTAGCGCTTAAGTCAATCTTTTTCATGTCTTTTCTCCCTCGCCAGCGCTCCCGGATCGGCGCGCTGAAATCAGTGAGTCAAGACAAGCACGGGCAGGGCACCGGCAAAGAGGCGGAAACCGGCGGAAACAAACCGGGTAATTATTCCGGACTTTTATCCACAGCGTTTCGCTGTCTGAGGCTCCGATTTCATTATGAACAAACATGGAACTCTGACAACTTCGGGGAGAGCAGTTCACAACCAGAATCGCCAGATGGTCACCCCACCGAGAGGCTGGGGCTTGGTCTCGTTCGACCCGAGGTCACGGCCATACCGGCGGTCAAACAAGGAGGCAGGCATGGCGTTTCCGGCGCAGGTTTTCTATTCGATTCTAGAGGTTTCGGTGCGTTGGGGATGCAGCGTGACGCAGGTGGTGAACAACGCCATCGCCGACGAACTCGATCTGGTGACCGGAGTCTCGCAGATCATGTTGGGCGAGGAATGCGTCGCGGGCCTGATCAGCGTGCCAGGCTGCGCGGTCCGCCCGTTGTTCCGGCCGTTCGGCAAGGGCGCCAAGAAAATCTACCTCACCGAGGCGCGCCTGACGCCGAATGGCCTAGGCTGTGTGGAAACTCCTGCACCAACCGCCACCAGCGATGTGAGGGGTTCGCAGCAGGTCTTTTTGCCTGCTTGGGTTCATGCTACCCGCCAGTGGCTCTCATATCAGGCCCGTGAGGGCA
>NZ_WHUT02000001.1 GCF_009380135.2 Fertoeibacter niger | reverse complement strand
GCTTCATGACAGACCCGAAATTGCAAGGTTTCGGCGGAAATTATACAAAACCTTGCAGACCATGGCGAGAAAAACCGCAACGTTTCAGCGCAAAATCAATAGCATAGGTGTTATTCAGGACGAACTACATCACCGGCCACAATGACCACGCGAACCGGGCCTGCCCGGGCTTCAAGGTCAAGCAATGGTTGGCGGCATGATCGCCGGGGTGAAGCGGGCGGCGGGCCTCGCCCTGCTGGCCGTGATCCTGATCGGACATGCCTATTACTGGCGCGAGCGGGCGAACGGGCTGGCGGGCGAACTGGCGGCGGCAGAGGCCGAAGTCACCGCCTACCAGCGGTCAGCCGAAGTCCACCGCGCGCATCTGAAGCGCATGGAAGCCGAAGCCGCCCGCTGGGCGGGCATCGAACACGATCTGAAATCCTTGGAGGGACGCGATGAACCGCTGTCTGATAGCCTGCGCGCTGCTGCTCAGCGGCTGTGGAACTGAACCGGCGGGAATTGTGGTGCCAGCCGATCTGCTGATTCCCGCGCCAGGGTGGACCGGCCCGGTGCCGCGCACCGCAGGGGAGCTGATGGATGCCGTGGCGGCGGAGAAGCGGGGGCGGGAGTTGGCGAACGCTCGGACTGAAACAGTCGCCAACCTGCTTGCGACAACAATACTTCAATACGAAGACCTAGTCTCGGCGGAGCAACGCCAAGCCCAATAATTCTGATTGAAAAACTATCAGACCTCCTCTCAAGGCCGCGAAGAGGTACTAAAGCATCACGGAGAAATCACCATTGCCAGTCAAAGTTTGCCCGGAAAAGCTACCCCCTGCTAAAAAGTATCCATACATCTCTGCGCTCGGAACAATGCCATGGTGCCAGTAAAGCAACTGATACTCATCTTCGTATTCAGTTGCAGGCACTGTTTCAGAATAGTCATAGTTTTCACTCGTCAACTCATGTCCATAGTTGCCCTCAACGTATCCGTCAGGACCAGGATACCGCTCAAGATCAAAGAACCAGTTATCATCGCTATCGTAATTCAACCTATACACTTCTTCGACATTCTGATAAGTGGCGCCGAGTACGGAACCGCTTAGGCCAAATCCGGCACCAGATCGCATGCCTGCTATGCCAATTAACCACCCATCGCTCCCTCCAGCACTGACATACTGCTGAATCATTCCTGCAACAGGGTTGTAAACGAAGCTGACCCCTAGGGCACCGCCCCCAATATATAGTCTATCAGAGGAGTCTGGGTTGATAATCACCGCTGAAATATGAGCCCAACTACTAACCCCAGCTATATCGCTCAAATCAAGTAGATGGAAATTTTCCTCTGTAATATTAGGGGCATCTATTACCAATATCCCCTCTAAATTGCGCCCAGAAAGATGCACTTCATCGGCGCCATCTCCAGCCCAAATAACCATTGGAGCAATTGATGTGTCGATATAGATCGAGTCGCTTCCTGCCCCTCCTGCAATGTAACGTGTAGTTCCACCAAAGCCATAGATGGTGTCGTCACCACTGCCAGCAACGATAGACTCTACTTCGCTTGATTCCATATCAACAATAAGTGGCAAAGGACCTGACTCGGCCTCGACTGCGACTAGGCGGTCAAAGCCATTCCCTCCGAAGATAATTGCATCGGACGCGTCGATATACATTACATCATCGTCATTGCCGCCGTACAGTCCATCGTCACCGCCCCCGCCATGCAGCGCATCTGCTCCGTCTCCGCCAAACAAAAAGTCGTCGCCAAGACCGCCCGCCAAAAAGTCAAGCCCTTCTGCGCCGATTACCTCGTCGTCACCGGCTTCGCCAAATAGATGGTCGTCACCTGCGCCACCGTCGATAGTGTCGTTGCCAACAAAACCGTATACGAAGTCATTTCCCACCCCGGATTGGATAAGATCGTCTGTACTCCCGCTGGCATACACGCCAATTATGAGGTCGCTCTGAATAGAAGTGTTGTTACTCGTATTAACGTTGCGCCCAGGGGCAGTAGATATGCCGTCTGACTCCGCTGCTAATAGTACAATATCGACGGTATTGCCCAGGGTCCAGCTGATGACGTCGCCTTGAAGAATACCCGAAAACTCATCCAACACAGATGATGCAGTCCTCAGCGCTGGGCTATCGCCCGCAAAAGTTGCTGGTATGGATGATGCGTATGAAGTGCGCTCAGTGTAAGATGATCCTTCAATTTCATTATAAACTGCATTTTCAAAGATGACGGCACCACCTTGGTAGGCAGCCTGTGGCGTGTCGGTGGCTCCCGAAAGGTTTGCGGTCGTATCACCAATACCATATAGAATATGGAAAAATTCATGTGCTAGCACCCGCGCGAAGTTGAGCTGTTGCACATACCCATTGTTGTCGATAATGGACCCGTTATCATTATGGCTGAGGGCAACAATTCCTGTCACGCCAGACGGCAAAACAGAGCCCCAAAACGCCTGCGGTCGATTGGTATCGGAAACATCGATCCAAATTTCATCGGGGCCTGTTAGCCTTGCAATAGCCGAAGAGAATGTCGGGCTGTTGTCATGCAGATACTGGAGCGCATTGATCAAATCAGACAGCCTAGCCGTACTAATTGCATAGTCGTCGTCGTCTATGTCTTCAAGATTCGACACATTGGTTTCTCCAGTGTCAAATCCTCTAATAATATTGCTATCAAACAGGTCTTGAATCTCGTTCGCCATGCTGAATTCTATTACTTCTGTCGCTTTGCTTCGGCGTCAGGTTGCTGTTACTCGTCCCCAAGGTTCCTCGTCATCCTGCTAATCTCAACGAACTGAGTGCAGAGCGTCTCACCGCTACAGGAGACTCTTGCGTAGCAGATTCCCTCATGGGAGACTGAAAACCCTCTGCTAGGGTATAACCCGCATAAAACTGTGGTTCCGATTAGGATGCCGCGCAAATCATCTATTCTGTCGCCAATCCTAGGCAGCAGGAATTGTATGGTAAGCGCCTTAGGAGGAAATCCGTCGCCGTAGCTAACACTTATCCGGCCGCCGTCGTCTAGCTCCACGACCGTCCCTATTACTACTTTATGAGGCGGGCCCCAAGTTTCGGAAAATGCAACATTGGACGTAAGCCAAAGAAAAAAAATCGCGCACGAGATCTTCGTCATTTGGCATTCCCGAGAGAATCAACAACCTATGATTGAATGCTGCGAAGCTGAAGTCAAATGATCTTTCTTCTTCGAGCAATCTTGCCAAGAACTGGGTCTAAGCCCTCAAAATATTGAAAGCCAGCGCCACAATACCCACCTGTCCCCCGTCTGCCGCAGATGCGCATACCGCTGCAAACTCTGCCAGCTCCGGTGCCCTGACACGCCCGCCACCACGGGAATCGTCCCGCCCATCTCGAACAGACGCGACACGCCTTCGTGGCGCAGGTCGTGGAAGTGCAGGTCATCAATCTCCAGGAACTTGCAGGCGCGTGTGAACGAGGCGGTGATGGCGTCGGTGGAATAGGGGAAGATTTCCGGCTTCACCTGCGGCATGGCGCGCGCGAACCGCTCGGCCTCGGGCGGCAGGTCAACCCATGTGTCATTGCCCGCCTTGTCGCCGGGGTGCTTCATGTCGCGCACCAGCACGCGGCCAGCTTCCAGATCAGCCCAGCGGATGCGGGTGATTTCCTCCTGCCGCCGCGTAGAGAACAGGGCGAAGGCGCAGACCATGTGCATCGGAAGCGAGCGGCCCCGGGTGTGCTTGTCGGAGAAATGCGTCATCAGCCGGTCCATTTCTGCGATGGTCGGCCGCCGATTGCGCTTGCCAGATTTCGCCGTGACACCCAGCCGCTTGCAGACCATCATCGCCGCCTTCATTTCCATAGGGTCCAGCGGCAGGCCCCAGGCGGGCTTTGCCACCGCAAAGATGGCCGAGAGGTGCGACAGATAATTCTGCACCGTCTGCGGCTGGCGGCCACCGCCTAGCAGGTCTTGCGCGAAGGCCACAATGTCCTGCGAGGTGACGGCGGCGCAGGGCAGGAGGGTGATCTCGTAGCTGAGCATGGTATTAAGCACCTGCGTCTTGGTTCGCCCGATCTTCTTCTCGCTCTCGCTGACATACTTGGTGATGGCATCACCCAGGGTTTCACCCTTCACTTCGGTGCGCGCGCCGCTGATCTTCTCGAACCCGCCGGGCTTTTTGGCTTCCGCCTCTTTCCGCCGCAGCCAGGCTTCGGCAGCCGCGCGCCGCTCGAAGGTGGAGGCAACGGATGCCGCGCTGCCGTCTCGCATGATCCGCAGTTGTGCGGTATAGGACGTGCTGCCGTCCTTCTTACGGCGTTCGGTGATCGTGCCCATGATTTGCTACAAAGCCCCTGATTTTTTGCTACATTGTAGCAAGTCGAAAATCGGGACAAGCGCAAACCATTGAAAACACGCCGGAAATGAAATCGAGACGGAGCGCGGCGAAGTGAGCAAAACAACAGAAAAACCAAATAAAAACAACGCTCACATGCTTTCCGTGGCTCCGATGATGGACTGGACGGACCGGCATTGCCGCCATTTCCACCGCCAGTTCACCCGGCGCGCGATGCTATATACCGAGATGGTCACGGCGGCGGCGGTGATCCATGGGCCGCGTGACCGGCTGCTGGGGCATGGCGCGGCAGAGCATCCGGTGGCCCTGCAACTGGGTGGCTCCGACCCGGCGGAACTGGCGCAGGCGGTGCGGCTGGCGGTGCCTTATGGCTATGACGAGATCAACCTGAATGTGGGCTGCCCGTCAGACCGGGTGCAGTCGGGCTGTTTTGGCGCGGTGCTGATGGAACGGCCCGCGCTGGTCGCCGAATGCGTGGCGGCGATGATCGGCGAAAGCCCGGTGCCTGTCACGGTGAAATGCCGCATCGGCGTGGATGACCAGGTGCCCGAACAGGTGCTGCCCGCGTTCATCGACCAGATCGCGCAGGCCGGGGTGCGGCATGTCATCATCCATGCGCGCAAGGCCTGGCTTCAGGGCCTCAGCCCCAAGGAAAACCGTGAAATCCCGCCGCTGGATTATCCTTTGGTGCTGGCGATGAAGGCCGCTTTCCCGCAGTTGACCATCTGCATCAACGGCGGCGTGACCACCTTGGCGCAGGCCAAAGACCTGCTGGATCAGGGGCTTGATGGCGTGATGGTGGGCCGTGCGGCCTATCACGACCCCGGCGCTGTGCTGCTGGGGGCAGATGCGCTGTGGGGCGATGATTTTGCGCCGGATGCTGTTCAGGTCATTGATGCCATGCGGCCCTACATCGCCGGGCATCTGGCTGAGGGCGGGCGGCTGCACCAGATCACCCGGCACATGCTGGGCCTTTTTGCGGGCCAGCCCGGGGCGCGGGGCTGGCGGCGCGTGCTGTCAGAGGGGGCCACGCGGCCCGGCGCGGGGCTTGACCTTTTGGACCGCGCACTAGAGGCGGTGCAGGCCCGCGCGGCGTGAACCGCGCAGGCGGCGGTCGGGCAGGGCCTGTGCCCGCCCGCGCCGGTCAGGCCAGCGCGGGCTGGCGCACCACCACCACCCGGCTCAGCACAAGGGCCAGCACCCCGCACAGCGCAATCGCCGCCAGCATCGGCACCACCGTGCCGTCAAAGAACGGCCCGGTGACGGCAATCATCGCGCCGCCCGCCAGCATCTGCAACGTGCCGCCCAGCGAGGAGGCCAGCCCCGCATGCTCGCCATGTTCCTCCAGCGCCAGCACCATCGTGGTGGGGATCACCAGCCCCAGGCAGGCATTTGCCAGGAACAGGCCGCCGATCACCACCGGCAGGCTGGTCAGCCCCAGAAGCGCAACCACGAACAAACCCACGGTAAAGGCCGCAAAGCCGGCCGTGGCCCACAGCGCCACCGTCACGGCCCCGTGTTTCTGCCCCAGCCCCGCCGCCATCTGCGAAGCGGCAAAGAACCCCAGCGCATTCACCGCAAAGGCCAGCGAGAACCCGGTGGGCGAAAGGCCGAACGCCTCGGAATAGACAAACGACGCCGAGGCGATGAACACAAAGAAACTCGCCATGCCAAAGCCGCCCAGAAAGGTCAGCCCCAGAAAGCCGCGATGCGTGAGCAGCATCTTTGCCCCGGCCCACAGGGCGGCCACCGAAACCGGTTGGCGCGCCGATGCGGGCAGGGTTTCGGGCAGCACGAACCGCGTCATGGCAAGGCTCGCCAACGCCGCGACCCCAAGAAAGCCGAAGATCGCCCGCCAGTCGGTGACGGCGATCAGCCCCGCCCCCGCCAGCGGCGCCAGCATGGGTGACACGGAAATCACCAGCATGATGGCGGCCATAAGCCGCGTCGCCTCGTGCCCGGTATACAGGTCGCGGATGATGGCGCGCGGCACCACCATCACGGCGGCCCCGCCCAGCCCCTGCACGAACCGCCCCGCCATCAGCGCCTCGGGCGAGGTGGCAAAGGTGCAGATCACCGAACCGATGATGAAAATCGCCAGCCCCGCATACAGCGGCACGCGCCGCCCGGCCTGATCGGCCCAGGGGCCATAGATCAGCTGTGCGAGGCCAAAGGCGATGAAATAGGCGGTGATCGTGCCCTGCATCGCAGGCACGGTCGCGCCGATGTCGTCGGCAATCGCGGGCATCGCGGGCAGATACATGTCGATGGCAAAAGGCCCGACTGTGGACAGCGCGCCCAGCACAAGTGCCTGACGCAAAAGCGGGGAGGACATGGGGGATTTCCTTGGCAGAGGGGAGGAGGCAGGCAAGCGGGGCGCAAAAATGCAACAGGAAAAGCGGGCCGGTTACAGACCGGGTCCGGCGGCTGGGCCCGGCGCACATTGCAAGGGGCTGTGGTGTGGCTGGCCGGGCCGCGCCGCCTTCTACACCCGATCGACGCCGGGTGAAAGGGGCCGCCCCCGATGCGTTTTCATCTTGGCCCAAATATCCCCGCCGGAGGCCTCTGCCGTTTGCTCCATTGCGAACACTGGCGAAGTTGATCTAGTTGACGATATGTCCAACTGTCCGGGTTCGCGATGACACAAGCATTGCCCAAGCCAAGAGTTAAACTATCAAAGCTGCGCGACATTGGCTGGCGTCTGTGGGATCCGATAGGTCTTCTTGGGTCAGGCGGGCATTTCACTGGAAAATGGACCGACGAAGCGAACGCGAAATTTGCGAATGAGTATGATAGCTATCTGATTTCCGCCGCTTGCCAGTTGCGGGACGGCGAGGCGCGCGATCAGGTCGTCAAATACCTCGTTCAGATAGAGTCAGACTACATGGGGCTTGGAAGACGCCCGACAAGTCAAGCACGGGCTGAAGCAGTTGTAGCCGCAATACTGGCTGATGAAACAATCTGGACTTACCCCGATGACGAGGGAAGGTTCGAACGGCACGCATAACTGATCCGTCTCGCAAGTAACATTTGCTCATGCACCGGGCAGGTCACACCTGTTTCAGTGATCCAGCCGCCCGGCCCGGCCGCCGCGGCGTTTTGCCAGACGCGGCGCGCGCGAGGGCAGGTCTTCCATGATCTCGGCCCGGGCCTCACGCGCCAGTTGCGACCAGACGGCGATTTCGTCGATGGTGCGGAAGCACCCCACGCAGATGCGCTCTTCGGGGTGGATCACGCACAGCTTCACGCAGGGCGAGGCGATCTCGTCGCGTTCCCACAGGTCATCTTTCAACGGGTCGGTGTCCTTCAACCTTCGGTCTCCCGGCGCATATGGCCCATCCGGTCCAGCACTCCTTGCAGGATATACCCGGCGGCCACATGGTCGATCACCTCTTTGCGGCGTTTGCGTGACGTATCCGCCTCCAGAAGCGCCCTTTCGGCGGCCACGGTGGACAGGCGTTCATCCCAGAACCCGATGGGCAAGGGCGTCAGCCGCGCCAGATTGCGGGCAAAGGCGCGGGTGGCCTGGGCGCGCGGGCCTTCCGATCCGTCCATGTTGCGCGGCAGGCCCAGGATCAGCCCCGCCAGCCCGCGCTGCGCGATCAGCGCCAACAGGTGTGCGGCATCTTCGGTGAATTTCACCCGGCGGATGGTCAAAAGCGGGGTCGCCACATTGCGCAGCCCGTCCGACACAGCCACGCCGATGGTCTTTTCGCCAAAATCCAGCCCCGCCAGCGCGCCATGCCGGGGCAGGGCGGTCACGAAATCCTCCACCCGGTCATGGATGTTCATTCGGCCAACCCGGCATCTTCGGTGACTCCGGCCTGTTCCGCCGCAGACTGCAACGCCGCCAGATCGGCGGTGCGGCCCTGAAACCGGCCCTGCGCCTCGGCATAGATGGCGGCGGCGCGGTCGGTCTGGCCCAATACGCCATAAGCCGCGATCAGCCGCGCCCAGTCGGCGGCAGGCCCGCCTTCGGTCGCCAGCCGGTCGGACAATTGCGCCACCATGCCTTCGATCATCGCCTGCCGGTCGGCGTCCGTCATATCTGCCGCAGCCTCGACATCCGCCGCCGAAGGGCCGGGCAGCGCGGTGTCGGGCAGCGCGTAATCGACGCCTGCGCGCCGCGCCATGTCGCCGATCTGCGCGCGCAGCGCAGGCAGCCAGGGCGCGTCAGGCCCCGAGCTTTCCAGCAGCCCGCGCCAGATCTGAAAGGCCAGGTCGGGCCGCCCGGTCTGCGCCAGCATCAGGCCGGAATAATACCGCGCCAGCCCGTCCTGCGGATCGCGCCGCAACGCCTCGGTCAGCGCAGACTCGGCCTCGGGCGACACATAGCCCCCGGCGGCCAGGATCAGAAGTTCGGCCAGTGCGGCATGGTCGGCGGCGCTGTCACCCGGGGCCTTCAGCGCGATTACCTGCGCCTGCGCGGCGGCAGCCTCGGAAAAGCGGCCCAGTTGCGCTTCGTTCCGGGCCAGCAGTTCCTGGCCTTGCAGGTCGCCCGGGCGGCTGGCCACGGCGCCGCGCAGCTTTTCCATCAGATCCAGAAAGGCGGGGTCGGCGTCTGGCGACACGGATGCGGGCATCGAAGCCTCAGCCTCGGCCTGTGCGGGCCGGTTGGTGCGCAACACCTCGGCCTGCGCGATGCGGGCGGCCATGGGCATGTCGGGATAGCCGGGCGCGCCCAGCCGCGCATAGCCCCAGACCGCAGCGCCCAGCACCACCAGCATCAGCCCGGCAGCCAGCGGCAAGCCGCGCCCGCCAAGGGCCGCCGGGCCGCCCCGTTGTGCCGCGCGGTCAGCCTCCAGCACCCGGCGCGACACTTCGGCGCGCAGGCGGCCGGCCTCGTCTGCGGCGATGATGCCGCGCGCCAGATCGCGGTCCACCTCGGCCAGCTGATCGCGGTAAACGCGCATGTCCTGCGCTGCCGTATCATCGGGTTGCCCGCCACGCCGCAACGCCGCCAGCAGCACCAACGCCACCGCCAGCGTCACCGCCCCCGCCACGCCCCAGAACACTACCACGCCCATGCCGCCCCCTTTGCCTTGCCCCATGTAAGCCCTGCCAGCCCCGGGCAAAAGCCCCCAATCGGTCGCATCCCGCCGCCATGCCGCAAAAGCGTCCCCGCGCCGCGCAAAAGGCTGGTGCAGGGCCACGCGTGGCGCATGGCGCAAAAGCGTCCCCGCGCCGTGCAAAAGGCTGGCACAGGGCCACGCGTGGCGCATGGCGCAAAAGCGTCGCAGGCCGATGTCGCATTTCGCCCCAGAGTGCCGCTTGCGGCGGGGGCGAATTCGGTGTCCCGTTCCAGAAGACAGGTCAGACCCGCCACGGGGAGTCGGCAGATGAAACGCTATTCGGTATTCGCCATCGCGCGTGAGGCCTTGCGCCACCACACCGGCTGGGAAAAGGCCTGGGCCTCGCCCGCGCCGCGCGCCAGCTATGATGTGGTCATCGTGGGGGCCGGGGGGCATGGTCTTGCGACCGCCTATTATCTGGGCAAGAATTTCGGCATCACCAATGTGGCAGTGATCGAAAAGGGCTGGCTGGGCGGCGGCAACACCGGGCGCAACACCACGATCATCCGGTCGAACTATCTGCAAGACCCCTCGGCCGCGCTTTATGAAAAGGCGCGCAGCCTGTATGAGACGCTGAGCCAGGAACTGAACTACAACATCATGTTCAGCCCCCGGGGCCTGTTGATGCTGGCCCAGACGCATCACGAGGTGCGCGGTTATCTGCGCACCGTGCATGCCAACATGCTGCAAGGGGTGACGACCGAATACATCGGGCCGCAGCGGGTGAAGGAACTGGTGCCGATCATCAACATCGACGGGCCGCGTTACCCGGTGCTGGGCGCGCTTTATCAGGCGCGCGGCGGCACGGCGCGGCATGATGCCGTGGCCTGGGGCTATGCGCGCGCCTGTTCGGCCATGGGCATGCACATCATCCAGCAATGCGAGGTGAAGGGCGTGCGGTCGGAAGGCGGCCAGGTGACGGGGGTGGAGACGACCAAAGGCTTCATCGGTTGCAAGAAGCTGGGCATCGTGGTGGCAGGCCATTCGGGGCAGGTGGCCGAAATGGCTGGCTTCCGTCTGCCGGTCGAGGCTGTGGCGCTTCAGGCGCTGGTATCCGAGCCGATCAAGCCCTGCATGGATGTGGTCGTCATGGCCAACACCGTGCATGGCTACATGAGCCAGTCCGACAAGGGCGAGATGGTGATCGGCGGCGGCACCGACGGGTTCAACAACTACACCCAGCGCGGGTCGTTCCACCATATCGAGGAAACGCTGCGCGCGCTGGTCGAAACCTTCCCGATGATTTCCCGGCTGAAAATGCTGCGCCAGTGGGGCGGCATCGTGGACATGACCGGCGACCGATCCCCCATCCTGTCGAAAACCCCGCTGGGCAATTGCTTCATCAACTGCGGCTGGGGCACCGGCGGGTTCAAGGCCATTCCCGGGTCGGGCTGGGCGATGGCCGAACTGATGGCCAAGGGCGAGCCGGGGCCGCTGGCTGCCGAATTCGGCATGGAACGGTTCCGCGAGGGGCGGTTCATCGACGAATCCGTGGCGGCGGGGGTGGCGCATTGATGCCGATGCCGCAGCACACTGACAGGCTTGTCACTTTGCGCGGGCGCTGCGGCGGCCTATCTGTGCTGCACCCAGCCACGGAGAGCCGCCCATGCGCCGCCGCCTTGCCGACCTCCTGCCCACCGCCGCCAGCCTGCAACGCCGCGCCCCCGCCATCGCCGGTTTCGTCTTTGGCGCGGCATTGCAGCTTGTCGCGGCAGGCATGGCCATGGCGATCACCTCGGGCGGGCTGTCGGACAACCCCGCGCCAAGAGCATCGGTGTATTTCCAGTTCTGACTGGGTGGCGGCGTTCGAAATCGAGCGGTTCCGCGAAGGGCGGTTCATTGCTGAATCGGTGTTGGCGGAGGTGGCGCATTGATGGCGGTATTGACCACCAAAGTCACGCCTCTCATTGCAGAGCAAATGGCTGACAAGAACTACAGCTACCAGTCTATTTGGAAACATTTGAAATCCGGTCCTGAGCAAGCAAAACCTTTGACTTGGGCATGCAATACGTTGGGTTTTGAATACGATCCCGCAGACGATACGTTTGCGGTCTATGTCACTTGGTCAGACGCAGAAGCGGTCAAGCTTAAGACGCCAGATTTCCTTAAGGAATTGGCAAAAAACGCAAGAGGAGCACCACAATGCTAACCCTTGAATGCCCCTACTGCGGCGTCAAAGCCGAGGAAACCGAACTCACCCCCGGATACGAGGCGCATTTGAAACGCTTTGGCCCCGGCTCGTCGGACGATGATTTCGAATCCTACATGTTCGCGCGCAAGAACCCCAAGGGCGTGCATTTTGAGCGCTGGCGGCATGCCTATGGCTGCGGCAAGTGGTTTCTGGCTGCGCGCTGCACTGTGACGCTGGAGGTGTTCGGCACCTATCCCGCACAGCTGGGCGAGCCGCCCGCCGATATCATTGCCAAGATCACCGCCAAACGCCCCGGCTGGGAAGGTTACAAATGACCACACGTCTTGCCTCCGGTGGCCGTCTGATCGACCGTTCGACGGCCCATGAATTCACCTTCAACGGCAAGCGGATGGGCGGTTTTGCCGGTGACACGCTGGCCGCCGCCCTGCTGGCCAATGACCAGATGCTGGTGGGCCGCAGCTTCAAATACCACCGCCCGCGCGGCGTGGTGGCTGCCGGGCCGGAAGAGCCGAACGCGCTGGTCAATCTGGGCGCAGGCGCGCGGCTGGAGCCGAACCAGCGCGCCACCACGACGGAACTGTTCGAAGGGCTGGAGGCGGGCAGCCAGAACCACTGGCCCAGCCTCGATTTCGACATCGGCATCCTGAACAATTACGCGGCCAAACTGCTGCCCGCCGGCTTCTATTACAAGACCTTCATTCACCCGCGCGCCTTCTGGAAACATGTGTTCGAACCGATCGTGCGGCAATCCGCCGGTCTGGGCAAAGCGCCGAAAGACCGCGACGCGGATCGCTATGAACAGGCCTATGCCTTTGCCGATGTGCTGGTGGTGGGCGGCGGGATTGCGGGCTTGCAAGCGGCTTTGGTGGCCGGGCAATCCGGTGCACGGGTGATGCTGCTGGAACAGACCGCGCATTGGGGCGGGCGTGCCCCGGTGGATGGCGTGACGGTGGACGGCCAGTCTGCGGATGAATGGGTGAAGAACGCCGTTCAAGCCCTTGAACGGATGGAGAATGTGACCCTGCGCCTGCGTTGCTGCGGGGCAGGGGTCTATGACCATGGCTATGTGCTGGCAGATGAGAGAGTGGCCGATCACACCCCCGGCGACGGGCGGCCCAAACACCGGCTCTGGCGCATCCGGGCGGGCAGGATCATTACCGCCACGGGGGCGATCGAGCGGCCTTTGTCTTTTGCGGGCAATGACATACCCGGCGTGATGCTGGCGGCTGCGGTGCGCGATTATGTGGTGAACTTCGCCATATCGCCCGGCGACCGCACGGTGGTGGTGACGAACAACGACGACGCCTACCGCACGGCGATTGCGCTGCATCAGGCGGGGCTGGTGGTGCCGGTGATCGTCGATGCGCGCGCGCAGGCCAATGGCGCGCTGCCGATGCAGGCCCGCGCGCTGGGGATACGGGTGGAAACCGGCAAGGCGATTGCCAAGGTCAAGGGCGGCAAGCGCGTGACCGGCGTGGCGCTTTGTGCCCAGGCCGGTGAGGGCGCGGTGCTGGAAGAGGTAGCCTGTGAGGCTGTGGCCATGTCGGGCGGCTGGTCGCCCGTCGTGCATCTGTGGAGCCATTGCGGCGGCAAGCTGACATGGGATGCCGCGAACGCGCATTTCCGCCCCGATGCCACACGCCCGCCGACCACCGATGACGGCAGCGCCATGGTGATCGCCGCCGGTGCGGCCAACGGCGCGCTGCTGGCGGGCGATTGTCTGGCCGACGGCCATGCCGCAGGGCTGGCCGCTGTGGGGCAGGCGGGTGCTGCGGCCCCCGAGGCCATTGCCGCCGACGAATCCCCCATGGCCCCGGTCTGGATCATGCCGCAGGGGGCCGCGCCTGCACTGAAGGCAAAGATGTGGCTGGATTATCAGAATGATGTGAAAGTGTCCGACGTGCAGCTTGCCGCGCGCGAAGGGTATGAATCGGTCGAACACACCAAACGCTACACCACGCTGGGCATGGCGACCGATCAAGGAAAACTCAGCAACATCAACGGGCTGGCCGTGCTGGCCGGGGCGCTGAACACAGATATCCCGCAGGTTGGCACCACCACCTTCCGCCCGCCCTATACGCCGGTGACACTGGGTGCACTGGCCGGCGAGGCGCGGGGCGAGATTTTCCAGCCGCTGCGGAAAACGCCGATGCATGGCTGGCACGAGGCGCAGGGTGCCTATTTTGAACCCGTGGGCCTGTGGCGTCGGCCCTATTGCTTTGCCCGCGCGGGCGAATCTCATGCGCAGGCGGTGGAGCGTGAGGTGACGAACACCCGCAACGCGCTGGGGCTGCTGGATGCCTCGACCCTTGGCAAGATCGTGGTCAAGGGGCCGGATGCCGGCAAATTCCTTGACATGCTGTATACCGGGGTGATGAGCAATCTGGCGGTGGGCAAATGCCGCTATGGGTTGATGTGTTCGGAATCCGGTTTCCTGATGGATGACGGCGTGGTGGCGCGGATTGATGCCAACACGTTCCTTGTCCACACCACCACCGGCGGGGCTGACCGGATTCACGCGCATATGGAAGACTGGCTGCAATGCGAATGGTGGGATTGGCAGGTCTATACCGCCAATGTCACCGAACAATATGCGCAGGTGGCGGTGGTTGGCCCGAACGCGCGCAAGCTGTTGGAAAAGCTGGGCGGGATGGATGTGTCGAAAGACGCGCTGCCGTTCATGACCTGGGCCGATGGCACGTTGGGTGGCTTCCGCGCGCGGGTTTACCGGATCAGCTTTTCAGGTGAACTCAGCTATGAGGTGGCGATTCCGGCCAGCGAGGGGCTGGCGTTCTGGCAGACCTGCGTCGCGGCGGGGGCCGAGTTTGGCGTGATGCCCTACGGCACCGAGGCGCTGCATGTGCTGCGGGCCGAAAAGGGCTTCATCATGATTGGCGATGAAACCGATGGCACGGTGATACCGCAGGATCTGAACCTGGGCTGGGCGATCTCGAAGAAGAAGGCCGATTATCTGGGCAAGCGGGGGCAGGAACGCGCCTTCCTCGCCAGCCCCGACCGCTGGACATTGGTGGGGCTGGAAACGCTGGACGGATCGGTGATCCCCGACGGGGCCTATGCCGTGACCGAGGGCACCAACGCCAATGGCCAGCGCAATACCGAAGGCCGCGTGACGTCCACCTATTATTCCCCCACGCTGAAACGCGGCATTGCCATGGGGCTGGTGCGGCACGGCGCCAGCCGGATGGGCGAGACGGTGGAATTTCCCAAGGTGGGTGGCGGATCGGTCAAGGCAAAGATCGTCGATCAGGTGTTTTATGACAAGGACGGGGCCAGGCAGAATGTTTGACGCAAGCCACATGCCGCAAAGCGCCCTTGGCGGCGCGGTGTTTGACGGTTTCGCCCGGGTGCAGGAAATCGGCCCCTTGGGCATGATCAGCCTGCGCTGTGCGCTGGATCATCCCGCCTGCCCCGCAGCCGTGCAGGCGGCGGTGGGGCTGGGCCTGCCCGCACAGCGCCGCATCATCATGGATGGCCAGCGTGCCGTGGGCTGGATGTCGCCCGACGAACTGCTGCTGATCCTGCCCTATGCCGATGCCGCTGCCGCGCTGCAACGGATTGCCGCTGCATTGGACGGCGTGCATCATCTGGCGGTGGATGTGTCGGATGCCCGCGCGGTGTTCCGCATCACCGGGCCTCGGGCCGATCAGGTGCTGACAAAGCTGTGCCCCGTCGATCTGGCAGCACTGGCCCCCGACGAATTGCGCCGCACCCGCGCCGCACAGGTCGCCGCCGCCTTCTGGCGCGAGGGTGACGGCTATACGCTGGTCAGCTTCCGCTCTGTCGCGGGCTATGTCATGGGATTGCTGAGCCATTCCGCACAGCGCGGGTCGGAACTGGGCTGAACCGGCTTTGCCGTTTGGTCTTTGCATGACATGTGCCGCCAGTCAGGCCTGACAGGGTCTTTGAGCCGCCCGCCTGTCGTGGCAACGTGACGCACCGCCCCAGGCCGGGCTTACTGGGCCACATTGCGATGGAGAACGCCATGACCCGAATCCTTGCCGTGCTTGCCTGCCTTTTTGGCGCAGGTGCCGCTGCTGCGGAGCCGGTGATCTATCAATGCGCGATTGCCGAAAGCAACGCGGGTGGCGGCTATCTGTCGCCGCAGGTCATCATTTCGCATGACGCGGCGACGGGCGAGGCGATCGTCTATGATGCGATTGTCCATCATGTGCATGGCAAACCCATTCCGGCAAAGATCGTGCAGGCCGATGCCAAGCGGCTGACGGTGTCATGGCGCGTGACCCTGCGAAACGGCACCGGACAGGTGACGCAGATGAGCTATCGCGCCGTTTACCTGAAGGGATTGAAATCTTTCATGCTGTCGGCCCGACCCTCGGGCTTTGAAGATATTTTCGAGGGGCGCGGCACCTGCAAGTTGTAGCGCCGCAGGCAAAGCGTGCGTGGAACCCAACCCGCCCCTTGACGTTGGTGGATGATAACCTCTTATAGGCGGCGTCCCGCAAGCCTTTTCAAAGGATCTGACCCATGGCCTTCACCCTTCCCGATCTTCCCTATGCCCATGATGCGCTTGCCGCCCTCGGCATGTCCAAGGAAACGCTGGAATACCACCATGACATCCACCACAAGGCCTATGTCGACAACGGCAACAAGCTGATTGCGGGGACCGAGTGGGAAGGCAAGACGGTGGAAGAGATCATCGTCGGCACCTACAACAAGACCGCCGTGGCGCAGAACGGCATCTTCAACAACGCCAGCCAGCACTGGAACCACGCCCAGTTCTGGGAAATGATGGGGCCGAACGGTGCTGCGATGCCGGGCGAGCTGGAATCTGCGCTGACCGAATCCTTTGGTTCCGTCGCCAAGTTCAAGGAAGACTTCGCCGCCGCTGGTGCAGGGCAGTTCGGTTCGGGCTGGGCCTGGCTGGTGAAGGATGCCGATGGCGCGCTGAAAGTCACCAAGACCGAAAACGGCGTGAACCCGCTGTGCTTTGGCCAGACCGCCCTGCTGGGCTGCGATGTGTGGGAACATTCCTATTACATCGACTTCCGCAACAAGCGCCCGGCCTATCTGACCAACTTCCTCGACAAGCTGGTGAACTGGGAAAACGTGGCCTCGCGCCTCTGACATGATCCCGCGCCGCAAGGTGCTGCAAGGTCTGCTGGGGATATCCCTGGCAGGCCTTTTGGCTGCGGTCTGGGGGTTGTGGGCGGAGCCTGTATGGCGGCTGCGGGTAAAGACATGGCGGCTGCAACCGGCGGGCTGGCCGCGCGGGCAAAAGCTGCGCATCGTGATGCTGGCCGACCTGCATGCGGCCTTTCCGCAGATGGGGTTGGCGCGTGTGGCGGATATTGTCAGCCGTGCCAATGCCTTGCAGGGCGACATCATCGTGCTGATGGGCGACTACCGCGCCAGCCACCGCTTTCAGTCCGGTGTGGTGCCGATTGAAACGGTGGCCCCGTTGCTGGCGGGGCTTGTGGCCCCTTTGGGTGTCTGGGCGGTGCAGGGCAACCATGACTGGTGGGATGACCGCGCCGCACAGTCGCGCCGCGCCGGGCCGACCCTGACCGAAGCCGCGATGCAGGCGGCGGGCCTGCCGGTGCTGGAAAACCGCGCGGTCAGGATCGCCGCAGGCGCGGGCGCCTTCTGGTTGGCGGGGCTGGGGTCGCAGATGGCTTTCCTGCGGGGTTACGGCGGTGGCGGGGTGGATGACCTGCCCGCCACGCTGGCGCAGGTGACGGATGATGCCCCGGTGATCCTGCTGGCACATGAGCCCGATATCTTTGCGGCCGCCCCGCCGGTGGCGCTGCAACTGTCAGGCCACACCCATGGCGGGCAGATCCGGCTGTTCGGCTGGGCCCCGGTTGTGCCATCGGCCTATGGCAACCGCTTTGCCTATGGCCATGTCGCCGAGGGCGGGCGCGATCTGGTGGTGTCGGGCGGGCTTGGCTGTTCGGTCCTGCCGGTGCGTTTCGGTTCCCCGCCCGAGATCACGGTGGTTGAACTGTCCTGATCTTGGGGCCGGGGCTGTCCACGGCTCCGCTCTCAGGACAGCGCGGCGCGCAGGGCCGTGCGCAGCGCGGGCACATCTGCGGCCACGCTGAAATAGCCCAGCACCGTATCCTCGGCAAAGCCTTCGGCAATCACATGGCGCAGCAGCGCCAGCAGCGGCTGCCAATAGCCATCGGTATCCAGCAGGATGATCGGTTTGGCATGCAGGCCGATCTGCCGCCATGTCAGCACCTCGAAAAACTCGTCCAGACTGCCGATGCCGCCGGGCAGCACCACGATGGCATCGCAGTTCATGAACATCACCTTCTTGCGCTCATGCATGTCCTCGGTGATGACCAGCTGGCCCAGGTCGCGCTTGCCCTGTTCGCGGGCCAACAGATGCGTGGGGATGACGCCCATCGTGCGCCCGCCCGCCGCCATGGCCGCGCGTGCCACCTCGCCCATCAGTCCCACGTCGCCCGCGCCATAGACCAGCCGCCAGCCCTGCGCCGCTATCAGCGCGCCGGTTTCTGCCGCATCGCGCACATAGGCCGGGCGAAGCCCCGGACGTGAGCCGCAGAAGACACAGACAGAACGGAGCA
Source organism: Fertoeibacter niger (assembly GCF_009380135.2). Lineage (GTDB taxonomy): Bacteria > Pseudomonadota > Alphaproteobacteria > Rhodobacterales > Rhodobacteraceae > Fertoeibacter > Fertoeibacter niger. Next base: position 692,183 of record NZ_WHUT02000001.1, on the reverse strand, counting down.
GGGTCATGGGAATACCTGAAAATAGTTGCCTTTCCCCTTGATAATGGGGTTCTTGTAACAAGGACAAGCAGGGGCCGCAAAAAGGCACCGCAAAGGGGAAGATGAATGGCTGACGGCAAGGCAATGGGGGCGGGGGCGCGCGCCGCCGCTCTGGCAGGTGGTGCGGCGGCGGTGGCTGTGCTGGGCTGGACGATCTGGTCGGCCAACCAGCCGGAACCGGTGGTGGCCCCTGCATCTGTGGCCAATCTGCCCGAGCCCGCGCCCGAGGCTTCCGCCCCCGCGCCGGAAGCCGTGGCAGAGGCCCCGGCAGCAGAGCCCGTGCCAGAGCCTGCCCCCGAGCCAGATCCTGCCCCCGCGCCCGTCCCGCCCGCCTTTGATCTGGTGCGGGTCGAGGCGGACGGGTCTGCCCTGGTCGCGGGCCGTGCGCTGGCCGGGGCCGGGGTGGGCGTGCTGGTGGACGGGGCCGAGGTGGCGTCATCGCCCGCCGATGGGCAGGGCAAGTTCGTGGCGCAGTTCACCCTGCCGCCCAGCAGCAGCCCGCGGGTGGTGACGCTGCTGATGGCGCTGGCGGACGGCAGCAGCATCCCTTCGGTGGAATCCGTGGTGATCGCGCCCACGCCGATGGTGCTTGCCGAAGCCCCAGCCGAGCCCGCGCCAGAACCGGAGCCCGCGCCAGAACCGGAGCCCGCGCCCGCGCCGGAACCCGCGCCGCAGCCCGAGACCGTGGCGGAAAACGTGCCCGTGGCGGAGCCGGAACCCGCGCCAGAACCCGCACCCGTGCCGGAACCCGTGGCCGCGGCCCCCGCCGCCATCCTTCTGACTGACGAGGGCGCAAAAGTGCTGCAACCGGCGGGCGATGTGCCTGCCGAACTGCTGGCCAATGTGTCAATCGACACGATCACCTATTCCCCGGACGGGGCGGTGCTGTTGGCGGGCAAGGGGCAGGCGGCGGCCTTTGTGCGCCTGTATCTGGACAATGCCGAAATGCTGACGGTGCAGGTGGCGGGCGACGGTGGCTGGGCCAGCGAATTGCCTGCGGTGGAGCCGGGGCTTTACACCCTGCGCGCCGACCAGCTTGATGCCGAAGGCACCGTGACATCGCGGTTCGAGACGCCGTTCCAGCGCGAAACGCTGGAGGCTTTGGCCCAGGCCTCGGGGCAGGCGCCGCCGCCCGAACGGTTGGCGGCTGTCGAACCTGATCCCGTGCCGGAAGCTGTGCCCGATCCTGCGCCAGAACCCGCGCCAGAACCCGTCGCTGAAACGCCAGCCGCTCCTCCGCCCGCGCCGTCCGAGGCACCTGAACTTGCCCCCCAGCCGCAGCCGGTTGCCGCACCCGCGGCCGCGCCCGTGGCAGAGCCTACGCCCGCGCCCGTGGCAGAGCCCGCGCCCGCGGCAGAAGCCGCTCCTGAACCCGCCCCCGCAGCGCAGCCTGCGCCCGATCCGGCCCCGCCCGCCGCGCCCGAACCCACCCCACCGCCGCCAGTGGCCCAGGCCGAGGCGGCCCCTGCTGCCGCCGCCCCCGAAACCGCTGTCGCCGCTGCCGCCCCGCCACCGCAGCCGGGCCCGGTCTCTGTCACCGTGCAGCCGGGTTACACGTTGTGGGGCATCGCGCAGGAACGCTTTGGCAACGGCTTTCTGTATGTGCAGGTCTACGAGGCCAACCGCGAGGCCATCCGCAACCCTGACCTGATCTATCCGGGCCAGGTTTTCGCCATACCGGAACCAGCCGAGTAGGCCCGCCGTCACGCGCTTTGCGCCGCATCACGGGCCGGATCTTCTTGCCCGCCTCTGGCCATTCCGCCCGCTGCGCCTTAGGTAAGGCGCAGCAGGAGACACCAGATGACCGATGCCAGCACGCCCGCCCCCGCCGAGACACCCGAGATGGGCGGCCTTGCCACCATGCGCCGCGTGCTGCCCTATCTGTGGCCCGACGGCGAGGGCTGGGTGAAACGCCGCGTCGTGCTGGCGCTGCTGGCGCTGGTGATCGGCAAGATCGTGTCGGTGGCTACCCCGTTCTTTTACAAGGCCGCCGTCGATGCGCTTGCGGGCGAGGCCCCGTCGGAACAGGCCATTCTGGCGCTGGGGGCCGTGGGGGTGACGGTGGCCTACGGGCTGGCGCGGCTCAGCTCGGTGGCCTTTGGCGAATTGCGCGATGCGATTTTCGTGGCCGTGGGGCAGCGTGCGTTGCGCAAGCTGGCGCTGGAGACATTCACCCATATCCACCGCCTGTCGATGCGCTATCACATCACCCGCAAGACCGGCGGCCTTTCCCGCATCATTGAACGCGGGGTCAAGGGTGTCGATTTCCTGCTGCGCTTCATGCTGTTTTCCATCGGCCCGCTGATCCTGGAACTGACCATGGTGTCGGTGATTTTCGCGCTGCTGTTCGGCATCGAATACATGCTGGTCGTGGTGATCACCATCGCGCTGTATGTCACCTTCACCTTCAAGATCACCGAGTGGCGGGTGAAGATCCGCCGCGAGATGAACGATCAGGACAATGATGCCAACCAGAAGGCGATCGACAGCCTGCTGAACTTTGAAACGGTGAAATATTTCGGGGCCGAAACGCGCGAGGCCGGGCGCTATGACGTGGCGATGGCGCGGTATGAAACGGCGGCGGTGAAGACGGGTCTGTCGCTGACGCTGCTGAACGTGGGGCAGGCCTTCCTGATTACCACGGGGCTGGTGATCGTGATGGTGATGGCGGCGCTGGGGGTGCAGCGGGGCACGCTGACAGTGGGCGATTTCGTGATGGTGAACGCCTATATGATCCAGATCACGCTGCCGCTGGGCTTTCTGGGCACGGTGTATCGTGAAATCCGGCAAGCCTTGGTGGATATGGGGCAGATGTTCGGTCTGCTGGCACAACCTGCGGAAATCGTTGACAAAGCCGGTGCGCCCGCGCTGAAGGTGGCGGGCGGCGAGGTGCTGTTTGACGATGTGCGCTTCGATTATGATGCCGAGCGCCCGATCCTGAAGGGCATCACCCTGCGCGTGGGCGCGGGGGAGACGGTGGCACTGGTCGGCCCGTCGGGTTCGGGCAAATCGACCATCGGGCGGCTGCTGTTCCGCTTCTACGACGTGACCGGCGGCGCGGTCAGGATCGACGGGCAGGATCTCCGCGACATCACGCAGGACAGCCTTCACGCCCAGATCGGCGTGGTGCCGCAGGACACGGTGCTGTTCAACGACACGATCCACTACAACATCGCCTATGGCCGTCCCGCAGCGACCGAGGCCGAGGTGGTGGCGGCGGCGCGGGCGGCCAAGATCCATGATTTCATCATGGGCCTGCCGGACGGCTATCAGACCACGGTGGGCGAACGCGGCCTGAAACTGTCGGGCGGGGAAAAGCAGCGGGTGGGCATCGCGCGCACCCTCTTGAAAAACCCGCCGATCCTGCTGCTGGACGAGGCGACATCGGCGCTGGACACCCAGACCGAGCGGGATATTCAGGACAGTCTGAAGGAAATGGGGCAGGGCCGCACCGTGATCACCATCGCGCACCGGCTGTCCACCATCGCCGATGCCGACCGGATCGTGGTGCTGGAGGATGGCCGCATCGTCGAGGAAGGCACGCATGAGGTGCTGTTGGGCCGTGGCGGGCGCTATGCCGCGATGTGGGCGCGGCAATCCAGCGAGGATGAGGCGGCCGAGGCGGCGTGACCGCCCTTTCGTCTGCCCCGCCCGAAGCCGCCTAAGCGCCAGCCTGATTGCCCCGGGGCTTGGCAAGCCCTTGGCCTTGCGTGTAAGACGGGGGCAACGAGCTGGGAGAAACCTGTTGAGCAACCCCGAAAGTTTCATCGACGAAGTGACCGAAGAGGTCCGCCGGGAAAAGCTGTTCACGGTGTTCCGCAAATACGGCTGGATCGGCATCGTGCTGGTGCTGCTGGTGGTGGGCGGTGCGGCCTGGACCGAATGGCAAAAGGCGCGCGACCGTGCGGCGTCGCAGGCGTTCGGCGATGCCGTGCTGGGCGCGCTTGAGGCGGAAAACCCTGCCGCCCGGCGTGATGCGCTGGCCGCCGTGCCCGCAGACGGCACCCGCGCGGCCATCCTGCAACTGCTGCTGGCCAGCGACCCCGCCGAGGATCGCGCGTCGGCACAGACCGCGCTGGAATCTGTTTCCACCAACCCCGATGTTTCGCAGGCCTACCGCGATCTGGCCCTGCTGCGCTGGGTGGCCAATAGCTTGCCGCAGGACGGCATCCCGGTGGCCGAACGCCGGGCCGCGCTGGAATCCATTTCAGCACCCGGGCGGGCGTTCCGCACCATGGCGCTGGAACAGCTGGCCTATCTTGAGATCGAGGCGGGCAACACCGATGCCGCCATCACCGTCCTGCGCACACTGACGCAGGATCAGGAGGCACCGGCGGGCTTGCGTCAGCGTGCGCAACAGATGATTGTCGCCCTGGGTGGCGAGGCCGAGGCAGGCTAGGCCGCGTGGCGTGCCGCAGGGCACGCAGCGGCCAGACGGCGCAACCGGACAGGACAGGCAGGGCAGGGTGATGATCAGCAGAACGCGCAACACGGCGGTGACAGGTCTGGCGCTGATGGCGCTGCTGGGGGCCTGCGCCGAACGCGAACTGATCCTGCCGGGCGAACGGTTCGACGTGCGCGCGCCCTTGGAGGCCAGCGTGCCCACCGAAGAGACGCCCACCCCCACCGACAGCACCAATCTGGTGGTGAATGTCAGCCAGCCGATCGCGCTGCCCGCCGCCACCGCCAATGCGGCCTGGACGCACCGGGCAGGCAACGCGCAGCACCTGGCCCCGCATGGCGCGCTGAATGCGCAGCCCGCGCGCGTCTGGTCGGCCAATATCGGCGCGGGCAACACCCGGCGCAACCGCATCGCCGCCGCGCCCGTGGTGGCCGAGGGCCGCATCTTTACCATCGACTCGGCCACCCGAATGGCGGCCACGTCAGCCAGCGGGCAGCCGTTGTGGTTGGCCGATCTGACACCGGAAACTGACCGGGGCGGCGGCATTTCGGGTGGCGGGCTGGCCTTTGGCGAGGGGCGCATCTATGCCACCACCGGCTACGGCGAATTGCTGGCGCTGGACCCTGCGACCGGCGGCGTGATCTGGCGGCAACGGTTGGGCGCGCCGGTGGCGGGTGCCCCCACAGTGGCGGATGGCGTGGTTTATGTGGTGGCGCGCGACAGTTCCGCATGGGCGGTCGAGGCTGACAGTGGCAGGCTGCGCTGGCATCTGCCCGCCAGCCCGGCGGCGGCGGGCATGATCGGCGCTGCGGGGCCCGCTGTGACACCGCAGGCGGTGCTGTTCCCCTTTGCCAGCGGCGAGGTTGTGGCTGCGCTGAAACTGGGCGGCACGCGGCTGTGGACGGCGCATGTGGCGGGCGAGCGGCTCGGCCGGGCCTATAACGCCATCAGCGACATCACCGGCGACCCCGTGGTGGCAGGGGGCGTGACCTATGTGGGCAATCAGGCCGGGCGCACCGTGGCGCTGGATACCGCCTCGGGTGATCAGCTGTGGTCAGCCACCGAGGGCGCCTATGGCCCGGTGCTGCCGGTGGGCGACTCGGTGTTCCTGGTGTCTGACGAGGCACGTCTGGTGCGGCTGGATGCGGCCACGGGTGCGGTGATCTGGGCGGTGGAGATGCCCTATTTCACCAAGGAAAAGGCCCGCCAGCGCAAAGCGATCTTTGCCCATTACGGCCCGGTTCTGGCGGGCGGGCGCATTGCCGTCGTGTCGTCGGATGGCGCGCTGCGGCTGTTCAGCCCGCTGGATGGCAGTCTGGTGGCCAGCGCCGACATTCCCGGCGGTGCGGCCTCGGCCCCGGCGCTGGCGGGCGGGGTGCTGTATGTCGTGGGCGGCAACGGGCAACTTCACGCTTTCCGTTGACGCTTTGCGGGTGTAAGGCCACAGGCTGATCCGCAGACTATGCCCCCGGAGGGCCCGAATGAGCTTTACCCTCGCCATCGTCGGACGCCCCAATGTGGGCAAATCGACCCTGTTCAACCGGCTTGTGGGCCGCAAGCTGGCGCTGGTGGATGACCAGCCCGGCGTGACGCGCGACCTGCGCGAGGGGGATGCCAAGCTGTTCGACCTGCGCTTCACCGTGATCGACACGGCGGGGCTGGAGGAAGTGACCGATGACAGCCTGCAAGGCCGCATGCGCCGCCTGACCGAACGCGCGGTGGATATGGCCGATGTCTGCCTGTTCCTGATCGACGGGCGGGTGGGCGTGACCCCCACGGATGAGGTGTTCGCCGACATCCTGCGCAAGAAGAACGCCCAAGTGATCCTGGGTGTGAACAAGGCCGAGGGCAAGGCAGGCGATTCAGGCGCGATTGAGGCTTACAGCCTGGGGCTGGGCGAACCCGTTCGCCTGTCGGCGGAACATGGCGAAGGGATGGACGACCTTTACCACATCCTGCGCCCGATCGGCGAAGGCTTCCGCGAACGGGCCGAGGCGGATGCGCCCATTGTAGATGTGGATGTGACCGAGGAAGAGGCCGAGGTTGAGGCCGACGCCGATGCGCACAAGCCCACGCTGGAAAAGCCGTTGCAGATCGCCGTCATCGGGCGGCCCAATGCCGGAAAATCGACGCTTATCAACAAGATACTGGGCTATGACCGGCTGCTGACCGGCCCCGAGGCGGGCATCACCCGCGATGCCATCTCGGTCAAGGCCGAATGGATGGGCACGCCGATGCGCATCTTTGACACGGCGGGCATGCGCAAGAAGGCCCGCATCACCGACAAGCTGGAAAAACTGTCGGTGTCCGACGGCATCCGCGCCGTGCGCTTTGCCGAGGTGGTGGTGGTGCTGCTGGATGCCGAGATTCCGTTCGAGACGCAGGATCTGCGTATCGCCGACTTTGCCGAGACCGAAGGCCGGGCGGTGGTGATCGCCGTCAACAAATGGGATCTGGAGGACGAAAAGCAGGAAAAGCTGGCGGCATTGCGCGAGATGTTCGAACGCCTGCTGCCGCAGTTGCGCGGGGCGCCGATGGTCACGGTTTCGGCCAAGACCGGCAAGGGGCTGGACCGGCTGCATGATGCCGTGCTGAAGGCGCATGACGTGTGGAACCGCCGCGTTCCCACGGCGCGGCTGAACACCTGGCTGGGCGCTATGGTCGAATCGCACCCGCCGCCCGCACCCGGTGGCCGCCGCATCAAGCTGCGCTACATGACGCAGGTGAAAACCCGGCCTCCGGGCTTCATCGTGATGTGTTCGGCTCCCGAACAGATGCCCGACAGCTACAAACGCTATCTGGTGAACGGCCTGCGCGAACATTTCGACATGCCGGGCACGCCGATCCGGCTGACGTTGCGCGGGCAGGGCGACAAGAACCCGTTCAAGGGGCGGCATTTTTCAACCCCGTCGCGGCTCAGGAAGCACACGGGCAAGGGCAACTACTGAGGCGTGCCCATGGTGCGCAACGAGCAGACAAAGCTGTTGGCCAACGCGCTGGACCGCGCCTCGACCGCCTGTTTCACAGTGGGGATAGCGACGCCGCTGGCCGCCTGGCTTTACAATATCGGCAATTTTCGCAGCGTTGTGCCATCGCTGGTCGTCGGGTTCGGCATCGGGGGTTGGTTTTTGGTGGCGGTTGCCCTACATTTACTGGCAAGACGGATACTGCGGAGGCTTGACTGACGATGGAAGACCAAGGGTTTTTGCTCGCCTTTGTCTATACACCGCTGGCGGTTCTGGCGCTTGGCTATGCTGCGGTCAGGCTGCACGAGCGCGCGCTACGCAAGGATGATCTGAAAAAGCACCCGGCGGAATAGGCGCGGGCCACGACATCTGCCACGTTTCAAAGACGTTCGGGGGCCACTGGCCCCCTTTGTCATTCCGCCGCGATGGTGATCACCGGCTCCATGCCGTTCAGCACCTCGGCCGACAGGTGGCATTTGATCTGATGCCCTGCGGCCAGCGTGACCACCGGCGGCATTTCACGGTCACAAAGCCCGCCCGGAACCTGCGATTTCCAGCGGCAGCGGGTCTGGAACGGGCAGCCGGGCGGCGGGTTCATGGCCGACGGAATATCGCCTTCCAGCACGATGCGCTTTTTCTTCACCCGGGTGTCAGCGATGGGCACGGCTGACAGCAGCGCCTCGGTATAGGGGTGGTAGGGCGGGCTGAACACCTGATCTGTGGTGCCCAGTTCGACCACATGACCCAGATACATCACCATCACCCGGTCGGACAGGTAGCGCACGATGGAAAGATCGTGGCTGATGAACAGCAGCGTCGTGCGGTTCTTGCGCTGGATCTCCATCAGCAGGTCGGTCACGGCGGCCTGCACCGACACATCCAGCGCCGACACCGGCTCGTCTGCCACCACGATCTTGGCGCCGCCCGCAAAGGCGCGCGCGATGCCCACGCGCTGTTTCTGCCCGCCAGACAACTGGCGCGGCATCCGTTCGGCAAAGGCGCGCGGCAGTTTCACCAGGTCCAGCAGTTCCAGCATGCGCGCATGGCGATCAGCGTCGGATTTGCCCTCGTTGAAAATCTCCAGCGCGCGGATGATCTGGCGGCCCACGTTCATCGAGGGGTTCAGCGTGTCAAACGGGTTCTGGAACACCATCTGCACCGAACTGACGGTATCGGTGGACCGCTTTTCGATGGGCGTATCCTGAATATCCTGATTATACAGGAAAATCTTGCCTGATGTCGCGGTTTCAAGCCCCATCAGCACCTTGGCGAAGGTGGATTTGCCGCAGCCGGATTCGCCCACGATGGCCAGCGTCTCGCCCTCGCGCGCCTCGAAGCTGAGCGTTTCGTTGGCCTTCACCACTTTCGACACGCCGCCGCCGAAGCTTCCGGAGGACACGTTGTAATATTTCCGCAGATCCTCCATCCGCAGCACCACGTCGCCCACGGGCGTTTTCTGCACCGCCTTGCCGATGCGGATCGGGGCGTTCCAGTCGATCTCGGTCGAACGGATGCAGCGCGTGGCGTGGCGGTCGCCGGGGGCGGGGACCATGGGAATGTCACCCGCGTTGCAGCGCCCGTCGGTGAAATATTCGCAGCGCGGGCCAAAGTTGCAACCCTTGGGCCGTTCATGCGGCAGGGGAAAGTTGCCGGGGATAGCCACCAGCGGGCGCGAGGTTTTATCTGCCCCGGGCAGCGGAATCGACCGGAACAGCGCCTGTGTATAGGGGTGGCGCATGTCGTCGAACACCTGCGCCACATTGCCGGTTTCCACCGCCTCGCCGGAATACATCACACACAGGCGGTCGCAGACATCCAGCACGAGGCCAAGGTTGTGGGAAATGAACAGCATCGAGGTGCCGTATTTCTCGCCCAGATCCTTGACCAGATCGACGATGCCCGCCTCGACCGTCACATCCAGCGCGGTGGTGGGTTCATCGAGAATCAGCAGCGCGGGTTTCGACATCAGCGCCATGGCGATGACGATGCGCTGCTGCTGCCCGCCGGAAAGCTGGTGCGGATAGGCCTGCAATATGCGGTCAGGGTCGGGCAGGCGCACATCGGCGACGATCTGGCGGGCCAACGCCAGCGCCTGATCGCGTGGCATGCCCTGATGAATCATCGGCACCTCGGCCAGTTGCGCGCCGATCTTCATCGCCGGGTTTAGGCTGGCCATGGGTTCCTGATAGATCATGGCGATTTCCGAGCCGCGCAGCTTGCGCAGTTCAGGCTCAGACATGTTGGTCAGGTCGCGGCCCTTGAACTTGATCGAGCCGCCGACGATTCGGCCGTTCTTGCCCAGATCGCGCATCACCGCCAGCGCCACGGTGGATTTGCCGCACCCGGATTCGCCCACCAGCCCCATCGCCTCGCCCGGCATGACGGTGCAGGAGAAATCCATGACAGCCGGGATTTCGCGCAGGCGGGTGAAGAAGGAGATCGAGAGGTTCTCGATTTCCAGAATGGGTTTGGTGTTGTCCCAGTCGGTCATGCGGCGCTCCGTGGCTGGGGCAGAGCCGGGGGGCTTCACGCCCCCCGGACCCCCCGTGGGATATTTAGAGACAGAAAATGCAGAAAAGGGGCGGGCATCAATCCTTCAGGCTTTCTTCGCGCAGCCCGTCGGCAAGGAGGTTGAGGCCGAGAACGAGGCTCATCAGCGCGAGGGCGGGCACGATGGCAGGGTGGGGGAAGACCGACAGCAACCGGCGGCCATCGTCGATCGTGCTGCCCCAGTCGGGGGATTCAGGGGAAACGCCGAGGCCGAAGAAGCCAAGCGTGCCCAAGAGGATCGTGGTGTAGCCGATGCGCAGGCAGAAATCGACGATCAGCGGGCCGCGCGCGTTGGGCAGGATTTCCCACAGCATGATGTACCAAGGGCCTTCGCCACGGGTCTGGCCGGCCGCGACATAATCACGCGCCTTCAGATCCAGCACGATGCCGCGCACGATGCGGAACACGGTTGGGGCGTTCACGAACACCACTGACACGAAGACGTTCAGCAGGTTTGGGTCCATTGACCAGACGCCCAACGGATCGGCGTTGAAGGCAAGGCCGGAATAGGCCCAGAGGCCGATCACAAGTGTCAGGCCGACATAGATGTTGCGTTTCTTCGGGTCGGTGAAATAGCGGCTGTTCCACAGGACGCAGAAGAAGATCACCGGAAAGATGAACAGGGCGGCGGCCAGAATGATCGGGATGCCGGTGACGCGAATCTCGGGCGTGACCAGCAGGTAGAACAGCAGGATCACCGGGAAGGCCAGGACGAGATTGGCGATGAAGGACAGAAACGTATCCAGCCGCCCGCCGAAATAGCCCGCAGGCAGGCCCAGGGTGATGCCCACCATGAAGGCAAAGGCTGTGGCGGCGGGGGCGATGGCCAGCACCCGGCGCGCGCCCATCACCATGCGGGAAAACACGTCGCGGGCCAGTGAATCGCCGCCCAGCAGGTAATAGCTGTTGTCCTCGCCGGGCACTGGCGTGCCGGGCACCTTGTTTTTCAGGCCGGACAGCTGTGCCAGCGGGTCATGGGTGATGATGATGTCGGCAAAGATCGCGGTGAAGATCCAGAACAGCACGATGCCAAAGCCAACCATGCCGACCGGGCTGTCAAAGAGCTTGCCGTAAAGGCCCAACTTGCGCTTGAATCGCAGCGATACCGCGAAGGTCACGATCAGCGCCAGCCAGACCGGCCAGAACTGCGCCGACATGGCGCCGATGATGCCCTTGGCGGGTTTGCCCGGCAGCACGAGGCCCAGCACCAGATAGGCCAGCACCACGGCCAGCACCCCCAGCAGCAGCCAGCGCGCGGCCATGCCCAACAGATCGGCCGGGCCGCGCCGGGCGGCCAGCGTGCCATCGGCCAGCACCACCGCCGTATCGCCGCTGGCGAACAGCGACAGCATGAATTGCAGCACCCATGCCAGCAGCAGCAAGGCCACCAGCGCCAGCAGCAGCGGGTTCAGCACGGGGCCCGCGGCGCCGGTCCAGGTCAGAAGATCACTCATCGGTTTCTCCTTAGGCCAGACGGATGCGGGGGTTCAGGAAGACATAGCCGATGTCGGACATCAGCTGCGTGACCAGCACGACAAAGACGGCGACCACCGAGCAGCCCAGCAGCAATTCAATGTCGTTGTTGCCGGCGGCCTGCACCAGTGTCCAGCCGAAGCCCTTGTAGTTGAACAGGGTTTCCACGATCACCACGCCGTTCAACAGCCAGGGGAATTGCAGCATGATGACGGTGAAGGGGGCGATCAGCGCGTTGCGCAGGGCGTGGCGGATGACGACCTGGCGGAAGCTGACGCCCTTCAGCCGGGCGGTGCGGATATATTGCTGCACCATCACCTCGGTCATCGAGGCGCGGGTCATGCGGGCGATATAGCCGATGCCGTAAAGCGCGATGGTCAGCACGGGCAGCGCGAAATTCCAGAAGGTGATGCCATCCATGGCCGATGTGGCGGTGCCAAGGAACAGTGTCTTGCTGGAAATCAGCCCCCATTCGAACAGCAGGGGCGAAAGGCCCGCCGTGGCGCTGGCAAAGATCACCACAAGGATCACGCCCGACACATATTCCGGCGTGGCGGTGGATGCGATGGCGACGGTGGACAGCACGCGGTCCAGCTTTGAGCCTTCGCGCATGCCGGAAAGCACGCCCAGCAGCAGCGAGGTGGGAACCATCACGATCATCACCCACAGCATCAGCCAGGCCGTCGCCCCCAGGCTGCGCGACAGGATCGAGCCAACGGAATCCTTGAACACCGTCGAGGTGCCCCAGTCGCCCTGCAACACCCCGCAGAAGGCGGGCGCATCGGCGGCGCTGGCGGGCGAGGCGATGCAGCGGCCCCGGGTTTCGCCGTTTTCCGTCACCGTCCAGCCGGGCAGCACGCCCAGCCATTCGCCATAGCGCACCAGCAGCGGCTGGCCAAAGCCGTTCTTCTCCAGCCAGCTGGCCACCTCGTCATCCGACATCCGCGCCGAAGCCTCGGATTTCGCCAGCTTTTCAAGGTTGGGGGCCAGGTTCGTCATGAAGAAGACGATGAATGTCAGGCAAAGCGCGGTCAGCAGCATCACAAGACTGCGGCGCAGCACGAATTTGAGCATGGCTCATCCTTCCCGTGAAGGGCGAAGGAAAGGGGAAGTTGCCCCCGGCTATGGCAGTCGGGATGCGCGCGCGGTGGCGCGCATCCTAGTCGTCGATCAGACCGCGCTTATGCGTCGATCCACCATTTATACTGGTGATGCTCGAAGGTCGCATGCATGTCGGCACCCTTCACCTTGGGGTCGAAGTGCCGGAAGATCGAGCGCCAGTAGGGCTGGATCAGCACGCCGTCGTCCTGCATGATCTTTTCGATATTCGCCATGACTTCGCGGCGCGCGTCGGCATCGGCGATCGACATGGCTTTCGCCAGTTCGGCATCGAAGGCGGGGTTCGAATAGGCGGCCTCGTTCCAGGCTTCGCCGGTGCGGTAGGCCAGCGCCAGGATCTGCACGCCCAGGGGCCGCATGTTCCATTCCGTGCCCGAGAACGGGAACTTCAGCCAGTCGTTCCAATAGGTCGAACCCGGCAGCACGGTGCGCTTGATGTTGATGCCTGCGTCGCGGATTTGCGCGGCGATGGCGTCGCAGGTGGCGGCCTGCCATGCGTCATCCAGCGAGGTCAGCTCGAACTCGTGGTCGGCCATGCCGGCTTCGGTCAGCAGGGCAAGCGCTGCTGCGGGATCGACGACCGGCGGCGGCAGTTCGGCATATTCCGGGTGGATCGGGCAGACGTGGTGGTTTTCGGCGACGGCTCCCAGGCTCGAATAGCCCAGCTCCAGCACCACGGCATTGTCAACCGCCATGGTCAAGGCCTTGCGCACGCGCACGTCCTTGTATTCCTCGGCCAGCTGGTTGAAGCGGACGGCCAGGGTGGCTGCCGTCACGGCCTCGGATTTGGTCCAGCCCAGACCATCCAGCACGTCGATGAATTCGCCGACCGACTGATAGGTCGCGTCGATCTCGCCCGAACCGGCGGCGGCAACGGCGGCCGACGGGTCAGAGCCGAAGTCGATGTATTCCACCTTGTCCAGATACGGGCCGCCGTAGACGGCGGTGCCCCACCAGACGTGATCGGGGTTCTTCACCAGCACCAGACGGATGCCGATTTCCACGGTTTCCGGCAGGAATGGGCCGGTGCCGATCGGGTTGGCCGACGGGTCGCCATTGTCATAGGACGAATGCACCACCGCCGCCGGGTAATCGGCGAAGTTGGCGATCAGGGTGATGTCGGGCGCGCTGAGTTTCAGCAGCACGGTCAGCGGGTCAACCACCGTCACCGCATCGGCGCGCAGCATCTTGGTCGCGGCATCCGACAGCGTGGCCATGCGGCCGGCCATCGAGTTGCCCTCGACATTGCCATCGGCCCAGCGGGTGATGTTGTTGGCCACGTCATCGGCGGTAAAATCGTCGCCGTTGTTCCATTTTACGCCCGGGCGGACCTTCAGCGTGTATTCGGTGGCGTCGTCATTCGTGGTCCAGCTTTCCAGCAGCATGCCGCGGAATGTGCCGTCATTGTTGTATTCGACCAGATATTCCAGCCAGCCGCGGGTAAAGTTGGCGATCTGCGACCAGTCGGCGGTGCGCGGGTCTTTCAGGCCCTTGGTCTCCATCTCCATCCGCAGGGTGCCGCCCATCTTGGCCTCCTGCGCCTGGGCTGCGGGGGCTACCAGACCCAGCAGGCCATAGGCCGATGCCGAGGCCACACCCAGCGCCGAGGCGCGGGTCAGGAATTCGCGGCGGCTCATCGTGCCGGCGCGCACTTCGTCGGCATAAAGCCGGGCCGCCGGGTGCAGCCGTTCGGCTGTCGGGGTTGCGTGTTTCATCGTGGCAGTCTCCCTGTCAGGCAGTTTTATGTGTCAGCGCCAGCACGGTGCAGAAGGGCGAAATCGGCAACCCCCGCGCCCCGCAAGGCCCGCTGTTGTGATGGCATTGCGCACTGTTTTCGCCGCTGCGTCAACGCCTGCTTTCGGCATGTCATACGGTGTTTGCGACATTTTTCTTCGCATCTGGCATGGCCAAACCCTAGGCGGGCCGGCTTTGCGGCGCAACCCCGCAATGGCGTTTTTTGCGGATGCGGCATGCCCGGTCGCCCCGGCCAAAGCTGGCGCCGCGCCTGCGTGCAAGCGGCCTGTGCCACGGTCAGATGCTGCGACGGAAAGCCGAGGGCGACTTGCCGGTCATGTGCTGGAAGGCGCGGGTGAAATAGGCGGGCGAGGTGAAGCCCAGGCTATCGGCGATTCGCCCCACCGGCATGTCGGTTTCCGACAGCATCTTGCGCGCCTCGAAGATCAGCCGGTCATGCAGCAGCGCCGAGGCGGGCCGCCCGCAGGTCTGTTTGCAGCAGCGTGTCAGATGCGTGGGGGTCACGCCCAGTTGCGCCGCGAAATCCGCCACACCCATGCCGCTGCGGAAATCACGCTCCAGCAAGGCGGCAAAGCGCACCACCAGCCGCCGCGTGGCATCGGGCGGCGGGGCATCGGCGGCGGCGCGCGCCACCTGCCGCTCCACCCAGACGCCCAGCAGCCCCAGATAGTGCCGTGTCGCGCGGTCATGTGCGGGGCTGTCGCTGTCCATCTCGCGGCCGATGTGGTCAAGGATCAGGTTCAGCTCCTGCTGCACCGACACTTCGCGGATGCGCAGGTGCTGGGGCGCGGCGGGCAGCGTCACATCGCAGTCGCGCCCGAAAAATACTGCCGTGCCAAATACTTGCGGCCCCACCTCAAACCCGTGCATCACGCCGGCCGGAATGAACAGCGCGTTGTTGGCGGTATAGCCCCGGGTCACGCCCGCCACGGTGATGCGGCCCTGGCCCTTGGTGAACCACAACAGCATGGGTTCCGAGATGGAGCGCATCGCCTCGACCCGCCAGCGCCCGCCCGCCGCAAGGCGCGGAATGGCCACAAGCCGCAGTTGCGATGGGGCGGAAAGCGTGTTCATGCGGTCAATCCGTCAGGAGGCAAAACCAGATAAGCAGCCCTTGGCGCAAGACCCAAGCGAAAAGATGGCGGAACCGGCAAGTTCTGGCGGCAGGGTGGGAAATGTGCCGCCTCAGGGCAGGGCGATGCTGCGCCACCCGCCCATGCGGCTGCGAAACCAGGTGCGCTGGCGCTTGGCATATTGCCGCGTGGCGGTTTTTGCGGCAGCCGCCGCCGCGTCCAGCGTCATCTCGCCGCGCAGATGCGCGATCAGTTCGGGTGCTCCGATGGCCTTGGCCGAGGGCAGGGCGGGGTTCCAGCCGGGAAGGGCGGCGCGCACCTCGTCCAGCGCGCCCGCGGCCAGCATCGCGTCGAATCGGCGGTCGATCCGTTCGCCCAGCCAACCGGGGTCAGGGCGCAGCACGATGGGTTCAACCTGCGCCAAGGGCAGCAGCGGCGGCGGCGTGTCGGCCTGCCATGCGGCCAGCCCCCGGCCCGTGGCGGCCAGCACCTCCCATGCCCGCTGCACCCTTGCGGGGTTTTGCAGGTCGGTCCTGGCGCGGGTGGCCGGGTCCAGCGCCGCGATCATCTCGGCCAGCCCGCCTGCGGCCAGCCAGGCATCGCCAGTCGCGCGCACGGCCGCCGGTGTGGGGGGAATGATGGCCAGCCCCTCGGTCAGCGCCATGAAATACAGGCCCGTGCCGCCCACGACCACCGGGCGCAACCCTTCGGCCAGCACGCCCGCCACCTCGCGCAGCCAGTGGCCCGCCGAATAGGGCTGCGCGTCACCGACATGGCCATAAAGCCGGTGCGGCAGGCCAGCCTGTTCCGCCGCCGAAGGCCGGGCCGACAGCAGATGCCAGCGCGCATAGACCTGCAAGGCATCAGCATTCACGATCACCCCGCCGCCCTGCTCGACAATCGCCGCCGCCAGCGCCGACTTGCCGGATGCCGTCGGCCCAGCGATCAGCACGGGCCTTTCAGCCGGAATGTCCTGCGCGATTCGCAGCATCGGTCACTTTCTTCCGCATTTTCTGTCCAAAAATATCCCACGGGGGTGCGGGGGTGTGAAACCCCCGCCGGGTGGCCAAACCCGCCGACACCGGAATGCCCGCCACCTTCCCCGTTGAACCTCCCGGCGTTTTGCGACATTTTGCGCCGCAGTCCAGACCGAAAACACATTTCACCTTGCGGGAGCCTCGCCGATGAACACCCTAGCCGCCCCGCCCGCCCCCGTCACCTACACCCGCGTGATGCTGAAAATCTCGGGCGAGGCGCTGATGGGCGACCAGGGGTTCGGCCTGCATCCGCCCACCGTGCAGCGCATCGCGCATGAGGTGAAGTCGGTGCGCGATCTGGGGGTCGAGATTTGCATGGTGATCGGCGGTGGCAACATCTTTCGCGGCCTTGCCGGCTCGGCACAGGGTATGGAACGCACCACTGCCGATTACATGGGCATGCTGGCCACGGTGATGAACGCGCTGGCCATGCAGTCGGCGCTGGAGCAGCTGGGCGTGTTCACCCGCGTCATCAGCGCCATCCCGATGGATCAGGTCTGCGAGCCCTACATCCGCCGCCGCGCCGTGCGCCATCTGGAGAAAAAGCGCGTCTGCATCTTTGCCGCAGGCACCGGAAACCCCTATTTCACCACTGACACGGCGGCCACGCTGCGCGCCAATGAAATGGCCTGCCAGGCGATCTTCAAGGGCACAAAGGTGGATGGCGTCTACGACAAGGATCCCCGCAAACATGCCGATGCGGTGCGTTACGACCGCGTCAGCTATGACGAGGTGCTGCAAAAGCATCTGGCGGTGATGGATGCCAGCGCCATCGCCCTGGCCCGTGACAACGACCTGCCGATCATCGTGTTTTCGCTGGACGAGCCCGGTGGTTTCTGCGGCATCCTGCGGGGCGAGGGCACCTATACGCGGGTGCAGGGCTGACCCCATCGCTTGCGGGCTGCGGGGCGCGCAACGCCTGACTCCACATGCGGCGGTCGGGCTGCTATAGACCGCCCTCAGCAAAGCAAGGCACAGCCCAAGTCAAAGCCGCCCGCGCGTCGGGCCGAACACCGGGCCGCCAGCAGCGGCCCTTGCAGAACCGGAAGGAAGACAGCATGTCGCAAGACGATCTGGACATTGACCTTGATGCGATCGAACGGCGGATGGATGGCGCGATGAACGCGCTGCGCACGGAATTTGCCAGCCTGCGCACCGGGCGGGCCTCGGCCAGCATGCTTGATCCCATCCATGTCGACGCCTACGGCCAGATGACGCCGATCAACCAGCTGGGCACGGTGAACGTGCCCGAGCCGCGCATGGTGGTGATCAACGTCTGGGACAAGGGCATGATCGCCAAGGTGGAAAAGGCGATCCGCGAAAGCGGGCTGGGCATCAACCCCGTCTCGGACGGCCCGCTGATCCGCCTGCCGATCCCGGAACTGAACGAACAGCGCCGCCGCGAGCTGACCAAGGTGGCCGCGCAATATGCCGAAAGCGCCAAGGTGGCGATCCGCAACGTGCGCCGCGACGGGATGGACCAGATCAAGAAGGCCAAGGCCTCGGGCATGGCCGAGGATGACCAGAAGATGTGGTCGGACGAGGTGCAGGCCCTGACCGACAAGGCCATCGCCAATGTGGACCGCGCGCTGGAGGCCAAGCAGGCCGAGATCATGCAGGTCTGACCCGCGCGGGGGGCAGGGGCATGATTGCCGGGCCTGCCGCCCGATGACGACCCGCGACGACCCGCGACGACATTGAACAGCCAGGCAGAAGGGGCAGCAATTGGCCGCCAAAGACCCAAGCGAGGCCCAGCCCGCACCGCGCCAAGCCCGCCATGTGGCCATCATCATGGATGGCAATGGCCGCTGGGCCACGAACCGGGGCTGGCCGCGCCTTGTGGGGCACCGCAAAGGCGCCGAGCGGGTGAAGGAAATCGTGCGCTGCGCCCCCGATCTGGGCATCGACTGGCTGACGATCTATGCCTTTTCGACCGAGAACTGGAAACGTTCGACCGAGGAAGTGCTGGGCCTGATGTCGATCTTCGCGCGCTACATCGAGCGCGAGGCCGACCGGCTGGCCGCCGAGGGCGTGCGCATGCGGTTCATCGGCGACCGGAGGCGGCTGGACGACCGGTTGCAACGGCTGATGACCGGGATCGAGGCGCGCACGGCGCAATACAGCCGCCTGAACCTGACGGTGGCCATCAACTATGGCGGGCGCGATGAACTGCTGCGCGCCACACGGGCGCTGTGCCGCGACGTGGCCGAGGGCCGCATCGACCCCGCACAGGTGACAGAGGCGGCGATTGCCGCGCATCTGGATACGGCGGGCCTGCCCGACCCCGATCTGGTGATCCGCACCTCGGGCGAAAGCCGCACGTCGAACTTTCTGCCCTGGCAGTCGGCCTATGCCGAATATGAATTCACCCCGACCCTGTGGCCCGATTTCACCCCCGCCGAACTGGCTGCGATCCTGACGGCGTTTTCGGGGCGCGACCGGCGCTTTGGCGGCGTGGCACGCGGATGAGCCGACGGCCAAAGCGTCAGGGCCGCTGGGGAGACCTGCCGAAACGGCTGATTTCGGCGGTGATCATGCTGGCCGTTGCGGCGTTCGAGCTGTGGTTCGGCGGCCCGTTCTTTGCCCTGCTGGTGGTGGTGCTGACCGGGCTGATGATCTGGGAACTGGCGCGGATGACCGATGCACGGCGGCCCGCAGTCTGGGTGGGGCTGGGGATATTCGCGGCAGCGGTGATGTTCGGCGTGCTGGCGGTGCCGGTGCCGCTTGGCCCCCTGCCGCTGCTGTTGCCGCCGGTTTTGGGCTTTGCGCTGATGGGCCAGAACCGCCGGGTGTTTCTGTTCTACGGTCTGGCAATCGTGGCGGCGGGGCATACGCTGGTGGGCCTGCGCGAACAGGGCGGATCACCCGTGATCCTGTGGCTGATCGCCGTGGTGGTGGCGTCCGATGTCATGGGCTATTTCGTGGGGCGGCGGTTCGGCGGGCCGAAATTCTGGCCGCGCATCAGCCCGAACAAGACCTGGTCGGGCACGGTGGCGGGCTGGTTTGGCGCCGGTTTTGCCGGGGCGCTGTTCGTGCTGGATGGCCGGGCGGGCTGGGGCCTTGTGGCGCTGTCGCCGCTGATTGCCCTGGCGGGCCAGATGGGCGACATTGCCGAAAGCTGGGTGAAGCGGCGGGCGGGCGTCAAGGACGCCTCGACGCTGATCCCGGGGCACGGCGGGGTGCTGGACAGGTTCGATGCGCTGATCGGCGCGGCCTTGGCCGTGCTGGTGCTGAGCCTGCTGTTGCCGCTGCCGCTGCCCCTGCCACGACCGGGGGGATAGGATGCGCAGCGTTTCGGTGTTCGGGGCGACCGGGTCGGTGGGGGGCAGCACGTTTGACCTTCTGATGCGGCAGGGCGGGCCAGACCGCTACCGCACCGTGGCGCTGACCGGCGGGCGCAACGTGGCGCGGCTGGCGGAAATGGCCCGCGCGCTGCGGGCCGAACTGGCGGTGACGGCGCATGATGACTGCCTGCCCGCGCTGCGTGCGGCTTTGGCGGGGTCGGGTGTGCAGGTGGCGGCGGGGCGTCAGGCACTGGCCGAGGCCGCAGACCGGCCCGCCGATTGGGTAATGTCGGCCATCGTGGGCGCGGCGGGGCTGGAGCCCGGCTTTCGCGCGCTGGCCCATGGTGGCACGCTGGCCTTGGCCAACAAGGAAAGCCTTGTCACCGCGGGCCCTTTGCTGATGGCCACGGCGGCGCGGCATGGCGCGCGGATATTGCCGGTGGACAGTGAACATTCCGCCATCTTTCAGGCCTTGGCGGGCGAGGATATGGCGGCGGTGGAACGTATCATCCTGACCGCATCCGGTGGCGCGTTGCGCGACTGGCCGCTGGACCGGCTGGCGGCGGCAACGGTGGATCAGGCGCTGGCGCATCCGAACTGGGCGATGGGCAAGCGGATCACCATCGATTCGGCCAGCATGTTCAACAAGGCGCTGGAGGTGATCGAGACGCGGGAATACTTTGGCGTGGACCCGGCCCAGATCGAGGTGATCATCCACCCGGAATCGCTGATCCATTCCATGGTGGCTTTTCGTGATGGCGCGGTGATGGCGCATCTGGGCGCGCCCGACATGCGGCATGCCGTGGGCTATGCGCTGAACTGGCCCGAACGCGCGGCGCTGCCCGTGGCGCGGCTGGATTTTGCCGCCGTGGGCCAGTTGACCTTCCGCGCGCCAGACCTTGCCCGCTACCCCGCGCTGCGCCTTGCACGCGAGGTGATGGCGGCGGGCGGCATGGCCGGCTGTGCCTTCAACGCGGCCAAAGAGGTGGCGCTGGATCATTTCATCGGCGGGGCCTTGGGCTTTGCCGCCATGGCCGAGGTGGTGGAAGACACGCTTGCCGATCTTTCGCGCCAGAATTGCCTTGGAAATGCCCCGCCGACCCTTGAGGATGTGCTGTCGATGGACCATCTCGCACGCAGGGCGGCAGAAAAGACCGTGCAGGCACGGCAGAGCAGAAGGTAGCACAGTTGGATATTCTCGGTCTTATCCCCTCGTTCGGCGGGCTGGTCTGGACGGTGCTGGCCTTTGTGGTCGCCCTGTCGATCATCGTGGCGGTGCATGAATACGGCCATTACATCGTGGGCCGCTGGACCGGCATCCATGCCGAGGTGTTTTCCTTGGGTTTCGGCCCGGTGATCTGGTCCCGGGTGGACCGGCGCGGCACGCGCTGGCAACTGGCGGCGCTGCCCTTTGGCGGGTTCGTGAAGTTTCTGGGCGATGCTGATGCGGCCTCCGGCAAGGATACCGTGGCCATGGCGGGCATGACCCCGCATCAGGCGCGCAACACGATGCACGGGGCACCTTTGTGGGCGCGGGCATCAACCGTGGCGGCGGGGCCGGTGTTCAACTTCATCCTGTCGATTCTGGTGTTTGCCGGGTTTTTCATGATCAACGGCATCGCCACTGATCTGCCAGTGGTGGGCCAGATGAAAGATGTGCCGCATCAGGGCCAGACCCTGCTGCCGGGCGATCAGATCCTGTCGGTCGCAGGGCAGGATACGCCCGATCTGGCAGCACTGGTGGCCAAGGCCGGTGATCTGCCGCCCGCGCCCGCCGTGGCCTACCGCGTGCTGCGCGACGGGGCCGAGGTGACGTTTGACGGGCCGTTCCCCTTCCCCCCGGTGGCTGACGGCGTGCAGGCCATGTCGGCGGCGCAGGATGTGGGCATGATGCCGGGCGATGTGGTGCTGTCGGTCGATGGCACCGCTATCCACGCCTTTGAACAATTGCGCGATGCCGTGGGCGCATCGGGTGGCAAACCCCTGCTGCTGAACATCTGGCGGCCCGGTGGCACCACCTATGAGGCGGCGCTGGTGCCGCGCCGCATGGATATTCCGTTGCCCGAGGGCGGGTTTGAAACGCGCTGGCTGATCGGCCTGTCGGGGGGGCTGGTGTTTCAGCCCGAAACCCGCACTCCGGGCCCGTTCGAGGCTGTGGGCGACGGCGCGGCCCAGACGCTGCGCATCGCGCAGACCAGCCTTTCGGGCCTGTGGCACATGATCACCGGGGCGATTTCGTCGTGCAACCTGCAAGGCCCCATCGGCATTGCCGAAACCTCGGGTGCTGCGGCCAGTGCGGGGGCGGCCAGCTTCATCTGGTTCATCGCCATGCTGTCGACCGCCGTGGGGCTGATGAACCTGTTCCCGGTGCCGGTGCTGGATGGCGGGCATCTGGTGTTTCACGCCTATGAGGCGGTGTCGGGCAAACCGCCCAGCGACCGCGCCTTGCAAGTGCTGATGACCACCGGCCTTGCGCTGCTGTTGACGCTGATGGTGTTCGCGCTGACCAACGACATCTTCTGCCCCTGACCGCCGCACATCCCTGACGGGTGCGGGCCAAGCGCCTGCAACCCTTACCCGCTGTGGTTGTGCGCCAAAATGCTGCCATATTCATGGTCTATTGCCGTGCCCAAGACGGGGACTCGGAGACATATCATGCAGACGGTGATCAAGGGCTATCGCGGGCTGTCCTTTCTGGTGGGGCTGAACTGGGATTGGGTGTTCAGCGCGGGCACCATGGTGCTGGGCCTGCTGGCCGGGGCGTTTCTGGGCACCGCATTGATCCAGCACTGACATCGGCGGCGGATTGCCGCCGATCCTGCCCAAGGGCCGCCCGCGCAAACCGGGCGGCCCTCGCCTTTTGACAAGCCCGGCCATTCCCGCTAGTCAGGTCACAACATCAGTTTTCTGCGGGGCGGCGGCATGCAACGGGCGACATCGGGTTACGGCATGCGGGGCAGCAGGGGCAAAGGGCGCATCCGCCCGGTGGTTCTTTCGGTTTTCCTTGGTGTTTCAGGGGTTTCTGCGGCGTTCCCGCAGTTCGCGCTGGCGCAGGCCTACAGCTTTTCCAATGTGGTGATCGAGGGCAACACCCGTGTCGATGCCGCAACGATCCTGTCATTCGCCGGAATCGCCCGGGGCGAGGCGGTGTCGGGCGGCGGTCTGAACGCGGCCTATCAGCGGATCGTGGATTCGGGCCTGTTCGAAGAGGTGGAACTGATCCCGCAGGGCGGCACGCTGCTGATCCGGGTGCAGGAATTTCCCACCATCAACATCATCAACTTCGAGGGCAACCGCCGCCTGAAGGACGAGGCGCTGGCCGAGCTGGTCGGCTCGCAGTCGCGCCGCGCCTATTCCCCCGCGCAGGCCGAGGCGGATGCCGCCGCCATCACCGCCGCCTATACCCAGTCGGGGCGCGTGGCCGCCACCGTCACGCCGCGCATCATCCGCCGGTCAGACAACCGCGTCGATCTGGTGTTCGACATCGCCGAGGGCCGGGTGGTGGAGATCGAGCGTCTGGCCTTTGTCGGCAACCGCAGCTATTCCGACCGCCGCTTGCGGCAGGTGCTGGAAACCAAGCAGGCGGGCCTGTTGCGCACGCTGATCCAGTCGGACACGTTCATTGCCGAACGGGTGGAACTGGACAAGCAGCTGTTGCGCGATTTCTACCTGTCGCGCGGCTATATCGACATGCAGGTGCAGGATGCCTCGGCCGAACTGGCGCGGGAGCGTGACGCGTTTTTCGTGACCTTCAGCATTCAGGAAGGCCAGCAGTTTTCCTTTGGCGACATCAGCGCCGTCAGCGAGATCGAAGGGCTGGATGCCGCGGAATTCGAGGCGCTGCTGCGCATTCGCCCCGGCACGACCTATTCGCCCGCCATCGTCGAGAACAACATCGCCCGGCTGGAAAATCTGGCGCTGCGCAAGGGGCTGACCTTTGTGCGCATCGACCCGCGCGTGACGCGTGACGAACAGAACCGGCTGTTGAACATCCAGTTTGCGCTGGTGCGCGGCGACCGGGTGTTCGTGGAACGCATCGACATCGAGGGCAACACCACGACGCTGGATCAGGTGGTGCGCCGCCAGTTCCGCACCGTGGAAGGCGACCCCTTCAACCCGCGCGAAATCCGCCAGTCGGCAGAACGCATCCGCGCGCTGGGATTTTTCTCCAACGCCTCGGTCGAGGCCGAACCGGGCAGCGGCCCCGATCAGGTCATCGTCAACGTCGATGTGGAGGAACAGCCCACCGGCTCGTTGAGCCTTGGGGTCAGCTATGGTCAGACCTCGGGCGTGGGTTTCAACATCGGCTTTACCGAGTCGAACTTTCTGGGGCGCGGGCAGTTTGTGGGGGTCAACGTTTCCACCGGCTCTGACAGCGTGAATTCCAGCATCACCTTCGCGGAACCGGCGTTCCTGGGCCGCGACCTGCGGTTCGGCTTCAATGCGGCCTATGTCGAAACCGATAACGAAAACGCCGATTACGACACGCGCAGCATCTCGATCAGCCCGTCGATCGCGTTTCCGGTCAGCGAAAGCGGGCGTCTGGAATTGCGCTATCGCCTGTCCGAAGACCGGATCAGCAGCGTTGATCTGGGCATCGAAGACCCTGATGACCCGCTGACAAACGGCTCGTCACAGATCCTGCGGGATGAAGAGGCTCAGGGCGCGCTGATCACCAGCAGCATCGGCTATACCTATACCTATGACACGCGCATCAACGGGCTGAACCCCAAGGGCGGCGTGCTGCTGCGCTTTGGCCAGGATTTCGCGGGTATTGGTGGCGATGTGAATTACATCTCGACCAACCTGCTGGCGCTGGCCGAAACCAAGGTGCTGAACGAAGAGGTCACGGTGCGGGCCATCTTCGAAGGCGGCATGGTGCATATGCTGGGCGGCGATGTCAGCCGCGTGACCAACCGCTATTTCGCCAATGGCAAGATCCGCGGGTTTGAGCCGAACGGCATCGGGCCGCGCGACCTGGGGGCCACCAACGAGGATGCGCTGGGGGGCAACATGTTTGCCGTGGCACGGCTGGAGGCCGATTTCCCGCTGGGCCTGCCCGAGGAATACGGCATCAACGGTGGTCTGTTCTTTGACGTGGGTTCTATCTGGAGCCTTGACAACACCGCTGGCACCGGCGGGCCGGTGGATGACGGGTTCCACCTGCGGTCGTCCATCGGGTTCTCGGTGTTCTGGGCCACGCCGATCGGGCCGCTGCGCTTCAACTTTGCCAAGGCGCTGGTGCAGGAAGATTACGACAGGGACCGGGTGTTCGACCTGACCATCTCGACCCAGTTCTGATGCACGGGTTGCGGGCCTTTCTGCCGGCCGTCCTGATGCTGGGGCTGGCTGGCCCGCTGGCCGCGCAGGGTGCCGATACGACGGTGCCGCCCGCCGGCATCCTGACGGTGACGCAGGAGCGGCTGTTTTCCGGCAGCCGCATCGGGCAGGCGGCCGAGGCCCGGTTTCAGGCGGAATCGCGCGCTCTGGTGGCCGAGAATCGCGAGATCGAGACGGCGCTGGAGGCCGAGGAACGCGATCTGACCAACCGTCGCGCCACATTGCCGCCCGAGGAATTCCGCGCGCTGGCCGATGCGTTTGACGCCAAGGCCGAAGGCATCCGCGACGCCCGCGAGGCGAAATCGCGCGCCCTGACCCGGCAGCGCGACGAGGATCGCCAGCGCATCTTTGCCGCCGCCGTGCCCGTGCTGGCCGCGCTGATGGAGGAAATGGGCGCGGTGGCGATCATCGAACGCAGCACCGTCCTCATTTCATTTGACCGCATCGACATCACCGAGGCGGCGATTGCCCGGCTGGATCAGGTGCTTGGCGACGGCAGCGCCTTGCCCGAAGCCCCCGGCGACGACCCGGGCACCCCGCGCGCAGCACCCTGATTGCTGCGCCGTTGCGCTTGTTTCACCCCGATCAAGTTGCTAGTCAGAACCAAGGGCCAAGGGCCTGTGCCGCATAACGAGGAGCCAGCGCGATGAATGACATGACCCCCCGCATGGCCGAGGCCGACCTGTCGATGATCCAGCGGATCATCCCGCACCGCTACCCGTTCCTGCTGATCGACAAGGTGCACAGCATCGTGCCGCATGAAAGCGCCGTGGGCATCAAGAACGTCAGCTATAACGAGCCGCAGTTTCAGGGCCATTTCCCGGGCATGCCCATTCTGCCCGGCGTGATGATCATCGAGGCCTTGGCCCAGACGGCGGGCGTGCTGGTGGGCGTGTCGATGGATCTGGTGGACAAGGGCGCGAACGTGTTCTTCATGGGCGTGGAAAGCGCCAAGTTCCGCCGCAAGGTGGTGCCGGGCGATGTGCTGGAACTGCATGTCAAGGCGCTGCGCGGCGGTGGCCGGGTGTGGAAATTCGAAGGGCGCGGCATGGTGGCGGGCGAACTGGCCACCGAGGCGGTCTATACCGCCATGTTCGACGTGCCGAAGGCCTGAGGCATGACCTCCAGCATCCACCCTTCCGCCGTCATCGAGCCCGGCGCGGTGATCGGCGAGGGCTGCACGATCGGCCCCTTTGCGCTGATCGGCCCCGAGGTGACACTGGGCGCGGGCGTGGTGGTGAAAAGCCATGCCGTCGTGACCGGCTGGACCGAAGTGGGTGCGGGCACGGTGATATTCCCCTTTGCCGTGGTGGGCGAGGTGCCGCAGGATCTGAAATACCGGGGCGAGCACACGCGGCTGATCGTGGGCGAACGCTGCCGCATCCGCGAAGGGGCCACGCTGAACACCGGCACCGAGGGCGGCGGCGGTGTGACCCGGGTGGGCGATGACTGCCTGTTGATGACCGGTGCGCATGTGGGCCATGACGCGCAGGTGGGCAACCGTGTGATCCTGGCCAATCAGGCGGCGGTGGCGGGCCATTGCGTGCTGGGCGATGATGTGATCGTGGGCGGTCTGTCGGGCATCCATCAATGGGTGCGGGTGGGGCGCGGCGCGATCATCGGGGCCGTGACCATGGTGACGAATGACGTGCTGCCGCATGGGCTGGTGCAGGGTCCGCGCGGCGATCTGGACGGGCTGAACCTGGTGGGGCTGAAACGCCGTGGCGTCAACCGGGCCGAGATCACCGCGCTGCGCGCAGGCTACCAGATGCTGGCGCAGGGCGAGGGCACGTTCCTGCAACGCGCGCAGCGCCTGCATGACGAAACCGACAGCGACCATGTGCGCGAGATGACCGATTTCATTCTCGCCGCGTCTGACCGATCATTCCTGACGCCGAAATGACAGGGGCCGCTGAATCCGGGCGGCTGGCGCTGATCGCCGGGCGTGGCGGGTTGCCTGCCGCGCTGGTGGCGGCCTTGCCGCAGCCGCCGCTGGTGGCGGCGCTGGAGGGGTTTGTGCCCGATGCCGTGGCGGTAGACCATGTGTTCCGCGTCGAACGGCTGGCCCCGTTCCTGCGGCTTTTGCAGGACGAGGGCGTGACCCGCGTGGTCTTTGCCGGGGCGGTGACACGGCCCCGCCTTGACCCCGCTCTGTTCGACCCTGCCACCGCGCAACTGGTGCCTGTGTTGCTGGCGGCCTTGCAGGGCGGTGACGACGCCACCCTGCGCGCGGTGATCGGCATATTCGAGGATCACGGCTTTGCCGTGCAGGGGGTGGCCGATCTGGCCCCGGCGCTGTTGCCCGGCGAAGGCGTGCTGTGCGGTGCGCCCACCGAGGCGGATGCCCGCGATGCCGACCGTGCGGCGGCCATCGTGGCGGCGCTGGGTGCGGTGGATGTGGGGCAGGGCGCGGTGGTGGCGCAGGGCCTGTGTCTGGCGGTCGAGGCTTTGCCCGGCACCGATGCGATGCTGGACTGGGTGGCGCAAACCGCCCGCCGCCCCAACCCCGCAGGCGCCAAGGGCGTGTTCTACAAGGCCCCGAAACCGGGGCAGGACCGGCGCATCGACCTGCCCGCCCTGGGGGTGGAAACCCTGCACCGGGCCGCGGCGGCGGGGCTGGCCGGGGTGGCGTTTCAGGCGGGCGGGGTGATCTTGCTGGACCCGGCGGCGATGGTGGCCGAGGCGGGGCGGCTTGGCCTGTTCCTGTGGGCAAGGCCTTGAAACTGTTCCTGATCGCGGGCGAGCCTTCGGGCGACCGGCTGGGGGCGGCGCTGATGGCGGGGCTGAAGGCGCTGGCCCCCGGGGTGACATTCGCCGGGGTGGGTGGGCCGCTGATGCAGGCCGAGGGGCTGGCCAGCCTGTTCCCGATGGAGGAATTGTCGGTGATGGGCATCGCCGAGATCCTGCCGAAATACCGCCACCTGAAACGCCGCATTGCCGAAACCGCCGCGGCGGCGCTGGCGGCGGAACCGGCGACGCTGATCACCATCGACAGCCCCGATTTCTGCCTGCGGGTGGCGCGGATCGTGAAAGCGGCCCGGCCGGGGCTGCGCACCATCCACTATGTGGCACCCTCGGTCTGGGCCTGGCGGCCGGGCCGGGCGGCCAAGATGGCGCAGGTGATTGATCATGTGCTGGCGCTGCTGCCGTTCGAGCCGCCTTATATGACCGCTGCGGGTATGACCTGCGATTTCGTGGGGCATCCGGTGGTGGCCGAGCCTTTGGCCCCCGCTGCCGATGTGGCGGCGCTGCACGCCACGCTGGGGCCGGGGCCGGTGCTGCTGGCGCTGCCAGGCTCGCGCCGGGGCGAGGTGGCGCGGCTGGCCCCGGTGATCGGCGCGACGCTGGGGCTGCTGCTGCCACGCCACCCGGGGCTGCGGGTGCTGCTGCCCACGGTGCGCGGCGTGGCCGGGCTGGTGCGGGAACGGGTGGCGGATTGGCCGGTGGCCCCGCAGATCATTGAAACCGCTGCGGAAAAGCGCGCAGCCTTTGGCGCGGCGGATGTGGCGCTGGCGGCATCGGGCACCGTGTCGCTGGAACTGGCAGCCGCCGGTGTGCCGATGGTCATCGCCTATGACATGCACCCTCTGACGCTGTGGCTGATGCGCCGCGCGGCGCTGGTGGATACGGTGACGCTGGTGAACCTGGTGTCGGAAACTCGCGTGGTGCCGGAGTTTCTGGGCCGCGACTGCCGGGCAGAGCGGATAGCCCCGGCGCTGGAGGCGCTGCTGGCGGGGGCCAAAGGCCAGCGGGCGGCCATGGCGCTGACCATGCAGCGGCTGGGGCAGGGCGGTGAGGCCCCGGGCCTGCGCGCGGCGCGGTCTGTGCTGGGCGCGCTGGGGGCCGCTCATCACGCCTGACGGCGATTTTTGCTGATGACTGCCGGGGGTGGTGCCTTGTCTGAGGGCGGAGTGGGGGTTTCACACCCCCACACCCCCGTGGGATATTTTAGAGACAGAAAATGAAGAAAGATCAGAGCGATACGCGCCGTTCCTCGCGCGCCGATTGCGCCATGGCATGTATTGCGCGTTCATAGGCCAAGGCATCGGTGAAATCGGGATGCGCCTTTGGCCCGCCCGCGATGGCACGCAGCAGGGCGGCGCATTCGATGATCTTCATCTCGTTGAAGCCCAGCTGGTGCCCCGGGGCGGGGCAGAAGGCCCCGTAGGGCGGATGCGCGGGGCCGGTGAGGATGGTCTTGAAGCCTTGCTCGGCCATCGGGCCAAGGTTTTGATAAAGCTGCAATTCATTCATCCGTTCCTGATCGAATGTGATCATGCCGGTGGTGCCGTGCACCTCGAACCCCAGCCGTGATTTGCGGCCCCAGGCCGAACGCGAGATGACCATCGACCCCTGCGCGCCACTGGCAAAGCGCAAGAGGACCGAGGCCGCGTCCTCGTTTTCCACCACGCCGCTGCCGCTTCCGTCGGGCAGGGGGCGGGTTTCGTGGATGGTCTGCATGTCGGCCATGACCGAGGCTATGGGCCCCATCAGCCCATGCGCCATGCTGACCAGATGGCTGCCGATGTCACCCAGCGCGCCCAGCCCGGCCTCGGCGATCATCGCGCGCCAGGACCAGGGCAGGGCGGGATCGGCCTGATAATCCTCATCCACCCAGCCGCGGAACTGCACCAGCCGCCCGATGGCACCCTCGGCAATCAGGCGCTGCGCATGGGTGAAAGCGGGGTTCTTGATGTAATTGTAGCCCACCATCGTGACCACGCCCGCCGCGCGGGCCGCGGCCTCCATCTCCTCGGCCTGTTCCAGCGTCAGGGCCATGGGTTTTTCGCACCACACATGTTTGCCCGCCGCCAGTGCCGCCAGCGCCATGGCGTGATGCATCCGGTTGGGCGTTGTGATCGACACCACCTGCACCGCCGGGTCGGCCAGCATCGCCTGCCAGTCATCGGTCGCGCGGGCAAAGCCGAACTGGCCCGCGAAACGTTCGGCCTGCGGCAAAGGCGTGTCGCAAAGCACGGTCAACACCGGCGTGGGCACATCACCCATCACCGCCTTGACATTGCGCCAGGCCAGGGCATGGGTCTTGCCCATGAAACCTGTGCCGATCAGTGCCACACCAATGTTAAGCATTCGTTGCCCCACCGCTTTCCGATTGGAATATTTGTTCCATGCGTGCTAGCCTGAAATGACCCGTCCCTGTCAAGGAAAAACGCATGGATGATGCCGCGCCCGCCCTCAACACCGCCCCTGCCACGGTGGAGGAATTCCGCGACCGGCTGGCCTTGGTGTCGGAAGGCCTGCCCAAGCGGCTGCGGCAATGCGCCGACCATATCGCCGCCAACGCCGACCGGATCGCCGTGTCGACCGTGGCGGAACTGGCGGCCGGGGCGGATGTGCCGCCCTCGGCTCTGATGCGATTCTGTCAGATCATGGGATTTTCGGGTTTTTCCGAAATGCAAAAGCTGTTCCGCGAGGCTTATGCCCCCGGCTGGCCGGATTATTCGACGCGGTTGAAGAACCTGAAAGACAATGGTGCGGGCAGCCCTGCCGCGCTTTTGGCCGAATTTGTCGAGGCGGGGCGGCTGTCGCTGGAAGCGCTGGCCAAATCGGTGGACGAGGCGGCGCTGGATGCGGCAGTGGCGGTGCTGGCCCGGGCGGAAACCCTGCATGTGGTGGGGCTGCGCCGCGCCTTTCCGGTGGCCACATACCTGACCTATGTGTTTGAGAAAATGGCGGTTCCGGCGATGCTGCATGATGCGGTTGGCCGGCTTGACCACCGTTTCGCGCTGCGGCCCGGCGATGCGATGATCGCCATCACCTTTACCCCCTATTCCGAGGAAACCCTGCAACTGGCGCAGGATGCCCGCGAGCGTGGCCTGCCGGTGATCGGCATCACCGACCGGCTGACCAGCCCGCTGGCGCGGCATTCGGATGCCGTGCTGACCGTGCCGGAGGTGGATTTTGGCGCGTTTCGTTCGCTGTCGGCCACTATCGCGCTGGCGATTTCGCTGGCGGTGGCGGTGGGGTCGGCGCGGGGCGGGGCAGATGATTTGCGCAAGCCCGAAGAAAAGGCTTTGCCTGCCGAATAAAATGGAATAAATATTCCAAAACCGTGCAAACGGTTGAGTCTCTGGGAGGGACATCGGGGTGTGGGATGGCCGAAAGGCAGCTGCTTAACCGATGCACAACCCATGCACGGGGAATGCATATCAGATGAAGACGCTGGATGTCATCACCATCGGCCGCTCCTCGGTCGATCTTTACGGCGCGCAGGTGGGCGGGCGGCTGGAGGATATGGGGTCGTTCCAGAAATACATCGGCGGCAGCCCTACCAACATGGCGGCGGGCACGGCGCGGCTGGGGCTGCGTTCAGCCCTGATCACCCGGGTGGGGGATGAACACATGGGCCGCTTCATCCGCGAGGAACTGGCCCGCGAAGGGGTGGATGTGCGGGGGGTGAAAACCGACCCGGAGCGGCTGACCGCGCTGGTGCTGCTGGGCATCCGCGACGACACGCAGTTTCCGCTGATATTCTACCGCGAGAATTGCGCCGACATGGCGCTGTGCGAGGATGACATTGACCCGGTGTTCATCGCCGAGGCGCGGGCGGTGGTGGCGACCGGCACGCATCTGTCACATGCCCGCACCGAGGCGGCGGTGATGAAGGCGCTGCATCTGGCGCGGGCCAATGGCGCGCAGACCGCGCTGGATATCGATTACCGCCCGAACCTGTGGGGGTTGGCGGGGCATGGCGCTGGCGAGAGCCGGTTCATTGAAAGCGCCGCCGTAACGGCCAAGTTGCAGGCCACGCTGCATCTGTTCGACCTGATCGTGGGCACGGAAGAAGAGTTTCACATCGCGGGCGGCACAACCGATACCATCGCCGCGCTGCGGGCGGTGCGGGCGGTGTCGGGGGCCACGCTGGTGTGCAAGCGCGGGCCGATGGGGGCTGCGGCCTTTACCGGGCCGATCCCCGATACCTTGGATCAGGGGCAGGCGGGGCCGGGCTTTCCCATCGAGGTGTTCAATGTGCTGGGGGCGGGTGACGGGTTCATGTCGGGCCTGATAAAGGGCTGGCTGGATGGCGAGCCCTGGCCCGTGGCGCTGACATATGCCAATGCCTGCGGGGCTTTCGCGGTGTCGCGGCATGGCTGCACCCCGGCCTATCCCAGTTGGGATGAGTTGCGGTTTTTCCTGAACCGGGGCGTGGTGACGCCCGCCCTGCGCAAGGATGCGGCGCTGGAGCAGGTGCATTGGTCCACCAACCGGCATGAGGATTGGTCCACCATGCGGGTGTTCGCCTTTGACCACCGCATGCAGCTGGAGGCGATGGAAGGGGCAACCCCTGCGCGGATCGGGGCGTTCAAGAAGCTGTGCCTGACGGCGGCCTTGCAGGTGGCGGATGGCCAGCCCGGCCATGGCATCTTGTGCGACAACCGGCTGGGGCGGCAGGCATTGCAGGCGGCGGCGGGCACGGGGCTGTGGGTGGGGCGGCCGGTGGAATGGCCGGGCTCACGCCCCCTGACGCTGGAGCCCGAGATCGGGCCGGATTATGGCGGGCTGGCGGAATGGCCGCTGGGCCATGTGGTCAAGGTGCTGTGCTTCTGCCACCCCGATGACGATGCGGCGATGCAGGCCGAACAAGAGGCGGTGGTGACGCGGCTTTTCCACGCCGCGCGGCGCAACCGGCTGGAAATGCTGCTGGAAATCATTCCGTCAAAGGTGGGGGCGGTGGATGATGACACCTCGGCCCGGCTGATCCAGCGGTTCTATGACATCGGCATCTATCCCGACTGGTGGAAGCTGGAACCCTTTGGCACCGATGCCGCCTGGGCACGGGCCTGCGCGGTGATCACCGCCAATGACCCGCATGTGCGCGGCGTCGTGGTGCTGGGGTTGGATGCGGCAGAGGATGAACTGGCGGCCTCGATGGCTTTGGCCGCGCGGCATGATCTGGTCAAGGGTTTCGCCGTGGGGCGCACGATTTTCGTTGATGCGGCAAAAGCGTGGCTGGCGGGTGCTTTGGACGATGCCGGCGCGGTGGCCATGATGGCGGAACGTTACACGCGGCTGTGCCGCATCTGGGATGCGGCGCGGGCCGCAAAGGGGTTGGCAGCATGACCATTCGTTTGACGGCGGCGCAGGCGATGATGCGCTGGCTTTCGGTGCAGCAAACCGAGGATGGCGGGCGGTTCATCGAGGGTGTCTGGGCAATCTTCGGCCATGGCAATGTGGCGGGCATCGGCGAGGCGCTGCATGGCATCGGCGCGGCTCTGCCCACCTGGCGCGGGCATAATGAACAGACCATGGCCCATGCGGCGATTGCCTATGCCAAGGCGGCCAAGCGGCGGCGGGCCATGGCGGTGACAACCTCGATCGGCCCCGGGGCGCTGAACGTGGTGACGGCGGCGGCGCTGGCGCATGTGAACCGCCTGCCGGTGCTGATCATCCCGGGCGATGTGTTTGCCAACCGCGCCCCCGACCCTGTGCTGCAACAGATCGAGGATTTCAGCGATGGCACGGTTTCGGCCAATGATTGCTTCCGCCCGGTGTCGCGGTATTTCGACCGGATCTCACGGCCCGAACATCTACTGACAGCCCTGCCGCGCGCCTTCCGCGTGATGACGGACCCCGCCGATTGCGGGCCGGTGACGCTGGCCTTCTGTCAGGATGTGCAGGCAGAAGCCTTTGATTACCCCGAGGAATTCTTTGCGCCGAAGGTCTGGCGCTTTCGCCGCCCCGAACCGGATGCAGGCGATCTGGCCGAGGCTGTGGCGGCGCTGAAGGCGGCCAAGGCCCCAGTGATCGTGGCGGGTGGCGGGGTGATCTATTCCCAGGCCGAGGCGGAACTGGCGGCTTTCGCGACGGCGCACAACATTCCCGTGGTGGAAACGCAGGGCGGCAAGTCGGCGCTGGCCTTTGACCATCCGCTGAATTTTGGCCCGGTGGGTGTTACCGGGGCGTCCTCGGCCAATATCGCGTGTGAGGCGGCGGATCTGGTGATCGGCCTTGGCACGCGGTTTCAGGATTTCACCACCGGGTCTTGGGCACTGTTCAAGAACCCGGCGCGGCGGATACTTTCCATCAACGTGCAGGCCTATGATGCCTACAAACACGGCGCGCTGCATCTGGTGGCGGATGCGAAGATCGCGCTGCAAGCCCTTGGCGATGCTTTGGGAAGCCAAAGCTTTGCCGCCAACGCCGCCCTGCGGGACGACTGGTTCGCGGCCACGGCGGCGGTCAAGGCCGCGCCGGGTGCGGGCAATGCGCTGCCCACCGACGCGCAGGTGATCGGCGCGGTGAACCGTGCGGCCATGCCGGAAACGGTGGTGATGGGCGCGGCGGGCACCATGCCGGGCGAGTTGCACAAGATCTGGGATGCCGCGCAGGGCGGCTATCACATGGAATACGGCTTTAGCTGCATGGGATACGAGATTGCGGGCGCGATGGGCATCAAGATGGCGCGGCCCGGGGCGGATGTGGTCTGCATGCTGGGCGATGGCAGCTATATGATGGCCAACAGCGAACTGGCGACGGCGGTGATGATGGGCATCGGATTCACCGTGGTGCTGACCGACAACCGTGGCTACGGCTGCATCAACCGGCTGCAACAGGCCACGGGGGGCGCGCCTTTCAACAACCTGCTGGATGACAGCCATCATGTGAACCCCGCGGCGATTGATTTCGTGGCGCATGCGGCCAGCATGGGGGCCAAGGCGGTGAAGGCGGCGGATATTGCGGCACTCGAGCGGGAACTGGCGGCGGCCAAGGGTGCGGCCATTCCGGTTGTGATCGTGATCGACACCGACCCCGCGCCTTCGACCGAGGCCGGCGGATACTGGTGGGATGTGGCGGTGCCTGCGGTATCGGTGCGGCCGGAAGTGGGCGCGGCCCGGGCGCGCTATGAAGAAATGACACAGAACCAGCGGCTTGCTGATTGATCTTAAGGTGAATGATGATCCTGTTTGGCACGAACCCGATTGCATGGGCCAATGACGACGACCAGACCATCGGCGCGGATATTCCGACGACGCGCATACTGGACGAGGCCGGGCGGCAGATCGGCTTTGACGGTATCGAAAACGGCCACCGCTGGCCCGAGGAACCCGAGGCTTTGCGTGCATTGCTGGCGGGTTACGGGCTGAAGTTCATCTCGGGCTGGTATTCCACCAACCTGCTGGTGCGCTCTGTCGCGGATGAGATTGCAGCGGTGCAGCCGCATCTGGCCAAGCTGAAACACAACGGCTGCGCGGTCTGCATCGTCTGCGAAACCTCGAACGCGATTCACGGGGATGCGTCGAAGCCGGTGAATGACCGGCCGGTGCTGAGCCCGGCGGAAATGGCAGCCTTTGGCGCGAAGCTGGAGGAGTTTGCCGCTTATCTGGCGGGTGAGGGTGTCACGCTGGTCTATCATCACCACATGGGCACCATCGTGGAGACGCCCGAGGAGATCGACGCGCTGATGGCGGCGACCGGGCCTGCCACGCATCTGCTGTTTGACGCGGGCCATTGTGCCTTTGGCGGCGGCGACCCGCTGGCGGTGCTGACAAAGCACGTGGCCCGGGTGCGGCATTTCCACGCCAAGAACATCCGCCCCGCTGTGGTGGCGCGGGTGCGGGCGGAAGGGCTGTCCTTTTTGCAAGGCGTGGTGGCGGGTGCCTTCACGGTGCCGGGCGACCAGGAGGGCTGTGTGGATTTCGGCCCGCTGCTGAAGGTGCTGGCGGGCGCGGGTTATGGCGGCTGGATCGTGATCGAGGCGGAGCAGGATCCGGCGGCGAGGAACCCGCTGCTGTATCAGACGCTGGGGCTGGCGACGCTGAAGCGTCTGGCGCGGGACGCTGGCCTGATCTGATCGGGCCAGCGCCGGGGGGCTGTCTGCCCCCCGGACCCCCCGAGGATGTTTAGAGACAGAAAATGGGGGGAGGACGCCCCCGAGCGAGGGCGAAAATGGCTGATCTTCTGCGCAAGCCTTTGGGCAAGACCGGCACGCTGCATGACATCACGCCCGAAAGCGCGGGTTGGGGTTATGTGGGCTTTGCGCTGCACCGGCTTGCGGCGGGCGAGCGGGTGGGCGCGGCCACCGGCGGGCGCGAGGTGATCCTGGTGCTGGTGGAAGGCCGCGCGGAATGCCGCGCGGGGGCCGTGGATTTCGGTGTGCTGGGCGACCGGATGGATGTGTTTGAAAAGACGCCGCCGCACTGCCTGTATGTGCCGTCAAGCAGCGACTGGGAGGCGGTGGCGGTGACGGATTGCACGCTGGCGGTGTGTGCGGCGCCGGGCAGGGCCGGGCATCCGGCGCGGCGGATCGGGCCGGAGGGCATCACCCTGACGCCACGCGGGCAGGGCGCAAACCTGCGCCACATCAACAACATCGCCATGGAGAACGAGGATTATTGCGACAGCCTGCTGGTGACAGAGGTGTTCACGCCACCGGGGAACTGGTCGTCCTATCCGCCGCACCGGCATGACGAGGATGATTACCCGCGCATGACCTATCTGGAGGAGACCTATTACC
The DNA here is from genome assembly GCF_009380135.2 of Fertoeibacter niger. GTDB lineage: Bacteria > Pseudomonadota > Alphaproteobacteria > Rhodobacterales > Rhodobacteraceae > Fertoeibacter > Fertoeibacter niger. Next base: position 655,669 of record NZ_WHUT02000001.1, on the reverse strand, counting down.
ACCGGCTGAACCCGGCGCAGGGCTATGGCATCCAGCGGGTGTTTACCGAGGATGGCAGCCTGGATGAGACGATGGCGGTGGCCAATCACGATGTGGTGCTGGTGCCGAAAGGGCATCATCCCTGCGGCGTGCCGCATGGCTATGAGATGTATTACCTGAATGTCATGGCCGGGCCGCTGCGCAAGTGGCGGTTTGCCAACCATCCCGACCATGACTGGATTTTCAAACGTGACAATGCCTTGTAAGGCAGGGCCGCACGGCGAGGGTCAGGCGCAACCCATGGGCCGGGCTGTCACATTCTGTTACACGCCACCGTATAGAACACGCGGACTCGCCTTTGGCGGGTGGTGATCAGGGGGCCGGGTATGGAATCGCAGCTTGTCGGAACGGTGCTGGCCGGGGTGCCGCTGCCCTTGGTGCTGATCGACCGGGCCGAGCGGATTGCCGCCGCGAATGCGCCCGCACTGGCGCTGTTCGGACCGGGTATCGTGGGGCGGCACTACATCATCGCCATGCGGCAACCCGGGCTGCTGGATGCCATCGAGGGCACGTTGCGCCACCGCCAGCCCGGGCAGGCGCGGCATGTGATCACCGGCCCGTCGCGCGAAGTGACCTACCGCGTCACCATCAGCCCGGTGGCGGGCGAGGGGCAGGCCGGTGCGCTTTGCGCATTCGAGGATATCACCGAGCAAGAGCAGATGGGCCAGATCCGCCGCGATTTTGTGGCCAATGTCAGCCACGAGCTGCGCACGCCGCTGACGGCGCTGCTAGGCTTCATCGAGACGTTGCAGGGTGCTGCCCGGGATGACCCGGCGGCGCGCGGCCGGTTCCTTGGCATCATGGCGCGCGAGGCCGAGCGGATGAACCGGCTGGTGCGTGATCTTCTGTCACTCAGCCGGGTGGAATCGGAAGAACGGGTGCGCCCGACCGAGCGTATCGACATCGTGGCGCTGATCGGCATGGCAGTGACGGCGCTGCGGCCGGTGGCCGACGCGGCAGGCGTGGTGATCGAGGTCGAGGGCGAAGAAGGCCCGCTTGTCATCCCCGCCGACCCTGACCAGCTGACACAGGTGTTCCACAACCTGATCGAAAACGCAGTGAAATATGGTGCGCCCGGCAAGCTGGTGACGGTCAGCATCACCCGCCAGTTGCGCGATCAGGCCCGGTTGGGGCCTTCGGTTGCCATTGCCGTGACCGATCGGGGCGAAGGAATAGACCCGATACACCTGCCCCGGTTGACGGAACGGTTCTACCGGGTCGACAGCCACCGTTCGCGCGAAAAGGGCGGCACGGGGCTGGGGCTGGCCATCGTGAAACACATCGTCAACCGGCACCGCGGGCGGTTCCGTATCGACAGCGATCTGGGCCGGGGCAGCACGTTTACCGTGGTGCTGCCGGAGGGTTGAGGGCGGGCCCGGTTTGATGTGGCCACGGTTCAGTCAGGCCACGGTGCGGTGAGCCCCGCTCTCACCCTGGAATGTCAAAGCCCGGGGGGGCCAGTTCAAACCCATCGAACCGGAAGCCGGGGCAGACGGTGCAGCCCACAAGGCTCCAATCGCCGCTGCTGCGCGCCCTCTGCCAGTGATGGGCAGGCACGATGCCCTGCGCCGCATCCCCTGCCAGAACATCGGGGCCAAGCCGCAGGTCGCGGGCGGGCCCCGCGGCATCGGCGGCGGTGGACAGGATCAGCGGCGCACCCGCATGAAAATGCCAGATCTCCACCGCATCCACCCGGTGCCAATGGCTGACTTCGCCAGCCTTCAGCACGAACAAGATGGCGGTGCCGATCGCGCGGCCTGCGTTTTCGGCCACCCATGTCTGGCGATACCAGCCGCCTTCCGGGTGGGGGGAGAGCTTCAGCTGAGCAATCAGGCGATCAGCCTCGGTCATGGGCCCGCTCATTTTCTGTCTTCAAATATCCCCACCGGAGGTCTCCGCCGCAGCAAAGGCCGATCCCGTCAGGGCGCATGTCACCTAAAAAATCTTCCAGGATTTTTTCAAGAATTTTCCCAAAAATTCTTGAACCGCCCCGCCGCAGCCGTGATTGGCTGCGGCGGGGCAGGCGGTCAGGCCTTCAGGATAGAGCGTCCGGCATATTCGGCCACCTCACCCAGCATTTCCTCGATGCGGATCAGCTGGTTGTATTTCGCCAGCCGGTCAGACCGCGACAGCGATCCGGTCTTGATCTGGCCGCAGTTGGTGGCCACGGCCAGGTCGGCGATCGTGCTGTCCTCGGTTTCGCCGGAACGGTGCGACATCACGTTGGTATAGCGCGCGCGGTGCGCCATATCGACGGCGGCCAGCGTTTCGGTCAGCGTGCCGATCTGGTTGACCTTTACAAGCATCGAGTTGGCGCAGCCACGCGCGATACCTTCGGCCAGACGTTTGGGGTTGGTCACGAACAGATCGTCACCCACCAGTTGCACCTTGCCGCCCAGCGTGTCGGTCAAGAGTTTCCAGCCTTCCCAGTCATCCTCGGAGCAGCCGTCCTCGATCGAGATGATCGGGTAATCCGCTGCCAGACCGGCCAGGAAATCGACATTCTGCGCGATGCTCAGCGATTTGCCTTCGCCGACCATCTCATACTTGCCGCCCTTGAAATACTCGGTCGCGGCGCAATCCAGTGCCAGATAGATGTCCTCGCCCGGGGTGAAACCGGCCTTTTCGATGGATTTCAGAATGAAATCCAGCGCCTCGCGCGCTGACGACAGGTTGGGGGCAAAGCCGCCCTCGTCGCCGATGCCGGTGTTGTGGCCGGCCTGCTGAAGTTCCTTCTTCAGCGTGTGGAACACTTCCGACCCCCAGCGCACGGCTTCGCGGATGTTGTCCGCGCCCACCGGCATGATCATGAATTCCTGGATGTCGATCGGGTTGTCAGCATGTTCGCCGCCGTTGATGATGTTCATCATCGGCACCGGCAGGATGCGGGCCGAGGTGCCGCCGACATAGCGGTAAAGCGGCTGGCCGGTCACTTCGGCGGCGGCCTTGGCCACGGCCAGCGACACGCCCAGAATCGCATTGGCACCCAGACGCGATTTGTTCGGCGTGCCGTCCATCTCGATCATGGTGCGGTCGATGCCGACCTGTTCGGTGGCGTCAAAGCCCACCAGTTCCTCGGCCAGTTCGCCGTTCACGGCGGCCACGGCCTCCAGCACGCCCTTGCCCTTATAGCGGCCCTTGTCGCCGTCGCGGCGTTCCACCGCCTCATGCGCGCCGGTCGATGCGCCCGAGGGCACGGCGGCCCGGCCCATCGCGCCGCTTTCCAGCGTCACATCCACCTCGACGGTGGGGTTGCCGCGGCTGTCGAGGATTTCGCGCGCGTGGATGTCGATGATCGTGCTCATGGGGGTCTCCCGAGACTGAAGGGGGGTGCTCTCGGCTGCGTCTTTACCTTGGGGAGGCCCCTATGGAAAGGGTGCGCTTGCGCCGGGCTTCGCGGAAATAGGTGTAAAGGCCGGAGCCGATGATGAGCGCTGACCCCAGCAGCGTCGCCACATCGGGGCGTTCGCCCAGAAACAGCATGGCCAGCACCATGGCAAAGACCAGCCGCGCATAGCGGAACGGGGCCACCACCGACACTTCGCCCAGCCGCATGGCGGCGGTGACGGCCCAATAGCCCACAAGCCCGGTCAGCAGCGCACCGATCAGGTCGCCCCAGCGGTCATCCGCAATCAGCTGCGGGGTGTCGCCGGCGAGGACCATCAGCACCAGCCCGGCGGGGATCAGCGCGATATAGGCCCATGTCGTCAGCTGGAACGTGCCGATACTGGCGGGCATCACCCGGGTCGCCAGATCGCGCACCACCAGCACCACCACGCAGGCCACGGTCAAAAGCCCGGCCGCTGCAAAGCCATCCGTCCCCGGGCGCAGGATGATCAGCACGCCCAGAAATCCCAGCGCGATGGCCGTCCAGCGCCGCCAACCCACAGGTTCGCCGAGGAACAATGCCGCGCCCATGGTGACGGCCAGCGGCGAGGCTTGCAGGATCGCCGCGTTCATCGTCAGCGGTATCAGCGCCAGCGCGGTGATATACAGCATGGCCGCCACAGCCTCGGCCAGGCTGCGGATCAGCGCGGGGCGTGACAGGGCCACGCGGGTCAGTATCGGCTGGCCTTTCCAGGCAGCCACCGCCCAGAAACACAGCGCGCCCACAGCCCCCATCATGGCGATGACCTGCCCCGGCGGCAGCGCCATGGCGGCGCGTTTCAGAAACAGATCCTCGAAGGCAAAGGCGAACATCGACCCCACCATCAGCAGCGCGCCGCGTCTGTTGTCGGTGGCGCTCACCCGGATTTGTCCGTGGGGCGGGCTGGTTTGACCGGCACGCCATAGAGTTCAAGCCGGTGCCCAATCAGCTTGTAGCCCAGCTTGGCGGCGATGCGTTCCTGCAGGGCCTCGATATCGGGATCGACGAATTCAATGACGCTGCCGGAATTCATGTCGATCAGATGGTCGTGGTGGTTGCGTTCGGCATCCTCATAGCGGGCGCGGCCATCGCCGAATTCCAGCTTGTCCAGTATGCCCGCCTCTTCGAACAGTTTCACCGTGCGGTAGACGGTGGCGATGGAAATGCGCGGGTCGATGCGCGCGGCGCGGGCATACAGTTCCTCGACATCGGGGTGGTCATCGGCCGCCTCGATCACCCGGGCCACGATGCGGCGCTGGTCTGTCATGCGCAGGCCCTTGGCCTCGCAGCGGGCGATGATGTTGTCCTGCATGTCGCGCGTCCGTTTGGAGTGTCGGGCTGGAGGGTAGGGCTGGGGTATCGGGCGGCGTTTAAGCCATTCGTGGCGGCATCGCCAGTGCTTTTGCCCGGCTTGACTTCCCCCTGCCGCACCGAAAGGGTGCGCCGAACGCAGGGGGGCCAGATGCGCAAGGACAGGATCGACACGTTCGGCACGGTGGCGCTGCTGGCGGTGATGCTGCTGCTGGCCTTCAACCAGGTGATCGTCAAGGTGGTGAACGAAGGCTTGCAGCCGGTGTTCTTTGCCGGGGTGCGGTCGGTGCTGGCGGTGGGGTTCGTGGCGGGCTGGCTGTGGTTCCGCGGCAAGCCGCCGCAACTGCGCCGCGCCGAACTGGGGCCGGGCCTGCTGATCGGCACGGTGTTCGCGCTGGAATTCCTGTGCCTGTTCATGGCGCTGGATCTGACGACCGTCAGCCGGGCCGCGATCATCTTTTATTCCATGCCGGTCTGGATGGCGGTCATGGCGCATTTCGGCCTGCCGGGCGAGCGGATCACGCCCCTGCGCGCGCTGGGTCTGGTGCTGGCCTTCGGCGGCACCGCGCTGGCGATACTGGATCAAAGCGGGGCCGGGGGGCAGGCCAGCCTGACGGGGGATCTGTTCGCACTGGGGGGCGCATTGGGCTGGGCGGCCACCGCCTTTGTCGCGCGGCGGCCGGTGATGGCGGCGGTGGGGCCGGAAATGCAGTTGTTCTGGATGGTGCTGGTGTCGGGGCCGCTGTTGTTGCTGGCCGCACCGTTCTTTGGCCCGCTGATCCGTGATCTGCAACCGGTGCATCTGTTCTGGCTGGTGTTTCAGGCCTCGGTCGTGGTGACGGGGGGGTTCATTTCCTGGCTGTGGCTGCTGTCGGTCTATCCGGCCTCAACCGTGGCCAGCTTTTCCTTCCTCACGCCGATCATGGGGCTGGCGCTTGGCTGGCTGCTGCTGAACGAGCCGGTCAGCGCACAGGTGCTGGTGGCCGCTGGTCTGGTGGCCGGGGGAATCATCCTGATCAACCGGCGCGCCTGATTTTTGGGCAGCGCGGCGCGGGGGCCACAGGCGCGCATTATGTGCCGCCGGGGCGCCTTGGTCTGTCACAATTCATCCACCGTCTGAGGCGGGGGCGGCAAGTGGGCCGCTGCCTTGGGGAAATGCGCGTTACCCACAGCGAGGGCCCGGCTTATCCCCAGAACCGCCCACAGGCCGGGCAGAATCGGGCCTTTGGCGGTGGGTCGCGGTCAAGCGCAAAAACCTGACCAGGTGGCTAATTTATTCGTTGCGGCAGAGTCGGAATTACGACAGTTTGACGAAGTTGGTCGCGCAGCCACTACATCTTGTGGCGCGCGACCGGGGACACGGAACTCGTCACAGCACAGCGCCCAGGCGGCGCGCTGGCCTGTCCGCTCAAGCGGACGGGGGCCGAGAACCATTGCCCCGCCGGGAACAAACAAGGGCGTATCGCCCGCCACAAGAAACGGAGTTGGGGCAGATGAAGATCGAGCGGACATTCACGACCGAAGCGACCGGGGCCTATGGTGCGATGGGGTTCACGACCACCGTGTCGGAAATCCGCAACCCCGATGGCACCGTGGTCTTTCGCAACGACGCGGTTGAAGTGCCCGAGGGCTGGAGCCAGGTGGCATCCGACGTGCTGGCGCAGAAGTATTTCCGCAAGGCGGGGGTTCCGGCGCGGCTGAAGAAGATCAAGGAAAAGGGCATGCCCGAATTCCTGTGGCGGTCAGTCGCGGATGACGCGGCGCTGGCGGCCTTGCCCGAATCCGAGCGGATCGTCGGCGAAACATCGGCCAAGCAGGTGTTTGACCGTCTGGCAGGGGCCTGGGCCTATTGGGGCTGGAAGGGCGGCTATTTCACCACCGAATCCGACGCGCGGGCCTATTACGACGAAATGCGATTCATGCTGGCGCGGCAGATGGCGGCGCCGAACAGCCCCCAGTGGTTCAACACCGGGCTGCACTGGGCGTATGGCATCGACGGCCCGTCGCAGGGGCATTATTATGTGGATTACCAGTCGGGCGTTCTGACCAAATCGGCCAGCGCCTATGAACACCCGCAGCCGCATGCCTGCTTCATCCAGTCGGTCAAGGATGATCTGGTGGGCGATGGCGGCATCATGGATCTGTGGGTGCGCGAGGCGCGGCTGTTCAAATACGGCTCGGGCACCGGCACCAACTTTTCCAGCCTGCGCGGCGAGGGCGAAAAGCTGTCGGGCGGCGGCAAGTCATCCGGCCTGATGGGGTTCCTGAAGATCGGCGACCGGGCGGCGGGGGCGATCAAATCGGGCGGCACCACGCGGCGCGCGGCCAAGATGGTGATCATCGACATGGATCACCCCGATGTGGAAGATTTCATCAACTGGAAGGTGATCGAAGAGCAGAAGGTGGCGTCGCTCGTCGCCGGCTCCAAGATGCACGAGCAAAAGCTGAACCTGATCTTTGCCGCGATCCGCGGCTGGGACGGCGCGATTGCCGATGCCACCGACCCGGCGAAAAATGACGCGCTGAAAGCTGCGATCCGTGGCGCGAAAAAGGTGATGATCCCGGAAACCTACATCAACCGGGTTCTGCAATACGCCCGGCAAGGCTTTGGGTCGATCGAGTTTCCGACCTATGACACCGACTGGGATTCCGAGGCCTACATCTCGGTCTCGGGCCAGAATTCCAACAACTCGGTCCGCGTGACCGATGCCTTCCTGCAAGCGGTGAAGGATGATGCCGACTGGGCGCTGATCCGCCGCACCGACGGCAAGGTGGCGAAAACCATCAAGGCCAAGGATCTGTGGGATCAGGTGGGCCATGCCGCCTGGGCCTGCGCCGATCCGGGGATCCAATTCCACGATACGGTCAACGCCTGGCACACCTGCCCCGAAGATGGCGCGATCCGGGGGTCGAACCCCTGTTCGGAATACATGTTCCTCGATGATACCGCCTGCAACCTGGCCTCGATGAACCTGCTGACCTTCTTCAAGGACGGCAAGTTCGACAGCGCCGCCTATATCCATGCCTCGCGGCTGTGGACGATCACGCTGGAAATCAGCGTGATGATGGCGCAGTTCCCGTCGAAGGAAATCGCGCAGCTTTCGTTTGATTTCCGCACCTTGGGCCTGGGCTATGCCAATATCGGCGGCCTGTTGATGAACATGGGCTTTGGCTATGACAGCGCCGAGGGCCGCGCGCTGTGCGGTGCGCTGACGGCGATCATGACCGGCGTGGCCTATGCCACATCCGCCGAAATGGCGGGGGAACTGGGCGCATTCTCGGGCTACGCCCGCAACCGTGAACACATGCTGCGCGTCATCCGCAACCACCGTGCCGCCGCCTATGGCCGCGTGACGGGGTATGAGGCTGTCAACGTGGCCCCCGTGCCGCTGGATCACGCGAACTGCCCGGACCAATCGCTTGTTCCGCTTGCAAAATCTGCCTGGGACGAGGCGCTGAGCCTGGGTGAAAAGCATGGCTTCCGCAACGCCCAGACTACCGTGATTGCCCCCACCGGCACCATCGGGCTGGTGATGGATTGTGACACGACGGGCATCGAGCCCGATTTCGCGCTGGTGAAGTTCAAGAAACTGGCCGGTGGCGGCTATTTCAAGATCATCAACCAGTCGGTGCCCGCCGCGCTGGAAAAGCTGGGCTACCGTTCGGCGCAGATTGCGGAAATGGTGGCCTATGCCGTGGGCCATGGCTCCTTGGGCAACTGCCCCGGCATCAACCATACCTCGCTGGTCGGCCACGGCTTTGGCCCGCGTGAGCTGGAAAAGGTCGAGGCGGCGCTGCCCTCGGCCTTCGACATCCGCTTCGTTTTCAACCAGTGGACGCTGGGTGAGGATTTCTGCAAGAAAACCCTTGGCATCCCGGCGGACAAGCTGGCTGATCCGACGTTCGACCTGCTGCGCCATCTGGGCTTCACCTCGGCGCAGATCGCGGCGGCGAACGACCATGTCTGCGGCACGATGACGCTGGAAGGCGCGCCGTTCCTGAAGGCCGAACATTACAGCGTGTTCGACTGCGCCAATGCCTGCGGTAAAAAGGGCAAGCGTTATCTGTCAGTTGAAAGCCACATTCACATGATGGCTGCGGCGCAAAGCTTCATCTCGGGTGCGATTTCCAAGACGATCAACATGCCGAACACGGCCACCATTGCCGAAACGCTGGCGGCCTATGAACTGTCGTGGAGCCTGGGCATCAAGGCCAACGCGCTTTACCGTGACGGATCGAAACTCAGCCAGCCGCTGGCATCGGCGCTGGTCGAGGATGATGAAGAGGCCGAGGAGATCATGGCCTCGGGGTCGCAGCAGGAAAAGGCCGTGGTTCTGGCCGAGAAGATCATCGAAAAGGTGATCGTGCGCGAGATCATCAAATCGCACCGCGAAAAGCTGCCGGAACGCCGCAAGGGTTACACGCAAAAAGCCATCGTCGGCGGTCACAAGGTTTACCTGCGCACCGGCGAGTATAAAGACGGCACGCTGGGCGAGATTTTCATCGACATGCACAAGGAAGGCGCGGGCTTCCGCGCCATGATGAACAACTTCGCCATCGCCGTGTCGGTGGGCCTGCAATACGGCGTGCCGCTGGAGGAGTTTGTGGAGGCCTTCACCTTCACCAAATTCGAACCGGCGGGCATGGTGCAGGGCAATGACAGCATCAAGAACGCGACCTCGATCCTCGACTATATCTTCCGCGAACTGGCTGTGTCTTATCTTGACCGCACCGATCTGGCCCATGTGGCCCCGAAAGGCGCGTCTTTTGATGACATCGGCGGCGGCACCGAAGAGGGCAAGCGCACCAATATCACCGAAGTGACCGATGCGGCAGCGTCGCGCAGCCTTGAGGTGCTGAAGCAGATTTCCTCGACCGGCTATCTGCGCAAACGCCTGCCGCAGGATCTGGTGGTGCTGCAAGGCGGGGCAGGCGGCAGCCTTTCCGCCGACATGGGCCTGCTGACCGGTCTGGCCACCGGCACCAGCGGCATGACCGCGCTTGTAAGCGGTGTCGTGGGCATGGACGCCCGGGTCAAGGCAAAGATGCAGGGCTATGAAGGCGACCCCTGTGGCGAATGCGGCAACTACACGCTGGTGCGCAACGGGACGTGCATGAAATGCAACACCTGCGGTGGGACGAGTGGGTGTAGCTGAGGAGATTGAGGTTGGGACGCAGCGTTGCCGCGATGCGTCCCGGCTTTCAACTGTGATTGAACGGGCGGGGACTGCTCCTCGCCCGTTTTCCCTTACCGCAACCGCCCCAGCAGTTCCGCCGAGGGCACGCCCGTTACCGGCAGGCCCACGCTCTGCTGATAGCCTCTGATCGCCGTCTCGGTGTTCTTGCCGATCACGCCATCCGTGCCTTGCGTGTCAAAACCCGCCGAGGTCAGGCGGCGTTGCAACTCCTGCCGGTCGGCTTTGGTCAGGCCCTGTGCGTCGGGGGGGAAGCTGGCGCGGATTGCCGGGCCGCCGCGCAGCCGGTCTGACAGGTGGCCGATGCCGATCACATAATTCTCGGAGTTGTTGTAGCGGGTGATCACGGTGAAGTTGCGGAACACCATGAAGGCCGGGCCAGAGGCCCCCTGCGGGATCAGGATTGAGGCTGCGCCATGATCGGGCACCGCGCGGCCATCCATGTCGCGCACGCCCTGCGCCGCCCAGTCGCCCGGGCTGCGGGTGGTGCTGCGCCCGAATGGCCCGCCGAAGCCGGCGGGCAGCCGCACCTCCACCCCCCAGGGCTGGCCCCGCGTCCAGCCGGAGCGTGAGAGGTAAGCCCCCGCCGAAGCCAGCGCATCGGTGGGATCATCCGACCAGATGTCGCGCCTCCCGTCGCCGCGGAAATCCACCGCATAGGCAAGGTAGGATGTGGGGATGAACTGGGTATGGCCCATCGCCCCGGCCCAGCTGCCGGTCATGCCCTGCGGGGTGACATCGCCGTTTTGCAGGATCTTCAGCGCCGCCACCAGTTGCTGTTCAAAGAACGCGCCGCGCCGCCCGTCATAGGCCAGCGTCGCCAGCGCCGACACCACCGGCACATTGCCGCGCCGCGCGCCATACTGGCTTTCCAGCCCCCAGACGGCAGTGACAACCGCAGCCTCTACGCCGTAGCGGGATTCGATCTCGGCCAGCACGCCGCTATTCTGCGCCAGCGCCGCGCGGCCACTGGCCACCCGTTCATCCGATGCGGCGATCGCCAGATAATCCTCCAGCGTGCGGGTGAATTCGGTCTGGTTGCGGTCACGCTCGATCACGCCGGGCAGAAAGCCCGCGGTGCGCAGGGCGGCATCAAGCGTGCCTGCGGATATGCCCTGACCGGCGGCGCGGCCACGAAAGCCCGCAAGCCAGGCGTCAAAGCCCGCATTCGGCACGGGTTGCAGCACCGGTTCCGGCGCGCGCGCGCCGCCACCTGTGGGTCTGGCCCCAATGCCGCCACCACAGGCCGACAGGCCCATGGCGATAGCGCCCAAGATCAATGTGCGTCGTGTTGCCTGCATGCTGCCCGCCCGTTTTTTGCTGCTTTGGCGCATCCTAACCCATCCGGCGGGCGCGGCAAAGCCGAAGCGGCGGATGCGCGGGGCTTCGCCGGGGCAGGGGGTCAGCCCGCCACCGGCGTCCAGATCACATCGTCGATCCTTGGGGCTCCGGTGGCCAGCATCACCAGCCGGTCAAAGCCCAAAGCGATGCCCGATGCGGGTGGCATATGGGCCAGCGCCGCCAGAAAATCCTCGTCCAGCGGGTAACGCTCGCCGTAAACGCGCTGCTTTTCGTCCATCTCCAGCCCGAAGCGGCGGCGCTGTTCGGCGGGGTTGGTCAGTTCGCCAAAGCCATTGGCCAGTTCCACCCCGCAGGCATAAAGCTCGAACCGTTCGGCAAGGCGCGGGTCATCGGCGGCGGGGCGGGCGAGGGCCGCCTCGGCGGCAGGGTAGCGGTCAAGCACCGTCATGCGGCCATGGCCCAGGTGCGGCTCTACCTTTACCACCAGAACGCGGCTGAGGAGATCCGACCATGTGTCATCCGCCACGGCGCGCAGGCCGATGCCCGTGACAGCGGCCCGCAGGGCATCGGCATCGGTCGTGCCGTCAGCGTTGATCGTGGCCAGCAGGTCGATGCCCGCATGGCGCTGGAACGCCTCTGCCACGCCCAGCCGTTCCGGTTCGGCAAAGGCATCACAGGTGCGGTCGCGGTAGCGCAGCGGGCCACCACCGTTCACACGCGCCGCCAGCCGCAGAAAGGCTGCGCAATCCTCCATCAGCACGGTGTAATCCTCGCCCGTGCGATACCATTCCAGCATGGTGAATTCGGGGCTGTGCAGGGCGCCCCGTTCGCGGTTGCGCCAGACATGGGCAAAGGCCGCGATGCGGGTCTCGCCGGCCGCCAGCAGTTTCTTCATCGCGAATTCGGGGCTGGTGTGCAGATACATCGGGCGGGCCACGGCATCATTGCCGATGGCCTCGGTCGCAAAACCATGCAGATGCGCCTCGTTCCCCGGGCTGACCTGCAAGGCGGCGGTATCCACCTCGGTAAAGCCCTGATCGGCGAACCAGCCGCGCAGCGCCGCCTGAATGCGGTTGCGGGTGATCAGCAGCGGGCGGCGGTCGGCATGGGTTGTGGCATTCCACCAGGGGGTCATGGCATCGGCTTTCGGCTGGCGATTTTCATCAGGATGCGCTAAGCGGCAGGGCAAAGCCCGCGCTGCTTACTTGGCGGGCCCTGCAACCACAAGGAAGACCTCAGTGAAAGTCATCGCTTCGAGCCTGCGCAAAGGGAATGTCGTCGAACTGGACGGGCGGCTGTATGTCGTTCTCAGCGCCGAGAATTTTCATCCCGGCAAGGGCACGCCCACCACATCCGTCGATATGCGCCGCATTTCCGACGGGGTGAAGGTGGCCGAACGCTGGCGCACCACCGAGATGGTGGAAAAGGCCACGGTGGACGAGCGGGAGTATGATTTCCTTTATGAAGACGGCGAGGGCTTTCATTTCATGGAGCCGACCACCTATGAACAGATCGCCGTGCATCCCGATGTGGTGGGCGACGCACGCGTGTTTCTGGCCGACGGGCTGAAGGTTTATCTGAAAACCTTCGAGGGTGTCGCGCTTTCGGTCGAACTGCCGCAGAAGCTGACGGTAGAGATTGCAGAGACCGAGCCGGTGGTGAAGGGCCAGACGGCCAGCTCATCCTACAAGCCCGCGATCTGCACCAACGGCGTGCGGGTGATGGTGCCGCCGCATATCGGGGCCGGCACGCGCATCGTGATCAACACCGAAGACAATTCCTATCAGGGCCGCGCGCAGGACTGACGCTGGCATGACGGCATGCGAACCCCGGTGCCGCCGCGCCGGGGTCTTGCTTTGCGGCGGGTGGCCGTTGGTTAGGGGGTTTGTGCGGTGCTGCCAAGGTCAGCCTCGTGCAATGCTGCCCGGGCCATGGCCGCAAGGGCGGGCATGCGAGCGATGTCTTCGGCGCTGTGATCGGCCATCACCATCAGCGGCCAGTGCCAGCCCCCCGGGCCTTCCACCAGATTGACGATGCCGCCCCGCGCCAGCATGGCGGCGGTCATGCGGCGGGCGGTGGCGGCATCACCCAGGGCCAGCGGCACCATCGGCCCCGGGCGGCCCCCCGGCACAAAGCCCTGCGCCGCCAGCGCGCCGCGCAGGGCCAGCACATTGGCCATCAGCCGCTGCCGCCTGTCCTGGCCTTCGATACTGTCCACAATGGTAATGGCGGCATGCACGCTGGCGGTCAGCACGGGTGACAGCGCGCAGCCGCCGCCCTGCGCACCGGCCCCCAGCCGCAGCGCGGTCTTCAGCGCCGGATGCCGCCCGGCCACAAAGCCGCCATTGCCCGCAAACACCATGGCAAAGCCGCCGGTCACGATGTCGATCTCACCCGGCAGGCCCTGCTCTTCGATCACGCCGCCGCCTGTCGGGCCAAGCGCGCCCAGATCCTGCGAGACATCCACCAGAAACGTCGCGCGCCAGCGGCGGGCCAGATCGCAAAGCGCGGTCAGATCGGGGCTGGTGCTGCCGCTGGATGTCAGGGCTTCGATCATCAGCAGTATGCCCGCATCGTGCGCCCTGCCACGGATCGCGGCCAGCGTGCCCGCCACCGCCGCCGCATCGGGCGGCACGGCATGCAGGCTGGCCATGGCGGCGCGCCCCGCCTCGTGCCAGGATGCCGGGGCGGCAGCATCCAGCACCAGATGGTCGCCGGGGCGCAGCAGGGCGCGCAGCACGGCCTGGCCCGCGCCCCCGCCGCCGGGAAACAGCGTGGCATCGGCGCAGCGCAGAAATCGGGCGATGCGCTGTTCCAGCGCGATGCTGCGGGTCGAAAGCCCCATCAGCCCGGCAGGCCCCCCGGCATGCACGCCCGAGCTTTGCGCCGCCGCCATTGCCGCCGCGACGACACGCGGGTGGCTGCCAAGACCCAGACAATCCTGCGAGGCGAAATTCACCCCTTCGAAATTGTGCCCCGCCGCATCCAGCCCCCTGATCTGCGGCCCGACGGGTGTGACGGTGGCCTTGCCATGCGGCGACAGCCCGGCATCGGCCTGCGCCTTGACCCAGTCGGCAACAATGGCCCAGCGGTCCAGCAGATCGGGGTTCGCCGGGTCAAGATATTGCGCGACAGTGCCATGCAGCACGTCGATGCCGCGGTGGGGGGCAGCCTTTCCCCCGGGGCCGGGTTCGGTCATTTCAGGCCGAGAGCCTCCAGCACCACGCCTGATCCCTGCCCGTCGGGGGTCAACCCGCGCTGCGCCTGAAAGGCCAGAACGGCGGCCCGCGTGTCCTTGCCGAAAATGCCGTCCTCGTCGATTTCCACCGGGGCCAGCGCGCGGTTCAGCGCCATTTGCAGCGCCAGCACGGCGGGGCCACGGTCGCCGATGGTCAGCGCGCGTGGCGGCACGCTGGCGGGGGTGCCGAATTCGCCATCCCTGGCCCATTTCTGCACCAGTTGGTCTGACGCCTCGAAATGCATCGAATCCTCGCGCGGAAAGGCCGCGCCCCAGTAAAAGCCATGGCGGTTGAAGATCGGGTAGATCTCGACCAGCCCGCGCTGCACCAGACCGTCGTTGTAGCCGTCAAGCCTGCCCTCGATGGTCAGGTCAACCGCGATGCCCCAGGCGTGGTTGGAGATTGACGTGGACGACCCTCTGACCAGCCGGCAGCACAGCATGCCGGCCGAGCCCAGCACGCGGTGGATCGCCGGTTGTTCGGCCTGGATGTCATCCATGATGCGGCGCAGCGCACGCACGGCGGGGCGCAGGCCCGTCACCCGGAACGGCCCCATATCCGCCGTCTCGACCATGGCGATGAAGGCCGGGTTGGTGGGGTTCTGGCAATCCTGTGTATAGGTGCCGCGCGGCATGCCGATCAGCGCGGTATTCACGCTGTTGCGCGCGGGGCGCAGGGCACCGTTCACCGTCAGTCGGCTGGCGATCGGCGTGGCGCTGAATGTTATTTCTTCGGAAAAACTTGGCATGGCAGGCAAACCCCTCGCAATGGCCCGACACAAAGGGGCCGCAGGTTCAGCAATGCCCGAAGGCCGTGAATTGGACGTGAGCCGCAGCTGGGGGCCGCGCGCGGGGTCGTGAAAAATCCGCGAATTGCGGGCGGGGCGGCTTTTCTGCCCCTGCGGCTGTGGCAGGATGGCGCCAAGCAGTGGCAGGCGGAGGGTGATCATGCCGGGTTGGACGGGCTTTGGCGCAACGCCGCAATGGGGCTATGCGGATTGGGAATCGTTGCAGACCCCGGGCCTTGCCGGGGCGCAAGTCGTGCCGCTTTTCCTGCGCCTGCATGATTCTGCCGTGCCCGACCATGCCGCGCTGATGGCGCTGCTGAACGGGCTGGTGGCCGGTGGCGCGTTTCTGACGCAGGCCGAGCTGGACGGGATTGCCACCGAATGGCCGCCTGCCGGGCCGCCGGTTGCCGGGCTGCGTCTGGTGCTGCACGCGCCGCGCGGGCAGATCGGCGCGATCATGGCGGTGGCCGATGTGCTGCATGTGGGCCCGCCGCTGCCGCTGCCAGACCAGCCGGGCGCAGCCGATGGCCTGCCTGCGGGGCAAGGCTTGCTGGCTGCTGGTGGCATGGCCCCCGCCACGCCGCTGCTGGGGGTGATCGACGATGGCATCGCCTTTCTGCACGCGCGGCTGAGGCGCGGGCCGGGCCAAAGCCGGGTGCGTGCCGTCTGGCTTCAAGCCGATGCGCGGGTTGTTCCGGGGGTGTCGGGCGGCCTGATCCACGCAGGCCGCGTGTTGCGCGCGGCTGATATTGATGCCCTGCTGGCCAGTGGCGAGGAAGAGGCCGACATCTACCGCCGCAAGAACCGGGCGCTGCTGCCGGTGATCCACCGCCACAGCACCAACCACCGCGTCAGCCATGGCGCGCAGGTGCTGGATGCGGCGGCGGGGGCGCTGGCCGAAGGCGGCGATGCCGATGATGCGGCGATGCGCGCGGTCGATGTGCTGGCGGTGCAACTGCCCCCGGCGGCGGTGATCGACACATCGGGGCGGCGGCTGGAGCCTTTTGTGGTGCAGGGCCTGCGCTGGCTGGTGGCCGAGGCGCTGGCGCGTGGCGGCGGACCGCTGGTGGTGAATATCAGCTTGGGCAGCCTGGGCGGGCCGGGCGATGACACGGCCTTTCTGGCGGAATGGCTGACCTATGAGGCGGGGCGCTATCACGCGCTGACCGGGGCCGATCTGCATGTGGTGCTGCCCTACGGCAATGCCCACCGCCAGCGGCTCTATGGCCGGGCCTGCGTGGCGGCGGGCAGCCCTGCCGCGCTGGACTGGTGCCTTCTGCCCGATGACCACAGCCCCAGCTTTCTGGAGATTCGCGCGCCTGCCGGGGCCACGGCGGGGCTGCGCCTGCGGCTGGTGGCGCCTGACGGGCGGGTCGATGTGCTGGATATGACCTGGGCCGAGGCGGCGCAGGGCTGGCAGGTGGCAGGCCCCGCCGGGGCAGGGCCGCTGGCCGCCGTCCTGCCGCTGGCCGAGGTGCATCATGCGGCGCTGCTGCTGGCGCTGGCGCCCTCGGCGCGGGTGGATGCCGGGCCGCTGGCCCCCGCCGGGCGCTGGCGGGTAGAGGTGACGGGCGCGGATGCTGCGGGTGTTGTCGTGTCGTTCCATGTGCAGCGCGACGACACGCCCGCAGGTTATCGCCCGCTGGGGCGGCAAAGCTGGCTGGATCACCCGCTGGCCTGGGAATGGGATATCCAGACCCGTGACTGGATCAGACCGCTGGAGGCGGGTATGCCGGGGGCCCAAATGCAGACCTGCGTCGTGTCGCGGCTGGGCAGCAGCGCCGCCCATGCCGGGGCCATTGACCCGCGCATCCTGTTGGTGGGCTCGATCAAGCCGCGTGTGGGCGGCGGCGATGACACGGTATCCTCGCTGTATTCCGCCGAGGGGCTGGATGCCACGGCTGCCCCCGGGGCCGCCTGCGCTGCACCCGGCGCGGGCCTGCGGCAAAGCACCGGGCCGTCACTGGTGGCTCTGGCCGATGACGGATCGCATCTGTTCGGGCGGCGCACGTCGGGCGTGCTGTCGGGTGCGGTGCAGCGGCTGTCGGGCACATCGGTGGCGGCCCCCGCCGTGGCGCGCGCCCTGCTGCGCGCCTATCTGGCCGGGGCGGGCAGCGTGGTGCTGAACGACCTGCTGAAAACCCCTGTGCCGCCCAATGCGCCGAAAGACCGGCTGACCGGCTGGGGCGCGCTGGCCGGGCAGGCCGCCTATACCCATGCGGGGGAGCTGGCCTGAGGCCGGTTCTTTCCCGCACCGCCATCCGGCCGCGTTCCCCAGCAAGGCCGGCAGTCTTGGCCCCCAGCCAAGGCTGATGACACCGGGGGGCTGTTAGCCCCCCGGTGTCATGTCACCATTCCGCCACCGCCGCTTTCCAGACCGCAGGCAGGCTGTGCCATGCAGCGGGCTTGGCCATGGCATAGCTGTCGCCGGTCTGCCAGGCATCCGCAGCGCCCGGGGCGGTGGCCAGCGCCACGCGCCAGTCGCGCAGGGTGAAATCCTTTGCAGTGGCCGGTTGCCCGCCTGCCGCCGGGATGACCCAGTCGCTGCCGCGCGCCGCCAGAACGGGCAGGGGGGTTGCCACACCTTCGGCATGGGCCACCAGCGCCATGGCCGAGGCCACACCAAGCAACGCGCCATGCGCCGAATCCACCGGGTAATGCACCCCCGCCACCGTGCGGTTGTCGGCGATGCGCGCGGCCAGCCGGAACAGCAGCGTCAGCGCATCGGGCGCGCCCGCAGCCTCGGGCGCACCGGGGGCGGGCATCACGCCCAAGGCATCGCGCACCGCCGCCACGGGCGAGGTGCCGGGGTTTTCCACCGCCATGCGCAGGCAGGCCAGCACGGCGGCAAAGGCAAAAGCCTCGGTCGCGTGCCCGCTGGGATAGGCCGAATGCCCCGGCGTGGCGATGACCGGCTGCACCTGCGGCGACAGGGCGTTGGGCCGCGGCACCGAGCAGAAATGCTTGATCCGCATCTCTTGCGACGACACGGCATTGTAGACCGCATGCAGAAAGATCATCGTCCAGCGCTTGCGGTTCCAGTTCAGCGGCTGCTGCGCCCCGAAGAACGACAGCATGTCACCCTGCTGCGCCAGAATCTCGGCCATCCGGTCGCCGCGCAGATCAGATGCCATGCGCAGGATCGGCAGTTGCAGCTCCAGATCCGCCAGGGTGGGCGAGGTCAGCGTCAGCACCGTCTTGCCGCCCGCCTTCAGCAGCACATTGCCGTTCTTGGGCATCACGTCAAACAGCGACATCGCCTCGTGCGTCAGCACGGCGATGCGGGCATCGGGTTGCAGGCTGTCAAGGCGGCGCAACTCCTCCACCTTGTTGGTCGAGGGGGCAAAGGGTTCTGTGCCCTTCCAATACCCGCTCTGGTTGCCATCCCAATAGCCCATCAGCGCCTCGGCGGTCAGGGCCAGTGCCGAACTCAGCCCCGGCGAGCCGCCACCCGCAGCATGCACGCCATGCACCCCGTGGACGCCATGCACCCCGTGAACCCCATGCACGCCATGAACCCCGTGGACGCCATGCACCCCATGAACACCATGCACACCGTGAACACCGCTGACCGACATATCTTCCCCCGTTTTCCGCAAGACAGGCCCCAGCATGCGGCATGGCCCGCCCCGATCAATGCCAGATCGCAAGCCCCCGGCCCGTTTGGCGTATTTTTCACGGATATTGCTGCTGGCCCCATGTTTCGCTACGCTGACCTTGGGGAAATCATCGGAATACCATGAAACTGCAACTGATCGGCACAGTGGAGCTGCGCGATGACGGGGGGCGTGACCTGACCCCGCGCAGCGCCAAGGCCCGTGCGATTCTGGCCATGCTGGGGCGCGTGCCCGAACGGCGGCGCGGGCGGCGCTGGCTGGAGGGCAAGCTGTGGTCGGACCGGGGCGCAGATCAGGCCAGCGGCAGCATGCGCCAGGCGCTGACAGAGATCCGGCGTGCCTTGGGCGAACATGCGCACCGGCTGATCAGCGACCGTGACACCATTGCCTTTCCGGGGCTGGAAACCGACCTGGATCAAGACCCCGAGGGGGCGCGGCGCGCGCTGGTCTCGGGGCGCGAGTTTCTGGAAGGGCTGGATATCGGCGATCAGGAATTCGAGGATTGGCTGCGCAGCGAACGGCTGCGGCTGACGGTCGATCACGCCTATCCCGCCGATCGGCGGGGCCAGATCGTGCAGGCGGTGCTGCCGCTGCTGGTGCGGCCGCAGCAACTGCCCGAAGGCATCGGCGGTTTCGTGGGGCTGGCGCTGGTCGATGCCATTGCCCGGCTGATCGGCGAATTCGCCGAGGTCGAGGTGTTTTCGGATCAGGGCCACATGGGCCCGGTGCTGCTGCCCGGGCGTGGAATGGAACTGTCGATCAACGGCGCGGCCAGCGGCGGCGTGCTGCACATGCTGGTATCGCTGACCGCGCTGGGGTCGCGGCAGGTGCTGTGGTCGCGCCGGGCCACCCTGCCGCTGGACCAGCCCGACCTGATCGCCGAGGGCGAATTTCCGCAGATCGTGTTCCAGGCTGCCGAGGCCGCCTATGCCGCCACTGCGGCCCTGCCTGCACCGGTGGAGCACAAGGCCTGGGGCGATGCGGCGATCTCGCTGGCGATGCGCGACATGTTCACCTTCGAGGCCGACAAGCTGCGCCGCGCCGACAGGCGGTTGCAGGATGTGCTGGCGGCCGCACCCTCGGCGCGGGCCTATGCCTGGCGCGGCTATCTGCGGCAGATCATGGCGGTAGAGCGCACCGAGCCCGACTGGGAACGCCTGCGCGCCGAGGCCGACGAATTCGCGCGCAAGGCGGTGGAGGTGCCGGGGGCCAACCCCTTGGTGCTGGCGCTGGTGTCGCAGGTCAGGGTGATGCTGGATGCCAACCCCGAGGCAGGGTTCGCGCTGGCCCGCGATGCGGCGGCGCTGAGCCCGTTCAACGCCTTTACCCATGCCGCACTGTCAGGCGCGCATCTGCGCATGGGCCGGTCGGAAGACGCGTTGCGCGCGGCACGGCGCAGCGCCTCGGTTGCCGGGCGGTCGATCTATTCCTTCTGGTGGGATTCGCTGGCGGGGCTGGCGGCCATGTCGATGGGGCAACTGGAGGCCGCGACGGCGTTTTATCAGGCGGCGCATGTGCGTGCGCCATCGTTTCGCGCGCCGATGCGGCATCTGGTGGTGCTGCATCTGGTGGCGGGCCGGGTGGAAAAGGCGCATCAGGTGCTGGCCGACCTGCGCCGGGTGGAGCCGGATTTCAGCCTTGCGCTGATCCGCGACGACCCGCGCTATCCTGCCGCCACCCTGCGCCGGGGCAATCTGCTGGGCCGGGCCATGCGGGCGCTGTAAGGCACCCCACGCTCATCAGGCCTGAACGGCCTTCTTCGCGTGTCACAGCAAAGAACACCGGCAGGCCGGATCAGCGGACAGGGACCAGATCAGATCACACCCGCAGCGGGTTGGCCTTGGCCAGCCGATCGAAATCCATCAGGCTGGCGACAAGTGCGGGCATCTGGTGCAGATGCACCATGTTCGGCCCGTCTGACGGCGAATTGTCGGGATCCTGATGCGTTTCGATGAACACGCCCGCAATGCCGATGCTGACGGCGCAGCGGGCCATCACCGGGGCAAATTCACGCTGCCCACCGGTGGCCCCGCCAAGGCCCCCCGGTTGCTGCACCGAATGGGTGGCGTCCATGATCACCGGATAGCCGGTTTTCACCATGGTGGGCAGGCTGCGCATGTCGGCCACCAGCGCGTTATAGCCGAAGGACACGCCGCGTTCGGTCAGCAGGATTTTCTCGTTGCCGGTCGAGGCCACCTTGTCGGCCACATTCGCCATGTCCCAGGGCGCCAGAAACTGGCCCTTCTTGATGTTGATCACAGCGCCCGTCTCACCCGCCGCGATCAAGAGATCGGTCTGGCGGCACAGGAACGCCGGTATCTGGATCACATCCACCATCTGCGCCGCTGCGCGCGCCTGATCGGCATCGTGGATGTCGGTCAGCACCGGGATGCCCATGGCGCGGATCGCCGCCAGCACCTCCAGCCCCGCCTCCATCCCCATGCCGCGCTTGCCTTTCAGCGAGGTGCGGTTGGCCTTGTCATAGCTGGCCTTGAACACATATTGCGCTCCCGCAGCCTTGCAGGCCTCTGCCATCACGCCCGCAATCATCTGGGCATGATCCAGGCTTTCCAGCTGGCAGGGGCCCGCGATCACCAGCAAAGGCTGGTCATTGCCGACGGTCAGCCCGCCGATCATCACGTCTTTCATCACTTCGTCCTTACGCCGAGACCTGTTCGCGCAGGATCGCTGCGGTCATCGAGATCATCAGGTAAATACCCGCAAAGATCAGCATTGCCACCAGTGTATTTTCAAAGGCGCGCGGATAGCTGGGCGCATCCGGGGCCACCGGGCTGACCGAGACCGACAGATAGCGCACCTGCCGGTTCGCCTCGACCCGCGCGGTTTCCAGCGATTGCAGCGATTGCGCCAGCATCAGTTGGCGCGTCTGCACATCGGCCTGCGCCACCAGCAATTCGCTTTGCACCTTGGCCAGCGACAACCCGCTTTCGCCGTCTTCGGTCAGTTTCGCCCGCACCGAGGCGATCTCCGCCTCAAGCGAGGCGATGCGGCGGCGCAACGGTTCCATCCGCGCGGCATTGGGGTTGGCGTTCGATTCCATCTGCATCAGCGACAGGCGGTCGGTGGTCAGTTGGGTTTCCAACTGGCCCAGCTGCGTGGTGATCAGCGTCACCTCCACCTCGGACGACAGCACCTTGAAGCGTTCCTGCAATTCGACCACGCGGCGCTGTGCCTCCAGCATCTTGGCCTCGGTGTCTTCATAGCTGTCGCGCGCGCCTGCCATCTGGTCTTCGCGCATGCGGGTGGTCAGCTGATCCACCTGTTCCTCGGCATAGCCGATCAGCGCCTGCGCATAGCGTGCGGCAACGGCGGGGTCAGGGGCCACCACCTCCATCTTGATGATGCCTTCGGTCGGGTCATAGGCGATTTTCACGTTGCGCTGATAAACCTTGTAGACCGCCTCTTGTGTGGCATCGGGGGCCAGGCGTTGCAGCGGGTCGATCTCGGGCTGGCTGAACTGGTCGCGGAAACCGATGTCACTGTCCAGCCGCAGCATGGCATCGCGCGACTGCAAATAGCCTTGCACCGCGATACTGTCTTGCGACGTGGCAAAGCTGGTGCCGCTTAGCAGGCCCCCCATGCCCGCCGCCGCCGGGCTTTCCGCCTGCTGGATCACGAATTCTGACTTCGTGGCAAAAAGCGGCGTGGCCACGACGTGATAATAATAGCCCGCCAGCAGCGTGGGCAGCATCACGAAGAACAGCAGCCGCGAGGTCAGCAGGATCATCTTGCGGCGGCGGCGTTTGGCGATGTCACGCTGGATGCGCATGATATCGGCGGCGTGGCTTTGCTCGGCCCGCACCTCGGTCGTGGGCACTTTCAGCGGGCGCAGGCTGCCGGGCAATTGCACCCCGTCGCCGCGCGGCAGGGGCGCCAGCGCGCGCGAGGCTTCGGTGGGTTCACCGTCAGAAGTCACGAGTTCAAGCATGTTGTTGCGCTGGAACGGGTCGATGCCCGCTTGCCGCAGCAGGCGCACCGCGTCGAAATCGGATGTGGCGGGCAGGCCGTGCTTTTGCGCCACGCGCCGCGCCATGCGCAATTGGCGCCCCGTCAACCCTTCGTGCCGGATCGAATCCAGATCGGTGGGGCCGGTGGCGGGCGTGCCATCGGGCGCGGCAGAGGGATAGCGCAGCGGGCCGAAACCATCGTCATCCGGCGGGCTGAACAGATGTTCGCCCGACTGTGTTCCCGACTGCCCGCCCGCCTGCATGCGCGGCGGCGGGGCCACCACCAGATCGGGGCGACGGATGCGGAACCGCTTAGCTGTGAGCTTCATAGTCATAAAGACGTTTCGCTTCTTCCAGGGTTTCGAACATGTAAAGCTGCCCGTTGCGCAGCACGGCCGCCGAGCGGCAGAATTTCTCCAGCGTCTGCGCCTGATGCGACACCACGACCACGGTGGAATTCTTCAGCCTTTCGCGCAGGATGCTGCCCGCCTTGCGGTTGAATTCGACATCGGTCGTGGCGGGCATGCCTTCGTCGATCAGATAGATGTCAAACTCCAGCGCCAGCATCAGCGAAAACGAGAAGCGTGACCGCATGCCCGAGGAATAGGTGCCCACCGGCATGTCGAAATATTCGGCGATCCCGCACAGCCAGCGGCAGAAACTTTCGACATAATCGGCATCGAGGCCGTAAAGCCGCGCGATGTAGCGGGCGTTTTCGGTGCCGGAATGTTTGCTGACCACCCCGCCCATGAACCCCAGCGGGAACGAGATGCGCGAGGACCGCAGCACCTTGCCCTCATCGGGTTTTTCCAGCCCAGCCATCATGTTGATGATCGTGGTCTTGCCCGCGCCATTGGGGGCCAGGATGCCGAGCGAATTGCCAAGCTCTACCCGGAACGAGGCCCGGTCAAGGATCACCTTGCGCCGTGTGCCCGTCCAGAAGGACTTGCTGACATTCTCGAACTCGATCATCGACGTGCCCTTGGCCTGCGCCCCAACAGCGGTGCGTCCCGCATACCGGATCTTCTTTAACGCCCGGTCATTTTTCTTATGCGCACTTCTGGGCAGCATTATGTCGGCAAAGTGCAAGGCAAGGCAAGGGCAATGGCCGGGCCGGCCTGTGCCCTTGCCCGGCAGGGGCAGGCGGATTAGGTGGGGCCGCATCCGCCCATCGACGCCCGCCACCGCAAAGGAACCGCCATGACCCCGCTTGACGCCGCCCATGCCGTGATGGAAGCCAAACCCGGCGATCACGCCGCCCGGCTGCGGTTCTACGAACGGCTGGCCGATGGCGAGATGTTCCTGCTGCTGGAGGAAGAGCCCAGCGGCGACAACCTGACCCCCAAGGTGTTCGATCTGGAGGATGGCCCGGTGGTGCTGGTGTTCGATACCGAGGAACGGCTGGCGGGCTTTACCGGCATTCCCGCGCCCTATGCCGCCCTGCCGGGCCGGGTGATCGCCGCGCAACTGGCAGGGCAGGGTATCGGGCTGGGCATCAATCTGGGGGCCGCGCCGTCCTCGATGCTGCTGCCACCCGAGGCGGTGGACTGGCTGGCCGAAACGCTGGTGCATGGCCCTGACGAGGTAGAGGCGCGGCCCGAGGCGTTCCATGCGCCGATGGGCCTGCCGCAGGCGCTGCTGGAGGGGCTGGATGCCAAGCTGGCCCGCGCCGCCGGTCTGGCCGACCACGCGCTGCTGGCGGGAGTGACCTATGCGGGCGGGCGGCGCGGGCACATGCTGGCGCTGGTGGGGGCCGCACCGGGGGCCGAGGGCGCGTTGGCGCGCGCGGTGGCCGAGGCGCTGACATTTTCCGGCATCGAGGCGGGCGAGATGGATGTGACCTTTCTGGGCGCGGCTGATCCGGCCACTGCCGCCATGGCGCGCGTGGCGCTGCGGTTCGATCTGCCGCAGCCGGAACCGCGCGAACCCACCGCCCCCGCCGCCCCGGGGATGGACCCGTCGCGCCCGCCGATCCTGCGTTGACCGGGCCGGGGGTGATTTTTCTGCGAAAAATCGGCTCAACGGACCGGCGGTTTTTGGGGTAAATAGATACCTATATTGCAAGCACATGTTTTCATGTGATTTTAACTGGAATGCGCCCCTTGACGCGACGCGCAAAATGCCCGAAACACCCCCATCCGAATTCGCGGGGGGCAACCCCGGCATCACTCCATAGGGTTCCCCATGAAAACCTTCACCGCTACCCCGGCGGATATTGACAAGAAATGGATCCTGATCGACGCCCAAGGCATCGTTCTGGGCCGTCTCGCCACCATCGTGGCCAATATCCTGCGCGGCAAGAACAAGCCGACCTTCACCCCGCACATGGACATGGGCGACAACGTGATCGTCATCAACGCCGACAAGGTGCAGATGACCGGCAACAAGCGCGCTGACAAGCGCTACTACTGGCACACCGGCCACCCGGGCGGCATCAAGTTCCGCACGGCGGCGCAGGTGCTTGACGGTGCCCACCCCGAGCGTGTGGTCGTGAAAGCGGTTGAGCGCATGATCACCCGCAACAGCCTTGGCCGCCAGCAGATGACCAATCTGCGCGTCTATGCCAGCGCCGATCACCCGCATGAGGCCCAGCAGCCGATCGTGATGGATCTGGCTTCGCTGAACCCGAAGAACACCCGGAGCGCATGAGCATGGCCGATATCAAATCCCTCGACGATCTGAAATCGGTCGTCGCCGACACCCCTGCCGCCGCTGCCCCCATCGCCATCGTCCGCGTGCCGGTGCGTGACAAGCTGGGCCGCGCCTATGCCACCGGCAAGCGCAAGAACGCCGTCGCCCGTGTGTGGATCAAGCCGGGTTCCGGCAAGGTCGTGGTGAACGGCAAGACCATGGCGGAATACTTCGCCCGCCCGGTGTTGCAGATGATCCTGCGCCAGCCCTTCACCGTTGCCGGTGTGGAAGGCCAGTTCGACGTGATGGCCACCGTGGCCGGTGGCGGCCTGTCGGGCCAGGCCGGTGCGGTGAAGCATGGCGTGTCGAAAGCCCTGCAGCTTTATGAACCCAGCCTGCGCGGCGCGCTGAAAGCCGCAGGCTTCCTGACCCGCGACAGCCGTGTGGTGGAACGGAAGAAATACGGCAAGGCCAAGGCCCGCCGCAGCTTCCAGTTCTCCAAGCGCTGATACCTGCCACATCCTGCAAAAGGCCCGCCATTCCGGCGGGCCTTTTTGTTTGCCGGCAAGGGCCGAGCAACACCGGCGGGCCAATAAAAAAGGGCCGGGTTGCCCCGGCCCCAGTGGGGAGTATCAACAGCGGGCCTCAGCCACGCCAGAAGGGTTTGGCCACCTCGTCCTCGGCCTCGCGCAGCGTCATGCCGATGTCGCGCAACATATGCTTATCCAGCCTGGCAAGATGCCGGCGGCTCTGTCGGCGCTCTTCCCAGGCCAGGATGACCAAAGCCACATTGAACGCCACGCGCGCGAAGGGCGGCAGCGGGTGATGTGCGGCAAGAGAGGTCAACGGCGACAGTGGCAGAGAGCGTGACATGGGACACCTGATTTTTGTATTGATACAATCCTGATTTTCGGATAGGGAAAAGATACAATATGCCGCCGCATGCCACCAGAGGAACATTGTGACAGATACAATTTGGGCGCCAGACCTCACACAATTCCCCGGGCCGAAATACCTCGCGCTCAGCCGGGCGCTGCGCGAGGCGATCCGCAGCGGCGCATTGGCACAAGGCGCACAATTGCCCACCGTGCGCGATCTGGCCTGGAAGATCGGGGCGACGCCGGGCACCGTCTCGCGCGCCTATCAGCTGGCCACGCAAGAGGGGCTGCTGGCCGCCACCGTGGGGCGCGGCACTTTCGTGGCTGCCGCCGCCCCGCGCCTTGGCCCCACGCAATCGCTGTTTACTGAACGCGATCCGGGGCTTGTGACCGGGCTTGTCGATTTGCGCTCGCCGCAATTGCCTGATGTGGGGCAGGGCGCGGCCCTTGCGGCGTCCCTGCGCCGGATGGCCGATGCCATGGCCCCGGATTGTGTCGATTACCCCAGCCAGCGCGCCGAAGCCCCGCTGCGCGCCGCCATTTGCGATTGGCTGGCCGACCGGGTGCTGGGGCCTGCTACCGCCGATGACGTGGCGCTGACACTGGGCGGGCAAAGCGCCGTCGGCCTGATCTTTCAATGCTGCCTGCGCGGCGAGCGCCCCGTGGTGCTGACCGAGGATCTGGCCTATCCGGGGTTCCGCCATGCCGCCCGGCTGTCGCGCGCCGAGGTGGTGGGGGTGGAGCTTGACCAGCACGGCCTGCGCCCCGACGCGCTGGAGGCCGCCTGCCGCCGCCACGGCCCCCAGGTCTTGTGCCTGACGACCGAGGCGCAGAACCCCACCGCCGCCCGCATGCCCGAGGCCCGCCGCGCCGAAATCGCCGCTATCGCCCAGCACCACGACCTGCAAGTGCTGGAGGATGATTGCTATTCCATCGCCGAAAGCAGCGCCCCCGCCATTCGCGCGCTGGCCCCCGAACGCACCTGGTATGTCGGCAGCTTTTCCAAATCCATTTCCGCCGCGCTGCGGTTCGGCTACATCATCTGCCCGTCGGGCATGGGCCACACCGGGCGGCTGACGGCGCAGCACAGCTATTTCGCCCTGCCGCGCCCGGTGTCTGACCTGTGTCTTGACCTCTTGACCAGCGGCGTGGCTGCCGATCTGCGCCGCAAGGTGCAGGCCGAATTTGCCGACCGGTTGCAACTGATCGTCAATTGCCTGGGCGCGCATGATCTGGGCTGGCAACCGGGCCTGCCCTTTGTCTGGCTGCGGCTGCCTTCGGGCTGGCGGGTCAGCACATTCGCCCGCATGGCCGAGGCCGAGGGCGTGCTGGTGCGTTCAGCCGATGAATATGCGCTGGTGCATGGGCGGTCACCGAATGCGGTGCGGCTGGCGATTGCCGGTGGCATCCCGCGCGCACAGCTGGAGGCGGCCCTGTTGCGGCTGGCCCGGCTGCTGGCGCGTCCACCGGCAGAGCTGGCCGTCTGATCAGGGGGCACTGTGGCCCGCCTGACCCGTTCACGCACAATTGTGACAAGGCGGGGCGCGCAGGATTGACGACCGAGGGGCCGGAATGGCACGCTTATTTTAGAGCAGTTATAAAAAAGAGACCCAAAATGGGACATCAGGCCACCTTTCACGCCCCGCACGGGGGTGCGGACTTTCTGGGCCTGCGCGTTGCGCGGGACGGACACACCGAAATTGTCTATGATGACGGCGTGACCCGCCGCATGGTCTGGCGTGTCGCCGGGGCTGCCGCGGTCAGCGAGGCGCGTCTGTCGGATGCGCTGCGCGTGGCGGTAGGATCGCTGCGGGTGGTGCCCACGCTTTATGACGAGCTGAAAAAACGGGCAATCGCGATTGAACGTGTGGCGGGCTGAACCGTGGCGGTGCGATTGCCGTGCTGTTCAGCAACTTGCGATTTCTGGTGTAACCTGCTGAAAAGCCCATGAAAACCTGGGTTGTGACGGGCAGGTTACAGCACCGTGTGGGCCTTGCCGCATCTGCACAAGCCTGAGGCGCATCACGGTCTTCCACGCCGCGACCCCCTTTCCTTGCCCGAAGACCTGTGCAACTAAATCATCAAAGGGCGTGCAACAGGGGGCACCATGGCACAGGAAACGCGGTGGGGGCGCTTCAGGCGGTCCGAGGCGGCAAGCGGCTATCTGCTGGTCAGTCCCACGGCGGCCTATGCGATCCTGCTGTTGGCGGCGCCGCTGGCGATGATCATCCTCTACTCCGTCTTCCGCGACGGTTATCTGACGGTGATCCCGGCCTTTACCTTTGACAATTACGTTGAGACCTGGTCCAGCCCGATTTACCGTTCGGTCATGATCCGGTCATTGTCGGTGTCGATGGCCGTCACGCTGGTGACGGTGCTGCTGGCCTATCCGGTGGCGTATTTCGTCAGCTTTCACGTTGATCCGTCACGCAAATCCCTCTGGCTTTTCCTGATCACCATCCCGTTCTGGACCAGCTATCTGATCCGTGTTTTCCTGTGGAAGGTGATCCTGGGCTACAACGGCGTGGTCAATTCGGCGCTGATGAGCATCGGCGTGATTGACGAGCCGTTGACATGGATCAACTACAACATCCAGGCCTTTGTGGTGACGCTGGCCCATGCCTATGCGCCATTCGCCATCCTGCCGATTTTCGTGGCGATGGAAAAGATCGACCGCTCGCTGCTTGAAGCCGGGCAGGATCTGGGCGAAAGCCGGTTGATGACCTTCTGGCGCGTCACGCTGCCCTTGTCGATGGCGGGGGTGGTGGCTGCGGTTCTGATCGTGTTCATCCCGGTGATCGGCGATTATGTGACCCCCAACCTGATCGGCGGCGGCAAGATACCGATGATCGCCAACATGATCGAAAACCTGATGCTTGTGCGTGACAACAAGCCCCTTGGTTCGGCCATCGCCGTGTCAGCCATGCTGATCGTCACGGTGGTGAGCCTGATCTTCGTCTTTCTCAACCGCCGCTTTCTGGGGGGGACGAAATGAAATTCTCCGGCCTGCGCCTTTACACCATCCTCTACCTCGTGTTCCTTTACGCGCCGATCCTGCTTCTGCCGCTGTTCGCCTTCAACGACAGCAAGGTCATCGCCTTTCCGCTGTCGGGCTTCACGACCGCATGGTTTGCCGAGATGTGGGCCGACACGCAGTTGCACAATGCGCTGAAGAACAGCCTGATCGTGGCCAGTTCCGCCGCCATTCTGGCCACCACCTTTGGCGTCTTTGCCGCCCGCGCCTCCACCCGGTTCAACTTTCCCTACAAGGCGGGCATCATGGGGCTGGTGATGCTGCCGCTGGTCCTGCCCGAGATGATCGTGGCCATGGCGCTCTTGATCGTGTTGCTGGCGATGGGTGTGAACCTGTCGATCTTCACGATCATCCTGGGCCATGTGCTGATCTGCACCCCGTTTGCCGTAGCCATCCTGTCCTCCGCCTTTCAAAGCCTCGACAAATCGCTGGAAGAGGCCGCCTATGATCTGGGTGAAACGCCGCTGTCCACGTTCCGGCTGATCATCCTGCCGCTGGTGATGCCGGGCATCGTTTCCAGCCTGCTGATTTCCTTCACCATCAGCCTGGACGAATTCATCATCGCCTTCTTCCTGGGCGGCAACCAGACCACCCTGTCGGTTTACATCTTTGGCCAGTTCCGCTTTCCGGCCAAGGTGCCGTCAATAATGGCGCTGGGGACCATTCTGGTGCTGCTTTCGATCGTGCTACTCTCCATTGCTGAGTTTTTCCGCCGCCGGGGTCTCGCCCGGTCTGGCACCAAGGATACCGGAGGCTTCCTGTGAGCGTGAAACCCATGGCGGCACCGGGCGCGCGCCCGGCCCAGACGATGATCGAATTCCGCGATGTGCACAAATACTATGGCGATTATCACGCGTTGCGCGGCATTACCGCCACGATTCGGGCGGGTGAGTTCTTTTCGCTGCTGGGCCCCTCTGGCTGCGGCAAGACCACATTGCTGCGGACCATCGCGGGGTTTGAGGGCATTTCTTCGGGCGTGGTGCTGATTGACGGCAAGGATGTGGCGGCTGTGCCTGCCAACAAGCGGCCGACCAACATGGTGTTCCAAAGCTACGCCATCTTCCCGCATCTGACGGTGGAACAGAACGTGGGCTTTGGCCTGCGCCGCGAGGGGCTGAGCAAAGAGGCGCTGGCCGCCCGCGTGGCCGAGGCGCTGGAAATGGTGGGGCTGAAGGGCTATGGCGCGCGGGCCGCGCATGCATTGTCGGGCGGGCAACGGCAGCGGGTGGCACTGGCGCGGGCGCTGATCCTGAAGCCCAAGGTGCTGCTGCTGGACGAACCCCTGTCGGCGCTGGACAAGAAGATGCGCGAACAGATGCAGGTTGAATTGATCCGGTTGCAGCGGCAGGTCGGCATCACCTTCATCCTGGTCACCCATGACCAGGAAGAGGCGCTGGTGATGTCTGACCGGATCGCCGTCATGTTTGAAGGCGAGATTGCCCAACTGGCCGATCCCGAGACGCTCTATCGCAGGCCAAACTCCAAGAAAGTGGCGGATTTCATCGGCACGATGAATTTCCTGCCCGCCAGCATCCTGTCGGAATCGGACGGGCAGATCGAGGTGGAGGCCAAAGGCTTTGGCCGCGTGACGCTGGCCGCAGATCAGGCGCCCGGTGCCGCGACAGGCGGCGAGGCGATGGTGGGTTTCCGCCCCGAAACGCTGACGATCCTGTTTGACGGCCAGCAGGCGACCGACCGCGAGACCATGGCGACCATCGAGGAGGTCGTCTATTACGGCGACATGACCTATTACGACGTGAAGCTGGACGGGATGGACAGCGCCACCCGCATCTCGATGCGCAATGTCTTTGGCCGCCCTGTGCTCGATATCGGCACCCGCACGCGTATTGCCTGGTCGCCTGGCGCGCTCGTGCTGTTCCGGTAGGCAAGCGGGCCGCGTCACAACTGCGCCGCCCCGGTGCCGGCCCCGCGCGCACGGCGCATGGCGCTGGCAGTTTCGCCATTGTCCTGAATGGTTTGCGCCGCGTCCCTCACCTCGGACAGAGTGAGGCTGCCATTGCTGTCAGCGTCCAGCGCCAGCAGGCTGCGCCATTGTGCCGCCTCTGCCTCTGGCAAGGCCGCTTCCGCCGCGGCCTGAGCAGTTCTGCGCAGTTCAGACGGTGTGATGCGCCCGTTGCCATCGGCATCGGCGCGCTGAAACCCCAGATGCAGCCGCCCGCGCTGCCGTGCGGCTGCCAGTGCGACGATCACCGCGCTTTCTTCCGCCGTCACCGTGCCGTCATCATCCAGATCGGCGGCCAGAAGGCGGCGCAATGCGCTGGCCCGCGCCGCCGCCCGTTCCACCGCGATGAAGCGGTCGATGCCGGCCGCGTCGATGCCGCCACCTGTGCCATGGCCCAGGATCAGCCCTGTGACCGTTTCCACGAACCGCTCCGGGTTGTCGCGCAGGCGTTTGGCCAGCCGTTCGGACAGGGTGGAGCTGCCCTGCGCGGCCCTGTCCTGCGCCATGGCCGAACCCGCAAGCTGAACCTGGCCTGCCAGGGCAAGAACGCCCAGCATCATCACCACTCGCAGCATCTTTACCCCCTTTTTGTTCTCATTCCATCCTGCCGCACCACCCTTAATGAAAGGTGAATGCGCGCCGCAGTTTCCCAACCCTTTCCGGCGCGATGCCGCGAATTCCTGCATGGGGTCGCTTTCCGCCCAGTGCCGGTGCAGGATGCGGCGCATAAAGGCAAAAACCACGAAAGGCCCGCCATGCTGACGCTGCATTCCTCGCCCGACTCGGCCGCGCTTATCGTGCATGTCGCGCTGGAGGATTCTGGCCTGCCTTACCGCATCGTGCAGGTGGACCGGGCGAATGCCGGTCTCGACCGGCCAGAATACCGTGAGCTGAACCCGGCGGGGCTGATTCCGGTGCTGGAAACGCCGGACGGGCCATTGTTTGAAACCGGGGCGATACTGCTGTGGCTGGCTGACAATCTGCCCGAGGCCGCGCTGGCACCAAAGCCGGGCGATCCGGCGCGTGGGCATATGCTCAAGTGGTTGTTCTTCATCGCCAATACCGCGCATCCCGATCTGCTGCAAATCTTTTACCCCGAGCGTTTCGTGCCGCCCGAAGGCGAACCCGCCCACCGCGCGCTGCTGGTCGCACGCATGCACCGCCATTTCGGGCTGCTTGAGAAGGCGGTGGCATCAGAGCCCGCGCTGTTCGCGCCGCCCGCCATCCTCGCGCCCTATCTGGGCACGCTGCTGCGCTGGTCGCTGAGCTTTCCGGGCGATCAGGCCTGGCTGCGGCTGGCCGATTACCCCGCGCTGCACGCCCTGACCCTGGCGCTGGAGGCGCATCCGGCAGCGCAGCGCGCCTGTGCCGCCGAGGATCTGGGGCCGCATCCGTTCTCCGCACCGCTGCTGTGAGGTAGGCATGTTCCTTTCGGTTTTCGACATGTTCAAGGTGGGGGTCGGCCCGTCGTCATCGCATACGATGGGGCCGATGGTGGCCGCCGCGCGCTTTCTGGACCGGCTGCGCGCCAGCCCGTTCCACGCCCATGGGCTGCGCGCCTCGCTGCACGGCTCGCTGGCCTTTACCGGCGTGGGGCATGCCACCGACCGGGCCACGATCCTGGGGCTGGCCGGGTTTGAACCCGCCACATATGACGCGGAAAAGGCCGAGGAAACGCTGGCCTCGATCCGCGCCACCAAGACCATTCATGCGCCCGGCCTGCGCCCTCTGCGGTTCGATCCCGGCAGCGACCTGTTGTTCGATTTCGGCCCGGCGCTGCCGCAGCATGCCAATGGCATGATCCTGCGCGCCACCGATGCGCAGGGCGACGTGATCCTGCAGGAGACGTATTATTCCATCGGCGGCGGCTTCGTGCTGACCGGGGATGAGCTGGCCGAGGCGGGCAGCGGCAAAGCCAAGGCACCCTCCGGCGTGCCCTATCCCTTTGATACGGCGGAACAGATGCTGGCGATGGCCGCCACCTCGGGCCTCAGCATCGCGCAGATGAAACGCGCCAATGAACTGACCTTCCGCACGGCGGCGGAACTGGATCAGGGCATCGCACGCATCTGGCAGGTGATGAAGGATTGCATCGACAGGGGTATGGCGCGCGATGGCATCCTGCCCGGCGGCCTGAAGGTGCGGCGCCGCGCCAAGGGCATCCATGACGCGCTGATGGCCGAACGCGGAATGAACATGGCCCCGCCGCATGTGATCAACGACTGGATGAGCCTTTATGCCATGGCGGTGAACGAGGAAAACGCCGCCGGTGGCCAGGTGGTGACGGCCCCCACCAATGGCGCGGCGGGTGTGGTGCCTGCGGTGATCCGCTACTGGCTGGATCATGTGCCGGGCGCGTCCATCACCCGGCTGGGTGATTTCATGCTGACGGCGGCGGCGGTGGGCGGGTTGGTCAAGCACAATGCCAGCATCTCGGGGGCAGAATGCGGCTGCCAGGCCGAGGTGGGATCAGCGGCGGCGATGGCGGCAGCGGGCTTTGCCGCCGTGCTGGGCGGCACGCCGGAACAGGTGGAAAACGCCGCCGAAATTGCGCTGGAGCATCATTTGGGCATGACCTGCGACCCGGTGAAGGGTCTGGTGCAGGTGCCCTGCATCGAGCGCAACGGGCTGGGCGCGATCAAGGCGGTATCGGCAGCGTCACTGGCGCTGCGCGGCGACGGGGTGCATCTGGTCAGCCTTGATGTCTGCATCGAAACCATGCGGCAAACGGGCCGCGACATGCACGAGAAATACAAGGAAACCTCGCTGGGCGGTCTGGCGGTGAATGTGCCGAACTGCTGACGGAACGCAACTTCCCGCCCGATCGTCCGCTGCCGTGCCGCCTTGCGGAACACAGCGCTTTTCTCATTTTCTGTCTCAAAATATCCCACGGGGGTCCGGGGGTGTGAAACCCCCGGCGCCCGCATCCCGCACACCGCTACCGGTCCGGCGCAATCAGCCCCAGCCCGCGCAGATAGATGCCGATCCCGGCCTCCAGCAGATCCTCGGGCGGGAAGGGGCTTTTGGCCCCCGGATTGCCCCGGGTGAACAGTTCCACAACCCCGTGACTCATGGCCCAGACGTGGTTTGACACCATTGTGGGCGGCGGCCTGCGGTCGGCGGGCAGGTGGTCTGACAGTTTTTCGGCCGCGCGTTCCAGCACCGCGCGCGCCTTGCCCGCCACCAGCGCAAGTTCGGGATGCGCGTTGAAGGTCAGCCCGCTTTCGAACATCGCCGGGTAATGGCCCGGGTATTTGCGGGCGAAGGCAAGGTAGGCCCGCCCCG
Organism: Fertoeibacter niger; assembly: GCF_009380135.2. Classification (GTDB taxonomy): domain Bacteria; phylum Pseudomonadota; class Alphaproteobacteria; order Rhodobacterales; family Rhodobacteraceae; genus Fertoeibacter; species Fertoeibacter niger. Next base: position 621,053 of record NZ_WHUT02000001.1, on the reverse strand, counting down.
TCGCCTCGAACGCCGCCAAAGCCGAGGGTTTGCCGTCGTTGTAGGCATATTCCATCAGCGCCGCGAAAATGTCATAGCCCTGGCGGGCGACCTCGGCGATCAGATCCTCGCGGCCTGCGAAGTGGCGGTAGACGGCGGCGGGTGTCACCTCGGCCAGTTTCGCGGCCTCGGACAGGGTGAACCCCTGCGGCCCCTTTTCGCTGATCAGCGCCAGCGCCGCCTCGACCAGCGCCTGCCGCAGATTGCCGTGGTGGTAGCCGCGTTTCATGCGGTCTGGTCATGCCACAATTCGGGCCCCGCGCAGATCAACGGGTCAACCGTGCCGATCACCGCCGGATCCTTGCCCTTGTAATCGACCTTGTGCAGCACGGTCTGGATCGCGGCGATGCGCGCACGTTTCTTGTCGTCGGACCGCAGCAGCGTCCAGGGGGCCAGATCGGTATGGCTGCGCGTCAGGGTTTCGGTGATGGCGGCCGAATACTCATCCCATTTCTTCAGGCCCTCGATGTCGATCCAGCTCAGCTTCCATTGCTTCAACAGGTCAGCCTCGCGGGCCAGAAAGCGGCGCAACTGTTCGGCGCGGCCCACGTTCAGCCACAGCTTCACCAGCACGATCCCGTCATCCACCAGCAGGCGCTCAAAACTGGGAAGCTGATGAAAGAACGCCTCTTTCTGCGCGGGCGTGCAGAAACCGAACACCGGTTCCACCACGCCGCGGTTATACCAGCTGCGGTCGAACAGCACGATTTCCCCTGCGGCGGGCAGCCAGTCGATATAGCGCTGGAAATACCATTGCGTCGCCTCGCGGTCTGACGGTTTGGCCAGCGCCACCACGGATGCCACGCGCGGGTTCATGTTCTCGCGCATCGCGGCGATGGTGCCGCCCTTGCCCGCCGCATCGCGGCCCTCGAATATCACCACGATGCGCTTGCCGGTGTCCTTCACATCGGCCTGGAGCCGGGCAAGCTGAACTTGCAGCCCCTCCATCTGCGCGTCATAGTCCTTGCCCTTCATTTCCTCGGGGTAGGGGAAATCCTTGGCCAGAATGTCATCCTTGCCTGCCGCCTCGATGGCCTGGCGGATGGCCTTCGGGGCGTCGTCCTTGAAATAGCGGGTGATCGCGCCGTCAAAGGGAAGGTCCATCGCATGCTCCATGTCTGCCGTAGGCCAGTATGGCCCGTGGCGCGGCCAGCCGCAATCAGCGGCGGGCGGCAGCGCGGTCGATGGCGGCGATGACGGCAGCCGCATGGGTATGGTGCGGCATGTGGCCCGCCCCCGGCAGCACGGTCAGCACCCCGCCCGGCAGCAGGCGTGACAGCGGTTCGCCATGGATGGCCAGCGGCACGGTGGTATCGGCATCGCCATGCACGATTTCCACCGGCAGGGTCAGCTTTGGATAGTTTTCCGCCATGGCGGTGACATAGGGTTTCAGCCCGCCTACCTGTTGGGCATTGGTGCGCAGGCTGGCGCGGCGCAGCGTCAGGCCCGCACCGATGTAGTCGGCATAGCCTGCGGGCGGGGGGAAGGGTTCAAAGATGCTGGCGATCGCCGCCTGCGCCTGTTTTTCCCCGGCAAAGGCCGTGACCAGCGGCACCACCGTGGCCCCGCCCAGACTGCTGCCGAGGATGGCATATTGCGGCCCCAGACCCCCCGGCCAGGGCATTGTGGCACCTGACAGCACCACCAGCGCGCCGGTGTTGCCGGGGTCGCGCAGCGCCCAGGCCATCGCCACCGCGCCGCCATAGCTGTGCCCCAGCACCACGGGGTCGCGCACGCCCAGCACGCGCGCCGCCGCGATCAGCTGATCGGCCTGCACCAGCGGCGAATTGCCCGCATCGCCCAGACTGTCCGACCAGCCCATACCGGGCCGGTCAAGGCTGATCACCCGGTAGCGGTCCTTCAACTGATCGACCAGCGCAAAGGTGAAATCGCGTGTGTTGCCGCTGGCCCCGTGGATCAGGATCAGATCAGGCCCGGCACCCTGCACATCGGCATGCACCGCCTTGCCGTTCACCGCGATCAACTGGCCGGTGGGTGGGTATTTCGTTTCCGCCACAGCCTCGCGTTCCGCCGCGCGGCTGCCCACCACCGCGGCGCAGCCGCCGAGGGCCAGCGTGGCAAGGACGAAACTAAGAGCCAATCTGCGTGATGTCATAGGGGGTTGATTGATAAATCTCGTTGATCCAGTTGCCATATAGCAGGTGGGCGTGGCTTCTCCAGCGGTTGCGGGGCGCGTTGCCGGGATTGTCATCGGGGTAATAGTTCATCGGCACGTTGATGGGCGTGCCATTGGCCACGTCGCGGTCATATTCCTGTTTCAGCGTGTCGCTGTCATATTCGAAATGGTTGAAGATATAGAGCGCGCGATGCGCCGGATCCTCGACCAGCGCGGGCCCCGCAAGATCGCTGCCCACCAGCGTGGTCAGGGCAGGAGCCGCGTCGATCTCGGGCTGTTTCATTTCGGTCCAGCGGCTGACCGGAATCACGAATTCATCCGAAAACCCGCGCAGATAGGGCGAATGGGGCACCAGATTGACATGCGGGAAACAGCCAAAGGCCTTGGCGGGCAGCATGTGTTTCTGCACGCCGTGGAAATGGTTTATCATCGCCATCCCGCCCCAGCAGACGCCAAGGGTGGATTGCACATGGGTCTGCGTCCAGTCCATCACCTGACAAAGTTCATTCCAATATGTGACCTCTTCGAAGGCCAGATGTTCGATGGGCGCGCCGGTGATGATCAGGCCATCGAATTTTTCATCCCTCACGTCCTGAAACGGGCGGTAGAACGTCTCCATATGCGCGGCGGCGGTGTTTTTCGTCTGATGCTCGGACATGCGGATCAGGTGCAGGTCGATCTGCAACGGAGTGGCCCCGATCAGCCGGGCGAACTGGTTTTCGGTCTGGATCTTCTTCGGCATCAGGTTCAAGAGCGCGATCCGCAAGGGCCGGATGTCCTGCCGGGCCGCCCGTTCGGGCGACATGACCATGACACCTTCACGGCGCAGAACGTCGAAGGCGGGCAGGGTTTCGGGCAAGGTGATGGGCATGTTCGGTCCTTGGGGCGGCCAGTCTGGCGCGGCTGTCTAGGCGGTTTCGCTGCGGGTTTCCAGAGCGGTGGCGATCAGGTCGGTAAAACCTGCGGCATCGCGCAGCGCGCCCACATCCTCGGCCGTCACGGTCACGCCCCAGCGCGCCATGGCGGCATAGCGGGGCTGGCGGTGCGCCAGCGCGCGGGCATAGGTCCAGCGCACAAAGGAATCGGGGTTCACCTGCGCCTCGGTTTCACCCGTCTCGCTGCGATAATCACGCCAGGCGGCATGCAGGAAATCGGGCTGGTAATACATCGGCTTGGGTGCGCGGTCGAAACGCCGGATCAGCTCGGCGGTATGGGCTTCCGACCCCTTGATCCAGACCAGCAGCAGGTTGCCCGCCAAGGCCCGCAGCACCGGGTCGTCGGGATCGTCGGGGTTCACCACCTCGCAGATCGACCCACCACTGTCGCAGACGAAATCGGCATAGCCATAGATGTCGGCGGCGCGGCGGATGAAACGCGGCGTGTCCAGCAGGGCGGCAATCTCGGCCTCGCGGTGCTGGCCCTGGCGGATCAGGTAATCATCGAAATCCAGCCCGCCCAGTTCGGGATTGCCGGGCTTGCCCATGTAGCTGGACAGCGGCGCCAGATTGTCGAAGGTGATGTTCGAGGCGATATAGACGGAATCCGTCAGCAGCAGTTCGCGCAGGAACGGCACTTTCATCGCCTCGCGCTTGAAATTGTCGGCGATGTGTTCGCCCATGTAGCGGGTGCCGATGCGGTAATCGACCGAGTAGTGAAACCAGCCCGCGGTGTCGCGCAGCAGGTTGGATACATGCGTCTTGCCCAGCCCCGACATGCCGAACAGCAGCACACGCTTGGCCGAAGCCGCGCGCCATTCCCTTGCCGTTGCATAGATCATGCCGTCACCCCTGCCCAAATCCGGCCCTCTGTTACCGCGCATAGGGCCCGAGTTCACGCGGATTCTGCCGCAATCGCCGCCCATTCCCGACAGGCCGCCGCGCGCGGGGGTTTATTTTGCTGGCCCTTGGCCCTATAGCGGTAGGGCGGGATGCCCCCGTGACACCCCTTGCACCGGGAATTTCATGCAGACCATTACCACGACCGAAGCGCTTGCCGCCTTCTGCACGGCGGCAAAGGCCGCGCCCTATGTCACCATCGACACCGAATTTCTGCGCGAGCGCACCTATTGGTCGAAACTCTGCCTGATCCAGATGGCGCTGCCCGGCCGCGACGGGCTGGCCGTGCTGGTGGACCCGATCGAAGGCGAAGCCATGTCGATGGAGCCGCTTTATGACCTGTTCCGCCACGAGGCGACGGTAAAGGTGTTTCACGCCGCCCGGCAGGATCTGGAGATCTTCTTTGTCGAGGGCAATGTGTTTCCGGTGCCATTGTTCGACACGCAGGTGGCGGCCATGGTCTGCGGCTTTGGCGAACAGGTGGGCTATGAAACGCTGGTCAAGAAGATCGCGCATGAACCCCTGGACAAGACCAGCCGCTTTACCGACTGGTCGCGCCGGCCCCTGTCGGATGCGCAAAAGGAATATGCGCTGGCCGATGTGACGCATCTGCGGGTTATCTATGAAAGCCTGTCGGCGCAGATCACCAAGAACGGGCGGCAGAAATGGGTGGCCGAGGAGTTGTCGGTGCTGACCGACCCCGCCACCTATACCGTGCATCCCGAAGAGGCCTGGCTGCGCATCAAGACGCGCACCACCTCGGGGCGGTTTCTGGCGGTGGTCAAGGAACTGGCGCGTTTCCGCGAGGTCTATTCGCAGGGCCACAACGTGCCGCGCAGCCGGGTGATGAAGGATGACGCGCTGCTGGAGATTGCCTCGACCCGGCCGACAAATCATGAGGAGCTGGGCCGCTCGCGCCTGTTGATGCGCGAAGGGCGGCGTGGCGACATAGCCGATGGCATCCTTGCGGCGGTCAAGGCGGGGATAGAGATGAAGCCCGAACTGCTGCCCAAGCCCGACCTCAGCCGCGACCAGTTGCAGGTAAACCCGGCTCTGGCAGACCTGCTGCGCGTGCTCTTGAAGGCGAAATCGGAAAGTCTGGGCGTGGCGGCCAAGCTGATCGCATCTTCCGTCGATCTGGATGCCATCGCAGCGGGCGAGCGTGACCTGCCGACGCTGAAAGGCTGGCGGCGCGAGGCCTTTGGCGACGATGCGCTGCGGCTGTGCCGGGGCGAGATCGCCCTGTCAGCCAAGGGCAGCGAAGTGCGGGTGGTGGTGCTGTAAGCGGCGGTTCCGCACGGAATGCGGGCTCGTCCTTGCCAATCCGGCCGACGGCCGGACACAAAAATCCTCCGAAGGATTTTTTGCAAATTTCTTCAAAGAAATTTGGCTGCCTGCGCCGCGCGGGCGGCTTACCTGCGGCTTGACCGCGCGTTGGCCGCGCCCTGCACGGTGATCTGGCGGATGCTGTCGAGTTTGAAATCCGACAGGAAGGCCGCCACCTGCACCTCGCGCGATTGCTGGGTGGACACATCGGCACGGCGCAGCGGCGGCACAAGGCGGAAGTCATAGACCAGCACGCCATTCTCATCCAGCGGGCGTGGCACCAGTTCGGCATCCCAATGGCCTTGGGTCGGCGGCAGGCCGGTGGCGCGCACGATGGCGCCGCCCTGCATCGGCTCCACCGTCATGAACGTCACCTGTTCCACCAGCGGGCGCGGGTCAGCATCGATCGGCACGGCCAGCGCGGCGGTCTGGGTTTCCTGTGATCCGCCGAACCAGTTGAACGGGTTCAGCCGGGCGCTGAACCCGCCGCAGCCCCCCAGAACCAGCATAAGCGTCAGTGCGGCCAGCAGCGGTTGTCTCATGCCTGTATCCCTCTTGCACCCGCCTTGGGTATCCGATGCACGGGCGTTTGAAAAGCCGCTTGGCGGTGCGGGCGGTCGCAAGGCTGGACCTTTGCCACCGCACGGCCTACCTAACCCCCAGCAGTAGCCGGAGCAGCGCATGGCCACCCCCGCCTTTGAAGAGATTGCCGAAACCTTCGACTTCCTGGATGATTGGGAAGACCGCTACCGCCATGTCATCGAACTGGGCAAGGCGATGCCCGCGCTGGATGCCGCCTTCAAGGTGCCCGCCACCAAGGTGGATGGCTGCGCCAGCCAGGTCTGGATCAGGCCCACCGTGACAGGGCAGGGCGCGGATGCGACCTTTGACTTTCAGGGTGAAAGTGACGCGATGATCGTGCGCGGGCTGATTGCCATCCTGCATGCGCTTTACGCCGGGCTGACACTGGCCGAGGTGGGCCGTGTCGATGCCGTGGCCGAGCTGGGCCGGCTGGGGCTGAACGACCATCTGTCGGCGCAGCGGTCAAACGGCGTGCGCGCGATGGTCGAACGCATCCGGCAGGTGGCGGCGGCCTAAAGCTGCTCCACCGTCACCTTGTCGGTATAAAATGCCAGATGCCCGGCAATCGCCGCAACCTCTGCCTTCGGCGCTTCATAGGACCAGGCCGCGTCGCGGATGCGACCGCTTTCTGTGACCAGCGCATAGTGGCTGGCCGTGCCCTTCCATGGGCAGGTCGAGGTGGTATCGGTCACGTCAAAGAACGCCATCGCCAGATCGGCGCGGGGGAAATAGATCACCGGGGCGCGGCTGCCCTCGGTCAGTTCCAGCGCATTGCGGCTTTCGCCCAGCACTGCGCCATCGGCCCGGATCACCCAGGTGCCCGAGGCCTTGCGGATGTGGATATGGTCACTCATCGCTCATTCCCCCTGAAGCCCTGACAGCCTGTCGCCGCGCCGCAGGCTTTCTGCGTTGCGGAAACTGTAGATCACGGATCTGCCGCCTTCCCCTGCGTCAAAGCGGCGCAGCCGGTCACAACGGCACACAGGCGGCGCGCAGCCAGTCCAGCGCCGGGGCCGACACGCGCGGGCCGATGCGGGCCAAGACCTCGGCATGATAGGCATCCAGCCAGGCCCGCTCTCCCCGCGCCAGCTCATCGGTCAGGATCAGCCGCCGGTCCAGCGGCACAAAGGTCAATGTCTCAAAGCACAACTGGTCGCGGCTATCGCCGCCGGGCAGGGCCGGAGCCTGCGCGACCACGATCAGGTTTTCCAGCCTTATGCCAAAGGCCCCCTCGCGGTAATAGCCGGGCTCGTTCGACAGGATCATGCCGGGGTCAAGCGGCACATCCGAAACCCGGCTCAGCCTTTGCGGCCCCTCATGCACCGACAGGAAGGCCCCCACGCCATGCCCGGTGCCATGGTCAAAATCCATGCCCGCCAGCCACAAGGGGTAACGCGCCAGCGCGTCGATATGGCAGCCCGCAACCCCGCGCGGAAAGCGGGCGCGGCTGATGGCGACCATGCCTTGCAACACGCGGGTGTAGCAGGCCCGCGCCTCATCCCCCGGATCACCCACGGCCACGGTGCGGGTGATGTCGGTGGTGCCGTCAATGTATTGCGCGCCCGAATCCACCAGCAGCAACTCACCGGCCCGCACCGGCCGGTTCGACTGTTCCGTCACGCGGTAGTGCATGATGGCCCCGTGTGGCCCCACGCCGCAGATCGTGTCGAAACTGATGTCATGCAAGGCGTTGGTGGCGCGGCGGAAGCCTTCCAGCGCGCGCACCACGCTGATTTCCGTCAGCCCGCCCTTCGGGGCCTCGGCGTCCAGCCAGCACAGGAATTCCACCATCGCCGCCCCGTCGCGCAGATGCGCCTCGCGGGTGGCGGCAATCTCGGCGGGGGTCTTGCGGGCTTTCGGCAGGCGGCATGGGTCATCGCCCGCGGCCACGACCACGCCCGCCTCCTCCAGTTCCATGCGCAGCGCAACAGGGGCGGTGGTCGCATCGACCCTGACAGGCCCCGTCAGCGTGTGCAGCGCGGGCACAAGGGCCAGCGGCGGGCGCAGCGTGACATGCGGGCCCAGATGCGCGCGGGTGGCCGCATCGAACTTGGCGCTCTCGGCAAACAGCGTCACGCGGGCATCGTCATGCAGCACGGCAAAGCCATGCAACACCGGGTTGCGCGGCACATCCGCCCCCCGGATGTTCAAAAGCCAGCACAACGAATCCGGTAGGGTGATGACCGCCGCGCGCTGCCCCGCCTTGCGCAAGCCTTCGGCCAGTGCCGCGCGCTTGTCATGGCTGGAGGCGCCCGCCAGTTCCTCGGGATGCACAAAGGCGCGGCCCATCGGCGGGGCAGGCTGGTCGGGCCAGACCCGGTCCACCATATTTGCGCTTGCGCGCAGGGTCACGCCGCTGCCCGCCAGCGCGGTTTCCAGTTTCGCAATCTCGTCGCCGGTGTGCAGCCAGGGGTCAAAGCCCACCACACCCTCCGCCAGATGCGCCCTGATCCAGTCGCCGGGTTTGGTTTCGGGCCAGGGCACCGGGGTGAAATGCCATAGGTCCACCTGCCCCTTGACCTGCACACGGTAACGCCCGTCGATGAACACCCCCGCCAGATCGGGCAGCACGATGCAGAACCCCGCCGATCCGGTAAAGCCTGTCAGCCATTGCAGGCGCTCATCCCGCGCGGCCACATATTCGCCCTGATGCGCATCGGCGCGCGGCACCAGAAAGCCCGCCAGCCCCTCGGCGGCCAAGGCGGCGCGCAGGGCCGCCAGCCGGGCAGGGCCGGTAGAGGTGTCAGACGTGGCCTCAAAACTCTGAAACATGGCGTCTTCTTTCCAGATGAAAATATCCGCGGGGGAGAGGCCGCAGGCCGAGGGGGCGGCAAGCCCCCTTACCCCGCCCGCCGCCCCGCTGCGCGGGCCCGCTTGCGCGGATCGGCGTCGAACAGCCCGGCCAGTTGTTCGGTCATCGCACCCGCCAGCTGCTCGACATCGGTGATTGTGACCGCGCGGTTGTAATAGCGCGTCACGTCATGGCCGATGCCGATGGCGATCAGCTCCACCTGTTTGCGCCGCTCCACCATGGCGATCACGTCGCGCAGGTGTTTTTCCAGATAATTCGCGGGGTTCACCGACAAGGTGCTGTCATCCACCGGCGCGCCATCGGAAATCACCATCAGGATGCGCCGCGCCTCGGGGCGCATGGTCATGCGGCGGTGCGCCCATTCCAGCGCCTCGCCGTCGATGTTTTCCTTCAACAGGCCCTCTTTCATCATCAGGCCCAGGTTGGTGCGCGACCGCCGCCAGGGGCTGTCCGCCCCTTTGTAGATGATGTGGCGCAGATCGTTCAGGCGGCCCGGCTGCTGCGCGCGGCCCGTGGCCAGCCATCTTTCGCGGCTTTGGCCACCTTTCCAGGCACGCGTGGTAAAGCCCAGAATCTCCACCTTCACCGCACAGCGTTCCAGCGTGCGGGCCAGCACATCGGCGCAGATCGCTGCGATGGAAATCGGCCGCCCGCGCATGGAGCCGGAGTTGTCGAGCAGCAAGGTCACGCAGGTATCGCGGAATTCGGTATCCTTTTCCGCCTTGAAGCTGAGCGGGGTCGTGGGGTTGGCCACCACGCGGGCCAGACGCCCGGCATCCAGCATGCCCTCTTCCAGATCGAAATTCCACGAACGGTTCTGCTGGGCCTGCAACCGGCGTTGCAGCTTGTTGGCCAGTCGCGACACGGCCCCTTTCAGCGGTTCAAGCTGCTGGTCCAGATAGGCGCGCAGGCGTTCCAGCTCGGCCGGCTCGGCCAGATCCTCGGCGCGGATTTCTTCATCGAAATCGGTGACAAAGACCGTGTAGTTCGGGTCGGCGTCGGAATGGGGGGCAGGGGGCGGCGGCTCCAGCGGGGCCTCGCCTTCGGGCAGTTCGGCCTCTTCGCCCTGCTCCATATCCGGCTGATCGTCCATGCTGACCTGAGCCTGCGACGCATCCTGCTGTTCTTCCTGGCTGCGCTCGGGTGACGCTTCGGCATCGTCGCCGTCATCCTGATCGTCGCCGGTGCTGTCGGGCTGGTCGGGGTCTTCCTCGGCCTCGTCGGCGGCCTCGTCGTTCTGGTCATCCTGATCGGGGTCGTCGCCCAGCTGGTCGCCGTAGCCCAGATCGGAAATCACCTTGCGGGTCAGCCGTGCAAAGGCCGCCTGATCGGCCAGCGCATGCCCCACGTTTTCCAGACTGCCGCCCGCCTGTTCCTCGATGAAGCCGCGCCACAGCTCCATCACATTGGCGGCACCCTTGGGCATCGCGCGCCCGGTGGCCAGATGCCGCACCAGATAGCCCGCCGCGGTGGCCAGCGGCGCATCGGCGGCCTGCGTGATCTGGGCATAGCCCTTGCGGTCGGCCTCGTGCCCGATCTTGGCGTCGATATTGCCTGCCGTGCCGGGCATGGCGCGCGCGCCCACAGCCTCACAGCGCGCGGTTTCCATCGCGTCGTAAATCTCGCGTGCCAACTGCCCGGTGGGGGCATAGCGCGCCGCCACGCCCTCGTCATGGTAGCGGCGGCGCAGCGCGAAGGCATCGGCGGTGCCGCGCGCCAGCAGCACCTCGTCGCGCGTCATGCGGCGGCTGACCTGCGGCAGGCGCATGCCGTCCTTGGTCATGCCGGGCGGATCGACCGAATAGGCCACCGCCATGTCGGGGTCATTGGCCATGGTCTTCGTGGCCTCGGCCAAGGCTTTCTTGAAGGGATCGGCGGGGTTGTCGCTGGGCTTGCTCATGCGCCAGATAAAGCACCCGAAAGGGGGCGGGGCAAGGGGGCAGGTGGCGGATTAGGCGGGTGCCAGCGCGGTGGCGGGGGCAGAACCTGGCGCCGTCAGCGGGGGGATCTGCGGCGCAACGGGCTGGGCATCGACCGCAGCAACCGGCGGCTGGCGCCGCGGGGCCTTGGCCCCCCAGCGTTCGCACAGAAAGGCCAGCGCGAACTGCACCGCCAGCCCGCAGGCCAACAACACCGTATCCAGCCAGAACGGGCTGCCCCATGCATCCAGCATGCCCTGTGCGGCAAAGCACAGCACGGTGCCAGTGGCAAACACCGGCAGCGACTGCCGCCCCAGCATGGCAAGGGGCTGCGCCGGTGCGCTGGCGGCCAGCCTGCGCACCACCGGCAGCGTGGACAGAAAATAGGCCAGTGCCAGAATATGCAGCAGGCGCGGCAGCGTCACAAAGGTCTTGTCAAAGACATGGATGTAATGCGGCAGGCCAAGCTCGCTGAGCAGCCACATGCCATGGCCCAGCACGCCCGCCACCGTATCGGACCGTGCCCAGACCAGCGACAGCAGCAGATAGCCGCCCGCCAGCCATTGCAGCGGGCGCGAGACCGGCACGAAACGGCGGCCCTCTTTCATCGCAAGTCCGGTCAGCAGACCGGCAACGAACAGCACCTGCCAGGCAAATGGGTTGAAAAACCAGCCCCCCGGCATCGGGTAATTCGGCAGGTTCAGGCGGAACTGCCCGGCCGCCGCCCACAGCACCAACGCGCCGAACATCAGCGTCTTGGGCCAGCGCAGGCCCAGGATGATCAGGCCCGGCGTCACCGCCAGCAGCACGGCATAAAGCGGCAGGATATTGGCATAGCCCAGTTGATGCGTCAGCAGCGGCACGCCCAGCATGACACCCAGCGGGCGCTGGAACAGCCATTCCAACTGGTTTTCTTGCAGCAGTTGCGGGGCCGCCAGCCATATCGCCGCCGCCGCCGAAACGGCCATGGCCAGCATGGTGACAAGGATATGCACCATATACAGCGTCCAGACCCGCCGCCAGATGCGGCGCGCGCCCGCCCATGTGGCATGGGGGCGAAACCCGGCAGCATAGGCCAGCCCGGCCGATATGCCCGACATCAGCACGAACCCCTCGGCCGCGTCGGAAAAGCCGAAATTGCGGCTGGTCAGGTGTTCATAGAACGTCCCCGGCACATGGTTGATGAAGATCATCACCAGGGCCAGCCCGCGCAGCACATCCAGCCGGGGGTCGCGGCCCGGAGGCGCGGCGCTGTCAGGCATGACGCGCACCGGCGGCGAAGGGCAGGGGTTCAGCCTCGTCCGCCACAGCGCGTTGCCAACCGGCCAGAACCGCCTCTTGCAGCAGCATCACCGGGGCGGGGTCACGGTCGCGCGGCGTGCTGAACAGCGCCGTGCTGCTGGGCCGCGAGGTCCAGCCCACGATCAGCGGCGACAGGATCATCGGCAGCGCCACGGGCAGCAGCCAGGGCACCAGACCGGGGGCAAAGGTCCACGTTGTGCCAAGGCCCAGCAGGCCCCAGGTCACGATCCAGTAGCAGGCGGCCCAGGCCTCGGCAAAGGTCAGGCTGCCGTCGCCGCGGTTGTTGGTGGGCCAGCCGCCATCGCGGCCCGACAGCACCTGAACCACCGAGCGTGTCTGGAACATCATCAGGATCGGCGCGGTGATGGACGAAAACAGCAGTTCCGCCAGCGTCGATTCCAGCACCCGCAGATTGCCGCCAAAACCCTGCGCCCGGCCCCGGATCATGGCATCCACCGCCACCATCAGCTTGGGCAGCAGCAAAAGGCCGAATATGCCAACGGCCAGCCCGATGGCCTTCCACGTCTCGTCACTGGGAAAGACAGGGAAGGGCCAGTAGGGCACGGGAAAGTAATCGGGCGCGGGGGCGAAATAGGGGGCTGCGATGCTGGCCACCAGAAAACCCAGCCAGAACAGCGGCGCAATATAGGAAAGGATACCCTGCACGAACACGAAACGGTTCCAGCCGCGCAGGCCCGGCGCACCGACCAGCCGGGCATGTTGCAGGTTGCCCTGGCACCAGCGCCGGTCGCGTTTGGCGTGATCGACCAGATTTTCCGGGCCTTCCTCGAACGAACCACCCAGATCATCATCCAGCCGCACCACCCAGCCCGCGCGGGCCAGCAGGGCCGCCTCGACGTAATCATGGCTCATGATATGGCCACCAAAGGGCGGCGGGCCCGACAGTTCCGGCAGGCCGCAGCTTTCGGCAAAGGCGCGCACGCGCACGATGGCGTTGTGGCCCCAGAACGGGCCGGTATCGCCCTGCATCATCGCCAGACCGCGCGCAAAGACCGGCGAGTGGAAACTGGCGGAAAACTGCATCGCCCGGCCGAAACGCGCGCGGGCGCGGATTACCTTGGGCAATGTTTGCAACAGGCCAAGGCGAGGCTCCGCCTCGATCCGGCGGATCATCTCGACGATCGTTTCGCCTTCCATCAGGCTGTCCGCATCAAGGATCAGCGCGTAATCATAGGCGGCACCCGACCGCTGGATGAATTCTTCGATATTGCCGGCTTTGCGACCCTTGTTCACCGTGCGGCGGCGGTAAAAGATTCGCCCTTCGCCCGCCGTTTCACGCAGAAGCCGCAGGAACCACAGGCGTTCGCGCGCGGCTATGCCCTCATCCCGGGTGTCGGACAGGATGGCAAAGTGAATATGCGCCGTCGTGCCGGTGGCGCGCAGCGACATATCCATCGCGGCGATGCGCGAGAATGTGGTCACGGGATCCTCGTTATACACCGGAACCAGAATCACGGTGCGGCCCCTGATCGGCGCGCTGCGGTCGATCTGCGGCGCGCGGGGCTGCGTCAGCAACCCCAGCAGCGCATGCGCCGCCCCCCAGGCCAGCCAGAAGGTCGAGGCAAGGATGAAGGCCGAACGCACGATATCCATCGCGTCCAGCCCGTCGGCCCAGCCGAATTGCAAGAACAACAGGAAAGCGCCGGCAGCGGCAAGCGTGCTGATGGCCAGCGCGACAATGCGCGCGGGCAGCACGCGGGCCGCGTCAGCCGATCGTGGCACGCGTGTCATGGGTCACAGCCCCGGCCTCGGCGCGCGCGGACGCAGCAGGCGCAGCGCCCGGTCTGACAGCCGCTCGGCCAGCCCGGCGGTGTTCAGTTCCAGCGCCTGTTTCGGCATGGCAAGCGGGGCATCGGGCAGGGCACCCAGCGCCTCGGCAAGGTCGGGGTGATCGAAGTCGGCCGATGAGTGATGGTCGAGCATTATGCGTTGATCCACTGATTGAGCCAGATTTCTGACAGCTTGCGTCCATAACCCGCCAGGTGCGCCCCGAGTTCCACGGTCGCGCCTTCGGCTGCCTTCACGTCAAGAACCAGACGCCAGATATCCAGACCATCCAGCTTCTGCAGCGTCGTCACCACAATTTCGCCGTTCTGCACATTGGTGATAGCCTTCACCGGCGGATCGGTGTCATCAGGGTCGGGCGCGGGCAGCGCGGCCAGCAGACCCCCCTTGAAATCAATCACGAATTTCCGGGTTTCTTCGACCTGTTCGACGCCCGACACCCCACCATGGCCCGAGCGCGTCTCGAACACATAGGCCAGCGGCGCGCGGGCATCCTGCACCAGATCGCCCCAGCGCAGCCGATAGGCAAATTCCCGCGCGTCGCCTGCCCTCACCACGCCTTCGGGCACCCAGAAGGCCACGATATTGTCGTTCACCTCGAATTCGGTGGGAATTTCCACCAGCCGCACCACACCCTTGCCCCAGTTGCCCAGCGGCTCCACCTCCAGCGAGGGGCGGCGTTCGTAACGCGACTCGGGGTCCTGGTAATTGCCGAAATCGCGGTCGCGTTGATGCAGGCCGAAACCCATCGGCGAATCCTCGCCAAAATACGACCCGGCCAGATGCGGCGGGTTGTTCAGCGGCCGCCAGATGATGTCACCGGTGGAACGGCGGATGCGCAGACCGTCGCTGTCATGCACATTCGGGCGGTAGTCGTCGAAATCCGCGCGGTTCTTTTCGGCAAACAGGAACATCGAGGTCAGCGGGGCCACACCAAGCTGCGCCACATCGGCGCGGAAGAACAGCCGGGCCGTCACCTCCATCACCGTATCGACGCCAGGGGTGATGACGAAACGGTAGGCGCCGGTGACGCTGGGGCTTTCCAGCGCGGCATGCACCACCACGGTGCTGACCCCGGCGGCCGGGCGTTCCAGATAGAACCGCGAGAACCGTGGAAATTCCTCGGGCATGCTGGAGGCCGTGTTGATCGCCAGACCCCGGGCCGAAATGCCATAGGCATTGCCCTGACCCAGCGCGCGGAAATAGCTGGCCCCAAGGAAAGCCACCAGTTCGTCATAAAGATCGGGGCGGTTCAGCGGCGTGTTCAGCTTGAACCCGGCCACGCCGGGCAATTGCCCATGCGCGGGCACCTTGGCGGCAAGTTCATTGTAGTATTCAAAATCGTCGGTGGTGAACAGCATCTCGCTGACCGTGCCACCCGTGACCTCGAACAGGCGCACGGGTTCGCCGAACAGCCAGCCCATGTGGAACGCATGCACGCGATACTGGCTGTCGCTGTCGCCCCAGCGCGCCTGGTTCGCGCGGAAATTGATCAGGCGATAGTCGTCGTAATGCAGCTCGCCCAGAAAACCTTCGGGCATTTCCGCGGTGACATGGGGCTGCGTTGCAGCAATCCGCATCTCTTCGGTCAGCAGGTCAAAGCTGAATTGCTGCGGCGCAGCTTCTGGCGCGGCCGCGGTCTGGGCGGCGGCGGGCAGGCCAAACGCCCCCCCGGCCAGCAAGGCTGCAGCAGAGGATGCCGTCAGGATCAGGTGACGGCGCGAGACACGGGCGGGGCCTGCGTAAATCGGGGGCATATTTTGCAACGAGGTCTACATTCCAAGGGCTTGCGCAGCGCAGATGAAAGATTCGCGCCCCTTGTCTATAAAGGTCGACCGCCCGCAGTTGCAAGCCGCAGACCCCCTGGTTCAACGGGATGTGCGGTATGTTGCAGACGCATGGCGGCAATCTGCCTTGTTTCCACGCAACGCGCGATTTCGTGATGCAATCACGTCTTTTTGCTGCACCTGCATCTGTAACGAATCACTTCGCCCCAGCGAAAAGACTTATCTGGATACGATTATCCGGTGGGTCGGGCGTGTCTGTGGCTTAATGCCGCATGGGCAGCGGCGCGGCCAGCGCGCGGATCATCCGGCTAAGCTCACCGATCTGGATCGGCTTGGCGACGTGCTGATCGAACCCCTCGGCCAGATAGTCGGCCACCTGGTGCAGCATCGCATTGGCCGTGACGGCGATGACGGGGGTGCGGGCAGCACCGCGTTCCGCCTCAAGGCTGCGGATTTTCTTCAGGGCGGTCATTCCGTCCATCACCGGCATCGCCAGATCCATCAGCACCAGATCATAGGCCCCGGGTGCCCATTCCTGCACGGCCTGCTGGCCATCGTGGACAATCTTGATCTCGGCCCCCAGCCGCGACAGCATTTCGGCCAGCACGGCGCAGTTGATCACATTGTCATCGGCCGCCAGAATCCGCAGCCCTTCAAGGCTGGGCGTGGGATCATCGGGCAGGCGTTCGACCGCGATCTTGCCCTCATAGATCGGCAGGGGCAGTGTGACGCGGATCGTGGTGCCTTCGCCCAGTTCGGAATGGATGCTGATCGTGCCATGCATCAGATCCACCAGCTTGCGCGTGATCGACATGCCAAGGCCCGTGCCGCCATAGCGGCGGGTGATCGAGTTGTCGGCCTGGCTGAATTCCTCGTGCAGATGCGCGATCTGGTCGGGCGTCATGCCGATGCCGGTGTCCTGCACCTCCAGCGTCAGGGGCTTGCCCGCCTTGCCGCTGACCTTCACCGTCACCTCGCCCGTCTCGGTGAACTTGATGGCGTTGCTGACCAGGTTGTGCATGATCTGGCGCACCCGGTGGGGGTCGCCCATCCGGGCCAGTTCGGCACCCGAACCTGTCAGCACCTCGAACGCCAGACCCTTTTCCTGCGCACGCAGCGAATGCAGATCCTCGACCCGCGCTGCGATTTCCATCGGGCGGAACGGCACCGATTCAAGCTCCAGCTTGCCGGCCTCGATCTTGGACATGTCCAGAATGTCGTTGAGGATGGTCAGCAGCGCCTCGCCCGACTCGCGGATCGTGCCGATCAGGCGCTTGTGGTTCTTGTCGGTCAGCGACATGTCCAGAATCTCGGCCATGCCCAGCACGCCGTTCAGCGGTGTGCGGATCTCGTGGCTCATGTTCGCCAGAAACAGCGATTTGGTCTGGTTGGCCACCTCGGCCCGCGCCTTGGCCAGATAAAGCTGCGTCACGTCCGACCCCACGCCGCGATAGCCGGTAAAGGCCCCCTTGGCGTCAAACACCGGCGCGCCGGTGATGCGCAGCCAGCGTTCGTCATCCGGCGTGGAATTGGGCGCGCGGTAGACGAAATCGCTGAACGGCTCATGCGACAGCAGCTTCATGAAAAAGCTGCCCCAGTCGGCACTGGCCCGCACCACCGGGTAATGCGCCAGCCATTCGTCATAGGTCTTGCCGATCATCACCACATCGTTGCCGGGCGTGTTCAGGCCGCTTTTCGATACGAAGCGGAAGCGCAGATCGCGGTCAATCTCCCAGAACCAGTCTTCGGATACCGAAGCGATGTCGAGAAACCGCTTTTCCGCCGAGGCGCGGTCGGCCAGCGCCTTTTCCAGATCGGCCTTGGCATCGTTCAGCGCCGCCTCGCGCGCTTTCTGCTCGCTGATGTCGATCTGCACCCCGGCCATGGTTTCGGGGCTGCCGTCTGCGGTCCACAGGATGATGCGGCCCCGGTCCAGCACCCAGACCCAATGGCCCGCCTTGTGGCGCATGCGGTATTCGGCCTCGTAGCTTTCGGCATCGCCCTGCATGCAGGACCGGATGCGCGCCTCGGCCCGCGCGATGTCTTCCGGGTGGATCAGGCCCTGCCACAGTTGATAGCGGAATTCGCCGAATTCGTCGCGCCGGTAGCCCAGCATTTCCGCCCAGCGGTCGTTGATATACTGCTTGCCGGTGAACAGCGACCATTCCCAGGTGCCGACCTGCGCGCCCTCGATCACATGCAGCAGCCGCTGTTCCGATTGCTTCACCGCGGTGATGTCGGAATGCACCGCGATCGACAGCCCCCCCGGCGTGCGGCGTTCGTCGATGCGCAGGATGGTGCCGTCGGGCAGATGTTCCTCGCGCAGCACATCGCCGCGCTGGCGTTCCGCCAGACGTGCGGCCAGCCAGATATCCTCATCCCCGTCATCGACGCGCAGCTGGTCCGCCGCCAGCGAATGCCGCAGTATCGATTCGTAGGTGATGCCGGGCACCAGCAGTTCGGCGATCTTGGGGTAAAGCAGCTTGCTGCGGCGGTTGCAAAGCACCAGCCGGTCGTCGGCGTCAAACAGGAAAAACGCCTCGTTCAGGGTTTCGACCGCATCCAGCATCTGCTGGCGCAGCGCCAACGCCTGTTCCGCCGACGCTGGGGCCGGGGTGGCCCCCACCAGCGTCAGGTGAGGCGGGGCATCTGTCACGTCACAGCGGTGCAGCGCCAGGGTAAAAGCCCCCACGGCGGGCATCAGCGACATAGGCTCGGCCTTCAGTCGGCCCGTGGGCGGCGCGGCCAGCAGGATGGCCCCGGTCAGGCGTCCATCCTCGGTCAATGGCAGAACGATCATTTCAGCCGCCACCGGAAGCGAGGCCTTGGGCCCTGCCTGTTCATCCAGCCGTTGCAACGCGGATTTGGTCAGCAGCAGCGGCTGGCCATGCAGCAGAGCGGGTTGCACCTGATCCACAAGGTCGGCCCCGCCGGGCAACCCGGCCTCTGGCGCTGCGGCTGTCTCAGCCCGGCACCAGGATGCGACCGGGCGCGGCTGGCCCTGCACAAGACGGTAAAGCGCGACCCGGTCGGCCCCGGCGAAACCGCCCAGTTCCGCCAATGCCGCTGTCAGCGCGGCGGGCAGGCGGGAATCAGCGGCGCGCAGCAATAGCCCCACCACATCCGATGCCATGTCCTGCACCGTAACCACGCGTTCCGGCGTATTTTTTTCTGCCTCTGGCCGCATCAGTCTGCTCATCCACACCCTCTGGGATGCCTTGCGTCAATCCTGCATCACGGTGTCTGTAACGCTGAAATGAAGCAAAACTGCGACTAAACCATAGCGTGCAAACGGAAAGATGGTGCTATCTCGGTGAATTTTTCCGATTTTTTGTCCGCTGGCGGACTTTGTGCCGGGCATCCGTCTGCGTGTCGTCGTGTCGCCGGTGGGCCAACGCATCCGAACATGGAAAAGCCCAATTCTGCCGCGGCTTTGCCTTTACATTGCCCTGCATTGTGTTGCCCTGTCAGGCCTGCAACCTTTGCGGGAGAGCGCACAGTGACGGCACAGATGCTGGTGGTGAGCCTGCTGAATGAACTGGTCCGGTCCCCCTCGGCGGATCTGGACCGGGCCATCGCTGCGGCGCTGCGCCGTCTGGGCGAATATGCCGGGGCGGACCGCGCTTATATCTTCGTGCTGCGCGACCCGGGGCTGATGGACAACACGCAGGAATGGTGCGCCCCCGGTGTGGCCCCGATGCAGGACAGTTTGCAGGGCCTGCCCGTCAGCCTGATCGCGCGCTGGCGTGATGATTTCGCGCAGGACCGCCCGGTGCATATTCCCGATGTGGCGGCGCTGCCCGCCGATGCGCCGGAAAAATCAAGCCTCAGGATGCAGGGCATCCGCGCCCTGCTGGCCGCCCCCATGCTGGAGGACGGGCGGCTGTTCGGCTTCATCGGGTTTGACCGCACCCGGGCGACCGGCGTGTTCAGTGATGACCAGTTGGGCGTGCTGACCGGGGCCGCAGATGTGGTGCAGGGGGCCTTGCTGCGCCAGCAGGCCGAGGCCAGGCTGCGCGCCACCTCGCGCCAGCTGGAGGCGACGCTTGCCGCCCTGCCGGACCTGCTGTTCGAGATCGACGCCAGCGGCTGCTATTCCGGCTTTGTCGCGGGCCCGCGTGATCTGATGGCCGCCCCGCCGGAGTTGCTGAAAGGTCACAGGCTGGAGGCCATGCTTCCGCCCGATGTCGGTGCCATCGCGCGGCGGGCCTTTGATCAGGTGATTGCCACGGGCCGGGTGGGTGGCGTGCGCTATGCGCTTGATCTGCCTCAGGGCCGGCGCTGGTTTGAACTTTCTGGCGCGCGCAAGGAGCCGGATGCGGCCGGGCAACAGCCTTCGGCCATTTTCCTCGTGCGTGAAGTGACTGCTGACACCGCGCTGCGCGAGGAACTGTCACGACTGGGCAAGATTGTTGAAACGATGAGCAATCTGGTCGCCGTGGTCGATCCCGAACGCCGCATTGTCTGGGTGAATGCCGCGTTCGAGCGGCAGACCGGATGGCGGCTGGACGAGATCAGGGGCAAGGTGTTGGGCGATCTGGTGCGCTGCGCCGCCAGTGATCCGGCGGTATCGGCGCGGCTGGCCGAGGCGCTGGCGCGGCGCGAGCCGTTTCACGGCGAAACCTTGAATCAGGACCGGCATGGCAACCGTTACTGGATAGATTTCAACATGTTGCCGCTGTGGGCACCGGACGGGGCCTTGCAGGGGTTCGTGTCGGTCGAAACGGTGATCACCACGCAAAAGCAGCAGGAAACCGCACTGGCAGCCATGGCGGACAGGGCCACCGCCGCGCGCCTGCGGCTGGAGCGCGCGCTGGATGCGCTGCCCGACGGCGCGATCGTGCTGGATGCCGACGAGCGGATCGTGGTTGCCAACAAAGCCTATTACAAGATGTTCCCCGCGCTGGCCGATGTGGCGGTGGAAGGCGCGCATGTCGGCGATGTGCTGCGCGCGGGCGTTGACCGCGGGCTGTTCTTGTCGGATGCATCGCCGCAAGCCCGCGACCACTGGGTCGCGGACCGGCTGCGCGACTACCGCGAGACGGACTCGGAAAAAGAGATGCAGTTGCCCGACGGGCGCTGGATCAACCGCATCAACCGGCGCACGGCAGACGGTGGCTGCATCGCGCTGGGGTTCGACGTGACCGCGCGGCACAACCACATGGCCGCGCTGGATGCGGCCAACACGCAGTTGCGCCGCGCGCTGCATGACCGCGCCAACACCGAGGCCCGGATGATGGGCATCATCGAGGCCGCGTTGGTGGGCACCTGGGAATGGGAACTGGGCACCGGCGTGACGCGGGTGGGCGGGCATTGGCTGGCCATGCTGGGCTACGAGGATCACACATCCGACATCGTGCCGATCGAGATGTTCCGCAGTCTGGTGCACCCCGACGACATGCGCATGCTGGATGCCAACCGCGCGGCGGATCTGGCGCGCGACACCAATTTCATCGAGCGCGAATTCCGCATGCGGCACAAGAACGGCCATTGGGTCTGGATCCTGTCGCGCAGCCGGGTGACAGAACGCGGCCCGGATGGCGAGGCGATTGCCATCGGCGGCGTCAATCTGGATGTGAGCAACCAGAAACGCCTGCAACGCGCCGTCGAAATGGGCGGGGCCTTTCTGGAACAGGTGATGCAGACCAGCATCGCCGCCCTGGTGGTGTTCGATGCCGAGGGCGGGCTGGTCTATTGCAACCCCGAGGCCGAGCGCGTGCTGCATCTGACCCGCGCCGAGGCCGAGAGCCGCGCCTTCAACGACCCCGCCTGGTATCTGGAGCGGGTGGAGGGCGGCCCCTTGCCCGATGCCGAAACCCCTTTCCGGCGGGCGCTGGCCTCGGGCGTGCCGGTGCGCGATGCGCTGTTCGCGCTGCGCTGGCCTGATGGCACGCGGCGCATCCTGTCGTGCAACGCCGCCCGGCTGATGTCGGATGACGGCGATCTGCGGGTGGTGGAATCCTTTACCGACGTGACCGAGCAACTGGCGATCAACCGCAGCCTGGACGAGGCCCGCCAGCGCGCCGAAGATGCCAGCCGCGCGAAATCGGTGTTCCTTGCCAACATGAGCCACGAGATCCGCACGCCGCTGAACGGTGTGCTGGGCATGACCGAAGTGCTGGAATCCAGCCTGAAGGAACCCGAACACAAGCGCATCGTCGGCATCATCCGCACCTCGGGCGAGACGCTCTTGATGGTGCTGAACAGCATTCTTGACATGTCAAAGATCGAGGCGGGCAAGATGGTGCTGGATGCCGTGGCGTTCAAGCCCAGCACGGTGGTGCGCCATACCGAGGCGGTCTTTGCCGTGCAGGCCGAGGAAAAGGGGCTGGAATTCGACGTGCTGATCAGCGCGGGCAGCGACCGTTCGCTGCTGGGCGACCCGCACCGCATCCAGCAGATCCTGAACAACCTTTTGCACAATGCGATCAAGTTCACCGAAAAGGGCGCGGTCAGCCTGAAACTGTCGTGCAAGCCCGGCAAGCCGATGGTGATCGAGGTGACGGATACCGGCATCGGCATGGCCGAGGCACAGGTGGCCCGCGTGTTCGAAAGCTTCGAGCAGGCCGATGGCAGCACGACGCGGCGCTTTGGCGGCACGGGGCTGGGGCTGTCGATCGTCAAGGAGCTGGTGGCGCTGATGGGCGGCGAAATGGCGCTGGAATCGGCACCGGGCCGGGGCACCAAGGTGCGTGTCAGCCTGCCGCTGCCCGACGCGCGCGAGACTGAGCCCGCCCGTCCGCGTCTGGCGGCCCCGGCACCCGGGGCCAGCGTGCTGATCGGGCGGCGCCTGCTGATCGCCGATGACAACGCCACCAACCGGCTGGTGCTGTGCGAGATGCTGGCGGGCACCGGCGTGCAGATCACAACGGCCGAGAATGGCCAGCTTGCCATCGAGGCATGGCAGGCGGCGCAGGCGGCGGGGCAGGGGTTTGACCTGCTGCTGCTGGACATCACCATGCCGGTGCTGGACGGGCTCAGCGCACTGGGGACCATCCGCGAGGCCGAGCGTGCGGCGGGTCTGGCCGCGGTGCCCGCCGTGGCCGTCACCGCCAATGCGATGCCGCATCAGGTGGCAGACTACATTTTGGGCGGGTTTGATTCGCATCTGGCCAAGCCCTTCAAGCATCAGGAACTTATGCATGCGATTCGCACGTTGATCGGGCGCTGAACCGCCGGACCGCCGCAAGGGCAAGGGTTCACATGCGAAAGCCGACCTTGCGTGCGGCGGAAACTGCCGGGATTTGCCGGTTGCCCGGCCGGGGACGGCGGTTTTCTGCCCAATGTCTTGGGTCAGTCCGACCGTGCTGTTGTATGTGCGCGAAGGGATTATCCTCGTCCCGCGCACCACCGGCGATGCGCCGGCAGAACGGGGGGGGCAGCGCCATGCCACGGGAACGCAGGATACTTCTGGCCGAACAGGACATCACATTTCAGGCCAGGGTGCAGCGCCTGCTGGCCAATGTGCCCGGTGTGGTGCTGACGGTGGTGCAGGACGGCCATGCCGCACTCGTGGCGGCCATGACGCGGCGGTTCGACCTGATGATCCTTGACCAGAACGTGCCGCAGATCAGCGGCGACCGCGTGCTGCGGCACTTGCGGGCCTCTACCTGCCCCAACACCGACACGCCGGTGATCCGGCTATGCGCGGCGGCAGCGCCTGCGGCAGAGTGTTCACCCCGCGCCGGTGCCGTTCCGCCGACCCTGATGAACACGGTTCTGCAGAAGAATCCGTTGTCGGATGCCGCATTGGTCGCTGCCGTCGCCCGGTTGCTGGCGGCCTGAGGTCCACGCCCCGCCCATGAAGCCGCAGTTGGCGGGTGATTCGGCTTTCCGTAACGTTAATAGTGTGTTGATTTGCATCGAAGCGCGCCGCCGCGCGCGATTGATGCGCCGCTGGCAACAAGGATTGGTGCGCTGCGGCGAGAACAGGGCAAAAAAGTGAAGAACCTTAATGCACGCGCAGCGGAAGCTGCCGTTTCCAACCTGGCTACAATGGCCAGCGCTGACATTGGCGGGATTGAGGTGATTTTGTCCAATGTTCTAAGGCCTCGGTGAAAAGTCGCCGCGCCCGGCCTTGCCCGATCGGAAACAACACTCGCGCTATGCGTGCAGGCCCCTTGACTGCCGATTGTGGCGTATTGCGCCCCTTGTCGCTCTCGCGCCGCCGCGCCGCCTTTTTTCGCTTCCCGCAAGGCTTAACGAAAGGTAATTAAGAGGAGTCTTGCTGGGTAAGACAAATGGCCGTGGGGGCGGTCTGTCAGTGGTATCGCACCGCAGGGTGCAGGAATGGTGTTGAAAGTGCTGCCGAAACTGGAACCGGACAGGTTTCAGGAGTGCGTCTTGATTGGTGACAGTCAGGAACGCCAGCAAACGGTTCCGCAGCAGCGGGGTCCGCGCACTTCCTTCATTTCGCCGGTCTGACGACAGGTCATCGTGGCGCAGATGCCCGGGCAACCGGGCCGCGCCGATCGTGCGTTGTCCTGTGGGCAGCGCGGTTGATGGGATCGGACGGGGCCGGCGAACCGGGGCTCTGCTGAGATGAGGGAACGGACATGGCTACGATTGATGAGTTTGAAGACGCCACACAGAACCCCAATCCGCCGCGGGGCACTGACGGCATCGTTATGGGCACCATGGTCGGCGACCTGATCGACGGGGCCTATACGGGCGACAAGGACGGCGACATGATCGACGCGGGCGACAACATCTTTCCGGGCAATGCCCCGAATGATGATATTGTCGAGGCCGGTGATGGCGATGACACTGTGATATCCGGGCTGGGCAGCGACACCGTCTATGGTGGCAACGGCAATGACCTGATCGAAACCGGTCGCTTTGCATCGTCGCCCGACCGTGGCTTCCCCGGTCTTTACGGCGATGATGCCGACCCCGAAGATGACCGCGATGTCGTCTATGGCGGTGAAGGCGACGACGTGGTGCGCTCGGGCGATGATGGTGACACGCTTTATGGCGGTGTGGGGAACGACACGCTGGACGGCGGCGATGACGATGACCTGCTTTGGGGCGGTTACGGCGACGACAAGCTGATTGGCGGCGAAGGTGCCGACACGCTCTATGGCGAAGCGGGCGATGACGTGCTTTATGGCGACGGATTTCCCGGTGTGTTCGATCCGGTCGAGCTGCCCGATGACATTGACCCGCGCCCCGACAACAACACCGACCTGCTGTTTGGCGGCGATGGCAACGACACGATCTATGGTGGCGATGACGACGACACGCTGAAGGGCGGCTATGGCGATGATCTGCTGTATGGCGGCATCGACGATGACTATATCCGTGGCGCCCAGGGGAATGACACGATCATTGGCGGCGAGGGTGCCGATCACATATTCGGTGGTGCCGACCGTGACCTGATCATTGGCGGAACCGCTGGCGACATCGTCAATGGCAACGAGCGTGGCGACGATTACGACACGCTGGACCTGACGGGTTCCGGCCCGCTGCGCATCATCTATGATGCGGACAACGCCGAAAACGGTACGGTCCAGTTCCTTGACGCCGACCGCAACGTGACTGGCGAGATGATCTTCAAGAACATCGAGAATGTCATCCCCTGCTTCACCCCCGGCACCATGATTGCCACGCCCAAGGGCGAAGTGGCGGTGGAAAGCCTGCGTCCCGGCGACAAGGTGATCACCCGCGACAACGGCATTCAGGAAATCGCGTGGACAGGTGCCAAGGCGATGGATTGGCAGACCTTCACCGCCAATCCGCACCTGAAGCCGATCCTGATCCGTCAGGGCGCGCTTGGCAACGGTCTGCCGGAACGTGACATGATGGTCAGCCCCAACCACCGCGTTCTGGTGGCCAATGACCGCACCGCGCTTTACTTCGACGAGCACGAGGTTCTGGTCGCGGCCAAGCATCTGGTGTCGGGCAAGGGCGTGCACGAGGTCGAAAGCATCGGCACCACCTATCACCACTTCATGTTCGACCAGCATCAGGTTGTGCTGTCGAACGGGGCCTGGACCGAAAGCTTCCAGCCCGGCGATTTCACCCTGAAGGGCATGGGCAACGCGCAGCGCAACGAGATCTTTGAGCTGTTCCCCGATCTGCGCAATGATGACGGTCTGGAAAGCTATGCCTCGGCCCGCCGCACCCTGAAGCGGCACGAGGCACGCCTGCTGATGATGAAATAACGGGTTATGCAGCGCGGACCGGGTTCCGCCTGCGGTTTTCCCGGTGCGACAGAAAAGAGGCTCCGCCCGCGGAGCCTCTTTTTGTATTTCGGGCCGACAAGGGCTGAATCCGGGTCTTTGACCGCCGAAACAGCGCCTTTGCCACAATTTTGCCACGAAAAGCCCCCCCAAGCGCGCAGCTTGGGCCTTCATTGTGCCGCGCTGGCCCGCTCATATGGCAAGTGGAGACTGCCCTGCGATGATGCCGGGGCCGCGCGAACGGGTGAGACGGATGCCAACCATAACCGGCACGACGGGCGATGACACGCTGACAGGCGGCACTGCGGCCGAGACGCTGCTGGGCGATGCGGGCAATGACGTGCTTGTTGGCGGCGGCGGTGGCGACTTGCTGGCTGGCGGCGACGGTGCGGATACGATTTCCGGCACGGGCGGCGACACGGTGGATGGCGGCGCAGACCGCGATACGCTGCTGCTGCGCGATGTGCTGACCATTGCCTATGACCCGCTGAACCCGGGTGCAGGCACCATCACCTTCATCGACAGCTCCACCATGACCTTCAGCCAGATCGAGGAATACGTCTTTGCGGCAGGGCGAGACGGCGTGGTCGATGGCACGGCGGGCGATGACCTGATCGGCTACGGCTATGTCGATGCCGATGGCGATGCGCAGGATGCCAATGATGCCCTGCTGCCGGGCGAAGCCCCGAATGACGACATCATCGCGGCGGGCGATGGCCATGATACGGTCTATGGCGGCGGCGGGAATGACGACATCACCGGCGACGCGGGCGATGACGCGCTGCACGGCGATTCCGGCGATGATGCACTGGATGGCGGCACGGGCGATGACAGCCTGTTCGGCGGTGACGGCGCTGATACGCTGGCGGGGGGCGAGGGGGCCGACCTGATCGACAGCGGCGACGGCGATGATGTGGTCTTTGGCGGCGACGGGGCCGACAACATCTTTGCCAGCACCGGCAATGACACGGTATATGGCGGGGCCGGGAACGACACGTTGCGCGGCGACGCGGGTGCTGACCACCTTGCTGGCGGTGCCGATGCCGATGCGATCTACGGCGGCGCGGGCGATGTGGTGGACGGCGGCGAAGGCGGCGATGACAATGACACGCTTTATGCGGGCGATGTCCTCTCGATCAGCCTTGACCCCGGCAACCCCGAAGGCGGCACGCTGACCTTCTTTGACAGCTCCACCATGACCTTCAGCAACATGGAGCGTCTGATCCTGAACGGCGGGCCGGATGGCATCATCTATGGCACCGACAGCGATGACCTGATCGACGAAAGCTATGTCGATGCGCAGGGCGGCGACCGGGTGGATGCGGGCGATGCGGTGTTCGCGGGCACAGCACCGGATGATGACGGTATCTCGGCCGGGGCCGGGAATGACACCGTGCGTTCGGGCGCGGGCGTGGATGATGTCTACGGTGGCGACGGCGACGATCTGCTGGAACTGGGCGACGGCAACGATTACGCGCAGGGCGACGCCGGCAACGATACGCTCCATGGCCAGAAGGGCGATGACTTCATCCGTGGCGATGCCGGGGATGACAGCGTCTATGGCGGCGAAGGTGACGATCAGGTGTTCGGCGGCGCCGACAACGATCAGGTGTTCGGCGGCGTTGGCAACGATTCCGTGTTTGGCGGGCTGGGCCAGGACACGATCTTTGGCGAAGACGGCAATGACACGATGTTCGGCATGTTCGGCGATGACGTGATCTATGGCGGCGACGGCGACGACCGGATGTCGGGCAACATCGGCAATGACACGTTCTACGGCGGGGCCGGGGCCGATGAAATGGTGGGCGAGGATGATGCCGACACATTCCATGGTGCCGAAGGTGATGCGGTCTATGGCGGTGAGGGCGGGCATGACCTTGACACGCTGCATGTGAATGACGTGGCCTCAGTGCATTTCGATGCCGACAACGCGGAAAATGGCATCGTCACCTTCAACAGCGGTGGCACTCTGACCTTCACCGGCATCGAACATGTGGTGGCCGACGGTCAGCATCTGGGCCGTGACGGGGTGGTCGAGGGCACGGATGGCGCCGATCTGATCGACGCCGGCTATACCGGCGACCCCGAGGGCGACCGGATCGACAATGCCGATGCGGTTGATCCGGCGGCGGGGCCCGATGATGATCTGGTGCAGGCCGGGGCGGGCAATGACACCGTGCAGGCAGGTGACGGGAATGACACGATCTTTGGCGGCACCGGCACCGATGCCCTGTTCGGCGATGCGGGCGACGACCTGATCTATGGCGGCGATGATCTGGACGTGCTGGATGGCGGCACCGGAAACGACACGCTGGTGGGTGGCGCGGGCCCCGACAAGCTGTTCGGTGGCGATGGTCGTGACCGGCTGTTCGGCAATGCGGGCGACACCGTGGATGGCGGCGAGGGCGGCGATGATTTCGACGTGCTGGACCTGACCGGCACCGGCCGCTTCGAAATCCTGCCCGACGCGGACAATGCCGAAAACGGGACGGTCAATTTCCTTGATGCCGATGGCAATGTGACGGGCTCGCTGACCTTCAGCAACATCGAATCCATCGTGCCCTGTTTCACCCCCGGCAGCCTGATCCTGACCGACCGGGGCGAGGTGCCGGTCGAGGATCTGGAGCCCGGCGACCGCGTGTTGACGCGCGACAACGGCTATCAGGTGATCCGCTGGGCGGGCAGCCGCAGGCTGGGCCGTGCCGATCTGCTGGCCCAGCCGCATATGAACCCCGTGCTGATCCGCGCGGGCGCATTGGGCGATGCCCTGCCGGAACGCGACATGCAGGTATCGCCGCAGCACCGCATGCTGATAACCGGGCCGCGTGCCGAGATGTTCTTTGGCGAGCATGAGGTGCTGGTTGCCGCGACCCATCTGGTCGGGCTGACAGGCGTGGCGCGCATCGCCCCGCGTGACGTGACCTACATTCACCTGATGTTCGACCGGCATGAAATCATTCGCGCCGACGGGGCCTGGTCTGAAAGCTTCCAGCCCGGCGAGTTGACGCTGAACGGCATCGGTGCGGCGCAAAGGGCGGAAATTCTGGCGCTTTTCCCCCAGCTCGGCCGGCCCGAGGGGCTGGTGGCCTATGCCTCTGCCCGGCTGTCGCTGAAACGGCACGAGGCGGCGCTGCTGTTCGGCTAAGCTGCCGCCGGGTGCGGGTGTTATCGCCCTTGCCGTGCCCGCCAGGCCGCCCAATCTTCGGGCGTGTCCAGATCGGTGGTCGCATGGGCATCGGGCAGGGCGATCAGCCGCGTGCGTGCGGCCTCGGCCTTCAGCAGGTCGCGCGCGCCGGTGTCGCCGGTCAGCCGCGCCAGCGCCGGGACGGCCCAAGGTGGAAACAGCACCGGATGCCCCGGCGTGCCGTCCGCGGCCGTGCCACGCAGGATCATGTCGGGGTCGGCGGGCTGCGCCGCCAGAACCCGCTCCAGATCGTCTCGCGTGATCTCGGGCAGGTCGGCCAGCAGCAGCAGCACGGCCCCCGGCAGCCCCGCCACCCCGGCGCGGATCGAGGCGGCCATGCCGGTATTCGCATCCGCCACTGTCACCACGTCTACATCCAGCCCATCAAGTGCCGCGTGCCGTGCCGGGCGGTCTGGCGGCAGGGCCACCCTGACCGGGCAGCCCGTGTCCAGCGCCGCCCGCGCCTGCCGCGCCAGCAGGGGGTGGCCTGCAACCTCCTCCAGCAGCTTGTCGCCGCCGCGCATCCGTGATGACGCCCCGGCGGCCAGGATCAGGATCGTGCAGGCCATATTGTGCGGCATCCCCGGCCATTCTCCGCCCATACCGGGCCATCAGGGCGCAGGTTGGGCCGCGGGGCAGGCGGCGTCAAGCAGTGGCCCTTGCACGAATCGCCGCACGGCGCGACCGTCGTTCCACGAAAGGGGGGGAAGACATGGCCTTTGACGGAAGCTGTCATTGTGGCGCGGTGGCGTTCACGGTGGATGCCGACCTGCCGACCATGGCGATGAGCTGCAACTGTTCCTACTGTCGGCGGAAGGGCTTCGTGCTGGCCTTCTTTCCCGAGGATCAGGTCACACTGACGGCTGGCGAGGCGCTGCTGCAACGCTATGAGTTCAACACCCACCGTGTCGAACACCAGTTCTGCACCCACTGCGGAACGCAGCCGTTTTTCAAGGGTGTGATGCCGGACGGCTCGCCGGTGCGCGCGGTCAACCTGCGCTGCGTGCCTGCGGTGGATCTGGACGCCTTGACGATTCACGCGATGGATGGCGCAAGCGGATAAGGGAAACGTGCCGGACGGGCGATCATGCCGACCCTGCGCGCCACCACGTTTTCTTTGCGGCCACGTCCTGCCCTTTCCTTGCGGAATGGGCGTTCGGTAATGACGATCTTCCACAGGAAGATCGTCCGGGCGCAGCTTTTCCGGCCCATTGCTCGCGCAATGTGCGTTCGGCCTGAAAACGGTCCCCCGGACCGTTTTCTTTACGGCCTCGTCCGGCCCATTCCTTGCGGAATGGGCGTTCGGTGCTGACGATCTTCCACAGGAAGATCGTCCGGGCGCACCTCACCCACGCATCCTTGCGCCGTCGGCGTCGAACAGCGGCTCTGTCACCAGCACGGCCGGCCGCTTTTCGCCCAGAATCTCGATCTCCACCGCCAGACCATCCGCAATGCGGTCCACTGGCAGGAAACCCTGCGCCACGGATTTGCCGGTGTAATGCGAAAACCCGCCCGAGGTGCAGAAACCCAGCACCTGATCGCCGACCCAGATCGGCTCCCAAGCCACCACATCGGCATCCACCGCATCAACCACGAAGGCACAGAGCCGCCGCTTCGGCCCAGCCGCCTTTTCCGCCATCGCTGCCGCCTTGCCGATCCATTCCACCGGCTTGTTCCAGCGGATGAAACGGTCAAGCCCGGTCTCGCAGGGCGTGTAATCGGGGCTGAATTCGCGGCCCCATGATCCGAAAAACTTGTCCAGCCGCAGCGACATCATCGCGCGCATGCCGAAGGGGCGCAGGCCGAATTCGGCCCCTGCCTCGGTCAGCACCTGCCACAGATGCCGCACTGACATCTGATCGCAGTAAATCTCATAGCCCAGATCGGCGGTATAGCTGACGCGCTGCACGATGCAGTCTGCCATGCCCACGGTCATCCGCTTCACATCCATGAACTTGAACGCAGCACCCGACACATCGGCCCGCGTCACCTTTGCCAGCAGGTCGCGCGCGCGCGGCCCGGCAATCTGAAAGCCTGACCGCGCGTCGGAAATGTTTTCCACCGTCACGCCATCCATCGCGTGCTGTTCGAACCAGCGGCCATGCCACCCTTGGGCGCCATAGCTGGCGGTCAGTTGAAACTCGGTCTCGCTGAGGCAGGACACGGTGAAATCACCAATGATCTTGCCCGATGCCGCCAGCATCGGCGTCAGGCTCAGCCGCCCCGGCTTGGGGATCAGCCCGGCCATGATCACATCCAGCCATTCGCGCGCCTTTGGCCCGGTGACGCGGTATTTGCCGAAATTCTGCACCTCGTTGATGCCCACGCCACCCCGCACCGCCAGCACCTCGGCCTTGGTCGCTTCCCATGCGTTCGACCGCTTGAAGGTGGGCGTTTCATACAGCGGCTCACCGGGCAGGGCGTGGTAATTCACCACCTCCAGCCCGTATTGCTGGCCCCAGACCGCGTTGAGCCCGGTAAACGTGTCATACATCGGCGTGGTGCGGAACGGGCGCGCGGCGGGTTTTTCCTCGTTCGGATAGGCCACCGAAAACCGCGTCTGATAGTTTTCGATCACCTTGGGCACGGTATAGCCCGGCGTCGTCCACGACCCGAAGCGCGCCACGTCAAAGCCGCGCGGGTCACGCTCCACCTCGCCATGGATCATCCATTGCGCCAGCGCCAGCCCCATGCCGCCGCCTTGGCTGAAACCTGCCATCACCGCGCAGGCAGACCAGTAGTTGCGCAGGCCCGGCACCGGCCCGATCAAGGGGTTGCCATCGGGGGCAAAGGTGAAGGGGCCGTGGATCACCCGCTTCACCCCCGCACGTTCCAGCGCGGGAAAGCGTTTGTAGGCAAATTCGATGGAATCCGCGATCTTGTCATATTGTTCGTTGAACAGCTCCTGCCCGAAGGTCCAGGGCGTGCCATCGACCGACCAGGCCTCGCAGGGCTTCTCATAGAACCCGATGCAGAAGCCCCGGCCTTCCTGCCGTAGATAGCTTTCACCGCCCGGGTCCATCACATGCGGAAACTCGCGGCCCCGCGCCACGATCTCGGGAATGTCGTCGGTCACGAGGTATTGGTGCGCCATCGGCAGCAACGGCAGGTAAACCCCGGCCATCGCGCCCACTTCCCGCGCCCAAAGGCCCCCGGCGTTCACCAGATGCTCGGCGATGATCGTGCCCTTTTCGGTCACAACCTCCCACGACCCGTCCGGGCGGGGGTTGGTTTCCAGCACCCGGTTGTGCAGCACGATCTCGGCCCCGCCCATTTTTGCGGCCTTGGCATAGGCGTGGGTGGTGCCATAGGGGTCCAGATGCCCGTCCAGCGGATCATACAGCGCCCCCAGAATGCCTGCCGTGTTCACCATGCCATCGGTCATCGCCTCCACCTCGGCGGGCGACAGGATCGCGGTATCCAGCCCCATGTAGCGGTGCTTGGCGCGTTCCGCCTTCAGCATGTCGAACCGTTCGGCATTGTCGGCCAGCGTGATGCCGCCCACATGGTGCAGCCCGCAGGACAGACCCGTGATCGCCTCCAGCTCCTTGTAAAGCCGGATGGTGTAGCCTTGCAGCGCCGCCATGTTGGTGTCGCCGTTCAGCGTGTGAAACCCGCCCGCCGCATGCCAGGTGGACCCGGAGGTAAGCTCCGACCGCTCCACCAGCATCACATCCGACCAGCCGAGCTTCGTCAGGTGATACAGCACCGAACAGCCGACAACGCCGCCGCCGATGACAAGGACTCGGGTATGGGTTTTCATGGGGGACTCCGCGCGTGAACTTTGGGGCAGAGTGGCCCGGTCACAGCTCGGGGGTCATGTTTGGATGCGACAAAACATGTCGTGAAAGAACTGCGGCTCTGTTCTCATTTTCTGTCGGCAAATATCCTCGGGGGGTCCGGGGGGCAGACAGCCCCCCGGCCTTGGTTGCTATCGCTACTTCTCCGGTATCAACCCCCGCGGGCTGAACCGCAGCACCAGCAGCAGCACGATCCCCATGGTCAGCAGCCGCATATGCGCCGCCGCATCCTGCAGATGCGCCTTCAGCCAAGACCCGTCTGCCATGCCAGCGGTGATCCCGTCCATCAGCAGCAACCCGATCGGCTCTACCATCACCCACAGCCACCAGATCAGGAAGCCGCCCAGCACAGCCCCCAGATTGTTGCCCGAACCGCCCACGATCACCATCACCCAGACCAGAAAGGTGAATCGCAGCGGGTTGTAGGTGCCTGGCGTCAACTGCCCGTCCAGAGTCGTCATCATCGCGCCGGCAATGCCCACGATGGCCGACCCAAGGATGAAGATTTGCAGATGCCGCCGGGTCACATCCTTGCCCATCGCCTCGGCCGACACCTCGTTGTCGCGGATGGCGCGCATCATCCGGCCCCAGGGCGATTTCAGCGCAAGTTCCGACAGCACGACAATGGCCACCAGCACCGCGGCAAAAAGCCCGGCGTAGCTCAGCTTCACGACAATCGAGGAAGTCGTCACCGGGTCCACGCCCCAATCGGCGGCGCGGGCCAGAAAATCGGCATCCTTTTGCAGATCCACCTCATAGGGCACCGGGCGGGGCAGGCCGATCAGGTTCTTTACCCCGCGCGCCAGCCAGTCCTCGTTCTTCATCACCGCGATGATGATCTCGGCGATGCCCAGCGTGGCGATGGCCAGATAATCCGACCGCAGCCCCAGCGCGGTCTTGCCGATGGCCCAGGCGGCGGCGGCGGCCAGAAGGCCCCCCATCGGCCAGGCCAGCAGCACCGGCAGGCCAAGCCCGCCGATATTGCCATGAGCGGCGGGGTTGTTCGCCTCGACGGCCGCGACCGCAGGGTCAAACACGGCGCGATAGGCAAAGAACCCGCCCACCAGCACCGCAAGCATGACGACCGTCCGCAACCGCCCCTTGGGCAGGCGCTTGTAAAGCGCCACGGCCACACCGATGGTCGCCGCCCCCAGCGCCAGCCCCGCCACGATCCCCGGCCCGCCCGCGCGCCAGGCATCAGGCAGCGGGGTTGATGACGTCAGCACCACCGCCAGCCCCCCCAGCGCCACAAAGCCCATGATGCCCACGTTGAACAGGCCCGCATAGCCCCATTGCAGGTTCACCCCCATGGCCATGATCGCCGAGATCAGCGCCATGTTCAGAATGCCCAGCGACGAGTTCCAGCTTTGCACGAACCCCGTGCCGATGAACAAGGCCGCGACAAGGCCGAACAGCAGCAAGGTGCGGCTGCGGCTGTTCGGGTTTGCGTTGATGCGGGTGCTCATGCCGATTTCCCCTTGAAGATGCCGGTGGGCAGGAACAGCAGCACGATGATCAGGATCGTGAAGCTGACGGCGAATTTATAGTCGGTGGACATCAGTTGCACCAAACCATCCGGTGCCATGCTTTCGGGCACCAGATAGGTCAGCACCTTTTTCCACGCATATGTGACCATCACTTCGGAAAAGGCCACGATGAACCCGCCCGCAATCGCGCCCAGCGGGTTGCCCAAGCCCCCCACCACGGCGGCGGCGAAGATCGGCAGCAAAAGCTGGAAATAGGTGAAGGCCTTGAAGCTTTTGTCCAGCCCGTAAAGCACCCCGGCAATGGTCGCGAGGCCGGCCGCGATGATCCATGTCACCTGCACCACACGGTCGGGGTTGATGCCCGACAGCAGCGCCAGATCCTCGTTGTCGGAAAAGGCGCGCATGCTTTTGCCGGTGCGGGTCTTTTGCAGGAACCAGAACAGCAGGCCCACCACGATCACCGCCGTCACCACGGTGATGGCCTGCGTGGCCTTGATCGCCAGCCCCTCTGTCAGCCCGGTCATCGCCCGGAAATCGCCCGCCGTGATGACGAACCGCGCGCCATCGGCAAAGTTGATCTCGCCCACCCCGATGATGAAGCGGTTGAGGCCGTTCATGATGAACATCACCCCCAGCGAAACGATCACCAGAATGGTCGGCGCCGCCTTTTGCCGCCGGTAGAACCGATACACCACCCGGTCAGTGCCCAGCACGAAGGCGGCGGTCATGATGATGGCAAAGGGCAGGGCCAGCAGCGCGGTGGGCAGAAAGCCGAAGGTGATGCCAAGCGCCTGAAACCCCCAGGTCACAAGAATGGCGAATGTTGTGCCCAAGGCCATGGTATCGCCATGGGCAAAGTTGGAAAACCGCAGGATGCCA
Organism: Fertoeibacter niger; assembly: GCF_009380135.2. Lineage (GTDB taxonomy): Bacteria > Pseudomonadota > Alphaproteobacteria > Rhodobacterales > Rhodobacteraceae > Fertoeibacter > Fertoeibacter niger. The sequence continues at coordinate 585,977 of NZ_WHUT02000001.1, read as the reverse complement.
TAGATCAGCGTGGCCCCCAGCGCCCCCAGCGCAATCTGCGCGCCGTAAGCCAGACCGGGGACAAAGACGAAATTGGCAAAGGCCACAAGGGCGTTGAGAATGTCCATGGCCTCAGCCCCCCAGAAACGAACGGCGGACCTCGGGGTCGGCCATCAACGCCTGCCCGGTGTCGGTGAAACGGTTGGAACCCTGCACCAGCACATAGCCCTTGTGGGCAATCTCCAGCGCCTGCCGGGCGTTCTGTTCCACCATCAGGATGGAAATCCCGGTGCGGGCCACCTCGATGATGCGGTCGAACAACTCGTCCATCACGATGGGGCTGACGCCTGCGGTCGGTTCGTCCAGCATCAAGACCTTTGGCTGCGTCATCAGCGCGCGGCCCACGGCGACCTGCTGGCGCTGCCCGCCCGACAATTCGCCCGCCGCCTGATAACGTTTCGTTTTCAGGATCGGGAACAGGTCATACACCTGCGCCATCGTGCCCTTGATGTCATCGCGGCGCAGGAAGGCACCCATTTCCAGGTTCTCCTCCACCGTCATGGTGGTGAAGATGTTCTGCGTCTGCGGCACAAACGCCATGCCCTTGGCCACGCGCGCCTGCGGGGTCAGCGTGGTGATATCCTCGCCCGCCAGCCGCACCGCGCCACCGCGCAGCTTCAGCATGCCGAACACCGCCTTCATCGCGGTGGATTTGCCAGCCCCGTTGGGGCCGACGATCACCGCGATCTCGCCTTTTTCCACGGCCAGCGTGCAGCCGTGCAGAATATCCACGGCCCCATAGCCGCCGGTCATGTTCTCGCCGATCAGAAAGGGTTCAGCCATGCCAACACCCGCGCGCCTGTCGCCACCCGGCCCCTCTTTCCAGAGACAAATATCCACGGGGGGGCCGGGGGGCAGTCAGCCCCCCGGCGCCGGCCCTCATGCCGCCGTCAGCCATGCGCCACCACCTTGTTCTTCAGCCCGGTGCCCAGATAGGCCTCGATCACCCGCTCGTCGTTCTTCACCTCGTCCACCGTGCCCTGCGCCAGCACGCGGCCCTCGGCCATGCAGATCACCGGGTTGCACAGGCTGCCGATGAAATCCATGTCATGCTCGATCACGCAGAAGGTGTATCCCCGCTCGGTGTTCAGGCGGCGGATCGCATCGCCGATGGTGTTCAAGAGCGTGCGGTTCACGCCTGCGCCCACCTCGTCCAGAAACACGATCTTGGCATCCACCATCATGGTGCGGCCCAGTTCCAGCAGCTTTTTCTGCCCGCCGGAAATGTTCGCCGCCCGTTCATCCGCCAGATGGCTGATGGTCAGGAATTCCAGCACCTCATCGGCCTTGTCGCGGATCGCGCGTTCCTCGGCCGCCACGGCACCGCGGCGGAACCAGGCGTTCCACAGCGTTTCACCCGATTGCGCGGAGGGCACCATCATCAGGTTTTCCCGCACCGTCATGCTGCCGAATTCATGGGCGATCTGAAAGGTGCGCAGCAGGCCCTTGTGAAACAGGTCATGCGGGGCGAGGCCGGTGATATCCTCACCCGCCATCAAGACCCGGCCCGAGGTGGGTTTCAGCCGCCCGGCGATCACGTTGAACAATGTGGTCTTGCCCGCACCGTTCGGTCCGATCAGCCCGGTGATCGACCCGGCCCCGATTTCAAGCGAGGCCCCGTCAACGGCGTGAAAACCGCCGAAATGCTTGTGCAAATCCTCGACGACGATCATGTGTTTCCCCTGTCATCCACCGTTTCGCAGGCCCGTTTGCCGGGGCGCCGGTGGCTGTTGTTTTTAACGACGCGGCCCGAGGCATGGCCCCGGGCCGCGCCCGCCTACACGCTTTGCGTGATCAGCGGAAGGTGACGGTTTCGTATTTGCCGCCCTTGATCTCGAACTGGCGGTAGCGCCCGGCGCTTTCGCCCGGCCCGATCAGTTCCACCGAGGACGCGCCCTCATAGTCGATGTCGACGCCCGCTTTCACAAGCTCCAGCGCCTTGGCCAGTTCGCCGGGATAGATCTTTTCGCCCGGTGCATTGGCGATTTCCATGACCTTGGCGGCATAATCAGCAGGCTTCGAAGAGCCGGCCGCCTGCATCGCCAGCGCGAACAGCGCCACGGCATCATAGGATTCCATCGTATAGGGGGTCACGGCGTTGAAGCCCGCCTCCTTGCCCATTTCGATCAGCGTGGCCGAACCGCTGCCATCCGACTGTGCCACCTGGCCGTAGGAGCCATCCAGCGCCGGGCCGATGGCCAGCGGCAGGTTGTCACCCACCATGCCACCCGGCAGACCGAAGGTCGAGAACGCGCCGGTATCCAGCGAGGCCTGGATGATGCCCTTGCCGCCCTGGTCCAGATAGCCCGCCACAACCAGCAGATCACCGCCCGCCGCCGCAAGTGCCGCCACTTCCGACGAATAGTCTGCCTTGCCGTCTTCATGGCTGGCGTTGATCGTCACGGTGCCGCCCTTGGCGATGAAGGCATTGGCGATGGCTTCGGACAGGCCTTTGCCATAGTCGCTGTTGGTATAGGTCAGCGCGATGGATTTCACGCCCTTTTCCATCAGGATGTCGGCCATGACTTCGCCTTCGCGCGCATCCGACGGTGCGGTGCGGAAGAACAGGCCGTCATCCTCGGCGCTGGACAGCGCGGGCGATGTGGCCGAGGGCGAGATCATCACGATGCCGTTCGGACGCGCCACGTTCTGCAACACGGCCCCGGTCACGCCCGAACAGTCGCCGCCCACGATGCCCAGCACACCGTCCGAGGTGATCAGGCGTTCGGCGGCGGCGGTGGCCGCGGCGCTGTCGATGCAGGTGCTGTCGGCGCGCACCGGCACAAGGGTGGAGCCATCCAGCAGCAGGCCGGAATCATTCACCTCTTTCATGGCGAATTCGGCGGCGGCAGCCATATCGGCAGTCAGCGATTCGATGGGGCCGGTAAAGCCGATCAGAATGCCCAGTTTGATCTCTTCGGCCCCTGCGGTGCTTGCCAGAAGGACGGAGGCCGTTGAGGCCAGAAGCAGTTTTTTCATTGGTATCTCCCATGTTGGATCGAAATCCTGTGCGGAGCCTAATTCGCCCGATCTGAAAAGGAAAGCGGCGAAACTTCGCCGAAGGGGCACCGGGACGGCTCACGCAAGGTCACATAAGCGCCATCCGGTCGGGCAGGGGCTGGTCTTGGCCCCGCGCCTGCATAGGTCGCGGCAAGACCAAGGAAAAACGTCCAGACCACAGGAAAAGGAGCCTCCGATGACCGGGCGGACCATGACAACCCTCTCGCTATCCGCATTGATCGCCGGGATTGCCGCGCTGCCGCTGGCGGCTGCTGCAGCCGAAACATCGGCCGGGCCGGTAAGCATCACCGCAATGGCCGACGGGCTGGACGAACCCTGGGGCCTTGCGTTCCTGCCCGATGGCCGCTTCCTTGTCACCGAACGCGGCGGGCGGCTGACGCTGCACGCTGCCGATGGCGCGGGCGAACCTGCCGCCGTTGCGGGCCTGCCCCAAGTTGTCGTGGGCGGGCAGGGTGGCCTGCTGGATGTGATGATCCCCGCCGATTTCGCCACGACGCGCGAAGTCTGGCTCAGCTTTTCCGCCGCTGACGGCGCGGGCGCGGGCACGGCGGTTGGGCGCGGCATCCTGTCGGAAGATGGCGCGCGGCTGGATGATTTCACGACGTTCCACACGGTCGCGGGCCAGCCCGGGGGCAGGCACTTCGGTGCGCGCCTGGTCGAAGGGCCAGAGGGCCAGGTGTTCCTGACCACGGGTGACAGGGGGCAGGCCATGCTGTCGCAAGACCCCGCGCGCGGCGAGGGCAAGGTGCTGCTGCTGGGCGACAGCGGGGCCGAGGTCTACAGCCTGGGCCACCGCAACCCGCAGGGTGCCGCACTGGACGCCGCAGGGCGGCTTTGGGTGGTCGAACATGGCGCAAAAGGCGGGGACGAGCTGAACCTGGTCGAACCGGGCCGCAACTACGGCTGGCCGGTCATCAGCTACGGCGTGGATTACGATGGCTCGCAGATTGGCGAGGGGCAGGCGAAAGGCGGCATGCAGCAGCCGGTGCATTACTGGGACCCCTCCATCGCGCCGTCGGGTCTGATGATCCACTCCGGCACGCTGTTCGATGCCTGGGCCGGGGATGTGTTCACCGGCAGCCTGAAGTTCGACCATATCTCGCGGCTTGATCCCGACAACGGCTATGCCGAGGAACGCATCGAAACCCCCGAGACCGCCCGCGTCCGCGATGTGCGCGAAGGGCCGGACGGCGCGATCTGGTTCCTGTCGGTGGGCAATGGCGCCGTCTACCGGATGGCGCCCGACACCTGACGCAATGGGGGGTGCCGCGCTCACGGGCATCGAGCCCGTTCGCGCGGCCTTGCCAGCGCAAGCCGCGGCCGGTCGCGTCACTTTCTCCGTTGCAAGGGGCGTGGAGTGGCTTTCGAACAGCCGGACCAGGGCGACACATGGAGCCCCGTCCAGATAGCAACCGGGAAGTCGCAGACCCTTGCGCTTTCACACTGGCAAAAATATCCGCGCCGCAGGCCTCGCCATCTGCGATTGCGGGCCGCTCGGGTTCATCCCATGGCAATGCCGCCCGAGCGGGGCTCGATGCCCCCGAGGGCGGCACCCCCGGGCTGGCCGGGGAGGCCTGCGGCGCGGATACTTGAGGGCAGAAAATGCGCAGGCGCGTCAGATCGACAGCCGCGCGCCCACCGGGTTGCCTTGCGTGCCGCGCTCGCGGTAGGGGGTGGTGTTGTATTGCGCACGGTAGCATTTGGAAAAATGCGACGGGCTGGCAAAGCCGCAGGCCAGCGCCACGTTGATCACGCTCATGTCGGTCTGCATCAAGAGGTTGCGCGCCTTGGACAGGCGCAGTTCCATGTAATAGCGTTTCGGGCTGCGGTTCAGGTAGCGGCGGAACAGACGTTCCAACTGACGGGTGGACATGCCCACCTCTTCGGCCAGATCGGCGGGGCTGATGGGATCCTCGATGTTGGTTTCCATCATCTGGATGACCTGGCTCAGCTTGGGGTGGCGCACGCCGATCCGCGTGGGGATCGACAGGCGTTGCGTGTCCTGGTCAGTGCGGATGGCGGAATAGATCAGCTGGTCGGCCACGGTATTGGCCAGATCATCCCCGTGATCGGTGGCGATGATTTTCAGCATCAGGTCGATGGAGGATGTGCCCCCGGCGGTGCTCAGCCGGTTGCCGTCGATCACGAAGACCGATTTCGTCAGCTTCACATCCTCGAATTCCTCGAGGAAGCCATCCTGGTTTTCCCAGTGGATCGTGGCCTTCTTGCCGTCCAACAGACCGGCCTTGGCCACGGCATAGGCCCCGGTGCACAGGCCCCCGATCGCCACGCCACGCCGCGCCTCACGCCGCAGCCAGCCGATGATGCCGCGCGTGGTGGCCTTCTGCACGTCGATGCCGCCGCAGACCAGCACGGTGTCCTCGCGCTCGATCTCGTCCAGCCCCATGTCCAGCTTGAAGGCCGCGCCATTGGACGAGGTGGCAAAGCCGCCTTCGCCCGCCAGCGCCCAGCGATAGAGGTTTTCGCCCGACACCCGGTTGGCGATGCGCAAAGGCTCGATCGCCCCGGCAAAGGACAGCATGGTAAAGCGTTCCAGCAGCAGGAAGATGAACCGCCGCGGCTGGATGTCCTTGGCGATATGGGTGGCTTTGCGCGGCGGGGATACCATCTTGCGACCTGTCTGCGTCGTTATCGGTGCAAGCAAGCAGGAATCGCGGGCACCTTCAAGCGGTATCGCGGGGTTTCACCCTTTGCATTCCGCGCCGCTTTCCTTATACCGCGCCGATACTGCTAACCTTCGGAGACGAGCCATGACCAAGGGCTGGATGAAATCGGACTGGCGTTTGAAGCCCCGCGTGCAGATGCCGGATTATACCGACGCGGCCGCGCTGAACGCGGTCGAGGCGCAACTGGCGAAATATCCGCCGCTGGTCTTTGCGGGCGAGGCGCGGCGGCTGAAGAAGCAGCTGGCGCTGGCGTCCGAGGGCAAGGCGTTTCTGTTGCAGGGCGGCGACTGCGCCGAGAGCTTTGCCGAATTCAGCGCCGACAACATCCGCGACACGTTCCGCGTGATGCTGCAGATGGCCGTTGTCCTGACCTACGGCGCCAAGGTGCCGGTGATCAAGGTGGGCCGGATGGCCGGGCAGTTCGCCAAGCCGCGCTCTGCCCCGACCGAGGTGATTGGCGGCGTGGAACTGCCCAGCTACCGGGGCGACATCATCAACGGCTTTGACGCGACGCCCGAGGCGCGCCGGCCCGACCCGCAGCGCATGTTGCAGGCCTATACCCAGGCGGCGGCCAGCCTGAACCTGCTACGCGCCTTCTCGACCGGCGGTTTCGCCGACATCCACCGGGTGCATGCCTGGACGCTGGGCTTTTCCGATCAGGACAAGGCCGAGCGTTACCGCGAGCTTTCCAACCGCATCTCGGACGCGCTGGATTTCATGAATGCTGCCGGGGTGAATGCCGATACGGCGCATACCCTGTCCAGCGTGGAATTCTACACCAGCCACGAGGCGCTGCTGCTGGAATATGAAGAGGCGCTGTGCCGCATCGACAGCATCACCGGCGTGCCAGTGGCGGGGTCGGGCCATATGATCTGGATCGGCGACCGCACGCGGCAGCCGGACGGCGCGCATGTGGAATTCTGCCGGGGCGTGCAGAACCCGATTGGCCTGAAGTGCGGGCCGACCACCACGGCGGACGATCTGAAAATCCTGATGGCCAAGCTGAACCCGGAAAACGAGGCCGGGCGTCTGACGCTGATCGCACGCTTTGGCGCGGGCAAGGTGGGCGACAACCTGCCGCGCCTGATCAAGGCGGTGCAACAGGAAGGCGCCAATGTGCTGTGGTCCTGCGACCCGATGCATGGCAACACGATCAAGGCGGCCTCGGGTTATAAAACCCGGCCGTTTGAATCGGTGCTGCGCGAGGTGCGCGAGTTCTTTGCCATCCACAAGGCCGAGGGCACGATCCCCGGCGGCGTGCATTTCGAGATGACCGGCAAGGATGTGACCGAATGCACCGGGGGCCTGCGCGCGGTGACGGATGAGGATCTGTCAGACCGTTACCACACCGCCTGCGACCCACGCCTGAACGCCTCGCAATCGCTGGAACTTGCGTTTCTGGTGGCCGAGGAACTGTCGGGCCTGCGTGCCAGCGCGCGGCGCATGGCATTGTAAGGCACGCTTTGGAATGACGCCAGAAACCCGGCCTTGCGCCGGGTTTTTTGCTGTCCGGCGATGACCCGCGCGCTATTCGTCGGGCCGCACCAACCGCAGATGCGCGCGGCCTGTGGTGCGGGGGGGCGGCGGATCGGTGCGGCGCAGGAACAAGCGGGGCGGATCTGCCAGACCGGCAACCGGTTGGCGGGGCAGGGCGACCGGCCCCGATGGGCTGGCGGGGGCCAAAGGCTCCAGCAAGGCGCGGGCAATATGAAAGCGCCGCGGGCTGCGGCCGACCAGCCCTTCGGTGGCCAGACATCCCAGCGCCAGTTCCGCGCCACTGTCACCCCGCACCGGCATGATCAGCATGCGCCCCTCCAGCGCGGGCCGCCCGATGCCCCGGTCGGCCTCAAGGCTCAGGTCCAGCGCGGCCGGTTCACGGAACACCTGCTCAAGCACACTTGCCAGCCGCAGCCGCGCACTAGGGTCCAGCATGGCCGACAGCGGCATGCCGCGCACATCCATGCCCATCAGGTCGCTGAGTGTCATGCCCGCCAGCCGGAACCGCGCCAGGCCGGGCGCGATGCGTTCCAGCAGGAAGGCCTGTTCCAGCGCGCCTTCGATGCCACGCGGGTCGATGGCCGAGCGCAGCGGCAGGTCGTTGCCGCGGCGCAGACCCTCCCAATAGGCCCTGACCTGTGCGATGGCTGCGAAACGTGTGGCCCCTGTCATCGTCACCTTTCCCTTGCTGTCTTCCTGTCGCGCGGCCTTGCGGCACCTGCCCGCAAGGCCTTGCCGCAACCCCGCCGGCTCTGCTAGGCCGCCCCTGCCGGCCTTGGTCTGGCAGGTGTGCACCGGGCTTGGCCTTTCAGGGTTAACCGTAAAGCAAGACCTGTTACCCAATCGTTAAACTACACCTGGCCCGAGGATTCGGGGCAAGATTCTCAACCGTTGGTAAATGGCCCCCGTAGGGCCGGAAGGACGCCGCATGATGACCTCTATGACCGGCTTTGCCACCCGCAAGGGGGCTGGTGCGGGCCATGTCTGGGCCTGGGACATCCGGTCGGTGAACGGCAAGGGGCTGGATCTGCGGCTGCGCCTGCCTGAAGGCATCGACGGGCTGGAGGCGGGGCTGCGCGCGGCATTGGGCCGCGGCATCGGGCGTGGCAATGTGAGCCTGTCGCTGCGTCTGGCGCGTGAGGGCGGCGAGTCTGTAGAGGGCCCGCGCGTGAACCCCGGCATGCTGGCGGCCATGCTGCGTGCGCTGGCCGAAGTGGAACAGGCCGCCATGGCGGCGGGTGTGACGCTGGCACAGGCCAGCCAGGCCGATGTGCTGGGCCTGCGCGGTGTGCTGGACAATGCACAGGCGGTCGAGGATACCGCACCGCTGCGCGATGCGCTGCTGGCCGATCTGCCCGCATTGCTGTCCGAATTCAACGCGATGCGCGCCGCCGAAGGGGCGGCACTGGCGCAGGTGGTGGCCGCGCAGCTTGACCGGATCGCCGCACTGACCGCCGAGGCGCAGACCGCCGCCGCCGCCCGCGCGGGTGAGGCTGCGGCGCAGTTGCAAGCCCAGCTTGCCCGGGTGCTGGCCAATGCCGAAGGCGCAGACTCGACACGGCTGGCGCAGGAACTGGCGCTCTTGGCGGTGAAAGCCGACGTGACCGAGGAACTGGACCGGCTGGCCGCCCATGTGACCGCTGCCCGCGCGCTGCTGGCCGACCCCGCCCCGGTGGGCCGCAAGCTGGATTTCCTGATGCAGGAATTCATGCGCGAGGCCAATACACTGTGTTCCAAGGCACAGGCATTGGCGCTGACCCGCATCGGGCTTGACCTGAAAACCGTGATAGATCAGATGCGCGAACAGGTTCAGAACGTGGAATGACCATGCCCGATGACCGCTCTGGCACGCCCAACCGCAGGGGGCTTTTGCTTATCCTGTCCTCGCCCTCGGGTGCCGGCAAATCGACGCTGGCGAAACGGCTGATGGGCTGGGATCCGACGATCCGGTTTTCGGTGTCGGCCACCACGCGCGCGCCGCGACCCGGCGAACAGGACGGGCGCGAGTATTATTTCCGCGACCGTGCCGCCTTTCAGGCGCTGATCGACGCGGGCGAAATGCTGGAACATGCCGAGGTGTTCGGCAATTTCTATGGCTCGCCCAAGGCCCCGGTGGAACAGGCGATGGCCGAGGGGCGCGACACATTGTTCGACATCGACTGGCAGGGTGGCCAGCAGATCAGGAATTCGGTGCTGGGCCGCGATGTGGTGTCGGTGTTCATCCTGCCGCCATCGATCCCCGAGCTGGAACGCCGCCTGCGCGGCCGCGCGCAAGACAGCGACGCCGTGATCGCAGGCCGCATGGCGAAAAGCCGCGACGAGATCAGCCATTGGGCGGAATATGACTATGTGTTAGTAAACGACAGTCTGGATACATCCGAAGCGGCGCTGAAAAGCATTCTGACCGCCGAACGCCTGCGCCGGGACCGCCAGCCCGGGCTGAGCGACCTTGTGCGCGGCCTGAACCGGGAGTTTGACCTCAGATGATCTATGCGCTTGACGGGATTGCCCCTGAAATGCACCCCGACACATGGGTTGCGCCCGATGCCAATGTGATCGGCCGGGTGGTGCTGGAGGAGGGGGCATCCGTCTGGTTCGGTGCCACCCTGCGCGGCGACAACGAACCGATCCATGTGGGTGCGCGCAGCAATGTTCAGGAAAACTGCGTGCTGCACACCGACTGGGGTTATCCGCTGAGCATCGGCGAGGATTGCACCATCGGCCACAAGGCCATGCTGCACGGCTGCACCATCGGCGCGGGATCACTGATCGGCATGGGGGCCACGGTGCTGAACGGGGCAAGAATCGGGCGCGGCTGCCTGATCGGGGCCGGTGCGCTGATCACCGAAGGCAAGGAAATTCCCGATGGCAGCCTTGTGATGGGTGCGCCGGGCAAGGTGGTGCGCCTGCTGGATGACGCGGCGCGCGCCCGCCTGCTGGCCTCGGCGGCAGGATATGCGGCCAACATGCGGCGGTTCCGGGCGGGGCTGGCAGAGGCATGAGGCCCACGCTGCATTGGTTGCAGGCGGCTGGGGGTTTCACACCCCCAGACCCCCGAGGGATACTTGGGCCAGTAAGAAATCAGTCTTGAAGATCAGTGGTTTACCGACCCCGCCAGATCCACCCGCCGCCCAGAATGCGTGAGCCTTCGGGCGCATAGAACACGCAGGCCTGCCCCGCCGACACGCCATCTTCGGGGGCCAGCAGCTCCACCTCGGCCTCGGTCGCCGACAGGGGCCGGATCACCGCGGGCCGGGGCGCGCGGGTGGAGCGCACCTTCACCATCACATGCCGTTCCGCCACGCTGTCAAACGCCGCATCGCCCAGCCAGTTGATCTCCCGCACGGGGATCACGCGGGTGGACAACGCCTCTTTCGGCCCGACCACCACGCGCCGCGCATCAGGGTCCAGCCGCACCACATACAGGGGGTCGCCAAGGCCGCCGATGCCCAACCCCTTGCGCTGCCCGATCGTGTAATGGATCACGCCGCGATGCGTGCCCAGCACATGGCCCGCCAGATCGACAATCTCGCCCGGTTCGGCCGCACCGGGGCGCAGTTTTTCGATCACCGCAGCATAATTGCCGTTGGGCACGAAACAGATGTCCTGGCTGTCGGGCTTGTCGGCCACGGCCAGGCCATAGCGTGCGGCCAGCGCCCGGGTTTCGGCCTTTGACGCAAGGTGGCCCAGGGGAAAGCGCAGGTAATCCAGCTGTTCTGCCGTGGTGGAAAACAGGAAATAGCTTTGATCGCGCGCAGCATCTGTTGCGCAATGAAGTTCCGGCCCCTCGGCCCCCAGCTTGCGCTGGATGTAATGGCCCGTCGCCATGCAATCGGCATCCAGATCACGGGCGGTTTGCAGCAGATCCTTGAACTTCACCCGTTCGTTGCAGCGGATGCAGGGCACCGGCGTTGCCCCCGCCAGATAGGCATCGGCGAAATCATCCATCACCGCCGCGCGGAAAGTGTTCTCGTAATCCAGCACGTAATGCGGAAAGCCCATCGCCTCGGCCACGCGGCGCGCATCATGGATGTCACGGCCCGCACAGCAAGCGCCCTTCTTGGCCAGCGCCGCGCCATGGTCGTAAAGCTGCAAGGTCACGCCGACCACATCATAGCCCTCTTCGGCCAGTTGGGCGGCCACAACCGAACTGTCCACCCCGCCCGACATCGCCACCACCACCCGCGTGGCGGCGGGCGGCTTGGCAAAGCCCAATGAATTCAGCGGATGATCAAGCGACATGGGCAGACCTGTGGGGGAAAGGTGGCCGCATTGCGGCTTTCACCGTGGAATATATGAAAATGCCCGCCATTCTCAACCCCCCGGTTTCACGGGCTGTTAAGCCTGTTGCGCCAGACTGCCCCCGGTGAGGGCAACCCGGGATCTGCGGGGGAATGGTGATGTATCTCAAACGTGTGGATGGGCCGCGTCAGGTGACGCTGCCCGACGGCTCGGTTCTCAGCCGGGCCGACCTGCCGCCCACCGATACGCGGCGGTGGGTGGCCAGCCGCAAGGCGGTGGTGGTAAAGGCGGTGCAGCACGGTCTGATCTCCGAGGCCGACGCACTGGAGCGGTATGCGCTTTCTGCCGAGGAATTCGCGCTGTGGCGGTCGGCGGTCGAGGCCCATGGCGAAAAGGCCCTGAAGGTGACCATGCTACAAAAGTATCGGCAACTTTAAATTGTTTTTCCCACGCGCTCTGCGAGAGTAACCCGTGATTAACCATTGACCGCCAGTATTGTTGATGAACAAGGGCGTCGCGGAGATTTTTTCAAGATGCGTATTCTTCTGGTCGAGGATGATCCGACAACATCGCGCAGCATCGAATTGATGCTGACCCATGCCAATCTCAACGTCTATTGCACCGATCTGGGCGAGGATGGCATCGATCTGGCCAAGCTTTATGATTACGACCTGATCCTGCTTGATCTGAACCTGCCGGACATGAGCGGGCATGAGGTGCTGCGCCAGTTGCGGCTGGCCCGCATCGAAACGCCGATCCTCATCCTGTCGGGGCAGGATGATAACGAAAACAAAATCAAGGGCTTCGGCTTTGGTGCCGATGATTACATGACCAAGCCGTTTCACCGCGAGGAACTGGTGGCGCGCATCCACGCCATCATCCGCCGGTCCAAGGGCCATGCGCAATCGGTGATTCGCACCGGAAAGGTCTGCGTCAATCTGGATGCCAAGACGGTGGATGTGGATGGCAAGACCGTGCATCTGACCGGAAAGGAATATCAGATGCTGGAGCTTCTCAGCCTGCGCAAGGGCACCACGCTGACCAAGGAGATGTTCCTTAACCACCTTTACGGCGGTATGGATGAGCCGGAGCTGAAGATCATCGACGTTTTCATCTGCAAATTGCGCAAGAAACTGGCTGAGGCGACGGGTGGGCAGAATTACATCGAAACCGTCTGGGGCCGGGGCTATGTGCTGCGTGATCCCGCCCCCGCCGATGTCGAACGCCGCTTTGCCATCGGTGCCTGAAGGGCTTTACGCCGCGCCGGGCCTTGCCTAAACCAAGGGCAGGCGATGGAGGCGCGGATGGTGCTGGAAAAACCCGTTGATCATCTGACCGAGGCCGAGGCGGCGCAAGAGCTTGCCCGGCTGGCAGCCCTGCTGGCCGACGCCAATCTTGCCTATCACCGCGATGATGCCCCGGCGATCGACGATGCTGCCTATGATGCCCTGAAGGCCCGCAACCGCGCGATCGAAGCGTTGTTTCCTGAGCTGAAACTCGGTGAAAGCCCGTCCGAACAGGTGGGGGCTGCCCCTGCCGAGGGTTTTGCCAAAGTGGCCCATGCGGTGCGCATGCTCAGCCTCGAAAACGCATTTGATGATGCCGACATTGCCGATTTTGCCGACCGTATCCGCAAATTTCTGGGCCATGCGGGCGATCTGGCCTTCACCGCCGAGCCCAAGATTGATGGGTTGTCGCTGTCCTTGCGCTACGAAAACGGCATCCTGATACAAGCCGCCACGCGGGGCGATGGCGAGATGGGCGAGAATGTCACCGACAATGCCCGCACGATGGCCGATATCCCGCAGACCCTGACTGGCGCACCAGCGGTACTGGAGGTGCGGGGCGAGGTCTATATGACCCACGATGATTTCGCCGCGCTGAACGCCCGGCAGGTGGCCAGCGGCGGCAAGACCTTTGCCAACCCGCGCAACGCCGCTGCGGGTTCTCTGCGCCAACTGGACGCGGCGATCACCGCCGCCCGCCCGCTGCGGTTTTTCGCCTATGCCTGGGGTGAGGTGTCAGAACCCTTGGCCGACACGCAGTTCGGCGCGATCACCCGGCTGAATGCGCTGGGTTTCACCACCAACCCTTTGACGCATCTTTGCCACTCTACCGAAGAATTGCTGAACCATTACAGGGCGATAGAACAGCAGCGCGCGACGCTGGGCTATGATATCGACGGTGTGGTCTACAAGGTCAATGACCTGGCGCTGCAACGGCGGCTGGGGTTCCGGTCAGCCACTCCCCGCTGGGCGATCGCGCATAAATTCCCTGCGCAACTGGCCTGGACGCGGCTTCTGGCCATCGACATCCAGGTGGGCCGCACCGGCGCGCTATCCCCCGTGGCGCGGCTGGCGCCGGTGACGGTGGGCGGCGTGGTGGTGGCCAATGCAACGCTGCACAACGAGGATTACATCGCGGGACGCGACAGCAAGGGCGGCGAAATTCGCGGCGGAAAGGCTATACGCATCGGCGATTGGGTGCAGATCTACCGCGCGGGCGATGTGATACCGAAAATTGCCGATACCGATCTGGCGCAGCGCCCGGTGGAATCGGTGCCTTATGTCTTTCCCGACACCTGCCCCGAATGCGGATCGCCCGCGCTGCGCGAGCCGGGTGATTCGGTGCGGCGCTGTTCGGGCGGTCTGATCTGCCCGGCGCAGGCGGTGGAGCGGCTGAAACATTTCGTCTCGCGCAACGCCTTTGACATCGAGGGGCTGGGTGCGAAACAGGTGGAAATGTTCTTTCACGACGCCGACCTGCCGGTGAAAGCCCCTGCCGACATTTTCACCCTCGCCGCCCGCGATGCGGCCAGCCCGCTGCGCAAGCTGGAAAACCGCGACGGATTCGGCAAGAAATCGGTGACGAACTTGTTCGCCGCCATCGAGGAAAAGCGCAAGATTCCGTTGAACCGGCTGATCTTCGCGCTGGGTATCCGGCATGTGGGCGAAACTTCGGCGGCGCTGCTGGCCACGCATTACGCCACCTGGGCGGCGTTTGAGGGCGCGATGACGGCGGCCCGGCCCGGCGAGGGGCCGGAATGGGATGACCTGCTGGCCATCGACGGCGTGGGCCGGGTGCTGGCCGAATCGCTGCTGGCCACATTCCACAACCCCGCCGAACGCGCGGCGATCGACGCGCTGGTCGCGCATCTTTCGGTGCAGGAGGTGACGCGCCGCGCACCCGTCACCAGCCCCGTGGCGGGCAAGACCGTGGTATTCACCGGCACGCTCGAGAAAATGTCGCGCCACGAGGCCAAGGCCCGGGCCGAGGCGCTGGGGGCAAAGGTGGCAGGCTCGGTCAGTGCCAAGACCGATTTGGTGGTGGCGGGGCCCGGCGCTGGCAGCAAGGCAAAGCAGGCCGAGGCGCTGGGGGTCCGCATGATTGACGAGGATGCCTGGATCGCCCTGATCGGCGAGGCATGAGCCGCCCCGAAATCCTGTTCCCGCTTTACGCGGATCTGGAGACGCTGGAAGGCGTGGGGCCGAAAACCGCCAAGCATTTCAGCGGTCTGGGCGTCGAGCGGCCCAAGGATCTGCTGTATCTGCTACCGCATTCCGGGGTGGACCGGGCGCGCAAGGCATCGGTTCGCGACATCACGCCGCCCGCCACCGTAACGGTCGAGGTGACGGTGGGCAGCCATTTTCCCGCGCGGCGCAAGGGGGGGCCGGCGCGTGTGATGGTGCGCGATGCGGCGCTGGAGTTCCAGCTCATCTTCTTTCACGCGCGCGGCGATTACCTGGAAAAGCTGCTGCCCACCGGCCAGCGCCGCCTGATCTCGGGCCGGGTGGAGATTTTTGACGGCGTGGCGCAGATGGTGCACCCCGACCATGTGCTGCGGCTGGAAGAGGCGGGTGATCTGCCGCCCTATGAGCCAGTCTATCCGCTGGCCGCAGGGTTGACGCAAAAGGTGGTGGCCCGGGCGGCGGCGGCGGCCGTAACACGCGCGCCTGCCCTGCCGGAATGGATCGACGCGGGCCAGATGGCGCGCGAAGGCTGGCTAGGCTGGCAGGCCGCTGTGCAGGCGGCGCATGCGCCCTTGGGTGCCGCCGATCTGGCCGCCACGGCCCCGGCCCGGCAACGGCTGGCCTATGACGAATTCTTTGCGCATCAACTGACGCTGGCCCTGGCGCGCGCATCGTTGCGGCGGGGCAAGGGTGTGGCCAGCCGCGGCAACGGCGCGTTGCGGGCGCAGGTGCTGGCGTCCTTGCCCTATGCGCCGACGGCTGCGCAGACCCGCGCGGTGGCCGAGATTGCCGCCGACATGGCCGCGCCGTTCAAGATGAACCGGCTGTTGCAGGGCGATGTGGGGTCTGGGAAAACGCTGGTGGCGCTGCTGGCCTTGCTGATCGCGGTCGAGGCGGGCGGGCAGGGCGTGCTGATGGCCCCGACCGAGATATTGGCCCGGCAGCACCTGGAAAGTCTGGCCCCGATGGCCGGGGCTGCGGGCGTGCGGATCGAGATATTGACCGGGCGCGACAAGGGGGCGGAGCGCGCGGCGAAACTGGCCGATCTGGCGGCAGGGCGCATCGGCATCTTGCTGGGCACCCATGCCGTGTTTCAGAAAGACGTGCAGTTCCATGATCTTCGGCTGGCCGTGGTGGACGAGCAGCACCGTTTCGGCGTGGCGCAGCGGATGGAACTGGGCGCCAAGGGGCAGGCCGCCGATGTGCTGGTGATGACGGCCACGCCGATTCCGCGCAGCCTCGCCCTTGCCAGCTACGGCGACATGGATGTGTCGGTGCTGGATGAGAAACCGGCGGGGCGCAAGCCGGTGAAAACCGCGCTGGTGCCGAATGACCGGCTGGATGAGGTGGTGGCCAGTCTGGCGGCGCGGGTGGCCGAGGGGCGGCAGGCCTATTGGGTCTGCCCGCTGGTCGAGGACAGCGAGGTGCTGGATTACGCCTCCGCCGAGGCGCGGTTCCAGCATCTGCGCGCGGCCTTGGGCGAGGGGGTGGTGGGGCTGGTGCATGGCCAGATGCCCCCCGCCGAAAAGGATGCCGCGATGGCGCGTTTCGTGGCGGGCGACACGCGGGTTCTGGTGGCCACCACGGTGATCGAGGTGGGGGTGAACGTGCCCAATGCGTCAATCATGGTGGTGGAGCGGGCAGAGATCTTTGGTCTGGCGCAACTGCATCAGTTGCGGGGCCGGGTGGGGCGCGGGGCCGCGCAATCCACCTGCCTCATGCTGTATCAGGCACCCTTGGGCGAGGGCGGTGCGCGGCGGCTGAAGATGCTGCGCGAGACCGAAGACGGCTTTCGCATTGCCGAAGAGGATCTGGCGATGCGCGGCGCGGGCGATCTGATCGGCACGGCGCAATCGGGCCTGCCGCGGTTTCGCGTGGCGGATATGGAACGGCAGGCGGCGCTGATGGCGGTGGCGCAAAGTGATGCGCGCAAGCTGCTGCATGATGATCCGGCGCTGGAAAGCCCGCGCGGGCGGGCAGCGCGGGTGCTGCTGTGGCTGCTGGATCAGGATCGTGCGATCCGTCTGATCGGTATCGGCTGACCGATGCGAAAAGGCGGCAGGTTGCCCTGCCGCCTTTTCGAAATCGCTACAGTGTCAACCGCTCAAAGGTCGAGGGGCGCCTCTGTCAGGCTGGGGCCTGTGGTGCCGCGGTAGGTGATCGTCAGCGGATCATCGACCGGGGCTGCGTTCATGTCGGCGGCAAAGGCGGCGCTGAAGATCTTGCCGAATTGCGTGGACGGGTTGCCGATGATGCCGTCGCTGCCATCACAGGCGGCCAGGGCCAGCAGGGAAACCCCCGCCGTCCAGCCCAGTTTGCGTGCGCGTGTCATGTCCATCCCCTCAGTTGTTCGGCGAGCCGGGGATCGGCGCGTTCAGATAGGGGAAGGCGTTCTGCAGCTCCGTGGCGCGCAGGGGTGCGCCATCGGTGAAGGCGACATTGCCCACAACCGCATCTTCCGGGGCGCAGATGCCCAGGTTGACCATGTCGCTTGGCGTGTCTTCCACGGCACCCGCAATGCCCAGTTCAGCACCCAGCGGCAGCGGGTGGCACAGTGCCCCCATCACCACGCGCAGCGCGATGTCCACCGTATCGTCACCCGGACGGCGCCCGTTGGGGAAGCCCGCCAGATCCTCGGCCACCACGCCAAAGGTGTTCTGCTGCCCGCGCGGTGTTGCGGGAATGGCGGTGTTCAGGCGGATCATTTCCGAAGCCGTCACCGTGGCCAGCTGGTTCACGCCCGGAAAGCCGGTGAGGAAGGCCGTCACCAGATCCTGACGCGGGAAGTTGGTGGGCGCGAGGTTGGTGATGCTGGTGCCCAGCGTCGCGTTCACCGCGCCACGGAACAGCAGGTCAAGCAGCGCCGGCAGCGTGGGGTTGGTCACATAGGTGGCCACCGCGCCATCGGCGGTCGGTTCCACCGCATTGAACAGGTTCTTGTCCTTCAGCCCGATGACCACTTCGTTCACCAGCGGGTTCGACAGACGCGACACCTGCACATAGGCCCCGCCCTGCGACGCTGCGGCGTCATAGGTGGGCGAGGGGTCCAGCAGGCGGGCTTGCGGCAGGCTGGCCGTGGTCCAGCCGCCGATCACGCCGTTGCCGTCACCGGTGATGCAGGCAATCGGCAGTTCCAGCGCGATGGAGGTCACGTTGGCCTTGCCCACCAGATCGTCATTGGCGCGGTCCTGGGTGATGCCGCCAGGGAAGGGGCCTGCGACATTGTAGGCGGGCCAGTCGGGGTTTGATGCACCCTGGATCGGCACCAGGTTCACCAGGTCAAAAATCTCGCCCAGGTTCACGGCAAACGCCTCGGCCCGCTGGCCGACGAACACGCGGCCATTGTTGGCGCAGCCCGGAATTTCGAAATTCGCCTGATGCTGGCGCGCATAGGCTTCATAGTCCGGGATGGTTTTCAGGCCGATGTTGTCGACCGGCTTGGAGAAGGATTTTACCGCCGGGTTGCTGGCGCGGCCCAGTTCGGTGCGCGTGCCGGTGCGACGGTCGCCGGTGATCATCGTCACGCGGTAGGTTTCGTTGTTGTTGATGTTGGCATCGTTGGGCGCAACGCCAACCTGCCCGGCCTGGCGCAGCGGAATGCCCACCATGGTGCCGTTGATGTCCAGCTCGATCCCCTTGCCGTCGTTTGACAGCGCGTTTTCGAACTTGAACTGAAAGGTGATATCCTCCATCGCGCCGTCGGCATCCACAGCGCCGTCATTGTCGATGTGGATTTCATAGATCGCGTCGGTATCCATGGTGAAATAATTCGGGCCGCCATAAGGGGCCTGCACCGGGATATAGTTGGCGATCAGGGTCACATAGTCCTGCCGGCCAGGCTCATAGCTGCGGAACATGTAAAAATCGGTGGCGTCGACGCGGGGCATGCCGGCAATTGCGGGGGCTTCGCGGTGGCTGGACGCCATGGCAACCGGGGCCAGCACGGCCGCCGAGCCTGCCAGCATCGTGCTGATCAGAAACGTGTTTCTTGCCTTCATCACTTCCTCCATGCGGACAGTTCAAGACACCGCCCTGTGCGTTTGCGCTCGGGCGCAATAACATTTAATGAATCGCTGTGACGCAGGACGGAACGCTGCCCTGCCTCTCGGAATTCATCCCCGGCACCGATGCAACGGCTGGTGGCGACAGGAAGTTTCAACGCGATGCGCTCTGGCGAAAATAAACTTTGGTGCGCCGGGTGGTGACGGGCGAAACCCTGTTCCTGCTGGCGGTCAGCGTGGGGCTGGGGCTGGTGCTGGTGGCCATCACGCTGATTGATCTGCGCCAGTTCCGCATCCCCGATGCGCTGAGCCTGCCGCTGCTGGCCGCCGGGTTGGCGCTGGCCGCCGTGACGCAGGCGTGGTGGCCCGATCACCTGATCGGTGCCGCCCTGGGCTATGGCATGCTGGCGGGCATCGGCGAGGTCTATTTCCGCCGCCGCGGGGTCGAGGGGCTGGGGCTGGGCGATGCCAAGCTGTTTGCCGCCGCCGGGGCCTGGCTGGGCTGGCAGGCGCTGCCCGCCGTGCTGCTGATTGCCGCGCTGGGGGGCATCGCGCAGGCGCTGGTGCTGCATGGCGGGCAGCGCGACCGGCCGCTGGCCTTTGGCCCCTGGCTGGCGCTGGGGTTTGCAGCCCTGTGGCTTTGGCGGCTGGTGCGGGGTGAAATCTGGCTCAACTTGTGGTGAGGCTCTTGCCCGCCATGGCCGATCCCGTGCTTATCGGGGCAACAGCAGGGGGACAGGATGCCACAGGATACCACTTTGCCGCGCGCCGCCGATCTTCTGGCCGGACGGCTTTACCAGGCCGGATGCCGCCATGCCTTTGGCATGCCCGGGGGCGAGGTGCTGACACTGATCGACGCGCTGGAAAAGGCGGGTATCCGGTTCATCCTGTGCAAGCATGAAAACGCGGCGGGCTTCATGGCCGAGGGCGTGCATCACCGCGATGGCGCACCCGGCATTCTGGTGGCCACCATCGGGCCGGGCGCGATGAACGGGGTGAATGTGGTGGCCAATGCCCTGCAAGACCGCGTGCCGTTGATCGTGCTGACCGGCTGCACCGATGCGGACGAGGCGCTGCGCTATACCCATCAGGTAATGGATCATCAGGCGGTGTTCGCGCCGATCACCAAGGCCACGTTCCGGCTGACCGCCGCCGGGGCCGACATCATCGCCGACAAGGCGGTGGGCATCGCCACCGAGGGGCGCTCTGGCCCGGTGCATATCGACGTGCCGATCAGCGTGGCCGATGCGCCGGTGACGGTTGACCGGCTGCGCAGGCGCGCGGTGGCCCTGCCGCTGGAGCCCGCACCGTCCGAAGGTTTCGCGCTGGCGCAGGATTGGCTGGCCGCGGCCGAACGCCCGCTGATGATCGTGGGGCTGGATGCGGTGAAGGATGGCGCGGGCCCGGTGATCCGGCATTTTGCCGAAACCTTTGGCGTGCCATACCTTACCACCTACAAGGCCAAGGGCATCGTGCCCGAGGATCATCCGCTGTGTCTGGGCGGTGCGGGCCTGTCGCCTTTGGCCGACCGGCATCTGCTGCCCCTGCTGCGCGCGGCTGACCTGATCCTGTGCGTGGGCTACGACCCGATCGAGATGCGGCAGGGCTGGACGGAAATCTGGCACCCCGACGATACGCGGGTGATCGACATTTCCGCCGTGCCCAACCACCATTACGTGCATCAGGCCGGGGTGAACATCGTGGCCGATACCGGGGCCGCGCTGACCGCGCTGGCGCGCGAGATCACGCCGCGCAAGACCTGGGCTGGCGGCGAGCCGGGCCAGACGCAGGCGGCACTGGCGGCGGCCTTCCCCCGCGATGATGACTGGGGCGCAGCGGGGGTGATTGCCGAATGCGCCGCCGTTCTGCCGCGCGACACCATCGCATCGGTGGATTCGGGCGCGCACCGCATCCTTCTGTCGCAGATGTGGCGCTGTGGCGAACCCCGCGCGCTGCTGCAATCGTCGGGCCTTTGCACCATGGGCTGCGCCGTGCCGCTGGCGATGGGGGTATCAGTGGTGGAACCGGCGCGCACCGTGGTCAGCTTCAGCGGTGACGCGGGCATGCTGATGGTGGCGGGCGAACTGTCCACCGCCGCCGAACTGGGCCTGCGCACCATCTTTGTCGTCTTTGTCGATGCCTCGCTGGCGCTGATCGAGCTGAAGCAGCGCCAGCGCCAGATGCCAAACACCGGCGTCGATTTCGCGCGGCACGACTTTGCCGCCATTGGCCGGGCCTTTGGCGGCCATGGCGTGACGGTGGATAACCGCGCCGACCTGCGCGCAGCCTTGGAACAGGCGATGCAGGCCGACCGCTTTACCCTCATTGCAGCCGCCATTGATCGCAGGTCATATGACGGGCGAATCTGAACGGGGGCAAATCATGGCAGGTGCGCTGGATGGTATCGTGGTGCTGGATCTCAGCCGCATTCTGGCGGGGCCGACCTGCACGCAGTTGCTGGGCGATCTGGGGGCCAAGGTCATAAAGATCGAAAACCCCGGCTCGGGCGGCGATGATACCCGCGCCTGGGGGCCGCCCTATGTGATGGGCCCAGACGGGCAACCCACCGATCTTTCAGCCTATTTCATGGCCGCCAACCGCAACAAACTGTCAGTCGCGGTGGATATTGCGACGGCTGACGGCCAGGCCACCATCCGCGCATTGGCGGCAAAGGCCGACATCCTGCTGGAAAACTTCAAGCCCGGGGGGCTGGCCAAATACGGGCTGGATCACGCCACCATGCTGGCTGCGCATCCGGGGCTGGTTTATTGCTCGATCTCGGGCTTTGGCCAGACCGGGCCGAATGCCGCGAAACCCGGCTATGACCTGATGGCGCAGGGCTATGGCGGCATCATGAGCCTGACCGGCGACCCCGATGGCCAGCCGATGAAGGTGGGCGTGGGCATCGCCGATGTGATGTGCGGCATGTATGCGACCGTGGGCATCCTGGCCGCCCTGCGCCACCGTGAACGCACCGGCGAGGGGCAGCTTGTCGATGTGGCGCTGGTCGATACCCAGATCGCCTGGATGATCAATGAGGGGGTGAATTACCTCACCTCGGGGCAGGTGCCGCAACGGCGCGGCAACGGCCACCCCAATATCGTGCCCTATCAGGTGTTTGACGCCGCCGATGGCCATGTGATCGTGGCGGCGGGCAATGACGGCCAGTTCCGCCGCACCTGCGCCTTTCTGGGGGTCGAGGGGCTGGCCGACACACCCGATTACGCCACCAACCCCGCCCGCTGCGCCAACCGTGCAACCCTGATCGCCACGTTGGAGCCGTTGTTCCGCGCGCGGACCATGGCCGCGATCATCGCGGGGCTGGAGGGCGCAGGCGTGCCCGTGGGCCCGGTGAACCGCATAGATCAGGCGCTGGCGTCGGATCAGGTGGCGGCGCGGGGGCTGGTGGTGGACATGGCGCGCGACGATGTGGCGGGCGGCGCGGTGAAACTGCTGGGCAACCCTTTGCATCTGTCGCGCACGCCGGTCAGCTACCGCCACGCGCCGCCGCGTTTCGGGCAGGATACCGACCGGATTCTGGCCGATCTTGCTGCATCCGCGAAACCGGGTTGAAACATTTCCCGGCTGCCGGTCAACCGGCAGCGCCAAATTGCGCCATGCGGGGCGGGAAATCCGGTTTCGTTACAGCCCGCATCAAGAATTTCGACAGATTTCCGTATTTTTTTCGCTTCATTTGCAAGCGGATAGGCCGATTCTTGCCGCAGGGCACGGGCCATGGCGAACAGAAGGCGTCATCCGATAAACTGCGCGTTATTCGGCGGTGTAGATCATGAAACTCCGTCCCGCTGTGATACGTTCGGCAGGAAGATCAGTCCCGGAATGAAGGCGCGCGCAGAATGAAAAACCACAGCGACATGATGGGTCAGGACGTTTCGGCCAACTGCGCCCAGGTCCGCGACGATTGGAGCGCGACCGTGCTGGCCTTTCTGGCCCATAGCGCGAAAACCCCGGTGCATCTGGCCGCCGTGCTGCAACGCGACCCCGGTTTTGCGCTGGCCCATGCGGTGAAGGGGCTGTTCTGCCTGATGCTGGGGCGGCGCGAAATGGTGGCCGTGGCGCAAGAGGCGCTGGTTGCCGCGCAGGCGGCGGCGCTGGCCCGGCCCGTGCCGCGGCGTGAGGCGGCGTTCATCGCGGCCTTGGCCGAATGGCTGAACGGCAGCCCGCGCGGCGCCATCGTGCAGATGGAAACCGTGCTGGCACGTCACCCCGATGATGCGCTGGCGGTGAAGATCGGCCATGGCATCCGCTTCATGCTGGGTGACAGCACGGGCATGCGCGCCTCGCTGGAACGTGTGTTGCCCGCCTATGCCCCAGGTCATGCGGCGCGCGGCTATCTGCTGGGCTGCCACGCCTTCGCGCTGGAGGAAACCGGCGATTATGCCGCGGCCGAGGCTGCGGGCCGCGCGGGTCTGGAACTGGCCCCTGATGATGCCTGGGGCCTGCATGCGGTGGCCCATGTGTATGACATGACGGGCGATGCGCGGGGGGGTATCGGCTGGCTGACCGGGCGAGAACAGGCCTGGGCGCATTGCAACAACTTCCGCTATCATGTGTGGTGGCACAAGGCGCTGCTGCATCTGGACCTCGGGCAGACCGATGTGGTGCTTGATCTTTACGACACCCAGATCAGGGCCGACCGCACCGATGATTACCGTGACATCTCCAACGCCACCTCGCTGCTGTCCCGCCTCGAACTCGAAGGCGTGAAAGTGGGCGCGCGGTGGGAGGAACTGGCCGACATCTGCGAAAAACGCACCGAGGATGGCTGCCTGATCTTCGCCGACCTGCATTACCTGCTGGCGCTGGTGGGTGGCCAGCGCGACACGGCGATCACCCGCATGATGGGCCGCATGCAGCGCACCGCCGCCGAAGGCCAGACCGAGATGGCGGGCATCGCCGCGCATCCGGGCCTTGCCGCAGCGACCGGGCTGGAGGCGTTTGGTGAAGGGGACTTCGGCCGGGCCTATCTGCATCTGGCCCGCGCGCGACGGGCGCTGCCCGGCATCGGCGGCAGCCACGCACAGCGCGACGTGTTCGAACGACTGACCATAGATGCGGCCATTCGTGCCGGCTATCACGAGGATGCGCAGACCCTGCTGGCCGAGCGCACCGCCCTGCGTGCAGGTCGCCGCGATGGCTATGCCGAGGCGCGGCATGCCCTGCTCTCGCGCGCCGAGGATGCCGCCCGGCAGGCCGCGCAATGACCATGCTGGCCGACCCGGCCGCCCGCAGCTATGCCGCATCACGCGCAGGCGCGGCCAGCACGCGCGACCCGCGGCTGGATGTGTTCCGGGGGCTGGCGATGTTCATCATCCTGATCGCCCATGTGCCGGGCAACTTTCTGGCGCTGTGGATCCCCGCGCGTTTCGGCTTTTCCGACGCGACCGAGATTTTCGTGTTCTGTTCCGGCATGGCCAGCGCCATTGCCTTTGGCCGGGTGTTCGACACGCGCGGCTGGCTGATGGGCACGGCCCGGGTGGCGCACCGCTGCTGGCAGGTCTATTGGGCGCATATCGGCCTGTTCCTGACCATCGCCATGATGATGGCGCTGTTCGACAGCGTCGGTTTCAGCGAACGCAGCTATGTCAGCCGCCTGAACCTCGTGCCGTTTTTCGAGGGGGCCAAGGATCAGGTCATGGGCGCGCAGGCGCAGCTGATCGGGCTGATGACGCTGACCTATGTGCCGAACTATTTTGACATCCTGCCGATGTATCTGGTGGTGCTGGCGATGATGCCGGTGGTCATGGCGCTGGCGCGGGTGAACCTGTGGCTGGTGGCGGGGTTCATCGCCGTGGTCTGGCTGGGCGCGCAGATGGGCCGCCTTGGCCTGCCCGCCGAGCCGTGGAGCGCGCGGGAATGGTTCTTCAACCCGTTTGGCTGGCAATTGGTGTTCTTCACCGGCTTTGCCTTCATGCGGGGCTGGCTGCCGCAGCCACCAGTGACGCGCGGGCTGCTGCTGCTGGCGGGGGTGGTGGTGGTGGCCACGGTGCCCTTTGCCTATTTCCGCCTGCTGAACGCCGTGCCGGAACTGCGCGAGGCGGCAAAGAGCATCAGCTTTCTGACCCAGAAATCCGACTTTGGCCTGCTGCGCTATGTGCATTTTCTGGCACTGGCTTATCTCGCCTGGGCGGCGGCGGGGTTTGGTGGCGCGCGGCTGCGTCCGATGGGCGATACGGCGGGCCAGCGGCTGTTCCGGCAGGCCGTGGCGGTGGTCGAAAAGGTGGGCCAGCAATCGCTGGCGGTGTTCATCTTTTCCATGGTGGCCGCGCAGGCGATGGGCGCGCTGCTGGATGTGACCGGGCGGGCCATGCCATTGGTGCTGCTGGTCAATCTGGCGGGTTTCGCCGCGCTGGTCGGCGTGGCGCTGCTGGTGGGCTGGTTCAAATCGCAGCCATGGAAGGCGCGGCGCGCCTAACGCGGCGGCAGCGCCTCGAACCAGTCCAGCGCCATGGTGGCCCAGCCTTCGGGCACGCCATGCGCGCCGGGATGAAGCGCGAATTCCAGTGCTGAACCGGGGCTGCATTCCTCCCATTTCCGCCGCCAGTAAATGCCGTTCTCGGAAAAGCTGTCGGGCCGCATCAGGGTGCAGCCATTGGTCTGGCGCCAGATCTCCATGCCGTGAAACACATCACCCTGCACGATCCGCCCGCCGCCCAGCGACCGCCCCTCCAGTGGCACGGTGGTATCGCGCCAGCCATGGGTGTGCAGCAGCCGCACCGGGCCTGCGCATTCCGTGGGATGCGGCCGCCAGAAACTGCCCGCCACCGGGGCGAAGGCGGCAAAGGCCGTGGGATCCTGACAGGCCAGATAGGTGGTCATCGACCCGCCCACCGAAAACCCGGTCATCAGCACCCGCGCCGGATCGACGCCAAAGCGCGCGGCCGCGTCGGCGACCACCCCCTTCAGATAGGCCATCTCGTCACGGCTTTTGGGAAAGTCCGGGTGGAACGACCAGCTTCCGCCCCGGTCGCCGGGGTCAACCAGCCCGTCGGGCGCGATGAAGGCATAGCCGCGCGTCATCATCAGTTCCACCATCGCCTTGTTCGCCATCGTGCCCTTGGCCGACCCGCCATAGCCATGCAGGAACACCACGGCGGGCATGCCCGTGGCCCCTTGGGGCAGGGAAATCTGATAGCTGCCCATCGCGGTTTCGCAGGGGTCGGGATCGGGGCCGCAACCGGCATGGGCCGCGCCGGTCGCAGCGGCCAGCGCCATGGCGGCGGCAAGAAAACGGGGCAGGGGCATCAGATCATCCTGTGACAAGGGGAAGGCCGCGCGCGATCCAGCCCGGACCCGCGCCCGAGCCCAGCATGCCTTCGGGCACGTCGCGGATGTTGGAAAATCCGGCAGCCAGCAGGCGGTTGCCCAGCCGGGCCGACCGCACGCCACGCGCGCAGATCAAGGCAATCGGGGCGGTTCGGTCGCCCGCCACCCGCGCCGCCAGCGCATCATCAAAATCCTTGCGGCGCATGTCCAGCGGCGTGGCCCCCTGGCCGATGCCGGTCAGCGCCCATTCATCGGGCCGCCGGATGTCGATCAGCGCCAGACCGCCCGCTTGTGCCATCGCATGTGCTTGCGCGGGGTTCAGCGCCGGGCCGCCAAAATCGCCGGCAAGAATGCGCGACCATGCCAGATAGCCCACGGGCAAGGCGGCAAGCCCCAGAAGCAGGGCACGGCGGCGGGTCAATCCCACAACACTCATTGCGCTGCGGCCAATATCATGGGCCAGCGCCTGTCACCCTCGGCGATGAAGCCGGGAATGTCCTTGTTCCAGTCGGCTTGCACCTGATCCGAGAAATTCAGGTAAAGCTTGCCATCCACGATCTTCCAGTTTTCCGGCTGGGTGGTGAAAAGCTGGCCCTTTTCCGCCACTGCCCAGGCGCACCAGCCGCCATACTGCGGCGCATAGGCGTCAGGATCGGCCACAAAGGCATCGCGGTTGGCGGCGGTGGCAAAACGCCAGGTCGCGCCGTTCCAGTCGGCGGTGATGGCCGGATCGCCCGGCACCGGGGCGGCATCGGTGAAATAGGCCACCGGATCGGTGCCCCGGATCGCCAGCCCCTCCTCGGCATAGACGGCCTGCTGCGGGGCGGTGTTCAGCGCACGCCAGCCATAACCGGCGGCGCCCACAGCGGCCAGGGCCAGAGGCAGAATGATCAGGGAACGGCGGGTCAGCATCGGGGCACCTTGGGGAAAGCCGGGTCAACCGGCGGGAGCATAGGCTGAAATCATGTCAATCACCCGGTCATCGGGCAGGATCGGCGGAATGACGGTCAGAAATCTGCCCTGACCGTCCAGCAGATACAGAAAACTGCCATGGGCATAGACCGGGCCGCTTTCGGGGTCGTCAAATACCTTGACCGTCTCGATCTGGAACAGGTCATAGGCCGCCTCCAATGCCGCCGCATCACCCGTCAGGCCCAGAAAGCCGGGGCCGAATTTCGCTAGGCTGGCCTTCATCGCGGGCAATGTGTCGCGCGCCGGGTCAACGGTGATCATCAGCGGTGTCACCGGCACGCCGCGCGTGGCCAGCCCTGCGGCCACATCCGCCATCTGCGGCAGGGCGGCCGAGCAGATCTCCTGACAGGTGGCATAACCAAAGAACAGGATCTGCATATGCCCCTGCGGATCGGCCTCGGTCCGCGCCATGCCGTGCTGGTCGGTCAGACGGAATGGCCCGCCCAGGTTCAGCGGCAGCGGCAGGCCCTGCGCCGTGGCAGCGGCATGGGCCCTGGCCTCCTCGGGTGTGGCATGCACCACGCCGTCATGCGCCAAAGCCCCCGGGGCCAGCGCCGCAAGCAGCAACACCAGTGCGGCCCGCCTCATTCAAACAATTCCTTCACCAGTTGCGCGTCAGTTTCCGCCCCCAGCCCGAAATAGCCGTTTTCGGCGATCAGCGCGTTCACCCGCGGGTCGCGGCGGAACCATGGGCCATCACCGGCAGCATCGGGGTTTTTCGCCGCCCAGTCCTTTGTCCATTGCGTTGCCTTCACCCAATCCGCCGCGCCTTCGGCGCGGATGCGCTGCACCAGATAGACATTCTGCGCGCCGATGTCGGGGTCGGTGATCATCAGGCCATCCACCTCGACCATCTGGCCGCAATAGGGGGCAAGTTCGCTGGCCGCGCCCGAAAACACCGGCTGCGCGTTCTTCATCGGATAGACCAGCGCCTGATCGGCTGTGCGCAGCAGGGCCAGCTGCCGCCGCCCCGCGCCGCAATCGGCCGGGCAATCGCCGGTGATCTCGCAGGTCAGATCGACCACCTTGGCGGTGAACAGCGCGGGTGATTCGGCGTAAAGGTTCCAGGGTGCCGCCTCGGAACCCACCGAAAAATCAGCCTGCTGCGCCTGTGCAGGCAGGGCAAACAGGGCCAGTGCAAAAGCGGCGCGCATCATTTCTTCGGCTCCGGTATGGCGAAATCGGGGACCACGCCGTAATCGGCATGATTCTGGTTCACGATGCCCGCGTTCGACACGACCTTTTCCACCACGATGTAATTCAACCCGTCGCGGCTGTAGGCGATGCCATCGGCGGTGATCGTGTCGCTGGCCAGCGTCAGCAGCGTGTCGCCGCCCGCATTCGCATCGTCGCCCTCGACCTTCAGCACCATGTAAATCTGCCCGTCCTCGGCCAGCAGGCCCACCGGAATGCCGCCCGCCGAACACCACATGGCGCAGGTGTGATGGGCCGAGCCCACCACCGCATCCGTGCCACCCATCACCCCGGAAAAGTAGCACCAGGTATCAATGAACTCACCCGTGACGGTGATCCGCTGGCCATCCGTCGCGGCCAGGCCAGGCCCGCCCGCCGCCAGAACCGCCGCCAGAACCGCCCCTGCCAGCAGGCTGCCACATCTGTATCGCGCCATCGCATTATCCCCCCGTTCCCTTACGGCAAGCTACCGCATTCCACCCTGACCGATGAATCACGATGCGGTTATGATCGGGTGAACGGGGCAAAGCTAACCACCTGCCACGTAAACGGCTTTCAGCGTTGACGGGTGCGGGCGCGTCCGACATACCACTAGCAAATGCTCGGTTCCCGTCGGGGGCCAGAAGGCATGCAACAAGGGGAGGAAGACAATGGGCGGTCTGTTGGGCCTGTCGAACGTCATCGACCGCGTGAACGAGATCATCGGCAAGGCCATGGCCTGGCTGATTCTTGTCGCGGTTCTGGTCAGCGCGACCAATGCGGTCGTGCGCAAGGTTTTCAGCGTGTCATCGAATTCGTGGCTGGAATTGCAATGGTATCTGTTCGGTGCCGCATTTCTGCTGGCGGCGGCCTATACACTGAAACAGAATGAACATGTCCGCATCGACATTGTTTACGGCATGTTCAGCCGGCGCATCCAGCACTGGATCGACCTGCTGGGCCACCTGCTGTTCCTGATGCCGTTCGTGGCGCTGATGATCTACTACCTTGTGCCCTATGTGTCGCTGTCCCTCCGCAGCGGCGAGGTTTCGACCAATTCCGGCGGGCTGATCATCTGGCCCGCCAAGGCGCTGTTGCTGGCGGGGTTCACCCTGCTGGCGTTTCAGGGCGTTTCCGAGATCATCAAGAAGATCGCCGTGATGCGCGGTGACATTCCAGACCCCACCCCCTTCATCACCGCCCAGCAGGCCGCCGAAATGGAAGCGGCGGCGCTGGCCGAGGAGATCCGCAAATGATGGAATTCATCGCCATCAACATGGCGCCGATCATGTTCGCCTCGCTGGTGATCTTTCTGCTGGTGGGCTATCCGGTGGCCTTTGCGCTGGCGGCCAACGGGTTGTTCTTCTTTTTCATCGGGGTAGAGCTTGCACCGCTGTCAGAAGGCACCATCACGCTGAGCTGGAACCTGCTGGGCACCTTGCCCGACCGGTTCTGGGGTGTCATGTCGAACGAGACATTGCTGGCCATCCCCTTCTTCACCTTCATGGGCATCCTGCTGGAACGCTCGGGCATGGCCGAGGATCTGCTGGATACGATCGGCCAGTTGTTCGGCCCGATCCGTGGCGGGCTGGCCTATGCCGTCATCATCGTGGGCGCATTGCTGGCGGCGACGACCGGCGTGGTGGCCGCGTCGGTCATTGCCATGGGCCTGATCTCGCTGCCGATCATGCTGCGCTATGGCTATGACACGCGGGTGGCGGCGGGGGCGATTGCGGCCAGCGGCACGCTTGCGCAGATCGTGCCGCCCAGCCTTGTGCTGATCGTGCTGGCAGACCAGCTGGGCCGCTCGGTAGGTGACATGTATACGGGTGCGATCATCCCGGCGTTGATCCTGACCGGGCTTTACATGCTCTATATCTTCCTGTTGTCGATCTTCCGCCCCTCGGCGGTGCCAGCCTTGCCGCCCGAGGCGCGCACGCTGGGCCGCGGTGTCAAATCGCTGCTGGCGGCGGCGGCGGCGCTGATGGCCATTGGCTATGGCGCGCATGTCTGGCTGTCGCCGACCCAGGGCAGCAATGCCGACATTCTGGGTGCCGTGGTCGGTGTGTCGGTGATCTATGCCTATACGCTGCTCGACAAGTTGCTGGGCCTGAACACCATGTCACGGCTGGCGCAGCAGGTGATCATGGTGCTGATCCCGCCGCTGGCGCTGATCTTTCTGGTGCTGGGCACGATCTTTCTGGGCATCGCCACCCCGACCGAGGCCGGGGCCATGGGTGCGGTCGGCGCGCTGGTGCTGGCGCTGATGAAGGGCCGGCTCAGCCTTGGGGTGGTCAGCCAGGCGCTGACCTCCACCACCCGGCTGTCGGCCTTCGTCATGTTCATCCTCATCGGGGCGCGGGTGTTCTCGCTGACCTTCTACGGGGTCAACGGGCATATCTGGGTAGAGCATCTGCTGACATCGGTTCCCGGCGGCGAATACGGCTTTTTGTTCGTGGTGAACCTGGTGCTGTTCGTGCTGGGCTTCTTCCTCGATTTCTTCGAGCTGGTGTTCATCATCGTGCCGCTGATCGTGCCTGCTGCCGATGCGCTTGGTATTGACCTGATCTGGCTGGGGGTGATCCTGGGCATGAACATGCAGACGTCATTCCTGACGCCGCCTTTCGGCTTTGCGCTGTTCTACTTCCGCTCCGTTGCGCCGAAGTCGCGTTACCGTGACAAGGTGACGGGCAAATACATGGATCCGGTGCGCACCGACCAGATCTATACCGGTGCGCTGCCCTTTATCGCGATCCAGATCATCATGGTCATCGCGGTCATCGCCTTCCCGCAGATGGTGATGCACTACAAGGGTCCGGCGGTGGATACGTCGAATGTCACCATCACCCTGCCGCAGATGCCCAGCCTTGGTGCCGGTGGCCTGGGTGGTGGTCTGGGTGGCAGCGCGGCGCCGGAGGGCACCCCGGGCCTTGGCGCGCCTTCGCTGGGGGCACCGTCACTGGGTGCACCGACACTGGGGGCACCCACGCTTGGCGCGCCCGCTGTCACACCGGCACCCGCCACGCCCTGATCAGGCTCTGAAACGGACAAACGGCGGCGCAACCCTGCGCCGCCGTTTTGCATTGCGGGGCAGGGACGGGGCCAACCGCAGCACCCGGCCATGAAAAAGCCCCGGAACCCATGCCGGGCCCGGGGCTTTTCCTGCGGTCTGACGGATCAGATCACAGTTTGCCTTCGTTCTGCTTGACCATCATGAAGGTGTCGTAGTTGTATTCGGCAATCTGCGCCCAGGTGTAGTTTTCCGAGCGGAAGGCCTTGATCGACTCCCAGATCTTCTTGAAGGCCGGGTTCGAGGCTTCCATCTCGGCGTAAACCTCGTTGGCTGCGTTGAAACAGGCTTCAAGGATCTCGGGCGAGAACGGGCGCAGCTGCGTGCCCTGGGCTACCAGCGATTTGATGGCCGCCGGGTTCTTGTAGTCGTAAAGCTGCAGCATGTTCGCGTCAGCCGCCTGCGCTGCGGTGTGCAGCAGCGAACGGTAAGCCGGGGGCAGCCCGTCATAGGCGGCCTTGTTGAACATGAAGTGGACGGTCGGGCCACCTTCCCACCAGCCGGGATAGTAGTAGTAGGGTGCCACCTTGAAGAACCCCAGTTTTTCATCGTCATAGGGGCCAACCCATTCCGATGCGTCGATGGTGCCCTTTTCCAGCGCCGGATAGATGTCGCCGCCCGCGATCTGCTGCGGCACGACGCCCAGCTTTTCCACGATCTTGCCGGCAAAGCCGCCGATGCGCATCTTCAGGCCCTGAAGGTCGGCCACGGTGTTGATTTCCTTGCGGAACCAGCCACCCATCTGCACGCCGGTGTTGCCACCCGGCAGCGCCACGATGTTGTGCTGCGCCAGGAATTCGTTGTACAGCCCGATGCCGCCGCCATGGTAGTGCCAGGCGTTGATGCCGCGTGCCGACAGCGAGAAGGGCACAGCCGCAGCCACCGCCCATGTCGGATCCTTGCCCCAGTAATAGTATCCGACCGTGTGGCAGGCCTCGACGGTCGCTGCCGTCACGGCATCCGCCGCCTGCAGGCCGGGCACCAGTTCACCCGCCGAAAACACCTGGATCTGGAAATTGCCGTCGGTCGCTTCGGACAGGTATTTCGACAGCACTTCCGCGCCGCCATAGATCGTGTCCAGCGATTTCGGGAAAGACGAGGTCAGGCGCCAGGTAACCTTGGGCAGCGCCTGCGCCAAGGCCGGTGCGGCCAGCGTCGTGGCAGCCGCAGCGCCCACGCCGCCAATGGCCGCTTTGGTGATGAATGATCGACGATCCATGCAGTTCCTCCCTTGCTAAGTCCTTGACGAAACAGATTCGCGTTGCCGCGTCTGTTCGCCGGATGCAGGGACGGTTGCACGGCTTTGCCCGTCTGTCCAGCACCACAGCAGGGATAAACCTATGTCGTTTCGCCCGTCAGCCGCCCCGGCGCAGCGTCTTGGGAAGCAAGCCGGGACGAATGCAGGAAAATGCCATGATATTAGGCACTTGCACAGGGTTTTTGCATCCGATCCCGCCGCGTGCGGCCATTGGGCGCGCGGCCCGCCTTACGCCGCGTCAGGTCGCGCCATGGGGTCAGACGCGCACCGTGAAATGGCTTTTGTCGATGCCGAGCTGGGCCAGATCGGTGTCGGACGGGCGTTGGTGGGCGCGCAGGGCGGCCGAAGTGCGCGCGGCGGCTCCGAAGGTTTCGAAAGCTTCGGCGATACGGCTCAGGAAGGTCATGATCTTGTCTTTCAGGTTTCTGTTGCGATGACTGAAAGATGGGGATCAATCGGCAGAGGAGTATGCTGCATATGCGAAGGCCCGCCATGCAGCGCGTGCATGACGGGCCCGGAAACGCCGTGTTACCCACTCAGTCCTCGTCGCCCGCGATTTGCGACAGCACCGCACCCTTGCCCCGCGCCCGCAGGATCAGCGGCACGATCACCGCCAGCGCCGCCAGCGCCAGCAGACATGCCGCCACCGGCGATTGCACCAGCGTCGTCACATCGCCCTGCGCAATGGCCAGCGCCCGGCGCAACTGCTGTTCGGCCATCGGCCCCAGGATCAGGCCCACCACGATGGGCGCGATGGGATAGCCATAAAGCCGCATGCCGTAGCCCAGCACGCCGAAGATCAGCAGCATCCCCAGTTCCACCGATGACGGGTTGGCCCCGATGGTGCCCAGCGTGGCAAACAGCAGGATGCCCGCGTAAAGCCAATGGCGCGGGATGGTCAGCAGTTTCACCCACAGCCCGATCAGCGGCAGGTTCAGGATCACCAGCATCACGTTGGCAATCAGCAGGCTGGCGATCAGCCCCCACACAAGCTGCGGGTTGGTGGCGAACAGCAGCGGCCCCGGTTGCAGGCCGAACTGCTGGAACCCCGCCAGCATGATGGCCGCCGTGGCCGTGGTGGGCAGGCCCAGCGTCAGCAGAGGCACCAGCGTGCCCGCGGCGGCGGCGTTGTTGGCAGCCTCCGGCCCGGCCACGCCCTCGATGGCGCCATGGCCGAATTCCTCGGGGTGTTTCGACATCTTCTTTTCAGTGGCATAGCTGAGGAAGCTGGCGATATCCGCGCCCCCCGCCGGCATCGCCCCGATGGGAAAGCCGATGAACGTGCCGCGCAGCCAGCTTTTCCACGACCGTCCGTAATCGGCGGCGGTCATCCAGATCGAGCCCTTGACCGCGATCACCTCGTCATCCGGGCGGCGGCCCTGGGCTGCGATGAACAAGGCCTCGCCGATGGCGAACATGGCCACGGCCAGCGTCGTCACCTCGATCCCGTCCAGCAGTTGCGGCACGCCGAAGGAAAGCCGCGCCTGCCCGGTCAGCCCGTCGATGCCCACGATGGCCAGCCCCAGCCCCAGAAACAGCGAGGTCAGCCCCTTGCGGGTGGAATCGCCAAAGGCTGCGGATACCGTCACAAAGGCCAGCACCATCAGCGCGAAATATTCACGCGGCCCGAACACCAGCGCCAGCTTCACCACATGCGGCGCAAGGAAGGCCAGCAGCAGCGTGGCGATCAGCCCGGCCACGAAAGACCCGATGGCGGCGGTGGCCAGCGCAGGCCCGCCGCGCCCCTTGCGGGCCATCTTGTTGCCCTCCAGCGCCGTGACGATGGATGCGCTTTCGCCGGGCGTGTTCAGCAGGATCGAGGTGGTCGAACCACCATACATCCCGCCGTAATAGATGCCCGCGAACATGATCAGCGAACCGGCGGGGTCAAGCCCGTAGGTGACGGGCAGCAGCAGCGCCACAGTAAGCGCCGGGCCGATGCCGGGCAGCACGCCCACCGCTGTGCCCAACAGCACGCCGATAAAGGCGTAAAGCATGATCATCGGGTCGGCAGCGACGGCAAAGCCCTGCATCAGGTAATCGAATGTGGTCATCTCACCCCCCGTAAATCAGCAGTTCCAGCGGCCCTGCCGGAAGGTTCAACTGCAGCATCCGGTCAAACAGCCCATAGACCACGGTAGCGAACAGAATACCCACGGGCAGCGACACCAGCATACGGCGATAGCCGAAGGCGCGGGCGGTGCAGGCAAACAATATGCCCGTGGCGATGCTGAACCCGGCAAAGCCGATCAGCACCAGCTGCGCACCCAGACCACCGATGATCCACAGCACCGGGGCGGGTTCCTGCGCGGGCGGGCTGTCCTGTTCTTCGCGAAAGGCGGCGATGGCGGTCCAGGCACCAAGCGCGATCAGGCCATAACCGATCAGGCCCGGCACATCCGCAGGGCCGATGCCGGAATAGCCGGTATCGGCGGGCAGGCGGGCCGCATCCCAGATCACGATGATCCCCAGGACGGCCAGCGCCGCCGCGATGATCAGCGCCGCCCGATCAGGGCGGCGCTTTCCAGAAAAGCCGGTCTGGCTCATTTCACCAGGCCGATGTCCTTGAGGATACCGCCGGTCGTCTCGATATCCCTGGCCAGCTGCGCGTCAAAATCGGCGCCAGCCAGATAGGTGTTGGCCCAGCCCTTCGTCGCCAGCGCCGCGTTCCATCCGGCCGAGGCGTTCAGCTTTTCGATGTCGGCGGCAATGGCGGCCTTCTGTGCGTCGTCCAGCCCCGGGGCGGCTGCCACCATGCGCCAGTTCTGCAACACCACGTCAAGACCCGATTCCACCAGCGTCGGCGCATCCACACCGTCGATCCGCGCGTCCGAGGTCACGGCCAGCAGGCGCATCGTTCCCGCCTGCACCTGCGGCAGGAATTCGCCCAGCGATGACACGCCCGCCGTCACCTGGTTGCCCAGGATGGCGGCCAGCGCCTCGCCACCGCCGGAATAGGCGATGTAGTTGATCTTGGTCGGGTCCACGCCCGCCGCCTTGGCCAGCAGGCCCACGGTGATATGGTCAGCGCCGCCAGCCGAACCGCCTGCCCAGGATACCGCGCCCGGATCGGCCTTCAGCGCATCCACCAGTTCCGCGATCGACATGATGGGCGAGGCGGCGGGCACCACGATCGCCTCATATTCACCCGTCAGGCGGGCGATCGGCGTCACATCGGCCAGCGACACCGGCGAGGCGTTGGTCAGGATCGCGCCCACCATCACATAGCCGCCGACGATCAGCTGCGACGGGTCGCCCGCCGCCGAGGACGCGAACTGCGCCAGACCCACGGTGCCACCGGCACCTGGCACGTTCTGCACCTGCACGTTGCCCGAAATGCCCTCGGCCTGCATCACTTCCTGCATGGTGCGCGCGGTCTGGTCCCAGCCGCCGCCCGGGCCTGCCGGGGCCATGATGGTGTAATCGGCGGCCAGCGCGGGCACAGCCATGACGCCTGCCATCAGGCAGGCGAGGAATGTCATCTTCATATGATCCTCCCAGATCACCCGCTGTTGCGGGAAAGGTTTCGTGGGGTCAGGGGGCGGCGTTCGCCATGCCCGTCCTTGCCCGTTCGGCCAGCGGCCTCCACCGCGTCGCCAGCCCGATCCAGAACACAGCAAGCTGTCATCAACCTGACGCGGGGGCCGGAAAAATCATCCGGCCCGCAGATTTTCGCCGCTCAGCGCCCCTCCAGCGTGCGGTGCCAGCGGGTGATCAGCCGCTGCCGCTTGGCCTGATCCAGATAGACCAGCAACCCGGGGCTGACCGCCACGGGGCGCAGTTGCGGCCCCAGCGCCGCCTGCATCGCCTGCGCCGAATTGCTGCCCGACACCTCCAGGCTGACCGCGGGCAGGCGCAGCTTTTCGGCCAGAATGGTCTGCCCCGCGCGTGACATGAAGAACGACAGGAACGCCTCGCCCAGATCGGGCCTGCGCGCCGCCCGCGGCACCAGCGCCACGCGTGAGATCACCACCGTAAAGTCACGCAGCAGCACCAGCCCCAGATCGGGATGGCTGCGCGCCCAGTCGGCGGCGTAGGAGCCCAGTATGTTGTAGCCCAGGGTCAGCCGCCCGTCCGACACACGCTCCAGTATCTGCTGGCTTGTTGGGAACTGCTGCACATTGGCGGCACCCATGGCCCTGACCAGTGACCAGATATCGGCAAAATGTTCCTGATCCCGCGCCAGAAACAGATAGCCGACCGCCGCGCGCTCGATGTCATAGGTGCCGATGCGGCCCCGCATCGCATCGCCCGCCGCTGTCAGGTAATCCAGCAGGGCGATGCGGGTCAGCGGCGGGCCATCGGGGAAACTGGGCTTGTGATAGACCAGCACCGCAGGCTCGAACGTCATGGCATAGGCCGTGTCACGCCAGTTGGCCCAGCGCGGCCAGCCCGCCGCTTGCGGCACCCGCACAGGGCGGGCATAGCCGTCGTTGGCCAGTTTCACCTGCAAATCCATGCCCGATGAAAACACGAAATCCGCCGTCACCCCGCCCGCATCGGTTTCCGCCGTGACCCGCGCGTTGATGTCGCCTGTCAGCAGATCCTCGTAACGCACGGCAATGCCGGGGTTTTCCGCCTGAAAGCCGGCAATCAGCGGCTCTGCCAGCCGCTGATCCAGCGTGGAATAGATCACAAGCTCATCCGTCACCGCACCGGATGGCGCATCGAACAGATAGACTTCGGCCCGCAACACGGCGGGCAGCAGCAGCAAAAGGGCGATCAGGCGCAGCATCCCCCCAGCATGCCCCGGTTTTGCATGGTTCACAACGCCCGCGGCGCCCCTATACTGGTGGGCGGAGGACCGATGCGCATCCTGCTGGTCGAAGACAACCTGCCGCTGGCCGAGGCGCTGGCCACCCTGCTGGCCGGGGCGGGCTATGCCGTGGATACGGTGCACGATGGCGCATCGGCCGAGGCTTTTGCCGCAGCCGAAGCTTTTGATCTGGTGATCCTTGATCTGAATCTGCCGCAAATGGATGGTCTGGCCGTGCTGCGCGCCATGCGGGCGCGGGCCAACCCGGCGGCGGTGCTGATCCTGACCGCGCGCGGCACCCCCGAGGAACGGGTGAAGGGCCTTGATCTGGGGGCCGATGACTACATGACCAAGCCCTTCGACATCGGCGAATTCGAGGCGCGGGTGCGATCCTTGCTGCGCCGTCAGGCGGGGCTGCGCGCCTCAACCGTCAGCCTTGGGCCGGTCACGCTGGATCTGGTGTCGCGCCAGTTTGCCGTGGCAGGCCAGCCGCTGGATCTGCCCGCCCGTGAACGCGCCTTGCTGGAACTTTTGTTCATGCGCGCGGGCAAGGTGGTGGCCAAAGAGCGCATCATCCAGTCGCTGACCGCACTGGATGACGCGCTCAGCGACAATGCGATCGAACAATACGCCAGCCGGTTGCGCAAGCGTCTGGCCCCGCATGGGCTCAGCCTGCGCACCGCGCGGGGTATCGGATACTACCTTGAACAGGCCGCCGCCGAATGACGCGCTATTCGCTGCGCCGCCGCCTGCTGGGCTGGCTGCTGGTCTCGACCGCCGTGCTGGGCATGCTGGCGCTGGCCGACACCTGGCGCGAGGCGATCCGCACGGCCACATCGGTTTCTGACCGGGTGCTGGCCGGATCGGCGCTGGCCATCGCCGAACGGGTCTCGGTGGACGAGGATGGCGGGCTGGAGGTGGACATCCCCTATTCCGCCCTTGAAATGCTGACCTCCACCGCACAGGATCGGGTGTTTTACCGCGTCGATGGCCCGCCCGGCGCGTTTCTGACCGGCTATGAGGATCTGGGCATCGTGCCCGCCGACGGTGACGGCACGGTGTTTGCCGATGCAATGTTCGGCGATGAGCCCATCCGTGTCGCCACCCTGCACCGGCAGGCCACCACGGGGTTTGACAGCATCGCCTTCACCGTCACCGTGGCCGAAACCACGTTGGCGCGGCGCGAACTGGCCCGCGCGATCCTGTGGCGGGCGGGGCTGCGGCTGGCGGGCATGATCCTTGGGGCATCCGTCGCGGTCTGGGTGGCGGTCACGCTGGCGCTGCGGCCGCTGAACCGGCTGGGCGAGGCGATTGCCGAACGCTCGCCCGACGACCTGCGCCCGATCCGCGCCGCCACCCCGTCCGAGGTCGAGGGGCTGGTCGAGGCGGTCAACAGCTTCATGACGCGGCTGGGCACGGCGCTGGCGGGCCTGCGCAATTTCACCGGCAATGCCAGCCACCAGCTGCGCACCCCCATGGCCGTAGTGCGCACCGAACTGGCGCTGGCCACAAGGGCCGCCACATTGGACGAATCACGCCGCGCCAATGCCCGCGCCGATGCCGCCCTGGCCGAGGCTGAACGCGTGCTGGCGCAACTCTTGCTGCTGGCGCGGGTGGATGCGGCGGGAAGGGGGATGGAGCCGGTGAACCTGACAGCACTGGCCCGCGACCTGACGGCGGAACTGGTGCCCGATGCCGCCGAGGCCGGGCTTGATCTGGGGTTTGACGGGCAGGGCACTGTCTGGCTGCGCGCCGAACCCGTGCTGCTGCGCGAGCTTTTGCGCAACCTGATCCAGAACGCGCTGCTTTATGCCGGTCACGGGGCCGAGGTGACGGTGCGCGTGGCGGGTGCCGGCGGCGCGGCAGTGCTTGCGGTCGAGGATGATGGCCCCGGCATTCCCCCGGCCCGGCGCGCCCTGATCGGCCAGCGGTTCACCCCCAGCGGCGGAGAGGGCATGGGGCTGGGGCTGGCCATCGTGGCCGAGATCGCGGCGCTGTTCGGCGGGGTGCTGGATCTGGCCGATGGCGCTGGTGGCCGTGGCCTGCGCGCCACCGTGCGCTTTGCCGAGCAGGCCTGAACGCAGCCCCGGCGCATTGCCGGACAATGCGGCCCGGCGTCAGCCGAACTTGCGCCGTGCGTCCAGCGCCAGCCCGGTGCCCACGCTGCCCAGCAGATCACCCGTCGCCACCGGCACGCCGGGCAGAACGGCGGCGACGGCGGCATGCAGCA
The DNA here is from genome assembly GCF_009380135.2 of Fertoeibacter niger. Classification (GTDB taxonomy): domain Bacteria; phylum Pseudomonadota; class Alphaproteobacteria; order Rhodobacterales; family Rhodobacteraceae; genus Fertoeibacter; species Fertoeibacter niger. The sequence continues at coordinate 546,274 of NZ_WHUT02000001.1, read as the reverse complement.
CCGGCAGGCTGCTGGAGCCGCCGGTCATGAACACCGTGCCGATGTCGCCCGGTGCCAGCCCGGCCTGCGCCAGAATGTTTTCCAGCGCCGCGCGGATGCGCAGCAACGGGGCCTCCACCGCCGCCTCAAACCCCGCGCGGCTGGCGCTGGCGTCAGGCCCGCCGGTAAAGGCCCCGATGCGGATCGGGGCATCGCTGGCCACCGACAGGGCGATCTTGGCCTCTTCCGTCGCCAAGGCCAGCGCATGCCCGTGGCGCTGCCCCACCACCCGCATCATCCGGTCCATCAGCACGGGGCGGGCGATCAGATGGCGCAGCGCCTTGAGGTCTGCCATGGTGCGCGCGGTATAAAGCGCGTTGATCCGGTGCCATGTTGCCAGATCAATGAAATAATGCCGTGGCATCAGCCCCTTGCCATCGGCTGTGGCAGCACCAAAGCCCAGATGCGGCATCACCTGTGCCAGGCTGAGCAGCCGGTCAAAATCGGTGCCCCCCACGCGGATGCCGTCATTGGCCAGAATGTCGGCCTGCCGGTCTGCCGCCCGCGCGCGTTCGGGCGACACCCGCACGATGGAAAAATCCGACGTGCCGCCGCCGATATCGACGATCAGCACCAGTTCCTCGGCCGCCACACCCTGTTCGTAATGCAGCGCCGCCGCGATGGGTTCATATTGAAACGCCACCTCGGTGAAGCCCTGCGCCCGCGCGATGCCTTCCAGCACATCCTGCGCCGCCGCGTCACCTGATGCGTCATCATCAACGAAATGCACCGGCCGGCCCAGCACGGCGCGCGTGACTTCACCCGCCTCGGCCACCACACGCGCGCGCAGATGGGCAAAAAAGCTGCCGACGATCTGGGTAAAGGCCAGCGCCTTGTTGCCCACGCGGGTTTTCTCGTGGATCAGCGATGACCCCAGCGTGCTTTTCAGCCCGCGCATCAGCCGCCCGTCCTCGCCGCCGGTATAGGCCGCCATGGCGGCGCGGCCAAACTGCGGCGGAGCACCATCAGCATCCCAGAACACCGCCGAGGGCAGGGTGCGGTGCGCGCCCTCCAGCGCTATCAGCCGCGCGCCTGTGGCATCGGCAAGCGCCACGGTGGAATTCGACGTGCCAAAGTCGATACCGCAAAAGGGGGCTGTCATGGCGGGCCTCGGGGATGCAAGGGCAGGGCAGGCCAGATAATCGCGCGGCGCGGCGGTGTAAACCTGTGACGCACCGACCACCTTTCCCCGATCAGCGCGGCGCGGGCCCCGTCGATCCGCGCTCCTGCAAGCCGCAGGCCAGTTCGATCCGCCGCGCGGGCAGGGGCAGGCCGGTGAGGATCTCGCGCAATAGATCCACCGCTGCCGCCCCGATCTCGCGCATCGGCATCTGGATCGCGCTGAGGGGCGGCGTCTGGAACGCGCCTTGCGGCAGGCTGTCCATCCCCATGACCGATACTTCGCCGGGCACCGCCACGCCCTCGGCCGCCAACGCCTGCAAGGCCCCGATGGCCAGCGAATCCCCCGCCGCCAGAATCGCCGTGAAGTCGCGCCCCTGCCGCAGCCGTGCCCGCACCGCATCGGCGGCCAGCTCGGGCAGCCAGTCGGCCACCTCGACCACCAGCGCCGGGTCATGCACGCCTGCCGCCACCATCCGGTCGCGCCAGCCCTCGAACCGCCGTTCGATCGTGCGCCGCCCGCGCCGCATCAGGAACAATATCCGCCGGTGCCCCAGCGTCAGCAGATGCCCGGTGGCCAGCGCCGCCGCAGCCCGGTTGCTGGGCGCGATGGATGACAGCCGCATCGTGGGGTCATCGCCGTTGACCAGCACGATGGGCTTGGAAAAGCCGCGCGTGGGGGCCAGCATCGCCTCGTCATCCAACGTCAGGAACAGCAGGCCCGCGATGCTATCATCCGCCTCGACCTCTTGCAAAATCCGCCGCTCATCCTCGCTGTCGGCCACGGCGCGGGTGATGACCTGCAAGCGCAGCAGGGCCGCCCGGTCGCCCAGACCCTGCATCACCTGAAGCGTGAACTGGCTGCGCGTGTAATCTACCATGGCCGCCGCCGAGGCCAGCACCATCACCTTCTGCCCCGCCAGCGACGAGGGCATGGCATAGCTGAAATCCTGCGCCGCCTTTTGTATCCTGGCCACCAGATCGGGCCGCACGCCCGACCCGTCGGCAAGCGCGCGCGACACGGTGGAAACCGACACCCCGCAGATCGTTGCAATATCCTGCAAACGCACGCGGCGGCTGATCTTGCCCTTCTTTCCGGTGATGTCCACGATTGGCTCCTTTATGGATCAATCTGCAAAAAATTTTCAGATTGTGCAAATCATTTTCTCACGGCATTTTCATCAACGAACAAAGCGGGGGGAGACGCGATGCTGCCGGATGCCACGATGCTGCATGCACGGCTGGATTTGCTGGTCAACGGCCTGACGGCCCTGCGCCATGACGGCACCTTTGACGAGCCTAATCTGGATGGCACGGCGGGCGATTACATCAGCTTTACTTCGTGGGAATGGCCACAGGGCGTGGGGCTTTATGGCCTTGTGCAACTGTGGCTGCGGCACCGCGACCCCGCCCTGCGCGCCCTGCTGGAGGGCTGGTATGCCGAGCGCATCGCCGAAGGGCTGCCGGGGCTGAATATCAACACAACCGGGCCGATGCTGGCTTTGTCGGTGCTATGGCGCGAAACCCGCGATCCGCGCTGGCAGGCGGTGCTGGACGACTGGGCGAACCGCCTGATGGCGGAAGCGCCGCGCACCGCAGAGGGCGGCTTGCAGCATGACGTCTCCGACAAGGTGAACCCCGGCGAACTCTGGGATGACACGCTGTTCATGGCGGCGCTGTTTCTGGCCAGCTATGGGCAGGCATCGGGCCGCACCGAACTGGTGGACGAGGCTTTGCGGCAATTTCTGGTGCATACGCGCTATCTGTCCGATCCGGCGACGGGCCTGTGGTTTCATGGCTGGACATTCGAGGGCCGCCACAACTTTGCCCGGGCCCGCTGGGCGCGCGGCAATGCCTGGGTCACGGCCTGCATCCTTGATCTGTATGAGCTTTGCGATGTGCCGCCCGCCATCCGCGCCTATCTGACTGGCGTGTTGACGGCGCAGGTGCAGGCGTTGCTCCCCTTGCAGGCCCCGTCAGGCGCATGGCGCACGCTGCTGGATGATCCCTACGCCTACGAGGAAATCTCGGCCACCGCCGGGTTTGCCTATGGCATATTGAAAGCCGTGCGGCTGGGGCTGGGCGACGCGGCTTGGGCCGATGCCGGCTGGCGCGGGGTGGCGGCGGTGCTGGCCAATATTGACGATAGCGGCACCGTGCTGAACGTGTCTTACGGCACCCGCATGGGCCATGACCTGCAATTTTACCGTGACATCCCGATCCAGCCCACCGGCTATGGTCAGGCGCTGGCGATGCTGTGTCTGGTCGAGGCAGCGGGGCAGGTGGGGCAGGCGGATGCGCAAAGGAAAACCGCATGACGATGGACATCCGCTATGGCGGCAACCCCGCCGATATTCCCGGCTATGATACCGAGCGCCTGCGCGCCGAATATCTGGTCGAGGGGCATTTTGCGCCGGGCGCTCAGCGTTTCACCTATACCCATGTTGACCGGATGATTGTGGGCGGGGCCTGCCCCACAGCGCCGCTGACCTTCGGCGACGGGGCCGATGTAGGCACACCGTTGTTCTTTGACGCGCGGGAAATGGGCATCGCCAATCTGGGCGGGCCGGGCGTGGTGACGGTGGACGGCCAGCGTTTTGCCATGGCCAACCGCGACATCCTGTATGTCGGGCGCGGCACAGGCAGCGTCACGCTGGAATCGGATGATCCCGCCGCGCCTGCATGGTTCTACATGAATTCGGTTCCCGCCGGGGCCGACCATCCGACGCGGCTCATCACAAAGGCCCAGGCCAAGGTCATCACCATGGGCGACGCCGCCCGCGCCAACGTGCGGTCCTTGGCGATGTACATCCACCCCGAGGTGGCACCTTCCTGCCTGCTGTTGATGGGCATCACCGATCCGGCCCCCGGCAGCATCTGGAACACGATGCCCCCGCATCTGCACGAACGCCGGATGGAGGCCTATTGCTATTTCGACATGGCGGCACAGGACCGCGTGGTGCATCTGATGGGCCGCCCCGACCAGACGCGGCACCTGATCGTCGCCTCGGGTGACATCGTTCTGTCACCCGCCTGGTCCATCCATATGGGCGCGGGCACCGGGCCTTATGCCTTTGTCTGGGGCATGACCGGCGAGAACCAGGCCTATACCGACGTGAGCCCCGTTAACATTGCCGACCTGCGCTAAGGAATTCCCGTGCAAAACCTGCTGTCCCACCCGCTGACCCATGGCGCACCGCTGACCTATTGGCAGATGGGGGCCACCGTTGAGGCCCGCTATGACCTGCCCGACATGCCGATGGCGGGCGAGATGGACCCGTTCTTTTTCCTGACCAAGGACAAGAACTTCATCCCGCACGAATACCCTTGCCGCACCGAATTTGCCAAGCAGCGCAGGGGCCTGCGCCCCGAAGCTGCGGCAATGGATGAACTCGCGCGCCTGTGGCTGCCGTTCGATTCGCCCCGGCTTGACCTGTCGGGTTTCTGGTTTCGCCCCACCCATATCGCCACCTGGGCGCAGACCGTGCTGCGCGCCGATACTGCTGGCGCGGCCCGGCTGCGCCTGCGCACCTGCGGCGGCGCGGTGCTGCTGGTGAACGGGGCCGAGGCGGGCTTCTTGGCGCCCTACAAGCGCAACAGCGAAAGCGCCGCCGAATTTGACGTGGTGCTGAACGCGGGCGACAACACCATCGCCGTCTGGTTCGACGATCTGGCCGAGCGGGACGCGCGCTATTACATCCAGCTTGATTACCTCAGCGGGCCTGCGGGCGTGGCGGGCATTCCGCTGGCAGGATCTGCCGAGACCGCCCGGGCTGTGGAAACCGCGCTGGCGACGATGCATTTCGAGCTTCCCGCCTATACCACGGGCGAGGTGGCGCTGACCCTGCCGCGCCCGATCCCTGCCGATACGGTGGCAAAGATCACCGTCGAGGGCGATTTCATGTCGCATCAAAGCATGGGCATGGAACGGGCCTTGCCCGCCGGGGCCACGCGCCTGCTGATCGACCGGGCCGAGGATCTGCCGGGCGATTTCCGCCATTTCACCATCGCGCTGACGGCGGGCGGATTTACCGCAACCCGGGTGTTCGGGGTGGAGATCTGCCACGCCGGGCGGCAGGGCACCGCCGCGCCCGACCTTGCGACCCGCATCACCGAGGCGTTGACCGAGGTGGCCGAACATTCCGAACCCGATACCGTGGCCGCACTGGCCCGGCTGGGCCTTGGCCTTGGCGACGAGCGCACGGCGGCGATGATCGAGGCGACGCTGCCCACCATCGAGGATTGCTGGGATTGCGCAGATTTCGCGCTGGTGCCGCTGATCTGGGGCCGCACCCGTTTTGGCCATCTGCTGCCCGAGGCGACGCGCAACCGCATCGACGCCGCCATGCTGGGCTACCGCTACTGGATGGACGAGCCGGGCAATGACGTGCAGTGGTATTTCTCTGAGAACCACGCGCTGCTGTTCCACACATCGGCCTATCTGGCTGGGGCTTTCCTGCCCGACGCTACCTTCAAACGGTCAGGCCGCACGGGGGCCGAACAATCGGCGGTGGGCGCGCAGCGAGTGCGTGACTGGCTGGATCATTTCGAGGCCTGGGAGATGGCCGAGTTCAATTCGGCCCCCTATTTCCCGATTGATCTCAAGGGCCTGACCGCCTTGCATGCGCTGGCCCCCGATGCCGATATTTCCGAGCGGGCGGGCAAGGGCATCATCCGCCTGCTGCAACTGGTGGCGAATTCCGCGCACCACGGCGTGCTGACGGCGGCGCAGGGCCGGTCGTATGAACACACGCTGCGGGCCGGTCGGTCGCTGGAACTGTCGGCCATCGGGCGGCTGATCTGGGGGGCGGGCAATTATGGTGCGCGTTTCCATGCGCTGCCGGGGCTGGCGCTGTGCCTGCGCGATCACGGGCTGGTGCTGACCGAAGGCCTGCCGGAACGGGCGAACTTGACGGATGGCGAACAGGAATGGGGCTTTGCCCAGGGTGAAAACTGCTTTGCCACCCTGCAACATGCCAAGACGAAAGACTGGGCCATGGGCACGGCGGCGCATTACCGCTGGTATGATTGGGGCTATCAGGAAACCGTGATCCACGCCCGCATCGGCACCAACCCCGATGCCCAGACCTGGATCAACCACCCGGGTGAGGTGATCCATTCCGGCTATGGCCGCCCGTCCTATTGGGGCGGCTGCGCCTCGGTGCCGCGGGTGCAGCAGTATCGCGGGCTGGCGGTTGTGCTGTTTGACGGCGTGCCGGAACAGCCCGCCTTTACCCATGCCTGGTTTCCGCAGCCGGTGTTTGACGAGTGCCTTGTGAATGGTGCGCTGGCGGCGGCCCGGTCCGGGGGTGGCGGCATGATGCTGCGCACCTCCGGCCCGCTGGAACTTGTGGCCGAGGGCCCGACGGCAGGTTGCGAATTGCGGCTTGCCGGGCAGAAAAACTGGTGGATACTGCGGCTTGGGGCCACAGTTGATCTGACGGGCTTTGCGGCCCGGCATCAGGGCCTGACATTGGCCGGTGGCCCGCAGGATGTGCTGCGGGTGGAGGATGCGGATTATGGCACGGTGCTGTTCCATCCCGATGGCCGGATCGAGGCCGAGGGCCGGGTGATCGACCCCGCGCAATGGTCGGTGGAGGGACACCGCCAGGTGCTGTAACCGGCCGTCAGAGCCGAAGGCACAACACGACAGACAACCGCCGCGACCGGACCAGACCGGCGCGGCACAGAGGAGGAGACGACCTGTGATACCGACAATGAAACGGACCATGACCGCCCTGGCCGCGCTTGGCTTTGGCATGATGACCTCGGCCGCCTGGGCCGGGGATGTGCGCGTGATGTGGTATTCCGACGGTGTGGAGGGCGAGGTGATCGCCGATCTCCTGAACCGCTTCATGGAACAGAACCCCGACATCAACGTGATCCTCGACAACGTGGCCTACAAGGTGGTGCAGGAACAACTGCAGATTCAGCTTGAGGCCGGCACCGGGCCGGACATCGCCCGCGTCACCAACCTCAAGGCGCTGGCGAGCCACTGGCTTGACCTGACCCCCCACCTGCAAGACCCGGCCTATTGGGAGGCGAATTTCGGCGATTACGCCGACTGGATGCGCGAAGACGGCAGCACCGCCATCAACGGTTTCCTGACCCAGCTGACGCTGACCGGCGGCTTCGCCAACAAGACGCTGTTCGAACAGGCGGGCGTGGCCATTCCGGGCGACGATGCCACCTGGGATGACTGGATCGCCGCCGCCTCCGAGGTGCAGGCCAGCCAGCAGACCGCAGCCGCCTTTGCCATCGACCGTTCGGGCCACCGCATCTCGGGGCCGAATGCTTCCTACGGCGCCAACTACATCGGCCCCGACCGCGCCCCCCTGCCGGTGGATGCGGGCACCAAGGCCTTTGCGGAAAAGCTGGTGGCCTGGACCAATGATGGCAAGATGCTGAAGGATACCTGGGTTTCGGCCTCGGGTTCCACCTACCGCGCGGCGGCGGATGATTTCATCAACGCAGCCATCCCGTTCTACTATTCCGGCTCGTGGCAGGTGGCGAACCTGTCCACCAAGATCGGTGACGGGTTCGACTGGGTGGCCACGGGCTCGCCCTGTGGCACGGCGGGCTGTTCTGGTCTGGGTGGCGGCGCGGGTCTGGTGGCGATCAAATATACCCAGAACCCCGAAGACGTGGCCAAGGTGATGGAATATCTGGGCTCTGCCGCCGTGGTGAAGGAGTTCAGCGAACGCACCCTGTTCCTGCCCGCGCACAAGGGCGTGGCCTCGGCCGGTGGGCTGGCCTGGGCGTCGGAAGACCCGAACGTGGGCCCGGCGCTGGACAAGTTCGTCGAAGCCTCGGGTGATATCGTTCCGGCTGCCGCCGCCTTGCCCGCATGGAAATGGGGTTCGGCCTATTACGGCGCGCTGGCCAACCGCATCAGCCAGGTGATGGCGGGCGAACTGACGCTGGATGACGCCTATGCCCGCATCGATGCCGATGTGGCCGAGGCCGTGGCTGCCGCCGGCGGAAACTGAGGGCATCGTGGCACAGTTGAAACAGATGGCGGGGGCCGTGGTCACGGCCCCCCTGGGCTGGGCTGCCCGGGCGATTGACCCGCCGCTGCGCCTTTGGCAGCGGCTGACAGGCACAGGGGGCATGGCGGCCTTTTTCCTGCTGCCGAACATGGCGATCTTCGGCGTCTTCGTGCTGCTGCCGCTGGTGATCAACTTTGCCTATTCGATGACGACCGGCGGGGCGCTGTTCCTGTCGGACCGTGAATATGTGGGTGCCGCGCAATATGCGCAGCTTCTGGATTGCGACGATTACACCGACCCTTCGACCTGCGCGCAGGACCAGTTCTGGACCGCGCTGGCCAACACCGCGCTGTTCGTGGTGTTGCAGGTGTCGCTGCTGATCGTCACCGCCACCATTACCGCGCTGATCCTGAACCGCGAGTTGCGGGCGCGCAGTTTCTGGCGGGCGGTGTTCTTTTTCCCCGTGCTGTTGTCGCCGGTGGTGGTGGGCCTGATCTGGCGCTGGATCCTGCAGCGTGACGGCCTGCTGAACGCCATGATCATCCCCATGGGCCTTGACCCGGTGAACTGGCTGATCGAGCGCAACTGGGCCTTTGCAGCCGCCATCGGCGTGACGATCTGGGCGCATCTGGGCTTTTACGCGCTGATCCTGCTGGCCGGATTGCAGGCGATACCGAAAGATCTGTATGAGGCCGCCGAGATGGACGGCACCAAGCCGGGCCGCGTGTTCTGGCGCATCACCCTGCCTTTGCTGATGCCCAACCTGCTGGTTGTCATCGTGCTGGCGCTTATCCGCGCGGTGCAGGTGTTTGACGAGGCGTTCGTGCTGACCGGCGGCGGGCCGGGCACGGCCACGCTGTTCCTGACGCAATATATCTACGAGGTGGGCTTTGCCTCGCTGTTGAAAAACCCCGGGCTGGCGGCTGCGGCCTCGATCCTGATGGGGGCGGTGCTGGTGGTGCTGACGCTGATCCAATTGGCGATCAGCCGCCGGAACGAGAAGAAGGGAAAGCTGAAATGAGCCGGGTTTCCGCATTCCTGTTCCGCCGCCGTGGCGGAAAGGGCTGGCACTGGACCGATGTGGTCACGTTCGGCTGGCTGTTCTTCGGCGTGATCGTGATGTTCGGCCCGGCCCTGTGGCTGATCATGTCATCCTTCAAATCGCCCGCGCAGCTGGCGGAATTTCCGCCCACCGCGCTGCCTTACGAATCCCGCACGGTGGTGGTCGAAGGCTATGACAAGCCCTTGCCGCTGTTCATCGTGACCGACGAGGCGGGCACCCGCACCCTGGCCGAAGTGCGCCGGGTGGGCACAACCGCGCAGATGGTGGATCCGGCAAACTCCGGCGAGATTCAGCGCGTGAACATCGCCAACCGCGTGCCTGACCGGCAGGTGGGCTTTGCCTGGGACAATTACGTGCAGCCGTTCCTGGCCTTCGACTTCATGCTGTATCTGAAAAACTCGGTGTTCGTCACGGTGGTGGCCACGCTGATCACGCTTCTGACCAACTCGATGGCCGCCTTTGCCCTGTCGAAATACGAGTTCCGCGGACGCAATGCGGTGATGCTGACGGTGCTGGCCACGCTGATGATCCCGCTGTCGGTCATCCTTGTGCCGCTGTATTCGATCATCTCGGCGGTCGGCCTGTTCAACAGCCTGTGGGGGGTGATCCTGCCCACGGTCGCCACGCCCACCGGCATCTTCCTGCTGCGGCAATACATGCTGACCATCCCGGATGAGTTGCTGGAGGCGGCACGGATGGACCATGCATCCGAATGGCAGATCTACTGGCGCATCGTGCTGCCCTTGACGGCACCGGCGCTGGCGGTGCTGGGCATCTTTTCGGTCGTGTGGCGCTGGAACGATTTCCTGTGGCCGCTGATCGTTCTCAGCCGCAAAGAGGTTTATACCCTGCAAGTCGGGCTGAACACCTATGCGGGTGAGCTGAACGTGCAATGGCACTTTATCCTGGCGATGACGGTGGTGACGATGATCCCCGTGGTGATCGTTTTCCTGTTCCTGCAACGCTTCATCACCACCGGCATTGCCGGCTCCGGTTTGAAATAGGGGGGCCGACATGGGCCAGATCAGTCTGAAAGGCATCAAGAAATCCTTTGGCGCGGTGGATGTGCTGAAGGGCATCGACCTGGAGGTGGGCGATGGCGAGTTGGTGGTGTTCGTCGGGCCTTCGGGTTGCGGCAAATCCACCCTGCTGCGGATGATCGCGGGGCTGGACCAGCCGACCGCAGGCACCATCGCCATCAACGGCACCGATGTGACGCCGCGCTCTGCCGCTGACCGGGGGCTGGCGATGGTGTTCCAGAGCTATGCCTTGTATCCGCATATGTCGGTGCGGCAGAACATGGCCTTCGGCTTGCAGAACACCCGCATGGCCCGGGCCGAGATTGACGCCCGCATCGCCGATGCGGCACGGCTGCTGGAGATCGAGCCGCTGCTGGAACGCCGCCCCGGGCAACTCTCGGGCGGGCAACGGCAGCGGGTGGCCATCGGCCGCGCCATCGTGCGCCGGCCCACGGCGTTTCTGCTGGACGAGCCGCTGTCGAACCTGGATGCCGAGCTGCGCGTATCGATGCGCGCCGAACTGTCGGCGCTGCATGCGCGGCTGGGGGCCACGATGGTGCATGTGACCCATGACCAGGTCGAGGCGATGACCATGGCCGACCGCATTGTCGTGCTGCGCGCCGGGCGGATCGAACAGGTGGACACGCCCTTGAACCTGTATAACCGCCCCGCGAACCTGTTTGTTGCGGGCTTTATCGGCGCGCCGGGGATGAACATGTTCGGGGCTACCATGGCGCGGGGCGTCGCGCGGCTGGAAGGCGGGCCCGAGATTGACCTTGGCGGCCTGCCGCTGCCCCCATCCGGCGCAGTGACGCTGGGCATCCGCCCGCAGCATCTGCTGCTGTCCGAAGGGGTGGAGGCGGATCTGACGGCGAAAGTCGATCTGATCGAGGCGCTGGGGTCTGAAACCGTGGTGCATGCCACGCTGAACGAGGGGGCCAAGCTGCTGGCCGTGCTGCCGGGCCAACCGGCGCTGGCGCGCGGCGATGTGGTGGGCTTTGATGTCGATCCGGCCATGGTGCATGCCTTTGGCGCAGATGGTGTGCGGCTGGCGGGGTTCTGACCCGCCGCCCATCGGCCCTGACGGGCGACTTCGCTTTTGCCCGCGCAGATGAGCGCGCCCGCGCCAAACAAAAACCGCCGCAGTTTCCTGCGGCGGTTTTTTCATTGCACCAGAACTGCTTACAGCAGTTCCTTCACCTTGGCTGCCGTCGCCTCGGCGGTGATGCCGAATTCAGCGTAAAGCCGTTCCGCCGGGGCCGAAGCGCCAAAGCCGTTCATGCCCACGAAGGCCTCTTTGCCCTCACGCCCGCGCTCGCCCAGCAACCAGCGGTCCCAGCCCTGCCGCACGCCCGCCTCGATGGCCACGCGCACCGACCCTGCGGGCAGCACCTTGCGGCGGTAGGCGGCGTCCTGCGCCGCAAACAGCTCCATACAGGGCATGGAGACAACGCGCGTGCCGATGCCGTCGGACTCCAGCAGATCGCGGGCTTTCAGCGCAATCTCCACTTCCGACCCGGTGGCCATCAGGATGGCCTGACGCTTGCCGGTGGCTTCGGCCAGCACATAGGCGCCCTGTGCGGTCAGGTTCTTGGCGGTATGGCTTTTGCGCACGGTGGGCAGGTTCTGGCGCGACAGCGCCAGCACCGAAGGCGTGCCCTTGCTGGTCAGCGCCAGTTCCCAGGCCTCGGCGGTTTCCACCAGATCGGCGGGGCGGAACACCCATGTGTTCGGCGTGGCGCGGCTGATCGCCAGATGCTCGACCGGCTGGTGCGTCGGGCCATCCTCGCCCAGACCGATGCTGTCATGCGTCATGACATAGACCACCGGCACCTGCATCAGCGCCGACAGGCGCATCGACGGGCGGGCGTAATCGGTGAAACACATGAACGTGCCGCCATAGGGGCGCAGGCCGCCGTGCAGCGCCATGCCGTTCATCGCAGCCGCCATGCCATGTTCGCGGATGCCCCAATACATGTAGCGGCCCGCGCGGTTTTCGGTGTCGAACACACCCAGATCGGCGGTTTTCGTGTTGTTCGAGCCGGTGAGATCCGCCGAGCCGCCAAAGGTTTCCGGCAGCACCGGGTTCACCGCCGCCAGCACCTTTTCCGACGCCGCGCGGGTGGCGAGTTTGGGCAGGCCCTCTGACGCGGTTTTTTTCAGCGCGCGGATCGTGTTGGCCAGTTTGGCCGGAACGTCACCGGCGAACTGGCGGGCGAATTCGGCCTGTTTCTGCGACGAAAGAGCGGCCAGACGGCCCTCCCACGCGGCACGGGCAGAGGCCCCGCGCGCACCGATCGCCTCCCACGCCGCTTTCACATCGGCGGGGATGGTGAAGGCCGGATGATCCCAGCCATAGGCGGCCTTGGTATCGGCCACCACTTTGGCATCGGTCAGCGCGCCATGGCCTTTCGACGTGTCCTGCGCCGAAGACCCCAGCGCGATATGCGTCTTGCAGGCGATCATCGCCGGGGCGGGGCTGGCCTTGGCTGCGGTGATGGCGGCGTCAATCGCCACCGGGTCATGGCCGTCACATTCGAAAACATCCCAGCCCGCAGCCTTGAACCGCGCCACCTGGTCGGTGCGGTCGGACAGCGCAACCTTGCCGTCGATGGTGATGCCGTTGTTGTCCCACAGCACGATCAGCCGCGACAGCGCGTGCCGCCCGGCGATGCCGATGGCCTCGTGGCTGACACCTTCCATCAGGCAGCCGTCACCGGCGATGACATAGGTGTAGTGGTCGATCACCTTGGCCCCCCAGCGGGCGCGCAGGGTTTCTTCGGCCATGGCGAAACCCACGGCATTCGCGATGCCCTGGCCCAGCGGGCCGGTGGTGGTTTCAATGGCCTTGGCCAGGAAATTCTCGGGGTGGCCTGCGGTGCGGGCACCCCATTGGCGGAAGTTCTTCACCTCGTCCAGCGTGATTTCGGCATCGCCTGTGAGGTAAAGCAGCGCATAGATCAGCATCGAGCCATGGCCCGCCGACAGGATGAACCGGTCACGGTTGGGCCATTCGGGGTTGGCGGCATCAAAGCTGAGGTGCTTTTCATAAAGAACGGTGGCGACATCGGCCATACCCATCGGCATGCCGGAATGCCCGGAATTGGCGGCGGCCACCGCATCCAGCGTCAGCGTGCGGATCGCGCAGGCTTTGTTCCAATGGTCCGGGTGCGCGTTGCGCAGGCTGGCAATATCCAAGGTTCGGTCCTCTCCCTCCGGGCAGCGCAGGCCCGGGGGCCGCACCTGTTACGGCCCCGTGCTTAACATCGCCTGTGGCAAGATCAAGCCAAGGCCGCAGACCTGGCGGGCGAAAGGGGGGCACAATTGGCTTTTGCTTTGCGATAAGATCGTTCAACACCGGATTGTTCCCGATTCGCCCGCCGCTTGCGGCAAGGGGGGACGGAAACCGGGGGCAGAACGACCCGCAGGGGCAGAATGACCGAAAGGCTGGCAGCATGCAGGACATAGCGGAACTGGAAGGGCGGATCACCGCCGCCCTTGACCGGATCGGCAAAGGGGTGGAGGCGCTGTCCGAGGCCCCCGCCGAGGCCGGTCCGCTGGCCGCAGCACTGGACGAGGAGCGCACCGCCAATGCGCAGCTGGCCGAACGGCTGCGCGCGGTGAAGGAACGCGACGGCGCGCGGATCGCCGGGCTGGAGGCCGAGGTGGCGCGGCTGACCGGGCAACTGGATGTGCAGGGGCTGGAAATGCAGCGCCTGCGGCAAAGCACGATCCAGCTGCGCGAACACCTGCGCGCGCTGCGCGAGGCGCAGGAATCGGGCCTGGCCGAACCGGGGCAGTTGAACAAGGCCATGCAGGCCGAGCTGGAGGCGCTGCGCGCCGCGCGCAGCAGCGAACTGGCCGAAATGGATGCGATACTGGCCGAACTGACGCCATTGCTGTCAGCCGCCACATCGCCGCAGGAGGAGCGTGCCGATGCCTGATCTGGATGTGATGATCGGCGGGCGCAGCTTTCGCGTGGCCTGCCAGCCGGGCGAGGAGCATTTCCTGCGCGCCGCCGCCCTGATGCTGGACAACGAGGCGCAGCCGCTGCTGAGCCAGATGGGCCGCCTGCCCGAAGTGCGCATGCTGTTGATGGCCGGGCTGATGCTGGCCGACAAGACGGCGGCGCTGGAGGACCAGTTGCGCAGCCTCAAGGCGCAGGTGGACGAGCTGACCGCCCGCCCGGTGCCGGAACCCGCAAGGGTGGAAGTGCCGGTGATCCCCGCGCGCGTGACCGAAAGCCTGGCCGAGATTGCGGCCCGGGCCGAGGCGCTGGCCGCAGCGGTGGAAGAGCGCGCGGCAGGCTGAGGGTTGCGACGGTTGTCTTGTCGGGCGGGCTAAAATTTTTGCTTAAAAATTTTGGCGCCTCTCCCGGAGCGCGGCTCTGGATGCTGGCGAGGAATGGGGGCTGTCTGCCCCCACGTCCCCCAGCGGGGGCCGCCCCCGAGGATATTTGCGCCAATGAGAATGGGGCGTCGCAATGCCTGCGGCTGTCGTGGCGATGACGCGGGTGGTGATGACCTGCGTGGCGAAGACTGGTCGCGGCCTTCATCGCCTGTCGCCATCAGGCGTTGGCGGCGCGGATCTTTTCGGCGGCGTCCTTGTCATAGGTCACGCCTTTGGCCTCGAACAGCGCATCCAACTCGCCCGACAGTGTCATTTCGGTGATGATGTCGCAGCCGCCCACGAATTCGCCCTTCACATATAGCTGGGGGATGGTGGGCCAGTCGGAGAAATCCTTGATGCCCTGGCGGATCTCGGCATCGGCCAGCACGTTCACATCGGCGAATTCCACGCCCATGAAATTCAACACCCCGGCCACGCGGCTGGAAAAGCCGCATTGCGGCATCATCTTGGTGCCCTTCATGAACAGAACGACATCGTTCTTGGTGATCGTGTCGCGGATCGTGTCGGAAGCGGTCATCGTGTCATCCTCGGGTAGCGGCCGCGCGGGGGGCTGGCGGCGCGAGACGGGTCAATCGGGGGCTTTGGTGGTCAGCGCCAGCGCGTGGAGTTCGCCATGCGCGCCGTCCATCTTGCCTTTCAGGCTGGCATAGACCGCGCGCTGTTGTTGCACCCGGTTCATGCCCTTGAAGCTGGGGTCGATCACCTCGGCGGCCCAGTGGTTGCCATCGCCCGCAAGGTCGGTGATGGTGATGCGCGCCTGCGGGAAGCTTTCCCGGATCAGATTTTCGATGTCGCGGGCTTCCATGGGCATGGTGGGTTGCGTCCTTAGCTGCGGCCTGCCCCAGATGTAACGCCGGGGCAGGTGCTGTGCAAGGTGGCGGTCAGGCCACGGCCGCGGCAAAGGCGCTGCGGTAGAGGGTGGACAGGGCGGCCAGCGGGGCGCTGTCGCTGCCAAGGGTCACGGCATCGCCACCGAAACGGCCTGCCACATGCAGCGGAACACCCGCCGCCGAGGCTGCGGCTTGCAGGGCCGGGCCCTGCTTCGGGGTGACGGCCAGCAGATAACGGGCCTGGTCCTCGCCGAACAGCGCGGGCAGGGTGGCCGCCGTCAGCGTGACCCCAAGCCCCGCGCCTTCGGCCATTTCAAACGCTGCCAGTGCCAGCCCGCCATCGCCAAGATCGGTGGCCGCCTGCACCAGATGCCGGTTGGCCCGCAGGAATTCGCCGTGCCGGCGCTCGGCTGCCAGATCGACCGGGGGCGCATCGCCGCTTTCCATGCCGAAAGCCTCGGCCAGCAGCGCCGACTGGCCCAGATGGCCCGCCGTGTCGCCGATGACGAAGGCCAGATCGCCACTGGCCGGCTGGCCTGCGATCAGCTCGTCAAGGCTGGCCAGCAGGCCCACCGCGCCGATGGTGGGGGTGGGCAGGATGCCTGCGCCGTCGGTTTCGTTGTAAAGCGATACGTTGCCCGAGACGATGGGCATGTCGAGCGCGAGACAGGCGGCACCGATGCCTTTGATCGCACCTACGAATTGCCCCATGATTTCAGGCTTTTCGGGGTTTCCGAAGTTCAGGTTGTCGGTGGTGGCAAGGGGCCGCGCGCCGACGGCGGTGAGGTTGCGGTAAGCCTCGGCCACCGCCTGTTTGCCGCCCTCGAACGGGTTGGCCATGACATAGCGCGGCGTCACGTCCGACGTAAAGGCCAGCGCCTTGGGCGTGCCGTGCACCCGCACCACACCCGCGCCAAGGCCGGGGCTGCGCACCGTGTCGCCCATCACCATGCTGTCATACTGCTCCCACACCCAGGCCTTGTGGGCATAGGACGGGCTGCCGATCAGTGCGCGCAGGCCGTCGATCAGGCCAATGGCGGGAATGTCGCCCAAGGGGGCGGCAGGCGGGGTTTCCACCCACGGCCGGTCATATTCCGGGGCGGAGGATGACAGTTTCGACAGCGGCAGGTCGGCTTTCACCTCGTTGCCATGCAGGATCAGGAAGCGGTCTTCGGGGATGGTTTCGCCCACAATCGCGAAATCCAGATCCCATTTCACGAAGATCGCCCGCGCCTCGGCCTCCATCGCGGGCTTCAGCACCATCAGCATGCGTTCCTGGCTTTCGGACAGCATCATTTCATAGGCGGTCATGTTGGTTTCGCGCTGCGGCACGTCATCGAGTTGCAGCTTGATGCCCAAGCCCCCCTTGTCGCCCATTTCCACGGCGGAACAGGTCAGGCCCGCCGCCCCCATGTCCTGAATGGAGATCACGGCACCGGAGGCCATCAGTTCCAGACAGGCCTCCAGCAGGCGCTTTTCGGTGAAGGGATCGCCGACCTGCACCGTGGGGCGTTTATCCTCGATCGTGTCGTCGAATTCGGCCGAGGCCATGGTGGCGCCGCCGACGCCGTCACGGCCGGTCTTGGCACCGAGGTAAACCACCGGCATGCCGACGCCCGAGGCGACCGAGTAGAAGATCTTGTCGGCATCGGCCAGACCGGCCGCAAAGGCGTTGACCAGACAATTGCCGTTGTAGCTGCGGTGAAAGCGCACCTCGCCGCCCACGGTCGGCACGCCGAACGCGTTGCCATAGCTGCCCACACCCTCGACCACACCCTTGACCAGATGCGCGGTTTTCGGATGCGAGGGCAGGCCGAAGCTGAGCGCGTTCATCGCCGCGATGGGGCGCGCGCCCATGGTGAACACGTCGCGCAGGATGCCGCCCACGCCGGTGGCAGCGCCCTGATGGGGCTCGATATAGGAGGGGTGGTTGTGGCTTTCCATCTTGAAGATAACCGCCTGCCCGTCGCCGATATCGACCACGCCCGCGTTTTCACCCGGCCCGCAGATCACCTGCGGCCCGGTGGTGGGCAGGGTGCGCAGCCATTTCTTCGATGATTTGTAGGAGCAATGCTCGTTCCACATCGCCGAGAATATGCCCAGTTCGGTGAACGTGGGTTCGCGCCCGATGATGCCCAGCAGGCGCTGGTATTCGTCGGGCTTCAGGCCATGGGCTGCGATCAGGTCAGGGGTGATGGCGGGTTCGGTCATGGGGTTTCCCTGTCAATGCGAACGTCTGCGTCTTACGGCAAGGACCGCGCGAGGGGAAGCGGACAGGCCGCAGGGCCGGGCCGGCCTGAAAAGAAGGATTGCAGGGCAAGAAACGGGTAACTGTGCCTTTGCAATGACAAAATCTGGTCCGGCCAAATTTTTCCGACGGCGCGCACAAAATTATTTTTGCAGCCATGTCGAAATCGGCAATGGTCCGGCGTCCTTGGGTTATCGAAACCCTGACACTGACAAAGGAATGATGATGACATTTGCCGTGACCCCGCTGTATGCCCTGCCGCTGGCGGTGATTTTCCTGATTTTGTGGTTCCGCGTGACCTCTGTGCGCGGTGCCATGAACTTGTCGTTCGGTGACGGCGGCAATGTGCTGCTGCTGCAACGCATCCGCCAGCATGGCAATTTCGTGGAATGGACCTGCTTTGTGCTGATCCTGATGATCCTTGCCGAAGGCATGGGTGCGCCTGCGCTGTATCTGCACATTTCGGGCGCGTTGCTGCTGATCGGGCGGATTGCCCATCCCTTTGGCCTGAAGACCGACACGGCGGCGCATCCGCTGCGCTATGTCGGCAACGGCACCAACATTCTGGCCACGCTGAACCTGATTGTCTGTCTGGCCGTCAACATCATCGGCCTGTGAACCTGCTGCATCCCTCGGAAACCCAAGCACAAAGGACTGCGAAAATGAAATACATGATCCTGATCTACAATGATCCCGCACTGGAACCGGCTTATGGCACGCCCGCGTTCGACGCGATGATGGCCGGGTTCTTTGCCGCCAATCAGACCATGGCCGCCGATGGCGTGCTGGTGTCGGGTGAGGGCCTGCAAGGGGTGGAAACCGCCACATCGCTGCGCATCCGGGGCGGCAAGGCCGAAACCATGGATGGCCCCTTTGCCACCACAAAGGAGCATCTGGGCGGTTATTATGTGGTGGATGTTGCCGATCTTGACGCCGCGCTGAAATATGCGGCCCTGCTGCCCGCGGCGGAATTCGGCACCATCGAGGTGCGGCCGCTGATGAACTATAACCCCGCAGGGAACTGAAGCCATGACAGCCGCCTCGCAGGCCATCGCCGTCACCCGGACCCTAGAGGCGGTGATGCGCAATGACCGGGGGCGGCTGACCGCCGCTCTGATCGCGCGGCTGCGTGATTTCCAGTTGGCCGAAGAGGTGCTGCAAGAGGCCGCCGTTTCGGCCCTGACGCATTGGGGCCGCAGCGGGCTGCCATCCTCGCCGCAGGGCTGGCTTTTGCGCGTGGCGCTGCGCCGCGCCATCGACCGGCTGCGCAGCGGCCAGCGCGATGCGCGCCGCGCGGCGGATCTGGCCGTGCTGGCGGCGGACGAGGCTGATGACACCGAACCCCACATGATCGCCGATGACCGCCTGCGCCTGATCTTCACCTGCTGCCATCCGGCGCTGGAGCCGAAAACCCGGGTCGCGCTGACGCTGCGCACGCTGGGCGGGCTGACGACGGTCGAGATTGCCGGCGCCTTTCTGGATGACCCTACGGCCATGGGCCAGCGCCTGAGCCGTGCCAAGGCCAAGATCGCGGCGGCGGGCATTCCCTTTGCCATCCCCGCACCCGAGGATTGGGCCGAACGGCTGCAATCGGTGCTGGTGGTGGTTTACCTGATCTTCAACCAGGGCTATTCGGCCAATCCCGGCCCGCAACCGCTGCGCCGCGACCTGTGCGAAGAGGCGATCTTTCTGGCCCGCATGCTGGATGCCCTGCGGCCCGGCGAGGCCGAAACCGAGGGCCTGCTGGCGCTGCTGCTGCTGACCCATTCGCGCCATGCCGCGCGCCACATGGCCGGTGTCAGCGTGCCGTTGGCCCAGCAGGACCGCGCCCTGTGGGATGCGCCGATGATCGCCGAGGGGCTGGCCCTGCTGGACCGCGCGATGGAGCGCCGCGCCCCGGGGCCGTTCCAGATCAAGGCGGCGATCGGCGCGCTGCATGCCGCGCCGGGGGTGACGGACTGGCCGCAGATCGCACTGCTTTATGACAGCCTGCTGCGGATGGAGCCGACGCCGGTGATCCGCCTGCACCGCGCAGTGGCTTTGGCCGAGGCCGGGGCGCTGGAGCCCGCGCTGCTGCTGCTGGAGCCTCTGGCCCGCGAACTCGACGATTACCAGCCCTTCCACGCGGCCCGGGCCGATCTGCTGGCCCGCGCGGGTCGAATCGCCGCCGCCCTGACCGCCTATGACCAGGCCATCGCGCTTGCGGGCTCTGCCGCTGACGCCAGCTTTCTGGGCATACGCCGCGATGCAGCGGCTACTTTGCGTGCAAATGACAAAACCACCCCGTAAAGCAAAAAAAAGGCCGAGCATAAGCTCGGCCCAAGTCCAACAGGGAGGTATGAAGGCTGCAAGAGAAACTCAATCACCGCCTTCGAGGTGTGATTTAGGTTGCGCGCTGCTGTCCTACAAGGGGAAACAGGCTGCATGCGCAGCATGGCAGGCATGCGTCTGGCGCATATCGTTGGCGCGCGTAAAATTCTGACCGTCAAGCGCCCGGAAAGTTGAGTAAATCCAAGCCTTTGGCCCAGCCGTCTCAGCTCTGCTGGCGCTTGCGATAATTGAAAATCTCTTCGGTCACGAATTCGCGGAACGCCGCCACCCGCTTTGAATGCCGCAGTTCCTCGGGATAGGCCAGAAACACCGGCACTTCCGACGATTCGACATCGTCCAGCACGCGCACCAGATTGGGGAAATCTTCGGTCAGGTAATCGGGCAGCACGCCGATGCCGATATGGTTCAGCACGCCCTGCAAGACACCAAAATAATTGTTCACCGTCAGCATCGACGGGATGTCGTTGGCGATCAGCTGCTGCACCAGCGTGGCCCCCGCCGCCACTTGCGCCGCACCCACATGCTGGCAGATCAGCCGGTGCGCCGAAAAGTCGGCCATGGTTTCGGGCGTGCCATGTTCGGCCAGATAGTCGGGCGTCGCATAAAGCCGCATGCGGATGTTCATCAGCCGCTTGCGGATCAGATCGGCCTGCGACGGCTCTTTCATGCGGATCGCCACATCGGCCTCGCGCATCGGCAGATCCAGCACCCGCTCTTCCAGCATCAGGTCGATCTTCAGCGCCGGGTATTTCTTGTAAAGCGCGGTCAGGCGCGGGGCCAGCCACAGCGTGCCAAAGCCGGTGGTCGTGGTCACGCGCAGCTCGCCGAATACCTCATCCTCTGAATCGCGGATCCGGGCGGCGGTGGCGTCCAGCCGTTTTACCATGGCGGTGGTGGCATCGAACAGGAGTTCCCCCTGTTCAGTCAGAATCAGCCCGCGCGCATGGCGGTGAAACAGGGTGACACTCAGGCTTTCCTCCAGCGCGCGGATCTGGCGGCTGACCGCCGATTGCGACAGGTGCAGCACATCGCCCGCATGCGTCAGGCTGCCCGCATCGGCCACAGCATGAAATATTCTGAGCTTGTCCCAATCCATCGCGCAACTCTTTGTGTTTTTGGCGGCTGCTTCCGCAACGTTCACCTAGGTAGTGCATAGCAGAGTTGCAAGAAAAACATGGGTGGAAATTTCGCTTTGTAGGTCAGCAATTTTGACCTATCATCCGATTACGGCTCGGCAAGCAACGGGAGGTGCCCAATGAGCAGGCAGGATGTAGCCTTGACGGATCGGTATGATCTGGCGAAGTCGCCGGTTTTGCTGAACGGAACGCAGGCGCTGGTGCGGCTGATGCTGATGCAGAAGGCGCGTGACCGGGCGGCGGGGCTGAACACCGCAGGCTATGTGACCGGCTATCGCGGCTCGCCCCTGGGCGCGGTGGACATGATGATGGCGCGCGCCAAGGCCGAACTTTCCGCCGCAGATGTGCTGTTCCAGCCGGGGCTGAACGAGGATCTTGCCGCCACCGCCGTCTGGGGCAGCCAGCAGGCCGAACTGCGCGGCGAGGGGCGTTTCGATGGCGTTTTCGCGCTGTGGTATGGCAAGGGCCCGGGGGTGGACCGTTCGGGCGACGTGATGCGGCACGCCAATATGGCCGGATCGTCGCGCCTTGGCGGTGTGCTGATGGCGATGGGCGATGACCATACCGGCGAATCCTCCACCACGCTGCACCAGTCCGACTGGGCGATGGTCGATGCCTATATGCCCGTCGTGTCGCCTGCCGGGGTGCAGGAGGTGATGGATTACGGCCTGTATGGCTGGGCGCTGTCGCGGTTTGCGGGCGTCTGGGTCGGGCTGAAAACCATGAAGGACACGGTCGAGGCGACCGCCGTGGTGGATGGCAACCCGCACCGGCTGGCCTTTGTGGCACCGGAATTTGCGTTGCCCCCCGGCGGGCTGAACATCCGTCTTGGCGACACCCCCGTCGCACAAGAGGCGCGGATGATCGACCACAAACGCTTTGCCGCCGAGGCGTTCTCACATGCCAATAGGATGGACCGCCGGGTTTGGGGCCGCCCTGGGGCGAAAATCGGCTTTGTCGCGGCGGGCAAGAACTGGCTGGATCTGGTGCATGCGCTGGCGCTTCTGGGCATTGATGCGGCCGAGGCTGCGCGTCTGGGGCTGACCACCTACAAGGTGGGGCAGGTCTGGCCGATGGATTTCAAGGGCTTCCGTGACTGGGCCGAGGGGTTGGACCTGATCGTTGTGGTCGAGGAAAAACGCAAGCTGATCGAGGTGCAGGCGAAGGAGGCGATTTTCAACGACCGCCGGGGCCGCCGCATCTATGGCTGGCAGAATGACCGGGGGGAGGAGCTGTTTCCCACCCGCTATGCACTTGATCCGATTGGCATTGCCGAAAAACTGGGCGCGATTCTGCTGGAGGAGGGGCGCGCGACTGACCATGTAAAGGCGGCGCTGGCACGGCTGGCCGAGGCGCGCCGGGCCGACAATGCCACCGATCTTGCGGCGCGGCTGCCTTATTTCTGTTCCGGCTGCCCGCACAATTCCAGCACCAAGGTGCCCGAAGGCTCGCGCGCCTATGCCGGGATCGGCTGTCACTACATGGTGCAGTGGATGGACCGCGCGACGACCGGATTCACCCAGATGGGCGGCGAGGGCGCGAACTGGGTGGGCGAAGCGCCGTTTTCCAGGACTTCCCATGTATTCCAGAACCTTGGCGATGGAACTTACAACCACTCCGGGTCGCTGGCGATCCGGGCGGCCTTGGCTGCGGGCACCAACATCACCTACAAGATCCTGTTCAACGACGCCGTGGCCATGACCGGCGGGC
The DNA here is from genome assembly GCF_009380135.2 of Fertoeibacter niger. Lineage (GTDB taxonomy): Bacteria > Pseudomonadota > Alphaproteobacteria > Rhodobacterales > Rhodobacteraceae > Fertoeibacter > Fertoeibacter niger. The sequence goes on along the minus strand of NZ_WHUT02000001.1, from coordinate 523,380 downwards.
AGGGCAATGAGGGCGGGCTGACCGCCGACCGTATCCTGCGGGAGTTGCAGGCGATGGGTGTGAAAAACCTCGCGCTTGTCTATGACAAGAAAGAGGAAATCGACTGGTCGCTGTTTCCTACCGATGTGCCGCGCCATGAACGGGCCGATCTGATGGCCGTGCAGCAGAAATTCAGCACGATCAAGGGCGTATCGGCCATAGTCTATGTGCAGACCTGCGCCGCTGAGAAACGCCGCCGCCGCAAGAAGGGCGCTTTCCCCGACCCCGACCGCCGCGTGTTCATCAACACCGATGTCTGCGAGGGCTGCGGCGATTGCGGCGTGCAGTCGAACTGCGTGTCGCTGGTGCCGGTGGACACCGAACTGGGCCGCAAACGCGCCATCGACCAGTCGTCCTGCAACAAGGATTTCAGCTGCATCAATGGCTTCTGCCCGTCTTTTGTCACGATTGAGGGGGCGAAGCCGCGCAAATCCGCGACGGCGGCGGTGCAGATCCCTGATCTGCCCATCCCCGTGCTGCCCGTGATCACAGGCACGCATAACATTGTGATCACAGGTGTCGGCGGCACCGGCGTTGTGACCGTGGGCGCGATTCTGGCCATGGCCGCGCATCTGGACGGCAAGGGTGCCGGCATGATGGAAATGGCGGGCCTCGCGCAAAAGGGGGGCGCGGTGCATATCCATTGCCGCATCGCCAACCGGCCCGAGGATATTTCCGCCATCCGCGTGGCGGTGGGCGAGGCGGATGCCGTGATCGGCGGCGATCTGGTGGTGACGGCGGGGGCGAAAACGCTGGGCCTGATGACCACGGGCCGCACGGGCGCGGTGGTGAACAGCCATGACATCGTGACGGGTGAGTTTACCCGCAATACCGAATTTCGCTTGCCTGCCGACCGCTTGCAGCTTTCGCTTCAGGCGCGGTTGCAGGGGCGGCTGGCGTTTTTCGACGCGACCGATCTGGCCCGCGTGCTGATGGGCGACAGCATCTATTCCAACATGATGGTGTTCGGCGCGGCCTGGCAGATGGGGCTGATTCCGCTGTCCGAGGATGCGATCAGCCGCGCCATTGCCCTGAACGGTGCTGCGGTGGAGCGGAACCGGCAGGCCTTCACCTATGGCCGTTGGGCGGTGCTGCACCCGGAACAGGCGGCGCGGGCGATTCTGCCGCAGGCGGTGCTGCCGCCCGATCCGGTGGCGTTTCGCGCCGACCATCTGGCCGCATATCAGAACGCCACCTATGCCGCGCGTTTCCGTGCTCTGGTGGAACAGGCACCGAAAGACCTGCGCGAAAGCGTGGCAAAGGGCTATCACAAGCTCTTGGCCTACAAGGATGAATACGAGGTGGCCCGGCTGCATCTGACAACCATGGCCAAGGCGGCTGCGGAGTTTGAGGGCGACCTGCGCCCCACATTTCACCTGGCCCCGCCGCTGATCAGCCGCATGGGCAGCGACGGGCGGCCCCGCAAACGTGCCTTCGGGCCATGGATGATGCCCGCCTTTCGCCTGCTGGCACGGCTGAAACCGCTGCGCGGCACCGCGCTGGACCCGTTTGGCCATACCGCCGAGCGCCGTCACGAACGTGCGCTGATCGCCGAATATGAGGCGGACATGGCCGAGGTTCTGCCCCGCGTCACCCCCGCAACCGCCGGTATCGCCCGCGAACTGGCCGAACTGCCGCTGACCATCCGCGGCTTTGGCCCGGTGAAGGCCGCCAATGCCGCCAAGGCCGCCGCCACGCGAAAGGCGCTGCTGACAGCCTTCCGCGCGGGCGGTGCGCCACAGTTGCATGCGGCAGAGTAACCAGTGTGTCGCAGATTTGTGATCTTTGCTGGCCAGAATACCCGTTTAAATGTAAACCGACGACGGGGTTCCATGAAGGCTGCACCGATGACCAAAAGTGACGTGTCCCGCGACATCAGCTATGCCTCTTCGGCGCAGACGCGCGGAGGGCGGGCACTGATCCGCGTGCTGGAGAATGTGACAGGCCGCCTGTCCTTGATCCGCCGCGCCGCGGGATATGAGAATGACGTGGCCGGTGGCCGCAGCTTCTGGGAAGTCATCGCCGAACGTTATGGCCTCAGCCTTGAGGTGGTGGGCGGCAGTCTGACGAACATCCCGGCCAACGGCCCGCTGGTGCTGATCGCCAACCATCCTTACGGCATTCTTGACGGGCTGATGATGGGGCATCTGCTGGACAAGGTGCGCGGCGACTTCCGCATTCTGGCCAATTCGGTGTTCCGCCGCGCGGAGGAACTGAACCGCGTCATCCTGCCGATTTCATTCGATGAAACCAAGGAAGCGGTAAAGCTGAACCTGCAGACCCGCGCCGAATGCCTGCGTTATCTGGGCAATGGCGGGGCGATCGGCGTGTTTCCGGGCGGCACGGTTTCGACCAGCGCCAAGCCGTTTTCGCGGCCCATGGACCCGGGTTGGCGCAATTTCACCGCCAAGATGATCGCCAAATCTGATGCCACTGTGGTGCCGATCTTCTTTGAGGGGCACAACAGCCGCATGTTCCAGCTGGCATCCCACATGCATTCCACCCTGCGGCTGGGCCTGTTGATCAAGGAATTCAAGGCCCGCGTCGATGAGCCTGTGCGCATGGTGGTGGGAGAGCCCATCGCCTCCACCCAGTTGCAGCCCTTGAAGACCGACCCCAAGGCTATGATGGAATTCCTGCGCAAGGCCACCTATGCGCTTTCGCCCGTGCCGCTGAAATCCTATGATCATGGTTACGAGTTCGAGGCGAAATACAAGTCCTGATCAGGGACGGCCTCGCAGGGCAGTCGCGCACAGGCGGGGGGCAGGCATGGCGGTGGGTGTGTTCGATTCGGGGCTGGGCGGCCTTACGGTGCTGGATGCGGTGCGCAGGCGCCTGCCGGATGTGCCTTTTGTCTATCTGGGCGACAATGCCCATGCGCCCTACGGCGTGCGCACGGCGGATGACATTTTCGCGCTGACCTGCGCGGCGGTGGAACGGCTGTGGGCCGAGGGCTGCGATCTGGTGATCCTGGCCTGCAACACCGCCTCGGCGGCCGCGTTGAAACGCATGCAGGAAACCTGGCTGCCGCCGGAAAAGCGCGTGCTGGGCGTGTTCGTGCCGCTGATCGAGGCGCTGACCGAACGGCAATGGGGCGACAATTCCCCCCCGCGCGAGGTTGATGTGAAACATGTGGCGCTTTTCGCCACCCCCGCCACGGTGGCATCCCGCGCGTTTCAGCGCGAATTGGCCTTCCGCGCCATTGGCGTGGATGTGGAAGCGCAGCCCTGCGGCGGCGTTGTGGATGCCATCGAGCAAGGCGACGAGATATTGGCCGAGGCGTTGGTGCGGTCACATGTGCAGGCGCTGCTGCGCCGCATGCCCCACCCGCAGGCCGCCGTGCTGGGCTGCACGCATTACCCGCTGATGGAGGGCGTGTTCGCCGAGGCGCTGGGGCCGGGTGTGCGGGTGTTCAGCCAGGCCAATCTGGTGGCGGAATCCCTGGCCGACTATCTGGCGCGGCGGCCCGAGATGCTGGGCGCGGGCACTGTCTCGCGGTTTTTGACCACGGGCGATGCGCGGGCAGTGTCGGACCGCGCGACGCAGTTCATGCGCAAGAAGGTGGTGTTCGAGGCGGCGTGAGGCGGGCTTGCATCCTTCCCCCATCCGCCGCACAACACCGCCATCCATATTCAGGGGGCACCCATGACGCATCGCATCGCCATCCTCGGGGCTTCGGGTTATACCGGGGCAGAGCTTGTCAGGCTGATCGCCACCCATCCGGGGATGGAGATTGTGGCGCTTTCTGCCGACCGCAAGGCGGGGCAGGGCATGGCCGAGGTGTTTCCGTTTTTGCGGCATATGGCCCTGCCAACCCTGCAACGGATTGAGGAGATTGATTTTTCGCAAGTCGATCTGGCGTTCTGCGCCTTGCCGCATGCCACGTCGCAGGCCGTGATCGGGGAATTGCCGCGCGATCTGAAGGTGGTGGATCTGTCGGCCGATTTCCGGCTGCGTGACCCTGCGGAATATGCGAAATGGTATGGCCAGCCGCACAGCCAGCCGGAACTGCAAAAGGAAGCGGTCTATGGCCTGACCGAATTCTACCGTGACGAGATTCGCGCCGCGCGGCTGGTGGCGGGCACGGGCTGCAACGCCGCAACCGGGCAATATGCGCTGCGCCCGCTGATCGAGGCGGGGGTGATTGATCTGGACGAGATCCTGATCGACCTGAAGGCGGGCGTCAGCGGGGCCGGGCGCAGCCTGAAGGAAAACCTGCTGCATGCCGAATTGTCCGAGGGCACGCAGGCCTATTCCGCCGGTGGCAAACACCGGCATCTGGGCGAATTCGATCAGGAGTTCACCAAGGCCGCCGGCCGCCCGGTGCTTGTGCAGTTCACCCCGCATCTGTTGCCGATGAACCGGGGCATCCTCGCCTCGGTCTATGTGCGCGGCGATGCGGCGCAGGTGCATGCGACGCTGGCCGCGCGCTATGCGGCGGAGCCTTTCCTTCATGTGCTACCCTTTGGCGCACTCCCCTCGACACATGACATCAGAGGGTCCAATTACGTGCATGTCGGGGTGACGGGCGACCGCATTCCGGGGCGCGTGCTGGTGGTGGCGGCGCTGGACAACCTGTGCAAAGGGTCGTCCGGCCAGGCCATGCAGAACGCCAACCTGATGCTGGGGCTGGAGGAAACGGCCGGGCTGCTGATGGCGCCTGTTTTTCCCTGAGGAGGGCCGATGAAAGGGCTGAAAAAGCAACGTCGTATCCAGATCATCGCCTTGGCGGCGGTGGCGCTGACGCTATCCACCGCGCTGATCGGCTACGCCATGCGCGACGGGATCAACTTTTTCCGCTCGCCCAGCCAGGTGATCGCCGAACCGCCCGCACCCACGGAAACCTTCCGCATCGGCGGGCTGGTGGAGGAGGGCAGCATCATCCGTGGCCAGGGCGAGACGGTGACATTCCGCGTGACCGACACCAATGCCACGGTGCAGGTGAACTTTACCGGCGTGCTGCCGGATCTGTTCGCCGAAAACGCGGGCATGGTGGGCACGGGGCGGCTGGTGGACGGGGTGTTTGTGGCATCCGACATTCTGGCCAAGCATGATGAAAGCTACATGCCCAAGGAAGTGGTGGACGCGCTGAAGGAACAGGGCGTGTATCAGGATCCGAACGGCTGATTTACCGGATATTGACCGCCTGACCGCAGGTTTGGCCCCGATATGTATCGGAGGCCCCCATGAAATCCGTGCCCGACCTTGCCCGTGAAATCGTCGCCCGCGAGGGTGGTTTCGTGAATGACCCGGATGATCCGGGCGGGGCCACAAAATATGGCGTCACCATCCACACCATGCGCAGGCTGGGGCTGGATCTGACCGGCGACGGGCGGGTGACGGTGGCCGATGTGCAGCGGCTGAGCCGCGCGCAGGCCGAGGCGATCTTCATCGAGCATTACCACACCCGCCCCGGCATCGGGCGGCTGCCCGAACCGCTGCAACCCGGCGTGTTTGACATGTATGTGAATGCCGGGTCGTCGGCGGTGAAAATCTTGCAGCGGCTGGTCAGCGACATGGGCTTTGCCTGCACGGCGGATGGGGTGATCGGGCCGCTGACCATGCGGGCGGTGCAACAGGCGTTTGATGCGGCACCGGGGCATCTGGCCGATGCCTATGCCATCGCGCGGCGCAATTATTACTACGCTTTGGCCGATGCCCGCCCCGCCAGCCGCAAATACGCCCGCAGGCGCGATGGCGGCAAAGGCGGCTGGATCACCCGGGCGGAAGAATTCATGGCGGCGCGCTATCGGCTGACCGAGGCGCAGCACAGGGCACGGGTGGCGAAATGGGCGTGATCGGGCGGATACTGGGCAATGGCGGGGCGGTGACGGCGCTGGGGCAGGCGGCGCAGGGCGTGGCCGAGGTGTTCACCCCGTCGGCCACCCGGCAGATGGAGCTGGGGGCGGCGGCGCAGACGGCGGCACTGGCGCAGATGGGGGCAGAATTTGCCCATGCAGGGCAGGGCTGGTTTGACCGGGCGGTGAACGGGCTGAACCGGCTGCCGCGCCCCTTGCTGGCCTTTGGCACGCTGGCGCTGTTTGGCTATGCGATGCTGGATCCGGCGGGGTTTGGCGAGCGGATGCTGGGCCTCAACCTGGTGCCGGAGCCTTTGTGGTGGCTGTTGGGCGCGGTGGTGGGCTTTTACTTTGGCGCGCGCGAGGCGCATCATTTCCGGCTGCGCGCGGTGGCGGCACCCGCCCCCGCCCCGGCGCCCGCCGATGCCGCCGAAGCCGACAACCCGGCATTGGCCGACTGGCGGCAGAGCCAGGGCTGACCGGCAACAAATTTTCTGCGAAAATTTTCGGCGCGGGCCCGGCGCATCCTGCCGCCATTGACCTGCCGCGTCGCCTCTGGCATCCCGGGGGCGAACGACAGGACGTGAATGATGAACCTCTTTTCCGAGATCCGCAGCCTTGTGACCGGGGCCGTGGCCGCCATGACCGACGCGGGCGAATTGCCCGCAGGCCTTGATACCGCCGCCATCACGGTGGAACCGCCGCGCGATGCCGCACATGGCGACATGGCGACCAATGCCGCCATGGTGCTGGCGAAACCCGCAGGCATGCCGCCGCGTGCGATTGCCGATCTGCTGGCGGCGCGTCTGGCCGCCGATCCGCGCATCGCGGGGGTAGAGGCTGCGGGGCCGGGATTTCTGAACATCCGCCTGCAACCCGGTGTCTGGCAGGCGCTGGTGCCTGCCGTGCTGGGGCAGGGGGCCGACTATGGCCGCTCTGCCATCGGGGCGGGGTCGAAGGTGAACGTGGAGTTTGTTTCGGCCAACCCCACCGGCCCGATGCACGTGGGCCATGTGCGCGGCGCCGTGGTGGGTGATGCGCTGGCGCGTCTGCTGGCCTTTGCAGGCTGGGACGTGACGCGCGAATATTACATCAACGACGGCGGCGCGCAGGTGGATGTGCTGGCGCGGTCGGCCTATGAACGCTACCGCGAGGCGCATGGGCTGGAGCCGGAGATCCGCGAAGGCCTTTATCCCGGCGATTACCTGATTCCGGTGGGCGAGGCGCTGAAGGAAACCTATGGCGCGGCTTTCCTCGACAAGCCGGAATCCGAATGGCTGATCACCTTCCGCAATTTTGCCAGCCACCGCATGATGCAGATGATCCGCGAGGATCTGGCGTCCCTGGGCGTGACGATGGATGTCTATTCATCCGAAAAGGCGCTGTATGGCACGGGCAAGATCGAAGAGGCGATTGAAACCCTGCGCGGCATGGGCCTGATCTATGAAGGCGTGCTGGAACCGCCGAAAGGCAAGACGCTGGAAGACTGGGAGCCGCGCCAGCAAACGCTGTTCCGGTCAACCGCGCATGGCGATGACGTGGACCGCCCGGTGCAGAAATCCGATGGCGGATGGACGTATTTTGCCCCCGACATCGCCTATCACTATGACAAGGTGCAGCGCGGGTTCGATCAGCTGATCGACATTTTTGGCGCTGATCACGGTGGCTATGTAAAACGGATGAAGGCCGCCGTTGCGGCCCTGTCAGGTGGCCGCGTGCCGCTGGATATCAAGCTGATCCAGCTGGTGAAGCTGTGGAAGAACGGCGAACCCTTCAAGATGTCGAAACGCGCGGGCACTTTCGTGACCCTGCGCGATGTGGTGGAACAGGTGGGGGCGGACGTGACCCGCTTCGTCATGCTGACCCGCAAGAATGACGCGGCGCTGGATTTCGATTTCGACAAGGTGCTGGAACAGTCGAAAGACAACCCGGTGTTCTATGTGCAATATGCCAATGCCCGGATCAATTCGGTGCTGCGCAAGGCGGCGGAGGCCGAGGTGGCGGTGGATGATGCCACGCTGGCGATCGCCGACGTGGCGCTGCTGGATCATCCGGCGGAACTGGAACTGATCCGCAAGATCGCCGAATGGCCGCGTCTGGTGGAAATTGCCGCCAAGGGCAATGAGCCGCACCGGGTGGCGTTTTACCTTTACGAACTCGCCTCCGACCTGCACAGCCTGTGGAACCGGGGCAATGACGAGCCGTCCTTGCGCTTTGTGCAGGCGGATATTGGCACCACTCAGGCGAAAATCGCCCTCGCCCGTGCCGTAGGCGTTGTGATTTCTGCCGGTTTGGGTATCTTGGGTGTCACGCCGGTCGAGGAAATGCGCTGAATAAAGCGTCCGTCGGCGTGACACAGGCAAGACGGGCGGGGGCAACCCCTCCCCGGGCAGTGAGGCAGAGCATGGCGGACGTGGAATTCGATCAATTCGAAGGCGGTTACGACTCGTCTTCCAAAGTGGCCAAGGTGCAGCGCGTTGTGAACATGGCCGGGGGTCTGACCTCGGTCGTGCTGGTGGCGGGGCTGGCCTTCTGGGGTTACAAGGTGGCGGTGCGCGATGTGACCGGCATCCCGGTGGTGCAGGCGCTGGAAGGGCCGATGCGCATTGCGCCCGATGATCCGGGTGGCAGCATCGCCGCGCATCAGGGGTTGTCGGTGAATGCGGTGGCCGCCGTGGGCACCGCTTTGCCGCCGCCCGAACGGCTGGTGCTGGCCCCGCGCCCGGTGGAACTGACGCTGGAGGATGCGCCGGGTCTGGCCGCCCCCGTGGTGGCCGCCCCCGCGCCCGAGGCTGAACCGCTGGTAACGGCGACCGAAGCGACCGAAGGCGAAGGCACCGCCGTGGCCGATACCGCCAACGATGCGCCCGCGCCCGGTGCGCTTGACCCGACGGCCACCGAACTTGCCTTGGCCGAGGCGCTGGCCGATGGGGCGGAACCCTTGACCCCGCTGGCAGATGCCACTGAACTTGCCGTGCTGGAACCCGCCGCCCCGCCGCCCGGCGCGCTGACCCGCTCGCTGCGCCCGCAGCCGCGCCCGGCCACCGTTGCCGCCGCCGCCCCGCAGGCGGAAGGTGAGCGGCCCACCCAACTGGCCGAGCTTTCTGCCGCCACCGCGGCACCAGTGACCGAGATTGACCCTGCCACACTGACGGCCGGCACGCGGCTGGTGCAGCTGGGTGCCTTTGACGATGCCGAAGGCGCGCGCGCCGAATGGGCCAAGCTGAACGGCCGCTTCACCGGTTTGCTGGAAGGCAAGGCCCGCGTGGTGCAGGCCGCACAAAGCGGCGGGCGCACTTTCTACCGCCTGCGCGCCCATGGGTTCGAGGATGAGGCTGACGCGCGCCGGTTCTGTTCCGCCCTGCTGGCCGAAAACGCCGCCTGCATCCCGGTCGCGGTGCGCTGATGGCGGTAGGGTCGGGGGCTTGCATCTTCGGATGCCTCGGCCCGGTCGTGTCTGCCGATGAACGCGCGTTCTTCCGCGACGCCGACCCGTTCGGTTTCATCATCTTTGCCCGCAATGTGGAAACGCCTGCACAGCTCGCCCGGCTGACCGCCGACCTGCGTGACGCGGTTGGCCGCGATGCCCCGGTTCTGGTCGATCAGGAGGGCGGCCGGGTGCAGCGCCTGCGCAGCCCGCACTGGCGCGAATATCTGCCGCCGCTGGATGCCGTGGCGCTTGCCGGGCCGCAGGCCGAACGCATGATGTATCTGCGCAGCCGCCTGATCGCGGCCGAGTTGCGCGCCGTGGGGATTGATGCCAATTGCGCCCCGGTGGCCGATGTGCCGCATGCCGCCACCCATGCCTTTCTGCGCAACCGCTGCTATGCGGGTGATGCCGATACCGTGGCCCGGCTGGGCCGCGCTGTGGCCGAGGGCCATCTGGCGGGCGGCGTGCTGCCGGTGGTCAAACACATGCCCGGCCATGGCCGCGCCACCGCCGATACGCATCACGACCTGCCCACCGTCGCCGAAGACGCCGCCACCCTGCACGCCACCGATTTTGCCCCGTTTCGCGCCTTGGCCGATCTGCCCATGGCGATGACGGCGCATATCGTGTTTTCCGCCTTTGATGACCAGCCCGCCACCTGTTCGGCCCGAATGATCGACCTGATCCGGCAGGACATCGGCTTTCAGGGGCTGCTGATGACTGACGATCTGAACATGCAGGCGCTGTCGGGCACATTGGGCGAACGGGCCGCGCGTGCGATGGCGGCGGGCTGCGACATTGCCCTGCATTGCAAGGGCGATCTGGCGGAAATGCAGGCGGTGGCAGAGGCGGCAGGCCGCATGGGGCCTGAAACGATGGCCCGCGCGCAGGCGGCACTGGCGCAGCGGCGCACGCCTGATACGGTTGACATCGCGGCACTGGAGGCCGAACACTCGGGCCTTCTGGGCGCGGGAGCTTGAATGTCTGACGATTGGGCCGAGGGCGCAGAACGCATCAGCGTCGCCGACCGCATGGCGGCCGAGGCGCTGATCGTCGATGTGGCGGGGTTTGAAGGCCCGCTTGACCTGCTGCTGACACTTTCGCGCACGCAAAAGGTTGACCTGCGCCGCATCTCGGTTCTGCAACTGGCAGAGCAGTATCTGGGTTTCGTCAACACCGCCAAAGACCTGCGTATCGAGCTTGCCGCCGATTATCTGGTGATGGCGGCCTGGCTTGCCTATCTGAAGTCCCGCCTTCTGCTGCCACCCGATCCCACCGATGACGGGCCCTCGGCCGAGGATCTGGCGGCACATCTGGCGTTTCAACTGGAGCGGCTGGCCGCGATGCGCGATGCCGCCGCCCGGCTGATGGCGCGCGACCAGAAGGGGCGCGATTTCTTTGCCCGTGGCCTGCCCGAAGATGTGACCCGCAAGCGCCATGTCACCTATGCGGCCACGCTGGTCGATCTGATGCGCGCCTATGCCCGCATCCGCACCAAGGATGAATTCCGCCCCTTCGTGCTGGACCGTGACCATGTGTTCACAATGGAACAGGCGCTGGAACGGTTGCGCGGGCTGGTGGGCTATATGGGCGGCTGGTCTGATCTGGCGTCTTTCCTGCCCGAGGGCTGGGACAGCCATCCGATGCGCCGCCGGTCTGCCACCGCCGCGCATTTCGCCGCCGTGCTGGAAATGGCCAAGCGGGGCCAGGTGGCGCTGCGGCAGCCCGATACCTTTGCCCCGATCCAGATCCGCCGGAAAGACGCCTGATGACCCTGCGCGATACCGCCGAAAAATCCTTGTTCGACGCGCCGGTGATGGCCGAACAGGAACGCATGGTCGAGGCGATCCTGTTTGCATCGGCCGAGCCTGTGACCTTGGCCGAACTGCAATCGCGCCTGCCGCATGGCTGCGACCCGGCCGAGGCGCTGGCCCATCTGCGCCGCCGATATGACGGGCGCGGTGTCACGCTGCTGCGGGTGGGCGATGCCTATGCCTTCCGCACCGCGCCCGACCTTGGCCATCTGATGCGCAAGGAAACCGTCGAAACCCGCAAACTCAGCCGCGCGGCGATTGAGACGCTGGCGATTGTGGCCTATCATCAGCCGGTGACGCGGGCCGAGATCGAGGAAATCCGCGGTGTGGCCGTGTCGCGCGGCACGGTGGACCAGTTGTTGGAACTGGAATGGATCAGGTTCGGGCGGCGGCGGATGACCCCGGGGCGGCCCGTGACCTTTGTGGTGACCGAGACGTTCCTGGACCATTTCGGTCTGGAATCGGCGCGCGACCTGCCCGGCCTGCAGGAATTGCGCGCGGCGGGCCTGCTGGACAACCGGCCCTTGCCCGGCGCGCTGACCGGGCTGGACATGGACGAGGACGAGCCTGTAACGGGCCAGAGCGAATTGTTCGAGGATTGACCGGCGCAGACCGGGGGGAAGGAAAGACAATGAATATCAACGGTCTGATCAACAAGGTGGTGAACATGTTCATGCGCCGCGCGGTCAACAAGGGCATCGACCATGTGGCGCGCAAGGGCAAACCCATGGCCGAGATGACGCCGATGGAACGCACGCAGGCGCAAAAGGCGCGCGAGATGACCAAACGCGCCCGCAAGGCCGCCAGCATCACCCGCCGTCTGGGCCGGTAAAGCGGCGGGCGCTGGTGCCGCCCCTCAGGATCGTGCAGCCCTTCAGGCTGGCGTCGCCTGTCAATCCGGCCCGAACAGTGCCTTTGCTAGCGTAGTCAGGCTGTCGGGCAGGTCAGCCGTGCCATAAAGCGCATGGCCGCTGATTTCGCGACGGGAATAGGCGATATGCCAGCTGACCAGCGTAAAAGGCGCGCGCGCCGGGTTCAGGGCCTTGGCCGATGTCATCCCGCCCAACGCGGCCAGCGCCCCGGCGATCAGCGCCTGTTCTTCATGGCTTATGCGGCGTGGGGCTGCCGTGGCCTCATCTTCGGTCAGGCGCAGCATCACACCGTCCAGCAGCAGCGACTGGCGGGCCAACACAGCGCCCGCATCGCCCAGCTGTTCCAGTGTCAGCGTGACGGTGGGCGGCAACGGGCCACCCAGCAGGCCCGCAGCAGCAGGCTGCATCGCAACTGCCGTCAGCAGGGCCAGTGCCAGCCCTCTCATCCGCCAAAGCCTGCGCCAAAGAAATGCGCCTGTGCTGCCGCGACGGCGGGGGGCAAGGCATCCAGCGCAAAGCTGGTGCTGCCGCGCGCGAATGTGGTGGCGTTCGACACCGACCATTCCACCTGCACCAGCGGGGCCGCCACATCGGGCACCGCAGCGGGCGTGACAGCCGCCACCGCCGCCGCCACCGCCGCCTGCAACACCGCCATGTCGGCGGGGGTGGCGGCCTGTTCGCGGTCCTCCATCCCATCGCCATAAAGGCCCATCACGCCGTCTTCGCCCAGTTCCAGCGCCTGTGAACTGACGGGGTTGTCCAGGCCCTCGCTGGGCCAGTAGCTGACATAGAAATTCAGCCCCGGCCCCTCGGCAGGCATGTCTTGCGCCTGCACGGCAGGAAATAGAACAGGCTGGGTCAGCAGGGCAGCGGCAAGGATCAGGGCGCGCATCGTCTTACCTCATGGCAGAAGGTCATCGGCAAACATCGCCTGTTGCAGGGCGGTGATTTCGGGCGGCACATCGGCAGGCAGGAAACTGAACCCGCCACCGTTGCTGCTGGTGTCGTTCGACACGCCCCATTCCACCACCAGATAGGGCAGCGGCAACTGGCCCTCCACCCCCGGGCCCGGGGTCAGGGTGATGCGGTCAACCATCGCCTGCACGGCGTTGCCCAGCAGGGCCGATTGTTCCGGCGTGATGACGGCATCGCTTTGGCTGGCCGCCGTGGAAATGCTGATCTGCCCGGGGCTTGGCATCGACACCGCCTGAAATGCGGTCGGGTCGGCGTCGGCGCTGACATAGGCCGTCATCGTGACGCTGAGATAGACATCCTCGGCGGGGGCTGCCTGCGCAAAGGCAGGCATGGCCAGAAAGGCGAAAGCGGCGATGGCGGGGCAAAGGGCGCGGGTGTGTTTCATGCGCCCATCAAGCGCATCGCGGGCCCCGGTGGCAAGTGACAACCGCTGTCACCCCATGCGGAAATGCTTCGACAGTTTCAGCCCCTGACCCTGATAGTTTGATGCGATGCCGCTGCCGTAAAGCATGTCGGGCCGCGCGCTCATCCATTCATAGACCAGCCGCCCCACCACCTGCCCATGTTCCAGCACAAAGGGCGCCTCGTGGCAGCGCACCTCCAGCACGCCGCGGCTGCCCGCGCCGCCTGCCGCCGAATGGCCGAAACCGGGGTCGAAGAAGCCCGCGTAATGCACCCGGAACTCACCCACCATCGCCAGATAGGGGGCCATTTCGGCGGCATAATCGGGCGGTATCGTCACCGCCTCGCGGCTGACCAGAATATAGAACGCGCCGGGGTCAAGGATGATGCGGCCCTCGGTCGTGCGGACCTCCTCCCAGAATTCTCGCGCGCGGTAGTGGCCGATACGGTCAAGGTCGATAACCCCGGTATGCGGTTTCGCGCGGTAGCCCACCAGATCGCTGCCCCCGGGGTGCAGATCGACCGAAAACCCCAGCCCTTCGGAAATCACCGCATCGCCCGACACCAGCGGCTCGTCGGCATGCAGCGCCGTCAGCGCGGCATCGTCCAGCACCGCCTGCCCCTGCCGGAACCGGATCTGGTTCAGCCGCATGCCGGGGCGCACCAGCACCGAAAAGCTGCGCGGGCACACCTCGGCATAAAGCGGGCCGTGATAGCCTGCGCCGATCCGGTCAAACTCCACCCCGCCATCGGTGATCGTGCGCGTCAGCAGATCCAGCCGCCCGGTCGATGATTTGGCATTGGCCACCGCCGTGATGCCTTGGGGCAGGGCCAGCCCCTCCATCAGCGGAATGACATAGACGCAGCCCTTTTCCAGCACCGCGCCGGGCGTCAGATCAACCTGATGCATGCCGAATTCGGCGATGCGGTCGGCCACGCGCCGCCCCTTGCCCGCAAGAAACGACGCCCGCACCCGGTAGGCCACATGGCCCAGCCGCAGATCAAGGCTGGCGGGCTGCACCTGCGCGGGCAGGATGGCGGGATCGGCGGTGATGACGCCCCGGGCGATCAGGTCGCGCAGGGTCTGCGAGGGCAGAACGCCGGTGGTCATCTGGGCCTATCCTTTTGATGCGGCATCAGAAAAGAAAACGCCCGCGCTTGCACGGGGCAAGGCGGGCGGTTTCTTGTTGGTCGGGCCGGCGAGATTCGAACTCGCGGCCTTCCGCCCCCCAGACGGACGCGCTAACCAGGCTGCGCCACGGCCCGACACTGGGCGTTACATACCAATATTCGGCGCGGGGGCAAGCGGGAAAGCGCATGGTGGCGGCGCTTACTTTCGGCTGGCCCGGGCAGCCTCGGCCATGCGGTCGCGCAGCGCGGCAAGGCGTGCCACCAGCGGCAAAAGCGCGGTTTGCCGCCCTGCCAGGGCAGCGGGCGGCAGGGCACGCAGCAGCGAGGGAAGCCAGACCGGCGGCGCGGCTTCGGCCGGATCAGGCGCAGAATCGGGGGCAGATTCGGGGTCAGATTCGGGGGCGGTGGCGTTGTCTTGGGGCAACGCCGCGGAATCCTCTGCCGCTGCGAAATGGGCTTCGTCATCCTCATCGGGGGCAAATCCGGTGCCGGGTTCAGATGCGGGTTGCGAATCCGGCTCTGCCCCGCCATGCGGTTCCGCTGCGACATCGGCCCAAAGATTGGCGGCATCATCCTCTGGCGCGTCGTCGCCGGTCTGGTCGCGTTGGTCGGCCTCGGGCGCGGGATTGTCCGGCAATGCCGCAGATTCGTCGCCGCTGTCGCCGGCCAGATCAACCGGGCTGGCGGTGGCTTCCCACAGGCCCTCGTCCGTCTGCCAGGTGTCGTCTGTTTGCGGCATATCCGCAGCGGCGGGCGCAAAGCCATCAGCCGGATCACCGGTGCTTTCATCCGGCGCGGCCTCACCCCAATGCGGCAGGTCATCGGTGCCGGTTTCGGCAAAGGGCTGGTCCAGCAACGGCGGTTCTGCGGCGGGCCAGTCGCCGTCCAAATCGCGCGCGTCTTCGGCGTCAGCAAATTCGCCGGTATCCGTGGCCGGATCAATGCGGGCGGCAACCGCGCCAAACTGTGGGCGGATCACCTCGCCCAGCGGGCCGGGCGCGTCAAAGGCGAAGCCTGTCTGTTCCGGTGCCTCAGCCGCGGCGGTCATCGCGTCATAGGCATCGTCCTGCGGGGCATCATGCAGCCCGGCCACATGGCGAACCCCCTGTTCGCGCAGGATTTTCTGCACCCCGCGAATGGTCATGCCCTCATCATGCAAGAGCCGCCGTATGCCCGACAGCAGGGCCACATCGGCAGGGCGGTAATAGCGCCGTCCGCCCGCGCGTTTCACCGGCCTGATCTGCGGAAAACGGCTTTCCCAGAACCGCAGCACATGGGCCGGGGTTTCCAGAAATTCGGCCACTTCGCTGATGGTGCGAAAGGCTTCGGCCGATTTTTCCATCAGCGTCCCCGATCAGCCCTTGCCGCCAGCCGCCACGCGATCCTTCATCAGATGCGAGGGGCGGAAGGTCAGCACGCGGCGGGGGCTGATGGGCACCTCGTCGCCAGTCTTGGGGTTGCGGCCGACACGGGCCGATTTGTCACGCACCGAAAACGTGCCGAAGGACGATATTTTCACCGTCTCGCCGCCCGCCAGCGCATCGGACAGATGTTGCAGCACCGATTCCACCAGCTGCGCAGATTCGTTGCGCGACAGGCCCACTTCGCGGAACACGGCTTCGCTCAGATCCATACGTGTCAGAGTCTTCTCACTCATGTCGCCCCCCTGGGATTTTTCAGCAGGATGCGGCGTTTGAATTTCCGAGTCAATATCAACCACTTGGGGCACGTCATTCAGACAGGAAATCACCAGCGCAGAACGACCGAACCCCAGGCCAGCCCGCCACCTATGGCCTCTGTCACCAGAAGATCGCCCTGTTTGATCTGCCCGCGCGCTTTGCCAACTGACAGGGCCAGGGGAATCGACGCCGCCGATGTGTTGCCATGATCCTGCACCGTGACCACCACGCGGTCCATCCCCACACCCATGCGCTGCGCCGTGGCGACAATGATGCGCAGATTGGCCTGATGCGGCACTATCCAGGCCACATCATCAGGCGTCAGCCCCGCCTTGGCCAGCGCGGTATGCGCAGTTTCTGCCAGCTTTTCAACGGCATGGCGGAACACTTCCTTGCCCTGCATGCGCAGGTGCCCGGTCATTCCGGTGGATGTGCCGCCATCGACATACAAAAGATCACGGTAGCGCCCGTCGGAATGCAGGTCGGATGACAATATGCCCCGGTCGGTCGGCAGGCCCTCAGCCTCCTGCGCCTCCAGCAGCAGGGCACCCGCACCATCGCCGAACAGCACGCAGGTGGTGCGGTCGGTCCAGTCCATCAGACGGCTGAAGGTTTCGGCCCCGATCACCAGCACGCGCCGCGCCTGGCCCGTGCGGATCATCGCATCGGCATTGGTCAGCGCAAAGACATAGCCGGCGCAGACCGCCTGCACGTCAAAGGCAAATCCCTGCGTCATCCCCAGCGCGCCCTGCACCATGCTGGCCACCGACGGAAAGGTAAGATCCGGGGTCGATGTGGCGACGATGATCGCATCGACATCGGCAGGCACCATTCCGGCGTCTGCCAGCGCCGCCTGCGCGGCCCGTGTCGCCAGATCCGAGGTCATCTGCCCGTCTGCCGCGACATGCCGCCGCTCGATGCCGGATCGCGTGCGGATCCATTCATCCGATGTGTCTATCCGGGCCTCAAGCTCGGCATTGGTGACGATGCGGTCGGGCAGGTAATGCCCGACGCCCCTGACCACGGCGCGTATTGTCATTCGGTGGTCCCGTTCCTTGCCTCGATGCGGGTCGCCTCTGTGCGGGTCGCCTCGTCCCGCGGTGCATCCTGCCCCGCGCGCCCCGCCGTTGCAACCCGTGCGGCCAGCCGGTCATTGAAGCCCGACTTCGCCAGTTGAAACGCCAGCTTGATCGCCGCCGACACGCCGGTCGCATCGGCGGACCCGTGCGATTTCACCACTGTGCCGTTCAGCCCCAGGAACACCCCGCCGTTCACCCGGCGCGGGTCGATGCGCTTTTGCAGGCGCTTCAGGCTGGTCAGCGCCAGCAGGGCCGCGATTTTCGACAGGAAGGTGGCGTTGAACGCCTCTTTCAGGAAATCCGAAATCAGCTTGGCCGTGCCTTCGCCGGTTTTCAGGGCGATGTTGCCGGTAAATCCGTCGGTCACGATCACATCGCAACGGTTGCCGGGAATGTCGCCGCCCTCGACAAAGCCCACAAACTCGAAATCCCCGGTCAGGGCGGATGCCGCGATCATGTCATGGGCCAGTTTCAGTTCGGCGCGGCCCTTGTGCTCTTCGGTGCCGACATTCAGCAGGCCGACGCGGGGCCGGTCAAGATGCAGGCCGTTGCGCGCATAGGACGCGCCCATGGTGGCATATTGCAGGAAGTCCTCGGCATCGGCCTTGATGTCGGCCCCCACGTCCAGCATCACGTTGAACCCGCCGGGGTTGCGAGACGGCCAGAGGCAGGCAATGGCCGGCCGGTTGACGCCGGGCAACTTGCGCAGGCGGATCATGCTGAGCGCCATAAGCGCGCCCGTGTTGCCGCAGGACACGGCCACCGTTGCCTCGCCCTTTTTCACCGCGTCGATGCACGACCACATGGATGTGCCCTCGCCATGGCGCATCACCTGGCTGGGCTTGTCGCTCATCGTCACCACGCGCGGGGCATGGCGGATCTCGCAGCGCCCGGCCAGTTGCTTGCGCCGGGCCACCAGCGGGGCCAGCAGCGCCTCGTCACCATGCAGGATGAACGCGATGTCATGGTTCTTGGCCGCCGATGCGACAAGACCGGCAACCACCGCTGCCGGTCCGCGATCACCGCCCATTGCATCGACTGAAATGACGATACGCGCGGCCCCGGGGGCATGAACATCCTGCGCCGCATGGTCGCGTGCCGGAAGATCGGTGCCGTGCGACATCGGGGCTGCGCTGCCGTGGGGCGCGGCTTACGCCGCGTCCTCGTCCAGATCGACTTCGCGGGTCGTCGCCACGACTTCGCGCGCATCGTAATGGCCGCAGGCGCCGCAGACGTGGTGCGGGCGCTTCAGCTCGCCACAGTTGGAGCATTCGGCAGGGTTCGACGCGACCAGCGCGTCATGGGCACGGCGCATGTTGCGCTTGGATTTGGTGACTCGGTTCTGCGGGACAGCCATGTCTCAACCTTGGGCTTTGGAGGGGCAAGCCCCTGATTTTTCTGGGGGATCACGCATCGACACCCCGGATGGGCACCGCTGATCCATACTGCAAACAAGGCGCGGAACATACTGCGATTCCGCGCGGGTGCAAGCCCTTTCTGTGCCATGTTCTGCGGGCGGGTCAAGGGCTTGCGGCACGGGGTGAACGGGTCAGGGCATGTGGCGAAGGCGGGGCAGGGCGCTGGCCATGCGGCGCTAGTCCTCGGGCGGGGTCAGGCGGTCTTTCAACGCTGCGAGGCCGGCGAAGGGTTTCAGATCGGCCTCGCGCAGCGGGGCGGCCCCCGGTGCGGCGAACACCGCCTCGCCCAGTTCGGCCCCCGGCGCGCGGGGGTAAAGCGGCAACGCCAGCGCCAGCGCCTCGACCGCCACGGCACCCGCGTCGATCACCTCGGGCAGCGGTTCCTCGCTGTCATCCTCGGGCATTTCCACCTCCTCGGCACCGGGCGGGGTGTAATCGGCCAGATAGCGGCGCAGCACCGCCTCGTTGATCCGCGTCGTCACCGGGGCCAGCGTGATGCCGCAAGGCTGCACCACGGTGGCCGACAACTGCCCCTCCAGCACGAAATCATGTTTGCCCGCCGGGCGGATCTCACCCTTGAAGGTCAGGCCCCTGACGTTGCTGATCCCCAGAAGCGTGGCCACCATCGCCTGTGTGGCACCATCGGGAGCCAGATCAAACCGGGTGGGCTTTCGTGTGGGCAGCGCGGCCGAGCGGAACGGCAGGCTCAGCGGCAGGTCGGGGCTGACGGGTTTTGCATCACTCATGGGTCATGTCCCTTTGTGGGTTCGCATGTGGGCGGCGCGCGATGTCCAGGCGGGGGCGCCCGGGCGGCGCTGTGCCGTGACAACGGCAGCAAAGCGTTGCCGCCGCGTTCCTTTCTTGAACAGAAGCGCGACCTTCTGTAAGCCAAGACAAAGCCGCCGGCAGGGTTGCGCCGGATCGGTTCGGGATACGGGTGTTGGACCCGCAAGGCAAGAGGTCGAGATGGGTCTGGCAGGGGGAAACGGGACGGGGGCAGGGCGCTTGGCCCGCAGGGCGCGCAACCTGACGCTGGGCCTTGCGGTGATGCTGGCGGTGGCCTGTTCGCCGGTGTTCCGCAACCATGGCTATGCCCCCGAAGACACTGATCTGGCCCAGATCGAGGTGGGCCGCGACACGCGCGAGACGGTGGCCGAGGTTGTGGGCCGCCCCTCGGCTGCCGGCCTTCTGAACGACGAAGGCTGGTATTACGTGCAAAGCCGCTACCGCCACTATGGTGCCCGCGCACCGCAAGAGGTGGACCGCCAGGTTGTCGCCATCAGCTTTACCCCCGAGGGCGTGGTGCAGAATGTCGAACGCTTTGGCCTGGAACAGGGCCGCGTCGTGCCCTTGTCGCGCCGCGTGACCGAAACCAACGTGCGCGGCGTGTCGCTGATCTCGCAATTGCTGGGTGGTCTGGGCCGCATCCGCGCCGAGGACGTGCTGGAGTGACCCGTCCGGGCGGCCCGCCTGGGGCCGCCCTTTGCCTTACTCGCCCGGCTCGAACTTCAGCGCCACGCCGTTCATGCAATAGCGCAGGCCGGTGGGCGCAGGCCCGTCGGGAAACACATGGCCCAGATGTGCAGCACAGGCCGCGCAATGCACCTCGGTGCGGCGCATGAAGAACCCGCGGTCCTCTTGCGTTTCCACGGCGGTTTCATCCAGCGGCGCCCAGAAGCTGGGCCAGCCGGTGCCGCTGTCGAACTTCTGCGCCTGGTCGAAAAGTGGCGCGTCGCAGCAGATACAGCGGTAGGTGCCGGGTTCCTTGGGGAAATTGTCATGGGTAAAGGCGCGTTCCGTGCCATGCTTGCGCGTCACCTTGTAGGCCAGATCCGACAGTTGCGCGCGCCATTCCTCGTCCGTCTTCTGCACCGAAATCGTCATTTTGGCCACTCCTTGCCGCGTTGTCATGCCCTGTCGCAATGCCGTCACAGCTTGCATGCAGGGTGCTTCGCAGTCATATCTAGGGGGCCGTTCCCGGTTCGCCAAGCCAAGAAGGAGGCAACCCGTGCTGGCATTGCGCAAAGGCCGCTATGCGGCGCGTATCGCGGCCACCGAGGATGATCTGGCCCGCGCCCAGCGGCTGCGGTTCCTGACATTCATCGGCGCTGATGCCGTGGTTCCGCCGCAGAACGGCCCGCGCGCCGAAGGCCGCGATGCCGATGCCTTCGACGCGGTCTGCACGCATGTCCTGGTGGAAGAGGTGAAGACCGGCACGCTGGTGTGCTGTTTCCGGCTGCTGCCGCTGACCGGCGGCACCGAGATTGGCCGCAGCTATTCGGCGCAGTTCTATGAATTGTCGGCGCTGAAGAAGTTCGAAGGGCCGATGGTGGAAATGGGCCGCTTCTGCATCCACCCCGACTGGCGCGACCCCGACATCCTGCGCGTGGCCTGGGGCGCGATGACCGCCTATGTGGACGAGCAGGGGGTCGAGATGCTGTTCGGCTGCTCCAGCTTTCACGGGACCGAGGCCGAGGCGTATCACGACGCCTTCGCCATGCTGAAAGACCGGCATCTGGCCCCGAAACGCTGGCTGCCACGGGTGAAGGCGCCCAATGTGTTCCGCTTTGCCCAGAAACTGCGCCGCCGCACGCCGGATGCCAAACGCGCCATGCTGGGCATGCCGCCCCTGCTGCGCACCTATCTGCTGATGGGCGGCTGGGTCAGCGATCACGCCGTGGTGGACCGGGATCTGAACACGCTGCATGTGTTCACCGGGCTGGAAATCCGCGCGATCCCCCCCGCCCGGGCGCGGCTGCTGCGCGGCGTGGCGGGGTAGCGCCAAATTTCTTTTGCAAGAAATTTGCCAAAATCCTTCCAAGGATTTTGAACAAGGCCCCGCCCCCCGTTGACGCCGCCTTCCGCCCCGGATACCCCGCCCGCATGGCACGCGCACCCCTTTTGCAACTCTCCGGCATCTCGCTGACTTTCGGCGGCAATCCGGTATTCGACGACCTTGACCTTGTGGTGCATCCGGGTGACCGGGTGGCGCTGGTGGGGCGCAATGGCTCGGGCAAATCCACCCTGATGAAGGTGATGGCCGGTCTGGTTGAACCCGACCGTGGCGCGCGTGTGGTGCCGCCCGGCGTGGTGGTGGGCTATATGGAGCAGGATCCCGATCTGTCGGGCTTTGCGACCTTGGGCGATTTCGCCGCGGCACAACTGCCCGAGGGCGAGGAATACCGCGTGGCCATGGTGGCCGAGGGATTGAAGTTCACGCCGGAAACGCCGGTCACATCCGCCTCGGGTGGCGAGAAACGCCGCGCGGCGCTGGCGAAACTGCTGGCCCATGCGCCCGAACTGATGCTGCTGGACGAGCCGACCAACCATCTGGACATTCAGGCGATCCAGTGGCTTGAGGAAGAGCTGAAAGGCACGCGCACCGCCTTCGTGCTGATCAGCCACGACCGGGCGTTCCTGCGGGCGCTGACCAAGGCGACCCTGTGGATCGACCGGGGGCAGGTGCGCCGCCGCGAATCCGGTTTTGACGGTTTCGAGGACTGGCGCGAAACCATCTGGGCCGAAGAGGATGACGCCCGCCACAAGCTTGACCGCAAGATCAAGGCCGAGGCGAAATGGGCGGTTGAAGGCATCAGCGCCCGGCGCAAGCGCAATCAGGGCCGGGTGCGGGCGCTGGCCGCGCTGCGCGAGGAACGCGGCAGCCAGATCCGCCGGCAGGGCACGGCCCAGCTGGAGCTGGAGGCCGGCCCGCAATCGGGCAAGCGCGTGATCGAGGCCAGGGGCATTTCCAAAGCCTTCGGCGACCGGGTGATCACCCGCGATTTCGATCTGCGCATCCTGCGTGGCGACCGCGTGGCCTTTGTCGGCCCCAATGGCGTCGGCAAGACCACGATCCTGAAAATGCTGACCGGTGAAATTGCGCCTGACAGTGGCAATGTGGTGCTGGGCACCAACCTGCAAATTGCTGTGTTCGACCAGACCCGCGCGCAACTGGCCCCGGACGAATCCTTGTGGGACAACCTGACCAATGATCCGACGATGGCGGTTTCGGGTGCCTCCGATCAGGTGATGGTGCGGGGTGTTCCGAAACATGTGGTGGGCTATCTGAAGGATTTCCTGTTCGACGAACGGCAGGCCCGCGCCCCGGTGCGCAGCCTTTCAGGCGGTGAAAAGGCCCGGCTTTTGCTGGCCCGCATCATGGCCAAGGAATCGAACCTGCTGATCCTGGACGAACCGACCAACGATCTGGATGTGGAAACGCTGGATCTGTTGCAGGACATTCTGGGCGAATATGACGGCACGGTGCTGCTGGTCAGCCATGACCGCGATTTCATCGACCGCGTGGCCACCGCCACCGTGGCGCTGGAAGGGCAGGGCTCGGCCACGGTCTATCCCGGCGGCTGGTCCGATTATCAGGCGCAGCGCGGTGTGGCGCAGGTGGAGGAGGTGTTCGACGCCCGCCGCACCACGGCCCCGGCCAGCACAAAGCCTGAATCGCGGCGCAGCGAGGGGCTGAGTTTCACTGAACGCAAGCGGCTGGAACAACTGCCCGACGTGATCGAAAAGCTGGAAGCCGAGATCAACAAGCTGACCGACCTTCTGTCATCCGACGATCTGTTCCAGAAAGAGCCGGTGAAGTTCCGCAAGGCGGGCGAGATGCTGGCCGAACGGCAGAAGGTGCTGGCGGCAGCCGAGGCCGAATGGCTGGCGCTGGAGGAAAAGGCGGGCGGCTGAGGCCGCCCTGCCGTGTGACTGTCACATGCAGTTTTGCTGATCGACATTCGGGATCAGGAATTCCCTGTCGTCGCCCGCATCGCCCTGCAACCAGACGCCCTCGTTGTCGGCCGCGCCAAAGACCAGCCCCTGCGGCATCAACTGCATCAGCAGCGCGCCATTCTTGGCGGCGCTGAGGGTAAAGCCGCCCTGCGAGCCATCCGTGTTCACACAGACCTGCCTGTCGCCGCGCGCGGTGCAGCTTGCCTGAATCGCATGGGTCGGGTCGGGGGCGTTGACTGCCACCAGAACATCCACCACCACGCCGCCCTGCGGGGCACGCTCGGCCGACCGGATCACCATCATCTGCCGCACGGTCTGGCGCGGATGCTGCGCCAGATGGGCGCGGGTATAGCTGCGGACGAAACAGCCATCGCTGGCCGCCCCCCGGCTGTTGAAATGCGTGTCCAGCACATTGCGGGCCTCGGCCGCCCCGCCGGTCAGCACCAGGGCCAGAACAAGAAGATTGCGCATCAGTTTTCCTTTGGATGAGAATGATTTATCAGGAGGTTGCCCGCACGCGAAAGGCAAGTGACAGTTTGCCGGGCGGCAGGTGCGCGCGGTGCCACCGGCTGGCTGCAAGCCGCGCCGCAGCAGGGGTCAATAGCAGGCTTCGGGCGCCACGTTGGGTACCAGAAACTGCCGGTCATCGCCCGCGTCGCCCTGCACCCACATGCCGCCCTCGGGGTTGTCGAAAATCAGCCCCTGCCATTTCAGTGATACCAGCAGTGCGCCGCCCTTGGCCGCCTGCACCGTCACGCCCCCGGCGGAACCGTCTGCGGGTGTGCAATCCAGCACACTGCCAAGCGGCGCGCAGATCACCTTGGCAAAGTTGCTTTGCCCGCCCATGCCGTTCTTCAGCTCGGCAAACAGATCAAGCACCGCACCACCCCTCGGCCCGGGCGTTTCCGACAGGATCACCGTCAGCCGCGTGACCGTCTGCTGCGGGTGCTTGCGCATATGGTCGCGGCTGTAGACCCGGTCGAAACAGCGGTCGCTGGGCTGCGACGGGTTTTCAAAATGGGTCTCCCGCACATTGCGGGCCTCGGCAGCCCCCGCAGCGATCAGCAGGGCGAAAACGAGCAGGGCGCGCATGGGGTATCCTTTGTGTGATGCACCGGCAGCAGGCCGTCGCCCGGGCACAAAAGACAAGTGACAGTTGCCGTCATGCCGCGCCGCGCGGCGTCAGAACGGCCCCAGCGCCGCCTGCACCTTTTTCGGCAGGCCCGCGCGGATGATGCGGTAGGATGTCGTCAGCCGTTCGGCAATCTCGTCGGACTCCACGCTCCACGGCAGGCGCACCCAACTGGCATGGAAATAGGGCGCGCGCACCGCCCGGCCCATTTCGATCAGCAGGGCGGCGGTTTCGGTATCGGGGCATTTCACCGACACGCCATCATCCATCACACCCACCACGGCAAACATCTTGCCGCCCACCTTCCAGGCATCATGCCCGCCGCCCCAGGGATCCGAAATCTCGGCCCCGGGCAGGGTGGCGCAATGGCGGTTCACAAGGGCGCGTGTCATGGGCCAAGAATAGCACTCCCGGCCAGGATGTTACAGCATTTCAAACAAAAACATCGCGGTGAAAAACCTGACACGGCCTAGGCCTGGCCCCGGCTCAGCGCCTATCACGGCGCCATGAAACGCCCCCGGGGCAGAAACGGAGACAACGATGCGCAGCGCAAACCTTTCAACCCTCTGGACCATGATTCTGGCCGGTTCGGTCGCCACCGTGGCCTTTGACGCCTTCGGGCAAAGCCTGTCGCCGATGCTGGGCTTTGCCAGCCTTGCCCCTGTGCCACTGGCCAACAACGTGATCAAGGTGCTGACCGGCGCAGCCTATGGGCCCGGCGCGCATTTCCTGCATTATATGGCGGGGCTGCTGGCCTATCCCTTTGGCTGGATGTTCATCGCCGAACCTTTGGCGCGGCGCTTTGCCCCCGGCCTGCCGTGGTTCCCGGTGGCGCTGCTGTATGGTGTGGGCCTGTGGGTGTTTGCGATGTATTTCATGGCCACGCTGATCGCGGGGCAGCCGGCATTCCTGGGCTTTACCGGCATCACCTGGGTGGCGCTTGTCGGCCATGTGCTGTTTGCCGTGGTCGCGGCCATGGTGGTGCGCTGGCACGAGGCGCGGATGATAGCCTGACACGCCGCGCCCCGCGGGTTTTTCCTTGCCCGCGGGGCCGGTTTTGCGCTATGCCCGGGGCCATGAAAACACGCATCGCCCCGATCTGCTGCATTACCTGCTGACATCGTTCCGGCGGGCGGCTGTTTTCGTTTCCACTCTATGACGAAGGGGCCCGGGCCGGGACGGGGGCAGGGATGGCAAGCGGGGCCTGCCTCTGGCGGGGAACGACCATGACCGGCATCCGGCTTTACAACACGCGCACGCGGCGCAAGGAAGATTTTGTCCCGCTGGATCCCGGCAATGTGCGGATGTATGTCTGTGGCCCCACCGTCTATGACCGCGCGCATCTGGGCAATGCCCGGCCGGTGGTGGTGTTTGACGTGCTCTACCGTCTGCTGCGGCATGTCTACGGCGAGGGTGCCGTCACATATGTGCGCAACTTCACCGATGTGGATGACAAGATCAACGCGGCGGCACTGGCCCGCCAGCAGGCGGGCGACCCCCGCCCGCTGGAGGCGCTGATCCGCGAACGGACCGAGCAAACCATCGGCTGGTATCACGCCGACATGGATGCGCTGGGGGCCCTGCGCCCCGATCACGCGCCAAGGGCCACGGAATACATCCCCCAGATGGTGACGATGATCGAAGGGCTGATCGCGCGCGGCCATGCCTATGCCGCCGAGGGCCATGTGCTGTTTGACGTGCGGTCCTACCCCGCCTATGGCAAGCTGTCGGGCCGGTCAGTGGATGACATGATCGCGGGGGCACGGGTGGAGGTGGCCCCCTACAAGCGCGACCCGATGGATTTCGTGCTGTGGAAACCTTCGTCAGGCGAGGAACCGGGCTGGGATTCGCCATGGGGCCGGGGCCGCCCCGGCTGGCATATCGAATGCTCGGCCATGGCGCTGGACCTGCTGGGCGATACGTTCGACATTCATGCGGGCGGGATGGACCTGCAATTTCCGCACCACGAGAATGAGATCGCGCAATCCTGCTGCGCGCTGGCGGATGAGGGTGATCCGACTGGGGCCAAGAAATTCGCGCGCTATTGGCTGCACAACGAGATGTTGCAGGTGGAGGGGAAGAAGATGTCCAAATCCTTGGGCAATTTCTTTACCGTGCGCAATTTGCTGGATCAGGGTTATCCAGGGGAAGTGATCCGGCTGGTGATGCTGGGGACGCATTACTCGAAACCGATGGACTGGACGGCGGAGAAGGCGAAACAGGCAACGGAAAAACTACGAACATGGGCGCATTTAGTTGCAGGGGTTAAGGCTGGCGAAGTAAGTGAAGATGTTGTGTTTGAACTAGAAGATGACTTGAACACTTCTGAGGCGCTGACGGAACTTGGAAGAATAGCGGAGAATGGCGACCCAAGCGTGTTATTGGCGACAGCCGAGTTCTTGGGGTTTGATCTAGCCCAGATTGCAAATGAGGACTGGGCCAATGCATATGTGTTTGAATTGCCTGATGGCACAGTGAAGCGAGAAGGCTTCGACTATATGCCTACCGTTGGCGTAATTGGTTGGGGTCCATTCCCCGAAAATCTAGCAAGCTCGGCTATGGACGTAGTTCGAAAGTGGCTAGACCTTCGGCGTGAAAAGGACTTTGAGCGCGCGGATAATCTGAAAAAGAAAGCTGAGGTTGCTGGCTTGTCTTTGCGTGCCTATCGCACTGCAAACGGCACGAACGGGGGGCAAGGGCATTTGAACGGTCGTGCCACTGTAGCAACAATAAAAAGTATACTCGAATGACCCCCGAACGCCTCCACCTCTATGACACCACCCTGCGCGACGGGCAGCAGACGCAGGGCGTGCAATTCTCCACCGCGGAAAAGCGGCAGATCGCCATCGCGCTTGACCAGCTTGGCATCGACTATATCGAGGGTGGCTGGCCGGGTGCCAACCGCACCGACAGCGATTTCTTCGCCCATGCCCCGCAGACCCGGGCCAGGATGACCGCCTTTGGCATGACCAAACGGGTAGGCCGGTCGGCGGAGAATGACGATGTGCTGGCGGCTGTGCTGAACGCGGGCACCGGCACCGTCTGCCTCGTGGGCAAGAGCCATGAGTTTCATGTGACCACCGCGCTTGGCGTCACACTGGCCGAAAACCTTGACGCGATCCGCGCCTCCATCGCCCATGTCACGGCGCAGGGGCGCGAGGCGCTGTTCGATGCGGAGCATTTCTTTGACGGCTACCGCGCCAACCCCGGCTATGCGCTGGATTGCCTGCATACGGCACTGGCACAGGGCGCGCGCTGGGTGGTGCTGTGTGACACCAACGGCGGCACCCTGCCTGCCGAGGTGGGGCGCATCACCGCCGAGGTCATAGACGCGGGCATCCCCGGCGACCGCCTTGGCATCCATTGCCATGACGATACCGGCAATGCGGTGGCGTGTTCCCTGGCCGCCATCGACGCGGGTGCGCGGCAGGTGCAGGGCACGCTGAATGGCTTGGGCGAACGCTGCGGCAATGCCAACCTGACAACGTTGATCCCCACGCTGTTGCTGAAGCAACCCTATGCCAGCCGCTTCACCACCGGGGTCACGCATGAGGCATTGGCGGGGCTGTTGCGGCTCAGCCGGTCACTGGATGACATTCTGAACCGGGTGCCGCAGCGTGCCGCGCCTTACGTTGGCGCCTCGGCCTTTGCGCACAAGGCGGGGCTGCATGCCAGCGCCATCCTGAAAGACCCCAGCACCTATGAACACATTCCCCCCGCGCTGGTGGGCAACGAACGCATCATCCCGATGAGCAATCAGGCGGGCCAGTCGAACCTGCGCGCGCGACTGGCGGCGGCGGGCATTGCGGTGGCCCCGGGCGACCCAAGGCTGGGCCGGATTCTGGAGGTGATCAAGGACCGCGAGGATCAGGGCTATGCCTATGACGGCGCACAGGCCAGCTTTGAGCTGCTGGCGCGGCGGGAACTGGACCTGTGCCCCACATTCTTCGAGGTAAAGCGGTATCGCGTGACGGTGGAGCGGCGGAAGAACAAGTATAACCGCATGATCTCATTGTCCGAGGCGGTGGTGGTGGTGAAGATCGGCGACCAGAAGATGCTGTCGGTGTCGGAATCCATGGATGCGGCGGGCACGGACCGCGGGCCGGTGAACGCGCTGGCCAAGGCGCTGGCCAAGGATCTGGGGCCCTGGCAGGCGGTGATCGACGACATGCGGCTGGTCGATTTCAAGGTGCGCATCACGCAAGGCGGAACCGAGGCCGTTACCCGCGTGATCATCGACAGCGAAGACCGGCAGGGGCGGCGCTGGTCCACCGTGGGGGTTTCGCCCAACATCGTGGACGCCAGTTTCGAGGCGCTGCTGGATGCGATAAACTGGAAGCTGATCCGCGATGTGGGCCAGCCCGGGACTGTGGGAAAGGCGGCGGAATGACTGCGCGCGAGGCGTTCTTCACCATCCATTCGGGGCTGGTCCGCGAAGGGCCGGGCGACCGCGACAGCCTTGACTGGGCGGTGGCGCAGGCGGGCACCGGGCCGGATGCGCGGGTGCTGGATGCCGGTTGCGGCCCGGGCGCCGATATTGCGTCGCTGCTGGCCCATGTGCCGCAGGGCCATGTGACAGCGCTGGACAAACACCCGGACTTTGTCGCACGGGTGGCCGAAGCCCATGCCGCCGACACGCGGGTGACGGTGCGCGAGGGTGACATGCTGGCCCCCGACGGCCTGTTCGATCTGATCTGGTCGGCGGGCGCCATATACAACATGGGCATCACGCCGGCGCTGATTGCGTGGCGCAGGCATCTGGCCCCGGAAGGTCGGGTGGCATTCTCGGATGCGGCCTGGCGGCACGACGCACCTTCTGCCACGGCGCGGGCCTTCTGGTTGGAATATCCGGGCATGACCGACCGGGCGGGAATTCACGCGCAGGTGGTTGCAGCGGGTTACACCGTCATCGCGGATCGGTGGCTGTCAGATTCAGCCTGGGCCGCCTACTACACCCCCCTCGCCGCACGGGTCAGCGCCCTGCGGGCCGCAGGCGACCCGGCCCTTGCCGAGGCATTGGCAGAGACCGAGGCGGAACTGGCGGTGTGGCGTGACCATGGCGGTGACTACGGTTATCTGCTGGTGGTGGCGGAGCCTGCCGCATGAGCCTTGCCGCCTGCGCCGCCATGGTCGAACGCGGCGACCCAGACCGTTTTGCCGCCACCATGGCGGCCCCACCCACCGCCCGCGCGGTGCTGTTCCCGCTTTATGCCTTCAATCTGGAGGTCGCCCGCGCCCCCTGGATGACGCAAGAGGCGATGATTGCCGAAATGCGGCTGCAATTCTGGCGTGACGCTGTGGCCGAGGCGGCAGAGGGAAGGGTCAGGGCGCATGAGGTGGTGACACCGCTGGCGCAGGTGATCCGCGACCATGCGCTGCCCGTGGCGGTGCTGGATGCCATCGTGGCCGCGCGCCGCTGGGACATTTACCGCGATGCCTTTGCCGACCGCGCGGCGTTTGACGCGCATCTGGCCGATACGGCGGGCGGGCTGATGTGGCTGGCGGCGCTGGCGCTGGGGGCCCCTGCGGTGGCGGAACCGGCGGTGCGTGATGCGGGCTGGGCCATGGGGCTGGCCAACTGGCTGCGCGCCGTGCCAGAGTTGGAGGCGCGGGGCCGCATCCCGCTGGTCGATGGCCGGGCCGAGGCTGTGGCGGCGCTGGCGGGCGACGGGCTGGCCCGGTTGTGGCGGGCAATGCCCGCCCTGCGCCGGTTGCCCGGCTCTGCCATGCCCGCCCTTTGGGCCGGGTGGCAGACGAGCGGGCTGCTGGCACTGGCGCAGCGCGAACCGGGGCGGGTCGCCGCCGGTGCGCTGCACCTGACCGAGTTCCAGAAACGCGGCGGGCTGCTATGGCGGGCCTTCACCGGGCGGCCCTGAAACGGGGCCAACCGTTACTTCGCCAGCAATTCCTGCACCATCGGCTTCACCTTGGTCCCGTAAAGCTCGATGGAACGCAAAAGCTGTTCCGGCCGCATCGTGCCCTGCGAATATTTCATGTCAAACCGCGCCAGACCCAGCGTTTTCACCGTAGCCGCAATCTTGCGCGCCACGGTCTCGGGTGATCCCACATACATCGAACCACCATCCGCCTCGGCGTCGAAATTCGCGCGGGTGGTGGGCGGCCAGCCACGTTCCCGCCCGATGCGGTCATGCAGCACGCGGTAGCCGGCAAAAGCCTCGTCGCGCGCCTGCGCATCACTGTCAGCCACATGGCCGGGCGAATGCACGCCCAAGGGCAGCGGGTCGCCCCCCGCCTGTTTCCACGCGCGTTTATACAGATCGACAAAAGGCAGAAACCGGCGCGGCTCGCCCCCGATGATGGCCAGCATCATCGGCATGGCATAGCGCACCGCCCGCACCACAGACTCCGGGCTGCCACCCACGCCGATCCATGTCACCAGACCATCAGGCCCCAGCGGCGGGTAAATGCGCTGGTCCTTCAGGGCAGGGCGGGTGCGGCCCTGCCATGTTACCTCCTCCTCGCGGATGAGGGTGCTGAACAGGTCCAGCTTGTCGTTGAACAACAGTTCATAATCGTTCAGCTTGTGGCCGAACAGCGGAAAGCTTTCAGTGAAGCTGCCGCGCCCCAGGATCACCTCACCCCGGTCGCCGGAAATCGCGTTCAGCGTGGAAAACCGCTGGAACAGCCGCACCGGATCATCCGAGCTCAGCACGGTCACCGCCGTGCCCAGCCGGATCCGGCTGGTGCGCGCCGCAATCGCCGCAAGCAGGATCTCTGGCGCGGTGATGGCGAAATCATCGCGGTGATGTTCACCCAGCCCGATGAAATCGACGCCCACGGAATCGGCCAGCACCGCCTCTTCCACCACATCGCGCAGCACAAGCCGCTGGTCGCGCAGGCTGCCATCAGATTCGCGCGTCACATCGCCAAACGTGCCAAGGCCAAGTTCTACTGTCATCGAAAGTCTCCTTTGACGCAGAGTTAGGGGCTGCGATGCGCCCTGTCACCCTTCGCCACAGCACAGAGACAGTGCGCCCATTCAGGCTTTTGGCCGCATCGCCTGCCAGATCAGCGCGCCACCCGCCAGCACCAGAAACGGCAGCATGGCGATGTTCACCGCGTTCCAGCCCGCCTGCACCGTGCCGCCCGAACAGTTCATCAGCCCGCCCGACGACAGCGAGGCCATGGTCACGCCGCCGAACACGATCAGGTCGTTCATGCCCTGCAACCGGCCGCGTTCCTCGGGCCGCTGCGCGCTTGCCAGCATGGTGGTGGCCCCGATGAAGCCAAAGTTCCACCCGATGCCCAGCAATATCAGCGCGCCGAAGAAATGCGTCAGCGTCACGCCCGACAGCGCCACCACCCCGGCCCCCGCCAGAATGAACAGCCCCAGCGCCACCACCTTTTCCACCCCGAAGCGCGCGATGATGTGGCCGGTGAAGAACGACGGCGCATACATCGCCAGCACATGCGCCGACACCACATCGGCGGCATCCGCCGTCTGGAACCCGCAGCCCACCACCGCCAGCGGCGAGGATGTCATCACCAGATTCATCAGCGCATAGCTGACCGTGCCGCAGATCACCGCCACCGCGATGCGCGGGGTTTTCAGCAGCTCCAGCCGGCTGCGGCCAAGGCTGGCACCCGGCACCGGGGCAGCGGGTTTGGGGATGTTCAGCAGCGCGAACAGGAACACGCCCAGCACATTCACCGCAATCACCGCCAGATAGGTGCCAAGGAACGGCACCACCATGCTTTCCGCCGTGACCTTCACAAGTTGCGGCCCCAGCAGCGCCGACAGCAACCCCCCGGCCATCACATAGGAAATCGCCTTGGGCCGGTAGGCATCCGACGCGGTATCGGCGGCGGCAAAGCGGTAAAACCCCTGCGCCGACATGTAGATGCCGGTCAGGAACGCCCCCAGCAAGAACAGCGGGAAGGACGCGTAAAGCAGCCCCGTCGCGCCGATCGCCGCACCAATCGCCCCCGCCACCGCCCCGGCCACAAAGCCCGCGCGCCGCCCGTGCCGCTGCATCAGCGCCGACAGCGGCGTGGCCGACAGCATGGATCCGATGACCATCAGCGAGATGGGCAAAGTGGCAAAGCAGGGGTTCGTCGCCAATGTTTGCCCCGCCAGCCCGGCGATGGTAAAGACCATCGGCATCTGCGCGCCAAGAATGGCCTGCGCGCCCACCAGCACCCAGACATTGCGGCGGGCCAAGGCATCGGAGTCGGTTGTGGCGGACATCTGAACCATGGCTATCGGTAGGACCGCGCCCGGGTGCCTGCAAGGCCGAAAGCGGCATCCTGTGCAGATCCATGTCGTGGCTGGTCATTGCCCACCCCGCCGCGCAGGCTTGCCGGGGCGGGCAGGCCACGTTTGGCCCAGACCCGCCCGCCCCTTTGCCCTGTCAGGCCGCGAAACCCCCGGGCGTGACGCCCGGATGCGACAGGGCGGCAATCACGCCGCGCAGTTCTGCCAACCCCCGCAACCGCCCGATCAGCGGATAGCCGGGATGCGTGCCGCGCGCGGCATCGTCCAGCAATTCATGCCCGTGGTCAGGGCGGAAGGGTATGTCGGCATCAGCGCGCCCCTCGGCCCGGCGCCGCGCCTCCTCGGCCAGCAGCACGCCGATCAGCGCCACCATGTCGGTATCGCCCGCCAGATGCGCCGCCTCTTCGAAACTGCCATCCGGGTCTTTGCGCACGTTGCGCAGATGCGCGAAATGAATGCGGGCCGCGTGGGCCCGTGCAATCGCGGGCACGTCATTGGCCGGATTGGCCCCCAGCGACCCCGCGCACAGCGTCAGCCCGTTGGCCGGGCTGTCCACCGCCGCCATGATCCATGCGATGTCTTCGGCATCCGACACGATGCGCGGCAGACCCAGTATGTCGCGCGGCGGATCATCGGGATGCACGCAGAACCGCATGCCCAGATCTTCGGCAGCAGGAATAACCTCGTCAAGGAACCGCTTGTAATGGCTGCGAAGTTCGCCTTGGCCAATGCCCTCGTAATCCGCCAGCGCCGCGCGCAGGGCCGGAATGTCATAGCGGTCATAGGCCCCCGGCAGGCCCGACATGATGGCATGCAGCAACCCGTCACGGTCAGCCTCTGTCGCCTGCTGAAACCACACTGCAGCCTCGGCCAGCACCCCGGGCGGGTAATCAGCCTCAGCCGCCGCGCGGCCCAGCATATGCAGCTCAAACGCCGCCATCCTGGGCGCGGAAAACCGCAGGCAGGTGCCGCCACGCGCCACGGGGGCGGCCAGATCGGTGCGCGTCCAATCCAGCAAGGGCATGAAATTATAGCAGATCGTGGTGATGCCTTCAGCCGCCAGATTGGCCATCGACTGCCGGTAATTGGCGAACAGCGCGCTCAGATCGCCCGCGCCGCGCTTGATCCGCTCATGGATCGGCAGGCTTTCCACCACCACCCAGTCAAACCCCGCGCGGATGATGGCGTCGCGCCGCGCGGCAATCGCCTGACGCGGCCAGACCTCGCCATAAGGGATTTCATGCAGGGCGTTGACGATGCCGGTCGCCCCGGTTTGCGCCACTTCGGGCAGGGTGATGCGGTCGAACTCGCCATACCAGCGCCAGCTTTCCCTCATGCCAGTTCCTCCACCGCGGCCCGCGCGCCCAATGCTACCAGCCGCGCATGGGCTGCCGTCACGCCGGGCTCCAGCGCCTGCGCCAAGGTTTCGGGGAACACCTGACGCAGTGAAAGCAGCGCGGCAACCCCTTGATCCGCAGCCGTTTTCAGCATCTGCGCCAGCGGGTCTTTCACCTCGATCGCCGCACCCGCATCGTCCACGCCGCCGACATAACGCATCCATCCCGCCACGGCCAGCATCAGCCCGGGCGAGGGCCGCCCCGCCGCGATATTCTCGGCCAGCGTGCCCAGAATGCGCTGCGGCAGTTTCTGGCTGCCATCCATGGCAATCTGCCATGTCCGGTGCCGGATCGCGGGGTTGGCATAGCGTTCAAACAACGCCTGCGCATAGGCGGCAAGGTTCTCACCCGGTGGCGGCACCAGCGCGGGGATGATCTCATCCGCCCACAAGCCTTTGACAAAGCGCGCAAAAACCGGATCGGCCACGGTATCGGAAATGGTCTGGTGCCCGGCCAGATAGCCCAGATAGGCCAGCGCCGAATGCGTGCCGTTCAGCATCCGCAGCTTCATATGCTCATAGGCCGTCACATCGGCCACCAGTTGCACCCCCACAGCGCCCAGATCGGGGCGCAGACCGCCCACGAAACTGTCCTCCACCACCCATTGCCGGAAGGGTTCGTGCATGACTGGGGCGGCATCGGTGATGCCTTGCGCTGCAAGCCGCTGAATATCCTCGGGTTTCGTGGCGGGCACGATCCGGTCGACCATGGTGCAGGGAAAGCGGCCCTCGGTGGCGATCCAGTTGGCCAGGCCCGGGTCCAGCGCGCGGGCCAGATCCAGCACCACACCGCGCAGCACATGGCCGTTTTCCGGCAGGTTGTCGCAGGTCATCACGGTGAAGGGGGCCAGCCCCGCCGCCCGCCGCAGCGCCAGCGCCCGCACCAGGAAACCGGGGGCAGACCGGGGCAGGGGGTTTGCCATATCATGCACAATATCAGGGTGTTGCTGGTTGATCCTGCCATCCGCCGGATTGTGGCAATAGCCCTTTTCCGTCACCGTCAGGCTGACGATCTTCACCCCTGCATCAGCCATGGCCGCCAGAACGGCGGCAGGGTCTTCGGGGGCCACCAGCACATTCTGCACCACGTCGATGCGGCGCGGCACCTCGCCGCCCGGCCCCTGTTCCACCGCCCAATAGGCAAAGCCCTGCGGTGCAAGCGCGTCGCGCACCGTGGGCGATTGCAGCGACACGCCCAGAATGCCCCAGTCACCGCCCGAGGCCGCCATCGCCTCGGCCACGTAAACCGCGCCATGGGCACGGAAAAACGCGCCAAGGCCCAGATGCACGATGCCGATGCCCGGTCTGCTGTTCACCAGGCGTTCAGCGGGCAAGCCAGCCTCCGTCCACGTTCAGCACCGCGCCATGGATATAGGCGGCGGCGGGAGAGGCCAGGAACACCGCCGTGCCGGCAATGTCATCGGCCTTGCCCCAACGCCCGGCCGGAATGCGCTCAAGGATCGACCGGCTGCGGTCAGGGTCTGCGCGCAAAGCCTCGGTGTTGTTCGTCTCGATATAACCGGGGGCAATGGCATTCACGTTGATGCCCTTGGCCGCCCATTCGTTGGCCAGGAGTTTCGTCAGCCCCGCAACCCCATGTTTTGACGCAGTATAAGATGGCACACGGATGCCGCCCTGAAACGACAAAAGCGAGGCCACGTTGATGATCCGCCCCCCGGCACCCCGCGCCAAGGCCGCGCGCGCAAAGGACTGACAGGTAAAGAACACCGCCTTCAGGTTTACATCCATCACCGCGTCCCAATCAGCCTCGGTGAAATCCACCGAATCCGCGCGGCGGATGATGCCCGCATTGTTCACAAGAATATCAATGCGTTCTGCGGTGAAGCTGTCATGCGCGGCCATCGGGTCGGCAAAATCCAGCTGCATTTCGCGCGCCGTGCCACCGTTGGCCACGATCATCGCCACCGTCTCGGCCGAACTGGACCGGCCCGCCGCGATCACCTCGGCCCCGGCACCGGCCAGCGCCACGGCGATGGCCTGCCCGATACCGGTATTCGCACCCGTCACCAGCGCGCGCTGGCCCGCAAGGGAAAAGGAAATCACCGCAGATCCTCCATGCCCACCATCTCGACATCGCGGTAATCCACGTTGTCACCCGCCATCGCCCAGATGAACGTATAGGCCCCGGTGCCCGCCCCGCAATGGATCGACCAGGGTGGCGACACCACCGCCTCTTCGTTCTTCATCACCAGATGCCGGGTTTCCGACGGCTCGCCCATGAAGTGAAACACCCGGGCATTCTCGGCCAGATCGAAGTAAAGATAAGCCTCCATCCGGCGGTCATGCAGATGCGCGGGCATCGTGTTCCAGACCGAACCTTCGTGGAATTGTGTATAGCCTACAACCAGTTGGCAGGCGGGCATCACATCGGGGTGGATGAACTGATATATCGTGCGCTTGTTCGACGTGGCCGCCTCGCCCAGATGCACCTGTTTCGCCTCGCCGATCGGCACCAGCCGGGCGGGGTAAGCGTGATGCGCCGGGCAGGACAGGATGTAGAACCGGCCCGCGCCCGCGAATGTCACCGGGCCCGCGCCCATCGGCAGATACAGCACATCGCCGCGCGCCATCGCATAGTCGGATCCACCTGCCGAAACAGTGCCTTCCGCGCCGATGTTCACGATGCCCATCTCGCGCCGGTCCAGAATGCTGGCCGTGCCGCATTCCTTCACATGGTCCAGCACCAGTGCCGCGCCGCCGGGCACGGCTCCGCCCACGATCATGCGGTCATAATGGGTGTAGACCAGGTTGATCTGCCCTTCGGCAAACAGGCCATCCATGTGAAAGGCATCGCGCAAGCCCTTGGTATCAAGGGCTTTTGCCGAAACGGGGTCAATGGCGTGGCGGGTTGAGACGGTCAGCATGTTGTGGTCCTTTACAGAAAATCGTCGCGGCGCGGGGTGAAGCTGTCAATCAGCACCCCAGCCTCGATACAGCGGCAGCCGTGCTGCGCGCCAGACGGGATCATCAGGCTGTCGCCCGGCCCGATTTCGGATTCTACCCCATTGATGGCAAACAGGAAACGCCCAGCCTGCACGAAAGTGGCCTGCACATGCGGATGGCTGTGCAGCCGCCCCTCGGCCCCGGTGTCGAACCGGAAGGCGACCAGCATCAGGTCGGGGTTGTCGGCCAGCACCTGACGGGTGACGCCGGGGTCGGTGGCTTTGACGGGAAACATCGGATACCTCAGCGGAATTGGGCCGGCAGCCAAAGCGACAGCGCCGGAATATAGGTAACAAGCATCAGCGTGACAAAGGCCGCGCCATAGAACGGCCAGATGGTGCGCATCGCCTGCCAGATGGAAATCTTGCCCACCGCGCAGCCCACGAACAGCACGGCCCCCACCGGCGGCGTGCACAGCCCGATCCCCAGGTTCAGGATCAGGATCACCCCGAAATGCACCGGATCCACGCCAAAAGCCTGCGCCACGGGAAGGAAGATCGGCGTGGTGATGACGATCAGCGGCGACATGTCCATGAACGTGCCCAGCACCAGCAGCGCCACGTTGATCATCAGAAGGATGATGATCGGGTTGTCGGACAGCGTCTGCATGAAGGCCACGATGGCGGTGGGCACCTGAAGATAGGCCAAGAGCCAGCCAAAGGATGCCGCACAGCCGATGACCAGCAGCACCATGGCGGTGGTGCGCACCGCGCCAATGGTGGCATGCACGAACTCGCCCCAGCTGAGCGAGCGATAGACGAGGATTGTCACCAGCAGCGCGTAAACCACCGCGATGTTTGAACTTTCCGAGGCGGTGAACACGCCCGAACGCACGCCGCCAAAGATGATCGCCACCAGGATCAGCCCGGGCATGGCCGATACAAAGATCACGCCCAGCATCTTCAGCCCGGGAAACGCCTCGGTCGGGTAGCCGCGCTTGCGGGCGACCAGATAGGCGGCCACCATCAGCGACAGCGCCAGCAGCAGGCCGGGGATGATGCCCGCGGTGAACAGATCGGCAATCGACAGACGCCCGCCCGCCGAGATGGAATAGATGATCATGTTGTGCGAGGGCGGGATCATCAGCGCGATGATCGAACCGACCACCGTGATGTTTACAGCATAATCAACGTCATAGCCGCGCGCCTTCATCTGCGGAACCATCAGCCCGCCGATGGCTGAGGCATCGGCGGCGGCCGAGCCCGACACACCGCCGAACATCACCGAGGCCAGAATGTTCACCTGCCCCAGCCCGCCCCGCAGATGCCCCACCAGCGCACCGGCCAGTGCCACCAGCCTGCGGGCAATGTCGCCCCGCACCATCAGGTCGCCCGCATAGATGAAAAACGGGATCGCCATCAGCGCAAAGACCGACACGCCGGAATTCAGCCGCTGAAACACCACCAGCGGCGGCAGGCCCAGATACAGCACCGTGGCAAAGCTGGAGATGCCAAGGCAGAAGGCCACGGGTGTGCCAATCAGCAACAGAAAGACGAACGACCCGAAAAGGATGTAAAGTTCCATGAATGCAGTCCCTTATGGGGTTATTCTACGGGTGCGTCTTCGCCAAAGCGCATCGTGTGCAGGCCCGCCGCGCGCCGCGCCAGCCGTTCAAGCGAAAAGATCAGCACCAAGGCCCCGCCCAGTGTGACAGGCAGAAAGGCCACGCCACCCGGCAGGCCAAGCGTGGGCATCACGGCCGTCCAGGTGCGGATCATCAACTCGGCCCCATACCACAGCATGCCCGCGCCAAAGGCCCCGACGGCGATGTCGGACAGGCTGTGCAGCACCTTGCCCGCGCCCTCTGGCAGCACATAAAGCAGCACGTCAAAGCTGAGGTGATACCCCTCGCGGATGCCCACGGCGGCCCCCAGAAAGATGAACCAGCCCATCAGCAGGATGGCGGTAGGTTCCGTCCATGTCTGCGAGGTGCCCAGCACATAGCGCGAAAACACCTGCACCGCGATGAACAGCGTCATCAGGATCAGGCAGATGCCCGCCACCCACAGCGCGGCCCGCGCCACATGGCCCAGCGTCACCGCCACTGTCATCATGCCTTGCCGCATGCCCACCCCCATCGAAACATCAGGAAAAAGCCCGCAGCACCAGCGCGCTGCGGGCCGGTGTTCAGATCACTCGGTCGCCTGGATGCGGGCGACCAGATCTTTCAGCGTGTCGGTGGTGACGTGCTTTTCATAGACGGGCACCATCGCCTCGATGAAGGGGGTCTTGTCGATGTCGCGGATGATCGTGGCACCGGCGGCCACCACCTTTTCCTCGGACGCCTTTTCGCGGGCGGCCCACATTTCACGCATCACGGGCACGCTGTCCTTGGCGGCCTGCTGCACCAGCGCCTGATCTTCGGGGGTCAGCTTGTCCCAGGCGGCTTTCGACATCACCAGCACTTCGGGGACGATCAGGTGTTCGTCCATCGTGTAATAGCCTGCCACCTCGAAATGCCCCGAGGATTCGTAGGACGGCCAGTTGTTTTCGGCCCCGTCGATCACGCCGGTCTGGATGGCCGAATACACCTCGCCGTAGGGCAGCGGCGTGGCGTTGGCACCCATGGCCCCCATCATGTCCACAAAGATGTCGGATTGCATGACGCGCATGTTCATGCCGGCCAGATCTGCCATCGATTCAATGGGTTTTTTGGCATTGTAAAAGCTGCGCGAGCCACCGTCGAAGAACGCCAGCCCCACCAGATCATGCGCGGTGAAGGCCTCCAGAATCTCGGCGCCGATGTCGCCGTCCATCACCTTGTGCATGTGATCGACCGAGCGGAAGATATAGGGCAGCGACACAACCTTGGTTTCCTCGATCAGGTTGTTGAACGGGCCCATGCTGACGCGGTTCAGGTCGATGACGCCGAAACGGGTCTGTTCGATCGTGTCCTTTTCCTCGCCCAGCTGGGCCGAGTGGAACACCTCGACGCACAGGCGGCCTGCGCTGCGTTCTTCCAGCAGCTTGCCCATGTGCTTCACGGCTTCCACGGTGGGGTAGCCGTCGGGGTGGGTGTCGGATGATCTGAGCGTGGTTTCGCAGGCAAGGGCGCTGCCTGCCAGCGCCACGCTGGCCAGCAGGGCGGCGGTCAGGGATGTCGTGAATGTCATGGTTCTCTCCTCCGTTGGTCGTCTGTTGCGGCGGCTCACAGGCGGTAGGCCTGCTTTGCCAGCCGGTAGGCAAGGTCGTGCGCCAGTTCATGCGCCTCGTCCTCGTCCAGTCTTCCGCTGGTCACGAGGGTCGCAAGAAAGGCGCTGTCCACCCGCCGGGCCACGTCATGCCGGGCGGGGATGGAACAGAAGGCGCGGGTGTCGTCGTTGAAGCCCACGGTGTTGTAGAAACCGGCGGTTTCGGTCGTTTGCTCGCGGAACCGGCGCATGCCCTCGGGGCTGTCGTGAAACCACCAGGCGGGGCCGAGTTTCAGCGCGGGGTAGGCACCGGCCAGCGGGGCCAGTTCGCGGGCATAGACGGTTTCATCCAGCGTAAACAGGATGATCGAAAGGCGCGGGTCCATGCCGTGCGCGTCCAGCAAGGGTTTCAGGCCGCGGACGTAATCGGTGCGCGTAGGAATGTCGAAGCCCTTGTCGCGGCCGAACCGGGCCAAGACCTGCGCCGAATGGTTGCGGTGGCTGCCCGCGTGGATTTGCAGCACCAGCCCGTCATCAAGGCTCATCCGCGCCATTTCGGTCAGCATCTGGCCACGGAATGCATCGGCCTCATCCGCCGTGCATTGCCCTGCCAAAGCCTTGGCGAACAAGGCGGCGGCATCTGCGGCAGACAGGTTTTCGGTGCGGGCGGTCGGGTGGCCATGGTCGGATGACGTGGCCCCGAAGCCCTTGAAATAGGCCCGGCGGTTGCGGTGCGCGGCCAGATAGCCGCCCCATGTGGCGGTATCCTCGCCCGTCATCACCCCCAGCGCCGCGACATTGGCGGCGAAACCGGGAAATTCGGGGTCAACCACCGCATCGGGGCGGTAAGCGGTGATCACGCGGCCCGACCAGCCCGAGTCGCGGATCATGCGGTGCCAGCCAAGATCATCCAGCGCGGATTCGGTGGTGGCGATCACCTCGATGTTGAACCGCTCAAACAGCGCGCGGGGGCGGAAAGCGTCTTGCGAAAGACAATCCGCGATATGGTCATAGACGGCATCGGCATTGGCAGGCGACAGCCGTTCGGTCAGGCCGAACACCTCGGCAAAGGCATGGTCCAGCCACAGGCGCGAGGGCGTGCCCCGGAACAGGTGGTAGTGCTGCGCGAACAGCCGCCAGATCCTGCGCCCGTCGGTTTCCACCGGCCCGCCATCAATGCGCGGCACGCCCAGGGAATCCAGCGGCACGCCCTGCGAGCACAGCATGCGGAACACGTAATGGTCGGGCGTCACGAACAGTTGGGCGGGGTCGGGGAAGGGCGCGTTTTCGGCAAACCAGCGCGGGTCGGTGTGGCCATGCGGGCTGATGATCGGCAGGCCCTGCACCGCGTCATACAGGCGGCGGGCCAGCGGGCGGGTGGCGGGATCGGCCGGCAACAGCCGGTCTGGGTCAAGAAATCCCATTGCTTTCCTCCCTCTCCCTGCGAAAACAGCGGATGTAACGCTTGGTTTGGCGCCACTGATAATCTAATATGCTAGTAGCCCAAACCTGTCAACGAGGCAGAGATGACCGAAATTTCCACCCTGCGCAGTCTGGATCTGATCGACCGGCCTTCCGTTGCGGATCAGATATTTGACGCCCTGCATGCGCAGGTTCTGTCGTTGCAGCTGCCGCCGGGGGCCAAGATATCTGAGGTGGATGTGGCGCGAATCATGGGGGCCTCGCGCCAGCCGGTGCGCGATGCGTTCTACCGGCTGTCAAAGCTGGGGTTTCTGCTGATCCGGCCGCAGCGCGCCACCACGATCGCGCTGATTTCCACCCGCGCGGTGATGCAGGCCCGGTTCATCCGCACCGCGCTGGAGGCGGAGACCATGCGCGCGGCCTGCACGGCCATGACGCCCGCCGACCACGCCGCGCTGGACGTGTTGATAGACCAGCAGCGGGCCGCCATGCTGGCAGGCGACCGGCTGGGATTTCACCAGTTGGATGACCAGTTCCACCGCGAGATCTGCGAACGCGCGGGCCTTGGATTTGCCTGGGACATCATCCGCGAATCAAAGGCGCATATGGACAGGGTGCGCTATCTGTCGCTGTCATTCGCCTCGCAGGCGGCGTTTGATGACCATGTGATGCTGCTGGACGCGCTGAAGGCGCGGGATGAGGTGGCGGCGGTTCAGGGCATGCGCGTGCATCTGGCGCGGATACTGGAGCAGATCACCCGCATCCGCGCCGACCACCGTGATTACTTTGCCGAGGAAGACAATTGATGCCGCGTTTCGTTTCGGTTGGGGAATGCATGGTGGAACTGGCCCCGCTGGCCACCGAGGGGCAGTTTGCCATGGGCTTTGCGGGCGATACGTTCAACACAGCATGGTATGCGCGGCGCTGCCTGGCCGGTGACTGGACGGTGGATTATGTGACGGCGCTTGGCACCGACCCGCTGTCGGGCAGGATGGTGGATTTCATGGCGGATGCGGGCATCGGCACCGGCCATGTGGCGCGGCTGCCGGGGCGCACGCCG
Source organism: Fertoeibacter niger (assembly GCF_009380135.2). Taxonomy (GTDB): domain Bacteria; phylum Pseudomonadota; class Alphaproteobacteria; order Rhodobacterales; family Rhodobacteraceae; genus Fertoeibacter; species Fertoeibacter niger. The sequence goes on along the minus strand of NZ_WHUT02000001.1, from coordinate 480,665 downwards.
GGGCTTTACATGATCGAACTGGTCAAGGGCGAGCGCAGCTTTTCCTACTGGCGCGGGCAAAGCGCGGCGCGCGAACTGGCAGGGGATGCTGCTGTGCTGGACGCGGCGTTTGACGGGGCGGGTGTGGTGTATTTCTCGGGCATCACGCTGGCCATCCTGCCGCCGGAAGATCGCACGCGGTTTCTGGCGGCGGTGGCCGCGGCACGCGGGGCGGGCGCGCTGGTGGTGTTCGACCCCAATCTGCGCCCGCGGCTTTGGCCCGATACCGCCATGATGTGCGCAAGGGTGATGCAGGCCGCGGCGATGGCCGACATTGCCCTGCCGTCGCATGATGACGAGGCGGTGCATTTCGGCGATGCCGATCTGGCGGCGACGGCGGCGCGCTATGCGGCTGCGGGCGTGCCATTGGTGGTGGTGAAGAACGGCGCGGGCCAGATGCTGACGCTGGACCGGGGGCAAGAGGCCCGCCACGCGCCGGTGCAGGTGTCACAGGTGGTTGACAGCACGGCGGCGGGCGACAGCTTCAATGCGGGCTTTCTGGCCGCACATCTGGCGGGTGAGCCCCTTGCCGCCGCCGTGCGGCGAGGCGCGGCTCTTGCAGCCCGGGTGCTGGGGGCCAAGGGCGCGCTGGTGGCGGTTCAGGCGTGACTGACCGCCGGGGTTTGCACCCGGCCTTTCGGTGGAGGCCTCCGGCGGGGATATTTGGAGACAGAAAATGACGATCGCGGCAAGATCGTTAATATGACAATTGTATCAACTGGTTAAGGAACTTTCTTGAGGTAAGCCGCAATCGCCGCGCGGTCGGTGTCGGGCAGGCGGGCCAGGTTGGCCACCACATGCGCCATATGGCCGCCCGCACTGTCGAAATCGGGGGTGAAGCCCGAGGTCAGGTATTCCACGATCTCATCCTCTGACCAGTCAAGCGACGCGCTGTTGATGCCCGGAATATTGCCTTGACCCGACGGGTTCGGCGCGCCTTGCAGCCATTGCGCGGTTTTCAGCCCGCCCAGCGCATTGCGCGGCGTGTGGCATTCGCCGCAATGGCCCAAAGCCTCGGCCAGATAGCGGCCCCGGGTTTCGGCAGGCGTCAGGTCGCCTGTAACCACCCAGTCATCACGCAGGAACAGCAGTTTCCAGCCGCCAAGGCTGCGGCGGATGGTGAAGGGAAAGCCCAGCTCATGCGGCTGGCTGGGGGTGGCATCGGGGGGCAGCGTGTCAAGAAAGGCTTTCAGATCCGCCACATCCTGCAAGTCGGCCTTGCTGTAGGCGGCATAGGGGAAGGCGGGGTAGTAATGCGCGCCACCGGGCGAGACGCCGCGCGTCATGGCATTGGCAAGCTCGGCCAGAGTCCAGCCGCCGATGCCCGCCTCGGGGCTGGGCGAGATGTTGGGGGCGATGAATGTGCCAAACGCCGTGGCAAAGCGTTGCCCGCCTGCCAGCACCAGTTGCGCATCGCCCGTGGCCTCGGGTGCCATGTGGCATGAGGCGCATCCGGCGGCCCAGAACACTGCCTCGCCCTGGGTGGCATCGCCGGTCAGCCCGGCAGTTGCCTCGGCGGGCAAGGGCGAGGGTGCGGTCAGATACCAGGCGGCTCCGGCCCCCAGCAGGGCAAGAAGGGCGGCGGCGGGCAGAAGGCGCATCGGGCTGGTCCTTGTTCCGGGGACGGGGCGGGATGGGCGGAGCATAACCCGGCGCGGCCAGATTGCCACCGCCGATTGCGTGATCAGGGTCTGACGGGCCGCCCGCCGCCATGGGTGGTCAGCCAGTCGGGCCAGCCCAGGAACACCTCGATCCCCACCAGCAGCAGGCAGAGCGCGACCACCGCCGCCACCAGCTTGACCCGCCCCCACGAGGGTGGATGCCGCGCCCAACGCGCCATGCGCATCAGCCAGACCAGGTTCATCGCAATTCCTTTCGCCATGCCGCCAGATCATCCCATGGCCCGCGCCGGAAATGGCCGCGTGCAAGCCCCGAGGGCGAGGGCAGCGACCACAAAGCGACCCCGGGCAGGCGCACATCTGCCTCAAGCCGCCCGGCGCACAGATGCCGGTTGCCCAGACCGATGCGCGCCGCCGCCAGACTGGTGAAGGCCAGCGCGCGGGGCTGCCAGCGCAGTGCCAGTGCCAGCACCCGTTCGGGCGTATAGGCCGCCCGGGGAATGGCGGCATCCTGCCCGGCCACGCCCTTGGCCAGATCGGTCAGGCCCAGCCCGAAACCGGGCAACAGATGATCCTCCTGCGGGGCCAGCTTGCGCGGCGTCAGCCCGGTTTCGGCCAGCAGCGGCCAGAACAGGTTGCCCGGCCCGGCATAGTAATGCCCCGCCCGGGCCGAGGCCGCGCCGACCGCCGTGCCGCAAAAGATGATGGCCAGACCGGGGGCCAGATGGTCAGCCAGCATCGGTAAAGCGCACCTTGCCGATATAGGGCAGGTTGCGGTTGCGCTGTGCAAAGTCGATGCCGTAGCCCACCACGAATTCATCGGGAATTTCAAATCCGGTCCAGGTGGCGCGGATGTCAACTTCGCGCCGCGTGGGCTTGTCAAGCAGGGCGCAAACCTCGATCCTTGCCGGGCCGCGCGCGCGCAACAGGTGCAGCACATGCGACAGGGTGAACCCGGTATCCACGATATCCTCCACCACCAGCACATCGCGCCCGGCAATCTCGCCGCGCAGATCCTTCAGGATGCGCACCTCGCGGCTGGAGGTCATCGTGTCGCCATAGGACGAGGCTTCCATGAAATCGACCTCGACCGGCAGGTCCAGTTCGCGCACCAGATCGGCGATGAACACGAAAGACCCGCGCAAGAGGCCCACCACCACCAGCTTGTCGGTGCCCGCGAAATGCGCGGTGATGTCACGCGCCAGTGCCTCGACCCTTGCCGCGATGGCCTTGGCCGTGATCATCCGGTCGATCACATATGGTCGCTGCGGCATGGCACCCCCTTGAATTCCCGACCCGGTTTACCCAATACCCAAGCCCAAGTCACGCGCCCAAGGACCGCCGATGCCACAGCACCACGAAACAAGGGTTCTGCCCTACACCGCGCAGCAGATGTATGATCTGGTGGCGGATGTGGCATCCTACCCGCAGTTCCTGCCGTGGAATGCCGCCGCGCGCATCCGCTCGCGCACGCCCGTCACCGGGCCGCAGGGCGAGGCCGGAGAGGTGATGGAGGCCGATCTGGTCATCAGCTTCAAGGTGTTCCGCGAGAGATTCGGCAGCCGCGTGACGCTGTGGCCGGGGGCAAGGCGCATCGAGACGGAATATCTCGATGGTCCTTTCCGGCACATGCGATCGACCTGGGGCTTCCGCGACCGGGCCGAAGGTGGCTGCGAGGTGGAGTTTTTCGTCGATTTCGAATTCCGCAACGCGATTCTGCAGGGAATCATCGGTGTGGTGTTCAACGAGGCGATGCTGCGCATCGTGCGCGCGTTCGAACGGCGGGCCGCGGCGCTTTACGGGCCGGCTGCGGCAAAGGGGTGATGTGATCGCAGGGGCGCACCCGGCGCGGGCCCGCCGCTCGGCCCCGCGCGTGCAGGCAATGCCGCGCCCCAACATTTTCTGTCTCAAAACATCCCCGCCGGAGGCCTCTGCCATGGCGCCGGGCGATCCCGCCCAACTACCGCTCCAACGCCGCCAGCAGCAGCGTCAGCGCGTGATCGACCGTGGCAATGCGCACCTTGCCACGGCCCAGCGGCCCGAACTCCACCGTTTCGGTGGCTGTGGCCCGCCCGGTCACGTTCCACCCGGTCATGACCAGACCGAAACATACCCGGCCCTCGGGTTTGAATTCTGATCCGCCGGGGCCGGCAATGCCGGTGACGGATACCGCCAGCGCCGCATCAGACCGCGCCAGCGCGCCCGCCGCCATTTCCGCCGCCACCTGTTCCGACACCGCGCCAAAGGCGCTCAGCGTTTCGGCCCGCACGCCCAGCATGGCCATCTTGGCCGCGTTGGAATAGGTGACGAACCCCCGGTCGAACATGTCGGACGATCCCGCCAGATCGGTCAGCGCGGCCGAGATCATCCCGCCGGTGCAGCTTTCCGCGGTGGCGATTTTCACGCCCCTAGTCCGGGCCAGATCAATCAGGCGGGGGGCCAGCAGGGCCGCCGTCAACCCATCACCATCGGCAGATGCCACAGGATGCCGGTGACAATCGTGGCCACCCCGGCGAACAGCCCGGCCCAGAGGTCATCCAGCATGACCCCCGCCGCATCGTGCCGCCGGTCGGCCCGGCCCACCAGCCAGGGTTTCCATATGTCGAACAGCCGGAAGAACACAAAGGCCGCCACCCAACCCGGCCAGGCGTTCAGCGCCCAGTCGTCGGTGCCGCGCCACCAGAAGGCCGCAGCGGGGAACAGAAGGGCGATCCACATGCCTGCCACTTCATCGATGACAATCTCTGACGGGTCTTCGCCGTGACGGTCGCGCAATTCCTGCTCGCAGGCCCAGAAACCCAGCAGCGTGACGGCGATGGTGGCGATGACCAGCAGCGGAAAGCCCAGGAAACTGTCAATCGCCAGCCCCAGCACCAGTGCCGCCAAAGACCCCCAGGTGCCGGGCGCCGGGCGCAGCAGCCCCGCGCCGAAGAATGTCGTCAAAAGCCGGCTCATGCCTGCACCAACGTGGCCGTGGCCATGGCCGCGATGCCCTCGCCCCGGCCGGTGAACCCCAGCTTTTCCGATGTGGTGGCCTTTACCGACACGCGGTCCACCTCTACCCCCATGATGCCCGCCAGCGCCGCCCGCATCGCGGCGGCATGCGGGCCGATCTTGGGGTATTCGCAGATCAGGGTCACATCGGCATGCGTCAGGCGAAAGCCGCGCGCCTGCGCCCGCCCCACCGCATGCGCCAGAAAGATATGCGAGGCCGCGCCTTTCCACTGCGGGTCGGATGGCGGGAAATGCTGGCCGATGTCGCCCTCGGCCAGCGCGCCATAGATCGCATCGGTCAGGGAATGCATGCCCACATCGGCATCGGAATGGCCCACCAGCCCGAAATCATGCGGCACGGACACGCCGCACAGCCAGACCTGATCGCCGGGGCCAAAGCGGTGCACGTCAAAGCCGTTGCCGGTGCGGATATCCATCGCAGCCTCCTGTCGCGCCGTGATCAGCCGCGCGGCGCGGGCGAAATCGCCGGGGTAGGTGAGTTTCAGATTGTTCTCGTCGCCCTCTACAATCGCCACGTCAAGCCCCGCCGCACGGGCCACCTCGACATCATCCGCCGCGATGCCGCGAAAGCCGCGATGCGCGGCAAGGATGGCGTCAAAATGGAAGGCCTGCGGCGTTTGTGCGCGAAACAGGTCCGCGCGGTCTTGCGTGCCCGCCACCCGGCCCATCGCGCCGCGCCACAGCGCATCGCTGACCGGCAGGGCAGGCGCGGCCCCGGGTGCTGCGTGCAGCGCCGCCAGCAACCGGTCGATCAGTTGGGGTGTCACCAGCGGGCGCGCGCCGTCATGGATCAGCACCCGCGCCACGCCAGCGCCCGCCAGCGCCTCCAGCGCGTTGCGCACCGACGCGTCGCGCGTGGCCCCGCCATGCACCAGATCGCAGGGCAGGGCCAGCGTGCCGGCCCGGGCGCGGTCTTCGGGGTGGATCACCAGCACCACACGATCAATGCCCGGATGGGCGGCAAAGACCGCCAGCACATGCGCCAATACCGGCTGGCCGGCCAGCGGCTGCCATTGCTTCGGCAGGTCGCCCCCGGCGCGCGTTCCACGCCCGGCGGCCACGATGATTGCAGCGGTTGTCATTGTCGTTTCACCCATCGCCCCCATCTGTAGGCCATAGCAGAAGGGCTGACAATCAATGGCCCCGCTGCTTGTGCCTTGCAGAGGGGCAGGATTTGATCGCGAACGCACATAATTTAGGCAAAGCACGTTTTTCAGCCGGTTTGCAGAGGGAGTTTGTTTGTCATCCTCCGATTGCAGGCTTAGGTCAGACGTTGACGCACAAGGAATAGGCAAGTGTCACTCCGCATGGCCACGGTTTCACTCGACCCGCCTGTTCTGCTGGCTCCGCTGGCGGGCATTACCGACCTGCCGTTCCGCAACCTTGTGGCGAGCTTTGGTGCCGGGCTGGTGGTGTCGGAAATGGTGGCCAGCCAGGAGGTTGTGCAGGCAAAGCCCGTCGCGCGTGCCCGCGCCGAGCTGGGCTTTGGTCTGGCCAATACGGCGGTGCAGCTTGCGGGCCGCGATCCGCACTGGATGGCCGAGGCCGCGCGCTATGTCGCAGGGCAGGGCGCGCGGGTGATCGACATCAACATGGGGTGCCCGGCGAAAAAGGTTACATCCGCCAGCGGCAACGGTGCCTGCGGATCGGCGCTGCTGCGCGAGCCTGATCTGGCGCTGCGGCTGATCGAGGCGGTGGTGAATGCGGTGGATGTGCCGGTGACGCTGAAAACCCGGCTGGGCTGGGATGACAGCCTGCTGAACGCCCCCGAGATTGCCCGCAGGGCCGAAGGTGCCGGGGTGCGCATGGTCACGATCCACGGGCGCACGCGTTGCCAGTTCTACACCGGGCAGGCCGATTGGGCGGCGATCCGCGCGGTGAAGGATGCGGTGGGCATTCCGGTCATCGCCAATGGCGATATTGTTGATAGTGCGACGGCGCGGGCGGCGCTGGCGGCGTCGGGTGCCGATGGCGTGATGGTGGGGCGCGGGGCGCAGGGGCGGCCCTGGGCGCTGGCGCAGATTGCCGCCGATGTTTACGGGCTGCCCGCGCCGGTGGTGCCGCAGGGGGCCGCGCTGGCCGACATGATCTGCACGCATTACGAGGCGATGCTGGCGTTCTACGGCACCGATCTGGGCCTGCGCGTGGCCCGCAAGCATCTGGGCTGGTATCTGTCGGTGGCGGGGCTGGACCATCTGCGCGCAGGCATCGTGACGCTTGACGCGCCCGCGCAGGTGATCCGCGCCTTGCACGCCGCCTTCGCGCAACAGGAAAGGGTGGCGGCATGAGCACCTATCGCTCGCCCTATCCGGTGCCGGGCGTGATCTGGGCCAGCCTGCCGGTGCCTGCCTTCCTGATCGACATCAAGGGCAAGATCATCGAGACGAACCCGGCGGCGGAACAGTTCCTGAACGCATCCGACAAAAGCCTGAAGGGCCAGCCCGCATTCGACCGGCTGCTGATCGACGCCCCGATGGACGAGGCCTTTGCCCGCGCCCGCGCCAACCAGTCGGCGCTTTTCATCAATGATGTGGATGTGACCACCGGCGAAAAGCCCCCGGTGCAGTGCAACATCCAGATCGCGCCGATGAACGACAACCCCGACATCATCATGCTGCTGATCTCGCCCCGCGAAATCGCCGACCGGCTGGGCCGGGCAACGGCGGTAAAGACGGCGGCGCGTTCGGCCATCGGCATGGCGGAAATGCTGGCGCATGAGATCAAGAACCCGCTGGCGGGCATTTCGGGGGCCGCGCAGCTGATCAGCATGAGCCTTGGCCCGGAAGACCGCGAGCTGGCCGACCTGATCGTCGAGGAAACCCGTCGCATCGTGAAGCTGCTGGAACAGGTGGAACAGTTCGGCAACCTGCGCCCGCCAGAACGCCGCGCGGTGAACATCCACGACGCGCTGGACCGCGCGCGCAAATCGGCGATGGTGGGCTTTGCGGCCAAGATGGCGATTGTCGAGGATTACGACCCCTCGCTGCCCGCCACATTCGCCGACCCGGATCAGTTGATGCAGGTGTTCCTGAACCTGATCAAGAACGCATCCGAGGCGGCAGGGCCCGAGGGCGGCACGATCCGGCTGCGCAGTTTCTATGACCTGTCGCTGCGGCTGCGGCGCAAGGATGGCACGGGCAACCCCTTGCCCCTGCAGGTGGAAATCATCGACGACGGCCCCGGCATAAAGCCCGAGATCGCGGGGGCGATATTCGAGCCTTTCGTGTCGGGGCGCGAGAATGGCACGGGGCTGGGCTTGGCGCTGGTGTCGAAAATCATCTCCGACCACGGCGGCTGGATTGCCGTCGATTCGGTTCCCGGGCGCACGGTGTTCCGTGTGTCGCTGCCGGTTGCGCCCCGGAACATGGCGCTGCACGAAATGGAGGGCAACTGATGGATGGCACGGTTCTGGTCGCGGATGACGACCGCACGATACGCACGGTGCTGACCCAGGCCCTGACCCGGGCGGGCTGCAAGGTTCATGCGACATCCAGCCTGATGACGCTGATGCGCTGGGTGGAAGAGGGCAAGGGCGATCTGGTGATTTCCGACGTGATCATGCCCGACGGCAACGGGCTGGAGGCGCTGCCCCGCATCGGCAAGATGCGCCCCGGCCTGCCGGTGATCGTGATTTCGGCGCAGAACACCATCATGACGGCGATTCAGGCCGCCGAGGCCGAGGCCTATGATTACCTGCCCAAACCCTTCGATCTGCCCGACCTGATGAAACGATCGGCCCGCGCGCTGGATCTGAAACGCCGCGCGCCCGCCCGCGTGGTGGTGCCGCGCGAAGGCGGCGACGACCTGCCGCTGGTGGGCCGCACGGCGGCGATGCAGGCGCTTTACCGGCTGGTGGCGCGGGTGATGAACACCGATCTGGCGGTGCTGATCACTGGCGAATCGGGCACCGGCAAAAGCCTGATCGCCCGGGCGATCCATGATTTTTCCGACCGCCGCACGCAGCCTTTCGTGGTGGCGCAGGCGGGTGATCTGCAAGGGATGGACGGGCCATCAAGCCTGATGGCGCGGGCCAAGGGCGGCAGCCTCGTGTTCGACGAGGTGGCCGATTACGACGATGACACACAGGCCCGCATCGTGCGCATGCTGGACCAGATGGGCGACAACGCCCCGCGCATCATGGCCACCAGCCAGACCGACCTTTCGGCCCGGATGGAGGGCGGCGCGTTCCGGCAGGATCTGTTCTACCGGCTGGGCGGGGTGACGCTGCATGTGCCCAGCCTGCGCGAACGGGTCGACGACATCCCCCTGCTGGCCGATCACTTTCTGGCGCGGGGCGAGCGTGACATGGGGTCAACCCGCCGCCTGTCGAACGAGGCGCGTGATCTGGTGCGCGCCTATTCCTGGCCCGGCAACGTGCGCCAACTGGAAAACACCCTGCGGCGCCTGATGGTGACATCAGCCGAGGTGGAAATCACCAAGGCCGAGGTGGAGGCTGTGCTGGGCAACCAGCCCGCGATGGAGCCGCTGAAAGGCGGGGGCGAGGGCGAGAAATTGTCGGCTTCCGTCGCCCGGCATCTGAAGCGGTATTTCGACCTGCATGGCGGGGCTTTGCCCCCGCCCGGCGTATATCAGCGCATCCTGCGTGAGGTCGAAGGCCCGCTGATCGAGATCGCGCTGGACGCCACGGCGGGCAATCAGGCCAAATGCGCCGACCTTCTGGGCATCAACCGGAACACGCTGCGAAAGAAGATCACCGATCTGGATATTCGCGTGACTCGTCGCCGCAAGCTGATGTAAAACAGCAACAGGCGGCGTGACGCGCAGGGAACTAGCCCGGCGACGCCTACAATATATGGCAGTCGGGGGCGAATCGTCGCCCGCATGAAGGGCTAGGATTTCGTGCGAAGCGCTGCGCGCAGCAACACTTGGGTAAAGCTGACCCGTCTGCGCCGCCAGCGGCGGTTTCAGACGGCGATGACATTCGGCCTTGTGCTGCTGGGGCCTTTGCTGGCGCTGGCGACGTTTCTGGCGCTGGGGCCGCTCAACCAGGGGGCGGGCTCGCCCCTGCTGCGGCTGATCCTGCTGGCCGACCTGATCTATGTGCTGGTGGTGGCGGCCATGGTGCTGGCGCGGGTGGCGCGCATGGTAGCCGACCGGCGCAGCGCCTCGGCGGGATCACGGCTGCATCTGCGGCTGACGGGGGTGTTTGCGCTGCTGGCGCTGATCCCCACGGTTCTGGTGGCCGTATTTGCCGTGCTGACGGTGAATGTGGGGCTGGAGGGCTGGTTTTCCGACCGGGTGCGCGCGGTTGTGGGCACCTCGCTGGCCGCCGCCGAGGCTTATCAGGCCGAACATCACCGCGACCTGACGGAAGACGCGCAGGCGCTGGCCGCCTATCTGAACGTGGCCAAGCAATCGCAGTTCTTCCTGCAGGACGACCAGTTGCGCCCGCTTTTGACGCAAGGGCAGACACTGGTGCAGCGCGGCCTGCGCGAGGCGTTCCTTATCGACGGCGGCGGCATGCTGCGCACACGGGGCGAAAACAGCTATCTCTTTGATTTTGAACAGCCCATCGCCGCCGATATTGAACGGGCCCGCGCCGGTGAAACGGTGATCATCGAAGATTGGGCCAACAACGAATTCCGCGCGCTGGTGCATCTGGAGGCGTTTCCCGACCGCTATCTTTACGTCTCGCGCAATGTCGATGGCTCCATCCTCAGCCTGCTGGACGAAACGCGCGAAACCGTGCGGCTGTATCAGCAACTGGAACAGGAACGCGGGCGCACGCTGTTCGAATTCGGCCTGCTGTATCTGGGCTTTGCGCTGATCCTGATACTGGCGGCGATCTGGCTGGGGCTGTGGTTTGCCGAACGGCTGTCGCGGCCCGTGGGGCGGCTGGCGGGGGCGGCGCAAAGGGTGGGCGCGGGCGATCTGGATGTGCAGGTGGTCGAGGAAGAGGGCGACGACGAGATTGCCATGCTGGGCCGCCTGTTCAACCAGATGACCCGGCAGTTGAAGGGCCAGCGCGAGGCTTTGGTGGCCACCAACGCCCAGACCGAACGGCGGCGGCGGCTGTTTGACTCTGTGCTGTCATCGGTGACGGCGGGGGTGATCGGGCTGGATGCCGAGGGGCGCGTGGGGTTTGTGAACCGCGCCGCCGAACGGCTGCTGGATATTCCCGATGGAACGGCCGATCTGGCGCTGTCGGTCGCCGTGCCGGAATTTGCCGCGTTGCTGGACCGGCTGCGCAGCGGCAACGGCCAGGCGGTGCAGGAGGAAATCCGCCTGACGCGCAAGGGGCGCATGGAAAGTCTGCTGGTGCGCATGTCGGAACGCCGCGCGGGCGACGGCGGGCTTGAAGGCTATGTGGTGGCATTCGACGATGTGACCGATCTGGTATCGGCGCAGCGCATGGCCGCCTGGGGCGACGTGGCCCGCCGCATCGCGCATGAGATCAAGAACCCGCTGACGCCCATCGCCCTGTCGGCCGAACGCATCAAGCGCAAGTTCCGGGGGCAGGTGGCCGAACCGGCGGATCTTGATCAATATGCCGATGTGATCATCCGCCAGACCAATGACCTGCGCCGCATCGTCGATGAATTCTCCAAATTCGCGCGCATGCCCGAACCCGACCGGCGCGAGCAGGATCTGGTGGCGATCCTGCGCGATGCGGTGGTGTTGCAGGATGTGGGCCTGCCCGATGTGCGGCTGGCCGCCGATCTGCCCGACGCGCCGCTGCTGATGGATCTGGATGCCACGATGATCGGGCAGGCGCTGACAAACCTGATAAAGAACGCGGGCGAAGCGATTGAATCCTTTATGGAAAAGGGCGCGCCACCCGGTTTCGCCCCTGAAATCCGTGTCTCGCTGGAGGTGACGCCCGACGCGGCCATCATCCGCATCGCCGACAATGGCACCGGCCTGCCGCCCGACCGCGCGCGATTGTTCGAGCCTTATGTGACCACGCGCGAAAAGGGCACTGGTCTGGGCCTGCCCATCGTGAAAAAGATCATCGAGGAACATGGCGGCACATTGGTTCTGGCCGATGCGCCGCCTTTTGACGGCAACAGCCACCGGGGGGCGATGGCGGAAATCCGTCTGCCCCGCAGCCTGCGCGCCACCCGCGCGCGGGGAGCCAAGACATCAGGCCCCGCAGCGGGCCGCACGACATCAGACCCATGAGGGACAACATGAGCAGCATTCTTATCGTCGATGACGAACGCGATATCCGGGAACTGATTGGCGACATCCTGCGCGACGAGGGCTTTGCGGTGCGGCTGGCGGGCAATTCCGACGATTGCATGGCCGAGATCAATGCCGAACCGCCCAGCCTGATGATCCTCGACATCTGGCTGAAGGACAGCCGGATGGACGGCATCGACATTCTGAAAACCGTGAAGCGTGACAACCCCGATGTGCCGGTGGTCATCATTTCCGGCCATGGCAACATTGAAATCGCGGTGGCCGCGATAAAGCAGGGGGCCTACGATTTCATCGAAAAGCCGTTCAACATTGATCAGTTGATGGTGGTGGTCAGCCGCGCGATGGAAACCAGCCGGTTGCGCCGCGAAAACAGCGAATTGCGCCGGCGTGATGTGACCGCATCCGAAATGCTGGGGTCATCGCCTGCGTTCAAGGCGGTGAAGGCGCAGCTGGAAAAGGTCACGAAATCCAACGGGCGGGTGATGCTGGCCGGGCCTGCGGGGTCTGGCAAGGAAATGGCCGCGCGGTTCATCCATGCGCATTCCAACCGGGCGGCGGCGGCCTTCATCTCGGTATCCTCCGCCGCGATCGAACCGGAGCGGATGGAAGAGGTGCTGTTCGGCCGCGAAACCACCGACCGGGGGGTAGAGCCGGGCCTTCTGGAACAGGCGCATGGCGGGGTGGTCTATTTCGACGAAGTGGCCGACATGCCCTTGGGCACGCAATCAAAAATCCTGCGGGTGCTGGTGGAGCAGCAGTTCACCCGGCTGGGCGGGTCTGACAAGGTGCGGGTTGACCTGCGGGTCATATCATCCACCACGCGCGATCTGCGGTCGGAAATCGGCGCGGGCCGCTTCCGGCAGGAATTGTATGACCGGCTGAACGTGGTGCCCATCGCCGTGCCCAGCCTGGAGGAGCGGCGCGAGGATATTCCCGAACTCACGCGGCATTTCATCGAGATGTTCCATCGCACCCAAGGCCTGCCCCTGCGCGAACTGACCCCGGATGCCGAAGCGATGTTGCAGACGATGCATTGGCCCGGCAACGTGCGCCAGTTGCGCAACGTGATCGAGCGGGTGCTGATCCTGGGCGATGGCCATGGCCCGATCGAGGCGCGCGAACTGCCGGGGCGCGAGGCGGCGCCCGAGGGCGAGGGGCGGCTGGTGCTGGGCGGCGCTTTGGCCACCCTGCCGCTGCGCGAGGCGCGCGAATTGTTCGAACGGGAATATCTGCTGACGCAGATCAACCGTTTCGGCGGCAATATCAGCCGCACCGCCAGCTTTGTGGGCATGGAACGCAGCGCCCTGCACCGCAAGCTGAAATCCTTGGGTGTGGTGACAACGGCCAAGGCGGGCGGGCGCATGGCAAGGCTGGAGGATGACGAGGAGGAGGAGTGACCGCGCCCCGCGTTGACCCCACCCCATGCATCTGCCAATGAAGGCCAGCACAGGGCATCGGAGACGCTGACATGAAGGTGATCATCTGCGGCGCGGGGCAAGTGGGCTGGCAGATTGCCCGGCACCTGTCGGGGGAACGCAACGATGTGACGGTGGTGGATTACAACGCCGATCTGGTGCGCCGGGCGACGGATACGCTGGATGTGCAGGGCATCGTGGGCTTTGCCAGCTATCCCGATGTGCTGGCCCGGGCGGGCGCGCGCGATGCCGACATGATCATCGCCGCCACCCATTCCGACGAGGTGAACATGGTCACCTGTCAGGTGGCGCATTCGGTGTTCGGCATCACCCGCAAAATCGCCCGCCTGCGCAGCCAAAGCTATCTGGACGCGATCTATGCCGATCTTTACCGGCGCGACCATCTGCCCATCGACGTGGTGATCAGCCCGGAAAAAGAGGTGGCCGAGGCGGCATTGCAACGTCTGGCGGCACCGGCCACCTTTGACACCGAAAGTTTCATGGGCGGCAAGGCGCAGCTTCTGGGCATCGCACTGGATGCCGATTGCCCGGTGCTGAATACGTCACTGCGGCAATTGAACGACATATTTTCCACCCTGCGGGCCATCGTGGTGGGGGTGCGGCGCGAGGAACGGCTGTTCGTGCCCGACTCGGCGGATCAGTTGTTCGCCCATGATCAGGTCTATGTCTTTGCCCATTCCGAAGACATCAACCGCACGCTGGATATCTTTGGCAAGGCGACGAAAAAGCAGGAACGCATCGTCATCATCGGCGGCGGCAACGTGGGTCTGGGCGTAGCCCGCGCGCTGGAGGCCCGCACCGACCGGGTGCGCGCCAAGATCATCGAGAAAGACCGCGCCACCGCCGAACGTGCCGCCGATGCGCTGGAACGCACCATCGTGCTGCATGGCGACGGCATGGACATGGACCTGCTGATGGAGGCCAACATCGACCGTGCCGATGCGGTGCTGGTGGTGACGGATGACGACAAGACCAACCTGCTGGTGGCGGTGCGGGCCAAATCGGCGGGCTGCCCGATGGCCATCGCGCTGGTGAACGACCCCACCCTTGTGCCGCTGATGGGGCCTTTGGACATCGACGCCTATATCAACCCGCGTGCCACCACCGTCAGTTCGATCCTGCGGCATATCCGGCATGGCCGGGTGCGCGAGATCTATTCCATCGGCGATGCCGAGGCCGAGGTGATCGAGGCGCAGGTGCTGGGCACCTCGCCGCTGGCCGGGCGGCATATCCGCGACATCGAATTTCCCGAAGGCGTGCTGGTGGGCGCGGTGATGAAGGGCGACAAGGTGCTGAAACCCACCGGCGACCTGCGGGTCGAGGAGGGTGACATCATCGCGCTGTTCAGCATGGCCAAGGACGTGCCCGAGGTGGAGCGGCTGTTGCAGGTCTCCATCGACTTTTTCTGAAGGCGGACAAGGTGTTGCAGCGCATTCTCGATCTGCCGCTTTTGGTGATCCTGATGGGGATTGCGGCGCTGGCCATGTTCGTGCCCGCCGCACATGCGCTGGTGCTGGGCACGCATGCCGTGGCGCGGCCGTTCTTTTACGGCGGCGCGGTGCTGCTGATCTTTACCGCGATGATCGGCATCGCCACCGCGAATTACCACCCGCGCAACGTGGCGCGCAGCCATCTGGGGGCGCTGCTGGGGGCCTATCTGGTGCTGCCGGTAATGATGGCGCTGCCGTTTCATCAGGCGGTCCCCGACACGTCGCTGCTGAACGCCTGGTTCGAGATGATGTCGTCCTTCACCACCACCGGGGCCACGCTTTATGACACCCCGGGGCGGCTGCCGCCCTCGGTGCATCTGTGGCGGGCGCTGGCGGGCTGGCTGGGCGGGTTTTTCGTGCTGGTGACGGCGGTGGCGGTGCTGGCCCCGATGAGCCTGGGCGGGATTGAGGTGATCACCGGGCAGGCCCCGGGGCGCGGCGCGGTCGGCACCAGCCAGATCACCCGCATCGCCGACCCGTCGGAACGCATCACGCGCTATACGCTGGCACTGTTTCCCGCCTATGGCGGATTGACGCTGGCCTTGTGGGTGTTGCTGCTGGTGGCGGGCGAGGATGGGCTGACCGCGCTTTGTCATGCCATGGGCACGCTTTCGACCAGTGGCATATCGCCGGTGCAGGGGCCGGGCGGGTCTACCTCCGGGCTGGCGGGCGAGACGCTGATCTTCCTGTTCCTGATCGTGGCCGTCAGCCGCCGCGCCTTTCCCGGCGCGGTGATGGTAGACCGTTCGACCCCGTTCCGCCGCGACCCCGAGGTGCGGATGGCCGCATTCTTTCTGGTGGCGGTGCCGCTGGTGCTGTTCCTGCGGCACTGGCTGGGCGCCATCGAGACGGAAGAGGTGCAGAATCTGGCGGCGGCGGGCCGCGCGCTGTGGGGGGCCTTGTTCACCACCCTGTCGTTCCTGACCACCACCGGATATGAAAGCGCCGACTGGGATGCCGCGCGCAGCTGGTCGGGGCTGAACACGCCGGGGCTGATACTTTTGGGGCTGGCGTTGGTGGGTGGCGGGGTGGCCACCACGGCGGGCGGGGTGAAGCTGCTGCGGGTCTATGCGCTGTTCCGCCATGCCGAGCGGGAACTGGAGCGTATCGTGCACCCCAATTCCATCGGCGGCGAGGGGGCGACCGCGCGGCGGCTGCGCGGGCAGGGCGCCTATGTGGCCTGGATATTCTTCATGCTGTTCGCCTTTTCCATCGCCATTGTCACGGCGGCACTGGCGCTGGCGGGCATCGGTTTCGAACCCGCGCTGGTGCTGGCCATTGCCGCGCTGACCACCACGGGGCAGCTTGCCAACATGGCCGCCGAAGTGCCGATTGCCTGGGCGGACCTCGGGCCATGGGCCAAGGCGGTGCTGGCCGCCGCGATGGTGCTGGGCCGGATGGAGACGCTGGCCATCCTTGCGCTGCTGGCGCCCGACGGCTGGCGCAAATGACACGCGGGTGTAAGCCCTGTTAACGGGCTGTTTTTTGGGCTGGAATCTCCCGCAGTTGCGTTTCATACTTGGTTCTGCACCGTCGGATGACAGCCGGAAAAACGGGGTAAAGGACGCGGGACCAAAAAAAGGCAAAAAAACAATGGCTGCCGATAAACAGAATTTGCAGGACGCCTTTCTGAATCATGTCAGAAAAGCGAAAGTTCCGGTGACGATATTTCTGATCAACGGGGTGAAGTTGCAGGGCGTGATCACCTGGTTTGACAATTTCTGCGTGCTCTTGCGCCGGGATGGCCAGTCGCAGCTGGTCTACAAGCATGCGATATCCACCATCATGCCGGGCGCGCCGATCAACCTTTATGAAGGTGAAGACTGACATTGACCGATCCCGAGGACGGTGACGACGGGGCACTCGCGGCCCTGTTCGACAAATTCGACGGCTCCACCAAGGCGGAGCCGATGCGCGCCTATGTGCTGCATCCCGATCTGAAATCCGACCGCTCGCGCCGCCTGCCCGAACATGGGCTGGCCGAGGCCGTGTCTTTGGCCGCCGCCCTGCCCGACATGGACGTGGTGGGGGCCGAGGTGGTGCGGCTGGGCAAACCGACGCCCGGCATGCTGTTCGGTTCGGGCAAGGTGGAGGAGCTGAAAGCGCGGATGGCGGCGCTGGATGCGGGGCTGGTGCTGGTTGACGGCCCGGTCAGCCCGGTGCAGCAGCGCAACCTGGAAAAGGAATGGGGGGTGAAACTCCTCGACCGGACCGGGCTGATACTGGAGATTTTTGCCGATCGCGCCCGCACACGCGAGGGTGTGTTGCAGGTGGAATTGGCTGCCCTCAGCTATCAGCGCACGCGGCTGGTGCGGGCCTGGACCCACCTTGAGCGCCAGCGCGGCGGTTTCGGCTTTGTCGGCGGGCCGGGGGAAACCCAGATCGAATCCGACCGGCGGGCGATTGACGATCAGGTGCTGCGCATCAAGCGGCAGCTGGACAAGGTGGGCAAGACGCGCGAATTGCACCGCGCGGCGCGCCGCAAGGTGCCGTTTCCGCTGGTGGCGCTGGTGGGTTACACCAACGCCGGAAAATCCACGCTGTTCAACCGGATGACCGGGGCCGACGTGCTGGCCAAGGACATGCTTTTCGCCACGCTGGACCCCACGATGCGGGGCGTGACGCTGCCGGGCAGGGATGGGGCTGCGGGCCGCAAGATCATCGCATCCGATACCGTGGGGTTCATTTCCGACCTGCCGACGCAACTGGTTGCGGCGTTTCGCGCCACGCTGGAGGAAGTTCTGGAGGCCGACCTGATCCTGCATGTGCGCGACATCGCCCACCCGGAATCGGCGGAACAGGCGGCGGATGTGATGGATATTCTCACCTCGCTGGGGGTGAAGGCTGCGACGCCGCAGTTCGAGATCTGGAACAAGCTGGATCTGGTGCAGGGCGTGATGCGCGACGCGCTGGTGGCGCAGGCCGCGAAATCTGACCGGATATTTGCGATTTCCGCGCTGACGGGCGAGGGGCTGGACGGGCTGTTGTCCGCCATTTCCACCGTGTTCGAGGAAGTGACCCGCGACGAAACCCTGATCCTTGGCTTTGCCGATGGCCGCCGCCGCGCCTGGCTGCATGCCGAAGGTGTGGTGCAGGACGAGGTGCAGGGCGATGAGGGCTATGCCCTGACCGTGCGCTGGACAGAACGGCAGGAAGGCCGCTACCGCGCGCTGTAAGCGGTGCGCGGCAGGGCGAAATACACCGAATCGCACCATTCGTCGCGCCATTGCAGCGTGCGTTCGGCGCGGCGGGTTTCATGGAACCCCATCTTTGCCAGCAGTTTCTGTGACGCGGCGTTGCGCGGATCAGCCTCGGCTGTCAGCGCGTCCATGGTGTGCCGGGCGAACAGATGCGGAATGACGGCGCGCAAAGCCTCATCCATCAGCCCTTTGCGCCAGTGGTCGGGGTGCAGGATGTAGCCGATCTCGGGCAGCCGCCAGGCGCCGGCCTTGCCGATCACCGTGCCGTCATATTCCAGCAGGAATTCATCCGACTGGCCCGCTGCCCCCGCAGCGATCGTGTCGGCCAGAAACGCCTGGGTCTGCGCCAGAGTCTCATGTTCGGGCGTGGACCAATAGCGCATGGCGGCAGGGTGCGACAGCACGCGGTGCAGCGCCGCCAGATCATCGGGCCTTGCGCGGCGCAGCATCAATCGAGGCGTCAGCAGGATCATTCAGGGGACAGCCGGGTGATGCCCACCGCCGCCGCGCGCGCAAGCTCCGGGTCCAGCGACATGGGAATGTATTCGCCGCGCCGCCACAGCTCGCCCAGATTGTCGTAATAGCGCGACAGCGGGTGGCCTGACTGGCCGGTGGCGCTGATGAACACCGAACTGTCGGGGTCGGCGAAATCATAGACCCCGCGATAGCCGCCGCCATGCACGTTCAGGAACGGGTCTGGCAGACTGCCCTTGGTGCGACCGCGCATCAGCGTGTCGTCGCCGCCGCTGGTGGATTGGCGGATGTTGACGAAATAGCGCAGCAGGGGCACCTCGCCCAGAACCGGATGGTCGTGGGTCGCCTGATGCGCGTCGCCCCAGCGCCAGCTTTCGATGTTCGGGCCATAGCGTTCGGTCAGCGCCAGCAGCGCGTCATCCAGCGCCAGCCGGGCAATCTCGGTGCAGGTTTCCACCGGCGATGACTGGATGATGTCGCACCACACCGCCGCGCCATCAGTGTTGCGGAACACCCGGTCGATGAACACGGGCTCCACATGGGTGAATTCATCGGCCATCGGGCCCAGTTCATCCCGGATCAGCCGGTCCTGCACCGCGCGCAGCCAGGCCATCGTGATCAAGGGTTCGGGCAGATGTTCGTTCATCTCGCCGTTCCATTCTGCCAGGATCTCCAGCGCGCGCTGGCGCAGGCGTTCGGGTGTGCCATCGGGTGCCGCCTCGCCGGTGAACCACAGATCAGCGGCGATCAGCGGCAACAAGCCGCGCGCCATGACGCTGACGGTATCCAGCTGCGCCTCGATGAAGCTTTCGCGGGTATGCACCTCGCGGGTTTTCATCAGGCCCAGCCAGCGCTGGATGCGCTGCGTATCGCCCCAGTCAAACGACACATGCTGCGGGAAGGGGCGATCCACCGTCTTGTTGTTGGTGTTGCCCAGAATGCCGGTTTCGGGGGCCTGAACCCGCGGGTTGTCGGTGTAGGGCAGGGTGCCTTGCCAGCGGTTCGCCGCAATCCAGCCGGGGCTGGGCAGGCGGCCCTGCGACTGGTGCGCGGCGTCACGCGCGGGCATCTGCCCGATCATCTGGAACGCGATCCCGCCCCGGTCGGCCAGCATCAGGTTCTGCGACGGGGCCACGAACAATTCGCCCGCCGCAATCGCCTGATCGGTGGTCTTGGCCGCCATCAGCCGCATCGCCGAGGTCATCGAGGTGTCGGCGGGGCTGAAGGCCGTCCAGGCCAGCGACGCCACATGGCCGGGCGGCGTGACCGAGGCCAGATCATAGTGGGAACCCGGCAGCACCGGGCCGTTGTCGGTCCAGCGCAGGGTGATGGTGACGGGTTCTGCATCCTTCACCGTGATGATGGAACGCCGGGTTTCGAACGCCTTCCAGCCATCGGGGGTGCGGTATTCCTCGGTGTTGGCGGGGTTGACCTCTTCGATATACAGATCCTGATCGTCGAGATAGCTGGAGGTCAGCGCCCAGCCAAGATCCTCGGACCGTCCCGCAAGCACCACCGGCATCCCGGGGATGGTGGCCCCGATCACCCCGCCCGATTGCAGTTCCAGCCGCGCCAGATACCACAGCGTCGGCGCGGTAAAGCCCAGATGCGGGTCATTGGCCAGCAAAGTGCCGCCCGCCGCCGACCGCGTGGGGGCCGCAGCCCAGGAATTCGACGCCCCGGCAAAGGCCCGGCGGTGAAACGGCGACAGCGGGTCTTCGGCCATGCGCAGGGGTTCAAAGCTGGGCCTGACGCCCGGCACAAGGCTGGCGTAATCGGGCAGGGTGGTCACGCCAGTGCCCGGATCATCCGGCAGGATGTCGCGCAGCCGTGTGTCGGGCAGCAGCAGCGACATCCGGGCGCGCAGCACCTCGGATTCCAGATGCGACGACAGTTGCAGCGCCATCAGCTTGATGATCGCCAGCGAATCCGCCGGCTGCCAGACCGCGATCTCGTTGGAAAACAAAAAGAACTCCGGCGCACCACGGCCCCGCGCATCGGCATTCACCTGGCCGATCCAGGCGTTCACGCCATTGGCATAGGCCTCCAGCGCGGTGCGGGTGGCCGCATCCTGCGCATCCAGTGACCGGATCGCCAGATTGTAGATGTCGAACCGCCGCAGCAGTTCGTCGATCTTCACCGTGCGCTCACCAAACACCTCTGACAGCCGCCCCTGCGCGGTGCGGCGCAGCATGGTCATCTGCCACAGCCTGTCCTGCGCATGGGCGAACCCCAGCGCATAGAACACATCGGCATCGTTCGCGCCAAAGATATGCGGCACATTGGCGTTGTTGCGCACGATCTCCACCGGGGCGGTGATGCCCGGCAGCGCGAAATCCTCGGAATAATCGGGCAGGGACCGTGACAGGAAGTAATAGCTGAACATCAGCGCCAGCAGGCCCAGCACCACCAGCCCCGAAAACAGACGCAACAGCCAACGGAAGATGAGCATCATGGTGTGGGGCCTGTTCTTGACGGCGAAGGACAGATCGTTACCTAGTCGATCCCGGACCAAGGGGCAATTGCAGGGGCGGCGGAATGGCGAAAGTTGCATTCATCGGGCTGGGGGTCATGGGCTTTCCCATGGCGGGGCATCTGGTGGCCAAGGGGCATCAGGTGACGGTCTACAACCGCAACCCGGCCCGGGCGGCGGAATGGGTGGCCCGGCACGGGGGCACGTCACAGGCGACGCCAGCCGGTGCGGCGGCGGGGGCGGAATTCGTGATGACCTGCGTGGGCAATGACGACGACCTGCGCGCGGTCTGTCGCGGGCCGGAGGGGGCCTTTGCAGGCATGGCGCCGGGCGCGGTGCTGGTCGATCACACCACCGTGTCGGCGCAGGTGACGCGCGAACTGGCGGCAGAAGCGGCAGGCCTGGGCCTTGGCTTTGTCGATGCGCCGGTATCGGGCGGGCAGGCGGGGGCGGAAAACGGCGTGCTTTCGGTGATGTGCGGCGGCGCGGAGGCCAGCTATGCCGCTGCCGAGCCGGTGATCGCCGCTTACGCCCGCATCTGCCGCCGTCTGGGCGACAGTGGCGCGGGCCAACTGGCCAAGATGATGAACCAGATCTGCATCGCCGGGCTGGTGCAGGGTCTGGCCGAGGCGCTGGCCTTCGGCCAGAAGGCGGGGCTTGATGGCCGCGCCGTGGTCGAGGTGATTTCGCAGGGGGCGGCTGGCAGCTGGCAGATGCAGAACCGCCACGCCACCATGCTGGACGGCAAGTTCGACTATGGTTTCGCGGTGGACTGGATGCGAAAGGATCTGGGCATTTGCCTTGCAACGGCGGATGACATCGGGGCAAGCCTGCCCATTACCGCGCTGATCGACCAGTTCTACAAGGACGTGCAGCAGATGGGCGGCGGGCGCTGGGATACTTCGTCGCTGATCAAGCGGCTGACGCGCTGAGGCGGTGGTGCTGGAACGGCGCATCGTCACTCGCGACACCCTGTTTGCGCTGATGCACCTGTCGGTTCATCCCGGCCAGCGCGACCTTGTGTCGTCCAACATGAAAACCTTTGCCGAGGCCCCGTTCGAGCCGGGGTCGCGGGTCTGGGGGCTGTGGCTGGGTGCGGTGCCGGTCGGGCTGATGGCCATGGTCCATCCCCGCGAATACCCGTTCCACAAACCGGATGACGATCATGACGCGGCCTATCTTTGGCGTCTGATGATCGCCGCCGAACATCAGGGCCACGGCCATGGCCGGACGGCCATCGGCATGGCTGTTGCCGTGGCGCAGGACTGGGGCTGCCCGCGCCTGACCTGCGGCGTGAGCGATGTGCCGCACAGCGCGCAGGGGTTTTATGAAAGCCTGGGCTTTCGCTGGACCGGGCGCTGGGAGGAAGGCGAAAAGGTGATGTCGATGAACATCACCCCCCGGGCCTGACGCACAGCCTTACGGAATGATCCGCGTGTATTTCACACCGGCCAGCGTGGCCCCTGCGATCAGGCCCGACTGGCCAAACACCAGCGCGATCACCGGCTCGATCTCGGTGGTTTCCTTGCCAAGGCTCGCACCCTGTTCCGGCGTGGCATAGCGCACGTCGGCCCCGGCGGCCCAGCCGCTGCCACGGCGGAAATCACCCAGCGCGCCTTCGGTCATGAAGAACAGCGCATGGGCATATTGCTGTGCGCCGATCTGGAACCCGATGGTGGCGCGGGTGGTGGAATAATAATCCACCGTCACGTCATTGATGCGCAACGCGCCGCGCCCATAGGCCCCGCCGATGCCGAATCCCGCCTCTGTGACCAGCGGCATATACAGCACGCCGAATGCCTGACGCGACAGTTCCTGCGTGCCGGGATAGCGGCTGAACAGGAAATCGCGCGTGGTATCGACCCGCGCGTCGATGGTCTGCGCGCCGTTGCCGCCCACGCCGTTGCCGCAGGCTGCCAGCGCCAGCGACGCCCCGATGCCGCCCAGAAGAATGCGTCTGTTGACTGTCATATCACTACCCTTTACCGCCTCTGGCCGGGGTGGACACGCCTGCCCCGGTCCGGTTCCGGGGTCTTGTGCCCCTTGGCGCGCATGTTACCGCAGTTTGCCGCGCCTGTCATCGGCGAGATCGGCAAAATGCCGCAGGCTGGGCAAGAGTTTGCCCCTGCGTTCAGGTAAGGCCGCTCAAAAGCCGCGCGGCGGCAGGGGCAAAATAGCTGAGGATCCCGTCGCAGCCCGCGCGTTTGAAGCCCATCAGGCTTTCCATCATCGCGGCCTCGCCGTTGATCCAGCCACGCTCGGCCGCACCCCGGATCATCGCATATTCGCCCGACACCTGATAGGCATAGGTCGGCACGCCGAACGTGTCCTTCACCCGGCGGCAGATATCGAGATAGGGCATCCCGGGTTTCACCATCACCATGTCGGCGCCTTCCATCAGGTCACGCTCGATCAGGCGCAGGGCCTCGTCGCTGTTGGCGGGGTTCATCTGATAGGTTTTCTTGTCACCCACCAGACGCCCGGATGCCCCCACCGCATCGCGGAACGGGCCGTAGAAGGCGCTGGCATATTTGGCGGCATAGCTGAGGATCGCCACATCCTTGTGGCCCGCCCCCTCCAGCGCCCAACGCATCGCGCCGATGCGGCCATCCATCATGTCAGACGGGCCAAGGATGTCGGCCCCCGCCTCGGCCTGCGCCAGCGCCATCTTCACCAGCGCCTCCACCGTTTCATCGTTCAGGATGATGCCATCGCGCACCAGCCCGTCATGGCCGTTGATGTTGTAGGGGTCCAGCGCCACATCGGTCATCACGGCAATCTGTGGCACGGCGGATTTGATGGCGCGGATGGCGCGGTTGGCCAGGTTGTCGGGGTTCCAGGCCTCGGCGCAATCCTCGGTCCGCAAATCCGCGGCGGTGTAGGGAAACAGGCAGACGGCGGGAATGCCCAGTTCCGCCGCCTCTTCCGCCGCGCGCACCACCCGGTCAACCGACAGCCGCGCCACCCCGGGCATGGAGGCGATGGGTTCCACCACATCCACCCCGTCGCGCACGAACAGCGGCCAGATCAGATCGCCGGGGGCCAGCAGGTTTTCCTGCGTCAGCCGCCGCAGCGCATCGGTGCGGCGGACACGGCGGAAACGGGCGGCGGGATAGGCGGCTTGGATCGGGCGCATGGCGGACTTTCGGCTGGCGGATCGGTCGATCTGGCGCAAGATGTGGCGCGGGGTTGGGCAACCGCGTGGCAGACCTGCGCCCGGACGCGAATATTTCCTGCCTGCCATGGAAAAGCGCGTGGCTCAAGAGTAGGAATGCCGGGAAGGCGCTGCCGGGGGGCAAAGGTGCCGGTGAAACAGGGGCAGGGCCGCGTTGGAATGGTATGAAACGGTATTCGAGTTCATTGACACGCGGTCGTTCTCGAACATGTGGTTCTGGATCGCGCTGGCGGTGTTGTGGTCCACGGCAAGCCACTGGGTGCTGGGCGTGCCCTATGACCTGATCCTGCGCGCCAAACGCAGCGGCGGGCGGGTGCAGGCCGATATGGAAAGCATGGTGCGCATCAACGCTGACCGGATGCTGTATATCGTGCGGCGGGCGGGAATGTGGCTGGTGGGGCTGGTGGCCATGCTGGTGTCGGCGCTGTTCCTCTTGGGCTTTGTCTATGGGCAGGAATTCGCGCAGGCGGTGTTCTGTCTGATGGCCCCGATGACGCTGGTGGGCGGCCTTACGCTGCGCGCCGCTGCCCGGGTAGAGGCGTTGCGCCCCGAAGGGGCCGACATGCACCGCTTGCTGTTGCACCACCGGCTGACCACGCAGGGCATCGGCATGGTGGCGATCTTCTTTACCGCGCTCTGGGGCATGTATCAGAACCTGTCGGTCAGTGCGCTGTAGCGGTGGCCCGGGTTGACGCGGGCGCAGCGTCGGATAAGTCAGGCGGCATGACACAGGTTTCGCGGATCATTCTGGGCGGCGCGCCCGAGGGCTTTGATGCACGGCTTCTGGCCCGCGAACTGGCACGCGGTGTGCCGGTGGTGCATGTGGCCCGCGACGACAAGCGGCTGGAGGCGATGCGCGCCGCCCTGGCGGTGATGGCCCCCGGCGCGGTGGTGCTGGAACTGCCGGCCTGGGATTGCCTGCCCTATGACCGCATCTCGCCCAACCCCGACATCTGCGCGCGCCGCATGGCCACGCTGGCGGCACTGGCGCATGGCGTGCCGGGGCCGTTCATCCTGCTGACCACGCTGAATGCCGCCACCCAGCGCCTGCCTGCGCGCGAGGTGTTGCGCGCGGCGTCGTTCAGCGCCCGCGTGGGTGACCGGGTGAACGAGGGCGTGTTACGCAACTATCTGGCGCGGATGGGGTTTTCGCCTGTCACCACGGTGACGGAGCCCGGCGATTTCGCCATTCGTGGCGGGATCATCGACATTTATCCGCCGGGGCGGGGTGGGCCGGTGCGGCTGGATTTCTTTGGCGACGTGCTGGACGGCGCGCGCCGGTTCGACCCCGAAACCCAGCGCACCACCGAAAAGCTGACAGTGGTCGAACTTGCCCCGGTGTCCGAGGTGATACTGGACGAGGCCGCGATCAGCCGGTTTCGCCAGAACTACCGCGTGGAATTCGGCACGGCGGGCACCGATGACCCCTTGTATGAGGCGGTGACGGCAGGCCGCAAGCATCAGGGGATGGAGCATTGGCTGCCCTTCTTCCACGCCCGGCTGGAAACGCTGTTCGATTTCCTGCCCGAAGCGGCGGTGATGCTGGACGATCAGGTGACCGCCGCCCGCCTGTCGCGCTGGGAAGGCATCGCCGACCAGTATGATGCAAGGCGCGAGGCGCTGACGGCCAAGGGGCGGCTGGATACGGTCTATAAACCCGTGGCCCCGGATCTTTTGTATCTGGATGACGCTGCGTGGGAGGCGGCACTGTCCGTGCACCGCACCGTGCAACTATCGCCCAACCCACAATCGCCCGGGCCGGGGGTGCTGGATGCGGGCGGGCGCATGGGCCGCAGCTTTGCCGCCGAACGCCAGCAGGAAAACATCAGCCTGTTCGGGGCCTTGGCCGATCATCTGAAGGCGTTGCGCGACGACCGGCAGGTGGTGATTGCAAGCTGGTCCGAGGGTGCCCGCGAACGGCTGAAAGGGCTGATGGAGGATCAGGGCGTGCTGGGCGCCACCCCGATCCGCGATCTGCGCGAGGTGCCCGGCCTTGAGAATGGCACGGGCCGTGGCGGGCTTTATCTGCTGGTCTGGGCGCTGGAACAGGGGTTCGTCGCCCCCGGGCTGGCGGTGATTTCCGAACAGGACGTGCTGGGCGACCGGCTGGTCAGCAAACCCAAGAAACGCCGCAAGGCCGAGAATTTCCTGCGCGAGGTTGACACGCTGTCACCCGGCGATCTGGTGGTGCATGTCGAACATGGCGTGGGCCGCTACATGGGGCTGGAGACGCTGCGCGTGCCGCAGATGCCGTCGAACAAGCCCGGCCCGCCACATGATTACCTGCTGATCCACTATGCCGAGGAGGCGAAACTCTATCTGCCGGTGGAGAATATCGAGCTTCTCAGCCGTTATGGCCATGAGGAGGGCCTACTTGACCGGCTGGGCGGTGGGGCCTGGCAGGCGAAAAAGGCCAAGCTCAAGGAACGCATCCGCGAGATTGCCGACCGGTTGATGCGCATCGCCGCCGAACGGCAGTTGCGCCATGCCCCCGTTCTGGAAGCCCCGCATCAGATGTGGGAGGCGTTTGCCGCCCGCTTCCCCTATCAGGAAACCGATGACCAATTGTCGGCCATCGCCGATGTGGTGGCCGATCTTGAGGCGGGCCGCCCGATGGACCGGCTGGTTGTGGGCGATGTGGGCTTTGGTAAGACCGAAGTGGCCATCCGCGCCGCCTTTGTCGCAGCCATGGCGGGCATGCAGGTGGCGGTGATCTGCCCCACGACGCTGCTTGCCCGCCAGCATTTCCGCAGCTTTGCCGAGCGGTTCCGGGGCTTTCCCATGCAGGTGCGGCAACTCTCGCGTTTCGTTCCGCTGAAAGAGGCGAATGCCACCCGCGCCGGTCTGGCCGATGGCACGGTGGATATCTGCATCGGCACCCATGCACTGCTGGCCAAGGGGATAAAATTCAAGAACCTCAGCCTCTTGGTGATCGACGAGGAACAGCATTTCGGCGTGGCCCACAAGGAACGGCTGAAGGAAATGCGGTCCGAGGTGCATGTGCTGACGCTGACCGCCACGCCCATTCCGCGCACGCTGCAACTCAGCCTCACCGGGGTGCGGGATCTGTCGATCATCGCCACCCCGCCGGTGGACCGGCTGGCGATCCGCACCTATGTGTCGGAATTCGACACGGTGACGATCCGCGAGGCCTTGCTGCGCGAACGCTTCCGGGGCGGGCAGTCGTTCTATGTGGTGCCGCGCATCAGCGACCTGCCGGAAATCGAGGATTTCCTGAAAACCCATGTGCCCGAGGTCAGCTATGTGATCGGCCACGGACAGTTGGCGGCGGGTGATCTGGATGACCGGATGAACCAGTTCTATGACGGCAAGTATGACGTTCTGCTGGCCACGACCATCGTGGAATCGGGGCTCGACATCCCCACCGCCAACACGATGATCATCCACCGCGCCGACATGTTCGGCCTGTCGCAGCTCTACCAGATCCGGGGCCGGGTGGGCCGGGCGAAAACCCGCGCCTATGCCTACCTCACCACCAAACCCCGCAGCCCGCTGACCCCGCAGGCCACCAAGCGGCTTCGCCTGCTGGGCTCACTCGACAGCCTTGGCGCGGGGTTCAACCTGGCCAGCCATGACCTTGACCTGCGCGGCGCGGGCAACCTTCTGGGCGAGGAACAGTCGGGCCATATCAAGGAGGTCGGCTACGAGCTTTACCAGGCCATGCTGGAGGAAACGATCGCCAAGCTCAGGTCAGGCGAGATTGGCGGGCTGACCGCCGCCGATGACCAGTGGGCACCGCAGATCAACCTTGGCGTGCCGGTGCTGATCCCCGAGGCCTTTGTGCCCGATCTGGACGTGCGCCTTGGCCTCTACCGGCGCCTCTCGGGCCTGACCACAAAGGTGGAGCTGGAGGGTTTCGCCGCCGAACTGATCGACCGTTTCGGCGAACTGCCGCGCGAGGTGAACACCCTGCTTTTGGTGGTGCGGATCAAGGCGATGTGCAAACGCGCGGGCATCGCCAAGCTGGATGCCGGGCCAAAGGGCGTGACAGTGCAGTTCCATCAAGACAAGTTCGCCAACCCGGCGGGTCTGGTGGATTTCATCAAGACCCAGCCCGGCGCGCGGATCGCGGGCAACAAGATCGTGCTCCTCAGCGACTGGTCGACCGAAGGCGAACGGATCAAGGGCGCCTTTGCGATAGCCCGCGATCTGGCCGAGAAAGTGGTGAAGCCCAAGGGCTGAGGCCGCAGGTTCATGCCCACATGCGCCCATGTCCTTTCTTCATTTTCTGTCCACAAATATCCCACGGGAGGGGTCCGGGGAGGGTGTGAAACCCTCCCCGGCGGCCAAGACCTGTCCGGCGCCGCCAGCAATCCCTCACCGCCCCGGCATCGCCCGCATCAGCACATAGCCCAGCACCGACAGCACAGCGATGCCCATGGCCAGCGGCACCGGCGTGCCGTCAAAGGCCAGCCCCAGCGGGGCTGCCAGCGCTACCGAGCCCACCGTCGCAATCGCTCCCGTGACCGAGGCCGCCATGCCGGCGATATGGCCCACGGGTTCCAGCGCCAGCGCGTTCAAATTGCCCAGCGTCAGCCCGGCCATGAAGAACACGCCCGTCGTCCAGACCAGATAGGCCGGAAAGGCCAGCGCCTCAGGCCAAAGACCAAACCCCGTCATCAGCGCCATGCCGCCTGACAGCGCGATCTGCAGCGCCATCGTGGCCGTCACGATGCGCCGCATGCCCAGCCGCACCACGATGGCCGCGTTTACCAGGCTGGCTGACCCTGCCAGCAGCGCGATGGCGGCAAACCAGTAGGGAAAGCTGGCATCCCGACCGTAAGTCACGTCAAAAATCTGCTGGGTGGACGAGATCATGGCAAACAGCGCCGCAAACACCAGCGTCTGCACGGCGATGGAGATCTGAATGACACGGTGCGCCAAGACCTCGCGCAGCGCGTCCCACAGCGCGGCCAGCCGCAGGGGCCTGCGGTCGGCGGGCAGCAGCGTTTCGGGCTGGCGCAGCAGGAACCACAGCATCGACAGGCCGGAAAACAGCACGAAGGCCAGAAAGATGCCGCGCCAGCCGAAATCCGCGATGATGAAGGTGCCCAGCAGCGGGGCTGCGGCGGGCACGATGGTGAATATCATCATGGCAAACGACACTACCCGCGCCATCTGCCGCCCCTGATAAAGGTCGCGCACCAGCGCCAGCGTCACCACGCGTGGGCCTGCCGCCCCCAGCCCCTGCACCACCCGGGCCAGCAGCAGTGTTTCCAGGCTTGGCGCGACCCAGGCCACCAGTGCGGCCAGCGAATACAGCGCGGCCCCGCCCACGATCACCGTGCGCCGCCCGAAGGCATCCGACAATGGCCCGGCGACGAAGGTGCCCAGCCCCATGCCCAGCACGAAACTGGTGATGATCAGCTGCGCGGTGTTGGGGCTGCCGGGCGACAGTTCGGCGGCGATGCGGGGCAGGGCGGGCAGCATCGCGTCGATGGAAAAGGCGATGGTGGCGAACAGCATGGCGATCAGCGCGATGAATTCGGTCTGGTGCAGGGCTTTGGGGGGTGCCTCAGCCATTTTCAGCCCGATCCGCCGCCAGCTTGTCCACGATTTCATCCGCCACTTGCTGCCACAGCGCCACCGGCTGCGCACCCGAAAGCACATAGCGGCGGTCGATCAGAAAGGTGGGCACGGCGTTCACGCCCTTCTGGCGGGCATCGGCATCGCGGGCGGCCAGATCGGCGCGGTCGGCATCGGTGGCCAGCAGCCGCGCGGTCAGCGCCGCATCCATGCCCGCCACGCCTGCAAGTTCGGCCAGCGTTGCGGCATCGCCGATGTCGCGCCCTTCGCGGAAATAGGCGCGGAACAGGGTTGCGACCATGGCCGATTGCCGCCCCTCCAGCCCCGCCCAATGGATCAGCCGGTGGGCATCCAGCGTGTTGGGGGTGCGCTGGATGGCGGCAAAGTCGATCTCCAGCCCCGCCGCCTGTGCCGCCTCTTCCACCCGGGCATAGACGGCCACCGCCTGCGCCTTGCCGCCGAATTTGGTCTCCAGATAGCTGCGCCGGTCGGCACCTTCACGTGGCATGTCGGGATTCAGCTGAAAGGGGTGCCATTCCAGCACGAAGGGATGATCGGGCCGGCTTTCCAGCGCGCGGTCCAGCAGCGCCTTGCCGATATAGCACCAGGGGCAAACCGGATCAGAGAATATGTCGAGGCGGATCAAGATGTTCCCTTTCAGGCCGTGTCCCGCGCCCTCCGCATCGGCGCGGGCGCAGGTAGCAAAGCATTCATTCACATTGCCGCCGGAAGCGGCAGCACGGCGCGCATCGGGCGCAGCCGCAGCCCGTGCTACGCCTGCCCGTGCCTGTGTGCAAGGCGAGGAAGGGGCCACATCGGCGTGATCCTGCGCCGAGAACGGGCGGCGCAGCGGCGGTATGCACGCCGCCACGCCTGCCGCTGCGCGTCAGCCCTGCCGTTCCGCGGTGGCGTCATCGCCAAAGCGGGCATCGTCATCGGACGGATCCTCGCCCGGGGGCACATAGCGGCGGCTTTCGGTGATGCCCGCATTGTCGTGGTGCTCGTCCATATGGACATCGGCGGGCACGGCACCTTCCAGCCATTCGGCCACCTCGTTTGCCGCATCGTCACTGGTCAAGCCGCGCGTTTCGGCCAGCAGTTCCACCAGCCCCGCCCGGTCGCCATCCAGCGCGATCAGGGCGTTTTCATCCAGATCGGGCCAGGTTTCCAGCATCAGGCCGTGAAACGCCTCCCAGTTCTGCGATACAGTGCGCCAGCGCATGCTTCGTTTCCTTTCCTTGTGCCATGGCCAATGCAAAGGGCCGGGCCGTTGTTCCGGCCCGGCCCCCTTTCAGCCTGCCCGGAGGTCAGAACCAGTTGGCCACCATGTTTGCGCCGCCGGAAATATCCTGTCCGACGCCATCCACCGTGTTGCAGGCTGACAGTGCGGCAAGTGCTGCCAGAACCATCAGTAGTTTCATGCGTTTCTCTTTCTGCTCTCAGTCCTCGTGCCACCAGACTTCTGGCTGGAATCCCGGCCAGTCCCCATAGATCGACAGTCGCGCGGGGTATTTCAGGTGGTTCGCATGCGCCAGTCGTGAAACCTTAGAATACCAGAACGGGATCACATATCTACCCGTTGTCAGCACACGGTCCAGCGCCTGTGTCGCCGCTGCAAATTCCGCAGGGTCATTTGCGCCCAGCATGGTGGAAATCATCGCCTCGGCGGCGGGCGATTTCGCGCCCATGGTGTTGCGCGAGCCGGGCTCATCGGCATTGGCAGCGGCCCAGTAGAGGATCTGCTCGTTGCCGGGGCTGAGCGACATGGAGCGGATAAAATGGGTCATGTCGAAATCAAACGCCGTCGCGCGTTCCTTGTATTGCGCGGAATCCACCGTGGTGATGCGCCCGGCGATGCCCAGCCGTTTCAGCGCCTCGATATAGATGTTGGCGATGGAGATCATCTCATCCTGCCCGTTGGTCAGCAGGATCTCGAACCGGAACGGCTCTCCCGCCGCGTTCTTCAGCACGCCCGCGTCGATGGTCCAGCCCGCCTCGGCCAGAAGCCGCGTCGCCTCGCGGATGCCTTTGCGGTTGGCCTCTGACCCGTCGGACACGGGCAGGGCGTAACCCTCCAGCGCGCCGGGCAGCAGTTCGGCGGTGAACGGGGCCAGAAGTTCGGCCACGCGGCCCGTGGCGGGCGTGCCCGGCACGAACCCCAGCGAGGAGTTCGAGAAATACGATGTGATGCGCGGTTCGGCCCCGCCGGTCAGTGTGGTGTTGATCAACTCGAAATTGAAGGCCTGGATCAGCGCCTCGCGCACGCGCCAGTCGGCAAACATCGGGCGGCGGGTGTTGAACACCAGCCCCTGCATGCCGGACGGGCGGGCATGCGGTATTTCCGACAGCGTGATGTCGCCCGCCTGCACGGCGGGGAAGTTGTAGTTGCTGGCCCATTTTGCCGCGTTGGTTTCGCGGTAGCTGGTGATCGTGCCGCCCTTGAATGCCTCGAACACCACGCCGCCATCGCCGAAATATTCATAGCGCACCTCGTCCAGATTGTGCTGGCCGCGGTTGAAGGGCAGATCCTTGCCCCACCAGGCGGGGTTTTTCACGAAGCTGACGAAACGGCCGGGCTCGAACGCGCCGACGGTGTAGGGGCCCGAGCCGATGGGCGCCTCCAGCGTGGAGGCGGTGAAATCCTTGCCCTCCCACTGGGCCTTTTGCAGGATCGGGCGCAGGCCCAGGATCAGCGGCAGTTCGCGGTCGATGGTGTTGAAGGTGAATTTCACCGAACGCGGCCCGGTGATTTCGGTGCTGCCGATCTTGGCCCAGGCCCCGGCGTAGCGCGGCAGGCCCTGCGTGGCCAGGGTTTCGAAGGACCAGATCACATCCTCGACCGTCACCGGGCTGCCATCGGCGAATCGCGCGCCTTCACGCAGGGTAAATTCTGCGTATGTCCGGTCATCGTCGGTGGCGACCGATTCGGCCAGCAGGCCGTAAAGCGTGAAAGGCTCGTCGAACGACCGGCCCAGCAGGGTTTCCACCGTCATCGACCCCAGCGCATAGGGGGCGATGCCCTTGACGATATAGGGGTTGAGCGAATCGAACCCGCCGGATTCGCCAAAGACGATGCGCCCGCCCTTGGGCGCATCGGGGTTGGCATAGGGCAGGGCCACAAAATCAGGTGGCAAGGCCGGCTCGCCATACATAGCTATGCCATGGCGCGGTTCTGCCAGTGCCGGAACGGCCAGCGCACCCAGCAGAAACGCAGCCCCCGCATGGCGCAGAATGGTGAAAAAATCCTGTCTCATTCCGGCAACAATCCCTCTGTCCCAGGTTTTCTTGAAGGAAAGATTACGGCTGCTTGTGAACCTTTTCAAACTTTTAACTTGGCCAGCCGAAATGATCGGCGTATAAGGGCCTTACTGCTCGATAGGTTTCTTGCCTGTATGAAACCTGCCTCAATAACTGAACGCCAGCTTCGTGCTGGCGTTTTTTTTATGCGTTGCGGAAAGCCGCCGCCATGGCAGGCACCCGATAACGTGTCTCGCCCCCCGCGCGGCTTTGCGCTATTTCTGCTGTGCAGCATCAGCGGAGACAGGCATGACACCGGCAACGACCCTGG
Organism: Fertoeibacter niger; assembly: GCF_009380135.2. Taxonomy (GTDB): domain Bacteria; phylum Pseudomonadota; class Alphaproteobacteria; order Rhodobacterales; family Rhodobacteraceae; genus Fertoeibacter; species Fertoeibacter niger. The sequence continues at coordinate 447,465 of NZ_WHUT02000001.1, read as the reverse complement.
CAGGCAAGACAGCCATCATCACCGGATCGAACTCTGGCATCGGGCTGGGTGTGGCCGAAGAACTGGCGCGCGCCGGGGCGGATGTGGTGATCAACTCTTTCACCGACCGGGAAGAGGATCATGCGCTGGCGGCGCGAATCGGGGCCGAATTCGGCGTGACCGCGCGCTATATCGCCGCCGACATGTCAAAGGGCGACCAGTGCCGCGCGCTGGTGGAAAAGGCCGGGGCCTGCGACATTCTGGTGAACAACGCGGGCATCCAGCATGTCGCGGCGATCGACGAATTTCCGGCTGAAAAATGGGATGCGATCCTGGCCATCAACCTGACCTCGGCGTTTCACACCACGGCAGTCGCCCTGCCGATGATGCGGGCTAAAGGCTGGGGCAGGGTGGTGAACATCGCCTCGGCCCACGGGCTGACGGCCAGCCCCTACAAGGGGGCCTATGTGGCGGCGAAACACGGCATCGTCGGCTTTTCCAAGGTGACGGCGCTGGAAACGGCGGGGCAGGGCATCACCTGCAACGCGGTCTGCCCCGGCTATGTGCTGACCCCGCTGGTCGAGGCGCAGATCCCCGACCAGATGAAGAAACACGGGATGGACCGCGAGACAGTCATCAAACAGGTGATGCTGGAACGCCAGCCGTCGCGCGAATTTGCCACCACACAGCAGTTGGGCGGCACGGTAGTGTTCCTGTGTTCGGCCGCCGCCGACCAGATCACCGGCACCACGATTTCGGTCGATGGCGGCTGGACGGCGCTGTGAGCCTGCGCATCAATGTGGCGTTGCAGGGCGGGGGCGCGCATGGTGCCTTTACCTGGGGTGTGCTGGACCGGCTCTTGGAGGATGACGGCATCGAGATTGCCGGCATTTCCGGCACCTCGGCGGGTGCGCTGAACGCGGCGGCGCTGAAGGCGGGTTTGGCGGCGGGCGGGCGCGAGGGGGCGAAGGCCAGCCTTGATGCCCTGTGGGCGCAGGTCGGTTCTGTGGGTGATCTGCGGCTGAACGCCTGGCTGACGGCCTGGATGCCGGTGGTCACAGCCGTGACCGATGCCGTGGAACAGGCCTTCCCCGTATCGCCGCAGGGCATCGCGGCGCAGGTGTTTTCCCCCTATGCCTATGGCCCCTGGTGGCAGAACCCGCTGGAACAGGTGGTGCGGCGGTTTGATTTCACAAAGGTCTGCCATGATGATGGCCCCCGCCTGTTTGTCGGGGCCACCAATGTGCGTTCGGGCAAGGTGCGGGTGTTCTCCGGGCGCGAGATCGGGCCCGAGGTGCTGCTGGCATCGGCCTGCATTCCCACGGTGTTTCAGGCGCAGGAAATCACCGACCCCAAGACAGGCGTGGCCGAGGCCTATTGGGACGGCGGCTTTACCGGCAACCCGGCGCTGTTCCCGCTGTTTGCGGCGGGGCTGCCGGATGACATTCTGGTGGTCAGCATCAACCCGTTGCGGCGCGAGGAAGTGCCGGAAACCCCGCTGGACATTCAGAACCGCATGAACGAAATCAGCTTCAACGCATCCTTGTTGCAGGAATTGCGGGCGATTGCCTTTGTCAAACGGCTGATCCGCGAAGGCAAGCTGGAACGCGGCACGATGAAGGATGTGCTGATCCACATGATTGCCGATGATGCGCTGATGACCGACCTGACCGCCAGCACCAAGCTGCGCCCCGCGCCACTGCTGCTGGCCCGGCTGAAAGCCGCGGGGCGGGTGGCGGCGGATACATTCCTGGCCGACCACCGCGCCAGCATCGGCCAGCGCAGCAGCGTTGATCTGCCGCTGCTGTTCGGCTGACCAAGGCTGGATGGTGGTTATTTGGCGGTCAGCGCCTCGACCGCCTCTTTCGGGCTGGGATAGACAAGGCCCGCCGAGATGATCAGCTTGGCCGCATCCTCGATCTTCATGTCGAGGATGATCACATCGCTGGCCTTTACATACAAAAGGAACCCCGATGTCGGGTTGGGCGTGGTGGGAATGAACACCGACAGCACGTCCTCGTCTGACGGAAAGCGCGTGGCAATCTCGCCCTTGGCCTTGGTCGAGACAAAGCCGATGGCCCACAGCCCCTGCCGGGGATATTCCACCAGACAGGTCTTTTCGAAATTCGTGTCCGATTGCGCAAAGACGGTTTCGGCGATCTGCTTCAGCCCGTTGTAGATCGACCGCACCACCGGCATCCGGTCAACCAGCCCTTCGCCCCAGCGGATCAGCGACCGCCCGATGATACCCTTGGCCAGCCAGCCGATCAGCACCGTGAACAGCAGAAAGATGATCACGCCGATGCCACGGATGTTGAACACCGTGTCTTCACCCAGATATTGCCGGAACAGCACATCGGGGCGGTAGGGGCCGGGCACAAAGGGCAGCACCCAGCTGTCGATCCAGCCGACCACGGTCCAGATCAGATAGATGGTCAGCCCGATGGGCAGGATGACGATCAGCCCCGTCAGAAAGCTGGAGCGCAGGCCGGCAAGCAGCCCCTTGCGGCGGTGCGGAAGATGTTCGGTCATGCGGTTCCCTCTGTTCCGCCCCGACTGTAGAAGCCGTGTTGCACTGCGGCAATGCCAAAGCGTCGGCCGTGGGCCAGCGCCGTTCAGCCCTGCCGCGCGCTGGCGATTTCGCGGGCAATCGCGGCGCCCAGCCGCGCGTTGTTCAGCACGAGGTCGATGTTGGCGGCCAGCGACCGGCCCTCGGTCAGCGCAAAGATCCGGTCCAGCAAAAAGGGCGTGACCTGTTTGGCGGCGATGCCCTGCGCTGCGGCCTCGGCCAGCGCCTGTTCGATGACCGGACCAATAACCGACAGGGGTATTTCCGAGGCGGCGGGAATCGGGTTGGCCACCAGTTGCCCGCCGGGCAGACCAAGGCGCGCGCGCATCAGATGGGCGGCGGCAATCTGGCCCGCCGTGTCCATCCGCAGCGGGGCGGGCAGGCCCGAGGACCGCGCCCAGAAGGCCGGAAAATCGTCCTGGCTATAGGCGATGACCGGCACGCCAAGGGTTTCCAGCACCTCCAGCGTTTTCGGCAGGTCCAGTATCGCCTTGGCCCCGGCGGCGATGACGGTGACGGCGGTATGCGCCAGTTCGCGCAGGTCGGCGGAAATGTCGAAACTGGTTTCGGCCCCGCGATGCACCCCGCCGATGCCGCCGGTGGCGAACACGTCGATCCCCGCCAGCCGCGCGCAGATCATGGTGGCGGCGACGGTGGTGGCCCCGGTGCGGCCCTGCGCAAGGCAGGCCGCCAGATCGGCGCGCGACAGTTTCATCGCATCGGGCGTGCGGCCCAGATCATCGAGTTGATCCGCCGACAGGCCCACAAGGATCTGCCCGCCCACCACCGCGATGGTCGCAGGCACGGCGCCATTGGCGCGGATCTCGGCCTCGACCGCCCGGGCCGCCGCGACATTCTGCGGAAAGGGCATGCCATGGGTGATGATGGTGCTTTCCAGCGCCACCACCGCACGGCCTGTGGCCAGCGCATCGGCGACTTCGGGCAGGATGGTGAGCGGGGGCAACAGGGCAAGGGGCAGGGTCATGTTCCGATCTCTCCTGATACATAATCGGCGGCGGCGCGCAGGGCGGCGGCCAGTGCCGCCTCGCGCGCAAGACCGCGCCGTTCGGCCACGATATGCGCGGCCATGAATGTGTCGCCCGCGCCGGTGACGCGCGTGACCAGCACCGGCGGCGGCGCATCGCTGATCACGCCTGCGCCTTGCCGGCCCTCAGCGCAGATGCGCCCGCCATCCGTCACCAGCACGCGCGGCGCGCCCCGCGCGATCAGCCCCTCGGCCGCCTCATCCGCACCGGCAAAGCGGGTCTTGCACAATATGCCCGCCTCCTCGAGGTTCACATACAGCGTGGCGCGCGGATGCGACAGCAGCGGCAGCAGCCGTTCGGCCTTGCCGGGGCTGGCCGGTGCCACCCGCAGATCGGCGGCGGCAAACAGCGGCGAGGCGGCGATGACCGACAGCAGCGCCTCGGTCAGGTTGCCATCCAGCGCGATCATGCCGGGCCAGGGCGCATCGTCGCTGCCCAGCCGCCCGTCACCCAGCGCGCGCAGGATCTTGTCGCCCGCCGCCTCCAGCGAATGCGCATCGGCCACGGCGGCGATCAGGCCGTTGGCGCCCTCGATGGCCATGTAGCGGTCGGTCGGCAGATCGTCGGACCGGTAAAGATGCGCGGTATCCATGCCCATCCGGGCGCAGGCGGCGATCAGTTCATCCCCTTCGGCATCACGGCCCACGGCGGACAGCAGGGCAGGGGTCAGGCCAAAGCGGCGCAGCGTCATGGCGATGTTCATCGCCACCCCGCCCGGCAGGCGGCTGATGCGCCCGGGCACGTCCGACCCCAGCCGCATTGCGGTGGGCGAACGCCCGATGATGTCCCACAGGACAGAACCGATGCAAAGAATGTCAGGCCTTGTCATGGCGGCGGTTTTGCCCGGCCCGCGAGCGTGGCGCAAGCCCGGAATGCGGAGGCCTCCGGCGGGGATATTTAGGGACAGAAAATGGGGCAGGGTGGTCTTTCTGCATTTTCTGCCCTCAAATATCCTCGCCGAAGGCAAGAATCTGCAAGGGCACTGCCGGGTGCGGCGCGTGACCGCTTGCAATCCCTTTCTGCCGGGGCTAATGGCACCGCACTTCACAGGCGAGGCTTGGGTTGTTCGGGGGAGACATCCCCGACTGTCCGCCGGTTGGACCGCAGGGTCTGAGACAGCTTCGCCGAGGCGCAAACCGGAAAAAGGATATTGGACATGGCGCTCCCCGAGTTTTCCATGCGTCAGCTGCTTGAAGCTGGCGTTCACTACGGCCACCAGACCGCACGCTGGAACCCGAAGATGGGTGAATTCATCTACGGCGACCGCAACGGCATTCACATTCTCGACCTGACGCAGACCGTGCCCATGCTGGACGCGGCGCTGAAAGTGGTGCGCGACACCGTCGCCCGTGGCGGCCGCATCCTGTTCGTCGGCACCAAGCGCCAGGCACAAAAGCCGATCGCCGAAGCTGCCGAGAAATGCGCACAGCATTACATGAACCACCGCTGGCTGGGCGGCACGCTGACCAACTGGAAGACCGTGTCCCAGTCGATCCAGCGGCTGAAGCAGCTGGACGAGCTGATGGCGCATGGCGCCGAGGGCCTGACCAAGAAAGAGCGCCTGAACATGGAGCGCGAGCAGGGCAAGCTGCAAGCCTCGCTGGGCGGCATCCGTGAAATGGGCGGCACCCCCGACCTGATCTTCATCATCGACGTGGGCAAAGAGGATCTGGCGATCCTTGAAGCGCAGAAGCTGGGCATTCCGGTGGTTGGCGTGGTCGATACCAACTGCTCGCCCAAGGGTGTGGATTACATCATCCCCGGCAATGACGACGCGGCCCGCGCCATTGCGCTGTATTGCGATCTGGTGTCGCGCGCGGCGCTGGACGGCATGACCGCACAGATGGGTGCCGCCGGCATCGACCTGGGCGCGCTGGACGCGGCCCCGGAAGAAGAAGCGCTGGACGCCTGATCCCGCAGGGCGGGGGGAATTCCTCCCGTCGCAAGATTGTTACCCGGTGGGGTTAATCCCGCCGGGATATCCGCATGACATGAGGAGAGCCACGATGGCCGTCACCGCTCAGATGGTGAAAGAACTGCGCGAATCCACCGGCGCAGGCATGATGGACGCGAAAAAAGCGCTGGTCGAAACTGATGGCGACATGGAAGCTGCGGTCGACTGGCTGCGCACCAAGGGGCTGGCCAAGGCCGCCAAGAAATCGGGCCGCGTGGCGGCCGAGGGTCTGGTCGGCGTCGCCGTTTCGGGTGGCAAGGCTGTGGCCGTCGAAGTGAACTCGGAAACCGATTTCGTCGCCAAGAACGCCGATTTCCAGGGCCTTGTGGCCGGCATCACCAAGACCGCGCTTGGCGTGGATCAGGTCGAGGCGCTGAAAGCCGCCGACCTGAACGGCAAGACCGTGGAAACCGTGCTGAACGAGGCCATCGCCGTCATCGGCGAGAACATGACCCTGCGCCGCATGGCCGTGCTGGAAGGTGATTTCGTCGCCGCCTATGTGCACAACGCGGCAGCCGACGGCATGGGCAAGATCGGCGTGCTGGTGGCCGTGAAGGGCACCGACAACGGCATCGCCAAGCAGATCGCCATGCATGTGGCCGCGACCAACCCTGCCTCGCTGTCGGAAAAGGATCTGGATCCGGCGCTGGTGGAACGGGAAAAGAACATCCTGACCGAACAGGCGCGTGAATCGGGCAAGCCCGAGGCCGTGATCGAAAAGATGATCGTGGGCCGGATGGCGAAGTTCTTCGAGGAAGTCACGCTGCTGGGCCAGAAATTCGTGCTGAACCCCGACATCACCGTGGCGCAGGCCGCCAAGGATGCGGGCGTCGAGGTTGTGGGTTTCGTGCGCATGTCGGTGGGCGAAGGCATCGAGAAAGAGAAAGAGGATTTCGCGGCGGAAGTGGCGAAAACCCTGGCTGGCTGATTTTTGGCCAGTATGTCTGCGGAAGGGCCCGGTCGGTTGACCGGGCTTTTTTTTCGTAGTGGACTGCTACCTTGAACTCAAACTGATATGCAATTTATGGGTCATGAAATGAACTACAAGACCTTAGCGCGGAAGCACCTTGGCGCAGTCAAAGCGTTGATTGAATCAAGTGCCGAGCAGGATCTCTTGCTGGCTTGCCTCAATTTGCGGATGTGTATGGAAGCCGTCACCTATGAGCGTTCCAAAACATATATTGAGGATCTTGGCCCAGAAAAACTCATGAAAACATGGCAGCCAAAAAACCTCATGAAACGTATGCTCGAGGTCGATCCGCATGCAGATCAAACATCTACGTTTTCGTATGGTGTCGAACCAAGCATAGGTCAAGAACCTGAAAAAATTCAGTTTCTGGGGACAGACAGAGTTCTGGACCTAGCCACGCTGAATGAGCACTACGATGCTCTCGGTTCTTTCCTGCATTTGCCCACGATCAAGCAGTTGGAGAAGGGTAGAGGGCACGATGAAGCGAAGGTTAGAGCACGTTGCATGCAGATTTATGAAGCTTTGGAGCCTGTGGTCAACTCGTCGTTCAATGCATCTTTTTCCGTTACGGGTCAAATTGAATGCATGAAATGTGGCCAAAATATCAGACGCCGAATGGGCTTGGAAGGCCATCCCAGGAGGATCGAGTGCTGGGTGTGCGGGGCTACCTACGACATGACAAAGGCCAACAAAACGCAGGTCCATTTTGAGCCCCGACAATTGGAAGTCGTATGCCCGGACAAGAGTTGTGAGACTCCCTCTTGGCTATGGGAAAATGAAGTGCGCCAAGGCACGTCTTGGCAGTGCGAAGGGTGTGGCTCTCAGATTGAACTTAAGCTCATGATAGTGAAGACGGACACCCGAGAACCAATCGGGGAATAGTTTGGTAAGTGGAACTTTGCAGTCGCATCATTAACCCATAATCAATATTATGTAATTTAATGGTCGTGCCGTGGTTCTCTTGCCTCCCAAGGCACACGGTCCCCGCGTCAAACACGCAGAGATCACTTTTACATCGTTGACAATGGCTTGCAGGACAATGCTCAGGCATCACACCACCGCACGCTCCCGAAACGCACGCCCGGCCAGCACGCGCTCAACCCCCAGATCCGACAGGTCAAGGCTTTGCCAGCCGCCGGTCAGGATGTGTTCGGCGATGCCGCGCCCCACGGCGGGCGCCTGCTGCAAGCCGTGGCCGGAAAAGCCGTTCATCAGGTAAAGGTTGGCCAGCGCCGGATGCGGGCCCAGAATCGCGTTCTGGTCCAGCGTGTTGTAATCGTAGTGCCCCACCCAGTGCCGGATCACCTTCACCGCGTCGAACCCCGGTGCGCGGGCGAAAAGCTGCTCCCATATCTGGTCCTCGAAGATGTGCAGGTCGGGCTCGAAATCATCCGCATCGCAGGGGCCGTCATCGGCGGGCACGGTGGCGGTGATCCAATGGCCATGCTCCGGGCGCAGGTAAAACCCGGCATCCACCAGCAAGGGCGCATCGGCGTGCCGGGCGTTCGGCGCGTCGATCACGAACACCGTTCGCTTGCGCGGCTCCACCGGCAGGGTCAGGCCCGCCATGGCCATCACCGCAGCGGCCCTTGTGCCCGCCGCATTCACCACCGCGCCGCAAGCGATGCGCCCGCCGCTGGCCAGATCGACCGCCACCAGATGATCGTCCTCGCGCACCAGCCCGGTCACGGCATCGCGCAGAAATTCCGCCCCCTGCGCCTTGGCCGCCGCGCGAAGACCGGCCAGCAAGCCCATGTTGTCAAACCAGCCTTCGTCACGCGGGCCAAAGGAACCGGCCACCAGATCGCCCACCTCCAGCCAGGGGAAACGTGCCTTGATCGCGTCGGGTGTCAGCACCTCGGTCGCAGCGCCAAGGCTCCGCTGCATGGCGGCAACCTCGGCCATCAGCGCAGCCCCCGTCGCCGATCCGGTCAGAAACAGATAGCCATTCTCCTTCAGCCCCAGCGAGGCCACGCCCACATCCACCCCCAGGCTGGCCTGAAAATCGCGGATGAAGCCGATGCCGAACCGCGAGATCGCCACATTCACCGCCGTGGTGAACTGCTGGCGGATCGAGGCAACCGACAGCGCCGTGGCAGCGCGGGCGAAGGTCGGGTCACGCTCTACCACCGTCACGCGCAGGCCGGGCTGCATCCGCGTCAGCCACCAGGCGGCCGAGGCCCCCATCACCGCGCCACCCACCACCACCACATCCCGCACCGCCATAAACGCCCCCAAAAGCCACGCTGCACCGAATCCACCGCAGGCAGTTCTCGACAGCCGCGGCAAGACAGGCGTATTACAACCCTTGGGATGAGAACACCCCGGGCGCGGTAAAACAGTTGCGGCAATTACAGCCGTGCTCTGCGCCCGGAACACGAGGGATAATATGACCGAAGTGATTGCCCTTTTGGGGGAGATCGCCCAGGCGGCATCTGTTGATGCGGTCTGGGCCAAGACGGCAGAGTTCATGCGCGACAAGGGCTTTGCCCGGCTGAACTATGGCTTCACCCGCTTTCGCCACGACAATTCGATTGGCGACCCGGATGATGCGGTGTGCCTTTCGACCAACAGCGCCGAATATGTGCAGTTCTACTTTCAGGGCGGGTTCTATGCGAAAACCCCTGTCTACCGCTGGATGACGCAGAACGTGGGCGCCTGCACCTGGCGCTGGGTGGCCGAGGATTATGCGGCGGGCCGCCTGTCGCCCTCCGAGGCCGAGGCGGTGCGCCGCAATGCCGCCATCGGCATCGTGGCGGGCATCACCATCAGCTTTCCCGAATCCTCGCCGCGCAGCAAGGGCGCGCTGGGGATGATCGCCGACCCCGGCCTGTCGCATGATGACGTGGACCGGATCTGGGCGGCGCATGGTGGCGAAATGCTGGCCGTGGCGCATATGATGCATCTCAAGGTGGTGCAACTGCCGATGGCCATCCGCCGCCGCGCCCTGACCGAACGGCAGCGCGAGGCGCTGGAATGGGTGGCCGATGGCAAGACAACGCAGGACATCGCCTTGCTGATGGGGGTTTCCGGCGCGATGGTGGAAAAGCACCTGCGGCTGGCGCGCGAGGCGCTGGATGTGGACACCACGGCGCAGGCGGTGGCCAAGGCCGCGCTGTTGAACATGATCTTCGTGCGGGTGGCATTGCCCGACCCGGTTCACGCCACCGCAAGGTAGGGAATCCCCTACTTTCCTGACGCCGCGTAAATGTCGATTGTGCAAGGGCTTCAAGGACAATGGCTTGGCCATTGAAACGTGCAACAGGCGCAGGCTGTGTTTTGCAGCGCGTCCTGATGCGGCCCGGCTTGCCGGATGCGATCAGCCAAGGCGCGGTTTGCCGTGCCAAGGCCAGTGTGAGTCCTGCGCCCGTCCTCATCCCCAATGGTGCGGCGCGACGGAAAAGCGGTGCGGCCTCCCCAGGGCTGTGCCGTTTTTTTGTTCCGGATGGTGGCTGCCCGGGGGGTCAGGCCACCTGCCCCGCCGCCCAGCCCGACGACCAGGCCCATTGAAAATTGTAGCCGCCCAGCCAGCCGGTCACATCCACCACTTCACCGATGAAATACAGCCCCGGCACCGCGCGCGCCTGCATGCTGCGGGCGTCCAGATCATCGGTGTTCACGCCGCCCAGCGTCACCTCGGCGGTGCGGTAGCCTTCGGACCCCACGGGGCGCAGTTCCCAGCCATGCAGCAGCGCCGCCACCCGGGCCAGCGCCGCCTGCGGCTGGTCGGCCAGATTGCCCTGCGCGCCCGCCAGCGCCTCGACATGCCGGGCCAGCCGTTCCGGCATCAGTTGCCCCAGTGCTGTGCGCAGCGCCATGCGCCCGTTCTGCGCCTTGGCGGCGCGCAGATGCGCCAGCGCATCCTGCCCGCGCGCCAGATCCAGCGTGATGCTGTCACCCTCGCGCCAGTAAGAGCTGGCCTGCAACACCGCAGGTCCCGACAGGCCCCGGTGGGTGAACAGCACCGCCTCGTCAAACCCCGCCGGCCCTGCCGTCACCCTGCCCTGCACCGCCACGCCCGCCAGCCCCGCCATGGCCGCAAGCTCCTGCTCGGCAAAGGTCAGCGGCACCAGACCGGGGCGGGTTTCGACCAGCCGCAGGCCATGCGCCTCGGCGACGCGGTAGCCATAGCCGCTGGCCCCCATCTTGGGTATCGACTTGCCCCCCGTCGCCACCACGACCGAGGCCGCCTGAACCGGCCCGCGCGCGGTATCCACCACGAACCCCGCACCATCCCGCCGCACATCGCCCAGCGTCGTGCCCAGCCACAGCACACCACCCGCACGGGCCAGATCAGTCAGCAGCATCTGCACGATCTGCATGGCCGACCCGTCGCAGAACAATTGCCCCAGCGTCTTTTCATGCCAGGCGATGCCCGCCGCATCGACCCGCGCGATGAAATCCCACTGAGTGAACCGCTTCAGCGCCGACAGTGCAAAGCGCGGATTTTGCGACAGAAAACGGTCATGCGCGATGCCGGTGTTGGTAAAGTTGCACCGCCCCCCGCCGGATATGCGAATCTTTTCTCCCGCCGCCTTTGCATGGTCGATCACCAGCACGCGCCGGCCGCGCCGGGCCACCTCGATGGCGCAGAACAGACCGGCGGCACCGGCCCCCAGAACAAGGACATCACAGTTTTCCATCGGGTTTTCCTACCCTGCCACGCGGCCGCGAACAACGCCGCGTTTTTCCCGCAAAACCCCCTTGCGGCCCCCGGCAGGCTTCGCTAAACACCGCCGCAGTTGGGGCGTCGCCAAGCGGTAAGGCAGCGGTTTTTGGTACCGCCATACCCAGGTTCGAATCCTGGCGCCCCAGCCAACTACCTTGCAGCGCAGAATAAATTGCCCCGGGGCCTTTCACGGGTGGCGCAGTTCGCCCCGAAGGCCGGGGCGGGACGTTCGTTTTGCAACCGGATGATCGGTTCAATGCCGCCGGTGCAGCGCATCGCCCAACAGCCGCAGCACCTGATCCGAGGGCACGTCGTCGGCCACGAAAGCCTCGCCTATCCCGCGCGCCAGAATGAAGCGCAGCTTGCCGTCCACCACCTTTTTGTCCTGCGCCATCAGGGCCAGCAGCACATCAGCCCCCGGCAGGTCGCCCGGAATGTCGGCCAGATCAACCTTCATGCCCAGACCGCGCAGATGGGCGCGCACCCGGCTGGGGGCCTCTTGCGCGCACAGGCCAAGCCGCTGGCTCAGCTCAAACGCCAGCGCGCAGCCGATCGCCACACCTTCGCCATGCAGCAGCCGGTTGCCATAGCCGGTGGCCTTTTCCAGCGCGTGACAGAATGTATGGCCAAGGTTCAGCAAAGCGCGGTCGCCTTCCTCGGTCTCGTCGCGGGCCACGATTTCGGCCTTCATCTGGACCGAGCGCAGGACGGCCTTCTGGCGCAACGCCGCATCGGTGGGCAAGGCTGCGGCATTCAGCTCCAGCCAGTCAAAGAACGCAGGATCGCCCAGAAGGCCGTATTTCACCACCTCGCCATAGCCTGCCAGAAAATCGCGGGGGGGAAGGGTTTCCAGCACGTCGATATCGGCCAGCACCAGGCTGGGCTGGTGAAAGGCCCCGACAAGGTTCTTGCCCTGCGGCGTGTTGATGCCGGTCTTGCCGCCCACCGAACTGTCAACCTGCGCCAGCAGCGTCGTGGGGATCTGCACGAAACGCACCCCGCGCCGCAACACGGCCGCGGCAAAGCCCACCAGATCGCCCACCACGCCGCCGCCAAAGGCCACCACCACATCGCGGCGTTCCACCTTCTGCTCCAGCAGCCATTCCACGCAGCGGGCGAATTGCTCCCAGCCTTTCGTGCCCTCGCCGGGCGGCAGGGCCAGCGCGGTCATGGCGATGCCTTCGGCCTCCAGCGCCGCCGACAGCCGCATCAGATGATGCGCGGCCACGGTTTCATCCGTCACCACGGCCACCCGCCTGCGGCGCAGCAGCGGGGCCATTTCCACCCCTGCGCGATCAATCAGGCCCGCGCCGATGCGCACCTCATAGCTGCGCGCCCCCAGCGCGACCGGCACCACATCAACGCTCATCTCATTTCCTTTCCAGCACGTCGGGCCGGGTAAAAAGCGCGTCGCGCACCCGCTGCGCCATCTGTTCCACCGGCAGGTCTGCCTGACTGTCCACCACCAGATCGGCCAGCGCATAGACCGGCTCGCGCGCCACATGCAGGCTGCGCAATGTCTCGCGCGGGTTGGCGGTGCGCAACAGCGGGCGCGAGGTCTTGTGCCGCACCCGTTGCCACAGCACATCCAGATCGGCCCGCAGCCACACCGACACACCCTGTTCGGCCACCATGCTGCGGTTGGCCTCGGCCAAGAAGGCCCCGCCCCCGGTGGACAGCACGCAAGGCGTGCCGCGCAGCAGCCGGTTCAGCACCTGGCTTTCCTTGGTGCGAAAGAACGGCTCGCCATCGCGTTCGAATATCTCGGCAATCGTGCGGTTGGCCGCCTTGACGATTTCCTCATCCGAATCAAGGAAAGGCACCCCCAGCAGGCGCGCCAGCTGCGTGCCCACTGCGGTCTTTCCCGCCCCCATCATGCCCACCAGCACCACTGTTTTCTTCAGCCGCCCCATGGTCCCCGGCCATATCCCCCGTATCACATCACGGCGACCTGCCGCCGAATGCAATGTTTTGTGCCTGAATGGCGTGAACTCGGCGCAAATGCCAGTTATAATCTGCGCATCCGATCCCGGCCCGTGCGGTGTGACAACCGCATCTGTGGCATGGGCAACAACATGAACCAGAAAACACGAGGTCATACGGGCATGGGGCGCATCATCAAGGCAATACTGGTGTTGGCGGTGGTGGCCTTCGCCGCCCTCACGGGCTATGCCTATCTGGCGGACCTGTCGCCAGATCAGGCCGAGGTGACGAAGCCGGTGGTGTTGAATGCCGATTGACAAAGTGCTGCGGGGTTTGACGGAGCGCGCATCGGTTTCATGCGCCCTGCTTGCCCTGAGCCTTTGCGCAGGCACCGCCGCCCGTGCCGAAGCGCCGCTGTCGGCGATCGACTGGTTGTCGCAATCGGTTGCCGTGCCGGTGGCCCAACCCCTGCCCCCCGAGGAACCGGCCGTCAGCGCGGGCGCCCTGCCCGCCGATGTGGCCGTCAGCACGCTGGACGGGCCTGCGCCCGATGCGGCGGGCCTTTTGTCGCCGCAGGCCACCGGCCTGCCCCGCGCGCTGTGGGGTCTGGGCCGGACCGATGAGATTGCCGCCGCCCTGACCGCCGCCGACCCGGGCAACCTGCCCGCGCTGCAATCGCTGCTGCTGACCCTGCTGCTGGCCGAGGCCGAGGCGCCCGCCGATGCCGCAGGCCGGGGTGTGCTGCTGCTGGCGCGCATCGACCGGCTGCTGGCGATGGGCGCGCTGGATCAGGCGCAGGCGCTGCTGGAGGCGGGCGGCAGCCAGGCCCCCGATTTCTTTCGCCGCAGCTTTGACGTGGCGCTGCTGACCGGCACCGAAGACCGCGCCTGCGAGGTGATGCAGGCCGCCCCCGATCTGGCCCCCACCTTTCCCGCCCGCATCTTCTGCCTTGCCCGCTCGGGCGACTGGAACGCGGCGGCGCTGACATTGCGCACCGCGCAGGCGCTGGGTTTCGTGACCGAGGAAGAGGATGCGCTGCTGTCGCGCTTTCTTGACCCCGATCTTTATGAAGGCGAGGGCGATCTTCCCGCCCCTGCCCGCCCCACCCCACTGGGCTGGCGCATGATGGAGGCGGTGGGCGAGCCTTTGTCCACCCACACGCTGCCCATTGCCTTTTCCCATGCCGAACTGCGCGACGCGGCGGGCTGGAAGGCGCAGATCGAGGCGGCGGAACGTCTGGCCCGCGCCGGGGCCATTGAGCCCAACCTGCTGCTGGGGTTGTATACCGAACGCCTGCCCGCCGCATCCGGCGGGGTGTGGGACCGGGTCGAGGCGTTCCAGCGCCTTGATGCCGCGCTGACTTCAGGCAATGCCGAAGAGGCGTCCCGCCGCCTGCCCGCCGCCTGGGCGCAGATGACCGGGGCCGAGTTGGAGGTGCCCTTTGCCACGCTATTTTCCGAACGGCTGGCCGATCTCACGCTGACCGGGCCTGCGGCGGCGCTGGCTTTCCGCATCGGTCTGCTTTCACCGCGCTATGAGCGCATTGCCATGGCCCGCACCGCAGCCGACCCGGCCGAGGCGTTTCTGGTGGGTGTGGCGCGCGGCGCGCTGGCCGGTGTGGCCCCGCAGGATGCGATGGGCCGGGCCGTGGCGCAGGCGTTTCTGACCCCGGCGCTGGCCCCCGACGCGCAGGTGTTGCTGGACCAGAACCGTCTGGGCGAGGCGCTGCTCTGGGCGATGGACCGCATTGCCACCGGGGTGCAGGGCGATCTGCGCGGCGTCACCGACGGGCTGACTCTGCTGCGCCATGTGGGGCTGGAAGATACCGCGCGGCGTGGCGCGCTGGAACTGCTGCTGCTGGAGCGGCGCGGGTGATGCCGCTGGGCCCGGCCGGCATGGACCGCTGGATTTCAACGTTTCTTGAGGCGCAGGCGGCAGAACTGGATGCGGCCAAGAACACACGGCTGGCTTATGGGCGCGACCTGAAGGATTACGCGGGCTGGCTGGACCGGCGGCAGGCCGATTTCCTGACCGCAGACCGGGGCATGGTCGAGGATTACCTGATCTTCTGCGACGCGCAGGGGCTGGCCAAGGCCACCCGCGCCCGCCGCCTGTCGGCCATCCGCCAGCTTTACCGTTTCGCGCATGAGGAAGGCTGGCGGGCCGACAACCCCGCCTTGCGCATCAAGGGGCCCGGTGCCAGCCAGAGCCTGCCAAAAACCCTGACGGTGGATGAGGTGGACCGCCTGCTTGACGCCGCCCGCGACAAGGGCCGCAGCCACGCCGACCAGCAGCGCAACCGCGCGATGCTGGAACTGCTTTATGCCACGGGCATGCGGGTGTCGGAACTGGTGGAACTGCCGGTGGCCGCCGCGCGTGGTGATCCGGCGATGATTCTGGTGCGCGGCAAGGGCGGCAAGGAACGCATGGTGCCGCTGTCACCGCCTGCGCGCGAGGCGCTGGCCGATTGGCTGCCCGCCCGCGACCGCGCGCAGGAACTGGCGGTGAAGGCGGGCCGCGCCGCGTCACGCTATCTGTTTCCCGGCACCGGCGCGGGCGGCCATGTGACGCGGGAATATTTCTATGTGCTGATCAAGAACATTGCCGTTCTGGCCGGGGTGGACCCGGCCAAGGTCACACCCCACACGCTGCGCCACGCCTTTGCCACGCATCTGCTGGCGGGCGGGGCCGATCTGCGGGTGATCCAGACCCTGCTGGGCCATGCCGATCTGGCCACGACCGAGATTTACACCCATGTGCTGGACGAGCATCTGAAGGCGCTGGTGCTGAAACATCATCCGCTGGCGGGCGATGACTGAACGGCGCTAAAGGCTTGGCCCGAGTTCGATCTTCGATCCGTCGCTGAACCGCGACAGGCGGAACCGGTGCAGGTCATGGCCGGGCGCATGGCCCGCCACCAGATCGGCCACTACGCGGCCAATGCCGGGGCCGATGCCAAAGCCGTGCCCGCTCATCCCCGTGGCAATCGTCAGGCCGGGAATCGCCGCCACCCGGTCCACCACCGGCACCACATCGGGCATGCTGTCGATCATGCCCGCCCAGGCCGCGCGCAGTTTCGGCCGCCCCAGCGCGGGAAAGGCCCGGGCAAACGCATCCTGCGTGCGGCCGATCGTGGCCATGTTGGGCGCGGGGTTCAGCACGCGCATCGCCTCGAAGGGCGAAGGCTCATCGGGTTGCCAGCGCCGGGGCGTGGCCCAGCCATCGGGGTAGTGGCGCGGGGCGCGCGGGCGGAAATGCGTGGATTTCACATCGCGCCGCAGGATTGTAGTGTATTTCGGCAGATGCCGGAACGCATCGGGGCCGATGAAGAAATCATGCTCCGCCCCCGGTGCTATGGAATATCCGCCATCCGCGCGGCGGCGGAATGCGAAATGGTCATCGGCGGCGGCACCGGGAAAAACCTCTGCCATCGGCTCGGTTGCGGCAACCGAGGCCAGCACCGAAAGCTGCGGCAGGTTCACCCCATGCGCGCGGGCGAACAAGGCCGACCATGCCCCGCCCGCCAGCACCACCTGATCGCAGGCGATGCGGCCCTGTTCGGTGTAAACCCCGGTGATCCGCCCGCCCGCCCTGTCAAGGCTGCGGGCCGCGCAACGTTCCAGCAACGTCACGCCCCGCGCCGCAGCGCCTTCCGCCAGCAGGGGCACCGCCACCCAAGGCTCGGCCCGCGCATCGGATGCGGTGTAAAGCCCGCCCGGCCATTGCACCGCCGCGCCGGGCAGCATCGCGGCCACCTCGGCCCGGCTCAGCATGCGGGTATCCACGCCGTTGGCCTCGGCATGCGGCAGCCATGCCTCGAATCCCTCCAACCCCTTGTCGGCATTGGCCAGATACAGCACCCCGGTCTGCCGGAACCCCAGCGCATCGCCGAATTCCTGCGCAAGGCTTTGCCAGATGCGCAAAGCCTCGACCATGATCGGCAGTTCCGCCGGGTCGCGGCCCTGCTGGCGGATCCAGCCCCAGTTGCGGCTGCTTTGCTCGCCCGCGATGCGGCCCTTTTCGCACAGCACCACGCGAAGCCCGCGTTCGGCCAGAAACCACGCACTCATCACCCCGATCACGCCGCCGCCGATCACCACCACATCGCAGGCGGCGGGCAGCGGCCCGGCATGCCGGGCAGGCGATCCGGCCGAGATCGGAAATTCCATCATGCCGCCAGATCTTTCACCAGCTTCTGCATGAAATCCCAACCGGCATCGAATTGCGCCACTTCGATATATTCATCGGGCTGATGGGCCTGCGCGATGTCGCCCGGCCCGCAGACCACCGCCGAATAGCCTTCGGCCTGAAACTGCCCGGCCTCGGTGCCATAGCTGACCACCGCCGTGCCGTTGTCGCCGGTGATGCGGCGCACCAGTTGCTCGGCGGCACCGCCGCGTTCGGGTTCCAGCGGCGGCACATAGAACACCTCCTCCACCGTGATGGCGGCCTCGGGGCGGATGGCCTGCATCTGCGCCTCCAGCCGCGCCACCTCGGCGCGGAAAAGGGCGATCCAGTCATCCAGCCGCTCGCCCGGCACCACGCGGAAACCGAAATCGAACCGGCAATCCTTGGCGGTGATGTTCTGCGCCGTGCCGCCGCTGATGGTGCCCACATGCAGCGTGGTCCAGGGCGGATCAAACAGCACCCCCAGCGCCGTGGGGGGCCGTGCTGCGTTTTCGGCATTCACACGGTTGGCCCAGTCGATCAGCCGTGCCGCCTCCATGATGGCACTTACGCCGGTGTGCAAAAGTGAGGAATGCACCTCAAACCCCTGCACATGCACGCGAAAGCCGTTTCCACCCTTGTGGCCGTTGACCATTTTCATCATCGAGGGCTCGCCCACCACCACCGCCGAGGCTTTGGGCAGATGCCGCGCCAGCGCCGCGATCATCGGCGGGGCACCGGTGCAGCCCACCTCTTCGTCATAGCTCAGCGCGATCTGCAACGGGCGTTTCACCCCCGCCTGCAAGGCCAGCGGCAAGGCAGCCAGCGCCAGCGCATCGAACCCCTTCATGTCGCAGGTGCCGCGCCCTATCAGCCGGCCCCCCCGCTGGGTGACAACCCACGGATCGGTGGTCCATGCCTGCCCGTCCACCGGCACCACATCGGTATGGCCCGACAGCACGACACCGCCCGGTTCCTCTGGCCCCACATGGGCGTAAAGCGAGGCTTTGGTGCGTTCGGCATTCCAGACCCGGTGCGCGGCGATGCCGAACCCATCCAGATAATCCTCCACCCAGTCGATCAGTGGCAGGTTGGTATCGCGGCTGACGGTGGGAAAGGCCACCAGACGGTCAAGGATCGCACGGGGCGAAAGGACGGCGGGCATGGCGCTTCTCCTGTTGGGCTGCAACGTGGCGGGAGGTTGCGGAATGGTCAAGCCTGCGCCGGGCCGAAAGGCGGCCTTGCGCAAGTTTTGGGCGTTGCCGCTGCGAAACCCGCCCCGACCGCATAATGCAACTTGCGAGTATTCCAAAAATGTCTAACACTTGGTCAAAGATCGGGGGCACGCAACGACGCGCCTTCAAAAAAACAAACAATAACAACGACTTGGGGAGCGTTATATGCCCGATGGGGCCCTGCCCGTCCTTGATGTCAAGGGCCTTAAAACCGTATTCCGCACCCGCGGCGGCGAGGTTCATGCCGTAAACTCGGTCAGCTTTCATCTGCAACCCGGTGAGTTATTGGGCGTTGTGGGCGAAAGCGGTTCCGGCAAGTCGGTAACGATGATGTCGCTGATCGGGCTGCTGCCCTCGCCCCCCGCCGATGTGCGCGAGGGCCAGGTGCTTCTGGGCGGGATGGACCTGCTTCGGGCCACCCCGGACCAGTTGCGCGCCGTGCGCGGCGCACGGATCGGTTTCGTGTTCCAGGATCCGATGACCAGCCTCAACCCGGTGTTCAATGTCGGCAACCAGATCATGGAGCCGCTGCGCAAGCATATGGGGATGGATCGCAAGGCCGCCCGGCAACGTGCGCTGGAACTTCTGGAACTTGTGGGCATTCCCGATGCGGCGCGGCGGCTGGATGACTTTCCGCACCAGTTTTCCGGCGGAATGCGGCAGCGGGTGATGATCGCCATCGCGCTGGCCTGCAACCCCGAGGTGCTGATCGCCGATGAACCCACCACCGCGCTGGATGTGACGATTCAGGCGCAGATACTGGAGCTGGTGAAAGAGCTGCGGCAAAAGCTGGGCATGGCGATTGTGTGGATCACGCATGATCTGGGCGTGATCGCGGGCATAGCCGACCGGGTTATGGTGATGTATGGCGGGCAGGTGGTGGAACAGGCCCCGGTAAGAGAGCTTTTCGCCAACCCGCAGCACCCCTATACCCGCGCGCTTCTGAAAACGATCCCCAAGGTATCGGGTGAGCGGGAAGGCCGGTTGCAGGTGATCGAGGGGCAGCCGCCGATCCTGTCAGCCGCGCCCACCGCCTGCCCGTTCCGCGCGCGCTGCGCCCATGCGTTCGACCGCTGCCACCGCGAAAACCCGCAGCGCCGGGCGATCGGTGCTGGCCGTGTGGGCTATGGGCATGACGTGGCCTGCCACTGGACGCCAGAGGTGACACATGCTTGACGCTTCCCCCCCGCGCAAGAAGCTGGTCGAGGTGAAGAACCTCAAGATGTATTTCCCCATCCACACGGGCCTGCTGCGCCGCCATACCGGCGATGTGAAGGCGGTGGATGACATCAGCTTTGACATCTACGAGGGCGAAACCCTTGGCCTTGTGGGCGAATCCGGTTGCGGCAAAAGCACCGCCGGGCGCGCGCTGATCCGGCTTTATGAACTCACCTCCGGCTCTGTCACCATCGACGGGGTGGACATCGCCACCCTGTCTGCCGAACAGTTGCGGCTGAAACGCCCTACGATGCAGATGGTGTTTCAGGATCCGCAAGCCAGCCTGAACCCGCGCATGACCGTGTCCGCCATCATCGGCGAGCCGCTGGACGAACATACGACGCTGACCAAGGCCGAAAAGCTGGCGCGCATCTATGAACTGATGGATGCCGTGGGCCTGAACCGCAATTTCGCCAACCGCTATCCGCATGCGTTTTCGGGCGGGCAGCGCCAGCGCATCGGCATCGCGCGCGCATTGGCGCTGAACCCCAAATTCATCGTCTGCGATGAACCTATTGCGGCGCTGGATGTCTCGATCCAGGCGCAGGTGGTGAACCTGCTGGAGGATCTGCAGGAAAAATTCGGCCTGACCTATCTGTTCATCAGCCACGACCTGTCGATGGTGCGCCATATCGCCGACCGGGTGGCGGTGATGTATCTGGGCCAGATCATGGAGCTTTCGGCCCGCGACGCGCTTTATGCCGACCCGCTGCACCCCTATGCAAAGGCGCTGCTGTCAGCCGTGCCGGAGCCTGACCCGGCCAAGGCGGCCCGCGCCCGCATCATCCTGCAAGGCGATGTGCCCTCGCCCGCAAACCCGCCCAAGGGTTGCAATTTCTGCACCCGCTGCCCGCAGGTCATCCCTGTGTGCCGTGAGGTGCAGCCCGCCCTGACCGAAGTGGCGCCCGGGCGTTTCGTCGCCTGCCATCTCGTCCAGCCCACAGCCCTGACCGCCGGACCAACCGGCGGCACCGAGGCCAAAGAGCACAATCAACAAGGAGCAACACGATGAAATTGAAAACCGCCCTGATGGGCGCTGTGGCCTGCTTTGCGATGGCGCCTGCCGCCTTCGCCGAGCGCGGGGCCGATGGCAATGTGAAGGTGCTTTATTCGCAGGCCGTGTCGATCATGAACGCCTATCTGTCATCCGGCACCAAGGACGTGGAGGCGGGCAGCCTTGTGCTGGAGCCGCTGGCCGGTTTCAACGAGGCGGGCGATGTGATTCCGCGTCTGGTCACCGAAATTCCGTCGGTGGAAAACGGCGGCATTTCCGAAGATCTGACCACGATCACCTGGAAACTGATCCCCGGCCTGCTGTGGTCGGATGGCACGCCGGTCACGGCGGATGACGCGGTGTTCACCTATGAATATTGCACCCATCCCGAAGGCGGCTGCGCGCAAGCCGCCCGCTATGAGGGCATCGCCTCGGTCGAGGCTGTTGACCCCGCCACGGTGAAAATCACCTTTGACGGGCCGAAGCCGAACCCCTTCACCGCCTTTGTGGGCGCCACCTCGCCCATCCTGCAAAAGGCGCAGTTTGCCAATTGCCTGGGCGCTGCCGCGCCGACCTGCACCGAAGCCAACTTCAACCCGATCGGCACCGGGCCGTTTGTCGTCACCGATTTCAAGGTGAACGACGTGGTGGAAATGGCCGCCAACCCGAACTACCGCGATCCGGCGAAACCGGCCTTTGCCACGCTGACCCTGAAGGGCGGCGGCGATGCGGCCGGGGCGGCCCGCGCCGTGATGGAAACCGGCGAGTTCGATTACGCCTGGAACACCCAGATCAACCCCGAGCTTCAGGCCCAGATGGAAGCCGGCGGCAAGGGCAAGTTCGTGAACGCTTTCGGCACGCTGGTCGAGCGCATCGAGATGAACATGACCGATCCTTCGGCTGATCTGCCCGAAGGCGAGCGTGCCACCGCCAAGCATCCCCACCCGATCCTGTCGGATCTGAACGTGCGCAAGGCGCTGTCGATGGCAATCGACCGGCAACTGCTGGTGGATGTGGGCTATGGCGCGGCTGGCCGTGCCACCTGCAACCTGGTGCCCGCGCCGGAAATCTACGCTTCGCCGAACACCGACTGCATCGCGCAGGACATGGAAGGCGCGAAAGCCCTGCTGGAGCAGGCTGGCTGGACCGACAGCGACGGCGACGGCATCCGCGAGAAGGATGGCAAGAAGTTCACCCTGCTGTATCAGACCTCGGTGAACGCGGTGCGTCAGGACTTCCAGGCGCTGATCAAGGGCTGGTGGAACGAGCTGGGCGTCGAAGTGGAACTGAAAGCCATTGATGGTGGCGTCTATTTCGGTGGCGACCCCGGTTCGCCCGACACGTTCCAGAAATTCTATGCTGACGTGGAAATGTATGCCAACAACTTCGACGGCACCGACCCCGAGCCCTATCTGGCGCAATACACCTGTGAAAAGGCCCCGCGCCCGGAAACCCAGTGGCAGGGCGAAAACATCAACCGCTTCTGCGACCCGGCCTATGACGCCATGGTCGTCGAACTGGCCCAGACCCGCGACATGGAAGCGCGCGGCGCACTGGCCCGCAAGATGAACGAAGTGCTGACCAAAGACACCTATGTCGTGGTTCCGCTGGTGGACCGTGGCCGTCTGTCGGCGCATTCGAACACGCTGGGCGGCGTGGTGCTGAACACATGGGACAGCGAGTTGTGGAACGCATCGGACTGGTTCCGCGTGAAGTGATCTGACCAACGCACGGCCCCCGGCCACGCCGCCGGGGGCCGTGCCCTTTTCCGCAGGCCGCGGCCCGCCCCCTTCCCCCAGGCTTTCTACACCCGAGGTGCCGATGCTCACCTACACCTTCCGCCGGTTGCTGGTGGCAATACCCACGCTGCTGTTCATCTCGCTGGTGATCTTTCTGCTGGTGGATTTCGCCCCCGGATCACCGATGAGCCAGATCCCCCTGACCGTGCCGCCCGACGTGCGCCTGCGCATGATCGAGGCGCTGGGCGCCAACGAGCCGATCCTGATCCGGTTCGGCAAGTGGCTGTATCAGTTCTTCATCATCGAACCGGCCTACATGATGGATGCCCTGTTTGGCACCGATCTGGGCCAGGGCCGTCTGCGCATCCTGTCATGGCAGTCGCGCAGCCCGGTGATGGACATCATCGCCGAACGCCTGCCGCAAACGCTGACCGTGATCGGCTCGGCCTATCTGATCGGTGTGCTGATCGCGGTGCCGATCGGCATCTATTCGGCCTACCGGCAGTATTCGTGGTTTGACCAGATCGGCACGTTCATTGCCATGATCGGCTTTTCGGTGCCCACATTCTTTACCGGCGTGTTGCTGATCGTGATCTTCTCGGTCTGGCTGGGCTGGTTCCCGTCCATCTACGACACCACGCTGCGGGTGACGGACTGGGACAGTTTCCTGATGCAGGTGCGCCAGATGGCCATGCCTGTGGCGGTGCTGGCGCTGTATAACGCGGCGCAGATCAGCCGCTACATGCGGTCATCCATGCTGGAAAACCTGGGGCAGGATTATGTGCGCACCGCGCGCGCCAAGGGCATGGTCGAGCGTGTGGTGGTGCTGAAGCATGTGCTGCGCAACTCGCTGATCCCGGTGGTGACGGTCATCGCACTGGGCATCCCCACGATCTTTGCGGGGGCCATCATCACCGAACAGGTGTTCAAGGTGAACGGGTTGGGTGCCTTGCTGATCAACGCCATCCATGGCAGCGACCTGCCGATGGTGCAGACGCTGACCTTCATCTTTGCCGTGCTGATCGTGCTGTTCAACCTGATTGCCGACATATTGTATGGCATCCTTGACCCGAGGATCCGCTATGACTGACCGGGCCAGTGGGCCCGCCGTCTGGGCCGGATCACTGTATGGGATGCACCCGCCGCTGCGCCCGCGTCGCGCCGCGCAGTTTAGCGGGAGGTCAGAGTTTGATGTTCACCCTTTGCTGACGCGGGGCGCGGCAGATGCTGACATACATGATCCGGCGGCTGCTGCTTGCGATCCCGGCGCTGCTTTTCACCAGTCTGGTGATCTTTCTGCTGGTCGATTTCGCCCCCGGATCACCGATGAGCCAGATTCCGTTGACCGTGCCGCCAGACGTGCGCGCCCGCATCGTCGAGGCGCTGGGCGCGAACGAACCGATCCATCTGCGCTTCGGACTATGGCTTTACCAGTTCTTTGTTGTAGAGCCCGCCTATCTGCTGGACCAGATGTTCGGAACAACGCTGTCCACCGGCAGGCAGCGCATCCTTTCCTGGCAATCGCGCAGCCCGGTGATGGACATCATCGCAGAACGCCTGCCCCAGACGCTGACCGTGATCGGCTTGGCCTATGTGATCGGCGTGCTGATCGCGCTGCCCATCGGCATCTATTCCGCCTACCGGCCGTATTCGTGGTTCGACCAGATCGGCACGTTCGTTGCCATGGTCGGCTTTTCGGTGCCCACGTTTCTGACCGGGGTGGTGCTGATCGTGGTGTTTTCGGTGAACCTCGGATGGCTGCCTTCGGTCTACGACACCCGGTTGCGCATGACGGGATGGAACAGCTTCGTGCAACAAGCCGGTCAGATGGCGATGCCGGTGATGGTGCTGGCACTGTTCAACGCCGCCGAAATCAGCCGTTACATGCGGTCTTCCATGCTTGACACGCTTGGTCAGGATTATGTGCGCACCGCCCGCGCCACCGGGATCGGTGAGCGGGCTGTCGTGCTGAAACATGCCTTGCGCAATGCGCTGATCCCGGTTGTCACGGTGATCGCGCTTGGCGTGCCCACGGTGTTTGCCGGGGCCATCGTCACCGAGCAGGTGTTCCGGGTGAACGGCCTGGGCGCGCTCTTGATCAACGCGCTCGAGGCCAGCGACCTGCCGATGGTCCAGACGCTGACCTTCATCTTCGCCGTGCTGATCGTCCTTTTCAACCTGATTGCCGACATATTGTATGGCATCCTTGACCCGAGGATCCGCTATGACTGACACCCTGCCCGCCGCCGCCGTCGAGGCCGCCTTCAAACCGCCGCGCAGCCAGTGGCGCGATGTCTGGGACCAGTTCCGCACCCACAAGGGTGCCATGGTCGGGGCCGTTGTGCTGGCGCTGCTGATCTTTTTCGTGCTGTTTGGCGCGTTCATCTGGCGCATCGACCCGGCTTTCATTGAACCCGACGCGGTGAAGATGATCCGCTCGCGCAATCAGCCGCCCTCATGGGCGCATCCGCTGGGCACCGACCAGCTGGGCCGCGACATGCTGGCGCGGATGATCGCGGGCGGGCGCGTGTCGCTGGCGGTGGGGCTGACGGCGATGCTGATCGCCATTCTGCTGGGCACCACGGTGGGCGTGCTGGCGGGCTATTTCCGGCGGCTGGACGGGCCCTTGATGCGGATGACCGACCTGTTCTTGGCGCTGCCGCTGCTGCCCTTGCTGCTGGTGATGGTGCTGTTGTTCCGCGACAAGCTGGCGGGGGTGTTCGGGCCGGAACTGGGCACCTTCCTGCTGATCGTCTTTGCGATCGGCGTGACAAGCTGGATGCAATCGGCCCGCATCGTGCGGGGCGAGGTGCTGGCGCTGAAGGAGCGCGAATTCGTGCTGGCCGCGCGGTCGATCGGCACACCGTCGCGCCGGATGATCCTGCGCCACATCCTGCCCAATGTGATGAGCCCGATCATGGTGGCGGCCACGCTGGGCATCGCATCCGCCATCATCACCGAATCTGCGCTGAGTTTCCTTGGCCTGGGCTTTCCGCCGGATTTTCCGACCTGGGGGCGGCTGCTGTTTGACGGGGTGGATTACCTGCAACAATACCCCGAGCGCGTGATCTGGCCGGGGCTGGCCATCTCGCTGACCGTGCTGAGCGTGAACTACATCGGCGACGGGCTGCGCGACGCCCTGGACCCGCGCATTCGCGGGCGGTAAGGGAAAAATCTTGCAGCAAGATTTTTGGGGGGCCGCTGGCCCCCTTTTTCCTGTCTGCGGGCGGGTTGTGCCGATGGCTGGCACCCGGGGATGGGGCTGTCTGCCCCTCCCCGGACCCCACCCCCGAGGATATTTCCGGGCAGAAAATGCCGCAGATGGGTGCTGGTCGCGCGGGTTTAGCCGATATGTTTCCGGACCCGCCGCACCATCGCCCACACGCCAAGGATCACCAAGGGCGTGAGGATCGCCGTGATCAATCCTTTTGACAGCCCCGCCGGTTCGGCCAGCGGATAGGCCACATAGGCGGCCAGGTTGACGGCGTAATAGCTGATCGCCACCACCGACAGACCCTCGACCGTATGTTGCAGGCGCAGTTGCAGGTCGGCGCGGCGGTCCATGCTTTCCAGCAGTTTCTGGTTCTGGGCCGAGCGTTCCACATCCACCCTTGTGCGCAACAGTTCGGCGGCGCGCTGGGCGCGTTCCACCATGCTTCCCAGCCGCCGCTCGGCCGATTTCACCGTGCGCATCGCCGGATCGTAACGCCGCATCATGAATTCGCCAAAGGTCTGGCGGCCCGCGATGCGCTGTTCGCGCAGCACGTCGATGCGCTGGTTCACGATGGCCTCATAGGCCTCGGTCGCGCCGAAGCGGAAGGAAAACTGCACCGCCAGGCTTTCCAGTTCGGCCGAGATCGCCAGCAGCCGGTGCAACGTGTCCTCGGGTGAGCGGATGTCGGAATCCAGCCCCGAGACCAGCGCCGACAATTGTGGATCAAGCGCATTCAGCCGCCCCGACAAGACCCGCGCCCGCATCAGCCCCAGCATCGACATGGAGCGGTAGGTTTCGATCTCGCACAGCCGCTGCACGATGCGGCCCACGCGGCGGGCACCGGTGCCGGGGCGCACGAAGACGGCAAAGCGCATGTGGCCCGCCTCGTCGATGCGGAAATCACCCGCCACCACCGCCGCACCGTCAACCACGCGCGCGCAGGCCAGGCTTTCGGGCACGAACCAGTCTTCGAGTTTTGCGGTGATCTCGTCCTCGTCTTCGGGCATCACCTCGACCCGGATCAGCACCGAGGTCAGCCGTTTGCCGGGCGCGCGGGCCAGCCAGTCATCCGGAAACACCTGCGCCAGTGCCGGATCGAAGGGCCGTTCGCCAAGGCCCTTGATGAAGCCTGAATAGGTCACGAATTCGGTGTGGCTTTCCCATTTCAGTTCCGCCCGGCCGATGGGGCCGGAAAAATGCGTGGCCTCGGGCTGCGGATGGGCCGAGCCGTGCCGGTCCAGCAGCGCCAGCAGATGATCGCGGTCGGCCTGCCGGTCGCGGTTGGCCGCATCCACCGTCTGCTTGATCGCCACATAGACGGCATGGCTGGGCACATCCAGCGCCGGAAAGGGCCGGGCGTGCAGTTCGTTCACCAGGTTGTAGCGCAGCGGATGATCTTCGATGGGCATGGGGCCTCCGGTTTGGCAGGCAGCCTAGCGGGGCTGTGAAGGCTGTAAAGCGGCATTGCCAAAGGGAAAGCCTGTATTGCAGGCATACTTCGGCATACTTGCAGGCGGGCCGCAGTTTTGCGCCAACCCGGCGAGGCAGCCCCCGCAATGCAGAACGCCCCGCCGGTCGGGGCGGGGCGTTCGGGTGGTGTCAGGGTGCCGGGATCAGTCGATCATCGGCAGCAGGGCGTCGATGCTTTTCTTGGCATCGCCGTAGAACATCCGGGTGTTTTCCTTGTAGAACAGCGGGTTTTCGATGCCGGAATAACCGGTGCCCTGCCCGCGTTTCGACACGAACACCTGTTTCGCCTTCCAGCATTCCAGCACCGGCATGCCGGCGATGGGGCTGTTGGGGTCTTCCTGTGCCGCCGGGTTCACGATGTCGTTCGAGCCGATGACGATGGCCACGTCGGTGGTGGGGAAATCCTCGTTGATCTCGTCCATTTCCAGCACGATGTCATAGGGCACCTTCGCCTCGGCCAGGAGCACGTTCATGTGGCCGGGCAGGCGGCCCGCGACGGGGTGGATGGCGAAACGCACGTTCTTGCCCTTGGCGCGCAGCTTGCGCACCAGTTCCGACACCGACTGCTGCGCCTGCGCCACTGCCATGCCATAGCCCGGGATGATGATGATGCTGTCGGCGTCGTTCAGCGCCGCTGCCACGCCTTCGGTGTCGATGGCGATCTGTTCACCGGCGATTTCCATCGCCGGGCCGGTGGTGCCGCCAAAGCCGCCCAGGATCACCGAGATGAACGACCGGTTCATCGCCTTGCACATGATATAGCTGAGGATCGCACCCGAGGAGCCGACCAGCGCGCCGACCACGATCAGCAGGTCATTCGACAGCGAAAACCCGATCGCCGCCGCCGCCCAGCCGGAATAGCTGTTCAGCATCGACACAACCACCGGCATGTCGGCGCCGCCGATGCCCATGATCAGGTGATAGCCGATGAAGAACGCGGCCAAAGTCATCACCAAGAGCGCGGCCGTCGATCCGGTTTGCAGATAGACCACCAGCAGCACCACCGACACCAGCGCGGCACCTGCGTTCAGCATATGGCCGCCCGGCAGCTTTTTCGCCTTGCCGTCCACCTTGCCCGCCAGCTTGCCAAAGGCGATGACCGACCCGGTGAAGGTGACAGCCCCGATGAACACGCCCAGGAAGGTTTCCACCCGCAGGATCGAAATCTCGACCCCGCTTTTGTGCGCGATGACACCGGCAAAGCCGGTCAGCGCCGCGCGGGCTTCGGCGGTCATCGCGGCGACCGAAGTCATCTCGATATGGGTGTTGAAGCCGATGAAGACCGCGGCCAGGCCCACAAGGCTGTGCATGGCGGCCACAAGCTGCGGCATTTCGGTCATCTGCACGCGCTGGGCCACGACCCAGCCAATCGCCCCGCCCGCCGCGATCATCGCCAGCGAGATCAGCCAGTTGCCTGCGCCGGGGCCGTAAAGCGTGGCGGCAACCGCCAGCGCCATGCCTGCGATGCCATACCAGACCGCGCGTTTCGCGCTTTCCTGCCCCGAAAGGCCGCCCAGCGACTGGATGAAGAGAACCGCCGCGACGACATAGGCGGCTGTGGTGAATCCGAATTCCATTCTGCCGCTCTCCTCAGGACTTCTGGAACATGGCGAGCATCCGGCGCGTCACCATGAAACCGCCGAAAATGTTGATCCCGGCCATGAACACCGCCAGCGCGGCCAGCACCACCACCAGCCAGTTGCCCGAACCGATCTGCATCAGCGCGCCCAGGATGATGATGGATGAAATCGCGTTCGTGACCGCCATCAGCGGTGTGTGCAGCGAATGCGACACGTTCCAGATCACCTGCACGCCGACATAGACCGACAGCACGAAGACGATGAAATGGCTCATGAAGCTGGAAGGCGCATAAAGCCCCGCCAGCAGGATCAGCCCGCCGCCGATCACCAGCATGCCCACCTGGCTGCGGGTCTGCGCCTTGAAGGCCGCAACCTCTGCCGCGCGCTTTTCCACCGGGGTCAGTTCCACGGCCTTGGGCTTGGGTTTCTGCGCTGCGATGGCCGCGACTTTCGGCGGCGGCGGCGGGAAGGTGATCTCGCCCGCATGGGTCACGGTCGCGCCACGGATCACGTCATCGCCCATGTTGTGATCGATCACGCCGTCTTTCTTCGGCGTAAGGTCGGTCATCATGTGGCGGATGTTGTTGGAATAAAGCGTGCTGGCCTGTGCCGCCATCCGGCTGGGGTAATCGGTATAGCCCACCACCGTCACGCCATTGTCGCTGACGATCTTCTGATCGGGCACCGTCAGGTCGCAGTTGCCGCCACGTTCGGCGGCAAGGTCAACCACCACCGATCCGGGCTTCATCAGCGCCACCATGTCGGCGGTCCACAGTTTTGGCGCGGGCCGTCCGGGGATCAGCGCGGTGGTGATGACGATATCCATCTCGGGCGCCAGTTCGCGGAATTTTGCCAGCTGCGCCTCGCGGAATTCGGGGGACGACGGGGCGGCATAGCCCCCGGTCGCGGCACCGTCCTGCGCCTCGGCAAATTCCAGGAACACGAAATTCGCGCCCATGGATTCGATCTGTTCCGACACTTCGGGGCGCACGTCAAAGGCATGGACGATCGCGCCAAGGCTGGTCGCCGTGCCGATTGCGGCGAGGCCCGCAACGCCCGCGCCCACCACCAGCACCTTGGCCGGGGGCACCTTGCCCGCCGCCGTCACCTGACCGGTGAAGAACCGGCCAAAGTTCGACCCGGCCTCGATCACCGCGCGGTAGCCTGCGATATTGGCCATGGATGACAGCGCATCCATCTTTTGCGCGCGGCTGATCCGCGGCACCATATCCATCGCAACAACGGTCGCCCCGCGCGCCTTGCAGGCCTCCAGCAGTTCCGCGTTCTGCGCGGGCCAGAAGAAAGAGATCAGCGTCTGGCCCGGCCGCAGCAGCCCGGCCTCGGACATCTCGGGTCCGCGCACCTTGACCACCACATCCGCCGCATCGAACAGCGCCTGCGCATCGGGCAGCACCTCGACCCCAACCGCCGCATAGGCCGCATCGGAAAAGCCCGCCTTTGCCCCTGCTCCGCTTTCAATCGCGCAGGTGTGGCCCAGCTTTTGCAACTGAACCGCCGAATCCGGCGTCATGGCGACGCGCGCCTCGCCTTCGAAAACCTCTCTGGGTGCCCCGATCTTCAACAGTCTCTCCCCCGTCTGGTGATGCCCTGCGGCACCCGTTCATCGTGCCGAACCTGTTAGACACCGCGCAAGATAATTTCTCAAGCGCCATGCTGCCCTGCGGCAGATTCCTTGTCGCGGGTTATCCTGCGCAACGGACGCAACGTCAAAGCCTAATCGGGCAGATCTGCCATGCAGCGGGCGCGTCATGCCGCCTGGCACAACGGCATGGCCGCGCCGCCACAACGCAGCCGCCGCCGGTGCGCGGATAAATTTTAAACTTGAAGCGTTGCCAGCCCGTCTTGTAGCACAGGGCAAACCGGCGCATCCTGCGCCAGAAAAGGACCGATGATGCCCACCGATTTCGCCGCCACCCGCGCCCTGTTCGACCTGCCCGCGGGTCTGGTCTATTTGGATGGCAATTCGCTGGGCGCCCTGCCCCGCGCCGCCGCCGCCCGTGTGGCAGATACGGTGACGGGCGAATGGGGCAAGATGCTGATCACCGGCTGGAACAAGGCGGGCTGGATGGACCAGCCCGCGCGCATCGGCGACCGGATCGGGCGGCTGATCGGGGCAGAGTCGGGCTCGGTCGTGCTGGGCGACACATTGTCGATCAAGGTGTGGCAGGCACTGGCGGCGGCGCTGGCGCTGCGCCCCGACCGCCGGGTGATCCTGTCGGATACCGGCAACTTTCCGTCCGACCTTTACATGGCAGAGGGGCTGTGCGGCATGCTGGGCGACGGCTATGTGCTGAAGACCGTGGCCCCGGAAGATGTGCTGGGCGTGATTGACGGATCGGTGGCGGTGATGCTGATCACCGAGGTGGATTACCGCACGGGCCGGCGGCATGACATGGCGGCGCTGACGGCGGCGGCCCATGCGGCGGGCGCGCTGGCGATCTGGGATCTGGCGCATTCGGCGGGCGCGCTGCCGGTGGAACTGGCGCGCGACGGGGCCGATTTCGCCGTGGGCTGCACCTATAAATACCTGAACTCCGGCCCCGGTGGCCCGGGCTTCATCTATGTGGCCCCGCGCCATGCCGATGCCGCCCTGCCCGCGCTGTCGGGTTGGCTGGGGCATGAGGCGCCCTTTGCGTTCGAGGGCCGCTATCGCCCCGCTGCGGGCATCGACCGGATGCGGGTGGGCACGCCGCCGGTGTTGCAGATGGCCGCGCTGGAGGCCGCGCTGGATGTGTGGGACATCGCCGACATCGCCGATGTGCGCGCGGCGTCACTGGCACTGGGGGATCAGTTCATCGCGGGGGTCGAGGCCGCCTGCCCGATGCTGACACTCGCCACCCCGCGCAACCATGTTGAGCGCGGATCGCAGGTCAGTTTTCGCCACCCCGAGGGTTACGCCATCATGCAGGCGCTGATCGCGCGCGGCGTGATCGGCGACTTCCGCGCGCCGGACATTCTGCGCTTTGGCTTCACGCCGCTGTATATCGGGGCGGCGGAAGTGGCGCGGGCGGTGGAGGTGCTGGCCGAGGTGATGCAGGGCAACCTGTGGGACCGGCCCGAGCACAAGCAGCGCGCCAAGGTGACATGACCGGGAGGCCCGCCCTTCCGCCCGGGGGTGCCGCCCTCGGGGGCATCGAGCCCCGTCGGGCGGCCTGCCGGGAGATGGCCATTGCGGCCGCACCTGTGGCCGGTGTCGAGGCCTCCGGCGGGGATATTTGGGCCAGCAAGACATGCGGGGACAGGGTGCTGCACAGACCCTTGTGCCGGCCATCGGGCTGGGTCTGTGCCTGGCGGCGTATGGGGGCGGTGGTGGTGCTGGCGCAAAGGGCCCGGGCAAGCGTCTGAGACCCTGCACTGGCGGGGAGTATCCGTTTTCCCGAGGGAGCATCCCGATGACCGACCCCACTGACACGCCGCAATGCCCGATGCATGCCACCAGCCCGCTGAACCCCGAAAGCGACGGGGCGCAAATGTCTTTCGCCGGGCGCATGTCCTATGGCGACTATTTGCAGACCGACGCCATCCTGAACGCACAGACGCTGCTGACCGGCGCGCATGACGAGATGCTGTTCATCATCCAGCACCAGACATCGGAGCTGTGGATGCGGCTGGCCTTGCATGAATTGGACGCCGCCCGGGCCAGTATAGCTGCAGACAACCTGCGCCCGGCCTTCAAGATGCTGGCGCGGGTGGCGCGGATCATGGAGCAGCTGAACAACGCCTGGGATGTGCTGCGCACCATGACGCCGTCGGACTACACCACGTTTCGCGACGGGCTGGGGCAATCGTCCGGCTTTCAGTCCTGGCAATACCGGCTGATCGAATTTGCCGCCGGCAACCGCAACCATGCCATGCTGCGGCCCCATGCCCACCGCCCCGACCTGCTGGCACGGTTGCAGGCCGAACTGGCGCGGCCATCGCTTTATGACGAGGCACTGCGGCATCTGGCGCGCACGGGGCTGCCGGTGCCTGCGGCGGTGCTGACGCGCGATGTGGCGCAGCCTTGGGTGGCCGATGCGGGCGTGCAGGCGGTGTGGGAAACCGTCTACCGCGACCCGGGCCAGCATTGGGAGGCCTATGAGCTGGCCGAAAAGCTGGTGGATTTCGAGGATTACTTCCGCCGCTGGCGTTTCAACCATGTGACCACGGTGGAGCGGGTGATCGGCCTGAAGCGCGGCACCGGCGGCACATCGGGCGTGCAATACCTGCGCCGGATGCTGGAGGTGGAGCTGTTCCCCGAGCTTTGGCATCTGAGGACGGCGCTGTAGCGACAGGCAGGTGGGGCGGAAAAAACGCGGGCGGTGCAGAAAATTTTCGGGCTTCTGTCGAAATCGCCCTGCCCCGCCGCTCATCCTTGCAGAAGGCGCAGGATGCGGCCTTTGCAAGCGGATGAGGATGACATGAAATACCTGACATTGATGGCGGCTTTGCTGGGCGGCTCCCCTGCGCTGGCCGAGCCTTTCGTGCTGCTGATCTATGAGAGCGCCGCCGAACTGGCGCTGCGGGAGGACAAGGGCGCGGCGGGGCAGGCCTATTGGGGGGCCTATGCCGCCTTCGGGCAAGAGGCGCAGGCGGCAGGTGTGGTGCGCGGCGGGGCCGCCATGGTGCCGGTGGCGGTGGCGGGAGCCGGACCTGCGGCCACGGATGGCTTGACGCTGGGGGGCTTTTTCCTGCTGGATGTGGCGGATGCGGCGGCGGCAGAGGCCTGGGCGGCAAAGCTGCCTGCGGCCACGACAGGCCGGGTTGAAGTGCGCGCAGGCATTGCCGCGCCGGGCATGTGAGGGCTGATGATGCAATACACGATCCTTTGCTATGAGACTGCCGCCGATTTTGCCCGCCGCAGCGACCCGGCCGAGGCTGGCCCCTATTGGGCGGGCTGGTCGGCCTATGGCGCCACGCTGGCACAGGCCGGGGTGTTCGTGTCGGGCGCGGGCCTGCTGCCGCCCGCCGGGGCCGTGACGGTGCGGGTGGGGCCCAAGGGCCGCACCGTGCAAGACGGCCCCTTTGCCGAGGTGAAGGAACAGTTGGGCGGGTTCTTTGTCATCGAAGTGGACAGTCTGGAGGCCGCGCTGGACTGGGCCGCGAAAGCGCCATCCTCAGCCTCAGGCTCTACCGAAGTGCGGCCCGTGCTGGCGATGCCGGGATGAGTGACGCGGCGCTGCGGGCGGTGGCGGATGCCGCCCGCAGCCACCGGGCCCGGCTGGTGGCGCTGCTGGCTGCGCGCAGCCGCGATCTGGCCGGGGCCGAGGATGCGGTGGCCGAGGCGCTGCGGCAGGCGCTGGAGGCGTGGCCCGCGCGCGGTGTGCCCGACCGGCCCGCAGCCTGGCTGATGACGGCGGCGAAACGCGCGCAAGGGCAGGCCCGGGCGCGCATGGCCACAGCCAGCCGCGCCCTGCCCGCGCTGGCGCTGGTGACGGACGAGGCGGCGGAAGAGCCTGACGCCTGGCCCGATCACCGGCTGGGCCTCATGTTCGCCTGCACCCATCCGGCGATTGACCCGGCCACCCAGACGCCCTTGATGTTGCAGGCGGTGCTGGGGCTTTCGGCGGAGCGCATCGCCTCGGCTTTCCTCATGTCACCCGCTGCCATGGGGCAACGGCTGGCCCGTGCCAAGCAGCGGCTGCGCGAGGCGGGCGCGCGGTTTGAACGGCCCGACCCGGCGGATGTGGCCCCGCATCTGGGGCAGGTGATGGAGTGCATTCTGGCCGCCGCCGCGCTGGGCTGGGAAAGCGTGCCGGGGTCTGACCCCGGCCGTGCCGATCTGGCGCAAGAGGCGGTGTTTCTGGCCGAAACCCTGGCCGACCTGACCCCGGGCGAACCTGAGCCGCAGGCGCTGCTGGCGCAGCTGCTGTATGTTCGCGCGCGCGAGGGGGCACGGCGCGCGGGCTATGTGCCGTTGACCGAGCAGGACACGCGGCTGTGGGACAAGACGTTGATAGTGCGGGCCGATCTGGCGCTGGCTGCGGCAGGCGAACGGGCGCAGGCGCGCGGCCGACTGGGCCGGTTCCAGTGCGAGGCGGCGATTCAGGCGGTGCATTGCGAACGCAGCCGCACGGGCCGGGTGAACCATGTGGCACTGGAAACGCTGCATGACGCGCTGGCGCGGCTGTGCCCCTCTACCGGGGCGACGGTGGCGGCGGCGGCGGTGGCGCTGGAGCGGCGCGGGCCGCTGGCGGCGATGGCGCGGCTTGCCGATCTGGGGCCGGAGGCTGACAGTTTTCAGCCCTACTGGGCGCTGCTGGCCGAGATCCGGCTGCGGGCGGGGCATTCGGCCGAGGCGCAGGCGGCGCTGACCCGCGCGCTGGGCCTGACCGAAGACCCGGGCCTGCGTGTGTGGCTTTCCGCCCGCATGGCAAGCCTGATGCCATGAAGGCTCTGGACCCTTTTGCCCGCATCGCTTACCCTGTGGATAAAGGTGAATGTTCACTGGCCATTGCGCCGGATCATAACACCGCAATCAGGGGCGGGGCAGCCCCGGGGCATGACGGAGCAGAGCAGAATGCGTTTCGGGATTGTGACACGGTGTATGTCGGCGCTGGCCATGATGGCCGTGCTGGGGGGCTGCCTGCCGCCGGAACTGACGGCGATGACGGCGACCAAGCCGGTAGAGCCGGTAATGTTCCCCGATGCCTATGTGGCCCGGGCCGATGGCAGCTATTCCCTGCCTGCGATCCCGGTCGAGCAGGTGCCCGCCACATTCCAGCGCCAGGTCGTGCCCTACCCGTCCGAAGAAGTGCCCGGCACCATCATCATCGACCCGGCCTCGCGCCTGCTCTATCTGGTGCAGGACGAACGCAGCGCCATCCGTTATGGCATTTCGGTGGGCCGCGCCGGGTTTGAATGGTCGGGCGAGGCGCTGGTGACGAACAAGCGGCCCTGGCCCACCTGGACCCCGCCGCCCGAGATGATCGAGCGTGATCCGAAACTGGTGAAATGGGAAAAGGGCCAGCCGGGGGGGCCGACCAACCCGCTGGGCGCACGTGCAATCTATCTGACCACCAATGGCGTGGATTACGGCTACCGCATCCATGGCACGCCGGAATGGCAGTCGATCGGGCGCAATGCCTCGTCCGGCTGCATCCGCATGATCAATCAGGATGTGGTGGATCTGTATAACCGGGTGCAGCCCAATGCCAAGGTGATCGTGCTGACCGCTGCGGGCACGAAGCCTACCGGGCTCAGCCTGCCGCCGCCCGCGCCGAAAAAGCCGAAACCGGCGGCCGTCGTGCCCGCCGTGGCCCCGGCCACCCCGGCCCCGGTGACGCCCGCCGTGGTCACGCCGCTGCCCAGTTTCAACCCGGTGCTGCTGGGTCAGGTGCCGCCCTCGTTGCAGGCCCCGGCCACGCAGCCGGAATAAGGCGCGGGCCATAGCCATGAAAAAAAGGACGGCCTGCGGGCCGTCCTTTTGCTTTTGCAACAGACGTTTCACGCTGTTCGGGATCGCCCAACGATCACGCCGAGCGGCGCAGCCCGGCGTCACCGGCGGCATAGGCCCGCACCGCCGCCCCGAATGCCTGAAACAGCGGGCGCGATACCGGGTCTGCCGCCGCGTTCCATTCCGGGTGCCATTGCACCGACAGGGTAAAGCCCGGCGCCCCTTCGATATAGATCGCCTCGGGCGTGCCGTCGGGGGCCTGCCCGTCGATCACCACACGGCTGCCGGGGCGGTTGATGCCTTGCCCGTGCAGCGTGTTGGTCATCACCTCATCCGCGCCCATCAGCCGGTGAAACACCCCGCCGGGGGTAAACCGCACCGGGTGGCGCAGGGCGAATTTCTCCTCGATCGTGCCGTCGGGGGGCATGCGGTGGTTCATCCGCCCCGGCAGGTCGCGGATCTCGGGGTAAAGCGTGCCGCCCATCGCCACATTCACCTCCTGAAACCCGCGGCAGATGCCCAGAAAGGGCTGGCCACGTTCCACACAGGCGCGGATCAAGGGCAGGGTGATGGCATCGCGGCAGCGGTCGAATGTGCCATGCGCGGGGGTTTCATCCTCGCCATATTCCGACGGGTGCACATTGGGCCGCCCGCCGGTCAGAAGGAACCCGTCACACATGCACAACAGTTCCTCGACCGTCACATAGCGCGGGTCGGTGGGAATGATGACGGGCAGGCAGCCCGCAGCTTCGGCCACCGCTTCGGAATTCATCGTGCCCCCGGCGTGCACCGGGTAGGATTCGTTCAGCAGCGTCATGTTGCCGATGATGCCGACGACGGGGCGGCGGGGGGCGGAACGGGGCATGGCCGGGCCAACTGGGGTATGCATGGTGCAAAGATAGGCCCATCCCGCGCCGGGGTGAAGGGGGAATGCCGCAGCAATGGCAACACATTCGCGGTTTCTGCCCGGATTTCAGGCAGCGGCGGCCCGCGCCGTCCCCAGGCGGGCCGGGTTGCGATCAGCGCGAAAGGCACAGCGCCTTGCGTCACGCGGTCGTGACTTGCCTTCCGGTGGCGGGAATCCTGCATCGGGGTCCGAACACAGGAAAGGATCTGCCATGCCCCGCCCCCTGCTTGCCGTGCCCGTCGCCTTGCTGCTTGCCCTGCCCGCCCTTGCCGAAACCATGGACCATTCCGGCCATGCTGCGCACTCATCCGATGCGACACCCGCCACCGCCGCCTTCCGCGCGGCCAATGCGGCGATGCACTCAGCGATGGACATACCCTTTACCGGCAATGCCGATGTCGATTTCATCACGGGGATGATCCCGCATCATCAGGGCGCGGTCGACATGGCGCGCATCGTGCTGGCTTATGGCACCGACCCCGAGGTGCGCGCGCTGGCAAATGCCGTGATCGCAGCGCAGGAGGCCGAGATCGCCTTCATGAA
The DNA here is from genome assembly GCF_009380135.2 of Fertoeibacter niger. Taxonomy (GTDB): domain Bacteria; phylum Pseudomonadota; class Alphaproteobacteria; order Rhodobacterales; family Rhodobacteraceae; genus Fertoeibacter; species Fertoeibacter niger. The sequence goes on along the minus strand of NZ_WHUT02000001.1, from coordinate 409,892 downwards.
AGGCTGGCTGGCAAGACAGGGCCAGTAGCGCCAGGGCACGGCGCAGGCTGGAACGGCTCAGGTCGGCGCGGCGCAGGTTGGCACGGCGCAGGTCGGCGCGGCGACAGGCTTCGCCGTGCTGCGGCTTTTTCCCATGGTTCTTTCTGGTGTTATCCGGCAAGGTGACAGACATGCAGCGGGTCAAGCACCCTGACTGTTCCCCTTGGCCGAAGGTAGCCAGACGTGAACACCGCCGTTGAAATCAGTGTCATCGTCGTGGTGGCTGCCGCCATGGTGGCCTTTGCGCTGGTGATCTGCCTGCTGTCACGCCGCCGCAGCGGTGACGCCGCCTTCGAGCGGGGCATGCTGTGGCTGGTTGGCGGCAACGTGCTGTTGCTGCTGGCGGCGGCGGGGATGATGCTGCACTTGCAATTGCCCTTCGCGCTGAGCGCGTTTCTGGTGCTGGGCGGGGCGCATCTGGGCATTGTCGCCGGGTTCTGTGGGCTGCAAAGCGGTCTGGGGCTGGCCCCGCGCCTGCGGCTGTTCAGCTGGTTCAGCACGGCCGTGCTGCTGGGGCAGGCAAGCGTGGCCCTGCTGGCGGAAACGGCGCTGCCGCTGTTCGTCACATCCTCGGCCATCAACGGGGTGATGGCGCTGGTGATGGCGCGGCTGCTGTGGCCCGCCGTCCGGTCGTTCGGCGTCGAATTGTCGGTGCTGGTGACGCTGCCGTTTTTCGTGATTGCCCTGGGTTACAGCCTGCGGCTGTTGGCGGTGGCGCTGGGCATGCCGGATGCGGTCCTGATCACCTCATCCGCCGTCATCGCCTTTGTGCTGGCGTTTTCGGCGCTGCAATGGGCCTTTGCGCTGATCGCGCTCAGGGCGGCGCGGCTGAACCGGTCGCTGGCGCGCGAACGCCAGCAGGCGCAGGATCTGGCCCGCGCCCGCACCCGGTTTCTGGCGCATATGAGCCATGAGATCCGCACACCGCTGAACGGCGTTCTGGGGCTGGTGGATGTGCTGGCCGCCGACCTGACCGACCGCGCGGCGCGCGAGACGGTGGCGCAGATTCAAACCTCGGGCACCTTGCTGGTGCATATCCTGAACGACGTGCTCGACATGGCCAAGCTGGAGGCGGGCGCCGTCAGAACCGAAAGCGTGCCCTTTGCACCGGGTGCCCTGCTGCGCCAGATCGCCACCTCGTTCGGGCCACAGTGCCGGGCGGGCGGCGTGACGCTGACCATGGCCGAGGCGCCGGAAACGGCGGGTCACTGGTCGGGCGACCCGCACCGCATCAGCCAGATCGTGCATAACATACTGGGCAACGCGGTGAAATTCAGCCCGGGTGGCGCGGTCAGTCTGTCACTGTCGGCCCCGGCAAGCGGCGGGCTGCTGTTCGAGATCACCGATACCGGCATCGGCATGACCGAGGCGCAGATCACCGCGCTGTTTCAGGAATTCATGCAGGCCGACAGCGACATCACCCGGCGCTTTGGCGGCACCGGGCTGGGCATGGCGATCACGCACCGGCTGGTGACGCTGATGGGCGGCACGATAAGCGCCGCCAGCGCGCCGGGGGTGGGCACCCGCTTTGCCGTGGCGCTGCCGCTGGAACGGGTGGCCGCGCCCGCGCAGCCAGTGGTGCTGGACCTGCCCGCAGCACCCGCCGATCTGGCGCGGCTCAGGGTGCTGTGCGCCGATGACAGCCGCACCAACCGGCTGGTGCTGGAAAAGATGCTGCGCCCGATGGGCATCGACCCGGTGATTGTCGAGGATGGGCAGGCGGCGGTGGCGGCAGCCACGGCGGCGGCGTTCGATGTCTATCTGTTCGACATATCCATGCCCGGCCTGTCGGGGCTGGAAACGCTGCATCTGATCCGGGGGGTCGAGACCGCGCAACGGCGCAGCCCGGCGCGCGCCGTGGCGGTGACGGCCAATGTGATGGCCGAGGATGTGGCGCATTACCTTGCCTCCGGGTTCGAGACGCATCTGGCCAAGCCGATCCGCCTGCCCGCGCTGCGCGGCCTGCTGGAAGGGCTGATGCCGACAGAGGCCGGTTTTGCCGGGCCCGGTGCGGCGCGGGGCCCTGCGCTGCGCGACCTGATCTGAGCGCGGCTTAACGCGCGCCCTGCCCCACCACCCGCGCCGCCGCCGCCAAGGCGCCCGGCCCATGCGGAATGTCCAGCGCCACCAGACCCGCCTCCATCACCGCCAGCGCGCCCAGCGTCATATGGGCGTTCACATGGCCCATATGCGCCACCCGCAGAAAGCCGTGATAGGCCGGATCGTCACTTGCCGCCATGCCCAGACCGATGCCCAGCGTGACGCCCGCCTTGTGTTCCGTCCATTGCCGCAGGCGCGTGGCATGCGGGGCACCAAAGCGCGCCGCCGTCACCGACCGGCCCCGAAAAGCCGGATCGGCCACGTTCAGCCCGATGGCCGGATTGCCCATGGCCCACGCGTCAAACGCGGCCCAGACCGCACCCGCCAGCACCTCATGCCGGGCCCAGACGTTTTCCAGCCCTTCCTCGGCGATCATGTTCAGCGACTCGCGCAGGCCGAACAGGTGATGCGTGGGCGCGGTGCCACAGAAATACTGCCAGAATTCAGTGCCGAAGGCGCGGGGCGTCCAATCCCAATAGGGGGTGCGCAGATTTGACCCTTTGCAGCGTTCCAGCGCCTTGTCGGAATACCACACAAAGCCCAGACCGGGCGGCACCATCAGCCCCTTCTGGCTGGCGGCCACCGTCACATCGACGCCCCAGGCATCCATGCGGTATTCATCACAGCCCAGCGACGCGATGCAATCCACCGCGAGCAGCGCCGGGTGGCCCACCGCATCCAGCACCGCGCGCACCGCGGCCACATCGTTGCGGATGGAACTGGCGGTATCCACATGGGTCAACAGCACCGCCTTGAGCCGGTGCGCTGCATCCGCCCGCAGCGCCTGTTCCAGCTGCCCCAGATCGACGGGCGACGATTTGCCGAAATCCAGCACCGTCACATCAACCCCCACGGCGCGCGCCGAATTGGCCCAGCCGATGCCGAAATTGCCGGTGGCCAGCACCAGCGCGGCATCGCCACGGCTGAACAGATTGGCATTTGCCGCCTCCCACGCCGCATGGCCGTTGCCGATATACAGCGCCACATGCTGCGCCGTGCGCGCCACCGCCTTCAGGTCGGTCCAGATCGAGGCCACCATGGCATGCAGCTCGCCCTCATAGATGTTGGGTGCCGCGCGGTGCATGGCCGCCAGCACCCGGTCAGGCATGGTCGAGGGGCCGGGAATGGCAAGGTAGGGGCGGCCGTGGGCAAGGCTCATCATCTTCTCCGCTGAATGGCCTGTCTTGGCTACGCCCCGCCCCCGGCAAGGTCAAGGAACCGCGCAGCACCGCGCCTTGCCCTTGCCGCCGGTTTCGGGATAGACCCGCAGGCAACGCACCTGACACAAGGCCCCGCCCTTGCCCCCCACCCCCTCGGCCATGTCCGCCTCACTGAACGCTGCCACCGGCAAAGACCCGCGCTATGCCTCGCGCCGCCTGCTTGGGCGGATGTGGCAGGGCTATCTGCACGGCTATACCGGCCTGATGGCGCTGGCCTTTGGCCTGATGGTGATCGAGGGCAGCACATTGGGCGCGCTCAGCTATCTGATCCAGCCGCTGTTTGACCGGGTGTTCGCGCCCGGCGGCGAAGGCTGGCTGATCTGGGTGGGCTTTGGCATCTTGGGGCTGTTCCTGATCCGCGCCATAACTTCGGTTGCGTCGAAGTCCTTGCTGACGGCGATTGCGCAGAAAAGCTCCACCACCATGCAGACCGATCTCTTGCGCCATATCCTGACGCTGGATCAGGCATTCTTTCAGCAAAACCCGCCCGGCGCGCTGATGGAACGGGTGCAGGGCGATACGATTGCGGTGCAGGGCGTGTGGTCCACCCTGATAACCGGCGTGGGGCGCGATGCCATTTCGCTGCTGGCGCTGTTTGCGGTGGCGCTGTCGATCGACCCCGTGTGGTGCCTTGCCGCCCTGATCGGTGCGCCGCTGCTGATCCTGCCCGCGCTGGTGGTGCAACGCTATATCCGGCGCAAGACCGACCAGATGCGCATTCAGGCGGGCCTGCGCGCCACACGGCTGGACGAGATTTTCCACGGCATTCAGGCGATCAAGCTGAACCGGATGGAGGATTACCAGACCGACCGTTTCCGCCGCATCGTGGGGCTGATCGTGCGCGCCGAAACCCGAACCATGATGGGCCGCGCCACCATGCCCGCGCTGATCGACATCATCACCGGCATCGGGTTTTTCACCGTGCTGCTGCTGGGCGGGCGCGAGATTGCCAGCGGCGAACGCACGACGGGCGAGTTCATGGCGTTTTTCACGTCCATGGCGCTGACCTTCCAGCCCCTGCGCCGCTTGGGCGATCTGGCGGGCTTCTGGCAAGTGGCGGCGGCCAGCCTTGAACGCATCTACCGCGTGTTCGACATGGCGCCCGCTGTCATACGCGGCGTGGCGACCGCAGCACCGCCCGCCACCGCGCCCGAAATCACGCTGCGCGACGTGCATTTCGCCTATGGCGACCAGCCGGTGTTGCAGGGGCTGAACTTTACCGCCCGGGCGGGGCGGATGACAGCGCTGGTGGGTGCCTCGGGCGCGGGCAAAAGCACGGTGTTTCACCTGCTGACCGGACTGGCGGAACCGGCCTCGGGCGCGATCACGCTGGCCGGGCAGGATGTTGCGGCGATGGATCTGGCGGCATTGCGCGGCTGTTTCGCCGTCGTGTCGCAGGATGCCGCGCTGTTTGACGAGACGATCCGCGAGAATGTGACGCTGGGCCGCGCCGTGCCCGATGACCGTTTGCAGGCGGCGCTGGACGCGGCCCATGTCAGCGACTTTCTGGCTGGCCTGCCGCAGGGGGTGGATACGCCCGCCGGGCCGCGCGGGTCGGGCCTGTCGGGCGGGCAGCGGCAGCGGGTGGCCATCGCCCGCGCGCTGATCGGCAATGCGCCGGTGCTGCTCTTGGACGAGGCGACCTCGGCGCTGGATGCGCAATCCGAGGCGCTGGTGGCGCAGGCGCTGGACCGGCTGGGCGAGGGCCGCACCACGCTGGTCATCGCGCACAGGCTGGCCACGGTGCGCGAGGCTGACAGTATCGTGGTGATGGACAAGGGCCGCGCCGTGGATCAGGGCACGCATGACGAATTGCTGGCGCGCGGCGGGCTTTATGCCGAGCTTTACCGGCTGCAATTCAAGGACTGACCTTTTGCGCCACGGCCCGCCCGCCTATGTTGCAGGGGGGCCATGGCCCCTTCAAGAAGGCGAGACATTCCGATGACAGGCGAAACAGCAACCGACCGCAGGCTTGTGGCGCTGACCGGGGCCGATGCCCTGCCCTTTCTGCAGGGCCTTGTGACCAATGACGTGCTGCGGCTGGCCGCGCCAGGGCTGGTCTGGACGGCCTTGCTGACACCGCAGGGCAAGTATCTGGCCGATTTCTTCGTGGTGCATACCGGCGATGCCTTGCTGCTGGATCTGCCCGGCGCGCTGGCCGATGCCACATTGCGCCGTCTGATGATGTATAAACTGCGCGCCGATGTGCAGATCGGCGAAAGCCCGCTCAGCGTCACACGCGGGCTGGGCGATGCGCCCGAAGGCGCCTTTGCCGACCCGCGCCACCCGGCGCTGGGCTGGCGGGCTTACGGTGCTGCGGGCGGGCCTGCGGTGGTGGATTGGGATGCGATCCGTGTCACCCATGCCATCCCCGAAAGCGGGATCGAGTTGATCGCGAATGACAGCTATATCCTTGAAATGGGGTTCGAGCGCCTGCATGGCGTCGATTTCCGCAAGGGCTGCTATGTGGGGCAAGAGGTGACGGCCCGCATGAAGCACAAGACCGAGTTGCGCAAGGGTCTGGCCCGGGTGCGGGTGGAGGGTGCCGCCCCCTTGGGCACGCCGGTGATGGCGGGCGAGAAGGAGGCGGGCACGCTTTACACCCAGTCTGGCGGGCATGGTCTGGCCTGGCTCAGGTTCGACCGGGCCGAGGGCGTGATGCGGGCGGGCGAGGCCATCGTGACGGCGACCTGAGCCCAGGACGAAACTTCTGCGAAGTTTCTGATTTTTCGTAGAAAAATCGTGCGTTACGCGCGTTCAGAATATTCCATCAGTTCCGTATGCACGATGATATCCTCATCCGGCCCGATGAACGGCGGGATCATGATCCGCACGCCATTGTCCAGTATCGCGGGCTTGAAGCTGTTGGCGGCGGTCTGGCCCTTTTGCACCGGCTCGGTTTCCACCACGCGGCATTTCACCTTTTGCGGGATCGACACGTTCAGCGCCTCTTCGCCGAAATACTGCACCGTGGCGGTCATGCCGTCTTGCAGGAACGGGCGGCGGTCACCCAGCAATTCGGCGTCAATCTCGGTCTGTTCATAGGTTTCATTGTCCATGAACACCAGGCGGCCATCGGTTTCATACAGAAACTGCTGATCCTTGTTTTCCAGCTCGGTCCGCTCCACCTTGTCTTCCGACCGGAAACGTTCGTTCAGCTTGCGCCCGTCGCGCAGGTTCTTCAATTCGACCTGCGCAAAAGCCCCGCCCTTGCCCGGTTTCACATGGTTCACCTTCACGGCGGCCCAGAGCCCGCCGTCATGTTCCAGGATGAAGCCCGGCTTGATTTCGTTACCGTTGATCTTGGGCATGATGGCAAAACCTTGACATAAGGTTGAAGGGAATTTCCTCGCCCCTATATATGGACCAAGAACGGGTGGCAACCCGACTAGATACTGTGGGACTCAGCGGCAGCCATGTGCTAAATGCATGGCCGTCATTCCAAACCAGATACACCGAATCGTGGCAAATCCGCCATATTCCTCCGACGCCGGAAAAGACAAGAGCAAGAACAGGACGCCCCAAGATGGCCGATTTTATCGACAGCACTGCCTTCAACTTTGAACAGGGGCAGCGCGCCCGCAAACTTTTCGCAGCCGTGGTTCTTGCCGCGCTGGACGATGCCATTGCGGATGACAAGAAATACGGGAATGGCCCGGAACAGATCGCCCGCTGGGCCCGCTCGCGCGATGGCCGCGAAGTGTTGTCCTGCGCCGGGATCGACCCGAACGAGCGTGTCGTGAAGGGCCTGATGGAATTCGTGTCCAAGGGCATCCGCACCTCCGTTGCGCTGTCGCGCGAGGAAAGCGAACGCCGGCACGCGCTGGAACTGGATCAGGCCGAAGCGGCCTGATCCAAGACCGGCGTGGCGGATGGCAACGCGCCCCCCGGGGCGCGTTTTTCGTTTGCCTGTCAGCCGCGGAACATCAGGAAGAACACCAGCCCCGGCGCACATTCGGCCACGGCCAGCGCGGCGATGATGCCGCGCATCACCCAGCCGCGATAGCGCCGCCACAGCACCCCGCACAGCGCCAGCGACACCGCCACTTCCAGCGGGCCGATGATGGCACCATGGCGCGCGGTATCCCAATAGCTGAACGGGCTGCGGAACACCCAGTCGGTCAGCGGCCAGAACTGGCGGCGGGCATCCTCGTTGTGCAGGACGACATCGAACGCCAGATGCAGCAGCCCCGCGCCCGCAAAGGCCACCAGCACCGGCGCGCGCAGCACCAGCCCTGCGGCCAGCAGCACCCCCCACAGCGGCAAGGAATTGTCGACGGCAAAGATGCCCTGCCACAGCGGTGAAAAATAAAGCTGGCCGAACACCACCTGCGGCGGAATATCCATCACCAGCAGCGACCAGCCCGCCAGCAGATACAGCGAGACATCCGGAGCCAGCGCGCCCGCCAGTGCGGCCGCCGTCACATCGCGCCGATCCGGCCTGCCAAAGGCGGCCAGGCCAAAGATCAGATGCGCGGGTGTGTTCAAGCCTCAGTCGAAATCGCGGCTGGCCAGCGCGCGGCTGATCTCGGCCCGCACCAGTTTGCGCACGTTGCGGGTGATGCGTTCGCCCAGCGTGCCCTGCAATTCCTCGCGGATGATGTCGCGCACCAGATCGCGCAGCACCTCTTCGTCGAACAGCGCGGAATCGTCTTCATCATCCGGAAGGGCGCGGGCGGGGGTGGGAACCGCTGCGGCCATGATCTCGGCCACGGCGGCGGCTTCGGCCAGATCGGCGATGCGCTGCTGCTCTTCGTCCCACACCTCGGGCACGGCGGGGAGGCGGGTGGTCATGTCGATGATATGGCTTTCGGGCGTATCGTCTTCCTGCGCCCAGACCGCCTCGGCGGCCCATTGGTTGCCGTCATCGGCCACTCTGTTCTGATCCGCCGGCCCTGCCAGCTGCGCCATGCCGTCAGAATCCGTGTCCTGCGGGGTCATCCAGTCGCCCCCGGGCCAGTCAGCCGCGGCGGGCTGCGGATCACCGCCATCCGGCTCCCATTCACCGGGCTGGGCGGCGACGGCAGCGCCCAAAGCCACCACCACCGTCTCGATTCCCGGCGCGGCGGGCGCGTCTTCCGGCTCATCCGCAGCAAAGGCGGCGTCGCCCACCAGCGCATTGGCCGGATCATCCAGCAGGGCCTGCAACCCCTCGCCCGAATCAATCGCCTCTTCGATAGCTTCGGCAAAGCCGAAATCACCAAACCGCGGCTGTTGCGCAGCAGACAGCAACAGCGATAGGTCGGGGCCTAGGGCCATGGCATCCCGCTCGGGGAAAACATCGGGAAGGGGCAGCGGTGCGGCGGCTGCACGGAACGGCGCATCAAACAGGTCGGGTGCTGCGGAAACCGGCTCCGGCTCTGGCGACACGACACGCAGCGCCGGTGTCAGCATTAGCTTGCCCGCCTCGGGCGCTGGCGCTGGCGCAGGGCTGCGCGGCGCGGGCCGCAGATCCTCGGACACAAGACGGCGGATGGAGGACAGAACATCCTCGATTTCCCCGGAAGTCATGGGTTCAGACATTGCAGCCCCGATCTGTCGCACAACCACAAGCGTAGACCGAACCGCCGCGCAACACAAGAACGCGGCGCGGCCAAAGCGGGCAGATTATCGCCCCCTGCCCCGCAGACACACTAGAATTAGCCCGCGCATCGGCAAGCCACCGCAAGACACGGTGTCAGTTGCCGCCGATGGCCTGCAACACACGGTCCAGCTTCTTGCCCTGCGACGAGGTGGCCGGCGCATTTTTCACCGCGTTGTAATAGGCGGCGGCATCATAGGTGGGAATGCCCAGCTTCAGGTGATCGACGGTCAGCAGGCCCATCGACGACAGCACCTGATAGGTGCCCACATACAGCGTGGCCTGGGCCGAGGCGCGGGCAAAGCGGGCATCGAGCAGATCCTGCTCGGCATCCAGCACATCCAGCGTGGTGCGGGCGCCCAGGGTCGCCTCTTCGCGCACGCCCTCATAGGCGGTCTGCGAGGCGCGCACCTGTTCGTCATTGGCCGCGATGCTGGCGCGGGCCACATCGACATTCGACCAGGCATTGCCCACGCCCTGTGCCACCGTGACGCCAGCCTGCTGCAACGAGGCGCGCTGCGCATCGCGGCTGGCCAGCGCCTGCCTGTAAACCGCCGACAATTCGCCCCCGGCATAGATCGTCTGGCCCAGCGACAGCGACAGCGAGCTGCGGTCGGTGCCGTCATCGTTCAGCGACACACCGGCGCGGGCGGTCAGGCTGGGGCGCATCGCGGCCTTGCCGCGCGCCACGTTCAGTTCGGCCACCGTCACGTTGCGCTGCGCCTGCCGGATATCGGGATGGGTGCGCAGCGCCACGGCGCGCGCCTCGTCCAAGGAACGGGCGGTCGCGGGGGCTGCGGGCGGGGCGGCCAGCGCCCCCGGATAGGCCCCGGTCGCCGCCTTGTAGCTTTCGCGCGCGATGGTCAGATCGCCCTGCGCCGAGGTCAGCCCGGCACGCGCGGCCGCCAGCGCCGCCTCGGCAATCGCCACATCGGTGCGGGTCACTTCGCCCACCTCGAACCTGTCACGCGCCGCGCGCAGTTCCTGTTCGATCAGGCGCACGTTGTTTTGCCGCAGCGCGACGATATCCTGCGCCAGCCGCACATCGACATAGGCCGATACCGCCAGCAGCAGCACGTCCTGCTCCAGCGCCACCAAAGCCTCACGCGTGGCCAGAACGGTTTCCTTCGCCGCCTCCAGCGCCAGCGCGTTGCGGCCGAAATCATAGACCGTCATCTGCGCGGTCAGGCCCAGACTGGACGACAGCGATTCAGACCGCGTCCGCCCACCCAGAACGGCGTTGCTGTTGGCCACCGCATATTCCGCATCGGCGGTAAAGGCGATGACGGGGCGCAACGCTGCCACGGCCACGGCAACATCCTCGTCCGTGGCGCGCAGCAGGGCACGGTTCTGTTCCAGAAGGTTGCTGTTCTTGTAGGCTGCAATCAGCGCATCGGCCAGCGTTTCGGCACTGACGGCCGGGGCACTGGCCAGCGCCAGCACCGAAGCAGCCGCAGCCGCAAACATCCTTACACCACGCATCGCCGTCTCCTGTTGCATCAATGACCGGGCCGCGGGGGCCTGATCACAATTGAAAGCCGCGCGTGGCGGCAAACCCCGGCAAAACCGGCGCCGCTGCGTTGAACGCAAAACGCCAGCTTATCCGTCGGTCGATCTTGTAGCCCACGCGCACCACACCCAGCGCGCCCTCCATGAACAGGCAACCGATGCGCCCGCCCTCTTTCAACTGCGCCAGCAGCGCCTCGGGGATGGTTTCTGCCGCGCCTTGCAGGGTGATCACGTCATAGGGGCCGTGTTTGGCCGCACCGGCCGCCAGCGGGCCGGTGATGACGGCGGCATTGTCGACGCCTTCCTGCGACAGCGTGCGCTGCGCCTCGGCGGCAAGGCCCTCGTCCTCCTCAACCGCCACCACGGCCTCGGCCAGACGGGCGATGACGGCGGTGGAATAGCCAAGGCCACAGCCCAGATCCAGCACCATCTCGTCAGGCTGAATATCAAGCGCGTCCAGCAGCTTGGCCAAAGTGCGCGGTTCCAGCATCACCCGGCCATGGCCGATTTCCACATTGTGCCCGGCGTAGGCGGCCTCGCGTTTCGCGGCGGGCACATAAACCTCGCGCGGCACATGCAGCATGGCCGCAATGATCGGAAACTTCGTCACGTCCGACGGGCGCACCTGGGTATCGACCATCATCACGCGGCGGGAGGAGTAATCTGTCATGGCTAAACTCATCAGTCTAGTTTCCGTCGGAATCCTCTTGCCACAGAACAGGACGCGCGGCAACAGATGGCTGCGCCCCGCCACCGTGGCGCGGCACTTTTCCCCGTTTTCTGCCGGGCGTGCCGCATGCGGCGGCTTCGGGTGGCCGGCACGCCCTTGCCAGCCTGATGGCCCGGCGGCATGCTGCCTGTCACAGACGCATACGTTCAAAGGACCGCCGATGCCGCCCCAGCCTGCCCGCAACGGTGACGTATCCTTCTGGTATGCCGATATCGGTGGTCTGCCGCCCCACCGCCCACCGCTTGAAGGCGACACGACCGCCGATGTCTGCATTGTGGGCGCAGGCTATACCGGGCTTTGGGCGGCCTATTACCTGAAACAGGCCGACCCCGCGCTGAATGTGCTGGTGGTGGAGCAGGAGTTTGCCGGTTTCGGCGCATCGGGGCGCAATGGCGGCTGGCTGACCGGCGGTTTCGCCTGGAGCCACGAACGCTATCTGGCGGGCAGTTCAGAGGCCGGGGTGCGCGCGATGGTCACGGCCATGAACGGCACGGTGGATGAGGTGATCCGCGTGGCCGGGGCCGAGGGCATCGACGCCGACATCCTGCGCACGGATGAGCTGATGGTGGCCACCAACCCCGCGCAACTGGCCCGCATGCAGGCCGAGGTGGCGCATCGGCAGGGCTGGGGCGAACAGGGCCGCGTCTGGGCCATCGGGGCAGACGAGGCGCGGGTGCGGGTGAATATCCCCGGTGTGCTGGGTGGCATGGTGGTGGGCAATGTCGCCCGGGTGCAGCCCGCGAAACTGGTGCAGGGGCTGGCGCGCGCAGTCGAACGGCTGGGCGTGACGATTGCCGAGGGCACCCGCGTTACCGCCATTGCCCCCGGCCGCGTGACCACTGACCGGGGCATTGTGACCGCCGGTGTGGTGCTGCGCGCGACCGAGGGCTTTACCGCCCGCCTGCCGGGGGCAGAGCGTGACTGGCTGCCGCTGAACTCGGCCCAGATCGTGACCGAACCGTTGCCGGCCGAGACATGGGCCAGGATAGGCTGGCAAGGCCATGAAATACTGGGCGATTTCGCCAATGCCTATTGCTATTGTCAGCGCACGCGCGAGGGCCGCATCGCGGTGGGCGGGCGCGGCGTGCCCTATCGCATGGGATCGCAGATCGACGACAGGGGGCAGGCCGATGCCGTGACGATTGCCCGGCTGACCGCTGTGCTGCACCGCCATTTCCCTGCCGCGCGCGATGTGGGGCTGGCGCATGCCTGGTGCGGCGTGCTGGCCGTGCCGCGCGACTGGTGCGCGACGGTGGGCTTTGATCCGGCCACCGGGCTGGGCTGGGCCGGGGGCTATGTGGGGGTGGGGGTTTCCACCACCAATCTGGCGGGCCGCACGCTGGCCGATCTGGCGCTGCGCCGCGAAACGGGGCTCACCGCCCTGCCCTGGGTCAACCACCGCGTCCGCCGGTGGGAGCCTGAACCTTTGCGCTGGCTGGGCGTGACCGGCATGTATGCCCTGCTGAACGCCGCCGACCGGCGCGAGGCAGCAAGGCGCGGCCTGCCCTCGCGGCTGGGGCGGCTGGGCAACTGGCTGACCGGGCGCTAGACGGGCAAAGCGCCACCCCACCGCTTGCCCGCCGTTGCGGCAGGCCCCGCCAGACCGCCCCACATGCTTGCGCCCTGCCCTCGCATGCCGCATACGGGACCAGATACATCCCCAACACCGGATTGCCCCCATGGACGCCTCGCCCTCGCCCTTCGACGCCGCATTCTGGCTGACCGCCGCTGCCATCCTGTGCCTGCTGGTCATGTCGGCCTTCTTTTCCGGGTCGGAAACCGCGCTGACCGCCGCGTCACGTGCAAAACTCAAGACGCAGGCCGACAAGGGCAGCAGCGGCGCCAAGGCCGCGATGAAAGTCACCGAAGACAACGAGCGGATGATCGGCGCGCTGCTTTTGGGCAACAACGTGGTCAACATCCTGTCGGCATCCCTTGCCACGGCGCTGCTGACCCGCGCCTTCGGCGACAGCGGCGTGGCGCTGGCCACACTGGGGATGACGGCGCTGGTGCTGATATTTGGCGAGGTGCTGCCGAAAACCTTTGCCATCACCAACCCCGAACTGGTCGCCGTGCGCGTGTCGCCGGTGATCCGCGTGCTGATCCTGGTGTTTTCGCCCATCGTCAGCGTTGTGCGGCAACTGGTGCGCGGCCTGCTGTATCTGTTCGGCGTGCGCACCGACCCTGACAGCCACATCCTTGCCCTGCGCGAAGAGATCATGGGCGCCATCGCTTTGGGCCATTCCGAAGGTGCGGTCGAAAAGGAGGACCGCGACCGCCTGCTGGGCGCGCTGGATCTGTCGCACCGCACGGTCGAGGAAATCATGCGCCACCGCAGCCAGATAGAAATGATCAACGCCGAACACAGCCCCGATGTCATCATCAGCCAGGCGCTGGCCTCGCCGCACACGCGCATTCCGCTGTTCCGGGGCGAACATGAGAATGTCGTGGGCGTGATCCACGCCAAGGATCTGCTGCGCGAGGTGAACCGCCTGATGCGCGAACCGGGCGGCACGGTGGAGGGGCTGGATATCTTGAAAGTGGCGATGAAGCCCTATTTCGTGCCCGAAACCACCCCGCTGGACGAACAGATGCGCCAGTTCCTGAAACGGCGCACGCATTTCGCGCTGGTGGTGGATGAATACGGCGCGCTGCGCGGGCTTATCACGCTGGAGGACATCATCGAGGAGATCGTGGGCGAGATTTCCGACGAATTCGATATCGCGCAGGACGTGACCCTGAAACGCGCCGAGAACGGCGATTATCTGGTGGAGGGCGCGATGACCATCCGCGACCTGAACCGCATGATGGACTGGCAATTGCCCGATGACGAGGCCAATACCGTTGCCGGTCTGGTGATCCACGAGGCGCAGATGATACCGTCGGAAGGCCAGGCCTTCAGCTTTCACGGCTTCCGGTTCGAGGTGGTCAGCCGCAAGGAAAACCGGCTGATGAAGCTGAAGCTGCGGGCGTTGTAGGCGGGGGTTTCACACCCCCGCACCCCCGTGGGATACTTTTGTCTGGAAAGAGAGCAAGACGCGCAGAGCGTCGGCTCAGCGCCTCTTGCCGAAAAGCGTGCCCAGCACGCCGCGCACCACCGCCTGACCCGACCGCGTGCCCAATTGCCGGGCGAAGGATTTGGCAAAGGCCTCGCCGACTGAATCGCTGCGGCTGCTGCGTTTGGGCGCGGGTTTCGGGGCCGGGGTGCGGCGGGTGGTGCCGCCGTCATAGCGCCGCCCGCTGTTGAACTCGCGGTCTTGCGGCGCGTCGGCCTGCGGTGCCCGTTCGCTTTCAGCGTCTTCGCGCGCCGCGTCCCGCGCGGCGGCTTCGGTGCGCCGTTGCAGCCGCTCGAACGCGCTGTCACGGTCCAGCGTGGTGTCATACTTGCCGTGGAAGGGCGAGGCGGCGATGATCTGGGCGCGCAAATCGGGCGCGATCACCCCCAGATGCGAGGACGGGGGCCGCACCAGAGTGCGTTCAACAACGCCCGGTATGCCCTTGTTTTCAAGGAAGGATGTCACCGCCTCGCCCGTGCCCACCTCACGGATCGCCAGTTCGGTGGAAAAGCGCGGGTTGTCGCGGTAGGTTTGGGCGGCCTTCGCCAGATCCTTTTGATCCTTGGCCGTGAACGCCCGCAGCGCGTGCTGCACCCGGTTGCCCAGTTGCGCCAGAATGTCGTCGGGCACATCGGCGGGCTGCTGGGTGATGAAGTATATCCCCACGCCCTTCGACCGGATCAGCCGCGCAACCTGTTCCACCTGCGCGACCAGCGCGCGTGGCGCGTCATCAAACAGCAGATGCGCCTCGTCGAAAAAGAACACGAAGCGGGGTTTGTCGGGGTCGCCCACCTCGGGCAGGGTTTCGAACAGTTCCGACAGCAGCCAGAGCAGGAACGTGGCGTAAAGCCGGGGCGACTGCATCAGCTTGTCCGCCGCCAGAATGTTGATGCGGCCCCGCCCGTCGGGCGCAAGGCTCATCATGTCCGCCAGTTCCAGTGCGGGCTCACCGAACAACTGCGCGGCGCCCTGATTTTCCAGCACCAGCAGCCTGCGTTGGATCGCCCCGACCGAGGCCTGCGCCACCAGCCCGTAACGCGCGGAGATCGCCGGGGCATTTTCGGCAATGAAGACCAGCATCGCTTGCAGGTCTTTCAGATCCAGCAGCGGCAGCTCCTCTTCATCCGCCAGCCGGAAGGCCACGTTCAGCACACCTTCCTGCGCCTCGGTCAGTTCCAGTAGGCGCGACAGCAAGAGCGGCCCCATCTCGGCCACTGTTGCCCGCACGGGGTGGCCCTGCTGGCCATAGAGATCCCAGAACGTCACCGGAAAGGCCGCATATTTCAGATCAAGCCCGATGGTCTGGCTGCGGGTCACAAAGGCCTGGTGCAGCTTGCCCTCGGGTGAGCCCGAGGCCGCCAGCCCCGCCAGATCGCCCTTCACATCCGACAGGAACACCGGAACGCCCGCAGCCGAAAACCCTTCGGCCAGGATTTGCAGCGTGACGGTCTTGCCCGTGCCGGTGGCCCCGGCGATCAGCCCGTGGCGGTTGCCGTATTTCAGCAGCAGGTGCTGCGGCTGGCCGTAACCCTCGCCACCGCCGCCCACAAACACCCTGTCCTGCCCCGCTGCCAGTTCATTCACGCCTGCACCCCCTGCCCTGATCCGGTGCCAAAATACAATGTTAATGCTTTTTCGCCAGAGTGGTTCTTGCCAAGGGGCGCTGTTCTTTCCCCGTGGTGGTGCTTCCTCCCTGTCAGACTGGCCGCGCCCTTGAAAAGGCGCGGTTTTTTTATTGGCCCACCGCTCAACAATGTGATGCGATTCGCTGTTGACGCCCGCGTGATAAGACCTTAGCGTCCCCTTTCATGAAGTCGGCCAGTCCGACAGGGAGCAAAAAACAGGTTGAAAAGGGTCGGTTTACCGGCCCTTTTCGCTTTGCCGCGCGGCCGGCCGCGCAGTCAGCGAGTTCTTGCCGGGCGGGGCCCGTGGCGGGCGCAATTCAGGCCTGACTTCCCGGCCTGCCCATGTTAAACGGCCCCAAAATCATTCAAGGACGATGCAGGAATGCTGATGACCGACGTGACCAAACTTTTTGCCGTAACCCTGTTGATCGGCCTGGGCGCCACCGCTTCCGCGCAGGAAACGACCGCTCCCGCAACCGAGGCCCCCGCGACCGAACCCCCCGCCGAAGGTGCCGCGCCGGTCAACCCGATCGACGACCTGTCGATGGGGCAAGAGGCCGACGACGGCCCCGGCTCCACCTATATCGCGGCGGAGCATGGCGACTGGCAGCAGCGCTGCATCCGCACCGAAGACGGGTCAGACCCTTGCCAGCTTTACCAGCTGCTGACAGACGCGCAGGGCAATGCCGTGGCCGAGATCAGCATGTTCGGCCTGCCTGCCGGTGGCCAGGCCGTGGCCGGTGCCACGATCATCGCGCCGCTGGAAACGCTGCTGACCGCCAATCTGGCGCTGCAGGTGGATTCGGCGACCGCGAAGGTTTACCCCTTTACCTGGTGCAGCCAGTTGGGCTGCGTGGCGCGCGTGGGCTTTACCCAGGCCGAGGTGGACGGTTTCAAGCGCGGCAACAAGGCCACGATCACCATCGTGCCCATGGTCGCCCCGGATGAGAAAGTGCTGCTGGACGTGTCGCTGATCGGCTTTACCGCCGGGTTTGACGCGGTGAACGCCACCACCGGGAACTGAGGCAGGCCAAAGCCTTGCCGGGCGGCCCCGGCAAGGCGAAATGGCAGGGGGTGGATGATGCACCACGGGTCTTGTCTGTGCGGCGCGGTGCGGTTTGACGTGGCAGGCGATCTGCCACCCCCCGACGCCTGCCATTGCACGAAATGCCGCAAGCATTCGGGGCATTTCTTTGCCTCGACCGAGGTGAAGAAAAACCGTCTGACGCTGCATGGCGGCGAACACCTGCGCTGGTTCGCGTCATCCGAGAAGGTGCGGCGCGGGTTTTGCGGGGTCTGCGGATCGTCGCTGTTCTTTGACCCGCCGCACCGCGACTGGATCGGCGTGGCGATGGGCGCGTTCGACGGCCCCACGCAAACGCATTTGCACATCCACATCTTTGTTGCCGACAAGGGCGATTATTATGCCATTGCCGACGGATTGCCGCAAAACGCGCAGTAGTGCCGCCGGGCTGAAAGCATCAGGCTGCCTTGCGCAGCGCCAGCACCGCGTTCAGCCCGCCAAAGGCAAAGGCATTTGACAACACCACATCCACCTTTGCGTCGCGCGCCACATTCGGCACCACATCCAGCGCGCATTCGGGGTCGGGTTCCTCATAGCCGATGGTGGGGGCGATCACCCCGTCGCGCAGCGCCATGATGCAGGCCAGAAGCTCCACCGCGCCGGTGCCGCCGATCAGATGGCCGTGCATGCTTTTGGTCGAGGATATCATCAGCCGGTCGGCGTGATGGCCGAACACATCGGCCACGGCGGCGCATTCGGTCTTGTCATT
This sequence comes from Fertoeibacter niger, assembly GCF_009380135.2. Taxonomy (GTDB): domain Bacteria; phylum Pseudomonadota; class Alphaproteobacteria; order Rhodobacterales; family Rhodobacteraceae; genus Fertoeibacter; species Fertoeibacter niger. Next base: position 392,239 of record NZ_WHUT02000001.1, on the reverse strand, counting down.
GGCCGCCGTGCCGGTGCCATGGGCATTGATGTAACCCACATCCTCGGCGTTCAGCCGCCCGTCACGCAGGGCCCCAGCGATGGCCCGCGCCGCCCCCTGTTTCGACGGCATCACGATGTCGGACGCATCCGAGGTCATGGCGAAACCCACCACCTCGGCCAGCATCACGGCACCGCGGGCTTTGGCATGTTCATATTCCTCGAACACGAACACCGCCGCACCCTCGCCCTGCACCATGCCGTTGCGGTTCAGGCTGAACGGGCGGCAGGCGTCTTTCGACATCACGCGCAACCCCTCCCACGCCTTGATCCCGCCAAAGCACAGCATCGATTCCGATCCGCCGGTCAGCATCGCCCGCGTCATGCCCGACCGCACCATATGGAACGCCTGTCCCATCGCATGGTTGGAACTGGCGCAGGCCGTGGCCACGGTGAATGACGGGCCTTTCAGGTTGAACTCCATCGACAGATGGCTTGCCGCCGCGTTGTTCATCAGTTTCGGCACCACAAAGGGATGCACGCGGTTCTTGCCCTCTTCGTAGACCGCGCGGTAGTTGTCATCCCAGGTGTTCACGCCGCCGCCCGCCGTGCCCAGCACCACGCCGGAATCGTATCCCAGCATGCCGTCGAAATTCAGGCCTGACTGCGCCACGGCCTCACGCGCCGCAAGCAGGGTGAACTGGGTGAATTTGTCATAAAGAACAATCTGCTGGCGGTTGAAATGCGCCTCGGGATCCCAGTCATGCACCTGACCGCCGATCTGGATCGAGAGGCGTTCCTTGTCGCGGATCACCAGATCGGTGATGCCGCAGCGCCCCTCGCGGAACGCCGCCAGCGTGCCCGGCACATCATGCGCCAAAGCGTTGATCGTGCCCGCCCCGGTAATGACGACGCGCTTCATGCCGCGCGCGCTGCCACCAGCCCCTCGACCGCCGCAACGATGGCCGCGACCGAGGATATGTCGAAGTTGCTTTCGCCCGGTTCATTGGCGTTGAACGGCACCGTGATGTCGAACGCCTCTTCAATCGCAAAGATCGATTCCACCAGCCCCAGGCTGTCGATGCCCAGATCATCCAGCGTGGAGGTCAGTTTCACATCGGCCACGTCCAGCACCGCCTGTTCGGCAATGATCGCAATGACCCGATCCTTCACGCTGTCTGCCATGGCCGTCTCCTGCTGCTGTCTGGCGCAGATTTAGTCACTCTCGCCGGTCTTTGAAACAGCTTTCTGCAATGCGGCCACCGTTGCCGCCAGACGCGGCAGGCGGCGCAGCGCCTTTTGCATTTCGACATGCGTTTCCATCCTGACCGCCGGATAACCCAGCAGCACCCGGCCTGCGGGCGCGTTGGTCATGATCTTGGTGGCCCCGCCCGCGATCACGTCATCGCCGACAAAGATGTTGTCACTGACGCCGACCTGCCCGCCCAGCACCACCCGGTCGCCGATCCGGGCCGAGCCTGCGATGCCGACCTGCCCGCACAACAGGCAATCCCGCCCCACCTGCACATTGTGCCCCACATGCACCAGGTTATCGAGCTTTGTGCCATGGCCGATCACCGTATCGCGGATCGTGCCCCGGTCAATACAGGCATTCGCGCCGATTTCGACATCATCCCCGATGGTTACGGAACCAAGCGAATGTATCCGCGTCCAGCTTTGTGCGGCGATATGGTCGCGCTGGCCCAGGGTTTCGCGGATCTGTTCCACCCCCGACTTCTCCGGCGTGACAAAGGAAAACCCATCGGCCCCGATCACAGCGCCGGGTTGCACGATGATGCGATCACCCAGCACCACCCGCGCGCCGATCCGCGCGCCTTGCAGGATCAGCGCATCATCCCCGATCACCGCACCTTCGGCCACCGACACATGGCTGGCAATGCGCGCACGCGCGCCGATTCGCACGCCTGCGCCAATGCTGACAAACGGCCCGATGGCCGCGCCTTCCCCGATCACCGCCGATGGGTCAACCAGCGCCATGGCATGCACGCCCGGCGCAATCTGCGGCCCGGCGTCCAGCATCCGAGTCAGCCCGGCCATCGCCAGCCGCCCGCGCGGTGCAAAGATCGCAGCCTGCAAACCCAGCGCCTGCCAGTCGGCCCCCGGCCACAAGAGCGCCGCCCGCGCATGGCCCGTGGCAAAGCCGTCTGCATATTTCAGGTCCATCGCCAGCGCCAGATCATCCGGCCCCGCCATGGCGGGTTCGGCGGCGCGCGTGACCTGCAGGTCAAGATCACCCTCGGCCACAGCGCCAAGGGCATCGGCAATCGCGCGGATCGTGGGCATGGGCAGGCTCCGGTTCAGGCGGCGGAACGGCCCGCCGCCGCCAGATTTAGCCCTGAACCGGGGCCGATGCCACCCCGGCCTGTTCCAGCGCCTCATAGATGCGCTGATCGCGGCCATAGACATCGCGGCGATAGTTCATCTGCCCCTTGGCCGAGGAATAGGCGGTGAAATACACCAGATGCACCGGCACCGGCTGTTCCAGATTGACAACAGTTTCGCGGCCGGTCTTCAGATGGCCCTGAAACAGCCCCTCGGGGTCGTCGGTCTGCTTGGCCAGCAGCGCATAGGCGAAATCGAAGGGGTCGGCCAGTCGGATGCAGCCGTGGCTGAAGGCCCGCACCTCACGGTCGAACAGGGATTTTGACGGCGTGTCATGCAGATAGATGTTCCACTGGTTCGGGAACATGAACTTCACCAGCCCCAGCGCATTGCCGTCCGACGGCGGCTGGCGCATGGAAAACGGGAATGTCCGCGCCGAATAGGCGTTGAAATTCACCGCCCCGCGCGGCACCACACGGCCCCGGCTGTCGATCAGTTGCAGATGGCCCGCAGCGCCCGGATTTCGCTGCATCAGCGGCAGATATTCCTTTGTGGTGATCGAGCGCGGCACGTTCCACGACGGGTTGATCACCATGTAATCCATCACGTCGGAAAACTCGGGGCTGCGCTGGTCGGGCACATCCTTGCCGATCACCGAACGGGTGGCGAAGGTGGTCTTGCCATCATCCACGATTTTGGCGCTGAAATCCGTAAGGTTCACCCAGATATGCCGCTGGCCACGCGGGATGTTCATCCAGCGCTCACGCTCCAGAGCGACCAGTATAGAACGCAGCCGCACGTCGGGGCCCACGTTGATTTCCTCGATCGTGCTGATGCCAGCCACGCCGTCAGCCTCCAGCCCATGATGGCGCTGAAATTCCTGCACGGCATTTTCCATTGCGGCATCATAGCTGCCGGTCGCGGTGCGCCGCAGATAGCCCATGGCCATCAGCCGGTCGCGCAGCGCCACAACCGCCGCCCCGCTGGCCCCGGGCGCCAGTTTCTCGGCGGGCACCGATGGCCCCCAGCCGCCGGTGGCGATCAGCCGTTCCAGCGTGATCTTTTCCTTTACCAGCCGGGCATATTCCGGGTCTTTCGGTGGCAGGTTCTTCAGGAAAGCGGTGGGCGAGCCGCTTTCAAACGCCGCCAGATTGGCCAGCGGGTCGCGCAGCGGCACCTCGCGCACGATGCCCGCATCGACCTTGGCCGGCACCAGAATGCCGGTCTGGATATCGCGCGCGTAATCAAGAAAAGCGCGGGTCATCGCCACTTCCAGCCGGCCCCGGTCGCCTTCGGTCACGGCCGCCTGCAACGCCGCCATCAGTTCCGCCGGGTCATAGCGCCGCACCGGCAGGCCATGATCGCCCGCCGTCAGCAGCGCCGACAGCAGCGCATTGCGCCGTTCGGCATCGGCTGCCCCGGTCCAGAGCGTGCGGTAATCGCGGGCGCGGTAGAACGCCGAAATGGTATCATCCTGCCCCGCGGCCGCCGCCAGTGCCTGTGTGAAGGGCGATATCTGCGCCTGCGCATGATCGGGCGAGCCGAAAGATAAAATGATCGACAGAAAGAGCGGCGCTGCCGAAAGCCGAAGCGGGCGGTAGAATGCTGGCGTCATACTGTCCTCTGGCCGGATATTCTGGCCACCAATCATGTTGAGGCCTGATTTTCTTCAAACTTCCGCGATTTGCCCTGCCCTGTCCATTCACATAAACGCCAGCATGCGCCGGTTTGTCACCTTTTTACCACGCTATGTGACCGCGCGGATGGTTGCGCAAATTTTCGTCACGTTCAGCAATTTTTTGCCGATTGGCCTTGATATGGCCACAGACGGGGATTCAGCGCTTGGGTTGCACCCCCCGCTATGGCATAGATTTGAGGCACTTGGGGATAAGGGCAGCAAGCCGCCGGTTACAGGCGGGCGAATACCAGCGACGGGACATCGCATAGAATGACACAGACGACAGTTTCGGGGTTGACGCGGCGTGGCCTGTTGGGCGCGTTTGCGGCCACCGCCTTGATAGCCGCTCCTACCTATTCGAATGCGTTCGGGTTGCTGAAAGGCGCAGGCGACATTCGCCGCGTGCGGATGTATTCGGGCCGGACCGGGGAAAGCATCGACACGATCTACTGGATCGAGGGCGATTACATTCCCGAGGCCATCAAGGAAATCAACCACTTCATGCGCGACTGGCGCTCGGGTGAAACCACAAAGATCGACCCGCGCACGGTGGATATCATGGCGGCCTCGCACCGTCTGATGGACGTGTCGGAACCCTACATGATGCTGTCAGGTTACCGCAGCCCCGGCACCAATGCCATGCTGCGGTCGAAGTCGGGCGGTGTGGCCAAGCATTCGCTGCATATGGTGGGCCAGGCTGCCGACCTGCGGCTGAAATCGCGCTCGGTCGGCCAGATGGCCAAGGCGGCCGAGGCCTGTGCTTCGGGTGGCGTGGGGCGCTATTCGCGGTCGAATTTCGTGCATATGGATTGCGGCCCGGTGCGCAGCTGGGGCGGCTGATTCAAGCCTGAAAGACTGGAATGCGGCCACTCGGCTCGGTGCACGGAGTGAATTTCCGGCAAACCATTCGTTCATATTGAACCAGAGTTGATCGCAGCGACGAGGTGGCACAACCTGAGTCGGCAGCGGTTTGCCGTCGCTGGCTGGCCTCACCGCCAGCGGCTTGGCAATTGTGCGGCACCGACAGGCCAATGGCGGCCAGGGACGGCGCAAGGGTTTTGCGCCGCCCGGCCTTTGGATCACTGGATGCCGTTGCTGCACCGGAAATAGGCGTCAAGCGCCGCCCCGCTGCCGTAAAGGCCCCGTTCCAGGATGATGTTCGGGCCCTGGAACGACACTTGCGACGCATTCTGGAACGCATCGTCAATCAGGCCCGGGCCGTCCATGCGCCCTTCGGTAAGGCGGCCCCAAATCTCTCCGTCGCTGCCTTCGATGATCTCGACCATGTGCTGCGTCGGCGCAGAGCCGGGGCCAAAACCGATCATGACAGGCACACGGGCACCGATGCCCCCCATCTGGCCGTTGTCCTTGAAGTCGATATAGGAATTGTCGCGATCAATCTCGAATCGCAACGTCGGCTGCACAGTGTCGCGCGCTTCGCAGGCCCGCACCTGACTGCCCTGAAGATGCTCGCTGATGACCCAGTCGCCAACAACGGCGAAGGTCCGCAGCGTCCGTTCTGACGGATCTGCAAAGCTGGGCGCGGCTATCACAGCGGTGGCACCCTGCCGGGCCACGCATTCCTCGACCTTCAGGATGGCCGCCGTGCTGCCCGCCAGCGAAAAGTCGAAGTCCGCACGCCCCGGCCCCAGCACCGCCACGCTGCCCTTTTGCAATCCGTCAAGCTCGGCCAGGCCCAGCCAGGCAATGGTCCAGCCGCCGGAAGCGGTGCCAGAGCTGTAATCCCCGCCGCGCAGATAGCCCTGCCCCGACCCCGCGCCGTCGATCTGCAACGTGCCCTGCCAGTCGGGGCTGGAGGTGATCGGAACCGCAAGCTGCCATTGCATGCCATCCCAGCCCAGCCGGTAAGCGGCCCCGTCCCGCACCCCTTCGGCAAAGCAATAGGCAAAGCCGACCGGGCCCCGCGCGCTGAACACATGCCAGTTGCGTGCCGACGCATAGAAGGTTTCTGCCGGCGGAAAGGCAACAATGTCGTAGCCGCCATATCCGTTAGTTTGGGCCAAGGCAGGCAAGGCCGTTGCAAAAAGGCCAAGAGACAACAGGTAGCGCAAGCTCAAAACACATTCTCCCAAGCTGGATGGATGAGTTGGCCGAAGATTTTCGCGGAAATGAATATTTCTTTGTTAACGCTGCGTCAATTGCAAGCCATCCGGCACGAAGCAAGATGGTGTGGCCGGTCAACCGAAAAGGTCAAAGCGCCGCGGCCCCTCTTGCCGGGTGGCCCGGCGGGCCGGGTCCGCAAATCAGGACGGTCAGACGGGATGCCAACTCCCGCATGCTTGCGTGCCGAACGTCAACCGCGCGGCCTAATCAACCTCCGCCGCCAGGTCGCCCGCGGCCAGATCACGGCCCCGGAACCCCATCGCCACCACGAATTTCTCCGAACTGTCGGCGCGGCTGGCAGGGGGTTTCACATTCGCCACTTTGGTGAAATGCTTTTTCAGCCGGGTCTGCATGCCGATCTCGGCCCCGCCCGCCAGCACCTTGGCCACGAAAGTGCCGCCCGGTTCCAGCACGTCAAAGGCAAAATCCAGCGCAGCATCCACCAGCGCGATGATACGCAGGTGGTCGGTGCCCTTGTGCCCCGATGCCGCCGCCGCCATGTCGCTCATCACCACATCGGCCCCGCCGCCCAGCCAGCCCTTGACCTGCGCATCGGCATCCTCGGCCAGAAAATCCAGCACGTGAATCTCGGCCCCGGCGATCGGCTCCACCTCTTGCAGGTCCACACCCAGAACGGTGCCCTGCGGCTTGTTCTTGCGGTCTCCCAGCGCGTTCACCCGCGCCACGGCCACCTGGCACCAGCCACCCGGCGCGCAGCCAAGGTCAACCACCCGCGCCCCGGCCTTCAGGAACCCGTATTTGTCGTCAAGCTCCAGTATCTTGTAGGCCGCCCGGCCCCGGTAGCCCTCTTTCTTGGCATTCACCACATAGGGGTCGTTCAGCTGCCGTTCCAGCCAGCGGGTCGAACTGAGCTTGCGCCCCTTGGCCGTTTTCACCCGCACGCGCAATTCGCGCTGGCCCCGGCCGGAGTTGGGTTTGTCTGTCGTCATGTGTAAGGCCCGTCTTCCAGAACGCCATCCGCGCTCATCTGTGCATATAACAGCCCCTCGCGCAGGCCACGGTCGGCCACGGACAGGCGATCCGTGGGCCATATCCGCATCAGCGCCTGAAGGATAGCCGCGCCGGACATGATCAGGCTGTGCCGGTCGCGCCCGATGCGCGGGTCGGTGCGCCGCCCCTCGGGGCCCAGCGACAGATAATCGCGGATCACCGTGTCGATCTGGTCGGATGACATGTGCAGCCCGTCCACCTTGGTGCGGTCATAGCGGCGCAGCCCCAGGAAAGACGCGGCCACCGTGGTCACCGTGCCGGATGTGCCGATGATCTGAAACCCCTCGCGCGGGTTGTCGGCGTTGTAGGGGCTGAAACTGGCCAGATTCTCCTCGAAGAACCACGACATCAGCGCGAAACGCGCGGCGTCATCCTCCACATCTATGAACTGGTCCTTCAGCGTGGCCACCCCCAGCGGCACCGAGATCCAATCCACCACCCGCGCATTGCCATCGCCCTGCGGCGCGAAACCGGCATGCAGCCGCATGATGGATTTTGGCCGATCCTCGGGCACCACGCGCGACAGGTCAATCCAGACCAGTTCGGTTGACCCGCCGCCGATATCCACCACCAGCAACTGCTCGGTGCTGGTGTTGACCAGCGGCGCGCAGGAAATCACCGCCAGCCGGGCCTCTTCCTCGGGTGCGATGATTTCGATGTTCAGCCCGGTTTCGCGCCGCACCTGCCGGATGAAATCGCGGGCGTTGCGCGCGCGGCGGCAAGCCTCGGTCGCCACCAGACGCATGCGGCGGACATTGTGCTTTTCGATCTTTTTCTGGCAGATGCGCAACGCCTGCACCGTGCGCCCCATCGAGGCACGCGACAGCCGGCCCGAAGCCTCCAGCCCCACGCCAAGCTGGACAGTCTTGGAAAAACTGTCCACGACCTGAAACTGACTGCCCCGCGGTTGGGCAATCAGCATCCGGCACGAGTTTGTTCCCAGATCAAGCGCAGCGTAAAGCTGCCCCTGACCCGGCAGAGGGGTGGCGAACTGTTCGACCGGGCCGTCAGCACCATCGCCAATGACCTGCGGGAGCGCGTCCCCACCCCTGGGACGCTCGGGCGTCATCTGTCGCCCTCCATTCATGGTTGCATTCATGCTAGACCCGCGCGCCCCCCTTCGCAAGCGGCGATGCCGCTGCACATGTCACACGTCGTTCATCATCTGCATGAGGATTTTTCAGCTTTGCCCGTCTCGCGGCGGCGCGGTTTCCCGGCTATGCAGGGCCCGCGTCGCCGCAGGGTCGCTCTGCACGTCCACCATGTCGAAAACCGGCATCGGATGGCGGTGGTTGCCCCGTAAACACAGGCGAGGAAGAGGAATCAGATGCCCGAAGTTACCATCATCTATTGGCGCGACATCCCGGCTCAGGTTCTGGTGGGCAAGGGGCGCAGCGCATCCAAAGTGCAATTGCCCGAACGGTTCGAGCAGGCGATCGACCGCTGCGCGATGAAGGTGGGCGCCAAGGATGACAGCGCCTATCTGGCCGAATGGCGGCGTGTGGGCCATACGGCCGAGGGCGAGCCCGCTGCCCTCGCCGCTTCCGAAGCCGCGCGCCTTGAGGCGGAATATGACACCGCCCGCATCAAGACGCTGATTGCCAACGACGGCTGGGCGTAAGGCCCCCGCGACACCCGGAGACGACCATGGCGCTGTTCAACTTCCGCCGCGAGGCCCCCGCAACCCCCGGCGTGAACCCCGAGGTCGAAGCCTTGCTGCGCGGCTATTCCATCGAGGTGATGCCCCGCACCGCCGAAAAGGTGGATGATTTCCGCCCCCTGCTGCCGCGCGGCACGCGGGTGTATATCGCCCACATCGAGGGCACGCTGATCGAGGATATGGTGGCCACCGCGCGGCGCCTGCATGCCGAAGGCTATGTGGTGATGCCGCATTTCCCCGCCCGCATCATCAAAAGCCGCGAGCAACTGGCCGACTGGATCGCGCGTTATCAGGGCGAGGCAGATGTGCGTCAGGCCCTGCTGCTAGGTGGCGGGGTGTCTACTCCCGCTGGCGAATTCGACAGTTCCATGCAGATGATCGAAACCGGGCTGTTCGACGGGTTCGACCGGCTGCATGTGGCGGGCCACCCCGAGGGCAACAAGGATATCGACGCCGACGGATCAGACCGCATGGTGATGCAGGCGCTGACATGGAAACAGGCGTTTTCCGAACGGACAGATGCGCAGATGGCCATCGCCACCCAGTTCTGTTTCGAGGCCGACCCGGTGATCGCCTGGGCCGACCGTCTGGCCGCCGAGGGCATTGCGCTGCCGATCCATATCGGTGTGGCAGGCCCGGCAAAGCTGCAAACCCTGATCAAATTCGCCATCGCCTGCGGTGTGGGGCCGTCGCTGCGCGTGTTGCAAAAGCGCGCGATGGATGTGACCAAGCTGCTGCTGCCCTATGAGCCGACCGAGTTCCTGGGCGCACTGGCCGCACACAAGGCCCGCCACCCCGGTTTCGGCATCGAGGCCGTGCATTTCTTTCCCCTGGGCGGTATCAAGACCAACGCCACCTGGGCCATCGACCATGGCGGCGCCTCTGGCCAGCCCGCGCACAGTTCAGAAAAAGGTTGAAGCATGACCCGCACCGTCATTGAATCCAAAACGAAAACCGTCATCATCGGCTTTGACGAACCCTTCTGCGTGATCGGCGAGCGCATCAACCCCACCGGACGCAAGAAACTCGCGGCAGAGCTGGAGGCCGGGGATTTCAGCACGGTAGAGCGTGACGCGCTGGAACAGGCCGCCTGCGGTGCCATGGTGCTGGACGTGAATTCGGGCGCGGTGTTCACCAACAAGATGGCTGACGATCCGCGCTATGCCGACAACAACTTTGTCGAGCCCCCCCTGATGCGCGAATTGATCCTGCGGATTCAGGCGATTACCGACACGCCCTTGTGCATCGACAGCTCGGTTCCCGGCGCGCTGGAACAGGGGCTGATCGCCTGTGAGGGCCGCCCGCTCCTGAATTCGGTCACGGGCGAGGAAGAGCGGATGGAACTGGTTCTGCCGCTGGTCAAGAAATACAATGTGCCTGTGGTGGCGATTTCGAACGACGACACCGGCATTTCCGAAGACCCGGATGTGCGCTTTGCCGTGGCGAAAAAGATCGTCGAACGCGCGGCGGATTTCGGCATTCCGGCGCATGACATTGTCGTTGACCCGCTGGTGATGCCGGTTGGGGCGATGGGCTCGGCAGGCCAGCAGGTGTTTGCGCTGGTGCGCCGCCTGCGCGACGAGCTGGGGGTCAACACAACCTGCGGTGCGTCCAACATCAGCTTTGGCCTGCCCAACCGGCATGGCATCAACGCGGCCTTCCTTCCGATGGCGATTGGCGCGGGGATGACAAGCGCGATCATGAACCCGGTGCGGTCGGTCGAGATGGAGGCGATCCGCGCGGCCAACTTCCTGATGAACCATGATGCCAATGGCGGGGAATGGATCCGACTGGCGAAGATTCTCGAGGCGGTGAAAGAGGGCGCGACATTCGCCGAGGCCAGTGCCGCCGCCAATGCCGCTGCATCCGGGCGGCGCGGCGGGCGGCGCAGCCGGGGGTGACGGCCTCCGGGGGCGATAACCTGTCGTTAACTATGGGCTGGCAAGCTGTGGACCATGAGCCTTGTCATCCGCACCACCACCCCCGACGCCTGGATTGCCGAGATTTTCTCGGCGAAATCCGCGCTGTCAGGGCGGGTGATCCGGCGCAACCGCGCCTGGGTGGACCGAGAGGTGGGCCGGGCACGGTTCGTGGCCGAAGTGCGCCAGCGCGGGTTTCATTTGTTGGAAACGGCGGATCAGTTGATTGTCGTTTGCCACAGCGGCCCGATCCACATGCATTTCTGACCCTGCGGCTTACGATTTTTCTGCGAAAAATCAGAATTTTCGCAGAAAATTCGTTGCCGTTCGGCGTCTTTCGCGCCACTTGCCACAGATCGACAGGAACGAGGCATTCATGACCGACGACGCGCTGGTGATCTTCACCCCCTCCGGCAAGCGGGGCCGTTTCGCGCTGGGAACCCCGGTGCTGACCGCCGCACGCCAGTTGGGCGTCGATCTCGATTCGGTCTGCGGCGGGCGCGGCATCTGTTCCAAATGCCAGGTGCAGCCCGGCATCGGTGAGTTTCCGAAACACGGCGTCACCGTCGCCGCCAATGCACTGTCGGGCTGGAACGCGGTTGAGGAACGCTACAAATCCATCCGCGGTCTGGCCGAGGGGCGGCGTCTGGGCTGCCAGGCCCGCGTGATGGGTGATGTGGTCATCGACGTGCCGCCCGAATCCCAGGTGCATAAACAGGTGATCCGCAAATCCGCGTCCGAGCGGGTGATGGTGATGGATCCCGCCACCCGCGCCGTCTATGTCGCCGTGGCCGAACCCGACATGCACGAGCCCACCGGCGATTTCGAACGGCTGGCACAGGCGCTGGCCGACCAGTGGCAGGCTGATGACGTGACCGCCAACCTGGGCATCCTGCGCCGCCTGCAACCCGCCTTGCGCAAGGGTGAATGGAACGTGACCGTCGCCCTGCACAAGGGGCACAATGACACGCATCCCCGCATCCTCGACATCTGGCCGGGCTATCACGAGGGGCCGATCCTGGGGCTGGCGATCGACCTGGGCTCCACCACCATCGCGGCGCATCTGTGCGACCTGCGCGATGGCAGGGTGCTGGCGTCATCGGGCGTGATGAACCCGCAGATCCGCTTTGGCGAGGATCTGATGAGCCGCGTCTCTTACGCGATGATGAACCCCGGCGGCGATGTGGAAATGACGCGGGCAGTGCGCGACAGCCTGAACACGCTGATAGGTGCGATTGCGACCGAGGCGGCGGTGGACCCTGCGGCGATCTACGAGGTGGTGTTCGTCTGCAACCCGGTGATGCACCACCTGCTCTTGGGCATCGACCCGGTGGAACTGGGGCAGGCCCCGTTCGCACTGGCGACCTCGGGCAGCCTGTCGCTGGACGCCCGCGATCTGGACCTGACGGCGATCAACCGCGCCGCGCGGGTCTATGTGCTGCCCTGCATCGCGGGCCATGTGGGCGCCGATGCGGCGGCAGTTGCGCTGGCGGAAGAGCCGAACACATCAAAGGACATGGTGCTGATCGTCGATGTGGGCACCAATGCCGAGATCCTCTTGGGCAATGAAAGCCGGGTGCTGGCCTGTTCGAGCCCCACCGGCCCCGCGTTCGAGGGCGCGCAGATCTCCAGCGGCCAGCGCGCCGCCCCGGGTGCGATCGAGCGGGTGGAGATTGACCCCGTGACGAAGGAACCGCGCTTTCGCGTCATCGGGTCTGACCTCTGGTCGGATGATCCGGGCTTTGCCGAGGCGACGGCCCGCAGCGGCATCACCGGCATCTGCGGGTCTGGCATCATCGAGGCGGTGGCCGAAATGCGCATGGCGGGCCTCGTCGATGCCAAGGGGCTGATCGGCTCGGCCGAACAGACCGGCACCCTGCGCAACATGCCCGAGGGGCGCACCCATTCCTACCTGCTGCATGATGGCACGGCCCAGGGTGGCCCGGTGATCATGGTCACGCAGGGCGACATCCGTGCCATCCAGCTGGCGAAATCGGCGCTTTATGCCGGCGCGCGGCTGCTGATGGACGAGATGGGCATTGATAATGTGGACCGTGTGGTGCTGGCCGGGGCCTTTGGCGCGCATATCAGCCCGAAACACGCCATGGTGCTGGGCATGATCCCCGATGCGCCGCTGTCGGCGGTCACGTCGGCTGGCAATGCGGCGGGAACCGGGGCGCGCATCGCGCTGTGCAACGTGGCCGCGCGGGCACGGATCGAGGCGGTGGTTCACCGGATTCACAAGGTGGAAACCGCCATCGAGCCCCGGTTTCAAGAGCATTTCGTGAATGCCAACGCCATTCCCCATGCCACCGATCCCTTCCCGCAGCTGGCGGCAATCGTGACCCTGCCCGATGTCAGCTACAATACCGGAGGCGGCGGGGGAACCGGGAGGCGGCGGCGGAGTTGAGGGTTGCGCGGGGTTGCCATGCGACCACGTGTTGCTATGTTTGACCTGGGACAAAGAGGGGCCTCCTGACGCATGACCGACGATACGCTGGCCAGTTTGCTGGCGCGCGTGGCCACACAGGACCGCGCCGCTTTTCGTGAACTCTATTCCGCTTCCTCTGCGAAACTTTTCGGCACGTTGCTGCGTATTCTGGGTAATCGGGCCGAAGCCGAGGATGCGCTGCAAGAAGTTTTCACGCGCGTCTGGCTTCGGGCCGCCCGCTTCGATGCTGAACGGGGCCGCGCGATGACATGGCTGATCGCCATCGCCCGCAACCACGCCATCGACCGTATCCGGGCTCGGCCGCAGCAGACTGCGGGCGAGGACGAGACCGATTTGCTTGCCGACACCCGCCCCGGGGTCGAGGCTGGCCTGATCGCGCGCGGCGAGGCGCAGCGCGTGATCGAATGCATGAACACGCTGGAGCCTGACCGGGCCGAGGCGGTGCGGGGTGCCTATCTGGGCGGGCTGTCTTATCAGGCGCTGGCCGAAAAATTCGATGTGCCGCTCAACACGATGCGGACCTGGCTGCGCCGCAGCCTGATGAAACTGAAGGACTGTCTCGAGGCATGAGCGACCAGGGCGATCATAGGCATGACGACGACGAGGCCGAAGGTCTGGCGGCGGAATATGTGCTGGGCACATTGCCGCTGGCGGAACGGATCGCTGCCGAGAATCTGGCAAAGACCCAGCCGGGCTTTGCCGCCCGCATAGCGGCATGGGAGCAGCATTTCGCCCCGCTCAACGCCGACTATGTGCCTGTGCCCGCGCCCAACCTGCTGCCACAGATCGAGGCGCGGCTGTTCGGTCGTGCCGATCCTGACCGCCGTCCGGGCCTGTTCGGCCGCCTGCGCAGCGCATTCGCCGGGGCTGCCGTTGCGGCGGCTCTGGTTGTGGGGGCGCTGTATCTGCTGCCCGCGCCCGAACCGGCGGCCCCTGCCCTGACCGCCACACTGGCCGCCGAGGCGCAGCCGCTGACCTTCGCGGCTGTCTATGATCCATCCAGCGACGCTCTGACCCTGACGCAGACCGCTGGCCCCGCCGCCGAGACCGGCCGGGTGTATGAGCTGTGGCTGATCGCCGGTGAAGCGGCGCCGGTGTCGCTGGGCGTGATCGACGCGCAAAGCATCACCCGCCCGCTGGCCGATCTGGCCCCGGGCGCGGTGCTGGCCGTCAGTCTGGAGCCCACCGGCGGATCGACCACCGGCGCACCCACCGGGCCGGTTCTGGTGACGGGCGTGGTGGCCTCGCTCTAGCGTATCAGTGGTTGCGCGTTCTGAAGGGCGCCGCATCTTGCGGCGTCCTTAGCGCGTGGGCGGGCCGCATCCACCCCCGAGTGTTGACAAAAAGGTGAACAGGCGCAAGGCGTTGGAACGGAACCTTAACGCTGCCCCGCAGTTATCCTGACATGAGGCCGCAGATCGGCCGTCATCGTTTGAGGAGAACGAAATGAGCTTTAATTTCCGCACTTTCGCCGCCAGCACCGCTGTTGTTCTGGCCGCAGGCGCAGCCTTTGCCCAGACCAACCCGATGGTCGGCGGCGCTGAAATGTTCGCCGACAAGAACATCGTCGAAAACGCGGTGAATTCGGCCGATCACACCACGCTGGTCGCCGCCGTGCAGGCTGCCGGTCTGGCCGAAACGCTGATGGGCGCTGGCCCGTTCACGGTGTTTGCGCCGACGAACGACGCCTTTGCCGCGCTTCCCGCCGGCACCGTGGATACGCTGCTGCTGCCCGAGAACAAGGAACAGCTGACCAAGATCCTGCTGTGCCATGTGGTCGCGGATTCGGTGATGTCGGATGCGATTTCCACCAGCCAGGCAGCCGATGACGTGCCCGTGGTGGTGGATTCGGTGGGCGGTTGCCCGCTGACGCTGAAGAAAGACGCAGCAGGCGCGGTGATCGTCAGTGCGGCGGCCACGGCCCCGGCGAATGTGACCATCGCCGATGTGCAGCAGTCGAACGGCGTGATCCATGTGATCGACGCGGTGCTGCTGCCCGCCAACTGATCTGACACCGGTCGGGGCGCTTTGCTCTGCCACCGCGGCCCGCCCCTTACTGGGCGGGCCGTTTGGCTGACGGTGACTTGCGTTTCGCCATGGCGGAAAACGCGGGGCAGACCGGCGCAAAACAATTTTCGGATTTCACCATATTTTCGGCAAACTTTATTCGCGGCGCTGAAACTCTGCCGCCCAAGCTTCCGTTACTGCAACGTCGGATGGGAACAGCCCCTCCGCTTTGCCTTACCGGGAGAGACTGCCATGACCCTCACCAAACTTGCAACTTCGGTTGCCGCGCTTGCCCTGCTTGCTGGTGCCGCTTTCGCAGATGGCCATGCGATGGCGAACCCGCAGGTTGGCGGCGCTGACATGTTCGCCGACAAGAACATCATCGAAAACGCGGTGAACTCGCCGATCCACACCACGCTGGTCGCCGCCGTTCAGGCCGCCGGTCTGGTGGAAACCCTGTCGGGCGCTGGCCCGTTCACCGTTTTCGCCCCCACGGACGAGGCCTTTGCCAAGCTTCCCGCAGGCACGGTGGAATCGCTGATCCTGCCGGAAAACAAGGACATGCTGACCCAGATCCTGACCTGCCACGTCGTTGCGGCCAATGCGACTGCCGAAGCGATCACGGCCATGGTCGATGCTGATGGCGGCATGCACAAGGTCACGACCGTGGGCGGCTGCGAATTCACCGTGAAGGCGGCGGATGGCAAGGTCACGATCGAGGATGGTCAGGGCAACGTCGCCAATGTCACCGTGGCCGATGTGATGCAGTCGAACGGGGTGATCCATGTGATCGACACCGTGCTGCTGCCCGCAAGCTGAGACCGGCGGGCGGGCCGGGGGAAATCCGGCCCGCCACCGTTGCGGCGCGGGGCGACAAGCCCCCTTAAGCCCCGCGCCGTTTAGTGGGTAAATGTTTCCACGCGCTTTGGCGGCCGGACCGGAACGGAACCGGCCATCAAGCCGATCAAACAGACATTCCTCGCCGCTGGCAAAGCGACACTCGCACCCGAACCAAAGTTTGCTGCCATGACCCGCGCCTTCGTCTTTGGTGTTGGTTCAACGGGTTGGCTGTCTGTTGCCCGCACCGCATCAACCATGCGCCTTGGCGCTGAAGCGGTGCGGAACTGCTGTTGAACGGGGCGCGGTCCGGTGCGTCACACCCGGCTCGAGTCTCGCACAACCGGCCTTGTCCGGCCATATGTCCCCCGGCCGGGCAAGGCTTGGGGGGTCGCCCTGTCCCGGCGGCCCCCCTTTGGTTTTCCGCCTTCACGCCACCCCGCCCGCGTCGCCCCCGCGCCAAACCGGCTTGACGATGGCAGCGGTCTGGCTTAGGTCAGGCAGCGTCGCGGGTGTAGCTCAATGGCAGAGCAGCAGCTTCCCAAGCTGAATACGAGGGTTCGATTCCCTTCACCCGCTCCATCCCATTCATGCTTGGCCCCTTCATGCGTGCCCCCCTCATGCGTGCGCAGCCCTTTCCTTGGGCACCGCAACACGTTAGGCAGCGGCATCGCAGCCAAAAGGGATATCCCATGTCAGACATCACCCGTATCGGCACCGGCCCGCGCATGAGCGAGGCGGTCATTCACAACGGCACCGTTTATCTGGCCGGTCAGGTCGGCAAACCCGGCGGCTCGGTAGCCGAACAGACGCGCGACTGTCTGGCCGAGGTGGACCGCATTCTGACCGCCGCCAACAGCGACAAGACGCGCATCCTGTCGGCACAGATCTGGCTGGCGGATATTTCCACCTTCGCCGAGATGAATGCCGTATGGGATACCTGGGTCGTGCCCGGCCACACCCCGGCCCGCGCCACCGGCGAATCGAAACTGGCCGCGCCGGATTACCTGGTCGAAGTCATTGTGGTCGCCGCTGCCGGCTGATCCGGCTGGCGCATCCTGCCCAATGGCCGCTCATCAAGCCTGACGGCTTGATGAGGTGCTCTGCACCGTCAATGCCGCTCAATGCGCGGCGGCACTCTTGCCGGTGATCCGGCCCCACAGCGGCGCGATCAGCTTTGTTGCCACCGGGATCAACAGCAGCCCCAGCGCCAGCCCGAACAACCCGTCTGCCGCCGCCGTCACAATCCATTCCACCGCGCCCGCCGCCTGCGGCAGCAGCGCCGCCGCCGCCACGGCAAGATCGTGGATCGCGTGGTAAAGCCCGCCATAGCCCAGCTGTTCCAGCCCGTGAATCACGATCTGGCCGCCCACCCACAGCATTGCCGCCGTGCCCACCGCCGACAACAGCGCCATGAAGCCCGGCATCGCCTGCACCAGACCCCGGCCAAAGGCGCGCAAGGCACCCACCCGGCTGGTATTGGCCAGATGCAGCCCCACATCATCAGCCTTCACGATCAGCGCCACGCCGCCATAGACGAACAACGTGATGCCCGCCCCCACGACGGCCAGGGTGATCGCCTCGGTCACGATTCCGCTTTCGGGGATGGCGGCCAGCGCGATGGTCATGATTTCCGCAGACAGGATGAAATCGGTCTTGATGGCACCCGCCACCTTTTCCTCTTCCAGATGCAACGGGTCGCCTGCCACCTCGGCGGGCGCGTGATCGTCATGCGGCACCAGCATGTGCCACAGCTTTTCCGCGCCCTCGAAGCACAGATAGGCCCCGCCGACCATCAGCAGCGGCGTTATCGCGGAAGGCAGCAGATTGGCCAGCAGCAGCGCCGCGGGCAGCAGGATCACCAGCTTGTTCTTCAATGATCCCTTGGCGATGCGCCAGATGATCGGCAGCTCGCGCGCGGGTGCAAAGCCCACCACATAGCGCGGCGTCACGGCGGCATCGTCAATCACCACGCCCGCCGCCTTGGCCCCCGCCTTGGCCGCCTGCCCGATCACATCATCGACCGAGGCTGCCGCAACCTTGGCAATCGCCGCCACATCATCCAGCAGTGCCAACAATCCGCTCATTCCGTGCCCTCGTCCCGGCTGCGGCGCAGGCCGCATTTCGCGGCAAGGCTAGCCGATGCGGGCCCAGCCGCAAACCCCCGCCATGCTGCTGCGCAGCAGTTTGCGCTAACACCATGAAAACATATCACTTTATGCTTTTCTGCAGCCCAGAAGCGCGCTATCGCGGAACAAATGCGGCGCAAGGCGCAAAGGATGTGTGAATGACGGGCCAACCGGCAGGACCAAACGACATGCCAGTGTCACAGCGCCAAGCGGCCTTGCGCGCGCGCGGCGCTGGTCTATCGTCGGCGCCAGATGGGAAGCGGCCAGCCCGCCCCGGACGACGCACAGACAGAATGGGGCCGCATGACAGACCGTATCGCCTTCATCCTCGCGGCGCTGATCGCCTTGGCCGTCGTGCTGGATCTGGCGCTGCTGGACACCGGGGCCACGCTGTTCCTGATGCGCAAGCTGGCGGAACTGGTCGAATATCTGGCTTTCTGGCGGTGAACCGGGCAGTCTTGGGTTGAAATTTTTGGCATACCGGGGATGTTGGCGCTAACATCGCGCCGGATTCGCCGATCCGCAGGCAGACAAGGAGTTTTGCAATGACCGTCAAAGTGGCAATCAACGGTTTCGGCCGTATCGGGCGCAACGTGCTGCGCGGCATCATCGAATCGGGCCGCACCGATATCGAGGTGGTGGCGATCAACGATCTGGGCCCGGTGGAAACCAACGCCCATCTGCTGCGCTTTGATTCGGTGCATGGCCGTTTCCCCGCGACCGTGACCACCACCGCCGACACGATCGACGTGGGCCGTGGCCCGATCAAGGTGACGGCGATCCGCAACCCGGCTGAATTGCCCTGGGGCGACATCGACATCGTGATGGAATGCACCGGCATCTTCACCTCGAAGGAAAAGGTGCAGCCGCATCTTTCCACCGGTGCGAAACGCGTGCTGATCTCGGCCCCCGGCGACAATGCCGACAAGACCATCGTTTTTGGCGTGAACCATGACACGCTGACCTCCGCCGACATCGTGGTGTCGAACGCCTCCTGCACCACCAACTGCCTGTCGCCGGTTGCGCAGGTGCTGCATGCCGCCGTGGGCATCACCAAGGGTTTCATGACAACGATCCACAGCTATACCGGCGACCAGCCCACACTGGACACGATGCACAAGGATCTGTATCGCGCCCGCGCTGCCGCGCTCAGCATGATCCCCACCTCCACCGGGGCGGCCAAGGCCGTGGGTCTGGTGCTGCCCGACCTGAAGGGCAAGCTGGACGGTGTGGCGATCCGCGTGCCCACGCCGAACGTGTCGGTGGTTGATCTGGTGTTCGAGGCCAGCCGTCCCACCACGGTGGCCGAAATCAATGACGCGATCCGCGCGGCGGCTGACGGGCGCCTGAAGGGCATCTTGGGCTATACCGACCAGCCGAATGTCAGCATCGACTTCAACCACGATCCGCATTCGTCGATCTTCCACATGGACCAGACCAAGGTGCTGGATGGCAACATGGTGCGCATCCTGTCCTGGTATGACAATGAATGGGGCTTTTCCAACCGCATGGCTGATACCGCCGTGGCAATGGGCAAGCTGATCTGACATGCCAATTACCGAATGTTATCAAAAGGGCATCCCATGGATGCCCTTTTTTCATGCGATCAAGCCATGCATTTCACGCAATGCTGCACAGCAGCATCGGGCATTGTTAGCGCCACCAGAAGGCGCATATTGGCGACAGGGAGGCTGAACGACCACGCTTTCCGAAAGGAACCAAAATGAACACTCTGCTTGACACCCTGCTGAACGCCGCCCGCAACCGGGTTCGCTATATCCGCACGCGGAACGAGCTTGACCGCCTGCCGCTGGATGCGCGGCTGGATCTGGATATTCACGATACGCGCGCCGTGGCGAAACGCGCGATCTGGGGCTGATCTCAGCCCGCCGCCCCCGCCACGGGGAAGACGAGCACCGAAACTGCCCCGCCGCCGGGGCGGTTTTCCAGCGTAAGGCTGGCGTCCAGTTGCTGTGCGAATTGCCGCGCGATGCTGATGCCCAGGCTGCTGGTGGTCGCCAGATCAAACCCCGGCGGCAGACCGGCGCCGGTATCGCTGATCTCCAGCCGCGCCGTTTCGCCTTCGCGCCCGAATGTGACCGACAGCGTGCCGGGCGCGTGTTCGCCAAAGCCATGCTCCAGCGCGTTCGACACAAGCTCAGTCGCAATCAGGCCCAAAGGTATCGCCTGATCCGACACGACCAGCACCGGCTTGACCGCGATCTGCAAGGCGATACGCTCGGTCGAGCCCGTGGCCTCGACCATGCTTTGCGCCATCTCGGCCAGAAACCGTCCAAAATCAATCTGTTGCGCCGCCGGATCATGCAGCATGCGCTGCATCTTCGACACCAGATTTATCCGCCCCACGGCCTGCTCCAGCGCATGCCGCGCCGTCTCGTCCGCGATGCTGCGGCGTTGCAGTTTCAACAGCCCCGCCACCGTGGCCAGATTGTTCGACACCCGGTGCTGCAATTCGTGGAACATCAGCTTGCGCTGTTCCGCCAGATCCGCCGACACCCGGCGTTCCGCGCTCAGGTCGCGCAGGGCGATATGCATCAGATGGATCAGGGCAATGTCGGTGGCCGCAATCACGCCATAGAACCCCAGCGCCAGCACCGTATCGCCCGTCAGGCCAAAGCTGTAGAACGGCGGGATGAAGAAATACCACGCCGCCAGCCCCGATGCCGAGGCCACGGCGATGCCCGGCCAAAGCCCGGCAAAGAATGTGGTCAGGATCACCGCCGGAAAGAAGGTCAGATAGGGAAAGCCCGGCGGCAGATCACCGTCCAGCGCAAAGCGCAGCCCGAAGGCACTCGCAAAACCGGCGACAGCAACTGTCCAGCGTGCGGGGGCCACCCGCGCATCAAGTGCCCATGAACTCAGGCGGTATAGCAATTCGATCCCCGTCCGGGCCGTTTTGCCCGCCGCGAGTTAACGCAGTCCGAAACGCTTGTTCAAGGCCGCCTCGACGGGAAGTGTGACAAACTTTGAAACATCCCCGCCCAGACGGGCGATTTCCTTCACGAGTTTCGAGGCGATGGCCTGTCTCCGCGCATCGGCCATCAGAAACACCGTCTCGATGCTGGCATCCAGCGCGCGGTTCATGCCGACCATCTGGAATTCATATTCGAAATCCGCCACCGCGCGCAGACCGCGGATGATGATGCCCGCCCCCACATCGCGGGCGCAATCGATCAGCAGGTTTTCAAACGGATGCACCACGATCTCGCCACCGCAGCGCGCGGCGATGGCCGAACATTCGGTTTCCACCATGGCCACCCGTTCCTCCAGCGAGAACAGCGGGCTCTTGTCGCGGTTGATCGCCACGCCGATCACCAGCCGGTCCACCAGCGCCATGGCGCGCTGGATGATATCCACATGCCCCAGCGTGACCGGATCGAAGGTGCCGGGATAAAGACCGATGCGCATGGATGCCCCCCAGTTGCCGCCAATGGCACGCAACAATATTGCGCGCGCGGATGCAAGCCTCAATCGGCGGCAGGGTGCCCTGTCAGAACCCCTTGATCATGCCTTCCAGCGCATCCTTTTCCATCGCCAGCTCGGAAAGCCGGGCCTTCACCACGTCACCGATGGAGATCAGGCCCACCATTTCATCACCCTCCATCACCGGCATGTGGCGGAAACGGCCATCAGTCATCTTCTGCATCACATCCATGGCGGAATCGCTGCGGGTGCAGCCGATGATTTTCGCCGTCATGATCGCATCGACCGGATCGGCCAGACAGGCCGGGCCGCGCCGCCCCAGTTCGCGCACCACATCGCGTTCCGACAGAATGCCCGCCACATGCTTGCCATCGCTCGAAACGATGATGGCCCCGATGCGCCGCGACGACAGCACCTCTGCCGCGGCCGCCACCGAAGTGCCCGGCGGCACCGTGACCACCCCGTCATCGGATTTCGATTTCAGGATCTGTGAGACAAGCATGGCAACCTCCCGTTTCTTTCGTAAAGCCTCGCCCCGGCGCAACATTATGTCAAGTCATGCTTTCCAGACGCAAGACCTCGCGGCGCATGCCCTGCGCCAGCAGGTCGGCAAAGCGGTTCAGCCGCTCCACCCGGCCGTCATCGGCATGGCGGATCAGCCAGAAGGCGCGGGTCAGGCTGATCTGTTCCGGGATCAGCTTGACCAGTTCGGGCGCGCTTGGCATGGCGAAATCATGCACCACGCCCACCCCCGCGCCGTGGCGCAACCAGTTCAGCTGCACCGATACAGAGTTTGACGCCAGCGGCACCGGCCCTGCGCCGATGGCGGCCAGATAATCCAGTTCCTTGTCAAAGATCATGTCGGCGATATAGCCCACCATCCGGTGCGCTTGCAGGTCGGCAGGGCTGGCCAGGGCTGGATGCGTGGCGATGTAATCGCGGCTGGCGGCCAGATGCAGGCGGTAATCGGTCAGTTTCTGCACCGTCAGGCGGCCAGCTTCCGGCCGGCTGACGGCGATGGCCATATCCGCCTCGCGCTTTGACAGGTTGAACACGCGGGGCAAGGCCACGATCTGCACCTCCAGCCCCGGATTGGCGTCGCAGATCGCGGCCAGCACCTGCGGCAGCAGATAATTCGCGCAGCCATCCGGTGCGCCGATGCGGATCTGGCCGGTCAGCCCGCGGTCGCCCTGCACATCGGCCACGGCGGCCAGCGCCGCCTCGGCGCGTTCGGCATGGGCCAGCACCCGCGCGCCCTCGTCCGTCAGCGCATAGCCCTGCGGCGATTTGGCAAACAGCCGCGCCGCCAGCACCTCTTCCAGCCGCGCCACGCGCCGCCCCACCGTGGCCGGATCCAGCCGCAGCAGCTTGCCCGCGCCCGACAGGCTTTCCGCCCGCGCCACCGACAGAAATACCCGCAAATCGTCCCAATCCATGCAATACCTTCAAATGTGCAAAATGCTTTTGGCATATTGCCGCTTTGCCCAGCGATTTTGCAAGGCTATCCTGCGCGCAACAAGGGAGACCGCGATGCAAGAACTCACCCACTGGATCAACGGCAAACATGTGAAGGGCACGTCGGGCCGCTTCGCCGATGTGTTCAACCCCGCCACGGGCGAGGTGCAGGCCCGCGTGCCGCTGGCCTCCAAGGCCGAGCTTGACGCCGCCGTGGCCGATGCCGCCAAGGCCCAGCCGAAATGGGGCGCCACAAACCCGCAAAAGCGCGGCCGCGTGATGATGGCGCTGGTGGGCCTGATCAACCGCGACATGGACAAGCTGGCCGAGGCTTTGTCCCGCGAACATGGCAAGACCATCCCCGATGCCAAGGGCGACATCCAGCGCGGGCTTGAGGTGATCGAATTCTGCATCGGCGCGCCGCAGATGCTGAAGGGCGAATTCACCGACGCCGCCGGGCCAGGCATCGACATGTATTCGATGCGCCAACCCGTTGGCGTCGCTGCCGGAATCACGCCGTTCAACTTTCCCGCCATGATCCCGTTGTGGAAAATGGGCCCGGCGCTGGCCTGCGGCAACGCTTTCATCCTGAAACCTTCGGAACGTGACCCCTCGGTGCCGCTGATGCTGGCGGAACTGTGCAAGGAGGCGGGCCTTCCCGATGGCGTGCTGCAGGTCATCAACGGCGACAAGGAATCGGTCGATGCGATTCTGGACAACCCGACCATCGCCGCCGTGGGCTTTGTCGGCTCCACCCCGATCGCCGAATACATCTATGGCCGCGGCTGTTCCAACGGCAAGCGCGTGCAGTGCTTTGGCGGTGCCAAGAACCACATGATCATCATGCCGGATGCCGATCTGGATCTGGCCGCCGATGCGCTGGTGGGTGCGGGTTACGGGGCTGCGGGCGAGCGTTGCATGGCGATTTCGGTGGCCGTGCCGGTGGGTGACAAGACCGCCGATGCGCTGATCGAGCGGCTGATCCCGCGCATCGAGAAACTGAAGGTCGGCCCCTATACCGCTGGCAATGATGTGGATTACGGCCCGGTCGTCACCGCCGCCGCCAAGGCCAACATCCTGAAACTGGTGCAATCCGGCGTCGATCAGGGCGCGAAACTGGTGGTCGACGGCCGCAACTTCAACCTGCAAGGCTATGAGAACGGCTATTTCGTTGGCCCGCATCTGTTTGACCATGTGACCACCGACATGGACATCTACCGCAAGGAGATTTTCGGCCCGGTCCTGTCCACGGTGCGCGCCAAGACCTATGAGGAGGCGTTGGGTTACGCGATGGACCATGAATACGGCAATGGCACCGCGATCTTTACCCGCGACGGCGACACGGCACGCGATTTTGCCAACCGGGTGAATATCGGGATGATCGGCATCAACGTGCCCATCCCGGTGCCGCTGGCCTATCACACCTTCGGGGGCTGGAAGAAATCGGGCTTTGGCGATCTGAACCAGCACGGGCCGGATGCCTTCCGCTTCTACACCCGCACCAAGACCATCACCGCGCGCTGGCCTTCCGGCATCAAGGAAGGTTCGGCCTTCAACTTCAAGGCGATGGACTGACACGGCCGGGCGGGGCTAAAAATTTTGCAGCAAAATTTTTGGCACCCGCCCAGCGGATGGCCTGCGGCTTGAACGGTTGCAGGCCTCCGGCGGGGATATTTGGGCCAGCAAGAAAGGGTGGGGACATGGATTTTGCGCTGAGCGAGGAACAGCAGGCGATCTTTGCCATGGCCCATGCGGTCGGGCAGGCTGAAATCGCCCCGCATGCCCGCCTGTGGGAGCGTGACGGCACCATCCCCCGCGCCCTGTGGCCGAAACTGGCGGAACTGGGCCTGGGTGGGCTTTATGTGGCCGGGGAGCATGGCGGATCGGAGCTGACCAGGCTGGACGGAACGCTGGTGTTCGAGGCGCTGGCCATGGCTTGCCCTTCGGTTGCGGCGTTCCTGTCGATCCACAACATGTGCGGCGGCATGATCGACAGGTTTGCCACCCCCGCCATGCAGGCCCAGCTTCTGCCCGGGCTTTGCCGGATGGAAACGGTGTTTTCCTATGCGCTGACCGAACCCGGTTCCGGGTCTGATGCGGCCGCCTTGCGCAGCCGCGCGGAGCCTGCGGGCGATGGCCATGTGTTGACCGGCACCAAGGCCTTCATCTCGGGCGGTGGCTATTCCGATGGCTATGTCGTCATGGCCCGCAGCGGTGGCCCCGGCCCCAAGGGAATTTCGGCCTTTGTGGTGAAGGATTGCACCGCGGGCCTCAGCTTTGGCGGGCTGGAGGACAAGATGGGCTGGCGCGCACAGCCGACCCGCCAGTTGCAGATGGATGGCTGCGCGGGCGCTTTGCTGGGCGAGGAAGGGCGCGGCTTTGCCTATGCCATGGCGGGGCTGGATGGCGGGCGGCTGAACATCGCGGCCTGCGCCCTGGGCGGGGCGCAGGCGGCCTTTGACGCGACCCGCGCCTATATGGCCGAACGGCAGGCTTTCGGGCAGGCGATCAACCAGTTTCAGGCGCTGCAATTCCGGCTGGCGGATATGGAGGTGACCTTGCAGGCCGCCCGCATCTTCTTGCGGCAGGCGGCGTGGAAGCTGGATCAGGGCGCGCCCGATGCCACGCATTTCTGCGCCATGGCCAAGCTGCATGTCACCGACGCGGCTTTCACGGTTGCGAACAACTGCCTGCAACTCTTTGGCGGCTATGGCTATCTGGCCGATTATGGCATCGAGAAGATCGTGCGCGACCTGCGGGTGCATCAGATCCTGGAGGGCACGAACGAGATCATGCGCGTGATCATCGCCCGCGCACTGACCCAGCCATGAGCGATGTGCTGATCCGCCGCGAAGGCCATGCCGGACGCATCACGCTGAACCGGCCCGAGGCGCTGAACGCGCTCAGCTATCCGATGTGCATGGCCATCGACGCGGCGTTGCAGGGCTGGCGGGATGACGCGCAGGTGCGCCTGATCGTGATCGACGCCATCGGCGACAGGGCCTTCTGCGCCGGGGGCGACATCGCCGAATTGTATGCGCGCGGCACCGCGGGCGACCATGCCCATGGCCAGGCCTTCTGGCGCGACGAATACCGCATGAACGCCCGCATTGCCGCCTATCCCAAGCCGGTGGTCGCGCTGATGCAGGGTTTCACCATGGGCGGCGGCGTGGGCCTTGGCTGCCACGCCAGCCACCGCATCGTGGGTGAAACCAGCCAGATTGCCCTGCCCGAATGCGGTATCGGTCTGGTGCCCGATGTGGGCAGTTCTGCCCTGCTGGCCCGCGCGCCGGGGAAACTGGGCAGCTATCTGGGTGTCACGGGTGCGCGGATGGGGCCGGGGGACGCGCTTCATGCCGGGTTCGCCGATGCCTTTGTGCCGCAGGCCGATTGGCCCGCGCTGACCGCAAGCCTGATCTCGGGCGCGATCACCATTCCCCCCCATCTCGCAGCCGAAGCCCCGCTGGCCACCCTGCGCCCCCTGATCGACCGGCATTTTGCGGCCCCCAGCCTTGCCGCGATCACCGACAGCCTGCGCGCCGATGCCAGCCCCTTTGCCGCCGACACGTTGCACCAGATCGCCCGCATCTCTCCACTCGCCGGGGCCTGCACCATTGCCATTCAGCGCCTGCTTGGCCCGGCCCCCACCTTGAGGGCGGCACTGGAACTGGAATACCGCTTCACCCACCGCGCGCAGGCGCAGGGCGATTTTCTCGAAGGCATCCGCGCCGCCATCATCGACCGTGACCGCAACCCCCGCTGGGCCCACAGCGGCCCGGCACCCGAGGCCGAGATCGCGCGGATGCTGGCCCCCCTCGGCCCCGACACCCTGACCTTCCCCGGAGACATCGCATGAACATCGCATTCATCGGCCTTGGCAACATGGGCGCACCCATGGCGCTGAACCTTGCCGCCGCCGGTCACAACGTCACCGGATATGACACGGCAACCATCCCCGCTGGCCTGACCGCCGCCAGCAGCGCCGCCGCTGCCGTTGCCGGGGCCGATGTGGCCATCACCATGCTGCCCAACGGGGACATCCTGCGCAGGGTGGCGGCCGAGATCATCCCCGCCCTGCCCGCCCATGCCGTGTTCTGCGACTGCTCCACCGTCGATGTCGACAGCGCCCGCACCGTGGCCGCCCTGGCCGAAGCGCGGGGCATTGCAGCCCTTGATGCGCCGGTATCGGGCGGCACAGCGGGCGCTGCGGCAGGCAGGCTGACCTTCATGGTGGGCGGTCCCGCCAGCGCCTTTGCCACCGCTGAACCCCTCTTCGCGATCATGGGGGCCAAAGCCGTGCATTGCGGCCCGTCCGGTGCCGGCCAGTCCGCAAAGATCTGCAACAACATGATCCTGGGCGTCACGATGATCGCCACATGTGAGGCTTTTGCCCTGGCCGACCGGCTGGGCCTTGACCGGCAGAAACTGTTCGATGTGGCCTCCACCTCCTCGGGGCAAAGCTGGTCGCTCACCAGCTATTGCCCTGCCCCCGGCATCGGCCCCGCCAGCCCCGCCGACAACGGCTATCGCCCGGGTTTCGCCGCCGAACTGATGCTGAAAGACCTGCTGCTGGCACAACAGGCCGCAACGGCCAGCCATGCCGAAACCCCGATGGGTGCCCTGGCCGCAGAACTCTACCGCCAGTTTGTCGAGGAGGAAGGCGGCAAAGGCATGGATTTCTCGGCCATGCTGCCACGGTTCACAAAGCGCCACATCGGGCACTAAGCCAAGCCCCACGCAGCATTTTCTGCCCCTAATTTTCTGCCCCTAAATATCCCCGCCGGAGGCCCCTGCCCGCGGCCATCCGCGGCGCACCGGCCTGCTGCTTGCGGCAGCCCGGCCAAGCGGGGGCTCGATGCCCCCCGCGGCCGGACCCCCGACCTATTGCGCCGCCTATTCCGCCGCCAGACGGCGCGGGTTCAGCATGGCCTTCAGATAGCGCCCGGTATGGCTGGCCTCCACCTTGGCCACATCTTCGGGCGTGCCCACCGCCACCACCTGCCCGCCGCCGTCACCGCCCTCGGGGCCGATGTCGATGATCCAGTCAGCGGTTTTCACCACGTCGAGGTTATGCTCGATCACCACGACCGTATTGCCCTGATCGACCAGTTCATGCAGCACTTCCAATAGCTTCTTCACATCCTCGAAATGCAGCCCGGTGGTCGGCTCATCCAGAATATACAGCGTCCGCCCCGTCGCGCGGCGGCTGAGCTCTTTCGACAGCTTCACCCGCTGCGCTTCGCCGCCTGACAGCGTGGTCGCCTGCTGGCCCACCTTGATATAGCCCAAGCCCACCCGCACCAGCGCGTCCATCTTTTCGCGGATGCCGGGCACCGCCTGGAAAAACTCCTGCGCATCTTCAACCGTCATGTCAAGAACGTCGGCTATGCTTTTGTTCTTGAACTTTACTTCCAAAGTCTCGCGGTTATAGCGCGCGCCCTTGCAGGTCTCGCAGGTCACATAGACATCGGGCAGAAAGTGCATCTCGATCTTGATCACGCCGTCGCCCTGACAGGCCTCGCAGCGCCCGCCCTTGACGTTGAAACTGAACCGCCCGGGCTGATAGCCGCGCACCTTCGATTCCGGCAGTCCCGCGAACCAGTCGCGGATCGGCGTAAAGGCCCCGGTATAGGTGGCCGGGTTGGAACGCGGCGTGCGCCCGATGGCCCGCTGGTCGATGTCGATCACCTTGTCCAGATGTTCGAACCCCCGGATCGTCTCGCAGGGCGCAGGCGTTTCGCGCGCGCCGTTCAGCCGGGTGGCGGCGGTCTTGAACAGGGTCTCGATGGTCAGGGTGGATTTGCCGCCGCCCGACACGCCGGTCACGCAGACAAACATGCCCAGCGGAAAATCCACCGTCACATCGCGCAGGTTGTTGCCCGAAGCCTTTACCACCGTTACCTTTTTTCCGTTGCCCTTGCGCCGCTCCGCCCGGATCGGGATCGACCGCACACCCGACAGATACTGCCCCGTCACGCTGCCCGCATCGGCCATGATCTCGGCCGGCGTGCCGTGACTCACAACGCGGCCGCCATGCACCCCGGCCCCCGGCCCGATGTCGAACACATAGTCCGCCTCGCGGATCGCGTCTTCGTCATGTTCCACCACCAGCACCGAATTGCCCTGATCGCGCAGGTTTTTCAGCGTGGTCAAGAGCCGGTCATTGTCGCGCTGGTGCAGGCCGATGCTGGGTTCATCCAGCACATAAAGCACGCCGGTCAGCCCCGACCCGATCTGTGAGGCCAGCCGGATACGCTGGCTTTCCCCGCCCGAAAGCGTGCCCGCCGCACGGGAAAGCGACAGATAATCCAGCCCCACATTCACAAGGAATCCAAGGCGTTCGCGGATTTCCTTCAGAATGGCCTTTGCGATCTCGTTCTTCTGCGCCGTCAGCGCATCGGGCACGGTGGCGACCCAGGCATGCGCCTCGCGGATCGACATCTGCACCACATTGCCGACATGCAGCCCGCCGATCTTCACCGCCAGCGCCTCGGGTTTCAGGCGGAAACCGTGGCAGGAACCACAGGGGCGGTTGTTCTGGAACCGCTCCATATCCTCGCGGCTCCAGGCCGAATCCGTCTCGCGGTAGCGGCGTTCCATGTTGGGGATCACGCCCTCGAACACGCGGGATACCTGATAGATCCGCCCGCCCTCGTCATAGCGGAAGGTGATCTCCTGCTCGCCCGAACCATAAAGGAAAACCTGCTGCACCGCTTCTGGCAGGTCTTTCCATTTCTTTTTCTTGTCAAAGTCATAGTGCTTTGACAACGCCTCGATGGTCTGGGTGAAATAGGGGCTTTTCGACTTGGCCCAGGGCGCGATGGCCCCTTGCAGCAGGGTCAGGCCCTGATCGGGCACCACCAGCCGCTCGTCAAAGAACAGTTCCACCCCCAGCCCGTCACAGACCGGGCAGGCCCCGAAGGGCGCGTTGAAGGAAAACAGCCGGGGTTCGATTTCGGGGATGGTGAAACCCGACACCGGGCAGGCGAATTTTTCGGAGAACGTGGTGCGCACGGGCTCGCCCTCGGCCGGGGCGGTTTCGATCAGCGCGATGCCATCGGCCAGGTTCAGCGCGGTGCGGAAACTGTCGGCCAGCCGGGTCTGGATGCCATCCTTGACCACGATCCGGTCAACCACCACGTCGATGTTGTGGCGGAATTTCTTGTCCAGCGTCGGCGCGTCTTCCAGATCGTGAAACGCGCCGTTCACCTTGACCCGCTGGAAGCCTTGCTTGCGCAGTTCCAGAAATTCCTTTTTGTATTCGCCCTTGCGGTCGCGGATGATCGGGGCCAGCAGATAGGCGCGCGTGCCCTCTTCCATCGCCATCACGGCATCCACCATGTCCTGCACCTGCATGGCGGTGATCGGCAGGCCGGTGGCGGGGCTATAGGGCGTGCCGACCCGGGCATAAAGCAGGCGCATGTAATCGTAGATTTCCGTCACCGTGCCGACGGTGGAGCGCGGGTTTTTCGAGGTGGTCTTCTGTTCGATGGAAATCGCGGGGCTGAGGCCCGAGATGTGATCGACATCGGGCTTGCCCATCATGTCAAGAAATTGCCGGGCATAGGCCGACAGGCTTTCGACATAACGGCGCTGGCCCTCGGCATAGATCGTGTCAAAGGCCAGTGACGACTTGCCCGACCCCGACAGACCGGTGATAACCACCAGCTGATCGCGCGGAATGTCCACGTCGATGCCTTTGAGGTTGTGTTCGCGCGCCCCGCGCACCGAAATGAACTTCTGCTCGGCCATGGCCCGCCCCATCGTGGTCAACTGCCAACAGATAGAGGCTTTGGGCTGAGTCTCCAACTGCTAAACGTGAACAATTGGTGAACTTTTGCGATGCGGCGCAAAAAACCTTACGGCGAGGTGCTGCGGCGGGCGGAAAGCCAAAGATGCAAGGCAATCCCCAGCGCGGAAGGCAACAGAACGAACAGCGCCAGCCCACCGATGCCCTGCCCGGCCAGCAGCAAGGCCAGCAGCGGCGTGCCGGTGGTGGTGCCCAGATTGCCCAGTTGCGCCACGGCACCCGAGGCACCCGCCCGGTCGGCAGCCGCCGCGTTCAATTGCGGAATGGCGGCAAAGGACGCGCCCTGCACCAGCCCCAAAGCGGCGGCAATGGCAAAGGCCCCGGCCAAGGCAACCACTGGCACCGCCCAGAACAGCCACAGCACCACCGCCCCCAGCACCGCCAGCGCAAAGCCGCCCTGCACGATGGTCACAGCGGGCAGTTTTTTCAGCAGCCAGACGCCCAGCGTCAGCGATACCGCGATGCTGACCAACGGAAAGGCCGCCGCCACCATCGCCTGCCGCGCACCGAACAGCGGTGGCAACAGGGTAAGCAGCGCCACATAAGTAACTGTGTAACAAAAGAAACCCAGCGCCGGGGCGGCGATGCGGGGCGAAGCATAGATATGCCCGTGCTGGCGCAGCAGGCCGCCCACAGACAGGGGCTGCGGCGCTTGCGGCACATCACGCGGCATTAGCCAGGACAGCAGCCCGGCAAACACCGCCATGTAGCCCGCATGTGCCAGCAGCAGCGCGCCCAACCCCTGCGCCTCGGCCAGCGGCCGCCCGGCCCAGGCCACCAGCGCGAAACAGACGGCGAAAAAGCTGCTCCACAGCGTCATCGCCAGCCCCTGCTGGCGCGGCGGGGCCACCTGCGCGATCATCACCGGCGCGGCCACCACAATGGCAAGATGCGACAGCCCCTCAGCCAGCCGCAGGCCCAGAAGCACCGGCAGCGGCGGCAGCATGGCTTGCAGCGCCGACAGCAGCGCCCCCGCCGCCAAGGCCCCGACCAGCACCCGCCGATACCCCAGCCGCTGCACCAGCAGACCCGCCGTGGTGCCGAAGATCAGCCCTACGAACCCCACGATGGAAATCGCCAGCCCCAACATGGCGGCACTTTGCCCCGGATAGGCGGCGGCCAGCAGATCAAACACCACCCCCAGCTTGGCAAATTGCGCGGCAGAGCCGAGGCCCGCACACCACAGCACCAGAACCAGCAGCATCGGAGGGATCGCGCGAGTCATGCCGCAAGGGTTAGATCAAGCCAGCGGCAAGGGCCAGAGCCTGCGGGCGGTTTCACCCCGCAGGGTATCACCCCTTGCGCGCGATGGCCCAGCTGACCAGCGGAAACTCCGGGTCATTGGTCAGGTCATCGGTTTCGGGGGCATGTTCGGGGGGCCAATCCGGCTCCAGATTGCGCAGGGCGGCGGCGCGGTTGCCCCATTGGTCGGCAGAGATGGCATCCTCGGCAAAGCCCGCCTCGATCAAGAGGTTCTTCAGCCCGCGCGCTGTCCAGCGTGAACAATCGGTGGGGGCGGCGTGAAACGGGATGTGGAACGGCACAGCCACCCAGAAATGCCCGCCGGGCCGCAGCATCTGCAGCACATGGCGGGTGGCGGCATAGGGCCTGTCAAGATGTTCCCAGACCTGATTGGCCATGACCAGATCGAACTGGCGCGGGGCACCGTCCGCGCCCAGGACCGGGCCAGCGCAGATGTCATGCGTGGGGTAAAGAAACCGCTCATAGCTGCGGAAGGGGAACTGGCGGCCCCATTTGCCGGAAATCTCGGCCACCTCCAGCCGTTCGGGATGCAGGGCGCGGATCAGCGCGCGGGATTTCTTCTGCATCACGATGCGGTTCAGGCTGACCATGTGGCGACTTTCCGGTGGGTTCCAAAATCAATGCGCCACCCGCAGGCGACGCATGATGTTCAGCGGTCAATCCGGCAAAATTGGGCCGTTGCGCTGGCACATGCAAGGCGGTGCCGCTTTGGCCCCGCCTTGCTGGCGCAGGCTTACATGTGCAGCGCGCGGCCGTAGGCGTCCAGCACCGATTCATGCATCATTTCCGACAGGGTCGGGTGCGGGAACACGGTGTTCATCAGATCCTGCTCGGTGGTTTCCAGCTGGCGGCCAACAACATAGCCCTGGATCAGCTCGGTCACTTCGGCACCCACCATATGCGCGCCCAGCATCTCGCCGGTTTTCGCATCGAAAATGGTCTTGATGAAACCCTCGGCTTCGCCCAGTGCAATGGCCTTGCCGTTGCCGATGAAGGGGAAGCGGCCCACCTTCAGCTCATACCCGGCTTCCTTGGCTTTCGCTTCGGTCAGACCCACCGATGCCACCTGCGGGTGGCAATAGGTGCAACCGGCAATCGAATTCGGCTTGATCGGGTGTGGATGCCCGCCGCCCACCAGTTCGGCCACCATCACGCCTTCATGGCTGGCCTTGTGGGCAAGCCATGGCGCACCGGCGATGTCGCCGATGGCATAAAGCCCCTCAACGCCCGTGCGGCAATATTCATCCGTCACCACATGCGTGCGGTCGATCTTCACGCCCAAAGCCTCCAGCCCCAGACCTTCGACATTGCCGATGATGCCCACGGCGGAAATCACGGTGTCGAATTCCTGCGTTGTGGTCGCGCCGTTGGATTCCAGATGCGCCACCACCTTGCCCGGGGAACGATCCAGCTTTTTCACCGTGGTCTTTTCAAGGATTTTCATCCCCTGCTTGACAAAGGCCTTGCGGGCGAAGGCCGACACTTCGGCATCCTCTACCGGCAGCACGCGGTCCATCACCTCGACCACAGTGGTATCCGCGCCCAGCGTGTTGAAGAACGACGCAAATTCGATGCCGATGGCGCCCGACCCGATCACCAGCAGCCGCTTTGGCATGCGTTTGGGTTGCAGGGCGTGCTTGTAGGTCCAGACCAGATCGCCATCGGCTTCCAGCCCCGGCAATTCGCGGGCGCGGGCACCTGTGGCCAGGATGATCGCCTTGGATTCCAGATCCTCGCTGCCCTTGTCGGTTTTCACCGTCACCTTGCCCTTGGCGGGAATGGTGGCCGCGCCCATGAACACGGTGATCTTGTTCTTTTTCATCAGATGGCCGATGCCGCCCGACAGCTGTTTCGCCAC
Organism: Fertoeibacter niger; assembly: GCF_009380135.2. Classification (GTDB taxonomy): domain Bacteria; phylum Pseudomonadota; class Alphaproteobacteria; order Rhodobacterales; family Rhodobacteraceae; genus Fertoeibacter; species Fertoeibacter niger. The sequence continues at coordinate 358,271 of NZ_WHUT02000001.1, read as the reverse complement.
GCCGCGCGACCGGGCCACCACGGCATCCAGATCATAGGAAATGCCGGTCGCCGACAGACCGAATTCCTTGGCGCGGTGCATCAGGTGGAACACTTCGGCGGAACGCAGAAGCGCCTTCGTCGGGATGCAACCCCAGTTCAGGCAGATGCCGCCCAGATGCTCGCGTTCGACGATCGCCACGTTCAGGCCCAGTTGTGCGCCACGGATCGCGGCCACATAGCCCCCGGGGCCAGCCCCGATCACGATCATGTCAAAGCTCTTGGCAGCCATCTTTTCCTCCTCACAAAAAGTAGTTTGCCATTAAACTATTCCGCGCGCCCGAGCAACAAAGCCTGCGCCGCAGGCCCATGCAGCCCGCGCATGGCTTAGGCGGGCAGCCAGCGCAGCGCCTCGGCATAGCCGCCCGCGTCCAGAAACGCCTGTTCCTCGGGCGTGGTCTGCCGCCCCAGCGCCGCGTTGCGGTAGGGAAAACGGCCAAAGCGCGCGATGACCATCTGATGCACCTTGGCATGGCGCAGGGTTTCGGCACCGCTTTCGGGCATGCGTTCGGCAATCAGGTTTACCGCGCGGTCCTGATCGGCGGGGTCTTCGGAATGCTCGAAGGGCAGGTAGAAGAACTGTCGTTCGGGTTCGGGGCAGGCCAGATCCCAGCCCTCGACCGTGGCCTTGTGCGCAACCGCGCGGGCCAGCGGATCAGAGGCAAAGGCCTTGCCATCGCCGCGGAACATGTTGCGCGGAAACTGGTCGGTCAGGATCAGAAAGGCCAGGCTGCCCACCGTGCCCTCGGCCCAATGGTCCAGCCCTCCCTCCATCGCGGCCTGCCACAGGTCGGCGAAACGGTCGCGGATCGCGTCATCCATATCGTCGCCCCCGGCATACCAGCCCTCGGGGCCGATGTCGCCCAGCCAGTAGTCCAGCACCGAAACAGGATCGTCGGCCATGGTCGCATTCCCCCGGGGGCGGTGGCCCCTTGGGGCAACCTGACAGGGTTTTCACCGGCCCGCAACGCTGGCGGCTATTTGCGGCGGGTGGTTGCCGCCTCGATATCCAGCCCCTTTTCGGCCACGATGGCCCCCACCGCCAGCGACGACGCCGAAGGCGACAGCGAGGCGAAGGCCCCGGTATCGGCAACAGAGGGTGCCGAACGCTGCGTCATCCGCCAGGCGGCATAGACGGCCAGCACCCCGAACAGCATGCCGATGAACAGGAAAAACCCGCCCGGCCCCACCTGCCCCATGATCCAGCCCGTGACCAGCGGCCCGGCAATCGCCCCCAGCCCGTTCATGAACAGCAGGCCCGAAGAGGCCGCCGCCATCTCTTCCTTGCGCAGAAAGTCGTTGGTATGGGCGATCAGCAGCGAATACAGCGGGTTGGTGATGCCCCCCAGCAGCATCGCCACCGCAATCAGCGCCAGAAACGGCAGATCCAGCAGCGCGGGCGGCAGCATCACCAGCGCCCCCGCCGCCGCAAGACCAAAGATCAGGTGGCGGCGGTCCATCCGGTCTGACGCATAGCCGATGGGATACTGCAGGATCAGCCCACCCACGTACATCGCCGCGATGAAGATCGAGATGTTCTGCACGCTCAGCCCGCTCATCGCGCCCCAGACCGAGGCCATGCCGAACATCGCCGCGAATATCCCCCCGGTCAGCAGCATGCCCGCCACGCCCAAGGGCGAGATGCGGATCAGCCGGCCGAATGACAGCGGCGTCGTATCCTCGAACACCGGGGCGGGGGTGGCGGCCAGCAGTAAGGGCATGAAGGCCAGCGACACCAGCACCGAAGGGATGACGAACAGGGTGAAACTGGTCGGTTCGGCCACGTTCAGCAACGCCTGCGACGATATGATGCCGATCATCTGCACGATCATGTAGGCCGACAGCGCCTGCCCGCGCGTTTCATTGGTGGCGGTGTTGTTCAGCCAGCTTTCGGCGGTGACATAGACCCCCGCGAAACAGAACCCGATCAGCACCCGCATCAGCGCCCAGGCAGTCCAGTCAGGCAGCACGGGGTAGCAGACCAGCACGGCAGAAATCAGCGACCCCAGCGCGGCGAACACCCGCACATGCCCCACGCGGCGGATCATCCGGGGCGCGATGCGCGATCCGGCCAGAAAACCAGCGAAATAGGATGACATGACGATGGACAGTTGGAAGGTGCCAAACCCCTCGATCGAGCCACGAATACCCAACAGCGAGCTTTGCATGCCGTTGCCGACCATCAGCAGCATCACCCCCAGCAGCAGGGGCCAGGTGGTGGCCAGAACCTTCAGCATTGTCGTCTCCATCAGGGTTTGGGGCAGCCTAGCATGGTGCGGCACAGCGGGCGGCACAAATGCGGCGTCGTCAGTCGGGGATCAGCAGCGACGCATCGCCATACGAGAAAAACCGGTAGCCCCGTGCTATGGCATGGCCATAGGCGCGCGCCATGCGGTCCTTGCCCATCAGGGCGGCGACCAGCATCAGCAGGGTGGATTTCGGCAGGTGAAAGTTGGTCATCAGCGCATCGGTGATCTGGAACCGGAAGCCGGGATAGATGAAGATGTCGGTGCTGCCCTGCCACGCCTGCATCTGCCCGGCCACAGCCGCCGATTCGATCAGCCGCAGCGCCGTGGTGCCTACCGGGATGATGCGCCCGCCCGCCGCCTTTGTGCCGTTGATCTGGGCTGCCGCCGCATCCGTCACCTGCCCCCATTCGGCATGCATGCGGTGGGTGGTCACATCCTCCACCTTCACCGGCAGGAAGGTGCCCGCGCCGACATGCAGGGTGACTTCGGTAAACTCCACCCCTTTGGCTGCCAGCGCCGCCAGCAATTCCGCATCGAAGTGCAGGCTGGCGGTGGGGGCCGCCACCGCCCCGGCATGGCGGGCGAATACGGTCTGGTAATCCGTCGCATCTTGCGCATCGGGCGCGCGTTTGGCGGCGATATAGGGCGGCAGCGGCATGGCCCCGGCGCGGGCCAAAGCCGCGTCGAAATCCTCGCCCGTCAGGTTGAAGACCAGCCGCAGGTCATCGGCCCCCTTTTCGGCCACGGTGGCGGAAAGGGCATCGGAAAACACCACCTCCTCGCCCACCGCCAGCTTGCGCAGGGGTTTGGCCATGGCGCGCCAGCCGGTCGCGGCGGGTTCCATCAGCGTCACCTCGATGCGCGCCTCGGCCAGCCCCTGCCCGGTCATCCGCCGCCGCACGCCTGACAGCCGGGCGGGAATCACGCGGGTGTTGTTCAGCACCAGCCGGTCGCCGGGGCGGAAGATATCCACCAGATCGGCCACCCGCCGGTCGGTCATCCGGTCGCCCTCGACCAGCAGCAGCCGGGCCGAGGTGCGGGGCCGCGCGGGGCGGGTGGCGATCAGCGCCTCGGGCAGATGGAAATCGAAATCCGAAAGGTTCATGGCAGGGGTCCGCTGGGTCACTGGTTTTCAAGAACGGGGGGCGCGCTGCGGAAAATATCGCGGAACATGCCGGGGGTCAGGATCGACAGCGGGTTCACCGAGACCTGCGGGTCATCCGCCGTGCCGCCGATGGCATAGTTGAAACCGAACAGCCCCTCGCCGCGCCGGGTAAAGATCGAGCCGATGCCGTTCAGCAGATAGATCGGCGAGATGACGCCCTGCATGTCCAGCCTCTTGTCCGCCACCCGGTAAAGCCCCGCCAGAGACACGCCCAAAGACGCCCCGGTGGCCGACGCCCTCGTGATCTCTACCGCGTCGGGCGTCAAGCGGAACTCGGCGTCAGCCTGCGCGAACAGCAGGCCCGACCCGTTGAGCTGCTCGATCAGCCCCACGACGGAAATCGCGTTGATCAGCTCGGCCAAAACCGGCACCCGGCGCAGCCGCACATCGGTGATGTCCGCCCGCCCGACGTAATGGCCCCGGGTGCCCGCCGGGGCCAGTTGCAGATCCAGCGTGCCGCCGCGCGCATTGGGAAAGATTCCGGCCGCCGCCAGCGCGCCACCGGCATCGGCAGACCGGATGCGCACCGCCGTGCCTGCGGCCTGCGGCACGACTGTGCCCTGCACAGCCGCCTTGCCATCGACCTGTGCGGTGAAGGTGCCGTTGAACCCGCCGCGCATGGAAAACTGGCCCCGCAGTCCGGTCAGGCTGATCGTGTCGGTCACGCGCAACCGGTCAAGCGCCAGATCCAGCGGCCCGGTATCGCCGCCACGGCCCCCGCCTGCGCCAAGGTTCAGCCGTGGCAGATCGACAGTGCCGCCGTTCAGCGCCACGGCAGGGGGCTGGCCCTGCCCCCGCCCGGTCAGCGTTACCGGGGCATCCAGCCAGCCGTTCAGGCGCACCCGGTCAAACACCGCGGCCTCCAGCCCGCCGCCTTCGCGCAGGCGCACATTGCCTGTCGCCTCCAGCCCGCCACCCTCCAGCCGCAGGGCGTCGATCTGCGGCACCGGGCCAAGCCGGGCCGTCAGCTCCAGCCGCCCCGCCGCGTCGCGCGGTTTCTGCCAGCCGATGCCGGGTATGCCCAGCCCCAGCCCGTTCAGCACCGACACCAGCGTCAGCTGCGGCGGCTGCCCCTGTTCCAGCGCGATGCCGATCTGGGCGGGGGCGGTGCCTGTGACCATACCCTCGGGCAGGCCCAGGTTGAATTCGTCCACCACATCGGGCGACAGGGTGACGATGCCGTCAATCCGTGACCGGCCACGGGCGCGCGGCCCGAACCCCTGCGCATAGGTCACATCAAACGGCACATTGCCCAAAAGCCCCGGCCCTGACAGCCGCAGCCCCGTGACATCCACCGCCAGCGCCAGTTCCGGCGCGGTAAGCACGCGGCCCGGCACCAGCACCTCGGACCGCAGGTCAAGGATGCGGCCCGTCACACTGTAATCCACCTCGGGCAGCAGCAGTCTGGCCACCAGAGGCAGGCGCAGCACCGCCAGCAATTCGGCCCGCCCCTCGCCCAGATCCACCGGCTGGCCGGCTTTGGTCAGGAACGAAAACGGCGGCTGATCCAGCAGCGACAGGGCTGCGGTCAGGCTGCTGCGCGTGGTCAGCCGCAACTCGGCCCGGCTGGGGCGCTGCGTGATGTCGGGCACGGCAAAGACCGACCCGCCCACGTCGATGGCCCCGCCCGCGGGTGGCGTGACATGGCCCTTGTCCAGCACCAGCGTGTAGCGGGTATCGGCGACCGTGGCATAACCCGTGCCGCCTTCGATGGGCGGCAGGGTTTTCAGGAACCGCACATCGGCGTCCTGAAACTCGTAGCCCAGCGACAGGCGCGGCTCGGCCCCCGGCTCCATCCTCAGCGCGGCCTTCACGTCGAACAGCTGGCCCTGCTGCACATTCTCGGCCAGCCATTCGCGGGTGCGCGGCACCAGCGCCACCGGCCACAGCGCCAGCAGCCGGTCATGCGCGATCTCGTCCAGTTCCACATCAAGGCTGGCGCGCCAGCCCAGCGGATCGGCCACCATGCGGCCCTTGCCCGTCAGATGCTGCCCGCCTTCCACCAGCGACAACTGGCCGATGTCGATGCTGAACGGGTTCAGCCGGATGCGCAGGTCAAGCGCGCCTTCGGAAAACGCCACCGGGCGTTCAAACAGCCCCTCGGGATCGACCCGCATGTCGGCAAAGCGGATCTGCGCCAGAAAGGCCGGGGGCTGGCCCGGCACCGGCAGATAGGCATGCCCGCTGGCGGCCAGCCGCAAGGATGTGCTTTGCACGGTCAGGTCCGTCATGTTCACCCGCCGCGCGGCAGGGTCATAGCGCAGCGACAGGCCTGCGCGCTCGAATGCGACAGGCCGGGTTTCCGGCGTGGGGCGCAGGGCACCGGCGGCAATGTCCAGCGTCGCCTCCAGCGTGGTCAGACTGCCCGCGCCATCCAGTGCCGCGGCCAGCCGGCCCGAGATCGGCGCATCCAGCACCCCCAGAAAGGCGATGGGCAACACCTGCGCCGCAAGGTCGGCGGCGGGCACGCGGTCAACCGTGGCGGTCAGCCGGGTTTCGGGGCTGCCCTTGGCGCGCACGAAGGTCAGCAGCGCCTGCGCGGGCGCATCGGCCCCCTGCCCCAGCAGCGTCAGCCCCAGTTCCAGCGCCAGTTCGCCCGGGCGGTTTTCCAGCCGCAGCCGCCCGTCGCCCACCTCCCACACCCGTTTGGCGCGGGCGTCATCCAGCCGCAGGGTCAGCGCCCCGGCCTCGATCACATCCAGATGCGACAAGGCGGGCAAGGCAAAGATCCGGTCAGCGGCGGCCATCACGGCGGCATAGCTGTCAAGCCCCGCATCCTCGGCATTTCCCAGCGCCAGATCAAGGCTGCCATCGGCGCGGCGGCGCAGCGCCACATGCGCGCCCGCCAGCACCACGCTTTGCGCCCGCAGCCGCAGGGTGGACAGCGCCCCGGCGTCAAAGGCCACCCGCGCCTCGGGCAAGGTCAGCAAGCTGCGGCCACCGGGCTGCAACAGGCGAATATCCTCCAGCCGCAGGCGGGGCACGCCATCACGCCCGAACGTCACCTCGATGCCGCCCAGCGAAACGGCGGCCCCGCTGGCCCCCGCGCTAAGGCTGCGGTTCAGCCGCTGTTCCACCTCGGCCACCGCCCAGACCGGCAGGGCGATGGGCCGCCCGGTCAGCACCAGCAGCGCCAGCCCCGCCAGCAGCCCCAGCAGAAGCAGACCCGCCAGCAGCCCCACCCCGCGCCTGCGGCGGCGCGGCGGCGGCATGCCTTGGGGGGAAAGCTCTGTTTCGGTCATGTTGCGGGCTTGCCTTTATCTTTGGCCGAAGGCAACTAAAACACCACGCAGACACAGCATCTTGCGCAAGGAGCCGCCCATGACCACCGCCCTGATCCAAGGCCAGCCTTTTTCCGAAATGGGGCCCGCCCCCGATTTCACCCTGCCGCGCGACGGGGGCGAAAGCATCACCCTGTCGGCCCTGCGCCCGCAAAAGGTGGTGGTCTATTTCTACCCCAAGGACGATACCACCGGCTGCACGCTGGAGGCGCAGGAATTCACCGCCCGACTGGCCGATTTCACCGCAGCCGGGGCCACCGTCATCGGTATTTCCAAGGATTCGGTGAAAAGCCACGACAAGTTCTGCAAGAAATACGGCCTGTCGATCATCCTCGCATCGGACGAGAACGGCACGACCTGCGAAGATTACGGCGTCTGGGCCGAGAAAAGCATGTATGGCAAAACCTATATGGGGATCGAGCGCAGCACCTTTCTGGTGGATGGGTCCGGCAATCTGGCCCGCATCTGGCGCAAGGTGTCGGTCAAGGGCCATGTGGACGAGGTGCTGGCGGCGGTGCAGGGGCTTTGACCCTGACACTGGCTGAAATGGCGGTGCAGGTGCTGACCACCGCCGATGGCCGCGCGAAAACCGCGCTGTCGCGCCGCCATGCCGCCACATGGTTCGCCGCGCGGGCGGCGGGGCAAAGCCTGCCGGTCGGGCAGGCAAGCCCGCCCCCTCGCCCCGCCCGGCCTGAATCGCCTGCCCTGCTGGACCCGCGCGATGTGCCGCGCCGCCGCCCTGGATCACCCGAGGGGCGCGCAGCCCTGTTGCATGCCGTGGCGCATATAGAACTGAACGCGGTCGATCTGCACTGGGACATCATCGCGCGTTTCACCGATACGCAAATGCCGCCCGGGTTCTACGATGACTGGGTAAAGGCCGCAGATGAGGAATCGAAACATTTCAACCTGATGTGCGATTGCCTCGAATCCCATGGCAGCCATTATGGCGCGATGGCCGCGCATGAGGGCATGTGGCGCGCCGCCGAGGATACGGCGGATGACCTGATGGGCCGGCTGGCCGTGGTGCCCATGGTGCTGGAGGCGCGGGGGCTGGATGTGACGCCCGGCATGATCGCCATTTTCCGCAACGCGGGCGATGCGCAGGCCATCGCGGCGCTGGAAACCATCTATGCCGAGGAAGTGGGCCATGTGGCCTATGGATCGAAATGGTTCCATTTCCTGTGCGGGCGGCACGAACATGACCCGAAAGACCGGTTTCACGCGCTGGTGCGGCAGTATTTCCACGGCGCCCTGAAACCGCCCTTCAACGCCGAAAAACGCGCCGAAGCGGGCCTGCCCCCCGATTTCTACTGGCCGCTGGCCGAAGAAACCGCTGCGCGCCGCCGGGGTTGATCGGCAGGTTTTCGCCTATTTCGGCAGGGTTCCGCCGCTTCGCCGGGCAGATTGGTCAAATTTGTTGCGACCTTGCAGCCTGCTGGCATATCAGGACGAGGGGGATTGGGGACAAGGGCGCTGAGGTGCCGTGTGATCCGCGCCCTGAGCGAACTAACGAACAGGTAGCCCAGTGCTGACACGCCTCACCTATCGGATTCACACCGCCCTTGAGGGGATATTGCCGGAAAAGCGGCTTTACCTGAAATCCGACAGCGAGACGCGCTTCATCCGCCTGCGCCCTGCCACCCAACTGGCCGCCCTGATGGGCACCACGATGTTCGTGGGCTGGACGCTGGTGGCAAGCTCGATCATCCTGATGGACCAGATCGCCGCAGGCTCCACCCGCGACCAGACCGAACGCCAGCAGGCGCTGTATGAATCGCGGCTGAACGCGCTGTCCGCCGACCGCGACCTGCGGGCCGAAGAGGCGCTGCGCGCGCAGGAACGGTTCAACCTTGCGCTGGATCAGGTGTCGGACATGCAGGGCGAATTGCTGGCCTCCGAAGACCGCCGCAAGGAACTGGAAACCGGGATCGACGTGATCCAGGACACGCTGCGCCGCACCATCAAGGAACGCGACGCCGCCCGTGACGAGGCCGAGCGCATGACGCTGGCACTGGCCGCCGAAACCGGATCGGTGCGCACGGGTGATGAGCGCAGCCGCGATGCCATTGCCACGCTGGAGGTGCTGACCTCGGCGCTGGGTGCCACCGCGCAGCAGCGCGACGACATGGCCAGCGCCGCCCTTCTGGCCAAGGAACAGACCGAAACCGCGCAACTGGAAATCGAGGCGATGGAGGCGCGCAACGACGCGATCTTCACCAAGCTGGAAGAGGCCGTGACCGTATCCATGGCCCCGCTTGACCGGATGTTCCGCCAGGCGGGCCTGTCGCCCGACGCGCTGATCGACCAGGTGCGCAGCGGCTATTCCGGCCAGGGTGGCCCGCTGTCGCCGCTGACCCTTTCCACCAAGGGCGCGGCGATCAGCCCCGACGAGGCGCGCGCCAATGCCGTGTTGCAGTCGCTGGACCGCACCAACAGCTACCGCCTTGCCGCCATGAAACTGCCCTTCGCCATGCCGGTGAAAAGCGCCTTCCGTTTCACCTCGGGCTTCGGCTATCGCCGCGACCCAAAGGGCGCCGGCACCCGCATGCACAGCGGCACCGATTTTGCCGCCAGCCACGGCACCCCGATCTACACCACCGGCGACGGTGTGGTGATCAGCGCGGGCTGGGACAGCGGCTATGGCCAGGCCGTGCGCATCCGCCACGATTTCGGCGTCGAGACACTTTACGCCCATATGTCACGAATCCGCGTGGACGTGGGACAAAGGGTATCGCGCGGTGATCAGATCGGTGATATGGGCTCTACAGGCCGGTCCACCGGCACTCATCTTCACTACGAGGTCCATCAGGGGGGCAAGCCCACCAATCCGATGACCTTCATCAAGGCAGCGAACGATGTTTTCTAAAAGCAGAATCAACGAACCCGGCCCCAAGCAGGCCGAGGGCGACAAGAACAAGGCCCCCGACATGACGGCAACCAAGCCCGCGATGGACTATACCCCCAGCACGCCCAAGGTGAAGGCTGCGGCCTCGGTGCTGTCTTCGGATCTGACCGTGGTGGGCAACCTTCGCACCACCGGCGATATTCAGGTCGAAGGCACGGTCGAGGGTGACATCCGCGCGCATCTGTTGACCGTGGGCGAAAGCGCCACAATCCGGGGCGAGATCGTGGCAGATGACATCGTGGTCAACGGCCGGGTGATCGGCCGGGTGCGCGGGCTGAAAGTGCGCCTGACGTCGACCGCGCGGGTCGAGGGCGACATCATCCACAAGACCATTGCGATTGAATCGGGCGCGCATTTCGAAGGCTCGGTGCAGCGTCAGGAAGACCCGCTGGCCAATGGCAAGCTGGCGATTTCCGCACCGCCCGCGGCGATTGCCGCACCAGTGACACGGCCGATGGACGGCGTCTGATTTCAGCGACATCTGCATGACAAAGGGCACCCGCGGGTGCCCTTTTTGTTTGGTGGCCGAGGCCGCATCAGCCGGTCAGTTCGGGCATGCGGGGGTGCCCGCAAGGCAAGCGCAGCACAACCGCGACAGCCCCCGCCTTACCCTTCGGCGTTCGCCTCGGCCCGACTCTTGCCCGCCACATCCTGCGCCAGCGTGGCGGCCATGAACCGGTCAAGATCGCCGTTCAGCACCCCGTCGGTATCCGAGGTTTCCACCCCGGTGCGCAGATCCTTCACCATCTGGTAAGGTTGCAGCACATAGCTGCGGATCTGGTTGCCCCAGCCCGCATCGCCCTTGTTTTCATGCTGCGCGTTGATGGCCGCATTCCGCTTGTCCAGCTCCAGCTGATAAAGCCGCGCGCGCAGCGCGATCATGCAGGCTTCGCGGTTCTGGTGCTGCGATTTCATCGAGCTGGTCACGACGATATTGGTGGGCAGGTGGGTGATCCGCACCGCCGAGTCGGTGGTGTTGACGTGCTGGCCACCTGCCCCCGAGGAACGGTAGGTGTCGATGCGGATGTCACGGTCGGGGATGTCGATCTCGATATTGTCATCCACCACCGGATAGACCCAGACCGAGGAAAACGACGTGTGCCGCCGCGCAGCACTGTCATAGGGCGAAATGCGCACCAGCCGGTGCACGCCGCTTTCCGATTTCAGCCAGCCATAGGCATTGGGGCCGGAAATCTTGTAGGCGGCCGATTTGATGCCCGCCTCTTCGCCGTCGCTCATCGACTGCAATTCAACCTTGTAGCCCTTCTTTTCCGCCCAACGCACATACATACGCGCCAGCATCGAGGCCCAGTCGCAGCTTTCCGTCCCGCCTGCCCCGGCGTTCACTTCCAGAAAGGTATCGTTGCCATCGGCCTCACCGTCCAGCAGGGCCTCCAGTTCCTTGGCGCGGGCGGTTTCGACCAGCGCCTTCAGTGCCGCCTCGGCCTCGGCCACGATCTCGGCGTCACCCTCGGCCTCGCCCATCTCGATCAGTTCCACATTGTCGCGCAGGCCCGAGTCGATCAGCTTGTAGGTGGAAATTGCATCCACCAGCGCCTGCCGTTCGCGCATCAGTTTCTGCGCGCGGGCCGGGTCTGACCACAGGTTGCCATCCTCGATGATGGCGTTCATTTCCTCCAGCCGGTGCGGCGCGGTTTCCACATCCAGCCGCTGACCCAGCAGAGCCAGCGATTTGGCAATGGCATCCACATGATACTGGGTCTCGGTGCGCATCGGTGTCGGTCCTTGGTCTGTTCAGAGGCGGTAGATAGCGATTGGCCACGCTGCGGGCAAGATGGCGCAGGCGGCGCGCATCAGGCCCCTGCGGGCTTTCTTTGCTGGAAAGGGGATGCTGTCAGGCGGGGGCGGCCCGGGTCAATACAGCCCGCCCGAACTCAGCGTGCCGAAATCGGCCTTTTTCGGGATCACCTTGGTCTTGCCGCTGGCCGTGGTGACGGTGGCGGCGCCCTGCCCGTCATCCGTCTCGCCATAGGCGAAAAGCGGCAGGTTCGACCCCATGGCAAAGCCGCCATCCACCAGCGCGGCAATGCCAAAGATCGGGTCTTCGCCCTCGCGGAAATATTCGGCCACCACATTGGGGCCGCTGGCGTCATCGGGCAGCCGCGCGCCGCTGAAACGGTCGATCTTGATGAAATAGCCGCCCGGCGGCACCTTGAACGCCGTGCCGCCACGTTTCGCCACGGCCTTTTCCATGAAGCTCTGGAACACCGGCACGCAAAGCGTGCCACCAAAGGCCGATTCCCCCAGCGTGCGCGGCTGGTCGTAACCGATGTAGCAACCCGCCACGATGTTCGACGAATAGCCCACGAACCACACATCCTTGGCGTCGTTGGTGGTGCCGGTCTTGCCCGCCACCGGCACAGGCAGGTTGACGCCCGAGCCGGATCCGCGGATCACCACCCCCTCCATCATCGAGGTCAGCTGATAGGCGGTGATCGCATCCATCACCCGTTCGCGGTTGTTGTCGATGCGCGGCGTGGCACCGGGCGACAGCGTGGGCAGCGTGCAATCCTCGCAGATGCGCTGATCGTGGCGGTAAACGGTCTTGCCGAAACGGTCCTGCACCCGGTCAACCAGCGTGGGTTCCACCCGCTCGCCGCCATTGGCGAACATGGCGTAGCTGGCCACCATCTTCAGCAGCGTGGTTTCCTGCGCGCCCAGCGAATTAGCCAAGAGCGGGCTTAGCCGGTCATAGACGCCAAAACGTTCGGCATAGCCCGCGACCGTATCCATGCCGATTTCCTGCGCCAGACGCACGGTCATCAGGTTGCGCGACTGTTCGATCCCGGTGCGCAGCGGTGTAGGCCCGTAGAACTTGTTCGATGCGTTTTTCGGCGTCCACAAGCCCTGCGGGGTTTCGATCTCGATCGGCGCGTCGATGACGATGGTGGCGGGGGTGAACCCGCTGTCCAGCGCCGCCGCATAGACGAAAGGCTTGAAGCTGGAACCCGGCTGGCGCTGCGCCTGCGTGGCGCGGTTGAACACCGAATCCTGATAGCTGAACCCGCCCTGCATGGCGATCACCCGGCCGGTGTTCACGTCCATCGCCATGAAGCCACCCTGCACCTCGGGCACCTGGCGCAAAGACCAGCGGCGGAAACTGCCATCCTCGTCACTGGTGACGGCACGCACCAGCACCACATCGCCCACCGACACCAGATCGGATGCGGCATCGGCCCTTGGCCCCAGCCGGCCATCGGCCTGACGCTTGCGCGCCCAGGTCACATCCTCGGCGGGGATGAAATGGCCGTCCTCGTCTTCGTCCACCCCCTCGATGCCGATGCGAGCGTTGCTTTCGCCCAGTTCCAGCACCACCGCCGGATGCCAGCCCGCAATGTCGCGCGGGGCCCCGGTTTCGGCCAGCGCCGCGCGCCAATCCGCCTCGGAGGTCAGCCGGTCGGGCGCGATCACCAGTTTCGTGCCGCGCCAGACGCCCTGATTGCGGTCATAGCGCTCCAGCCCCTCGCGCAGGGCACGGGCGGCCTCGGTCTGCAATTCGGGGTCAACCGTGGCGCGGATGCTGAGGCCGCCACCGAAGAACTCTTCCTCGCCAAAGCTGCCCGACAGTTGGCGGCGGATTTCATCGGTGAAATAATCGCGCGGCTGCAACGTGTCGCGGAACGCCGGATAGTCGCCGTTCTGCACGGTCAACAGCGGCTTGGCCGTCTCGGCGGCTGCCACTTCCGGCGTGATGTAGCCATCCTCTGCCATGCGGTTCAGCACATAGTTGCGCCGCTCGGTCACACGCTCTTTTGCGCGCACGGGGTGGTATTGTCCCGGGGCCTGCGGCATGGCGGCCAGCATTGCCGCCTCGGCGGGCGAAAGATCGGCCAGCGTCTTGTTGAAATAGGTCTGCGCCGCCGCAGCCACACCATAGGAGTTCTGGCCGAGAAAGATCTCGTTCATGTAAAGCTCAAGGATCTTGTCCTTGCTCAGCGTTTCCTCGATGCGGGTCGCCAGGATGATTTCCTTGATTTTCCGTTCGCCGGTGCGATCACCCGACAGAAGGAAGTTCTTCATCACCTGCTGCGTGATGGTCGATGCCCCGCGCACGTTCTGGCCGCGCGACCGCACCGCCTCTATTGCCGCCGCCGCGATGCCGCGCGCGTCATAGCCTTTGTGGGTATAGAAATTCTGGTCTTCGGCGCTGATGAAGGCCTGTTTCACCAGATCGGGGATTTCCTCGATCGGGGCAAAGATCCGGCGTTCCTGCGCGAATTCGTCGATCATCCGGCCTTCGCCGTTGTAGATCCGGCTGATGGTGGGGGGCGTGTATTGCGCAAGGCTTTCATGGCTGGGCAAGTCGCGGGAATACATCCAGAAAATCGCGCCAACGGTCAGCGCGATGGCAAACAGCCCCAGCGTCAGCGCGGTGAAGATGGCCCCGAAGAAAGACCCGATGAACCTGAGCAAGACCAAAACCCCCGTTGCGCTGCGACCGACTTATAGTGAAGCTGGCCGCCAAGGTCAAAACCTCGCGGGCCGTGCCATGGCCGAAACCCGCGCATAGCACGGGGCTGTGAACGGATGACGACGCCGGATGACATCCTGCCCACCTATGAGGCGGTCGCCACCGGGTTTGACCGGCTGCGCGACCGCTCATTGTTCGAGGCGGGCTGGCTGGCGCGCATGCTGGCGCTGGCCCCGGGGCGGCGCGTGCTGGACCTGGGCTGCGGCACCGGGCGGCCCATCGCGCAGCATCTGGTGGCTGCGGGCGCGCAGGTGACGGGTGTGGATGGCGCGGCGGCGATGCTGGCGCTGTTCCGCCAGCATGTGCCGCAGGCAGATGCGCTGCTGGCCGACATGCGCGGGTTGCAGCTGGGGCGGCGGTTCGACGCGGTGCTGGCCTTTGACAGCTTTTTCCACCTGTCGCCTGCGGACCAGCGCCCGATGTTTGCCACCTTTGCCGCCCATAGCGTGCCGCGGGCAGTGCTGCTGTTCACCTCGGGCCCCCGCGCGGGGGAACCTGTGGGCGAAGTCGATGGTGCGCCGGTCTATCATGCCAGCCTCGACCCTGATGAGTATAGAATTCTGCTGGCCGAGGCAGGTTTCACCGTGCTGGATTTCGTTCCCGAAGACCCCCAATGCCGGGGCCGTTCGGTCTGGCTGGCTCAGTTCAGCGCCTGAGCAGTTCCGCCAGGGCCGCATCCTCGGCCGCCCAGGCCTTCAGCCCGTCGCGCAACGCACCCGCCATGTTTTCGCGCCAGGACTTGTCCTGCAACAGCACCAGGTCGCGCGGGGAAGACATGAAGCCAAGCTCCACCAGTATCGACGGAATATCCGGCGATTTCAGCACCGAAAACCCGGCGGCCTGCCGGGGGTGGCGGTGCATGCGAATCTCGGCCCCCTTGATCGCCGCCTCCAGCGCCAGCGCCAGCCGTTCGATGCGCGGGGTGGTTTCCGTGCGGGCGATGTCCATCAGCACCGAGGCCACCAGATCATCCTGTTCGGTCAGATCCACGCCTGACAGCAGATCGTCACGGTCATGCCGTTCGGCCAGCGCCGCACCTGCGGCATCCGACGCCTCGTCCGACAGGGTGTAAAGCGTGGCGCCCACCGCCTCGCCCTCGGCCAGGGCGTCGGCATGCAGCGACAGGAACATATGGGCATCGGCCTCATGCGCGATGGTGATGCGGGTTTCCAGCGGCACGAACACATCGTCATCCCGCGTCAGCACCACGCGAAAACCACCGTCGCGCAGCAGCACCTCTTTCAACTCGCGCGCGAAGCCCAGCATCAGATTGGCCTCGGTCAGCCCGTCGCGCTCTGCGCCAGGGTCGATGCCGCCATGCCCCGGGTCCAGCACCACGACCAGCGGGCCACCGCCCTGCGCCCGGGGCTCGGCGGTCAGCGCCGCAGGCGCAGTCCAGCCAGGCGGTTCGGGCAGCGCGGCTTTTGCGGCAAATTCCACCGGGTCGGCGGGGTCAAGACGGATCGTTACCCGCGCCTCGCCATCCGTGCCCATGCCGGCCTCGGCCACCAGATAGGGGCCGTCGAGTTCCAGCACCAGCCGCGACCAGCCGGGGCGGAACACACCCGCGCGCAGGGCCGTCACCCGGTCGCTGTCATTCTCCATCGCCGCGATGCCGGAAAAATCCACCTCGCGGAAATCCAGCACAAGGCGCGGCGGCTGATCGTGCACCCGCACCCGCCAGGGCACCGGCTGCGACAGCGCCAGTTCCAGCGCGATGCCGCCGCCACGGTCATCCACAAAGGAATCCGCCGCATCCAGCCGGGCCAAAGCCGACAGTTCCTGCGCGGGAACGCCCGCCAAAACATCCTCCTGCGCCGCGGATCCCTGCGCGGTGGCCTCCGGCACGGGAGAATCCGGAACAAGGGCCTCTTGCGCGGGGGCCGCAGCCGCCCGGCACAGCACCAGAAGCGCAAAGACCATTGCCCGCATCACCACCCGCCCCATGCCATGCCTTTGCGGCGACTATGCCCGCGCCTTGGGCCAAGGTCCATGCCCCGGCGGGGTCGGCGGGGCATCACAATGCGGCGAACGGGGCGGCGAACGGGCCGGACCGGGGTTGATCCGGGGCGCGCATGCCCGCTAGGCTTGCCGCGAGGCGACGGGTTGCAGAATCCGTCGCTTTGCCATGTTCATGGCCGCCACCCCGCCCCGCCCGGGCGGCCCATCCCGCAAACGCCCGGAGCCTGCATCATGACCCGCCTTTCCCTTGCCGCCCCCCTTCTGGCCGCACTTGCCCTGCCCTTGTCCTTCCCCCTTGCCGCGCAAGAAATGACGGATGACGAACGCACCGCATTTCGCGCCGAGGTGCGGGCCTATCTGCTGGAAAACCCCGAAGTGCTGATGGAGGCGATCGGCGTGCTGGAACAGCGGCAGGCCGCCGAACAGGTGAACGCCGATGCCCAGATGCTGCAAAGCAACGCGGATGAGATCTTCAACGACGGCGTAAGCTGGGTGGGTGGCAACCCCGATGGCGACATCACGGTGGTGGAATTCATGGATTACCGCTGCGGTTACTGCCGGAAAGCCTTTGAAGAGGTGGAGGAACTGGTGCGTTCCGATGGCAACATCCGCTTTGTCGTCAAGGAATACCCGATTCTGGGCGAACAGTCGGTGCTGGCCTCGCGCTTTGCCATTGCCGTGCTGCAAGTGGCGGGCAATGACGCCTACAAGCAGGCGCATGATGCACTGATGACGCTGCGCGGCGACGCGACGCCCGAGGCGCTGGCGCGGCTGGCCACCGATCTGGGGCTGGATGCGGCGGCGATCACCGCGCGGATGGACAGCGAAGAAGTAACAGAGGTTATCGCCGCCAATCAACTGCTGGCCGGAAAGCTGGCGATCAACGGCACGCCCAGTTTCGTGATCAACCAGACCATGCTGCGCGGCTATGTGCCGCTGGACGGCATGCGAACCATCGTCGCGGATCAGCGCAGCCGGGGCTGACCGGGCCTAGGCCTCGGCGGCGGTCGGGCGACGACGGTTCAGCACCGCCACGCCCAGCCCCGCCCCCAGCACGATCTGCGCCAGACCCAGCGCCTCGAACGTGCCCTGAAGCCCGAACGCCACCACCAGCGGTGCTGCCACCAGCGGCGCGGCAAACTGCCCCGCAAAGAACGCGGTCGTCAGCAGGCCCGAGGCGCGGCCACGCTGCGATGCGGGCACATGGCCCATGAAATAGGTGGTATAGTTCGGCATCGACGGCCCCATGCCCGCCCCCGCAATCAGCGTGCCGATCACCACGCCAGCCACGCCTCCGGCCTGCGAGATCACCACCATGCCCAGCCCCATCAGTGCGAACGACGCGGCAAAGATCGTCATCGGCCCGACAAAGCGGCGCAGCCAGCCATAAGACAGCGCCCCGGGCATCGAGGCCAGCGTCAGCGTGGCCATGATCGCGCCGATCAGGAACGTGTTGCTGACGCCCAACTGCTCCAGCAGAAACGGCATGCGGGTGGGCATCACATAGAAAATCGCCATGAACACGAAGGCCAGTGATCCGACAAAGGCGAAGATCGCCCAGGGAAAGGCCTCGGTCGTCTTTGCCCTGCCCTCGGCCCGGGCGGTGGCGCGGGTGGCGCGCAACTGCCGGGCATGCGGCGCCAGCATCACCAGCCCCAGCGCAGCAATCGGCAGCACCAGCAGATAGACGCTGAACGCCCCGCGCCAGTGCAGCGTGGCCAAAGCCCCGCCCAGCAGCATCACCACGATGCCGCCAAACGACATGGCCGCACCCTGGATGCCCATCATCCGCGCCCGCGCCGGGCCCTGCCACAGATCGGCCCCCCAGGCCATCGCCAGCGTCATCGTGCCCGCCACACCTGCGCCCAGCACCGCGCGGCCGAACAAAAGCTGCGGCAGCGTTTCGGCCCACAGCCCCGATGACCCGCCGATGGCGTAAAGCAGCGCCGCAGCAACCAGCAGCTTCTGGCGGTCCACCCGGTCGGCCAGCCAGCCCGCCAGCCCGGCGGTGAACACGATGGTCAGCGAGGGCAGCGTCAGTATCAGCCCGGTCAGCGTGTCGATTCCCGCAACATCGGCGAAATGCGCCTTCATCCCCGGCAGGGACGAGGCGATGGTGGCATTGGCCATGATCGTCATCGCGGCCAGCAGCAGCACCGCAACCGTCACCATCGGGCGGGGCATCGGCGCAATGGCGGCGGCGGGAATGGGCGGCTGCGACATGGGGTTCATCCTGAAAACGCTTGACCGCACCATGAGCCAGAGACAGGATAATGGACAAGACAGCCACTTACGAAAAGATAATCCCGAAACATGGACAATGACCTTGATCTTGCTGCCTTGCGCGCGTTTCGGGCGGTCGTGCGGGAGGGGTCCTTCTCGGGCGCGGCGCTGGTGCTGCGCGCGCCGAAATCCACCGTGTCAAAACGTGTCGCCGATCTGGAGGCCGATCTGGGCGTGCGGCTGATCGAACGCACCACCCGCCAATTGCGCATCACCGCCGAGGGCGAGGTGCTGGCCCTGCGCGCCGACCGGCTGCTGGGTGACGCGGATGACATTCGCCGCGCGCTTGGCGAACAGGGCGGCAGCGCGCGTGGCCATTTGCGCATCGCGGTGCCACCCGTGCTGGGCCATGTGCTGATCGGCACGATTGCCGCCCGCTTCCGCGCGCAATATCCTGATATCACGTTGGAAATCCATTTCCTTGACCGCACCCCCGACCTGCTGGAAGAGGGGTTTGATGGCTGCATCCGCTTTGGCCCGATGGACAATTCGGCACAGGTGGCGCGGCTGTTGCAGCATGGCCATGCGGTGCTGGCCGCAGCCCCCGGCCTGCCGGGGCTGGACAGCCTGCACCACCCGGCCGATCTGGATCACATGCCGCTGATCGGCATCGCCGCGCCCTGGGCCGCCGCCTGGCCGCTGGGCAATGGCGACCAAAGGGCAGAGGTTGCGGCCAAACCCGGCCTTGCGCTGGGGTCATTTCTGGCGGTGCGGGATGCGGCCGTGGCAGGCGCCGGGGTGGCCGTTCTGCCCTATCTGCTGGCCAAGCCGGAATTTGCGGCGGGCCGTCTGGTGCAGGTGTTACCGGGGTGGGAGACGCCGCGCAAGGGCCTCTATTTCGTCTATCCCACCGCGCAATCTGTGACGGCGCGGCTGCGGGTATTCATCGACCATATGGCTGGCGCGCTGAAAGGCTATGATACCGTGCGTTGAACTGCGGGCCAATCCTCTGCCCTGACGGGCGATGTCGCGCTATTCCGCTGCCTGCGCCGCTGTCGCCTCGATCTCGGCGGCCTTTTGTTCCACCAGTTCGACGATATGGTCGATCATGCCTTCGTTGCCCAGCTTGTGATGCTGCTTGCCCGCCAGATAGACCATGCCAGACCCGGCCCCGCCGCCGGTAAAGCCGATGTCGGTCATCAGCGCCTCGCCCGGGCCATTCACCACACAGCCGATGATCGACAGGCTGAGTGACGTGGTGACATGCGCCAGCCGGTCCTCCAGCGCCGCCACGGTCTTGATCACGTCAAACCCCTGACGCGCGCAACTGGGGCAGGAAATGATCGTGACGCCCCGGTGCCGCAGGCCAAGGCTTTTCAGGATCTCGAACCCCACCTTCACCTCTTCCACCGGATCGGCAGACAGGCTGACGCGGATCGTATCGCCGATGCCCATCCACAACAGGTTGCCCAGACCGATGGCCGATTTCACCGTGCCCGACACCAGCCCGCCCGCCTCGGTGATGCCCAGATGGATCGGCGCATCGGTGACATCGGTCAGTTGCTGATAGGCCGCCGCCGCCATGAACACATCCGACGCCTTCACCGAGATCTTGAATTCGTGAAAATCGTTGTCTTGCAATATCTTGATGTGGTCCATGCCGGATTCCACCATCGCATCCGGGCAAGGCTCGCCATATTTGTCCAGCAGGTGCCGCTCCAGCGACCCGGCGTTCACCCCGATGCGGATGGAACAGCCGTGATCCTTGGCGGCCTTGATCACCTCGCGCACCCGGCGCTCATCCCCGATATTGCCGGGGTTGATGCGCAGGCAGGCCGCGCCCGCCTCGGCCGCCTCGATTGCGCGTTTGTAGTGGAAATGGATGTCGGCCACGATGGGCACCGGGCTTTCGCGCACGATCTCGCGCAGCGCAGCCGTGCTTTCCTCATCGGGGGTGGAAATCCGCACGATATCGGCCCCGGCGATGGCGCAACGCTGCACCTGTTCCAGCGTGGCCGCCACGTCATGCGTCAACGTGTTGGTCATGGTCTGCACCGAGATCGGCGCATCGCCCCCCACGGCCACCTTGCCCACCATGATCTGACGGGATTTGCGGCGCATGATGTTGCGCCAGGGACGGACGGTGTTCAGCGACATGGGCAGGCCTCCGGGGTCGCCCCTTAGATAACCCGGCAAGGCCCGGTCATCAACCCGGCTGCGTCAAATGGTGGGGTCAGTCGGCCAGCGGCAGCGTGGCGGCGGCACTGGCATCTGCCACCGGCACCAGTTCACCCAAGGCGGGATCAGCCTCCAGATCGGCCAGCTGGAATTTCTCTTTCAGCGCGTCGGGCGACAGGGCCACGTTCTTGACCACCTGCGCGCCGGGGGCGGCGGGGCCATAGGTTTCGCCATTCACCGCGAAATAGACCGAACCGGAATTGCCCGCACGCAGCAGCGCCGGCTCTTCCATCTGCGGCACGACGTAACGTTCACCCGCATCAAGGATTTTTTCGAACAGCACCGTGCCATCCGCCGATTGAACCCGCACCCAGGACGGGCGCACGGCCAAAAGCTCGACCGCAGGGGCACCAGCCTCGACCACCTGCACGGCATCGGCGGCGGGGGCTTCGGCAGCGGGCGCGGCCGCAGCCACGGTTTCGGCCACCGCACCGGCGCGCGGGTTGATCGCCGCAATCGGCCCATCGCGCGACACCAGCACCGGCACATCCAGCGCCTGCGCCTGCGGGCGATAAAGCCGCCCCATCAGATCGGGGGCTGCGGGCTGTGCGTCAGCCACCACGGTATCTGTCGTTTCCGATGCAGGGGCAGACCGCACCAGAGGCGGCTCGCCCGAGACATTGCCCAAGGGATCAATCTCGGCCACCACCACCGGGGCCTGATCCACCGGGGCCAGTTGCACGCGCTGCACCTCTTGCAGCACCGACCAGCCGCCATAGCCCATGGCCCCGATCAGCGCGATCAGAACCAGAACCGAGCCGACAGCCCCGGGTTCGATCTGCGCGAACATGCTTTGGCCGCGCGGCACGAAGCTGGCATTCGGGTTGGCCAGCGGGTCGCTGAAATCGGCCTGCTTGGCCCGTGCCGCCGTCAGCCGTGCGGGCGAGGCCGCCGCAGACATGCCATGCGCCAGGGTGAAATTCGCCTCGACGCAGAATTTCTGATAGGCCCAATCGGGGTCCATGCCCAGATAGCGGGCATAGGACCGGATGTAACCCGCCACGAAACCCTGGGTTTCAAAGGCGGAAACATCGCAGTTTTCGATGGCGGCGATATAGGTGGCCTTTATTTTCAGTTCGCGCTGCACGTCCAGCAGGCTTTTGCCCATGGTCGCGCGTTCGCCACGCATCAGGTCGCCCAACCGCAGTTCGAAATCGTCAAACCCCTTGGGTTTGTCGGTTTCTGCCGTCGAAGGTGCCGTCCTCCGCCAGATCATGCGCTATGCCCGTCCCTGCCCCAGATCGCCCGAGTCGCTCTGCCGTCGACTCATATGCGTGCTATTTGGCAAAAGCTAGCACAGGGCAAGGGCCTTTGCATCCGCAGAAGCGGTCAGGCCGACACCTCGGCGCGATTCAGCGCACAATGTTTCCAAAGCGCATCCATGGCGCGCACCAGATGGTCGATCTGCCCGGAATCGTGCACCGGCGAGGGGGTGAAGCGCAGCCGTTCGGTGCCGCGCGGCACGGTGGGATAGTTGATCGGCTGCACATAGATACCATAGTGATCCAGCAGCATGTCGGACAGCATCTTGCAATGAATGGGGTCGCCCACATGCACCGGCACAATATGTGACCCATGGTCGATGATCGGCAGGCCCAGCCCCTTCAGCCGCAGCTTCAGGATCCGCGCCTTGGACTGGTGCTGTTCGCGCAGGTCATGGTCGGTTTTCAGATGCCTGACCGAGGCCGCAGCGCCCGCCGCAATCGCGGGCGGCAGCGACGAGGTAAAGATGAATCCGGGGGCATAGGACCGCACCGCATCGACCATTTTCGCACTTGCAGCAATATAGCCGCCCATCACGCCGTAAGCCTTGGCCAAGGTGCCGTTGATCACATCTATGCGCTGCGACAATCCGTCGCGCTCGGCCACGCCGCCGCCACGCGGGCCGTAAAGCCCCACGGCATGCACCTCGTCGATATAGGTCAGCGCGCCGAACTCTTCGGCCAGATCGCAGATTGCGCCGATGGGGCCAAAATCGCCATCCATCGAATAGACCGACTCGAAGGCTATTAGCTTGGGCGTTGCCGGATCATCCGCCGCCAGCAGTTCGCGCAGATGCGCCACGTCATTGTGCCGGAACACCCGTTTCGCCCCGCCGTTGCGCCGCACGCCCTCGATCATCGAGGCATGGTTCAGCGCGTCGGAATAGATGATCAGGCCGGGGAACAGCTTTGGCAGCGTCGAAAGCGTGGCGTCATTGGCGACATAGGCCGAGGTGAACACCAGCGCCGCCTCTTTGCCATGCAGATCGGCCAGTTCAGCCTCCAGCCGCTTGTGATATACCGTGGTGCCCGAGATGTTCCGCGTGCCGCCCGAACCTGCGCCCGCAGCATCCAGCGCCTCGTGCATCGCGGCCAGAACCGCCGGGTGCTGGCCCATGCCCAGATAATCATTGCCGCACCAGACGGTGATCGGCGCCTCGGACCCATCCGGCTTGCGCCATGTGGCCTGCGGAAAGGCCCCGGCCCGCCGTTCGATGTCGATGAAGGTGCGGTAGCGCCCTTCGTCATGCAGGCGGTTCAAGGCGGCGTCCAGCGCCAGATCGTAGTTCATGCCATTCTCCCTGACACCCGGAACCCGGGCAGGCTGGGGTGGCCCGAAGGCCGGTATGCCTGATTAAGCAGCAGCGCGCCAAGAAGGAACAGGGCAATTTGCCGCCCCACCCGCCGGCCCCTGCGAAAGTCGCATCAATCGGCGATCACCACCGCGCAATCGGCGGCGGGCGGGCTGGCCTTGGCGGCGCAATCGGCAATGGCTGCATCTGCGGCAGAATCGCCCTTGCCCAGCCCCCACAGCCCCGTGCTGGCCGAAACCGCCAGCGCGCGCGGGCCGCTGCGGCCGTAATCGGCAAAGCCCTCGGTCGCGGCTGCCGACAGTTGCAGGGGCTGCGCCTGCCAGCCCTCGGGGCGGATCAGCGCCACCACGGCGCAAGGCGTTGCGCCCTGCCGTTTCGCCTCGCATCCCGCCAAGGCCGCGCGTTCTGCCGCCTCGGTCTCGTGGTAATTGGCCGCCGCCACCGTCGCCTCGACCATCAGGCCTTCATCGGGTGACACGGCGATGGCACCGTAATAGGGCTGCTGCGCACCCACTGCGGCCAGCAGGGCCGCCTGATCTTCAGGCAGAAAATCCTGCGGCAGCAGTTCCACCACCGCCCCCGTGGCCGGAAAAAGCAGGGTCCGCGCCGTCTTGCCATCCACCGCCTGCGCCTGGGCGGCACCTGCCGCCAGAACCGCCATCAGCCCACCGATTGCCCGCATTTTCGCCTCCTGCACAGCACAGGGCCACAGTTTACCCTGCGCCGCCGCCTCTGGACAGTGGGTCGGCACCTGTTACCCTTGGTCAGCAAATCACAAAATGGAGTGAATGATGTCGCTGGACGCCGTGCTGCACCGGATCGACGCCACCCTGCCCGAGGCGATGGACCGCCTGTTCGCCCTGCTGCGCATCCCGTCAATCTCTACCGACCCCGCGTTCAAGCCCGATTGCGACCGCGCGGCCGACTGGCTGGTGGATGAACTGAACAGCCTTGGGTTTGACGCCTCCAAGCGGGTGACGCCCGGGCATCCGATGGTGGTGGCGCATTCGCAGGGCGACGGGCCGCGCACGCTGTTCTATGGTCACTACGACGTGCAGCCGGTGGATCCCCTCAGCCTGTGGGACCGCGACCCCTTTGATCCGGCGATCGAGGACACGGCCAAAGGCCTGGTGATCCGCGCGCGCGGATCGTCGGATGACAAGGGCCAGTTGATGACCTTCATCGAGGCCTGCCGCGCGTTCAAAGAGGTGACGGGCACCCTGCCCGGCCCGATCACGATTTTCCTTGAGGGGGAGGAGGAATCAGGCTCGCCCTCGCTGGTGCCGTTCATGCAGGCCAACAAGGAAGAGCTGACCTGCGACGTGGCGCTGATCTGCGACACCGGCCTGTTCGAATCCACCGCGCCCGCCATCGTCACCATGCTGCGCGGCCTCGCCTCGGCGCAGTTCACCATCCACGGGCCGAACAAGGATCTGCATTCGGGCATGTATGGCGGCGCGGCAATCAACCCCAACCGGGTGATGACGCGCATCCTTGGCCGGTTGCATGACGATCAGGGCCGCGTCACGGTGCCCGGGTTCTATGACGGGGTCAAGGAACTGCCCGAGCATATCCGCGCGCAATGGCAAAGCCTGGCTTTTGACCATGCCAAATTCCTGGGCGATGTGGGCCTGTCGGTGCCAGCGGGTGAACAGGACCGCACGCCTTTGGAAATGATCTGGTCGCGGCCCACGGCGGAAATCAACGGCATGTGGGGCGGCTATACCGGGGCCGGTTTCAAGACCGTGCTGCCCGCCGAGGCGCATGCCAAGGTCAGCTTCCGCCTTGTGTCGGAGCAGGATCCCGATGCCATTGTCGCGGCCTTCCAGACATGGGTGACAGATCAGTTGCCCGCCGATTGCCGCGTGGAATTCCACGATGTCGGCGGATCGCCCGCGGGCCAGATGCAGATCACCCATCCCGCATTCGAGCAGACCCGCGCGGCATTGACCGAGGAATGGGGCCGTGCCGCATCCTATGTGGGCTGCGGCGGGTCCATTCCCATCGCGGGCTATTTCAAGACCGTGCTGGGCATGGATGCGCTGCTGGTGGGCTTTGGCAAGGATGATGACCAGATCCACAGCCCGAATGAGAAATATGATGTGGAAAGCTTCCACAAGGGCATCCGGTCCTGGGCGCGGGTGATTGCCCGGATGATGTGATGGCGGCCTGCCACAGCATCCTCAGCACCCTGCCGCCCGCAGCACTGGCCGAACGGCTGGCCACGCTGCGGGCCGCGCATCCGGGGTGGGATGCGGCGGTATGGTTCAGCCGGGTGATACCGGCCAGCGATGCCGGCCCCCTGCCAGGTGCAAAATCCACCGCCAGCTATTGCTGGCAGAAAGACCCAGATCTGTTCGGGGTCTTTGCCCGCGCCATTCCCGCCGCCCTGCATGCCGCATTTCCCTCTGCCAGCCTGTTGCTGATCGACGAGGACGGCACCGGCGAACCCATCCCGAGGCCCTGATGACCCACGACATCCGCGATGCGACCGCCGCCGACGAATCCGCCTTTCGCCGCCTCTGGGCGGAGTATCTGGCGTTCTACAACGTCACCCTGCCACACGAGGTGACGGCGCAGACCTGGGCGCGAATCCTTGACCCCGCATCGCCGCTGACCGCCCGTCTGGCGGTGGTGCAGGGGCGGGTGCTGGGTTTTGCGCTGCACCACAACCATATCAGCACCTGGGGGCTGGGCGATGACGGCTATCTGGAGGATCTGTTCCTGACCGCCGATGCCCGGGGCTTCGGCCTTGGCCGGGCGCTGCTGGATGATCTGGTGGCGATCAGCCGCGCAAAGGGCTGGGCGCGGCTTTACTGGATGACCAGCGAAACCAACCACACAGCGCGCAAACTCTATGACCGCTATGCGCTGGCCGATGACCATGTGCGCTACCGGATCAGATTATGAAGGGGGGAAACTGGCGCGGTTGACGGGGCTCGAACCCGCGACCCTCGGCGTGACAGGCCGATACTCTAACCAACTGAGCTACAACCGCGCATTTCCGTGACCCAGCAGGGTCAAGACGTTCGGGCGATCCGGGGGCGATGGCGAGGTTGACGGGGCTCGAACCCGCGACCCCCGGCGTGACAGGCCGATACTCTAACCAACTGAGCTACAACCCCGCGTCGCCGCCCGGATCATCGCCCGAACGTGCGGTCGTATTACGGAAGCCCGCAGGCGGCGTCAAGCGCCCTCGGGCAGATTTATCGCCACCCGCCGTTTTCATCCGGCGGGTGCGTGTCTTACCCCGGGCATCAGGTTTTGGGGGCCGGGCCTACCGCTCGGGTGCCGGAACGAACTCGGCATCGTCGTTTGGCGGCAGGCGGAAACGGCCATGCGCCCAGTCGCCCGCGCGCCAGGCCTCTTTGGCCGCATCAATGCGGTCTTTGCTGGAGGCGACGAAGTTCCACCAGATATGCCGCGGCCCGTCCATCGTGGCACCGCCCAACAGCATCATGCGCGCGCCTTGATCGCCAGCCCGCAGCGAAATCCGGTCGCCCGGGCGGAACACCAGCATCCGCCCCTCGGCATAGGTTTCGCCCGCCACGGTGACAGACCCGGCCAGCACATAGGCCCCGCGATCCTCATGCTCGTCGGGCAGCGGAATCGCCGCACCCGCCGCAAGCACCGCGTCGGCATAGAAAATCTCGGACGGGGTTTCCATTGGCATCCGTTCGCCCCAGGCGTGCCCCAGCACCAGCCGCACCGATTTGCCCTCACCTTCCAGCAGCGGCAGGTCAGCGCGGGCGACATGGGTAAACGCGGCCCCGTCATCCTCGCGGTCTTTCGGCAGCGCCACCCAGGTCTGCAATCCGAACAGCCCGTGCGGCGCGTTGCGGATAGGGCCATCCATCCGTTCGGAATGGGTGATGCCCTGCCCCGCCAGCATCCAGTTCACCGCCCCCGGCTCGATCCACTGGTCGGTGCCCAGGCTGTCGCGGTGGTGGATGCGGCCCTTCATCAGATAGGTGACAGTGGCCAGCCCGATATGCGGATGCGGGCGCACGTCGATGCCCTGCCCGGTCAAGAATTCGGCCGGGCCCATCTGGTCGAAGAAAATGAACGGCCCCACCATCTGCCGCGCGGCCGAGGGCAGCGCGCGCCGCACCTCGAAGCCGCCCAGATCACGGGCGCGCGGCACGATTACGGTTTCGATCGCGTCCACGGCATCGCCAAGCGGAATGTCGGGGTCAAGTGCGGGGTTCCAGCTCATCAGGGCCTCCTTTCGGTTTGGCCCAAGCATACCACTCTGCACCCGCGCGCAAATACCCACCTGCGCGAAACTCTTGTGCATCTGTGCAAGGTGAATGGTGGGTCGTGACGGACTCGAACCGCCGACATCTTCGGTGTAAACGAAGCGCTCTACCAACTGAGCTAACAACCCGCTGCGGGGCGGGATAGCGGATCATCTTCGCCGGTTCAAGCCCTGCGCTGCGGCAATCGGCGGGAAAACCTATCGCGGCCGCTGCTGCATGGCGCGCAGGCCCGCGCGGAAAGCACCAAGGTCGGCGCGCAGGTTGACGAGCGTCAGGCTGTGCCGCGCCTCGGCCATACCCATGGCGCGATATAGAACCAGCACCACGAAACCCATGAAAAACCACGCAAACACCACGTCTGACAGGAAATGCCGCCCCGTCGCCACCCGCAGCCCGCCACCGATCACCGCCAGCACCAGCAACCCCAGCGCGAAACGGCGGCGCAGCGGCCGCGGCACCAGATGCCAGCCCAGCACGCCGATCACAAAGGCCAACATGGCAATGCCCGCGCCCTCGCCCGACACAAACGAACAGTTGCGCGCGCAGTTTCCGGCCATCTCGAACGGCGGGGTAAAGGGCAGCATGCCGCCAAATTCGGCCACGTCGGCGGGCCGGGCCCGGCCCCAGTGCGACTTGAACAGCGTATCGGCCACCAGCACCGGCCCGGTCACGAAGCAGGCCAGGGCAAACCCCCAGACCCGGGGCAGCACCCTTGCCTGCCGGTTCAGCATCAACGCGATGCACCAGCCCGCCAGCGCCACCAGCGGCGCCAGCAACGTCAGGTTCCACAACAGATAGCGCAGCGCGCCCAGCCCCGGATGCGCGGCCAAGGGAAAGCCCTCGGTCGGGCGGTGGAACAGCCGCGATACCGCCAGATCAACCTCGGGCCAGATGGCAAAGCCCAGATGCACCAGCGCAAATACGATGAACAGGCGCAGGCCAAGGCTCATTCCGCGCCCCCCCAGCAGTGGGCACGCAGGGGTTGCGCGAACAGGCCCTTTCCGGCCCAGCGGCCCTGGGCCGCCTCCAGCGCCACGGCGGGCCCCAGCGCGCAGCCCTCGGGCAGCGGCCCCGGCCCGGCATAAAGCACCGCACCGTCAAGGCCCGCCGGCAGCGGATAGCGCAGGGCGTAATGGTTCAGCGCGCGGCCCGGCGCGGGCACGGCGTAGATGTCCAGCCCGGCATCGCGCCCAGTGTAGAACAGATCGGCCAGAATGTCGCGGTTGTCGCTGACCACGCGGTTGGTGCCCGCCGCCTGAGCCGCCGCGATGATCCGGCCTGACATCTCGGCCTGCCCGGTATAGCGTGCCAGCACCAGCCGCCCGTCCCACCTCAGCCGGTCGGCTTGCGTCGTGGCCAGCGGCAGCGCCACACAGACCGCGCCGTTCAGCACGAAACTGGCCGCGCGCAGCCAGCCCGGGCCGCGCGCCATGGCGGCAAACACCGCCACCGCCCCCGCCAGATAGGCCGCCGCCGCCCAGTTCGCATAGGCGCGCGACAGCAGCGCCTGCCCGCAGACCAGCAGCAGGATGGGCAGGCTGAACCACAAAAGCATCCGCGTTGCCGGGCTTTGCCCGCGCCGCAGCGCCAGCCACAGCAGCAGCGCGAAAGGCACCGGGCCGAACACCGCAAACTGGCTGGCGGCAAATGACCCCAGTTCGCCAAACCGAAGCCCGGCCCGCGTGGCGGGGTCGCGCATCCAGTCGGCATTGTCGATCGTGTGGTTCAGCGTGGCAAAACCGTTCAGCGCGTTCCAGACCAGATTGGGCGACAGCGTGGCAAGCGCCGCCGCCAGCGCCACCAGCGCAAACCCCCATGGCCGCCGCGCGCCCGGCAGCAGCATTGCCGCCAGCACCGCACAGGGCAGATAGTAAAGTGCCGCATATTTCGACAGCGCCGCCAGACCCAGGGCCACCCCGCACAGCACCGCCAGCGGCCATGACGGCTCATCCCCTGCCCGCACCCAGGCCCACAGCGCCAGCGCCAGAAACGGAAACATGATGGTGTCGGTCGAGATCAGCAGGCTGCCCACCGCCACCATCGGCAGCGTCACATAGCCCGCCGCCACCCAGACCGCCGCGCGCCCGCCGTAAAGCAGCGCCGCCGTGGCCGCCAGCAGCAGCGCCGTGGCCCCGTGAAACAGCGGGGCGGGCAGCCGCACCCAGAACGGCGCATCCGACCCCGCCAGCGCCGTCACAGCGCCGATCACCCAGCCGATCATCGGCGGCTTGGAGTAATACCCCAGCGCGGGCACCTGCCCCCACAGCCAGTATTGCGCCTCGTCCACGAACAGGTCGGTGCGGTCGAAGGCCAAAGCCACCACGCGCAGCGCGGTGATCGCCAGCACCAGACCCAGCGCAGGGCCCAGCCAGCGCAGGCTGAGGTCAGACCCGGCGCTTTTCAGCATGGATCAGCCAGATGTTGCGCAGATAGACGAAAATCCCGACCGATTGGCCCAGGATCAGCACAGGCTCGCGCCGGTGGATGCCATAGATGAACAGGATGATGCCGCCGCTGATCGACAGATACCAGAAGGCCTCGGGCATCACCGACCGGCCCGCGCGTTCCGAAGCGCCCCATTGCACGATGAAGCGGCTCATGAACAGCGCCTGCCCACCCAGCCCTACGGCCAGCCACATCAGTTCAACCCAGCTGTGCACCTGAAGCCACGCGAAGATCTGTTCAGCCATGTGTCTGTTCCAGCCGCCATTCGGCGGGCTCGGGCACGGGCACGGGCGCGGCGTGCGGCAGGGCGGGCCATTCCGCCGCCACCGCCTTCTTGCGCCGCCGGATCAGCCAGGCCACGCCCACCAGATCATGCAGCCCCACCAGCGCGCGTTGCAGGTTGGTATATTTCGACCGGCCCGCCGCACGTTCGCGGTGCCCCACATCCACCAGCACCACGCCCCAGCCATCCCGGTTGAACAACGCGGGCAGATAGCGGTGCATGTGGTCGAAATAGGGCAGCGCGACATAGGCCGTGCGGCGAAACGCCTTCAGCCCGCAGCCGGTGTCGCGCGTGCCGTCCTTCAGCAGCCAGCCCCGCAAGCCATTGGCAAAGCGTGAGGCCAGCCGCTTGGCGAATGTATCCTTGCGGCCCACGCGCTGCCCGGCCACCAGCCCCACACGCCCTGCGGCATCGGCCAGCAAGGGGGCCACCAGACGCGGCAGATCGGCGGGCGGGTTCTGCCCGTCGCCATCCATGGTGCAGACCAGCGCCGCCCGCGCCGCCAG
Organism: Fertoeibacter niger; assembly: GCF_009380135.2. Taxonomy (GTDB): domain Bacteria; phylum Pseudomonadota; class Alphaproteobacteria; order Rhodobacterales; family Rhodobacteraceae; genus Fertoeibacter; species Fertoeibacter niger. Next base: position 327,647 of record NZ_WHUT02000001.1, on the reverse strand, counting down.
CACGCCGCTATGCACAGCCGCCGACTGGCCAGCCGATTGCGCATGCGCCAACAGACGCAAACCCGGATGCCGCGCCATCAATGCGCGCACCTGCGCCACCGTGCCGTCGCGTGATCCGTCATCCACCACGATGACCTCCAGCGGGGCAAGCGCGGCGCAGGTGGTGAAAATCTCGTCGATCAGCCAGCTTGCGGCCTCGGCCTCGTCGCGCATGGGCACCACGATGCTGACACGCGGTGGCACCGGCCCTGCCGTCAGCGCCTCGCCGGAAGTTTGCGCCTCGCCGGAAGTTTGCGCCTCGATCACCGTCACCCCCGCGAGATTAGCCACCAGTGTAGCATGCGATGCACGGATCGCGCTATTCTTTCGCCATCAACAGCGCGTCAGTAACATATCGATGACAATACCGTGAAGGTTTTGCATCTGCACTGCGACAGAGTAACACGCGAGCAAGGCTCGGCCAGCAACCGTTCGGTATACCACCGCATACCGCACTTCCCAAGCCCTGCCTTTTCCGTTATGACCCCCTGAACCCGAATCCCCAACAGCGAGGCCCCCATGTCGAAGATCAAGGTAGCCAACCCGGTCGTCGAACTCGACGGCGATGAAATGACCCGGATCATCTGGGATTTCATCAAGCAGAAACTGATCCTGCCCTACCTCGACATCGACCTGAAATACTACGATCTGGGCATCGAGGAGCGTGACCGCACCAACGACCAGATCACCATCGACAGCGCCCATGCCATCAAGCAATACGGCGTCGGCGTGAAATGCGCCACCATCACCCCGGATGAACAACGGGTCGAGGAATTCAACCTCAAACAGATGTGGAAATCGCCCAACGGCACGATCCGCAACATTCTGGGCGGCGTGATCTTCCGCGAGCCGATCATCTGCAAGAACGTGCCGCGCCTGGTGCCGGGCTGGACCCAGCCCATCGTGGTGGGCCGCCACGCCTTTGGCGACCAATACCGCGCCACCGATTTCCGCTTTCCCGGCCCGGGCAAGCTGACGATGAAGTTCGTGGGCGACGACGGCACCACCATTGAGCGTGACGTATATTCGGCCCCCTCCTCGGGCGTCTACATGGGCATGTATAACCTTGACGACAGCATCATCGACTTTGCCCGTTCGTCGATGAACTATGGCCTGCTGAAAGGCTGGCCGGTGTATCTGTCGACCAAGAACACCATCCTGAAAGCCTATGACGGGCGCTTCAAGGATCTGTTCGCCAAGGTCTATGCCGAAGAATTCGAAGACAAGTTCAAGGCAGCGGGCATCCATTACGAACACCGCCTGATCGACGACATGGTTGCAAGCGCGATGAAATGGTCGGGCGGCTATGTCTGGGCCTGCAAGAACTATGACGGCGACGTGCAATCCGACACCGTGGCGCAGGGCTTTGGCAGCCTTGGGCTGATGACCTCGGTGCTGATGACGCCCGATGGCCAGGTGGTCGAGGCCGAAGCCGCACATGGCACCGTGACGCGCCACTACCGCCAGCATCAGCAGGGCAAGCAGACCTCGACCAACTCGGTCGCGTCGATCTTTGCCTGGACCGGCGGCCTGAAACACCGCGCGAAACTGGACGGCAACGAACAGCTGATGCGCTTTGCCACCACGCTGGAAAAGGTAACGGTGGATGCGGTGGAAGACGGTCACATGACCAAGGATCTGGCGCTGCTGGTCGGGCCTGACCAGAAATGGCTGACCACCATCGGCTATCTGGAAAAGGTGGATGAATATCTGAACAAGGCTTTGGTGGGCTGAACCACCGGGGCTTCCGCAAGGGAAACGGGCTGGCATCCGCCAGCCCTTTTTCTTTGTTGCCAATGACTTGGCCGCGCGGTTGACGGGCGTCATGCCCCCCGCCACCGGGTTATTTTTCTTCGGGCGGGAACCCGCCACCCGCCCCGGCTGTTTATGACCCATGACAACAGACCCCCGAGAGGGTCAATTCGAAAGGACAGTTCATGAACAGCATCATCTATCTCGTCGGCCTCGTCGTGGTCGTTCTGGCGGTTCTGTCGCTTCTCGGCATCCGCTGAGGACCGCACGCATGGAACGCACAGAACAGATGACCGCCGCCGCAGCCCCCGCACAGGTGCTGGACGGTTCCTACGTTGACTGGCCTGCAATCTTTGCCGGTGCCGTCGTTTCGGTGGCCGTGGCCACGCTTTTCACCACATTCGGCGCGGCGCTGGGGCTTTCCAGCCTGCCTGACCCGGGCGAAGGCTTCAGCTTCATGCTGATCGTCAGCGCGCTGTGGGTCGTGGTCACGCTGGTCGCAAGCTACATGACCGGTGGCTATATCGCCGGACGCATGCGCCGCCGGGTCGACAAGGCCAGCGCCGACGAGGTGACGGTGCGTGACGGGATCAACGGCCTTGTGGTCTGGGGTCTGGGCACCATCGCGGGGCTTGTGCTGCTGAGTGCGGCCGTTTCGGCCACCGTCTCCGCCGTCGGCACCGCCGCTTCGGTCGCCGGGCAAACCGTGGGCACCGTGGCCACCGCTGCCGGTTCGGTCGTGGGTGGTGCGGCGCAGGGGGCCCTCGCCGCCGTGGGCGCTGCCGTGCCCGAAGACGCGGTGGAAGACCCGGTCGGCTATATCAGCGACACGCTGATGCGCCCCGATCAGGTGCCCGCAGGCACCGCCAACACCGAGGAAATGGCCCGTCAGACCGCCGCCATCCTTGGCAACGTGCTGCGCACAGGCGAGATTTCGGACAGCGAACGCGCCTATCTGGTCAGCGCCGTGGCCGCCCAGACCGGCCTGTCGCCCGCCGAGGTGAACACCCGCGTCGATCAGGCTATCGAGGGCGCGCAAACCGCCCGCGCCGAGGCTGCGCAACTGGTGACGGATGCACAGGCCGAGGCGGAACGTCTGGCCGCCGAAGCCGAGCAACTGGCGCAGGACGCCGCCGAGACCGCCCGCGTTTCGGCCATCCTGACGGCCTTCCTGCTGACCGCCGCCTCGCTGGTCGCCGCTGCCGCCGCCTATATCGGTGCGGTGCGTGGCGGGCGTCACCGCGACGAGGGCCGCATCTTTGGCGGTCTGGCCTACCGCGGCTGAGTTTTGCGCTTAACGAGTGACAAGGCCCCGGTTCACCCCGGGGCCTTTGCTTTTTGGGAAAGCGCGGCCTGAAAGCTGGCCGCCCACGCCCCTTTACCGATGCGCAATCAGGCAGCAGCGCCCCGCATTGACCAAGGCGAAGGCAAGGCAAAAGCGCCGCAGCGCCACGGCGGCCTTGCCCCTCGCCTGCCGCCGCGCGTCACGCTATCAGCGGCGCATGACCACAGCCAACACCCCCCGCTATACTTTGCTGGAGGACGCCCAAGGCGTCGCCGTCAGCACGATCATGTCGGCGCTTGGCATTCACCTTTTGCGCACGGCGGGGCTGGTGACGGGCGGCACGGCGGGCCTTGCGCTGCTGCTGGCCTATGCGACAGACCTCAGCTTTGGCCTGCTGTTCTTTCTGGTGAACATGCCGTTCTACGCATTCGCCTATGCCAAGCGCGGCCTGCCTTTCACAGTGAAAAGTTTCCTGACCGTGCTGGCCGTCAGCCTGATTGCCGATGCGCTGCCCGGGGTGATGGATCTGCGCGCCATCCACCCCGCCGTGGCCGCCGTGCTGTTCGGCGTGGTGGCGGGCGTGGGCCTTCTGGGCCTGTTCCGCCATGCCGCCAGCCTTGGCGGCGTGTCCATCGTGGCGCTGATCGTGCAGGACCGCTGGGGCATCCGCGCCGGATGGGTGCTGCTGGCCTATGACACCACGCTGTTCATCATCTCTTTCGCCGTCTTGCCCGCCGACAGGGTGCTGTGGTCGATGCTGGGCGCGGTGGTGCTGAACTCTGTCATCATGCTGAATCATCGGCGTGACTGGTATGTGGCAGCCTGAACGCGGCGGCATTCTGCGGCAGCGCAGCATCGGGGCCGAATAGGCTCTGGCCAAACTGCGCGGCGTCATGTATCGCCGCCTCAACCTCTGACAAGTGAAAGTGACCCCCGATGGAGCTTCGCAACATCGCCATTATTGCGCACGTTGACCATGGCAAGACCACCCTGGTTGACGAGCTGCTGAAACAATCCGGCGCCTTCCGCGACAATCAGGCCGTGGCCGAGCGCGCGATGGACAGCAACGACATCGAGCGTGAGCGTGGCATCACCATTCTGGCCAAATGCACCAGCCTTGAATGGGCGGGCAAGCGGATCAACATCGTCGACACCCCCGGCCACGCCGATTTCGGCGGCGAGGTGGAGCGGATCCTCAGCATGGTTGACGGTGTGGTGCTGTTGGTGGACGCCGCCGAAGGCCCGATGCCGCAGACCAAATTCGTGACCTCCAAGGCGCTGGCGCTTGGCCTGCGCCCCATCGTGGTGCTGAACAAGGTTGACAAGCCCGACGCCGAACCTGACCGCGCCCTGAACGAGGTGTTCGACCTGTTCGCCAACCTGGGTGCCGATGACGACCAGCTTGATTTCCCGGTGCTTTATGCTTCGGGCCGCTCTGGCTGGGCTGACGCGCAACTGGACGGCCCGCGCAAGGATCTGTCGGCGCTGTATGATCTGGTGCTGAAACATGTGCCGCAGCCCAAACAGCTGTCGCGCCGCGACGAGCCCTTCCTGATGCTGGCCACCACCCTGTCGGCCGACCCGTTCATCGGGCGCATCCTGACCGGCCGTGTGGAAGCGGGCACGCTGAAAGCGGGCGAGACCATCAAGGCGCTGAGCCGCGACGGCGAAAAGATCGAACAGTTCCGCGTGTCGAAAGTGCTGGCCTTCCGTGGCCTGTCGCAAACCCCCATCGACGTGGCCGAGGCGGGCGATATCGTGACGCTGGCGGGCATGTCCAAGGCCACTGTGGCCGACACGCTTTGCGCGCTGGAAATCGAAACCGCCCTGCCCGCCCAGCCGATTGATCCGCCCACCATTTCCGTGACCTTCGGCATCAACGATTCGCCTCTGGCCGGCAAGGACGGCAACAAGGTGCAGTCCCGCGTGATCCGCGAGCGCCTGATGAAAGAGGCCGAGATCAACGTGGCCATCAAGGTCACGGACACCCCCGGCGGCGACGCCTTCGAGGTGGCCGGGCGTGGCGAATTGCAGATGGGCGTGCTGATCGAAAACATGCGCCGCGAAGGGTTCGAACTGTCGATCTCGCGCCCCCGCGTGCTGTTCCGCGAGGTTGACGGGCAGAAACTGGAGCCGATCGAAGAAGTCACCATCGACGTGGATGACGAATACACCGGCCCGGTGATCGAAAAGCTGACCGGCCCGCGCAAGGGCGATCTGGTGGAAATGAAACCGGCGGGTGCGGGCAAGACGCGCATCATCGCGCATGTGCCCTCGCGCGGTCTGATCGGCTATCACGGCCAGTTCATGACCGACACGCGCGGCACCGGCGTGCTGAACCGCGTGTTCCACGACTGGGCGCCGCACAAGGGCCCGATCGAAGGCCGCCGTCAGGGTGTGCTGATCTCGATGGAATCAGGCACCTCGGTGGCCTATGCCATGTGGAAGCTGGAAGACCGCGGCCATTTCTTCATCGGCGTGCAGGAACCCGTCTATACCGGCATGATCATCGGTGAACACAACCGCGACAATGATCTGGAAGTGAACCCGCTGAAGGGCAAGCAACTGACCAACGTGCGCGCATCGGGCACGGACGAGGCTGTGCGCCTGACCACCCCGGTGAAACTGTCGCTGGAACAGGCCATCGCCTACATCGATGATGACGAACTGGTGGAAGTCACGCCGAAATCGGTGCGTATGCGCAAACGTTATCTTGACCCGCACGAGCGCAAGCGCCAGTCGCGCGCCAGCTAAGCCACTGTCAAACCAATGAAAAAGGCCGCACCGTCACCGGTGCGGCCTCAGTTGCTTCAGGCAGCGGCGCTCAGCGCGCCGGGGCTGAAGGATTGCACTCGCACTGCATCACCATCAAAAACGCAAAAACTGCCCGAGGGCACAGGCTCCCACCCGCATTCATCGCTTTCCAGCGGTTCCGACACCACGGCCCGCCCGCCCCGCGTGTCCGACCAGCGGTGATACAGCGTCGGCGCATGGTCGTCACTGGCATAACGCACGGCATAAAGCCTTTGCCCGTCGGAAAACGCCGCAGTCAGCCGCAAATGCGGGGCCGCGCCCTTTTCGCGCGCCAGCGCCTCGAACCGCATCACCGCGCGTTCCAGCGCACCTTTCGGATCGGCATCCAGCCCCTCGGCCAAAGCCACAAGGAACAAGGCCTCGCTGTCGGTGGCCCCCCGCCGCTGCGGGTAAAGCCCGTCGGGGATCATCATATCGGCATCGCGGCGGAAATAGTCATAGCCGCCCACCTGCCCGTTGTGCATGAAGCTCCACCGCCCCACCACGAAGGGATGGCAATTGTTGCGGCTGGTCGCCGTGCCGGTCGAGGCGCGCACATGCGCCAGAAACAGCCCGGATTTCACCTGCGCCACAAGGCTGCGCAGATTGGGGTCAGACCAGGCGGGCAGCACGTCACGGTAAAGCCCGGGTTCTGGTCGCTCGCCATACCAGGCGATGCCGAACCCGTCAGCGTTGATCGCCGTGCGGCATTCGGTGGCGCAATGGCTTTGATGGATCAGCGAATGGCCCGGGCGGCTGACGATCTCTTCCAGAAAGATCGGCGCACCGGTGTAGGCAGCCCAGCGGCACATATCAGCACCACCGCCCGATGAACGGCAGAACGCCCCTCAATGTCATACCTGCCCCGTTTCGTTTCTTGTTGCCGCCCAAAAATACAGCGGCACGAGTCACGGGGCAACTGACGTTATGTTACAAAATCGTTTCTATTCCGCCTCTTCCACCACCACCAGATCGCGCACCGATGCGCCCTTGGCATGGGCCAGCGCCGCCTGATAGTCCGCCGAATGGTAACATTCCACCGCCGCCTCCAGCGAGGGAAAGCGCGCCACCACATTGCGGGCGCGGTCGTTGCCCTCCAGCTGCACATGGCGGCCGCCGCGCGCCAGAAACACGCCGCCATGCGCGGCAATCGCCGGGCCCGCGCCCTTGGCATAGATGCCGTAAGCCTCGGCGTCCGTCACCATCACATGGGCAATCCACAAAGCTGTTGGCATCTTATCCCCCGATCACGGCTTCCGCCGCCTCAACCGCCGCTTCGGCATTGGCCGCCGAAGCAGCCCCCGCCTGCGCCATATCCGCCCGGCCGCCGCCACCCTTGCCGCCCAAAGCCTCGGCAGCCGCCTTCACCAGCACCACGGCCGAAAACCTGTCGGTCAGATCGGCCGTCACACCCGCGGCCAGCGCCGCCTTGCCGCCCGTGTCGGAAATCAGCAGCACCGCGCCCGAGCCGATGCGCGCCTTCATCTCGTCGATCAGCCCCGGCAGATCCTTGCCCTGCACGCCACTGACGATCTGCGCCAAGAACTTCACCCCGCCGATGTCTTTCGCCTCGGGTCCGGCACTGCCGCCCATCGCCGCTTCACGCCGCAGTTGCGCCACCTCATTGGCCAGCGCCCGGCGTTCGTCCACCAGCGCACGGGCACGGTCTGCAACCTCGCCCGGCACGGTTTTCAGCACCGCCACCACCTCGGCCAGCCGCTTCATCTGCTCGGCCAGATAGGCCAGCGCGCCCTCACCGGTCAGCGCCTCGATCCGCCGCACACCCGCCGATGATGCGGAATCGCCAAGCAGCACGAAAAGGCCGATCTCACCCAGCCGCCCCACATGGGTGCCGCCGCACAGCTCCAGCGAATAGGTGCGCCCATCGGCCCCCTTGCCGGAACCATCAAGGCTGCCCATCGACACAACCCGCACCTCATCGCCATATTTCTCGCCGAACAGCGCCTGCGCGCCAAGTCCGCGCGCGTCGTCGGGCGTCATGATCCGCGTGTCAACCACCCCGTTCTGGCGGATATAGGCGTTCACCTCGGCCTCTACCTGCGCCAGTTCCTCAGGCGTCAACCCCTTGGAATGGCTGAAGTCAAACCGCAGACGGTCGGGCGCATTCAGGCTGCCGCGCTGTGCCACATGATCGCCAAGCGCGCGGCGCAGCGCCTCGTGCAGCAGATGGGTCGCCGAATGGTTCGCGCGGATCGCCTGCCTGCGCGCGTGATCCACAACCAGGCTGGCCCCCTGGCCCTGCGCAATCGTGCCCTCGGTCACTTCGGCCAGATGGATGAACAGGCTCTGACCCTTTTTCGTGTCGGTGATGCGCGCCAGCCCGGTGTCGGTGCGCAGAATGCCGGTGTCGCCCACCTGCCCGCCCGATTCCGCATAGAACGGCGTCTGGTTCAGCACGATCTGAACCTGCTGGCCCGCCTCGGCCCGGGCCACGGCGGCGCCACCCTGCACCAGCGCCAGCACCTGCCCCTCGGCCTTTTCGGTGTCATAGCCCAGAAACTCCGTCGCGCCCGCCTCGGCCAGATCGAACCACACCGCCGCATCGGCGCTTTCGCCAGACCCTGCCCAACTGGCCCGCGCCTTGGCCTTCTGTTCCGCCATCGCCGCGTCAAACCCGGCAGTGTCCACCGCGCGGCCCTGTTCGCGCAGCGCATCCTGCGTCAGATCCAGCGGGAAACCATAGGTGTCATAGAGTTTGAACGCCGCCGCGCCCGGCAGCGCGCCACCTTCGGGCAGGCGCGCCACCTCATCCTCCAGCAGTTTCAACCCGCGGTCCAGCGTGGTGCGGAACCGGGTCTCCTCCAGCCGCAGCGTTTCCTCGATCAGCGCCTGCGCGCGGGTCAGTTCCGGGTAGGCCGCCCCCATCTGCCGCACCAGCGCGGGCACCAGCCGGTGCATCACCGGATCGGTCGCCCCCAACTGATGCGCGTGCCGCATCGCGCGCCGCATGATCCGCCGCAGCACATAGCCGCGCCCCTCGTTCGACGGCATCACGCCGTCGGCGATCAGGAAGGACGTGCTGCGCAGATGGTCGGCGATGACGCGATGATGCGTCTTGCCCGGCCCGTCGGGGTCGGAACTGGTGGCATGGGCCGAGGCCTCGATCAGGCTGCGCATCAGGTCGGTGTCGTAATTGTCGTGCTTGCCCTGCAACAGCGCGCCGATCCGCTCCAGCCCCATGCCGGTGTCGATCGACTGTTTCGGCAGCGGGATCATCGAACCATCGGCAAACTGTTCGTTCTGCATGAACACGAGGTTCCAGATCTCGATGAACCGGTCGCCGTCCTGCTCTGCCGATCCCGGCGGGCCGCCCCAGATCTTGTCGCCGTGGTCAAAGAAGATCTCGGTGCAGGGGCCGCAAGGCCCGGTCGGCCCCATGCGCCAGAAATTGTCGTCATTGGCGATGCGGATGATCCGGTCATCCGTCAGCCCCGCCACCTTCTTCCAGATATCCGCCGCTTCCTCGTCGGTGTGGTAGACCGTGACCAGCAGCTTGTCCTTCGGGATGCCGAAATCCTTCGTCAGCAATTCCCAGGCAAAGGGGATCGCATCCGATTTGAAATAATCGCCAAAGCTGAAATTCCCCAGCATTTCAAAGAACGTATGGTGCCGCGCGGTATAGCCCACATTGTCAAGGTCATTGTGCTTGCCACCGGCGCGCACGCACTTCTGCGCTGAGGTGGCGCGCACATAATCGCGCTTCTCCACCCCGGTGAAGCAGTTCTTGAACTGCACCATCCCGGAATTGGCAAACATCAGCGTCGGGTCATTGCGCGGCACCAGCGGGCTGCTTTCCACCACCTGATGACCGTTGCGGGCGAAGAAATCGAGGAAAGTCGAGCGGATATCGTTCAGCGACGGCATGGTGGGCGGCCCCCTGTCAGGCGGATGGCGATGGTTCGGCGTTCCGTTTAGCGGGGCGCGTCGGGCCTGTCCACCATGCGCGCCCGTGCTTTGACGAAAAGCACGGGCACCCTTTGTTACATATCCACCAGATCCTCATCCTTGCCGCCATCGGTGGCCGAGAAATCCAGCCCGTGCGAGGCCCGGATCTTGTCCTCGATATCGGCGGCGACAGTCGGATTGGCCTTCAGGAACAGCTTGGCATTCTCGCGCCCCTGGCCGATCCGCTCATCGCCATAGGAATACCAGGAACCGGATTTTTCCACCACGCCGGCCTTCACCCCCAGATCGACCAGCTCACCGGTCTTGGAGATCCCGCCGCCATACATGATGTCGAATTCCACCTGTTTGAAGGGCGGTGCCACCTTGTTCTTCACCACCTTCACCTTGGTGGCATTGCCGATCACCTCGTCACGGTCCTTGATGGAGCCGGTGCGGCGGATGTCGAGCCGGACGGACGCGTAGAATTTCAGCGCATTGCCGCCCGTCGTCGTCTCGGGGCTGCCGAACATCACGCCGATCTTCATGCGGATCTGGTTGATGAAGATCACCATGCAATTGCTGCGGCCGATGCTGGCGGTCAGCTTGCGCATGGCCTGGCTCATCAGGCGGGCTTGCGCGCCCATCTGCATGTCGCCCATGTCGCCCTCGATTTCCGACTTCGGCGTCAGCGCCGCCACCGAATCGACCACGATCAGGCTGACCGCGCCGGAGCGGACCAGCGTATCGACAATCTCCAGCGCCTGTTCGCCGGTGTCGGGCTGGCTGATCAGCAGCTCATCCAGGTTCACGCCCAGCTTTTTGGCATATTGCGGGTCAAGCGCGTGTTCGGCATCGACAAAGGCGCAGACGCCACCCTTTTTCTGCTCTTCCGCCACCACATGCAGCGTCAGCGTGGTCTTGCCCGAGCTTTCCGGGCCGTAAATCTCGATGATCCGGCCACGGGGCAGCCCGCCGATCCCCAGCGCGATGTCCAGCCCCAGCGAGCCGGTGGAAATCGCCTCGATCTCCATCACCGGGTTGTTGGAGCCCAGCCGCATGATCGAGCCCTTGCCGAACTGCCGCTCAATCTGCGCCAGCGCGCTTTCCAGCGCCTTAGACTTGTCCATTTCGCGCTTTCCGTTCAAATCGAGGAGGTTCGCAGTAGCCATAGGCCTCATTCCTTATTTCACAGCCGCGCGCGGGCAGCAATCCTTGCGGTGTTCATTTTACGTTCCCGTTCATATGCGATCAAAACGGGAACATTTCAACAGTTTTTTCGCAGAACCAGCTTTTTCGCAAAACAGTTAAGGGATAGTTTACCCGACGGGCCCAAAGAGGCCGGATGGAAAAAAGGGGCAGGCATGCTGGTGTTTTGGGATCAGAAACTGGCGTTTCTCGCGACGCCAAAGACGGGTTCGACGGCGATCGAGGCCGCGCTCGAATCACTGGCTGCCCTCTCGGTGCAACGGCCGCCCCTGCTGAAACACACGACAGTGCAGCGCTATCACCGCTTTCTCGGCCCCTATTTCAAGGCCGCCTCGGGGCATGACTTCACCGTTGTGGCGCTGATGCGCGAGCCGCGTGACTGGCTGGGCAGCTGGTATCGCTACCGCCAGCGCGAAGATCTGGCCGAGGCCACGAAAAGCACGGCGGGCATCAGCTTTGACGATTTCGTGCGCGCCTATGCCAGCGATCCGCAGCCCGATTTTGCCGCCGTCGGCTCGCAGGCGCGGTTCTTGCAGCCCAAGAACGGGCGCGGGGTTGACCATCTTTTCCGCTATGACCGGATTGGCGACTTCATTGATTTTCTGGAAGAAAAACTGGGATGTGAAATCATTCTGCCACGGTTGAACGTCTCGCCTGCCGCGACGATGGATCTGTCGCCTGCAACGGAATCACTGTTGCGCCAGGTCGCCGCAGACGACTTTGCCCTTTACGAAAGCCTGGCCTGAGGGGCCTCCCGGGGGCATTGCGCTCGGGCCGCCATGGTCAGTGCAGCTGGCCCTGCACCGTCGCCGTCAGGTCGTTCAGCGAGAACGGCTTCGGCAGGAAGACGGAATTCGGAATGCGCGCCTGGCTTTCTGTCAGACAGTCCTCGGCGTAGCCGGAGACAAAGATCACCCGCACATGCGGGCGTGCGGTCAGGGCCTGACGCACCCAACTTGGCCCGTCCATTCCCGGCATGACCACATCCGTGACGAAAACATCCACTTCAAGCGCCGGATCCTCCAGCGTTTTCAACGCCTCTTCGGCATTCTCGGCCTCCAGAACCGTATAGCCGCGCAGCCGCAGGGCGCGGCTGGCAAAGGCGCGCACCGGGGCTTCGTCCTCCACCAGCAGCACAACCCCGTCGCCCTGTTTCAACTGCATTTTTGGCCGGGGTGGTGGCGGATCGGCCGCATCCTCCGGCCCGTCATGTATCGGGAAATAAAGATGAAAGATGCTGCCCTCGCCCGGGGCGCTGTCAACGAAAATGAAGCCGCCGGACTGCTTCACGATCCCATAGGCGGTGGAAAGCCCAAGGCCGGTGCCCTCGCCCGTGCGCTTGGTTGTAAAGAACGGCTCGAAGATTTTCTGCAACCGTTCCGGCGGTATGCCGGTCCCCGTGTCGATCACCCGGATCACCGCATAATCGCCGGGCGGCACCATCGCACGGTCACGCCGCAGCTCTTCGCGCAGGGTCAGCGCCTCGGTTTCGATGCAGATCACACCTCCTTCGGGCATGGCATCGCGCGCGTTCACCACAAGGTTCATCAGCACCTGTTCCAGCTGCCGCTTGTCAGCGCGAATCGGGCCGAGATCGGGCGCATGCGCCAGTTTCAGGCTGACCCTTTCGCCCACCAGCCGGTTCAACAGATGCGTCAGATCTGACAGAACCTCCTGCAGATCAAGACGTTCCGGCTTGAGGTTCTGCTTGCGCGAGAATGCCAGCAATTGGCCCACCAGACTGGCCGCGCGGTTGGCGTTCTGGTGGATCTGCACCAGATCGGCATATTCGGGGTCGCCCCGGTCATGGCGCAGCAAAAGCAGGTCACAATGGCCGGAAATCGCGGTCAGCAAATTGTTGAAATCATGTGCGATTCCACCGGCAAGCTGCCCGATCGCCTGCATTTTCTGGCTTTGCGCGAATTGCGCCTCCAGCGTTTTCAGCGCGGTGGCGTCGTTCAGCACGGCCAGAACGGCGGGCCGGCCCTGCTCGACGATCCGCCGCAGGGTGATCTGCAGGAACACATCCTCGTCCGGACGGCGCAGGCGCAGCACCTCGGCCCCGCCGGGCAGGCGTTCGGCGGCCACATCGGCCAGCCAGTCGGCCACCGCGCGGCCCAGCCCCTCGAACAGGTCGGAAAAGCCGATCTCGGCCTCCGGCTCCAGCGCCAGCAGGTCACGCGCCGCGCGGTTGGCGGCGCGCAGGCTGCCATCGCCGCCGAATTTCATAAGCGATACAGGCACATGCTCAAAATCCGCCAGCACCGCCTCGCGCCCCGCGCGATCTGGCACCGGCATCAGGTAAATCTCGCGCCGCTCGCCCGCGCCTTCCACCTCGGCCAGAATGGCGCGCACGGGGCCATCGACCGACGCCACCTCCACCTCTTCTCCCGAGCGCAGGGTGGCCACGGTGAAAATCCGGTCCAGCCGCTTGGGCCGCCCGCCCAGCAGGCGGCGCATCGCCTCATTGGAAAACAGGATCACGCCGGATTTGTTGGCCACCAGCATCGGCAGGCTCAGCGTTTCCGCCCCGCGCCCCGAGGCCGCGCGATCCACAAATTCCTCCAGCCGCCACAGATAGCGCAATTGCCCCAGCCGGTGAACGGAAAGCCTTGTGTGTCCGCGCCTTGTCAGCACATCTTCGCGTGCCGCGCCCAGGTTGGCGGCACGGCTCTGCAGCCGGTAGAGCACCGAGGCCGGGTTGGCGAAATGGTCATGCAGCGCCGCCACCAGCGTGGTCCTGTCGCGCCGCCCGAAGCGTTCTTCCGCCGCACGGTTCTGAAAACCGATCAGGCCCTCGGCATCGGTGGTGAAGCAAGGCGTGGCATCCAGCCCGATCAGCCGGATAAGACGCTGCTCCAGCCGTCGGTCCTGCCAATGCCGCCACCATGCCTGCCCGCGCGCCAGCAGCACCACCGCCACCACGGTCAACCCCGCCATCGCCGCCATCAGCCGCCGCCCGCTGTCGGGCAGAGCAATGGCCGCCAGCAGACAGCCCGCCGCAATGGCCAGCATCAGCCACAGCCGCGCCGCGCCCTGCCTGTCTGCCGGAACCCCCGCCTTGCCCACCATCCCCGCCCATCATGGAATCGCCTGCTGACAATAGCGGGCACAAATGATTAAGCGCGACTTAATCGCTGACGGGATCTGCGCGATCTGCCGCTATTTTCGCGCCAGAACCGCCAGATAAAACCCGTCTCCACCCTCCAGCGGGGTGAAACGACGCTCGGCGGTCACATGCCAGCCTGAGTGGCGCTGCCGGAACGCGGCAATCTGCGCCTGATTTTCCGGTTCCAACAACGAACAGGTGGCATAGGCCAGATGACCGCCCGCTGCCACCAGCGGGGCGATTGTATCAAGAATCCGGGCTTGTAGCGCGCAAAGCTCAGCCAGCCTTGCCGGGGTCAGCGCCCATTTCGCCTCGGGAGCGCGCCGCCAGCTGCCCGAACCTGTGCAGGGCACATCGGCCAGCACCAGATCATAGGGCGCATGGCGGGGCACGTCGGCCCCTGCCAGCACCGTCACCGCCACCCCGGCCCGCGCAGCGCGGGCGGGCAGATCGGCCATGCGCTGCGGGGCTGCGTCATGGGCGTAAAGCCGCAGTTCGGCGCGTGCCGCCATGGCCAGCGTCTTGCCGCCGCCGCCTGCGCAATAATCCAGCACGCTTTGGCCCGCATGCAGCGGCAGCGCCGCGACCACGGCCTGCGAGGCTGCATCCTGAAGCTCTGCCAGCCCCTCCAGATAGCTGGGCGAAATCTGGATTTTGCGAGCGTTGCCAGTTACTTCCAGCGCAGTCTCGGCCAGGGGATGCGGGCGGGTGCCAATACCTTCGGCGGCCAGCCGCGCGATGGCCGCGTCGCGCGACAGCCGCGCCGTGTTCACCCGCAGGAACACCGGGGCGCGGTGGCGCAGCGTTTCCATCACCGGGGCGAAATCGCCACCCAGCGAGGCTTGCAGCGCGGGTGCCAGCCAGTCGGGGCAATCCAGCGCGGCAAGTTCCGACGGGGTCTGCGGCTGCTCGCCTGCCGTCACCGGGCCGGGCGCATGGCCCTCGCCGGTGAACAGCGTGTCAGGGTTCACCCCCGCCGCACGCAGCCCGCCCAGGATCAACCCGCGCCCGGTTTCTGCCCCGCCAAGCGCGGCATGCGACCGGCGGTTGCGGATGGCGTCGAACACCAGATCACGCACGGCATGCCTGTCACCCGACCCGGCAAAGCGGCTGGCGCGGCCCCAGTTGGTCAGCGCCTGTTCGGCGGGTGTGCCGGCCAGCACCCGGTCAAGGATGCCGATGGCGGCGGAAAGGCGCGCGGCAGGCGTCATGCACAGTTCACGCAAGACATGAGGATAACCGCACAACCCATTGTTTTACATCAACCGGTAGTTCGGGCTTTCGCGGGTGATCTGCACATCATGCACATGGCTTTCCTTCAGCCCCGCGCCGGTGATGCGCACGAAGGTGCAATTCTTCTGCATCTCGGGGATGGTGCGGTTGCCGGTATAGCCCATGGCGGCGCGCAGGCCCCCCACCAGCTGATGCACCACCGCCGCCGCCGATCCCTTGTAGGGCACCTGCCCCTCGATCCCCTCGGGCACCAGCTTGTCGGATGCCGCATCCTTCTGGAAATATCGGTCCGCCGAGCCGCGCGCCATGGCGCCCAAAGACCCCATGCCCCGGTAGGATTTGAAGCTGCGGCCCTGATACAGGATCACCTCGCCCGGGCTCTCATCCGTGCCTGCGATTGCAGACCCCACCATGGCGCAAGACGCCCCCGCCGCGATCGCCTTGGCGAAATCGCCGGAATACTTGATGCCGCCATCGGCGATCACCGGAATGTCGCCCGCCGCCTGTGCGGCGTCCATGATCGCGGTCAGTTGCGGCACACCCACTCCCGCCACGATGCGCGTGGTGCAGATCGACCCCGGGCCGATGCCCACCTTCACCGCATCCGCCCCTGCGGCAATCAGCGCCCGCGTGGCCGAGGCGGTGGCCACATTGCCCGCCACCACCTGCACCGTGTTCGACAGCGCCTTAATACGCTCCACCGCCCGCGCCACGCCTTCGGAATGGCCATGCGCGGTGTCGATCACCACCATATCCACCCCCGCCTCGATCAGCGCGCGCGACCGTTCAAACCCGGCATCGCCCACGGTCGAGGCTGCGGCCACCCGCAACCGGCCCAGTTCATCCTTGCAGGCATGCGGGTTCAGCACGGCCTTTTCGGTATCCTTCAGCGTCAGAAGCCCGGTCAGCACGCCCTTGCCATCCGTCACCAGCAGCTTTTCGATCCGCCGCGCCTTCATCAGCGAAATCGCGGTTTCCCGGTCAGCCGGTTCCTGCAGGATCGCCAGATTGTCGGCGGTCATCATCACCCGCACCGGCGTGCGGTCATCGCTGGCAAAACGCATGTCGCGGTTCGTCACGATGCCCAGCACCCGCCCCGAGGCATCGACCACCGGAAAGCCGGTCACATTATAGCGGTCCTGCAAGGCCTTGGCATCGGCCAGCGTCTGATCGGGGGTCAGGGTGATCGGCGAATAGACGATGCCGGATTCGAACCGTTTCACCCGGCGCACCTCGCGCGCCTGTTCCTCGACCCCCAGATTGCGGTGGATCACACCCATCCCCCCCGCCTGCGCCATGGCAATGGCCATGCGCGCCTCGGTCACGGTATCCATCGCCGAGGACAGAAGCGGGATGTTCAGCCGGATCGCCTTTGTCACCACGGTGGAGGTGTCGGCATCGGCGGGCAGCACATTGCTGGCAGCCGGGACAAGCAGCACATCATCAAAGGTAAACGCCTCTCGAATCTCCATGGGGTGTCTCCTTGGGAGGGTTCGTTTGACGGTTCCCTGTTTCACCCTTCGCCGGTGAAGGCAAGGGCTGTTCCCCAAGTTTTACCCGGCATATTGCGCTGCGCGGCGCGGCGTGGTTCTGCTGGCGCAGGGGCTGGCAGAGGTGGGACATGCGCGTTGCATTGGTGGAAAACATGGCGCAGACCGCGCAGGGCCTTGTGGGCCAGGCGCTGCGCGAGGCGGGGGCCGAGGTGGTGCTGCACCGCCCCTGGGCGGGCGAGGCCCTGCCCGCCGATGCCGATGCGCTGGTGGTCTTTGGCGGCGAGCAGAACGCGCGGGATGATGCGCGCCACCCCTACCTTCCGGGGCTGGCGGCCCTGATGCGGCAGATGACCGAGGCAGGCCGCCCGGTGCTGGGCATCTGCCTTGGTGCGCAACTGTTGGCGCGGGCCTTTGGCGCGGAAAACCAGATCGGCACGGCGCGCGAATTCGGCTGGACGGATGTTCCCCTGACCGATGCCGGGCGTGCCGACCCGGTTCTGGCGGCGGCGGGGCCCGTTGTCACGGCGTTTCAATGGCATTCCGACCATTTCACCCTGCCGCCCGGCGCCGTGCGGCTGGCGGGCACGGCGCTGGCGGCCAATCAGGCCTTCCGCATCGGTGCGAAAACCTACGGCACGCAGTTCCATTTCGAGGCTGACCGCGCCGTGGTGGCCCACTGGACCCGCGATTTTCCTCAGGCAACAGAAGCGATGCAACCGGGCTGGACCAGCGCGCATCCGCTGCTGGCAGACCGCCACGGGCCGCGCGCCGATGCTGCTGGCCTGGCCATCGCCCGCGCCTGGGTGGCGCTGATCTGACCGCCGCTAGCGCAGCAGTGGAAACCAGTCCTCGCGCAGCCGCTGCCCCGCCACCATGCCATGCCCCGGATAGGGCGGCGAGGTGCGGCCCGGGCGCTCGACATAGCGCGCGTCATCGCCCAGCAGCCGCAGCGAGAACGCACGCCGCCGGATGGCCGCCTCATTGCCCCGCGCGCCATGCAGGGTGCGGTAGTGGAAGGCCACGGCGTCGCCCGGCTCCATCGCCCATTCCAGCACCGGCATGCCTTCGGCATCGGGGTCTGGCACCGGCATATACAGGTCAGGGTCGGGGTAAAACGACGTGTCCGACAGCCAGCGTTTCGGCAACACTTCCTTCGGCCAGCGGTGCGACCCCGCCACACAGCGCAGGCTGGCCTCGCGCACCGGATCGACCGGCGACCAGAAGCTGACGTTCTGCACCCCGTCCACAAAGTAATATGGCCCGTCCTGATGCCAGGGTGTCGGCTTGGCCGTGCCAGGCTCCTTCACCAGCACATGATCGTGGAACATCTGCACCCGGTCAGACCCCATCAGCCGCGCCGCCACCTCGGCCACGCCACTTTCGCGGATCACCTGGCCAAATTCGGGAATCCGCTCCCAGTTGCAGTAATCGTCGAAAAACCGCCCGCCCTCGCCCGGTTTCAGGTTTTCCGCCGCATGTGGCCCGGGTTCGGCCATGTTGTGCGCGATGCCTGCGCGGATCACCTCCACCCAATCGGCCCACAGCCCCTTGATCAGCACCGCCCCGTCGCGCTGATAGGCGGCCACCATGTCATCCGTCACCTGAACCGGCATCGCATCCTCCGTTTTGCCGCAGCCTGCCCTGCATGCCTGCCCTTGCCAAGCCCCCGCGCCCGCATCAGGCTGCGGAAAAACGGGGGCATGACATGAGCGGACATTCCTATGACACCGGGCGGCTGAACCTGCCCTTCGTCGGCATTTCAACCTTTGGCAAGCGGCCTTATGTCGCCGACTGGTCCGCGATACGGGCCGATGTGGCGGTGATGGGCGCGCCCTTCGATTTCGGCACCCAGTTCCGCGCCGGGGCGCGTTTTGGCCCAAGGGCGGTGCGCGATGCGTCAACCCTTTTCAGCTTCGGCCATGCCGGGGCTTACGATCATGAGGATGACGCAATCTATCTGGGCCCCGAGGTCACGATGGTGGATATCGGCGATGCCGACATCGTGCATACCGATACCGAGTCCAGCCATGCCAATATCGAAACCGGCGTGCGCGCGATGCTGAATGCGGGCGCCCTGCCCGTGGTCATCGGTGGCGACCATTCGGTGAACATCCCCTGCATCCGCGCCTTTGCCGGACGCGGGCCGATCCATATCCTGCAAATCGACGCGCATCTGGATTTCGTCGATGTGCGCCACGGCGTGCGCCACGGCCACGGCAACCCGATGCGCCGCGCGGCGGAACAGGATCATGTGACCGGCCTGACGCAACTGGGCATCCGCAACGTCAGCTCCACCACGAAAGAGGGTTACGACGCCGCCCGCGCCATGGGGGCCGATATCCTGTCGGTGCGGCAGGTGCGGGCGCTGGGGGTGGCCGGGGTTCTGGCACGCATCCCGGCAGGCGCGCGGCTTTACATCACCATCGACATCGACGGCTTCTGCCCCTCGATCGCTCCGGGCACCGGCACGCCGTCGCACGGCGGTTTTCTGTATTACGAGGTGCTGGAGATCTTGCAGGCCGCGGCAAAGGCGCATGCGGTGGTGGGCATTGATCTGGTCGAGGTTGCCCCCGATTACGACCATTCCGGCAGCACGGCCATTCTGGCGGCCCAGGTGCTGCTGAACCTGCTGGGCTTCATCTTTCACGCAAAGAAAATCGCCTGACGACTTGTTTTCACAAGAAAAATCTATTTTCTGCCTTCAAGTATCCCACGGGGGTCCGGGGGTGTGAAACCCCCGGCGCGCGCCAAGGCCGCAAGGCCCGAAACATGGCGCAGCCGCCCTTTCAGTCCTTCCCCTTGGCCTTGTCCAATGACCCGGTGATCCGTGTGGTGGAACTGGCCACCGCCACGACCGCCGGTTTCGACTTGTCCTTCTTCGGCTTCTTCACTTCCTTGTTCGACCGCATCTGCCCTTTGGCCATGGTCTTTTTCCCTTCCGGTTCAACCGTTTGCGGCCAGCGAGCCGCAACGGCAGGGGCGCACCGGAGCGCGGGGGCAGTTGTTGCCCGCCGCACGCCATCCTGTGCAAAGCTAGACGCCTGTGGTTGCGGGCTGTCAAGGCCGCGTCCCGCGCGCCGCCTCTCTCAACGGTAAAGCAGCGACTTGCCCTGATGGAACAGGTGGATCTTCTTCGGGTCTGCCGCCAGCCGCACTTCGCGGTGCCGCAGGTCGCCATGGATGCCGGGCAGTTTCGCCACCACCTGCGCCTGATCCCCGACCCGCGCGAAATAAAGCAACGTCACCTCCCCCAGCGCCTCGGTGATCTCCACCTTGCCGGTGAAAACCGCGTCGCCGGTGGTTTCCAGCATATCCTCGGGCCGCACGCCCAGGTTCACCTTCATGCCCAGATCCGACACCTGCGTTGGGATCGCAGCCCGCGCCATGCCGCCATTGGCCAGTTTCACCACCGTCTCGGCGCCGGTTTCCACGATTTCGCCGGGCATCAGGTTCATCGCCGGGCTGCCGATGAACTGCGCCACGAATTCGTTCTGCGGGCGTTCATAAAGCTCCATCGGGGTGCCGACCTGGCTGATGCCGCCACCGGCCAGCACCACGATGCGGCTGGCCAGCGTCATCGCCTCTACCTGGTCATGGGTCACATAGATCATCGTGCTGTCGGGCATCTTTTCCTTCAGCTGGGCAATCTCCAGCCGGGTCGCCACCCGCAGCGCCGCATCAAGGTTCGACAGCGGTTCGTCGAACAGATAGACCTTGGGGTCGCGCACGATGGCCCGCCCGATGGCCACCCGCTGCCGCTGGCCACCCGACAGCGCTTTCGGCAGACGGTCCAGATACGGCGTCAGTTGCAGGATTTTCGCCGCCTTCTCGACCCCGGCCGAAATTTCGGCCGCCGATTTCTTGGCGATTTTCAGCGCGAATTCCATGTTCTGCCGCACCGTCATGTGCGGGTAAAGCGCATAGCTTTGGAACACCATGGCAATGCCGCGCTGTGCGGGCGGCACGTCGTTGACCACGCGCTTGTCAATTTCCAGCGTGCCGCCGGTGATCCGCTCCAGCCCCGCGATCATCCGCAGCAGCGTCGATTTTCCGCAGCCCGAGGGGCCGACAAACACGATCAGCTCACCCTGTTTGATGTCGAGGTTGATGTTTTTCAACACCTTGACCTCGCCATAGGCCTTTTCCACATTCGTCAGTTTCAGATCGGCCATGGGTCTCCCCTCCCTCAGATCTTTTTCGCCAGGCAGACCTGCCACGGCCCCAGCGTTATCGTCCCCGCACCGACGGGCTGGCTGCCCAGATCGGTGCCCAAAGCTGCCCAACTCCCCCCGGGCAGAACCACCTCGGCCTCGGCATCGCCAAGGTTGAAGGCACAGAAAATCGTCTCGTCACCCACGCGCAGGAACTGCGCCAGATCGCCCGTCGCAGCGATGCCCTCCATCGAGCCGTAACGCAGCGTGGCATGCGCCCGGCGGAACGCCAGCGCGGCGCGGTAATGCGCCAGCATCGAGGAAGCATCGCCGTCCTGCGCCGCCACCGACAGACCCAGATGCGCCGCCGTCACCGGCAGCCAGGGTTTTGCCGTGGAAAATCCGCCACTTGCATTGTCGGTCTGCCAGACCATCGGCGTGCGGCAGCCATCGCGGCCCTTGAACTCTGGCCAGAATTCGATGCCATAGGGGTCTTGCAGATCTTCAAACGCGATGTCCGCCTCGGGCAGGCCCAATTCCTCGCCCTGATACAGGCACAGCGAGCCGCGCAGGCACACGAGCATTGTCGTATAAGCCCTTGCTGCGGCGTCAGAAAGACCCCAGCGCGTGATGTGGCGCACCGTGTCGTGGTTGGAATAGGCCCAGCAGGGCCAGGCATCGGGGGCCGCTTTGGCCATGCGCGCGAATGTATCCGCCAGCAGCGCCGCCGTCAGCCGCTTGGGTTGCAGCATCTCGAACGGATAGCACATCTGCACCTTGTCACCGCCCGAGGTGTATTCGGCCATGATTTCCAGCCCACGCTGGGCATCGCCCACCTCGCCCACCGCGGCCGCGCCGTAGGGGTTGCAGATCGCACGGAATTTCTTCAGGAATTCAAGGTTTTCCGGCTGGTTCTTGTCAAAGATGTGCAGCTGGTGGTTATAGGGATTCACCCCCGGCGCGATAGAGTCGTTGCGCAATTCCTTCGGCAGCGGAGGATTGTCGCGCAAGTATTTGTCAGCAATGTAGAAATTGATCGTATCCAGCCGGAACCCGTCCACCCCGCGCTCCAGCCAGAAGCGCACGGCATCCAGCAGCGCCTCCTGCACGGCGTCGCAATGGAAGTTCAGGTCGGGCTGCGATGTCAGGAAGTTGTGCAGGTAATATTGCTCACGCCGCCCGTCCCATTGCCAGGCCGATCCGCCAAAGATCGACAGCCAGTTGTTCGGCGGCGTGCCGTCGCCCTTTGGGTCGGCCCAAACGAACCAATCGGCCTTGGGGTTGGTGCGGTTGGCCCGGCTTTCCTTGAACCACGGATGCTGGTCGGATGTATGGGACAGCACCAGGTCGATCATCACCCGCAGGCCCAGCCCATGCGCCCGCGCCACCACCGCGTCAAAATCGGCCAGCGTGCCGAACATCGGATCGACATCGCAGTAATCCGACACGTCATAGCCGAAATCCTTCATCGGCGAGGTGAAGAACGGGCTGATCCAGATCGCATCGGCCCCCAGCCCCGCGATATGCGGCAGCCGTTCGACAATGCCGGCAAGGTCGCCCACACCGTCACCGTTGCTGTCCTGATAGCTGCGGGGGTAGATCTGATAGATCACCGCACCGCGCCACCAGTCAGGGTCTTTCGCCAGTGTGGTGGCGGTTTGGGTCTGCATCACGTTCATTCTTTCCGTCACTTCACCGAGCCGGCCAAGAGGCCGCGCACCAGGTATTTCTGCATGGCAAAGAACACTACCAGCGGCACGAAGATCGACACGAAAGCCGAGGCTGCCAGGATTTCCCAATCACCGCCGCGCGACCCCAAGAGTTCCTTCATGACCCCGGTCATCACCAGCGTATCCTCGGAATTGCCCAGGAACACGATGGCCACCAGCAGGTCGTTCCATGTCCACAGGAACTGGAAGATGGCAAAGCTGGCCAGCGCGGGGAAGGACAGCGGCAGGATGATCTTGATGAAGATCTGGAAATCGGTCGCCCCGTCCACCCGTGCGGACTCAATGATCTCGCGCGGCAGGCCGACCATGTAGTTGCGCAACAGGTAGATGGCCAGTGGCAGGCCGAACCCGGAATGCGCCAGCCAGACGCCCAGATACTCGCCCGCGATGCCCAGCGTGTTGTGCAGTTTCAGCAGCGGGATCAGCGACAGTTGCAAGGGCACCACCAGCAGCCCCACCACACCGGCAATCAGCAGCGCACGGCCCGGAAACTCCATCCACGCCAGGGCATAGGCGGCAAAGGCCGCGATCAGGATGGGGATCACCGTCGCGGGAATGGTCACGGTCATGGTGTTCAGGAACGCACGCCCCAGCCCTTCGGCAAACAGCACGCGGTCATAGTTTTCCAGCGTGAAGCGTGGCGGGGTGACAGATGTGATGAACAGCCGCGGGCTGCGCCCCTCGAACGCCACGGGCGAGGTAACGGCATAGGTGCCATCTTCTTGCACGGTGGCGGTCACGCCATCGCCCATGTCGGCCACATCGCCCGGGGCAAAGGCGGTGGGCTCGCGCGAGGTGATGCCGAAGGCGTTCACCTCGCCCGTGCCGTCGCCAAACACATTGCCGTCGATCACGAAACCCGCGCCCTCGGGGCGCTGGGTGTCGGCGTCACCGATGCGGTAGACGATGTTCTGTTCCGACGGGAACAGCGACTGCCACCACCCCGAGGTGGTGATCTGGTCACGGTCACGGAACGACGAGACCAGAAGGCCGAAGGTGGGGATCGTCCACAACAGAACCAGCGCCACGACCGACAGGTTCACGGTCCAGACGAGGCTGCTTTTGGTGCCTGCGATATTGTCCATCAGCGCATTTCCTTCCGCGCGTTGCGGATGTTCCAGATCATGATCGGCGTCACCGTCAGCATGATGACGATGGCGATGGCCGAAGCCCGCCCGGTATCATTGCCGCGGAACATCCAGTCGAACATCAGGTTGGCCAGCACCTGCGTGCCCCATTGGCCGTTGGTCATCGCCAGCACGATGTCGAACACCTTCAGCACGGTGATGGTGATCGTGGTCCAGACCACGGCGATGGTGCCCCAGATCTGCGGCACCTTGATCTTGGTGAAGATTTGCAGGGGTGACGCGCCGTCCAGAATGGCGGCCTCGATGGTTTCCTCGGGGATGCCGCGCAGGGCCGCCGACAGGATCACCATGGCAAAACCTGTCTGGATCCAGATCAGCACCACCATCAGCAGGAACGAGTTGGTGGGGATTTGTGACAGCCAGGTCTGCGGCTCTCCCCCCAGGGCCACGACGATGGCGTTCAGCATGCCCACCTCGGCCTGCCCGTCACCGCGATAGTCGTAGATAAATTTCCAGATGACCGAGGCACCCACGAAAGAGATCGCCATCGGCATGAAGATCATCGCCTTGGCGAAATTGCCCCAGCGGATACGGTCGGTCAACGCCGCCGCGATCAGGCCAAAGAAGGTGGAACCGGCGGGCACGACCAGCAGCCACATGAAGTTGTTCCACAAGGATTCCCGGAACTTGGGGTCATTCACCAGCCAGAGGTAATTGTCGGCCCCGACGAAATTCTGCCCGTTGGAATCATGGAACGACAGCCAGACCGACACGAAGACCGGATAGACCAGATAGACAGTCAAAAGGATGATGGCGGGCATCAGGAACAGCCAGGGCCGGATCAGCCCGGCGCGCAGGATGTTGCGCCCGGCATTGGCCCCGCGCGGCGGAAAGATGCTGTCCAGCACGATGTTGGACATGAAGAAGTAAAAGACGCACCCGGCCACACCGATCACGATGGTGGCGGTTGCCATGAACAATTGTTCCACCCGAAGCCCCCCCTTTTGTAACGCCCCGCTCCCCCGCAGGGCCCCGCGCTTTCGCAGGGATGGCCTGCCCGCGTCTGCGGACAGGCCGGTATTGTCGCAAGGTTACTTCAGCGTATCCCAGGTGGACTGGATCTGCGTGGCCACTTCGGCGGCGGCTTTGCCACCGGTGTAGTCAACCATGCCGGTCCAGAACACGCCCGCACCCACGGCACCCGGCATCAGGTCAGAGCCGTCAAAGCGGAAGGTGGTGGCGTTCAGCAGGATGTCGCCCAGCTTCTTCAGCGTCGGGTCGCCGTAGGCTTCGGCATTCACGCCCTTGTAGGGCGTCAGGAAGCCGGTCTGCGCCATCCAGACTTCATGCGCGATCGGGGTCTTCAGGAATTCGACAAAGGCGCGCGCTGCCGGGCTGTCCTTGGTCATCGCAAACAGCGTGCCTGCGCCCAGAACCGGCTGGCCCAGATCCTTGTCGGCATAGGCGGGAAGGTAGAAAAAATCGGCATCCTCGCCGATCACGGTGCCTTCGGGGAAGAACGACGGGATGAACGACGCCTGACGGTGCATGTAGCACTGGGGCGGCGACGAGAACAGGCCCTTGGGGCTGTCGCGGAAGTCGGTCGAGGCCACGGCACCGGCACCACCGGCCACGTATTCATCCACCTTGGCGAAAGCGCCGAATTCCTCGATGGCGGCCACAACGATGGGGTCGTCGAACTTCAGCTCGTTCGACACCCATTTGTCATAGTTTTCCGGCGTGGTGGTGCGCAGCATCATGTCTTCGACCCAGTCGGTCGCGGGCCAGCCCGTAGCACCGCCCGAACCCAGACCGATGCACCAGGGCGTGCCGCCATCGGCAACGATCTGGTCAGTCAGCGCCTTGAGATCTTCCATCGTCTCGGGAATCTCGTAGCCCGCATCTTCGAAGTTTTCCGGCACATACCAGACCAGCGATTTCACATCGACCTTGTAGAAAAAGCCGAACAGGCCCGGGTTGCCATCTGCGCCCGGGTAGGTCGACAGATCAACCCAGGATTGCCCGGCGGCGTAGTTGTCTTTCAGCCAGGTCGCTGTTTCGGCGCCCAGATCAACCAGATAGCCCTTGGAGGCCAGATCGCGCGCCAGACCCGGCTGCGGCAGCACCACCAGATCGGGGGGCGAACCTGCACCCGTGGCGATGTTGATGCGCTGTTCCACGCCCTCGCCGCCGGTATACTCGACGCTGGCCCCGGTGGCCGCCTCGAAATAGGCGATCACGCTTTCGAACAGTTCCTTGTCCGGCCCGCCCCACGGCCCGTCGATGACCAGGCTCTGGCCCGACAGATCCTGCTTGAACGCGTCAAAGCTGGCCCAGTTGAAGCGGGCATCCTCGCCCGGTGCGAATTTCAGATCCTGCGCCTGCGCGGCGCCTGACAACAAAGCAAGCGCAGCCGCGCTTGCCAAAAACCTGGATTTCATGTCGATCCTCCCGATCACACGCGCCATGCTGCGCGGTTAAAACACCAAGCGATACGAATCATTTCCAAACCGCTTTGGATGGCAAACCTTTGCCGATCCATGCTGTGAAGTCAATTCTGCGGCGGCGGTGGGCCAACTTTTCCCCTTATTTTGCGCATGCAGAAACAGAAAATTGGCGCGCGTCAATGGCAGGAATGGCTTTGACCCCGGTGCAAACGCGCACTATTGATGAAGGCGATTGAAACCGTTTTGGCACGCCCCCGCATGACCGCCCGACCATGAATCTCAAGGAACTGGCCCAAAAGCTTGGTCTGTCGCCCACGACCGTCAGCCGTGCGCTGAACGGCTATCCCGAGGTCAATGAGGCGACCCGCGAGCGCGTGATGGCTGCGGCCAAACGGCACAATTACCGCCCCAACACGCGGGCGATCCGGCTGGCGACAGGGCGGGCCATGGCCGTTGGGCATGTCATTCCAATTGCGACGCGGCATGAAATCGTCAACCCCGTGTTTGCCGATTTCATCGCCGGTGCGGGCGAGGCCTACAGCCGTGCGGGCTATGACATGGTGCTGTCGGTTGTGCCGGATGAGGACGAGGAGCGCAGCTACCGCGAGTTGAAATCGCGCGGCACGGTGGATGGCATCATCGTGCATGCGCCGCGCCTGCAAGACCCGCGCATTCCGCTGCTGCATGACATCGGCTTTCCCTTTGTCGTGCATGGCCGGGCGACCGGCACCACCCTGCCCTATTCCTGGCTGGACGTGAACAACCGCCGCGCGTTCCAGCGCGCCACCGAATTCCTTCTGGATCTGGGCCATACCCGCATCGGTCTGGTCAACGGGCTGGAGTTCATGGATTTTGCCGTGCGCCGCCGCACCGGGTATCTGGATGCGCTGGCCACGCGGGGCATCCTGCCCGACCCCGCGCTGATGGCCTCGGACGAGATGACCGAAACCAGCGGCTTTCGCGCCGCCAGCCGCATGCTGGCCATGGCCGATGCGCCCACCGCCTTTGTCGTATCCTCGATGATCTCGGCCATGGGGGTGCGGCGCGCGATTGACGACCGCGGGCTGAAAATCGGCCGCGACGTGTCGATCATCATCCATGACGACGAACTATCCTACATGCGCAACGGCGATGATGTGCCGATCTACACCGCCACGCGGTCATCGGTGCGCGATGCCGGGCGGCAGGCGGCGGAAATGCTGCTGGACATCATCGCCAACCCCGACAGCGCCCCGCAGCAGCGGCTGCTGGAGGCGGAGCTTATCATCGGCCAGTCAACCGGCCCCGCGCCGAAACGCTGACCCCCAAACCGGACCATGACATGAACTTTACCCGCGCCGATTTTCCCGAAGGTTTCCTGTTCGGGGCCGCCACCTCCAGCTATCAGATCGAGGGCCATGGTTTCGGCGGCGCGGGCCGCACGCAATGGGATGATTTCGCGGCCACCCCCGGCAATGTGGTGCGGGCCGAGCACGGGCAGTTGGCCTGCGACCATTACCACCGCTATGCCGCTGATTTCGACATGCTGAAGGCGGGCAATCTGGATGTGTATCGCTTTTCAACCTCTTGGGCGCGGGTGATCCCCGAAGGGCGCGGCGCGGTGAATGCCGAGGGGCTGGATTATTATGACCGGCTGGTCGATGCGCTGCTGGAACGCGAGTTGAAACCGGCGGCGACGCTGTATCACTGGGAGCTGCCCTCGCCCCTGCAAGACGCGGGCGGCTGGCGCAACCGCGATATTGCGGGCTGGTTCGGCGATTACACGCAGGTGGTGATGGAGCGTATCGGCGACCGTGTCTGGTCGGCAGCCCCGATCAACGAGCCGTGGTGCGTGGCCTGGCTGTCGCATTTCCTGGGCCACCATGCGCCGGGCCTGCGCGACATCCGGGCGACCGCGCGGGCGATGCACCATGTGCTTTTGGCGCATGGCACGGCCATTGGCGTGATGCGGGGGCTGGGGATGAAAAACCTCGGTGCCGTGTGCAATTTCGAATATGCCGCCCCCGCCGATGACAGCCCCGAGGCGGCCAAGGCGGCGGCGCTGTATGATGGCTATTACAACCACTGGTTCCTGTCCGGCATGTTCAAGGGCGAATATCCGGCGAATGTGCTGGAAGGGCTGGGCCCGCACATGCCGAACGGCTGGCAGGATGATTTCGGCGTGATCGGCGCAAAGGTCGATTGGGTGGGGCTGAACTACTACACCCGCAAGCTGATCGGCCCGGTCGACGGCCCCTGGCCCAGCCATGGCGAGGTCGAGGGCCCGCTGCCGAAAACCCAGATGGGATGGGAGATTTACCCCGAGGGGCTGGAGTTTTTCCTCAAACGCACCCACGCCGAATACACCAAGGGCCTGCCGCTGTTCGTGGCCGAAAACGGCATGGCCAACCCAGATGTGCTGGTGGATGGCGCGGTGGATGATCAGGGCCGCATCGCCTATGTCGAGGGCCATCTGGCCGCCGTGCGCCGCGCCATTGCGGCAGGGGTGCCGGTGCAGGGTTATTACCTGTGGTCGCTGATGGACAACTACGAATGGTCGCTGGGATACGAGAAACGCTTTGGCATGGTGCATGTGGATTTCGATACCTTGCAGCGCACACCGAAAGCGTCCTATCACGCCCTGACGCGCGCCTTGGCGCGCTGAAAAAGAAACCTGACGCGCGCTTTGGCGCGCTGAAAAGAAACCTGACCCGCGCACTGGCGCGCTGAAACGAAAACCCGAGCCGCGTGCTGATCCACATTCCGCACCCAACATTCCGCACCAAAGACGGGAGCCTGCCATGACCCTTTCGATCGTTGCCGACCTTGGCGGCACCAACACCCGTGTGGCGCTGGCCGAGGATGGCCGGGTGGACGAGGCCAGCCTGCGGCGGTTCTCGAACCGTGAATACCATGGCCGGGGGCAGGATATCGCGGATATCCTGTCAGACTACCTGCGCGACACCGGGGCCAAGGTGGATGGCGTCTGTGTGGCGGTGGCAGGCCCGGTGCAGGACGGGTCAGCCGCGATGACCAACCTTGCCTGGACGATGGATGGCCCCAAACTGTCGGCGGCCACCGGGGCGGGCACAGTGGCGCTGCTGAACGATCTGCAAGCGCAGGGGCATGCGCTGGGGCATATCGCACCGGAAAAGCTGCGGCTGCTGATGGACGGGCCGGACAAGCCGGGCGCGCCGATGCTGGTGGTGGGTCTGGGCACCGGGGTGAATGCCGCACCCGTGCATGACACCGCGCGGGGCCGCGTGGTGGCCCCGTCGGAATGCGGCCATGTGAACATGCCGGTGCGCAGCGACGAGGATTTCCGCCTGATGCGCTTCATCGAGGCGCTGGTGGCGCGGGGTGGCGACGCCCCTCATGCCGGTGTTGAAGAGGTGCTGGCGGGCCGGGGTCTGGCCAATCTTTACAGCTTTGCGGCGGCTGAGGCGGGGGCCGCGCCCGGCCTGAACTCCGATCAGGTGCTGGCGGGGCTGACGGCCAATGATCCGGTCTGCGTGCATGCGGCGCAGCTTTACACCCGGATTCTGGCGCAGACATTGGCCGACCTGGCGCTGATCCACCTGCCCTATGGCGGGATCTACCTGATCGGCGGCATGTCGCGAGCGATGACCCCGCATCTGCCGCGCTTTGGCCTGACCGAAGTGTTCCGCGAAAACCGGCGGGTGGATCTGCTGACCCGCGATTTCACCATCCGCGTGGTCGAGGATGATTTTGCCGCCCTGACCGGTTGCGCCTTCTATCTGGCCTCGCTGGGCTGACAGCAAAAAGGCCCCCGCCGGGGGCCTTTTTCGTTCCTGAACAGATGTTCACATGGCTGCGGCAACGGCCCGTTTGGTCAGCACCTTCACCAGATGCGCGCGGTAGGCCGCCGTGCCGTGCAGGTCGGCGATCATGCCGTCGGACGGAACGCTCAGCCCTTCAAGCGCCGAACCGTTGAAATTGCCCGACAGCGCCGCCTCGCCCTCGGCCCAACGGAACACGCCGTCGTTCGACGCACCCGTCACCGCCACGCGCACGCCATCGGCGTATTTGGCCACGAAAACCCCCACCAGCGCGAAACGTGACGCAGGCTGCGCGAACTTGATGTAAGCCGCCTTTTCCGGGATCGGAAAGGTGACGGCGGTGATGATCTCGCCCTCACCCAGCGCGGTGGCGAACATGCCCTGAAAGTAATCCTCCGCCGCGATGTCACGCTGGTTGGTGGTGATGGTGGCACCCGAGGCCAGCGCCGCCGAAGGATAGCAGGCCGAGGGATCGTTGTTGGCCAGCGATCCGCCGATGGTGCCCCGGTTGCGCACCGCCGGATCACCGATCTGCCCCGCCAGCGCCGCCAGCGCGGGGTAGAACGCCTTGGCCTCTGCCGCCACGGTGGCGTGGGTTGTCGCCCCGCCGATGGTAACGGATGCCCCGGCCCGCCCCGATACGCCGCGCAGTTCGGCAATCCCGGTCAGCGACACCAGAACCTCGGGTGCCGCCAGCCGCTGTTTCATCGTGGGCAGCAGCGTCATGCCGCCCGACAGCGCCTGCGCGCCCTCTGCCGCCAGGGCCGCCACCGCATCGGCGACCGAGGCCGGTTTCACGAAGTCAAAGTTGTGCATCCTCGCCTCCTCAGCCGTTGATCGCCGCCCAGACGCGCGAGGGCGTCAGGGGCATGTCGATATGTTTCACATCATGGCCGCCACGGATCAGCGCGTCGATCACCGCATTCACCACGGCGGGGGGCGAGCCGATGGCCCCCGCCTCGCCGCAGCCCTTCACCCCAAGGGGGTTGTGGGTGCAGGGGGTGACGCAGGAATGATCGACATTGAACATCGGCAGGTCGGTGGCGCGCGGCATCGCGTAATCCATGAAGGATCCGCTCAGCAACTGGCCGTTTTCGTCATAGGCGCAGTTTTCCATCAGCGCCTGGCCGATACCCTGCGCCAGACCGCCTTGCACCTGTCCTTCGACAATCATCGGGTTGACGATATTGCCAAAGTCATCCGCCGCCGAAAAGGCCAGCACCGTGACCTGCCCGGTGTCGGCATCCACCTCCACCTCGCAGCCATAGGCACCCGAGGGATAGGTGAAGTTCGACGGGTCGTAAAACGCCGTCTCCTCCAGCCCCGGCTCCAGGCTTTCCAGCGGGTAGTTGTGCGGAACATAGGCCGCCAGCGTCACGCCCACCCAATCCACCGATTTGTCGGTGCCCGCGACGGTGAACTTGCCGTCCTTCAACTCGATGTCACCCTCGGCGGCTTCCAGCAGATGCGAGGCGATCTTCTTGGCCTTGTTGATGATCTTGTTTGTGGCCTTCACGATGGCCGACCCGCCCACCGCCAGAGAACGCGAGCCATAGGTGCCCATGCCCATCGGCGTGTTCGACGTGTCGCCATGCACGATGTCGATCTGGGCGGCGTCGATACCGATCATCTCGGCCACGACCTGCGCGAAAGAGGTCTCATGCCCCTGCCCGTGGCTGTGGCTGCCGGTATAGACGCTGATGCTGCCGGTCGCATTCACCCGCACGGTGGCGGATTCGTAAAGCCCCGCCCGCGCGCCCAACTGGCCCACCAGGTTTGACGGCGCGATGCCGCAAGCCTCGATGTAATGCGCGATGCCGAAGCCGCGCAGCTTGCCGCGCGCGGCGCTTTCCATCCGCCGCGCCTCGAACCCGGCGTGGTCGGAAATTTCCAGCAGCTTGTCCATCGTGGCATGGTAATTGCCGGTGTCATAGACCACGGCCACCGGCGTCTGATAGGGGAATTCGGTGATGAAATTCTGCCGCCGCAGCGCCACCGGATCCACCCCCAACTCGCGCGCCGCCTTGTCCACCAGACGCTCCAGCTGGAACGTCGCCTCGGGGCGGCCCGCGCCGCGATAGGCATCGACCGGGATGGTATTGGTGAACACCGCCTTCACATTCACATAGATCAGCGGCGTCTTGTAGTTGCCCGCCATCAGTGTGCCATGCAGCCAGGTGGGAATGGCCGGCGCGAAGGTGGAAAGATAAGCCCCCATGTTGGCATAGGTATCGGTGCGGATGGCGGTAAAGTTGTTCTCGGCATCCAGCGCCAGTTCGATCTTGGTCACATGGTCGCGGCCCTGCGCATCCGACAAAAACGCCTCGGACCGCGAAGATGTCCATTTCACCGGGCGTTTCACCACCTTGGCGGCAAAGGTCACGAACGCCTCTTCCGCATAGTGATAGATTTTCGACCCGAACCCGCCGCCCACATCGGGGGCCACCACGCGCAATTTATGCTCCGGTATGCCCAGCACGAATGCGCCCATCAGCAGGCGAATGACATGCGGGTTCTGGCTGGTGGTATAAAGCGTATACTGGTCGGAGTGGCTTTCAAAATCGGCCACCGCCACGCGCGGCTCCATCGGGTTGGCGACCAGACGGTTGTTCACCAGTTCCAGCGTGGTCACATGGGCCGCCTTGGCAAAGGCCTCGTCCACCGCCGCCTTGTTTTCTTCGACAAAACCCCAGTCAAAGCAAAGGTTTGAACCGATTTCTTCATGCACCAACGTGCCGCCCGGTTCAATCGCCGCCTTCATGTCCAGCACGGCGGGCAGTTCCTCGATGTCGATCTCGATCATTTCCGCCGCGTCGCGGGCCTGTTCGTAAGTGTCAGCCACCACCACGCAGATCGGGTCGCCCACATGGCGCACCTTGCCATCGGCCAGCACCGGATGCTTGGGCTCCAGCATCACCTTGCCGTGCTTGTCAGTGATCTGCCAGCCGCAGGGAATGCCGCCCACACCGGCGAAATCGGCGGCGGTGAACACTTTCACCACACCTTCCATCGCCTCAGCCGCGGCAAAGTCGATACCCTTGATCCGGCCATGTGCGACCTCGGATCGCACGAAATGCGCATAGGCCTGACCGCGCAGGTTGATGTCGTCGGTGTAGCGTCCCTTGCCGGTCAGGAACCGGATATCCTCGCGCCGCTTGGTGCTGGCGCCAATGCCACCGTCTTTGGGCATGTCATCCTCCCTTGATGCGATACGTCAAAGACGCACCGTAAATATCTGAATTTATTCAGCGGCGACGGCGGCCACATCCTGCCCCGAGGCTGCCAGCACCGCCTTGACGATGTTGTGGTAGCCGGTGCAACGGCAGATGTTGCCTTCCAGATAGTGCCGCACTTCGCCTTCGGTCGGGCTGGGGTTTGACGCCAGCAGCGCCGCCGAGGCCATCACCATGCCCGGCGTGCAATAGCCGCATTGCAGCCCGTGGTGATCCTGGAACGCCTGCTGGATCACAGACAGCGACCCATCGGCATTCGCCATGCCCTCGATCGTCGTCACCGTGGCCCCCGCCACATCCTGCGCGAAGACCGAGCAGGATTTCACCGCCACCCCATCCACATGCACAGTGCAGGCGCCGCATTGCGACGTGTCGCAACCGATATGCGTGCCGGTCAGACCCAGCCCTTCGCGCAGATAGGAAGAAAGCAGCGTGCGCCCTTCCGTCATCGCCGATACGGTCTTGCCGTTGACGGTCATCGTCACTTTCGTCATGTCATCCTCCCTCACCAGTCTTCCGGGTTCAGCCGATCAGCCGCTTGAACCAGCCTTTTTTCTGCCCATTGCCCGCTTCGCCCCCGGCATCATTGCCCGGGGCCGCGTCTTCGGGCATGTCATCCGCCGCTGCCGGGCCTTCCACGGTTTCCTGAAACCGGGCAAAGAAATCATCGGCCATCTTTTTCGCGAAACCGTCGATGATCCGGCTGCCCAGCTGCGCCAACTTGCCGCCCACATTGGCCTGCACGTCATAGCCCAGCCGCGTGCCCTGGGGGATCGCGGTCAGCGTCACCTTCGCCCCGCCCTTGGCAAAGCCCGCAGGCCCGCCCTTGCCCTCGCCCGAGATTGTCAGGCTTTCGCCCGCCACCATGTCGGACAATTTGACCAGACCGGTAAACCGCGCCTTCACCGGGCCGACCTTTTGCACCACCACCGCCTCGAACCCGTCCTCGGGCGATCCGGTCAGGCTTTCGCAGCCCGGAATGCAGGCCATCAAAACCTGCGGGTCCAGAATGGCGGCCCAGACGGTCGCCGGATCGGCTGCAATGTCGCGTTGGTCGGTAAGTTGCATGCGCGCCTCATTTCCTTGAAAACTTTAGGGCCAGTTCACCGCCCCGGCTATGTGACCTTGGTAGTATTGCCATCGGTCCCGGGGGCTTGTGTCCCTGCTATCCGCCCCGTTCGTTGCGGCCAATGCGACCTTGGTGCGAAAACCGCCGCCCCGCCACCAAGGTAGCATAACACCGGCGCGGCATGCAGCCTGGCAAAAAAATCTCCCGCCCGGTGGGCCGGATCACAAGCCGCACAGCCTGCGCGCGCGTCAAAGCCCTGACAGGAACACTTCCAGCGCGCGGGCATCGACGGGTTTGTAGATCAGCCCGATCTGTGACGCGGCGCACAAAGCGGCCAGTTCGGCCCGCCGGTTGGCCGTGACGATGGATGCAGGCACAGCGCCGTGCCGCGCACGCAGCGCAATGATGAAGTCCACACCGGTCATGCCCGCACCAAGCTGTTGATCCACAAGGAAGAAATCCGGCAATATGCCGATTTCCTCGATCAGGGCCAAAGCCTCTTCGCCGGATGCGGCATCCAGCACGCTCATGCCCCATTTTTCCAGCAACAGCCCCATGGCGCGGCGCAGGTCGCTGTCGTTTTCCACCAGAAAGGCGATCTTGTCCTGTGCCACACGGCGCGATTCGTCACCGCCGCGCCGGGATTCGGATGGCACCATTGGCGGCCCGGCGCCATCGGCACGCGGCAGTTGCAGCATGAAACAGGTGCCGCGACCCACCTGCGAACTCAGGCCCAGCGGATGGCCCAGCAACCCGCAGGCGCGCTCGACAATCGCCAGCCCCAGCCCCATGCCTTCTGACGCCGAGGCGGGCGCGTTCAGGCGGTGAAATTCCTTGAAGATGTTCTCCTGATCCGCCTCGGGAATGCCCGGCCCGGTATCCCAGACCTCCAGCCGCAACAGGCCGGCTTTTGCCCGCGCACCCACCAGCACACGGCCCTGCGTGGTATAGCGGATGGCGTTGCCGATCAGGTTTTGCAGGATGCGGCGCAGATAGGCAGGGTCGGATGCCACCACCGCCGAACAGGGCACCACCACCAGCCGCAGCCCCTTGGCCGCCGCCAGGGGCGCAAATTCATCGCGCAGTTGCGCCAGCAGCCGGTCCAGCCGCACAGGGCCCACGCTGACCGCCGCCTTGCCGCTTTCCAGTTTGGAGATGTCCAGCAGCGCCGCCAGAATCCCCTCCACCGAATCCAGCGCGTTCTGCGCCTTTTCCAGCGCCTCGCGCGACTGCGGCTCCACCGCCTCATCCCCGATGGATGCGATGAACAGTTTCGCCGCCGACAGGGGTTGCAGCAAGTCATGGCTGGCGGCGGCCACGAAACGCGACCGGCTGGCATTGGCGCGCTCGGCATGGGCCAGCGCATCCTCCAGTTCCAGCGTGCGCTCCATCACCCGCGCCTCCAGCGTCTCATTGGCGCGTGACAGCGCCTCGATGGCCGCGCGCTCGGCGGTCACATCGGTGAAACTCATCACGAAACCCCGGTCGGGCATTTCCTGCGCGAACACGTCCAGTATCAGGTCATCGCCGCGCCGCAGTTCAAAGTTCAGTGCCGCCCGCCCCGCCCGCGCCTTGACCCAAGCTTCCAGCAGCGGCGCGCTCATGCCTTCGCCAAAGCTGATCTCGCGCTGGAAACGCTCCAGCAGGTAATCGAAACTGGCACCGATGCGGAACCGCGCCAAAGGGATGGCCAGCAAGGTGCCCAGCCGCTGATTCCACCCCACCAGCCGCGCATCGGCATCAAAGATGCAGACACCCTGGTTGATATGGTCCAGCGTGGCGCGGATGATGCGGGCCTGATCGTCCAGCATCTTGCCGCGTTCCAGCCGCTCGCTGCGGATGATGTCGGTCACATCGGTCTGCAGGATCACCGTGCCGCCATCGGCCGTGCGGTGTTCGGATACCTGCACCCAGCGGTCCCAGATCATGCGGACGTTGAAGATCACATGCCGGTCAAGGTGCCTGCGGCGGCGGCGCACCGCCCAATCCTCGGGTGTCTCTCGCTCCGGCAGGGCCAGATAGCGTGACCGGCTGACATGGGTGATATAGGCATCAAATGTCAGGCCGGGCCTCAGATGGTCAACGATATCAACCATATGCATGCCAAAGCGCGAATTGCACAGCACCAGCACATCATCGGCATCGAACAGCGCGAACCCTTCCTGCACCGTTTCAATCGCATTGGCCAGGTTCTGCCGCGCGGCCTCGGTCGCCTTGTTGGCATCGGCAAGGCGGGCGTTGGAAAGGTTCAGAAGGTCAAGCGTGCGTTCAAGATCGGCGGTGCGTTCGCGCACCTGATCCTCCAGCATGGCGGCGCGCTGGAACTGGGCATAGGCGGCGCCCCCGTCATCGGTGATGCTTTCCACCCGCCGCATCAGCACCTGCACGATCTGCAGCAGCTTTTCGGTCTGCCGGGCGGGCGGGTCGGCGGGGTTCAGCAGGCTGTCTATCATGGGCTTGGATCGGGCGGATAGATCGCCACCCCGGTCATGGTCTGGTTCACGTGCATGCCGTTCAACTGCTCGCCATAGGTGGAAAAACCCACAACCCGGTGCTGGCGCAACAACTGGCTGATCGCGCCAAGCGATTGTTTTTCCTGCGCCTCCATCCGCCTCAGGATGCAGTCGCAGGCCAGTATCGCCTGCGGGGCACCACCGCGCGCCAGTGCGGTCAGTTCGGCATCCAGATGCGCCACCATATCCTGCGGTTCGGCCAGGGTCAGCACCAGCCCCTCGTCTATGGCCGAGAAAAACACCAGATCGCCGTTTTCCGCGACCTGCTGAATGGCGCGCACATGGTGCTTGCCGCCGATGCGCACCACCACCGGATGCGCGGCAAAGGTGAAGGTGGTCAGTTGCGCCGGATCCTTGCCCAGAAGGCGGGCATACTCCCGCGCCGCGGGTTCGGCATTGATGCGGCGCACGATGCGGTGTTTCGGATCGGCCTCTGTCACCACCATGCGGCGGTCGGTGGGGATCAGGTGATCAAGGTTGAACACCTTGACCCGGCAATCGCTGCGCACCAGCGCCAGCACGGCGGCATTGCGCAGCACCCGGCCCGCGTGCAGCACGAACGTCTCGCGGAACCGCGTGCCATCGGCCGCCGAACCACCAAACAGCGGCACGGGGCCAAGGCCCGAGGCCAGCGCCGATGTCAGCTCGTCCTCGCGGATTGACAGGCCATCGACCATCAGAAAGGCGAATTCATGCAGCCAGCCGGGGTTTTCGCGGCCCAGCCCGGCCCGCGCGCGGATCAGACGGCCGATCAGCGCCTCGGGGTTCAGATCGCCCAGATCGGGGATCAGCAGCGGATCAACCGCGAAATGCGCCGCGGAAAGGCCAACGGCCACGATCTCGCCCTCGGTATAGCCCCGGTCGGATATTTCGCCTGCCGTGGTGCAGCCGATAACCGGGGTTCCAGCAAAGGCGGCTTCCGCCTGGGCGGCCAGCAAGGTGATGTCAGCCTCGGGCGAGATGAACAGGATCACCAGCGCGAACGGCCCGCAGCCCAGCCCCTCGCGCAGCGCGGCGGCGGCCCCGGCGGCATGGGCCGCAACGGTCGCCGTCACCATCAGCGGCGGCAGCGCAGCCAGCGATGGCAAAAGGCCCGCGCCCTGCGGCGCGGTTGACGGGCTGTCCATGGTCATCCTCCCCCCGGGTTGCCCCGGTGCGGTGCCGCAGCCTCCCCCGCTGCACCTTGGCGTCATCTGACAGGCAAAGCCGGGGCGGACGCAAGCCCCGTTCGCAGCCCGGCCCCCCGCGCCGGTCAGCCGTTTTCGGGCATCAGGCTGGCAAAACTGGCTTCCTGCACGATCAGCACGGCCTGCGTGCGGCTTTGCACGCCCAGCTTGCGCATGATCGCCGTCACATGCGCCTTGACCGTGGTTTCGGCGATGGTCAGGTCATAGGCGATCTGTTTGTTCAGCCGCCCCTCGCAGATCAGTTGCAGAATTTTTGCCTGCTGCCGGGTCAGCAGCGACAGGCGCGCGATGGCATCCTCGCGCTGGCTGGCCGGCGCGCCGGGGTCTGTCGCGGGGGTAAAGCCCTCGGGCACGAAACGCCGCCCCTCGCGGATCGCATCGAAGGCCGCGCGAAACACCTCGCGCCGTGAATGTTTCGGCACGAACCCCGCCGCCCCCGCTTTCATCGCCGCCCCGATCACCCGGTTGTCGGCCAGGCTGGAGACCACCACCACCGGCACCGGCCCCAGCCCCGCACGCAGGCGGATAAGCCCATCCAGCCCGTTCACATCGGGCAGGTTCAGATCAAGCACCACCACGTCGAATGCGGGCGACAGATCAAGCCGCGCCAGCGCGGTTTCCAGCCGGTCGGCGGTCTCGATATGGCTGATGCCCGCCACCGCCTTCAGCGTCATCGCCAGCGCATCGCAGAACAGCGGATGATCGTCGATGATCAGCGCGGATTGCAGATTGGGATCCGGGGGTGGCATGTGCAGGGCGGTCTGGGTCATTCGCGTGCCTGTGGCCTGTTTCCCCCAGCCTAGCAGGCCGGGGGCTGGTTACAAGCAAGCCAAAGGTCGGACGCGGCTCAGGTTATCACGTTCGGCTCGGTCCGCCCGGTGTGCGGACCGATGCCCGCCAGCGCATGCGCAGCACGGATCACCGGGGCGAGTGCATCCTGCGGGTCAAGATCCAGCCCTTCGGGGCCGGGGGCATAGCGTTCCAGATAGACGCGCAGGGTGGCGCCTTCGGTGCCGGTTCCCGACAGGCGCATCACGATGCGGCTGCCATCGGCGAACAGGATGCGCACGCCCTGCTTCTGGCTGACCGAGCCATCCACCGGATCGGTATAGGCGAAATCATCGGCGGCGCTGATCGTCATGCCTTCGATCTGGGTGCCCGGCAGCGTGGGCAGGCTGGCGCGCAAGGCGGACATCATCGCATCGGCCTTGTCGGTGGCAATCGCCTCGAAATCATGGCGGGAGTAGTAGTTGCGGCCATACTCGGCCCAATGCTGCGCCAGAATTTCCGCCACGCTTTCCTTGCGCACCGCAAGGATGTTGAGCCACAGCAGCACCGCCCAGAGCCCGTCCTTTTCGCGCACATGGTCTGATCCGGTGCCAAAGCTCTCTTCGCCGCACAGTGTCGCACGACCATCATCCAGCAGGTTGCCGAAGAATTTCCAGCCGGTCGGCGTCTCATAAGCCGCGATGCCCAGTTTCGCCGCCACCCTGTCCACCGCCGCCGAGGTGGGCATCGAACGGGCCACACCGGCCAGACCCTTGGCATAGCCCGGGGCCAGATGGGCATTGGCGGCCAGCACCGCCAGACTGTCAGACGGTGACACGTAAATGCCGCGCCCCACCACCATGTTGCGGTCGCCGTCGCCATCGGATGCCGCGCCGAAATCGGGCGCGTCGGGGCCGAACATTTCCGCCATCAACTCATGCGCCCAAGTGGGGTTGGGATCGGGGTGCATGCCGCCGAAATCGGGCAAGGGCGTGCCGTGGGTCACGGTGCCGCCCGCAGCACCCAGACGCCGCTCCAGAATTTCGCTTCCATAGGGGCCGGTCACGGCGCACATCGCATCAAACCGCATGCGGAAACCATTGGCGAACATCTGCGCGATAGCGGGGAAATCAAACAGGCTTTCCATCAGGTCGGCATAATCGGCCACCGGGTCCACCACATCGACGATCATGTCGCCAAGGCTGACACGGCCAAGGGTGCCAAGGTCGATGTCGGGGGCATCCAGCAGCTTGTATTCCGTGATGGTCTTGGTGGCGGCAAACATCGCCTCGGTCACGCTTTCGGGGGCCGGGCCGCCGTTGGGGGTGTTGAACTTCACCCCGAAATCCTCCTCCGGGCCGCCGGGGTTGTGCGAGGCGCTCATGATGATGCCGCCATCGGTCTTGTTAAGCCGGATCAGGTGGCTGGCGGCGGGCGTTGACAGCACCGCCCCCTGCCCCACGATCACCCGCGCGGCCCCGTTGCCCGCCGCGATCCGCAGGATGATCTGCGCCGCGCGGTCGTTGAAATAGCGCCCGTCGCCGCCCAGAACAAAGGTCTTGCCCGCCGCCCCGCCGATGGCGGTGAAGGTCGCCTGCACGAAATTTTCCAGATAGTTCGGCTTCATGAAGGCCGGGGTCTTTTTGCGCAGGCCCGATGTGCCGGGTTTCTGGTCGGCAAAGGCGGTGGTGGGCACGGTCTGAATGGTCATGGTTTTCCTCCCGGTAACGGGTTTGGTGATGCGGCTGGCACAAAGACCAGCACGGAATGCGCGGGGGCTTCAAGCCCCGGTTTGGCGGGCAGATGCGGCGCGGTGGGCCGCGTGGTATCCAGCACCATGCGCCAGGCGGGCGCGGTATCGGGCAGGGTCAGGGGCATGGCGGGGCCCGCGTTCAGCACGGCGAAAACCGGGGTTTCGCCTTGGTCCTCGCCCTCGGCCGCCATGCGCAATTCCACGCACAGACAGCGGAATGCCGGGTCGTGCCAGTCGCCGGGGCTGGGCGTCTTGCCATCCGCCCGCCGCCAGATCACATCGGGAAGGCCATCGGAGGCGCGGTTTCGCGCATGCAGGAAACGGCGCTGGCGCAGCACCGGATAGGCGCGACGCAGCGCCACAAGACGGCCCACGAAACTGGCCATCGCCATATCGGCCCCGTCCCAGTTCACCCAGCCGGTGTCATTGTCCTGCGCATAGGCGTTGTTGTTGCCGCCCTGGCTGTTGCCGATCTCGTCCCCTGCAAGGATCATCGGCACGCCCTGGCTCAGCATCAGCGTGGCCAGCATGTTGCGCCGCCGCAGCGCGCGGGCGGCCAGCACGGCGGCATCCTTGGTCGGCCCTTCCACCCCCAGATTGTCGGAATGGTTGTCATCATGGCCATCGCGGTTGTCCTCGCCATTGGCCAGATTGCGCTTCACCGAAAAGCTGACCAGATCGGCCAGGGTGAACCCGTCATGCGCCGTCAGGAAATTGACCGATGACGTGGCCGCCCGTGACGAATGGTCGAACTGTTCGGCAGAGCCCAGCAGGCGGCGCGCCAGTTCCGATGTCATCCCCGCATCGCCGCGCCAGAACCGCCGCATCCCGTCGCGGTACTTGTCGTTCCATTCCAGAAACGGATGCGGATAGCCGCCCAGTTGATACCCGCCGGGCCCGATATCCCAGGGTTCGGCCACCAGTTTCACCCGGTTCAGCACCGGGTCTTGCCGGATCGCGTCGAAAAACCCGCCATTCGGGTCAAAGCCATGCGGCTCACGCCCCAGCACGGAACACAGATCGAACCGGAAGCCATCGACATGCATCACCTCGACCCAGTAGCGCAGGCTGTCCATCACCATGCGCAGCACCATCGGATGCGTCAGGTTCAGCGTGTTGCCGGTGCCGGTGTCGTTCACGTAATGCCGCCCGCCCTCGGTCAGGCGGTAATAGCTGCGGTTGTCGAGGCCCCGAAAGCTGAGCGTCGGACCCATGGCATCGCCCTCGCCGGTGTGGTTGTAAACCACATCCAGGATCACCTCGATGCCCGCCGCGTGGAACCGCCGCACCATCGACTGAAACTCCCAGATCGCGCCCCTCGACATGTAGCGGGGTTCGGGCGCAAAAAAGCCGATGGTCTGGTAGCCCCAGTAATTGCGCAGCCCCTTGGCGATCAGGAAACGGTCATCGACAAAGGCCTGCACCGGCAGAAGTTCAATGCTGGTGACGCCCAGCTTCGTCAGATGCTCCAGCACCCGGT
The DNA here is from genome assembly GCF_009380135.2 of Fertoeibacter niger. Classification (GTDB taxonomy): domain Bacteria; phylum Pseudomonadota; class Alphaproteobacteria; order Rhodobacterales; family Rhodobacteraceae; genus Fertoeibacter; species Fertoeibacter niger. The sequence goes on along the minus strand of NZ_WHUT02000001.1, from coordinate 285,633 downwards.
CGGATGCCAGACCCAGATAGCTGCCGCGCAGCCCCGGCTCCACCCCCGGGTGCTGGGCGGTCAAGCCCTTCACATGCGCCTCGTAGAACACGGTGGCGTTCAGCGGCACTTCGGGCGGGGCATCATTGCCCCAGTTGAAGGACGGGTCCACCACCACCGATTTCGGCACGGCAAAGGCAGAATCGCGCGTGTCATAGGACAGATCCGCGCGCGGGCTGCCGATCTTGTAGCCCATCAGCGCATCCGACCATTTCAGCCGCCCCGACAATTGCCGCGCATAGGGGTCGATCAGCAGTTTGGCGGGGTTGAAGCGGTGGCCAGCCTCCGGTTGATAGGGCCCGTGCGCGCGAAACCCATACAGCGTGCCCGGCGTCAGCCCGCCCACATGCACATGCCAGATGTCGCCGTCGCGTTCGGTCAGCGGAATGCGGGCCAGTTCCTTTCGGCCATCCGGGGCGAACAGGCACAGATCCAGTGCCCGGGCATGGGCCGAAAACACCGCAAAATTCACCCCGTCGCCGTCAAACGTGGCCCCCATCGGCCAGGGCCGCCCGGGATGGATCGCATGGCCCGAGACTTCGCCGCTCATCCCGCCAGCCGTGCGTAAAGGGCGGCATAGGCAGCGGCAGAGCTTTCCCAGCCCACCGGGTGTTTCATCGCATTGCGCTGCACCTGGCCCCATTGCACCGGGTCGGCGTAAAGCGCCAGCAACTGCCGCAGCGCCTGCCCGAAGGCCGCCGCATCGGTGGGGTGAAAGGTGATGCCGGTCGCCACGCCCGCCGCCAGCCCCGCCGGATTGGCGGTGATGACGGTATCGGCCAGCCCGCCCACCGCCGCCACCACCGGCAGCGTGCCATAGCGCAGCCCATACATCTGGGTCAGCCCGCAGGGTTCAAACCGGCTGGGCACCAGCACGGCATCGGCCCCGGCAAACATCAGATGGCTCAGCCCCTCGTCATAGCCGATACGCACCCCCACCCGGCCCGGAAACCGCATCTCCAACGCGCGCATCGCGCCTTCCAGCGCCGGGTCGCCCGATCCCAGCACCGCCAGCCCGCCGCCCGCCGCAATGAAATCGGGCAAAACAGATGGGATCAGGTCGATGCCCTTCTGGTCGGTCAACCGGCTGACCACGATGGCCAGCGGCCCCGGCACATCCAGCGTAAAGGCGGTGCACAGCGCCGCCCGGCTCTCGGCCTTGCGTTTCAGGCTGCGCAGGGCATAGGGCCGCTCTTCCGCCTCGGGCGACCAGACGGCGGTATCCACCCCGTTCAGAATGCCGCTGACCCGGTCGGCCCGCGCCGCGATCACCCCCTGCAAGCCCATGCCAAACTCGGGCCGCATCAGTTCCGCCGCATAGGTGGGCGACACGGTGGTGATGGCATCCGCCGTCACCAGCCCGGCCTTCAGGCTGGACAACCCGCCGAAATATTCCAGCGCCTCGGCGTGGAACTCTTCATAGGGCAGCCGCAGAGCCCCCAGCATGGATGCCGGTGCCCAGCCCTGAAAGGCGATGTTGTGCACCGTGATCACCGATTTCACATCCGTAGGTGGCCCATAAGCCAGATAGGCCGGGGCAAAGCCGCCCTGCCAGTCATGCGCATGCAGCAGATCGGGCCGCCAGCCATCGGCCAGCCCCTCGCGCGCGATGCGCGCCGCGACCCAGCTCAGCGCCGCGAACCTTTGCGCATTGTCGGTCCAGTCGCCTCCCGGGCCGGAATAGGGGCCGCCATCGCGGTCATAAAGATGCGGCGCGTCCAGCAGCAGCATGGCATTGCCCGCAACCTCGCCCGCCAGCACCCGCCCCTCGCCGCCAAACAGATCAGGCTCGCGGAACACCTCCGCCCAGCCCTCGGCCCGGCCCCGCAGGCTGCGGTAAGCGGGCATCAGCACCCGCATCTGCCAGCCCTCGGCGGCCAGCGCGGCAGGCAGCGCCCCCACCACATCCGCCAGCCCGCCGGTTTTCAACAAGGGCACACATTCGGAAGCCACCGACAAGACCCGCCCGCGTATCTCCATGCCGTCCCTCATTTTCTGTCTCTAAATATCCCACGGGGGGTCCGGGGGGTGTGAAACCCCCCGGCGCTTTCCGCAAGTGCCCCGTCAGCCGATGGCACGCGCCCGTGCATCCAGCATGTCCTGCGTCACCAGCACAATGCCCGCATCGGTGCGGCGGAACCATTTCTCGTCTTCCTCCGCATCATGGCCCACCACCAGCCCCTCGGGGATGATCACGCCGCGGTCGATGACGCAGTTCTTCAGCTCGGCCTTGCGGTTCACGATCACCTGCGGTAGCGCCACCACATATTCCAGCGTCGAGAAGGAATGCGTGCGGCAACCGGTAAACAGCAGCGAATTGCTGACCGCCGACCCCGACACGATGCAATCGCCCGACACCAGCGACGATACCGCAGACCCGCGCCGCCCGTCGGTGTCATGGATGAACTTGGCCGGCGGCACGATCTCGGCATAGGTCCAGATCGGCCAGGCGTTGTCGTAAAGGTCCAGCTTAGGCACGAAATCGGTCAGGTCGATGTTGGCCTGCCAGAAGGCGTCGATCGTGCCCACGTCGCGCCAGTAGGGCTCGGTCTCCAGCCCCGAGGTCACGCAGCTGTCGGCGAACTGGTGGGCCACCGCCTTGCCGTTCTTCACGATCTGCGGGATGATGTCATTGCCGAAATCGTGGCTGGAGTTTTCATCCTCGGCATCGCGGATCAACAGATCGCGCAGCAGATCCCAGTTGAAGATGTAGATGCCCATCGAGGCCAGCGCATGATCGGGGTCGCCCGGAATCGAGGGCGGATCCTTGGGCTTTTCCAGAAACTGCGTGATGCGCATCTCGGCATCCACATGCATCACGCCAAAGGCCACAGCCTCCATCCGCGGCACGGTCAGGCAGCCGATGGTCACATCGGCTCCGGTTTCCACATGCTGTTGCAGCATGATCTCGTAATCCATCTTGTAGATATGGTCGCCTGCCAGGATGACCACATATTTGATACCGTAAGAATCAACGATATCAATGTTCTGCGTCACGGCGTCGGCGGTGCCCAGATACCATTTGCTCTCGCTTACCCGCTGGCTGGCGGGCAGGATATCCAGATATTCGTTGCGTTCCGCCCGGAAGAACCCCCAGCCGCGCTGCATGTGGCGGATCAGCGAATGCGCCTTGTATTGCGTGGCGATGGCCATCTTGCGGATGCCCGAGTTCAGCGCGTTCGACAGCGCAAAGTCGATGATCCGGGTCTTGCCGCCAAAATACACCGCCGGTTTCGCGCGCCGGTCGGTCAGTTCCTTCAGACGGCTGCCGCGCCCCCCGGCCAGCACGAATGCCATGGCCTGCGAGGAAAGCCGCTGGTTGGGTCTTGGTTTCATTCTGTCCTCCCTTTTGCGGGTTGGCCCCGCCTTGATCGCCACAGCCGCGCCGGGCCTCCTCTGCCCGGCGTGGCAGATTCATGCCTGGCGGAAGATCACCGCCGACAGCGGCGGCAGCGTGACCAGCGCCGATTGCGGCTGGCCGTGCCACGGCTCGCCATCCGCCGTGATGCCGCCCATGTTGCCCCGGTTCTGCCCGCCGTAAAGCCCGGCATCGGTGTTCAGCACCTCATCCCACTGGCCCGCCACGGGAAAGCCAAGCCGCATCCGGCGTTCCACCGGCGTCATGTTCAGCGCGACGACAACAAACGGGTCAGCGGCGCCGCCCTTGCGGATGAAGGCAAAGGTGGAGTTTTCCGCATCATTGCTTTCCAGCCATTGAAAGCCTTCGGGCCGGGCGTCGTTCACATGCAGCGCGGGCGTGCCGCGATAAAGCGTGTTCAGATCGCGCACCAGATTCTGCATGCCCTTGTGCGAGGGGTCTTCCAGCAGGTGCCAGTCAAGGCTGTGGTTGTGGTTCCATTCACGCCCTTGCGCAAATTCGCAGCCCATGAACAGCAGCTTCTTGCCCGGATGAGTCCACATGTAACCATAATAGGCGCGCAGGTTGGCGAATTTTTCCGGCCCGTCGCCCGGCATCTTGGCCAGCATCGACCCCTTGCCATGCACCACCTCGTCATGGCTGATCGGCAGGACATAGTTTTCCGACCAGGCGTAATGCAGGCTGAAGGTGAACTGGTGGTGGTGATACCGCCGGTAGAGCGGGTCTTTTTCCATGTATTTCAGGCTGTCGTTCATCCAGCCCATGTTCCACTTGAAGCCAAAGCCAAGGCCACCGTGGTTCACCGGGCGCGACACGCCGGGGAAGGCTGTGCTTTCCTCGGCCACCATCATCACGCCCGGCACCTCGCCATAGGCGGTGATGTTGGTGCGTTGCAGCACGGCGATCGCCTCGTAATTCTCGCGGCCGCCGTCCTTGTTGGGCACCCATTCGTCGGACTTCCGGCTGTAATCGCGGTAGAGCATGGATGCCACCGCATCCACCCGCAGCCCGTCGATGTGGTATTCCTCCATCCAATAAAGGGCGTTGGAAACGAGGAAGTTTGAAACCTCTGTCCGGCCATAGTTGTAGATCAGGGTGTTCCAGTCCTGATGGAACCCCTCGCGCGGGTCGGCGTGCTCATAAAGCGGGGTGCCGTCGAACCGGCCAAGGCCATGTGCATCGGTCGGGAAATGCCCCGGCACCCAATCCAGCAACACGCCAAGGCCGCGCCGGTGCGCCGCGTCGATGAAGGCGCGGAATTCGTTGGGCGTGCCATGGCGGATGGTGGGGGCGAAAAGCCCCACCGGCTGATAACCCCATGATCCGTCAAAGGGGTATTCGGACACCGGCAGCAGTTCGATATGGGTGAACCCCATGTCGGCGGCATAGCCCACCAGCTGATCGGCCAGTTCGGTGTAGGACAGCATCCGGTCGCCCGGCGCGCGCCGCCATGACCCCAGATGCACCTCGTAAACCGAAATGGGCGCGTCGATGGTCTGGCGCGGGGCGCGCGTTTCCATCCACGCGCCGTCCTGCCAGTGGGTTTCGCGGATGTCGCGGACAACGCTGGCGTTTTTGGGCGCATGTTCCGACCCGAAACCCACGGGGTCGGCCTTCAGTGGCAGCAGCCCGCCGCCCTGCGCGCGCAGTTCGTATTTGTAGGCCACACCCTCGCCCACGCCGGGAATGAAGGTTTCCCAAACGCCGGTGGCACCACGCCTGCGCATCGGGTGGCGGCGGCCATCCCAGATGTTGAAATCGCCCACCACCGACACCCGTTCGGCATTGGGGGCCCAGACGGCGAAATGCGTGCCCTCCACCCCGTCATGGGTGATCGGATGCGCGCCCAGCACCTGCCAGATGCGTTTGTGCGTGCCCTCACCCAGCAGATATTCGTCCATCTCGCCCAGCACGGGGCCGAAACGGAAGGGGTCGTCAAATTCCCATGTCGCGCCATGGCCCTCGGCCCGCAGGCGGTAGGGCTGGCGGGCGGGCATGGCGCAGGTGAACAGGCCCGGCGCATCGGCCACCGGCTGCGCCTGAACCTCGGAATCGGTCAGCACCCACAGCCGGTCGGCACCGGGCACGAAGGCGCGCACCACGAAACCCGCGCCCTCGGCATGCAGGCCCAGCACCGAGAACGGGTCGCCATGCCCACCCTCCAGAATGGAGCGCGCCACCTGCGCGTCCATCTGAATTTTGTCTGCCGTCGCCATAAGTTCTCCCCCCTTGATGGCCCCGTTTTGCAAGGCCCGTCTTGCGACGGGTCAGAGTGCCGACTCGACCGACCATATGTCCTTCATGTAACCACGGATCGTGCGGTCGGATGAGAAAAAGCCCGATCTGGCCGTGTTCAGCGCGGCCATCTTCACCCAGCGCTTGCGGTCGGCATAGGCGGCATCGGTTGCGGCCTGCGCCGCCAGATAGGCGTCGAAATCGGCCGCCACGAGGAAATAGTCGTGGTGCCAGACGCGGTGCACCAGATCATGATAGCGGTCGGTCTGGCCGGGGCTGAACCGGCCCTCGGCGATCATCTGCAACACATCGGGCAGCACGGGGCTGGCCTCGATCGCGTGGCGGGAATGGTCGGGGTCTTGCCGCCGTTTCATCGCCTCTTCCGCCGTCAGGCCAAAGAGGAAGAAGTTTTCCGCCCCCACCTCTTGCAGAATTTCCACATTGGCACCGTCCAGCGTGCCGATGGTGGGCGCGCCGTTGATCATGAACTTCATGTTGCCGGTGCCGGACGCCTCTTTCCCGGCGGTGGAGATCTGTTCCGACAGATCGGTGGCGGGCACCAGACGTTCGGCCATGCTGACGTTGTAATTGGCCGGATAGACCACTTTCAACAGATCGCCGGTTTCGGGATCGTTGTTGATGACCTCGGCCACATCGTTGATAAGATGGATGATTTCCTTGGCCACGGCATAGCCCGGGGCCGATTTGCCGCCAAAAATCTTGACGCGCGGCACCCAGTCACCGCCCGGGTTTTGCCGGATGGCATCCCAGCGCGCGATGGTTTCAAGGATGTTCAGAAGCTGGCGCTTGTATTCGTGGATCCGCTTGATCTGCACATCGAACAGCGCGTCGGGGTTCACCTTCACGCCGCATTCGGTGCCGATCCAGTTTGACAGGGCCACCTTGTTCTTGCGTTTCGCGGCATCGAAGGCCTTCAGGAAGCCCGCCTTTTTCACATGCGGTTCCAGTTCCTTGAGCCGGTCAAGATCAGCCTCCCAGCCGTCGCCGATCGTGTCGGTGATCAGGCCCGCCAGCGGGGGGTTGCACATTTTCAGCCAGCGGCGCGGGGTCACGCCATTGGTCTGGTTGATGATGCGGCCCGGGTGCAGCTTGTTCAGCTCGGGGAACAGGTTGGTTTTCACCAGATCGGAATGCAGCGCCGACACGCCGTTGACCTTGTGCGCCATGACAAAGGCCAACTCACCCATCCGCACCTCGTGGTGTTTCACGATGCCGATGTAGTGGGGGCGCGAATGATGTTCGTCCTTGTGCCAATGGTCGATACGCTCGACGATCTGCATGTGGCGCGGCAGCACGTTGCCAAAGGTGAAGGTGGCCCAGCGTTCCAGCGCCTCGGGCAGCAGGGTGTGGTTGGTATAGCCAAGGCAGGCGCGTGCGGTTTCCAGCGCCTCGGTGAATTCCATGCCATGCTCGTCATGCAGCAGGCGGATCAGTTCCGGCCCGGCGATGGCGGGATGGGTGTCGTTCATCTGGATGGCGACGTGTTTGTGCAGGGCTTTCAGGTCGGAATGCCGGGCCAGATAGCGGCGCAGGATGTCTTGCAGCGCGGCCGAGGTCAGGAAAAACTCTTGCTTCAGGCGCAGTTCCTTGCCGGCATAGGTGGTGTCATCGGGGTAAAGCACGCGGCTGAGCGTGCGTGCCAGTGTTTCGGATTCCGCCGCCGCCGCATAGTCGCCCCGGTTGAAACGCGCCAGGTCGAACATGCCCGTGGGCTTGGCCCCCCACAGCCGCAGCGTGTTGGCCCATTTGCCCTGCCAGCCGATCACCGGCGTGTCAAAGGCCGATGCGATGACGCTTTCGCCCGGCACCCAGACATCCTTGCCGCCGCTGTGTTCGATGTGGCCTTTGAAGGGGATGGTATAGGCCGCTTCGGGGCGGGTGAATTCCCACGGGTTTGTCTGGCCAAGCCAGTCTTCCGGGGCCTCCACCTGCTGGCCACCCTCGAAACGCTGCACGAACAGCCCGTGTTCATAGCGGATGCCATAGCCATAGGCGGGGCAGCCCAGCGTGGCCATGCTTTCCATGAAACAGGCGGCCAGCCGCCCCAGCCCGCCATTGCCAAGCGCCGCGTCAGGCTCGTTGCCGATGATGGCGCGGAAATCCTGCCCCAGATCGGCCAGGGTTTTCGCAGCCATCTCGTGCAGGCCCAGGTTGACCGTGGCATCCTCCAGCAGACGCCCGATCAGGAATTCCATCGACAGGTAATACACCCGCTTGCGGTCTTCGGCCCAGGTGCGGCGGGTGGAGGCGAACCACGGTTCCATGATGCGGTCGCGCATCGCATAGGACAGTGACATGCGCCAGTCATAGATGCTGGCGGTATCCGCATCCTTGCCAAGCGTGAACGTCAGGTGACGCAGGATGTCGGATTTCAGCAGGTTGGGGGTAAGGCTTTGATCAGTCACTTGCAACGTCCGTTGGATAAGGTCCGGCATGCGGACGGGATGCCCGACAGGATGCTGCCACCTGCCGCAGACGGTCAAGCGCGCCGGAACGGCGGGCCAGCCGAAGGGACAGGGCAGCCTTCGCCCACAGGTCTTCCAAACCGCTTTGCCGTTATCGCAAACAACTTGTCAATATGACAACCTTTTTCTTAGGTTTTCTGCGGTTTTCGTGAATCAAAGCGTTTTCAAATTATTGCGGATGCAATGGCATTGCGGCAGGGATTTTCTGCGCTGCGGCATCTTGTGCCGCCCCGCGGCGTGACAGGATTTGCGCAGGAAATGTGCAGCCCCGGTATCGCTGTGCCAGATTGCGCGCAAAGCGGGGCAGGCTGTCAAGCCCCCCAGCAGCGCCGCAAGGTGGCCAGCCAGTTGCGCCAGCACAGCTTTTCCAGCAGCGCGTCGTCATAGCCGTGGCGGCGCAGCGCCTGTTGCAGCGCGGGCAGGCCGGCCACATCGGTGATGCCCTCGGGCACTGTTGCCCCGTCAAAATCCGACCCGAACCCCACATGATCCTCGCCCAGATGGCTGATGAGGTGGTCCATGTGCCGCAGAACGGGCTCCCATCCGATTTCGGGGGCGCGGCGGCCATCCTCGCGCAGGAACACGGTGGCAAAGTTCAGCCCCACCATGCCGCCGCTGTCGCGGATCATCGCCAGTTGCCGGTCAGTCAGGTTGCGGCTGGAAGGGGTGATGGCATGGGCATTGGAATGGGTGGCCACCAGCGGCGCATCGGTGATGGCGGCCACGTCGTTGAACCCCGTCTCGTTCAGATGCGACAGGTCCACCAATATGCGCAGGGCGTTGCAGGCCCGGATCAGCCGCTTGCCGCTGTCGGTCAGCCCCGGGCCGGTGTCGGGGCCCGACGGAAAGCGGAAGGGCACGCCATGGCCGAACACGGTCGGGCGGCTCCACACCGGGCCAAGGCTGCGCAGGCCCATGGCGTGAAAGGCGTAAAGCGCATCCAGATCGGGGCCGATCGCCTCAGCCCCCTCCATGTGCATCACGCCTGCGATGGTGCCGCGCGCCATGCAGGCCCCGATCTCGGCCGCCGTGCGGCAGATGCGGAAGGCGCCGTTGCTGGAACGCTCCATCCACATCAGATGCGCGGCCATGGTCAGGGCCACGGGCTGCGCTGCGGGCGCGTTGATGGCGGCGGGCAGCGGCAGGTCATAGGGCGGGCGGTCCATCATCGCCTCGAAATCCGGGGCGTTGGGGTCGCGCGGCGAGGGGATGTAGATGGCGAACATGCCGCCCGCAAAGCCACCCGCCTTCATGCGGGGCAGATCCAGATGGCCGCGCCCCTCGCCCTTCAGCCAGATCTGTTCGCGCCGGTCGGGGGCATAGTAAAGCCGCAGCAGAATGTCGTTATGGCCATCGAACACGGGGATCGGCGGGGCTGGGAACATGGCTTACTCCGTCTGTCGTGCCGGTCTTGGTGGGGCAGCCTGCCATGCGTGACGGGGGAAGGCCAGAGGCGGCGGTCAGCCCTGTGCGGGCGGCAGGGCCAGACCGCCCAGAATCGGGCAATCGGGCCGCTGATCGCCTGCGCAGGCATCAACCAGGGCGGTCAACGTGGCCTGCATGGCCTGAAGTTCCGCGATTTTCGCGGCGATGCGCCCCAGATGGCTGCGCGCCACCGCCTTTACATCGGCACTGGCGCGGCTGCGGTCCTCATACAGTGCCAGCAGGGTGCGGCAATCCTCGATGGAGAACCCAAGGCTGCGCGCCCGGCCCAGAAAGGCCAGCTTGTGCAGATCGGTCTCGCGGAAGGCGCGATAGCCGTTGGACCCGCGCAGCGGGCGGATCAGGCCGATTTCCTCGTAGTAACGGATGGTCTTGGCGGGCAAGCCCGCGCGGGCTGCGACTTCGGAGATGTTCATGGCTGGCTTTTTTCCGTAAGGTGGGCAGGGATGCGGCGCAGGCGCAGCGCGTTGGTCAGCACGAACACAGACGACAGCGCCATCGCCCCCGCCGCCAGCATGGGCGACAGTTGCGGGCCACCAAAGGGCACCAGCACCCCGGCCGCCACCGGGATCAGCGCGGCGTTATAACCAAAGGCCCACAGCAGGTTCTGGCGGATATTGGCCATGGTGCGGCGGCTGACGGTGATGGCGGTGGCCACACCCGCCGGGTCGCCTGCCATCAGCACCACATCGGCGGATTCAATCGCCACATCGGTGCCGGTGCCGATGGCGATGCCCACATCCGCCGCCGCCAGCGCGGGCGCGTCGTTGATACCATCGCCGACAAAGGCCGTGCCGGGCCCCAGCGCGCGGATCGCGTCAACCTTGGCCCCCGGCAGCACGCCTGCGCTGATCCGGGTGATGCCCAGTTCCGCGCCGATGGCCCGCGCCACGCCGGGCGCGTCGCCGGTTATCATGGCGGCGGGCAGGCCCATGGCGGCCAACGCCGTGATCGCCGCGCGGGCCGTAGGTTTTGCGCGGTCGGCCACCGCCAGCAGCCCCGCCGCTTGCCCGTCCACCGCCAGAAACAGGGCGGACCGGCCAAGCCCGTGCAGCCGGTCAGCCTCGGCGGCCAGATCGCCCAGATCGACGCCCGCCAGCATCGCCGCATTGCCGATGGTCAGGCGCCGCCCCTCGATCATGGCCGAGGCCCCCTGCCCCGGACGCGCGGCAAATCCTGCGGCCCCGGGCAGCGCCAACCCGTGTTCGGATGCCGCGCGCAGTATCGCCCCGGCCAGCGGGTGTTCCGACCCGGCCTCCACCCCCGCCGCAAGCCGCAGCAGTTCGGCCCGTTCCCACCCCGGGGCCGCCAGCAGATCGGTCAGCACCGGGCGGCCCTCGGTCAGCGTGCCGGTCTTGTCGAAGGCCACCTGCCGCACCCCGGCCAGCATCTGCAAGGCATCGCCACGCCGGAACAGCACGCCCAGTTCCGCCGCGCGGCCCGTGCCTACCATGATTGACACCGGGGTCGCCAACCCCATGGCGCAGGGGCAGGCGATGATCAGCACCGCCACCCCCGCCACCAGTGCCTGCGCCATCGTGCCAAACACCAGCCAGACCGCCACGGTCAGCAGCGCCACCACCAGCACCACCGGCACGAACCACAGGGTGATCCGGTCCACCAGCGCCTGAACCGGCAGTTTCGCGCCCTGGGCCTGTTCCACCATGCGGATGATGCGGGCCAGCGCGGTATCGGCCCCCACGCGGGTCGCCTGCATCACCAGCGCCCCCGTGCCGTTCACCGTGCCGCCGGTCAGCGCATCGCCCGGCGCCTTGGCCACGGGCAGCGATTCGCCGGTAAGCAGGCTTTCATCCACCGCGCTTTCGCCCGCCAGCACCAGACCATCCACCGCCACACGCTCGCCCGGGCGGATGTGGATGCGCGCGCCGATGGTCAGGCTGTCGATGGGCTGTTCGGTGATGCCATCCGGCCCTTCCACCCGCGCCGTGCGGGGTTGCAGGCGGATCAGCCCGGCAATCGCCGCCCCTGCCCGGCCACGCGCCCGCGCCTCCAGCACACGGCCCAGCAGGATCAGCGCGACGATCACGCCCGCAGCCTCGAAATACACCACCCGCGCCTCGGGCGGCAGCAGCGCGGGGGCAAAGGTGGCGATTGTGGAATAGGCCCAGGCGGCAAGCGTGCCCAAGGCGACAAGACTGTTCATGTCGGGGGCCAGCCGCCACAGTGCTGGCAGCCCCTTGGCAAAGAACCGACGCCCGGGCAGCGCCAGCACCGCCGAGATCAGCAAAAACTGCGCCACCCACAGCGGCCCCTGCCCCAGCAACCCCAGCAACCAGTGGTGGAACGGCGGGTAAAGATGCCCGCCCATCTCGGCCAGAAACACCGGCAGGGTCAGCCCGGCGGCCAGCCATGCGTCACGAGTCAGCGCGGCCAGATCTTCGGCGCGGTGATCGGGGGCCGCGCCCAGCGGTGCAGCGGCATAGCCCGCACGGGTCACGGCGGCGGCAAGCTCTGCCACGCTTGCCCCGCCCTGCTGCACCGTCACCTCGGCCCGCCGCGTGGCCAGATTGGCCGCCGCCCGCGTAACGCCGGGCTGCGCGGCCAGCACCCGTTCCACCCGTCCCGTGCAGGCGGCGCAGGTCATGCCCTCGACCGCCAGCATCACCGTGGTTTCCCGCACCGGATAGCCCGCGCCTGCCAGCACATCGGCCAGCGCGGCCCGGGTGGCAGGCGCGGCAAAGCGCACCTCTGCCGTTTCATCCGCCAGATTGACCCGCGCCCCGGCCACCCCCGGCACGGCCCGCAAGGCACGTTCCACCCGGGCCACACAGGACGCGCAGGTCATCCCCTCCGGGCTGAACCGGGCGGTCAGCAATGCAGGGCTTGTCGCCTGCGGCAAGGGTGCACCGGCATTCATGGCAATCTCCTTCACCCATCACATGGGGCTTCCCGTCACAGGAAGGTCAAGACCCCGCCGCAGGTTTTCTTGCAGGGCCCCGCTCTCCCGCCCCTTGACCTTCCCCCCATGGCAAGCCCCATGTTGCCACAGGCAGATAAAGGAGACCCGCGATGACCCTGCTTTCCGTGCCCGACATGACCTGCGGCCATTGCCGCGCTTCGGTGGAATCTGCGCTGGCCCCGCTGCCCGGCATGGCAAAGGTCACGGTTGACCTGCCCGCGCGGCAGGTGAAAGCCGAAGGTGACGCAGCCCCGCAAGCCATGCTGGATGCGTTACAAACCATCGGCTTTCATGCCGCCGTGATCGGCTGACATGGGGCGGCGGCAGCAGCATCTTGCCGCCAAAGGCAACAACCACCTGACACCCAGCCGGTCCTTCCCAAAACCGTCCGCCCCAAAACCGACCGCCCCAAAACCGTCCGCCCCAAGACGGTCCGCCTGAAAATTCGGCGTCGGCACGGCTTGCAAGCGTGGGCCATCCGGCCCACCATGCCGCAAAGGGCATTATGCCCCAGATTGCTGCCAAAAACCCGCTCCCGCGCCGATCAAGCTGATTTTGTGCTTTCCTAGTCACCTTGTTAGCGCTAACATATCGTCAGCCCGACCCCGCAATTTCCGCCAGAGGTGGCCCCATGACCACGATCCCGCTCAACAGCACCGTCGCCCGCGTGACCGACCGCATCCGCGCCCGATCCGCCGCCAGCCGGGGCACCTATCTGGCGCGCATGGCGGCGGCGGCGCAGGATGGCCCGGCGCGTGGCCACCTGGCCTGCGGCAATCAGGCCCATGCCTATGCCGCGATGGGCGATGACAAGGCCGCCCTGCTGGGCGACCGCGCGCCCAACATCGGCATCGTCACCGCCTATAACGACATGCTTTCCGCCCATCAGCCCTATGAGACCTATCCCCAGATGATCCGCGCCGCAGCCCGGCGCGTGGGGGCCACCGCGCAGGTGGCGGGCGGGGTTCCGGCGATGTGCGACGGCGTGACGCAAGGCCAGCCGGGGATGGAGCTTTCGCTGTTTTCCCGCGATGTGATTGCTTTGGCGGCGGGTGTCGCGCTTAGCCACAACACGTTTGACGCGGCACTTTATCTGGGTGTCTGCGACAAGATCGTGCCGGGCCTGATCATCGCCGCCGCCACCTTCGGCCATATCCCGGCGGTGTTCGTGCCCGCCGGGCCGATGACCTCGGGCCTGCCCAATGACGAGAAATCACGCGTCCGCAACGCCTTTGCCACCGGCGAGGTGGGGCGCGACGCGCTGATGGCTGCCGAAATGGCCAGCTATCACGGGCCGGGCACCTGCACCTTCTACGGCACGGCCAACACCAACCAGATGCTGATGGAATTCATGGGCCTGCACCTGCCCGGCTCCAGCTTTGTGAACCCCGGCACGCCCCTGCGCGACGCGCTGACCACGGCGGCGGTGGAACGCGCGGCGGCGATCACGCAGCTGGGCAATGATTACCGCCCGGCGTCCGAGATCCTTGATGAACGGGCGTTCGTGAACGGCCTTGTCGGCCTGATGGCCACCGGCGGTTCCACCAATCTGGTGCTGCACCTGCCCGCCATGGCGCGCGCTGCGGGCATCATCCTTGATCTGGAGGATTTTGCCGACCTGTCCGATGTCGTGCCGCTTATGGCCAAGGTCTATCCCAACGGGCTGGCCGATGTGAACCATTTCCACGCGGCGGGTGGCTTGGGCTACATGATGGGGCAGTTGATGGATGCGGGCCTCTTGCATGCCGATGCCAAGACCGTGCTGGGCGAAGGCCTGAGCCTCTACCGGCAGGAGCCAAAGCTGAAAGACGGCGCGCTGACATGGGAGCCGGGCGCGCCCGATACGCTGAACGACAAGATTCTGCGCCCGGCCTCGGCCCCGTTCCAGCCCACCGGCGGGCTGAAGCAGCTTTCCGGCAATCTGGGGCGCGGCGTGATGAAGGTTTCCGCCGTGGCACCGGAACGCCACGTGGTCGAGGCACCGGCCCGGGTGTTCCACGACCAGGCGGCGGTGAAGGCCGCGTTCAAGGCGGGCGAATTCACCGGTGACACCGTGGTCGTGCTGCGCTTTCAGGGCCCGCGCGCCAATGGCATGCCCGAACTGCATTCGCTGACCCCGGTGCTGACCGTGTTGCAGGACCGCGGGCTGAAAGTGGCGCTTGTCACCGATGGCCGCATGTCGGGCGCATCGGGCAAGGTGCCCTCGGCCATCCACGTGGCGCCCGAGGCGGCGAATGGCGGGCCACTGGCGCGGGTGCGCGATGGCGACACCGTTCGGGTCGATGCGGTGGCGGGCACATTGTCGGTGCTGGCCGCCGATTTCGACAGCCGCACCCCGGTGGTGGCCGACCTCTCCGCCAACAGCCACGGCATCGGGCGCGAGCTGTTCGAGGCCTTCCGCCGCAGCGTGGGCAATTCGACCGAGGGCGCGGCCGTCGTGGTGTAAACCCGGCGCCGTGCCCCGGGCGACCGTGGCAGGAAACCAGAACTTTTATGCCTTCGGCGAGGATATTTTAACCATTGAGAAAGGATGGTCGGCGAAACTCGGTCTTGCGGTACAGGCGGGGACGCCGATGACCGCCCAGTGAGAAAACGCCCTGCCTCCCCGGCCCCTCTGCCGCCCGAGGCAGGGCGTCCTCACGCCAGGCCCGATCCTGTTTCGGGCAGATCGATCTTTTGCTGGCAATTTCTTGCTGGCCCAAATATCCCCGCCGGAGGCCTCCACCGCAAACCCTCCCCATGTCTCCGGCAAAAGGACACCCCTCATGACCCCCGCAGAGCAAAGCCGCCGCGCCATCGAGATCTGCCGCCGCGCCCCTGTCGTTCCCGTGCTGGTGATCGACGATCTGGCCCATGCCCGCCCGCTGGCCGAGGCGCTGGTGGCCGGTGGCCTGCCCGCGCTGGAGGTGACATTGCGCACCCCCGTGGCGCTGGAGGCGATCCGCATCATGGCCGAGGTGCCGGGCGGCATCGTGGGCGCGGGCACCCTTCTCACGCCCGAGGATGTGGCGGCGGCACTGGCGGCGGGTGCGCTGTTCGGCGTGTCGCCCGGCGCCACCGACCGGCTGCTGGCGGCCTGCGCCGATCAGGGCATGCCGCTGCTGCCCGGCGCCGCCACGGCGACCGAGGTGATGGCTTTGCTGGAACGCGGCTACACGATGCAGAAATTCTTCCCGGCCGAGGCGTCGGGCGGCGCGCCCGCGCTCAAAGCCATCGGTGCGCCGATCCCGCAGGTCAGCTTCTGCCCCACCGGCGGCGTCAGCTTGAAGAATGCGCGCGACTATCTGGGCCTGTCGAACACGGTCTGCGTGGGCGGCAGCTGGGTCGCCCCCAAGGCGCTGATGGAACAGGGCGACTGGGCCGGCATCACCGCTCTGGCGCGCGAGGCGGCGGCTCTGGCCGGCTGAGCGGCGGGCGCAGCAGCCCCGGCAGGTCAGCCCGCGCTGCGCCCTTCTACACCATGCAGACCCGGGCTTCGGTCCGCTTCAAGTCCGCATAGGTGCCAGATCCAAACATGCGCGCTGGTGGCCGGGGCCAGACAGCCTCCGGGTCGTAACACCAAACTCCGCGCAACAGAAACGTCCCGCCGAAACAGCCGCCATCCGTGCCCCCGCGCCGCGCGAGCCCGCCCTTGTGGCGGGCGAGTGCGGTGCGACCTACGGCCAAAAACGCCCGCTTCACCCCCCCGGCACACGCGCCGCGCGCCCGCCACGGCGGCGGGGGTGGTCGGGCAGGGTCAGGCCTTCGTGCAGAACCCCGCTCATCGGGTGGTCGGGTTCGGCCACCGCATAATGCGCGATCAGCGCGCGCAGGGCGACGGGCACCGGCAGATCCACCGGCAGGCTCAGCGCCCAGTCCATGAAGACCGACCGGCATTCGCCCGGCGTGATCCCCTCGATCACATAGCTTTCGCGGATCAGCCCCTTGGGGTCTGCCTCATCCCGTTGCACGATGCGTCCTTCCGTCATCTGCGGCCTCTCCCGTCATGTCTGGCCGTCATCGCCGACCGGTGCGGCCGCCTCGCCCAGCCCTGTGCCGATCACCGCCGCCGCCCGCGCCGTCAGCGTCTCCAGCCGCGCGCCAAGCGCCGCAGTGCTGGCCTCACCCGTTTCGCGCAGCACAAAGGCGCAGCCGCCCAGCCCCAGCGTGGCCGGGTCCAGCACCCCGCCCGTCAACAGCCGTGTTCCCGCCTGCAGCCGCCAGCACAGCCTGTAGGCCGCCAGCAGGTCTGTCGCGGCTGTTTGCGACAGAAATCCGCCGCGTCGGCCCGCCTCGATCTGCGCCTCGACGCGCCGCGCAGGGTCGCCCAGCCGCAGCGCCGCCGTCTGCGCCATCAGTTCGATATCCATCAGGCGGCCCGGGCCATTCTTGGCCTCCCACAGCCCCGCTGCGGGTTTGGCCGCCTGCAACCGCTGGCGCATCGCGGCCACATCGCCCAGCACCTGCGCGCCCGGCCCCTTGGCCAGCAACAGCGCGCGGCGGAAACCTTCGACCTCGGCCGCCAGCCCCGCATCGCCCGCCAGCACCCGGGCGCGGGTCAGGGCCAGATGCTCCCACGTCCAGGCCTCATCCTGCTGATAACTTTGGAACGCCGCCAGTGACGTGGCAACCGGCCCCTGCCGCCCCGAAGGGCGCAGCCGCATGTCCACCTCGTAAAGCCGCCCCTCGGCCATGGGTGCGGTCAGCGCCGTGACCAGCGCCTGCGTAAGCCGGGCAAAATAGGGCCGCGCGGCCAGCGGTTTGGGGCCTGTGCTGGCCTCGTCATCCTGCGGGTCATAGATCACGATCAGGTCAAGGTCGGAGCCCGCGTTCAACCGCCCCGCGCCCAGGCTGCCCATGCCCAGAACCACGGCGCCCCGCCCCGGGGCCGCGCCATGTTTGCGCGCAAACTCGGCCAGCACCACCGGCCACAGCGCCTGCACCACGGCCTCGGCCAGATCGGCATATTCCTTGCCCGCCTGAAACGCATCCGTCAGGCCGCGCAGATGATGCACGCCGATGCGGAAATGCCATTCCTTCATCCAGCGCCGCGCGTTATCAAGCTTTCGTTCATAATCAGGCATATCGGCCAGCCGCGCCGCCAGTTCCGCAGCCAGCGCCTGCGCCCCGGGCCATGCGGAAAAGAACGCGCCGCCGATCACCGCATCCATCACCCCCGAATTGCGCGCCAGATAGCGCGCCAGCAAGGGCGAGGTGGCGGCAATGTCCACGATCAGATCGACCAGCTGCGGGTTGGCCTCGAACAGCGCGAAGATCTGCACACCCGCAGGCAGGCCCGCCAGAAACCCGTCAAAGGCCGCCAGCGCCTCATCCGGGTTGCCCGCTTCGGCCAGCCGTTTCAGGATCGCCGGGCGCAGCCGCTTGAACATTTCGACCGCGCGTTCGGACCGCAGGCAAGGATAGGCTCGCCAGCCCTCGACCACCGCGCGGGTTTTCTCGGTCAGTTCCGGGCCATCTTCGGCCCTGCCGGGGGCAAAGAAACTGTCGGTCAGCGATTCGACGCGCGCCAGCCGGGCCAGCAGCCCGGCACGGAAGGCCGCCGGTTCGACCCCCATGAAATGCGCGATGCGCGCCACACCCTCGGCGCTGTTGGGCATGTCATGGGTCTGGGCATCGCCCACCATCTGCAGGCGATGCTCCACCTCGCGGTGCGCGCGGTAATGCGCCGTCAGTTCTGCCGCCACATCGCGCGGCAGCCAGCCCTTTGCCGCCAGTGCAGCCAATGCGCCCACAGTCGTGCGGTCACGCAGGGCGGGGTCACGCCCCCCGGCAATCAATTGCCGGGTCTGGGTGAAAAACTCGATCTCGCGGATGCCGCCCTGCCCCAGTTTCATGTTGTGCCCCTCGACCACCAAGGGGCCGTTCAGGCCGCGATGGTCGCGGATGCGCAGCCGCATGTCATGGGCATCCTGAATCGCGGTGAAATCCAGATGCTTGCGCCAGACAAAGGGGATGAGCGTCGTCAGAAACTTCTGCCCCGCCGCGATGTCGCCGCCGCAGGGCCGCGCCTTGATATAGGCCGCGCGTTCCCAGGTGCGGCCCACGCTTTCGTAATAGCTTTCCGCCGCTGCCATCGACAGGCAGACCGGCGTGACCGCCGCATCGGGGCGCAGCCGCAGGTCGGTGCGAAAGACATAACCCTCGGCGGTGTGATCCGACAGCAGGGCGGTCATCTTGCGCGTCACGCGCAGGAAGGCTGCCCGCGCCTCGGCACTGTCATCGCCATAGCGGGACTCATCAAACAGGCAGATCAGGTCGATGTCCGAGGAATAGTTCAGCTCGCCCGCGCCCATCTTGCCCATGGCCAGCGCCACCATGCCGCC
This sequence comes from Fertoeibacter niger, assembly GCF_009380135.2. GTDB lineage: Bacteria > Pseudomonadota > Alphaproteobacteria > Rhodobacterales > Rhodobacteraceae > Fertoeibacter > Fertoeibacter niger. The sequence continues at coordinate 266,808 of NZ_WHUT02000001.1, read as the reverse complement.
CGCCGTCGCGGCATCCTCTGGCGTGGCACCGGGCAGCTTGCCGCGCCGGATCTCATCGGCCACCAGCCGCTTCAGGCACAGGTCAACCGCCCGGTCGGCCAACTGGGTCAGGGCACCCGTCACCTGTTCCAGCGGCCAGACGCCGCCCAGATCGGCCAGCGCGGTCAACAGCGCCACGCGCCGCTTGGCCTGCCGCAGACCGCTGCCCAGATCGGCCAGCGCCAGATCATCCAGCCGCACCAGAACGGTCGTCAGCGCGGTTTCGGGGGCCATCGTCAGCGCCACGCGCAGCCAGCCCGCCTCACGCGCCATCAACTCGCGCAGATAGGGGCTGCATCCAGCGGTGGCGGCCAGAAGGCTGGCCAGTTCTGCGGGCAGATCGGCAAAGGCCGCGCGGGTATCGGCGGCCATGGCGGCATCATGCGCAATGGGCTGGCGGGTCAGGCGGCGGGCAAAGGCGGTGCGGGTGCTCATTTTGTCACCATGGCGGGTGGTGCGGGGGCGGTCAACCGGGTGGCAGGATGGTTGCGGTTACAGGGCTGGCCGTGAATACTGCCGCAAAACGGAGGGGCGGGATGAGCAGAAGTCTGGCGCGGGTAACGGCGGCCTTGCAGGCGGCGGGGGTGGCGACGGACATCCGCGAGATGCCGGGCGAGACGCGCACCGCCAACCAGGCGGCGGCCGAGGCGGGCTGCGCGCCCGACCAGATCGTGAAATCCATCCTGTTTCTGGGCGAAGCATCACAACGGCTGCACCTGTTTCTGACGGCGGGCGGCCAGCAGGTCTGCCCCACCCGCGCCGCCACGCTGGCGGGCGAGCCGCTGGCCAAGGCCGATGCGGCGGTGATCCGGGCGCATTCGGGCTTTGCCATCGGCGGGGTGGCACCGCTGGGCCATCTGACGGAATTTCCCTGCTACATGGACCGGCATTTGCTGAGCTTTGCACAGGTCTGGGCGGCGGCGGGCACGCCCCGGCACATCTTTGCCATCGCGCCCGATGTGCTGCTGCGTGTGACCGGGGCAAAGGTGGCCGATTTTACCCAATAGTTTCAACGGCCTCCGCCCCATGGCAGGCCGCAGCGGAACGCTCATGTAAATTTCCTTAACATACCCCTTGCGCAAAGCCCCGCGACACACGATCTTGGTCATGTGAAAGACGTTCACATCAACGCAACCGGGAGACCGCCGCAATGAATACTGCCTCATCCTCCGCCTTTGCAGGCGGGATCACGTCCTGGCTCACCCGCGCCGAAGCCTGGCTTGACAACAAGGGCCGCTGGGCCTGGATCACCGCCATGGTGCTGGGTTTCGTTTTCGTCTGGCCGGTCGGCCTTGCCCTTCTCGCTTACATGATCTGGAGCAAACGCATGTTCAAACGCACCGCCTGCACCGCCCGCCGCGATGGGCACATGGGCTACCGCAGCCATGGCACCAGCGGCAACACCGCCTTTGACGCCTACAAGGCCGATATGCTGCGCCGTCTGGAAGATGAACAGACCGCCTTCGAGGCCTTCCTGCAACGCCTGCGCGACGCCAAGGACAAGTCGGAATTCGACGCCTTCATGGATGATCGCGCCCGTGCCGGGTCCGAAGCCCGCAACACCCCCCCGGCAGCCCCGGTAGACGAAGCCCCACGCGCCGGGAACTACTGAACCGCTGCGGCACTTGATACCGAAGATGTCACCGGGCGGCCCCTGACGGGCCGCCTTTCACCTGCCAACCCTGTCCCGCCCCTGAACGGAGCCTGCCATGACGCCCAGCTGGTCGCCCACCGAACACCTGCCCGATCCGGTCCGCCACGCCGAATTCTATGCCGATGTGCCGATGAAGCGCGGCCTTGCCTGGCTGGTCGACACGGTGCTGATCGCCATTCTGGTGGCGCTGATCGTGCCCTTTACCGCCTTTGTCGCGCTGTTCTTTCTGCCGCTGCTGTATCTGGCGGTCAGCTTTTGCTACCGCTGGGTCGCGCTGGCGCGCGGTTCGGCCACGCCGGGCATGCGGCTGATGGCGATCCGGCTGCGCAACGGCCAGGGCCAGCCGCTGAACGGGGGCGAGGCGTTCTTGCACACGCTGGGCTATACCGTTTCCATCGCCTTTGTGGTGCCGCAGGTGATCTCGGTCGCGCTGATGCTGCTGGGCGCGCGTGGCCAGGGGCTGAGCGATCATGTTCTGGGCACCGTCGCCATCAACCGCGCCGCGCAGGACTGAACCCAGCGCGCGGCATATGGCGCAACTGCCTGACACCGGGGCGAAATGCCCCGCAAATGCCGCGTAACAACCGCAAGACAGTTCTTGGCGCGGCCACCGGGGCTTGCTAACCTGCCGCTTGGATCAACCGGATACGGCCATGCGTCACACAGTTCCCATCGCGCCGCAGTTCTATGTGACGGCCCCGCAGACCTGCCCCTATCTGGACGGGCGGCTGGAGCGCAAGCTGTTCACCGCCCTGCAGGGCGAACATGCGCAGAAACTGAACGACACGCTGTCAAAGCAGGGTTTCCGGCGCAGCCAGAACGTGCTGTATCGCCCCTCTTGCGCCGAGTGTTCGGCCTGCCTGTCGGCCCGCATCCGGGTGGCCGATTTTCAGCCGACGCGCAGCCAGCGCCGCATCCTGCGCCGCAACGGGGGGCTGATGCGCAACGCCACCAGCCCCTGGGCCACCGAAGACCAGTATGCCCTGTTCCGCCGCTATCTGGACGAACGCCACGCCGATGGTGGCATGGCTGACATGGACATTTTCGAATTCGCCGCGATGATCGAGGAAACCCCGATCCGCAGCCGCGTCATCGAATACAGCCGCGCCCCCGCTGAGGGCGAGCGCAGCCGCCCGCTGGCCGCCGTCTGCCTGACCGATGTGTTCGACGACGGGCTGAGCATGGTCTATTCGTTCTACGACCCCGATCTGCAATCCGACAGTCTGGGCACCTATCTGATCCTTGATCACGTCGCCATCGCGCGCGAGGCGGGGTTGCCTTTCGTCTATCTGGGCTATTGGGTGCCGGGCAGCCGCAAGATGGGCTACAAATCCGGCTTTTCCGCGCTGGAAATCTACAAGGGCGGGCGCTGGCAGGACATCGGCGATGCCGCCGCCCACGGGGCCGAACTGCACCCGCTGTCGGTCGATCCGATTGCCGAGCAGGTGGCCCGCATCAACCTGCCGCAGGCCCGCCCCGCCGACATCCGCCCGATCATTGATTGAGCCTGCCGGCACATCGGGCCTGCCCCGCATCGGCGCGCTGGCGCTGGTGGTGCCCGACTATGACGCAGGGATCGCGTTTTATGTGGGCGTGATGGGGTTTGATCTGCTGGCCGATGTGGATCAGGGCCGCAAACGCTGGGTGACGGTGGCCCCCCGGGGCGGCGGTGCCGCACTGGTGTTGGCCCGGGCCGACACGGCCCGGCAGGCGGCGGCCATCGGCAACCAGTGCGGCGGCCGGGTGCTCCTGTTTCTGGAAACCGACGATTTTGCGCGCGACCACGCGCACATGCTTGCAGCAGGCGTGCTGTTCGAGGAGGAGCCGCGCGTCGAACCCTATGGCACCGTCGCGGTCTGGCGCGACCCGTTCGGCAACCGCTGGGATCTGTTGCAGCGCCGCTGAACAGCCCCGCCGTGTGACCCCTCAAGGCACCCTTGGCCAGCGGTTTGCAGATCGGCGAACCGCAGCCGGATCATTTCACCCTGACATGACCCTGATCGCATGGCCCGCGCCTTGCCTGCGCGCACGGGTTTTCCCGGCTTCGGCCGCCTCGGCCCTGCGAAAAGGCGTGGTTCACGTCTGACCACACGAACATCGAAAAAAATCTTCTGCCCGAGGGAAGCATTTCACGGCCCCGACGTTTTCTGCATGTGCCTGCATGAGCAGGCTCGCGCAATCCCATTCGGCGCAGCAAGCGCCATGCATTCACAGGAGAATCCGATGGCCCGCATTACTGGCAACGACGAAGCGAACCGCCTGTTCGGCACCAATCTGGCCGACACGATCCTTGGCCTTGACGGGGCCGACACGATCTATGGCAACGATGGCAGCGACCGTCTGGAAGGCAACGACGACGACGACCGCATGTTCGGCGGCAATGGCAATGATACCATGCTGGGCGGCAAGGGCGAAGACCGCCTGGATGGCGGCGCTGGCGATGACATCATGACCGACGAAAGCGGCAACGACGCCTTTTACGGCGGGGCAGGCAATGACCGCATCTCGGCCGGCGAAGGCAACGACTATCTTGACGGGGGCACCGGCAACGACCGTCTTTATGCCGGGTCGGGCAATGACACGGTGCTGGCAGGCGACGGCAATGACTCGCTCCTTGGTGGCGAAGGTGACGATGTGCTGAACGGCGGCAATGGCAACGACACCATCATCGGCGACGAAGGCAATGACGTGCTGGTGGGTGGCGCAGGTGCCGACCGCATGGTCGGCGGCGAGGGCAATGACCGCTTCAACGGCGGCGCGGGCAATGACGTGATGACCGGCGGCGAAGGCGCCGACCATTTCGCCTTCAACAGCGGGGCCGACCGTATCACCGATTTCGAAACCGGCGACGACACCATCGACCTGACGGCGATTGCCGGGCTGAACACCTGGGCGCAGGTGCGCGGTGCGGCGCGGCAGGATGGTGACGATGTGGTGCTGACCTTCAGCGCGGGAACCCTGCGGATCGACGATTTCCGCACCTCGCAGATGGATGCCGACGACTTCACCTGGTAAGGTCTGACCCCTGACACATGGCCCCGGCGCAGCACAGCGCCGGGGTTTTTTGTTGCATGCGCGCAACTTTTCACCCTGTCAGCGCCCCGGCTGCCCGGTTAACCTCTGCGCCATCCAGTGTTTCGGGGGGGGGGATGGCTGCAATGGGCGACAGGCTGACGGAGCAACTGACAGGCTTGTTCGAACTTGGCGATCACCCGTTGGCGCTGATTGCCGAACGCGTGGAACGCCAGCCGGGCCTGACCCTGCGCCACCTGACCTTCCGCACGAAAACCGGCGAGCCGGTGCGCGGCATCCTCTGCCGCCCCGACAGCGATGGCCCCCTGCCCGCCGTGCTGAACATCCACGCCCATGGCGGCCGCTATGACATCGGCGCGGATGAGCTGATGGCGGGCCGCCCGGCCCTGCAATCGCCCATGGGCCCGGCGCTGGCAGCGCTGGGGATACAGTCGCTGTGTCTGGACATGCCCTGTTTCGGGCTGCGCGCCGGGGTCACGGAATCGGCGGCGGCCAAGGCGGCGCTGTGGCAGGGGCGCAGCCTTGCCGGGCAGATGCTGGGGGAATGCAGGGCGGCGGTCGATTGGCTGGCGGCGGATCCGGGCACCGATGCGGGGCGGATCGGGTGTTTCGGCATATCCATGGGTGCCACGCTGGGCTATTGGCTGGCGGCGGTTGACCTGCGCATCCGCGCGCTGGCGCATGAATGCTGCTATGCCGATTTCGCGCCGCTGCTGGAAACCGGCGCGCATGACCGGCATGGCATCTATCTGACCGTGCCGGGCCTGCTGCCGCTGGCATCGAATGGCACGATCGCCGGGCTGGTGGCCCCCCGCGCGCAGTTCATCGCCATTGGCGACGCCGACCCCTTGACCCCGCCCGATGCGGTGGACTTGGCGTTGCAGGCGACGCGCGCAGCCTATGCGGCGCAGGGCGGGCGACTGGTGCTGCACCGCGAACCGCTGACCGGCCATGTGGAAACGGCGGCCATGCGGGCCGCCGTGCTGGAGTTTCTGGCGGCCGAGCTGGCCTGACCGACCCGGTCATTTCCCCCGGAAGAATTCCACCAGTTGCCGGGTCGAGCCATCCTTGGCATCGGCGCTTTGCGCGCCTTCCAGGATCGGCCCCAAGGCGGTCGCCAATTCCTTGCCCAGTTCCACCCCCCACTGGTCATAGGAATTGATGCCCAGGATCACGCCTTCGACAAACACCCGGTGTTCATAAAGCGCGATGATCTGGCCCAGCACGAAGGGCGTCAGCTTGGCATAGGCCAAAGTGGTCGAGGGCCGGTTGCCCGGGAAAACGCGGTGCCGCGCCTGCCGGTCAAGCTCTGCCCCTGTCAGGCCCTTTTTTGCCATGATCGCTGTGGCCTCGGCCAAAGACCGCCCGCGCAGCAGCGCCTCGGATTGCGCCAGACAATTCGCCGCCAGCAGCAGGTGCTGGTGGGCCAGGTCAGGCTCGTGCCCCTCGCGCGCCAGCAGGAATTCGCAGGGCACGGGGCGGGTGCCCTGATGGATCAGCTGATAAAACGCATGCTGGCCGTTGGTGCCCGGCTCGCCCCACACAACGGGGCCGGAGTGGATGGCCAGATCGCTGCCGTCCATCGCCACGCGCTTGCCGTTCGATTCCATCTCCAGCTGTTGCAGATAGGCGGGCAGGCGCGACAGGCGCTGGTCATAGGGCAGCACGGCGCGCGTGGCATAGCCGCAGATCTGGTTGTGCCAGATGCCCACCAAGGCCAGCAGCACCGGCAGGTTCTGCGCAAACTCCGCCGTGCGGAAATGCGCATCCATATCCGCAGCCCCCGCCAGAAATTCGTCAAACGCCTGCGGCCCCACGGCCAGCATCAGCGACAGACCGATCGGGCCCCACATGGAATAGCGGCCACCCACCCAATCCTCGAACCCGAACACCCGTTCGGGCGCGATGCCGAATGCGGCGGTTTTCGCGGCTGCGGTGGACACGGCGGCAAATTGCGCAGCGGGATCGGCGACCTTTCCCGCCATCCAGACACGGGCGGTTTCGGCATTGGTCATCGTCTCGATGGTGGTAAAGGTTTTCGAGGCCACGATGACCAGCGTGGTTGCAGGGTCCAGCCCCCGCAGCACATCGGCCACATGCGCGCCATCGACGTTCGACACGAAATGGCAGCGCGGCCCGTCGGCATAGGGGGCAAGTGCAAGGCAGGCCATCGCCGGGCCAAGGTCAGACCCGCCGATGCCGATGTTCACCACATCGGTAATCGGCCCGCCCTGCCCCTGAAACGCACCCGAACGCACATCATTGGCAAAGGCATGCAGCCGGGCATGGGTGGCGCGCAGCGCGGGCGTCACATCGGCGCCATCGACCATCACCGCCGCATCCATGTTGCGCAGCGCGGTGTGCAGCACGGCGCGGCCCTCGGTTTCGTTGATCTTGGCACCCGCGAACATGGCATCGCGTTTTTCCGCCACGCCTGCGGCTGCGGCAAGATCCAGCAGCAGGCCAAGCCCTTCGGCATCTATGTTGGTCTTGGAATAGTCGAACAGCATGCCGCCCAGCCGGGCCGAAAAGGCCGCGGCACGGTGGTCGTCCGCGAACAGATCAAGGATCGCGCGGGATTTCACGGCGGAATGATGCGCCGCCAGCGCCTGCCAGGTTTCGGTCATGTCACTCTGCCCAATGCACGGTTGCGTTTGCAAGTATGGCTTTTACCGGGGCCTCGGCGGGGGTCAGGTGCTGCGCCTTTTCCAGCGCCACGCGCTTTTCCGCCCCGGTGATCAGGATGTGGATGTTCATTGCCGCGCGGAGCGGCCCGGCTGTCAGGGTGATGCGCGGCTCACCCGCCGCATCGGCGCGAAGCGCCATCAGGGTGGGGGCGCTGTCGGTCAGCGCCTCTTCCAGACGGTCGGCGCCGGGGAAAAGGCTGGCGGTGTGCATGTCGGCCCCCATGCCCAGCAGCAGGACCGAGATCGGCAGATGCGGGGCAATGCCTTCGGCCAGTTCGGCCAGCCTGTCCTCGGGCTGGTCGGCGGGCGCGTAAAGCGGCACCAGCTGCGCCGCCGCCGCCCGGCCCACCAGAAGGCGTTCGCGCAGCAGGCGGGTGTTCGACCGGGGGCTGTCTTCCGGCACCCAACGCTCGTCGTTCAGGAATACCGCAACATTGGCCCAGTCGATGTCCACACCCGACAGCGTGTCGAAAATCGGCCCCGGCGTGGTGCCGCCCGGCACACACAGGCTGGCCCGCCCCTCGCGGCGCAGAAAATCGGCAAGCTCGCCCGCGATCACATCGGCGAGTTTCAGCATCAGAAACTCGCGGTCGGGGTATTCGACGAATTTCATTCGCGTATCTCCCGCCAGCGGCGGCCGTCGCGGTGCAGCAGCATCAGCGCATCCTCGGGCCCCGAGGTTCCGGGCTCGTATCCGCGCGGCTTGTCGCCCTTGCGTTCCCACGCCTGGATGATCGGGTCGGCCCAGGCCCAGGCGGCCTCTACCTCATCCCCGCGCATGAACAGGGTCTGGTTGCCCCGGATCACATCCATGATCAGCCGTTCATAAGCATCCGGAATATCGGCCCCGTCCTCGCCCAGGGCTTCGGCGAAAGACATGTCCAGCGGAACCTGGGTCAGCCGCATGCCGCCCGGCCCCGGTTCCTTGATCATCACCATCAGGTTCATGCCCTCGTTCGGCTGCAACCGGATGACCAGCACGTTTTCGCGCCAGCCTTCGGCATCGTCAAAGATCGAATGCGGCGGTTCCTTGAAGGTGATGGCGATTTCGGACGTGCGGGCGCGCAGCCTTTTGCCGGTGCGCAGGTAAAACGGCGTGCCCTTCCAGCGCCAGTTCGACACATGCACCTTCATGGCGATGTAGCTTTCGGTCTTTGACGCCGGGTTTTCGCTGTGGTCGACATAGGATTTCTGCCCACCGCCGGCCAGATACTGCCCGCGCACGATATCCTGATGTTCCACCGGGTCCAGCGCGCGGATCACCTTCAGCTTTTCATCGCGCACGGCGTTGGGGTCGAAATGATAGGGCGGCTCCATCGCGATCAGGCACAAAAGCTGCATCAGGTGGTTCTGCACCATGTCGCGCATCGCGCCCGAAGTGTCATAATAGGCGCCGCGGCCTTCGACCCCCACGGTTTCGGCCACGGTGATCTGCACATGGTCGATGTATTGCGCCTTCCAGATCGGCTCGAACAGGATGTTGGCGAACCGCACCGCCATCAGGTTCTGCACGGTTTCCTTGCCCAGATAATGGTCGATCCGGTAGATCTGTTCCTCACGGAAATGCTTGGCCAGCGTGGCGTTCAGCGCGCGGGCGGTGTCCAGATCGCGGCCAAAGGGTTTTTCCACCACGATGCGGCTTTTCGCATCGGCGATGTTGTGGTCATGCAGGCGTTCGGCCAAGGCCCCGAACAGCGCCGGCGCGACCGAGAAATAGAAGGCCCGCACCACCCCCTTGCGCATCATGCCCTTCAGCGTGGCCCAGCCGCCATCGCCCTTGGCGTCAATGGCCACATAGCTGATCAGCGAGATGAACTGGTCGATCATCGCGGCATCGCGCTTGTCGGCGCTGACGAATTCCGCGATGGCGGCGCGGGCCATGGCGCGGAATTCATCTTCGGTCATTTCAGACCGGGCGGCCCCGATGATGCGGCTTTCCGGCGGCATCTGCCCGCCAAGGAAGCGGCGGTAAAGGCCGGGCAGGATCTTGCGCCGGGCAAGATCGCCCGTGCCGCCGAAAACCACCAGATCAAAGGGTTCAACCGGAATGACGCGCGAAACCATGGCTCTCCTCGCTCTGCCCCGCGGGGCTGTTAGCGCTAACGCCACTTGTCATAGCGGCTGGGTCGCTACGAGTCTAGCATCCTGTGCCCGCCGCACAACAGGCATTGCTGCGCGGCGGCAAAGCGGTCAGGCGTCCAGTTCGGCATCCCAGTAAAGATAATCCAGCCAACTGTCATGCAGGTGGTTGGGCGGAAAGCGCCGCCCGTGGTTCTGCATCTCATCCGCCGTGGGCACATGGGGCGCGCGGGCCAGCCGCATGCCCGATTGCCGCAGGGTTTTTGACCCCTTGCGCAGGTTGCAGGGGCTGCATGCCGCGACCACGTTTTCCCATGAGGTGATACCGCCGCGCGACCGGGGCAGCACATGGTCGAATGTCAGATCACCCTTGGCGCCGCAATACTGGCAGCAGAACTGGTCGCGCAGAAAAAGATTGAAGCGCGTGAAGGCCACGCGCTTCTGGGGTTTGATGTAATCTTTCAGCACGACGACAGAAGGGATGCGTATCTCGGCCCTCTGGCTTCGCACCACATGGTCATATTGCGCGACGATCGACACCCGGTCCAGGAACGCGGCCTTGATCGCCTCCTGCCAGGGCCACAGCGACAGGGGGTAATAGGACAGGGGCCGGTAATCGGCATTCAGCACCAGTGCCGGATACTGTTTCAGCGCGGCAGGTTCGCGCACGAAAGTGGTTCTGAAATCGCCGTCCATGGGTCTCGACTCCGTCTTCGCCTCGTCTGCCGGTCATCGGCACCAAGGCGGGGAGCCCCGCCCCGGTTCAGCAAAACTATATATGGCGTTCTGCCGCTGGCAAGCCCCGCAATCTGCGATACTGCCGTGCAGAGGCGTAACGCGGCCCTGTCACAAAGATATGACGCAAAGACGGGCAGCCTGAAAATTCGGCAATCCGCGCGGAATGCCGCCGGATGCGGCTAAAGCCGTTCGCGCAGGAACGCCAGCGCCACCGACAGCCCGTCAGGGGCGATGCCATGGCCGGTGTCCTTCATGACATGGCCAAAGGTTTCAAACCCTGCCGCGATCAGCGCATTGCCGGCCAGCCCCATGTCATCGAACGGCACCACCGGGTCGGCATCGCCGTGGATCAGCAACACCGGCGGCTTCACCCGGGTTTCACGGGCCAGCCGTTCGGGGGCCAGCAGCCGCCCGGAAAACGCCACCACCCCGGCAATGGCCTGATCGCGCCGCGGTGCCACATGCAGGCTGATCATCGACCCCTGCGAAAACCCCACCAGTGCCAGCGCGTCGGGGGTCAGCCCCTCCTCCGCCAGCCGCGCATCAAGGAAGGCGTTCAGGTCATCGGCAGCCCGCGCCAGCCCCGCCGCCGCCTGCGCCTCGGTCGAGCCATCAAGCCAGGGAATCGGGAACCACTGAAAGCCGAACGGGCTGCCCGGCAGGCGTTCCGGCGCATCGGGGGCCATGAACACCGTGTCGGGCAGATGGGCGGCCAGCGGGTCGGCCAGCCCCAGAAGGTCGGCCCCGTCAGCCCCGTAACCATGCACGAACACCACAAGGCTTTTCGCGCTGCCCGATTTCGCCGCCCGGCGCTTGAAGTTCAATTCGCGCGTCATCTGCTGCCTTCCCGCTGCTTTGCCACACGGTAATAGGCCCACAATAGCCGCGCCGCAACCGCGCGCCACGGGCTCCACGCCCCGGCCATGGCGCGAAAGGCGCGGGCATCGGGGCGGGCGGGCAGATCGAACAGCAGCCGGGTGGATTCCTGCAAGGCCAGATCGCCGGGGGCAAACACATCCGCCCGGCCCAGCGAGAACATGGCATAGATTTCCGCCGTCCACGGCCCGATGCCCGGCAGAGCCACCAGCGTGGCGATCACCTGATCATCCGGCATCTGCCGCAGCGCGTCATAATCCAGCCCTGCCCCGGCCAAGGCCAGCGCATAGCGCATCTTGGGCCGCGACAGGCCGCAGGCGCGAAGGCCCTCCTCGCCCGCCGCCAGCACCGCCATGGGTTCGGTCAGCCCCGCCGCCTGAACCCTCGCGAAAATGGCATTGGCCGAGGCGACCGACACCTGCTGGCTGACAATCGCATCCATCAGCGCGGCAAAGCCATCGGCCCGGCGGCGCAAGGGCAAGGGGCCAGTCAATGCCAGAGCATCGGCAAACCGCGGTTCACGCGCGGCCAGCCATGCCGCGCCTTCGGCCACGCAGGCGTCGGTGGCGATGATGCGCCCGGTTGTCAGGCGATCCCCAGTTTTGCCAGCCGCGCCGCGCGCAACTGCGCGAAATCATCGCCCGCGTGATAGCTGGACCGCGTCAGCGGCGTGGCCGACACCATCAGGAACCCCTTGCCATAGGCCGATTTTTCATAGGCGGCGAATTCTTCGGGCGTCACGAACCGGTCAACCCGGTGGTGTTTCGGCGTGGGTTGCAGATATTGCCCGATGGTCAGGAAATCGACATCTGCCGCGCGCATGTCATCCATCACCTGCAACACGCCGGGGCGATCCTCGCCCAGCCCCACCATGATGCCCGATTTGGTGAACATCGTAGGGTCCAGTTCCTTGACCCTTTGCAGCAGACGCAAAGAATGGAAATAACGCGCGCCGGGCCGCACTTCCAGATACAGGCCCGGCACGGTTTCAAGATTGTGGTTGAACACGTCGGGGCGCGCCTCGACCACGGTTTCCAGCACTTTCGGCGAACAGCGCAGGAAATCGGGGGTCAGAATCTCGATGGTTGTGGCGGGGCTGCGGTGGCGGATCGCGCGGATGGTCTGGGCGAAATGCTCGGCCCCGCCATCCTCCAGATCGTCGCGGTCAACGGATGTGATGACCACGTGGTTCAACCCCAGTTTGGCCACGGCTTGCGCCACCCGGCCCGGTTCGAACGCATCCAGCGTCTGCGGCTTGCCGGTGGCCACGTTGCAGAAGGTGCAGCCGCGCGTGCAGATCTCGCCCATGATCATCATGGTGGCGTGGCCCTGGCTCCAGCATTCGCCGACATTGGGGCAACCCGCCTCTTCACACACCGTCACAAGGCGGTTTTCCTTGATGATCTCGCGCGTGGCCTTGTAGCCTTCGGAGGTAGGAGCCTTGACCCTGATCCACGACGGCTTTTTCGGCTGTTCATTGTCGGCGCGATGCGCCTTTTCGGGGTGGCGCTGGTCGGGAATGGTAAGGTCGCGCAACGGAATGTCCCCCTGACTGGCCGCATCCCTCGGGAAATAGGCCTTTTGCAGCCGCGTGGCAACCGGCAGCAGATGCCACGCGCACAGGGGAGCCATGCATTTCCGGCCAGTCAGGGCGATGTGACTGCCCTAGCCGATCAGCGGCCCCGACCGGCCATAGGCCGCATCATAGTGCCGCCGCAGCCGTTGCAACGCGATGCGCAGCACGATCTTGCCGGAACGGGCCGACCAGCCCATGCGTTTCTCTGCCACCTCCAGCCCCTCCAGAAAGCAGCAGCAGCGCAGCACCATGTCGCCCAGACCGGGGCCAAGGTCGCGCAGCGCCAGCGCCACCCGGTCGCGCGCCGCGCGCGGCCCCTCGGCCCCGCCCGCATCGGCGCGAAACCCGCCCCGGTCGGCCCCTGTCAGGAAACGGTCCCAGTTCTGCGCCACGCGCGGCCCCATCTGCGCCAGTTCGAAATCCTCGCGCAGACGTTCGGCGGCCTCGACCAGATCGGGCTCCAGAAATGGCTTGCCATCCTTGTCGCGCCGCCGCCCCAGTGCCGCCACCGGGCTTTCCGCCAGATTGTAGCGCAACTTGCGCGGGCCGTCCTCGCCCGCCACATCGCGCGTGTCCCAGTCGCGGTGCTGGTCGGCAAAGGGGGTGGCCGCCTCGGCCATGCCCTGCCGCTGGCGATCCTCGGCCTCGATCATGCGTTTCACGGCGGCGCGGCCTGCGGCGGTAATCTCATAGGTCGCAATCCGGCCCGCCTTGCGGCAAGTGATCCAGTCCTTCAGCGCAAAGGCTTGTGCCACCCCGCGTTCCACCACCGCGGTGCGGGCTGTGCGGCCGTCGGGGCCTTCGCGCAGCACGGCGGCCTTTTCCATGTCGGGCGCAATCGCCAGCACAGCCTGCGGTTCGGCCAGACGGCGCAGCACGCGCCGCGCCTCGCGCAGGATCGTGGCCTCATCGGGAACGGCGGTGTCGGGCAGCGGCGGGCGGATCGGGGCTGTCATCGGCGGGGCCTCCTGTTGCGGGTATGCGGGCGTGGCGGGAAAAACGGGGGGAACGGCGGGCCTGCGCCCCAGCGCGGCCAGCGCCGCATCCATCAAGGGATCGTCGCGGCGGTTTTCGTAGCGCCGCACATGGCGCAGCACGGTCGAGGCATGGCAGCCCTCGCGCCGCGCCAAGGCCCGCAGCGACAGCCCGTCCTCGGTGTGATGCAGATAGAGCCGCACCGCTTCGGGCAGCCAGTCAGGCAGGGCAGAGGGCGTTCTCAACTCGGGTGTCATGCGCTGATCCCGCAGGGCCCGTCGGGGGCAATGCGTGGGTCTTGGACAATTGCAACCGTGAGTGGCATTGGTTACTCGATGGTTAATATAGGCAGTTTTGTCGATAATTGTTTCTAATTCCTAAACAAAGGCGAAAGGTCCGCGCGCTGAATCGCAGAAATGCGCAACGCCCAGTTGCACAGATGCAATCTGTCCAGACCCAAACCGAGGTGACTGACATGAATGATTTCCGCAGCCTGCTGGCCGACCTGCGCCGCCCCCGCCTGCTGATCCGCGCCGCGCGGCACGGTCTGGCCGATTACCGGCGCGAGCGTGACCTGCGCCGCCTGATCGGCACCGCGCTGGCGGATCAGGCACTGCCGCAGCTGTGGTCAGAAGAGGAACGGATGGAGGCGACGCGCCAGACCGGCGATGCCAGCTATTCCATCGCCCGGCATGTGGAACTGCTGATCGCGCTGATGGCCGAGGTGCGGCTGCTGCCCCGGCCCGCCGTCACCTGACCCGCAGACAAAGGGGCGCGGAATGACCCGCGCCCCCTGAACACTGTGGTGCCGCAGGTCAGAGCGACCAGCCCGCGAAAGCCTCAGATGAACGCATCCGGCACCGAGGCCTTCTTGCGCGCCACGAAATCCGTCAACGACTCTGCAATGCCCTCGTCCAGCGCCGGGGCCTGATAATCGCCCAGCATCTTGTGCACCCGCTCTGCCGCCAGCGTTTCTGTATCGCGTGCGCCCTCTTCGTCCCATGTCTCGAAGGGTTTGTAATCCAGCAAGTCAGACCGCCAGAAGGCCGATTTGAAATTGGCCTGCGTGTGCTGGCAGCCCAGATAATGCCCGCCGGGGCCCACCTCGCGGATCGCGTCCAGCGCCTGCCCGTTGTCATCCATCGAAATGCCCTGCGCCAGATGGTGCAATGTGCCCAACTGGTCAGCATCCATCACGAATTTCTCGTAGGACGACACAAGCCCCCCCTCCAGCCAGCCGCAGGCATGCAGCATGAAATTCACCCCCGCCAGCAGCGCCATGTTCAGGCTGTTGGCCGTTTCATAAGCCGCCTGCGCATCGGGCAGCTTCGATCCGCAGAAACTGCCGCCCGAACGGTAAGGCAGGTTCAGCCGCCGCACCAATTGCCCCGCGCCATAGGTGATATGCGCAGCCTCGGGCGTGCCGAAGGTCGGCGCACCCGAGTTCATGTCGATGCTTGTCACAAAGGCCCCCGCAATCACCGGCGCGCCCGGGCGCACCAACTGGCTGTAGGCCACACCCGCCAGCACCTCGGCCAGCACCTGCGTCAGCGTGCCCGCCACCGTCACCGGGGCCATCGCGCCGCCCACGATGAAGGGGCTGATGATCGTGGCCTGATTGTTGCGCGCGTAAACCTCCATCGCGCCCATCATGATGCCGTCGAATGTCATGGGCGAGTTGATGTTGATCAGGCTGGTCATCACCGTGTTCTGGTCAACGAAATCCGCGCCGAACAGCAGCTTTGACATATCCACCGAATCCTGCGCGCGGCTGGGTTCGGTGACTGATCCCATATAGGGCTTGTCCGACAGCACCATATGCGCGTGCAGCATGTCCAGATGCCGCTTGTTCACCGGCACATCGGTGGGCTCGCAGACCGTGCCGCCAGAATGGTGCAGCCATTTCGACATATAGCCCAGCTTCACGAAGTTCTGGAAATCGGCGATGGTGGCATAGCGCCGCCCGCCCGCACGGTCGCGCACGAAGGGCGGGCCGTAAACCGGGGCCAGCACAAGATCGCGCCCGCCCACATTCACGTTACGCGCCGGGTTGCGGGCGTATTGGGTGAACTGCGACGGCGCGGTGGCACAGAGTTTCCGCGCCAGACCACGCGGAATATGCACCCGCTCGCCCTTCACATCGGCCCCCGCCGCGCGCCACAGATCCAGCGCCGCCGGATTTTCCACGAAATTCACGCCGATCTCTTCCAGAATCGTGTCGGCGTTCCATTCGATGATCTGCAACGCCTCTTCGTTCAGGATCTCGAAATTCGGGATGTTGCGCGAGATATAGCGCGCCGTCTCGAAACTCACCGCCGAACGTTCCGCCCGCCGCGCCGATCCGCCACCGCCGCGCGCCCTGCGCCCTGCCACATCATTCATCGCATGATCCTCCAGCCCGCGCCGCGCGGCGCATCTTTTCCCCCTTATGCCGGTATTCCACCCCGCCCCGCCCCCCGTTTCCGCCGCTTGCCGCCCAAAAGCGACATTCCGGCATGCCGCGAACGGCGCATCTTGCCACTGCAGCCCCTTTCAGCTCTTTCCAGACCCAAATATCCCACGGGGGTCCGGGGGTGTGAACCCCCCGGCGCTCACCCCAGCAAATCCCCTTGCGAATTCATGCACCAAACCCTATGCCGCGCGCATGACCCAGCATGACCGCCTTCTCATCATCGACTTCGGCTCGCAAGTCACCCAGCTCATCGCGCGCCGCCTGCGCGAGCTGAATGTCTATTGCGAAATCCATCCGTTCCAGACCGTGACCGATGCCTTTCTGGCCGGTTTCGCGCCCAAGGCCATCATCTTTTCCGGCGGTCCGGCCTCGGTCTTTGCCGATGGGGCACCGATGCCCCCGGCCACGGCCTTTACCCTTGGCGTGCCGATCCTGGGCATCTGCTATGGTCAGCAGGTGATGATGCATTGCCTTGGCGGCAAGGTGGAGCGTGGCCATGGCACAGCCGAATTCGGCCGCGCCTTTGTGACACCCGCCGATGCCACCCTGCCACTACTGAAGGGCTGGTTCGCGGCCCCCGAGAATGGCGGCCGCGAACAGGTCTGGATGAGCCATGGCGACCATGTATCCGCCATCGCGCCCGGCTTTCAGGTCTATGGCACCTCGCCCAACGCGCCCTTCGCCATCACCGCCGACCCAGAACGGCATTTCTATGCCGTGCAGTTCCACCCCGAGGTGCACCACACCCCGCGCGGCGCCAAGCTGTATGAGAATTTCGTGCGTCTGGCAGGCTTTACCGGTGACTGGACGATGGGCGCCTACCGCGAAGAGGCAATTGCCAAGATCCGCGCGCAGGTGGGCACGGGCCGGGTGATCTGTGCGCTGTCGGGCGGGGTGGACAGTTCGGTGGCCGCCATCCTGATCCATGAGGCGATCGGCGATCAGCTGACCTGTGTCTATGTCGATCACGGACTGATGCGGCTGGGCGAATCGGAACAGGTCGTGGGCATGTTCCGCGAGCATTACAACCTGCCGCTGATCCATGCTGACGAATCCGAGCTGTTCCTTGGCAAGCTGGATGGCGTCAGCGACCCCGAAACCAAGCGCAAGATCATCGGCGGGCTGTTCATCGAAGTGTTCGAAAAACACGCCAAGGCCCTGGGTGGCGCGGAATTTCTGGCGCAGGGCACGCTTTACCCCGATGTCATCGAATCAGTGTCGTTCAGCGGCGGCCCTTCAGTCACGATCAAAAGCCACCACAATGTCGGCGGCCTGCCCGAACGCATGAACATGAAGCTGGTGGAACCGCTGCGCGAGTTGTTCAAGGACGAGGTGCGCGCGCTGGGTCGCGAACTGGGCCTGCCTGCGCATTTCATCGGCCGCCACCCCTTCCCCGGCCCGGGCCTCGCAATCCGCTGCCCCGGTGAGATCACCCGAGAAAAGCTGGACATATTGCGCAAGGCCGATGCGGTATTCATCGACCAGATCCGCAAGCACGGGCTGTATGACGAGATCTGGCAGGCGTTTGTGGCCATTCTGCCGGTGCGCACGGTTGGCGTGATGGGCGACGGGCGCACCTATGATTTCGCCTGTGCGCTGCGGGCGGTGACATCGGTCGACGGCATGACCGCCGATTATTACCCCTTCACCCATGATTTCCTTGGCGAAACCGCCACGCGGATCATCAACGAGGTGCAGGGCATCAACCGCGTGACCTATGACATCACGTCGAAACCCCCCGGCACGATCGAGTGGGAATAGCCAATGCTGGCAGGATTTGAGGTGTGGATCAATCAGCAGGGCTACACCCCCAAAACCGCCGGGTCGCGGCTGAGTGATGTCGGGCGGCTCGACGCGGCCTTTGGCGGTCTTGACCGGCATTATGACCGTGACGGGCTGCGCGGCGCGCTGGCGTCACTGACCTATTCGCGCGACGATCAGCGGAACGGGATGGCAAACCCCTCGCCCGTTGTCATCGACGGTGATCTTTACAACGGGCTTGCCACGATGCGGCAATCGCTGCGGCTTTACATCCGGTTCCGCAAGGGCTGAGCCGATCAGCCCCCCGGCGGCACCGCTGGACATTCCCGCCACACCCCGCCAGAACGGGCGCACCCTGCGCGAGAAGCCCCATGCCCGCCGTCCACCGCCCCCTAGCCGCCGCCCTGTGGATGACAGGCTCCATCGCCGCCTTTTCCGCAATGGCCGTGGCGGGGCGCGAGGTGGCAGGCCAGCATGATACGTTCGAGATCATGTTCTGGCGGTCGGTGGTGGGGCTGGTGATCGTGCTGGCTGTGGCCGGGATGGCCGGGCGGCTGGGCGAGGTGCGCCGCGACCGGCTGGGCCAGCATTTCATCCGCAACCTGTTTCACTTCACCGGACAGAACCTGTGGTTCTGGGCACTGACCATGATTCCGCTGGCGCAGGTGTTCGCGCTGGAATTCACCTCGCCGGTCTGGGTCATCCTGCTGTCACCCTTCTTTCTGGGCGAGCGGATCACCCGGACAAAGGCGCTGGCGGCGGCCCTTGGCTTTGCCGGCATCCTGATCGTGGCGCGGCCCGATTTTGCGGCGCTTGACCCGGGGGTGCTGGCGGCGGCGGCCTCTGCCGTCTGCTTTGCCGCCACGATCATCCTGACCAAGGCGCTGACCCGCGGCGAATGCATCGTGTCGATCCTGTTCTGGCTGACGGGGATGCAGCTGTGTTTCGGGCTGATCGCGGCGGGGATTGACGGGCAAGTGGCGTGGCCCACAGCCGCCACCCTGCCCTGGCTGGCGCTGATCGGGTTTTGCGGCGTCACCGCGCATCTGTGCCTGACGACGGCGCTGTCGCTGGCTTCGGCCAGCATCGTGGTGCCGATTGATTTCGCCCGCCTGCCGGTCATCGCGGCGATCGGCATGTGGCTTTATGGCGAACCGCTGGACGCGCTGGTGTTTCTGGGCGGCGGGGTGATCCTGCTGGCCAACATCATCAACATCCGCGCCGCCAACCGCGCAGCGGCGCAACAACCATGACGTGCGCAATAGCCACAGGCAGCATATGACAAAATCGTGACGCCGCGTCATTGATTGACCGGAATCCCGCCGACACCTACGGTTTAATGAGCAATTATATTGCACAACGGGGATGAGGAACATGAAAAGAGTTGTGTTGACGCTGGGGGCTGTCGCATTGACGACAGGCGCCGCAGCGGCAGGGGGGATCGACCGCAGCCGGATCGGCTATGGCATCCTGTTTGAACCGGGCAGCTATGTGGAACTGTCGTTCTCGCATGTCTCGCCCAAGGTGACAGGCACCTATGCCCCGGGTCTGGGTGGCGGCAGCACCGGCGACATGGCGGGCGACTACACCAGCCTGTCGCTGGCGCTGAAGCAAGACATCACCGAGAAACTGTCTTTCGGCGTGTTCGTCAATTCGCCCTATGGTGCGGATGCAAGCTATGGCAGCGGCGTCTATACCGGCCTTGATGCGGAATGGAAAAGCCAGCAGCTGGCGGCCGTGCTGCGCTATGAAGTGTCGCCGGGCGTATCGGTTTACGGTGGCGCGCGCTATGTCGAATCGTCGGCTGAAATCACCATTCCCGATGCACTGATCCGCGGCGGGCTGGCCGGTTCGGGCGACCCGCTGGGCATGGCGCTGGCCGCAGGCGCACCTCCCGGGTCGTTGACCTATACCGCCAATGGCGCGCGCGATGGCGATGTTGGCTATATCCTGGGCGCGGCCTATGAAAAGCCGGAAATCGCGCTGCGTGTGGGCCTGACCTATGAAAGCGGGCTGACACACAAGCTGGCCACCACCGAAAACATCCCCGCCTTCGGTCTGGTTCCCGGCACCACGCCCTTCCCCGACAGCACGACCACGATTGAAATGCCCCAGACCATCACGCTGGATTTCCAGTCTGGCGTGGCCAAGGATACGCTGGTGTTCGGCTCGATCCGCTGGTCGGAATGGTCGGTCTGGGAGGTGCGCCCGGCAGGATATGAAAGCCTGACTGGCGACAACGTGACCGATTTCGAGAATGACGTGATCACCTATCAACTGGGCGTTGGCCGCAAGATCAACGACAATTTCAGCGTCTTCGCGCGGCTGGGCTATGAGGATGCCAAGGGCGGCATCTCTTCGCGCCTGTCGCCCACCGACGGGATGAAAAGCATCGGCATTGGCGGCACCTATACCAAGGACGCCGTAAAGATCACCGCCGGCATCGAATATGTCGAACTGGGCGATGCGGTGGACGGGTCTGGCACCCAATTTAGCGGCAGCAAGGCGATGGGCTTTGGCCTGTCGGTCGGCTACCGCTTCTGATCGCTTCACATCGGCAAAAGGCCCCGCCGTCGCGCGGGGCCTTTTCTTTTGTCGCATTTCGGGTCGCGGCGGCGCTTTTGGCCTGATACCCCCGGGGCCATGATGGTTGCACAAAAATCCCTCTCGCCCCGGGCCTGGGCCGAACTTCTGCTGCTGGCGTTCATCTGGGGCGGGTCGTTTCTGGCCAACCGGCTGGCGCTGGACGAATTGGGCGTGTTCACCACCGTGGCCGCCCGGGTGGCGGGGGCCTGCCTGATCCTGTGGGTCTGGGTCGCGCTCAAGGGCCTCACGGTGCCGCGCAGCGCCCGGGTCTGGGCGGCGTTTCTGGGCATGGGTATGCTGAACAACGTCATACCGTTTTCTCTGATCACCTGGGGGCAACTGGTGATTCCCACCGGGCTGGCAGCGATTCTCAACGCATCGACGGCGATTCTGGGTGTGCTGGTGGCGGCGATCCTGTTTCGGGATGAGCGGCTGACCGGGCGCAGGCTGGCGGGCGTGGGCATCGGCTTTGCCGGGGTGGTGGTGGTGATCGGGCCTTCCGCGCTGCTGGTGCTGGATCTGACCTCACTGGCGCAACTGGCGCTGCTGGGGGCGGCGCTGTCTTATGCCTGCGCGGGGGCCTTTGCCCGGGTGGCGCTGCGCGGGCTGACGCCGCAAGTGGCGGCTGCGGGCATGCTGACCGGTTCGACACTGGTGGCCGTGCCGCTGGCGCTGCTGCTGGAAGGTGCGCCTGCCCTGCACCACGGCCCCGCCGCCTGGGGCGCTGTGGCCTATCTGGCCGCCGTTTCCACAGCCTTCGCCTATCTGCTTTATTACCGCGTGCTGGGCATGGCGGGGGCCGGCAACCTCAGCCTTGTCACGCTGCTTGTTGCCCCGGTGGCCATCGTGCTGGGCGCGCTGGTGCTGGACGAGGCTTTGCCGTTGCGCGCCTATGCCGGTTTCGCGCTGCTGGGGCTGGGGCTGCTGGTGATCGACGGGCGGGTGCTGCGTTACAGAAACAGCGGCGCTGCCTGACCATCCGCAAACCTGCGCAGGCAGGCCGGATACAGCCGGTGTTCCTGCATCAACACCCGCTGCGACAGCGCATCTGCCGTGTCGCCCGGCAGCACGGGCACGCGGGCCTGCCCCAGCATGGGGCCATCATCCAGCACCGCCGTCACCTGATGCACGGTGCAGCCCGCCTCGGCATCGCCCGCATCCAGCGCGCGCTGATGGGTGTGCAGCCCGGGGTATTTCGGCAAAAGCGACGGGTGGATGTTCAGCATCCGCCCCTCGAACCGCGCGACGAAACCGGGGGTCAACACCCGCATGAACCCGGCCAGACACAGGATGTCGGGCTCCGCCGCCAGCACAGGCTCCAGCAACGCCGCCTCGAACGCCACGCGGTCGCCCTTGAAGGGCCGGTGATCCACCGCCGCCGTGGCGATGCCCAAGCCCTGAGCCCGCGCCAGCCCCATGGCCGCCGGATCGTTCGACGCCACCAGAACCGGCCGCGCCGGATGGTCGCCGGTCATGCTGGCCACCAAAGCCAGCATGTTGGAGCCACCCCCCGAAATCAGGATGGCCACCCGTTTCACAGCAGACGGCCCGTATAGGCCACACCCTGCCCCGCCGTCACATGGCCCATCGCAACCACGGTTTCGCCCTGTTCGCGCAGCAGGGCGGCCAAAGCCTCGGCCCGGTCAGCCGCCACCACGGCGATCATCCCGATGCCACAGTTGAAGGTTTTCAGCAGCTCGGGCTGGGCCATGCCAGCGGTATCGGCCAGCCAGCGAAACACCGGCGGCAGCGGCCATGCATTCAGGTCAATCGTGGCCCCCAACCCCTCGGGCAGCACACGCGGCAGGTTTTCCGTCAGCCCGCCCCCGGTGATATGCGCCAGCGCATGCACACCGCCCGCCCGCACCGCGGCCAGCGCCTGCGTCACGTAAAGCCGCGTGGGGGTCAGCAGCGCCCGGCCCAGCGGCGCATCGGCAAAAGGCGCAGGCGCATCCCAGCCGAGGCCCGAGATCTCCACCACCTTGCGCACAAAGGAATAGCCGTTGGAATGCACCCCGTCAGAGGCCAGCCCCAGCAGCACATCGCCCTCGGCCACACCCGCAGGCAGATCGGCCCCCCGCTCCATCGCGCCCACGGCAAAACCCGCCAGATCGAAGTCGCCTTTGTGATACATGCCCGGCATTTCCGCCGTCTCGCCGCCGATCAGCGCGCAGCCCGAGGCGCGACAGCCTTCGGCGATCCCCTCGATGATGCGCGCGGCCTGATCGACATCCAGCTTGCCGGTAGCGAAATAGTCGAGAAAGAACAGCGGCTCTGCCCCCTGGCAGACCAGATCGTTGACGCACATCGCCACCAGATCAATGCCGATCGTGTCCACCTCGCCAGTGTCGATGGCGATGCGCAGCTTGGTGCCCACGCCGTCGGTGGCCGCCACCAGCACCGGGTCGCTATAGCCCGCCGCTTTCAGGTCAAACAGCGCGCCAAAGCCGCCCAAACCCGACAGCGTGCCAGGCCGGTTGGTGCGCTTGGCGGCAGGCTTGATCCGCTCGACCAGCGCATTGCCCGCGTCGATATCAACCCCCGCATCCGCATAGGTCAGCCCGTTG
This sequence comes from Fertoeibacter niger, assembly GCF_009380135.2. GTDB lineage: Bacteria > Pseudomonadota > Alphaproteobacteria > Rhodobacterales > Rhodobacteraceae > Fertoeibacter > Fertoeibacter niger. Next base: position 243,785 of record NZ_WHUT02000001.1, on the reverse strand, counting down.
TGCGTCGTCGTCATGTCCGGCCCCCGAAGCCTGCCCCGATCCTGCGCCCGCATAGACGATCCCCGCCCCGCGCGCAACGCGAAGCCCTGCGGGACATGCCCCACCACTTGACCCCCGCAACACAAGCCCTTACGCAGAACGGGACCGGGCCTGTAGCTCAACGGTCAGAGCAGGGCGCTCATAACGCCTTGGTTGGGGGTTCGAGTCCCTCCGGGCCTACCAAACCGCTTTTGCGGTTCCCCTTCCCATAACACTTTCAGCATGTTACTGTTTTTCAAGGGTCTTTTCAGACCCTTCCCTTTCGGGGTGTGATACAAACTGTGACACGGGACGTGATACATTGACCCTTCCGAAGTATATGAGTCGGCGTGGTAAGTCCTGGCAGTTTGTCCGCCGAGTCCCCACGGAACTGGTGCCGATCATCGGGTTCGAGTCGTGGCGATCATCTCTGGGCACGGACAGCCAGTCCGAGGCTGAGCGCAGGCTTAGGGTCAAGCTGGTAGAAACTGACAAGATCATCGAAGCTGCCCGCAACGGAACCTACCAGCGGATCACCGACGAAGACCTGGAAGACCACGCGGTCCTCTGGTCACTTTGGTATGAGGAAAGGGTTCAGTTCACCATGCCCGAGGCAGTGTTCGGGTCACGTTTCCCGGATGCGTTTCAAGCCATGGGAAAGCCTATCGGGGATGAGATCGTAGAACCGATCCTACGGACGAAGGAGCAGTTGGCTGGGCTCGTCCGACAGTTCGTTGAAGAACGCGGCATCCAGATTTCCATACCTTCCCCCGACTGGGATAAGCTCGTTAGCCTGTGCCAAGACGAATATGCGGAATCCAATCCGGAGATCATTGGAAGTCCATTGTTCAAGTCTCTGGGTCGCGTTCCGAAGACCAGTGAGCGGCGACTTTCGAAGGCTTTCGAAAGGTTCACGTCGGAACGGACAAGATCGGATGCTGACAAGCCCATCACGGCGGGAAGCGTCGAGGAGTTTCAAGTTGCTGTTGATCGATTCATCGAACTGTTCGGTGATCTCGATGTGAACCGCATAAGCCGAACACATGCCAAGGGTTTCCGAGACCTACTTCGGCAGCTTCCGAAGCGCCCACCGAACGAAATCCGTCAGTTGCCACTACAGGATCAGGTTGATTGGGCACGAGAGAACAAGCACCCTGTCTTGGCCAAGGATACCGTCGCCAAGTTGGTGGGTGGCTTGAAATCCGTGTTGGATCAGGTGGCGAAACATGATGATTTCGTCGATGATCTCAATTCTTGGACAAATCCATTCATCGGCTTCACCGGTAGCGGAAAACGCTCACATGCACCCGTTCGCCTGCCGTTTAGCCAAGATGACCTTCTGAAAGCATTCAACCCAGAAACCTACAACAGTTATCGGCCATCGGAGTTCTGGGTTCCCCTGCTACTCTATTTCACGGGCGCACGACGGAACGAGATCGCCCAACTTCATGTGGCAGATGTCGTGCTGAACGCCCCTACCCCATATCTCAAGCTGACGACGTCGATAGCTACCGATGAACATGATGACTGGGAAGAAGATGTCCTCGGAACGGGAAAACGTATCAAAACGTGGTCGTCTGATCGCGTAGCCCCCCTGGTGTCACAGATCATGGACATCGGATTCCCTGCTTTTGTGGAGCTTGCGAGGGATTTGGGCTCCGTTCATCTGTTCAAAGATATCCCACACCAGAATGGGGAACGACGAGCGGATAAGCTGTCTCAACGGTTCACTGAATATCTTCGAGACCGTGCTGGGGTGACGAACCCGTTGATCGTGCTGCACAGCCTCCGTCACACCTTCGCCATGTCATGCGTGACGAAAGTTGACTCCGACCACAAGAAGCTGTCGATGGGTCACTACCTGGAAAACGAGGCTGCTGTGGAAAACTACCTGATCCACATGCGTCACGATCCTGGCCTGTTGAAAGAGATGGTTCACGACAAGATCAGCTTCGCCCCCCTCGATATCGAGGGACTTGCACAACGGGCTGCGGAAATCCTGGAGGGTGGAGAATGGAAGGCTCGGGCCCGTCGGCGGAAGAAGCCCAAGCTTTCCAAGTGATGCACCTTTTTCGCCATCGCCTGAGAGAAACTCGTTCGGCCTGATGAGGCTCTGAACGATTTCTTGTGCCTGAGATGTGGTCCATCTTGACGCACGTAAGAATATTTTCTATTCGTATTAAAAGTATTCGAATAGTGAGTCGGCGATGGAGACCGTGAAGGACATCAAGTGGGCGGCGGAACAGCGGTTCCAGTTCATCGAACATCAGGCGTTCTGGTGCGGCGGTCTGAACCGTAGTGATCTGACATCGCACTTTGGCTTGTCTGTGCCACAGGCATCGAAGGACCTTGCGGCCTATCAGGCACTTCACCCCGAAAACCTCACCTATGATCCTAGCAAAAGGCGATATTTCCGTTCCGCTGGGTTCAAGGCCGGGTTCATCACGCTGGATTCTGATGAGTTCCTGCGGGCGTCAGTCGGTCAGGCCATAGACAGCAATCCTGCCGACGGGGCGATAGAACGCCAGCCCATCGCGGAAGGCTTGCCGTTTCCGCACCGCAAAATCGATCCATACGTGCTCCAGCCCATTGCACAGTGCGTGTCGGAGGGCCGCTCGGTCGAGATCAAATACGTCTCAATGAGCACCAACAGGCCGGACGCGATGTGGCGGCGAATCACACCGCATGCGTTCGGTCACGACGGTTTGCGTTGGCACGTCCGGGCGTTCTGCCACACGTCCGAGAAGTTCAAGGACTTCATCGTTTCACGGTGTTTGGACACCCGGCACGTCGATATCGCGGGTGCGACCCCAAGTCTGGATGAAACGTGGAACTCGCTTTTCCAGGTAGTGCTCGTTCCGAACCCACTGCTGTCGGAGCAACAGCAACAAATCATCACCGGTGAATACGGGATGATCGATGGCATTCTGACGATCAGCGTCCGGCGGGCTATGTTGTATTATTTCAACAAGCGTTTGCGGTTGGACGCGGCACCGTGGTTGGACGAACCGCACGAGTCCCCGTTGGTCGTGAAGAACCGCGATGACTTCATCGCTGCACTAGCGGGGGCGATGAAATGATCTCGATGAACTTCGAGTTTCTTCGGCAGCATTGGCCTGAACTCCCCGGGCTGGGTGGGTTTGCAGAAGCATACGCTTATACAGACCCGACCAGTGCCATGTTCAACCTTCGGCTCTTTGCTGAGAACCTGGTCAAGGACATCTACCGAGACCTGCAACTGCCAAAACCGATCCGTGCAACGCAGATCGATCTGCTCGAAGATGGCACCTTCTGCTCGGTCACCCCAAAAGTCGTCCGCGATAAGCTTCACGCCATTCGTGTTGAGGGTAACAAAGCAGCACATGGGGAAGGTGCCTCGACCGATAAGGCCCTCTGGCTGCTACGGGAGGCGTTCGACCTGGGTCGGTGGCTGGCGGTCAACTTCAAGAAAGCCGATGTCAAGACTCTACCCCAGTTCACCAAGCCGGTTCGGCCTGCTGGCGGTCAGTCGCCAAATACCATTGCCGCTGAGACGAAGCGTGTGCTGGACCAACTGGCAGCACAGAAGGCCCAGATGGACCTTTTGTTGGCAGAACTTGAGCAGGCACGTCAGCAGGTCGAGTCGTCGGACAAGAAGCTCTCGGAGCTTCAACTCCAGGCGATTGCCAAATCGGGTGCGGATTCCGCTGACATCCTCAAGTTCGACGAAGCGACAACCCGGGCGCGGATCATCGATTCCATGATCGCCTCGGCGGGGTGGAACGTGGCCGCTGGGACGAAATCGACTGACCAGGTGGCCAAAGAATATGAGGTCCTGGGTCAGCCGACGGCGACCGGCAAAGGCTTTGTGGACTACGTTCTCTTTGACGCAGACGGTTCCCCCCTTGCGGTCGTTGAAGCCAAGAAAACTGCGGCGGACCCTGAGCGTGGCCGGAAGCAGGCTCAGCTATATGCCGATGCATTGGAGCTTCAAACCGGCCAACGCCCTGTGATCTTCTACACCAATGGCTATGACCTCTGGCTTTGGGACGATGCCGGTGGTTATCCGCCCAGGAAGGTCTTTGGGTATTATTCCAAGGACAGTTTACAGTATCTGGTCAAGTTCCAGCGAAAGAACCGCAAGGACCTTGCCACACTGGTTCCTCAAGCGCGGATTGTGAACCGGCTTTATCAGATTGAAGCGATCAAGGCTGTGTCGGAACGGTTCACGGATCGCCATCGTAAGGCTCTTATCGTCCAAGCGACCGGCACGGGGAAAACCCGGGTTGCAATTGCGCTGGCCGAACTGCTCATCCGGGCGGGTTGGGCCAAGAGGGTTCTGTTTCTGTGTGACCGCAAGGAATTGCGTAAACAGGCCAAAAATGCATTCACCGAATACCTTGAGTCGGAACCAATCAGGATCGTGAACTCTCGTGCCAGCGGCGAGTCCACCGAACGGATTTTCATCGCCACCTATCCCGCGATGTTGAAGGTCTATCAGTCATTTGATGTGGGCTTCTTTGACCTGATCATCGCGGATGAATCGCATCGGTCGATATACAATGTATACGGTGACCTTTTTCACTACTTCGACAGTCTCCAGATCGGGCTGACTGCAACACCGGTGAACTTTGTGACCCGTAGCACCTTCGGGCTATTCAACTGCGAAGGCCAACTTCCGACGTTCAACTACGACCTGGAGCAGGCCGTTACATCCGAACCACCTTATCTGACACCCTTCGAGGTGTTCGAGCACACGACCCAGTTCTTGCGTGACGGCATACGCCTTGACGGCCTGACACCGGAGCAGATCGACGAACTGGAAGCCCAGGGTGAAGACCCGAACCTCTACGACTTCACGTCGGACCAGATCGACCAAGCGATCTTCAACCGGGACACCAACAGGGCGATCATTCGTAACCTGATGGAAAACGGCGTCCGGGATGGATCGGGACAGACCATTGGCAAGACGATCATCTTCGCACGTAACCATGTCCACGCCATGTTGATGAGCAGTCTCTTCGACGAGATGTATCCCCAATATGGGGGGAAGTTCTGCCGGGTGATCGACAACTACGACCCTCGGGCCGAGCAACTGATCGACGATCTGAAAAGCAACACCAATGAGCTTACTGTGGCGATCAGTGTCGATATGCTTGATACCGGAATCGACGTGCCGGAGATCGTCAACCTGGTCTTCGCCAAGCCAGTCAGGTCACCCGTGAAGTTCTGGCAGATGGTGGGTCGTGGCACACGTCTGTGTCCCGATCTGTTCGGCCCGGGTCGCGACAAGAAGATTTTTCGCATCTTCGATCACTGGGGCAATTTCCAGCGGTTCGAGGACGGCTTCCAGCCCGCTGAGCCGCAGCTTTCGAAAGCGTTGCTGCAACTGCTGTTCGAACAGCGGGTGGCATTGGCCGAGAGAGCCTTGCGTCAGAGCGACATCCCTGCATTCGACATCGTGATCGGTCTCATCGCGGCAGACATCCAGGCCCTGCCTGAGGAATCAATTGCTGTCCGGGAAAGGTGGCGGGAGAAGCGTTCTCTCGGGGCAATGGAAAACCTGCGGCGGTTTGACCCCAACACGGTCAACGTGCTGAGAACCACCATCGCACCCCTAATGCAGTGGCGGAACATACGTGGTGCGACCGAGGCCCATGCATTTGACCTCCTAATCTGCCGGTTGCAGACGGCTGCGATCATGGCATCCGCCGATGTCGCCGATCTCCGCATCGAGTTCATGGAACGGCTCGACCGTCTCCAGATGCACCTGAACCCGGTGCGTGAGCGGGCTGAGGTGATCAAGCGGGTGAAGTCACTGGCATTCTGGGATGGCCTTACAGTGGTCGCTCTGGAAGAGGTCCGCATACCCCTGCGGGAGATCATCCACTACCGTGAGCCCACCACGGGCCCCGGCATCGGCCCCAAGATCATCGACGTGACCGAGGACCAGTCCCTGGTGCAGACCAACCGTCGCAGTGCCAGCCTGCGGACCGTGGACATGGCCGCGTATAAGTCCCTAGTTGAAGCTGAACTGCGGAAGCATTTCGATACCAACCCCACGCTGGTGAAAATCCGCAATGGCGAGCCGGTCACGCCCGAAGACCTGAACGCCATCATCTCGTTGGTGCTGACCCAAAACCCCAACGTGGGCCGCGAGGCCCTGGAGGAGTTCTTTGCCACCACCACCCTGCCGCTGGACATCGCTATCCGTTCGATGGTGGGGCTGGACGCCGAGATGGTGCGGGATCGCTTTTCGGCATTCGTGCTCAGCCATCCAGAGCTGACGGCCAAACAGACCCGGTTCCTCGGCATGCTGCAAAACCACATCGTCAAGTTCGGCTTCATCACCATCGACAAGCTCTATGACCAGCCCTTCACCGTGGTGGATGCGGACGGCCCCGAGGGTGTTTTCGACAAACCTGACGACATCGACCAACTCATGAGAATCGTGAACCTGTTTGCGCCCCCGTCGCGGAGCACCGACAGTGATCAGACCGACAAAGGGACCTTGCACTGATGATTGCCGGTGAACTCAAACGCTATATCGACGGGCTCTGGACGGAGTTCTGGACTGGGGGGATCACGAACCCTCTGACGGTGATCGAGCAGATCACCTATCTGATGTTCATCCGGCTGCTCGATGTGAACGAAACTCGTGACGAGAACCGCCGCCGCCACACCGGAAAGGATTTCCGACGCCGATTTGGTCCCGACGAGCAAGACCTGCGATGGTCGCAATTCCGGCACCTGGGTGGTGATCAGATGCTGCCTCTCGTTCGGGATCGCGTTTTCCCGCACCTGCGTGGAACAGCCCTGCGAGGGACTGTCTTCGGTGAGTTCATGAAGGACTCCCAGTTGATGATCCAGAAGACCAGTCTTCTGAACAAAGCGGTCAACATGATAGACCGTCTTCCCCTGACCGATGGCGACACCAAGGGCGATCTCTACGAATACCTGCTGAGCAAACTCACCACGGCTGGCATCAACGGCCAATTTCGCACCCCGCGTCACATCATCCGGTTGATGGTGGACATGCTGGAACCCAAGCCGACCGATGTGATCGGTGACCCTTCCTGCGGCACCGGCGGATTTTTGGTCGAGGTCATGCAATATCTGCTCCAGACCTACACCTCACCCGAGGCCGTAGTCGAAGGGACCGATCCGGACACTGGCAAGCACTACAAGATATTTTCAGGAGACCTGCTGGAAGAGCACCGGGAATACATCCGCAGTCACATGTTCCACGGCTACGACTTCGATGCCACGATGCTGCGTATCGCGGCGATGAACATGATGTTGCACGGCGTGGATGATCCAGACATCCACTATCAGGATACGCTGTCGAACAATTTCCCGGAAAAGTTCCCCACCACCGCAACGGATGCATTTGACCTCATTCTGGCAAACCCGCCATTCAAGGGTTCATTGGATTTCGAAGACGTGCATTCCGGTCTGCTGCGTCAGGTGAAGACCAAGAAGACTGAACTGCTGTTTCTGGTGCTGATCCTGCGGATGCTGAAACTGGGTGGGCGGTCGGCCACCATTGTGCCGGATGGGGTGCTGTTCGGGTCTTCCACCGCCCACGTCGCCCTGCGGCGGTTACTGCTCGATGAAAACCAGTTGGAAGCGGTCATCTCGCTGCCCTCTGGCGTGTTCAAGCCCTATGCCGGGGTCAGCACGGGCATTCTGGTGTTCACCAAGGGTGGGCGGACGGATGATGTGTTCTTCTACGATGTCGAGGCTGATGGGCTCTCTCTCGATGACAAGCGGGAACCCGTCGCGGAAAACGATCTGCCAGGATGTTTAGCGGCATGGCGGAACCGGGATGCATCCGAACTGACAGACCGGAAAAAGAAAGCGTTCATGGTATCGGCGAATGAAATCCGGGAGGCTAACTACGATCTGTCCTTGGGCCGCTACAAGAAGCGCGACTACGTGCTGGCAAAGACGGACGATCCGGTGGACATCCTTGGGCGGATGAAATCCCTCAATGACGAAATCAGCATCGATCTGGTCGAACTTGAGGGCATGTTGGGATGAGTTGGCAGCAGACAACGCTAGGTGAAATCGCAGATATCGTCAGCGGTTCGACCCCGAAGTCCAGCGTTCCGCGTTACTGGGACGGTGCGGTGGCATGGGCGACACCCACTGACCTATCGCGGTTGGATGGCAAGCATCTCTACAAGACCGACCGGACGATTACCGAAGCTGGTCTGAACGAGTGCTCTGCCAGGTTGCTGCCGCCTGGTTCCGTGCTGTTCAGTTCTCGGGCCCCCATAGGGCTGGTGGCGATCAACACCACCCCCATGGCCACCAATCAAGGTTTCAAGAGTTTCGTGCCGCGACCGGAGTTGAACGCGGACTATCTTTATTGGTGGCTGCGGGCTAACCGGCGACAACTGGAAGATTTGGGGAACGGGGCAACCTTCAAAGAGGTGTCCAAAGCTATAGTGTCGAGGGTTAAGTTCCCTTTGCCGCCGCTGACCGAACAACGCCGGATCGCGGCGATACTGGATAAGGCAGATGCCATCCTCCGCAAACGTGAACAGGCCCTCACCCTGGCGGATGACTTCCTCCGGTCGGTGTTTCTGGAGATGTTTGGTGATCCCGGTGAAAACCCGATGAACTGGGATCGTGAACCACTCAGCCTGCAAGCCGAGGTCAAAATCGGATTCCCTTTCAAAAGTGCCGAATATGTAGAAGAGGGGATAAGGCTCTGTCGGGGTGCAAACACGATGCCTGACCGGTTGGAATGGTCTGACACCCGGTATTGGCCAGTATCAGACGCAGCCCGGTTTGCGGAGTATGCTTTGGTATCTGGGGACATCATTTTGGCGCTCGACCGACCCTGGATTTCGTCGGGTCTAAAGGTAGCAGAGGTCGTTCAGGCTGATCTGCCTGCTCTTCTAGTTCAACGGGTGGCCCGAATCCGGAGTTCGGTGCCAGCAGAAAAACCTTTCGTTTTTCAGTGCCTAAGGCATCCATCCTTCTGGAGTTATTGCAACCCTACGGAAACCACTATTCCGCATATCTCTCCGGTGGAACTCAAAAATTACCCGATGATCAAGCCTCCTCGGGAATTGGTTGCTGCGTTTGGTATGATAGCAGCAAAGCAATCGGTTCTACGTCAGAAAGTCGAGCAGGATGCCAAAGACGCAAGGCAGTTGTTTCAATCCCTGTCCCAACGTGCTTTTGCCGGTGACCTGTAGGAGCATGGCATGAGCACCCAGACCCACCCGGGCGATCAAACCGCCAGCAACGCCACCACGACCGCCAGCCTGCATCGCCTGACGCTTCCGGGCCCGATGCTCCAGCGGGGGTTCTGGCTCTATGTCTGGCGGGTCCAGACCCCCAAGGGGGAGCGGCTCTATGTGGGCCGCACAGGGGACAGCAGCAGCCCCCACGCCACCGCCCCCTACACCCGCATGGGCCAGCACCTGGGTTTCTCCAAGGCCCAGAACAGCCTGCGACGGCTGCTGACCGAGGCCGGGGTGGAACCGGAAACCTGCGGGCAGTTCGACCTGATCTCTTACGGTCCGATCTTCCCGGAAATCGGGATGACCAAAGAACAGCTTCGTCACGAACAGATGCTGCTGCACACCCCAGTGCGGGACCAGATGGCCGGGCTGGAAAAGAAGCTGCGGGATGCGTTGGTGGCAGCGGGCTACAAGGTGCTGAACGTGGTCCACAGCAAGAAGCAGTATGATGCCGCCCATTGGAACGCAGTGCAAAATGCATTCGCAAAGCACTTTCCTGAGTTGATAAAATAGAAGATTTTCGCGACAAGGTTGCAGATGAGTGATTTGAAACTGTTCAGAATTAACGGAACCAAGGCAGTCGAAGTGCAGGGCACCGGCCTGGCCTTGGAAAAATCGCTCCAGACCCTGATCGAGCAGAACCTGTCAACTTTCCTGGGCGTCACCTTCCTCGCATCAGAATTTCCGACCGGACCCGAACATGGTGGCCGGTTGGATACGCTGGGGCTGGATGAGAACAAGTGTCCGGTGATCATCGAATACAAGCGTTCGACCAACATGAACGTCATCAATCAGGGTTTGTTCTACCTGGATTGGCTCGTCACCCATCGCGGTGACTTCGAAATGTTGGTGTTGAAAACGCTTGGGGTCGAAGCGGCGCAGGCGGTGGAATGGTCCAGCCCCAGGCTGATCTGCATCGCCGGGGATTTCAGCAAGTTCGATGCCCACGCCATCAAGCAGATGAACCGGAACATCGACCTGATCCGGTATGTGAAATTCGGTGAAGATCATGTGCTGCTCGAACAGATCAACGTTGCGGTAGCACCGGCCACCGGCGTGGCGGGCCCTACTCCGCCAAAAACGCCCGCTGGGAAGCCGAAATACACAACGGTCACCGAACACCTGGAAAAAGCCGATGCTGCCCTGACGGACCTCTACGAGGCTGTGCGGGACCATCTGCTGGGCCTGGGAGACGATGTGCAGCACAAGGTCTTGCAGTTCTACTTCGCTTTCAAGCGGATCAAGAACTTCTGCTGCGTGGAAATCAAAAACACCGAGAGGAAGGTGGTGCTGTATCTGAAAGTCGATCCCGACACGGTGGACCTGGTTGCCGGTTTCACCCGCGATGTTCGGAAGATCGGTCACTTCGGCACCGGGGACCTGGAGGTGACCATCCGGTCGATGGCTGACCTGGAGAAGGCCAAGCCGCTGATGGAACGCAGCTATGATGATGCGTAGGCCGTGATGAACCAGGACGAGTTCAAAGATCGGCAGATATGGCTGCGTGCATTCTATGGCTTCGGTCCGGAAGAGGAGGGGTATTATGGTTTCACACATGAACCTAACCGCACCACCATGCTGGGAAAGATGCGTGACGGTGATCTGGTTCTGATCTACGGGGCTGTGGACAGCCTCACCCAAAAGGACTTGCAACGGCAAGCTCTGGGTTTCCTAGAAATCTCGCTGGAAACGTGCGTTGACCAAGACCGAATGAGCCCGGACGCGATTGCGCGCAGGATCAATCACGGCCTCGAAGAACGGTGGACTTTTGGCATCAAGGTGCGGCGGGCCTGGAGAATAACGAACCGGGTTCACGTCAAGACGATTGCTCCGAACTCATATCTGGGGGTTCATCGCTTTGACCGCACACTTCGGGGGAAGCTCTTGGAGCCCGAGGAACAGCGCAGGGCGTTGAGCCACCATGTCAAGCAAGTGAACGTCTACGGTGAGGAGCCGATTGACACACCGGACTTGGCCTCTGGCACGTTGGATCAAGTCCTGTCGCCCTCAAGAGGCATACCTCCAGTGTTCGGTGAGCGGTCGAGCGAATTGATCGACGGTGACAACCACCTTTACATGATGTTGTTTACCGGGGGTGCTGACTTCCTCTTGGGTCGGTCGGGCGATCACGTTGGTCAAGCACTGGTGAAGGTCGGACGATCCAACGATCCGGTTCGTCGTTTGTCAGAAATCAACGCCGGGTTCCCCGAACGATCTGTATCCAAATGGACTTTGGCGAACAGCCAGAAGTTCCCGGACGGACAGACAGCGCATGCTCTGGAAGACCTTCTCAAGGCGCAGTTTGACAAATCATTCCGATCCCAGGGCGGTGAGTTCTTCACTGGTGACGTCAAAGCGATGGAGTGGGCTTTTCAGAGCCTGTGCATTTCAGCGATGCCGCGAATCCTCGGGGCACCTGGCAAGGCAAAGGGTCTGAAATGATGACCAGGCAGGACGATGAAATGACGAACAGCAGAAAAATGGATCGGACATTCCCATGCGCTTGAGTCGCCTTGAGATCACGAATTTTAAAGGGATCGGCACCAAGCAAGTGATCGAACTGGCACCGATTACCTTACTGTTCGGTCCCAACTCTGCTGGTAAGAGCACGATCTTACAATCGCTGCACTACGTCCGGGAAGTGTTAGCTCGTGGGAACCCTGACCCCGACCAGACCATCGCTGGTGGACTGATTGATCTCGGCGGCTTTGCCAATCTGATCCACGGCCACGACCTGAGCAGAACCATGACGATCAAGTTGGTGATGGACGACATCGACGGAACCGGCGATGAACGCTTACCGCTAAACTCTGGCGCATCGTTGAATGCTTCGGAGTTTGCTGACCTCCCGATCCGATACCTGGTTGGAGAGAACACCGACCTCAAAGACTATGCTGTTGTTCAGGCGGTGGGCGTTGAGTTGTCAGTCGAATGGAGCGACCTCCATGGTGGCCCGTTTGTATCATCCATCACCATAGAAATAGACGATGCCGAAATCGCCACCATTTCTTCACCGGCCCAGGCAGGTCGGGCGGTGTTATCTGGATTCAACTTTGACCACCCATTGTTCCGTCGTAGTCGCGATGCAGACGAGATTTCTGACGATGATGAGGGGCTCTCAGACCACCCGTTGGCCGATCAGATTGCTGAATTGTCCCGTGAGATGGCGAGGGCTGGCGATATCCCGGTAGAGAAGTATCGTATCGGCGTTGAGACGGTTTTCGGGGCACTGCCATCCCTTGATCGGAGCCTTGTGAGTGACCTTCGCGATCCGGATGCGGAGAAGTCCGAGCTTGAAAGGAAAACGCCACGGGTAAGGGGCTTGGCTGCGTTGCTGGATGAGGTCATCATCGGACCACTTCGATTGACACGCGATTACCTGAACACGATGACTTATATCGGCCCGCTACGGGATATCCCGGCCCGTGGGTTTAGGCCCAGGCTGTCACCAGACGAAGCCCGATGGGCTCACGGAATGGCGGCGTGGGACCTGTTATACACGGACAACCGTGGAGACCTAACAGATGCGGTAAACAATTGGCTGGGCGGCAAAGAGCGTCTGGGGACGACATATGAAGTCGTTCGAATTAAGCAGCGGGAAATCCCTATGCCGAGCCGCTTTAGCCAGATTTTTGACCGCAGTTTGACCGAGGACGATATCCCTGAGCTACAGGAACTCTACGCGAAGTTGGCCACTCGAACCGACATCGCACTACGCGACTTCGTAAAGAACATTATGGTGGCTCCGTCCGATATCGGGGTGGGGATATCCCAGATGATACCTGTGATCGTTGGATGCTTGCAGGACAGACGTGGCATTCTGTCAGTCGAGCAACCGGAGTTGCACATCCACCCGGCGATTCAGGTCGGGATGGGCGATCTGTTCATCGAGGCCATTCAGTCTGGCAACGGAACTGTCGGCACTTCTAGAACACTTCTGGTCGAAACCCACAGTGAACACATTATGCTGAGGTTGCTGCGACGGGTTCGGGAGACTGACACCGGTGAGCTTCCCCCAGGGGTGATCGGGATCAAGCCCACGGATATTGCAGTGATTTACGTTGAGAGCCGCGAAGATGAAGTGGTGTTCCGTGCAATGCGTGTCGACAACGATGGCGACTTCCAGGATCGCTGGCCTCACGGTTTCTTCGAAGAACGTGCTGAGGAGCTTTTTTGATGCTCTATGAGTATGCGGTCGATCCTAAGACAGTTGGGGCAAGTTGGGAGAATTTCCGCTATCTGATCGAGAAGTTCGGGTTTGACAAAGGGCGGCTGATTTCGTGGTTCCCAGGCTCGTGGTGCCGTGAAGTGTTCGATACAGCGAAGGCTTCGGATATGAAGACCATCCAACTCCAGAGGGTTACTGAGAAGCTTTCCAGGGCAGAGCGGTATGCACTTGTCCGGAACAATCGTAAATACCGCCCCGATTTGGGAAGTTGGCTACCGAACGTTTTGAGCCAACATCACGAGAATCCGTTCAGAGCCATCATCACTAGTGAAAACCCAAACGGCTTGGATGTCGTATTGTTGATCGATGATCTGGACGAGCAGCACCCTCTATTTTCGGCGGATGTCTCATGGGCCGCTCCGAGGAGTGCCAAGGGCATAGCACAAGACCTGCGGCTGTTTCTTGTTGCTTCCAAGGACATCGTTATCATCGACCCGTTCATTGACCTTCGTAACCATGGAGCCGACTACACCGGGCCGCTGAGAGAAATGTTCTCTGTGATGACATCAGCGGGTCGCACCAATGTAAAGATCGAGTTGCATTTTCGGACTCACTCTTCGCGACCGCCAATAGAAATTGTTGAACGGGATGCCCGCAGATGGCTGGACGGTGTTATTCCCAACGGTTGCATGGTTGAGCTATATGAATGGGAGGAGGATCGAAAGCTCCATAACCGTGCTGTCCTCTCAGAGCGTGGAGGCATTGCTTCCGGAGAGGGGTTTGGAGTATTGGCGGACGAGGCCAGTTTGGACTTCTCACTGTTGGCTACCAGCGATAGTGACGAACGGATCAGGCGTCATCGACCAGCAAACAACTTACTAAAGTTGGCCCAGCCCGCAGTCAGGGTCGATTCTGACGGAACTGTCAAACGAATCTAAGTTGGGCCCGCATGGGATCGTTGGCGTTAGCAGTTCGTAGTTTGATCCAATGCTTGGTCGCCTCGGCCCGAATTCGTTCCCCTCAACACTGTCATTAAGACGCTCAGTGTTTTTTTGGAAACTGAACTATGGCCGCTCCACCGCCGTCAATGGGCAGGTCCTTCTTGAGGGTCGGCAACTTGATCACCTCTGCTTGCTCACCAGATAGGAAACCTCGCGGTAGACCACACAGGCTTTCCACGTCCGATCCACGCAGTGCAATCTGAGCAAGAAGATCGCTATGGGTGACTACACCCTCGTCGATGACGAGCCGGATCGATCTATTCAGCAACCTGGGTTCCTCCGGCACAAGCACGTCATCCAGAGGTTCGTCGCGTCTCCACCCACGGCTGTTGTAATGCTTCCACAGCCGCTGCTGGTATTCGTCACCGATCATATCAAGCTTTGAACACCGCATGATCATGGCGGCAATCGAAACCCTCCAGCGTTCTTTTAGGGCCAGAAAAGTGTTCAGTGACGGAGACCAGACCTCCGACGGGAAAGATTCCGAAGGCATCAGGAACGCGCTAGCGAAAAGGAAAGCCTGGCGTTCGATCTCCTTGAAGTCCGACTTAGAGTTCAACTCCTGCGAGGAAATGTGCCGATGCAAAACAAGATGACCCAGTTCATGAGCGGCATCCATGCGGGATCGAACGCAGGTATCTTTGTCCTGGGCGATCAGCACGTAGGGGCGTTGATCTTCATCGGACCAGTTGGACAACCCGTCCATGGTCACAGTCCCTGTCGCCTCCTTAACTGCGACGACACCAGCGTTCTCCATGGCCAGCAGAACATCAGAGATCGGTCCCTGTCCAAGGCCCCATGCTGCACGACAGTCCGCCGCAACGCGCTCTATGTCTTGATCTCCAATACTCCGATAGTCGCTCACGTTCAGGTGGGGCAAATCTACTGACGGGAAGTCGAGCCATTCCTGGAGCACTAGTGAAATGTTTTGGGCCCAACGAAGCCTGGATTCCGTGCGGCGTCTGACTGTCAAGGTAGTGCTTGCCATGGAGCGGAAGAACAGTGGCCGATTTCCGTGCTGCCGAAGCGGCTGCATAAAGAAAGACACCGGCACGTTCAGTGCCGATGATAGGGCCTCAACTGCATCTAACTCTGGGGATTGATCCCCACCCTCCCACCGAGAGACGCTCGAACTCGTCCGGTTGATCAGGTCCGCTAGCCCAACTTGGGTCATACCTCGGGCATTCCTCGCTTCCACGAGCCGTTGGCCAGAGAATTCTGGTATACCGATACGCATAGAGCCCCCCTGTCGTAAGTCCGATTATCGTTCGGACTTATCGTTCTTGCGTTTCAGTCTCGGAACCGCCTTGTCGGCAACAGTTACAACCGGGCCAAACCCGACATCTTGCTCTGCGTCGAAACCTTGATAGCGGGCCATTACCTGATGGATCGGCTCGAATGCAAGCCAGCCTGAGAGGTCAGGAAACGGGACTCCGAGACCGACGAAAGCAGGTAGCGACTGATCTCCGTGGCGGTTGATGGTCGCAACAATGATACCGCACAGCTTGTCGGACGGAGGCGGCTGCACGGCCTTGAACAAATCAGTCTGCACGGGCCGCAACCAGGCGTTCATGGCAGCAAATTGCCGACGAAACCGAGATGGACGGGGCGTCCCGCAGTGGCTCTGGATGTTGCTTCTGATCAAGTTGATCCCGCGATATGAGACGAAACTGAATCTCGCCCCAGCGGGCTCAGTGAAGCCCGCCACTGCATGGATTCCACCGGCAGAAGCCGCGTTCCGCACCGCATCCTCACAGAATGCGTGACGAAGCTGGCCGCTCATGGCTACACGTTCCGGCTCGGAAAAACTTTTCTTGGCCATCGTGTCAGCACGGACGAACGCAGCATCCATGTTCTCAGTCAGGGACCGAAAGAACTCTCGGGGGATAGCTTCGATGATCTGGCGGATTGGGTCGGTCACATTCTACCTCAAGGCGGCGTTAACCGGTTTATCTCACAGTTTTTTTGCGTTATCAAGCCTTGCGTGACCGATTCTAGACGGAAAGGACGATAGATGAGCAAGGACCGAGACAGGATGGTATACCGACGTGATGACGGCTCTTGGGCCAACAAGAGAAACGACGCATCGAAGGCATCAAGCGTTCATGGCACCCAGAAGGCGGCAGAGGCGGCAGCACGGGCGATGTTGACCAACCAGGGGGGCGGTGAGTTGACAACTAAAGGTGTCGATGGACGCATCCGCAGCAAAGACACCATCGCTCCAGGAAACGACCCAGTGCCACCGAAGGACAAAGAACATTGAGACAACCTGACGACCAGTCGGAACCAGCTAAAGTAGAACCAACAAGAACGATAAATGCTGGTGTAGACTTCATAGTTCCGGCTCAGGCGATACTGGATTGTGGGTTCAACGCTTTGTTGAATGAAGTTGGGTCAGTCGCATGCTTTGACATCAATCAATGTCTCAATGAGATGCATGCTGTGGCTGGGCCAGATGATAGACCTGCCTTCGCCTTGCTCGCCGCACTGACCAACTATCATTTCGATCCGGACAATCGAACTGAGCCGTTTAGGCCCAAGATGGTTTTCGGGGACCGTCGGTCCCTGGTCCCGACCGACATGATGGTCGAACAGATCACCGAACTTTGGCAAGTTGCGCCCAGTGTAATGAACCTTGGATTGCGCGCCCGCATCGCTGATGTGGTGTGGTTTTTGCAGCGTCGGCGGATGGATATGGCCGAACTAGCTATCCAATCCTACTGTGAATGCGTGATATCTGTTCGCGACGGGACTGCTACTCAAGCGCATGGGAACGAGTCCCCATGGAGTATGCAATCGGTAATGCTCCTCGTCAGAGCCGCTTCAATCTCTCATGCAACCAAATGGTCATTGGCGTCATCCGACAACCTTAGGTCTTTGGTCGGATCGTTGGTGCAAGCCGCATACGACAGGGTTCAACCGGGTGACTTCTGTCGGATCGCCCATCTCGACCTTGACCACAAGATTTCTGCTGTGGACCAGATAGCACAATCGGCAGAGCAACTGGCAAACCACCTATCCCTGGCCGAACAACCTGATCAGAGGATGGACTTATGGAAGATTGCGGCCCGTGCCCACCGTATCCAACGGAACCAAACTGAATCCGACCGTTGCAACACATCAGCCGCTGAGTGTTTGGTTCAAAAGTCCGATCAGTCGGTTGGGTCGGCAATGTTGCAGTCATCATTTCTTCATGACGCCATCACCTCTCTCCGAGGAATTCGTGGGACTGGTGCGCGTCGAGCCGAATTGGAGGCCAAGCTCCGTGCGATCCAACCGACCATTCGTGAGGAAATGGGAGAGTTCTCCCATGAAATCGACTTAACGGAAATAGTAGAGCACGCATTGGCCACCGTTCGTGGGCATTCGTTGCCGAAGGCGATTCTAGCTCTGGCAAAATGTGACAAGCCGCCCACGCCAGCAGTCATTCGAAAGACTGCGGTAGAACACATCAGCAGCCACCCCTTGCAAGGCATGATGCCTATGCAGGTCTACGACTACCAAGGTCATGTCGTATTCAGGTCTCCAGGTTCGGGCGGAACACCCGAGGAGAGTGAACACCACACCAGATACATGATGTGCTTCCACCGGAACATTGCGCGTCAACTTGCAGTTGCGGGCGCAATAAACCCAATTAGAAGGACCATTGCCGACGAGCACCCAGTGTCGATGGATGAACTCATTGCGGTGCTGGAGAATAGTCCCTTCATACCACCAGGCCATGTGCATATTTTTGCGCGGGGGATGTTTCATTTTTTGGCTGGAGAAGATATCGAAGCCGCGAGTGTTCTAATGCCGCAGTTGGAGAACTCGTTGCGGCACCTGCTACTCTTGAAGGGAATCGAGACGTCCGTAACGGATGATTTTGGAATCCAGACCGAAGCTTCATTGTCCATTCTATTGAACCCAAACGGAGCCTGGAGATCAAAAATTGATGAGATTCTTCCTCCACGATACGCCCATGAGATAGACCTTCTGTTTCTATTCGCGGGCGGCCCTGGGCTTCGGAACCAAGTGGCACATGGGAAGATTCCTGCTGGAGAATTCTGGGACCATAACATGGTCTATGGGGTCTGGATGATCTTGCACTTGGCACTGGCCCCGCTGATCACCCACTGGGAACATGTTGAGACCTTGTTTGTAAATCGGACCGGATTGGGGAAGTGAGCTTATCCCGTCACCTGATCCAGGGTCACATCGCCAATTTCGTCAACACCGCCTCGGCCATCGCTCGATCAGCACGGATGCGGATTGCCGACCGACGGGTATGAACATCAGCCGTTCGATGCCACCCCAGCTAAATACCGATACACAGAGGAGCGCGCGACCTTGAGGTCTCGTGCGATACGGGTGGGCGAGACCCCTGCGGCGTGCAATTCCATGATGCGATTTCCATTGATCGATGCCGGACGCCCTTTGAACGGACTGTCCGGTCGGCCTTTCACGGCATCGATCCCACTTTTTTGCCGATCTGCCCTTATGGAAGCCTCAAACTCGGCATAGGCTCCCAGGATCGTGAAAAATAGCTTACCGGCGGCTGTTGACGTGTCGATGGGTTGATCGATGACTCGGAGGTTCACACCCTTGTCTTCCAGCGTCTTGGCGATCTGGAGGAGGTCGCGGGTAGAACGGGCCAGACGATCCAAACGGGTGCAGACAAGTGTGTCGTTCCGACGGATGCCCCGGCAGAGCAAGTCCTCCAACGCGGCACGCCCCTCAGTGGATCGACCGGACACCTTCTCGGCGTAAAGGTGTTCTTGGCTGACCCCTGCACCGAGCAACGCCGCCACCTGCACGTGGAGCGATTGGGATCGGGATGACACCCGAGCGTATCCGATGAGTTCCCCCATATCCCCTCCAGCGTCCGAATTGACTGTCCCGTATCTGCATACCGTCCGATAAATGATTCGTGAAGTTATTTCGGACACTTTTCGGCCAGATGTGGCTGTCCTGCACGAGTATACTCAAATGGGACAATCGATACCGGAAACGTCGCATCGCCCAACACGAACTCCAGTAGTTTGGAACTGCCCCAACGGCGGTGCCGGTCATGCACGACGCAAACGCCTGGTCGGCAACTATGGAAATATGAAGCACCATGGTTGATTTCACCAACTTTCGTTTCGTTCGTCATTAACGAACTTCGAACTCCATCGAACTGCCGTGCTGGCTCAATGCGATGGCGGGCGAGCCTTGTCGATCATATCCGTTGTCCACCCAATCAACCTATTGATTAAATTGAGAAAACAGTCCGTTGCGTCAGTTATTCACCCGATTGCGCACCCCTGTAAGCTACTGATATTCTTTCACAAAACATGATCTAGGTGCTTAATAGCTCAACTCACTGATGAAACTACACGATTGAACTAAACCACATCACAACGCACGATGCCATCGCTCGCATCGATGCCGTCTAGAATATTTCTATCGAATACTTTCTGACGAAAAGTTGCGCACCCGCGCAAAGAATCTTCCAGGGAATCGTATTATTATAAAAAATTCAACAAGATAGGTGTCTGTCGATTGCACGCCCAGTTACGCACTCAATTAGGCACTGAGGGCGGTTTCTCGGGGGGCCATGAAGGTTCAGGGAGAAAATCTGCCAATCCAGAAGAATCGCTATTCCCTTTCCGTAGGTCTTACCTAAATACCAGAGACAAGAAAGGACCTAGCCAATGCCACCCAACATAATTGATACCTGCAACCTTGGTAAATCAAAGAGCCTTGCATCAGAACGTGTTGCTGAATGGACCAAACAGAAGAAGTCTCAGGGATACAGACTAGCGAAGGTCTGGCTGCTCCCGGAGGAACGAGAACTGATCCTGAACCTCGTTTCTGAACTGAAAGCCCTACGTCCAGAAGTTAAACCTTGAAGAACGGGGGTCACACGGGTTTACCATAGTGACCCCCCAAGACTGCCCACGAGAGACAACCTTAAATCCAAAGTTTCACAATCTGTATTTAGGGCGACTCTCCAAGAAACACAATCCCTCCACCAGGGATAACCGGAGAATATCGCTATGCCTGCAAATCGTCTATCACTCGCATCCATGAGAGCCGCCATTATGGCGGTCGATGTTTCTGCCCCTGTGGCAATGCCCAAGCCCACCACCCTGTTGGATCGGACTATTGTCAACCCTCTGCTCGTCCGTAAGTCCGAACCTATGCCTGCTCCTGTCGCGAATAGGCCAGAGTTCGAACCAATCAGTGATGATGATACTGCCGAGATTGAGGCTGATCTGCCTCAACGAGTTGTCGTGGACATTGACCAACTTGACTTATCCAATGCCGAATTAATCGCCAACACAACTTGTAAACCTCGGTTGGACTTGGACGTCTTGATGTGGCTTGTCGAGCGTATTCAACGGGGTGAAACGCCAGAAACTATGTTCAAGCGTGGCCATCAACTGCGAAACTACAAGGTCGAGGACTTTGTTCTGACTCTCTCGGTCATACTGGATGATGAGATGGCCGAGTCTGCTCTATCCAAGTATAAGGCCCCAATCGTTGAACCAGAAGCTATCGTCATCGACGAGTCATGGTGGCATGCATTGGAGAAGCGTGGGGACTATCCCGCTCCGAGTGCCGACAACTGTCACCGGGCTCTCACTACGTGTCCTGCCCTGATGGGTATGATCGGCTACGATAATTTCACCCAAGAGGCTGTGCGCTTGCGTGACATCGATGGTGCGGCTATTGAGCCAATTGTATGGAAACATACGGATACCACTCGTGTCTGGTATTACCTGTTGGGGAATGTTCATATGAAGAACGTCCCTCGAAAATTCGTGGATGATGCTCTTGATCTCATTAGATGGGAGAACCAGGTTGACACATTGCAAATGTATGTTGAGGGCCTGCCCGCCCACGATGGTGTCGCCCGGTTGGATTCATGGCTGATCGACTATGCCGGTGCTGATGATGAAGAAGTGAATCGTATTGCTGGTCGGAAGTTTCTTATCGGAATGATCGAACGGGCTATGTTCCCCGGCATCGACTGCAAGCGAAGTCTCATCCTCCTGGGAAAACAGGACATTGGTAAATCCGGTCTATGCAGAATCCTGGCCGGAAATGATGACTGGCACGACAACAGAATTCGAGATATCTCGAATGAAGTGACCATCGGAAACCAGCTTCGCGGCAAATGGTTGATCGAGATCGCTGAGGGCGTCGGTATCGGAAGGGCAGACCGGGACCAGATCAAAGGATTCTTGTCAACCCGCATCGACAAGTTCACTCCGAAATACTCCAACGATGAGACACGTGTTCCCCGTCGGGTGTGCTTGGTTTTGACGACCAATGAAATCGAGGTTCTGAACGATCCCACCGGTCATTCCAGGTGGATGCCAGTTGAAGTTGATCAGATCGATTTTGAGGGTGTGACTGCTATCCGGGAGCAACTCTTTGCCGAAGCTCTTGCGGCGGTTCGCGCTGGTGAAACCAATCGCCTCTCTTCTGAGCAAGCTAGGCTGATGGAAGACCGCTGTAACATCTACACAGTTGAAGACCCACTGGAGCAGTCC
Source organism: Fertoeibacter niger (assembly GCF_009380135.2). Lineage (GTDB taxonomy): Bacteria > Pseudomonadota > Alphaproteobacteria > Rhodobacterales > Rhodobacteraceae > Fertoeibacter > Fertoeibacter niger. The sequence goes on along the minus strand of NZ_WHUT02000001.1, from coordinate 221,836 downwards.
ATACGGGCTTTCCTTCGTGGTGTTGTAGATCGCACGACCCTCGCAACCGTATGTGAGCGTATTGGGATCAACTTCGCTTCCAATGGAGCGCCTACACGTCGAGTGAAGGATGTCATGATGAAGTTTGGCTGGGTTCCAAAGACCATCAACGGTGTCCGGTATTATGCTCGTGAAGAGAGCAGTATTCCTTCAATCGATTCGAATCTGGCGAACCATATCAAATCGGGTGCGTCCAACATCATCGCGATGCGAAACCGCTTGAAGACGTCCAATGGTTCTGATCAAGAATGAAGGGTTCATTACCTCCCTATGGCTCGACTAAACAACATTACGAAATGATCTGGTGGCCCGTTACGCTCTACTCCAGCCTTCCCGAGGAATCGGCAACGGTGTAGGATTGCGTGGCAGGGAGTGCGACCCGGCTGGCATCCATCGGGCATATTTCAGGACCTACTGAAACATGTCATTTCACCTTGCCGATCTTTGGCAGCCATTCCGTCTCGGTGTGGCGGTGATACACGAAACGCATGTGTATTCTGGCAGATTCACGAAGATTGACTGCCAATGATAGTTATCAGGCATAAATACGATTGCCATAAGCGGAGCCGGAAGCATGAACACAACACGCATTACAGTTCGGAATGTTGATCAGGACGTCATTGATCGGGTGCGGTTACACATCCGGAGATACGGTCTATCGCTCGGTGGAATTGTTACAGCCGCTTTGGCCGATCACCTGAACTGGGTTGACTACCTGACCGGGAAACACCCGGGTGAGGCAGGGCTTGACTTGGAACTGCCCGCTCATCTCGAACAGTTGCAACGCGGCCAAGAGACAAAGCCATGATGAAACAAGAGAAGGCACCCGTTCGGACAGAGCCGATCTTGGCCTCCGAATGTGCCAAGTATCTCTGGCGGAACGACTTCCATCGAGAGATTTTGAGCCAGACCGGCGTCGGCTGACAAGTCTCGAACTCCAGGAGGACCGATGCTTGGTTGTGAGTCTATCGGAACTCGGCGGCACGCATATCTTTGATGAACACCCGGTCAGTCGGGTTCTTCCCTTTTCGTGGTCCTGGTCGATACAGGCCGACCTGGGGGCGGGTTGCACCAGCTTCATAGACGAGGGATGGTTCGGCATAGACAAGTTTGCCGCCCAGAAACACCCTAGCCGTCTGGACGCCTTCGACGGTGCTCACGTCTAATGCGACCTCAACCCATCCCTTTTCGAAATCCTGACGGGTCCATCCTGCCAGTTTTCGCCTGCGATAGCTGGTCTCGGAGTAGGATGAGGTCTCGGCTTCAAGGGTGCCATCGGCCATCATGTAGATCATGATGACCGGGTAGCAGCGGCATTCGGGTGTCCGGTTCTGATGCACCTGGAAGAGCACAGTGCTGTCGGAACTCCGGGTTTCGGGGTCGAACCGGACAAGAGCACTGAACCGATACCAATTTCCGCGTTTGGGGTAGTAGATAGCATGGATCATCACTCGTTCGCGGAACGGTGACCCGTAGTTTTCCTCCCCATCCCCCGGACACCGCCCCACGTCGCCGCCATGGAGGGTGAAGATGTGTGTCCCAGCCTTGCGCTTCGCTGATGCCGTTGCGGGGTGGGGGCATCCTTCTCCTAGTCGCATGGACCGTGCTGCATCGAACTGGATCGTCGCCGATACGGGAAAATCCCGGTCCTCGGCGTATGCATGGTGGGAAGCTAGCGGTGCCGCCAGCGTGAGCATCACCGCAGCAGTCATGCTTTGGACAATGCATCTCAGTGGCCCGAACCATTCGCCGCATGATCTGCTGCCCGTCAAACGCATGTCAGAACCCTCCAGAACAATCTACATTCGGAATGAACTCAGTATACTGACACCTTCCGAACCGGACCGCTGTCATCGACCATGCAGATGAACTGACGCTCGATCCGCCCCCCGAAACCATTGGTCGCGGAAACCGAATACCGGAACCGCACCACCCGATCATCATCGACAGCAGCGGCTTTACGGGGAGCGCCGAAGCGTGCTGATCCGGGATCGAGCAACATCTCACGGGTTCGAGTCTTGCACTCGCCGAAGCCGTCGGCACTATCGCTGAACCAGTTCACGACGAACAGGAATGCGACAAACACCACCGCTCCGATGATGCCCAGGAAAATCAACCCGCCGACGATATCGCCTGCCGTCGCCGGAGGTTGCGGGTTCGGCTGTGCTGGAGACGGCAACGGCTCGGTCATGCGGAATCCTTATCAGTTTTGACGCATACCGGGGGATAAAGGCCGGTAGGTCGTTCGAGATCACGGGGGCACCGGTCGCATCGAAAATGCGCAGCAGAAGCTTCCGACGCGGCACGACGATGTTGGCTCGCATGCGCTTGGGATGGCCAAGAAAGCGGCCCCGATCATCAATCTCGCCCCCGTCACCCATCGTAGCCTTTCGTTTCAACACGAATGAGGTCTTGGATGGTGACCGCTCCTTTGGTCGCGGATACGATGGCTTTTAACGTGCGTCTGGACGGCATGGTGATCCCATCCCGGGCCCGTAGGATCGTCGGCGCACTTAGTCCGCACTGATCGGCAAAGCCTTTCAAGCTGAGGTCGTGCTGGTTGAGGTAATCCTTGAGCATCATGGCAGCGTTACCTACCGTGAAACACGATGATTCGCCATAGGTAACCTTCATGTTTGTTGCAGAATCCACAAAATCGTTTCATACCGTGAAACGTCACCATGTTCAGGCGAAGCTGTGGAACACCTCTACGAACGGATCAAGGATGCACGGGAACGTGCTGGGCTCACCGTCAGCGAAGCGGCTGAAAAGCTTGGCGTGAGCAGGGTTCAGGTGTGGCGGATGGAAAACAAGGCTGAAACCATCACGGCGGAACGGCTGTTCGTCCTCGCTGCTGTTTATGACGTTGACCCGCTGGTTTTGTTCAAGGGCGTCACGGCAACCACCCAATCCACGGCAGCACTTTACAGGCGGATCGGCGAGGTCGTCGCCATGGTGGAAGCCGAAGTCCAACGACTGGACGCCAAGCCACCCCCCGATGTCGTAGGCGAAGCTGTTGTGGAAATTCTGCGGCAGGAAACGCGGGGCCGCACTAGCCCACCATCGGAACCGCTCGATGTTGAGAAATACCAGGGGCTGATTTCGCTCCTCATCAAACAGTCCACTAAATCATGAATCACGAAGCCCAAAATGAAATTGATCAAGCTGCGTATGAGGGAGGCGCTCCATCCGCGCGGCACATTCAAGGAAAGACGAAAGACGAACTGGTGATTAGGATCGACGATGTGGATAGCTTCAATGCCGAAGTGGCATGCAGCTATCGTGACGAGAACTTTCTTGTCCGAGACAACGGCGCTATCAGTCGTTGCTCCCGTCCTGGGCAACGGAAGCGACCACTTGACGATGTTTGGACCTTTGGCACTCCTAGCAGTCACGACGGCTACATGGCGATCTCAGGTCACAAGGTTCACCGAATCGTCGCCACAGCTTTCCACGGCGGGCCGCCAACCAAGAGCTATGTTGTCGATCACATCGACACGAACCGCCGCAACAACCGATCTGAAAACCTTCGATGGGTCACTCGACTTGAGAACATTCTTCTCAACCCCATTACGGCAAAGCGTATCGAGAACCTTTACGGGAGCATAGAGGACTTCCTCGCAGACCCACGAAATCCAAAGAACGGGTCACTGACAGCAGATTTTGAATGGATGCGCACAGTCTCACCCGCAGAAGCCGATTACAGCCGTGAGCGCATGCTGGCCTGGGCCAGAGCCGACAAGGCATCAAGGGGTGGTAGACTGGGTGAATGGATATTCGAACGTGGAAACGCGCCAGTTGAAAAACCGATCCCACAGTTGGTGGCCTCAAAGACTCCAGGTGCAGTGCAACGAAACTGGCAGGTGCCAGCAGTTTTCCCACTTTGCCCGGATACGAAGGATATCGCACCTCTGACGACATACTTCGGGCGTTTGAAGAAAGGAGCAGTAGCAGTCATTTCACCATGGGGAGAAACTAAGGTGGGAGATGCTGCAATCGCAGTTGGTGGAAATGCTATCTACCTTCTCGGCGAGCACGGGGATGATGCCATCAAGCCGTGGTCGATGGCGCAGATAACATTCGAAGATGGTCAATATGTGCATGAGAGCCAGGGGACATTCTTCATGCGCGACGGAGCCGAAAAGGCATTCGCGCTGGCTCAAGGTTTACCGTGGGAGGGTGGCGATGTGTTCGATGATTATTGCTAGTGACAAACCCACCACACAGAAGTGCCCCTAAATGTGCTACAGAGCGCGATACAACGTGACACATGAAGTAAATATAACTGTTTTATATCATGGCCTTAAATGAATTCGCGATCCGTCCCTCCGGGCCTACCAAACATACCCCTTTTTCCTGCCCAAGACGCCAAGGTTGGCTGTCGCTATAGCCGCTTGTTTTGCACATCGCAGTTGGGTAAAGGTGGTTTAATACTAAACTACTTGTTCCGCGATGGGAGGACGCCGCGATGGCCACCAGGAAATCGCCCGAGAAATCAAACATCTCGAAAGATGAATTGCTGCATTACTACCGGGAGATGCTGCTGATCCGCCGATTCGAGGAGAAGGCGGGCCAACTTTACGGGATGGGTCTGATCGGCGGCTTCTGCCACCTTTACATCGGGCAGGAAGCCGTGGTCGTGGGCCTTGAGGCCGCGGCCAAGGAAGGCGACAAGCGCATCACCTCTTACCGCGATCACGGTCACATGCTGGCCTGCGGGATGGACCCCAAGGGCGTGATGGCCGAGCTGACCGGCCGCGAAGGCGGCTATTCGCGCGGCAAAGGCGGCTCGATGCACATGTTTTCCAAGGAAAAGCATTTCTACGGCGGCCATGGCATCGTGGGCGCGCAGGTGCCGTTGGGCGCCGGTCTTGCCTTTGCCGACAAATACATGGGCAATGACAATGTGACCTTCACCTATTTCGGCGATGGCGCGGCCAACCAGGGCCAGGTCTATGAGACCTACAACATGGCCGAACTGTGGAACCTGCCCGTGATTTTCGTCATTGAAAACAACCAGTATGCCATGGGCACATCGGTGAAACGCTCCACCAAGTCGCCCAGCCTGTGGGAGCGTGGCGCCGCCTATGGCATCAAGGGCGAGGCCGTGGACGGCATGGATGTGCTGGCGGTGAAGGCTGCGGGCGAAAAGGCCGTGGCCTTCTGCCGTGCGGGCGAAGGCCCCTACATTCTGGAAATGAACACCTACCGCTACCGCGGCCATTCGATGTCGGACCCCGCGAAATACCGCACCCGCGAAGAGGTGCAGAAGATGCGCGACGAAAAGGACGCCATCGAACATGTGCGCGACCTGCTGCTGCAGGGCGGCCATGCCACAGATGACGACCTGAAGGCCATCGACAAGGACATCAAGGCGATTGTGAACGAAAGTGCGGAATTCGCCAAGGAAAGCCCCGAGCCCGCGCTGAGCGAGCTCTGGACCGACATTTACGCCTGAGGGGAGATCGACCATGGCAACCGAAATACTGATGCCCGCGCTCTCACCCACGATGGAAGAGGGCACGCTGGCCAAGTGGCTGGTGAAGGAAGGCGAAACGGTCAAGTCCGGCCAAATCCTCGCCGAGATCGAGACCGACAAGGCCACGATGGAATTCGAGGCGGTGGATGAGGGGGTGATCGGCAAGCTGCTGGTCGCCGAGGGCACGGCAGGGGTCAAGGTCAACACCCCCATCGCCGTGCTGATCGGCGAGGGCGAAAGCGCCGATGTGGCACCTGCCCCGGCAGCGGCAGCGGCGCCCACCGCGGCTCCTGCGTCTGCGGCACCCGCCATTGCCACGGCTGCGGCGGCTGGCCCGGTCGAGGTCAAGGTTTCCCGCTCGCCCGACTGGCCCGAGGGCACGGCGATGAAGACGATGACCATGCGTGAGGCGCTGCGCGAGGCGATGGCCGAGGAAATGCGCGGCAATGACCGCGTGTATCTGATGGGCGAGGAAGTGGGCGAATATCAGGGGGCCTATAAAATCTCGCAGGGCCTGCTGGATGAGTTCGGCCCCAAGCGGGTGGTCGATACCCCCATCACCGAACATGGCTTTGCCGGTATCGCTGTTGGTTCGGCCATGGCTGGCCTGAACCCGATCGTCGAATTCATGACCTTCAACTTTGCCATGCAGGCGATTGACCATCTGCTGAACTCGGCCGCAAAGACGCTGTATATGTCGGGCGGCCAGATGGGCTGCCCCATCGTGTTCCGCGGCCCGAACGGCGCCGCCGCCCGCGTGGGTGCCCAGCACAGCCAGGACTACGCCGCCTGGTATGCCCAGATCCCGGGCCTGAAAGTGGTGATGCCCTATTCGGCATCCGATGCCAAAGGCCTTTTGAAACAGGCGATCCGCGACCCGAACCCGGTCATCTTCCTTGAAAACGAAATCCTCTATGGCAAATCGTTCGAGGTTCCGGTGCTGGATGATTTCACCATCCCCTTCGGCAAGGCCCGCATCTGGCGCGAAGGCACCGATGTAACCATCGTGTCCTTCGGCATCGGCATGACCTATGCGCTTGAAGCGGCAGACAAACTCGCCGCCGATGGCATCAGCGCCGAGGTGATCGACCTGCGCACCCTGCGCCCGATTGATTACGATACGGTGCTGGCATCGGTGCAAAAGACCAACCGCTGCGTGACGGTCGAGGAAGGCTGGCCGGTAGGCTCCATCGGCAACCACATCTCGGCCACCATCATGATGAAAGCCTTCGACTATCTCGATGCGCCGGTCATCAACCTGACGGGCAAGGACGTGCCGATGCCCTATGCCGCCAACCTTGAAAAGTTGGCCCTGGTGACGACTGCCGAAGTGGTCGAAGCCGTCAAATCCGTCTGCTACCGGTAAGGAGGACCGCCATGGCTACGCAAATCCTGATGCCCGCGCTCTCCCCCACGATGGAGGAAGGCACGCTGGCGAAATGGCTGGTGAAAGAGGGCGACACGGTGAAATCCGGCCAGATCCTGGCCGAGATCGAAACCGACAAGGCGACGATGGAGTTCGAGGCCGTCGATGAAGGGATCGTCGGCAAGCTCTTGATCGCAGAAGGCACGTCGGGGGTGAAAGTAAACACACCCATCGCCGTGATGGTGGAAGAAGGCGAAAGCGCCGATGCCGCGCCTGCCCCCGCCGCCACTGCGCCAGCCGCCGCCGCGCCCAAAGCTGAAACAGTGGCACCCGCTGCTGCCGTCGCGGCCTCACCGGCAGCAAAACCTGCCGGGTCTCGCGTCATAGCGTCGCCGCTGGCGCGGCGGATCGCCGCAGACAAAGGCCTTGACCTGAGCCTGATCAAAGGCTCGGGCCCGCATGGCCGTATCGTCAAGGCCGATGTCGAAGGCGCAAAACCTGTCACTGCGGCAGCCGTCGTGGCCGCCCCGGCAGCAGCACCCGCCGCTGCGCCTGCCCCTGTTGCGACAGCCATGCCCACGGGCATGTCGGCTGAAACGGTGAAAAAGATGTTCGCCGACCGCAGCTTCGAGGAAATCACCCTCGACGGCATGCGCAAGACCATCGCCGCCCGCTTGACCGAAGCCAAGCAGACCATCCCGCATTTCTACCTGCGGCGTGACGTGCAACTCGACGCCCTGCTGAAATTCCGCGAAACGCTGAACAAGCAGGTGGAATCGCGCGGCATCAAGCTCAGCGTGAACGACTTCATCATCAAGGCCTGTGCCCTGGCGCTTCAAGCTGTTCCCGCCGCCAATGCCGTCTGGGCGGGCGACCGCATCCTGCGGATCAAACCGTCCGATGTGGCCGTGGCCGTGGCCATCGAGGGCGGGCTTTTCACCCCCGTGCTGCGCGACGCGCACCAGAAATCGCTTTCGGCCCTGTCTGCCGAGATGAAGGATCTGGCGGGCCGGGCCAAGACCAAGAAGCTGGCCCCGCATGAATACCAGGGCGGCAGTTTTGCCATTTCCAACCTCGGGATGTTCGGCATCGACAATTTCGACGCCGTGATCAACCCGCCCCATGGCTCGATCCTTGCCGTGGGCGCCGGGGTGAAAAAACCGGTGGTTGCCAAGGATGGCACTCTGGCAGTGGCCACTGTCATGTCGATGACGCTTTCGGTCGATCACCGCGTGATCGACGGCGCGCTGGGGGCGGAATTCCTCAAGGCGATCATCGAAAATCTGGAAAACCCGATGGCCATGCTGGCCTGACACCACTGGTTGCGGCATCTGACGACAAAGGCCCGGAGCATGCTCCGGGCCTTTTGCCTCGATACTCTTGCTTTCAGCCGGCCCCGAAGAACTGACGCACGCGTTACACCGCGCTGGAAATCACCTGATCCATGCTGACCGAGGGCTGCGCGCAGCCCGCCTCGCCCACAACGCGCGCGGGCACACCGGCAACCGTCTTGCACGGCGGCACATCCTGCAACACAACGGACCCCGCCGCGATGCGGCTGCAATGGCCGATGGTGATATTGCCCAGCACCTTGGCCCCTGCCCCGATCAGCACGCCATTGCCGATCTTGGGGTGGCGGTCGCCATCCTCTTTCCCCGTGCCGCCCAGCGTGACGGAATGCAGCATCGACACATTGTCACCCACCACCGCCGTCTCGCCGATCACGATGGAATGCGCATGATCGATCATCAGCCCGCGCCCCACCCGCGCCGCCGGATGAATGTCCACGCCATACACCTCCGACACCCGCATCTGCACGAAATAGGCCAGATCGCGCCGCCCGGTCTGCCACAGCCAATGCCCCACGCGATACGCCTGCACCGCCTGATAGCCCTTGAAGAACAGCACCGGCTGCAAGAACCTGTGGCAGGCCGGATCACGCTCAAACACCGCCATCACATCGGCCCGCGCCGCCTGCCCCAGATCGGGGTCGCTGGCATAGGCCTCGTCCGCAATCTCGCGCAGGATCTGCTCGCTCATCTCGCCCGAGGCGAGTTTCAGCGAAAACCGATAGGCCAGCGCCCGTTCCATCGTCGCGTGATGCAGCAGCCCGGAATGTATCAACCCACCCATCAGCGGCTCGGCGCGGATCGCATCGACAGCCTCGTCACAGATCCGCTGCCAGACCGGGTCAACTGTGGACACGCGCGGTTTGATTTCGGGCATCACCGTTCCTCCGTTTGAGGCCTTGAATCTAGCACAGGCTTTTCGCCACCAACAGCCCCGGCATCAGACCTCACCTTTCGGTGACTGCCTCGCCTCCGCAGCGCCCCGATCACCAATTCCAGCACCGCCAGATAGTCAGGGTCTGATGCGAACGGTTCCCGCCGCTGGGGCTGCCGGGCGGCCAGGTCTCCCAGGCTGCCCGACCCCCAGTCACCATGCGCGCGGCCCAGCCGCTTTGAGACCCTATGCGCGGCATGGGCGCGGAAAAGCATGCGCTGAAGCACAACCACCCGCGCAGCAGGGGCCACCGCCAGCAGCACCCGTGCCACCGCCAGAATATCGGCCAAAAGAACAGTCCGCACTTGTCACGCCATCAGGTCCAGCAGCCGGAACGGCCCCGGCCCGAACCTGTCCGACACCTGCGCCACGCCGATCTGATAGGCCCCGCTGATACCATCGGCACCCCGCATCGCCGCCGTATAGGTCCACGCCGGTCCCGCCACCTCGACCTCCCGCAACACCATACCACCCGCCGTCACCCGCAGCAGATAAGCCTCGCGCTCCTCGCCCAGCGGCACCTCCTGCGACTCCCAGGTATCGCCGTCCAGCCGCCCCCGCCGCACCCAACTCAGATGCAGGTCGCCGCCCTCTGCCACAGCCCGCAAATGCACCGGCGCATAGGGCCGCAGCCCGATGCCCTGAAACGCCTCTACCCGGTGCACCACCGCCGGATCAGCAAAGCCCCGCGCCGCCGCCCCAATCCGATAATGCCGCGCCAACCCGCGCGCCGAGGCCGCCAGCTCCACCTGCTGCACCGCCTTGTTCAGCAGCACCACCAAAGAGCCCGCAGGCCAGACCTCCGGCATCACAGCATCGCTGCCCGCCTGCCCCCGCAGCCGCAGCGAAATGTCATACGTGCCCGGCTCAACCAGCACGGCCTGCGCGAACTGAAACACCTCCCACCGATCCGACGAACCGTCACCGATCGCCATCACATTGGCCCCGTTCAGCACCGCCAGTTCCGATGCGGCACTCAGGCTGCCGCCATAGACCCGCACTCGCAGCGCCGTTCCCCGGTCCCACAGGCCCAGCGGGGCGGCAAACAGTGCCGTTTCCGTCACCCCGATCACCGCCGGGGCTGCCAGCAGCCGGTTTACATCATAGCCCGCATCTTCCGCCGCCGACCACAGCGCCACCGAACCGGGCCAGGGCGTGCCAGCCACTGCAATATGTGGCGCATGCGGCACCTCGGCACCCGTCAGCAGCGGCAGGTCCAGAAACACCGGAAACACTGGCACCGGTGCAACAAAGGCACGCGGCACCACCCGCTCATCCACCGCATCGCTGGGGGTATAGACCGCCGCCTCCATCCTTCATCTTGCGCACCGCGCCCGCGGTTTTCGAATTCATCACGAACCCCGCATTGGCGCGGTAAGGCGCCCCCAGCGCATAGATCAGGTCGATGATGCAATCGGCCGCATTCGTGCTGGCAAAATCCGCCGCCGCCCCGGTCGCCACATAGCCCAGGTTGCCCCAGGTCCAGCTTGCATTCGCCACCTTGGTCGCCGCCAGAAAGCCGCGCGGCTTGTCCACCCCGTCACCGCTGACAAAGGCCGCCGATTCCGCCCGGATGAACCGCGTGGCAATCTTGCCTGCCAGCCAGCCCTCCACGTCAAACGCGCTGTCATCCAGCAGCCGCTGGCTGGCCTTCGGCATCGCCGACAATTCATGCAGCGGAATGGAAATCCGCTCGATGGTGGGCGTGCCGGTCTCGGTCGTGGCCGCCACTTCGGTCGCCCAGCCCGACCCCACCTCGGTCCGGTCCACCAGCACGTCGAAACTGGTCGCCTCCACATGCACCACATTGGCAATCGCGCGGATGGATGCCGTGGACAGCAGCAGCGACTGGATGGTTTCCGCCGTCTTGGGGTCCACCAGATAGCCGCCATCCGCCGCCACGGCTGTGCTCATCGCCTTGCCTTCCAGCACAAGGCCGCGCAACCCATCGTCATCGCCCGAGCGCAGATAGGCGTCAAACGCCTTGGTATGCGGCACGTCGCCCTCGACTGCCGCCGACAGCGCAGGGCGCCCGTAAGTCATGGTTTTCCGATCCAGCATGGTCAGTCGCTCTTCCTGTTGTTGCAACGCCGTCTTCACTTCGATCTGAAAGCTGCCAAACGCCCCCAGAAATCCTTCCATCGCGGTCTTCACCTCCGCAACGGGATGGGCACGGGGCAGATCTTCCCCGGCCCGAGCCTTCATCTCGGTCATCTCGTCATCCCTTCCGTTGAACCCCGCTCAGCCTGCCGTCAGCCGCCGCCGCGCATCCTCAAAGATCTGCGCCAGATCGCGCCAGACGAACTCCGCCTCGGCCTTGGCCTGCACCCGCGCCTCTGGCAGCATGGGAAACGTCACCAAAGACACTTCCCACAATTCCACCTCGGCCAGCACCCGCGCGCCCGCACTGTCCCGCTCGGCCCGCACCGTGCGATAGCCGATTGACAACCCGTCAATCGCCCCCGCCGCCAGCAAGGCCACCGCCTCGCGCCCGCGTTCCACCTCGGTCAGGATGCGGCCCTTGACGTAAAGCCCGGTGGCATCCTCGCGCACCTCGTCCCACACGCCGATGGGCTGGCCCGGGTCATGCTGCCACAGCATCTTCACCCGCCGCCCCGCCTTGGCCAGCCCGGCCAAAGATGCCGCATAGGCCCCCGCCCGCACCACATCACCGCCTTGGTCGCGCCGTCCGAACAGGCTGGCGTAACCCGCCACCACATGCCCCTCCGTCACCACGATCCCCGCCTCGGGCCGGTGGAACTTGCGCTCCGGCGCGCCGAAATCCTGCATCATCATCCCCTCATCGCCGCCTTCAGCAAAACCTGCGCCCCTTCGGTCAACAGAAACGCCGCCACGCCATACACCCCCAGCCACACGCGCTTTTCCAGCCGGTCCAGCGCGCCCTCTATCTGCCCCAACCGGTATTCCAGCCCCGACCAGCGTTCCTCGGCCACGCGCTCGTTCGCCTCGATCCGCGCCGCCGCCGCATCGAAGCTGTCGTAAAGAAACCGCGAGCCCCCCTCGCGCATGGTCATTCCTCCGCGATCCGCGGCAGCCCCAGCGCCGCGCGCTTTTCCGCCACCGTCAGGAAATCCGCCGCCCCCACCCGCGCCCATTGCTGATCCCGCTCCACCGCCAGCGCGGGCACCTGGTCGGGGTCGGGGCGCAGTTCCACCGCCTCGCCGGTAAACCCCGCCAGCCAATGCGACACCGCCGCCGTCACCCGCGCCACCAAGGGCAGCACGGTCAGCCGGTAAAACGCCCGGTTCGCCTCCTGGTAATTGGCATAGGTCGCGTCACCGGGGATGCCCATCAGCATCGGCGGCACGCCAAAGGCGATGGCAATCTCGCGCGCCGCCGCCTCCTTGGTCTTCTGAAACTCCATGTCACTGGGCGAAAAGCCCATCGGCTTCCAGTCCAGCCCACCTTCCAGCAGCATCGGCCGCCCGGCATTGCGCGCACCCTGATGGTTCGCCTCGATCTCGCCCACCAGCCGGTCATACTGCTCGGGGCTCAGGTTGGCCTGCCCGTCCGGCCCCTTGTAGACGATCGCCCCGCTGGGCCGCGCCGCATTGTCCAGCAAGGCCTTCGACCAGCGCGAGGCCGCCACATGCACATCCACCGCCACCGCCGCCGCCTGCATCGGCGAAAAGCCGTAATGGTCATCCTGCGGGTGGAAGCTCTTGATATGGCAGATCGGCGTGCCCCCGGTCATGTCAAAACGGTGCTTGCGCCCCCCCACGGCATAGTCATAAGCCACCGGCCAGCCATCCGCCCCCGGCACCAGCGCCATCCGGTCCGACCGCAGCACATGCAATTCGCCCGGCACCCGGCCCCCACCAACAACCGAACCCGGCACCGCCTCCAGATAGGCATTGCCCGACAGCAACAACTGCGCATAAAGCGCCTGAAACAGATCCGCCCGCCCCTGCACCGCATTGGGCCGCGCCACCAGCGCCAGCACCGGATGCTGATCATAGCGCCGCTCATGGTCCTGCAATACCAGTGGCAAGGCCGCCGCCGCCTCCGCAATCAGCGTCACCGCGCGAAAGCCTATCGGATTGCCCTGAAACCCCGCCCGGGTCAAAGACACCACATCACGCGGCGACCACGCCACCCGCCCGCCGCCCTGCCACGCAATCACCGGCCCGGTGGCCGAGGCCTTCACCTCCGGCACCACAGGCGCCGCCTGCCGCCGCAGAAAATCAAACACCATGATCTCTCCTCGTCCGCCGGGCCTGACGCCCGTTGAAATCGTCCACCCGGAGGAGCCGCCCTCGGCCCCATCGAGGGGCACTCGGCCGGCGCTGCCGCCAGAAAACCGTCAGCCACCGCGCCGGGGGCCAGTGTCGAGGCCTCCGGCGGGGATATTTTAAGACAGAAAATGCGAACCAGAGGCAAACTCCCGAGGCTGCGTTTCTCGCTGGCCCAAATATCCGGCCTTATGTAGCAAACGCACCAAGAAGCGAGAGTGCTACGTGGCCGACTCCTCCCATGCGGAGGACTAAATGACATCGATCTTAGCTGTTTTCCTTAGCTTTCTTATGCTTTTTGCCCCTGATCAAGTGGGCTGGAGCCATTTCAAGAGCCATGGGGACTCCAACGAAGTTTTCGTTGGCAAAGAATGCGAAGCGATATGTGTGTGTTTCCAGGCCCGTCTCGGAAAAAACGTCAGCATAGATCACTTCCCCGGCCAGACGGAAAGTTCGTGGGGACGCGCCACGATTGAACATCAGCTTAGCTGGCCTGAGGTTGATCTCACGAACTTCATTGGCAACAATGTCAGCGTGTGGGTTACGGAAGGGAGCCTTCCAAGCAAGGGAGCCGATGTTAGCCTCGGCATCCCGAGGATTGAACATTTCCATTACAACGCCAACTTTTACCATGGTGGCCGGAGAATTCCCCGAATTTCTGATATAGATCCGAACCATCATGCGTCCGTGCTCGAGGTCCGCCAGAAGTTCTGCACCAGTGACAGCAATATATGCCCTCACCTGCTTCTGACCGATATCTCTCGTAATCTTGGCCATCCTCTGGGTTTCACTCAGCGTGGCCCAGATCAAATACACAGAGCCAACGCCAAGAGCCAACCCGATAAGGCCGGTATACCCCATCACCCGCGTAAACCTGGCCATGGTCTCTTGAGCATCAAGATCGCGCTCGGCGCGCTTACTATCTTCGGCGGCTTCTATTTCCTTGCGAATGCAGTCACGCAAGGACGCCGCAGCAAGGTCGGCCCCGCAGTCGCGCTTTATCCTCTCTGCGGCCTGATCAGCATAGCTGCGGGAAGCCTCCTCATAGCGCACTCTTTGCTCGGTTAGGATTGCGGCATAGTCCCAGATCAGCAATGCAGCGACCGCTGACAGCACTATACCAAAAATTACAAACGCAAGTGGTCCTCGCCAATAGCTTTCAGGCATTGCAATAGGAACGCCGCGCTGAACTTCCCTCTGGAAAGCTTATTCGCAACGTTCGCTTCCTTCTCGTTGATTCCAATAGCCGCCAGCTTCTCGACAAGCTGGGCGTATGTCACGCCCTTTCGCTTCAGCTCGGCCTTGAGGATGTTCGCAGCCATGGCCTCCCACGGGTCTTGTGTCGGCATGTTTCACCTACAGTAAAAAAATATCGTAAACAGTATATATTCCCTTGCTTGCAGTATGTCTACATACTATATTCGATAGGTAAACATCGGATACGGTATGAAAATGGCCCAACACTTCCTCCTTTCCGCCGCTGCTCGCACTCTGAGCCTCAAGGCGATCTACAAGGCAGGCGAGGAAGCGGCTTACGAAGCGTTCTGCAAGATGCGTTGGCCAGAAACCGATGGCGATGCGATCTGCCCCCAGTGCGGCTGCTGCGAAACCTACACCATCACCACCCGCCGCAAGTTCAAGTGCAAGGCCTGCGCGCACCAGTTCAGCGTCACTTCGGGCACCATCTTCGCCAGCCGCAAAATGGCTTTCGTCGATCTGCTGGCCGCGATCTGCATCACCGTGAACGCCTCCAAAGGCGTTTCCATGGTGCAGCTTTCCCGCGATCTGGACTGCCAATATAAAACGGCCTTCGTGCTGGCGCACAAGCTGCGCGAAGCCATGGCGACCGAAGTGCAGACCGGCGAAGTTCTGTCGGGCCATGTCGAGGTTGATGGCGCTTACTTCGGCGGCACCATCCGCCCGGCCAACCTGAAAGCCGACCGTGTGGACCGTCGCCGCAAGGAACACCAGAACGGACGCCGCCGCGTCGTCGTGGTCATGCGTGAGCGCCTTGGCCGCACCCTGCCCGTGGTGGCCATGGCAGAGGCCGATGGCGTGGCGCTGGTGAATGAGAACGTCAGCCGCATGGCTACCCTGTCGGCTGATGAAGCCTCGCACTGGGACATGCTGCATGCAGGCTGGTCAGTGGACCGCGTGAACCACAGCGAAGTTTACAGCGACCACGGCAAGCACACCAACTGGGCCGAAAGCTACTTCTCCCGCCTGCGCCGCATGGTCGTCGGGCAGCATCACCACGTCAGCCCGAAATACCTGCACCAGTATGCCAACCAAGCCGCATGGCTGGAAGACAACCGCCGCCAGAGCAACGGCGCGCTGGCCTATGGGCTGGTGCAGTCCGCCATGGGCGCGCCCGTCAGCCGGGTCTGGAAGGGCTACTGGCAGCGGGTGGCGTGAGGGCCAGTGCAGGGAAGGCAACAAGCGCCTTACTTATCAAGGCACTAATAGATAATACCTCAAAAGTGACTGATTCCATTGACGGAATCGCGCTAACACACTATATTCAGATAGTGGCCCTTGCTCAGTGACAAGCCCCCTCGGGCGCTTCCTTCGGGATAGCTGAGATTGCGGGCCACAACTTTTCCTAATAATAATGCACCACACCAGTACGCCACAAGTTATACTCTGTTTCGATTTTACCTGAGATGAGATCGTATGATCTTGTATCATCTCTTTCCCATTTCCGTTGTATTGCCCAAGCGCAGTAGTCAGCGATTTGCAGGCATGGGTCTGCAACCGCCCTCGGGAAACAAGTCTTCCATTTCTTCCCTTTCGTTGTTTGCTGCATGACGTCATTCACGGCTGCGGTGTAGACTGCTTGGCCTTTTTTTGTCCCGAGCGCTGCCGCAGTAATCATGGCTTCTGTGCTACCACGAAGAATTTTTGGGCCAACATGCTTGAAGTGATAATACCAAGCATATTTGTAAAATCTATCAGAAGATTCCCGGGTGTGAGGCTGAGCCTTTGACTTTTCTAGTATTGTCGCGTCAACCCGAATATCATGACCAGCAATGAACGCATAAACCTCATTGCGCACTTCCTGTTTGTCTTCTGTGGCATGGAAATCTTCCCTAACAGGTAAGCCACGCCAAACCATGTCACGGCGCAGTGCCAGAAGATCGCCTCCAAGGCTGCAGTCCGAAATGGTTACAGTGCAGACCAAAAAATACTTGCTAGCACGTGCATTTCTTGCAAAGGAAAAACACCCGGCCTCGTCGGAAAAAATGTATGCTCTGGACATAGCAAGAACATAGTGGCCGCTGATTAAGAGAGTCAAGCCGCCACTTTATCACTAGACAGCCGCCACACCTTACCATCCTGCGCCACAAGCCCGCGCCTGTGAAGGTTATACAGCGCCTGATACATGATAGCCTTGGCCTTCTGCTCTGACAGGCCAGCCGCAGCCATGGCATGCGCCGCAACCTCGCTGCTGCGCTTGGGGCCAGACCGCAGCGCGTCCAGGGCCAGCCGGGCAGTATCCCGGCGCTGTGCAAGCTTGCGGGGCACATGCTGCGCCTCAGGCACCACCCCGCGCGCCACAAGCAGCGCGTTGACGTGATCCAGCCCGTCTAGCCGGTCACGGATGATCTGCGCCCGCACATGCAGCAGCGCGTTGATAATGCTCTTTTCCTGCATGGCCACAGGATAGCCAGATCAGTCGTTTGGCGGTATGATTTCCTTGGTGCGTTTGCTACATAAGGCCGCAAATATCCGCGCCGCAGGCCTCCGCCGTCCGGCCTCGCTTGACCGGCCGCATGTATCTCTGCCGGCAGGCCGCGCGCGCGGGCTCGATGCCCGCAAGCGTGGCTCCCCCGGCTACAGCCGCCTGACCGCGGGCCGCACCCAATGCTGCGCCGGGTCGATCATCAGCTCATGCAGCGCCCAGACCAGCGCATCCACCCGGTCGGGCGAGCCCTTGCCCTGATAGCCGCGCGCCGACATTCGGCACATCTGGTCTTCCAGCCGCCCCAGCCCGCGCAGATGCGTCACCCGGCCCTGTTCATACAGCGCCGCCACCGGCTCGGCCCGGGCCACCTTGCCCTTCGACGCCCGCACCTTGCGCAAAGACACCAGCGGGTCAATCTGCCGGATCACCGCCTCCACCAGATCGCCGCCCTGGTTCACCTCGGCCACCATCCGGTCGGCACCGTGCCGCGCCATCGCATCCAGCGCCGCACGCGCCCAGGTCTCGGGCGAGGCCGCCGTCACCGACGCATCCTCCAGCACCACCGCGCGCCAATCCTGCGGCGGGCCCTCGGTCACCGCCCCCACCACCACGATTCCGCATTCGTCCGACCCCTGATGCCCCGACACCGGCGGGTCCACCGCCACCACCACGCGGCTGAACGCCGGGGCCACGTCACGCCGCCCCGCCTCCAGCCCTGCCGTGGTCCACAGCGCACCGTCCACATCCTCCAGCAATTCGCCCGCCAGTTCCTGCTGCCCCAGCCGGGTTCCGGCATAGCGCGCCTTCACCTCCTCCAGGAACGAGGCCGCCAGATAGGCGCGGTTCGCCTCGGTCGGCGCATGGGTGATCACGGTCGAGGGGTTCTTCAGAATCGCCCGCAGCACCCCCACATTGCGCGGCGTGGTCGTGACCACCTGCCGCGGGTGATCGCCCAGCCGCAGCGCGAATTGCAGCATGTCCCACGCCTCCTCCGCCCGCTTCCATTTCGCCAGTTCGTCCACCCAGGCGGCATCGAACTGCGGCCCGCGCAAGGATTCCGGCTCATGCGCCGAAAACACCTGCGCCACCGCGCCATTGGGCCAGACCAGCCGCTTGCGCGTGGCCTCCCATTCCGGGCGGCGGTCGGGGGGCGAGCAGGCCAGCAAACCGCTGTCGCCGAACACCATCACCTCGCGCACCTGCTCGATGGTTTCGCCCACCAGCGCCACGCGCCTAGACCGGCCCGGGTCCAGGGGCCGCGCGCCTTCCACCTCGGCGCGCACCCATTCGGCCCCGGCGCGGGTCTTGCCCGCACCGCGCCCCCCCATGATCACCCAGCTTTTCCACGCCCCATCGGGTGGCAACTGATGCGGCAGCGCCCAGAATTCGAACATCCAGGGCAGCGCCAGCAGCGGATTGTCACCCAAGCCCCCCAGAAACTCATCCACCACTTCCGGCGTCGCGGAGGCGAGCCAGCCTGCGCCCGATCTCATCGCGCGCGGCGTCAAAGTCGAGGGCGTAATCGTGGACGACCCCGGC
Source organism: Fertoeibacter niger (assembly GCF_009380135.2). Taxonomy (GTDB): domain Bacteria; phylum Pseudomonadota; class Alphaproteobacteria; order Rhodobacterales; family Rhodobacteraceae; genus Fertoeibacter; species Fertoeibacter niger. The sequence goes on along the minus strand of NZ_WHUT02000001.1, from coordinate 203,192 downwards.
AACCTGCTTGCGGAGTTTTTCAACCCTGGTCCTTTCATCCATCACCATCTGGAATGCGGTTTTCAGGTCTTTCACCGCCTGCACGGCGGTCTTGACCTCGTCCAGCTCCCCGTCGCGGATCTTGTCCCGCGCCCGGATCAGCTCTGCCGCGATGTCCCGATAAAGTTCCTCTGTCGCCGCCAGAATATCCACTGGCGGCGGTTCCCCGACGGAGAATGTGATTGTCATTGTCGCTTACGCCCGCCCCTTGCCGCTCCGCACGAGGGAAATGAAAAAGCGGCAACAGGTTGCCCCGCGCCGCTCGCCCATTTCTTCCAGCATGCCCCAAGTCCTACATCGGACCGGGCGCAAAGTCAATCTAAAAACGCAGCGCTATCAATGGCTTGGCGCGCGCTGCGTTAACCGCGCCTTAACCATCAGTCGCCCTGTACGCCAGTGGGTTCCTCGCCCCGCTGCGCCTCGATCGCCCGCCAGGCCGCCACATTGGTGTTGTGATCGGCCAGATTGGTCGCAAAGGCATGCCCGCCCGTGCCATCCGCCACAAAGAAGATGTAGTCGGTGGTATCGGGGTTCAGCGCCGCTTCGATGCTCAGCCGCCCGGGGTTGGCGATGGGCGTGGGGGGCAATCCGTCAATCACATAGGTATTGTAAGGCGTTGCGCGGCGAAGCTCACTTTGCCGCAACCCGCGCCCCAGCGCACCCTCGCCATTGGTGATGCCATAGATCACCGTCGGGTCGGTCTGCAACCGCATGCCCTGCCGCATCCGGTTCACGAACACGCTCGCCACCTGCCGCCGTTCCTCGGCGATGCCGGTTTCCTTTTCCACGATGCTGGCCATCACCAGTGCCTCTTCGGGCGTCTCATAGGGCAGCCCCTCGGCCCGTGCGGCCCAAAGGTCGGCCAGAATGCTGGTCTGCCGTTCCGCCATCAGCCCCAGCAGCGCCGCGCGGTCGTCGCCCCGCGCCACCTCATAGCTGTCGGGGGCAAGGCTGCCCTCTGGCGGCACCGCCGCCACTTCGCCGGTCAGGAAATCGGCCCGTTTCAGGCTTTCCACCACCTGCCAGCTTGTCACGCCCTCGGCCAGCGTCACGCGCCAGCGCAGGTCATCCGCTTCGGCCGCATCGACATATTCCGCCGGGGGCGCATCGGCGGCCGGGTCAAAGGCCACCACCTCGACATAGCGGTTGGTCGCCGCATCAAGCTCGCGCAGCACCATTTCTGCGGTCAGCACGCCGATGCGATAGATCACCTCGCGCCCGCAGGTCGACTGGCCACTGGTGGTCAGGATATCCAGCACCTCGGTCATCGAGGCCCCCGGCGGCACCAGATACGACCCGAATTTCAGCCCGCCCGCCCGGTCAGCATAATCTGCCCCGATGCGGAAAATCCGCGCATCCGATACCGCGCCCTGCGCTTCCAGCGTGCGCGACACGGCCGAAAGCGAGGCCCCCCGCTCCACCCGCACACAGACCGCCTCGGCCAGCGGCCCCGGCCCGGTAAACTCTTCCCGCCCCCAGGCCAGCAGCCCCGCCGCCAGCACCAGCACGGCAATGAACAGCGTCAGCGCGTTCGAGGCGATGGAGCGCCACATCAGCCCGCCACCCGGCCCAGGATCAGCGAGGCATTGGTGCCCCCGAACCCGAAGGAATTGGAAAGCACCACGTCGATCTTCCGCTTCACCGCCACATTGGCCGCCAGATCCAGCACCGGCACCACCGCCGGATTGTCGAGGTTGATCGTCGGCGGCGCCACCTGGTCGCGCAGCGCCAGCACGCCGAATATCGCCTCCACGGCCCCCGCCGCCCCGAGCAGATGCCCGGTGGCCGATTTGGTCGAACTCATCGTCGCCCCCGCTGCCGCTTCGCCCAGCATCCGCTCCACCGCCTTCAATTCAATCGTGTCGGCCATGGTGGATGTGCCATGCGCGTTGATGTAATCCACCGCCGCCGGTTCCAGCCCCGCGCGTTTCAGCGCCATCTGCATCGACCGGAATCCGCCATCGCCATCCTCGGCAGGTGCCGTGATGTGATAGGCATCGCCCGACAGCCCGTAACCCAGCACCTCGGCGTAAATCTTTGCCCCCCGCGCCACGGCGTGTTCGTATTCCTCCAGTACCACCACACCCGCGCCTTCGCCCATCACGAAACCATCGCGGTCGGCGTCATAGGGGCGGCTGGCCTTGGTCGGATCATCCGCCCGCTTGGTGCTCAGCGCCTTGCAGGCGTTGAACCCCGCAATCCCGATCTCGCTAATCGGCGACTCCGCGCCGCCCGCGATCATCACATCCGCATCGCCCCATTGAATCAACCGCGCCGCATCGCCAATGGCATGCGCGCCCGTCGAACAGGCCGTCACAACCGCATGGTTCGGCCCCTTGAAGCCGAAGCGAATGGAAACCTGCCCCGAAATCAGGTTGATCAGCGCCCCGGGAATGAAGAACGGCGATACCCGTTTCGGCCCGCGCTCTGCGATCAGCACCGCGGTTTCAGCGATCGAGGTCAGCCCGCCGATGCCCGACCCGATCATCACCCCGGTGCGGCAGCGCTCCTCTTCATTCGCAGGTTCCCAGCCCGAATCCCGCACCGCCTGCACCGCCGCCGCCATGCCATACAGGATGAAATCATCCACCTTGCGGCGGTCCTTCGGCTCCATCCAGTCATCGGGGTTGAACGTGCCGTCGGTGCCGTCACCCATCGGGATCTCGCAGGCATATTGCGTGACCACCCGCGACGCATCGAACCGGGTGATCGGCCCCGCGCCAGACTGCCCCGCGATCAGGCGGCTCCAGGTTTCTTCCACCCCGCAAGCCAGCGGCGTGACCATCCCCAGACCCGTGACAACAACGCGACGCATCGGCAGCTTTCCTTATCCATGCCCCGCAGGGGCAGTTAACCTTTGCCCCGACGGGGCTGTCATTCCCGCCCCGCCGGGGCCAGTGTCCGCCCGGGTGATACACGGCCCGCCCGGCCCGCGCAACAATCGCCGGGCGATCCCTGGGCGGCCCGCCGCCACCCGCCATTGTTTCCAGACCGCGCGCAATCGCCCGAAACGCTTTCCCCGCAAGCGCGGCCCGTGCTAGGCCAAGCACCACACAGCCCAGCGAAAGAGCCCGATGCGTTTCCTCGCCATCCTGACCCTGCGCAACGAGGCGGCCTTCCTGCTGGAATGGCTGGCGCATCACCGCGCCTGCGGTTTTACAGATTTCCTCGTGTTTTCCAACGATTGCACGGATGGCACCGATGCGATGCTGGACCGGCTGCAAGCCATGGGACAGCTGACCCACATCCGCAACATCGGCCCTTTCCCCGAAGGCCCGCAATGGGCGGCACTGAAACAGGCCGACCGTCACCCGCTGATGGCCGCCGCCGACTGGGTGCTTGTGTCGGACATCGACGAATTCGTGAACATTCACGCGGGCGACCGCACCCTGCCCGCCCTGCTGGCGGCCCTGCCGGATGCCACCGCGATCCCCCTGACCTGGCGCATGTTCGGCAATGCCGGTGTCACCGCCTTCACCGACGCGCCCGTCACCGCAACCTTCACCCGCGCCGCCCCCGCCGTGCTTTACTGGCCATGGCGGGCGGCGCTGTTCAAGACGCTGTTCCGCAATGACGGCAGCTACCGCAAGCTGGGCGTCCACCGCCCGCGCAGCCCCGACAAGACCCGCCTGCCCGCCCAACGCTGGTTCGACGGATCGGGCCGCGAACTGCCCCCCCTGTTCCACACCCAGCGGCTGTTTTCGGTCTTTGGCCAGGACAACTACCAGCTGGTGCAGCTCAACCACTACGCCCTTGGCGCGATGGAAAGCTACATCGTGAAATGCGACCGGGGCCGCGCCAACCGCGAGGCTTCGACCTTTGACATGGGCTATTGGGTGGACCGCAACTTCTGCGACACCGAGGATGCCAGCATTGTGGCCATTGCCCCCCGCAGCGCCCCCCTGCTGGCCGAACTGAAATCCGACCCCGCACTGGCGCGCCTGCATGCCGAGGGCGTTGCGTGGCGCCACGCCCGCTTTGCCGCCCTGATGGCCGAGGAACCCTGGCGCGCGCTTTATGGCCGCCTGCTGCTGACCCCCCCCAGCCGGGTGCTGACACCGGATGAGCTGCGCCCGATCTGGCAGCACAGCGGGGCCGCGCGGCTGACCTGACCACCGGCCACACCGGCGAAACAATCGCCCCGCACTGTTCGCGGATTTCCGCCAACTGCCGCATCTCTGCCCCATTGCCCGCATGCTTTCGCCGCGCCACACTGGCAGCCTTGATGACCAGATCCGGTGTCACCCGCCGGATTTTCTGCGCAAAGGTTGAGAAAATGTCTGTTGATGTGCCTGTATCGCCCGCTGCGGCCCCCGATGCCGCCGGGGCGACCGACCGTGACTCCTGGCTTGCCCTGATGGATGACATCGGCGAGGAGGCCGGGTATTTTCAGCCGCTGGGCGATGCGCATTGGGCATTTTTCAGCGATCAAAGCCCGGTCTTGCTGGTCACGTTCGAATCATTGGCCGCCATCCGCGCCACACCGGGGCAAATGCCCGCAGGCCATGCCATCGCCGCGGCAAAAGGCTGGTCGCATCTGTGCCTGATCGCCGAGGGTGACACCTGGTATCGTGACGCCGCCGTCTACCGCTATTTCGACCGGCTGGTGGATGATGCGTTTTTCGAGGATTTCGACCGCGTGGTGTTCTATGGCTCGGGCATGGGGGGCTATGCCGCCTGCGCCTATTCCGTCACCGCCCCCGGGGCCACCGTGCTGGCCCTGCAACCCCGCGCCACGCTGGACCCGGCGGTGGCCGGATGGGACCGGCGCGACATGGCCAAACGCCGCCTGTCCTTCACCGACCGCTACGGTTTCGCCCCCGACATGACCGAGGGCACCGGCGAGGTGTTCGTGCTGCATGACCCGGCGCAACCGCTGGACGCCATGCATGCGGCCCTGTTCACCAAACCCTATGTCACACAACTGCGCTGCCGCCACCTGACCCGCCGGGCCGACCTGCCGCAGGCACTGACCCAGATGAACATCCTGTCGCAGCTGATCGAGGCCGCCTGCGAAGGCCGCATGTCAGCCCCGCTGTTTCACAGCCTCTGGCGCGGGCGACGGCAATACGGCCCTTATCTGCGCACGCTCTGGGCGCTGACCGAGGGCCGCCCGGCGCGCGAGATCATGGTGTGCCGTTCGGTCAGCCAGCGGCTCAACGCGCCGCGTTTCCGCAAGCGGCTGGCCGAACTGGAAAGCGCCGCCGCCGCAGGCCCAGCCACAAGTTCAGCCACGCTGTAAGGTCAGTAAGGCTGTGACATCAGCCACAGATCCGCCGCGCGCTGCTGCGTCAGACGCGCGCGGCAGGAATAGATGATCATCGGCTCTGCCGACCCGCCGTGAAAGGCATAGCCCTCGGCGGCGCAGGTGGCATCGCGGAACGTCACCCAGGCGCGCTGGCCGTTGCGCAACTGTTCTTCCGCGCCGCGCTGCACCACCGGCAGGTTGGCGTCGATGGCGCGCATCATGTCGCGCGCCTCGCGGTAAGCGGCGTTCAGATCGTCATCTGCCACCAGCCAGTCCTGTTCGGCGCAAAAGGTCATCTCCACCTGCGTCTGCGCGGTGTTGCAGTTCACGTTCTGCGCGGCGACAGGCAGGGCGGCAAAGGCCAGAACGGCGGGCAGGATCAGCGGCAGCAAGCGGGACATCGGGGCACCTTCGGCTTGGATCAGATGCCAACCAAACACCAATCGCGCCCGCCGCGCCAGCGGTTTGCACCCCCGCTATTTGCGCCCGTGCTACCGCCACCGCCGCAAAGCCACTGGAATCCGCAGCCCTGATGCGCTACGCGCAAGCGCATGAGCCTCAGCATCACCATCCGCCGCCCCGATGACATGCACCTGCACCTGCGCGACGGCGCGGTTCTGCAAGGTGTGCTGCCCGAAACCACCCGGCATTTCGCCCGCGCAATCATCATGCCCAATCTGGTGCCCCCCGTGGTGACGGCCGCCGATGCCGCGGCCTACCGCGACCGCATCATGGCCGCCTTGCCCGAAGGCGCGGTGTTCGAGCCCCTGATGACCCTCTATCTGACCGAAGACACCGACCCCGCCGATGTGGCCGCCGCCCATGCCAGCGGTCTGGTGAAGGCGGTGAAGCTTTACCCCGCCGGGGCCACCACCAACAGCCACGGTGGCGTGCGCGATTTCGCCCGCGTGCGCGCCGTGCTGGACAGGATGGCCGAGATCGGCCTGCCCCTGTGCATCCATGGCGAGGTGACGACACCCGAGGTTGACATCTTTGACCGCGAGGCCGTGTTCATCGACACCGTGCTGGAGCCCCTGCGCCGCGCGAACCCCGGCCTGCGCGTGGTGATGGAGCATATCACCACAGCCGAGGGCGTGGCCTATGCGCGGTCGGGCGGCGATGATCTGGCCGCCACGATCACGACGCATCACCTGATCATCAACCGCAATCATATACTGGTAGGCGGGATCAAGCCGCACTACTACTGCCTGCCGGTGGCGAAGCGCGAGGAGCACCGTCTGGCGCTGCGCCAAGCGGCCACATCGGGCGAGGCGCGGTTTTTCCTTGGCACCGATTCCGCCCCGCATGTGGACGCGCTGAAGGAACATGCCTGCGGCTGTGCCGGCTGTTTCACCGCCACGAACACAATGCCCATTCTGGCCCACGTGTTCGAAGAGATGGGCGCGCTGGACCGGCTGGAGGCGTTCTGCGCCCTGAACGGTGCCGGGTTCTACGGCCTGCCGCTGACCGAGGCGCGCCTGACGCTGACGCGCGGCGCGGCGCTGGAACTGCCCGACAAGATCCTGACCGAGGCCGGGCCGGTGACGGTCTTCGACCCCGGCTTCGCGCTGCACTGGCATGTGGACGCCTGAGGCCGGGGGTGCCGCCTCGGGGGGCATCGAGCCCCCGCTTGGCGGCGCTGCCGCGCGCGGGGCTGGTGGCCGGTCGCTGTTTGCCGGGCGGCGGAGGCCTCCGGCGGGGATATTTTGAGACAGAAAATGCAGACAGAAGAAGGACGATGCGCATGATCCCTACCGCTTTCCCGCCCCGCGAAGAGATCGCCCGGCTGACCGCGCGCATGCTGCTGGAGATCCGGGCTGTGCATTTCAATGCCGCCGAGCCGTTCATCCTGGCCTCGGGCCTGCCTTCGCCCACCTATATCGACTGCCGCAAGCTGATTTCCTATCCGCGCATCCGGTCCGCGCTGATGGATTTCCTGACCGTGACGGTGATGCGCGACGCGGGGTTCGAGGCGTTCGACAATATCGCGGGCGGCGAGACGGCGGGCATTCCCTTTGCGGCACTGGTGGCCGAACGGATGGCGCTGCCGATGACCTATGTGCGGAAAAAGCCCAAAGGTTACGGGCGCAATGCCCGCATCGAGGGTGCGATGACACCCGGGCAGCGCGTGCTGTTGGTGGAGGATCTGACGACCGACGGGGGCAGCAAGCTGTCCTTTGTCGATGCGATCCGCGAGACCGGGGCGGACTGCGCGCATACGGCGGTGATCTTTTACTATGGCATCTTTCCGGGCACCGAGGAGAGGCTGGCCGCGCATGGCGTGACGCTGCATCACCTGTGCACCTGGTGGGATGTGCTGGCCGAAGCCCGGGCGCAGGGCGCGTTTGATGCGGCCACGCTGGCCGAGGTGGAGGCGTTCCTGACCGCGCCCCGCCAATGGCAGGAGGCGCGGAAACCCGCCGACGTGACGACAGCGCCCTGAGCGGCTTGTGGAGAACCCTGTGACAGATTGGGGATAAGACAGAAGCGCCGCTGACCCGAATCGCGTTTCATGGTATGATGCATAGGCGACACCGCAAGATGTGGGAGACGGCGGCCATGTCACCGGCTTTTCCACAGGTTTTGCGGCAACTTTTCCACCGATCTTTCCCGGCTTGATCGGCACCGCACAGCCGCTATGCCGGGGGGCAAGAACAAGGGCAGCAGGGCTGACCGGGACTGGCGGGACCAATCCGCAGGGCCGGGATCGGACCGCAGAGACAGGGCAGAACATGAACGAGATCACGACTTTCCGGCCCAACCTGCCGGACACCGCCGGGCGGGCCGAAGGCGACACGCTGCCGCACAATATCGAGGCCGAACAGCAGTTGCTGGGTGTCATCCTGACCAACAACGAGGTCTATGACCGCATCTCATCCATCGTGAAGGCCGAGCATTTCTTTGACCCGGTGCATTGCCGGATTTTCGAGATCGCCTCGGCGCGGATATTGAAGAACGCTCTGGCCTCGCCGGTCACGCTGAAGGCGTTTCTGGAGGATGACGAAGGGCTGCGGCAACTGGGCGGGCCGGCCTATCTGGCACGTCTGGCGGGGGCGGCGATTTCGGCCTTTGCCGCGCGCGACTATGCGCAGATGATCTATGATCTGGCGGTGCGGCGCGAACTGATCGCCCTTGGCCGGGATATCTCGGCCAAGGCGGCCAAGGTGGATGTGGCCTCCGAGCCGAAGGAACAGATCGTCGAGGCGGAGCAGCGGCTTTACAAACTGGGCGAGCAGGGCCATGCGGAACGCGGGTTTCAAAGCTTCCTCAAGGCCGTGACCGATGCGGTGAACGTGGCCAATGCCGCCTATCAGCGCGATGGCGGGCTGGCGGGCATTTCCACCGGGTTGGTCGACCTGGACAAGAAGCTGGGCGGGCTGCACCCGTCTGACCTGTTGATCCTCGCGGGCCGCCCGTCGATGGGCAAGACCTCGCTGGCCACCAACATCGCCTTCAACATCGCCAAGGCCTACAAGCGCGGGCGCACCCATGACGGGCATGATGGCGCGGTGGAAGGCGGGGTGGTGGGCTTTTTCAGCCTGGAGATGAGCGCCGAGCAACTGGCGGCACGTATCCTGTCAGAAGCATCCGAAGTGCCGTCGGAACAGATCCGGCGCGGCGACATGACCGAGGCCGAGTTCCGCCGTTTCGTCGAGGCGGCGAAATCACTGGAGGCCTGCCCGCTGTATATCGACGACACGCCTGCCCTGCCGATCAGCCAGGTGGCGGCCCGCGCGCGGCGGCTGAAGCGCACGCACGGGCTTGATGTGCTGATGGTGGATTACCTGCAACTGCTGAAGGGCACGGGAAAAAACGACAACCGGGTGAACGAGGTGTCGGAAATCACCCAAGGGTTGAAGGCCATCGCCAAGGAGCTGAACATTCCCGTGGTCGCCCTGTCGCAGCTTTCCCGTCAGGTGGAAAGCCGCGAGGACAAGCGGCCCCAACTGAGTGACCTGCGCGAATCCGGCTCGATTGAACAGGATGCCGATGTGGTGATGTTCGTCTACCGCGACGAATATTACAAGGAACGCGAAAAGCCGGGCGATCACGATCTGGAGGCCATGGCGAAATGGCAGGCGATCATGGAGCAGGTCCATGGCAAGGCCGAGGTCGTGATCGGCAAGCAGCGCCACGGGCCGATCGGCACGGTGGAGCTGAGCTTTGAAGGCCGCTTCACCCGCTTTGGCAATCTGGTGAAACCCTGGCAGCAGGACGGCGGGCGGTATTGATGCGGGCGCAACGGGCCCGCCCCGGCGGGGTGCAGGCCTGTCGTTCTTCATCGGATTGATAACGGAATCAACACCATGCTTCTGGGTTTCCATCACGCGGCCATCATCTGCTCTGACTATGCCCGGTCGCGGCATTTCTATGTTGACGTGCTGGGCCTGCGGGTGATTGCCGAAACCAACCGGGTGGAGCGGCAGTCGATGAAGCTGGATCTTGCCCTGCCCGATGGCGGGCAGATCGAGCTGTTTTCGTTCCCCAACCCCCCGCCGCGCCCCTCGCGCCCCGAGGCGCAGGGCCTGCGGCATCTGTGCTTTGCCGTGGCGGATGTGGAGGCCTGCAAAGCCTGGCTGGAGGAGCTGGGCGTGGCGGTGGAGGAGGTGCGGGTGGATGCGCTGACCGGGCGGCGGTTCACGTTTTTCGCGGACCCGGATGGGCTGCCGCTTGAGGTGTATGAGGGGTAGGGTGGTCTTAAAACCAATCAGAAGCACAATAATGAATTGGTTATGCGTTCTTTATTAGTGGGTAAGCCTTATTCAATGCATCCCTCAAGTGGATTTGCGACTTTCTGCCAAGAACCCGTTGAACCACATGCTGTTGCCTGACAATATCAAACTTTACGACGACAACAAACAACAAGTCTTCAAAGCTTGCGGCATTTCCACACCGACTTGGCATATCAAGTACAGCTTCAATCAGATCACTCGGGGTGCAATCAAATAAGCTTTTGGCATCGGCCTCGGATACGCTAAATGTCAAATCGTGCGCGACCTTGTTCCTTAACTTGTTGATCATTTTGATAGGCGCAGCAAGCTTCTTATCTATCAAACCCAGCGCCATCACAAGTTGGAACCTTTGGGCGAAACCCATTCTATCGACAGAAATTTCCTCTGGAAAGGGCAAGGCCTCGCGCACCATCTGCAAAACAATATGCTCGCAATATAAATGCGCTTGAATCAACTGATACGAGCGGTCTCCGCTAAACATCCTCTTGTGCATTTCATCGAAATCAAATGAAAAATTGCTGTTCTTGATGGCAATTTCGTCATCTGACATAGATAGCAACGCGAGGTCGTCTTCACTGATTGGCACAATAGCATGCGGAAACGACCTACCCTTCATAGATGAAGGCCTTTCTTCGATAAAGTTCTAGTTGAATTCTCCAATACAGTTTTCCGCGAACTTGTACGAAACACAAAGTCTTTCTTGCTTCCGCAAACTCCCATCGGCAGTTCGCCGTCCAAAAGCAAAAAAGGCACCCTCGCGGGTGCCCTTTCCGTAACCACATCCCGAAACCTCAGGCCGCTTCGCTGATGAACTTTACCGCGTCGCCGAAGGTCTGGATGGTTTCGGCCGCGTCATCCGGGATCTCGATGCCGAATTCTTCTTCGAACGCCATCACCAGCTCGACCGTATCAAGGCTGTCGGCGCCCAGATCGTCGATGAACGAGGCATTCTCAGTTACCTTGTCTTCCTCGACGCCAAGATGCTCGACGACGATCTTCTTAACCCGAACAGCGATGTCGCTCATTGTCAGTTCCTTATCCGTTGCGGGAGGTTTCCCGGTCTTCGTGTCCCTTGCCCCGAGGGGCGGTTCGTGCCGCGCCTTCGCGCGGTGCCACGGAAAACATGGTTCCGGGGTCTTCCTTCGCGCCTATAGCAAGGGGTGACGGGCTTGGCAAACGCTTTCCCGCGCGCCGCACCGCCGCCCCCGCGCGACCCGGTCAGAGCATGTCGCCGCCGCCGTTCACGTCCAGCGTGGCGCCTGTGATATAGGCAGCTTCCGCTGATGCGAGGAACAGCACGGCGGCGGCCACTTCCGCTGGTTCGCCCATCCGGCCCGCAGGCACGCCGGCCAGAATCTTGCCGCGCTGTTCGTCGTTCAGCTTGTCGGTCATGGCGGTGGCAATCAGGCCGGGGGCCACGCAATTCACCGTCACGCCCCGGCTGGCGATTTCCTGCGCCAGCGAGCGCGACATGCCCGCCACCCCGGCCTTGGCGGCGGCGTAATTGGCCTGCCCCGGGTTGCCTGCCTGGGCCACCACGGAAGTGATGTTGACGATGCGGCCCCAGCGCGCCTTCATCATGCCGCGCAGCACCCCACGGCAAAGCCGGAAGGTGGAGCCGAGGTTCACGGCAATCACCTGATCCCAGTCGTCATCTGACATGCGCATCATCAGCCCGTCACGGGTGATGCCTGCATTGTTCACCAGAATATCCACGGCGCCCATGGCGTCAGCCGCCTGTTTCGGCAGCGCATCCACCGCCGCCATGTCGGACAGGTCGCAGGGCAGCACATGGGCGCGGCTGCCCAGTTCCGCCGCCAGCGCCTCCAGCGGCCCGGCCCTTGTGCCCGACAGCGCAACCGAGGCGCCTGCCCCGTGCAGCGCCCGCGCCACTGCCCCGCCGATACCCCCCGAAGCGCCCGTCACCAGCGCCGATTTACCCGTCAGATCGAACATGATCATCCCCCATACAGATTTCGGCGTGTTTAGCAGCGGATTTTGCAGTTTTCCACCCGCGCTGTTTCTGGACAAGCGACATTCACCGAGGAAAAGTTGAAGGACGTTGCCGCTGCCACCACCATGCAACCACAGGCATGCAATGGCGCGCGGCAACCTGCCCGGTGCAACCGGAAGGCCTGACCGTCACCCCGCCACGGCTGCCGCCACATCCTCGGGCGTGCCCACGGCGCGGGTGGTGGCCCCGCTGACGATGCGCTTGATCATGCCCGACAGCGCCTTGCCCGCGCCGATTTCCCAGTAATCGGTCACGCCCGCACCCTCCATCCACAGCACGGATTCGCGCCAGCGGACAGAGCCTGTGACCTGCGCAATCAGCAGGGCGCGGATGCGGTCGGGTTCCGTCACCGCCTCGGCCCGCACATTCACCACCACCGGCACTTCGGGCGCGCTGATCACCACACCGGCCAGCGCCTCGCCCATCACCGCCGCCGCCGGGGCCATCAGCGAACAGTGAAAGGGGGCCGACACCGGCAGCAGTAGCGCGCGTTTGGCCCCGCGCGCCTTGGCGATCACCAGCGCGCGCTCCACCGCCTCGCGGTGGCCCGAAACCACCACCTGCCCGGGGTCATTGTCATTTGCGGCCTGGCAGACCTGCGAACCCGCAGCCTCGGCCGCGACCTCGGCCGCGGTGGCGAAATCAAGGCCCAGCAGGGCGGCCATCGCGCCCACGCCCACCGGCACGGCCTCTTGCATCGCGGCCCCCCGGATGCGCAGCAGGCGGGCGGTATCGGCCAGCGCCAGCGACCCCACGGCGCAAAGCGCCGAATATTCGCCCAGGCTGTGCCCGGCCACAAAAGCGGCGCTGTCGATGCCGATACCTTCGGATTTCAGCGCGGCCAGCGCCGCCATGGATGTGGCCATCAGCGCGGGCTGGGCGTTCTGCGTCAGTGTCAGATCATCGATCGCCCCATCCCAGATCAGCGCCGACAGCTTTTCGTCCAGCGCATCATCCACTTCGTCAAACACGGCCTTCGCAGCGGGATAGGCCTCGGCCAGGGCACGGCCCATGCCGATGGTCTGGGCCCCCTGCCCGGGGAAAACGAATGCGCGGGTCATGGCAATCTCCTGTTTGCTTTGCCCCGGCATAGCGCGAAGCGGCAAGCGCGTGCAATGTTTCGCACAAAAGCTGTGCGGGCGACGGTGTTCCGCCCCCTGCCCCGGGGTGCTATGCTGCGCTGCAACATGATCGCGGCCACGCGCAGGGCCGTCGCAACTTACCGGAGGCTTTCATGCCGCTCGCCAATACCACCCAATCCTATGGGTCGGTCGCCCGCATCCTGCACTGGCTGACCGCCCTGATGATCCTGACCGCAATACCGCTGGGGCTGATCGCCAATGACTTGCCCTATGACACGTCCGAGGCGCTGGCGCAGAAGGCGCAGCTGTTTTCCCTGCACAAGACGCTGGGGGTGGCGGTGTTCTTTGTCGCGCTGATCCGCATTCTGTGGGCGCTGGTGCAGACCCGCCCGCAGGCCCTGCACCCCGAACGGCGGGCGGAAACCGCGCTGGCCGAGGTGGCGCATTGGCTGCTGTATCTGTCGCTGGTCATCGTGCCCTTGTCGGGCTGGGTGGAACATGCCGCCACCACCGGCTTTGCGCCGATCCTGTGGCCGTTCGGTCAGGGCCTGCCCTTTGTGCCGCAATCGGTGACTGTGGCCGAAACGGCGGCGGCAATGCACTGGCTGTTCACGAAAATCCTGATCGTGACGATTCTGGCGCATGTTGCAGGCGCACTGAAACATCACCTGATCGACCGCGACGCCACGCTGCGGCGCATGATCTCGGGCCGCCCGGCGGGCAAGGCGCGCGCGCGGCACCGCAGCTGGCCCGCCGTGGCCGCAGCGGCGATCTATGCCGTGGGGGCAGGCGTGGCCTTTGCGCTGATGCCCGCGCATGAGGCACCGCAGCCCGCGCCGGTGGTGGCCGAGGCCCCTGCCCCGGCGACCACTTCTGCCGGGCCGAACTGGCAAGTCACCGAAGGCACCCTTGGCTTTGGCGTGCGCCAGATGGGGGCCGAGGTGCAGGGCAGCTTTGCCGACTGGACCGCCGCGATCGTGTTCGACGAGGCGGCGGTGGAGGGCAAGCACGGCACCGTCACCGTCAGCATCGCCACTGACAGCCTGACGCTGGGGTCAGTGACCGCGCAGGCCAAGACGGCGGATTTCCTTGACACCGCCACACACCCCGCTGCCACCTTCACCGCCGATATTCTGCCGGCGGATCAGGGCTATGTGGCCCAGGGCACCCTCAGCCTGCGCGGGGTGCAACAGCCCGTCAGCCTACCCTTCACCCTGACCATCACCGGCGACACGGCCACGATGCAGGGCAGCACCACGCTGGACCGCCGCGATTTTGGCATGGGGGCGAGTTACAGCGACGAGTCATCGGTGGGCTTTGGCGTGGTGGTGAATGTCACGCTGACGGCGCAGCGGGTGGAATAGGCACCCGCTGCGCGCGGGGGTTTGAAGGCAAGATGCTGCGCCTTTGATGCAAACCCTGTCGATTGAACGCCCGCGCGGGCCAAGACCGCGCTGGCCGAACCGGCGGCGCGGCTGTAACCTGGCCGCATGATGGTTCCGCTGATTTTGTTGCTGCTTTCGCTGGCAGGTGTGGCCTGGGCGGTTCTGCTGCCCGGGCTGGCCGATCTTTTGCTGCTGGCCGTGCCCTGCGCGCTGGCCAGTCTGTTTCTGCTGCTGCGGTCTGCGCGTGGCCGGGTGGCCAGGGCCCCGCGCTGGGTCGTGATTGACGGATCAAACGTGATGCACTGGCAGGATGGCACGCCGCGGATTGCCACGGTGCGGGCGGTGGTGGACCACCTGAAGGCGCAAGGTTACAGCCCCGGTGTGGTGTTCGACGCCAATGCGGGCCACCTGACCTCAGGGCGTTATCAGCATGACGGGGCGCTGGCGGCGCAGCTGGGCCTGCCCGCAGACCGGGTGATGGTGGTGGGCAAGGGCACGCAGGCCGACCCGGTGCTGCTGGCCGCCGCCCGCGACCTTGGCGCGCGCATCGTCAGCAACGACCGCTTCCGCGACTGGGCCGGAACGCACCCCGAGGTGCGCGAACCTGGGCATCTGATCCGAGGCCATTTTCACGCCGGCGCGCTGGTTCTGGAGCTTGAGCGCAGCGGCAGCTGACCACCGTGCAGCAAAAAGCCGCCGGGTTGCCCCGGCGGCCTGTTGTCATCCCGCAGGATGGATCACTCGGCTTTCATCGCCTCGACGCTGATCGTCACGGCCACTTCTTCGGACACGAAGGGCGCGAACATGCCGAGGCCATAGTCTGACCGCAGCAGCGTGGTGGTGGCGTTGAAGCCGGCCCAGGGCGTGCCCGCCATCGGGTGATCGCCGACCTGGTTCAGCACCGCATCCAGCACCACCGATTTCGTGACACCGTTCAGCGTCAGGTCGCCGGTGATCAGCGCGGTTTTCTCGCCGGTCACTTCGATGCCGGTCGAGGTGAATGTGACCATCTCGTCATCCGTCGCGCCGAAAAAGTCGGGAGACATGAAATGGTCAAACCGTTCCTGCCAGCCGGTCAGCATGGTGTTCACCGGGAAGGACACCGTCACCGACGATGCAGCCGGGTCGGCCTGATCGAACATGATCTCGCCGTTGAAGCCGGAAAACATGCCATAGCCAGTGGAAAAACCCAGGTGGTTGTAGGAAAACACGATCTGGCTGTGGCTGGCGTCCAGGGTGTATTTCTCGGGCGCGGCCTGTGCGGCGGTGCCAAGTGCCAGCGCCGATGCGAAAGCCAGGGCGGGGAAGAAACGGGTCATCGAAGTCTCCGGGTTGGGAAGGACGAATGCGTCTGGGGCATAGATGCACGCGCAGCATCGCCCAAGCAATTGCACAGACTTGAACATATTGTGTTCGCCCAGTCACAGCCACGGGGCACGCTGCGCCGCAGCAAGACCGCTTGACCCTTGCATCGCGGCAAAACGCCTGTATAAGGCCCCATCCTTCCGCACTCACGTGAACCGGCGCAGCCTCTCGTGGACGGGCCGCGGCAAGGATTTGGCCCGACCTATGAAATGCGCCTTGATAGAAATGGAGCTGACATGCCGCTTTACGAGCATGTTTTCATTGCGCGTCAGGATCTTTCCAACACGCAAGCCGAAGGCCTTATCGAACATTTCTCCGCAGTGATCGCAGACAACGGTGGCAAGATCGTTGAACACGAATACTGGGGCGTCAAGACGATGGCCTACAAGATCAACAAGAACCGCAAGGGCCACTATGCCTTTCTGAAATCGGATGCCCCCTCGGCGGCCGTGCAGGAAATGGAACGCCTGATGCGCCTGCATGACGACGTAATGCGCATTCTGACCATCAAGGTTGATGGCCATGCCGAAGGCCCGTCGGTGCAGATGCAGAAGCGCGACGAGCGTGAGCGCGGCGACCGTCCCGACCGTGGCGACCGCCCGGATCGCGGCGACCGTCCCGAGCGCAGCTTTGGCGGCGACCGTGGTGATCGCCCGGAACGCAGCGGTGGCGGCTTCGGCGGTGATCGTGGCGGCTTCGGCGGCGGCGACCGTCGGCGTTGATCAGGCAGGAAAGGACATAAACCATGGCGAACAAACCCTTCTTCCGCCGCCGCAAGGTCTGCCCGTTCTCGGGCGACAACGCACCGGCCATCGACTACAAAGACACGCGGCTGCTGCAACGCTACATCTCCGAGCGTGGCAAGATCGTGCCGTCGCGCATCACCGCCGTTTCGGCGATCAAGCAGCGTGAGCTGGCCCGCGCGATCAAGCGCGCCCGCTTCCTCGCCCTGCTGCCCTATGCCGTGAAATAAGGAGCGACCAACATGCAAGTCATCCTTCTTCAGCGCGTGGCCAAACTGGGCCAGATGGGCGATGTCGTCACCGTCAAGGACGGTTTCGGCCGCAACTACCTGTTGCCGCAGGGCAAGGCGCTGCGCGCCAACCCCGCGAACATCAAGCAGTTCGAATCGAAAAAAGCCCAGCTCGAGACGCAGAACCTCGAGACGAAAAAAGAAGCCGAAGCCGTGGCTGAAAAGCTGGACGGCCAGGTGTTCATCGTGATCCGGTCGGCATCCGATTCGGGCGCGCTTTACGGTTCCGTCACCACCCGTGACGTGGCCGATGCCGCAACCGCCGGCGGTTTCACTGTCGAGCGTGGCCAGATCGTGCTGGACCGTCCGATCAAGGAACTGGGTCTGCATTCCGTCACCGTGACGCTGCACCCCGAAGTGACGGTCAAGCTGACGCTGAACGTGGCGCGTTCGCCCGAAGAAGCCGAGCTGCAAGCCTCGGGCAAATCAGTGGCCGAACTGGCCGCCGAAGCCGAAGCCGAAGCCGAATTCGAGATTGCGGAACTGTTCAGCGAAATGGGCGCCGCCCAGGACGGCCAGGATCTGGGCCGCGACTGATCGCTTTGCCTTCCTGAATACCAAAGCGCGCCAGGCAACTGGCGCGCTTTTTTTATTCTGCAAAGCCGTGTCGCGTCAGTTGCAGGCCCCGCCCGATCCGTCCATGTGGCCGCCGCCGTCGTGGCAGAAGTTGCCGCCCCAGACGAAGCCGTGTCGCCCGTGGGCGATCACCTCATACCATTGGAAATCATTGTACCACTGACCCGTATCGCTCACGATTTCAATGCCTTCGCCTTCGGTCATGCTGTCGATCTGGCGAAAGTTCATCCCCGGTCCGTCGCGCATCTTGCCGCCCCAGGCCATGCCCGTCACATAGCCGCCGCTCTGGATTTCCGCTCCGGACTGCTCGTTCGCCTCGCGGTCCATCTCGATCTGGCGCTGAATGTCGCCGTGGCACGAGGCGTCAATCGAATCCCAGGCATCCTGCTGCTGGAAACAGGTGCCCAGCGGGATGGTGTGGCAGATCATCGCGGCGGTTTCATAGCACTGGTCGCTGCTGGGTGCGGCACCGTGGTCTTGCGAATCCCTATGCGCCTGCTCTTCAAACTCGCGGTCCATCTCGATCTGCATCTGGATGTCGCCGTGGCAGGCATCGGGCAAATTGTCCCAGTTGCCCTGATAGGTGAAACACTGGCCAAGCGAGTGCGAACCACAAAGGTTTGCGGCCATCTGATAGCACGCGTCGCTGCTTTGCGCCAATGCGCCCTGCGGCGACAGGCAAGCCAGCGCCAGAGCGGCGGCAGAGAGGTGGAACTTGGGCAACATGGGCAAAGGCCTTTCGGTTGTCGCGCTTGCGACAGATGCGCAGGCTGCAAGAGCTGCGCGGTTTGCGTCCCCGCACATCGAGAATGGAGCATGAAAAGCAGCGGGGCAACAACCACTTGGCGGCAGACGGCATTTGTCATGTGACCGGGCGCAACCGTATCGCAAAACGCGAAAGGCCGCCCCGGAGGGCGGCCTTTCACTCTCCCGCAGGGGGAAATCTTACATCTCGTCCAGTGCTTCGATGGCCTTTTGCAGGTCGTCCTTGCCGACCTCTTTATCCGACACATTCGCACCGGCCACGATGAAATCAACCACCTTGTCCTCGAAGATCGGCGCGCGCAGCTGCTGCTGCATCTGCGGGTTCTTCTGCACGAATTCGAAATACTGGCGCTCCTGCCCCGGGTATTGCCGGGCCTGGGCCAGCACCGCCTGGGTCATCTCGGCATCCGTCACCTGCACATCGGCCTTGCGGCCGATCTCGGCCAACAGCAGGCCCAGACGCACGCGGCGCACGGCCAGGGTCTTGTGCTCGTCCGTGGTTTCAACCGCGCCGTGGTTGTGGTCGTGGACTTCGGGGTTTTCCTCGTGCCAAAGCTGATGCGCGATCTGCGCGGCCTCGGCATCCACCAGCGTGGCAGGCAGGTCGAACGACACCAGACCATCCAGCTGATCCAGCAGCGCGCGCTTCATCACGGCGCGCGAGGCGCCCTTGTATTCCGCCTCCAGACGCTCGGCGATCTGGGCCTTCAGCGCGGCCAGATCGGCGGCACCGTATTTCTTGGCCAGCTCGTCGTCGATCTGGGCCGCCTGCGGGGCTTTCACCTCTTTGACGGTGCAGGCAAACAGCGCGTCCTTGCCCGCCAGATGCGCCGCACCGTATTCTGCGGGGAAGGACACCTTCACCTCGACATCATCGCCAGCCTTGGCACCGACAAGCTGCGCCTCGAAGCCGGGGATGAAGGAGTTGGAGCCCAGCACCAGCGGATAATCCTCGGCGGTGCCACCTTCAAAGAAGTCACCGTCTACCGAACCCTTGAAGTCGATCACCACCTGATCGCCGTCGGCGGCGGCCTCACCGGCCTCACGCGCGGCAAAGGTGGTGGCGGTCGCGGCCAGATTGGCCAAAGCCTCGTCCACCGCCGCGTCTTCGGCCTTTACCAGCAGACGCTCCAGCGTGATGGCCGATGCGTCGATCTCGGGGATCTCGGGCAGGGCCTCGTAGGCCATTTCCACCACGACATCCTGGCCCTCGGCCCAGGTCTCGCCGCCCACCATCTTCACTTCGGGCTGCATGGCCGGACGGTCGCCCGATGCCTCGAAATGCGATTTCATCGCGCCGTCGATGGCCTCTTGCATCGCGTCGCCGATCAGGCGCGGGCCAAACTGCTTTTTCAGCATGGCCATCGGCACCTTGCCCTTGCGAAAGCCCTTCATCTCGACCTCGGGCTGCGCCTCGATCAGTTTTTCCTGCACCTTGGCGTCGAGTTCCGCTGCTGTCACCGTGATGGTGTAGCCGCGTTTCAGACCTTCGTTCAGGGTCTCGGTGACCTGCATGTGTTCGTCCTTCCCGTGTTCTCTGGTGCGGGTGGAGGGACTTGAACCCCCACGCCTTGCGGCGCCAGAACCTAAATCTGGTGCGTCTGCCAATTTCGCCACACCCGCATGTCACAGGGCGGCCCCCGTCCGAAGACCGGAGCCGCCCTGAAAATCCGCGCCCTTCTAACAAAGCCCCGGAAGGTATGCGAGAGGAAAAGCGCAAATTGCCGGGGCGGCACCGGGAATTCCCTCGCCATTCAGCCGTTGTTCATTTACGCTGGTTCAAATGGACCGGCAGAAGACCGGACAGAGCAGAACAGGCACGATCATGACCCAGAACGGCACCGGGAAAGCGGGGGCTTTGGCCCCTGTTGTCACGCATCGCCACAGTATTGCCTTGCCCGAAGGGGCCGAGGTGCTGACGCTCGACGGGGCGTTGCCCGTGGAATATCTGGGCGCTGGCGACCGCATCATCACGCGGGCGGGCGCACGGCGACTGTCGGGCCTGCGCATGACGCTGCTGCGCCCGGCCGATGTGCTGCGCGTGGGCGCGGGCACGCTGGCGCATGACCGGCCCGCGGCTGCGCTGCACCTGTTGCCAGACCAGCCGGTGCTGCTGCGCGACTGGCGGGCAAAGGCTTTGTGCGGCGCGCGCGAGGCGTTGGTGCCGCTGCACCGGTTGGCGGATGGCGAATACATCCGGGCTGCGCGGCTGGCGGAACTGCGGCTGTTCCATCTGGAATTCGCCGAGCATGTGATCCTTTACGCGGGCGGGATGGAACTGGGCAGCCGGGCCAGGCGGGTGGCGGTGGCCTGATCTTTGCCGGCAACGATTTTTCTGCGAAAAATCGGCCATGCGTGGCGGGCCGCCGGGATTTTTCGCAGAAAAATCGTCGCCGCCCACCCCGCCTACCACCCCAGCGCGCGGAACACCTTCGGCAACTCCTCCGGCAGATCCTCGGCGATCAGGCCGGGGCCAAAGCTGCGCGCGCAATCCACATGCAGCCAGGCCGCCGATTCCGCCGCCCGCACTGCCGGGTTGCGCCGCGCCAGCAGCCCGGCGATGAAGCCCGCCAGCACATCGCCCGCCCCCGCGGTGGCCAGCCAGGGTGCGGGGCGGTCATAGGCGGCGGCGTGGATGCTGCACCGCCCTTCCGGATCGGCGATCACCGTGTCGGCCCCCTTGAACAGCACGACGCAGCCCGCACGCCGCGCCGCCTCACGCGTGGCATCGGCCTTGGAAAAGACCGGGCCGCCCTTCGGCTCCGCGTGCAGCCGCTCGATCAGGTCCGGGAACAGCCGGGCAAATTCGCCGCGATGCGGGGTCAGCACGCAATTGCGGTGCAGCAAGGCCATCAGCGCGGGGTCAGCGGCCAGCGCGGTCAGCGCATCGGCATCCAGCACCAGCCCGGGCCAGAATACCGCCGCCTGTTCGCGCCGCGCCGCCAGCGCCGCAGGCAGCAGCCCCGCCGCACGCTCCACCCCCAGCCCGGGGCCAAGGCACAGCGCGTTGATGCGCCGGTCCTCCAGCAGCGCGGTCAGCGCCGCCGGGTCGTCCACCCGCCGCAGCATGATGGCATTCAGCTGGGCGGCATTCTCGATCAGCGCGGCGGGCGGGCAGCCCAGCGTCACCAGCCCCGCCCCCATGCGCAGCGCACCGCGCGCGGCCATGCGGGCAGCGCCGCCCTGCCCCACGCCCCCCGCCAGCACAAGCACATGGCCGTGGTCATATTTCTGCCCGCCCCATTTCAGCGCGCTGCGCGGCGCGCGCGCATCGACCAGCGTCACCTCGCCCGGCTGTGAAGAACGCGGGGCCGCAGGCGGCAGGCCGATGTCGGCCACCACCAGTCTGCCGCAATGGTCCGGCCCCTCGGCCAGATATTGCCCGGGCTTGGCACGGTGAAATGTCACCGTCAGATCGGCCGCCAGCCGCAGGCCCAGATCGCGCCCGCTGTCGGCGCAGAGCCCCGAAGGCACGTCCACCGCCACGATGCGCGTGTGCCCCTGCCGCCAGGGTTTCAGCCGCCATTCGCTGATATCGGCCAGCGGCTGTTCCACATCCCAATCCAGCGCACGCGTCAGCCCGGTGCCGAACACCGCATCCACCACCAGATCGACATGCGCCTTGCCAAAGCCGCCGCAAAGATCGCCCAGCGGGGCCACCGGGCCAAGCGCAAGCCAGCGGTCATGGTTGGCGCGGGCGTCGGGCGGCAGGCGGTCTGGCGCGCCATGCGCGAACACCTCAACCTGCCAGCCGCGTTCGCGCAGCAGCCGCGCCACCACGAAACCGTCACCGCCATTGTTGCCCGGGCCGCACAGCACCGCCACG
The DNA here is from genome assembly GCF_009380135.2 of Fertoeibacter niger. GTDB lineage: Bacteria > Pseudomonadota > Alphaproteobacteria > Rhodobacterales > Rhodobacteraceae > Fertoeibacter > Fertoeibacter niger. Next base: position 181,126 of record NZ_WHUT02000001.1, on the reverse strand, counting down.
CGCGGAACGCCGCTGGCCAGGTCCGGCCACATCGCCAGCAGCGCATCAACCACGCCCTGCCCCGCACGCTCCATCAGATCCAGCCCCGTGACCGCGCCGCTGGCCATCGCCGCCGCCTCGATGCCGCGCATTTGGGCAGATGTCAGAAGTTCGGTCATTCACGCCTCATATTCGTTTATTTTTCGCCCATTTTTTCAACTGATGGCACAAAATTTGGGCTTCACATTCAGAATCCCCCGGCTGATCCTTGCCCATGAAGCCTAGCCAATTGTTCAGCCGGAACAGAAGTGGTCACTGGCTTTCGAATGCGAAATAAGCGGGGGAGTCGGCCCATGAAGAAGATCGAGGCGATCATCAAGCCCTTCAAGCTGGATGAGGTGAAGGAAGCCCTTCAGGCCGCCGGCGTGCAGGGGCTTTCCGTTACCGAAGTCAAGGGTTTCGGTCGCCAGAAGGGCCATACGGAATTGTATCGCGGTGCCGAATATGTCGTCGATTTCCTGCCCAAGGTGAAGATCGAGGTCGTGCTGGCCGATGACATGGTGGATGCCGCCATCGAGGCCATCGTCTCGGCCGCGCGCACCGACAAGATCGGCGATGGCAAGATCTTTGTCAGCCCCGTCGAACAGGCCATCCGCATCCGCACCGGCGAAACCGGCGACGACGCGATCTGACACCGGCCCCGCGGGGCGTGCCCTGGCACCTTGCCGGGCATGGCCGAATGCGGGGCGCACACGGACACCGGGCGATCCGCCCAAACTGCAACACTCAACCGAAAGGCATCATGATGAGCGCAGTCGCCAAAGCTCTGAAACTGATGAAGGACGAGGATGTCGAATATGTGGACATCCGCTTTACCGACCCCAAGGGCAAGCTTCAGCATGTGACGCTGGTGGCCGATCTTGTGGATGAAGACTTCTTCGAGGAAGGCTTCATGTTCGACGGATCCTCCATCGCGGGCTGGAAATCCATTGACCAATCCGACATGAAACTGATCCCGGATGCGTCCTCGGTCTATATCGACCCGTTCTATGCCGAAAAAACCATGTGCGTGCATTGCAACGTGGTGGAGCCCGACACGGGCGAGCCCTACAGCCGCGACCCGCGCGGCACGGCGGAAAAGGCCGAGGCCTATCTGAAATCCAGCGGCATCGGCGATGCGTTCTACTGCGGCCCCGAGGCGGAATTCTTCCTGTTCGACGATGTGCGCTACTGCGTGACGCCGCAGAAAGTGTCGTTCCAGATCGACGCCGAGGCGGCTGCCTGGAACACCGACACAGCCATGGAAGGCGGCAACCTGGCGCATCGCGCGGCGCACAAGGGCGGCTATTTCCCGGTGAACCCGATCGACGAGGCGCAGGACATCCGCGGCGAGATGCTGTCCACGATGAAGCGCATGGGCATCAAGGTGGACAAGCACCACCACGAGGTTGCCACCTGCCAGCACGAACTGGGCATGATCTTTGGCGGTCTGGTCGAACAGGCTGACAACATCCAGAAATACAAATACGTGATCCACAACGTGGCCCACGCCTATGGCAAGACCGTCACCTTCATGCCCAAGCCCATGAAGGGCGACAACGGGTCGGGGATGCACGTGAACATGTCGATCTGGAAAGACGGCAAGCCGCTGTTCGCAGGCGACAAATACGCCGACCTTTCGCAAGAGGCGCTGTATTTCATCGGAGGCATCATCAAGCATGCCAAGGCGCTGAACGCCCTGACCAACCCGGCGACCAACAGCTACAAGCGGCTGATCCCGGGCTTCGAGGCGCCGGTGCTGCTGGCCTATTCGGCCCGCAACCGTTCGGGCGCCGTGCGGATTCCGTGGACGGAATCGCCCAAGGCCAAGCGGGTCGAGGCGCGTTTCCCCGATCCGGCGGCCAACCCCTATCTGGCCTTCGCGGGCCTGCTGATGGCCGGTCTGGACGGCATCAAGAACAAGATCGACCCGGGCCCCGCCTCGGACAAGGATCTGTATGATCTGCCGCCCGAAGAACTGGCCGCGATCCCCACCGTGTGCGGCAGCCTGCGCGAGGCGCTGCAAGAGCTTGAAAAGGATCATGACTTCCTGCTGGCCGGTGACGTGTTCACCAAAGACCAGCTGGAAGGCTACATGGCGCTGAAATGGGAAGAGGTTTATGCCTATGAGCATACGCCCCACCCGATCGAATACGCGATGTATTACTCCTGCTGATCCGCAGGGAAGTTTCTGGCAAAGGGCGTCCCTTGGGGCGCCCTTTGGCATTTCGGCCTGCGGTTGCGGATTTGCGACGCCCGGGAAACAGCGCCGCGCGCCAGTGTCGCCGCAGCGACAGGGGGATCGGGACCACGAAATTCCCACTTGGCGCAACCTGCCCCGGCACGCCGGGCGATTCGGCCCGCTAAACCTCTGAACCCGCGTGATTTATCGACGAGGCCGACTTTTGCCTAAAAAATGGGCAGGAAACAGTTCGCCCTTGCCACGTTGATTGGTCCGAAACCGCCAACGGTGGGGTTAAGGGCCAATTCCCTGCTATTGCCACAATCCCCGCGCATTGCGGGCTCAATGCCCCGGCAGTTTGCACAGACGAAACCGGTTGGAGAGTTCGCCATGCGTAACATATCGACCAGTACGATTGCCCAGCTTCTGTTTGTGAAGCCCCCGCGCCTGAACTTTGCCCATATGGTCGGCGAGCTGGATTGCGCACTTGCGCGCTGCCCAACGCAAAGCCACCGGCTGACCTGGGATTGCGAGGATATCGCGCTGTTCGATCTGGACGATGCCCGCATCGTGCTGGGCTATGCCGAACGCCCCGGCCACGGCCATGGGGCCTGCCTGACGGCCTCGGTCGGCCCGCGTCCCGGATCAGACGGCACCAGCCCGCTGTTGAAGCGCGGCGAGGCGATGTGCCGGCTGATCGTGGACCGGATTCAGTCACGGTTTCAGGCCGATGCGATCCTGTGGCACCAGTCGGACGAACCGCTGACCAGCGAATTGCTGGACGCGATGACCGAAGAACTGCCGCCGCTGGATGTGATCAAACGCAGCCGCGTGCGCCCGATCAAGATCAAGGTGAACCACCCTGCCACCGACCTTGCGAATGACCGCGCCGACCGGCCGCAGGCCCCCAGCGCCGAACTGATGCGGCTGCGCTCGGCGCTTTACCCCGAGGGCTATCAGGGCGAATCCACGCCGGTCATGCTGCCAGCCCCCCGCGCCACCCCGGCGCAGCGGCTGGCGGTGCATGCGTTGAACGCCACGCTGGTGCTGGTGTCGCTGCCGGTGGGTGCGGCCATGATCACCTATTCGGTGCTGCGCGGCGAGGATATGCGCCTGTCGGGCCGCGCCATGGCGCTGACCGGCGCGGCGCTGGCCTTTTCGCAAAGCGCGATGGGGCAAAGCATGCTGGCGGCCATCTGAACGCGGCTACAGCCCCGCCGCAGCCATGCCCGCCCGCGCCTCGGGCGAAACATCCTCCATCCGCACCAGATAGGTGTGGATGGAGAACACCACAGCCCGGCTGACCGGCAGACGCATCAGGCATTGCCGTTCCGACCGCAGATACAGCCGCTGCACCGGGCGGGGCCGGCGCTGACCCTCCAGCCTTGGCTGGTGCAGCGCATGTTCGTCGTAAACCAGCGCATTAGCCCGCCACAGCATCTGTTCGGGGCGGATCGCATCGAACAGCCGCTGCACCCGTCGCGCGATGTTGTCGTCGTAATGCGCCACCGGCACATGGATGCCGGTCATCGGGCGGCCCAGCTTTTCCGCCAGTGTCCAGCTTGCCGGAAAGCACAGCATCGCCCCGGTCAGCACATGTTCGGCACCAGTCGCCTGCATCAGGCACAGATCCTCTTGCACCAGACGGCCCAGTGTCAGAAGTGGCGCGTCATGGTCCAGCGGCACCGTCACACCATCGGGGCGCGTCACGGCATCCGGCGCCACGACATAGCCGGGCGTCGTGGCCAACCGGGCCAGCACCGCCGCAAACAGCTCCGCCGCCGCCGGGCGGGCCTCGGGCAGCAGGCCATGCACCAGTTGCGGGCGCTCGGCGATCAGCCGGTCACGCTCTGCCATCTGGCCGGCAAAGGCATCGTCCACGCGCAGCCAGTCGTCCCCCTCTACCGGCAGGATGCCGGGCAGGCGGGCGGTGCGCGGGTCCATCCAGGGGGCGAAGGGCAGGTTTTTTTGCAGGATCGGTTCCATCGCGGGCAGACTAGCGCAGCGCGGCGTTGCGGGCCAAGCCCCGCGTCGCCGCCCGGCCGGGCGATGTCGCTTTGCCGCAACGGCTGATCCCGTTTGCGACGCGGCGCGCGTCGCGGCTGGGCAAGCCGCACAGGCGCAGTTGGCTGACGCTGGCCCCAGCCCGGAGGCCCGCCATGACCCAGCATTATTCCGACCGCCGCAAGATCGACCCCAGCCGAGGCGACACGCTGGGCGATGGATCACCCAATGACAATGACCGGGTGGAAATCGGCCCAACACAACTGGCCTTTGGGGAATGGGCGGCGGCGGGTCTGGCCTTGCCAAACCTTGCCGCGATGAGGGAACATCGCTGGCGGCGGCTGACGCAAGCGGTTGTGGCGCGCGACTATGGTGGGGTGCTGATGTTCGATCCGCTGAACATCCGCTACGCCACCGACAGCACCAACATGCAATTGTGGAACACGCACAACGCCTTTCGCGCGCTGTTGATCTGCGCCGATGGCTATATGGTGATCTGGGATTACAAGAACTCGCCCTTCCTGTCGTCATTCAACCCCTTGGTGCGCGAGCAGCGATCCGGCGCGGATTTCTTCTATTTTGACCGCGGCGACCGGGCGGGCGAAGTGGCCCGCGCCTTTGCAGCCGAAGTGGAGGATCTGATCGCAGCGCATGGCGGCGGCAACAAGCGGTTGGCGGTGGACAAGATCATGGTCCACGGCCTGCGCGCGCTGGAGGCGCAGGGTTTTCAGGTGATGGAAGGTGAGGAGCTGACCGAAAAAACCCGTGCGATCAAGGGCGTGGACGAGATTCTTGCCATGCGCTGCGCCCATGATGCCTGTGAAAAGGCGGTGGCGGCGATGCAGGCGGCGGCAGCACCCGGCATGTCCGAAGATGCGATCTGGGCCGTGCTGCATGCCGAGAACATCAAGCGGGGTGGCGAATGGATCGAGACGCGGCTGTTGGCCACCGGGCCCCGCACCAACCCCTGGTTTCAGGAATGCGGACCCCGCATTTTGCGCAACAACGAGATTCTGGCCTTTGATACCGACCTGATCGGCAGCTATGGCATCTGCATCGACATCAGCCGCACCTGGTGGATCGGCGATGCCAAACCGCGCCCCGACATGGTGGCCGCGATGCAGCACGCGCATGAGCATATCCAGACCAACATGGCGCTGCTGAAACCCGGGGTCAGCTTTCACGATCTGACGCATCTGGGGCACCATCTGGCCCCGCAGTATCAAAAACAGAAATACGGCTGCAAGATGCATGGCGTGGGGCTGTGCGATGAATGGCCGCTGATTGCCTATCCGGATCAATGGGTTGCGGGCAGTTTCGACTATCACCTTCAACCCGGTATGGTGCTGTGTGTCGAGGCGCTGGTGTCGCCCGAGGGGGGCGATTTCTCGATCAAGCTGGAGGATCAGGTGTTGATAACCGAGACCGGGCATGAGAACCTGACAAAATATCCGTTTGATCAGCAACTTATGGGCGGCCCTTGATATCTTGCATCAAACTTCTGCGCGGCCTGCCGCTTGGCCTGCTGGCAGCCTGCGGTGGCGGGGGCAGCGGCGGGCAGACCGCGCCCGAACTCACGCGCATCGGCATGGCCAACCCGGCCTCGGTCTATTGCAACGAACGCGGCGGGCGGCTGGAACAGCGCGGCGAAGCACAGGCGGCGCTGCTGTATTGCCACCTGCCCGACGGCAGCGTGATCGAGGAATGGAAGCTTTACCGCGACAGCGAGCCGCTGTAGCGCAAGCCCGGGCCGCGAATTGCCAGAGCGGGTGCGCGGCGCTTGTCATGGCTGCCCGTGCAGTCTAAGGCAGCCTCGCCTGCCCTGCCAACCGAAAGGCCTGCCATGATCCCCCGCTATTCCCGCCCCGAAATGGTGGCCCTCTGGTCGCCGGAAACCAAGTTCCGCATCTGGTTCGAGATCGAGGCCCATGCCTGCGACGCGCAGGCGGCACTTGGCGTGATACCCAAGGCCAATGCCGAGGCGGTATGGCGGGCAAAGGACGTGACCTTTGACGTGGCCCGGATTGATGAGATCGAGGCCGTCACCAAACATGACGTGATCGCTTTTCTGACCCATCTGGCCGAACATATCGGTGCCGATGACGCGCGGTTCGTGCATCAGGGCATGACAAGCTCTGACGTGCTGGACACCACCTTCAACGTGCAACTGGTGCGCGCGACGGATCTGTTGCTTGCGGGAATGGACCGGGTGCTGGCCGCGCTGAAGGCCCGCGCAATGGAGCATAAGGATACCGTCCGCATCGGCCGCAGCCATGGCATCCATGCCGAACCCACCACCATGGGCCTGACCTTTGCCCGGTTTTACGCCGAAATGGCGCGGGGGCGCGCGCGGCTGGTCGCGGCCCGGGCCGAAGTGGCGACCGGGGCGATTTCCGGCGCGGTGGGCACCTTCGCCAATATCGACCCCGCCGTCGAAGAGCATGTCTGCGCGGCACTGGGCCTGACGCCTGAACCGATCAGCACCCAGGTGATCCCGCGTGACCGGCATGCGATGTATTTCGCCACACTGGGCGTGATTGCCAGCAGCATAGAAAATATCGCCATTGAAATCCGCCACATGCAGCGGACCGAGGTGCTGGAGGCCGAAGAGTTTTTCAGCCCCGGGCAAAAGGGCTCGTCCGCCATGCCGCACAAGCGCAACCCCGTGCTGTCGGAAAACCTGACCGGCCTTGCGCGGCTGGTGCGCATGTCGGTGATCCCGGCGCTGGAGAATGTGGCGCTGTGGCATGAGCGCGACATCAGCCATTCGAGCGTGGAACGCGCCATCGGCCCCGACACCACGATCACGCTGGATTTCGCGCTGCACCGGCTGGCGGGGCTGGTGGAAAAGCTGGTGATCTACCCGGCCAACATGCTGGCCAACATGAACAAATTCCGTGGTCTGGTGATGAGCCAGCGCGTGCTGCTGGCGTTGACGCAGGCCGGCGTCAGCCGCGAAGACAGCTACCGCCTGGTGCAGCGCAACGCGATGAAGGTGTGGGAGCATGGCGCTGATTTCCAGACCGAACTGCTGGCCGACCCGGAAGTGACCGCCGCCCTCAGCCCCGCCGAAATCGCCGAGAAATTCGATCTGGGCTATCACACCAAACATGTGGACACGATCTTTGCCCGGGTGTTCGGCAACACCTGACCCCTGCAGGGCAAGGCTGGCGGTTTTTTGCGCAAAGGTGCGCAATGGCGCATGCGGCGGGCCGCTGCGCCATTTCCCGTCACGTTGTTCGCCCGATTCGTGGTAGGATCGGGCGAACAACTGCTTGGGAACTCCGATGCTGCGCATGCTTACCGGTCTGGCCGTCATGGCCGTTGCTGTCCTGCCCCATGCCGCCTTTGCCGTGGGCACCGATGATGACGAACCGCCGAAGCCCACCGAAACCACAACCACCTGCACCGATGGCAAAGTGTGGGACGAGGCGACCAAGACCTGCACCGATGCCAAGGATGCCCGGCTGAACGACGACACCCGTTTTCGTGCCGCGCGCGAACTGGCCTATGCCGGGCAGCCGGATGCGGCCTTGCAGGTGCTGGCCGCCATGACCGAGGGCGAAACCGGCCGGGTGCTGACCTATATGGGGTTCGCGCATCGCATGGCCGGGCGGCTGGAAGAAGGCCAGGCAGCCTATGACCGCGCGCTGGTGCTGGACCCCGGCAATATCCTTGCGCGGTCCTACATGGGCCAGGGCTTTGTCGTGCAAGGGGAAATCGAACTGGCCAACCTGCAACTGGCCGAGATCCGCCAGCGCGGCGGGGCGGGAAGCTGGGCCGAAACCGCGCTGGCCCATGCCATTGCCACCGGAGTGACCTACAACCACTGACCCTGACAGGAGAATGAAGATGCCGATGAAGATCAGCCTTGCCGCCCTGTTCCTTGCGCTTTTGCCCGGCGTCAGCCTGGCACAGGGCTGCATGTATGAAAAAGACGTGACCGCCTCGGCCTGCGGTGAAGGCCAGACCTATGACGCGACCGTCAGGGCCTGTGTTCCCGCGACGACCAGCTAAGGCCTAAAGGCGGCCTTAACCGCGCGGCACCATGCTGCCCCCTGACAGATGCGAATCACAGGAGGCGACATGGCACAGGCTTTGGCCCAGATCACACCGGCGCAGCGGATGGTGGCGGTTCCTGCCGGGGCCGCGCCGCCGCCCCGTCAACTCAGCAACCGTGAAAAGGCGGCGGTGATCGTGCGGCTGCTGCTGGCCGAAGGATCGTCGCTGCCGCTGTCGGCGCTGCCCGAGCATATGCAGGCCGCGCTGACCGAACAGATCGGCCTGATGCGCCTGATCGACCGCAGCACCCTGGGCGCCGTGGTGGATGAATTCGTGACCGAGCTGGAGCAGGTGGGCCTGGCTTTCCCCGGCGGGATCGAGGGCGCGCTTGGCCTGATGGATGGCCATATCAGCGCCACGGCGGCCAACCGGCTGCGGCGACTGGCCGGGGCTTCGGCCAAGGCGGACCCCTGGGACAGGCTGACAACCCTGCCGCCCGAACGCCTGCTGCCGGTGCTGGAACAGGAAAGCGTCGAGGTGGCGGCCGTGATGCTTTCAAAACTGCCTGTGCCAAAGGCCGCCGATCTGCTGGGCCGCCTGCCCGGCGAAAAGGCCCGCCGCGTGGCCTATGCCGTGTCGATGACCGGCAATGTGAACCCCGAAACGGTGCGCCGCATCGGTCTGTCGCTGGCGCAGCAGGTGGAAAGCCAGCCCGCCCGCGCCTTTGATACCGGGCCGGTGGAACGGGTGGGGGCGATCCTGAACGTTGCGGGCGCGCTGATGCGCGAGGATGTGCTGAAAGGGCTGGAAGAAACCGATGCCGCCTTTGCCGAACAGGTGCGCCGCGCGATCTTCACCTTTGCGCATATCCCGGCGCGGCTGGCGACGCGGGACGTGCCAAAGGTGGTGCGGCTGGTCGATCAGCCAGTGATGGTGACGGCGCTGGTGGCCGCAGAGGCCGTCGCCCCCGCGACGGTGGAGTTCATCCTGGCCAACATGTCGCAACGGCTGGCGCAGGCCCTGCGCGAGGAAATGGCCACACGCGGCAAACCGCGCGACAAGGACGCCGAGGCGGCGATGGCGGCCGTCGTGACGGCAATCCGCCAACTGGAGGCGGCGGGCGAGGTGGTTCTGCTGACAGAGGAGGAGTAAGGGATTGAACCTTGCCACAGCGCAATCCCCGTCACTTGCGGTCTTGCCATCACTTGCGGTTGCTGCAACCCCGGGCCGCCAAAGCCGCAGCGGCGTGCTTGTGATCATGGCAACGGGGCCTTATGTCTGGCAGCACGAGACAAGGGCGGCTGACCGCCGCATGAGGCCCGATGACGCCAGCAGACCCCCGGCCCGACCACCCGTCAGCCCCCACCCTCCCGACCGAAGGGGCAACGGAACCGGCAGCCGCCACCGCGCGGACCAAATCGGTGCAGGGCAAACGCCACCCTGCCCTGTGGTTGCAGAATGCGCTGTTGCGCGGGCTCATCGGGGCGTTGCTGCTGCTGCCCTACCGCTGGCGGGTGCCGCTGTGCGGATGGGTCATGGCGCATGTCATCGCGCCCATCGCGGGCTATGACCGGCGGGTGCGTGACAATCTGGCGCTGATCCTGCCCGGTCTGCCGCAGGCCGAGGTGAAACGGCTGATGCGCGCGGTGCCCAACAACGTGGGCCGCACGGTCATAGAGATTTATTCAGGCCGTGATTTCGTGGCCCGCGCCGCAAGCCAGCCGCTGACCGGCCCCGGCGTGGCGGCGCTGGACGCCGCCCATGCAGCGGGGCGCCCGGTCATCCTTGTGACCGGGCATTTCGGCAATTACGACGCCAGCCGCGCCGCCCTGATCGCGCGGGGCTACCGTGTGGGCGCATTGTATCGCCCGATGAAAAACCTGTATTTCAACACGCATTATGTCGCGGCGATTTCGACCATCGGCCAGCCGGTGTTTCCGCGCGGGCGGCAGGGGCTGGGCCAGATGCTGCGCTTTCTGCGCGGCGGCGGCATGCTGGGCATGCTGATCGACGTGCACATGCGCGACGGCGTGCCTTTGCAGTTCTTTGGCCATGATGCGATGACCGCCCTGTCGGCTGCGGAAATGGCGTTGAAATACAATGCGTTGATGATCCCCACCTATGCGATCCGCAAGGCAGACGGGCTGAGTTTCGACATTGTGGTCGAGGCCCCCATTCCCGCCGGCACGGCCGAAGACATGACACAGGCCTTGAACAACAGCCTTGAGGCTTTGGTGCGCCAGCACTTGGACCAGTGGTTCTGGATTCACCGCCGCTGGAAGGGCCCGCCTGCCGCCTGACCCCCGGCAGCGCCGAAAACCCGGTGCCGCTCAGTTCAGCCGGGCAGCGGCCACGATGCCCGCCGGGCCCTCGTTCTGCAGGATCACGACCACGGGCTCGTCACCGTCGGCCACCGCCTCCATCTCCAGCGGCACTGTGCCTGACCAGAGGCCAAGGTTCTGCCAGGAGGTGACGATGTTATGGTATGTCACCGTCTTGCCCGCATTCTCGCCGCTTTCGATGGTGGTCTGTTCGACGGGGCGGTAACGCACCAGTTGCACCTGCACGCCCTGCCCCAGCGGCGGATCGGCCTCGGCACGGATCAGCAGCATGCCGCCGCTGCGTTCCAGCCGCAATGTCACCGGCGTGGCCAGCGCCGCATGCAGCCCGATGAGCGCCGCCAGCGCATCGGGCTGGTGGCCCTCGACACGTTCCTGCCCGGCCACGATCATCTGGGGGGTATAAATGGTGCGACTGCCCGCCGCACGCGCATAGGCCTTCTGGCGTTTGGTAAAGTCGGGGCTGGCGAACTTGTCTTTCCAGCCGATGTAATCCCAGTAATCCACATGCAGGGCCAGGGGGATCACGCGCGGGTCAGCCACCAGTTTTGCCATGTGTTCGTCAGCAGGCGGGCAGGACGAACAGCCCTGCGAGGTGTAAAGTTCAACCACGACCACCGGTTGAGACTGCGCATGTCCGGTTGCGGCAAGGCCAAGCCACAGGCCGCAGGCGGCGCTTATCATCTGACGCATGTTCTGGTTCCCGATCCCCATCGTTCCATTCCGTTGTAGCCCCGGACCCATACACCTGCCAATCAAGGTTTTGCGAGTGCGCAAACTGCGTGGGCGGGCTGCAACAGCGGCCGCGCCTCGCGGGTCGGCAAAGGTTTTGCCAGGGGGCATTCTGCGTGGGCGGGTTGCCACAGCCCTGTGCAAAAGGTGCGAAACCGGGGCTGGATTTTCGGCATGCCGTGGTATACAAACAACGCGACTCCCTTGCGTCTTGCACGACGCCCCGCGCTGGGGCATGCAGGATCAAGCGATGCGATGCCGCATTTTTCCCGAGCCAGTGCCAGGAGGCCCGTATGACCGTCACCGTCGGACACGACAGCCAGAACACCCGCAAGACCCTGACCGCCGGCGGCCAGTCGGTTGCCTATTACTCGATCCCCGCCGCGCAAGAAGCGGGCTTGGGCGATTTCAGCCGCCTGCCTGCCGCGCTGAAGGTCGTGCTGGAAAACATGCTGCGGTTCGAGGATGGCAAGACCGTGACGGTCGATGACATCCGCGCCTTTGGCGAATGGGCCACACTGGGCGGCAAGAACCCGCGCGAGATCGCCTATCGCCCGGCCCGCGTGCTGATGCAGGATTTCACCGGCGTTCCGGCCGTGGTTGACCTTGCCGCGATGCGTGACGGCATTCTGGGGCTTGGCGGGAATGCCCAGCAGATCAACCCCTTGGCCCCGGTCGATCTGGTGATCGACCATTCGGTGATGATCGACGAATTCGGCAACCCGCGCGCGTTCCAGATGAACGTGGACCGCGAATACGAGCGGAACATGGAACGCTATACCTTCCTGAAATGGGGGCAGAAAGCGTTCAACAACTTCCGCGTGGTGCCGCCGGGCACCGGCATCTGCCATCAGGTGAACCTGGAATATCTGGCGCAGACGGTCTGGACCGATGCCGACCAGCACGGGCAGCAGGTGGCCTACCCCGATACGCTGGTGGGCACTGACAGCCATACCACCATGGTCAACGGTCTGGCCGTTCTGGGCTGGGGCGTGGGCGGGATCGAGGCCGAGGCCGCGATGCTGGGCCAGCCGGTGTCGATGCTGATCCCCGAAGTGGTGGGCTTCAAGCTGACCGGCACGATGGTTGAAGGCACCACCGCCACCGATCTGGTGCTGAAAGTCGTTCAAATGCTGCGCAAGCATGGCGTGGTGAACAAGTTCGTCGAATTCTATGGCGACGGGCTGGACCGCCTGCCTTTGGCCGACCGCGCCACAATCGCCAACATGGCGCCGGAATATGGCGCGACCTGCGGCTTCTTCCCGATCGACACCGAGACCCTGCGCTACCTGCGCAACACCGGCCGCGACGAGGGCCGGGTGGCACTGGTCGAGGCCTATGCCAAGGCCAACGGCATGTGGCGCGATGCGGGCTATGACCCGATCTACACCTCCACCCTGCATCTGGACATGGGCACCATCGTTCCGGCCATTTCCGGCCCGAAACGCCCGCAGGATTTCGTGGCGCTGACCGATGCCGCGCAGGTGTTCGGCGAATACATTCGCACCACGCGCAAACTGCCCACCGTTTCGGCCGAGGACAAGGCCACGCTGGTCGCCGAAGGCGGCAACCCCGCCCCGGCCGACCTGCCCGGCAACCGGCATGACGGGTTTTCCAGCGCCGCCGTGGCGGGTGAGGATTACATGCTGCATGACGGGTCCATCGTCATCGCCTCCATCACCTCCTGCACCAACACGTCGAACCCCTATGTGATGATCGGCGCCGGTCTGGTGGCGCGGAAAGCGCGCGCGCTGGGGCTGACGCGCAAGCCCTGGGTGAAAACCTCGCTGGCCCCCGGGTCGCAGGTGGTGTCGGAATATCTGGAGGCCGCCAACCTGCAAGAGGATCTTGACGCCATCGGCTTCAACCTGGTCGGCTATGGCTGCACCACCTGCATCGGCAACTCCGGCCCCTTGCAGCCGGAAATCTCGGCGGCAATCAACGAGGGCGATCTGGTGGCCACGGCCGTGCTGTCGGGCAACCGCAACTTCGAGGGCCGGATTTCCCCCGATGTGCGCGCCAACTATCTGGCCTCGCCGCCGCTGGTGGTGGCCTATGCGCTGGCCGGTGACATGAACATCGACATCACCCGCGATCCGCTGGGCATGGGCAAAGATGGGCCGGTTTACCTGAAAGATGTCTGGCCAACGAATGCCGAGATTGCGGAACTGGTGGAAAGCACCGTGACCCGCGCGGCGTTCCAGAAGAAATACGCCGATGTGTTCAAGGGTGACGAGAAGTGGCAGGCGGTGCAGACGCCCGATTCGGAAACCTATGACTGGCCCGCAGCCTCGACCTATATCCAGAACCCGCCCTATTTCCGCGGCATGGCCAAGGAACCGGGGGTGATTTCCAACATCGACGGCGCGCGTGTGCTGGCGATCCTGGGCGACATGATTACCACCGACCACATCAGCCCTGCGGGTTCGTTCAAGGCCACCACCCCCGCCGGGAAATACCTGTCGGAACGGCAGGTGGCGACCAGCGAGTTCAACTCCTACGGCTCGCGTCGCGGCAACCACGAGGTGATGATGCGCGGCACCTTCGCCAACATCCGCATCAAGAACGAGATGCTGTCGGGTGTCGAGGGCGGCTATACTCTGGGGCCGGACGGGGTTCAGACCTCGATCTATGACGCCTCGATGGCCTATCAGGAGGCGGGCGTGCCGCTGGTGATCTTTGGCGGCATCGAATACGGCGCAGGCTCCAGCCGCGACTGGGCGGCCAAGGGCACGGCCCTGCTGGGGGTGAAGGCGGTGATCGCGGAAAGCTTCGAGCGCATCCACCGGTCGAATCTGGTGGGGATGGGGGTCATCCCGTTCGAGTTCACCGGCGGTGAAACCCGCAAGTCGCTGGGCCTGAAGGGTGACGAGGTGGTGTCGATTGCCGGTCTTGACGGCGACCTGAAACCGCTGAGCATCGTGCCCTGCACCATCGTTTACGCCGATGGCACGACGCGCGTGATCGACATCAAATGCCGGATCGATACCGAGATCGAGATTGAATATGTGGAACACGGCGGCGTGCTGCACTATGTCCTGCGCGATCTGGCCAAGGCATCGTAACCGGCGTCAAGCAAAGCCAAACGGGGCCACTCTGTTTGTGGCCCCGTTCCACTGATCGTATATGCAGAAATTTTACACTTTTAATGCAACACTCAAAGCGTTCGTGTCAGAATCGGAATTTTCCAGTTGACTGATTTCTGACCGACGCAAACTATTATGGTGGCGATGATCATTTTGGATGGTGTGTAATGACGCTTAATACTCAAGAGCAGATGCTTGTTGAACAACGTGTGACCAACGAAGCAAAGTCAGCAGGTGTTGCTTACCTTCTTGTGATTTTTTTCGGTGGCTTGGGAGCACACAGATTTTATCTGGGCTCTACAGGGTCCGCCGCTGCAATGCTTGTAATTTTCATTTTGGGCTGGATTACACTGCCGATTGTGGTCGGTGGTTTTTTGCTTTTCGCCATAGGCATATGGGTGCTGGTGGACCTGTTTCTTATCCCTGGAATGGTGCAAAAGCACAAAGAGGCAACGCGTCAGCGGCTTTCCAGCCAAATGATCATCACTCAACGAAACTGAAATTTTTGAACTTTGGCAACTAGAGTAGCCCGGCGCACGCTGATTTCAGATTTCAGTGGAAGACAAATAGCTGTGAGTTTCACTGCGCCGCAGCCTCGGCCAGGGCCGGGCGGATTGTATCCTCAAGGCTGCGCGCCGTGATCGGGCCGGCATAGCGCAGGATCACCGTGCCATCGGCGGCCAGCACGAAGGTTTCAGGCACGCCATAGAGGCCCCAGTTCAGTGCCATGCGGCCGGTGTCGTCGGCCCCCATCGCGGCAAAGGGATTGCCGAGTTCGGCCAGAAAGGCCAGCGCCTTGGCCGGGTCGTCCTTGTAGTTCACGCCGTAGATCGGCACGCCTTCGGCCGCCAGTTGTTCGAGGAGCGGGTGTTCGGCGCGGCAGGGCGCGCACCAGCTGGCCCAATAATTCACCAGTTTCACCCCGCCCTCGCGCAGCATGGCGTCTGTGAAGGGGGCGCCGTCACCCAGCGGCGAGACCTCCACCGCAGGGGCTGCGCGGCCCTGCATGGCGGAGGGCAGGCCCTCGGGGTCATCCCGCTGCATGCCGGTGTAGAACAGCACCGCAAGGCCGACAAACAGCAGCGGTGGCAGGAGGAGGAGCAGCCTATTCATCGCGGGCCTGCCGGTTTTCAACCGCTTGCAGCGCCCGGCGCACCTTTGCCGCGCGCCAGAGGCTGAGGCCCACCAGCGCCAGGATCAGCGCGATGGAGGCGGCATAGGACCACAGAACGGCACCTGCGTATTTCCCCAGGGCGGCGATCATGCGGCACGCTCCCGCGCCAGCAGGGCCTGCAGGCGGCGGGCGCGGATTTCCGTGCGCGTGCGCAGCAGCACCAGCGACAGGAACAGCAGCACGAAGCCCGCGATGCAGACCAGAAGCGGCAGGTAATAGACATCGGCCACGTTGGTTTCCTTGTCGAGGCTGAGGGATGCGCCCTGATGCAGGCCCTGGTTCCAGAAATTCACCGCATAGCGCGAGAGAATGGCAAAGACGGAGCCGACAAGGCACAGGATGGATGTGAGATCGGCGGCCGTGTCGGGGTCTTCGATGGCTTGCCACAGCGCGATATAGCCGAGGTAGAACAGGAACAGGATCAGGAACGAGGTCAGTCGCGGATCCCAGGCCCACCAGGTGCCCCACATCGGCTGGCCCCAGATGGCGCCCGTCACCAGCGCGATCAGGGTCATGGTCACGCCCACCGGGGCTGCGGCGCGGGCGGCCAGGGCGGAGACATGGTGGCGGCGCACCAGCCAGATCAGGCTGGCCACCAGCATCATCAGCCAGGCGTTGATCGCCATCAGGGCGGCGGGCACATGCAGGTAGATGATCTTGACGGATGATCCGAAATTCACCGCCTCGGGCGTGAAGAAGAACCCCCAGATCAGGCCGATGATCAGCAAAAGCGTGGCCAGCCCCGTGACCCAGGGCAGAACAAGCCCCGAGGCCTGCATGAATTTCTTCGGATTGGCATATTCCCACAATGACATGGCGTTTTGCTAGGGCCTTCCGTGCGGGGGTGCAAGATGGATCATGGCCGTGTTCACCGAAGGTTGACGCGCAAGGCCTGCGCCGTGGCAAAGGGCAGCAGGGCGGCCGCCCCGGCGGTGATGCCCGCCAGCAGCAGAAGCGGCGTGGCGGGCGACAGGCCCTCGGCCCCGCGCTTGGCCGCCTCGGCACCGAACACCAGCGTGGGGATGTAGAGCGGCAGCACCAGCAGGCTGAGCAGCAACCCGCCGCGCCTGATGCCCACGGTCAGCGCCGCGCCGAACGTGCCGATCACCGACAGCGCGGGCGTTCCCAGCGCCAGCGCCACGACCAGCCACAGATAACCCTGTGGCGGCAGGTTCAACAGCAGCCCCAGCAGCGGTGCGGCCAGCGTCAGCGGCAGGCCGGTGGTCAGCCAATGCGCCAGCGCCTTTGTCACCGCCACCCCCTCCAGCGGGATCGGCGCGGTGGCCAGAAGATCAAGCGAGCCATCCTCGTGATCCAGCGCAAAGATGCGGTCCAGCGACAAAAGGCAGGCCAGCAGGGCCGCCACCCACAGGATGCCGGGGGCGATGCGGGCCAGCGTGGCCGGTTCCGGCCCCACGCCCAGCGGCACCAGCACCGCGACCAGCAGGAAAAACGCCAGTCCAAGGCCAAAGCCGCCGCCTGAACGCAGCGCCAGCCGCAGGTCGCGGGCCAGCAGGGCGATCATGCGAAAGCCTCGTCAAAGCCCGAGATGCCGGAGCGGGGACGCGCCTTGAACGGTGCCAGATCCAGCACATCGGCCACCAGACCCAGGTCGATATGCGTGGCGATCAGCGCCATGCCACCCTGCCCCAGATGCGCCTGCACCACCCCGGCAAAACGTGCGACCGAGGCTGCATCCAGCGACACGGTGGGTTCATCCAGCACCCACAGCGGACGACCCGTGACCAAGAGCCGCGCCAGCCCCAGCCGCCGCCGCTGCCCGGCGGAAAGTTCACGCGCGGGGCGGTCGCGCAGGGTCGCCAGATCAAGCGCCTCCAGCGCGGGGGCAATGCCCGGGGTGCCATGGATCGCGGCCCAGAAGGCCAGGTTCTCGGCCACGGTCAGCGTGTCTTTCACCCCGTCGGCATGGGCGGCATAGGCGATGGCGTCGGGGGGCAGTGTCACGCTGCCGCGCAGGGCCGGTTGCAGGCCGGCGATGGTGCGCAGCAAGGTGGTCTTGCCGATGCCGTTGGGCCCGCGCAGGCACAAAGCCGCGCCGGGATGCAGCGCGAAGCTGACGCGCTCCAGCAGGGTGACGCCGCCGCGGGCGCAGGCAAGATCGGTGACGGTGCAGGTCATGGCACAGGCCTAGCCTATCGGCAGGGATGCGGGAAGGGTGCGTGACCTTTGGCCGCTGAGAGGGGCCGGGGGGCGCGGCGCGTGCGGCAAATGGCAGAGGCCTCCGGCGGGGATATTTGGGGACAGAAAATGTGCAGCGGTGGAAGACCCTGCCGGAACCTGGGCAGCGGGGTGGCGTCAGACAGGCAGCAGAAGGCAGGCGACACGGCGGCCTTCGGACAAAAGCACATTGTAGGTGCGGCAGGCGGCAGGAGAATTCATCACCTCGACCCCCATGCCGGCCTGTTCCATCATGTCGCGGAATGCGGCGGGGGCATGCGCGATGTCGCCCCCCATGCCGAGGAAAAGCACGTCGATGCGGCCCGCCAGGGCCAGCGGCGTGGCCGTGTCGTCAAGCCCGCCCCAAGGCCCCGCCCCCCAGGGCGAGACCATGACCGGGCCGCGCAGCACCTGCCCCGCGATGCGGAAAAACCCGGGGCCGTAGCTTTCGATCGGCATCGCCTCGTCATAGGTGATCTCGGTCATCGGCATAGGCGCATCCTGCGGTCAGGCGTCGATATTGGCGAATTCACTGCCGGATTTCGGCTTGTTGTCCTTCGGCTCGCGGTTCAGGCCCAGCATCAGCACGATGTTCTTGGCGACATACAGCGTGGAATAGGTGCCGATGATCACGCCGAACAGCATGGCAAAGACAAAGCCGCGGATCACGTCACCGCCAAAGATCAACAGCACGGTCAGCGCGATCAGCGTGGTCAGCGCGGTCATCAGCGTGCGGCTGAGGGTTTCGTTGGCCGAAAGGTTCATCAGGTCGCGCAGCGGCATCGACTTGTATTTCGCCAGGTTCTCACGCAGGCGGTCGAATATCACCACCGTGTCGTTCACCGAATAGCCCAGGATGGTCAGCAGGGCCGCCACGATGGTCAGATCGAATTTCAACTGGAAGAATGAAAATACCCCCACCGTCACGATCACGTCATGCAGCAGGGCCGCCACGGTGCCCACGGCGAACTGCCATTCGAAGCGCATCCAGACATAGGCCAGAATGCCGAAGGATCCCGCCGCCACCGCCAGCAGCGCCTGCCAGATCAGCTCTGCCGATACCTTTGGCCCCACCGATTCCACCGATGGAAAGGTGATGGCCGGATCAACCGCCTTCAGCGCCGCCTCCATGCTGGCGATGATTTCGGGTGTCACCGCCTCGGCCCCGTCCTGCGCCTGGATGCGGATCATCGCCACATGCTGATCGGCGGCAAAGCCGGGGTCGAACACCTCGGAAATCGCCACGTCACCCAGACCCAGCGGCGTCAGCGCCTCGCGGTAATCGCCCACATCCACGGCCAAGGTCGATTCCGTGCGGATCGTCGTGCCGCCGCGAAAGTCGATGCCAAGGTTCAGACCGTAAACCGCCAGCGACAGGAAGGTCAGCAGCACCAGCACGATCGAAAACCCGAAGGTCACGAATTGCAGCTTGAAAAAGTCGATATTGGTTTTTTCGGGGGCCAGTCTCAGGCGCATCTCTGTCTCCTCAGACCACGATGGTTTTGGGCTTGCGCCATGCCATCCAGGTATGGATGACCAGACGGGTGACATAGACGGCAGTGAACATCGAGGTGATGATGCCGATGCCCAGCGTCACGGCAAAGCCGCGCACCGGGCCGGAGCCCACGGCAAACATGATGAGCGCGGTCAGAATCGCGGTCACGTTGGAATCGGTGATGGCCGACAGCGCCTTTTCAAAGCCGATCTCGATGGCGCGGCCCGGCGGGCGACCCTGCCGCAATTCCTCGCGGATGCGCTCATAGATCAGCACGTTGGCATCCACCGCCATGCCCATGGTCAGCACGATACCCGCGATGCCGGGCAGGGTCAGGGTGGCGCCGATCACCGACAGGATGGCGAACAAGAGTGCGATGTTCACCGCCAGCGCGATATTGGCCATCACGCCGAACCAGCCGTAACAGGCCACCATGAAGCAGACGACCGCGATCATGCCGATCACCGCCGCGCGGGCGCCTGCATCAATGCTGTCCTGCCCCAGTTCCGGGCCGATGGTGCGTTCTTCAAGGAAGGTCATCTCGGCGGGCAAGGCCCCTGCCCGCAACAGCACGGCCAGACTGGTCGATTCCTCGACCGAGAAAGTGCCGGTGATGATGCCAGACCCGCCGGGGATGTGGCTTTGGATCACGGGGGCGGAAATCACCTCTTCATCCAGCACGATGGCAAAGGGTTTGCCGATGTTGTTGGCGGTGTAGTCGCCGAACTTGCGCGCGCCGGTGGGGTTGAAGCGGAAGTTCACCGCGGGGCGGTTGTTCTGGTCAAACGCGGGCTGGGCATCGACCAGCTCCTCGCCCGTCACGACTGGGGTTTCCTCGACCACATAATAGGTGCCGGGCTCGTCCATGGCGGGCAGCAGCAGGTTGCGCGGGCCGGGGGCAGCCCCTGCATCGGCTGTCACGCGCACCACGGGGTTGAAGGTCAGCTTGGCCGTGGTGCCGATCAGCGCCTTCAGTTCGGCCGCCGATCCGATGCCGGGCACCTGGATCAGGATGCGGTCGGTGCCCTGGCGCTGGATGGTCGGTTCGCGCGTGCCCACCTCATCCACCCGGCGGCGGATGATTTCAAGGCTTTGCTGGATGGTGCGGCTGTCGGTCGCCACACGCTCCGCCTCGGACAGTTGCACCACGATCTCGTCACCCTCGGCGGTCACGGTTATGTCGTTCTGGCCCACGCCGGTCAGGGTGATCACCGGCTGCGCCAGCGCCTGCACGGCGGCCAGCGCCTGCGGCATGCCCTCGGGGTTCGAGATCGCCACGCGCAGCACGCCGGGCACCGAAGGCTGGCGCCGCACGTTGCCCACCTGGTCGCGCACGTCGCGCAGCGCATCACGCACCAGCGGCCACATGCCGTCGATCCGGCTGGCATAGACATCTTCCACCTGCACCTCGGCCAGCAGATGCGCGCCGCCGCGCAGATCAAGGCCAAGGTTCACGATTTCCGACGGCAGCCAGTCGGGCCACAGCGCCCGCGCCGCCGCCTGATCGGGCGTGGCGGTGCCGCCTGCCGCATCAATGGCCGCCACAGCGTCATTGTGCTGTTCGACCTGCGCGTAAAAGAAATTCGGCGTCGCATAGAGCACGCCAAGGGCACAAATGCCCCAGATCAGAACGCGCTTCCACAGTGGAATTTGCAGCATGTGTATGTCCGGGGTCAGGCCGAAGGGGCCGCGCGCCAGCGGGGGCGCGCGGGGCATGGGTGGGGCGGATCAGACCGCCGGTTCGGTTTTCGACATCACCTGCACGATGGTCGAACGCATGATGCGAACCTTCACACCTTCGGCGATATCCACCTCGATGATGCCGTCATCGCCCACTTTCGACACTTTGCCGATGATGCCGCCCTGGGTCAGCACCTGGTCGCCCCGGCGCAGCGCCTCGACCATGGCCTTGTGTTCCTTCAGCTTCTTCTGCTGCGGGCGGATCAGCAGGAAATACATGATCCCGAAGATCAGGATCAGCGGCACAAAGCTGGTCAGCGCGCCGGCGGCGCCTCCGGCGGCCTGGGCATAGGCGGGGGTTGCGAACATGGATCGTCCTTTCGGCTGCCGGGGTTGGCCCGGAATTCTGGTGGCGCACCCTATCCCCGCAGTCAGGCGATGACAAGGCAGCGGGCGGCGCTTGAGTTCGCGTGGGATGTATGGCGGGATGCGCGGAATTACCAGAGGGCGGGGGCGGGATGGTGGCGACAACCGATGCAGGCGAATGGCTGATGCTGCCCCTGCCCCTGACGGTGCAACAGGGTTGGGTGCTGCTGATCGCGCTGGGTGTGGGCCTTGCGTCCTTACTGGTGTTTCTGGTTCTGGCTGAGAAGCGGGAGGAGCGCCGTTCGGTGGATGACTGGTCGCTGAACGCGCTGAACACCTTTGCCATCGTGCTGGCCCCGATCTGGATGATGCTGCTGGGCATGGTGCTGTATGGCATCTGGCGCATTTCGCTGGGGTTCGAGACGGCCCTGCGCGGTGATGACCTGCGTTGGCATGTGCTGGCCTTTGTTGGACTTGTCACTGCGCTGGGTGCGCTGGTGTCAGCCCCGCTGGCACTAATCCGCGTCTATACCACCGAACGCCAAACCCGAACGGCAGAACAGGGCCACATGACAGACCGCATTTCCAAGGCGGTGGAGCAGTTGGGGCAGGAAAAGACGGTGAAAGAGCCGGGCAAGGATGCCGACGGCAAGGACATCACTGTTGAGAGAACACAACCCAACATCGAGGTGCGGATCGGCGGGCTTTACGCGCTGGAACGCATCGCTCAGGATTCAATGACCTATGACAAGGGCCGCGACCACATCCGGGTGATGGAAATCATCTGCGCCTATGTGCGGGAGAATGCTCCGGCGAAGGATGCGAAGCAGAGCCCGCATGAGGTGTTGAGGCGGCTTACCGGGGATCAGGGTTTATCGCCAGAAGCAGCTTTTCGGCATGCCGATTACAAGTCGGCGAATATCTATTTCTGGGAACCGCACGAGTTAACCAGCTACAATATCTCGGTCTGGGTCAGTCACCTGCCCCTGCCCCGCACCGACGTTCAAACCGCGCTGACCATCCTTGGTCGGCGCGGCACACCGCAGATAGAATTAGAACGCGCCGCGCCAACATTCGGCAGCGAAGTTGGCTACAGGCTAGGATTGCGTGATGCAAACTTGCAGTCTGCTTCGTTGGCCTACGGGCGTTTTCAGAACGCCTTGTTGATCGAAGCGCGTATGCAGGGGGCGAACCTATGGGGAACTCAGATGCAGGGCGCGGACCTCTGGGGGGCAGAACTGCAAGGAGCTTATGTCCGCATTGCACAGTTTCAGGGGGCTGACCTCACGGGTGCTCAGATGCAAGGTGCGGAACTCTGGGGGACTCAGTTTTCTGCCTCAACTACTCTGACAGGAACTGTATTTGATGGTGCTGCCGCCAGAGCAATCGACATGTCTAATATCGGCATAGCCCCTGAGCAAATTCGGTCAATGTTTGGCGATGCGAGTGTGATCCTTCCAGGCGGTGTCACAGCTGGCCACTCCGAGTGGCCCACCCATTGGCCATCAGAGGTGCTGGACGACGCGCAGTTCGAAGTCCAGTGGCAAGCCTTTCAGCGCACCATCGGTTACTCCCCGGCCAAAACATAATCCTTTACAACCCGATCCGGTGCAGCCTTGGCGCCAGCTTCCTGAAAATCACCGGGGGCAGCAGGTCTTGCAGCATCTCACGCCGCGCGGTCTGCTTGTCGCGTTGGTCCGCTGTTCCCGGGCGGGGTTTGAACAATGTCGTGTGGTCTTTCCGCGTCGCGTCCCAGGTGGCGGTGTAGTAGTAGAGCGCTATCGACTGGCGGGGCGTGCCTGCCGGGTGGTTCACCGGCTCGGGGTTGCCGTGCCAGCTGTCCGACGTGGTGGAAAAGCAGACCATGCGGTTGAAGGTGGGCACGAAGGAGCCGACCTTGGCCGTCATGTCCTTGTTCCACAGTTCGAACGACCCGCCGTATTCGGCCTTCCAGTCGTGGTTGAGGTAGATCAACACGTTCAGCCGCCGTTCCAGGTTCAGCTTGGCGTGGTGGTTGAAATCGGCGTGGATATCCAGATGGCCGCCGGTCTCGATCCGGTGGATGCCGCCGCCCGCGAAATAGGGGTCGGGGATCAGGCCTTCGATGCCGGTCAGCTCCTCAAGGAAAAGGATGAAGGGTTTGGAGTTCAGCGCGTAGAACAGGTTTTTCGTGTAGGTGCCCAGCCGTTCGGGGGTGTAGCTGCTTTTCAGCCGCTCTTGCGCACGGTTGAAGCTGGTCTCAGACTCCGGCAGCTCGGCCAGTTCACCGATCACCCGTTCCAGAATTTCCGTCGGCAGGAAATTGTCAAACCCCGCATGCGGATAGGGCGCGGCGCTGCGGTAGGCGTCGGTGAAGGGCTTGGCGGCCTCGCGCGCCGCATCGGGGGGCAAGAGCAGCGTCTCGGGGTCGAAGGGCAGGAAGGGCGCGGTCATCGGCAAACTCCAGAGGCGGGGGCAGCAGGGGGTATGGCGGCGGTTTCGGGCGGAACTATGAAAGCAGCGTGGCAGGCTGGCAAACTTTTTCGCCCTGTGTTCGCTGTGCCGCAACAACGGGGGCATCAGGCCGCGCCGGAGTTACGCTTTGCGCGACAATAGCGCATAAGGCGCAGACGACCGACTCACGCTGCAAGAGGTTTGCCATGCACGACATCCGCGCCATCCGCGAAAACCCCGCCGCTTTCGACGCCGCTCTGGCACGCCGGGGCCTGTCGGGGCTGTCGTCGCAGATACTGGCGCTGGACGAGGCGCGGCGGGCGAAAATCCTGGCGGCGGAAACCGCGCAGGCCGAACAGAACCGCGCCAGCAAGGATGTGGGCGCGGCCCGCGCGCGCGGCGATGATGCAGAGTTCGAGCGCCTGCGCGCGCTGGTGGCCCAGACCAAGGCCGACATCGCCCGGCTGACCGAGGAGGCCGCGGCAGAAGATGCCGCGCTGCGCGATCTGCTGATGACCATCCCCAACCTGCCGCTGGCCGATGTGCCCGATGGCGCGGATGAGGCGGGCAATGTGGAATTGCGTCGCTGGGGCAGCCCGCGCGCCTTTGATTTCGCACCGAAGGAGCATTACGACATCGCCGGCGTGAAACCCGGCATGGATTTTGCAATGGCCGCCAAACTGTCGGGCGCGCGTTTTGTCGTGCTGCGCGGGGCGGTGATCCGGGTGCACCGCGCGCTGGCGCAGTTCATGCTGGACACGCACGTGAACGACCATGGCCTGACCGAGACCTGGACCCCGGTTCTGGTCAAGGAAGAGGCGATGTATGGCACCAACCAGTTGCCGAAATTCGCCGAGGACAGCTATCAGACCACCAACGGCTGGTGGCTTATCCCCACATCGGAAGTGACGCTGACCAATATGGCGGCGGGAGAGGTGCTGGAGGAGGCGGCGCTGCCGATCCGCATGACCGCGCATACCCAATGCTTCCGGTCCGAGGCCGGGTCGGCGGGGCGCGATACGGCGGGCATGCTGCGCCAGCACCAGTTCGAAAAGGTGGAGATGGTCAGCATCACCACGCCCGGCACCAGCCTTGCCGAGCATGACCGCATGACCGGCTGCGCCGAGGCGATCCTGCAAAAGCTGGGCCTGCCCTACCGGGTGATGGTGCTGTGCACGGGCGACATGGGGTTCGGCGCCACCAAAACGCATGATCTGGAGGTCTGGCTGCCGGGTCAGGATACCTACCGCGAGATATCCTCGGTGTCGGTCTGCGGCGATTTCCAGGCGCGGCGGATGAATGCCCGCTTCAAGGCCCCGGGCGGCAAGCCCGAATTCGTGCATACGCTGAACGGTTCGGGGCTGGCGGTGGGGCGTTGCCTGATCGCGGTGCTGGAGAACGGCCAGCAGGCGGATGGGTCGGTGGAACTGCCTGCCGCGCTGCATCCTTATCTGGGCGGGCGCACGCGGATTTCGGCGGATGGCGCGCTGGTCTGAGGGCGGAAGCGGGGGTTTTGCACCCCCGCACCCCCGCAGGATATTTTTCTCTGGAAAGAGTGGGACCGGGGGATCGCCCGGCGCGCTGGTGCCTCAGCTTCCCAGAATGACCTTCACGTAATTCCGGGTTTCATCATAGGGCGGGATGCCGTCGTGCTTTTCAACCGCCTTGGGGCCTGCGTTATAGGCGGCCAGCGCCAGCTGCCAGGTGCCGAATTTGTCATACATCATGCGCAGATAGCGCGCGCCGCCTTCGAGGTTTTCCGCCGGGTCGTCGATGTTCACGCGCAAGAGCTGCGCGGTGCCGGGCATCAGCTGCGCCAGCCCCGTGGCCCCCTTGTGCGATTTGGCCCCGGCGTTCCAGCCCGATTCCTGCTGCACAAGGCGCAGGAACAGATCCTCCGGCACGCCATGCTTGCGCGCCACCGTCTTGGCCACCGCCAGATATTCGCCCTTGTAGCGCCCGGAATAGCCCGGGATCGCGGCATCCTTCTGCACCTTGGGTGCTTTGGGCTGCAGCCGCACCGAAGCCGCGTATTGCTTTGCCGCGCGGGTATCCAGCAGTTTGGTCTGCGACTTGAACAGCGACTGGCGGCTTTTAGACGAGCCCGACAGGTTCAGCCCCTCGGCCGCCGCATGGCCTGCGACAAGCGCCGCCGAGATCACGATAACCGCACCGATATGAAAACGCATCCTGACCGCCTGCCCTGTCCCGGCAAGCAATATACGGAAGTCGCAGCTTTTGGCCAGCGTCTTGGTTGCGATGGGGCGGGGTATTGGCGGAACTCCCCTGCCCCGGCCCGGGTTGCGAGGGCGGCGCGGCGGGTCTATAGGTTTTGTTTACCAGTTCGGGCGAGACTGCCCGGACCAGAGCAGCGAATGTGGGGTTATCCATGGCGGGATCGGTCAACAAGGTCATCATCATCGGCAATCTGGGCCGCGACCCCGAGGTGCGCAGCTTTCCCAGCGGCGGCAAGGTGTGCAACCTGCGCGTTGCCACCTCGGAAAACTGGCGCGACAAGGCGTCGGGCGAGCGGAAGGAGCGGACCGAATGGCATTCGGTGGCGATTTTCGATGAAAATCTGGTGAAGGTGGCCGAGCAGTATCTGCGCAAGGGGTCCACCGTCTATCTGGAAGGCCAGCTTGAGACGCGCAAATGGCAGGACCAGTCGGGCGCTGACCGCTATACGACCGAAGTGGTGCTGCGCCCCTTCCGCAGCACGATGACCATGCTGGGCGGGCGCGGTGACGGCGCATCCTCGGGCGGCGGGGCCTCGGGCGGCTATGATGAACGCGGCGGCGGCGACTATGAGGGCGGCGGGCGGGGCGGCTATGACGGCGGCGGTCGCGGCGGCGCAGCCTCGGGCGGTGGCGGTGGCGCGGGCCGTGGCCGCAGCGACATGGATGATGAAATTCCGTTCTGATCCCTGCGATTTGACCGGTGCGTGAAGCGGCTGCGGCAGGTTCGCGTTGCGGCGGCCGCCGTTTGCGGGTGCGCCTGCCCGACCAGTGGCAATCGCCGGACCAAGCCGCGCGCCTGCCCCGGCTTGCACGGCCCCGGTCGGCCATTTATGCTGCCAACCGGGGCGCATGGCCTGATGCCTGACAGTATTTGCCCCACAGTATTTGCCCCACAGTATCTGCCCCCATGTGTGAAGGTGCCCCTTGCCCGTCATTCCCGCCCGACTGACCAGCCGCGACCCGCATGAGCATCACCGTGTTGCCACCACGCTGGAACTGTTCGTCGATCTGGCCTCGGTGATCGCCATTGCCAGCGCCGCCGCAGGCCTGCACCATGCCATTTCCGCCGACCATGCGTTTGAAGGTGTCGTGACCTTCGTGCTGGCGTTTTTCGGCATCTGGTGGGCCTGGATGAACTATACATGGTTCGCCTCGGCCTATGACGATGGCAGCCTGCATTTCCGGCTGGCGACATTCGTGTTCATCAGCGGGGCGCTGGTGATGGCCGGGGGAATCGAGGCGTTCTTTGCCGCGCATGACCTGACTCTGGCGGTTCTGGGCTATGTAATCATGCGGCTGGCGATGA
This sequence comes from Fertoeibacter niger, assembly GCF_009380135.2. GTDB lineage: Bacteria > Pseudomonadota > Alphaproteobacteria > Rhodobacterales > Rhodobacteraceae > Fertoeibacter > Fertoeibacter niger. The sequence continues at coordinate 153,894 of NZ_WHUT02000001.1, read as the reverse complement.
TCTGGCTGTGGCTGGCGGCTGCGGCGGGCGACCCGGGGCACCGCGCCACGGCGTCACGCTATGCGGGCGGCATCGCATTGGTGCAGCTTTACTGGGTGGCGCTGCTGTTCCTGCTGCCGCCCGGCTTTGGCCCGGCTTTTGTGGCGCTGTTCGTGCTGGGCGGTGTGCTGGAGCTTGCGGTGCCGTTCGTGTCGGAAAAGTCGGGCATGACGCCCTGGCACCGGCACCACATCATCGAACGCTATGGTCTGTTGAACATCATCGTGCTGGGCGAGGCGCTGCTGGCCATCGCATTGGCGGTGCGGGCGGCGGCGGATGCCGAGGCGTTTGACATCCGGCTGGTGCATCTGTGCCTTGCGGCGCTGTGCGTCACGTTTTCGATGTGGTGGCTTTATTTCACCGATGACGAGCATCTGACCGACCGCAGCCATGCCCATGCCTTTGCCTGGGGTTACGGCCATATCCTGATCTTTGGTGCCGGGGCGGCAGCGGGGGCGGGCTTTGCCGTGCTGGTCGATGTGCTGACCGATCACGCCAAGGTGGGCCTGTTTGCCGGCGATGTGGCGGTGGCGGTGCCCTTGGCGCTGTATCTGGCCGGGCTGTGGATCGTGCGCGACCGGCTGCTGCTGACCGGCGCGCGCCGTGCGCTGCTGCCGGTGGCGGGCGCGCTGTTGCTGGTGACGCCCTTTCTGCCCGTGGCGCTGGAGGCGATGGCCGCCATCATGCTGCTGACCGCCGCCCTGCGTGGCCGCCGCGCGGCCTGAGCACTGGACCTTTGGCCGCGCATTCCCTATATCTTTGGTCAGGAAACCGACGGATAGACCATGAACCAGCAGCCGGACCAGATCGAGGGCGCGCCCCTGATCAAGCCATCCACCACCGACCACCCGCTGTATGACCAGGTTGTCGAGGCCTGCCGCACGGTGTTCGACCCGGAAATCCCGGTGAACATCTATGATCTGGGGTTAGTCTATACCATTGATATCTCGCCTGAAAACGAGGTCGAAATCCTGATGACGCTGACCGCCCCCGGCTGCCCCGTGGCAGGCGAGATGCCCGGCTGGGTGGCCGATGCGGTAGAGCCGCTGGCCGGCGTGAAACATGTGAATGTCGGCATGACCTTTGATCCGCCCTGGGGGATGGAGATGATGTCGGACGAAGCGCGGCTGGAACTGGGGTTCATGTGACGGGCGTGCAAGCCTGAGGGCTTGCACTTGCCGGAAGCAAGCCTTGACGCTGGCATTCAGACCCGTCCTGAATTGCGGCCCCTTGCCGGAAAACAGGGCGACGCCATAGCATGTGATAGTCGGCCCCCCCGCCCCATCCCCCTGGGCGATCGCCACGGCTTTGGCGGTGGAACACCTGCTTTGGCTTTCGCGGCTTGAGATTGCGGGCGCGACGCCCTAGATTGAAGGGAACGCAAAGGATCGCACCATGTTCGGCATCCCCGGAAAACAGGCCGTCACCCTCACCCCCGCCGCCGCCACGCAGATCGCGCGGCTGATGACGAAGCAAGGCTCAAAGGGCCTGCGCATCGGCATCAAGAAAGGTGGCTGTGCGGGCATGGAATACACCATGGATTATGTGTCCGAGGTGAACCCGATGGACGAGACCGTGGAACAGGACGGCGCGCGGGTGATGATCGCGCCCATGGCGCAGATGTTCCTGTTCGGCACGGTGATCGACTATGAAACCTCGCTGCTGGAGGCGGGGTTCAAATTCCGCAACCCCAATGTGGCCGAGGCCTGCGGCTGCGGCGAATCGATCAAGTTCAAGGATGCGGGTGCGGCGGCCTGACCGCCGCCTATCGCTCGCCATTCCGCCCGTTCCCTTGCCCCGCAACATCGGCTAACCCTGTCACCGCAACCGATTGGGAGGACAGGACATGCGCAAGCTCGCCGCCGGGAACTGGAAGATGAACGGCTCCACAGCCGCATTGGCCGAGGTGTCGGCCCTGCTGGCCGCGCATCCGGCCCCGGGCTGTGACATGCTGCTGTGCCCGCCCGCCACGCTGATCGCGCCGATGGCCTCAGCGGCCCGGGGCAGCGCGCTGCTGATCGGCGGGCAGGATTGCCACGCCAAGGCGTCGGGCGCCCATACCGGTGACATCGCGGCGGCCATGCTGGTCGATGCCGGGGCCAGCCATGTGATCCTGGGCCATTCCGAACGCCGCGCCGACCATGGCGAGACGGATGCGCAGGTGCGCGCCAAGGCCGAAGCTGCGCTGGCGGCGGGGCTGATCGCGGTGGTCTGCGTGGGCGAGACCGAGGGCGAGCGTGACCGCGGCGTGACGCTGGAAGTGATCGGCGCACAGCTTGCGGGGTCGGTGCCCGATGCGGCGGCGGCGGCATCGGTGGTGGTGGCTTACGAGCCGGTCTGGGCCATCGGCACCGGGCGCACCCCCACCCTGCCCGAGATTGCCGAGGTGCACAGCTTCATCCGCGCCCGGCTGACGGAACGGTTCGGCGAGGATGCCGCCGGGTTCCGGCTGCTGTATGGCGGGTCGGTGAAGCCGTCGAATGCCGCCGAGATTTTTGCGCTGCCGCATGTCGATGGCGCGCTGGTGGGCGGGGCCAGCCTGAAGGCCGCCGATTTCGGCGCGATTGTCGCGGCGCTGGCCGCGGCCTGAGCCTGCACCACTGTCCTGAAACGCACATTCCTGTCGCCCCCGGTGCAGACCGCGCCGGGGGAATCGCGGTTATCTGGCCTGTCAGCCCCTGCCCCGGACCCGATCATGACCGCCGCCTTTGCCCGCCCCTCCACCCTTTCGGCCAACCTGATCTGCATGGCCTCGATGCTGATCTGGGCGGCGGGGCTGCCCGCTGCCGATCTGCTGATCGTGCATATCCCGCCGCTGCCGCTGACCGCGCTGCGCATGGCGCTGGCGGCGGGGGTGCTGCTGCCGCTGTGGCTGCTGGCCGATGGCCGGGCCGTGGTGGCAGGCGCGCAATGGGGGCGCGGCATTCTGGTGGGCGGCATCGGCTTTGGCGTAGGCTCCTACCTCCTCATCTTTGCGCAGTCGCGCACCGATGCGGTGACGGTCGCCGTTATCAGCGCCACCATGCCGGTGATCGGCATCGCACTGGAATGCCTGCTGGATGGCCGCCGCCTGCGCGCAGGGCTGGTGGCGGGCCTCGCGTTAAGCCTGGCGGGCGGGCTCCTGACCTATGGCGGCAAGCTGGGCGCGGTGGGCTTTGGCCTGGGGGCGCTGGCGGCCTTTGCCTCGGTCGTCTGCTTTACCTGGGGGTCGCGCGCCACGGTCATCAGCTTTCCGGCGCTGTCGCCTATCGGCCGCACGGCCATCACGTTGACCGGGGGGGCGCTGGCCACCGGCATTGCCGCCATCACCCAGATCAGCCTGGGTGGCCCCGCACCCGACTGGGCGGCGCTTGGCGCACGTGAGATTTCCGCGCTGCTGCTTTATGGCTTTGGCGCGCTGGCGCTCAGCCAGATCCTGTGGATCATCAGCGTGGGGCAGCTGGGCATCGGCCTTGCCGCGCTGCACATCAACGCAGCCCCGTTCTATGTCATGCTGTTCCTTTACGCGCTTGGCGGATCATGGGAATGGATGCAGGTGCTGGGGGCCGCCATCGTGGGCTTTGGCGTGATCATCGCGCAGGGCCTGATGCCCCGCCGCGCAAGGAACTGAACCTTTGCAACACCTGAACCAATCGCCCAAAGACCCTGCCTTTGTGCAGGATCCCTATGCCTTCTACGACAAGGCCCGCGCCTGTGGCCCGTTTTTTCACTGGCAGGATTACGGCATGGCGGCCACCACATCACATGCCGCCGTCAATGCCATCCTGCGCGACCGCCGCTTTGGCCGCGCGGTGCCACCCGATCAGGCCCGCCCGTCACCCGCGCACCTGGCACCGTTCGACGCGGTGGAACGCCATTCCCTGCTGGAGCTGGAGCCCCCCACTCATACCCGCCTGCGCGGTCTGGTGCTGCGCGCATTTACCCAGCGGCGTATTGCGGGGCTGGCCCCCGAGATTGCGCAGCTGACGCATGATCTGGTCGATGCCCTGCCCCCGGGGGAATTCGACCTGCTGAAAACCTTCGGCCAGCGCCTGCCGGTCATCATCATTGCCCGTCTGCTGGGCGTGCCCGAAACCATGGCCGATGACCTGCTGCGCTGGTCCAAAGCCATGGTGGCGATGTATGTGGCGGGCCGCAGTCTGGAGACCGAACACCGCGCCGCCGCCGCCGCCGCCGATTTCGCCGCCTTCCTGCGGGCCTATGTCGAGGACCGCCGCACCCGCCCCGCCGATGACCTGATTACCCATCTGATCGCCGCCGAATCCGAAGGCGAGCGTCTGACCACGGACGAGCTGATCAGCACCTGCATCCTGCTCTTGAACGCGGGGCATGAGGCCACGGTGCACTCGATCGGCAACGGGGTGAAGGCGCTGCTGGAAAGCGGATGCGCCGCCAGCGCCCTAGCGCCCGAGGCCGCCCCGGCCACGGTCGAGGAAATCCTGCGCTTTGATCCGCCGCTGCATCTGTTCACCCGCTATGCCTATGACGATATCGAGGTGATGGGCCAGACCATTCCCAAAGGCGCGCAGGTGGCGCTGCTGCTGGCCGCCGCGAACCGCGACCCGGCGGCCTATGACAGCCCGGCAACCTTCCTGCCCACACGCAGCCAGACGCCCAATGTCTCGCTGGGCGCGGGGCTGCATTTCTGCGTGGGCGCCCCCTTGGCGCGGCTGGAGCTGACCGTTGCCCTGCCGATCCTGTTCGCGCGGATGCCCGGCCTCAGGATCGCCGCGGCGCCGGTCTATGCCGACACCTATCATTTCCACGGGTTGCAACGGCTGATGGTGGCGCGGGGCTAACCCCCGTAGGGTGCGTGCTCGCACGCACCGCGGCTTGATGGATTGCGGGCGTGGTGCGTGTCAGCACACACCCTACAGGCTTTCACACTGGCCCAAATATCCCGGGGTCCGGGGCAGCGCCCCGGGAAGCGCGCCGCATGAAAAAGAGATGCGCCATGATGATTTTTCGCAGGAAAATCGCCCGTTACAGCGGCAGCACCGTGGTCGCCTTGATCTCTTCCATGCTCAACAACGCAGTCACATTGTAGATCCGCACCTCGGAAATCAGCGCCTGATAGAACGTGTCATAGGCCCGCGCATTGGCGACCCGCACTTTCAGGATATAGTCGATGTCGCCTGCCAGCCGGTGCGCCTCCATCACCTCGGGGCGTTCGCGCAGGGCTTTGAGGAACTTGCGCTGCCATTCCGCCTCATGTTCCGATGTGCGGATCAGCACGAAGAAGCACGCCTCCAGCCCCAAAGCCTCGGCGTCCAGCAGGGCCGTCTGGCGCAGGATCACGCCCTGTTCGCGCATGCGGCGGATGCGGTTCCACACCGGGGTCTTGGACGAGCCCACCTTGCGGGCAATCTCATCCAGCGACTGCGCCGCATCCTCCTGCAACTCGGCAAGGATTTTCCTGTCCATCTCGTCCAGCCGGACTGCCATTCGCTGAAACTCCCCTTTGCCGGAAAACCGTTCCATTGCGGCGTTGAAACGGAACAATCTTCCTTATCTGCGCAGTCCCATGGCGCTGCAACAGGAAAATATCCTATATTGCAGGGCAGAAACACCCGTTGTCACCCTTCGCCCGAATGAGGCCCGCATGAGCCGCCCCTATATCCCCAAAGTCGTCACCGCAAATGCGCTGCTGGAGGGCGACGTGATCTATCTGACCGCCGATGACCGCTGGTCGCGCCAGCATCACGAGGCTGAACTGATCGAGGACGAGGCGCATGCCCAGATGCGCCTGCTGCACGCGGCGGCGCAGAAAAGCAAGGTCGTCGGGGCCTATCTGGCCGATGCCAAGGCAGGCCCCAACGGGCCGGAGCCGGTGCATTTCCGCGAGGCGTTCCGCACGCGCGGCCCGTCCAACTATTTCCACGGCAAGCAGGAAACGGCAGCGCAGTAAGCGCGGCATCAGGCAGCACAGGCAGGCACATGTATACCTACTCCGACTTCGACGAAGCCTTCGTGCGCGCCCGCGTGGCGCAATTCTCGGGCCAGGTGGAGCGTCGCATCGACGGCTCGCTGACCGAGGATGAATTCCGCCCGCTGCGGCTGATGAACGGGCTTTACCTGCAACTGCATGCCTACATGCTGCGCGTGGCCATCCCTTATGGCACGCTGAACCCGCGCCAGATGCGGCAACTGGCCCATATAGCCGACACATGGGACAAGGGCTATGGCCATTTCACAACGCGGCAGAACATCCAGTATAACTGGCCAGTGCTGAAAGATGTGCCCGCGATCCTGTCGGCCCTGGCCGATGTGGAAATGCACGCCATCCAGACCAGCGGCAACTGCGTGCGCAACGTGACCGCCGACCATTTCGCCGGTGCTGCGGCGGACGAGATCGAGGATCCGCGCCCGGTGGCCGAGCTTTTGCGCCAATGGTCCACCGACCACCCCGAATTCCAGTTCCTGCCGCGCAAGTTCAAGATCGCCATCACCGGCAGCCCGAATGACCGTGCCGTGACCCGCGCGCATGACATCGGCCTGCGCATGGTGCGCAATGCGGCGGGCGAGCCGGGGTTCGAGGTGATCGTGGGCGGTGGCCTTGGCCGCACCCCGATGATCGGCCACACCGTGCGGGGCTTCCTGCCCAAGGCTGACCTGCTGCCCTATGTCGAGGCCGTGCTGAGCGTTTACAACATGCTGGGTCGGCGCGACAACAAATACAAGGCGCGCATCAAGATCACCGTGCATGAAACGGGGGTGGACGAGATCACCCGGCTGATCGAAGAACGCTTTGCCGAAATCCGCCCCGGCTTTGGCGGCTACGATCAGGAACTGCTGGCGCAGATCGAGGCGGCCTTTGCCCCCCCGGTGTTCCGCACTGCCCCAACCGATGCCTATGATGCCTTCTACAGCGCTGATCCGGTCTTCCGCGCCTGGGCCGATACCAATCTGGCCCGGCACCGCAACGACGAATACGCCATCGTCACCATCAGCCTGAAAGCGCATGGCGAAACCCCCGGAGATGCCACATCGGCGCAGATGCGCGCGATGGCCGATCTGGCCGAACGCTATGGCCATTCGGAACTGCGCATCAGTCATGAGCAGAACGTGATCCTGCCGCATGTCCACAAGTCCGACCTTCCCGCCCTGCATGCCGCCTTGGCGCAGGTGGGGCTGGCTACGGCCAATGTGGGCCTGATCAGCGATATCATCGCCTGCCCCGGCATGGATTACTGCGCTTTGGCCACGGCCCGTTCGATCCCCGTGGCGCAGGACATCGCGCTGCGGTTCGACGAGTTGAAGCTGGAGCATGAGGTTGGCCCGCTGAAGATCAAGATCTCGGGCTGCATCAACGCCTGCGGGCATCACCATGTCGGCCATATCGGCATTCTGGGGCTGGACCGTGCGGGTGTGGAAAACTACCAGATCACGCTGGGCGGCGACGGCACCGAAACCGCTGTGGTCGGCGAACGGGCCGGCCCGGGTTTCGCCTATACTGAAATTGTGCCCGCCATCGAACGCCTGATCCACGCCTATCTGGAACAGCGCACCGAACCTGCGGAAACCTTCCTGCAAACCTACCGCCGTGTCGGCCTTGCCCCGTTCAAGGCGGCGCTTTACCCCGCCGAGGCCGCGCAGAATGCCGCGTGACACATCCCTTGCCCCGGTGGCGGAACGCGTGGCCGATCTGAACGCGCGCTACCGCCACCACGGGGCCACCGCCGTCTTGGAACGCGCGCTGACCGACCCCCAGGTCGGTCGCATCGCGCTTGTCTCCAGTTTTGGGGCGGAATCGGTGGTGCTTCTGCATCTTTTGTCGGTGCTGGATGCCAACACCCCGGTGCTGTTCATCGACACGCAGATGCTGTTCCCCGAAACGCTGGCCTACCAGCAGGAACTGGCGGAAAAGCTGGAACTGACCAATATCCAGACCATCCGCGCCGATCAGGCCCGGGTGGATTTCGACGACCCCGACGGCACGCTGCACCAGTTTTCCACCGATGCCTGCTGCGCGCTGCGCAAGACCGAACCCTTGGAACGCGCGCTGCGCGATTATGATAGCTGGATCACCGGGCGCAAACGCTATCAGGGGTCAACCCGCGCGGCGGTGGAGTTTTTCGAGGCCGAGGGCGATCTGCGCATCAAGGTGAACCCCTTGGCGCATTGGGGCCGGGATGATCTTGAGGAATATATGGTCAACAACCGCCTGCCCCGGCATCCGCTGGTGGCCAAGGGCTATCCATCGATCGGCTGCGCGCCCTGCACCAGCCCGGTGAAACCGGGTGAAGATCCGCGCGCAGGCCGTTGGCGTGGCAGCAACAAAACCGAATGCGGCATACATTTCATCAACGGCAAGATGGTGCGCGTGCCCCTTGATGCCCCCAATACGGAGAACGCGGCATGAGCGTGATCGTCACCGATACCGGCTTTGCGGCCGATGACTGGGCGGCAGGTTTTGTGCCGCTGGAGGATCTGGCCGCGCATCAGGGCGCGGTCGATCTGGCCAATACCGCCGATCCGGCCGCGCTTGGCAACCAGTTGGCCAACCTGCAACTGATCCGCATCGCATTTCCGGCCTTCAATGACGGGCGGGGCTTCACCCTGGCTGCACACCTGCGCCGGATGGGCTATACCGGGCGGTTGCGCGCCTTCGGGCATGTGCTGGCCGATCAATATGCCATGGCCCGGCGCAGCGGCTTTGACGAGGTGGAGATCGGCGATGATCTTGTCGCCCGCCAGCCTGCGGCACAATGGGCCTTTCGCGCCGACTGGCAGGCGCATAATTATCAGGCGCGGCTGCGCGCCTGATCGCGGGCCTGGCGGCCCCACCCGGCAAGCGCCTTGAGAATCGGGCGCAAATATGTATGTATACAAATGAAATACCCGGGCCGCTGCCCGGGTTCTGGATGATGGACCGATGACCGATCAGACCGCCGTTGTTGCCCCCGTGAAAACCCTGCCCGATGCCCAGACCGTCACTGCTGTAAAACACTGGACGGACCGGCTGTTTTCCTTCCGCGTGACGCGGCCTGCCAGCCTGCGTTTCCGTTCCGGCGAATTCGTGATGATCGGGCTTTTGGGTGACAACGGCAAACCCCTGCTGCGCGCCTATTCCATCGCCTCGCCCAACTGGGATGACGAGCTGGAGTTCTATTCCATCAAGGTGCCCGATGGGCCGCTGACCAGCCGCCTGCAACATATCGTGCCGGGCGACCAGATCATCCTGCGGCCGAAACCCGTGGGCACATTGGTGCATGACGCGCTGTTGCCGGGCAAGCGGCTGTGGTTTCTGGCCACGGGCACGGGGCTGGCACCCTTCGCCAGCCTGATGCGCGACCCCGAGACCTATGAGAAATACGATCAGGTCATCATGATGCACACCTGCCGCGAGGCGGCCGAGCTGGACTATGGCCGGCAGCTGGTGGAAGGCCTGAAGGATGACGAGCTGATCGGCGAGATGGTGGCGGACAAGCTGTTGTATTACCCCACCACGACGCGCGAACAGACGCCCCTGATGGGCCGCATCACCGACAACCTGACATCGGGCAAGGTGTTCGCCGATCTGGGGCTGGAACCGATGGACCCCGCGCATGACCGCGCGATGGTCTGCGGTTCGCTGGCCTTCAACCATGATGTGAAGGCGGTGCTGGAAGGCTTTGGCCTGCGCGAGGGTGCGAATTCCGAACCGTTGGAATATGTGGTGGAAAAGGCCTTTGTCGGCGACGGGATCTGATGGGCTGTCGCGCAAGCCACTGAAGGGCAACGCATAAAAAAACGCCGCGCATATCCTGCGCGGCGTTTTTCTGTGGCGTGGATCAGAGACCCAGCGCGGTTCTGACCGATGCCAGCGCCGGGGCCAGCAGCGCGGGCGTGGCCGCAGCGGCCTCGACCGTCGATTTCAGCGTGGTTTTCACATCGGCGGCCAGGGTGGATTCGTCGATCAGCGCATTCACCCGCGCCAGATCGAAGTTTTCCACCGTCAGCAGATCGGCAGGCAGCAGGTCGGCAGCGGCATCGGCGGCATCGGTGGCCGCTTCGGTTGCGGCATTGGCAGCCTCGGTGGCCGCAGTCGTGGCGGCATCGGCAGCGTCGGTCGCGGCTTCGGTGGCGGCATCGACCGCGCCCTCGACCGCATCGGATGCGGCGGCGGCGGCGTCAGACGCGGCCTCGGTCGCGCTGTCGGCGGCGGCTGCGGCCGCAGCGGCGGCTTCGGCGGCGGTTTGTTCAGCCTCGGCAGCGGCGGCGGCGGCGGCCGCTTCGGCCTCTTGCGCAGCGGCGGCAGCGGCGGCTTCGGCCTCGGCGGCGGCGGCGGCGGCGGCCTCTTCGGCGGCCTGCGCGTCAGCCTCGGCCTGGGCGATGGCCTGCTGCGCCGGCACATAGCTGAACTGGTAATAGCCAGCCCCGGCAGCCAGCACCAGAACGGCCCCGATGATCACAGACTTGTTCATGTTTCACACTCCATAAACCGCAGGCAAGCGGCGGTTGTGCGCGCTCTGACAGAAATCCGCGCGGATGAAAAGCATCTGGGGGCTGGCCTGCCGGGAATCAAGGCGCGGCGCGGCGGCCACGGCCACAGATCGCGGGCCGATTCCGGTTGAACCGGCCCGGCTTGCAGTCTATTTTATCGGCCACACGCAATGACACGAAGGATTGTCACCATAGCCCGCAGACCCCACAACGCCCCGCCGCAACGCGACACGGGCCCCCGGATCAACGACCGCATCCGCAATCCCGAAATCCGCCTGATCGGCGCGGATGGCGAGAATGTCGGCATCGTGACCCCCGCCCGCGCCATGCAGATGGCCGAAGAAGCGGGCCTCGATCTGGTCGAGATTTCGCCCAACGCGGAGCCGCCGGTCTGCAAGATCATGGACTTCGGCAAATTCAAGTATGAGCAGCAGAAGCGCGAGGCCGAGGCCCGCAAGAAGCAGCACATCATCGAGATCAAGGAAATCAAGTTCCGTCCGGGCACCGACACGCATGATTATGACGTGAAGATGCGGTCGGTGCTGAAGTTTCTGGAAGAGGGCGACAAGGTGAAAGTCACCTTGCGCTTTCGTGGCCGCGAGATGGCGCACCAGGAACTGGGGCTGGAATTGCTGAACCGTGTGGCCGCCGATGTGGGCGCGGCCGAGGCCGGCAAGATCGAGTCGATGCCGCGCCTTGAGGGGCGCCAGATGGTGATGATGATCGGGCCGAAGTGATTGCCCTGTCAGCCGAATGAACACGGGGGCCAGACGGCCCCCGTGTTCATTCCTGCGTCGCGCTTCGCAACCGGCCGCGCGCCGGAATTTCCTTCAACAGCCCCCCAACCCCCATTTCGGCAATATCCGCGCCCGTCACCGGCACCCCGCAGATCACCCGTTCCATCACCCAGTCGGCACCGTTCAACGCCGGGCTTTTCGCGCAACCGGGCAGGCCGATGACCGGAACACCACCCAGTTGGCCAAGAAACAGCAGGTTTCCGGGGTCAACCGGCATGCCGAAGCGTTCGACGCTGCCCCCGGCGCGTCGCAGCGCCTGTGGCGCCACGTCCTGCGCGTCTGAGGTGGCCGAGGCGGTCAGGATCAGGATCAGGTCGGCCCCCGTCACAGCATTCAGGGCGGCGGCAAGCTCGTCTTCACTGTGGGCGACAAGCCGTTTCGGCTGCAAGACAACATTCAGTGCAGACAGCCGCTTTTGAATCGCACGGTGGCCCTTCTCGCCGTCGTCGTTCGGGGTAACGGTCTGGATCAGGGCGGTCTCGGACATCGCCACCGGGCGCATCCGCAAGGCCCCTTCACCCGCCGCGCAAGCCGCCACGACCGCGGCATGACCGACGCCATAGGCGATCACCTTCACCGTGGCCACCATCTCGGTCTGTGCCAGCCGCTGCCAGCGCGGCACAGTGGCCAGCGTTATCATCGGATCGACCGCGTTCAAGGCATTCACCCTCTCCGCAAGCACCTCGGCCAGCCCGGTCACGTCAGCGTGGATGTTCACCCGCCCTGTTCCCACCGGACGCAACCGCAGCCCTGCAGCCACAGGGTCCGGCACCAGCGCCTGCGCAACAGCCAGCGCTGCCGCATCTTCATGCACATCCGTTGGCCCGAGTTGCGCCACGGTGACTGCCGCCAGACCGGCAGCGCGCAACTGTGCGATCTCGTCCACCCCCAGAAAGCAGCCCTTCCGCAGCCTCCCCTGCGGCAAGCCAACCGAATGCGCGAGGATTGCACCAAGGGCGGCGTCAAGGGGAACGGTGCCGAAGCGCATCAGCCCTGCCTCAGCCGCTGGGTGATCTGCGCCAGCACCGAGACGGCAATTTCAGCGGGGGTTTTCGCGCCGATATCCAGCCCCACCGGGGCATGCAAGCGGGCGATCTGATGCTCGGTGATGCCCGCCGCGCGCAGCCTGTCCAGCCGTTTGGCATGGGTGCGGCTGGACCCCAGGCAGCCGATATAGAAGGCGGGCGAGGCCAGCGCCGCCAGCAGCGCCGGATCGTCCAGCTTCGGGTCATGGGTCAGCGTGACCACCGCGCTGCGGGTGTCGGGGGCCAGCGCCGTCATCGCCTCGTCCGGCCAATCCTCCAGAATCGTTTCGCCGGGAAAGCGCGCGGCTGAACCGAAGGCCGCGCGCGGGTCGATCAGCACCGGGTCGTAGCCGGTGAGCCGCGCCATCTGCACCAGCGGCTGTGCGATATGCACCGCGCCCACCACGATCATCCTGAGCGGCGGGTTGTGAACGCCGGTGAACCAGCCGTCCTCTTCTGACCCCGACCTGTCGGACCGCAGCCGTGCGGCCACCGCCGGATCACGCGCATCGCCGAGGCGGCGTTCCCAGCGTTCCGGTTGCACCTGGAGCGCGACAGGTTGGCGGGCGGCGCGGGCCGCGACCAGACCGGCCAGCAGGGATTCGGGCAGGCCCTGCCCCCCCGGATCTGCAACAACCGGGTCCACCAGCACGCGGATGGTGCCGCCGCAGGCCAGACCCACGGCAAAGGCCTGGTCATCGCTGACGCCGAAGGTCAGCAGGCGCGGCTGGCCATCCGCCAGCGCGGCCAGCGCCTCGGCCACCACCGCGCCCTCGACACAGCCGCCCGAGACGGAACCCATCAGATCACCCGCGCCGGATATGGCAAGCTGGCTGCCCGCCGCACGCGGGGCGGAGCCCCAGGTTTCCACCACCGTGGCAAGCACCGCGCCCCGGCCGGTCCGGTGCCAGTCCAGCGCGATTTCGGGGATGCTGTCATGGGCGTGCATGGGGTCACTCCGGCTGCTTCGGGTTGAGCGGATTATGCGGCAGCCTGAACGGGGAGGCCACAGGCAAAAGGTGCCATTGAAAAGGCCCGCCCCGGGCAAGGGGGCGGGCCTGAAGGTCAGGCATGACCGGATGTAAGGTCAGTCCAGTGCGGCCTGCTGCATCAGCGGCGTGATCAGGCGCACGGCGACACGGCGGTTTGCGGGTTCGGCGGCATCGGTGGGGATGCGCAGATCGCTTTCGCCATACCCCTGAACCACAAGGTTTTCCGGCGGCACGGCAAAGTATTCGGTCAGCGCCAGCGCCACCGATTCCGCGCGCCGGTCCGACAGCGCGAGGTTGGAGGCGGCGGAACCCACGGCATCGGTATGGCCTTCGATCAGCAGCAGCTCGTTCGGCCGCTCGGCGATCAGCCCGGCAATCAGGTTGCCCAGATCGGCCAGCTTTTCCGCTTCGGTCACGGCAATTGCCGCCGATCCGGTGTCGAAGGTGATGCTGTCCACGTCGATGGTGGGCGCAAGTGCCCGCACCTCGCGGAAGTCGCGGATCTGGCGCAGGGAATAGGCGCGATCCTGTTCGCGGGCGTCGATCTGGGCCAGGGCATCGCGCAGCGACTGGCCGTCATCGGCGGTGGAAATGGTCAGTTGCTGCGCCGGGGGCGGCGGCAGATCGGCCACGATCACCTCCTGCACCGGGGCCAGATCGTCGATCAGCAGGGTTTCGCTGCCATCCAGATCAACCCGCGCGCGGCGCAGCACCCGGCCCGAGGCATCGCGGATCGTGATGATCCGGCTGCCATCCTCACGATCCACCACCGTGCGGGTGGAGCCGTCGTCAAAATTCTGCGTCTCGACCCGGCTGCCAGGCTGGCGCAGCAGGGTGTCATCATCTTTCAGCACATAAAAATTGCCGTCGTCACGTTCGACCACCACGCGGTCGCCGGAATTTGACACCACCTTGTCGCGGTTGTTCAGCACGGCGCCCACGGCCAGCGCGCCAAGGGCCACCAGACCGAATTTCTCCAGATCGCTGAGGCCGCCTTTCTTTTTCGCCTCGGCGGCGGGGGCATCGGCAAAATCCTCGTCGCTGGCGCGGGTGTCCGCCTCGGTCACATCGGTGACTGTGGCGGCGGGGGCCTCGGCGGGGGCGGTGCCATCAGCGGCGGCGGCGGCGGCGGCGGTGCCGGTTTCGCCTTGCAGGATGTTGGTCAGCGTATCAACCGCCGCCTCGGTGGGCGTGGCGGCAGGCGCATCGGGTGCGGCTGCGGCGTTCTGGTCTTGCGCGCCGGTCGCGGCGGTGTTGTCATCCGTCGCCTGTTCTGCGCGGGGTTTGGGGATCACGCTTTGTTCTGGCGCATTGTCAGATGTCTTGTCTGCATCCTGGGTTGCCGACCCGTCAGCCGAAGGTTCAGCCTCGGCGCCGCCGGCATCATCGGTGGTCGTGTTGTCGAGCGGTGCTTCGGCGACGGGCGGTTCGGCGACGGGCGGTTCGGCAGCTGGAGCATCGGGCGCTTCATCCGCCAGCGGGGCGGGAATTTCATCCGAGCGCAGGGCCGGTTGATCAACCGCGCCGGTAGCCGGTTCTTCCATCACCTCTGGCGCTGCTTCGGGCACCGGTTCCGGTGCGGCCTCGGGTGCTGCTTCGGGTTGCGGCACTTCGACCGGCGCTTCGGCAGGTTCTTCTGCCGGCACCTCTACCGGCGCCTCGGGCGGCGTATCGGCGGGAACTTCGACAGGGGCTTCCGCCGGGGCTTCGGCGGGGGCTTCAACTGGTGCCTCGGGCGGCGTATCGGCGGGCACTTCGACGGGCGCGTCGGCGGGTGCCTCTGGCGGGGCATCGGCGGGGGTTTCGGGGGCCGGTTCCGGGGCAGGCTCTGGTGCCACAGCCTCGGGTGCGGGCGCCGCGTCGCCCTCGTTCACGCCCTCGGCTGCGGGGGCTGCGGCTTCGGGTTCGGCGGCCTGCGCCTCGGGCGGGCATGGCTGGTTTTCGGTCGGCACACAGCCCTCGGCGGATTGCGCCAGCAGCGGCAGCGGCTGCATCGCACCCAGCGCCACGGACAAGGCCGCCGTCGTGGTGACAAAGCGGTTGCGGATCGGTTTCTTCATGGGACACCCTTTCGCGTCATTCTGGCGGCCTGATTGCGCATCCTGCACCCTGCTATGCAATAACGAACGGCCTGAGATCAGATAACGCGCGGCGATGACGATTGTTCCGGCGCTGCGGTGCCCTATCGGTCGGTGCCGATCAACCGCATCAGCCGGGCCTTTTCGCCCGCATCGCCACCGTCGGAGATCGCGCGCCCCAAAGCCTCCAGCGAGGCGATGGAATGGCCCGCGCGTAAACTGTCGACATGCGGCATCATCGCGCGGATGCCGCTGGCGCGGGGCGCAAAACCCTCCCACCGCAAGAGCGGGTTCAGCCAGATCAGGCGGCGGGCCGACAGGTGCAGACGTTCCATTTCGCACGAAAGCGCACCGGCATCGTCCCGGTCCAGCCCGTCAGTGATCAGCAAGACAACCGCGCCCTGCCCCAGCACCCGGCGCGACCAGTCGCGGTTGAAGGCGTGCAGGCTGGCCCCGATACGCGTGCCGCCCGACCAATCCTGCGCCTCGGCCCCCGCCGCCGCCAGCGCCGCATCGACATCGCGCTGCCGCAGATGGCGGGTGATGTTGGTCAGCCGCGTGCCAAAGGTGAAGCCATGCACCCGCGCCCAGCCCTGCCCCTTGCGGTTGGCCACCGCATGCAGGAAATGCAGCACCATGCGGGAATACTGGCTCATCGAGCCGGATATGTCGCAAAGCACGACCAGATTGGGCCAGCGGATGCTGGGGCTCTTGCGGGCAATGCGGGCGATCTCGCCACCCCGCCGCAGCGCCGCGCGCAACGTGGCCCTCCCGTCGGGCTGCCCGCCCCCGCCCGGCTGCATGCGGCGCGAAGCCAGCGGCTTCACCGGCAGCGACAGCCGCGCCAGCATGCGCTTGGCCTCGGCCACCTCGGCGATCGACATCTGCTCGAAGTCGAGCGATCGCAGCCGTTCCTGCGCCGACATGGTGCGCGACGCATCCACCTCGATCTGCGTGGCGTCGTCCTCGCCTTCGGGTTGCTGCGGCACCTCGCGGTTGGCCCCGTCCAGCAGCGCCTCGGCCGCGCGCTTTTCGGCCGCCGCCGCCGCGCGTTCCTCCTGCACGCCTTTGATGGCGGGCAGCATCAGGCCCATCATATGCTCCAGATAGCGCGGGTCGCGCCAGTAAAGCCGGAAAATCTGCTGGAACACCGGGCGATGCTCGGGGCGGGAAACGAAACAGGCGTGCAGCACCCAGTAGAAATCACGCTTCTCGGTAAAGCCCGCAGCCTCGACCGCGCGGATGGCGTCGATCACCCGCCCCGGCCCGATCGCCAGCCCGGCCTTGCGCAGGGCCCGGGCGAAATGGGTGATGTTGTGGGCCAGCTTGCCCTGGTCGGGGATGTCGAGAGGGGCGTATTCGGTCATGCGGTGCTTTTGTCAAACGCCGGGGGGCTGCCTGCCCCCCGGACCCCCCGGGGATATTTAGAGACAGAAAATGAAGAAAGGCGCGCTCATGCCGGGGCCAGTTCGCGGCGCACGTCATCCAGCAGCTTCTTGGCCGCCGAGCCCTGGATTTTCTGGATGTCATCCTGGTATTTCAGGATCGCGCCCAGCGTGTCGGCGATCACCTCGGGCGAGAGGCTGATCACGTCCAGCGCCAGCAGGCATTTCGCCCAGTCGATGGTTTCGGCGACGCCGGGTTTCTTGAAAAGATCCTCGCTGCGCAGCCGCTGCACGAAAGCCACCACCTCGCGGCTGAGGCTTTCGGTGGCTTCGGGCGCGCGGGCGGCGAGGATTTCGATTTCGCGCGCGAAGCTGGGGTAATCGACCCAGTGATAGAGGCAACGGCGCTTCAGCGCGTCATGCACCTCGCGCGTGCGGTTGGAGGTGAGGATGACGATGGGCGGTTCGGGCGCGATGATCGGCCCGATTTCGGGGATCGTGACCTGAAATTCAGAAAGCGCCTCCAGCAGAAACGCCTCGAAAGGCTCATCCGTGCGGTCCAGCTCGTCAATCAGCAGCACCGGGGCCCCGCCGGGCTGCGGGCGCATGGCCTGCAACAGCGGGCGTTCGATCAGGTATTGCTCGGTGAAGAGTTCCGCCTTCAGCGCGTTGCGATCAGCACCGCCCCCGGCTTCGGCGGTGCGGATGGCGATCATCTGGGCGGCGAAATTCCATTCATAGACCGCCTGCGCCGCATCAAGGCCTTCATAGCATTGCAGCCGGATCAGCCGGCGGCCAAGGCCGGTGGCGATGGCCTTGGCGATCTCGGTCTTGCCCACGCCGGCCTCGCCCTCCAGAAACAGCGGGCGACCCAGCCGCAGGGCCAGAAACACCACCGTGGCCAGCGCGCGCGAGGCGACGTAATTCTGACCGGCAAGCAAGGTTTCCACGGCGTCGATACTGTCGGGCATGTCGGTCACGGGGCTGGTCCTTTGCGCATTGGCGTTCAGGGTGGCGGGCCGGGCCGGGCGGGTCAAGCAGGCATCGGGCGCATGCGACCAATGGACAAGGCGACCGACCCCCGTTTTCTTGCTGGTTCAAGTATCCCCGCCGGAGGCCTCCGCCATCGGCACCATCCGCAACGCGCCAAGGTCATCGCGTGGCAACGCCGCCCGAAGGGGGCTCGATGCCCCCGAGGGCGGCTCCCCCGGGCCGGGGCCGGGCAAGGCTCCGCCCAGAGCCGTGCCTTTCCGCTTGACCTTGCGCGCGCGGCTGTCAAAACACGGCCATGGCCACAGCTACCCTCACCATCGACCTTGATGCCATTGCCGCCAACTGGCGCGGGCTTGATCAATTGTCCGCCCCCGGCACCCAGACGGCGGCGGTGGTCAAGGCCGATGCTTACGGTCTTGGCGTGGCGCGGGTGGCGCGGGCGCTGGCGCAGGCAGGCGCGCGGCGGTTCTTCGTGGCCGTGGCGGAAGAAGGCGTGGCGCTGCGGCAGGCGCTTGGCCCCGGGCCGCAGATCGCGGTGCTGGGCGGGCATATGGCGGGCGATGCCGAATTGATCCGCAGCCTTGATCTGACGCCGATGCTCAATTCCATCGACCAGATCACCCGGCATCTGGAAACCTTGCCCGGACATGGTTTTGGCCTGCAATTGGACACCGGAATGAACCGGTTGGGGCTGGAACGCGCGGAATGGGAGGCGGTGGCGGCCCTTGTGCTGGACGCGGGGCCCGAACTGGTCATGAGCCATCTGGCCTGCGCGGATGAGCCGGATCACCCGCTGAACATGGCGCAGCTGGTCGAATTTCACGCGATGACGGATGGTGTGGGCGTGCCACGCTCGCTTGCAGCCACCGGGGGCATCCTGCTGGGGCCGGAATTTCATTTCGACCTGACACGGCCCGGCATCGGGCTTTACGGTGGCTTGCCGCATGCCGCGGGCTATCCGGTGGTCAGCCTGTCGCTGCCGGTGATCCAGCTGCGCGAGGTCGCGGCGGGCGAGGCGGTAGGCTATGGCTGCGCCCATGTGGCCGAGGCCCCTGCCCTGATCGCCACTTTGTCGGGCGGCTATGCCGACGGGCTGCTGCGCAGCCTGTCGGGCAATGCGACCTTCTGGGCGGGCGATGTGCCCTGCCCCTTGGTGGGCCGGGTGTCGATGGATCTGATCACAGTGGATGTCAGCCATCTGGAGGCTGTGCCCGATGCGCTTGACCTCTTGGGGCCGTATCAGGGTGTGGATGATCTGGCGGCGGCGGGTGGCAGCATCGGATACGAGATTCTGACCGGCCTTGGCCCCCGCTATGCCCGGCGCTATGCGGGGCGGGGCGCATGACGCTGACATCACCGCTGGCCGCGATTGGCCGGGCCTTTCTGGCGCTGTTGGCGTCCTTTGGCCGCATCGTGATCTTTGCGGGCCAGGTGTTCGTGCTGGCCCCGCGCCGCCCGTTCTACCTGCGCGAATGCGGGCAGGCGCTGGTGCAGATCGGCTGGTTCAGCCTGCCGGTGGTGGGGCTGACGGCGGTGTTCACCGGCGGCGCGCTGGCCTTGCAGATCTATTCCGGCGGCTCGCGCTTCAACGCCGAGGCGGTGGTGCCGCAAATTGTGGCCATCGGCATGGTGCGCGAACTTGGGCCGGTGCTGGTGGGGCTGATGGTGGCGGCAAGGGTCACATCCTCGATCGCGGCGGAAATTGCCACGATGAAAGTCACCGAACAGATTGATGCCTTGGTCACTTTGTCTACCAACCCGATGAAATACCTGACGATTCCGCGTGTGCTGGCCGGCACGCTGACGGTGCCGCTGCTGGTGGGCATCGGCGATATCATCGGCGTGATGGGGGGGTTCATGGTGGCCACCGGGCAACTGGGTTTCAACCGCGCTGGCTATATCCAGAACACGGTGGATTTCCTGACCCTGCCCGATATCGCATCATCGCTTGTCAAGGGGGCGGCCTTTGGGTTTATCGCCACGCTGATCGGCTGCTATCAGGGCATGCGGTCAGGGCGCGGGGCGCAGGGCGTGGGGGCGGCGACCAAGACCGCCGTGGCCACGGCATCGGTGCTGATACTGGCCGCGAACTTCCTGCTCACCTCGCTGATGTTTTCGCAATGATCGCGCTGACCGGGGTGGAAAAGACGTTCGGGGCCAACCGCGTGCTGCGCGGCGTGGACCTGCAGATTGCGCGTGGGTCGTCGATGGTCATCATCGGCGGGTCGGGCACCGGCAAATCGGTGCTTTTGAAATGCGTGCTGGGGCTGGTGAGCCCGGACGCGGGCCGCATCACGCTGGATGGCGAGGATGTGGCGCACGCCGAACGCGATGCCTTTCTGGCGCGCTTTGGCATGCTGTTTCAGGGCGGCGCGCTGTTTGACTCGCTGAAAGTCTGGGAAAACGTGGCCTTCCGCCTGCTGCGCGGGGCCAGGAAACGCCCCAAGGCCGAGGCGCGCGAGATTGCCATCGAAAAGCTGCGCCGCGTGGGCCTGCGGCCTGAGGTCGCCGACCAGTTGCCCGGCGAACTGTCGGGCGGCATGCAGAAACGCGTGGGTCTGGCCCGGGCGATTGCCGCCGAGCCCGAGATCATCTTTTTCGACGAGCCGACCACGGGCCTTGACCCGATCATGGCCGGGGTGATCAACGAATTGATCCGCGAGATCGTGGTGGAAATGGGGGCCACAGCCATGACCATCACGCATGACATGACTTCGGTGCGCGCGATTGCCGACAATGTGGCGATGCTGCATGGCGGGCTGATCCGCTGGACAGGGCCGGTGGCAGATATGGATGCGACATCAGACCCTTATGTGCAGCAGTTCATCCATGGCCGTGCCGAAGGGCCCATTGCCTCGGTGCGTTGAGCGATGAATGAGGCGTTGCTGATCCTTGTGCTGGGCGGTGCGCTGTGCGGCTTTGGTGGCGGGTTGGCTTTGGTGGTGCTGGGGCTTTGCCAGCCCGGGTTCCGCCTGCGGGCGCTGGGGCTGCTGGCGGTGCTGGGTCTGGCGCTGGCCGCCGGGCCGCTGGCTGCGGCCTTGCGTTCCATCCTGCCGCTGCGCCCTGACGATACCAACCTGATCTTTGTGACGCTGGTTGCCCTGCTGGCCGCCGCTGGCATGCTGAACCTGCGTCACGCACGTTGGGCGCGCTGGGTGATCGTGGCGGGAATCGCCGGGGTGCTGGCGCTGTGGATGTTTGCGGCGCATGTCATCCTGACCTGGCGGTTCTGAGCCGCGCAAAACCGGCGGTTGAACATTGTTTCCCGCCCCGCGTCAATCACGGGTATCTGCCTGTTTTCAATGGCAATTTTGGCAAAAGTCTGCGAATTTCATTGCTATTTTCCGCGCCTTTCCAAATGGTTAATCCTGTTTTGCAGGGGTGGCGGCA
Source organism: Fertoeibacter niger (assembly GCF_009380135.2). GTDB lineage: Bacteria > Pseudomonadota > Alphaproteobacteria > Rhodobacterales > Rhodobacteraceae > Fertoeibacter > Fertoeibacter niger. The sequence goes on along the minus strand of NZ_WHUT02000001.1, from coordinate 132,770 downwards.
TGTTCAATGATTCCCTTTGGCGGCAGGCGCAGCGGATGATGCAGGCCCTGGCGCTGTATCTGCTGGTGGGTCTGGCGCTGGCGCTGCTGGCGGCCACGCTCATGGCGGCGGTGGGGTGGCTGCCCTGGCCCGATCTGGTGCTGACCTTCGGCGGGGCCGCGCTGCCGATGGCGGGCATGTGGGTGCAGGTGGCGCTGACCGCGCTCTTGCTGCTCATGTGCTTTTTCCTGCCCGCCAATGCCCGCATGGCCCGGCTGGAGCGCAGCCACCGCAGTTTCCAGATCTCGATGGAGGATGTGCGCCGCGCCTATTCCACCGCCCATGCCGGCGACCGCGCCGGGGTGTTCGCGCTGTCAGGCGAGTTTGACGCGCTGCGCAGCCGGATGGATCTGCTGCGCAAACACCCCGACCTTGGGCATCTGGAACCCGAACTGCTGCAACTGGCTGCGCAGATGAGCTTCGAATCGCGCGAACTGGCGCGCACCTATTCGGACGAACGGGTGGCGCGGGCGAAAATGTTCCTGAAACAGCGGCAGGAAGAGGTGCAGGGCCTGTCGGAACGCATCACCCTGGCCCGCCAGACCTGCGACGCCCTGCGCCGCTGGATGCAGGATATCGAGGCCGACGAGCGCACCAGCCATGAGCAGATCAAGCGGCTGGAGGCTGACCTGCGCGAAATCCTGCCCACGCTGGGCTATGATTTCGACGAACCGCGCGAGGCGAATGTGGTGTCATTGCCAAAGCCCGGCAAATAGCATCGGTTGCGCGATGGGCAGGGCGGCCGCCCGAAATTGGCCCGCGCGGGGCAAAGCCCCTGATCTCGTGCCGTCCGCCTGACTGTGAAGGCCGCCTGCCGGTGCCGGGATGCGCCCGAGGTGATGCAGGCGCTGCACCTGTCGCTTGGGACTGCCGCCTTCCCCGCGGTGATGGGGCGGCGCAATCGGCGCGCCGCGAACCCGGGTCTTGACCGCTAACGGCCCCCCGGTCAGGTTGCGGCCACCCGGCCCCGTCGCCGGCCCATACCCCCGAGGCCCCCATGCTGCGCCCCCTGCCGCTGGCCAATCTGGCCCTGCTGATCCTGTTCCCGCTGTCCTGGTTCGCACCTTTGATGCGGGCCGGGGTGCTGCCGCTGTTCGGCCTGTCGGAGATTTCGGTGATCTCGGGGTTGCAGGCGCTGTGGGGCACCGATGTTTTGCTGGCGCTGGTGGTCACAGTCTTTGCACTGTTCGCGCCCTATCTGAAAACCATCGCCCTCGCCCTGATCCATGCCCGCCTGCTGTCCCCCCGCCTGCTGCCTGCCCTGCATGTGCTGGGCAAACTGGCGATGGCCGATGTGTTCCTGATCGCGCTCTATATCGTGGTAATCAAGGGGGTGGGGCTGGCACGGGTGGAGGTGGCCTGGGGGCTGTATTTCTTTACCGGGTGCATTCTGGCGTCGCTGGTGGTGTCGGTGATGGCGGGGCGGAGGGGGTGAGCGGAAGCAGTTGGCATTGCGGATGAAGCATTCATTTCGCCAGCAATTGTTGCCGAGTTGCCTCATCGAAAGCAATATGGCGGCACAACTTCTGACTGGCTTGCAAGGGGGTCCACAGTGAATCTTGATCCAAGAAGAATAGAAAATCCGACTTCCCTCTCACCGCTCCTAATCGCCGAAAAGATGGGGACGCCCGGTAAGTTTGTTGTTCAATTCAGTCATGCAGGCGCCTATACACCTCATCTCTTGCGGGCATTGAACGACATTTGCCGTGAGTCATCGGACTGGCTGGAGGTAAGGTTTTATGGTCATTATGGTTCAAGTTTTGACGCAGCAGTTCTGAGGGAACTACCTGACGTAAAAACCCTGTCGCTTGACTGTTTGAATAACATATTGAACGAAGACGTTCTGTTGGGTCTGCAACGCTTGTCTGCTCTACATTTTGGAGTTTTCGAATTTGACCGCCCGGATTTGCTCGAAAGGCTCGATCTTCGACGTCTTACATCGCTCACGTTGAGCGAAAACAGAAAGCGAAACCTAGATCTGACTCCCCTGTCAAAATGCTCGTCGCTGGAAAGGCTTTTTGTTCAGGGTCATTCCAGGGGTATCGACGCCATTGCCCGCTTATGCAATCTCAAGGAAGTCACACTCGGTTCTTTTGCAAAGGTACAAAGCATAGCCTTCTTACGCGTGCTTCCGGCTCTTGAAAAGTTGACCCTGATCCTTGGCGGCCGGGACACTATCGACGAGTTTTCCAGCAAGACACTGCAAACCTTACAGATACTGCGTGTTCGCGGATTTCAGTCATTAGGAGATTTGTCGCGTTTTCCTTGCTTGCGCAATCTGCGGATCGAAGATCAGCTTCAGTTGAAATCCGTGGACCTGACTGGCGCACAGCTTGAGCGCCTGTCACTTTTCAATTGCAAGGAGCTCGCAAGGCTCGTTGGTCTCGAGCACCAAGCGCGCTTGCGTGACTTTCATTCAGCAAAAGTTGCACTAAACAGTGATTATCTCAGGGATTTTCCATGGCCCGTAACCACCAAAGCAGTGAAAATCTTTTCGGGTAGCTTTAAATGGAACGAACTCACCGCCAAAATTCTGACCGAACGCGGCTATAGCCAGAGCTTTCAGGATTGGCGTTGAGGCCACAAATGGTGTTTTTTGATACCACATAACAAGTTTGCGGAGACTGAGTGCCAAGGGTAGCGCGCGAGTGCGACACAGTTCAGACGACCACCAAGCCCCCCCTCCTCCCCCATTGCCCCCGCCCCCGTTCCGTTGCATCAACGCGCCATGGCCAAGCCACCCGCCCACACCTTCACCTGTTCCGCCTGCGGGGCCGTCCACAAGAAATGGGTGGGTCGCTGTGATGCCTGCGGGGGGTGGAACACCATTGCCGAGGAGGCGCCGCTGTCGGCTGGCCCCAAGGCGCTGGGGGCCAAGGGGCGGGCCATCCCGCTGACCGATCTGGCGACGCAAGAGGCCGCCCCGCCCCGTGCGCCCTCGGGGATGGAGGAATTGGACCGAGTGCTGGGCGGCGGCCTTGTGCCCGCATCGGCCATTCTGGTGGGTGGCGATCCGGGCATCGGCAAATCCACGCTGCTGCTTCAGGCGGCGGCCAGCTTTGCCCGCACCGGGCTGAAATGCATGTATATCTCGGGCGAGGAGGCGGCGGCGCAGGTGCAGATGCGCGCGGCGCGGCTGGGTCTGACCGACGCGCCGGTGATTCTGGGGACAGAGACCAACCTGCGCGACATCCTGACCACGCTGGATGCCGAACGCCCGGCGCTGGCGGTCATCGATTCGATCCAGACCATGTGGCTGGATACGGTGGACAGTGCCCCCGGCTCGGTCAGCCAGGTGCGGGCGGCGGCGCATGAGCTGGTGACATTCGCCAAGCGGCGCGGCGTGGCGGTGGTGCTGGTGGGCCATGTGACGAAGGAGGGCCAGATCGCCGGCCCCCGCGTGGTGGAACACATGGTCGATACCGTGCTTTATTTCGAGGGCGAGCGGGGCCACCAGTTCCGCATATTGCGCGCGGTGAAGAACCGCTTCGGCCCGGCGGATGAGATCGGCGTGTTCGAGATGACCGGCATGGGGCTGGCGCAGGTGACGAACCCCTCGGCGCTGTTCCTGTCGGACCGTGACGCGCCCGCGCCCGGTTCGGCGGTCTTTGCGGGAATCGAGGGCACGCGCCCGGTGCTGACCGAAATTCAGGCGTTGGTTGCGCCATCGACGCTGGGCACCCCGCGCCGCACGGTGGTGGGCATCGACTCGGGCCGCCTATCCACCATCCTTGCGGTGCTGGAGGCGCGCTGCGCCATCCCTTTTGCCGGGCTTGACGTGTTCCTGAACGTGGCAGGCGGAATGCGGGTCAGTGAACCCGCAGCCGACCTTGCCGTTGCGGCAGCCCTTTTGTCAGCGCGCGAAGATGTGGCAATTCCGCCAGACATGGTGCTATTCGGCGAAATCAGCCTGTCGGGTGCGCTGCGCCCGGTGACGCAGACCGAAAACAGGTTGAAAGAAGCGTCGAAACTTGGTTTTTCACAGGCGGCGCTGCCCGCCCGGTCGAAAACCGGGGGCGGCGAAGGAATGCGGGTGCGCGAAATGGCCGATCTGACGGCTTTCGTGGGCGAAATGTTCGGGGCGGGCTGATGCCCCGAAAACGAAATAATCGGGGCAGGACAAGCCCTTGAGGAGCGGATGATGGACGGCTTTACCCTGATAGACGCTGTGGTGGCGGTGATCATCGTGCTTTCGGCGATCCTGGCCTATTCGCGCGGCGTGGTGCGCGAGGTCATGGCGATTGCGGGCTGGATCGGTGCCGCGGTGCTGGCCTTTATCTTCGCCCCGCAGGCGCAGCCCCTGGTGCGCGAGCTGCCGGTGATCGGTGAATTTCTGGGCGACAGCTGCGAGTTGGGCATCATCGCCGCCTTTGCCGCCGTGTTCGCGCTTGGCCTTGTGATCATGTCGCTGTTCACGCCGCTGTTCTCATCCGTCATCCAGCGGTCGGCGCTGGGGGGCATTGATCAGGGGCTGGGGTTCCTGTTCGGCGTGATCCGGGGCATCCTGCTGGTGGCGGTGGCCTTCATCGTCTATGACCGCGCCGTGGCCGCCGATACCGTGCCGATGGTGGACAATTCGCGCTCGGCCAAGGTGTTCGCGTCCTTCCAGCAGAACATCGACGAAAACATCCCCTCGGATGCGCCGGGTTGGGTCGTGGCACAGTATGAATCGCTGGTGGGCAGCTGCACAGCCCCGGCCGCCCCGGTCGAAGCGGCCCCTGCGCCCGCCGCTGGCAACTGAGTTCACGGCGCGGTGACGGGCTGCGGCGCATCGCCCCGTGACACTGGGGTGACAAGCGACTACATGAGGGGCGACCCAGCCCCTCGGATTCGGAGCCCCGCACATGCGCCCATTCCTGAGCCATCCTTTCGACGACGATAAGCTGAAAGAGGAATGCGGCATCTTCGGCGTGATCGGCGTGACGGATGCGGCAAACTTCGTGGCCCTTGGCCTGCACGCCCTGCAACACCGCGGGCAAGAGGCGGGCGGCATCGTCAGCCACCACCCGGAACATGGCTTCAACTCGGCCCGGCGCTTCGGCTATGTGCGCGACAATTTCACCAATGCCGATGTGATGGAAACCCTGCCCGGGCCGCTGGCCATCGGCCATGTGCGCTATTCCACCGCCGGGTCCAAAGGGGCCACCGCGATCCGCGACGTGCAGCCGTTCTTTGGCGAGTTTTCGATGGGCGGTGCGGCGATTGCCCATAACGGCAACCTCACCAATGCTGCCGCGCTGCGGCGTGAGCTGATCGAACGCGGATCGATCTTTCAATCATCATCCGACAGCGAATGCATCATCCATCTGATGGCGCGGTCGATCCAGAAGAACATCTCTGAACGCATCAAGGATGCGCTGCGCCGGGTCGAAGGCGCGTTTTCCGTGGTGGCCATGACGCGCACCAAACTGATCGGCGTGCGCGACCCTTTGGGCGTGCGCCCGCTTGTGCTGGGCCGGATCTCCGACACCGCCTGGGCTCTGAGTTCGGAAACCTGCGGGCTCGACATCATCGGGGCCGAGTTCATCCGCGAGATCGAACCTGGCGAAATGGTGGTGATCGAGGATGGCAAGGTCACATCCACCCGGCCCTTCGCCCCTGCCAAATCGCGGTTCTGCATCTTTGAACATGTGTATTTCAGCCGCCCCGATTCTATCCTCGGCGGCCGTTCCGTCTATGAAACCCGCCGCCAGATCGGCGTGGAACTGGCGCGCGAGGCCCCGGTCGAGGCTGATCTTGTCTGCCCGGTGCCCGATTCTGGCACCCCTGCCGCCATCGGCTACAGCCAGGAAAGCGGTATCCCCTATGCGATGGGCATCATCCGCAATCAATACATGGGCCGCACCTTCATCGAACCGACCGAGTCCATCCGCAACATGGGCGTGCGGCTGAAGCTGAACGTGAACCGCGCGCTGATCAAGGGCAAGCGGGTGATCCTGGTGGACGACTCGGTGGTGCGCGGCACCACCAGCCGCAAGATCAAGGACATGATCCTTGAGGCCGGGGCCGCCGAGGTCCATTTCCGCATCGCCTCGCCCCCCACCGCCTGGCCGTGCTTCTACGGCGTTGACACGCCCGAGCGCAGCAAATTGCTGGCTGCAAACATGTCGGAAGACGAGATGCGCGACTGGATCGGCGTCAATTCGCTGCGCTTCATCACGCTTGACGGGCTCTACCGCGCGGCGGGCGAGGCGCAGGGACGCGACAACGCATCCCCGCAATATTGCGACGCCTGTTTCTCGGGCCAGTATCCCGTCGCCCCGTCTGACAAGATCGAACAGGGCTTCGAAATGCTGAAGGCTGCGCAATAGCGCCTCGGCATTTTCTGTCCTTGAATATCCCCGCCGGAGGCCTCGACAGCGGCAGCCCGCGCCCCGGCTGCACTGAAAGGCCCCAGCATGAACCAGCGCATCGCCCTTGTCACCGGCGCATCCCGTGGCCTAGGTGCCGCCATGGCCGAGGAACTGGCCGCGCGCGGCTGGCATGTGGTGGCGCTGGCCCGCACCGTTGGCGGGCTGGAAGAACTGGATGACCGGGTGAAGGCCAAACGCCAGCCGGGAGGCGGCGCGCTGACGCTGGCCCCGATGGACATCACCAATCCTGACGCCATGCAGCACCTCTGCCGGTCGCTGCATGACCGCTGGGGGCGGCTGGATCTGTGGGTGCATGCGGCGGTGCATGCCGCGCCCATGGCCCCTGCCGCGCATCTGGACGGCAAGGATTGGGAAAAATCGCTGGCCATCAACCTGCGCGCCACGGGCAACCTGATACCTCTGATTGAACCCTTGCTGCGCGCCTCGCCCAGTGGCACGGCGCTGTTTCTGGACGATCCGCGCGGCGGGGCGAAATTCTTTGCCGCATATGGCGCGACCAAATCGGCGCAGATCGCGCTGGCGCAAAGCTGGGCTGCCGAAACCGCAAAGACCGGCCCGCGCGTGGTGATCGCCACCCCGGCGCCAATGCCCACCGCCACCCGCGCACGGTTCTTTCCGGGTGAAGACCGCAGCGGGCTGGCCGACCCGCGGGCCGAGGCGGCGCGGATCATCAGCGCAATCGGCTGAGTGCCGCGGCGTCGCAGCGTCGCAGCAAAAGTTTTTGAAAAAACTTTTGAGAAATTTTTTCTCCAAAAAATTTGGCCCGGCTCAGCGCGGCGCGAAATGCCGCTGCACGCTGCGCAACAGCCGCCGGTGCAGCGGCGAGGTGCGGTGCCGCAGGTGCAGCGCGGCATAGACCGGCTGGGTGATCACGGGCACATCCGCCACGGCGCGAAACCCCTGCCCCGCGATCAGCGCCGCCGCCGTCTCTTCCAGCACGAAACCGGCACCGCCCAGGCTGGCCAGCAACCCCGCCACCGCCGCATTCTGCCCGGCGGCCAGTGGGGCCTGCTGCAATTCGGGCAGCAACTGGCGGTGCTGGTCCTCGAACGCCGGGGAATAGGCGGCGCGGATGCAACGCTCAGCCAGCAACCCCGCCCGCCGGTCGGTATCGGAACTGACCATGCGGTAGCGCACCTCGCCCAGCGTGGTGAAATGCAGGTCGGCCTGCGCGCGGGGGCTGAACATCACCGCAAAATCAAGGCTGCCGCGCAGCAGATCCTCGCACATCTGGTTGGAATAATCCGGCTCGATGTAGAAGGCGACACCGGGCAGGCGGGCGCGGAACCCGGCCACCCAATCGCCGATGCGCGCCGCCGCCAGATCGGTCTGGATGCCGATGCGCAGGCTTTGCCCCGCCCCCGGCTGCACCGCGCGCCGCGCCTCGGCCCAGCCATGCCGCAGGGCACGGGCGTGGGATTCGAATTTCACACCTTCTGCGGTCAGCGCCGTGCCCGCGCGCGAACGGTCGAACAGCCGGGTGCCAAGCGCCGTTTCCAGCGCCACGACGCGGGCCGATACGGTGGATTGCGTGACGCCCAGACGTTCCGCGCTGCGGCTGAAGCTGCGGCTGTCCACCAGGTCGAGAAAGGTTTCCAGAAGATCGGTCTGCATTGGCGCCCCTGATCGGATTTTCCGATCAATAGACCACTCTTTCACGAATTGAAACTGCCGCGTGGCGCGCGGATACTGCGGGCAAATCAAGGGGTGGTTCATGGCCGGTTTTCCGACGACAGCGCGAGTGGTGATCATCGGTGGCGGGGCGGTGGGGGCATCATGCCTTTACCATCTGGCACGCGCCGGCTGGACAGATTGCGTGTTGCTGGAAAAGAACGAGCTGACGGCGGGCAGCACCTGGCATGCGGCGGGCAATGTGCCCACGTTTTCGTCAAGCTGGTCGATCATGAACATGCAGCGCTATTCGGCCGAGTTGTATCGCGGTCTGGGCGATGCGGTGGATTACCCGATGAATTATCATGTGACGGGTTCCGTCCGGCTGGCGCACAGCCGCGAGCGGATGCAGGAATTCCAGCGCGTTGTGGGGATGGGGCGCTATCAGGGCATGGATCTTGAGACGCTGGCCCCCGGCGAGATTGCCGCGAAATATCCGTTCCTTGAAACCCATGACCTGACCGGCGCGCTGTATGATCCCTATGATGGCGACATTGACCCCGCGCAGCTGACGCAGGCCCTGGCCAAGGGCGCGCGCAGCCTTGGTGCGCGGATCGAGCGGTTCTGCCCCGCCACCGGCGTGCGGCGCGAAGGTGCGGAATGGGTGATTTCCACCCCCAAGGGCGAGATTCGCTGCGAATATGTGGTGAATGCCGCGGGCTATTACGCGCGCGAGGTTGGCCGCTGGTTCGGCCGCGAGGTGCCGATGATGGTGATGAGCCATCAATACATGCTTTTCGACACGATTCCCGAACTGGCGGCATGGCAGGCGCAATCGGGCCACAAGTTGCCGCTGCTGCGCGATGTGGATTCGTCCTATTATCTCAGGCAGGAAAAGCAGGGCTTCAACCTTGGCCCCTATGAGCGCAACTGCAAGGCGCACTGGATCACGCCGGATGATCCCTTCCCCGAGGATTTTTCGTTCCAGCTTTTCCCCGACGATCTGGAACGGCTGGAATGGTATATATCCGACGCCATGGCGCGGGTGCCGCTGCTGGAAAAGGCCAACCTGACCAAGGTGATCAACGGCCCCATCCCCTATACCCCCGACGGCAACCCGCTGATCGGGCCGATGCCGGGGGTGCCCAATGCGTTCGAGGCTTGCGTGTTCACCTTTGGCATCTGCCAGGCGGGCGGTGCGGGCAAGGTGCTGGCCGAATGGGTGACGGAGGGGGCAACGGAATGGGACATGTGGTCTTGCGACCCGCGCCGCTTTACCGGGTTCGAGGATCAGGACTACTGCATCGCCAAGGGGATGGAGGTTTATGGCCACGAATACGCCATCCATTTCCCCAAACATGCCTGGCCCGCCGGGCGCGGCAAGAAGCTGAGCGCGGTGCATGACCGCACGGCGGCGATGGGCGCGCAGTTCGGCGCCTATAACGGGTGGGAGCGGGCGCTGTGGTATGCCCGGCCCGGCGATGATGTTTCGGAGCAGGCGCAGCGCACATGGGACCGGGAAGGCCCGTGGTTCGGCTCTGTGAAGGCGGAATGCGAGGCGGTGCGCGATGCGGCGGGCATCCTCGATTTGCCGGGGTTTTCGCGGTTCCGCATCACCGGCGCGGGCGTGGCGGATTGGCTGGCGCGGCAGATCACCGGCAAGGTGCCACCCGTGGGGCGGCTGGGGCTGGGCTATTTCGCCGATGACAAGGGGCGCATCATCACCGAAATGTCGGTGGCACGGGTGGCAGATGATACAGTGATGCTGATCACCGCCGCCACGGCGCAGGCGCATGACCGCGACTGGCTCATGCGCCACATGGAGGACGGGCTGACCCTGACCGACGAAACCGACCTGTGGTCGTGCCAGATCCTGACCGGGCCCGCCTCGCGCGCCGTGCTGGCCGGGCTGTGCGATGCCGATCTGTCGCGGCCATGGTTGACCTGGCAGCGCGCGACGATTGCCGGGGCGGCGGTGGTGCTGATGCGGGTCAGTTTCGCGGGTGAACTGGGATGGGAGATTCACAGCCATGTGGCAGATACGCCGGCGGTCTGGGATGCGGTGATGGCGGCGGGGGCGGCGCATGGGTTGCGGCCCTTCGGCATGTTCGCGCTGGATGCCCTGCGCATCGAAAAGGGCTACCGCGCGTGGAAGGGTGATCTTTCCACCGATTACACCGTGTTGCAGGGCGGGCTGGAGCGGTTCGTCGATTGGTCCAAAGCCGATTTCCGCGGCCGCGCGGCATTGCTGGCGGAAAAGCAGGCCGGGGTGACGAAACGCTTTGTCACGCTGCTGGTGCAGGCGGGCGAGTGCGATCCGCCCTATATGTCAACCGTCTGGCAGGGCGATACGGTGGTGGGCGAGGTCACAAGCGGGGCTTTTGGCCACCGGGTCGGCGCCTGCGTGGCGCTTGCCACGCTGCGCGCCGATGCGGCGGTGGCCGGTGCCGGGCTGGAGGTGGAGATTTTCGGCCAGCGGCATGCGGCGGTGGTGCAGGAAGATGGCGGCGTGTGGGACCGTGACAATGCGCGGATCAGGGCATGAGGCGGGATCGCGATTGGCTGACCTGCGCCTCCGGCGGGGATATTTGGGCCAGCAAGAACATGGGCGGACGTGATGATTGATGTGCCGAAAACAGCGCGGGTGGTGATCATCGGGGGCGGCATTTCGGGCTGTTCGGTGGCCTATCATCTGGCCAAAGCGGGTTGGAGCGATGTTGTGCTGCTGGAGCGCAAGCAGCTGACCTGCGGCACCACATGGCATGCGGCGGGGCTGATCGGGCAGTTGCGCGGATCGCTGAACATGACGCGGCTGGCGAAATATTCTGCCGATCTGTATGTGCGGCTGGCGGCGGAAACCGGGGTGGAAACCGGGATGCGGCAGGTGGGCAGCATTTCCGTGGCGCTGACGGCGGCGCGGCATGAGGAGTTGTTGCGGCAGGCGACGCTGGCGCGCGCGCTGGATGTTGCGGTGGAGGAGATTTCCTCTGCGCAGGTCAAGGCGATGTATCCGCATCTCAACGTGGAGGATGTGGTGGGGGCGGTGCATCTGCCGCTGGACGGGCAATGCGACCCGGCCAACATCGCCATGGCGCTGGCCAAGGGCGCGCGGATGGCGGGCGCGCGGATCATCGAAGGCGTGAAGGTGACACGCGTGCGCGATGACGGGGCCAGCGTGACCGGGGTGGAATGGGAGGCCGGGGGCGAGCCGGGTTTCACCGCCTGCGACCATGTGGTGAATTGCGGCGGCATGTGGGGGCGCGATCTGGCGGCGGCCTCGGGTGTGACGCTGCCCCTGCATGCGGCGGAACACTTCTATCTGGTGACAGAACCGATTGCGGGCTTGGGCCATCTGCCCGTGCTGCGGGTGCCGGATGAATGCGCCTATTACAAATCCGATGCGGGCAAGATGATGCTGGGCGCGTTCGAACCCAAGGCGAAGCCCTGGGGCATGGGCGGGATACCCGAGGATTTCTGTTTCGATTCTCTGCCCGAGGATTTCGATCATTTCCAGCCGATCCTTGAAGCGGCGATGCACCGGATGCCGCTGTTCCAGACCGCCGGGGTGCACACATTCTTCAACGGGCCGGAAAGCTTTACCCCCGATGACCGCTATTATCTGGGCCCCGCGCCGGAATTGCAGGGGTATTGGATTGCGGCAGGGTATAATTCGGTCGGCATCGTGTCGTCGGGCGGGGCGGGCATGGCGCTGGCGCAATGGATGACAACCGGAGAGCCGCCCTTCGATCTGTGGGAGGTGGATATCCGCCGCGCCCAGCCCTTCCAGAAGAACCGCCGCTATCTGAAGGAGCGGGTGACGGAAACGCTGGGGCTGCTTTACGCCGACCACTACCCCTACCGGCAGGTCGAAACCGCGCGCGGGGTGCGGCGCAGCCCGCTGCACGAGGCGCTGGCCGCGCGGGGTGCGGTGTTTGGCGAGGTGGCCGGGTGGGAGCGGGCGAACTGGTTTGCCGATCAAGGCCAGGAACGCGCATACCGCTATGGCTGGGGGCGGCAGAACTGGTTCGGCAACCAGAAGGCCGAGCATATGGCGGTGCGGCAGGCGGTTGGCCTGTTCGACATGACATCCTTTGGCAAGATCCGGGTCGAGGGGCGCGATGCCTGCGCCTTCCTGCAACGGCTGTGCGCGAATGATGTGGATGTGGCCAAGGGGCGGATCGTCTATACCCAGATGCTGAACGCCCGCGGCGGGATCGAAAGCGATCTGACGGTGACGCGGCTGTCGGAAACCGCGTTTTTGCTGGTGGTGCCGGGGGCGACCTTGCAGCGCGATCTGGCGTGGTTGCGGCGGCACGTGGCCGAGGATTTTGCCGTCATCACCGATGTGACGGCCGCCGAGGCGGTGCTGTGCCTGATGGGGCCGCAGGCGCGGGACGTGCTAGGCCGCGTGTCGCCCAATGACTTTGGCAATGCAGCGCATCCCTTTGGCACGGCAAGGGAAATCGAGATCGGCATGGGGTTGGCCCGTGCGCATCGCGTGACCTATGTGGGCGAGCTGGGGTGGGAATTGTATGTCTCCACCGATCAGGCAGCGCATGTGTTCGAGGCGATCATGGAGGCCGCGCCCGAGGTAAAGCTGTGCGGGCTGCACACGCTGGATTCGTGCCGGATTGAGAAGGGGTTCCGCCATTTCGGCCATGACATCACCGATGAGGATCATGTGCTGGAGGCGGGGCTTGGCTTTGCGGTGAAACCGGCCAAGGGCGAATTCATCGGGCGCGATGCGGTGCTGAAAAAGCAGGAGGCGGGGCTGGCGCGGCGTCTGGTGCAGTTCCGGCTGGAAGACCCCGAGCCGATGATGTTCCACAACGAGGGCGTGGTGCGGGATGGCGTGATCGTGGGCACCGTCACCTCGGGCAATTACGGGCATTTTCTGGGGGGCTCGGTGGGGCTTGGCTATGTGCCTTGCGCGGGCCAGACGGCGGCGGAGGTGCTGGCCTCGAATTATGAGATCGAGATTGCCGGGCGGCGGCACAAGGCCATCGCCTCGCTGGCGCCCATGTATGACCCAAAGGCGGAAAGGACGCGCGCATGACGCGGCACCAACGGTTCGCCGACCTGCATGCTTCGGGGTGTTTCGTGATCCCGAACCCCTGGGATGCGGGGTCGGCGCGGATGATGGCGGCGGCGGGCGCGGTGGCGCTGGCCACCAGTTCTGCGGCGCATGCCTTTACCCTGGGGCGGGCCGATATGGGGGGCGTCAGCCGCGACGAGGCGCTGGCCCATGCCCAGATGCTGCTGGGGGCGACCGCCCTGCCCGTCTCGGGTGATTTCGAGGATGGCTTTGCGGCGGATCCGGATGGCGTGGCCGAAACCGTGCGGCTGGCGGGCGAGGTGGGGCTGTCGGGCTGTTCCATCGAGGATACGGTGATGTCGGGCGGGTCGCATGACTTTGCAGCAGCGGTGGAGCGTATCCGCGCGGCGGTGGCGGCGGCGCGGGCGCTGCGGCGGCCCTTCGTGCTGTGCGCGCGGGCCGACGGGGTGATGAACGGGGTCTATGATCTGGCCGAGGGGATACGGCGCTTGCAGGCGTTTCAGGCGGCGGGGGCCGACCTTTTGTATCTGCCGGTGCCGCCCGACCGTGCGGGGCTGGCGCAGGTGCTGGCCGCTGTGACTGCCCCGGTGAATGCGCTGGCGGCGGGGCCGCTGAAGGCGCTGACGGTGGCGGAACTGGCGGCGATGGGGGTGCGGCGCATCTCGCTGGGCTCGCAGGTGGCGCGGGTCACGCATGCGGCGATCCGCGATTGCATGGCGGGGATATTGGGCGAGGGATCTTTCGCCACCCTGCAGGCCGCCGCCCCGGGGGATGAGATCGACAGCCTCCTGCGGCGGGGCGCCGTGGGGGTATGAGACCGGGCGGGCCATGGGCCTGCCCGACTTGCGCCCGATCGGGGGGCGAAAATCCGGAGCGTGCGGAATGATCTGCGCGCCCGACAACAACTCAGGCCGGGCCACGGGGCCGGGCCTTGCACGGGAGGGCGGCTATGCGCGCTGTGGATCACATCACCCCGCCGGATGCCGGCGACTACATCGACCGGCTGGTGGCGGCGCAGGTGCCGGGCATCGGCCTGTCGCGTGAATTCTACCATGACCCCGCGATCTATGAACGTGATCTGGACCGGGTGTTCCGCCGCCACTGGCATTGCATCGGGCATGAATCGATCATCCCGAACCCGAATGACTTTGAGTTGTTCCGCATGGCCACCGAACAGGTGATCCTGACGCGCGACACGGATGGCGTGGTGCATGCGCTGCTGAACATCTGCCGCCACCGGGGGGCCGAGGTCTGCACCGAAGCGAAGGGCAATGCCAAGGCCTTTGTCTGCCCCTATCACGCCTGGACCTATGGCAATGACGGGCGGCTGAAGGCGGCGCGGCTGATGCCCAAGGATTTCCGGCGCGAGGATCACGGCCTGCGCAAGTTGCATGTGCGGGTGGCTGCCGGGCTGGTGTTCATCTCGTTTGCCGATGACCCGCTGGATTTTGCCGAGGTGGAGCGGCTGTTGCAGGCGACCTGCGGGCAATATGGCTGGGCCGATGCCAGGGTGGCCCACCGCCAGACCTATCCGGTGGATGCCAACTGGAAGCTCGCGGTGGAAAACTATGTCGAATGCTATCATTGCGGGCCAGCCCACCCTGAATATTCCCAGACACATGCGCTGGAACAACCGCTGGACCGCATCGCGGCGCTGAACGCGGCGATGGAGCAGCGCACAACGGCACTTGGCATAGATGTGGGCCAGGATGACCTGTGGCAAACCAGCCAAGCCGGGCGCGAGGCGATCCACGCCTTTCGCTATGCGCTTTATGACGGGGTGCAGTCGGGGTCAGAAGATGGCAGGCCGGTGGCCCCGCTCATGGGCAGGTTCACCGATTTCGATGGCGGCGTCACATCGGTGCATCTGGGCGGCACCAGTTTTCTGGTATGCTATGCCGACCACGGGATGATCTACCGCTTTGTCCCCACGGGGGTGGACAGTTGCGAGATGGAGTTGATCTGGCTGGTCAACGGCAGCGCCGCCGAAGGCCGCGACTATGATCTGGCCCGGCTGACATGGCTCTGGTCCGTCACCACCGCCGAAGACAAGACCATCATCGAGCATACGGCGCGCGGCGTGCGGTCCAAATACTTTGTGCCCGGCCCGATTGCCCCGATGGAGCAGAACGAGTTACGCTACATCGGCTGGTATCTTGAAGAAATCGCGCGGCCCTGAGGCTGCGTCAAACCGCTGCTGCGGGACCAAAGGGAGAATGTGATGGCCATTTCAGCGCATCTGGGGCAGTTCTACATCAACGGCGCATGGGTGGATCCGCTGCCCGGTGCCACGTCGATGGGCGTGGAAAACCCCGCAACCGAGGAAATCATCGCCAAGCTGGCGCTGGGGACCGAGGCCGATGCCGACGCCGCCATCATGGCCGCGCGGGCGGCGTTTGATGCCTATACCGTCTGGCCGGTGGCCGACCGGATCGCGCTGGTGCAGCGGATTCTGGACATTTACAACGAACGGTATGAGGAATTCGCCCAGGCGATGAGCCTTGAGATGGGTGCGCCGCTGGCCTGGGCGCGGTCGGCGCAGGCCTGGGCCGGGCAGGTGCATATCGAAAGCACCATTCAGGCGGCCAAGGATTTCAAATGGGAACACCAGCGCGGCAACAGCCGCATCGTGCATGAGGGCATCGGCGTGGCCGCGCTGATCACGCCGTGGAACTGGCCGATGAACCAGATCGCCTGCAAGGTGGCCCCTGCCCTGATCGCCGGTTGCACCATGGTGTTGAAGCCGTCGGAAATTGCACCCTTGTCGGGCGCGCTGTTCGCCGAGGTCTGCGATGCGGCGGGCGTGCCTGCGGGCGTGTTCAATCTGGTGAACGGCACCGGCCCGGTGGTCGGCGCGCGCATGTCCGCCCACCCCGAGGTGGATATGGTCAGCTTTACCGGATCGACCCGTGCCGGCACGGCGGTGGCTGCGGCGGCGGCCCCCACGGTGAAGCGTGTGGCGCAGGAACTGGGCGGCAAATCGGCCAATATCATCCTGCCCTCTGCCGATCTGGCGGCGGCGGTGGCGGGCGGCGTCGAGGGTTGTTTCGGCAACACCGGCCAATCCTGCGATGCGCCCACCCGTATGTTCGTGCCGCGCGTCAGCCATGACACGGCACTGGAGATCGCCCGTGAAACCGCCGAGGCGATGGTGACGGGCGATCCGCGCAGCCCCGACACCACGCTGGGCCCGGTGATCAGCCGCATCCAGTTCGACAAGATCCAGGGCCTGATCCAGAAAGGCATTGATGAGGGTGCAACCCTTGTGACCGGCGGCACCGGCCTGCCAACCGGCCTCAATCGCGGCTATTACGTGCGCCCCACGGTGTTCGGCAATGTGACGCCCGACATGACCATTTCGCGCGAAGAAATCTTTGGCCCGGTGCTAGCGATCCTGCCCTATGACACGGTGGACGAGGCGGTGGCGATGGCCAATGACACCGTCTATGGCCTTGCCGCCTATGTTCAAGGGCCGCTGCCCGAGGCGCGGGCCGTGGCGCGGCGGCTGCGTGCGGGCACCGTCAACCTGAACTACCCCGACTGGGATACGTTCGCGCCTTTCGGCGGTTACAAGCAATCGGGCAACGGGCGTGAATATGCCGACTGGGGCATCGCGGATTTCTGCGAGGTCAAGGGTATCGTGGGCTACGGTGAGGCATGATGCATTACGGCTATATCGGTCTGGGCAACCTGGGCGGCCATCTGGCCGCCAGCCTGATCCGCGCGGGTTTCCGGGTGACGGTGCATGACCTGAACCCCGCCCTTGGCGCGCGGCATGTGGATATGGGCGCGGGCTGGGCCGACAGCCCGGCAGCTTTGGCCGGGATGGTGGACCATGTGTTCACCTGCCTGCCCTCGCCCGCCGTGTCAGATGCGGTTCTGGCGCAGGTGCTGCCCGCGCTGCGCGAGGGCGCGCATTGGATCGAAAACTCCACCCTCGGGCGCGATGACATCCTGCGGCTGGGGGCTGTGGCGGCAGGCCATGGCGTGCGGCTGATGGAGGCCCCGGTGACAGGCGGCGTGCATCTGGCGGCCCAAGGCAAGATCACCGTGCTGGCCGGGGGCGACCGCGACCTTTACGACCTGCACCTGCCCGCCCTGCAAGCCATCGGCGACCGCATCTTTCACATGGGGCCGCTGGGCTCGGCTGCGGTGATCAAGGTGATCACCAACATGCTGGCCTTCATTCATCTGGTGGCCGATGGCGAGGCCTTGATGCTGGCCAAACGCGGGGGGCTGGACCTTGCGACCGCGTGGCAGGCGATTGCGGCATCGTCGGGCAGCAGTTTCGTGCATGAGACCGAGGGGCAGCTGATCCTGAACGGCAGCTATGACATCGCGTTTTCCATGGATCTGGCGCTCAAGGATCTGGGCTTTGCGATGGGCTTTGGCCGCGAATTCGGCGTGCCGCTGGATCTGGCCGGGATGGTGGAGCAGACATTCGTGAAGGGCAAGGCGGCCTATGGCGGCGCGGCGCAATCGACGCAGATCGTGAAACTGCTGGAGGATGTGCTGGGCACCGATCTGCGGGCGGATGGCTTTCCAGCACGGCTGGAATAGGCCCGCGATCCCACGGCCCCCCCCCCGCAACGGCATTGCCATGGGGTTGGCCGGCGGCTGATCCGGCACGGGGCATCGCCGCAGCCCGCGCCGGAACGGGCAAGACCTAAAACCGCGCCGGGTGACCGGCACGGTTTTTCTGCGGGGCTTTGAGATTTCCTGCGATGCTCAGAGAATGAAGATGTCAGCCGCCGTCATGCCCGCGATATGCGCCCCCTGCAAATCGGCGAGCACGGCCGCGCCGTCGGCATCCGTGCCGTTCATGTCCAGGATCAGCCGAAAAACGTCACCCGAGGCCAGTTCTTCCAGATAGAACTGCGCCGCCGTCCCGACCGGCCCGTCAAAATGGAACAGCGCCGCGTCCAGCGCGCCAGAGGCGAATGCCGTCCCCACCACCGCATTGTTGACCGTCACCCGGTCAAGGCCAAGCTCGAAATCGTGGATGATATCCGTTTCGGCCAGTGATCCGGCCTCGAAAAGCGGGATCGCCATGCGGAACTGGTCGGCCCCCGCGCCGCCAAAAAGATCGTCACGGCCCTTGCCGCCCCGCAGGATATCGGCGCCGTCACCGCCAAACAGCGTGTCGTTGCCCCGGTCGCCCAGCAATGTATCCGCCCCGCCGCCGCCATCGAGCACGTCATCCTGCGTCCCGCCGTTGAGGTAATCATCGCCGTCGAACCCCGACAGGCTGTCATTCCCGCCATTGCCCAGGGCAAAGTCATCGCCGCTGCCCAGCTGGATCACGTCTGCGGCGAAATAGCCCTGAACGGCATAATGCTCGAAATTGCGTATGGTCGAGCCGTGACCGTCATCCGCCTGCGACCCGCTGACCGTGAACACCAGCGCCGTCGAGGGTGCATGGCTCAGCACCAGCAGATCGTCACCGTCGCCGCCATCCAGCAGATTGACCGCACCGGTGGCATAGGTGACGCGATCATCGCCTTCCATGGCAAGAACGGTATTCGCGCCCAGTTGCACGCTGATGTCATCGCCATACTGGCCGCCGATGACGGTATCGTTGCCGGTGTAGGTAAAGGCCACCAGTATTTCCATGCCGCTGATGTCCAGCGTCAGGCCATCGCCCGTTGCGCCGGCATCCGGCCCTGTCAAGCGGATCTCGATATCGCCGCCGCCGTTGAAATTGTCATACCAGTTTATCAACAGCACATCGACGCCAGCGCCGCCATGTGCCCCGCCTTCGCCACCGACGGAAATGGCGATGAAGTCGTCGCCATCGCCGCCGAAAGCATGGTTTACCCCGCCATAGCCAAAATCGCCGGTAAGGATGAAATCACTGCCGTCGCCACCATAATACCAGTCTTCGCCCTCGCCCCCGAAGAACACATCATCGCCCGCGGCACCGTAAACCGTATCATTGCCAGAACCGCCTTCAAGCACGTCAAACCCCGCGCCGCCATGCAGCAGGTCATCGCCGTCATCGCCACTCAGCGTGTCATCATCGTCTCCGCCATAGAGCGTGTCAAAGCCCGCCCCGCCAAAGATCAGATCAAGGCCCTGGTCGCCAAAAGCCACGTCGTGACCGGCATCGGCGAAGATCGTGTCATCGCCCTCCAGTCCCGTGATGCGGTCGCTGCGCAGGGTGCCGTCAAGCAGATCAGGGCCGCTGCTGCCAGGAACCGGATTGCGGGCCATATCAACCTCCCATGAAAGAATGGGCGAAGGTTAGCACCTGTGCAAAAGATTTCATCCTGAATCGGCTGGCTCAAGACACCGGAACGACACCGCTGACAGCAGGGGCACGACCGTAGCCCCGCCCGCGCATCGCCGCCCGGTGCTGCCCCGGCCGCTTTGCCGCACCCAAAAGCGCGAAATGGACCGCCGCGCCGCCGTCATTTCACCGGGAGCGCAGAACGCGGAAAGGGGCGCAAGTGGAAACGCCACAGGTTAACCTGTTGACGAATATAATGTATTCTTGATAGGTGGTGCCCGAGGTCGGACTCGAACCGACATGCCTCGCGGCGGAGGATTTTGAGTTGTGACGATGTGGCGCTGTTTCAAGACGTTGCGCACACTGGCGGCACACGGACGGATCGTGAACGCACCGAGAAAGTGGGCTATGCCGATTTTGCATCGGCCCTGAACCCTGCAAACGAAAACCCCGGTGCGCTGGCGGGCGCAACCGGGGGCATTCAGGACAATAAAGCGATCAGCTTCAAGACGGAACACTACCGCAACCGGGCCGATGCGGCAACTGCGCTGTGCCATGCGATTGCCGAATGTGATCCGCGCGATGCCCGCGAAATCATGGATGCGGCGCTGGCCGATCTGGCCATGGGTTCGCCGCTGCCGGTGTTTCTGTCTGCCATGGATGATGCGCGCTGGTGGGCATCCTTCGCCACCCCGCCCGAACTGAAAGCCTATGCGCTGGCCTGTTTCGAGGCGATGCGCCCGAAGGTGCGGGTTGCGTTCCTCGCCCATGTGCAGCGGGGGGCCGTGGCATGATGCACGACCTGAACCTGCGCCCGCACAGCATTGAAGAACTGGTGTTCCACATGCCGACCGCTGCCCGCGTGGCTGGCACGGCATGGGCGCGCGACTTCGCCAAGAGCATCGTTCAGCAGGCGCGGCGGCGGCGCTGGAATCCGACCGCCAAGCAAGAGGCGCTGATGCGCCGGATGGTGTCCGACATGTTCGAGGCGCGTGCATCGGGCGATGAAGACCTGACTGTTATCGAGTGACCAAAGGGGGCTGCGCATGGTTTCGCCCGACCGTTCGCCACTCGCAGCACAACCCCGCAAAGATGGTCGCCACGGTTTGCCTGCGCACCGGCCACCAAGCGCAAGCGATGATCCGGGGACTACCCCACCCCGCACAGTGTCGGCTCCTTCTGGACCTGTGCAGAAACGCGACGACGAAACCCACCGGCTGGTGAAGCTGCAAGCAGGCAGCGTGACAGACCGGGGACCGCACCAAGGCAAAGCTGCCAAGGGCGGGCTGTGTGAGAGGCACAGGGGGAAGCGGCTGGCCACCGACAAAAGGCATCGCGCGGATACGGATCAGGAAGCGAAGGGCCTTCCCCTGTGTAGCGGGGGGAAGGAGCGGGGGCCGGTTGAACGTGAACGAACTAGGTAAGTATTGCTGACCTATGTTAAGCTGGAAATGAAAGGCAAAACAATGACCACCACGGAACGCACACCGCTGAACGACAACCTGCCGATCACCCTGGCCGAGGCCAAGGAACACACGCGCATCACGTTCAGCGATGACGACACGGCCATTGCCGACATGATCCGTTCCGCTGCGGCTGATGTGGAGGCAATGACCGGGCTGGCTCTGCTGGCCACCACGATCACACACACGACCGGGGATTGCCCCGGCTCGATCATTGATCTGCCTGTCGGGCCTGTGGCATCGGGCGCGGTGGCCACTGTGGCCGTGATCGAACTGGACGGCAGCGCCACGGCTGTTGCCTCGGGCTTCTGGCTTGAGGGCGGGCGCTACCCCCGCCTGCACTTCACCACGACACCGGGCGGGCGGCTGCGCATCACCTATCCTGCTGGCTATGGCGAGGATGCGGACAGCGTGCCGCGTGATCTTGGGCTGGCGATCTGTGAACAGGCGGCGCGGTTGTATGACCAGCGCGGCGGCATCAGCGACAAAGGACCGGCTCTGTCTGCGCACACGGCGCGCGTCATCGCCCGGTATCGCAGGGTGCGGCTATGACCGCGCTGGATATGGTCCCAATGGGGCAACTTCCGTTCGTGCACAGGACCGGCGTGTGTCCTTTTTCATTTTCGCGTTGCGACGGGGGGAAGGCATGAAACCCGCGACCAAGGCCATGCAATTCCTGCAAAGTCTGCGTATCCCCGAGGGGCCGAACGCGGGGCAGCCGGTGAAGCTGGCACCCTTTCAGCGGCAATTCGTCAAGGGCGCGCTGGCCGATGATGTCAACGTGGCGGTGCTGTCGATCGGGCGCGGCGGGGCGAAAACTGCGCTGGCGGCGGGCATCGGGCTGGGCGCGTTGCTGGGCGAATGGGACCGGCAGCCGAAGCGCGAGATCCTCGTTGCGGCGCGGACCCGTGATCAGGCGCAAATCGCCTGGCGTTTCGTGGCGGGGTTCTGTGCAAGCCTGCCCGATGACATTCAGGCGCAACTGATCTTCCGGCGTTCGCCCCGGCTGGAAATCGAGTTTACCGGCGACGGCGGCGGGCATGTGCTGCGGGCCATCGCGGCGGATGGCAAGTCTGCGCTTGGCTCTGCCCCGACGCTGGTGCTGATGGACGAGCGCGGCCATTGGGCGATGGACAAGGGCAACGATCTGGAAGCGGCGCTTCTGTCCGGTCTGGGCAAGCGCAATGGCCGGGCGCTGATCATCAGCACCTCGGCGGCGGATGACACGCACCCTTTCAGCCGCTGGATTGATGACGCGCAACCCGGCGTCTATGTGCAGGAACATCGCCCCGCACCGGGCCTGCCGGTGGATGACCGCGAAAGCCTGATGCTGGCGAACCCCGGCGCGGTGCATGGCATCGGCGCGGGCATCGACTGGCTGGAATCGCAGGCGCGGCGGGCGGCGGCGCAGGGCGGTTCTGCGCTGACTGCCTTCCGGCTCTACAACCGCAACGAACGGATCAGCGGCGAAAGCCGGGATCTTCTGCTGACGGTTGATGAGTGGATGGCCTGCGAAGCCTCGTCTTTGCCGGATCGCGACGGGCCTTGCGTGATCGGGATTGACCTCGGCGGCTCTGCCAGCATGACGGCGGCGGCGTTCTACTGGCCGGAAACCGGGCGGCTGGAATGCCTCGGCACCTTCCCCGGCAACCCGACACTGGCCGACCGGGGCGCGGCGGATGGTGTGTCGGGCCGCTATGTCGAGATGAACGAGCGGGGCGAGCTTTCCACCTTGGGCGACAAGACCGTGCCGGTGGCCCCATGGCTGGCCGAGGTGATGCGCTTGGCCGAGGGCGAAAACATCGCGGCGCTGGTGGCCGACCGCTACAAGCAGGCCGAGCTGGCCGAGGCGATGGACCGGGCGGGCGTGTCCTGTCCTGTGATCTGGCGCGGCATGGGCTGGCGCGACGGTTCCGAAGATGTGGAACGCTTCCGACGCGCTGCCTTTGACGGGCTGGTGAAGGCAAGGCCGTCGCTGTTGCTGCGGTCTGCCTTCGCGGATGCGGTCTGCCTGAAAGACCCGGCGAATAACCTGAAGCTGGCGAAAGCGCGCAGCAAAGGCCGGATCGACGCGGTGGCGGCATCGGTGCTGGCCGTGGCCGAGGGCGCGCGGATGCAGGCAAGGCCGAAGCGCAAGGCAAGGATGATGTGGGCATGAAGGATCATTTCCGCCACTCCAAGCGCATCACGTCTACCAAACGCTGGCAGGCGGTGCGCCATGCCGTGCTTGAGCGGGACGGCTGGGCCTGCGTCCAGTGCGGGGCGCTGCGGCGTCTTGAGGTGGATCACATAAAGCCGGTGCGGGCGCGGCCTGACCTGTCTTTCAACCCCGCAAATTGCCAGACGCTTTGCCGCGTCTGCCACACGAAAAAAACGAGATTGGAAATCGGGCACAAGCCCCTTTCCCAAGACCGCCAAGCATGGCGGGACGCGGTGTCCGAACTCACGGGCCGCGATGATCGAGGCATCATGCAGAAGGAAATCAACGATGCTTGACTCTGTGAAGATCACCCGGCGCCAGTCGGAAATCCGCCAAGCCCTTGCGGGACTGGTGGGCAAGGAAAAGCCGACCGAAGATGAAGTGCGCAACATCGAGGCCATGGACCTTGAGTTTCGCCAGAATGAAACCCGCTACCGGGCTGCGCTGATCTGCGAGGATACCGAACGCCGGGACGCCGGGGCCGAACTGGAAACCCGTTCGGGCAAACAATGGTCCGATCTGGTGGCGGCGTTTGAGGTGCGCCAGATCATAGGCGCATTGAACGAGGGCCGCGCGCTGTCGGGCAAGACTGCCGAGGTGGTGCAGGAACTGCGCAACAGCGGCGGATACAAGGGCATCCCTGTGCCCCTGATGGCGCTGGAACGTCGCGCGGGTGAAACCATCGCGGGCGCAACCCCTGACCCGATCCAGACTCGCCCGACGATTGACCGCCTGTTTCCCGGCTCTGTCGCGGCACAGATGGGCGCGCAACTGATCAGCATCGGCAGCGGTGCGATTGAATGGCCGGTGACGACCTCGGCCGTCACGGCAGGATGGGCCGCAACCGAATTGGGCAACGTGGCAGGGCCGACCGTTTACGCCACGACCGACAAGGCGCTGAAACCGGAACACAACCTGGGCATTCACATGCGGATCAGCCGCAAGGCGATGCTGCAAAGCGGGGATGCGCTGGAACAGGCGATCCGGCGCGACATGGCCGGCACGATGCAAGCCGAACTCGACAAGGCCATTTTCCGGGGCACCGGGGCCGATGGTCAGCCGCTGGGCGTCATCCCCGGCGTTGCAACCTATGGCATCACGGCAACGGCAGTTGATGCCGAGATTGACGCGGCGGTGTTCCGGGCGGCTGTCACGCGGTTCCTTGTGGCGAACGCTGCAAGCGGGCCGGGTGCCGTGCGTCTGATGGTTCGCCCCGAGGCATGGAACTATATGGACGGCGTGGCATCGGCTCTGCCCGATCTGTCGGAATGGGACCGCCTGTTGAAAATCATCCCGGCTGGCAACATCGCCATGACAACGAACGCGCTGGCGGCACCGGCTGGTTCCCCGTCTGCGGTGTCGGCGCTGCTGACCACGGCGGCGGGCGGTGTCGCGCCGATCTTTGTCGGCATCTGGGGGGCCTTGGACATGATCCGCGACCCCTACACCGACGCACAGTCTGGCGGGCTGCGGCTCACGGCGCTGACCACGGCAGACGTGACCGTGGCACGCGGCGCGCAACTGGAAGTCCTGACCGGGCTGGAATTGGCGGCTGCGTGATGCTCTGGGGCGGTTCCAACGGCGGGCTTGAACTCCGTCGCTCTGCGGACGGGGCAACCCGGCTGCGGGGCCGCTTCCCCTACGGCGTGGCCACTCTGTTGCAGGGTGGCCCCGACCGCAGGCGGGAAGTATTCGAGGCGCGGGCCTTCGGTGCCTCTGTGGCCGATGGTGGCGACATTCACTTGCTGGTCGGGCATGACTTTGACAAGCCGCTTGCCAGCCGCGCGGCGGGCAGCCTGATCCTGACAGATGATGCCGAGGCGCTGACCTTTGAGGCGGACCTGTCGCCCGAACTGCGGGCCGTGTCCTATGTGGCCGACTTTCTGGGCACGCTGGCGGCAGGGCTGGTCAAGGGCGTGTCGCCGGGGTTCCGGGTGCCTGCGGGCGGCGATCTGGTGAAGCGTGACGGCGAAGGGCTGATGCGCGTTGTTCGCTCTGCCGACCTGGTGGAAATCAGCGTGGTCACAAAACCGGCCTATCCAGCGGCGCAGATCGAGGCGCGCAACTGGCAACCTGGTGGGGGCAGCCATACCAAGTTGCACCCCCTAAATCGGTGGAGGCTTTGATGTTCGGATGGTTGAAACGGGGTAAGGGCGACCGCACCCCATTGAACGAAACCCGATCCTCTGGCAGCGGCTACACGGCGCAGATCATGGCGGCGCGGGAAAGCTACATCAGCGGTATGTCGGGCATCGGGGAACTGACTGCCACGGTGCAGACCTGTGTGAGCCTCTGGGAAGGGGCCTTTGCCCTTGCCGATGTGCAGGGCACCGATCTGCTGGACCGGCGCAGCATGGCGCTTCTGGCGCGTGCTGCGGCTCTGCGTGGCGAATGTGTGATGCTGATCACGGATCAGGGCCTTGTGCCCTGTGCGGATTGGGACTTGTCCACCCGCAACGGCATCCCGCGCGCCTATCGCCTGTCAGTGTCCGAAGCGGGCGGGGGCCGCACCGAAACCGTGCTGGCGGCGGAAGTGCTGCACCTTCGCATCGGGGGCGATGTGGTGGCCCCCTGGACCGGCACGGCACCGCTGCGGCGCGCCAGCCTGACCGCGAGCCTTTTGCATGAGGTGGAATCGGCGCTGCGCGACGTGTATCGGGATGCCCCGCTTGGTTCGCTGATCCTGCCCCTGCCGGAAGGCACGGCGGATGACATGGCAACGATGCGTGGCACGTTCCGGGGCCGTCGCGGCTCAACGCTGGTGGTCGAGGGCGTGGCGCAAGCCACGGCGGCGGGGATGAATCCGCAGCTGGGCCAGAAGCCGGATCAGATCAGCCCCGACCTGTCGCGCAGCATGACGGCGGAAACGCTTGGCGCGGCGCGGGATGCGATCTGCGGCGTGTTCGGTGTTCTGCCTGGGCTGATGAATGCCGCCACCACGGGGCCGATGGTGCGCGAAGCACAGCGCCACCTTGCGGGCTGGATACTGCAACCCATGGCCGAACTGCTGGCCGAGGAAGCATCTGCCAAGCTGGGCGCGGCTGTGATGATCGACGTGGGCCGACCGCTGCAAGCCTTTGATGCGGGCGGGCGGGCAAGGGCGCTGGCGCAGATCATCGAGGCCATGGGCCGGGCGAAGGAACTGGGCCTGTCACCGGCACAGATGGAATCGGCGCTGCTGTCGGTGAACTTCGGCGGCGGGGATAATTTGGCATAGGGCGGGATGCGCCCTGCGGTTTCGTCTCCGCGAAGCATCTGGGATCAGACGGTGAGTGCCCGGCAGGACATGCCGAAAACCCCGTCACGGCGCGGCCTTCCCGCCTCCTTTCGAGGGCGTGGCGCAGATCGGCACGGACTTTCACCGGGGCCGATCACCGGCAGCCAGGATAGGCAGCCAAGGGGCCGGGGGGCGATGCTTCCCGGCTTACTTTGTTGGCCTGCGAACAAACATTCTCGCAATTGCCGGTATTTACCCCTTATCAGTCGTCTCGGGAACCGGGGTAAGGTGTGCGACTTTCGAGGTGCTTGTCAAAGCTCTCGCCATGCTCGAGTTGATAGGCTTCCAAAGCCTCAACTAGGATCGTTGTCTGCACTCTTCGAGGCATCGCCTTGAATCCACCAATAACCCTTGCAACCGTTGCATGGTCGCTAGGTGGCGGTGGATAGGCTTTTTCAAGCGTATGAACGATTTCCGCGTTCATGCTGCGACCGCTTACATCTGCCGCATCCTTGATCCGCTTCCGCATGCCCTCCGGCAAACGAACGATGAACTTATCCTGAGACTGTGAAGGCGCGTCACTCATGCTGGCTACTTGCCATTACAAAAGACGTTGACGCAATACTGGCAACCTGCCATACGTTACATGGCAACTTGCCAGCATGAGGCAATCATGACCGAACGAAAGCCCCTGCAACTGCGCCTGCCGCCCGACCTGAAAGCATGGCTTAAGGCCGAGGCTGAAAAGAACGGCGCTTCCCAGAACAGCGAAGTGATCCGGGCAATCCGGGCCGCGATGGACCGCACCGACCTGCAACCGACCACCTGACCCAAGGAGCAAATGCAATGACCACCACAACCCCCACACCGGGGAACGATACCGGCTTGCCCGAACGCCCTACGCTGTCCGATTGCAGCACGACAGCGACTTTCCTCCATGGGCTGTTGCAGGGCCTGCAAATCCTGCTTGAAGAAGCCCACGCAGGGAACCCTGCAACGCCCGCGTCCAATGCCTGCACCGCGCTGGCGGATGAAATGGTGGCCAAGGCCAGCCGTCTGGTGAACGATCTGGAACGGGTGCAGTGATGGCGCGGGATTTTGTCGTTGACAACATGGCCTGCGAACTGAGCGTGGCCCTGTCAGCATTGGGCTTTCTGGCCGATCAGATTGCAGATGTGCATGACGATCAGACTATGCCGAAAGGGCTGAGGGCGGCGGTGCAGGTTGTAGTTGCCGCCGCAACCATGCACGGCACGGCGCTGATCGACTGGGCCGAGGCGAGGGCGGTGAGTGGCGAAGCGGCATAAACTTGCAGAACCCCACGGTATGGGTCTTTACAGCCCCATGCCGTGGGGCTATGGTAATCCCACACAATGGGGCTGCATTATGACCGTCGATCACGAAGAACTCTGGCAGAAGCTGAACGATGCAAACCAGATTTGGGCTGAACCGCAGTTTCTCTTGCCCGATGTGTGTAAGATCACCGGCGCGACCCCGAAAGCATTGGAGCATTTTCTCGACCCCAAGCGCGGGCTTGTCCACCTGATGGGGGAATGGGTAAACCCTGGGACCGGCAAGCGGCGCAGGTTCACGGGCAAACAAGTGCTTATGATTGCCGCAGCCTACACGATGAACCGGGTGGGCTTTCCGCAACGTTGGTCCATTGATCTGACGGAAATGGTGGGACGGCGTGTTTTCGCGCGGGGCCACGGCATTGTGCAAAACTCCGGCATGACGATTCTCACCTATCCCATGAAGAACGGGGATTGGGCCGTTGTGCCGATCTACAACGAAACTAGCGAAGAACCCCGCCTGCCGAACGCTGTGCAGGTGTTGGACGTTGATCGTCTGATTGACGAAACGCACCGGCAACTGATGGCTATCGTCGCCGGTGAGGAGGTCCCGGACTTTTCCATTCCAGACCTTGAACCGGAACCAAACCCATTTTCTCCAAAGGCGAATTTCACCAAGGCTTGGGAAAAGGACGAGGCGGGCAACTGGCTGTTGGTTGGTCTGACGCTGGAGGAAACGCAAGAGTTTATGAAGCTGCGCGGGATGCGGCTGAAAGGTGACGATCTGGAATACTTCGACGTCCACTTCAACGACCGCAATCCGGCGCGGGCGATTGAACTGGATCAGCAGCACGAGTTGGTGCGGTTGCGGGCCTGCGGGCTGTTCGCATCGGATGACAACGACTGATGACCGCGCGCCCCGTCCCCATACTGGCGAACGAAACCACGGCTGCGGCGCTGCTTGACATGCGCCCTGCCGAGTTTCGCGCGCTGGTCGAGGGCGGTCATCTGCCTGGGGGCCGGGAAATCGCACCGGGCTTCAAGCGGTGGGATACAGACGAACTGCGCAAACTCGCCAAGGGGGAACTGGCGCGACCCGATGGAGGTTTGACCCTATGACCCGCCTGCCCGTCAAACCGAGGCTTGAGTGGAAAGAGGTTCGCGGCAAGCTGGTGCCCCGGCATCGCAAGGTTTGGACCGAGGGCGGGAAGCGCCGTGAAAAGGTCATCACGCTCGACTGGAAAGGCGATCTGCAAGAACTCGACAGGCTGTATTGGCTCTGCGAACGGGGCCAGCATGAAGGCCAGAAGCCGAAGGCACCGGAGCATAGCTGGCAGGCAGTGGTAATCGCGTGGCGCAAAGACCCGCGCATACAGCGCAAGCTGAGCGACTCGACCAAGAAAAGCTATCGGCACACGATGGACGCCATACTTGAAAAGAACGCGGGCAAGGCGGTGTCCGAAACGTCCCGCCAGCACGTCCGCGCGATCCATGACAAGCTGGCTGATACACCCCGCAAAGCCGATCACATGATTCAGGTTATCCGGCTGCTTTGGAACTTCGCCAAGGACAAACTCGACTGGCCGTTGGGCGACAACCCGGCAGCCAAAATTGATCTGTATGGCAAGACCCGCGAGTTTGAGCCGTGGCCCGATTGGCTGATCAATGCCCTGCCCTCTGCCCCGGCTGATGTGCGGACAGCGGCAGAACTGATCCTGGGCACTGGTCAACGTCCGAGTGCCGCCATTGCGATGCGACACGATGACTTTGACGGTGACGAAATGTCGGTGTCTGACGAGAAAGGCGACGAGCGTTTCAGTGTCTACTGTCCCGTCCGGCTGCGCCAGTTTGTCGGCTCTATCCGCAAGACCGGCGCTTACCTGCTTGCGAAGAACCTAACGCAACCGCTGGGCTATTCGGCAGTGGAGAAACAATTCCGCGACTGGCGGGAAACCTTGGGCGAGAAGGCCAAGCCCTTTTCCATGCACGGGCTGCGCAAGCTGGCAATCGTCCAACTGGCCGAGGCCGGATGCAGCGACGCGGAGATACAAGCCGTCACCAATCAATCGGCGGCGATGGTGGCGTTCTACCGCCAAAAGGCCAGCCGCAAGAAGCTATCCAAGGCGGCACAGAATCGAAGGGACCAGAACAGAAACGAAACGTGAAAGTGGGCTAAGCCTGTGGGCTACACGCCCGGACCAGCAAAAACAAGCGAGAGGCAAAATGCAAGATAACGCAGTAAAATCAACGTGGTGCCCGAGGTCGGACTCGAACCGACATGCCTCGCGGCGGAGGATTTTGAGTCCTCTGCGTCTACCATTCCACCACTCGGGCCTTGGAAACAGCGTTTAGCGCGGCCCCAAAGCGGCGTCAACCGCCGGTCAAAGCCGCTCTGCCGCAAAAGTGTCGCATTCCGCCAGTGACCCGCTGTCATAGCCCGTCAGGAACCAGCGCGACCGCTGCTCCGAGGTGCCGTGGGTAAAGGTGTGCGGCATCGGGCGCTGGCCTGCGTTGCGCTGCAACGTGTCGTCGCCGATCTGGCGGGCGGCGTTCACCGCTTCCTCAAGATCACCGGGCTGGATGCTGCCGAACTCTGCCTCGGCCCCGCGCGCCCAGATGCCCGCATAACAATCGGCCTGCAATTCCAGCCGCACCGAGATGGCGTTGCTTTCCGCCTCGGTCGCCTGGGCGCGCGCCCGGTTGGCCTGACCCAGAATGCCCAGCTCGTTCTGCACATGATGCGCGATTTCATGGGCCACCACATAGGCGGCGGCAAAATCGCCGCCCGCGCCCAGCCGCTGCTCCATCGTCACGAAGAACGCGGTGTCGAGATAGGCCTTTCGGTCGGCCGGGCAGTAGAACGGGCCGGTGGCCCCGCTGGCCCCGCCGCAGGGCGATTGCGTGGCCCCCTTGAACAGAACCAGCGTGGCCGGGCGGTAAGCGCGGCCCACCTGATCGGCAAAGACGCCTGCCCAGATATCCTCGGTGTCGGCCAGGGTGACGGACACAAACTCGCCCGCCTGACGGTCGGCCTCGGTGATCTCGGCAGGACCGGAGCGGGCGGACGTGCCTTCCAGCAAGGGCGTCACGTCGACGCCAAGGAAATAGCCGATCAGCAGCACCGCGATCAGCCCCACGCCGCCGACGCTTCCCGCCCGGCCACCGGACATGCCGCGCCGGTCCTCGATGTTGCGGCTGCCCCGCCGGCCTTTCCACTGCATCCTCTGTCCCCGTTTCCCGGGGCCTGCCCCGTTGCTCACACACGCCACCCAGAGCCGCGTCAGGCTGGTGCCGCAGCAAGGCTCCGGCCGCGCGACTGTCACCACCATCCGCCACTCACACGCGCGTGAGGCTAATGCCTGCCCGCCCTGCCCGCAAGGTTTGAACCTTGACCCAGCCAGCCGCGCGTGATGCAACCCGGGCAGTAACGTGGCGGATGGCCGGGGGTTCCACATGACGCGCAAGATGCTGATGCTGATCGCGGGGGCCGGGTCTGGCCTGCTGCTGGCCGGTGCCCTTGCCTTTCAATACATCGGCGGGCTGGCGCCCTGTGCCATGTGCCTGTGGCAGCGGTGGCCCCATGCGGCGGCGGTGATGATCGCACTGCTGGCGCTGGTGATGCCCGCGCGCTGGCTGGCGGGGCTGGGGGGGTTGGCGGCGCTGTCATCCGCCGGGATCGGGATGTTTCACACCGGGGTAGAGCGCGGCTGGTGGGAAGGCCCCAGCACCTGCACATCCGGCAGCATCGCAGGCGTGGCCCCCGAGGATTTGCTGGCGCAGATCATGGAGGCCCCGCTGGTGCGCTGTGACGAGGTGGCCTGGGCGATGGCGGGCCTGTCGATGGCGTCATGGAATGCGGTGCTGTCGCTGGGTCTGGCGCTGGTCTGGCTGGCGGCGACGCGGCGCTGAGGGCCGGAAACCTGCGGCTGGCGTTGCCCGCGCGCCATGGCCGTCACGCGGCCCATGGGTATCAGCCCGCAGCCCCGGCGCTTTCCGCCTTTTTCTGCCATTTGCCGGTTTCCTCGGACCAGTATTGCGCGGCCAGCCCCGCGCCGGTCAGCGCCTTCCACTGCACCCGGGCCGCCGCCGTGGCCGCATCATCCTGCCCGTCGAACAGCAGCCAGACACGCTCCAGCCCGCGCGCCTCGTCCGGAGTCACCGCAGCGCCATCCACCAGCATCAGCGCCTGCGCGCCATTGCCGATTTCCCCCCGCCCCAGCAGCACCGGCTGATCGGCGTCATGCGGCCCCCCCGCCAGCCCATGTGGCAGAAACCCCTCTTCCGGCCCCAGCCACAGCCGCTGATCCCACCAATCAAGCCGCGCGGCATCGGTGCCGCGCAGCATCACCCGCCAGCCCGCCACCAAGGCCCGGCCCAGCAAAAGCTGCGCCGTCTCCTCAGGCGGCGAGCGGGTGAGGTGGTAGAACATCACGACGCCCATCAGCCTGCCAATGTTGCAGGATCAAGCGCAAAGGGGTCATAGGTGCCAAAGGTCCAGACATGGCCTTCACAGTCACGCACCGAAAAGCTGCGCCCGCCATAGGATTCCTCGCGCAGCGGCATCAGCAGGGTGCAGCCCGCCGCCACGCAGCGGCCATGCACCGCGTCCAGATCAGTGACCACGGCATATAGGCTGACAGTGGCCCGCCCGCCGGTATCTGACGGATGCGCCATGAAGGCATCAAATGCCCCGCCCTGTTCCGGCCCGAACATCAGCATCCCGGTGCCCAGCATCATCTGCGCATGCTGGATACGCCCGGAATCGTCGCGATAAACTCCAGCTGGCACCAGCCCGAACACATCGGTCAGAAAGGCCAGGGCCGCCTCGCAATCGTGATAACGTGTTGCAGCAATCAGCATGGCCTAGCCCTCATACATGTCCTTGATCAGCCGGTTCAGCGCCATCACGCCCCAGCCGGTCGCCCCTTTGGGTGCCAGCGCGGTATCGGATTTCAGCAGCGCGGTGCCTGCGATGTCCAGATGGCACCACGGCACCTCGGGCTTCACGAACCGGGCAAGGAACTGCGCCGCCGTGATCGCCCCGCCGTCGCGGCCGCCCACGTTCATCATGTCGGCGATGCGGGATTTCAGCTTGGCGTCATAGGCCTCGCCCATCGGCATGCGCCATGCACCCTCGCCCTCGGCGGCGGCGGCCTTGAGAAAGGCGTTGCACAAGGCATCGTTGTTGGAAAACACGCCGGTATTCTCATGCCCCAGCGCCACGATGATCGCCCCGGTCAGCGTGGCAAGGTTGATCATGCCGCTGGGTTTGAACCGTTCCTGCGCATACCACATCACATCGGCCAGCACCAAACGCCCCTCGGCATCGGTGTTTATGACCTCGATCGTGTCGCCCTTCATGGATGTCAGCACATCACCGGGGCGGATGGCCTTGCCGTCGGGCATGTTTTCCACGATGCCGACCAGCCCCACCACATTGGCCTTGGCCCCGCGCAGCGCCAGCGTGCGCATCACGCCCGAAACCACACCGGCCCCGCCCATGTCCATGGTCATTTCCTCCATCCCGCCCGCAGGCTTGATGGAGATGCCACCCGTGTCGAACACCACGCCCTTGCCGACCAGCGCAAAGGGGGGCTGATCCTTCGGCCCGCCGTTCCATTGCATGACCACAACCTTGGACGGGCTTTCCGACCCCTGCCCCACGCCCAGCAAAGCGCCCATGCCCAGCTTGGTCAGATCGGCCTCTTCCAGAATTTCCACCTCCAGCCCCAGTTCCTGCATCGCGGCAAGCCGGGCGGCGAAATCATCGGTGGTCAGGATATTGGCGGGCTCATTCACCAGATCGCGCGTGAAGAACACACCCTCGGCCAGTGCGGCCAGCGGCGAGGCTGCCGCCGCCACGGCCTCGGGCCCTGCCACCATGAATGTGACCGGGCCGGGGGGCGTGTGTTCGCCGGTCTTGTGCGCGGTGAATTCATAGGCGCGCAGCACCAGGCCGAACGACAGGTCCGCCGCCCGCAGCAACCCGTCGGCCAGCACGGTGGTGCCCGCCTTGCCCAGTTTCGCGCCGATGGAACCGCCCGCCTTGCGCGCCGTGGTCACATCGGCGCGCTTGTCCAGCCGCACCACCTGCACCGCATCGGCGGCAAGGCCCGCGGGCCAGGCCAGATCCTGCGCGTCACCCTGTTTCATCTTGGCGAAAGCGTCTGACGCGACATAGCGTTCGACCGCGCCGCGCATCAGCTTGTTCACCCGTTTGGCCCCCGGCCCCAGTGCGCCGCCCTCACCCGCCAGGATCACGATACGGCCCGGCAGACTGGCCAGCGCCTCAAGATCGGGGTCGCGGAACTGGATCGGAACGGGGTGGGCCATGGGGTCTCTCCTGCATGCAGCGCGCTTTTGCCGGACGGTAGCCCCTGCCCCGGCCAATGACCAGATACCAGTTTTCCCCGCCGCCGATTTCCGCTAGCGTCCGCCGCAGCGGGGCGGTGTGGCCCGGCCCTGGGGGACATGGCGCGTGGCAAGGACGGACCGATACATGCTGTCGCTGCTGGTGGCGCTGTTCGGCTTTTTCTCGCTGGTGCTGGTGCTGGTCTACTGGATCAACCGCGCGGTGGGGCTGTTTGACCAGTTGATCGGCGATGGCCAGTCGGCGCTGGTGTTCCTTGAATTCTCGCTGCTGACGCTGCCCAATGTCATACGGCTGGTGCTGCCGATTTCGGCTTTCGCCGCAACGGTTTATGTGGTGAACCGCCTGACGCAGGACAGCGAGCTGGTGGTGCTTCAGGCCACCGGGTTTTCGGCCTTCCGGCTGGCGCGGCCGGTGCTGTATTTCGGGCTGATCGTGGCGCTGATGATGGTGATCCTGATGAATGTGCTGGTGCCCGCCAGCCGCGCCACGCTGGCCGTGCGCAGCGCCGAGATTGCCGAGAATGCCACCGCGCGTTTCCTGAACGACGGGCGGTTCATGCACCCGGGCGACGGCGTGACCCTGTATATCCGCGAGATTGCGGCGAATGGCGAATTGCGCGACCTGTTCCTGGCTGATGACCGTTCACCCCGCGAACGCACCACCTATACCGCGCGGCGTGCGCTGCTGGTGCGGGGCGATACGGGGCCGAAGCTGGTGATGCTGGACGGCATGGCGCAGATCCTGCGGCGCGAGGATCAGCGGCTGGCGATCACCCGGTTTGACGATTTCACCTATGATCTGGCCGGGTTGATAACCACCGGCGGGCCGGATGCACGCACGCTGGACGAGCTTGCCACCATGGAACTGCTGGCCCCCACGGCTGCGCTGATGGCCGAGACCGGGCAAAGCCGCGCGACATTCCTGTTTGAGGGGCACAGCCGCATCGGCCAGCCCTTTCTGGGCCTTGCCGCCGCGCTGATCGGGTTTGCCGCGCTTCTTCTGGGCGCGTTCAGCCGGTTCGGGCTGTGGCGGCAGATTTTGTTTGCGGTGCTGCTGCTGATCCTGTTGCAACTGGTGAACACCGCTGCCAGTTCGGCCGGGTTGCAGGATGACCGGCTGTGGCCACTGGCCTATCTGGCGCCCGTCACCGGCTGCGGGCTGGCGGCGGGGCTGTTGTGGCTGGCGCAGCGGCCCCGGCACCGCAGGCGCGGCGCGGCGGTGGCAGCATGACGCTGAGCCTTTATATCGCGCGGCGGTTCGTGGTGATGGTGATCCGCGTGTTCCTGATCTTTTTCGGGATCATGATGCTGATCGACATCCTGGATCAGTTGCGCCGGTTTTCCGATCAGGGTGTCAGCCTGGCGCAGGCCATCGAACTGGCGGCGCTGAACGTGCCTGCCAGCCTGTACCGCATCCTGCCGCTGATCCTGATTCTGGCGTCGATCGCGCTGTTTCTGGGGCTGGCGCGGTCAAGCGAACTGGTGGTGGTGCGGGCGGCGGGGCGATCTGGCCTGCGCTTTCTGGTGGCCCCCGCGGGGGCGGCATTGCTGTTGGGGGTGTTTGCCGTGACGGTGCTGAACCCGATGGTCGCGGCCACGGCGCGGGAATATGACGCGGCCTATGACAGGCTGGTGCGCGGCAATGACAGCGTGCTGTCGGTCAGCGATGACGGGCTGTGGCTGCGGCAGGGGGCCGAGGATGGCCAGACCGTGATCCACGCCGCCCGCGCCAGTCTGGACGGGACGGAGCTTTATGGCGTGACCTTCCTGACCTATGACGCAACGGGCGCCCTGGCGACGCGGATCGAGGCCGAGGGTGCCACGCTGGGCGCGGGTGCCTGGGCGTTGCGCGGCGTGAAACGCTGGGCACTGGATGCGGCCAACCCCGAATCCGGGGCGATGGTGACGGCGGCCATGGACCTGCCCACCAACCTGACGCGCGAGGGTATCCGCGACGGCTTCGGCACACCTTCGGGCATCCCGATCTGGGAACTGCCGCAATACATCGCCGATCTGGAACGGGCCGGCTTTTCCGCGCGCCAGCACCGGGTCTGGTATCAGATGGAACTGGCCCTGCCTTTGCTGATGGCCGCGATGGTGCTGATCGCCGCCGGTTTCACGATGCGCCACGCGCGGTTCGGCAAGACCGGCACGATGGTGCTGTTCGCGCTCATGGGTGGCTTTGGCATCTTTTTCCTGCGCAATTTCGCACAGGTTCTGGGTGAAAACGGCCAGATCCCCATTGCGCTGGCGGCATGGAGCCCGCCACTGGCCGCCGCCATGCTGGCGCTGGCGCTGTTGCTGCACCTGGAGGATGGCTGATGCGGCTGATCCGGCTTCTGGCGCTGTGCGCCGCTTTTCTGGCCCCGCTGCCGCTGGCCGCACAGCAAGCGGCCACACTGGTGGCCGATTCCGTCGCCATCACCGGGGAAAGCACTCTGGTCGCACAAGGCAATGTCGAGGTGTTCTATCAGGGCCGCCGGGTGCAGGCGCAGCGCATCATCTATAATCAGGCCGCCGACAGCCTCAGCATCGAAGGCCCGATCGTGCTGAAGGATGACAGCGGCACTTTCATCCTTGCCGATCAGGCCGAACTGTCGGCGGATCTGACCCAAGGCGTGCTGACCAGCGCGCGGCTGGTCTTGAACCAGCAGTTGCAACTGGCCGCGACCGAAATCAGCCGCATCGGCGGGCGCTATACGCGGCTGGGGCGCACGGTGGCGTCATCCTGTCAGGTCTGTGCCGAAAACCCCACGCCGCTGTGGGAAATCCGCGCCAGCCAGGTGGTGCATGACGATGTGCAGCGCCAGATCTATTTCAGCGACGCGCAACTGCGCATCGCGGGCATGCCGGTGTTCTGGCTGCCGCGCCTGCGCATGCCCGACCCGCGGCTGACCCGCGCCAGTGGCGTGCTGACGCCCTCGCTGCGCACCACCAGCGGGCTGGGGACCGGGCTGAAGCTGCCCTATTTCATCACGCTGGGCGACAGCCGCGACCTGACGCTGACGCCCTATGTCACCACAAAGGGCGGCCGCACGCTGGAACTGCGCTACCGGCAGGCCTTTTCCAGCGGCGGTATCGAGGTGAGTGGCGCCTGGTCGCGCGACGAGCTGCTGCCGGATGACCTGCGTGGTCATGTGCTGGCCACCGGCGCCTTTGAGCTGCCGCGCGATTTCGACCTGACCTTCCGCATCGAGGGTGTCAGCGACCCGGCCTATTACCTTGACTATGGCCTGCCCGAGCGTGACCGTCTGGACAGCCGCGTCGAGGTGTCGCGCACAAGGCGCAACGAACATATCGAGGGGCGGCTGATCTATTTCCATTCCATACGCGACGGGGAAAGCAACGCCACGCTGCCCTCGCTGGTGGGTGATCTGACGTTTCACCGCCGGTTCAGCGCGGGGCCCCTGGGCGGCGAGGCGGGGCTGCGGCTGCAAACCCACAGCCAGTATCGCAGTTCCACCCTGCCGTTTGACACCGACATCGACGCCGACACCGATGCCGACGGGCGCGACATGGCGCGTGCCTCGGTCCGGGTGGACTGGCGGCGCAACTGGGTGCTGCCCGCAGGCATTGTCGGCACGCTCTTGGGCGAGGCCACGGCGGATGTCTATCAGATCACGCAGGATGACATCTATGACGGCACCACCACCCGTCTGCATGGCGCTGCCGCGATGGAGTTTCGCTGGCCTTGGGTGCGCGCCGGGCGCGGCGGCGCGCAGCATGTGGTGGAACCCGTGGCGCAACTGATCTGGAGCCCCTCCAGCACCGAAGATCTGCCCAACGAGGATTCGGCACTGGTTGAATTTGACGAGGGCAACCTGTTTTCGTTGAACCGCTTTCCGGGGTCGGATGCCACCGAGCGCGGAACCCGTGCCAATCTGGGCATCAGCTGGACCCGGTTCGATCCGGCGGGCTGGTCGTTGGGCCTGACGGCCGGCCGGGTGATCCGCACCAGGGATACCGCGCAGTTCGGCGGGGCCTCGGGGTTGGATGGGCAACGGTCGGACTGGCTGGTTGCCATGCAACTTGGCCTGAACGGCGGGCTGATGATGACCAATCGCGTGCTGTTCGACGACGATCTGGAAGTGACCAAGGCCGAGCTGCGGATGGATCTGCAACGCGATGACTATGGCCTGGCCGCCAGCTATGTGCGCCTGATGGCCGACCCGCTGGAAAGCCGCGACACGCCGGTTTCGGAACTGACGCTGGACGGACGCTACCGCGTCACCGATTTCTGGACGGCCAAGGCGTCAAGCCGCTATGACGTGAAGGCCGACCGCACCGCCCGCGCCGGTGTCGGGCTGGAGTTTCGCAACGAATGCATGAGCGTCGATCTTTCCCTCTCGCGTCGGTTCACATCCTCGACTAGTGTGCAACCAACCACGGATTTTGGCCTTTCGGTCGATCTTCTGGGCTTTGGCAGTGGCACGGCCCCCGGCCCGTCCCGCCGCTGTGGCCGCTAGGGGATGCCCGATGCACCAGGCAATCGCATGACAACGAACAGAAAAACGGCAACAGCAGTGATGAGACCACAATTTCTGATGCGGCCCTTCGCCCTGATGCGCGCGGCAACCCTGCTGCTGGGCATCTGTGCCATCGCGCCAATGGCCGTGGCCCAGCAAAGCCCCTTCGCGCCCCGGCTTTACATCAATGACCGGGTGATTACCAATTACGAGCTGGAACAGCGTATCCAGTTCCTGCGGCTGCTGCGCGCGCCCGGCGACCCGGAAACCGAGGCGATGGATGCGCTGATCGAGGACCGGCTGCGCCGCGATGCCGCCGAGGCGCTGGATCTGGAGCTGACCGAAGAGCAGGTTCTGGCGGGCATGACCGAATTCGCCGGCCGCGCCAATCTGACGGCCGAGGAATTCGTGACGGCCTTGGGCGAGGCGGGGGTGGATGCCGAAACCTTTCGCGATTTCGTGGCCGCAGGGCTGGTGTGGCGCGAAGTGGTGCGCGCCCGGTTTCTGCCGCGCGTGTCAGTGACGGATATCGACATCGACCGCGCGCTGGCCAATGCCCAGCCCCGCGCCGCCGTGCGCGTGCTGCTTTCGGAAATCATCATCCCCGCCCCGGCAGGGAACGAGGCGCAGGCCCTGGCCCTGGCCAGCCGCATCGCGCGCGACACACGCGGCGAGGCCGCCTTTGCCGCCGCCGCGCGCCAGTATTCCGCCGCAGCCTCGGCCGCCAACGGCGGGCGGATCGACTGGGTGCCGCTGGCCAACCTGCCGCCCGCCATAGCGCCTTTCGTGCTGGCGCTGAGCCCCGGCGAGGTGACGCAGCCGGTGGCCATCCCCGATGCCGTGGCGGTGTTCCTGCTGCGCGCGCTGGAGGAAACCGCCCTGTCCGCCCCCGCCGCGATGGAGGTGGAATACGCCCAGTATCTGCTGCCCAATGACGGCAGCGCCGAGGCCAGCTTTGCCCGGCTGCGCAGCGGCGTCGATACCTGCAACGATCTTTACGGCCTCACCGATGGCGCGGGCGAACCGCAACTGACGCGCACCACCCAGCCCATGTCAGCCGTGCCGCAGGATGTGGCGCTGGAACTGGCCCGGCTGGATGCGGGCGAAGTGTCGACCGCACTGGTGCGCGGCGGCAACCGGGTGTTCCTGATGCTGTGCGCCCGCCGCCCGCAGCTGGAAACCGTGCCCTCGCGCGACGAGATCCGCCAGCAGATCCTGAACCAGCGCATCGCCGGTCTGGCCGAGGCCTATCTGCAGGATCTGCGCGCCAACGCGATCATCCGCGAACCGTGACCATGCTGCCCTCCGCGCAGGGCAGCGGCCCCCTGCCCCGGGCCACGGGCCCCATCGCGCTGACCTGCGGCGAACCGGCGGGCATCGGCCCGGAAATCGCCGTCAAGGCGCGCCTGGCGCTGGGGTCGCGGCTGCCATTCTTCTGGATCGGCGATCCGCGCCATCTGCCGCCGGGCAGCGGGTTTCAGGTGATCCGCACGCCATCGGATACCGTGGATGTGCCGCCGGGACTGCTGCCCGTGCTGCCGCATCCGTTTCCCGATGCCGCCGTGCCGGGCCGCCCGTCGGGCGGAAACGCGACGGCGGTGGTCACGGCGATTTCGCGCGCCGTGGCGCTGGTGCAGGCCGGGGCAGCCTCAGCCATCTGCACCGCGCCGATTTCCAAACAGGCGCTGCATGAGGGTGCAGGTTTTGCCTTTCCCGGCCATACCGAGTTTCTGGCATCCTTGGCGGGGGTGGATAGGGTGGTGATGATGCTGGCCTGCCCCGCGCTGCGCGTGGTGCCGGTGACGATCCACATCGCGCTGGAGGATGTGCCCGCCGCCCTGACGCCCGAATTGCTGGAGGCGACGCTGCGCATCACCCATGCCGCCCTGATCCGCGATTTCGGCATCGCCGCCCCCCGCATCGCCGTGACCGGGCTGAACCCCCACGCCGGCGAGGGAGGGGCGATGGGGCAGCAGGAGGCCCACGTCATCGCCCCGGTGCTGGCGCGGCTGGCGGCGGAGGGGATGCGGCTGACCGGCCCGCATCCGGCGGATACGCTGTTTCACGCGGCCGCGCGCGCGCGCTATGACGCCGCCGTGGCGATGTATCACGATCAGGCGCTGATCCCGATCAAGACGATTGATTTTGCCGGCGGGGTGAATGTGACGCTGGGCCTGCCCTTCATCCGCACCTCGCCCGACCACGGCACCGCATTCGACATCGCGGGGCAAGGCGTGGCCGACCCGTCAAGCCTGATCGCGGCGCTGGATATGGCTTCGGTGATGGCGGCGGCACGGGCGGCGGGTTAAGCAGGCGGCTGGTATGCTGTCTTTGCGGAGCCGGGGGGTTTCACCCCCCCGGACCCCCCGTGGGATGTTTTTGGACAGAAAATGAGAAAGTAGAGGTCTGCCCATGGCGGCGATTGACGGGCTTGCGCCATTGCGCGAAGTGATTGCCGCGCATGATCTGGTGGCGAAAAAGCAGCTGGGGCAGAACTTTCTGCTGGATCTGAACCTGACCGCCAAGATCGCACGGCTGGCGGGGGATCTGGCGGGCTGCGATGTGCTGGAGGTGGGGCCGGGGCCCGGCGGGCTGACACGCGGGCTGCTGGCCGAGGGCGCGCGGCGTGTGCTGGCGGTGGAAAAGGACGCGCGCTGCATGGCGCCCTTGGCCGAGATCGCCGCGCATTACCCGGGGCGGCTGGAGGTGGTGAATGGCGACGCGCTGGCGGTGGATGTGCAGGCGCATCTGACGGCCCCGGTGCGGGTAGTGGCGAACCTGCCCTACAACGTGGGCACGGAACTGCTGATCCGCTGGCTGACGCCCGCGCAATGGCCGCCGTTCTGGCAAAGCCTGACGCTGATGTTTCAAAAGGAGGTGGCCGAGCGGATCGTGGCCAAGCCGCGGGGCGATCATTACGGGCGGCTGGCGCTGCTGGCGCAATGGCGCTGCGATGCGAAGATCGTGATGATCCTGCCACCCGAGGCTTTTACGCCCGCGCCCAAGGTGCATTCGGCGGTGGTGCATCTGACGGCGCTGCCAGGCCCGCGTTACCCGGCGGATGAGGCGGTGTTGCAGCGGGTGACGGCCATGGCCTTCAACCAGCGGCGCAAGATGCTGCGATCAAGCCTGAAGGGGCTGATGCCGGGGATCGAGGAGCGGCTGCTGGCGGCGGGGCTGGAGCCGACAGCCCGGGCCGAGGAAATCTCGCTGGAGGGGTTCTGCGCGCTGGCGCGCGAGGTGGCGCGGGGTTGACGGTTTCTGGCCGGATGTGAACCGAGGGCCGGATGTGGAAAAGGCGGCATCCGGGGATGCCGCCTTTGTGTTTCGGGCCAGCGCCGCGCCGCGTTACTCGGCGGCTTCGCGGGGTTCGCCGGGATCGGGCGCATCGCCTTCGGCCTTGGGGCTGCGCGGTTTGCGCGGCGCGCGGGGGCGGCGGACAGGCTCTTTTGCGGCGGGGACGGTTTCGGCCGGTGATGCGGCGGGGGTATCTTGCGCAGCGGCAGGTTCTGCCGGTTGCGGGTCAGCCGCAGGGGATTTGGCTTCCGGTGCGGCGGGCTGGGCCGGGCGCGGCTCACGCCGGCGGGGCGGCGGGCTGCGGCGGGTTTCCGGGGTTTCGACCAGCCCGGTGTCATCCTCGCCGACGGTCAGGTCCAGCACTTCGGGCACGGATTTCAGCGGCTCGGCGCGCGCTGCTTCGGGCCGGATCACCTCGGGTTGCGGCTGGTCGGCCTGCGCGGGATCGGGCTGGGGCCGGTAGCTTGACCGGGGGTCGGGCCGGGGTTCGGCACGCTCATCGCGCTGGCGGTCATCGCGGGGGCGATTGTCCTGACGCTCCTCACGGGGGCGCTCATCCCGTGGGCGGTTATCCTGGCGATCTTCGCGGGTGCGGTTGTCCTGGCGGTTGTCTTGCCGCTCCTCGCGCGGGCGGTTTTCCTGACGATTGTCCTGCCGGTCATCGCGGGGCCGGTTGTCCTGGCGATTGTCTTGCCGGTCATCGCGGGGCCGGTTGTCTTGCCGATCGTCGCGGGGGCGGTTGTCGTGCTGCGGCTGCGGGCCGTTGCCATTGGCATGGCCGTTGCCGTTCTGGCCCTGATAGCCGCGGCTGTCCTGCTCGGCCGCCATTTCGCGCTGCGCCTCGCCCAGCATGCGGGTGTAATGTTCGGCGTGTTGCAGAAAGTTTTCCGCCGCCACCCGGTCATTCGACAATTGGGCGTCACGGGCCAGGAACAGGTATTTTTCAATGATCTGCTGGGGCGTGCCGCGCACCTTGCCTTCGGGGCCGGAGCTGTCGAAGACGCGGTTCACGATATTGCCCAGGGTGCGCGGGCGGTTCGATTTCGAACGCGAGCGGGACTTGGAGGATCT
The DNA here is from genome assembly GCF_009380135.2 of Fertoeibacter niger. GTDB lineage: Bacteria > Pseudomonadota > Alphaproteobacteria > Rhodobacterales > Rhodobacteraceae > Fertoeibacter > Fertoeibacter niger. The sequence continues at coordinate 90,083 of NZ_WHUT02000001.1, read as the reverse complement.
CATCTTGTCCTTGTATCCAGAATGATCTGGCCGTGCAGAGCACCGTGCAGCGGGTTCATGCTGCGTCCGCGTCCTGATCGTTGGTGCGCGGCGGGTCGTGCATTTTTGGCTTAACCGCGCGGGCAACGATACTGGACAACCCAAACCATCCACCCGGCGCGTGCCTTTGAATAATCACGCCCCGCCCGGCCTGACAAGACGATTCTGACAGGCCGCGGTGGGTTTTGCTGTTTTGCATGGCAAAACCGGCGCATTGTGGCCCAATTCCCCGCGTCGCGCGTCATTTCGCCGCGCAGGTGGCGGAAACCACGCGGTCGCGTCCATCCATGTCGGGGTGGATGGTGATGGTGCCAAACCCGGCAGCTGCCAGCAGCGCGGCCACCGCGACGCCTTGGGTGGGGCCGATTTCCAGCAACAGCCGCCCGCCGGGTGTCAGGCGCCCGGCGGCCCCTGCGGCGATGCTGCGGTAGGGTGACAACCCATCGCCGCCGGGGGTGAGGGCCAGATGCGGCTCCCACTCGCGCACCTCGGGGGCAAGGCCGGGCATTTCGGCGGCGGCGATATAGGGCGGGTTTGACACGATCAGGTCAAAGCTGCCGCTGATGGCATCGAACCAGTCAGCGGTTTGAAAAGCCGCGCGAGGGGCAAGGCCAAGCGCCACTGCATTGCCCTGCGCCACGGCCAGTGCGGCAGGCGAAATGTCGGTGCCAAGACCGCTGGCCTGCGGGCGTTCGGCCAGCAGGGTCAGCAGGATCGCCCCCGTGCCGGTGCCCAGATCGAGCACGCGGGAGAACGGACGCTCCAGCGCCGCCGCGATCAGCGTTTCGGTTTCGGGGCGCGGGTCCAGCGTGTCGCGGGTGACGCGGAATGCGCGGCCCCAGAACAGGCGGCGGCCAGTGATCTGGGCAACGGGCTGGCGGGCGGCGCGGGCGGCAAGCGCGGCCTCCAGCCGTTCCTCGACACCCGGGGCCAGATCGTCGGGCAGGTGCAGGGTCAGCCGGTCGGCGGCCAGCCCCATGGCGAAGGCCAGCAGATGCCGCGCATCGCGGGCAGCGTCGGGAATGCCTGCGTCGGCCAGCCTGCGCACCGCGAAGCGCAAGGCGTCCTGCGCCCTCATGCCTCCATCTCGGCCAGCCGTGCGGCCTGATCATGCGCGGTCAGCGCCGCGATGATGTCATCCAGCCCGCCTGCCATGATCTGCGGCAACGCATAAAGCGTAAGGTTGATGCGGTGGTCGGTCATCCGCCCCTGCGGAAAGTTGTAGGTGCGGATGCGTTCCGACCGGTCGCCCGAACCCACCTGCGATTTGCGGGTGGCGGCGCGTTCATTGTCCACCCGGGCGCGTTCCAGATCGTAAAGCCGGGCGCGCAGCACCTGCATGGCGATCTCGCGGTTGCGGTGCTGGGATTTCTCGGATGAGGTCACGATCAGCCCGGTGGGCAGATGGGTGATGCGCACCGCCGAATCGGTGGTGTTCACATGCTGGCCCCCGGCCCCGCTGGCGCGCATCGTATCGATGCGGATGTCGGTGGCCGGGATGTCAAGCTCCACCGCCTCGGCCTCGGGCAGCACGGCCACGGTGGCGGCCGAGGTGTGGATGCGGCCCTGCGCCTCGGTTTCCGGCACGCGCTGCACGCGGTGCACGCCGGATTCGTATTTCAGCCGGGCAAAGACGCCCTCGCCCTGCACATGGGCGGTGACTTCGCGGATGCCGCCCAGTTCCGAGGTCGCCTGTTCAAGGATCTCGAAACGCCAGCCCTGCTGTTCGGCGTATTTCTGATACATGCGCAACAGGTCGGCGGCGAACAGCGCGGCCTCGTCCCCGCCGGTGCCGGGGCGGATCTCAAGGATGGCGGGGCGGGCATCGGCGGCATCCTTGGGCAGAAGGGCCAGCCGCAGCGCCTGTTCCATTTCGGGGATGCGGGCGCGCAGCGCGGGGATCTCATCCTCGGCCAGGCTGCGCATTTCGGGATCGGCCAGCATCTTTTCCGCCTCGGCCAGATCATCCAGCGCCTGTCGGTAAGCGGTGATGTCGGCCACCACCGGCTTCAGGTCGGAATATTCGCGGCTGAGGGCGGCTATTTCGGCATGCGGGGCACCGGCGGCAAGCCGCGCTTCGAGAAACTCGAAACGGCGGATGATTTGCAAAAGCGTGTCCATGGGAACCATGGGCGGGGTTTGGCTGATGCCGGGGGGCCGGTCAAGGGGGAGCCGGTCAAGGGGGGCTGGCCGCCGGGGGTTTCACACCCCCGGACCCCCGTGGAATATTTAGGGGCAGAAAATGCAGAAGAGTTTGGTCAGTCGGCGATCTGTGCTATCCAGCCCTCGGCCCGCTTGCGGTTCACCCCGAAGTCGGAACTGCCAAAGCGCGCGCGGGCGTAGAGCGTCAGCCTTGTGCCCGCACCTGCCGGTTCGACCCGCACCGAGGTGTAGTCGGGAAAGCCAAGGGTGGCCGAGCGCGTGCGCCAGGTCTTGTGAAAGCCTGTTCCGGCCAGCAGCCGGGTGCGCGGGGTGGCGCGCGCGATGCTGTCAAGCCGTGCCATCACCTGATCGGGCGGCTGCGGCAGCAGAACGGCAGGCGCATCGCCGCCGTCGCGGATCAGCCAGTGGTTTGGCCGCGCGGGTTTTGCGACGGTCAGCGGGTCGGCGTGCCAGTCGGCCGGATCGGAGGGTGCAAAGCGCACGAACAAGAGCGCGCCCAGCACCAGCACGGCAAGGATGATGAGGATGTCGGTCATCCGCCTCATCCTTTCCGGCGCGTCCAGCCATAAAGGCAGATCAGCTCATAGGCCACATGCGCGCCGGCGATGGCGGTGGCGCCGGTGGTGTCATAGGGGGGCGAGACCTCGACCACGTCACCGCCGACCATGTTTATCCCTGCCAGATCGCGCAGCATCGCCGCCGCCTGCCAGCTGGCCAGCCCACCCCAGACCGGGGTGCCGGTGCCCGGGGCAAAGGCCGGGTCCAGCGCGTCGATGTCGAAGGTCACATAGGTGGGCTGGTCGCCAACGATGGCGCGGGCCTTGGCCACCGCCGCTGCCGTGCCCTTTTCATGCACCTCGCGGGCGTCGATCACATGCACGCCCAGATAATCCTCGGTCGTGGTGCGGATGCCGATCTGCACTGAACGCGCGGGGTCCAGCAGACCGGTCTTGACGGCCTTGTAAAGCATGGTGCCGTGGTCGATGCGCGTCAGGTCATCATCGGGCCAAAGGTCGGAATGCGCATCGAAATGGATGACGCCCAACGGGCCGAACTTTTCGGCATAGGCGCGCAGGATCGGATAGGTGATGTAATGGTCGCCCCCCAGCGTGACGGTGCCCGCGCCCGCAGCAAGGATGGTGCGGATATGGGCTGTCAGCGCATCGGGGAAATCGGCCACCTTCGCATAGTCGAAGGCCAGATCGCCGTAATCGACGATGCTCATCTCCTCCAGCGGGTCAAAGGGCCAGCCATAGGGCGGATCGTAGGGTTGCAGCGCCGATGCTTCGCGGATCGCGCGGGGGCCAAAGCGGGTGCCGGGCCGGTGCGTGACCGCCTGGTCAAAGGGCACGCCGGTGATGGCCAGATCGACCCCAGCCAGATCCTTGCTGTAGCTGCGCCGCAGAAAGGACGTGGTCCCGCCAAAGGCATTCTCGAAGGCATAGCCCCGGTTGCCCTTGCGGGTGAAAGCGGTGTCGACCTCGGATTTCGCGTCTTCCAGACCCATGGCAGCCCTCATGAGAATCGGCGGAGTCGTTGGGTGCCGGAGACGCCGCTTGATCCGGTTCGGGGCAGAAGGCCCTTTGGGGGGAAGACTGTCAAGGGCAGCGCCTGTGGCCACGCGCCGCCCGACCCCGGTGGGATATTCGCGCCAGGGTGAAAGGCGCTGGCCAGCAGGCGTTGTCGTGATGCGCTATACCAGCCCTTCGCGCGCCAGATCGTCGGCCACGCGGCGGATCGCGGTTTCCAGCGTGTCACCGATGAAATCCACGTCATCGGCGGTGATGACCAGCGGCGGCGACATGACGTTCAGGTGGCCTATGGGGCGCACCATCAGGCCCATCGCCTCGCAGGCGTCGGAAATGCGTTTGCCCACATCTGCCTCGTCCTGCAGCAGGGCGCGGGTCGCCTTGTCGGCCACCGATTCGACACAGACCATCAGCTTTTTGCCCCGCACCTGACCGATCAGCGGCAGGGCTTCCAGCGCTTTCATCCGCGTCTCGAACAGCGCGCCCACGCGGGTGGCGTTGCCCAGCAGATCCTCGCGTTCCATGATCTCGATGTTCTTCAGCGCCGCGGCACAGGCCACCGGATGCCCGGCATAGGTAAAGCCCGAGGTGAACCAGCGCGCGCCGTCGGCCGCCATCGCCTGCCATATCCGGTCGGAGAAGATCATCGCACCCATCGGGATATAGCCCGAGGTCAAACCCTTGGCGGTGCAGATGATGTCGGGCTGCACGCCAAACTCATCCCATGAGGCGAACCAGTGGCCCAGACGGCCAAAGGCGGTGACAACCTCATCCGCCACGAACAGGATGTCATGGCGCTGGCACACCTCCCACATGCGGCGCAGATAGCCCTGGGGCGGCACGATCACCCCGCCCGAGGCCTGGATCGGTTCGGCGAAGAAGCCGCCGATGCGGTCTGCGCCAACATGCGCGATCAGCGCCTCGAACTCGGCAACCAGATGGTCGCAGAACGCGGCCTCATCCATGCCATCCGGCGCGCGGTAGGGGTTGGGGACGGACAGGTGGTGGATGCCATCCTCTTTGTAGCGGAACTGTTCCACCCGGTCGCCGGGCCGTTTGCCGATGCTTTGCGACAGGTAAGTGGAGCCGTGATACGAATGGTCGCGCGCCACCAGATGCCCCTTTTCGGGGCGGCCCATGCAGCTTTGATAATACTGCACCATCCGCGCGGCGGTATCGACGGCGGTTGATCCGCCAGTGGTGAAATGCACCCGGTTCAAGTCGCCCGGGGCCAGATCGGCCAGTTTCGCCGCCAGCCGGGCAGAGGGATCATTGGTCATGTCAACGAATGTGTTGGAAAACGCCAGCCTGCGTGCCTGATCGGCAATGGCTTCGGCCATTTCCGCGCGGCCAAGGCCGATGTTGGTGCACCACAGGCCCCCTACCGCATCAAAGTAACGGTTGCCGCGGTCGTCCCACAGGTGGCAGCCCTCGCCCCGGGTGATCACCAATGCGCCCTGATCCTCAAATGGGCCAAAGTTGGTCCAGGGGTGCAGGGCGTGGCTGCGGTCCATTTCCCAGGCAGAGCGGTTGGTCGGGGCGGTCATGGCATCCTCGTTCGGGCTTGAATCATACCAAATGGTTGGTATGATCATAGATACCGTTTGGTATCTGAGTTTGCAAGATGAGTCTGACCCCCCGCCGCAAGCAGCCCGAAAAAGTGCGCCGCGACCTTCTGGATGCCGCCGCCCGCATCGCCACGCGGGCGGGTGTGCAGACCGTGACCGTCGAGGCGGTATCGGCCGAGGCGGGCGTGACCAAGGGCGCGTTCTTTCACCATTTCCCCAGCAAGCAGGCGCTGGTGGCGGCGGTGTTCCATGACCTGATCGACCGGCTGGATGCCTATCTGGCTGATGCGATTGCCGCCGACCCCCTGCCCCATGGCCGGTTCACCCGCGCCTATATCCATGCCGTGACCGAGCCCGATGCGGGCGGCAGCGACGGGCTGTGGATCGCGGTTTATTTCGCCACGCTGTCGAACGCCGAACTGCGCGATGGCTGGCGCGACTGGCTGGCGGGGCGGCTGGCCGACCATGCCGAGGATGGGCCGGACATTGCCCTGCAAACCGCGCGCTTTGCCGCCGATGGCATCTGGCTGGGCATGATCAGCGGCAGCGGCCCTGCGCCGGATGATCTGGCGCGGCTGCGCGCGCATCTTCTGGCGCTGACGCTGCCCCCGTCGCAATAGCCCGGCCACCGCAGGCGGCAGCCGGGCCAAAGGATCAGAACACCGCCTGCTGGGCGCGGGCAATGGAAAAGCCTGCGCCACCGGCGTTGAAACAGGTCACGCCCTGCTGTGCGATCTCGCAGGTCATCCCGCCATGTTCGATGCTGTTGCCATAGCCGATCACCGGGTTTTCCTGCATCATCACCGTATCGCCATGGCAAATGGCACGCCCGCGCCGGTCGCCGGGGCTGATGCCCAGACTGTCACCCCAATCACCCTCGCAATCGGCGGGGAAATCGGTGAAGGACGGGGTGAATTCGCGGATGTCGCAGCGGGTTTCGGCATATTCGCCGTCGATCATCATGCAGTGGATGTTGCCCGACGGGGCCTGAAACATCACGATGTCATCGGCAAACACGGGTCCGGCGGCCAGCAACAGCCCCGCAGTCAGATAATTCAGCATCGCAGTCTCCCAGGACGGTGCGCCATTGTGGCCACCGACAACCCAGCTTTGGCAGTTGCCCCTTCGCCGGGCAAGGGGCTGCTAGGGCGCGGCGACCCTGTGACGGCAATTGTCATCTTGCGCGCTGGTTCGGCAGGCCCGGCAGGCCTGACCGCGCCTGCACCCCCCCCGCATCAGGCCAGCGGCTGCGCCCGTTCCACCAGCCGGGCAAAGAACGATGCCCCCACCGGTGCCGCCTCGTCGTTGAAATCAAAGGCCGGATGGTGCAGCCCCGCCCCCGGCCCGGTGCCAAGGAACAGATAGGCGCCGGGCCGCGCCTCCAGCATATAGGCGAAATCCTCCGATCCCATCTCGCGGTTGGCGCGGGCGTCGATGCCATCCTCGCCCGACACTTCGCGCGCCACATCCGCGGCAAAATCCGTCTCGGCGGGGTGGTTGACGGTGGGCGGATAGCCCAGCTCATAGTCGATGCGCACGGTGCAGCCATAGGCCGCCGCATGGCCCTCGACAATCGAGCGGAACCGCTGTTCGACCAGCGCGCGCACCTCGGGGGTGAAGGTGCGGATCGTGGCGCAGAACCAGCCCTCTTCCGCGATGATGTTCGACGCCGATCCCACATGGATCTGCGTCACCGACAGCACCAGCTCGTCCAGCGCATAAAGGTTGCGGCTGATGATGGTCTGCAACGCACCCACCATGCCGGTGATTGCCACCACCGGGTCAACCGTTTCATGCGGCGTGGCCCCGTGGCCACCCTTGCCCGTGACCCAGACGGTTGCCGTATCCACCGCAGCCATCAGCGGCCCGGGCGTGGTGACGAACTTGCCGAAGGGCACGTTGGGCGCATTGTGGATGCCGTAGACCTGGCTGATGCCGAAACGGTCCATCACACCCTCCTGCACCATCACCTCGCCGCCGCCGCCATCCTCCTCGGCGGGCTGGAACAGCAGCGCCACCCGGCCGGTAAAACGCCGCGTCTCGCACAGGTATTTCGCAGCCCCCAGCAGCATGGTCACATGGCCATCATGGCCGCAGGCATGCATCTTGCCCGCCACGGTCGAGGCGTAATCGGCCCCGGTGATCTCATCCATCGGCAGCGCATCCATGTCGGCGCGCAGCCCGATGGTGTCACCCGGCCCCTGCCCGTTGATGATGGCCACGACCCCCGAGGTGGCGATGCCCTGATGCACCTCGTCCACGCCGAATTCGCGCAGCCGTTCCACGATGAAGGCGGCGGTCTGGTGGCAATCGAATTTCAGCTCGGGGTGCTGGTGCAGATGGCGGCGCCAGCCTGTCATCTCCTCCGCATAGGCGGCGATGCGGTTCAGAACGGGCATGGTCAGGCTCCTTGCGGCGACGTATTGAAGGCTGCACAGAACCCCAAAACGGACGCCGCCGCAATGCCCGACCATGCCCCTGACGCCGCCGCCCTGATCGCCGACCCCGCAGGCGGGCTGCCGCGCCTGCTGGAAATCATGCGCCGCCTGCGCGACCCCGCCACCGGCTGCCCCTGGGATATCCAGCAGACCTTCGCCACCATCGCGCCCTATACCATTGAAGAGGCGCATGAAGTGGCCGATGCCATCGCCCGGCAAGACTGGCCCGAGTTGGAAGGGGAGTTGGGCGACCTCTTGTTGCAAACCGTGTTCCACGCCCAGATCGGGGCCGAGGCGGGGCTTTTCGACTTTGCCTCCGTGACAAAATCCATTGCCGACAAGATGCTGGCCCGCCACCCGCATGTCTTTGGGGCTGAAAGCCGCGACAAATCCGCCGACCAGCAGACCGCCGACTGGGAAAAGATCAAGGCGGCCGAACGGGCGCAAAAAGCCCAGGGCGGCGTGCTGGATGGTGTGGCGATGGGCCTGCCCGCCCTGACCCGCGCGGTGAAACTGCAAAAGCGCGCGGCGCGGGTGGGGTTCGACTGGCCCTCCACCGATCAGGTGCTGGACAAACTGCTGGAGGAATCGCGCGAACTGGTCGAGGCGCGCGACAGCCTTTCCCCCGCCGAGGTCGAAGAGGAATTCGGCGATCTGATGTTCGTGATGGCCAATCTTGCCCGCCACATGAAGGTTGACCCCGAGGCCGCCCTGCGCGCCGCCAATGCCAAATTCACCCGCCGCTTTGCCCGGATCGAGGCCTGGCTGGCCGAGGCCGGCAAGACCCCCGACCAAAGCGACCTTGCCGAGATGGACGCGCTGTGGAACCGCGCAAAGGCCGAAGAAAAATCCGCCTGACGGGCTGAACGGCCCCTGCACGTTCATCTTGGGCCATAGATGCACGCATGAGGCCCCCGCACAGGCACCGGGCCTGCCGGTCGCGCACCGAAAAAATCTTCGAAGATTTTTTTGCAAGAATTTTCGAAAATTCTTGGGCTACCAGCCGTGCCGTAGCGCAAAATGCCCGTCCCTGACGGACACCGCCCCTTCATGGAAAATTTCCGACAACTTCACTCAACGATTGACCAAAGTAAAAGACTCATGTTTATGGACGGCATAATTTCCGACAAGAAAGGTCACCCAATGAACCTGCGTCTGCCCCTGCTCGCCCTGGCCCTCGGGTCCACCGCCCTGCCCGTGCTGGCCCAAGAGGTGAATGTCTATTCGCACCGCCAGCCCGAACTCATCCAGCCGCTGATCGACGCCTTCACCGCCGAAACCGGCATCCCGGTGAATGTGGCCTTTGTTGACAAGGGCATGGCCGAACGTCTGGTGGCCGAGGGCGACCGCTCGCCCGCCGATCTGGTGCTGACCGTCGATATCGCCCGTCTGATGCAGGTGGTCGATGCGGGCGTGACCCAGCCCGTGCAGTCGGATGTGCTGGAGGCAAACATTCCCGCCGAATTCCGCGATCCGGCCGACCAGTGGTTCGGCCTGACCGCCCGCGCCCGCATCGTCTATGCCAGCAAGGAACGCGTGGCCGATGGCGAGGTGACGACCTATGAGGATCTGGCCTCGGAAAAGTGGAAAGGCCGCATCTGCACCCGTTCGGGCACCAATGACTACAACGTGGCGCTGCTGGGCGCGGTCATCGCGCATGATGGGATCGAGGCCGCGAAAACCTGGGTCGAGGGGCTGAAAGGCAATCTGGCGAAAAAGCCCGATGGCGGCGACCGCGACCAGGTGAAATCCATCTGGGCCGGTGAATGCGACATTTCCATCGGCAACACCTATTATATGGGGCAGATGCTGGCGGATGACGAACAAAAGGCCTGGGCGGAATCGGTGCGCATCGTGTTCCCGACCTTCGAGGATGGCGGCACCCACATGAACATCTCGGGCGTGGCGATGACCAAGGCCGCGCCAAACAGGGAATCGGCGCTGAAGCTGATGGAATTCCTGTCGTCGGACGCGGCGCAGGCGATCTATGCCGAAACCAACAACGAATTCCCGGTGAAACCGGGCGTGGCACGGTCGGCGCTGGTGCAAAGCTGGGGCGAGTTCACCCCGGACACGCTGCCTTTGGCCGATGTGGCCGCCCAGCGCCCCGCCGCGTTGAAGCTGATGGAAGAAGTCAACTACGACGGCTGAGACGCCGCCTTCCGCCGGGCCACCGGCGGATAGCCGCCACAGCCAGTGTCGCCAGACATACAAAGGGGGGCCGATGGCCCCCCTTTGCACATGGACAAGTCGCGCGCCTTCGGTTTTCTTCGCAAGGAACACCCGGAGAACACCATGACGAAACCGCGCAAGATCATCATCGACACTGACCCCGGGCAGGATGACGCCGTAGCCATCCTGCTGGCGCTGGCCAGCCCCGAGGATGTGACGGTGCTGGGCATCACCGCCGTGGCGGGCAATGTGCCGCTGCCCCTGACGCAGAAAAACGCGCGTATCATCTGCGAACTGGCCGGGCGGCCCGACATGCCGGTCTATGCCGGCTGCGACGCGCCGCTGAAGCGCACGCTGGTGACGGCCGAGCATGTGCATGGCAAGACCGGCCTCGATGGCCCGGTGATGCCCGACCCGGTGATGCCGCTGGCCCAGGGTCATGCGGTGGATTTCATCATCGACACGCTGCGGCGCGAACCCGCGGGCAGCGTCACCTTGTGCCCGCTGGGGCCGTTGACCAATATCGCTGTGGCCCTGCAACGCGCGCCCGACATAGCCGGACGGGTGCAGGAGATCGTGCTGATGGGCGGCGCCTATTTCGAGGTGGGCAACATCACACCCGCAGCGGAATTCAACATCTATGTCGACCCAGAAGCCGCTGACATCGTGTTCAAATCCGGGATTCCCATTGTGGTGATGCCGCTGGACGTGACGCACAAGGTGCTGACCAACAAGGCGCGGGTCGCGGCCTTTCGCGCGCTTGGCACGCAGGCGGGCACCATGGTGGCGGAATGGACCGATTTCTTTGAACGTTTCGACATGGCAAAATACGGGTCAGAGGGCGCGCCTTTGCACGACCCCTGCGTCATCGCATGGCTGATCCGCCCTGATCTGTTCAAGGGCCGCCACATCAATGTGGAGGTGGAGACCGGCAGCGAACTGACGCTGGGCATGACGGTGGCCGACTGGTGGGGCGTCACCAAACGGCCAAAGAACGCGCTGTTCATGGGCGATGTGGATGCCGACGGGTTCTTTGCCCTGCTGACCGAGCGTATCGCGCGGATCTAGCATGTTCGGTGCCTCGGGGTGCTGGCGGCCTTGGCCCCTCACACCCCGCCACACAGCCGCGCATGCTCCTGCAAGGCAAAGCGGTCTGTCATGCCAGACACATAGTCAGCCACCAGACGCGCCACGGCGGTTTCATCCGACATCGCCGCCACATCCACCCGCCATTCGCCGGGCAGCAGGTCAGGCCGCGCCATGAACAGCGGAAACAGGTCATTCACCACCTGCGTGACCTTGGCGCGTTCCACCATCACCGAAGGCGCGCGATACATCCGGTGGAACAGAAAGCTGCGGATCACCTTCAGTTCCTGATAGAGCGGCTTGGAAAAGCGGATGATCGTGCCCTCCATCGCGCGGATGTCATCCACTGATTGCGGCCGCGCGGCCTCCAGCCGGCCCTGCGCCACGGCGATCACATCCTCGACCATGCGGCCAAAGACGCGGCGCAAGGCCTCGTGCCGCCGCCGCATCGGATCAAGCCCCGGGTAAAGCGCATCCACCGCCTCGAACGCCGGGCCGGTGACGGGCAGGTCCATCAGGTCACGTTCGTTGAACAGGCCAGACCGCAGGCCGTCATGCAGGTCATGGTGCGAATAGGCCACGTCATCGGCGATGGCCGCCACCTGCGCCTCGGCCGATGCGAAGGTGTGCAGTTCCAGATCCCAGGCCGCATTCGCCTCGGCCAGGGCATAGGGCAACGCGCCCGCATGCTTTTCATCGGCAAAGGGGCCGGTCAGCGGGCCATTGTGCTTGGCGATGCCTTCCAGCGCCTCCCATGTCAGGTTCAGCCCGTCAAACTCGGCATAATGCCGCTCCAGCCGGGTCACGATGCGGATCGCCTGCGCATTGTGGTCAAACCCGCCATAGGGCGCCATCAGCGCCTCCAAAGCATCCTCGCCGGTATGGCCAAAGGGCGTGTGGCCCAGGTCATGCGCCAGCGCGATACATTCGGCCAGATCGGTGTTCAGCCCCAGCACGCCCGCGATGGTGCGCGCCACCTGCGCCACCTCGATGCTGTGGGTCAGCCGGGTGCGGTAATAATCGCCCTCATGTTCGACAAACACCTGCGTCTTGTGCTTCAGCCTCCGGAAGGCCGATGAGTGGATGATCCGGTCACGGTCGCGCTGAAAGGGCGAGCGGAAACTGCTCATCCGCTCGGTATGAAGCCGCCCGCGGCTGGCGCCGGGCTGGCAGGCATAGGGGGCCAACATGTTTCTGCCTGTTCTTGTTCGGTGTTTTGCTGCATCCTATATGCAATTGGTAACGAACAGGACACGGGTAAATCAATGCAGACCCTGACACTCCCCCCGCGCGTGACCGACCGAGCCTTTGCCCGGCTGGCCGAGATTGCCGAAAGCATGGGCGGCGCACAGGCGCTGCGCGTGGCGGTCGAGGGTGGCGGCTGTTCCGGCTTTCAGTATGACATAAAGCTGGATGCGCCCGCGCCGGATGATCTGGTGCTGGAAAAGGACGGGCAGAAAGTGCTGGTCGATTCCGTATCGCTGCCGTTCCTGGCGAATGCGGTGATCGACTTTTCCGAGGAACTGATCGGCGCGCGTTTCGTGATCGAAAACCCAAATGCCAGTTCCTCCTGCGGCTGCGGCACCAGTTTCTCGATCTGACCGGGGCGAACAGCAGCTTTCAATCTTATGAATTTTCGCAGAAAATTCGCATAGCGCATGACGAATTTTCTGCGAAAATTCTTCGTGGCACTGGTTTTCTGCTGACCCGCTCTATGTCGCGTCTGACGGTCTTGTGAAGGAATGCGGCGATGCGGTCTCAGCTTATTCTCGGCTCCGGCCCCAATGTGACCGAGGCCCGCCACTGGCCGCGCGCAGGCTTTGACCATGTGCTTGCCATCAACAACGCCTGGCGCGTGCGGCCTGACTGGGATGCGCTGATCCACCCCTGGGATTTCCCGGCCGAGCGTCGCCCCGTGCCCGGCCCCGCGCAGCGGCTGGTCACGCAGGAAGATTTCGTGCCCGCACAGAATGCCTTTGGCGGTTTTGTCTATGGCGGTGGCACCATGGCCTTTACCGCCGCCTACTGGGCGCTGCATGCCCATGCACCCCGGGTTGTGGCGATGATGGGTTGCGACATGACCTATCCCAAAACCGGGCCCACGCATTTCTATGGCATGGGGTCGCCAGATCCGCTGCGGCCCGACATCACCCTGCAATCGCTGGAGGGCAAGGCGGCGCGGCTGATGGTGCTGGCCGCCATGCAGGGCACGGCGATGGTGAACCTGTCGCAGGCCCCCTCGCGGCTGGTGTTTCCGCGCGCCTCGGTCACGGGGCTGGCGGGCGTGCGGGTGCAGGATTTTGACGATGCGCTGGCCACCCGCGCCCTGGCACGCGAGGCCGAGCTTGGCTATGTCGTGCCAACGGGGCGGTATTGGGAACAGGCAGCACGGTTCGATGCCCGGGCGCTGGCCGAACTGGATGCGCTGTGGCTGGCAGCGGCCCAGCCCGCGCGGCGGCTGAGCGCGTGACTTGCGCCACCCAGCCCAGCACCTTAAACAGGGGCAAACGGGGGGCCGCCGATGAAGATCGCCACATTCAACATCAACGGCATCAAGGCGCGGATTGATGCCCTGCCCGCCTGGCTGATCGCCGCCAAGCCCGATGTGGCGCTGTTGCAGGAAATCAAGTCGGTGGACGAGGGTTTTCCCCGCGCGCTGTTCGAAGACATGGGATACCGCGTTGAAACCCATGGGCAAAAGGGCTTCAACGGCGTGGCCATCCTGTCGAAACTGCCGCTGGAGGATGTGACGCGCGGGTTGCCCGGCGATGACGCCGACGAACAGGCGCGGTGGATCGAGGCGACGGTGATCGGCGCGCGTGCGGTGCGGGTCTGCGGATTGTATCTGCCCAACGGCAACCCGGCACCGGGGCCGAAATATGATTTCAAGCTGGCCTGGATGGCACGGATGCTGACCCGTGCGCGCGCCTTGCTGGCGACCGAAGAACCCGTGGTCATGGCGGGCGACTACAACATCATCCCGCAGCGCGAGGATGCCGCGCGCCCCGATGCCTGGACCGAGGACGCGCTGTTCCTGCCCGCCAGCCGTGCCGCCTACCGGCGCATCCTGAACCTAGGGTTCACCGAGGCGTTCCGCACCCGCAATCCCGGCCCGGGGCATTACAGTTTCTGGGATTATCAGGCGGGTGCCTGGGAAAAAAACAACGGCATCCGCATCGACCATCTGCTGCTCAGCCCGCAGGCCGCCGATCTGCTGGCCGATGCACGCATCGACCGCGAAGTGCGGGCGGGCGACAAACCGTCCGACCATGTGCCGGTCTGGGTCGATCTGGCGGCGTAGCCCTCAGCCCGGCAGCAGCGCCGCCAAGGCCTGATCCAGCCGCGCCTGCACGAATGCGTCCAGCCGGCCCTGCCCCAGCGCCACCCATTGCAGCGGCGCCCCCACCATGATCGCATGCAGCAACCCCGCCACCGCATCAGGCGGCAGGGCCAGACCCGCGGGCACGCGCGCCGCGATGGCCTGCTGCATAAGGGCGTAGCGTTCGGCTGTGGCACTGGCCATGTCCGCATCCTCGGCCTCCATCGCGGCCAGCGCCAGATGCGCCGAAAACCCCCCGCCCTCGCCCATCGCCGCCACGACACCCGCCAGAAAGGCGCGCAGCCCGGCGGGTGAACGTTCCAGCGCGAACCCGTCCAGCCACAGGCGGGTCAGCACCAACTGCCGCGAGGCCATGGCCAGCATCAGGCCCTGCCGCCCGCCAAAGCGCCGGGTGGGCGCCGCCCGGTGCAGCCCCAGGTCCTCCGCCACATCGGCAGGGGAAAACCGCTGCGGCCCCTGTTGCAGCAGCAGCCGCAACCCGGCATCAAGGATCATGTCATTGCTGGCTTTGGGCATTGGCTGTCCTCAGGCCGTCACATCATGCCCATAGAGCCAGTCAAACCGCCGCAGCGCAAGGCCGGGGGCCAGCCACCCCATGCCGCGCAGGCCCAGATGGGCAATGTGGCGGGCCGGGCCGCCCAGATGATAGATGCGCGCGCTGTTGCCCGCCGCCGCCACGATGCGGGTGCAGCGCGGGGCGCGGCGCGCCTGATAGGCGGCAAGCCCGGCCTGCGGATCGTCATGACCGGCAAGGCAGGCGGCCAGCACCCAGGCATCCTCCAGCGCCATGTTGGCCCCCTGCGCCATGAATGGCAGCGTGGGATGCGCGGCATCGCCCAGAATTGCCACGCCCTGCCCCTGCCAATGCGCGGCGACCGGGTGGCGGAACAGGCCCCACAGCCCGGGGGCCTTTACCTCGGCCAGCCAGCCCTGCACCCGGGGGCTGAAATCGCGGAAGGCGTGGCGCAGGTGGGCGGGGTCATCGCGGTGCGACCAGCCTTCGGCGGCCCAGCCTGCACGCTCTTCCACCGCCACGATGTTGCGCCGTCCGCCCGGCAGGGGATAGCTGACCAGATGGCGGCCCCGGCCCATATGCACCTCGGCCTGTGGCACGGCCCCGGATTCGGCCGCGATCACCGCGCGCCAGGCCACCTGCCCGGTGAAGAACGGCGCAGCCACGCCGTTCAGCGCCGCCCTGACCGGCGAATGCAGCCCGTCGGCCCCCAGCAGCAAGGCGGGGCGATGCACGGCGCCATTGCCCAGCGTGATCTGCGGGCTACCGCCAAGCGCCACGTCGCGCACCTTTTCGCCCAGCCGCAGCACCACCCCCGCCTCGGCTGCCCCCGCCGCCAGCAGCGCGATCAGATCGGCCCGGTGCAGGAAATGATAGCCCTGACCGGGCCGCAGCCGCGCCAGATCCAGCCGCAGCACCTGCCCGCCGCGGATTCCGTCATGCAAGACAACCGCCCCCGCCCGCAGCGATGAAGCGTCCAGTGCCGCCCCCAGCCCCAGCGCCCGCAACACCGCCGCCCCGTTGGGCGAAATCTGGATGCCCGCGCCCACTTCACCCAGCGCCGGGGCCTGTTCCAGCACCGTCACCCGCGCCCCGCGCAAGGCCAGCGCCCGGGCCACCGCCAGCCCGGCCACACCCGCGCCCAGCACGGTCACTTCGGCACCGATCAGGCTCATCACTCCCCCCGCACATGCAAACGCCGGACCATCGGCCCGGCGCGTCATCATCCGTGTTTCAGCCGCAACGGCAATGCCGCCCCGCGTCGCAGGGCGCAGGCATCATTCGTCGCGGTGCACCTTTTCGCGGCGTTCGTGCCGTTCCTGCGCTTCCAGCGTCATCGTGGCGATCGGGCGGGCATCCAGCCGCTTCAGCGAGATCGGCTCGCCGGACACTTCGCAATAGCCGTATTCGCCATTGTCGATCCGCCGCAGCGCCGCGTCGATCTTGCTGACCAGCTTGCGCTGGCGGTCGCGGGTGCGCAGTTCCAGCGCGCGGTCGGTTTCCTCGGATGCGCGGTCGGCGATGTCTGGCACGTTGCGGCCCGAGTCCTGCAGACCTTCGATGGTCTCGGCGCTCTGCGACATCAGCTCCTGCTTCCACATGTGCAGCTTGCGGCGGAAATACTCCAGCTGCCTGTCATTCATGAAGGGCTCGGATTCGGCCGGCCGGTAATCGTCTGGAAGAAAGGTTTCGGCTTTCATGGCTGCATTCTCCTGCAGGCCGGATCGCTCGGCACTATGGGTCGCTGACATCCGGCACTCCCTCATGCGGGGTCCATTACCGCATGGCAAAAGGATTGTCACTAGCCCCCGTCGCCGCCTTGCGGTGAAATCGGCCTGTGTTAAGGTCGCGCCAACAGAATGGTGCAACGCAAGGCGATGCTTATGAAATTTGCCTCGACCGCCGGCTATGTGGCCACGGCCGACCTGACCGTGGCGGTGAATGCGGCGGTGACGTTGCAGCGGCCCCTGCTGGTCAAGGGCGAACCGGGCACCGGCAAGACCGAACTGGCGCGACAGGTGGCGGGCGCGCTCAACCTGCCGTTGATCGAGTGGCATGTGAAATCCACCACCAAGGCGCAGCAGGGGCTTTACGAGTATGACGCGGTGTCGCGCCTGCGCGACAGCCAGCTGGGCGAGGCGCGCGTGCATGACGTGGCGCATTACATCCGGCGCGGCAAATTGTGGCAGGCCTTCACCGCGCCGGGCCGCGTGGTGCTGCTGATCGACGAGATCGACAAGGCCGACATCGAATTTCCCAACGACCTGTTGCAGGAGTTGGACCGCATGGAATTCCACGTCTATGAAACCGGCGAGACGGTGCGCGCGCTGCACCGGCCCGTGGTCATCATCACCTCGAACAACGAAAAGGAACTGCCGGATGCGTTCTTGCGGCGGTGCTTTTTCCACTTCATCCGTTTCCCCGACATGGAGACGTTGCGCGCCATCGTGCAGGTGCATTTCCCCGGCATCAAGGATGCGCTGCTGACCACCGCGCTGACGCAGTTCATGGAATTGCGCGACACGCCGGGGCTGAAGAAAAAGCCATCGACATCCGAGGTGCTGGACTGGCTGAAGCTGCTCTTGGCCGAGGATCTGACGCACGAGGATTTGCGGCGTGACGGCAAGCACAGCCTGCCCAAACTGCATGGCGCGCTGTTGAAGAATGAACAGGACGTGCATCTGTTCGAACGGCTTGCCTTCATGGCGCGCGGCCAGCGGTAGCGGGAGACTGGGCGATGACAGACGCAGGCAACCTGACAATCCGCCCTCTGGTTGCCGGGGATGAGGCTGCGTGGCGCGGACTGTGGCAGGCCTATCTGGCGTTCTACGGGACGACCCGCCCGCCCGAGGTGTTTGCCGCCACCTTTGCCCGGCTGACATCCGGCAGCGCGCATGAATTTCGCGGGCTGATCGCGGAACAGGGCGGGCAGCCGGTGGGGCTGGCGCACTACCTGTTTCACCGCACCTGCTGGGAAACCGGCGATCTGTGCTATCTGCAAGATCTTTACGCCGTGCCCGCCGCCCGTGGCATGGGCGTAGGCCGGGCGCTGATCGAAGCGGTCTATGCCGCCGCCGATGCCCATGGCGCCGCGAATGTTTACTGGCTGACCGCCGCAGACAACGCGACAGCGCAACGGCTTTATGACAGGATGGCGGTCAAGACACCGTTCATCGAATACAACAGGACCGCCTGACATGCGCCTTTTCCCCCTGCTGGGCTTTCTGGCACTGGCGGCCTGCGCCACGCCGGGGGCGGATGTGTCGATGGACCGCCAGCGCCTGCTGATCACCGATGCGCTGCCCGCGATGAAAACCTTTGCCCCCGCGCGGGCCGATGCCGCCGGGCGCAGCAACACCCAGATGGCGCAGGATTTTCTTGACCTGACATTCCGCATGGAAAGCGGTCGCGCGGTGCCGGTGATGACCCGGTTCGAGGGCCCCGTGACCGTGGCACTGGTAGGCGCGGTGCCGGCCAGTGCCGGCCCCGATCTGGCCCGGCTGATCGCGCGGTTGCGCGCCGAGGCGGGGGTGGACATCCGGCAGGCCACGGGCGATGCGGCCATCACGGTGGAATTCCTGCCCCGCGCGCGCATGCAGGCCGTGGTGCCCACAGCCGCCTGTTTCGTGGTGCCACGCGTCACCTCGTTTGCCGAATACCGCGGCGCGCGCGCCTCTTCGCGGGTGGATTGGACGACACTGACCACACGCGAACGGGTGGCGATCTTCATCCCATCGGATACCAGCCCGCAAGAGGTGCGCGATTGCCTGCACGAGGAACTGGCGCAGGCGCTGGGTCCGCTGAACGATCTTTACCGGCTGTCTGATTCGGTGTTCAACGACGACAATTTCCACACGGTGCTGACCGGCTTCGACATGCTGATGCTGCGGGTCTATTACGCGCCCGAGCTGCGGTCGGGCATGACCGAGGCGCAGGTGGCGGCCCTTCTGCCCGGCCTGTTGGCCCGATTGAACCCCGCAGGTCAGCGCCCGGGACAAGCCGTTGACCGTGCCACGCCGCGCGTCTGGATCAACGCCGTTGAGACGGCCCTTGGCCCGCGCACACCGGCGCTGCGCCGCCGCGACGCCGCGCGCACCGCCCTGACCATCGCCCGCGCCGAGGGCTGGACAGATGCGCGCCTTGCCTTCAGCTATTTCGCGCTGGGGCGGCTGAGCATGGGAGACGAGGTGGAAACCGCCGTCACCGCCTTTGCCGAGGCCGCGCGCATCTACCGCGGCCTGCCCACCGGGCGGCTGCATGCGGCGCATGTCGATATGCAGATGGCGGCCTTTGCCCTGTCATCGGGGCAGGCAGCCGAGGCTGTGGTGCTGACCGGGCAGGCGATTCCCGTGGTGCGCGAGGCGGAAAATGCCGCCCTGCTGGCCACACTCTTGATGATCCGGTCCGAGGCGCTGGCGCTGCTGGGCCGCGACACCGAGGCGCGGGCGGCGCGGCTCGACAGTCTGGGATGGGCGCGTTATGGCTTTGGCGCAGAGCCCGAGGTGCGGGCGCGGATGTCGGAAATCGCACTCCTGACGCCACGCGGCACCGGGGGTTAGGGCGTGACCGGGGGCTTCCCGGCGTCGCGCGAACAATGGAAATGCGGGGGCGCGTGGTGTTGCATGACACACCGCCCCGCCACGGGCGGCAGCGGCCGCCGCAAGGGGGTTTCGTGATCGTTATCGCAGGTTTGGGGCTGGGGGCGGCCATGGGGGCCAGCGTGGCGTTGCGCCGCGGCGGCAAGGTGCTGGACGCGCTGCAATATGCCGCCGGTTACGGCATTGCCTTTGGCCTTCTGGGCCTGTTCGCCACGATCTTTCTGGAAAGGATGCTGTAGCCGCGATGTTCCTGCCGTTCTTCGACACGCTGCGCCGCACCGGGGTTCCGGTATCCCTGCGCGAATATCTGGCGTTTCTCGAAGGCATGGCGGCAGGGCTGGCAACCTATGACCCCGAGGAATTCTACTACCTCGCCCGCACGGCGATGGTAAAGGACGAACGCCACCTTGATCGTTTCGACCGCGCCTTTGCCGAGGCGTTCAAGGGGCTGGAGGGCATCAGCCCCGAGGATGTGCTGACCGCGCTGGACGTGCCGCGCGACTGGCTGGAAAAGCTGGCCGAAAAGCACCTGAGCGCCGAGGAACGCGCGGCCATCGCGGCGCTTGGCGGGTTCGATGCGTTGATGGAGACGCTGAAAAAGCGGCTGGCGGAACAGAAGGGCCGCCATCAGGGCGGCAACAAATGGGTGGGCACGGCGGGCACCAGCCCCTTTGGTGCCTATGGCTACAACCCCGAGGGCGTGCGCATCGGTCAGGATGCCAGCCGCCACCAGCGCGCGGTGAAGGTCTGGGACAAGCGCGAATTCCGCAATCTGGACGATCAGGTGGAACTGGGTACCCGCAACATCAAGATCGCCCTGCGCCGGTTGCGCAAGTGGGCCCGGGATGGTGCCGAGCAGGAGCTTGATCTGGACGGCACCATCCGCGCCACCGCTGAACATGGCTGGCTGGATGTGCAGACACGACCAGAGCGGCGCAATGCGGTAAAGGTGCTGCTGTTTCTGGATATCGGCGGCTCGATGGACGCGCATGTCAAGGTGATGGAAGAACTGTTTTCCGCCGCCCGCAGCGAATTCAAGCATCTGGTGCCCTATTACTTTCACAACTGTCTTTATGAGGGCGTGTGGCGCGACAATGCCCGGCGCTGGGATGCACAGACCCCCACATGGGATGTGCTGCGCACCCATGGGCCGGACTGGAAATGCATCTTTGTCGGCGATGCGGCGATGTCGCCCTATGAAATCCTGCACCCCGGCGGCGCGAACGAACACTGGAACGCCGAGGCAGGCCATGTCTGGCTGGCCCGCGCCTGTCAGCAATGGCCCGCACATCTGTGGATCAACCCCACCCCGGAACGGTTCTGGGAACATACCCATTCCACCCGCCTGATCCGCCAGATCTTCCCCGACCGCATGGTGCCCATGACGCTGGAGGGCATTTCGCAAGGGATCAGGGTGCTGGGGCGATGACGCGAATTTTCCCTGCATCGCACTTTGCCTCGGGCGGTTTTCATCCCATATTCCCTTCATGCTGAAATTCCTCCCCTTTCTGCTTGCCATCGCTTACGGCCTTGCGATGTATCGCTTTTCCGCCTGGCGGACGGCGAAGATGCTGGATCAGCAGTCGCGGCCCCTGACCGAGCGCGAGATTACCCGGCTGGCTGACAAGATGGCGGTGGCGCTGGATGTGCCACAGGTGAAGGTGCATGTGTTCGAGGTGGATGCGGTGAACGGTCTGGCCGCCCCCGACGGGCGGATATTCCTGACGCGCGGGTTCGTGCAGAAATTCCGCGCGGGCGAGGTGACGGCGGAAGAACTGGCATCGGTCATCGCGCATGAACTGGGGCATGTGGCATTGGGGCATTCGCGCCGCCGGATGATCGACTTTACCGGCCAGAATGCAGTGTTCATGATGCTGTCGGCACTGCTGAACCGCTTTTTGCCCTTCATCGGCATCTGGATCGCGCGGCTGATCAGCACGGCACTGGCCGCCCGCCTGTCGCGCCGGGATGAGCACGAGGCCGATGCCTATGCCTCGGCCCTGCTGGTCAAGGCGGGCATCGGCACCGGCCCGCAGAAATCTCTGTTCCGCAAACTGGGCGTGCTGACGGGGGGCCATGGCGCAGGCACCCCCGCCTGGCTGCTGAGCCACCCCGCGACCGAAGACCGCATCAGGGCCATCGAGGCGCGCGAACAGAAATGGGGCGTGCCGGTGCTGCCTGACAGGCGCGTGCCCTGACCCTGCGTTGCAGGGCGACTGTGCGACTCGCCCGGAAACTGATATTGTCAGGCATCGGACAATTTCATTTGGGTGCGCATTATGCTGGAAAACATTGCCTGGGTCAGTCTTGTCTTTTCCGTCGTGACGTTTGTGATTTTTCTGTTTCTGCTTTTGGATGAATGGAATAATGCCAAAGAGGCGATTCAGCCGCCTGAGGGCAAGGCGCTGATCGACAGCGTCGATCCGGGCAAACTGGCCGAACTGTTGAAAGCGTTGAAGGATTTGGGGCCAAAGGCACTGGCGCTGGCGGCCTCGATCATTTTCATGTGGCTGGCGATCACGGCGGCAACGCCACCGGACTGCCCGAAAGACATGACCTGCACGCCCAAGGCTGCCGCCGCAGCCGCGTAATCATGTTTGGGCCGCAACAGCCTTGGCCAGCCGTGGCAGTTGCGCCTTTTTCAGCAGCGGTTTCAGCGCCACCGGGGTGCCTGCCATGCGTTCCGCCTCGGCGCGCACCTGTTCCAGCGCCTCGGTCACGCGGGCGGGGTGGTGCGACCACAATTCCCACAGAAACCCGTCGGGGTCGCGGCGTGCGACCCCTTCGGCGGCCAGCACATGCCGCGGGAAATCCGCCGCGTTGAAGGTCAGGATCGCATCGGCGCTGCTGCCGATGGCCACCGCCAGAACGTGAATGTCATTCTCGTCCGGCAGGTGCAGCCGCGCCTCAAGATTGGGCTGGGCGCGCACTGTCGCACCCGGAAACGCACCGCGCATCAGCGCAATGTCGGCGCGCGCCGTGGCTTGGGCCGCCATGCCCAGCTTGGCCGTGGCCCGTGCCCATTCCTCCAGTATCCGGTCGGACCACAGCGGGGTGTAGCAGCCCGCCGCCGCCACGCGCAGCAGGATCGCGCGCAACACGGATGGGTAAAGAACGCAGGCGTCCAGAACCACCTTCACCCGTCAAGCCGGAAGAACAGCGCCTTGAGATAGCCCGATTCCGCCAGTTGCAGCAGCATCGGGTGGTCGGGCGCGGCAAATCCGG
Source organism: Fertoeibacter niger (assembly GCF_009380135.2). Classification (GTDB taxonomy): domain Bacteria; phylum Pseudomonadota; class Alphaproteobacteria; order Rhodobacterales; family Rhodobacteraceae; genus Fertoeibacter; species Fertoeibacter niger. Next base: position 67,411 of record NZ_WHUT02000001.1, on the reverse strand, counting down.
TATGCAGCAGTTGCGCCCGCCGCCCGCCCCGCCCGATGCCGCGCGCCGAGGCGTTGCGGAAACTGGCAAGGTCGGCGGCATGCGAACAGGAGCACAGCACCAGATAGCCGCCCGGTGCCACCAGCGGCGCCGCCAGCCGCGCCAGCCGTTCATAGGCGCGAAGCCCCGCCTCAAGCGCCGGTTTGGCGGGGGCAAAGGCGGGCGGGTCGCAGATCACCATGTCGAACTGCGCGCCCTCGGTGCCCAAAGTCTCCAGCACCACAAAGGCATCGCCCTGGCGGGTGGTGAAACGGTCGGCCACGCCGCTGGCCGCAGCACCCTGCTCCGCCAGCGCCAAGGCGGGGGCTGACGCATCGACCGCCAGTGCCGATTGCGCGCCACCGGCCAGCGCGGCCAGGGCAAAACCGCCGACATGGGTGAACATGTCCAGCACCCGTGCGCCCTTGGCCAGTCCGGCGGCAAAGGCATGGTTGGGCCGCTGGTCAAAGAACAGCCCGGTTTTCTGCCCGCCCATCAGATCGGCCAGATAGGTGGCCCCGTTCATCGGCACCGGGATCGGCGCATCGACCGTGCCGCGCAGCACCTGCGTATCTTCGGGCAGGCCTTCCAGCCCGCGCGCGCGGCCGGTGCCGTTTTTCACCACATGCGCCACGCCGGTCACGGCGACCAAAGCCGCCACCAGCGTATCCAGATGCGTCTCGGCCCAGGCGGCGTTGGGCTGCACCACGGCGGTATCGCCGAAACGGTCGATCACCACGCCCGGCAGGCCGTCAGCCTCGGCATGCACCAGCCGGTAGAAGGGCGTGGCATAAAGCCGTTCGCGCAGCGCCAGCGCGCGGGTCAGCCGGGCGGCGAACCAAGCCTGATCAATCACCGCGTTTTCGTCACGGTCCAGCATGCGGGCGATGATCTTGGACGCGTTGTTCACCGTCACCAGCCCCAGCGGGCGGCGCAGGTCATCCTCCAGCACGGCCAGGGCACCGGGGGCCAGCCCCTGTGTGCGCCGGTCTGTCACCAGTTCATCGGCATAGACCCAAGGGAAACCGTGGCGGATCGCCCGGGCCTCGGCCTTGGGCTTCAGCCGCACGGTGGGGTGCGCGCGGGCGGTTTCGGTCTGGACGGTTTCAGTGTCGGGCATGGCGGGGCGGGGCGCTTGCGGATCGGGGGATGTCATGCCCCCGGATACTAGGTTCCGCCCCCCGGCGAAAGGCCCCAGCGCAGGGGCGTCAGGCGGCGCGGCGCGACTGGCGGCCCGTCAGGCGGGCAAAGCGCAACCGCAGCGCGCGGTGCAGTGCCACACCCATACCGCGCAGGGCTTCGGCGCGCAGGCGGTGGGCCTCGCGCAGAATGGCATCCATGTCGGCGGGGGTGGTGGAACTTTGTGAAGAAAGGGTCATGGCATCATCCTGATAATTGTCACTCCCCGCAGCCAATTTACGCCGCAGCGCGGCAGATGTCAGCCATGCAACAGGAATTGCCGCCATGCCACAGGCGCATGGCTACACCTCACGGCCCTGCAACACATGGCAATGATTGTCACATCGACCGGCTTGCAGCCCGCCCAGGAACCGCATAGATCGCCGCAAAACTGTCATGAAGCGGTCGCTGCCCGGCCATATCCGTGGGCGAAAATGGTTTATGACAGATGAATGACGACCCAAGAGCCAGAACACCGGAGCAGTCACATGGCCAAGACCCCGTCGCAACCCAGCCCGCAACAGGGCAGCGCGCCCTCGCCCAGCCAGCAGCAGGGGCAAGACGCCGCCCCCGCCCCGCAGCAGGGCCAAAAGCCGATCTTCCGCGACTGGGCGTCGATCTGACGCAAGGCGCGGCACCTGCGGCCTGACAGGCCGCTGGCACAGGCACACAGGGCGAATTTGCCTTGCCCGCCCGGGGCCAGCGGCTAGGCTGCGGCAAAACCACAAGGCTTTGCCATGCCCAGCCCGGTCACATCCATCCCAAACCTTGGCCCCGCATCCGAGGCGGCCTTTGCCCGCGCAGGCATCCATTCCGCCGAGGAGATCCGCGATTTGGGGGCCGATGCCGCCTATCTGCGCCTTTTGGCGAACGGCGTTGCGGCGCATTTCATCGGCTATTATGTGCTGGTAATGGGTCTGCAAGGCCGCCCCTGGAACGATTGCAAGGGGGAAGAGAAAAAGGCCCTGCGCCTGCGGTTCGATGCGCTGAAGGCGCAGCATGCCGCCAGCGCCGCCCCATCGGGGCGCAACCGCGCGCTTGATGCGTTTCTTGACCAGATCGGCGTGATCGAACGCCCCCGTCCCCGTGGCTGACACCGAACGGTTCGAATCAAAAGGCCGCACCCCGGGGGATGCGACCGTTTCATTGCGCAGTCGTCAGATCAGCCGACCAGTTCCAGACCGGCAAAGAAATAGGCGATTTCCTGAGCGGCGGTTTCCGGCGCGTCCGACCCGTGGACCGAGTTTTCGCCGACCGACAGGGCGAATTCCTTGCGGATCGTGCCGTCAGCGGCATTGGCCGGGTTGGTCGCGCCCATCACTTCGCGGTTTTTCGCAATGGCGCCTTCGCCTTCCAGCACCTGCACCACCACCGGCTCGGACGCCATGAATTCGGTCAGTTCGCCGAAGAACGGACGCTCGGCATGCACTTCGTAGAATTTCTGCGCCTGGGCGAGGCTCAGGTGAACGCGCTTCTGCGCGACGATGCGCAGGCCCGCTTCTTCGAATTTGGCGTTGATCTTGCCGGTCAGGTTGCGGCGGGTCGCATCGGGTTTGATGATCGACAGGGTGCGTTCGATGGCCATGATGCCCTCTTTCCATGCTGGCGGTGCGGGCCCCTGCCCGCGCCGGTGAATTGCGCCGTCCTGCTAGCATGGGGCGGATGCGAAGAAAACACCTCAATCCGCCCGATGCGGTGTAGGATGACGCTGCGGCACTGACGGAGGCGACCATGCCTGTAACCGGAATCGGCGGATTTTTCTTTCGCGCGCGCGATCCTGCGGCATTGGCCGCGTGGTATGCCACCCATCTGGGCATCGGCCCGCAGGGCGATCTGCCATTCTGGCCAACCGAGGCGGGGCCGCTGCTGTTTCAGCCCTTTGCCGCCGACAGTGATTATTTCGCCGCCGACCAGCGCTTCATGCTGAATTTCCGCGTCGCGGGCCTTGATGCAATGATCGCAAGCTTGCGGGGGGCGGGAATCGCGGTGGAAACCCGCGCGGAATGGGACAGTGACGGCGTTGGCCGGTTCGCCCGGCTGCATGACCCCGAGGGGCACCCGATCGAGCTGTGGCAACCGCACGGCTGACACGCTCTGCCTTCCCCCCGCCGCCGGGCTCTGCTAAGGCGCGCACATGCTGCGCATCATGGATATAAATTACTCCGTCGAAGGCCGCCCCTTGCTGCAAGGGGCCACGGCCACGATTCCCGCTGGCCACAAGGTCGGCCTTGTCGGCCGCAACGGCACCGGCAAGACCACCCTGTTCAAGCTGATAAGGGGCGAACTGGCGCTGGAGGGCGGTGAGATCAGCCTGCCCGCGCGGTCCCGCATCGGTGGCGTGGCGCAGGAGGTGCCGTCATCCTCCACATCCTTGCTGGATACGGTGCTGGAGGCGGATACAGAACGCGCAGCCTTGCTGAAGGAATCGGAAACCGCGCATGACCCCGCGCGCATTTCCGAAATTCAGACCCGGCTGGCCGATATTGATGCCTGGTCGGCGGAAGGCCGGGCTTCGGCGATTCTGAAAGGTCTGGGGTTTGACGCCGAGGCGCAGTTGCGCCCCTGTTCCGATTTTTCCGGCGGCTGGCGGATGCGCGTGGCACTTGCGGGCGTGCTGTTTGCCCAGCCCGACCTGCTGCTTCTGGACGAACCGACCAACTATCTGGATCTGGAAGGCGCCTTGTGGCTGGAGTCATACCTTCAGAAATACCCGCATTCGGTCATCATCATTTCCCACGACCGGGGGCTGTTGAACCGGGCGGTGCAGGGCATCCTGCATCTGGATCAGAAAAAGCTGACCTACTGGAACGGCCCTTATGACCAGTTCGCCCGCCAGATGGCCGAAAAGCGCGCCGTTCTGGTGGCCGAGGCGAAAAAGCAGGAGGCGCGGCGCGCGCATCTGCAATCTTTCGTGGACCGGTTCAAGGCCAAGGCATCAAAAGCCGTGCAGGCGCAAAGCCGCGTGAAGATGCTGGAAAAGATGGAGACGATCACCCCGCCCGAGGAAGCGAAGAAACAGGTCTTCACCTTCCCCGAGCCGGAAGAGCTGTCGCCCCCGATCATCAACATCGACAATGCGGCTGTGGGCTATGGCGGCCCGCCGGTGCTGAAAAAACTCAGCCTGCGCATAGATCAGGATGACCGGATCGCCTTGTTGGGGCGGAACGGCGAAGGCAAATCGACGCTTTCCAAGCTGCTGGCCGGGAAACTGGCCACGGCCGAGGGCAAGATCGTGCGGTCGTCCAAACTGCGCATCGGCTATTTCGCGCAGCATCAGGTGGACGAGCTGCATATCGACGAAACCCCCTTGCAACATGTCATGCGGCTGCGGCCCGCCGAGGGGCAGCCAAGGCTGCGGGCGCGGCTTGCGGGCTTTGGCCTGATGGCCGATCAGGCGGAAACCGCCGTGGGCCGCCTGTCGGGCGGGCAAAAGGCGCGGCTCTCGTTGCTGCTGGCCACCATCGACGCGCCGCATCTGCTGATTCTGGACGAACCGACCAACCACCTTGACATGGAAAGCCGCGAGGCGCTGGTCGAGGCGCTGACGCAATATTCCGGTGCCGTGGTGCTGGTCAGCCATGACATGCACCTTTTGGGGCTGGTGGCCGACCGGCTTTGGCTGGTGAAGGGCGGAGCGGTGGTGCCCTATGAAAAGGATCTCGACACCTACCGCGCCGAACTGCTGGCGGGCGACGAGACGCCCAAGGAAAAACCCGTGGTGGCGGACAAGCCGAAAAAGGCCAGCCGCGACGAGATTCTGGCCCTCAAGGCCGAGGTGCGCAAATGCGAGGAACGGCTGGGCAAGCTGAACGACATGCGCGACAAACTGGCGAAAAAGCTGGCTGACCCTGCGCTTTACGACCCGTCCCGCGGATCCGAGGCGGAAACCTGGCAAAAGAAATACGCCGAGGTGATGGAAGGTCTGGACCGTGCCGAGGCGCTGTGGCTGAAAGCGCAGGAAAAGCTGGAGCTTGTTGGGGCCTGATCGCCGATGCCGATGCCAGCAACCTACCGGCAGGCCACGGCGGAATGGCGCGCCTTTCTGGCCGATGCGCGCGACGAAATGGCGCTGGTCAGCGACAATTCCACCTACACGGCGGTGCAAGGCGTGCTGCGCGCCTTTCGCCGCCGTCTGACCCCGCAACAGGCGGTGGATTTTGCCGGGGTGCTGCCGTCAGTGCTGCGCGCGCTGTTCGTGGCGGAATGGCAGTTGGCACCGCCTGCCGACCCCCGCACCCGTGCCGACTGGACGGCCGAGGCCCGCGCGCTGCGCCCGCACCACAACCTGACGCCGGAAAACTGCGTGGCCGCCACGGCAATCGCCCTGCGCAAGGCGGTGCAGGCGCGCGATCTTGACCGGGTGATCGCCCGCCTGCCGCCCTTTGCCGCCGAATTCTGGGCCACGCCGGGCATCGACCCCGCCACACTGGGGCCGCGTATCGTCTGAACCGTAAGTTCTGGCTTGCGGCCACCGCAGCGGCTAGGAATGGGTGGGCCAGACATGCAGGGTTCCCGATGATCGAAACCGCCTTCCTCATCACCGCCTTTGCCACGCTGTTTGTGGTCATCGACCCTCCGGGGTTGATCCCTTTGTTCATCGCGCTGACCCCCGGCATGTCGCCCGCGCAGCGCCGCGCGATTGGCGGGCGGGCCTGCATTGTGGCCATCGGCATCCTGACGGTGTTCGGGCTGGCAGGCGAGGCGGTGCTGAACTTCATCGGCATTTCCATGCCCGCCTTCCGCATCGCGGGCGGGATACTCCTGTTCCTGACCGCGCTGGACATGCTGTTCGAACGCCGCACCCAGCGGCGCGAGGGCCAGAAGAACGAGCCCCTGCATGACCCGTCGGTGTTTCCCATCGCCATCCCGCTGATCGCGGGGCCGGGGGCGATTGCCACGATGATCCTGCTGGTGGGTGAATCCGGTCCGGGCTGGGCGGGCACGGTGGCCGTGCATCTGGTGATGATCTTCGTGGTGGCGCTGGCCTTTGCGCTGTTCCTGATCGCAGGTCCGCTGGAGCGGATGCTGGGACGCATCGGCACCATCGTGATCACCCGCCTGTTGGGCATGCTGCTGGCGGCGCTGTCGGTGCAATTCGTGATCGACGGGATCAGAGGCACCGGGCTGATCGGCTGACCACGCCCCCCGCCAATTGCATCGGCGCGGGCGGCCCCTATATCGGACGGGCGCACAGCAGAAGGATCGGGGCGATGGACGGCGGAAGTTACGGACAACTGGCCTATCTTTTGCTGCTGCTGATGGCCGTGGGTGGCTGGGTCTTTGCCGAATACCGCAGCCGTCTGGGCCTTGCGCTGCGCACGGCGCTGGCCTGGGGGATGATCTTTCTGGGCCTGATGGCGGCTTACGGCGTCTGGACCGGCATGCAGGCCAGCCGCCCGCAGCAGGCGGTGATGCAGGACGGCGGCATCACCATCCCCCGCGCACCTGACGGGCATTACTATGTGACGCTGACCGTGCGGGGCCAGCCCGTGACCTTTCTGGCCGATACCGGGGCCACATCGGTTGTTCTGTCGCCCGCCGATGCGCAGGCCCTGGGCATCGATCTGGCCACCCTGCGGTTCGACGGGCAGGCCCAGACCGCAAACGGCCCCGTCCGCACGGCGCGCGTGTTGCTGGAGGATGTGGCGCTTGGCCCCGTCACCGACCGCCGCCTGACCGCCTTTGTGAACGAGGCGCCGATGGATGGATCCCTGTTGGGGATGGATTATCTGGGCCGCTTCCGGGTGGAGATTGACGGCGACCGGATGGTGTTGCTGCGCTGACCCGCGGCGGGCGGGGGGCTGCACCTGCGGCCGGGCCACTTCCCGCAGCGCCAGATGACGGGCGCAATCTGCGGCGGAATGCACCTTCGCTGCAAACTGGTTGCCGGGGCCTGACAGAAGCCACCGGATCAATCTGCCACTCAGCCCCGCACACCGTCCCGTTCCATCACAGTGCCTGCAACGCCACATCGTTGCGCTGGTGGCGCGCGGCCAGCTGGCGCGCCGCCTTGCCCTGCACAAAGGGGCGCACCGGCTGCGGCGCGCGCAGCGCCGGGAAGATGGCGAAAATCTCGGCCAGCGCAGCGGGCTCGATGGTTTTCACCGCCTCTGCCCCGGTGAACAGCGACTCGGTCGCCGCACCATTGGACAGAACCAGTTCGTGCCGGTCAAACAGCAGATGCACATAGGTCACAGACTGCGCCCCAGAGTCCTGCGTGACACCGGGCATCCCCAGCAGCTGCTTTGCCGCCACCAGCACTTCGTCGGCATCGAACATCCGCCGTGCAATGCGCGAACGGACCAGCACCCGATGCTGCGGCGACAGCAGAAGATCCGCCAGCGGCCGCCCTGCCCCAAGGGCCCCTCGCGCGATGCGGATCGGGCGCAAAGCCGGCATCGCCGCCAGTTCGTTGCCCGAAAGCCGCCTCTTGCCGATCCAGCGCACCGGCCGCGCGCCGTGATCCAGCGTCATGACAAGATCACCCACCAAAATCCGCTCCACCGGGCGGGGGCCGGTTGGCGTGGCAACCAGCGTGCCCGCGGCAAAGCAGGGCACCGACGTTGTGACAGTGACAAAGGCCACGTCGGAATTGCCCAGGTCATCCACCACGTTATAGGAAAACGTGTTGCTGCCTGCTTCTTCCGCGTCGATCGCCAGACGAAAACCCGTCGCCGTCAGCGTGATCTGTTCGCCTGTTGCAAGCGTGATGGTATCGCCAACCGCGACAGCCTGACCGTTGATGTGGGTGATCGTCAGCGTTCCGCCTGTTGCCGAAACGTCATTGGCCAGCACGTCGATCTGTGCTGTCGTTCCGGCAGTCATGCTGACAGCGTCATCCCCGGCGATCAGCGCGGTCTGGATGGAATTGCCCGCGATGAGCAGGTTGCTGTCATAGGCCGCGTCACCGCCATCGGCGATGCCGATCTTGATCGTGTTCACCTGCCCCGGCACGACGGGTGCCTTGAGCGTCAGTGTCACTGTAAAGCCGTCCATCTCGGTGTTGTGCGTCTCGGCACTGGCCGGGTTGTCGATGTAGAGGTTGGCGTTGCTGGTGTCATTGATGTTGTTGATCGTGATGTCGCCGGTGCCGACCGTCAGCGTAGCGGAAACGCCGTTGACCCAGACCCCCACCGCATCATTGAACCCCGAGTTGGTGAACTCCAGATATTCCTCCGACGAAAACACAACCTGCATCGTCAGCGTGCTGCCCTCGGGGATGAAGGTCGCCTCGAACACCGCCGCGTCAAACGTCTCGTGACCAGAGACCTGCGACAGATCGTCGTCGCCTTGCCGGTAGTGATTTGTCGTCGTTCCCGCCGAAACATTGGCATCGCCAGCGGCGTTCGTCACATCAGCCGCCTTGCCGGTTGACAGGATCACCCCCGAGTCGGACGGGGTAAGACCGGGCGCAACCAGATCGCCGTTGCTGTAGATGCCCTTGGCCGACGCGGCGCCGATATAGCTGGCCGATTGCACGGCGATCCCGTTGCCGAACATGGCATCTGCCATCTGCATGGCATCGGCCGAGGAATCTACCGCCAGTTTCGCTGCCACCGCCATTGGAACCCCCTGCGCGCTGTGTTGCGCCGTTATCAGGGGCAGCGCGTAAAGACGGGGTTTATGCCAGACCGAAAACAACGGTCAGCATCAAATGGTGCCACCAGACCGGGCTGGCCGTCTGCTAGGGCGGGCGCGGGGCCGCGTGGCGGCATCAGGGCCGGCTGATCTGCCCGCCCCCCACCGCCCCCGCAACCCCCGTGGTCGATGGCCCCGAGGTGGGCAGCCCCCGCGCCACACGCACCGCCAGATAGGCAAAGGCCTGCGCCTCCAGCATGTCGCCGTCCAGCCCAGCATCCTCGACCGGGGCCACCGTGCAGGGCAATTCAGCCGCCAGCATCGCCATCAGCGTGGCATTGTGCCGCCCGCCGCCACAGACCAGCACACGGTCCACCGCCACGGGAAAATGCTCGGCCCCCCGCGCCACGGCCAATGCGGCAGCGGCGGTAAGGGTGGCCGCGGCATCGGCATCCGAAAGCCCCGCCACAGCCGCGACAAGTGCCGGAAAATCGTTGCGGTCCAGCGACTTCGGCGGCATCTTGAAGAAATACGGATGGTTCAGGAAAGCGGTCAGCACGGCGGCATCCGGCACACCCTCGGCCGCCAGCGCCCCGCCCGCATCCTGTGCCAGGCCCCGCCGCGCCAGCATCAGGTCGTTCACCGGCGCATTGGCGGGGCCGGTGTCAAAGGCCAGACAGGCCCCCGGCGCATCCGGGCCGGCCACGCGCGGGTCCACCCAGGTCAGGTTGCCCACCCCGCCCAGATTGAGGAAGGCCAGCGGCCCCGTGGCCCCCATCCATTGCGCGCAGGCCGCGTGATAGAACGGGGCCAGCGGTGCGCCCTGCCCGCCCATCCGCACATCCGCGCTGCGGAAATCCCAGACCACCGGCAGGCCCAGCACCTGCGCCAGCACATCGCCCGACCCCGCCTGATGCGTGCCCCGCCCGCGCGGGTCATGCGCCAGTGTCTGCCCGTGAAACCCCACCAGATCGGCCCCGGAAAAGCCCGACAGCAGTTCGGCATGCGCGGTTTCCACCACCTCCGCCGCCGCCTCCACCCCCGGATCGCCGGGCCAGAGGCCGAAACCCGCACGGATCACCGCGCGTTCGGCCTCGGTATAGGGCCGATACCCCACCGGGCCAAAGTCCAGTATCCGCACCCCGTCGGTCAGCAGCATGGCAGCATCGACGCCGTCCAGCGACGTGCCCGACATCGCCCCCAGCGCCCAGACTGGCCCCGCTTTCAACATGCCTTCCCCTTCATACCCGCGCCCGGTATACGGACACGTCTTTAATGCACGAGAGCACCATGACCTACCATGCGAAATCCGACTTCCTGCGTGTGATGACCGAGCGCGGCTTTCTGGCCGACTGCACGGATTATCAGGCGCTTGACGAGGCTTTGGTCAAGGGGGTCGTGCCTGCCTATATCGGCTATGATGCCACGGCGGCGTCCTTGCATGTGGGCCACCTCTTGAACATCATGATGCTGCGCTGGTTGCAAAAGACCGGGCACAAGCCGATCACCCTGATGGGCGGCGGCACCACAAAAGTGGGCGATCCGTCGTTTCGCGCCGATGAGCGCCCGCTGCTGACGCCCGCGCAGATCGACGCCAATATCGCGGGCATGAACACGGTTTTCGCGCGCTACCTTTCCTACGGCGACGGGCCGACCGATGCCATCATGCTGAACAACGCCGAATGGCTGGATGGGCTGAACTACCTCGATTTCCTGCGCGACATCGGGCGGCATTTCTCGGTGAACCGGATGCTGGCGTTCGAAAGCGTGAAATCGCGGCTGGATCGGGAACAGAGCCTCAGCTTCCTCGAATTCAACTACATGATCCTGCAAGCCTATGATTTCCTTGAAATCAACCGCCGCTACGGCTGCCTTTTGCAGATGGGCGGGTCGGATCAATGGGGCAATATCATCAACGGCATCGACCTGACGCGCCGGGTGATTGACCAGCAGATCTTCGGCCTTACCTCGCCGCTGCTGACGACCTCTGACGGGCGCAAGATGGGCAAGTCGCAGGGGGGCGCGGTCTGGCTGAACGGCGCGATGCTGTCGCCCTATGATTTCTGGCAGTTCTGGCGCAACACCACCGATGCCGATGTGGGCCGGTTCCTGAAACTCTATACCGAACTGCCGGTCGACGAATGCGACCGTCTGGGCGCGCTGGAAGGCTCGGCGATCAACGACGCCAAGATCATCCTGGCCAATCAGGTCACAACCCTGCTGCATGGTGCCGAGGCCGCCGCCAATGCCGAAGCCACGGCGCGCGCGGTGTTCGAACAGGGCGGCGTGGGCGAGGATCTGGAGGTTGTCACCCTGCCCGCAGCCACTCTGGGCGATGGCCTGTCGGTCACGCATTTCCTGGTGGCCGCCGGTCTGGTCGCCTCGGGCAAAGAGGCGAAACGGCTGGTGGCCGAACACGGGCTCAGATTCAACAATGATCTTGTGACGGATGCGAATGGCACGGTGTCAGGCGATCTTATCGGGACCGAACTGAAAGTCTCGATCGGCAAGAAGAAGCACAGGCTCGTGCGGATGGCGTGACTCAGGCGACCCTGCACCTTCTTCATTTTCTGTCGTTAAATATCCCCGGGGGGGTCCGGGGGGGCAGGCAGCCCCCCCGGCGCTCTCAACAAGCGCGACAGCGGCTATTCGGCCACGGTCACTTTCACCATGCGGTCGGCGGCCGACGGCGGCTCGCCGCGCTGGATGGCGTCCACCACATCCATGCCCGAAATCACCCGGCCCACCACGGTGTATTGCCCGTTCAGGAATTCGCCCGGCGCGAACATGATGAAGAACTGGCTGTTGGCGGAATTCGGGTCTTGTGACCGCGCCATGCCCACCACGCCGCGATCAAAGCTCACATCCGAAAACTCGGCCGGAATGTCGGGCAAGGAAGACCCGCCCATGCCCGACTGGCCGGTGACACCGCCCTTGCCGAACTGCACATCGCCGGTCTGCGCCATGAAACCGTCGATGACGCGGTGGAACACCACGTCGTCATAGGCGCCCTCTTTGGCCAGCGCCGTGATCTGCGCCACATGCAGCGGGGCCACATCGGGCAGCAGGTCGATGGTCACGGTGCCATTGGCGGCGCCGGCCACCTCGATCACCAGATTGGGGCCGGGGCCATCGGTGGCCTGCGCCTGCGCGGTTTGCGACAGTGCGAACCCGCCCAGCGCCGCAAGGCCAAGGGCGGCCACCCCTGCAAGAATGACCTTAGACATCGGCAGCCACCTTGACCGAAATCATCCGGTCCGGGTTTGGCGCAGGCTCGCCCCGGGTGATCTTGTCCACATGATCCATGCCGGAAATCACCTGACCGTAAACGGTATACTGCCCGTTCAGGAAATTGTTGTCGGTGAAGTTGATGAAGAACTGGCTGTTGGCGCTGTTGGGGTTCTGCGACCGCGCCGCCCCGATGGACCCGCGCGCATGCGGCAGCTTGGAAAATTCGGCCGGCAGATCGGGATGCTCCGACCCGCCCGTGCCCGCGCGGCGCAGGTTGAAGTTCTTTTCGGCATTGCCGTTTTCCACGTCGCCGGTCTGGGCCATGAAGCCGTCGATGACGCGGTGGAACACCACATTGTCATAGGCCCCGGCGCGGGCGAGGGTCTTCATCCGCTCCACATGTTTGGGGGCCACGTCGGGCAGCAACTGGATCACCACCTCGCCGGTTTTCAGCGTCATGATGATGGTGTTCTCGGGATCGGTTATTTCGGCCATCGGGCCCTCCTGCAAAACTGTGGGCGAACCCTAGTCGGGCGCAGCCATGGTGAAAAGGGCAAAGCTGCGTGATGCGCGCGGTTGACGGATGCCCGCCGATAGGGTGGAACAGGGCAAACCGAATTGCGAGGGCATCATGGGCTGGAAAACACTCGACGACATCGACATGAACGGCAAGGTTGTGCTGGTGCGCGTCGATGTGAACGTGCCGATGGAAAACGGCGTGGTCACGGATGCGACGCGGATCGAAAAGATCGTGCCCACGATTACGGACATTCTGGCCAAGGGCGGCAAGCCGGTGTTGCTTGCGCATTTCGGGCGGCCCAAGGGCAAGGTGGTGCCCGAGATGAGCCTTGAACTGGTGCTGCCCGCCTTGCAGGCCGCTTTGCCGGGGCATCGCGTTGGTTTTGCCAAGGATTGCATCGGTGGCCCGGCCAAGGCGGCGGTGGCGGCGATGGGGCCGGGCGATGTGCTGCTGTTGGAAAACACCCGTTTCCACGCGGGCGAGGAAACGAACGATGCCGAACTTGCAGCGGGCATGGCGGCCTTGGGCGAAGTCTATGTGAATGACGCCTTTTCGGCGGCACACCGCGCGCATTCCTCGACCGAGGCGATTGCCCGGCTGCTGCCCGCCGCCGCTGGCCGGTTGATGGAGGCGGAGCTGAAGGCGCTGGAGGCCGCTTTGGGCCAGCCGCAGCGCCCGGTGGTGGCGGTGGTGGGCGGGGCCAAGGTTTCGACCAAGCTGGACCTCTTGGGCAATCTTGTGACCAAGGTGGATCATCTGGTGATCGGCGGCGGCATGGCCAACACCTTCCTTGTGGCGCAGGGCATCGAGGTGGGCAAATCACTGGCCGAGCGTGACATGGCCCCAACTGCGCTGGAGATTGTCGCCAAGGCAAAGGCGGCGGGCTGCACCATCCATCTGCCGGTGGATGTGGTGGTGGCGCGCGAATTCAAGGCAGGCGCGGCGAACGAGGTGGTCGCCGCCGATGCCTGCCCCGCCGATGCCATGATCCTTGATGCCGGGCCCGCCACGGTGGCGGCGGTGGCGGCGGTATTCGCCACGGCGAAAACCCTTATCTGGAACGGCCCGCTGGGCGCGTTTGAAATCGAACCGTTTGATGCGGCCACCAATGCGGCGGCGGCGCAGGCTGCGGCCATGACGCGCGCGAGTGGCCTGATCTCGGTCGCGGGGGGCGGTGATACCGTGGCGGCACTGAACAAGGCCGGGGCGGCCGATGATTTCACCTTCATCTCCACCGCGGGCGGGGCGTTTCTGGAATGGATGGAGGGCAAGGTTCTGCCCGGCGTCGCCGCGCTTGAGACCTGAACGCAACGCTTTGTCATGTTGGCGCAACCTGTTAGCGCCAACAAGATTGCATGACTGAAAGGCTGATTCTAGACGCGGAGCCACGGCCCGCTGAGTGAAAGGAACCCCCCGATGCGCGCGACCAAGGCAGTCCAGAAGATCCTGAGCATGTATGAGGGCGAAACGCCCGGCGTGAAGGGCAACCTTTGCAGCATGCTGATGGAAGGCAAGCTGGGCGGCACCGGCAAGATGATCATCCTGCCCGTCGATCAGGGGTTTGAACATGGCCCGGCCCGCAGCTTTGCGCCCAATACGGCAGGCTATGACCCGCATTACCATTACCAACTGGCCATCGACGCGGGGCTGAGCGCCTATGCAGCCCCCCTTGGCTCGCTGGAAGCGGGCGCCGACACATTCGCAGGCCAGATCCCCACGATCCTGAAGTGCAACAGCGCCAACAGTCTGATGTCGGATACGGCGGGCAAGAATCAGGCCGTGACGGCATCGGTTGATGATGCGCTGCGGCTGGGCTGCGCGGCCATCGGTTTCACAATCTATCCGGGGTCGGACATGGCGCTGGACATGTTCGAGGAAATCGTCGAGATGCGCAAAGAGGCCGCCGCCAAGGGCGTGGCCACTGTCATCTGGTCCTATCCGCGTGGCGAGGCCGTGACGAAAGACGGCGAAACCGCCATCGACGTGGCGGCTTATGCGGCGCATGTGGCGGCCCTGCTGGGCGCGCATATCATCAAGATCAAGCTTTCGACCGATCACCTGATGCTGGGCGAGGCCAAGAAGGTCTATGAAAAGGAAAAGATCGATATCGCCACGCAGGCGGCGCGGGTAAGGCATTGTGTCGAGGCGTCCTTTGCCGGCCGCCGGATCATCGTGTTCTCGGGCGGTGCGGCCAAGGGTGCCGATGCGGTCTATGACGACGCCCGCGCGATCCGCGACGGCGGCGGCAACGGGTCGATCATCGGGCGCAACAGCTTCCAGCGGTCGCGCGAGGATGCGCTGGCGATGCTGGCGAAACTGGTCGACATCTACAAGGGCAAAGCCTGATGTGGCGGGCGGCGGTTCTGGTTCTGGCGCTGGCCGCCCCCGCAGCGGGGCAAGAGGCCTATTACCCCGATCCGCCGCCCGGCTATCCGCCTGTTCTGGGCGATGTGGCAGCCACGCTGGGCCGCGACGCCGTGGCGTGGCAGACCTATGATTTTTCCATCGGTGCCTTCGACGCCTCGGCCTGGATCGACACTTATGACGGTATCACGTTTAAACTGATCGGCTACACCCCCGGCGACCCCGATGCCGAAACGGGCCGACTGCGTGTTGCAGCCACCTATGCCAGCACACCGCAGGTTGGCAGCAAGCCGACAGCCCTGATGATCGAGATTTTCGACGATGGCCTCGAAGGGCCGCGCCTTTCGTCGCAGGGCCGGGCCGCGGTGCTGGAGATTACGGCCATCGAACTGGGCAGCGGCAGTGGCTATGGCAGCATGTCCGGGCGGCTGACCGCCGAATTGTGCCCGCGCGGCGGCAAGAACGGGGCCTGCCGCAAGTTCAGCGGCACATTCGACACCGGGCTTCAGTTCAGCGGGCTGTGACAGGCGGCCTTTCGGGCCATGCAGAATGAGGGATTCACATCGCCCCGTCCCTGTGGCATGATTCGCCCGAAAGCCCCCGTGCAGCGGGGCCAGCCAGAGGCCCGCAGATGACACCCACCACTCACCGCCCCGCCATCGGGGCCAGCCTGTATTTCCTGCTGGTCTGCACCTTGGGGGCCTATTTCACCTTTGCCGCCGTGCAGGGCGATTACGGCGTGTTCCGCCAGGTGCAGATCGCCGCCGAGGCCGAGGAACTGCGGCTGGAGCGTGACCGCCTGGTGCTGGCGCTGGCCGAGATCGAGAACAAGACCAGACGGCTGTCAGATGAATATCTGGATCTTGACCTGCTGGATGAACAGGCCCGCACCGTGCTGGGCTACATCCGGGCAGATGAGATCGTGATAAGGTAAGAAAACCAAACCGGGCCAGTGCGACGTCACGGCGCTTTGCCATGCCGTCCAACTGCGCTGCGATCTGCGGATGAGAAATGCAAGCCGGGGGCTGCCTTGCGCAATGGGCATTGCGCAACGCCGCCCCGGCCAGAATTCTACACGCTGATGAACTCCCGCACGAAATCGGTCTTTGGCCGGGCGCGGATGTCGGCCGGGCGGCCCACCTGTTCGATGCGGCCCATCGACATCACCACCACCAGATCGGCCAGTTCCATCGCCTCTTCCTGGTCATGTGTCACGAAAACCGTGGTCAGCCCCGTGTTGTCGTGAATCTCGCGCAGGCCCTGCCGCAATTCCTTGCGCACGCGGGCATCCAGCGCGCCGAAGGGTTCGTCCAGAAGCAGCATGCGCGGCTCGATCGCCAGCGCGCGGGCCAGCGCCACGCGTTGGCGCTGGCCGCCCGACAACTGGCTGGGATAGCGGGTGCCGATCTGCGGCAACTGGATCAGGTCCAGCAGTTTCGTCACCCGCCGCGTGATTTCCGCATCGGCGGGTCGGCTGACCCGGGGCCGGGCGCGCAACCCATAGGCGATGTTCTCAAACACCGTCATATGCCGGAACAGCGCATAGGACTGGAACACGAAACCCGCCCGGCGTTCCTGCACCGACAGGCCCGTCGCATCCTGCCCGTCAAACAGCACCCGGCCGGAACTGGGGAATTCGAGGCCCCCCAGGATGCGCAGCAAGGTCGTCTTTCCCGACCCCGATGGGCCCAGCAGTGCCGCCAGCGCCCCCGAGGGGATGCCCAGCGTCACCGGCGTCAGCGCCGCCGTGCTGCCGAATTCTTTCGAGATTTCATCAATCTGGATGTGCATGGCAAGGCCCCTCAATGCCGGTGGTTTGCAGCCAGCTGGTCGGCATAGCGCCATTCCAGCAGGGTTTTCAGCGTCAGCGTCACCAGCGCCAGCAGCGCCAGCAGGGCGGCCATGGAAAAGGCCGCGACCGAAAGATACTCGTTATAAAGCATCTCGATGGTGATCGGCATGGTGGCGGTCTGGCCCCTGATCTTGCCCGACACCACCGCCACCGCGCCGAACTCGCCCATGGCGCGGGCATTGCACAGCAAAACGCCATACAGCAGCGCCCAGCGGATGTTGGGCAGGGTGACGGTGAAGAACACCCGCCAGCCCCCTGCCCCCAGCGTCAGCGCCGCCTCTTCCTCGGCGCGGCCCTGTTCGATCATCACCGGGATCAGCTCACGCGCCACAAAGGGAAAGGTCACGAACAGCGTGGCCAGCACGATGCCCGGCAGCGCAAAGATGATGGGATACCCGCTGGCCACCAGCCAGCCGCCGATCAGGCTGTTCGACCCGAACAGCAGCACCAGACACAGCCCCGCCACCACCGGCGAGACGGAAAACGGCAGGTCGATCAGCGTGATCAGAAACGCCTTGCCGCGAAAGTCGAACTTGGTGATCGCCCAGGCGGCGGCAATGCCGAAAGCGGCGTTCAGCGGCAACACGATGGCCGTCACCGTCAGCGTCAGCCAGATGGCCGATTCCGCATCGGGGTTGGCGAGCGACGCCAGCGCCGCCCCCGCCCCCTGTGCCAGCGCATCCACGAACACCACGATCAGCGGCGCGAACAGCAGCAGCGCCAGCACGCCCACCACCCCCAGGGTCAGCAGCACCCGCAGCCAGGGGGCCTCGTTTGTCGGCGCGCGAAAGGCGCGCCTGCGTTGCAGGTCGACCAGCGTGGCGTCAGACATAGCCAATCCTCCGGCGGCTCCAGATCTGCACGGCATTGATCGCCAGCAGCATCGAGAATGAAATGAACAGCATGGCTATGCCGATGGCGGCGGCACCGTTGTAATCGAATTCCTCCAGCCTGATGACGATCAGCAGCGGCGCGATTTCGGTCACAAGCGGGATGTTGCCCGCGATGAAGATCACCGAACCGTATTCGCCCACCGACCGCGCCAGCGCCAGCGCGAACCCGGTCAGCGCCGCTGGTGCCAGCATCGGCACCACCACCCGGCGCAGGGTGTAGGCGCGGGTCGCCCCCAGCGTGGCCGAGGCTTCCTCCACCTCTTTTTCGATCTCCTCGATCACTGGCTGCACGGTGCGGGTGACAAAGGGCAGGCCCACGAAAATCAGCGCGATCAGGATGCCGGTTTCGGTGTAGGCGATCTTCATGCCCAGTTCGCGCGCCAGCGACCCGATGGCCCCGTTTGGCGCGTAAAGCGCGGTCAGCGCGATACCCGCCACGGCCGTGGGCAGGGCAAAGGGCAGGTCAACCGCCGCGTCGATCAGCCGTCTGCCCGGAAAGCGATAGCGCACCAGCACCCAGGCCAAAAGGCAACCGAACACCAGGTTGAACAACGCCGCCAACAGCGCCACCCGGAACGACAGGAACAGCGCCGCAAAGCTGCGTTCCGTGTTGATGACGCGCCAGACCTCTAGCGGACCAAAGGCAGCGCCCTTCCACAGAAGGGCGCCAATCGGCAAGATCACGACCAGCGACAGCATGGTCAGCGTGACCCCCATGGCCAGCCCGAACCCGGGCATGGGGGATGGGTGCAGCAATGCCCTGCTCATTTCGCCACATAGATCTGGTCAAAGATCCCGCCATCGCCGAAATGTTCAGGCTGCACCTTCGCCCAGCCGCCGAAATGGCCGATGTCCACCAGTTCCAGTTCGGGAAAGCGTGCCACATCCGCAGGGTCTGCCGCAGACGCATCCCAGGCGCGATAGAAATGCCTGAAGGCCAGCGCCTGCCCTGCGGGGCTGTAGAGATAGTCGAGATAGGCGGTTGCCAGCGCACGGTCAGCATCGGTCTTGATATTGCCCTCGACCAGCGCCACCGGCGGTTCGGCCAGCACTGATACGGATGGCACCACGATGTCAAACGCATCCTCGCCCAGTTCCTTCAGCGCCAGATAGGCCTCATTTTCCCAGGCCAGCAGCACGTCACCGATGCCACGCTGCGCGAACGTGGTGGTCGATCCGCGCGCGCCGGTATCCAGCACCGGCACGTTCTTGTAGAGCGCGCCGACAAAGGCCTGTGGATCCTGCCCGTTCCTTTCCGCCCAGGCCCAGGCGGCCAGATAGTTCCACCGCGCCCCGCCCGAGGTTTTTGGGTTGGGGGTAATCACCTCCACCCCCTCGGCCACCAGATCGCCCCAGTCGGTCAGGCCCTTGGGGTTGCCCTCGCGCACCAGAAACACGATGGTCGAGGTATAGGGGCTGGAATTGTGCGGCAGGCTGGCCTGCCAGTCGGCGGGCAGCTTGCCCGCCTCGGCGATCCTGTCGATGTCGGAGGACAGCGCCAGCGTCACAACCTGCGCCTCCAGCCCGTCGATCACGGCGCGGGCCTGCGACCCTGACCCACCATGCGAGGTCTGTATGTCGGGTGCCGCATTGCCTTCGGCCACCCAATGCGCGGTAAAAGCCTCGTTGAATTCGCGGTAGAATTCGCGCGTCGGGTCATAGCTTACGTTCAGCAGCGCGTCGGCCTGCGCGCCTTGCGGCGCGGCAAGCCCTGCCAGCACCAGCGCAAGCGCCGTCACCGCACCGCGCAGCCTGCGCGCAACGGGCCAGCCGATCAGCGTGCGCTCGCCGGTGGAAATCATCACGCGGCCATCAGGCAGGTCATGCAGATGGTGGCCCTGCGCGGTTATGTGGCTGGCGATCCGGATGGTGGCAAACATGGGTGTTGTCTCCTTGGTCAAGGGGGCTGCACGGCCATTGCCACGCAGGGGGATCAGGGGCAGCAGCCCGAAAACGCTGTGGATGCTCATCGGCTCTGCACCGTGATCAGGGCTTCGATGCGGGTTTCCCAATGGGCGGGGTTGCGGCCCGCCAGCAGTTCGGCGGCGGTTTCCAGCGGCGTCCTGGTGAAAACGGTCAGCGGCACTCCTGCCAGACGGTGTGGGCGGCCGGTGCGGCGGTCGATCAGACGGACAGCGCAGGTCGCGCCCTGCTGCATCACCGGAACCGGAACGCTGCCCGCAAGGGGGGCGCCGAAGGCGTGGACAGATGGGGTCATCGGGGTCTCCTTTCGTCTGCCAGTCAGCACCGGGCCGGGTCGGCCCTGCTGACCCCTTAATAACTACAGACTTTATCGAGTTTATCAAGAAAAATAACACGCCTAAATCTGTCGTGATTATGGGATATAATTCCACCGTCATCCGCGACGCGAATTCAGGAATTTTTACATTAAATTCAGTTGTTTGCCTCAGATAGGCTCTGGCGCGCCCAAAACCTGCGCGGCCACGGGGGGCGATTTCACCAGATCGGCCAGCGTCAGCGAATCGATCAGCACCAAGTAGGACCAGAAGATTTCGGCAAAGACCCGGCGGATGCGGCAGCTTTCCTCATCCGCGCAATCCTCGCAGCGCTGGTAGGCCCGGCGTGACAGGCAGGGCAAGGGCGCAATCGGCCCGTCAATCAGGCGCAACAGTTCAGACACCGACACCGCCTCGGGCGGCTTGATCAGCACATAACCGCCTGACCGCCCCCGGACCGAGGCGATGATGCCCGCGTTGCGCACTTCCAGCAGGATGTGTTCCAGAAACCGCTTGGGCGTGCCTGACAGCCTGGCAATATCCTCGATGCGCAAAGACTGGCCCTCGCCGGCTTTTTCATCGGCCAGCACCATCAGGGCCTTCAGCGCATATTTCATCTTTTGCGTGATCATCCGCCCGAGATACTGCGCCCTGCCCCGTGAATCAACGCCGGTCGGGCACAGACCCATCGCAGCGGGCCATGCAACCCGGCTTTTCGCAACGCAACGCCCGTTTCACCGTGGCACCCGATCCTGCGTCATGCGGGGTCGCCCGCCAGCTTTGCCGCATGGCGTGCCAGATAGGCCGCCACCTCGGGCACTGTGGGGGCCAGCCCGGTAAAGGTTTCCACATAGGCGGGCATGCGGCGCACCCGTTCGGCCAGCGTCTCATCCGTGCGCATGGCGATATAGCCGACCTGGGTAAGGTAAATCGTGCGCGCCCGCGCATCCGCCTGATCCGCCGCGTAGCCGAAACGTGCGAAGACCGCCCGCAGCGCCTCCAGCCGCCGCGCATCGGTGGCCAGGAACGTGGCAGCCACCCCGGCATCGGCCAGCGCCCAGTTGCGCATGGCAAATTCCAGCCGCGCATCGAACAGTTCTGGCGTGATCCAGCAATCGAACAGGTTCAGCATCGCCTCGGTCACGCTGGCCGCCGGCGCCTCGCAGCGCGCCACCAGGTTGCGCGTGTTGGTGGCCTGCCAACGGTCCACCAGGGCGGCCAGCAGCGCCTCGCGATCCGCGAAATGCCAGTAGAAACTGGTGCGCGACAGGCCAAGCGCCTGCGCCAGCGGCATCACCCGCACCTGATCGACCCCGCCCGTGACCAGCGCCGCATAGGCGGCCTCCAGCCACAGTTCGGGCGACCCGCGCCAGCCGCGTTCCTTTGTGCCGCTCTCCATGGGGCAAGGCTAGCACAGGCCGCGGCCGGAAACCGGCAAAAATCGACACCCATGTCGATTCCTGCCCTGACGCGCCCGCAAAGGGCTGCTAGCCTTGTCCGAACCCCGTCATACAGGTGCCCCATGTCAACCGATCCGCTGCTGCAACCCTACCGGCTGAAGCACCTGACGCTGAAAAACCGGATCATGACGACCAGCCACGAACCGGCCTATCCGGTCGATGGCATGCCGAAAGACCGCTACCGCGCCTATCACGCCGAACGGGCCAAGGCGGGCGTGGCGCTGACCATGACGGCGGGGTCAGCAGCCGTGTCGCGCGACAGCCCGCCGGTGTTCAACAACATCCTGGCCTACAAGGATGAGGTGGTGCCATGGATGAAGGCCTTGACCGACGAATGCCACGCCCATGGCTGCGCCGTGATGATACAGCTGACCCATCTTGGCCGCCGCACCACATGGAACAAGGGCGACTGGCTGCCCTCCGTCGCCCCCGGCCCGTTCCGTGAACCCGCCCACCGCGCCTTTCCCAAGGTGCTGGAGGATTGGGACATAGCCCGCATCATCGAGGATTACGCCGATGCTGCCGAACGCATGCAGGCGGCGGGTCTGGATGGCATCGAATTCGAATGCTACGGGCATCTGATGGATCAGTTCTGGTCCCCCCTCACCAACACGCTGGCCGCCCCCTATGGCGGCAGTTTCGAAAACCGCTCCCGCTTCACCATTGACGTGCTGGAGGCCGTGCGCAAACGCACCGGCCCCGGTTTCCTGATCGGCATCCGCTATACCGCCGACGAGGTGGCGCAGGGCGGCATCACCGCCGAGGATGGCATCCGCATGGGCCATCTGTTCCGCGACAGCGGCATGGTGGATTTCCTGAACATCATCCGTGGCCAGATTCACACCGACCCCGCGATGACCGATGTGATCCCGATTCAGGGCATGCCATCCGCCCCGCATCTCGATTTCGCGGGCCGCATCCGGGCTGAGGTGGGCCTGCCAACCTTCCACGCCGCCCGCATCCCCGATGTGGCCACCGCCCGGCATGCCGTGGCCTCGGGCAAGCTCGACATGGTGGGCATGACCCGCGCCCATATGGCCGACCCGCACATCGTGCGGAAAATCGTCGAGGGCCGTGAGTCCGACATCCGCCCCTGCGTCGGCGCCACCTATTGCCTGGACCGGATCTATCAGGCGGGCGAGGCTTTGTGCATCCACAACGCGGCCACGGGCCGCGAACTGACCGTACCACATGCAATTCCGCCCGCAACCACCCGTAAACGCATAACAATCGTCGGTGCAGGCCCCGCCGGGCTGGAGGCCGCCCGCGTGGCCGCCGAGCGTGGGCATCAGGTGACGGTCTTTGAAGCCGCCCCCAACCCCGGCGGCCAGATCCGCCTGACCGCGCAAAGCCCCCGGCGGCGCGAGATGATCGGCATCATCGACTGGCGCATGGCGCAATGCGCGGCGCGCGACGTGACATTCCACTTCAACACCTATGCCGAAGCCGATGATATCACGGCACAATCGCCCGATGTGGTGATCATCGCCACCGGCGGCCTGCCCAACACCGACATCCTCGAATCCGGCAATGACCTGACGGTTTCGGCCTGGGACATCCTGTCAGGCGATGTGAAGCCGGGGCTCAACGTGCTGCTTTACGACGACGCGGGCGACCACGCCGCCCTGCAAGCGGCGCAACTGATTGCAGAAACCGGCGCGCATGTGGAAATCATGACCCCCGACCGCACCTTCGCGCCCGATGTGATGGGCATGAACCTTGTGCCCTACATGCGCGCACTGCAATCACTGGATACCACCTTCACCGTCACCTACCGCCTGCGGTCAGTCGCGCGCGACGGCAACCGCCTGCGCGCCACAATCGGCAGCGATTACAAGACACTGGCCAAGGAAGCTCACTACGATCAGGTCGTGGTGAACCACGGCACCCTGCCGCTGGACGAGCTTTATTTCGCGCTGAAACCGCTGTCGCGCAACCACGGCGCGGTGGATCACGCCGCGCTGATAGACGGCCGCCCACAGGCGCTGCACGGCGGACCCGGGGATGGGTTCCAACTGTTCCGCATCGGCGATGCGGTGTCGGCCCGCAACACCCATGCCGCGATCTATGACGCGCTGCGGCTGGTGAAGGATATCTGATCGGTCAAGGTCTGACCGCGGCGAAGGCCTGCAGCGCGGACACTTTGCCAAGATGAAAGCCCGGAAGGGTCAGACAAATGCCGCCCTTCTTGCATTTTCTGTCTCTAAATATCCCCGCGCGGCGCGCCTCCGCCGGGCAGGCCAAGCGACCGGCAGGCGTGATGCGCCAGCGGCCCGCGCGCACCGGCCCGTCAGGGCCGGGGTCGACCGGGCCGCCCGGTTCAGAAGTGGAACGGCTCCACCACGACCCGCCGCCCCAGGCTAAGCGCATCGGCCACATGCACCATCGGCGCCAGATCGACATCCGACCGGCCAGCGGCCACCAGTTCCGCCATCCGGTCATAAAGTGCGGGATATTCGCGGTTCGGCCCCTGCGGATGCTCCGCCCCGTCGATCAGCAGCCGCGCCCCGCCGTCACGCAGCAACAGGCTGCCGCCATCGGTTTCAACCGCGATGTCCCAGGTCTGGGGCCCCTCTTGCCGCCAGTCGAAATCCGCCGTCACCCCGCCGGAAAATGTCAGCGCCGCCGCGATCGGCGTGGCGCGGTTGGCGGGGTATTGCAGAACGGCGGCGGTCAGATGCACTGGCGCGGGCAGCACCTCGGTCAGCACCGACAGCGCGTTGATGCCGGGGTCGAACACACCCATGCCGCCGGGTTCAAACACCCAGTCCTGCCCGGGGTGCCATTTGCGCACATCCTCGCGCCAGGTGATATGGGCGCTTTGCACCACCCGCCCTGCCAGCCAGGCCTTTGCCGCCGCCACACCCGCCGCCATGCGGCTGTGCCAGGTGGCGAACAGCACCACGCCTTGCGCTGCCGCCAGCGCCTGAAGCGCATGCACCTCGGCCAGCGTCTGGCCCGGCGGCTTTTCCAGCATCAAATGCCGGCCCGCCTTCAGCGCCGCCTCGGCATAGGCAAAGCGCGGCTGCGGCGGCAGGCAGAGCGAGATCACGCGGATATCCTCGCGCGCGGCCAGCATCGCGGCAAAATCGGTGAAGGGTTCGACACCCTCCACCGTGCCCGACCGGCTGACCGTGGCCGCCAGGTGCCAGTCGGGGCTGGCGGCCAGTGCTGGCACATGCTGATCAACGGCGATCTTGCCGATACCCACCAAGGCTATCGGCTGCATCAATGCGACTCCCGCGCCACGGCATTGCCACGGCAACCCACCAGAAAGTCGAAATCGGCCCCGGTATCCGGCCCCATCACCCGTTCGTGGTAAAGCTGGGCATAGCCACCAACCGGGGGCTTGACCGCAGGCACCCAGGCCGCCAGACGGGCCGCAAGCTCCTCGTCAGATATATCCAGATGGATGCGCCGCGCGGCCACGTCCAGCTCTATCATGTCGCCCGACCGCACCACGGCCAGCGGCCCGCCGCGCGCCGCCTCGGGCGAGGTGTGCAGAACCACGGTGCCATAGGCGGTGCCCGACATGCGCGCGTCGGAAATGCGCACCATATCCACGATGCCCTTGCGCAGCACCTTGGGCGGCAGGCCCATGTTGCCCACCTCCGCCATGCCGGGATAGCCGCGCGGGCCGCAGTTTTTCAGCACCATCACGCAGGTCTCGTCGATATCCAGCGCCTCATCCTCGATGCGAGCCTTGTAATCGTCGATATCCTCGAACACCACGGCGCGGCCCCGGTGCTGCATGAGGTGGGGCGAGGCCGCCGAGGGTTTCAGCACCGCGCCGCCCGGGGCCAGATTGCCGCGCAGCACGGCGATGCCGCCCGATTGCGCCAGCGCCTTTTCAACCGGCAGGATCACGTCGTCATTCCAGTTCTGGACGTTCTTCACCTCGTCCCAGATCGGGCCACCGGACACCGTCAGCGCATCCTTGTGCAACAGGCCCGATTCCCCCAGCCGCTTGATCACGACAGGCAGGCCCCCGGCAAAGAAGAATTCCTCCATCAGGTATTTGCCCGATGGCATCAGGTTCACCACCGTGGGCACATCGCGCCCGCAACGGTCCCAGTCATCAAGCGTCAGGTCGATGCCCACGCGGCCCGCGACGGCCAGCAGGTGAATCACCGCGTTGGTGGAACCGCCGATGGCACCGTTCACCCGGATGGCATTCTCAAACGCGTTTTTCGTCATGATGTCAGAGGGTTTCAGGTCATCCTTCACCATCTGCACGATGCGCCGCCCGGTCAGATGCGCCATCATGCGGCGGCGTGAATCCACCGCCGGGATGGCCGCATTGCCCGAAAGCGTCATGCCCAACGCCTCGGCCATCGAGGCCATGGTGGATGCCGTGCCCATGGTGTTGCAGGAACCGGGCGAGCGGCTCATCGAGGCCTCGGCCTCGACAAATTCATCTGCCGTCATCTCGCCCGCCTTCACGGCTTCCGAGAATTTCCACAGATGGGTGCCCGACCCCACACGTTCGCCCCGGAAATGCCCGTTCAGCATCGGCCCGCCCGACACCATGATCGCGGGCAGATCGA
Organism: Fertoeibacter niger; assembly: GCF_009380135.2. Taxonomy (GTDB): domain Bacteria; phylum Pseudomonadota; class Alphaproteobacteria; order Rhodobacterales; family Rhodobacteraceae; genus Fertoeibacter; species Fertoeibacter niger. Next base: position 41,532 of record NZ_WHUT02000001.1, on the reverse strand, counting down.
CCGAGGCCGCACCCATCAGCAGCGCGGGTGTAGTCTTGTCGCAGCCCGCCAGCAGCACCACGCCGTCAATGCATTTGCCGCGAATGGCCTCTTCCACATCCATGGCGCAGAGGTTGCGGAACATCATGGCGGTGGGGCGCAGAGTGGATTCCGAGGGTGAAAACACCGGGAATTCCACCGGCAGGCCGCCCGCCTCATACACGCCGAATTTCACCTTCTCCGCCAGATCGCGCAGATGGGCGTTGCAAGGCGTCAGTTCCGACCAGGTGTTGCAAATGCCGATCACCGGGCGGCCATCGAACAGGTCAGCGGGCAGGCCCTGATTTTTCATCCAGGAACGGTGATAGATCGCATCCTTGGTGGTGCCGCCGAACCATTCCTGCGAACGCAGTTTCCGGGGCCAGGGGGCGGGGGTGAAGGTCATCTTCGGGGCCTTTCAGAGCGGGCGCACCTGAACCACGCCAGATGCGGGTTCAACGGCCAAGGGGTTTTTCAGCGGCAGGCCAAAGGGTTCTGCCTCGATCTCGAACACATCACCCGGCGCGGTGCTGATGCCATCGGCAAAGGAAAGCGTGGCGGTGCCAAACATGTGCACATGCAGATCGCCGGGCTGGCGGAACAGCGCGTATTTGAAATGGTGGTGTTCCAGATTGGCGAAACTATGCGACATGTTCGCCTCGCCCGACAGGAACGGTTTTTCCCAGATCACCGCGCCATCGCGCCGGATGCGGCTGGTGCCACGGATATCGGCGGGCAGATCACCCACCAGAATCTCGGGGCCGAAGGATGCCTGCCGCAGTTTCGAATGCGCCAGATAGAGGTAGTTGATGCGTTCGGTCACATGGTCGGAAAATTCATTCGCCAGCGTCCAGCCGATGCGGCAGGGCGTGCCATCGGCAGCGATCAGGTAGATGCCCGCAATCTCGGGCTCTTCGCCCGCGTCCAGCGCAAAGCCGGGGCTTTGCAGCGCGGCACCGGGGGCCACGGCGGCGGCACCGTTGCCCTTGTAGAACCATTCCGGCTGCACGCCTTCATGCCCCGGCGCGGGGCGGCCGTTTTCCAGCCCCATGCGGAACATCTTCATCGAATCCGTCATCTCGGCCTCGGGTTTCGCGTGCATCGCATCCCGTGTGGCGGCAGAGCCCAGATGCGTCAGCCCCGTGCCGGTCAGATGCAGATGCGCCGGATCGGGGTGCATGACGGGAAAGGTTACGCGGCCCGCAGCGGCCAGCGCCACCAGATCCACCGCCTCGCCCAGCCCATGCGCGGCAATCACCTGCGCCAGTGAGCGGCCCTGTTCCGCCGCCTCGACCGCCAGCGCATAGGTGCTGGCCGCCCCCCGCACCACGGCGGCCTCTGACCCGTCGCGCGCCACTACGGCAAGGCCGCCCGGCCCCGTTATCTGAGACAAAAGCATGCCTGCACCCTATTTCGACTTGTTGTAAACATCGAAGATCACGGCAGCCAGCAACACCAGCCCCTTGATCACCTGCTGATAGTCAATGCCGATGCCCATGATCGACATGCCGTTGTTCATCACACCCATGATCAGCGCCCCGACCACGACACCCAGTATCTTGCCAACCCCGCCCGACATCGACGCGCCGCCGATGAACACCGCCGCGATCACGTCAAGCTCGAACCCCGCGCCCGCCTTGGGGGTGGAGGAGTTCAGCCGCGCCGCCACGATCATGCCCGCCAATGCCGCCAGCACGCCCATGTTGCAGAAGGTAAGAAACACCAGCCGGTCGGTCTTGATGCCGGAAAGTTTCGCAGCCTTCTCATTGCCGCCAAGGGCATAGATGCGCCGCCCGGTGGTCGTATTCTCGGTGAAAAAGGCGTAAAGCACGGTCAGCACCGACAGGATGATGACCACGTTCGGCAGGCCCCGGAAGGACGCGAGCTTCCAGCCCACGAAGATCAGCGCCGCCGCCACCACCGCGTTGCGGATGATAAAGACACCCATCGGTTCCGGCGTGATGCCGAATTCGGCGTCGCGGATCCGGGCGCGCCAGCCCACGTAAACCACCACCAGCGCGGCCAGCGTCACCAGCGCCAGCGCCGTCATGTTGGGCCGCCCCACCCCGAACATGTCGGGGATGAAGCCGGTGGACAGCGACTGGAACGCCCTGGGGAACGGGCCGATGTTCTGGCCGTTCAGCAGCCACAGCGTAAGCCCGCGGAACACCAGCATCCCCGCCAGCGTCACGATGAAGCTGGGGATGCGCCAATAGGCGATCCAATAGCCCTGCGCGGCCCCGATCAGCAGGCCCACCAGCAGGCACGAAGGCACCACGGCGATGACCGGCCAGCCCAGCGTCACCGTCAGATAGGCCGCAACCGCCCCGGTGAAGCCCACGACAGACCCCACCGACAGGTCGATATGCCCTGCCACGATGACCAGCAGCATCCCCAGCGCCATGATGATGACGTAGGAGTTTTGCAGGAAGATGTTGGTGATGTTCTGCGCCGACAGGAAATCGATCGGGTTCGCCGGAACCACCCGCAGGATGACGGTGAAGAACAGCACGATGGCCACAAGCGCCATCATCATCCCGCTTTCGCGCATATGGCCGCCCAGTTGCGCGCCAAGGCCCTTGCCGCCTGCCATGGTTTTGGTCTGGTCGCTCATCACGCCGCCTTTCCGTTGTTCTTGAGGATCAGGGCCATGATGCGTTCCTGGCTGGCCTCGGACCGCGCCAGTTCGCCCAGAATGCGCCCCTCGTTCATCACGTAGATCCGGTCACACATGCCCAGAAGCTCGGGCATTTCGGAACTGATCATCACCACCCCCCGGCCCTGCGCGGCCAGATCGTTCATGATGCCGTAGATTTCAAACTTCGCGCCCACGTCGATGCCGCGCGTGGGTTCGTCCAGGATCAGCACCTGCGGGTCGGTGAACAGCCATTTCGACAGCACCACCTTCTGCTGGTTGCCGCCCGACAGGTTCACGACCTTCTGGAACACGCCGGGGGTGCGGATCGCCATGGCACGCCGGTATTTCTCGGCCACCGCAGATTCGCGCCGCTTGTCCAGCACGCCGCGCTGCGCCACGCCCGGCAGGTTTGCCAGCGTGATGTTGCGCAGGATCGGTTCTTCCAGCACAAGGCCCAGCACCTTGCGGTCTTCGGTCACATAGGCCAGCCCCGCCGCCACCGCCTTGGCCACGGTCGATGTATCGGCCACCTGCCCGCCCATCATCACCTGCCCGGTGATGTTGCGCCCATAGCTGCGGCCAAAGATGCTCATCGCCAGTTCGGTGCGGCCCGCGCCCATCAGGCCTGCGATGCCCACGATCTCGCCCTTACGCACATGGAACGCGGCGTCGCGGATCATCTGGCGGTCTTTCTGATCCGGGTGCCAGACGTTCCAACCCTTCACCTCCATCAGCACTTCGCCGATCTGCGGCGTGCGGTCGGGGTAACGGTGCGCCATGTCGCGGCCCACCATGTCGCGGATGATGCGTTCCTCGGTGATGTCGGCTGTGTCCAGCGTGGAAACAGTGGCCCCGTCGCGGATCACGGTGATCCGGTCGGCCACGCGGGAAATCTCGTTCAGCTTGTGGCTGATCATGATGGATGTGACGCCCTGCGCCTTCAGCTCCAGCAACAGATCCAGCAGCTTCTGGCTGTCATTTTCCTGCAAGGCGGCGGTGGGTTCATCAAGGATCAGCAGGCGCACATCCTTGGCCAGCGCCTTGGCGATTTCCACCAGTTGCTGCTTGCCGACGCCCAGCTTGCCCACCTGAGTTGCGGGTGCGTCGGTCAGCCCAACCTTGCGCAGCAGGGCTTCGGTCTGCTGCATGGTTTCGGGCCAGTTGATCACGCCACCCTTGGCGCGTTCATTGCCCAGAAACAGGTTTTCGGCGATGGACAGCAACGGCACCAGCGCAAGTTCCTGATGGATGATGATGATGCCGCGGTCTTCGCTGTCGCGGATGCCACGGAAGGCCATTGTTTCGCCATTGTAAACAATGTCACCCTCATAGCTGCCATGCGGATAGACGCCCGACAGAACCTTCATCAGGGTGGATTTGCCTGCGCCATTCTCGCCGCAGATCGCGTGGATCTCGCCCTGCTCGACCGCCAGCGTCACGTTGTCCAGTGCGCGCACGCCGGGGAAGGTTTTCGAGATTCCCCGCATTTCCAGAAGTGCCATTTTTCTTGCGCCCTGCAATTTGGGGATGGGGCGGCGGATGCGGAATGATCCCGCGCCGCCGCCCCATTTGTCTTACTTCAGCTGATCGGCGGTGTAATAGCCCGAACCCACAAGGATTTCCTCGTAGTTCGACACATCGACCGGCACCGGCTCCAGCAGGTAGGACGGCACGACCTTCACACCGTTGTCATAGGTGGTGGTGTCGTTGATTTCCGGCTCGCCGCCGTTCAGCAGCGCATCGACCATGCCCACGGTCACGCGGGCCAGTTCGCGGGTGTCCTTGAACACGGTCGAATACTGTTCGCCCGCGATCATGGATTTCACCGACTGCACTTCGGCGTCCTGCCCGGTCACGATCGGCATCGCCAGATCGCCCGAACCATAGCCCACGCCTTTCAACGACGAAAGGATGCCGATCGACAGCCCGTCATAAGGGGAAAGCGCGCCATGCAGCACCTTGTCGCCATAGTTGGCCGACAGCAGGTTATCCATGCGGGCCTGTGCCACGGCACCATCCCAGCGCAGCGTGCCGACCACATCCATGCCCATCTGGCCCGACGGGATCACGATGTCGCCCGAGGCGATCAGCGGGTCCAGCACCGACATCGCGCCGTTGTAGAAGAAGAAGGCGTTGTTGTCATCCGGGCTGCCGCCGAACAGTTCGACGTTCAGCGGTTTGGTGTCGGGGAAGCGTTCCTGCATCCCGGCCACAAGGCTGGTGGCCTGCTGCACGCCAACCTTGAAGTTGTCAAAGGTGGCATAGTAATCGACGCTGCCGGAATCGCGGATCAGGCGGTCATAGGCGATGACCTTGATGCCCGAGGCTGCGGCGTTGTCCAGCGCGTTCGACAGCGTGGTGCCGTCGATGGCCGCGATGACCAGAACCTTCACGCCCTTGGTGATCATGTTCTCGATCTGGGCCAGCTGGTTCGGAATGTCGTCTTCGGCATATTGCAGATCGGTGCCGTAACCGGCGGCGGTGAACTGTTCCACCATCGAATTGCCGTCGGTGATCCAGCGGGCCGAGGATTGGGTGGGCATGGCGATGCCGATGGTGCCCTTGTCCTGCGCTGCGACCGGCGCAGACGTGACGATGGCCGCTGCCGCCAGTGCGGCCAGCGTCCGTGTGAAGCGTTTCATTGTCGTCCTCCCATTGCCGCACCGGGCGCGGCCCAGGTGGCGGTTCTTGTGTCGGTGCCGGTTGCGCGCGGCACCCGGATCAATTGGCGCACCCCTCCTTGGGCGCGGGCCAAGCCATCGCAAGTCTTTCCATGCCGGTCAAATCATATTATGGCAGGTTGATATATCACTTCTGGTATGGATTTGGGTGATGACCGAAGATTTTCTGCGCCGGGGGCTGAAACTGGCGCATCTGCGCATCGTGGCGGGGCTGGCGGAGACCGGGCAGATCGGGTTGGCCGCCGACCGGCTGGGCATCACGCAGCCCGCCGCCTCGCGGCTTCTGGCCGAGGTGGAGCGGATCAGCGGCCATGCCATTCACGCCCGCACCGGGCGCGGCGTGGCGCTGACGCCCGAGGGGCAGGCCTTGGCGCGGCGCGCAGCAAGGGTGCTGATGGAGATTGCCGATGCCGGGCGCGAACTGTCGGAACTGGCCAAAGGTGCCGGCGGGCATGTGCGGCTGGGTTCCGTCACCGGCCCCGCGATGGACCGAGTGTTGCCCGCGCTGCGCGCCGCACGTCTGTCGCTGCCGCAGGTGACGGTGGAGGTGGTGGTCGCCACATCCGACATTCTGGGCGATCAGCTGCTGGCCGGGCGGATCGACTTTGCCATCGCCCGCCTGCCCGACCGCGCCGCTGCGGGCCTGTTCGAGATTGCCATGCTGGCCAGCGAGCCGGTCAGCCTGATGGTGCGGCGCGGCCACCGGCTGATGACGGCCATGCCGCTGGTTCCCGCCGATCTGATGGCCTTTGACTGGGTGATGCCCGGCCCCGATGCGATCCTGCGCCGCACCGTGCTGGCGCGGCTGCGCGCGCTGGGGCTGCCCGACCCGCCGGGCCGGGTATCGACCTCGTCCTTCCTGCTGACGCTGGCGCTGTTGCAGCAGACCAACGCCATAGCGCCGCTGGCCCGCGCCGTGGCCGAGCGTTTCACCGCCGATCCGGGCAGCCCCTACGGCGTGCTGCCGTTGGATCTGGGGATCGAGGTGGAGCCCTTCGGCCTGATCCGCCGCGCCGGGGCCAGCCTTACCCCTGCGGCGGAACGCATTCTGGCGCTGATCCTGCAACCGCCCGAGGGGTGACGGGGCGCAGGCCTGAGGTGCCGGGCAAAAATCCTCGGAAGGATTTTTTGCAAATTTCTTTGAAGAAATTTGGCCGCGGGAAAGGTTGCGTTATCCCGCGGGCCTCTGCGTGACGGGCAACGGCAGAGGCCTCCGGCGGGGATATTTTTGCCAATGAGAAAGCGCAGCGCGGTGTCAGGCGGGTTGTGGTGCCAGCACGAAATCGAAAGCCACTTCGACAAAGGGCGCGGCGAAGCCTGCATCGGCCATGCGGGCGGGATCGTCCACCGGCTTGAACGTCGCCATCAGCCCGTCCTTCACCCCGAACACCGCATCCGAGGCGATATAGGGATCGTCGGGGTCGAAGATATGCGTGACCAGCGTGGCCAGCCCTTCGGCCTCGATGATGTAATGCAGATGCGCAGGGCGGTAGGGGTGGCGGCCCAGCGCGGCCAGGAGCTTGCCCACCGGGCCGTCATCGGGGATCGGGTAGAATTTCGGTTTCACCCCCTTGAACCAGTAGCGCCCGTCCGCGCCGGTGCGAAACACGCCGCGCAGGTTGAAATCGGGCTGGATGCCTTTTTGCTGCACGTCGTAGAAGCCCTCGTCATTGGCCTGCCACACGTCGATTTTCGCGCCTGCCACCGGGTTGCCCGCCGTGTCCAGAATGCGGCCATGCACCAGCATCGGCGTGCCTTTCTGGTCAAGGCAGATATCTGCGCCCATCGGCAGTTCCGGGGCATCGGCCACATGGAACGGCCCCAGCACGGTGGATTCCGATGCCCCCGAGGGTTTGCGGTTGTTCACCGCATCCACCAGCATCGACACGCCCAGCACATCGGAAAGCAGGATGAATTCCTGCCGCCAGTCTGTGCAGGTATGGCCGGTTTCGGTCAGGAACAGGATGGCCTGCATCCATTCGTCCTGCGTCGGTTCAATTTCCTTCACCGCCTCGTGCAGTTTGCGGGTGATGACGGCCATCACCTGTTTCAGCCGTTCGTTGCCCGCATTGGCATTGCGGGCGATCACCACCTCGGCCGAGGTTTCTTCGGTGAAAAAGCCGGATTCATGGGATGTGGTCATGGCTACCTCGCCAGCAGGGTTGTCAGGACGCGGCGCAGTTCGGCCACGGGATCGGCGGCCGGCGTTTCCGACCGCCAGGCAATGTGATGGTCGGGCCGCACCAGAAGGCAGCCCGCATCGCGGATCTCCGATGCGCGGGCCCAGTCGCCGGTGTGATCCTCGACGGCGCGGCGCGGGCCGATCAGGTGGCAGCGGATCGGCAAGCCCAGTTCGGCGGCCAGCGTTTCGGCAGCCGCGACCCAAGCCTCACCCCCGATGCCGGTCAAGAGGGTGAACTGCCCCTTGCCGCAAAGGTCGAGGGTGGAGAGCTTTTCGCCGGATTTGGCGAACACCCAGACATGTGGCAGGCGCGCGCCGGGCCAGGTGGTGGGGGCATAATGCAGTTCGGCATCCTTTTCGAAAGCGGGTTCCGGCTGGCCGTCGGTCAGGATGGCATCCGACCGGTAGCGCTGGTTCATCTCTACCCCGTGGCAGTCGAATTCGTATTTCTTGAAGGCGAAGGCCTGCCTGAGCGCCTCGCGCTGCGCCTCGGCCTCGGGGGCGGCCGTTACCCGCGCATCCATGTTGCGCTGGATCTTTTCGTGATCGGTGCCGCCATCCATGCCCAACGCCTTGAAAATCGGGCCGAATTCACCGATCGACTGGTTGGCGCGGGTCACGATCTGCCGCGCGATGGGCGCGCGTTCGGCGGAATAGCTGTCAAGCAGCCGTTCCCCCGCCTGCCCTTTCAGCACCGCCGCCAGTTTCCATGCCAGGTTGAAGCCATCCTGAATCGAGGTGTTCGACCCCAGCCCGTTCGACGGCGGGTGCCGGTGCGCGGCGTCGCCCATGATGAACACCCGGCCTTTCTGCATATGGGTGGCGAACATGTTGTTCACCGTCCAGACGGATGCCCCCAGCAGTTCGATCTCCAGCGCCGGGTCGCCCACCAGTTGCCGCGCCACCTGCGTGGCCATGGCTTCATCCACCACCGGGGCGGGGCCGTTGATGTCATAGCCCCAGACGATCAGCCATTCGTTCCAGGGCCGCACCATGCGCACCAGACCCATGCCGATGCCACCCACGTCGGCCCCCGGCTGCATCACCCAGTAAAGCACCGAGGGGCGGTGGGCGACATAGCGTGACAGATCCGCGCGGAACAGGATGTTCATCGACCCGCCCACACCCATGCGCCCCTCGAACGGCAGGCCAAGATGCTCGGCCACCAGGCTGTTGCCGCCATCGGCCCCCACCAGATACTTTGACCGCACCGTGAACGTGCCCCCGGTCAGCCGGTCGCGGCAGGTGGTTGTCACCCCTTCGGCATCCTGTTCGTGGCTGATGTATTCGGTGCTCATCCGGGCCTGGGTGCCGCGCGAACAGGCGGTCTTGAACAGCAGGGGTTCCATGAAGGTCTGCGGCAGGTCGTTCATCTTGCAGGGCGAGGACAGCAGGTGTTCGGCCATCGACAGGGGGTGGTTGCCCCAGCTTTTCATCCGGCCGATCTCCTCACCCGCCAGACTCTCGCAGAACACATTCTCGCCCATCAGCTCCTGCGGGCTGGCGTGCATATAGGCCTCGCCCTCGACCTCCGACCCCAGATCGCGCAGCACCTCCATCGTGCGCTGGTTGGTGATATGCGCGCGCGGCGTGGTGGCCAGCCAGCGGTAGCGGTTGATCACCATATGCGCCACGCCGTAACTCGCCAGCAGCGCCGCCGTGGCCGACCCTGCGGGGCCGGTGCCGATGATCAGAACATCTGTGGTTATGTCGGCCATCACGTCTCTCCCTCAGAAATATCCCGCCCGACCAGCCTGCGCTGCACCGGGAACAGGTGAATGCCGGTCCTGTCGGAAAACAGGCCCCAAAGCCCGCGCGGTGCCACCAGCATCACCACGATGCCGATGATCCCCAGCGCGAACAGATACCAGCTGCCGTAATCGGCAAAGGCCGATTGCAGCGCAAAAAAGATCAGCACGCCCAGAATGGGCCCCTCGATGGTGCCGATGCCGCCGATCACCACGATGAAGATGACATAGGCCGTCCACTGGCTGACGTTGAAGGCGGCGTCGGGGGAAATGCGGGCGGTCTGCACGAAGATCAGCGCGCCGCACAGGCCGGTGCCGAAGGCCGCGATCAGGAAGACAAACCATTTCATCCGGCCCGCATCGACGCCCACCGATTTCGCCGCCTCGGTGTTGTCGCGCACCGCCGACAGCGCCAGCCCCAGCCGGTTGCGCAAAAGCCAGTAGATGCCGCCTATGGTGGCCACCGCCAGCGCCAGCGCCAGCCAATAGGCCAGCACATCGCGCGCCGCCGCCTCGCGCAGGCCGAACAGCGCCTGCACTGCTGATACACCCCACATGTCGCCCGTCGCCTCGCGCGGCAGCGATGTGCCGGTGCCCCCGCCCAGCGCCTTCCACTGCGCCACCATCAGCCGCGTCACCTCGGCGATCACCCATGTGCCGATGGCGAAATAGGCCCCCTGCAGGCGGAACGCGAAATAGGCCGTGGGCACGGCCAGCAACAGCGCCGCCACCCCGCCCGCCAGAATCGCCGGTATCGGGTCCACCCCCCACAGGATCACCGCGCCGAACATCGCGTAGGCCCCCATGCCGACAAAAGCCTGCTGGCCCACCGACACCAGCCCGCCATAGCCCGCCAGAAGGTTCCAGAACTGCGCCAGCACCAGCATGGTCAGGATGAAGAACATGTCCTGTATCAGCCCGCGCCCGGCAAAGACCGGCAGCACGATGGCCAGCGCGATCAGCCCCAGCGCCACAAATCCCGCGATATGTCCCGCCCGGGTGCGGGTCTGAACCCTGTAGCGCATCAGTCCACCGCCCGGGGAAACAGGCCGCGCGGCCTGACCAGCAACACCAGCAGAAAGGCCACATGCCCGGCCAGTATCTGCCATTCGGGGTTCACCGCCGCCCCCACTGTCTGCGCCACGCCGATGATGATCCCTCCCGCCAGCGTGCCCCACAGACTGCCCAGCCCCCCGATGATCACCGCCTCAAAGGCATAGATCAGCCGGGCGGGGCCGATCGCCGGATCGAAATTCGCCCGCATGCCGAAATACAGCGCCGCCACCGTGACCACCAGCATGGCCACCCCGGTCGCCATGGCAAAGACATGCGCGGGCCTGATACCCATCAGGCTGGCCGTCACCGGATCATCCGACACCGCCCGGAACGCCCGGCCCAAAGCGGTGCGGTAGAACAGCGCGTTCAGCCCCACGATCACCGCGATGGCCGAGGCGAAGGTCAGCAAGGGCATCACCCCCACCGTGACGATCCCCAGATCGGCCGAGGCCGTCTCCAGCCCGCCCGCCGAAATCTTGCGGCTGTCGGCCGAAAACCCCTCCAGCAAGGCGTTTTGCAAGGCGATGGACAGGCCGAACGTCACCAGCAGCGGCGGCAGGATGTCCTTGCCCAGCGTGCGGTTCAGGACCAGCCGCTGCAAGCCCCATCCCAGCCCGAACATCAGGGGCGCCGCCACCAGCGCCGCCAGAAACGGGTTCAGCCCCGACAGCGTGACCAGGATCAGGATCAGATAGGCCCCCATCACGATCAGGTCACCATGCGCCAGGTTCACCAGCCGCATGATGCCGAACACCAGGCTCAACCCCGCCGCGAACAGCGCATAAAGCCCGCCCAGCAGCACACCCTGCACGATGGTATCAACTCCGATCACGCCGTCCGCCTTTCGTCCTTGTAAAGACACCCACTTCGCAGACCTCCACCGCCGGCCACCCACGGGTCGCAGTACGCAAGGGCGCAGGTTTCCCATTTTCTGCCCCTAAATATCCCCGCCGGAGGCCTCCACAGCGGCAACGACCGGCCCTCCTCGGGGCTTGTCCCGTGGCAACGCCGCGCAAGGGGGCTCGATGCCCCCGCGCGCGGCTCCCCCGCCCCGGTTTCCACGGCCAGCGGGGGGGAGCCGCCTTCGGGGGCATCGAGCCCCCTCAGGCGGCGTTGCCACCCGGTGAGACGCCGACCGAGGCGGCGGTCGCCTTGGTGGAGGCCTCCGGCGGGGATATTTAGGGGCAGAAAATGCGCAAGGTGGAGGATGGTCATGCGGGCGCTCCGAAATAGGCGGCGTGGATCGCGTCGCGGGTGATGTCGGCGGGGCGGCCGGTCAGGGTGACGCGGCCTTCCATCAGGCAATAGACACGGTCGGCCACGCGCAGGGCCTGGGCGATGTCCTGCTCCACGATCACCAGCGACGCACCCCCCGCCTTGATCTGCGGCAGGGCGGCATAGATGTCGCGGATAACCACGGGGGCGAGGCCAAGGCTGATCTCGTCACACAGCATCAGTTCAGGGTTGGCCATCAGCGCGCGGCCGATGGCGACCATCTGCTGCTGGCCCCCCGAAAGCGCCGTGCCGGGGGAATGGCGGCGCTCGCGCAGGATGGGGAACAAGTCATAGACAGTTGCCAGCGACCACGGCCCTTTGGCGCGGCGGGTCTGGCCGCCGATCAGCAGGTTCTCCTCGACCGACAGCGAGGGGAAGAGCCGGCGCCCCTCGGGCACCATGCTGATGCCGCGCTGCATCACCTGATCGGCGGGCAGCGCGCCGATGGGGGCTCCGTGGTGCAGCACCTGCGCGGGGGCCGAGCGCAGCACGCCCGCGATGGCGCGAAGGAGCGTGGTCTTGCCCGCGCCATTGGCCCCGATGATCGCCACGGTTTCACCGGGCTGAACGGTGATATCCACGCCGAACAGTGCGCGGAAGTCGCCGTAATTGGCCGTCAGGCCCCGGGTTTCCAGCAGCGGTGTCAAATCTCGATCCCCAGATAGATCTCGCGCACCTCTTTCGAGGCCATGATGGCGGCGGGTTCGCCGATGCCGATCACGCGGCCGAAATCCAGCACCAGCAGCCGTTCCACCACCGCGTTCAGCGCGTGCAGCACATGTTCGATCCAGATGATCGTGGTGCCCTGCGCATGGATGGCCCTGATCGTGGCCACAAGCGCCTGACATTCGCCCTCGGTCAGCCCGCCCGCGATTTCATCCAGCAGCAGCAGTTGCGGCCCGGTGGCCATGGCGCGGGCCAGTTCCAGCCGCTTGCGTTCCAGCAGCGACAATTGCCCGGCCGGCGTGTTGGCGCGGCGCATCAGCTCGGTCTGTTCGAGGATGTCGAGACAGGCCGCGGTCACGGCGCGTTCGGGCAGGCGGCGGCCAAAGCTGGCGGCGGTGGCCAGGTTTTCGAACACGGTCAGCTTTTCAAACGGTTGCGGGATCTGGAAACTGCGCCCCACCCCGGCCTGCACCCGTTTCATCGCGGGGTCGCGCGTGACGTCGCGGCCAAGGAAGTCGATGCGCCCGGCATCGGCGCGGATATTGCCGGTGATCAGGTTGAACAAGGTCGATTTGCCCGCGCCATTCGGCCCGATGATGCCCAGAGCCTGCCCGCGCGGCACGTCAAAGGTCACGTCATCGGTGACCGTCAGGGCACCGAAGCGTTTCGAGACATTGTGCAGGCTGAGGATGGTCACTGGAATCTCCGGGGTTGGCCGCGCCCCGGGCGGGGCGCAGCCGTGGCGTCCTGTCAGGCCAGCGCTTCCATCACGCCGCCGGTCGGGATCATCGGCGCGGTCTGGTTGTCGACCACCACCAGATCGAAGGTGCCATCGGCCTTGCGCCGCCACTGGCCGCCGACCAGCGGGGTCTTGCAGACGTTGGCGGCGGCGAAGGGTGGCAGGCCCGCGCCGTTGAAGGCCACCTTGCCCACGATCGTATCCATGTCGGTCGCGGCAATCGCCGCCGCCACCGCTTCGGGGTCAGCGGCGTCATCCACCCGGCCCATGACATTGGTGGCCATTTGGAACAGCGAATGGATGAAGCCGATGGGCTGCGTCCACGGCCGCCCGGTTTCCGCCGTGAAGCCTGCCGCAAGGTCTGCCGCCGACTGGCCGGTGAGGGACGAGGCGAAGGGATGCGTGTTCGACCACCAGACCTCGGACGACAGGTTGTGACCGGCCTCGCCCAAAGCCTCGACCGATTGCGGGAACAGGATGGCCTTGGCCACCGTCGCCGCCTTGGGCGCAAAGCCCTGCTGCTTGGCCTGATTCCAGAAGGTCGTGAAATCGGGCGGGATCACCACGCCGGTCACGATCTGGGCATTTGCCGCCTTGAAGGCGTTGATCTGCGCGGTGAAATCGTCGGTCAGGTTCTGATAGCGGCCCGGGTCGTTCAGCGTGTAGCCTGCGGCGGCGAAACCGGGGCCCACGCCCACGTTCGGGTCGCCCCAGGCGTTGCCGTCGGCATCATTGGGGAACAGGCCGCCGATGGATTTGTTGGTATCAAGCTGGTTCCACATATTCAGGAACACGGCGATCACATCTTCCAGCCCCCAGAAATAGTGGAAGGCGAAATCGAAGGGTTTCCAGGACGCCGGATCGCCCGGGTTGCCCTGCTGGCCAATGAACCACGGCTGCCAGGGGGCGGCGGTAGAGATGACCGGCATGCCCTCGGCCTCGCATGTCGTGGCGACGGGGTTGGTGTTTTCGGGGGTGGAGGCGACGAGCATCAGGTTGATCTCGTCGTCGATGATCAGTTCCTTGGCCACTTCGGCGGCGCGGTTGGGGTTCGACTGGCTGTCCTTGACGATGACCTCGAAATTCGCCCCGGCCTCGGACGCAAGGAAGGCCTTGATGTTGTAGGCGTCGCTTTCGGCGAAACCGGCCAGCGGCCCGGATTGCGGGCTGACATAGCCAAGGCGGATCTTCGCGCCCTGGGCCAGTGCGGGGGCGGCAAGGTGGCTGCTGGCCAGGGTAAGGCCGGTGGCGGCGCTGGTATGCAGGAAACGGCGGCGTGTCAGCATGGTGGTTCCTCCCTTGATGGCTTCTGGCCTTGGTGGTTTGTGACCTTGATGGCTTATGGCCCTGGTGGCCCTTGATTGGCGTCAGGTGGCGGGGCGGCGGCCTTCCCAGGCATCCTGCAACAGCGCGCGGATGGCGCTGCGGTCAAACGGGCGCGGGTTGGCATAGGGGTTCTGCACGGCAATATCCGCCGCGCGGTCAAGATCGGCCTCGGTCAGGCCAAGGTCGGCCAGCCGCAGGGGGGCACCCACCGCACTGGCAAAATCCCACAGGCCCGCGCCGGGGCTGGTGCCAAAAGCCTCTGTCACCGGGGCCAGCAGACCGGGCACGGCGGCACCGTTGAAACCTGCGGTATGCGGCAAGAGGATGGCATGGGTATCGGCATGCGGCGTGTTGAAACTGCCGCCCAGCACATGCGCAAGCTTGTGATGCAGCGCCATCGACACATAACCCAGCGCGGTGGAACACAGCCATGCGCCATACAGCACCTGCGAGCGTGCCTCTGTGTCGCGCGGGTCGCGGGCGATCATGGGCAAACCGTCGCGGAAGGCGGGCAAAGCCTCGCGGCACATGGCGGTGATTACCGGGTTGCGGTCAGTGGCATAGAAGGCCTCGACCGCATGGGCGATGGCGTTCAGTGCCGAAGTCACGGTCAGCGCGGGAGGCAGGGTCAGCGTCAGGTCAACGTCATAGATCACCACCTCGGGGCGGATGCCCGGGTCGCGGCGCGTGGTTTTCTGGCCGCCCGCCGTTTCGCCCAGAATATCGGTCATTTCCGACCCGGCATAGGTGGTGGGGATCACCACCTGATCAGCCCCGGTGCGAATGGCGATGGCCTTGCCCAGCCCCGTGGTCGATCCGCCGCCCAGCGATACGACCGCCGTAGCACTGGAAGCCTTGAAGGCCGCCAGCGCGGTTTGCGTCACCTCGACCGGCGTGTGCATGGCGGCTTGCGCAAACACCCCCGCCGACAGCGCGCCAAGCCGGGCCGACAGCGCCTCGGCATCCGCCTGCTGGCCTTCGGTTGACAGCACCAGCACGCGGGAATGGCCCAGCCGTTCCACCTCGGCCCCCACCTGCGCCAGCGTGCCAGAGCCGAAGATCACCCGCGTCGTCAGGCCGGGGAAAACAAAGGGGTCCATCACGCCTCCTGCCTGGCCAGCGTGGCAAGCATCTGATCCAGAACATTGATCTCGGCGCGCGACACCTCATGCGACCGGCCCGGAAAGCATTCGGCGCGCAGTTGCGCGCGGGCGCGGCCGCAGGCCTCGACCGCAGCGGCAAAGGCCGGCAGCGGTATCCACGGGTCGGCGTCGCTGCCGGTCAGATACACCGGCATGCTGCCCAGATCGGCGACGGGCCGCGCGGCATCGCCCACCCGGCAGCCGGTAAAGGCCACCAGCCCGCCATGCCATGCCCCGCGCAGCAGCGCATATTCCAGCGCCATGCAGGCCCCCTGGCTGAATCCCGCCAGCAGCAGCGGCACCTGCGGCGTGCCGATGGTTGCGGCGATCCGGTCAAGCCCCGCCACCAGTTGCGCCTGCGTGGTTTCTGTCAGCGGATCCACCGCCTTGGCATCATACCAGACCTTGCCCGGCGCACGCGGCAACACATAGGCCACCCCGGGCACCGTCAGATGGCGGATCACCTGTTCCTGCATCTCTTCCGGGGTCTGGCCCCGGCCATGCAGGAACACACACAGCGCACGCGCCCCGGTCTGGGGCGCGCCAAGGGTCAGGGGGGCGTCATCGGCCTGCATTCAGAACGCCGCCGGTTCCAGGCCTTCGGTCAGCTCCGCCCGACGATGCTCGAACCACGGCGGGAACACCAGGGTCGAGCCGATGGCATCGGCGGGTTCGTCCAGCGCCCAGCCGCCCTCAACCGACCAGGCGATTTCAAACAGCGCGCCACCCGGGCTGCGCACATAGCAGGATTTGAAATAGTTGCGGTCCTTCTGGTCGGACACGTCGGTAAAGCCCATCCCTTCGAGATGCGCCTTCAGCTTCAACTGGTTTTCCTCATTCCCTGTGTTCAGCGCCAGATGGTGAATCGTGCCGCCCGCCAGCGTCCATGTGCCCTGCGGCCCGGTGGTTTCGTGCAGAACCTCCACCACCGATGATGGCCCGCCGGGGTTGGGCACGGAAAACATCAGGCCCTCGTCGCTGTCGGCCTCTTTGGTCATGCCCATGCCGATGGTCAGGAAATCATCCATCGCCGTGCGGTCCCAGACCGCGACGCCACCGCCATAGATGCCCAGAATGCCATGCGCCGGACCGATGCCCTGCGCGTCATTGGTGATGGGAGCGCGGGCGTCGGCGGGGTTTTCCACCAGTTCGTGCGGAATGCCGCAGGGATGTTTGAACATCACCCGGGTCAGGCCGAACCGGCTGCCCTTTTCCGCCGGGATGCCACACTCGTTCAGCCGGTTCACCCAGAATTCGGCGGCCCCCACCGGAATGGCCTGCATGATGGTTTTCGACTGGTTGGTGCCGCGGCGGCCAAAGATGCCGGGCTTGCGGAACGGGAATGTGGTGATGATGGTCGAGGCATCACCGCCGCGCGCCCCGTAATACAGGTGATAGACCGGAATGGTGCCATCGAACAGCACCGTGCGCTTGACCGAATGCAGGCCCAGCGTCTTGGTATAGAAATCATAGTCTTCCTGCACCCCGTCGGTGCTGAGTGTCAGGTGGTGGTAGCCGCTTACAAAGGCCATCGTCAGATCCTCCCTCGGGTCGGTTGTGGTGTGTGGCCAGCCAGCGGGGCCAGCACGAATGTCACGTTCAGCCGCCACGCCCCCGCCAGGTCAGGGTCAGGCGTGATGTCGGCCAGCAGTTCCGGTTTCACCGCGAACATCGCATCGCGCGCCAGCGCCGGGTCGCTGCGGTCAAACACATGCGTGGTCAGCACCTGGCATCCGGGCGCGGTCACGCGGAAATGCAGATGCGCGGGCCGTTCCAGCGCCAGGCCAAGCCCGGTCAGCACCCGCCCCACCGGGCCATCATCGGGAAGCCGGTAGCCCTTGGGCCGCACGGAATGAAAGCTGAACCGGCCCAGCGAATCTGTCACCAGCCGGCCGCGCAGGTTGAATTCGGGTTGCAGGTCGGGTTCCTGATTCTCGTAGACGCCCGCACCATTGGCCTGCCACACCTCGACCAGCGACGGGCCCAGACCGGCCCCGGCCAGATCGGTGATCCGCCCCGTCACCCGCAGCGGCGCACCGCTGCCATCGCGGCAGATGCTGCCACCATTGGCGGTTTCAGGCACATCGGCGCGGTAGAACGGCCCGGCCACGGTATTCGGCGTGGCACCAAGCGGGCGCTGCGCGTTCATATCCTCCACCAGCGTGGACACGCCCAGCACATCGGCCAGCAATACCCATTCCTGCCGCCGCGCGTCGGCGCTGTGGCCCACCTCGGTCAGAAAGTCGATCACGGCGCGCATCTCGTCTGCCGAGGGGCGGGTTTCGGCTACCAGCGCATGCACATGCTGCACCGCCGCCAGCAGGCCGCTGACCAGCCGGCCCTCGCCCGTGGCGATCAGCCGCTGGGCCAGATCGTGCAGGGGCGCAGACGGCACCAGTGATGGTTGATTTCCCTCCAAGGCATCCTCCCCGATCCCTGTCGGAATGTTAGCGTCGGAGCACAGAAAGTTGATGCTTATTGCGCCACACAGTATACCATTCTGTTATGCGCCTGAACGAACGCCATCTCATGCAACTTGCCGCCGTGATCGACGCGGGCGGCGTCTCGGAAGGGGCGGCGCTGCTGGGCCTGTCGCAGCCCGCCGTGTCGCGGTCGCTGGCCATGCTCGAGGCGCGGGTGGGCGAGCCACTGTTCCAGAAAGGCAAACGCCCGCTGCAACCCACCGCGCTGGGGCTGCAACTGGCCGGTCAGGGCCGCATCATCATCGCCGCCTCGCGGCAGGCCTCCGATGCGGTGCAGGGTTTCCTGCGCGGCACCAAGGGGCAGGTGCAGGTGGGCGGCGTGCCGTTCTTCATGGATGCGATGATCTCGCGCATGGTGGCAGAATTCCAGAACATCGAGCCGGATGTGGCGGTGCACCAGTCCTACGGCAACCTGCCAGAGCTTTCACAGGCGCTGGAAAGCGAAAAGATCGACCTTGGCATCGTGCCGATGGGCCTGCTGGATGTGGCCCCGGGGTTCGAATTCACCGAGATTCTGCCGGGCCGCAACATCGTGGCCTGCCGCATGGCGCATCCCTTGCTGCGCAAACCCCGGCTGCAAACCTCGGATCTGACGGATTTTCCCTGGGTGGCCCCCCTGCCCGGCTCGCCCCTGCTGTCGGACCTGCATTCGATCCTTCTGACCATCGGCATGTCAGATCTGACGATCCGCTATTCCGGCGGGTCGTTGATGAGCGTGATCAACTACATGGCCGAAACCAATGCTCTGGCCGTTCTGCCGCATTCGGTGGTCTTTGCCACGCGGAAAGAGGCGCGGATCACCGTGCTGCCGCTGGAGATACCGCAGCCCAACCGGTCGCTTGGCATCTTGCGCCGGGCCGGGGTGCAACGGTCGCAGGCGGCTGACCGGTTCGCGGCCTTTGTGACAAAGGCCTTTGTGGAACTGAAACACCTGATCAAGCGGCACGAGAATGCGGTGGTCTGGGGGCGGTGAACAGGCGCTGTGCGCTGCTGCGGTGTTGCAGTCGCGGGCGGCGGGCCCATCTTTGCAAATGAAACAAAGGGGCAGACCATGGGACAACTGATCGACGGCGCGTGGAGCAGCGAATGGTATGACACCCGCGCGACCGGCGGGCGGTTTGAACGCACCACCACCACATTCCGCAACTGGATTACACCCGATGACAGCGCCGGGCCGTCAGGTAGCGGCGCATTTCCGGCCGAATCCGGGCGCTATCACCTTTATGTCTCGCATGCCTGCCCCTGGGCGCACCGCACGCTGATCTTCCGCAGCCTCAAGGGCTTGCAGGAGCATATCGGCGTGTCAGTGGTGCATCCCGACATGCTGGATGACGGCTGGACCTTTGCCACCGATTTTCCGGGCGCCACCGGCGACGCATTGTTCGGCCTGCCCTTCCTGCGTAACATCTACACCCGCGCCGATCCGGGCATTTCGGGCCGCGTGACGGTGCCGGTGCTGTGGGACACACTGCGCGAAACCATTGTCAGCAATGAATCGTCGGAAATCATCCGCATGTTCAACAGCGCCTTTGACGGGCTGACTGGAAACAGCGCCGATTACTGGCCCGAACCGCTGCGCGAGCGGATCGAGGCGTTCAACACCCGCATCTATGACTCGGTGAACAACGGCGTCTACAAGGCCGGTTTCGCCACCACTCAGGCCGCCTATGATGCCGCCGTGCACCCGCTGTTCGACAGCCTCGACTGGCTGGAGGGGCATCTTGCCGACCACCGCTATCTGCTAGGCGATGTGATCACCGAGGCCGACTGGCGGCTGTTCACCACGCTGTTGCGGTTTGATCCGGTCTATCACCTGCATTTCAAATGCAACCGGCGGCGGATCGTGGATTACCCGCATCTGTGGGCCTATGCCCGGGCGCTTTACCAATGGCCGGGCGTGCGCGAGACGGTGCATTTCGACCATATCGTGCGCCACTACCACTACAGCCACGCCACGATAAACCCGCACAGGATCTTGCCGATCAACCCCGTGCTGGATTGGGATGAGGGGCATGGGCGGGGGTGACACTCACACCCCCCGCCACTTCCCCGCTCTCCGTTCCCACGGCTGGATCACCCCGTAATCCAGCACCAGCATCACGGCCACAAAGCTGAGCGCATAGGCCATCACGCCGGGGATGTCGAACAGCTGGAACCGCAGGTGGATCTGGAAGCCCACGCCATCGGAGCGGCCCAGAAACTCCACCACAAGCACGATTTTCCAGATGACGGCCAGCCCGTTGCGGGCCGAAGCCGCCATGTAGGGCGCCAGTTGCGGCAGCACCACATGGCGCAGGCGGGCCAGCGGGGTCAGACGGTAGACCTGCGCCATCTCGGCCACCGCGCGGTCCAGCGTCCGGGCGCCTTCGCGCACCGTCACCAGCACCATGGCGGTCTTGTTCACCGTCACGGCCACCACGGCGGCCAGTTCGTTCAGCCCGATCCACAGATAGCACAGCACGATCACCACCAGCGCGGGCAGGTTCAGGAAGATCATCACCCAGGGGTCGGCCCAGCGGTCAAGCCTGCGCCAGCGGCCCAGCGCCAGCCCCAGCGCGGTGCCCAGGCTCATCGCCAGCGCAAAGGCCAGCGCCACGCGCAGCAGCGTGGCCCCCACATGCCGGGCCAGCGCGCCTGACGCGGCCTCATCGGCCACCTCAACCATCACCTCCCACGGGCCGGGCAGAACGCGGGGGTCGGCCTTGGCCCAGGCCAGCGCCGCCCAGAACAGCACAAAACCGGCCATCGACAACAGGAATATCACCGGGTCGCGTGTTGTCTGGCGCATGGTTCCTCCGCCCGCCGGGGGTGACGCGGTTTCATTCTGTCGGGCCGGATCGCCCGCCGCGCGCTGCCGGTTGCTTGTTGCGCGCCGCAACGAAAAACGCCCGCCAAGGCGTGATGAGTGGCCCCCGCGCCACATCCGACGCAGGCGAACCTTAAGCCGTGCCTGCCCGCGATGCGCCTCTACCTTCGTCCTATGGCCGCAGGGGCCGGGATGCGCCTATCGTCCGGCCCATGCGCAACTTTCTGGCCCTTGCCCTGTGGTTCCTGTTCGCCCCGCTGCTGGCTGCAGCGCCGCTGGAGCAATCGGCGATCGAAGCCTTCATCGTGCCACCCTATGCCCTGGGCGAGCCGCTTAACGACAATGGGGTGTGGTCGCTGCGCAATTCGGGCGGGGCCGAGGCGGGCTATGTCTTTGAAACAGAACCGATGGCCCCCCTGCCCGGCTTTTCCGGCGCGCCGATCAACATGCTGGTGATGCTGGATCTGGAGGGCAGGTTCATCGACGTGCGGCTGATCGCGCATAACGAGCCGATTTTCGTCTCGGGTCTGGGCGAGGCCCCGTTCCACAAGTTCTTCGAGCAATACCGCGGCCATTCGATCAACACGGCGCTGGTGGTGGGCACACCTTACGGCGAGGCCGGTGCGGGGTCTGATCTGGTTTACCTCGACGGCGTGACCAAGGCCACCGCATCGGTCCGCATTGCGCATGAATCGCTGCTGGCGGCAACGTTGCAGGTGGCGCGCGAAAAGATGCAGGGCATCAGCACCGCCCCGCCCGCCTATCCCGACCCGGATCATGCCGAGCCGCTGGACTGGCCCGCGCTGGTGGATCAGGGGCTGGCGCGCAATCTGCGGGTGACGAATGCCGAAATCGACGCGGCTTTCGCGGGCACGCTCTGGGCGGATGACGACCCTGAGGCGCAGGCCGACCCCGAGGGCCTGTATCTTGACCTGTGGCTGGTGGATATCGGCCCGCCCGCCATTGCCCGCGCCGTGCTGGATGACGATGGCTTTCGTGACCTGCAACGCTTCATGGCCGTTTCCGACCATGACGAGCCGTTTCTGGTGATCGACGCCGGGCGGCACGGGCTGGTCAGCCCCGATTTCGTGCGCAACACCGCGCCAGACCGGCTGTCGGCGGATCAGGATGGCCTGCCGGTGGCGCTGCGCGATGCCGATCTGATCTTTTCCACCGCACCCGGCGTGCCCGAGGGCAGCGCGATGATCCTGCGCACCGACCGGCGGCTGGGGCTGGACCCCACGCGGCCCTGGGTGCTGAACGTGCAGGCTGTGCGGGAACACGGCATGTTCCAGCCCGAATCCGGCACTGTCACCCTGTCTTTGACCCACGCCACGCCCGAGCGGTTCTTTCTGCGCCCCGGCGTGGTGGAACGGCTGGCCCCATGGCGCGAGGCGATCTTCAACCGGCAGGCCGATCTTGTGGTGCTGGCGGTGTTTCTGGCGGGGCTTTTGCTGGCCTTGGGGCCGGGGATGCACCGGTTGGCTGCCATGGCCACATATACGCCCGTCAGGCTGGTGGTGCTTGCCTTTGTCACCGCCTTCATCGGCTGGTGGGGGCAAGGGCAGCTGTCCATCGTCACCCCGCTGGCCACCCTGCGCACGGGAGTCGAGGGCGGTTCACTGGCCTATCTGCTCTATGATCCGTTCTCGCTGGCCATCTGGGGCGTGACCATCGCGGGTTTCGTTCTGTGGGGGCGCGGGCTGTTCTGTGGCTGGCTTTGCCCCTTCGGCGCGTTGCAGGAGTTTGCGCATCATCTGGGCCGCCTGCTGCGCCTGCCGCAATGGCAGCCGTCGGTGCTGTGGGACGGGCAGCTGAAGCGGGTGAAATACGCGCTGCTGGCGGGCATGCTGGTGACGCTGGCCCTTGCACCCGACCGGGTCGACCTTGTGGCCGAGGTGGAGCCGTTCAAGACCGCGATCACCACATTTTTCCTGCGCGAATGGTATTATGTGGCCTATGCGGCGGGCTGGCTGGTGCTGGGGATGTTCACCTTCAAGGGGTTCTGCCGCTATGTCTGCCCGCTGGGCGCGGTGATGGCCATCGGCGGGCTGATCCGGGGCCGCGACTGGATCGCGCGGCGGGCGGAATGCGGATCACCCTGCCAGCTGTGCCGTGTGAAATGCAGCTATGGCGCGATAAAGCCCTCGGGCAAGATCGACTATGCCGAATGTTTCCAGTGCCTTGACTGCGTGACCATCCATGACGACCCCAAGGCCTGCGTGCCCCTGATACTTGCCGCGCGGGGGCGGCGGCCCTTGATGCCTGCGGTGGCGGAATGAAACGGCGGCGGTTCTTGCAGGTGGCGGCGGCGGCGCTGCTGCCGCGTGCAGCGCAGGCGGGCGACTGGCGCTGGCAAGGTGTCGCATTGGGGGCCGAGGCGGAGGTGGTGCTGCGGGGCGAGGCCGGGGCAGCCCAGCGCGTCTTGGCCGCCATCCCGCCGTTGCTGGCCCGGATCGAGCGAGAGTTCAGCCTGTATCGCGCGGATTCGGCGCTGGTGCGGCTTAACGCTGCGGGGCGGTTGGCCTCCCCCTCGCCCGCGTATCACGCGCTCTGCGCCCTGACCGATGTGCTGCACAAGGCAACGGACGGGATATTTGACCCCACGGTGCAGCCCCTGTGGCGGGCGCTGGCGGATGGCGGCGATGTGGCTGCGGCAGCGCGTGCCACCGGCTGGCGGCGGGTGCGGCATGACGGGGCCGTGGTGCTGGCCCCCGGCCAGGCGCTGACCTTCAACGGCATCGCGCAGGGTTTTGCCACAGATGCGGTGCGCGCGCTGCTGGCGCGGCACGGCTTTGACCATGCGCTGATCAACATCGGCGAATTTGCCGCCCTTGGCGGGCCATTCGCGCTGGGGGTGGCCGACCCCGTGGCCGGGATGCTGGCGCAGCGGCAGATCACCGGCGGGGCGGTGGCCACCTCCAGCCCCGGGGCGATGACCATCGGTGGGCGGGCGCATATCCTGCATCCGCAAGGTCTTGCGCCGCTGTGGTCCAGCGTCACGGTCGAGGCGGATACGGCGGCGCTGGCCGATGGCCTGTCAACGGCACTGGTCTTTGCGCCGCGCGCGGCGATTCCCGGCATCCGCGCCCGGCTGCCCGGGGTGGGGCGCATCACGCTGGTGGATAGCGCGGGCGATCTGACCAGCCTTTAGCCGCCTCGATTTTTCTGCGAAAAATCTTGCCCTTACGGCAAAGGTGCCATGATCTCCACCTCGTCCCCCCCGCGCAGCGCGGTGTAAAAGCATGACCGGCGGAGGGTGTGGCAGGCCGGGCCGGTCTGATCGACCAGCAGCAGCAGGCAGTCGCGGTCGCAATCCAGCCGCAACTCCACTAGCCGCTGCACATGGCCCGAGGTCGCGCCCTTGGCCCACAGCGCCTGCCGCGAGCGTGACCAATAAGTCACTTGCCCGCTGGCCAGCGTTTCTGCCAGCGATTGCGCGTTCATCCAGGCCAGCATCAGCACCTCGCCCGTCGCATGGTCCTGCGCGATGGCGGGAAGCAGGCCATTGGCATCATACTTTAGGCTTGAGGGGTCGAAGGCCATCGGGCTTGCTCCTTTTCAAACGGGCGGCAGGGCCCTATCTGGATTGCAGGCTATCTAAGGTGCTGCGCCCGGCAAGGAAAGCCCGGTGCCGGACATCAGCGCAAACAGGCAGACCACAGCATGAGCGACAGCGATCTGATCAAACTCTACTCCGGCCGGATTCTGGAACTGGCCGCCGACATTCCGCATCTGGGGCGGCTGACGGCCCCGCAGGGCAGCGCGAAACGCCGCTCGCCGCTGTGTGGATCGACCGTGACGGTGGATCTGGTGCTGCGCGACGGGCGGGTGGCGGATTTCGCACAGGATGTGAAAGCCTGCGCGCTGGGTCAGGCGGCGGCCTCGGTCATGGGCCGGGCGCTAAAGGGGCGCAGCCGCGCCGAGGTGGAGGCGGCGCGCGATGCTTTGCGCGCCATGCTGAAGGATGGCGGCCCGGTGCCCGCAGCGCCGTTTGACGGTTTCGAGGTGCTGCTTCCGGCGCGGGACTACAAGAACCGCCATGCCTCGATCCTGCTGCCGATCGAGGCCGCCGCCGAGGCGATGCTGGCCGCCGAACGGGCGGCGTGACTGGGGCGGCGTGACTGGGGCGGCGTGATCTGATGGCGCGATCTGGGGGGCCAGACCGGTTGGCTAAATCGGACCGGTGTGACCGGTTGGCGTGATCGGGGCTGCGCAATGCCGCCGCTGCGGCACGTCACCCGCCCCGAGCCAAGTCAAAAAAAACCGCCGCTCATCCAAAGGGATGGCGGCGGCAAGTGGCGTGTCTGTTCGGGAGGGCGTCAGAGGCAATGACGCGAGGCAGTTGGGGACATGCGCCCCGAGGTCAGACCGCAGGCAGAAACGTGTGTTCAGGCAAGGGCAGCATCACGCCAGACCCCCGGCAGGAACGAATTCAGACAAGGCCGGGCAGACACAGCGCGGCGATGAGAAGCGAGAACAGCCCGGCGACACCGATGCTGTCTTCCAGCAACGTGGCGGAGGAGCGGTCGAACACGGCGGCGATTTCCTTCAGCATCAGATGTTCCCTTTCTATGTTGCTGTATTGTTCTCATGCGACTCGCATTCCGTCAAGAACTTTATAAGAACATCTGAGAACAAAGCGGCATTTTGTGCCGATGACACTCTGGCCCTCTGTTGCGGCTGGAACTGCGCCCCCTAGTCCGGCAGCGGCACCGGGCCGCCCGGTCCACTGTCACGGGCGATCACCGCCACTTGCGGCCCGCCCGCGTCGCGGCGGCGTTGCAGCAGGCTGGCGGCGGTCTGCGTCGTCTCGCCCACAGTCACCGTCACCCGCAGCGCGAAAAACCGTGAGGTATAGCCCACGCCCGGCGGCAATATCACCCGCGCCGCCGCCACATCCGCCGGCGTCAGAAAGCCGTTGCGGGCGCGGCGGCCCGCCAGCGCATTGGCCTGCACGGGGTTGTCGGCCAGCACGGCCAGCAGCGCCTCGGGCGCGGTGTTCACGTTCACCTCGGTCCGGCCCGGCAGCACGGTGACAAGCGTGGCCAGCCTTGTCACCTCGGCATCCTCCAGCCCGGCCTCGGCCACCAGATCGGCCAGCCGTTCCAGCGGCGCGGGCTGCGCCAGCCGGGCAATGATGCGCGGCCCGACATCGGCGGGCAGATCCAGCACCGCCACGATACGTTGCAGGATCTGTGCGCCTGCCGCCCCGCTTCCCGGCAGGCTGTTGAGGTTGAACAGCCCCTGCGCATCGGCGATCTGCAGCGCGAAACGCCCGGCGTCGATGCGCACTTCGGCCTGCGCGATCTGGGCCCATGGCTCACCCGGATGGTCGGTTGCGGCCCCCTCCTCCATGTCGCGGCGCAGGGCCACCATGGCGCTGGCCTCGCCCGCCGCGATCAAGGCCTGCGCCTGCCCCGCCTCGCTGAACCGCTGGCTGCGGGCAATCGACAGATCCGACAGGCTGATCATGGCGAATACCATCGCCGAGGTCAGCGCAAGGATCACCAGCACGTTGATCAGCACCACGCCGCTTTGCCCCTGCCGCGACACAGGCTGTCGCCACGCGGCAGCTCCCCGCATCATCGCGCCTCGGCGGGCAGCAGGGCCACGCGGCGCAGGTTGCCACCCTCGGCCAGCGTCAGGCGCAGGGCCACGGCAGCGGGGTTGGCGGGGGCCTGACCGGCCAGCGCCACAGTGCCGGGCGGCGGCCAGTCCGGCCCCCAGCCTGCGGGGCCGTGAAACACCCATTCCACCCCGGCCACCCCGGTCAGCAGCGGCTGCACCGCCAGCGGCGGGCCTGCGGCGCGCGACAGGCTGCGGGTCAGCACATCGCCAGTCAGCGCATAGCGCAGGGTCATGGTGCCCTCGGCCATCTGGGGCACCGCGCGGCGCAGCGTGACCTGCGGGCCATCGGGCGTGGCCTCGACCCGCAGGGACCGCCCGCGCGCCTGGGCAAAATCCTGCGATACCAGATACATGGCGCGTTGCATTTCGGCCAGACGCTCCAGCCTGCCCTCGGTGCGGGACTGGGTTCGCAGCACCTGATCCAGCATGGCAAACCCCGCCCCGCCGATCAGCGCAAACAGCGCCAGCGCCACCAGAACCTCGATCAGCGTGACGCCCGCATTGCCCTTACGAAGCCCGGGATCCGGCCCCGGATCTGGCCCCAAAGCTGGCCCCGGATCTGGCCCCGGATCTGGCCCCTGCCGGCGGGCGGTCACGTTCCGGCGACCTCGCCCAGCAGGGTGATCTGCCCGCCTTCGATGGCCAGCACCGACAGATCGCGCTGGCAGCGCCCGTCGTCCAGAAACCGGAACGCGCCCAGAACGCCGGTAAAACCCGCCGCCCGCGCCACCCCCCTGCGGTTCAGCGCACGGTTGGCCCCCAGCCCCACCGCCAGCAGCGCCGCATCATGGCCCAGTGCTGCGACAATGCCCGGCTGTTCACCAAAGGCCACCTGAAAGCGGTCGGCAAAGGGCAGGAACAGATCGGGCGGCGGGGCGGCGAACCATGCGCCCGCCAGATTGCCGTCGCCGGTCACATCATCCACCCCCCATTGCACCGAGCCCAGTATCTGCATGCTGCTGCCCCGCAGCGCGCGGGCAAAGGCCGTCAGCGTGGCGCCGCCATCGGGCAGGAACACCGCCTGCGGCAGGGTGCCGCCACTGGCCTGCCGGATCGCATCGACCAGCCCGCCCGCGCCCGGGTCGCGCAGCAGCGCCGTGGTCAGTGTGATGCCCCCCGCCGCCGCGATGCGCTGCGCGGCTTGCGCCGAGGCTTGCCCCAGCGGCGTGTCGCGCGCCACCAGCGCGATGCGCTGCACCCCCTGCGCGCGGGCATAGCTGAACATGGTCGAGACCGACTGCGCCGGGGTGATGCCCATCACGAAGGCCCCCTGCGGACCCAGCGCATCGTCATTGGAAAAGGTGATCACCGGCACATTGCCCGCCACCGCCAGCACCGCCGGGGTCTGGTCTGACCGCAGAGGCCCCAGCAGTATCCGCGCCCCCGCCGCGATGGCCGCCCGCGCCGCCGCCGCCGCACCTTCGGCGCTGTCGGCGGTGTCATGGATCTTTGGCGCATCCTCGGGCGGCACTCCCTGCGTGACAAGGCTGGCGGCGCGGCCCATATTCTGCCCAAGGGCCGCTGCGGCCCCGGTCAGGGGCAACAGCAGCGCCGCATCGCGCCCGCCCGCCCGTGACGCCCCCCCGCC
Source organism: Fertoeibacter niger (assembly GCF_009380135.2). Lineage (GTDB taxonomy): Bacteria > Pseudomonadota > Alphaproteobacteria > Rhodobacterales > Rhodobacteraceae > Fertoeibacter > Fertoeibacter niger. The sequence continues at coordinate 13,553 of NZ_WHUT02000001.1, read as the reverse complement.
CCCGCCCGATGGCAGGGCCCCGCAGGCCGCCAGAGGCGCGGCCAGAAAAGGAACGGCCCAGCTTGCCAAGGCAGAGCGCACAAGACCACGCCGCGTCAGATGCGTTTCACACCGGGGATGTGCCCCGGCGGCGCTGGCGGCAGTTTCTGCTGGGGTCATTGGTGCTGCTCCTTGGTGTGGCGGCCTTCGCGCTCTCGCTTGCCATCACTATGCCGCTTCGCTTTGCCGCGCAGCAAGTGGGTTTGCCGGTGGCGGCAGACCGCCTGTCGGGCACGCTGTGGCATGGCGCGCTGCGGCTGGAGGGTGGCCATAGCCTGCGGTGGGATACCGATGCGCTGGCAAGCCTGACCGGGCTGGCGCTGGTGGCCGGTTGGCAGGCCGAGGGGCCGGGCACCGCACTGGCCGGGCAAGCGGCGCTGCGCCCGGGTGGTCTGGTGCTTGACCGGGTGGCGGGCACGGCAGGCTGGGCGCTGGCCGAGGCCGCAATGCCGGGCCTGCCCATCACCTGCACCGCCACGGCGCAGGTCGCCGGGCTGCGGCTGGCGCTGGCACGGGGGGCCTACACCGGCGAAGGCCGCATCAGCGCAGCCCCCGGCACTTGCGCAAGGGTCGATGGCGCGGTGCCGCCGGTGCCCACCCCCGCCCTGCTGGCCGAACTGACCACCACCGCCGACGGGGTGCAGGCCGTGCTGACGGGCGAGACGCCCGGCCTGCCGCTGCTGACCGCGCTGCTGACGCAGGATGACCGCCTGCGGCTGACCATCCATGCCGCCGGGGCCGCGCTGGTGCCCGGCATGCCCGCCAGTGCCGACAGCGAGATCGAGTTGCCGCTGGCGGCCCTGCTGCCCTGATGCCACGCAGGCTGCTGTTGCGGATGAGGCCGCGCACCGCCCTGCCCCGCGACCTGCCGCGGTACGCAGTCCCGCATTGCGCCGGCAGCCTGCCGGGGCGGGCGTTGGCGACCATGCGCAGATGCCCTGCCCTTGCACCGAAATGCCCCGCTCACACACCGGCCAGCCCGTTCAGCGACACGATCGGCAGCAGGATCGCCAGCACCATCAGCATCACCAGCCCGCCCATCACCAGAAGGATCGCCGGTTCCACCAGCGCCACCAGCGCGCGCACCCAGGCATCCAGATCGCGCTGCTGGTCGGTGGCGGCATGGTCCAGCGCGGCACCCAGATTGCCCGTCGCCTCGCCACTGGCCACCATGGCCGTCAGCATCGGCGGAAAGACCGCAGCCTCGTCCAGCGCGCGTTTCAGGCTGCTGCCCTGCCGGACCTTTTCCGTCACCTCGGCCACCTTGGCGCGGATATGCCGGTTGGGGGTGACATCGGCCGCCGCCATCAGCGCCTCGACCAGCGGCACGCGGCTTTGCACCAATGTGGCCAGCGTGCCTGCGAATTGCGCGGCATTCATCCGTTGCACCAGCTTGCGCGTCAGCCGCGCCCGGGCCAGAAAGCCATCCCAGCGCAGGCGGTTGGCCGGGATCTGCACCCAGCGGCCAAAGCCAAGGATCGCCACAGCCAGCCCCAGCCCGGCATAAAGCCCATAGCCCCGCACCCCCGCCGACACGGCGATCAGCGCCCGGGTGATGAACGGCAGATCCGCCCCGCGCGAGGCGAACACCCGCACGATGTCGGGCACCACGAAGGCCATCAGCAGCGTGATGATCGACAGGCTGACCACCGCCAGCAGCGCGGGGTAAAGCAGCGCCAGCTGCACGGTCTGGCGGTTGCGCGCGCGGTTTTCGACAAAGGCCGCCAGATGGGTCATCACCTGGTCAAGCGTGCCCGACTGTTCACCCGCCCGCACCGTGGCCCGGTAGAAATCGGAAAACACCTGCGGATAGGCGGCCAGCGCATCGCCAAAGCTGCGCCCCTCCAGCACCGCCGCCCGCACGGTCAACAGCACACCTGCGACCTTGGGCGGCTGGCCTGCGGCGATGGTCGAAAGCGCATCCTCGATCCGCAGGCCCGAGCCCAGCAGCGTGGCCATCTGCCGCGTGACCAGCGTCAGCGCCGCCAACGGCAGGCGCGGCCCGCTGCGCGGCGGGGGCGGAGGGGCACCGGCAGCGGCCTTGGCAGGCCGCAGCGGCACGACCGAGGCCGTCAGTTCCAGCGGCAGCAGCCCGCGCCCGCGCAGCGCCGCACGCGCCGCCGCCGGGCTGGCCGCCTCGATCATGCCCGATTGCGCGGCCCCGGCGGCATCCACGGCCTTGAAGCGGTAGGCGGCCATCAGGGCGGCCCCGCGAAAACAGGCCAAGGCGGTGGCGTGGCCTTGTCGCGCCACCGCTGCCGGTAAACTGGTTCGCCAGTGGCGGAGGCCTCCGGCGGGGATATTTGGGCCAGCAAGAATTTGCAGAGCACGGCAGGACGGGCAGAGGGTGGGGAAAGCGGGGCGGCTGCGGGGGGCCGGGGCATGGGTTACACCTCGGCCGCGACGCGGGCGACATCCTCGACCGTGGTGAGGCCCGCGCGGATCTGGCGCAGCCCGTCGGCAAGCAGGCCGGGGCCATCGGCGCGGGCGGCGGCGGTGAGATCGGCCTCGGACGCCCCGGCATGGATCAGTGTTTCCAGCGCGCGGGTGATGGCCACCACCTCGTAGATGCCCGAGCGGCCACGGTAGCCCTGGCCGTGGCAGGCCGGACAGCCGCAGGCGCGGTAGAGCGCGTCGCCGGGGGCCAGCCCTTCGACCAATGCGGCATCGGCGGCACTGGCGGTATCGGGGCGGCGGCAATCGGGGCAAAGGCGGCGCACCAGCCGCTGCGCCACCACGCCCACCAGCATCGGTGCCAGCAGGAACCGTTCCACCCCCATGTCGGTCAGCCGCGCCACCGCACCAATGGCCGTGTTGGTGTGCAGGGTGGACAGCACCAGATGCCCGGTCATCGCCGATTCCACCGCCACCTGCGCGGTTTCGCGGTCGCGGATCTCGCCCACCATGATCACATCGGGGTCTTGCCGCAGGATGGCGCGCAGGCCCCGCGCAAAGCTGAGGTCGGTGCGCGGGTTCACCTGCATCTGGCCGATGCCATCTACCGAATATTCGATCGGGTCTTCGACCGTCATGATGTTGCGGGATTTGTCGTTCAGATGGTCAAGTGCGGCGTAAAGCGTGGTGGTCTTGCCCGAGCCGGTGGGGCCCGTGACCAGCAGCATGCCATCGGGCCGGGCCAGCATCCGCGCGAACACCTGGGCATCGCGGGGCGACATGCCCAGCCGGTCAAGCCCCAGCCGGGTGGCGTCACGGTCCAACAGCCGCATCACCACCCGTTCGCCATATTGCGACGGGATGGTGGACACGCGCACATCCACCTCATGCCCGCCCACCCTGAGGCTGACCCGGCCATCCTGCGGCAGGCGTTTTTCGGCGATGTCGAGTTTCGCCATCACCTTGATGCGGCTGACCAGCAGCGGGGCAAGGGCGCGTTTGGGTTCCACCATCTCGCGCAATATGCCGTCGATGCGGAAGCGGACCTTCAGGCTGCGTTCCTGCGTTTCGATATGGATGTCGGAGGCGCCCTCGCGGATCGCCTCCAGCAGCAGGGCGTTGATCAGCCGCACCACCGGGGCATCCTCGGACTGGTCAAGCAGGTCATCCACCACCGCCGTGGCATCGGCAAGGCTGGCCAGCCCGCCATCGGCCCCTGCGGCATCGGATGCGTCGGCGGCATTGTCGCGGTAGGCGGCGGCAAGGCGGGCTTCGAACGCCTCGGGGGAAAGCGGCTCGAATGTCAGGCCGGGCGCGATCCGCTGCACCTCGGCCAGTGCCGTGACCGGGGCACCGGGGCGCAGGGCACATACCGGGCCGCTGGCCCCCGGTTCCAGGATCACGCCATGCTGGCGGGCAAAGCTGTAGGGCAGGCGCGGATGCGGGGCGGTCATGGGGCGGGCCTTTGTGGCGGGGGGCACCTGTCTGCGCGGCTGCACAGGCGGGGGCGACTGGGAACCGGGGCGGCTGCGTGGCGGCTTGCGCCATGGCGTTGGGTGGGCGGCGTCATGGCGCGGGCCTTTCCAGCGTCAGGCTGGCATTCACCACGCCGGGCGCGGGGCGGCGTTGCAGGTCAAGCGCGGCAAGCGTCAGGCCGTGGTCACGCTCCACCGCCTCCAGCCACAGGATCACGGCATCGAACGGGGCTTCGTCCAGCACCAGCCGCAGGCTTTCGCCCTCAGGCTCCAGCCGCCGGATCACGAGGCCGAAGGCGGCGGCGGTTTCGGTGACGATCACGTTCAGCGGGCGGGTGTCGGCGGGCGCGGACGCGGCACGGGCAGGCTGGGATTGCAGCAGCACCAAGGCGCGGTCATGCCGCTGGATGCGGTCGGCGAGTGCCGCCTGCCGCGCTGCCAGCGGCTGCCACAGCGCCGCATGGACCAGCCAGACCAGCCCCAGCGCCAGCATGGCCCCCAGCAACAGCCGCTCGCGCGGGGTGCGCAGGGCCAGCCAATCGGTCAGGGCGCGCGTCATGGCAGCGCCCGCAGGGTCATCTGCACCTCGGCCCCGCCGTCGCCGGTGGTGGCGGCCCCGGCGGTCACGGCCAGCCCGGCGGCGGCCAGCGCGGTTTCCAGCCCTTGCAGCGTGGCCAGATCGGGCGCATCCAGCGTGGCCTGCGCAGAACCCTCCGCCGCGTCATAGCGCAGATCGCGCAGGGTGACGTGACCCGCCTCGGGGGCCATGGCGGCAAAGACCTGCGCCATCAGCGGCAGAAAGCCGCCCTGCCCTGCGGGCTGACGCGCGGCCAGCGCGCGGGCCAGCGAAGTATCCAGATCGGCCCCGGGCGGCTGGCCTGCGGCGGTCAGCGCCACGCGCAATTCCGCCTCACGCGAGGCAGACAGCCGCGAGAGCGCCAGCACATCGGCTGCCATCAGTGCCAGATGCCCGGCCACCGCCAGCGTCAGCACGGCGGCCAGCGCGCCCAGACCGCGCGGCAGGCCCTGCCCCGCGCCATGGCGGTGCTGCGCCAGATCAAACCCCGCCAGCGCGGGCGCGATTGCAGCAGGCAGGGCGGCGCGGGCCGTGACGGCCATGCCGGGCGGCAGGTCGCCCGCGTAAAGCGTGATGGGGGGCGCACCCGCCGCCGCCCAGAACAGCGCCAGATCGGTGGGACGGCAGGCAAAGCCCGACCCGTCGGCGGGCCGCACCAGCACCCGCGCACCCGCCCAGACGGCCCAACCCGCGGCGGGCACCGGCAGCGCCAGCGTGTCGGGCAGCAGCCGCGCGCCACCGGCCTGCGGCCTGCGGTTCCGCGCCACGACCGCCGCCAGCCATGTGCTTGGACCCAGCGCGGGGCCCAGGATCACGTCCACCTCATCCAGCGGTTGCGCGATGCGGTCCTCGACCGCAAAGCCGATGGCGGCGCGGCGCTGCGCGGCGGGCATTGCCGGCAGTTCGACGGCCAAAAGCAGCACATCCTCGCCGGGCAGCCAGACCACGCCGGGCGGCGCGGGCGGCGCTGCGGGCAATGGCGGGCCGGGGTGCCTGCCCTCCACAGCCCCGTCATCCGGCGAGGCGGGCGTCGCCGGCCCGGCCACGACCAGATGAAGCGCCGGGCGCTGGACTGCCGCGATGCTGGGGGTTTCGGCCATCGGGACGCCTCTCCTTGCCGCGCAACGAAATTGGCGGCAATCTGATTACGCGATGAAACCCCGGCGAGTTTCAACCCGTATAGGGTATAACCCACAGTGACCTTGCAGAAAGTTCCGCCATGCCCCTGCGCAGATTGCCACTTGCCCCCCGGCGCACGCGCCGCCCGCGCCGGGCCGACAGCGGCGTGACGCTGATCGAGATGATGGTGGTCCTGGTGATCATCGGCATCGTGGCCGCCCTTGTGGTGCCCAATGTGATCGGGCGGCCCGACGAGGCGCGGGCGCAGGTGGCGGGGGCTGATCTGCGCACCGTGGCCGCCAGCCTGGAGATGTACCGTCTGGACAACCGCAGCTACCCCACAACCGCGCAGGGGCTGGCCGCGCTGACCGAGGCCCCCACCGTTGCCCCTCTGCCCCCGAACTGGGCCGAGGGCGGCTATCTGCCGCAAACCCCGACAGACCCCTGGGGCCGCCCCTACATCTACCGCGCCCCGGGTGAAAACGCGCCCTATGACCTGATGTCGCTGGGGGCCGATGGCGAGCCGGGCGGCGAGGGTGTGAATGCCGACATTTCCCACCGGGGCGGGGCCAGCGGATGACAGGGGTCCGCGCGTCAACCGGGGTGCGGGCGGCGACGGTATGCATGTCTGACCGTATGAGAATGAGAGGGGCAGGCTTGGAAAGGGCAGGCTTGGGCGGGGCAGCCCGGCGGCGAACGACGTTGATGCGCGCGGGCTTTGGCGGGGCGGGGCGAACATCGGGCCCGCAGGGCGCGCGGCTGGTGCGCCCACCCCAAGCGGGAATCACGCTGATCGAGGTGCTGATCGTGCTGGTGGTGATCGGCGTGGCCTCGGGGGCCACGCTGCTGGGGGTGAATGCCGCCGACCGGGGCACGGGGGCGGCGTTCGAGGCGCAGCGTCTGGCGCAGCGGCTGGCGCTGGGGGTGGATGAGGCGCTGGTGGCCGGTGCGCCGCTGGCGCTGGTCTGGGATGCCGGGGGCTATCGTTTCCTGCGGTGGCAGGAAGATGAACCGGGCTGGCAACCCGCCGCCGGGGCCCTTGGCGCGCGGCATGAACTGGCCGGGCCGCTGGAACTGTCATCGGGCAAGGCTGACCCGGCCCCGGTGCTGATCAGCGCCAGCGCCACCGGCAGGCCGCAGGTGTTTGCCATCACCGGGCGCGGCGCGGGATGGCAGGTGCTGTTTGACGGCTTTTCGGCCCGCGCCGTGCCGGAGGGCGGGGCATGACGCGCCGGATGAAGCTTCCGACAGGGCGACGGGGACTGCGGCGGGGGCTGCCACGCTCCCGGCGCTGCCCGCAGGACCGGCCGGCGCAACACCCTGCCCGCCGGCCTGAGGCGGGCTTCACACTGATCGAGACGCTGGTGGCGCTGGCGGTGCTGGCCACATCCGCCGTGGCGCTGCTGGGTGCGACCGAGGCACATATCGCGCGCATCGGCGGGCTGGAGGCGCGGGCGGCGGCGCAATGGGTGGCGGAAAACCATCTGGCCGAGCGGACGTTGGGCGTGGCGCCCCAGCCTCCCGGCCCGGTGCTGGGCTTTGCCTTTGCCGTCACCGAAGACCTGCGCGCCACGACTGACCCGGGGCTGAGCCAGATCGACATCACCGTGGCCGACAGCGCCGATGGCACCACCTATGCCCGGCTGACCGGATTTCTGGCGCAACCGCAGGGCGGTGGCGGATGATGCGGGTGCCGCCCCTTCTGGTCTGGCTGGCGCTGGCATTGACCGTGATCAGCCTTGGCGCTGCGGCAGGCCCCGTGGTCTGGCGACTGGCGGGCGAGACCGGTCAGCGCCCGCCAGCGACCATGGCCCAGCCGGATCAGCCCGCGCCGCGCACCGATCTTGGCCCGGTGCTGGCCTTTGCGCCCTTTGGCAGCGCGGCGCAGCCGCAGGCCGCGGCCCCTGAACTGGCGGGCGAAACCGCGCTGGGGCTGACGCTGCTGGGCGTCACGATTGCCACACCCGCCAGCGCCTCGCGCGCCATCATCGCGGGGGCGGAGCCTGTTGCGCAAAGCTATGCCGTGGGGGCGGCCATCACCGACGCGGCCCTGCTGCATGCAGTGGCGGCCGACCATGTGGTGCTGCGCGTGGGCGACCGGCTGGAAACGCTGTCTTTCACCAAGCCGGGTGCTGCGGCCCCTGCCACCGCTGGCACCGACCTGCGCAACCTGATCCCGCAGCAGGGGGCCGCCGCCGCCCCTGCCCCCGACAATGCCCCCGATGCGGTGATCGCCCGGTATCGCAATGCCATCCAGCAGGATGCGCAGGGCGTGATGGACCGGCTGGGGCTGGAAATCACCGATCAGGGCTACCGCATCACCGATCAGGCCTCGCCCGGGGTGCGGCAGGCGGGCTTTCGTCCCGGCGATGTGGTCACAACCGTGAACGGTCAGAAAGTGGGCGACATGGCGGCGGATCGCGGCTATTTCGATGAGGTGGCGGCATCGGGGCGGGCCCGGGTCGAAATCCAGCGTGACGGGCAAAGCATCGTCATGTCCTTTCCCTTGCGATGAGCGGATCCGTCTTGCATCCTTTTCGTCTTGTCCCGCTGATTTTGTTGGCCTTTGCACCCCTGCCCGCTGTGGCGCAGGACGCGCCCGACGCCCCGCCCAGCTTTGTCATCAACCTGCGCGATGCCGATATCCGCACCCTGTCGGAACAGGTGTCGGAAATCACCGGGCGCACGCTGGTGCTGGATCCGAACGTGGCAGGCATCGTCACGGTGATTTCCACGCAGCCCCTGGATGTCGATGGCGTTTGGGAGCTTTACCAGTCGGTGCTGGGGGTGCAGGGCTATGCCGCGCTGCCCTCGGGCAACCTGTGGCGCATCGTGCCGCAGGCCACGATCCGCGAGGGCGGCGGCGTGGTGGAAAGCGACGCAGACCTTGGTCGGCTGGATGTGATCACCCGGCTGGTGCCCTTGAAGAATTTCCCGGCGGCGACGGCTGTGGGCGCGCTGCGCCCGCTGGTGGCGAATTTCGGCTATATCGAGGCGGTGGCGGAAACGAACACGCTGGTCATCACCGACACGGCAGAAAACGTGCGCCGGATCGAGGGGATTGCCCGCGCGCTGGATGGCGACAACGGGCAAGAGGTGTTCACCATCCCGATCCGCAATGCCGATGCGACAGAGGTGGGCGCGGCCGTGACCAGCATTCTGGGCACCGATCCGGCGGTGACGGGCGGCAACGCGCCGCGCGTGACGGTGGATGCGCGGTCCAACCTGCTGATCCTGAACGGTGATGCCGAAACCTTTGCCATGGTGCAGCGCATCGTGGCCGATCTGGATGTGCCGGGCCGCGCGGTGCCGTCTACCGTGCCGGTCACGCGGGTCTACAACCTGAAATACGCCGATGCGAGCTCGATGGCCGAGGTGCTGCGCGGGCTTGTCGGATCAGGCTCCACCGCCGTGGGCAATCCGGTGGCCGAGGCACTGGCGCCGCAAGTGGCCGCGCTGGACCCCGAAACCGGCGAGCCTTTGGCCGATGTGCGGCTGGTGGCCCCGCCCGTGGGGTCGCTGGCGGCCGAGGAGATCACCATCCAGCCCGTGCTGGAAAGCAACGCCGTGGTGGTGCGCGCGCGGGCCGAGGTGCAGGCCGATCTGGCATCCCTGATATTCGAGCTGGACCAGCGCCGCCCGCAGGTGCTGATCGAGGCGGCGATTGTCGAAGTGTCGGGCGACATATCCGAGGCTTTGGGCGTGCAGCTGGGCTTTGGCGCCGCCGCCCCGCCGGGGGGCTTTGCCGCCACCTCGTTTTCGCAGGCGGGCGTGACGCTGGACAATATCCTGACGCTGCTGGGCTCGCCCGTCGCTGCCGGGGTGGCACCGACGGGGCTTTCCATCGGGCTGTCGCGGGCGGATGAATACGGGCTGCTGATACAGGCGCTGGGGCAATCGACCAAGGCCAACCTGTTGTCCACCCCCAGCATCACCACGCTGGACAACCAGCCCGCCGAGATCATCGTGGGCCAGAACGTGCCGTTCCGCACCGGGTCGTTCACCAGCGAGGGCAGCACGCAAAGCACCATCGAACGGCGCGACGTGGGCATCACCATGCGGGTGGTGCCGCGCGTCAATCAGGGTGACGTGATCCAGCTGGACATCACGCAAGAGGTATCATCGCTGGCCAGCGCGGCTGTGGCAGGCGCCGCCGACATCGTGACCAACCGCCGCAGCATCAAGACCACGGTGCTGGCCGACAATGGCGGCACCATCGTGCTGGGCGGGCTGATCACCGATGACAGGCAAAGCACCCGGTCAGAAGTGCCGGGGCTGGGCAAGCTGCCCATCGTGGGCGGGCTCTTCCGCTCAAGGGGCGAATCGGCGCGCAAGCAGACGCTGTTCGTGTTCCTGCGCCCCACGATCCTGCGCACCCGCACGGATGTTTCGAACGTTTCGACCAACCGCTTCCAGCGGCTGAAGGCCATCGAGGCCGATCCGCGCGACAAGGGCAGCCTTCTGGCCGAACCTAAACCCGTGCGCCGCCTGCCGGTAGAGATTGACGGGCTGTATTGAGGGTGTGCCCCGCGCCATGATGCCGCCTGCACGGCGGTGCGCGGTTGTTTGACCTCTTCCAAAGGTTGGCAAACCTGCCCGGCATGTGCAAGGCAGACCTTAAGTGGATTGGTGGCCGGCGTTGCGCGTCATGCCGGCTGAGATGTCGGCAAATTCTGCCCTACCGTGCCAGCACGATCTCGGCCTTCAGCCCGCCCAGCGCCTCGCTTTCGCCCAGCCGCAGGGTGCCGCCGTGGCTGCGGGCGATGTCGGTGGCGATCGACAGGCCCAGCCCCACACCGCCGCCCCGGTTGGGGTCGCGCGCGCCATCAAGCCGGGTGAAGGGGTGCAGCGCCTCGTCGCGCCGTTCCTTGGGAATGCCCGGGCCGTCATCCTCGACCACCAGCCGCACCGCGCGGTCTGTCACCACCACGCTGACCACGGCGCGTTTGCCATAGCGGATGGCATTGCCCACCAGATTTTCCAGCGCCCGCTGCACCGCCGCCGGGCGCAGCCGCACCAGCGCCGCGCCTTCGGCCTGCCCCAGCGTCACCGCCTGCCCTGCGCGCTGGGCGTTTTCAACCACCCGGCGCACCAGTGCCACCGGATCAGCCTCTACCGCCTCGTCCAGCGCGTCACCGCGCGCGAAGGACAGGAATTCATCGACCAGACGTTCCATGTCGGCCACATCGCCCAGCAAAGCCTCGGTCTCGTCATCCTCAGGCAGCATCGAAAGGCCCAGCCGCAGCCGGGTCAGCGGCGTGCGCAGGTCATGGCTGACGCCCGACAGCATCAGAGTGCGCTGTTCGATCTGCCGCTCGATCCGCGCGCGCATGTCCAGAAACGCATTGCCCGCCGCCCGCACCTCGACCGCGCCCCGGGGGCGGTAGGGCACGACGCGACCCTTGCCGAAGGCTTCGGCGGCAATCGCCAGCCGCTGGATCGGGCGCAACTGGTTGGACAGGAACAGATAGGCGATCACCGTCATCAGCACCGATGCGAAGATCATCAGCACAAGCAACTGATGCGGGTTGGACGCCGTGACACGCCGCCGGTCCACCGTCACCGCCATCGGCCCCCAACGCGTCGAGAACAGCAACCGCACCGCGCGGCTGTCGGCCTGAAGATCGACAGCCAGCAACGCCGGAAGCGCCTCACGCAGGGTGCGCGCCACCACCCGGCCCGACAGATCCCATATGTCGCGCCGGTCGGCCCCGCCGTTCCAGTCGGCCGGATAGGCCAGGGTGAATTCCAGCGCCTGCGCCAGCCGACCGGCGCGCAGCTGCGCCCCTGCCGCGCTGGCCGCCCCGTCGGCCTCGGTCAGCAGATAGCGCAGGTCCACCGCCAGCCCCTGTGTCATCTGCTGGGTGACTCGTTCGAAGTGCCGCTGGATAAAGCTGATGGACACGACAAGCTGGATCGTGACGATGGGCACGATCAGGATCAGCGCGGCACGGCCATAAAGGCTGCGCGGCATCAGGGTTTTCAGCGGGCGGAACATGGGCGCAGCCTAGCGGCCCGCGCGCCCGGGCGAAAGGGGCGAGAATGGACGGCGCACAACCATCGGCGGGCGATTGCATCTGGCTGGAACCCGGCCTGCGGCGCGTTCTGGCACCCAACCCTTCGCCGATGACGCATTGGGGCACCAACAGCTATATCATCGGCGAGGGCACGGTGGCGCTGATCGACCCTGGCCCCGACCTACCCGCCCACCGTGCGGCGCTGCTGGCGGCCCTGCGCCCGGGCGAGCGGATCAGCCACATTCTGGTGACCCATGCGCATCTTGACCATTCTCCGCTGGCCCGGCCATTGGCCGCGCTGACCGGTGCAACGGTGCTGGCCTTTGGCGCGGCCCGCGCCGGGCGCAGCGCCATCATGGCGGGGCTGGATGATCTGGGCGGCGGCGAAGGCGTGGATGCGGGCTTTGCCCCCGACACGACCCTGCCCGACGGGGCAGAGGTGACAGCGGGCGGGGTGGTTGCGGCTGATGTGCCGTCGGAAGCGGTGGCGCCCGACGCGGCTTTCGGCCGCGCCATTCCGCAGCCCGCGGGCGCACCTTTGGCCCATGGCCCCGGCTGGCGTCTGGAGGCGCTGCACACGCCCGGGCATTTCGGCAACCATCTGTGCTTTGCCTGGGGTGCGCGCTGCTTTACCGGCGATCATGTGATGGGCTGGGCCCCGTCGCTGGTCTCGCCCCCCGATGGCGACATGGCGGCCTATATGGCATCGCTGGCCCGGCTGGCTGCGCGCGACTGGGCGGTGCTTTATCCCGGCCACGGCGCGCCGGTGACGGGGGCTGCGGCCCGGCTGGCCGGTCTGGCCGCGCACCGCCGCCAGCGTGAGGCCGCAATCCTTGCGGCCCTTGACGACGGCCCGCAAAGCCTGGCCGCGCTGACGGCTCGGGTCTATGCCGATACTGCCCCGGCGCTGTGGCCGGCGGCACAACGCAACCTGCTGGCGCATCTGATCGACCTGGCGGGAAGGCGGGTTGTGGCCGCATCCCCTGCCCTGAGCCCCGACGCCCTGTTCCGCCGCTGCTGAACACCCTGCACCGGTCGCACGTTTTGCGGGCGCAGCCCATCAGGCACGCTGCATGACTGCCTTCCTGCGGTTGCACACAGGGCCGACGCCGGGGCCCGGACGCAAAGGCATGCCGGGTTGTGGGCTCTGTTGCACAAATCGCGTGAGGGATTCATCTTGTGAATCCAGCGTGGTGGCTGATGGCGCGCGGGTGGCCGTGGGTGACAGCTTCGCGGCCTTGCCGGTGTCGGTCCATTCTGCGGCCTTCTCGATGCTGTGTGACCGGCGCGCGGTTGCCGCGGATCCGTTCCGCGAAGAGGATATGCAGCGACTTGCTACGGTGCCCGCCTATCGGGCGCTGGCGAATGAGTGGGGCTATGACGCGCCGCGCAAGCTTGCGGTCTTGCAGGAGCGGCTGTGGCGCGTATTGGACCGGCAGAACGATGGGGATGTCCGCAGGGCCATAGGCTGGCTCGACGCGCTTCCCACGTCGGGCATGGTCGCGCTGGCGCGAAAACTTGCGGGGTAGGTGATGGACGAAGAACCGACAAGGATCGGCGCGCGATTTGGATTGAGTCCAGAGGAAAGGGCTGCAGTCGGTCGTCGGCTGGACGAGATAGCGAAGGAATTCGACCGCAAGGATCTGGACCGGATCGGGTGGCAACGCGCGATCAAGTTCCCGCCCCCGAAGAACCCGCTAACGCCCCCCGGCTTTGTGGACAGGATGCTGGCCCGCCGGGGTTTCCGAAAGTCAGGGCAATGATGCTGACGGCGCTGTGGCAGGGCGAGGAAGCCGCCAAGGGCCTAGGCTGTGTGGAAACTCCTGCACCAACCGCCACCAGCGATGTGAGGGGTTCGCAGCAGGTCTTTTTGCCTGCTTGGGTTCATGCTACCCGCCAGTGGCTCTCATATCAGGCCCGTGAGGGCATGTT
>NZ_WHUT02000019.1 GCF_009380135.2 Fertoeibacter niger | reverse complement strand
AAGACGGTCCGGAAACAGCGTCACCTGATCCCGGTCTACCCCTTCAATGAAACCTGACATAAATGCACTCCTGTATCGCAGGAAGCATACCATATCTGGAGGTTTTCACACAGCCTCGGCTCTTTGCAACCAGAATCTTCTTTGATGACTCTGCTCCCGTGCAAATTCAGAAAGTGTCGAATTGCGACAAAAAGCCGGTTTCACCTTCGTCACCGCCGCCCTCGTCGCCCGCCAAGCCATCACAGATACCCCCGCAGCACCAGCACCGCCACGACCAGCCCTCCCACCACCAGCACGATGAACGCGACCGAGGCGGCAAAGCCGGTCAGCCAGCCCATGCGGCGCTGCCAGCGGTTCACGCCGTTCAGGTGGTTGACGCAGAGGTCATAGGCCGCAGCGATCTGTTCCTGATCGACCTGCAACAGCAGCTTGGGGTTTTGCGCCATATGCGCCGCATCGGCCAGCACCTGCGCCGCTGCCCGCACCCGGCGCGGCAGCACGCGCCCGCCGCGTTGCAGCTTTTCCGCCAGCCCCCGTCCCTTGATGCGCAGCCGTTCCTCCATCAGCGCCGCAACGCGGTCGGCCATCTGCTGAATTGTTACCGCGCTCATGCCCCTGCCCCTTGGTTTTCGGCAAGTCTAGGCCGTGGCGCGCCGCGCTTCAACACCTCTGGCGATGCCGGGCGTGGCGGGCTATGAACGCGGCATGCTGAGCACATATTCCTATCCCGCCGAGACGCCCTCGGGCCACCTGCCGCTGCTGATCGTGCATGGCCTGTTCGGCTCGGCGCGCAACTGGGGTGTCATCGCGCGGCGGCTGGCCGACAGCCGCGATGTAGTGGCGGTGGATCTGCGCAACCACGGCGAAAGCCCCCGCTCACCCGACCACAGCTATGCCGCAATGGCCGATGATCTGGCCGAAGTGATTGCGGGCCTTGGCGGGCGGGCCGATGTGCTGGGGCATTCGATGGGGGGCAAGGCGGCCATGGTGCTGGCGCTGACAAGGCCCGCCCTGCTGCGGCGGCTGGTGGTGGCCGACATTGCCCCGGTTGCCTATGACCACAGCCAAAGCCGCCACATCGCCGCGATGCGGGGCCTTGATCTGGCGGGGCTGACCACCCGGGCCGAGGCCGACAAGCGCCTTGCTGCCACCGTGCCCGATGCGGGCCTGCGGGCGTTCTTCCTGCAGTCGCTGGATCTGAAGGCAGAGCCGCCGCGCTGGCGGCTGCACCTGGATGTGCTGGAGGATCAGATGCAAGGCATCGTCGGCTGGCCCGGCACCGCAGGCGTGTTCGACGGGGCCACGCTGTTTCTGACGGGCGGGCAATCCGATTATGTTCTGCCCGAACACCGCCCGGCGATCTTGCAGCAGTTTCCCCGTGCCCGCTTTGCAAAACTGCCCGATGCCGGCCACTGGCTGCATGCCGAAAAACCGCGCGAATTTGAACAGACGGTCAGGGTGTTTCTGAACGCCTGATGACCGGGTTGGCGTGTGGGGCAGTTGGCCGCAGTTGCCGTCAGGGCTGCGCCGGGGCCAGCGCCTGTGACGCCTCATATTGCGACAGGAACACCCGGCCCTTGAAGTGATGGAAAAAATCCGACCGTTTCAGCGCATCCATCACCGGGCCTTTCACCTCGGACAGATGAAATCCCACCCCTGCCGAATCCAGCCGGTGTGAAATCGCCTCAAGGCTTTCCAGCGCCGATGCGTCGATCAGATTGACCGCCGGGCACATCAGCACGACATGTTTCAGCGCGGGGCGCGCGGCGACATGGGCATAGATGCTGTCCTCCAGATACCGGGCATTGGCGAAATACAGGCTTTCATCCACCCGGATGGTCAGCACCGACGGCTCGCAGATCACATCATGGCGCGACACGTTGCGGTAATGCTGGGTGCCGGGCATCTGGCCCACGATGGCCATGTGCGGGCGGCTGGTGCGCCACAGGAACAGCAGCAACGACAAAGACATGCCTGCGGTGATCCCCGCCTCGACACCCACCAGAAGCACCGTGGCAATGGTGACGGCCATGGCGGCGAAATCGGTCTTCGAATAGTTCCAGATGCGGCGGATCGCGCCCAGATCCACCAGTGACAGCACGGCGACAATGATCGTGGCGGCCAGCACGGCCTGCGGCAACAGCCGAAACAGCGGTGTCAGGAACAGCGTGGCGCACAGGATGCCCAGCGCGGTGAACACCCCCGCCATCGGGGTTTCGGCCCCGGCGTCGTAATTCACCACCGATCGTGCAAAGCCCCCCGTCACCGGATAGCCACCCGACAGCGCCGATGCGATATTGGCGGTGCCAAGGCCCACAAGCTCTTGATTTGCCACGATGCGCTGGCGGCGTTTGGCGGCAAGCGTCTGCGCCACGGAAATGGATTCGACAAAGCCCACAAGGCTGATCAGCACCGCCGAGGGCAGCAATTGCCACCACAGGTCAAGGTTGAACGACGGCAAGGCAAAAGGCGGCAATCCACCCGGAATCTCGCCCACGATCTTGACGCCCTGCTGATCCAGCCCGAAGGCCAGCACCGCAAGTATGGATACGGCAATGGCGGCAACCGGGCCGGCCTTTGCCAGAATTTCTGCCAGCCGGGGGCGCAGACCGGCGCGCAGCAGCAGCGGCTTCAGCCGTTTGCGCACCCAGAACAGGAAGATGATCGCCCCCACACCAATGATCGCGGTGTAAAGGTTGACCTGGCCCAGCCCGGCAAACAGTTGGATCACGATCTCTGGCAGGCTGTCACCCGCCGCAGCGATGCCCAGAACGTGTTTAAGCTGGCTGGCCGCAATCAGGATGCCCGAGGCGGTGATGAAGCCGGATACAACGGGATGACTGAGGAAATTCGCCAGAAACCCCAGCCGCAGCACCGACATGCCCAGCAGCACCAGGCCCGACAGGAACGCCAGCACGATCGACGCCTCCAGATAGCTGGCCGTGCCCTGTGCCGCCACCTCTCCCACCGCGGCCGCCGTCATAAGCGAGGCTACAGCCACCGGCCCCACCGCAAGCACCCGGCTGGTGCCGAAGACGGCATAGGCCACCAGCGGCAGGATCGACGCATAAAGCCCGACATAGGCAGGCAGGCCCGCAAGCATCGCATAGGCCAGACTTTGCGGCACCAGCATGATCGTCACGATCAGCGCCGCCACCAGATCGTTCAGCGCGGTGTTTTTGGAATAGGCCGGTGCCCAGTCAAGAATGGGGAAAAGGGACTTCATATCGGGCACGGCGTTCTTCTTTCGTGACACTGACGGTCAGATGGCCAGGTCAGGTCTGGCCATCCGCTCTTTGCCGTGCAGCCTGGAATTACGGTGAACCGGCTGCACCCGCCCGCACCAACCCGGCCGGGCGCCAACGACCGATCCTTTTCAAACGGCAGGCACCGTTTCGCCACCATATCCGAGCGCCGCCCGCGCGTCATGCCGCGCGTCGCTGTCAGAGGGCGGCAAGATGCCGAGTGTTGCACACCGGGTTGGCCCGCGTGGCAGTCACAGCCCGTTGATCGGCACCTTCAGAAACCGCTTTCCCGACTCATCAGGTTCGGGCAGTTCGCCGCCGCGCATGTTGATCTGCAAGGACGGAATGATCAGACGGGGCATCGCAAGCGTTGCGTCGCGCGCCTCGCGCAGGGCCACGAATTCATCCTCGGTGATGCCGTCCTTCACATGGATGTTGTGTGCACGCTGTTCGCCCACGGTGGTTTCCCAGCGGATCTCGCGGCCGTTCGGGCCATAGTCGTGGCACATGAACAGCCGCGCCTCATCGGGCAGGCTCAGCACACGGCGCACCGAACGGTAAAGCGTGCGCGCATCGCCCCCCGGAAAGTCGGCACGGGCCGAGCCGCCATCGGGCATGAACAGCGTATCGCCCACAAAAGCCGCGTCGCCCACCACATGCGTCATGCAGGCGGGTGTGTGCCCGGGTGTGGCCATGGCAAAGGCGGTCATGCCACCGATCTGGTAGGTATCGCCATCGGCAAACAGCCGGTCGAACTGGCTGCCGTCTCGCTGAAACTCGGTGCCTTCGTTGAACACCTTGCCGAATGTGTCCTGCACCACGGTGATGTTTTCGCCGATGCCGATCTTGCCGCCCAGCTTGCCCTGGATGTAGGGCGCGGCGGACAGGTGATCGGCGTGGACATGGGTTTCGATCAGCCATTCCAGCGTCAGCCCATGCTCTTGCACAAAGGCGATCAGCGCATCGGCGGATTCGTAGGCAATGCGCCCGGCGGCATAGTCGATGTCCATGACGGAATCGATGATGGCGCAGGCGGTGGAGCCCGGGTCGCGCACCACATAGGACACGGTGTTCGTGGGTTCATCAAAGAACGCTGTCACCTGCGGCTTGACGGTCAGGTCGACTTCTTGGGGAAGGCTTTGCATGGTATGCTCCTGTCTGGATCACGCGCCGGTCAGCGATGCAGCGGTGGTTTGCCGTTCGGCAAGCCAGCGCGCCGCGATCATGCCGACCAGCATGCTGGCAACAAAGGTGATGGCCGGCAGAGTGCCTGCGCCAAGCGCGGTCAGTGCCGGGCCGGGGCAAAACCCCGCCAACCCCCAACCGATGCCGAAAATGGCCGGGCCGGTGATGATGCGCGCGTCAATCGCACGTGCGTTTGGCAGGTGGAACGCCGTGCCGAACACGGGTTGGCCGCGCCGCAGGACCAGCCGAAAGCCTATTGCCGTCACAGCGACGGCACCGCCCAGAACAAAGGCAAGGCTCGCATCCCATGTTCTCGCGGGGATGGCAGCGAAATCAAGGAAATTCAGAACCTTGGCAGGGTCTGACATGCCCGCGACCACCAGGCCCACACCAAAGATCAGGCCGATTGCGAATTGGATCAGGACAGCCATGATACCCTCAGACCAGATGACGCGTGACGTAGACGGTGATGGCCGCCGTGGTCATGAACGTGGCCACTGCAACAAAGGACCGGGCAGACAGCCGCGACATGCCGCAGACGCCATGCCCCGAGGTGCAGCCATTGCCCCAGACCGACCCGAACCCGACCAAAAGACCGGCGATCAGCAGCAAGCCCAGCCCCGCCTCGATGGTCTGCACCGGCAGCGCGCCTGTGACCAGCAGCCAGATCAGCGGAGCCGCAATCACGCCAAGGACAAAGGCAGCGCGCCCAGCAAGGTCGCCGTCGGAATAGGGCGGGAACAGCCGCACCGTGATGCCGCTTATTCCCGCAATCCGGCCCTTGACCGCCATCAGCAGGACAGAGGCAACACCAATCAGCGCGCCGCCTGCCAGTGCCGCCAGCGGCGCGAATTCAGTCTCGACCATCATGAACCTCCGCCAGTTCCGCTCAACGCAGCGCGCAGGTGTTTACGCCGAGGATCCGGTACAGCGGGCAGAACCGCAGGCCGGCGGTGGCGATCAGCACAACACCCACAATAGCCACAGCGAATTTCCATGCCCCCCAACCCGCAAACATGCCTGCCGTCATCGGCAGCAATGGCAGCGCCAGCAGCACCACCCCCACAACAACCCTGACCCACCGGTCGATGTTTCCAACGTTTGCCATTTCGCCCAACTCCATGAATTCCTCTTGCTAAGATATATTCATATGTTCTAATGTGTCAAGCATGTTCATCCGGAGTGTGTTGAATGTTCTGCACAGGGCGAGAATGAGGCCGCCGTTGAACGGCTCTCCCGGGGGTCGCATAGGGCGGCAAAGGGTGTTAGATGTATCGCCAGAACAACATCGGCATGGATGACCGGCAACCAGCGCCAGGCCAAGGGCGATGCGATGCGTGCGGTCAGGTGGCCCGGGCATGCCTGTATGACCGAATGATGGAGACGCTGTTGAACAGCAGCCCAATGAAAACCGAACCTGTGACAGACGCGGCCGATGCACCCGCGATAGACCTGATGTTCTCGCAGGCCGAGCAGGCTGCGGCCTTGCTCAAGGCGCTGGCGCATGAAGGCCGGCTGTTGATCCTGTGTTCGCTTGTCGACGGCGAGAAATCGGTGACAGAGCTGGAAAACCTGCTGAACTCGCGGCAGGCAGCGGTCAGCCAGCAACTTGCGCGGCTGCGGCTGGAGGGCATCGTAGCCGCACGGCGCGAAGGCAAGGCGATCTATTACAGCCTGCGCGATCCAAAGGCGCAACAGATCATCGCGCTGCTTTACAACATGTTCTGCAAGCCCGCCTGACCTGCGCAAGATGGCTGACCTGCGCAAGATGGCTGACCTGCGCAAGATGGCTGACCTGCACATTGGCACAATGTGCCAAAGCAAAGTCTTTTTTGCGGGTTTCTTGCCGCCATCACACTCTTCGCCCTAAAAGGGGCTGGCATCCGCCCGGGCCGCGTCGTTCCCGGCGGGCCGGACAGTGAACCCAAGGAGCCGCAGACATGACCTTCAACCGCAAGATCAAGATTGCGCCGTCAATCCTTGCCGCCGATTTCGCCGACTTTGGCGCAGAATGCCGCGCGATCGAGGCGCAGGGCTGCGACTGGGTGCATGTCGATGTGATGGATGGCCATTTCGTGCCCAACATCACCTTTGGCCCGGCAACCTGCGCCGCGATCCGCCCGCATATCAAGGGCGTCATGGATGTGCATCTGATGATTGCCCCGGTTGACCCCTATATCGAGGCTTTCGCGGCGGCCGGGGCTGATGTGATCTCGGCGCATCTTGAGGCAGGGCCGCATATCCACCGCACATTGCAGGCCATTCGCGGCGCGGGTTGCAAGGCTGGTCTGGCCATCAACCCTGGCACCCCGGTCGAGGCGCTGGATTACCTGCTGGATATGGTGGATCTGGTCTGCGTGATGACCGTGAACCCCGGTTTCGGCGGCCAGAAATTCATTCACAGCCAGGTTTCCAAGGTGGCGAAACTGCGCGCGATGATCGGCGACCGCCCGGTTCACATCGAGATTGACGGCGGCGTGACGGCAGACACGGCCCCGCTGGTGGCCGCTGCGGGGGCCGATGTGCTGGTGGCCGGGTCAGCGGTGTTCAAGGGCGGGTCGGTGGCCAACTCCGCACCCTATGGCGCGAATATCCGCGCCATCCGCGCGGCGGCAGAGGCGGCGCTTTGATGCTGCCGGTGGTTTTCGATCTGGACGGCACGCTGATCGACAGCGCGCCCGACATCCACGCCGGGGCCAATGGCCTGCTGGCCGACGAGGGCCAGGCCCCCATCACCCTGGCCGAAGCGCGCAGCTTCATCGGCAACGGGGCGGCGGTGTTCGTGGCCCGCATGCGGGCGGTCCGCGGCATTCCCGACAGCGAACAGCCCCGCCTGCATGCCGAATTTGTCCGCCGCTATGATGATTTCGTCAGCCTGACGCATCCCTACCCCGGGGCGGTGGCAGCCTTGCATGTGCTGGAGGCGAATGGCCACCGGCTTGGCATCTGCACCAACAAGCCGCATCGCCCGACAATGGCCATCCTGACCCATCTGGGTATCGCAGGGCTGTTTGACACCATCCTGGGCGGCGACAGCCTGCCGGTGCACAAACCCGATCCGGCACCGCTGCGCGCGGCCTTTGCGGCGCTTGGTGGCCCGGGCCTGTTTGTCGGCGACAGCGAGGTTGACGCCGAAACCGCCCATGCCGCCGGTGTGCCGCTGCTGCTGTTTTCACAAGGCTACCGCAAGGCACCCGCCGAAACCCTGGGTGCCGCCGCGATTTTCGATGACTTCAGCACCTTGCCCGCCCTGGTCGCGCGGTTGCAACTTGGCCATGCCAACGGGGATCGCCCTTATTGAACAGGGGCACCTGAGACGCAGTTCGCCAGCCCGGGCAAGCCGTTGCACAGGCACGACACCGGGCGCACAAGGCGTTCCAAAGCGCTGCCGATCAAGACCATCACTGGAAGATATTGGTGGAGCCGAGGAGGATCGAACTCCTGACCTCGTCATTGCGAACGACGCGCTCTCCCAACTGAGCTACGACCCCACTGACGGTTTATGTGGCTTAAGGTATTGCGGTTGTCAAGCGCGGGGCAGGCGGCCGCTGCGCCGGATGGCGGCCGGAAATGCCAAGCCGGTCTGCGGGCCGGCGAAGGGTTTGCCGGCCCGCAGAGATGGCTATTCCGCCGCGTCGGCGTAGCTTTCCAAGGGCGGGCAGATGCAGATCAGGTTGCGGTCGCCATGCACGTTGTCCACCCGTCCCACCGGCGGCCAGTATTTGTCCACCCGGAAGGCACCGGGCGGAAAACAGCCCTGTTCGCGCGGATAAGCGCGGGTCCAGTCGGCCACCAGATCCTCCACCGTATGCGGGGCGTGGCGCAGGGGGCTGGCCTCGGCGGTGATCTCGCCCTCCTCCACCGCCTTGATCTCGGCCCGGATCGCAAGCAGGGCGGTGATGAAACGGTCGATCTCGGCCTTGGTTTCCGACTCCGTCGGTTCCACCATCAGGGTGCCCGCCACCGGCCAGCTCATCGTCGGAGCATGAAAACCGTTGTCGATCAGCCGTTTGGCGATGTCGTCCACCGTCACGCCATGTTCGGCAAAGGGCCGGGTGTCGAGGATGCATTCATGCGCCACCCGGCCCCGGTTGCCCATGAACAGCACCGGGTAAGCCCCACGCAGCCGCGCCGCGATGTAATTGGCGTTCAGGATCGCCACACGGGTGGCCTGTGTCAGCCCGGCCCCGCCCATCATCAGGCAATAGGCCCAGGAAATCAGCAGGATGGACGCCGAGCCATAGGGCGCGGCTGACACCGGCCCTTCGGTCATGTCCACCCTTTGCCCCCCCGCTGACGGCCCGCCCGTTTCGGGATGCCCCGGCAAATACGGCGCCAGATGCGCCTTGACGCCGATCGGCCCCATGCCGGGGCCACCACCGCCATGCGGAATGGCAAAGGTCTTGTGCAGGTTCAGGTGGCTGACATCGCCGCCGATCTTGCCCGGCTGCACCAGACCCACCATCGCGTTCATGTTCGCGCCATCGATGTATACCTGCCCGCCGTGGCGGTGGGTGATGTCGCACACCTCGCGCACGGTTTCCTCGAACACGCCATGGGTGGAGGGGTAGGTGATCATGCAGGCCGCAAGGTTATCGCCCGCCGCCGCCGCCTTTGCCGCAAAATCCTCCAGATCCACGTCGCCGTTGGGGGCGGATTTCACCACCACCACCTTCATCCCCACCATCTGCGCTGATGCGGGGTTGGTGCCATGCGCCGACACCGGAATAAGGCAGATGTCGCGGTGGCCGTTCCCTTGGGCGCGGTGATAGGCCTGAATGGTCAGAAGCCCCGCATATTCGCCCTGCGCGCCAGAGTTCGGCTGCATGCTCATCGCGTCATAGCCGGTGATCTCGCACAGTTTGGCCGCCAGATCGCTGATCGCCTCATGGTATCCCGCCGCCTGTTCCACCGGGGCAAAGGGGTGAAGTGCTGCGAACTCGGGCCAGGTGATCGGCATCATTTCCGCCGCCGCGTTCAGCTTCATCGTGCACGATCCCAGCGGGATCATCGCCCGGTCCAGTGCCAGATCGCGGTCGGACAGGCGGCGCATGTAGCGCATCATTTCCGATTCCGCCCGGTTCATGTGGAATACCGGATGGGTCAGGTATTCGGTTTCGCGCACCATATCCTCGGGGAAGCCCAGCGTGGCGCGGTGCGGTGGCACGCCTTCGATGCCAAAGGCGCGCAGCACGCGGATCAGCACCTGCTCATCCGTCGTCTCGTCCAGCGTGATGCCCACCCGGTCCGTGCCGATCTTGCGCAGGTTCAGGCCTTCGTGCCGGGCGGCCGCCAGAATGCCCGCCTGCCCCACGCCCACCTCGACGGTGATGGTATCGAAGAACGCATCCGGCGCCACCTTTGCCCCTGCCGCCTTCAACGCCCGCGCCAACCGTGTGGTGCTGAAATGCACCCGTTCGGCAATGGCGCGCAGGCCCAGGGGCCCGTGGAACACGGCGTAGAAACTCGCCATCACCGCCAGCAGCGCCTGCGCCGTGCAGACGTTCGATGTGGCCTTTTCGCGCCGGATATGCTGCTCGCGGGTTTGCAGCGCCAGCCGGTAGGCCTTGTTGCCGCGCGCATCAATCGACACGCCTACGATCCGCCCCGGCATCGCGCGCTTCAGATCGTCGCGGCACGACATGAAGGCCGCATGCGGCCCGCCGTAGCCCATCGGCACACCGAACCGCTGGCTGGACCCGATGGCAATATCGGCCCCCATCGCGCCGGGTTCCTTCAGCATGCACAGCGCCAACAGGTCTGTCGCCACGATGGCAATCGCCTTGGCCGCATGCAGCGCGGCAATCTCGGCGGTAAAGTCGCGCACATGGCCATAGGTGCCGGGATACTGGAAGATCGCACCGAACACTTGCGTTGCATCCAGCGCCTCGGGTGCGCTCACGATCACTTCGATGCCCAGCGGCAGGGCGCGGGTGCGGATGACGGCTATGGTCTGCGGATGGCAGCCACGGTCCACGAAGAACCCGCGCGCTTTGGATTTGGCGGTGCGTTCGGCCATGGTCATCGCCTCGGCAGCCGCTGTCGCCTCGTCCAGCAGGCTGGCATTGGCCACGGGCAGGCCGGTCAGGTCGGCCACCATGGTCTGATAGTTCAGCAGCGCCTCCAGCCGCCCCTGCGCAATCTCGGGCTGGTAGGGGGTATAGGCGGTATACCACGCCGGGTTTTCCAGAATGTTGCGCTGGATCGCGGGCGGCGTCACCGTGCCGAAATAGCCCTGGCCGATCAGGCTGGTCATCACCCGGTTTTTCCCCGCCACCTCGCGCATTTTCGCCAGCAATTCATGCTCGGCCAAGGGTGCCCATGTCAGCGGAGTATCCTGCCGGATCGCGGCGGGGATGGTTTCATCAATCAGCTGATCAAGGCTTTCGACCCCCACCACCTGCAACATCGCCGCCATTTCGGCGGGCGAGGGGCCGATGTGGCGACGGTTGGCAAAATCATAGGGGTTATAGTCGGTGGGGGTATAGGTCATCTGCGGTGCCTCCGGCGTGTCGGGTTGCGGCATGGGCATTACGAGGCTGGCCGCGCTGCACGCGGGGCCAAAATCCTTAGAAGGATTTTGCAAGATTTTTCGAAAAATCTTGCCTGCTGATCTGTCGTCGGGCTCAGCCGATCAGGTCGAGGTATTCATCCTCATCCATGAACGTATCCAGCACGCTCATGTCATCCAGTTTCATCTTGAAGAACCACGCGGCCCCGGTCGGGTCGTCGTTCACGAGGCCGGGTTTCAGCGCCAGCTTGTCGTTCACCTCGACAATCTCGCCGTCCACCGGGGCCAGAATGTCGGATGCGGCCTTGACGCTTTCGATCACCACCACCTCGTCGCCCGCGGCCACCATGGTTTCCACCTCGGGCAGTTCCACGAACACCACATCGCCCAGTTGCGTGGCGGCATGTTCGGTGATGCCGACGACAACCAGATCGCCCTCGACGCGCAGCCATTCATGATCTTCGGTATATTTCATCGCAACGCTCCTCAGCGCTTGTAGGTTGTGGGGTGGAATGGGGTTGTGGCCACGGTGACGGGCAGTTTCTTGCCGCGCACCTCGCCCAGCAAGGCCGTGCCGGGCGTGGCGAAAGCGGCGGCGACATAGCCCATGGCAATGGGCGCGCCGACAGAGGGGCCAAAGCCGCCAGAGGTGACCTTGCCAACGGGTGTGCCGTCAGGGGTGAACAGTTCCGTGCCCTCGCGCATCGGGGCGCGGCCCTCGGGGCGCAGGCCGACGCGGCAGCGTTCCGGCCCTTCGGCCAGTTCCTCAAGTATGCGCTGGTCCCCGGGAAAGCCGCCCTCGCGCGCGCCGCCCGCGCGGCGCACCTTCTGGATGGCCCAGGTCAACCCCGCCTCGGCCGGCGACGTGGTGGCATCAATGTCATGGCCATAAAGGCACAGCCCCGCCTCCAGCCGCAGCGAATCCCGCGCGCCAAGGCCAATGGGCCCTACCTCGTCCATCGCCAGCAGGGCCGTGGCCAGCCCTTCGGCCCCGCCATCGGGCACCGAGATTTCAAACCCATCTTCACCGGTATAGCCAGACCGCGAGATCCACAGCGCCCCGAACAGCGTGTCGAACACCCGCACATCCATGAACCGCATGGCCGCCACATCCGGCACAAGCCGCGCCAGGGCAGTTTCCGCCAAGGGCCCCTGCAAGGCCAGCAGCGCGCGGTCCGTCACGGGCAGCACCTCGGCCACATCGGCCAGATGCGCCTGCATATGGGCGATGTCATCCTCCTTGCAGGCGGCATTCACCACCACCAGCAGGTGATCGCCCCGGTTGGCGAACATCAGGTCGTCCAGTATCCCACCGGTTTCATTGGTGAAAAGCCCATAGCGTTGCCGCCCCTCGGCCAGCCCCGCCACATCGACAGGCATCAGCGCCTCAAACCCTGCCACCAGCGCCGCCATGTCACCCTTTGGCCGCAGGATCACCTGCCCCATGTGCGACACGTCAAACAGCCCCGCCGCTGCACGGCAATGCAGGTGCTCTGCCATCACGCCCGCCGGATATTGCACCGGCATGGCATAGCCCGCAAAGGGCACCATGCGGCCACCAAGGCCCACATGCAGATCATGCAGCCCCAGTCGGTTCAGGCCCGTTTCCTCAGGTCCGTTCTGCGCAAGGTCGGTCAAGCCGCCTCTCCCTCATTCACGCCGGAAACATGCCGGCACCGCCCGGACAGGCCAATCCCCGCCCCACGATGCCCCCTCTGTCCCTGCCCGCACAGCCTTTCGGCAATCAGGGCGCCTGAGATCGTTATCCCTTCGGCGGGCGCGGCTGCGCCACTCTCCAGAGTCTGTTGCCAGAAACGGTCCCTTGCGCCTGAGAGTTTACCGGGGCGGTTGCTCCTTCGGCACCGTCGGGGGGTAAGCCCGCCGGATTCTCCCGAACCTGACAGGTTCACCTAGCGCGCCGCATGCGGCCATGGCAAGCAGAAAGCGAAGGCGACGCTTCACCCCGCAAAGGCGACATATGGCACCCGCATCCCCTGCCCAGTTTTTCGGCTATGGCTCTCTGGTGAACCGCGCGACGCATGGCTATGCCCCCGCCCTGCCCGCCACGCTGCCGGGCTGGCGCCGCGCATGGCTGCAATTGCCCGGGCGGCCCTTTGCGATCCTGTCCGCCGAACCGGCCCCGGGGCAGATCGACGGGTTGCTGGCCGCCGTTCCCGGCGATGACTGGGCTGCGCTGGACCTGCGCGAGGCGCTGTATCGCCGCCATCCGGTGCAGGTTGCCGGTGCATCAGCGCACATCTATGCCGTGCCCGACGCCCGCCCCGCCACCGCCGAAACACCGATCCTGCGCAGCTATCTGGATGCCGTGATCCAGGGGTTCCTGCGCGAACACGGTCCGCAAGGCGCGGCACGCTTCCACGCCTCAACCGCGCATTGGGTGCGGGTGCTGGATGACCGTTCGGCCCCGCTGTACCCCCGTGCGCAGCGCCTGACTGCCCGGGAAACCGCCGCAGTCGATGCGCTCATTTCCGCAGGTTGAACAGCGCCATCAGCCGCCCCTCGCGGTCAAACAGCCCCTTCTCGGCCCGGCCCGGCTTCTCGATCACCTTCAACGCCATCCACAGCGCCCAGGCCCCAAAGATCACGCCGCCCACCGCCTGCCCCACCAGCACCCCCGGCGCGCCATACCAGGCCCCCAGCCAGATCACGAAGGGAATGGTGCCAACCGTGTGCCGCCCCCAGTTCACCAGGGTGGACTGGAACGGACGCCCCAGATTGTTGCACACGGCGTTCGAGACAAAGATCACCCCGTTGAAGAAAAACAGCAGCGACAGCGGCCCGCAGAACAGGAACACCAGATCGCGCGTCAGCCCGGTGGCGCTGAACAGATCGGCAATCGGCCCGCGCAGCACGAACAACAGCCCCGACACCAGCAGGATCACCAGCCCGGTGAACACCAGCCCGTCCAGAAAGGCCCGGCGCACCCGGTCCATCCGCTTGGCCCCGTAATTCTGCCCGATCACCGGCCCAATGGCCCCCGACAGCGCGAACAGCACGCCGAATGCCACCGGGGTCAGCCGCCCCGTAATCGCCATGCCCGCCACCGCCGCCTCGCCGAACTGCGCCATGGCGCGGGTGACAAAGGCCTGCCCGATGGGGGTCGCCACCTGCGTCAGGATTGCCGGCAGGCCGATGGCAAAGACCGGGCGCAGATCTTCCAGCAGCCCCGGCACCGACGGCCGGTCAAACCCGCCGTGATGCCGCAGGATCGGCACGATCGCCATCACCGCAATCACGACGCGCGATGCGACAGATGCGATGGCCGCCCCCGTCAGATCCAGATCCATCCAGAAGATCAGCACCGGATCCAGCGCCGCATTGGCCAGCGCCCCCCAGACCGTCACCATCATCGACCGGCGCGCATCGCCATGCGACCGCAGAATGGCCCCGCCGATCATGCCCACCATCAGCAAGGGCTGCGAGGGCACGATGATCGCCAGATAATGCACCGTCAGGTCATGGGTCTCGCCCGTCGCCCCCAGCAACGTGACCAGCGGCGACAGAAACGCCCAGATCACCGCGGCAAACACCACGCCAAAGCCGGTGCCGATGACAATCCCGTGGCTCGACGCCCGCCGCGCCGCCAGCGTGTCGCGCGCACCCAGCGCCCGCGCCACCAGCGCGCCCACCGCTATGCCCATGCCGATGCCGAAAGACGCGGTAAAGAACAATATCGCCCCGGCATAGCCTACCGCCGCCGCCAGTTCCGCCCGCCCCAGCATGGCGATGAAGATCATCGAGATGAAATCGACCGAAAATACCGCCATCAACCCGACCGAGGCGGTCAACGACATGGTGGTGATATGCCGGAACGTGTTCCCGGTGACAAACTTGCCCTGCTGCGCCGGTTCCGCCATCAGCGTCCTCCAGAATGAAGGCGGCCTCCCTTCATTTTCTGTCTCCAAATATCCCACGGGGGTCCGGGGGTGTGAAACCCCCGGCGCGTTGCACCGCCGCAGCGCTCAGCCCTTCGCGCGCACCACCTGCAACAGCGGCATCACATCGGCCATTTCCGGCCCATGCGCCTGGCCCGTCAGCGCCAGCCGCAGCGGCATGAACAGGCCCTTGCCCTTGCGGCCTGAGGCCTCTTTCACCTTTGCAGTCCATTCCCCCCAGGTGGCGGATGTAAACCGCCCATCGGGCAGCAGCGCCAGCGCGTCGCGCACGAAATCGGCATCCTCCGGCGCGATCACCGGCTCGGCCCCGTCGCGAAACAGGTGCCACCATTTTTCCAGATCGGCCCGCACGGTGATGTTGTCTTTCGCCACGCGCCAGAAGCCTTCGGCCAGATCATCGGGCACACCCAGTTCGCGGATGCGATCGGCCACCGCGGAAAAAGCCAGCCCCTGCACATGTTGCCGCGTCAGGGGAAACAGGTCGTCGCTGTCGAATTTCGTGGGCGCGGCCCCGAAGCTGCCCACGTCAAAGCCGTCAATCAGCTCATCCAGGCTGCCGACCAGTTCCACTGGCTTTGACGAACCCAGCCGCGCCATCAGGCTCAGCAAGGCCAAAGGTTCCACCCCCTGCGCGCGCAGGTCGCGCAGGCTGAGCGTGCCAAGCCGTTTCGACAGCGCCTCGCCCTGCGGTCCGGTCAGCAGGCTGTGATGCGCAAAGCTGGGCGGCGTGCCCCCCATCGCCTGCATGATCTGGATCTGCGTGGCGGTGTTGGTCACATGATCCGCCCCGCGCACGATGAAGGTCACGCCCATGTCGATGTCATCGACGGATGAGGCGAATGTATACAGCACCTGCCCGTCCGCCCGGATCAGCACCGGGTCCGACACGGATGCCGCGTCGATGGAAATCGGCCCCAGAATGCCGTCAGGCCATTCGATACGCTCCTGGTCCAGCCGGAACCGCCAGTAGCCCGCCCGCCCCTCGGCGCGCAGCGCGGCTTTCTGGTCATCGCTGAGGCCCAGGTGGGCGCGGTCATAGACCGGCGGGCGGCCCATGTTCAGCAGCTTCTTGCGTTTCAGGTCCAGTTCCACGGGCGTCTCGAACACCTCGTAGAACCGCCCCGCCGCGCGCAGCGCGTCCGCCGCCTCGGCATAGCGGCCCATGCGCAACGATTGCTTTTCCACCCGGTCCCAGGTCAGGCCCAGCCAATCGAGATCTTCCATGATCCCGTCGGCATATTCCTGTTTGCTGCGTTCCTGATCGGTGTCATCCAGCCGCAAAATGAAAGTGCCGCCAGCCTTGCGGGCAATCATCCAGTTCATCAGCGCGGTGCGCAGATTGCCCACATGGATATAGCCGGTGGGCGACGGCGCAAAACGGGTCACGGTGGTCATGGGTGCTCTCCTGATCCCGCCTGCTGTTTCATGCCAGCGCGAATTTGTCCATATCGCGGGCGCAGACGCGTGCGGGCGGCTAGTGGGGCAGGATGGTGGCCCGGGTTGCCAGATCCTCCAGCCCGGCGCGGATCAGCCGGGCCAGCACAGCCTCGTCCACCCCCGCCAGACGGCGCAGGTAGAGGCAGGACTTGCCCTTGCGGTGCGGGCCAAGCGCGGCCAGCAACGCACCGAAACCGGCGTAGCCCGGCAGGATATAGATCACAAGTTCCGCCTTGCGCGGGGCAAAGCCGGTGGCGAAATACTCCTCAATCCGCCCGTTGGCGGTGCGGTAGGCGTAGCGCCCATAGCCCACCATCGTGCCACCCCAGATGCGCGGCGCAAAGCCTGTGGCGTCAGCAAAGATCGCAGCCAGCCGTGCCGCCTCGTCCCGGCGCGGCACATCCGGCACGCGGGCCAGAAAATCCGCCAGGCTTTCCTCGCTTGCCGTGGTTTTCAGCGTTCCCATCCCCGCCTCCGTTTTCGACAGCATAGCATCCCTGCGGGCGGGCTTTCCACCTTGGCCCGCAGACCCTATCTGTCACGGATGACCCAGAACCCTGCCGCCCTCGTTGCCCCCGACCTTGCCCAGATCGAAGCACTGGCCGAAGCGGCCATTGCCGCGCTGCCTGACAGCTATGCCGCAGCGGCACGCGCCGTTCAGCTGCGGATCGAGGATTTTCCGCCCGAGGATCTGTGCGCCGAAATGGGTATCGACGACCCGTTCGAACTGACCGGCCTTTACGAAGGCACGCCGCTGACAGAAAAGTCGGTGATGG
The DNA here is from genome assembly GCF_009380135.2 of Fertoeibacter niger. Classification (GTDB taxonomy): domain Bacteria; phylum Pseudomonadota; class Alphaproteobacteria; order Rhodobacterales; family Rhodobacteraceae; genus Fertoeibacter; species Fertoeibacter niger. The sequence continues at coordinate 32,601 of NZ_WHUT02000019.1, read as the reverse complement.
ATCAGCCGATGCAACCCGACGCGATATGGCTGTTCCGCCGCCCTATTCTGGATGAATGGGCCGACAGGGGCAATGTGACGCTGGGCGATCTGGTGGCGCATGTGCTGGTGCATGAACTGGCGCATCATTTCGGCTGGTCGGATGCGGATATCGCCCGCGTCGATCCGTGGTGGGAATAGCGCCCGAGGCACGGGCGAAGCTGGCAGCGCAGATCACGGATGCGTCATCAGGCGCGGCCAGCCTCGCCCCCGGCGCGCGACGGGCTATCATCGCCGCACAAGAACCCTGACGGAGGATTGCCATGCCCACCCTGACCCGCCGCCACGCCCTTCTGGCCGGGGCCGCGCTGCCCTTTGCCGGTGCCTTTGCCCCGCAACCCGCCCGCGCCGCCGCAGAAATGCTGGGCGCGGCCAACCCGGCCTTCAACCGCTTCAAACTGGGCGGGTTCGAGGTGACGGCCCTGCTGGGCGGCACCCGCACGGTGCCTGACCCGAACACCATCTTCGGCCTGAACGCCACGCCCGAGGAATTTGCCGCCGCCGCTGACGCGAATTTCATTCCCGCCGACAAGGCGCAGTTTTTCTTCACCCCCACCATCGTGAACACCGGCACCGAACTGGTGCTGTTCGATACCGGCCTTGCCGGCGAGGCGATCACTGCCGCCCTGGCCAATGCGGGCTATACCCCCGATCAGGTGGATGTGGTGGTGCTGACCCATATGCACGGCGACCATATCGGCGGGCTGATGACCGGCGGCGCCCCCACCTTTGCCAACGCCCGCTATGTCACCGGCGCGCTGGAGAATGACACATGGGCGCTGGCCGCGAACGAAGGCTATGACGCCAACGTCCGCCCCCTGCTGGACAAGACCAGCTTTCTGGATGATGGCGGCTCTGTCGCATCCGGCATCACCGCAATGGCCGCCTTTGGCCACACGGCGGGCCACATGATCTACATGCTGGAAAGCAACGGCGCGCAGCTGGCAATCACCGCCGACACGGCCAATCACTATGTCTGGTCGCTGGGCTATCCCGACTGGGAGGTGAGCTTTGACGCCGACAAGGCCGCCGCAGCCGCCACGCGCCGCAACGTGTTCGGCATGCTGGCCGCCGACAAGCTGCCCTTCATCGGCTATCACATGCCCTTCCCCGCCATGGGCTATGTCGAGGCGCAGGGCAGCGGCTTCCGCTATGTGCCCGCCAGCTATCAGATGATGCTGGAAGGCTGACCTGCAACGAAAAAGGCCCCCGCGATGGCGGGGGCCTTTTGTCGTGTCACCATTGGCTCAGGCCAGCTTGGCCGCAAACTCCACCAGACGCTTTGCCTGATGGCCGATGGCCGCTTTCACATCATCGGTGAATTCGGCACCCTGGGTGTGGCTATAGCCATAGGGGTTGCCGCCCACCTTGAAGATCGACGCATCGGTATAGCCCGGTGCCACGATGATCGAGCCCCAGTGCATGAACGTGGTGTAAAGCCCCAGCAATGTGGCCTCTTGCCCGCCATGCGCGTTCTGCGCGCTGGTCATGGCGCTGATCGGCTTGTTGGCCAGCTTGCCTGTGAACCACTGGCCGCCCAGCGTGTCGATGAAGGCGCGCATCTGGCTTGTGGCCGCGCCAAAACGTGTGGGCGAAGAGAACAGATAGGCATCGGCCCATTCCATATCCGCCGGGGTGGCCACCGGCAGCGGCGCGGCCTTTTCGGCCTGCGCCTTCCAGGCGTCCTGGCCGTTCACCACCTCATCCGGCGCGGTTTCGGCGATGCGCAGCAGGCGCACTTCGGCCCCGGCGGCGCGGGCAGCCTCGGCGGCGATCTCGGCCATGGCATGATTGGTGCCATAGGTCGAATAGAAGATGATGGCGAGTTTCACATTGCTCATGGGAGCCTCCTTGCTGTGTGCTGAACCAACACATAGGCTCCGACACTCGCGCGCACCATTCCGCATATGGGCGGAATACGTGTGCGCCCACGCGCAGAAAGCCTTGCGTTTGCCGCTTTGCCTTGTTCAGAAGCGCAGTTCGGCCACCACCGCACGGTGATCCGAGGGCCAGGGTGTGACCGCGATGTCGCTGCGCGGGCCATCCTCGCCGACAATGGCCGCATCCACCACCACCAGCCCCGGCGCGCGCGCAAACACGAAATCTATGCGGTCGTGATGGTCATCTGTCGCGGCCTCGTCGCCGGTCGGTGTCCAGGTGAAGGCGGGCTTTGCCACCGGATCGGGGTGCGCCGCGCGGTAGGCATCGGTAAACCCGGCATCGGCCAGCCGTTTCGTGGTGGGCCATTCCACCACCACAGGATGCGTGCCTGCGGCCACGGCCGCCGCCGTCCAGTCCAGATGCGAAGGCTCGTTGAAATCGCCGGTGACAAAGACCGCCGCAGCACCTTCCGCCGCCGCCATGTCGGCCATCAGCAGATCCATCCCCGCCTTGCGCGTCTGGTTGGCGTAATCCACCGCCTCGGCACCGGTGGTGATGAAGGGGGCGGGGCCATATTCGATTCCCAGCAACTGATAGGGCTGATAGGGTTCGTCATCGTGGTGGATGTTGAATATCCACACGGACTGGCCATCCACATCCACCGCCACGCCCAGATCATTGGCGGATGCGGGCCCGATGGGATAGCGCGAGATCACCGCATTGGCCCAGAGCACACCGTTTTCCTGTGTCTGGTCATAGACATGCCAGCCCAGCGCCTGTGCCAGCGCGGGTGCGATGCTGTCACCGCCGGGCGGGCAGGCATCGGCGGTGCAATCGGCCCCCTCCAGCCGGGTTTCCTGCAAGCCGATGATGTCGGGGTTCGCGGCGCGGATCACGGCCAGGGTTTCGTCGATCCCCTTGCCCTCATTCCCGCCCGCGCCCCAGATGTTGTAGTTCATCACGCGCAGGGTAGTTTCTGCATGGGCAGGCGCGGCAAGGGCTGTGGCGATCAGCAGCAGGGCATGGGGGCGCATCGGGTGGGCTCCGGTCTGGGGTTCGACCGAAGGCTAGCATGGATTTGGTGCAAGGCAGATGACAACCGCCGGGCCACCCATCCGGCCCGGCGGCGCGGTTCGCATCTGCAACCCGCGAAGCGGGGCCGCAGGGAAATGACAAGCCCCCTTACCCGTCCCGCCAGCGGTTCACGATGGGATAGCGGCGGTCGAGCCAAAAGGCCTTTTGCGTCAACCGGGTGCCGGGCGCGGACTGGAAGCGTTTGTATTCGCTCAGGTAAAGCAGATGCTGCACCTTTTTCACCACCGCCGGATCGAACCCCTGCGCCACCAGATCGGCCACCGATGCCTCGCGGTCCACCAGCCCCTCCAGCACCGCATCCAGCACATCGTAGGGCGGCAGGCTGTCGTCGTCGCGCTGACCCTCGCGCAGTTCGGCCGATGGCGGCTTGTCGATCACGCGGGGCGGGATGACCGAACCCGCAGGGCCCATCATCCAGTCGCGGTGATTGGCGTTGCGCCAGCGGCAGGTTTCGAACACCCGGGTTTTATACATATCCTTGATGGGGTTATAGCCGCCGTTCATGTCACCGTAGATCGTGCAGTAACCCACCGCCATTTCCGATTTGTTGCCAGTGGTCAGCAGCATTTCGCCAAATTTGTTCGACATGGCCATCAACAGCAGCCCGCGCAACCGGCTTTGAATGTTTTCCTCGGTGATGCCGGGCGCGGTGCCTGCGAACAGCGGCGCCAGAGCCGCGCCCACGGCGGCCTGTGGGCCGGAAATCGGCACATTGTCCAGCCGGCAGCCCAATGCCTGCGCCACCGCCGCCGCATCCTCCAGCGAATGCACGGATGTGAACTCCGATGGCAGCATCACGCAGCGCACATTGGCGGGGCCGATGGCATCGGCGGCAATCGCCGCGACAATGGCCGAATCGATGCCGCCCGACAGGCCCAGCAGCACCTTCGAAAACCCGCTTTTCCCCAGATAATCCCGCAAGGACAAGACCATGGCGTGATAATCCGCCTCCCATTCCTCGGGCTGGTCGGCATAGGCGCCGGGGGTCGCGCGCCAGCCGTCTTCGGTCAGCACGAAATCCACATGGGCCACATCCTCGACGAAGGCAGGCATCTGCGCGGCGAGGGACACGCCGGGGTTCAGCACGAAGGACGCGCCATCGAACACCTGATCGTCCTGCCCGCCCACCATGTTCAGATAGACCAGCGGCAGCCCCGATTCCAGCACGCGGGCCACCATCAGGTTCTGCCGCAGTTCCAGCTTGTTCCGGTGATAGGGCGATCCATTGGGCACCAGCAGCAGCTCCGCCCCCGATTCTACCAGCGTTTCGGCCACCTCCGGGTGCCAGCTGTCCTCGCAGATCGGGGTGCCGATGCGCAGGGGGCCGATGCGGTAAGGGCCGTGCACATCGGATGCACGGAAGATACGCTTTTCGTCAAACACGCCGTCATTGGGCAGATCGTGCTTCAGCACCACCGTCGCCACCTTGCCGCCGTGGAGGATGTAGTAACCGTTGTAAAGCTGGCCGTCCTTCAGATGCGGCCCGCCGATGCCGATGGCGGGCCCATCGGCGCAATCGGCGGCCAGCTGGTCGATCTCGGCCATGGCGGCGCGGGCAAAGGCCGGTTTCGTCACCAGATCCTGCGTCTGGTAGCCGGTGATGAACATTTCGGTCAGCGCCACCATGTCGGCCTTGGCCGCCTTTGCAGCAGCCCAGACAGCGCGGGCACGGTCGGCATTGGCGGCCAGCGCCCCCACCACGGGGTTCAGTTGCGCCAGCGTCAGGCGAAAGGTCACGGCCATGAATCTGCCCTTGTCTGCGGCATGACGCCGCCCGGGGCATCACGCAATGTTGCGCGTCACATGTAGCAGACTGGCGGGCAAGGAAAAGCCGATAGCGGTGCTGGCGCTTGTCAGCCGGGGGCGGCGAAGTTAGGCTTTGGCGCGGCTGGTGGTTCGGCTGGCACTGCGGCCTCGGGGCGGCACGAAAGCGGGCAGGCGGCGAAGGGCGGGGATGATGCGGGTGATGGACAGGGCTTTCATGCGGCAGGCGGGTTTCAGACAGTTGGCGGGTTTCAGGCAGATGGCTGGATTCAGGCAGATGGCGGGCGCTGGATGTCTGGCGCTGGCTTTGGCCGCACCGGGCGCGGCACTGGCGCAGGGCGCGGTGGAAACCAAGCAGTATGACGATGGCTCGGTCTATGAGGGCACATTCCGGGATGGCCGCCAGCATGGCACCGGCACCTACCGGCTGCCCAATGGCTATGAATACACCGGCAACTGGGAAAACGGCGAGATCAGCGGCGCGGGCGTGGCGCGCTTTCCCAACGGGTCGGTTTATGAGGGCGAATTTGCGACCGGAAAACCCGCAGGAAAAGGCAAGATCACCTTTTCCGATGGCGGGACGTATGAGGGCGACTGGGCCGATGGCCAAATGACCGGGCAAGGTGTGGCGCGCTATGCCAATGGGTCGGTCTATACCGGCGGTTTTCAGAACGCGGTGCATCACGGGGCGGGCGTGCTGGAAATGCCCGGCGGCTACCGCTATGACGGCACATGGGCCGAGGGTGTCAAGGATGGCACCGGCAAGATCACCTATCCCGATGGCGCGGTTTATGAGGGCGGGCTGGTCAAGGGCCAGCGCGCGGGCAAGGGCACGCTGACCATGCCCGACGGGCTGACCTATGTGGGTGACTGGGCCGATGGCCAGATCAACGGCACGGGCAAGCTGACCCAGCCCAATGGTGACATCTATGAAGGCCCGCTGGTGAACGGCCAGCGCGAGGGCGTGGGCAAGGTCAGCTATGGCAATGGCGACAGCTATGGCGGGGCGTTCAGGGCCGACAAGCGCCATGGCAAGGGCGTGTTCAGCGGTGCCGACGGATATCGCTATGACGGCGACTGGGTGGAGGGGCGGATCGAGGGCAGCGGCCGCGTGACCTATCCCGACGGGTCGGTCTATGCCGGGGCCTTCGTGAACGGCCAGCCCGAGGGTGCGGGCACCATCACCTATCCCGACGGTGGCAGCTATGAGGGCACCTGGAAGGCCGGGCTGATCGAGGGCAAGGGCAAGGCCACCTATGCCAACGGTCTGGTCTATGAGGGCGAATTCAAGGCCGCACGCAACAACGGGGCGGGTGTCATGACCTATCCCGATGGTTATAAATACGAAGGCCAGTGGCAGGACGGCCAGCGCCATGGCGAGGGCGTGGCGACCTATCCCGATGGAACGGTCTATCGCGGCGGCTTCGTCGCGGGCAAGCGCGAGGGCCAGGGCGAGATCGTGATGCCCGACGGGTTCCGCTATGTCGGCGGCTGGACCGCGGGCGAGATCGACGGTCAGGGTGTGGCCACCTATCCCAATGGCGATGTCTATGAAGGCACATTCCGCATGGGCAAACGCCAGGGCGAAGGCGTGATGCGCTATGCCACCGGGCAGGAAACGGCAGGCCAATGGACCGACGGGCTGATCACGGCACCCCCGGCCGGGGGTGCCGCACCGGCCGGGGCCGCACCCGAGGGTGAGGGCGCTGCCGTGGCCACGCCGCCCACCGGTGGCGAGGCCGCAACCGAAGGCGCTGCCACTTCCGCCGCCGAAGGCACCGTCGCGCCCGAGGCAGGAACCACGGCCGAACCCGCGCCGACCGGGAACTGAGCCGGGGCCGGCATCTGCCCCCTGCCCCGCCTATGACGGGCCGCAGTTTGACCGGCCGCCGTTGGCGGACTGGCTTTTACACAGCGGCCCCGCCCCGCTTTTGCGGCAATGGGGCTGCTGCAAAAAGTCGCCGGTCGCCATGCGCCGCAATCTGCCCCCGCGCATCTGTCGCGCAAGCCGGGCCGGTCGCATTCGTATCAGTCGCGCAGCAACTCGTTGATCGCGGTTTTCGAGCGGGTCTGCGCGTCCACCCGTTTCACGATCACCGCGCAATACAGGTTCACGCCGTTTTTCGACGGCATCGAGCCTGCCACCACCACAGACCCGGCGGGCACCTCGCCATAGGTCACGGCACCCGTTTCGCGGTCCACGATCTTGGTGGATTTGCCGATGAATACGCCCATCCCAAGGACTGACCCTTCGCGGATGATGCAGCCTTCGACCACCTCGGACCGCGCACCGATAAAGCAGTTGTCCTCGATGATCGTGGGGCCGGCCTGCATCGGTTCCAGCACGCCGCCGATGCCCACGCCACCCGACAGATGCACATTCTTGCCGATCTGCGCGCAAGACCCCACCGTGGCCCAGGCATCCACCATCGTGCCCTCGTCAACATAGGCGCCCACGTTCACGAAAGATGGCATCAGCACCACGCCCCTGGCGATGAACGCAGACCGGCGCACCACGCAGTTAGGCACAGCGCGGAAACCGGCGGCTTTCCAGTCTGCCTCGCCCCAGCCCTTGAACTTGCTGTCAACCTTGTCCCACCAGCCGCCGCCCTGCGGGCCGCCTTCCTGCACGGCCATATCCTCCAGCCGGAAGCCCAGCAGCACCGCCTTTTTCGCCCATTGCCGCACCTGCCAGACGCCCGCCGCATCGCGTTCGGCCACGCGCAGGGTGCCTTTGTCCAACGCCTCCAGCGTGGCCTCGATGGCGTCGCGCGTCTCGCCCCTGGTGGCGGCAGAGATGCTGTCGCGGGCCTCCCAGGCGGCGTCGATGGCGGTCTCTAGGGCGGCATGGGTCATGGCGGGCTCCTTTGGCATGGTCTTGTCCGGTGCCCGGCTATAGACCGGCAGGCACATTCCCGCAATCCATGCGGACCCCGGCCGAGAAGGATGCACCCGATGAAAGACGACCACCGCAGCCACCCGTTCCGCGACAGCACGCAGGATGCCCAGGCCGTGCGCCGCATTCCCGACACGCCGCAAACCCGCGCGCCCGCCTACCGGCTGGCCTTCACCGACACCGATTTCCTGACGCGCGAGGAATTGCGCCCCGTGCGGCTGCAACTGGAACTTCTGAAGCCGCAGATGATGCTGGACGAGGCGGGCATCACCTCGACCGTGGTGCTGTTCGGTGGTGCGCGCATTCCCGACCCGGCGCGCAAGGACAAGGCCCGCACCCCGGCGCTGGCCGATCTGTCACGCTATTACGACGAGGCGCGGCGCTTTGCCCATGCTGTGACGCTGCGCAGCATGGCGGGTGGCGGGCATGCGGATGTGATCGTGACCGGCGGCGGGCCGGGCGTGATGGAGGCGGGCAACCGGGGCGCTGCCGAGGCCGGAGGCCGCAGCATCGGGCTGAACATCGTGCTGCCGCATGAACAGGCACCCAATGCCTATGTCACGCCCGAGTTCAGCTTCAACTTCCACTATTTCGCCATCCGCAAGATGCATTTCCTGATGCGGGCCAGTGCGGTCTGCGTGTTCCCGGGCGGGTTCGGCACGCTGGACGAAATGTTCGAGTCGCTGACGCTGATCCAGACCGGACGGATGAAGCCGATCCCTTTCCTGCTGTTCGGGCGGCAGTTCTGGGAAACGATCATCAACTGGCAGGCGCTGGCCGAGGCAGGCACCATCGCCGCGGCTGATCTTGCGCTGTTCCGTTTCGTCGAAACGGCGGAAGAGGCGCTGGCCGCGATTGACGGATGGCCCGACGCAGCCTGACGGCGCGCCGTCTGGCCCCGCTCTTTCCAGACCTAAATATCCCGGGGGTCCGGGGGGTGGCCCCCGGCTTCGCCACCGGCAACATGTGCCAGCGTCTCGCGCTGCCAGCCCCCGGTGAAGTCCACCCGGTCGCAGCCGGCAAAGCGCGCCATCCGGTCCAGCTCTGCCGCCAGCCGCGCGGCACGCCCCGCGCCCAGCACCACACCCTGTTCTGGCCAGAAAGCCCGCACCACCAATGCGCCCCGGTCACGATGCGCCTTCATGTCGATGCGCCCGATGATGCGGGCACCCTCCAGCAACGGAAAGACGTAATAGCCATAGACCCGCAGCGGCTCGGGCACGAAGACCTCGATCCGGTAATGAAAGCCGAACAGCCGTTCAGCCCGGTTGCGGTCGCGCAGCGCAGGGTCAAAGGGCGAAAGCACGCGGATGCGGCCGGGGGGTTCGGGGGCCTCTGCCGCGCGGGCCAGCAGATCGGGCCGCGCAAGGCTGCGCCGCGGGCTGCCATCGGCGCACTCCACATCAACCTCGATCAGCGCGCCACTGGCCAGACCCGCCCGGCCCCATTCACGCGCCTGCACCGGGGTGACGGCCTTCCAATAGGCGGCAATCTCGCCGGATGTGGCAAAACCCAGCCGGTCAAGCGCGGCGTTGCAGGCCCAATCCACTGTCTCTTCAGCCGCCACCTCGGCGCGCAGCACATCGGCAGGGATAACCCGTTCGGTCAGGTCATAGACCTTTTGAAACCCCTCGCGCCGCGCGATCGACAGCGCGCCGGTGCGCCACAGCCATTCCAGTGCGGTTTTTGACGGATGCCAGTCCCACCAGCCGCCCTTGCCGCGCACTTCGCCGATCCCCACATCGGCGCTGCGCACCGGGCCGTCGCGGGCGATGCGGTTCAGGATCGTGTCGAACTGCGCCGCATAGCCATCACGGAACCAGCGCTGCCAGTTGCCGTGCAGCCGTTCGGCGTCACGGGCAAAGCGGTGTTTCCAATGCGGGAAAAGCTGCACCGGCAGGATTGAGGCATCATGTGTCCAGTGTTCAAACAGGCTGCGGTCATGCTCCAGCAGGCCAGACAGGGCGGCGGGGCGGTAGGTCTGCCGCCGCGCCGCAAGGATCATGTGATGCGCGCGTTCCACTGTGGTGATGCTGTCCACCTGCACGAACCCGATACGGTCGATCAGCGCATGCAGGGCCTGGCCATGCGCGGGCCCGGTGGGGGCCTCGGCCAGCCCGTGCAGATGCAGGAACAGCCGCCGCGCGGCGGCATTGGCAAGCAGGGGTGGTGCGGGCTGCGGGGGCATGCGCCAAGGCGTATCACGGCGGCTGCGGCGGTCAACCCGGAGCCTGCGGTTTGACCGCAACGCAAAGGTCGATCGAGCCGTAACATTCTGTCAGAAAAGGTCTATTGCCGTGATCCGCCCACAGGCGCGGCTTGCAATCCCGGGTGCTTTGCATAAATTGACATGACACCAGCATATCGCAAACCCGGCGTATTGCCCGCGGGGTCGCCTGTCGGGGCATTGGCGTGATGTGTCGGTGTATCCTTGCTGCTGAACCACCCTCACCCCGCCTGCGGCCGTTCGGGCCGTTTTGACCATTGCCCGCGAAAGGATTTGCCGGTTGCCCCATGACACGCCGCTGATTGCCACCATCGTTGCCGGTCTTGGCCTTGCCTTCATCTTCGGTCTGGTGGCGCAGCGGCTGCGCCTGCCGATGCTGGCCGGCTATCTGCTGGCGGGTGTGGTGATCGGGCCGTTCACGCCCGGCTATGTGGCGGACCAGAAGCTGGCCAATGAACTGGCCGAGCTTGGCGTGATCCTGCTGATGTTCGGGGTGGGGTTGCATTTTTCGGTGCGCGACCTGCTGGCGGTGCGTGCGCTGGCCATTCCGGGGGCCATCGTGCAGACGGTGCTGGCCACTGTGGCGGGTGGCGCGGTGGGGCTGGCGATGGGCTGGGGCTGGGGGGCAAGCCTGATCTTCGGCCTGTCGCTGTCGGTCGCCTCGACCGTGGTGCTGCTGCGCGCCTTGCAGGACCGCGCGCTGGTAGAAACCGAACGCGGCCGCATTGCCGTGGGCTGGCTGATCGTCGAGGATCTGGTGATGGTGGTGGCGCTGGTGCTGATACCGCCGCTGGCAGGCCTGCTGGGCGGGCGCGACGTGCCGCTGGAGGAGGGGGCCGCACAGGTGCAGGCCCTGGGCTTTGGCCCCGTGGCGGCCACCCTGCTGCTGACGGCGCTGAAAGTTTCGGCCTTTGTGGCGCTGATGCTGGTGGTGGGGCGCAAGCTGATCCCCGCCGCGCTGCATTACACGGCGCATACCGGATCGCGCGAATTGTTCCGGCTGGGGGTATTGGCCATTGCGCTGGGGGTGGCCTATGGGTCGTCGGCCATGTTTGGCGTGTCTTTCGCGCTGGGGGCATTCTTCGCCGGGATGGTGATGGCGGGGTCCACCCTCAGCCAGCAGGCGATGCGCGAGACGCTGCCGCTGCGCGATGCCTTTGCGGTGCTGTTCTTTGTGTCGGTCGGCATGCTGTTCAACCCGGCGGTGCTGATTGCGGCACCGCTGGCGCTGCTGGGCACGGTGGCGGTGATCGTGGGGGTCAAGGCGGTCGTGGCCTATGCGCTGGTGCGGGCCTTTGGCCGAGACCGGGGCATGGCGCTGACCATCGCGGCCAGTCTGGCGCAGATCGGCGAGTTTTCGTTCATCCTGATCGTGATGGGTGTCAGCCTGGGCATCGTGCCGGGCGAGACGCGCGATCTGGTGGTGGCGGGGGCGCTGGTGTCGATCCTGGTGAACCCGCTGCTGTTTGCCGGGCTGGACCGCTGGCAGGCGCGGCAACTGGTGCCGAAAAACACCGCCACCGCGCCCGATGAAACCCGCGTGGCCTGAGGGTTGGCCTTGCGCTGCCTGTTCGTCGCTGTCAGCCGCCCGGACAGGCGACCTTGACGCTGCCCGGCAAAACCTGCGGCGAACGGTTAAAGCCCGGCCTCGGCAGCAATTTCGGCGCGGCTTTTGCGGGCGCGTTCGGTGGCCGATTTCAGCTGCCCGCAGGCCGCCATGATATCTTCGCCGCGCGGGGTGCGGATCGGGCTGGCATAGCCCGCGTTGTGGATGATGTCGGCAAAGGCATGGATGCGGTTGCCCGACGACCGTTTGTAAGGCGCACCCGGCCATTCGTTGAACGGGATCAGGTTGATCTTGGCAGGGATGCCCCTGATCAATTCGACCAGACGGTGCGCATCCTCGTTGCTGTCATTCACGCCCGCCAGCATCACATATTCAAAGGTGATGCGTTCCGAATTGGTCAGGCGCGGGTAATCGCGCAAGGCATCCAGCAGGGTGGCGATGTTCCATTTCTTGTTGATCGGCACCAGCACGTCGCGCACGGCATCTGTGGTGGCATGGAAGCTGACAGCCAGCAGACACCCGATCTCCTGCGCCGTGCGCGCGATTTCCGGCACCACGCCGGATGTGGAAAGCGTGATGCGGCGGCGGCCCAGCGCGATGCCCTCGCCATCCATCACGATCTTCATCGCGTCGCGCACATTGTCGAAATTGTAAAGCGGTTCGCCCATGCCCATCAGCACGACGTTGGAGATCAGCCGCGTTTCATCCTTGGGCGCGCCCTGCACAGGCCATTCGCCCAGATCGTCGCGCGCCAGCATCACCTGCCCCACGATTTCCGCCGCTGTCAGGTTGCGCACCAGTTTCTGCGTGCCGGTGTGGCAGAACGAACAGGTCAGCGTGCAGCCCACCTGAGACGAGATGCACAAGGTGCCGCGATCGGTTTCGGGGATATAGACCACCTCCACCTCATGCCCGCCGGCGATGCGCACCAGATATTTGCGCGTGCCGTCGCTGCTGATCTGGCGGGTAACGACCTGCGGCAGGTCAATGGTGAAATGCTGCGCCAGAAAGGCGCGGTAATCCTTGGCCAGATTGGTCATCTGGGCAAAGTCGCGCTTGCCCCAGTGATAGACCCATTGCCACAACTGCCCGACCCGCATTTTTGCCTGCCGTTCCGGCGTGCCCTTTTCCACCAGCGCCGCCAGCAACTGATCGCGCGTCAGGCCCACGATGTTCGTCAACCCGCCTTCGGGCAGCTTGCGCGGCAGGGTCAGCACGTCCTGGGTGATGGGGGTATTGGCGGTCATCGGGGTGGTCCTTTGGTCGGCGAAGCAAGGCATATAGGGCATTCCAGCGCAAAACGGAACGCCTGCAATGCAAAACGCCCCGGCAACGCACCGGGGCGGGCAGAAAGGTGACAGTGACGCCCCGGATGGGCCGGCCCGCCTACTGGCAGCGCGCCTCGGCATCCGTCATCGCGGCGGTAAAGCCCTGCAACGAGAATGTATCCCGTGTCTGTGTGCCGCGCGCCGAACGGGCGGTCAACACAGCGGACGACCCGCGTTTCATCGCCGTCAACAGCGCGCTATCCTCGCTGTCATTCGCCGTCCAGGCCCATTCGCCCTCGGTGAACAGCTCGAAACTGCTGGAGTCGATGGTGATGTTCACCGTCGATCCGGGGGCAAAGGGATAGCCGCCGGTAAAGGACACCTGGCCGTTGGCACCGGCCCCCGGCACGAAGGTGACGAACAGCAAGATGTCGCTGCGCTGCACCGAGACCGGCTGACCGTCGCGGGTGTTCACGGTTTCCTTGGGGGTCGAGACGCCCCAGCATTCGGTCGCCTGAGCCGCGCCCGCAGGTTCGGTAAACACGCTCCAGTCGGTTCTGGTGGCGACTACGTTGGTCGATTCCTGTGCCATGGTGCCGGTGGCCGCAATGGCCCCGGTCAGTGCGATCATCGCCGTTGCGAAAACGCGCCCTTTCAGGGTTGTCATGTCGTTTAGCCTCCGATGCCTCTGCCCGTCCCCGCCGCTTGCTGTTCCAGCTTTTCCTGTGGCGCGGGCCTTTTCAACTCGATACTACCTCTTAACGCAAAAGCGCCCTGCGGCGAAAGCCCCATGGGCAGAAAATCGCGCATCTGTGAGGGGGGACGACGATGACAGCACCGGTTCCGATGGTCGAATTGTGGCGCGGCGGGCTGCTGGAAAGCACCCATACAGGCCATGCGGTGATCTGTGATGCAGGGGGCGGCATCGTCGAGGCATGGGGCGACCCTGCGGCGGTGATCTTTCCCCGCTCGTCCTGCAAGATGCTGCAAGCGCTGCCCCTGCTGGAAAGTGGTGCCGCCGATGCGGCGGGGCTGACCCAGGCGCAACTGGCGCTGGCCTGTGCCAGCCATCAGGGGGCCGCGATCCACACCCATGCGGTAACAGACTGGCTGGCCGCATTGGGCATGGGCGAGGCTGACCTGCGCTGCGGCAGCCATGTGCCCGCCGATACCGATGAGCGTGACCGCCTGATCCTGGCGCATGAAGCCCCCTGCCAGATTCACAACAATTGTTCGGGCAAGCATTCGGGTTTCCTGACGCTTGCGCGGCACCTGAAGGCCGGGCCGGAATATGTGGAGCTTGACCACCCCGTGCAGCGCGCCGTGAAGGATGCGTTCGAGGAGGTGACGGCCGAGACCAGCCCCGGCCATGGCATCGACGGCTGTTCAGCCCCGAATTTCGCCACTTCGGTGCATGGTCTTGCGCGGTCGATGGCGTTCTTTGCCGCCGCCGAGGATGCGGGCGATGCGCGGAGCCGCGCGGCCTACAGGCTGACCCGGGCGATGGCGGCCTTCCCAGAAATGGTGGCGGGCGAAGGACGCGCCTGCACCGAGTTGATGCGCGCGATGGATCACCGCGTGGCGATCAAGACCGGGGCCGAGGCGGTGTTCGTGGCGATCATCCCCGCACGGAAGATGGGCATTGCGCTGAAGATCACCGATGGCGGCACCCGCGCGTCAGAGGCGGCGATCTGCGCGCTGCTGGTGCGGCTGGGCGTGCTGGATGCCGCACATCCGGCCACTCAAAAGCGGCTGAACACCGTGCAGCGCAACTGGCGCGGGTTCGAGACCGGCATCCTGCACACCGCGCCGGGGTTCTGCTGAACCGCAATTGCCGGGCCAGCGTCCGGGGTGCGGCTGCACCGGCGCTTGCCCCAGTCTGACGCAGGCCACCTGAAAGTGAAACTCCGGGCGAGTCACGGGCGGCGCGCGCAAAGCCGCCCCTTGCCGGACGCAGCACTGAAACGGGTTGTGGCGGGTGCCGCCTCTCGGGTCGCCCATCCCGTCCCAAAGACGGCCGTCAGCGCGGCAAGTCCCCCCTGCCCCCGGTCAGACAACCTCGCCCGCGTCCAGCCGGGCCAGCACCTTTTCCGCATCGGCCAGCACCTGTGCGCGGCGGCTTTCCTCCATCCGGTTCCAGCCCGCATAGATCGCGCCCATGCGGGGATTGGCGGCAAACCTGTCGCGGTGCCGGTGCAGGAAATGCCAATACAGCAGGTTGAACGGGCAGGCATCCGGGCCGGTCTTGTCCTTCACCTTGTAGGCGCAGGTGCCGCAGTAATCCGACATCCGGTCGATATAGGCACCGGATGACACATAGGGTTTTGACGCCACCACCCCGCCATCGGCAAACTGGCTCATCCCGATGGTGTTTGGCGCCTCGACCCATTCGAAAGCGTCGATATAGACCGCCAGATACCATGCATGCACCTCGGCCGGGTCCACCCCCGCCAGCAGCGCGAAATTGCCGGTGATCATCAGCCGCTGGATGTGATGGGCATAGGCGTGGTCGCGGGTCTGCGCCACGGCATGCCGCATGCAGGCCATCCGGGTCTTTCCCCCCCAGTAGAGGGCGGGCAGCGCACGGTCATGGCGCAAAAGGTTGCGGGCAGTATACTCCGGCCCCTCGTGAAAATAGATGCCGCGGATGTATTCGCGCCAGCCAAGGATCTGGCGGATGAAGCCTTCGGCGGCGTTGATCGGCACGTGGCCCGCCTGCCACGCCGCCTCGGCGGCCCGGCACACCTCCAGCGGCCCCAGAAGACCGATGTTCAGATAGGGCGACAGCAGCGAATGCGACAATGCCCAGTCATGCCGCAGCATCGCATCCTGCTCATCCCCGAAGCGCGGCAGGGCGTGGCTGATGAAATGCGCCAGCGCCTGCAAGGCCCCCGCGCGGTCGGTGGCCCAGCCAAAGGGGCGCAACTGGCCGAAATGCCCGGCAAAGCGCGCCTCCACCAGCGCCAGCACATCCTCTGTCACCGCATCCGGGGCAAAGCGCGGCGGCTGCTGGCGGAACAGGTCGGGCTTGGCGGGTTTGCGGTTGTCATGGTCATAGTTCCACTGGCCGCCGGCGGGCTGGTCGCCCTCCATCAACAGCCCGGTCTTGCGGCGCATGTCGCGGTAGAAATACTCCATCCGCAATTGCTTGCGCCCCGTGGCCCAGGTGGTGAAATCAGCGGTGGAGCACAGGAACCGGTCATCCTCCAGCAATGTCACGGCCAGCGGCAGCGCCTCCAGCGCCGCGATCAGCCGCCACTCGCCGGGGCGGGTGGCGATGACCCGGCCCGCGCCATGCTCGGCCGCCCGGCGCAGCAACTCACCCGTGATGCTGCCGCTGCTGGCGGGGTCATCCAGCCGCGTGTAGGCCACACGCCAGCCCTGCCCTTCCAGCACCGCCGCAAATGTCCGCATCGCCGCCAGCACCAGCGCGATTTTCTGCGGGTGATGCGGCACATAGCCGGTCTCGGCCGCCACCTCGGCCATCACCACCACATCGCGCACCGGATCGGCTGCCCGCAGCGCCGCCAACCCCTCGGTCAGCTGGTCGCCCAGAACAAGCACCAGCCGCGTCACCACGGCACCCCTGCGCCGCTCCAGTCGAAAAACCCGCCGCTGTCCGCAGGGTGCAGCCCGCCCAGCACCGCCAACAGATTGGCGGCAGCGGTGGCGGGGGCCACCGTGGGGTGCCCGGCCTGATAGGCGGCGGTAAACCGCGTGGCTACCGTGCCCGGATGCAGCGCCACCAGCACGGCCTTCGGATGGCTGCGCGCCACCTCGATCGCCGCCGTATGCACCAACTGGTTCAGCGCCGCCTTGGCCGCACGATAGCCATACCAGCCACCCAAGGCATTGTCGCCGATCGAGCCCACCCGTGCCGACAAAACCGCGCAATGCGCCACCCTGTCACGCGGCAACAGCCGCAGCGCATGTTTCAGCACCAGCGCGGGCCCGATGGCATTGACGGCAAACTGCGCCGCCAGTGCCGCGGCATCCAGCGCCTTCAGCGTCTTTTCAGGCCCCCGCCCGGCAATCTCCAGCGCGCCCGTGGCCACGAACACGGTATCGAACACGCCCTCCTGCCCGCCCAGCACCCGCGCGATGCTGGCCTCACTGGTCACGTCCAGACCGTCACCCGACCGCGACAGGCCCACCACCTGATCCCCCCGCGCCACCAGCGCCGTCACCAGCGCAGCACCGATCCCGCCCGACGCCCCGATCACCAAAGCGCGCCCCGCCTCACCCGCCATACCCGTTCTCCCTTGCCTGCCCAGCACTTAGGCCCGCAACAGCCATGGCCAATGCCGCAAAGTGTTATTTTGCATGGCGCTGCGGCCAGCCTTCCTGCGCCTCATGGGGCGGCGGCGGGACCGCCCCCACATTTTCTGCCTCCAAATATCCCCGCCGGAGGCCTCCGCCTCGGGCGTTTGCCGGCCTCCGGCAGCGATGTTTCCGCCAGGATGAAACCCACACCGCCAAACCGCACCGCCCTTGCCGCAATCCGTGGCAACGCCGCGCGAGGGCCCTCGATGGGGCCGAGCGCGGCACCCCCGCCACCCGTGATTTTCCCGCTTTCCTTTTGGTCAAACCGCCGTATGATCCGGATCATGACACGGGAACGCCATATCGCCATTGCCACCGGGCCGCTGGGCCTGCCGCACCCCCGTGCGATCCTCCTTCTTACCCGCCTCTGAGCGTGCCCTTGGGCGCGACCGCTCGGAGGTGATCAGCGCCCAAAACGACCGCTGAGATCAGGAAGAAGAGAGATTCGCCATGACCGACCCGAAACAGACGCAAGACCGCGTTGTGATATTCGACACCACCCTGCGCGACGGTGAACAATCGCCCGGCGCCACCATGACCCACCATGAAAAGCTGGAAATCGCCGCCCTGCTGGACGAGATGGGCGTGGACATCATCGAGGCGGGCTTTCCCATCGCCTCGGAAGGCGATTTCGAGGCGGTGTCGGCGATTGCGAAACAGGCGCAGAACGCGGTGATCTGCGGGCTGGCCCGCGCCAATTTCAAGGACATCGACCGCTGCTGGGAGGCTGTGCGCCACGCCCGCCGCCCGCGCATCCACACGTTCATCGGCACCTCGCCCCTGCACCGCGCCATCCCCAATCTGGACATGGACCAGATGGCGAGCCGGATTCACGACACCGTCACCCATGCGCGCAACCTGTGCGACAACGTGCAATGGTCGCCGATGGATGCCACCCGCACCGAACATGATTACCTGTGCCGCGTGGTTGAAATCGCGATCAAGGCCGGGGCCACCACCATCAACATCCCCGATACCGTGGGCTACACCGCGCCGCGCGAATCCGCCGCGCTGATCGCCATGTTGCTGGAACGGGTGCCGGGGGCCGACAGCGTCATCTTCGCCACCCATTGCCACAACGATCTGGGCATGGCCACGGCCAACTCTCTGGCCGCCGTGGAAGCCGGCGCGCGGCAGATCGAATGCACGATCAACGGGTTGGGCGAACGCGCGGGCAACACTGCGCTGGAAGAAGTGGTGATGGCGCTGAAGGTCAGGAATGACATCATGCCCTACCGCACCGGCATCGACACCACCAAGATCATGAACATCAGCCGCAAGGTCGCAACAGTCAGCGGCTTTCCGGTTCAGTTCAACAAGGCCATCGTCGGCAAGAACGCGTTTGCGCATGAATCCGGCATCCATCAGGACGGCATGCTGAAAAACGCCGAAACATTCGAGATCATGCGCCCTACCGATGTGGGCCTGTCGGAATCCTCGCTGCCCCTGGGCAAGCATTCGGGCCGGGCGGCGCTGCGGGCGAAACTGCGCGATCTGGGCTATGACATGGCCGAAAACCAGCTGAACGACACCTTCGTGCGGTTCAAGGCGCTGGCCGACCGCAAGAAAGAGGTGTTCGACGACGATCTGGTGGCGCTGGTGCAGGACAGCACGACCAGCGCCGAACATGACACGTTGCAGGTGAAACGCCTGCGCGTGGTCTGCGGCACCGAAGGCCCGCAGACGGCGGAACTGACACTGACCATCGAAGGCGTGGACCACGCGATCGAGGCCACGGGCGACGGGCCGGTCGATGCCAGCTTCAAGGCGGTGAACAGCCTGTTCAGCCATGCGGCCCGCTTGCAGATTTATCAGGTGCATGCCGTGACCGAAGGCACCGATGCGCAGGCCACGGTTTCGGTGCGGCTGGAAGAAGATGGCAAGATCGCCACCGGCCAGTCGGCCGATACAGACACCGTGGTGGCATCGGTCAAGGCCTATGTGAACGCGCTGAACAAGCTGATTCTGCGCCGCAAGAAAACCGCGCCGGACCATGATGTAAAGTCGGTGCATTACAAGGATGCGTCCTGAAATCGGGCTGCCCGTGCCGGGAATCGCACGGATTTCCGGCACAGGCGGCACTAATTTAGGGCTAGCACTCTTTCAACAATTCCGCGGTCAGCCAAGGCTCTGGTGCCGCCTGCCTTGTGTTTTTCAAACATTCCGGCGATTTGTGGCAGGCCAATCCGGCCGCCCAGAACCCGCCCTTTCTGCGCCGCAGGCGGCATGGCGCGCATGGCTTTGGGCAAGGCTCTTTCCCTTCCCTGTCACGCTACCTATAAGAAGGCGCCCGCCTCACGGCAGAGTCGCGGGCGCATATCTGTTTGCGCTAGCTTAGGATCACCTCAGGATGTCGGTACTTTCAGGCCTTTTCTCGTCAGATATGGCGATCGACCTCGGCACGGCAAATACGCTTGTCTATGTGCGGGGCAAAGGCATTGTCCTGAACGAACCCTCGGTGGTGGCCTATCATGTGAAGGACGGCAAGAAACAGGTTCTGGCCGTGGGCGAGGATGCCAAGCTGATGCTGGGCCGCACACCGGGCAGCATCGAGGCGATCCGCCCGATGCGCGACGGCGTGATTGCCGACTTTGATACGGCGGAGGAAATGATCAAGCATTTCATCCGCAAGGTGCACAAGCGCACGACATTTTCCAAACCCAAGATCATCGTCTGCGTGCCCTATGGCGCGACCCCGGTGGAAAAGCGCGCGATCCGGCAATCGGTTCTGTCGGCCGGCGCGCGCCGCGCCGGTCTGATTGCCGAGCCTATTGCGGCGGCCATCGGCGCGGGCATGCCGATCACCGACCCCACCGGCAACATGGTGGTGGATATCGGCGGCGGCACGACCGAGGTGGCGGTGCTGTCGCTGGGTGACATCGTTTACGCCCGCTCGGTGCGGGTGGGCGGCGACCGGATGGATGAGGCGATCATCAGCTATCTGCGCCGTCACCAGAACCTGCTGATTGGCGAATCCACCGCCGAACGCATCAAGACCAGCATCGGCACGGCGCGCATGCCCGATGACGGGCGCGGGTCCAGCATGATGATCCGGGGGCGCGATCTGCTGAACGGCGTGCCGAAGGAAACCGAGATAAATCAGGCGCAGGTGGCCGAGGCCCTGGCCGAACCCGTGCAGCAGATCTGCGACGCGGTGATGCAGGCGCTGGAGGCGACGCCGCCCGATCTGGCGGCCGACATTGTGGACCGTGGCGTGATGCTGACCGGCGGTGGTGCGCTGCTGGGCGATCTGGATCTGGCGCTGCGCGAGCAGACCGGCCTCTCGATCTCGGTCGCCAACGAGTCACTGAATTGTGTTGCCTTGGGCACCGGCAAGGCGCTGGAATATGAAAAGCAACTGCGTCATGTGATCGACTACGATAGCTGACGCTGAGCGCCCGAGACGAGGCCGCCCGTGCCGAAAGACCGCAACGGACCAGAAGAATTCACCCGCCCCCTGCGCCGCATTCTTGTGGGCGGGTTGGTGTTGCTGTTGCTGGCGGTGTTCCTGATCTGGCGCATCGACAGCCCGCGGGTGGAACGCTTCCGCGCCGCGCTGATCGACCGGCTGGTGCCGAACATGGAATGGGCCCTGCTGCCGGTGACCAAGGCTGCGGGCATGATCGACGATTTCCAGTCCTACACCCGGATTTACGAGCAGAATCAGGAACTGCGGCGCGAGTTGCAGCAGATGAAGGCGTGGAAAGAAGCGGCCCTGCAACTGGAGCAGAAGAACGCTCGGCTGCTGGACCTCAACCAGGTGCGGCTGGACCCCAAGCTGACGCATGTGACCGGCGTGGTGCTGGCTGATTCCGGCTCCCCCTTCCGCCAGTCGGTGCTGCTGAATGTGGGCGCGCGCGACGGCATCCGCGACGGCTGGGCCACGATGGATGGCATCGGGCTGGTGGGGCGGATTTCCGGCGTGGGGCAGACCACGGCGCGGGTGATCCTGCTGACTGACAGCAACAGCCGCATCCCGGTGATCGTGCAGCCCTCAGGGCAGAAGGCGCTGCTGTCGGGTGACAATTCCGCCGCCCCGCCGCTGGAGTTTCTGGAAAAGCCGGATCTCGTGCGCCCCGGCGACCGTGTGGTGACATCGGGCGACGGTGGGGTGTTCCCGGCCGATCTGCTGGTGGGCCAGGTGGCGCAGGGCACTGACAGGCGGCTGCGCGTGCTGTTGTCGGCGGATTATGACCGGCTGGAATTCCTGCGCGTGCTGCGCAGCCACGAGCTTGCCCCGATCACCGATCCGGGGTCGTTGGTGGCCCCGCCGCTGCCCCCCGCCCCTGCGGCCGAGGAGGCCGCCGCCGCGGAAAACGCCGATGGCTGAGCCGCTGCAGGCCCGCGTCTGGCTGTTCCGCACCGCCTTTGTCGGGCTGGCGCTGGGGCTGTTTTTCGTGCGGGTGCTGCCCTTGGGCACTGAGGCCGGGCGCTGGCCGGGGCCTGACCTGCTGTTGTGCCTGATCCTGGCCTGGGTCACGCGGCGGCCCGATTATCTGCCTGCGCTGCTGATCGCCCTGGTGGTGCTGGCCGAGGATCTGCTGCTGATGCGGCCGCCGGGGCTGTGGGCGGCGCTGGTGCTGCTGGCATCGGAATTCCTGCGCAGCCGGGCGGCGCTGACGCGCGAGCTGAGCTTTGTGGTGGAATGGGCGCTGATCTCGGGGCTGATGGTGGCGTTGCTGTTGGGTTATCGGCTGATCTTTGCGCTGGCCTTCCTGCCGCAGACGGGGTTCGGCTTTGCGATGGTGCAGACGCTGGCCTCGATCTTGTGCTATCCACTGGTGGTGGGCCTGTCGTGGCTGGCGCTGAACCTGCGCAAACCCGCGATGGGCGAAGTTGACGCATACGGGAGACGGATGTGAGACGCTCAGCCCGCGATACCGAGGATTCGGCCCGCATCATCACCCGCCGCGCGCTGTTCATGGGCGGCTCGATGGCGGCTGTGGTGGCCGTGCTGGGTGCGCGCATGCGCTACATGCAGGTCGATCAGGCCGACCAGTTCCGCATGCTGGCCGAACGCAACCGCGTCAGCATAAGGCTGATCCCGCCCGCGCGCGGCCAGATTTTCGACCGCAACGGCAAGCTGATCGCCGGGAACGAGCAGAACTACCGCGTCGTGATCACGCGCGAGGATGCGGGCGATGTGAACGAGGTGCTGCATCGGCTGGCCGGGGTGATACCCCTGACGCCCGACGACATTGAGCGCACCCTGGCCGAGGTGAAACGCCGCAGCCCCTTCGTGCCGATCATCGTGGCCGACCGGCTGCAATGGGATGACCTGTCGAAAGTGGCGCTGAACACGCCCAGCCTGCCGGGTGTCACGCCCGAGGTGGGGCTGTCGCGCACCTATCCGCTGGATACCGATTTCGCGCATGTGGTGGGCTATGTGGGCCCGGTGTCGGAATCCGATCTGGCCAAGCTGGAGGATCCCGACCCGCTGCTGCAAATCCCGAAATTCCAGATCGGCAAGATCGGTGTGGAAACCTGGATGGAGGCGTCGCTGCGCGGCAAGGCCGGCAACACCCGGATCGAGGTGAATGCCGTGGGCCGCGTGATGCGCGAGCTGGAGCGGATCGAAGGCGATGCGGGCCAGGACATCCGCCTGACCATCGACGCCGATGTGCAGAATTTCATGCAGGCCCGGCTGGGCCAGGAAAGCGCCGCCGCCGTGGCAATGGATGTGCAGAACGGCGACATCCTGGCCATCGTTTCGGCCCCGTCCTTTGACCCCAACCTGTTCGTGCGTGGCATTTCCTACAAGGATTACGAGGCGCTGACCGGCAACGACCACCGTCCGCTGGCCAACAAGGCGGTGCAGGGTGCCTACCCGCCCGGATCGACCTTCAAGATGGTGACGGCGCTGGCGGCGCTGGAGGCGGGCGTGATCACCCCCGAAACCACCGTCAGCTGCCCCGGGCATTACGAGATGGGCGGGCGGCGCTTCCATTGCTGGAAACGCGGCGGGCATGGCGGCGTTTCGCTGGAACGGTCTTTGGCCGAAAGCTGCGACGTGTATTACTACGACATCGCGCAGCGTGTGGGCATCGACAAGATTGCCGAGATGGGCCGCAGGCTGGGCCTTGGCATGCGCCACGATCTGCCGATGTCGGCCATCACCGAAGGCGTGATGCCCGACAAGGCCTGGAAGCAGGAGCGCTACAGCCAGGACTGGCGCATCGGCGACACGATCAACGCCTCGATCGGGCAGGGCTATGTGCTGACCTCGCCCCTGCAACTGGCGGTGATGACGGCGCGCGTCGCCTCGGGGCGGGCGGTGGTGCCGCGTCTGGTGCGCAGCATCGGCGGCGAAGAGCTTGCCGTGCCCGATGCGCCGCCGCTGGGGCTGGACGCGGCGCAGTTGCGTGCGGTGCGCGGCGGCATGTTCGCCGTCATCAACAGCCAGCGCGGCACCGGCTATTCCACCCGCATCGCCGATGACACGCTGGTGATGGCGGGCAAGTCGGGCACCAGCCAGGTGCGAAACATTTCCGCCGCCGAACGCGCGCGGGGTGTGATCTCGAACGAGGATCTGCCGTGGGAACGCCGCGACCATGCACTGTTCGTGGGCTATGCCCCCTATGACAATCCGCGCGTCGCGGTGTCGGTGGTGGTGGAACATGGCGGCGGCGGGTCATCGGTGGCGGGCCCCATCGTGCGCGACATTCTGCTGCGGGCACTGACGGGTGGCATGCCGCCCTTGACCGCCTATCCCACCAACCAGCGCAACAGGATCGAGACGCAGCTGAAGGAGCTGAAGTTGCGCCAGCCCTCCCCCGATACCGACACGAAATCGCGGGCTTAGGTGGCGGCATGAGCTTTCTGGAATACCGGGTCAAGACCGCGCCCACCGGCCTGCGCAAGGTGCTGCATGTCAACTGGGCGCTGGTGCTGTTGCTGACGGCCGTGGCGTCGGTCGGCTGGCTGATGCTGTATTCCGTGGCGGGCGGCACGCTGGAAACCTGGGCCGAACCGCAGATGAAAAGGTTCCTTCTGGGGCTGGCGGTGATGCTGTTCATCGCCTTTGTGCCTATCTGGTTCTGGCGCAATATGGCAGGGCTGGCCTATATCGTGTCGGTCCTGCTGCTGGTGGCGGTGGATGTGGTGGGCGACATAGGCATGGGCGCGCAGCGCTGGCTGGATCTGGGCTTCATCCGGCTGCAACCCTCGGAACTGGCCAAGGTGACGCTGGTGATGATGCTGGCGGCCTATTACGACTGGCTGGATGTCAGGAAAACCTCGCGCCCGCTGTGGGTGCTGATCCCGGTGCTGATCATTCTGGTGCCCGTGGCGCTGGTCATGGTGCAGCCCGATCTGGGCACGTCGCTGCTGCTGCTGGGCGGGGGCGCGGTGGTGATGTTCTGCGCCGGGGTGCATTGGCTGTATTTCGCGGTGGTGATCGGGGCCGGGGTGGGGCTGGTGGCCGCCGTGCTGACCAGCCGGGGCACGCCCTGGCAATTGCTGCGCGACTACCAGTATCGGCGCATCGACACCTTCCTTGACCCGTCATCCGATCCGCTGGGCGCGGGCTATCACATCAGCCAGGCCAAGATCGCGCTGGGGTCGGGCGGCTGGACCGGGCGGGGCTACATGCAGGGCACGCAAAGCCGGCTGAACTTTCTGCCCGAAAAGCACACCGATTTCATCTTTACCACGCTGGCCGAGGAATTCGGCTTTGTCGGCGCATTCTCGCTGCTGGTGCTTTACGCGCTGATCATCGCCTTCTGCATCGTGTCGGCCGTGCAGAACAAGGACCGTTTCGCATCACTGGTCACGCTGGGCATTGCCGCCACGTTCTTTTTCCTGTTTGCGGTGAACATGCTGATGGTGATGGGTCTGGCCCCGGTTGTTGGCGTGCCGCTGCCGCTGGTGTCGTATGGCGGGTCGGCCATGCTGGTGCTGATGGCGGCCTTTGGCATCGTGCAAAGCGCGCATGTGCACCGGTTGCGCTAGGGGCTGATGTGCGCCTCCGGCGGGGATATTTTGATCTGGGAATACGCGGGGTGTCGGGATGCCGGTGAATGTGTTCTTTGCGGCGGGGCCCGAGCATTGGCCGGATTACCGCATCCCGCTGCAAAACGCGCTGGCGGCGACCGGGGTCGATGCGGTGCTGGCCGACCGGGCGGAAGACCCGGCGGCAGTGGATTACATTGTGTATTCGCCCGGCGGCATCATTGCCGATTTCACCCCCTTCACCCGTTGCAAGGCGGTGCTGAACCTGTGGGCGGGGGTGGAAAAGATCGTGGGCAATGCCACGCTGACTCAGCCCCTGTGCCGGATGGTGGACCCGGCGATGACCGAAAGCATGGTGGAATGGGTGGTGGGCCATGCGCTGCGGCATCATCTGGGCATGGACCGCGATATCCGCAGCCCCGCCCCGCACTGGGATCAGATCAGCCCGCCCATCGCGCGGGAACGGCCCGTGGCGATGCTGGGCATGGGCGCGCTGGGGCAGGCCTGCGCGCAGGCGCTGGCGGCGCTGAACTTTCCGGTGACGGGGTGGAGCCGCACGGCCAAGGAAGTGCCCGGCATCCCCTGCCTGCATGGCGAGGCGGGGCTGGAGGCGGTGTTGCGGCAGGCGCAGATTGTCGTGACGCTGCTGCCAAGGACGGCCGAGACGGAAAACCTGCTGGATGCGCGGCGGCTGGGCTGGCTGCCCCGGGGGGCGTTCATCATCAACCCCGGGCGCGGGCCGCTGATTGACGATGACGCGCTGCTGGCGGCGCTGGATGCGGGCCAGATCGCCCATGCCACGCTGGATGTGTTCCGGGTGGAACCCCTGCCGCCGGATCACTCGTTCTGGGCGCATTCCGGCGTCACCGTTACGCCACATGTCGCGGCCAGCACCAAACCCGTGACGGCGGCAGGCGTGGTGGCCGAGAACATCCGCCGGGCCGAGGCGGGCGAGCCGCTGCTGTATCTGGTGGACCGCGCGCGGGGGTATTGAACCCGCACCGGCGATGTCGCCCGTCAGGGCGGAAGAGCGGCCCGTTGCGCCACCCCGCGCGTCGGGAACGGAACAGACCGCCCCCTGCCCCGCCGCGAGACTGCCCGGAAAATGCAGGCCGGGCGAAGTGCCCTGCCGGTCATAACCCAAGGGGCGGCGATGCGTTACGGGACGGGTGTGGTGCTGGTGGTGCTGGCGGCGGTGCTGTGGTCAGGCATGGGGCTGGCCATCCGGCAGGTGGATCAGGCGGGCACCTGGGCGGTGCTGTTCTGGCGGTCAGTCGGCATGGTGCCGGTGTTGCTGGCCTTCATCGCATGGCGGTCAGGCGGGCGCACGCTGGAAAGGCTGCGCCGCGTGGGCGTGGCGGGCGCGATCGGCGGGTTGGCGCTGGTATTTGCCTTTGCCGGGGCGATCTTTGCCATTCAGGCCACCACGATCGCCAATGCCGTCTTTCTGTTCGCGGCCTCGCCTTTCCTGGCCGCGATCCTGGGGTGGATCCTGCTGCGCGAGCCTGTGCGCCGCGCGACGTGGCTGGCCATGGCCGTGGGCGGCATCGGCATGTTCCTGATGGTGCGTGACGGGTTGGCGATGGGGGCTGCGGCGGGCAATCTGGCGGCCCTGCTGTCGGCATTGGGTTTTGCCGCCTTCACCGTCACGCTGCGCTGGGGGCGGCTGGAGGACATGATGCCTGCCGTCGTGCTGGGAGGTGTGTTTTCCATGGTAGCGGCGGCGCTGGTGCTGGGCGTGCAGGGCAGCGCGCTGCTGGTGCCCTTGCCGGACATCCTGCTGTCGCTGGCCATGGGCGCGGTGTTGCTGGCCACCGGCATGATACTTTTCACGCTGGGCAGCCGGGTCGTGCCCGCCGCCGAACTGGCGCTGCTGGCCACGGTCGAGGCGTTTCTGGCCCCGCTGTGGGTCTGGCTTGCGCTGGACGAGACCGCCTCGTCCGCCACATTGCTGGGCGGGGCGGTGCTGATGGCGGCGCTGGCGGGCAATGCGCTGTCGGGCATGCGGCGCAAGCCGCTGGCCCCGCCGATGACCTGACCCGCTAGGCCGCTTTCACCCGCTCGCGCAGGATGCGGCGCAGGATTTTGCCCGAAGCGGATTTCGGGATGGCATCAATCACGTCGATGCGCTGCGGGCGTTTGTAGCTGGACAGCCTGTCCGCCACATGGGCGCGGATCGCGTCAAGATCTGGCACGGTGCCCGGCGCGGGCACGATGAAGGCCATCGGCACTTCGCCCGCCTCGTCATCGGGAAGGCCGATCACGGCGGCATCGGCAATGGCGGGGTGGCTTTGCAGCACGGCCTCCACCTCGGCCGGGGCCACCTGAAAGCCCTTGTATTTGATCAGCTCTTTCAGGCGGTCACGGATGAACAGGAACCCGTCGGCGTCAAACATCGCCACATCGCCGGTATGCAGCCAGCCGTCGGCATCAATGGTGCGGGCGGTCGCCTCGGGGTTGTTCAGATAGCCCTTCATCACCTGCGGGCCACGGATGCACAATTCGCCCTCCTGCCCCGCAGGCAGGGGCGCGCCTGTTTCAATGTCCAGAATCCGGCATTCGGTGTTGGGCACCGTCAGCCCCACCGCCCCCGACCGCGCGTTGCGGGCCGAGGTGAAATGCGACACCGGGCTCATCTCGGTCATGCCGTATCCCTGCACCGCGACGCAGTTCAGCCGCGCGCCACAGGCATCGGCCAGTTCCGACCCCAGCGGGGCGGCGGCAGACACCACCACCTCCAGCGACGACAGGTCGAACTGGTCGATCAGCGGGTGTTTGGCCAGCGCCATCGCCACCGGCGGCACGGCAAAGATCTGGCGCACGCGGTGGGTCTGCACATGGCCCAGCAGGGCGGGCAGGTCGAAACGCGGCATCGTCACCAGCGTGGCCCCGCCGGTCAGGAACAGGTTCATCATCACATTCATGCCGTAGATGTGGAAGAACGGCAGAAAGGCCACCGTCACCTCGCCCTCGCGCACCTCGATCAGCGCCATCGACTGATCGACATTCACCGTCAGATTGCGCTGGCTCAGCATCACGCCCTTTGGCAGGCCGGTGGTGCCGCTGGAATAGGGCAGCACGACGATGTGGCCATCCAGATCCACCGGAACCTGATCGGCCAGCGGCTCGCCCATGAATGCGTCCAGCGGCGTCGCCCCTGCGGCATGTCCGATCACGGCAATCTGCCTGACGGCGGTTCCCGCGACGGCCAAGGTGGCGATCGGCAGAAAATCCGGGATGGTAATCAGCAGCTCGGCGCGGGAATCGTTCAACTGGTGGCGCAGTTCATGCTCGGTATAGGTCGGGTTGATGGTGGTGATCGTGCCACCCGCCCAGGCGACGCCATGAAAGACGGTGCAGTATTCCGGCATGTTCGGGGCCATCAGCGCCACCACATGCCCGGCCCCGTAGCCCGCCGCCGTCAGCCCGCCTGCCATGCGGCGGATGCCCTCCATCAGCGCAGCGCCGGTCAGGCTGCGGCCCGATGGCCCGTCGATCAGCACCACGCGGTCGGGCCGGGCGTTGAGACCCTGAAACAGGCGTTCGGTGATCGTCACATCGGGCACGGCAATGGCCGGCAGCGGGCTGGTGAAAATGGTCATCGGATGGTCCTCCCTCTGTGCAAGGCTAGCACTGCGGGCGGGGTCTGTATGCAGCCCCGCCGTTGCGTCACCCTGCGACTTTGGCATCAGGCGGTTCAGCGCGCCAGCGCCAGCAGCCCCGGCACATCCAGATGCGTTTCCAGATGTGCGGCCAGACGGTCCAGCACCGCCTCGACGCCCGCGCCATAGGCCAGACCCGCGGGCGCGGCCCCCAGCGCGGCCAGAAAGGCCGTGCGAAAGGCATCGCCCGCGAACATGCCATGCAGATAGCTGCCCATCACCCGCCCGCCCGGCGACATGGCCCCTTCGGGCTGGCCCGCGACATGGGCAAAGGGCCGGGCGCAATCGGGCCCCGCGCTGCGCCCGATGTGAATCTCGTAACCCTGCATCGGCTGGCCGGTGGCGGCATGGACAGCCGACACCCGGCTCAGCCGCTTGTCGGGGCTCATCACCGTCTCCACGTCCAGCAGGCCCAGCCCCGCCGTTTCCCCCGCCGGGCCTTCGATGCCCTGGGGGTCGCCCACCACGCAGCCCAGCATCTGATATCCGCCGCAGATGCCCAGCACATGCCCGCCGCGCCGCACATGCGCCGCCAGATCAACATCCCAGCCCTGCGCGCGCAGATAGGCCAGGTCGGCGCGGGTGGATTTGGTGCCGGGCAGAATGACCAGATCGGTATCGCCCGGGATCGGCTGCCCCGCATGCAGCATGGTCAGCGCCACGCCCGGTTCCTGCGCCAAAGGATCAAGGTCATCGAAATTCGCAATCCGCGACAGCACCGGCACGGCGATCCGAAAGGCGCCCGTGCCACCACCGCGCGGCAGATCCAGCGCATCTTCGGCGGGCAATTTTGCCGCATCGGCAAAGTAGGGCACCACGCCAAGGCCGTGCCATCCGGTTCGGTCAGCGATCAGCCGATAGCCATCGTCGAACAGCCGCACATCGCCCCGGAACTTGTTGATGATGAAGCCCGCGATCATCGCGGCATCGCTTGGGTCCAGCACCGCCAGCGTGCCCACCATCTGCGCGATCACCCCGCCCCGGTCGATATCGCCCACCAACACCACAGGCACGCCGCCCGCCCGGGCAAAGCCCATGTTGGCGATGTCGCCGCTGCGCAGGTTCACCTCGGCCGGGCTGCCCGCCCCTTCGACGATCACCAGATCATGCGCCGCCTTGAGCCTGTGAAAGCTGTCCAGCACCGGGGCCATCAGCGCGGGTTTCAGCGCCGCATAGTCGCGCGCCTTTACCGTGGCCACCCGGCGGCCCTGCACGATAACCTGCGACCCCACCTCGGATTCCGGCTTCAGCAGCACCGGGTTCATGTCGGTGTGCGGATCAAGGCCCGAGGCCAGCGCCTGCAAGGCCTGCGCGCGGCCGATCTCGCCCCCGTCCGCCGTGACGGCGGCATTGTTCGACATGTTCTGCGGTTTGAACGGCGCGACCGACAGCCCGCGCAGCCGGGCCGCCCGGCACAGCCCCGCCACCAGCAGCGATTTGCCGACGTTCGATCCCGCGCCCTGAATCATGATCGCCCGCATAAAAGCCCCCAGCCCGCGCCGCCCCCCGGGGTGATAGGCCCCATGCCGCGCGCTGTCCACCGCCTGCCGCCGCGCGCCGGTTGCCTAACGCCCTGCCGCAGCCTATGCCTGCTGCACCCGCCACAGCAAAGGAAGCTGCCAATGCCCACCCAAGGCCAGCATCGTGCCTGACGCCACCCCGCTGGCGGATCTGGGCTTTGACGCCCACTTTGCCGATCAGGTGACGGGCGACGAGGCGCACCTGCGCCCCGCCCGCATCGCCACCGTGCACCGCGCCCGCATGTCGGCGCTGACTACCGCCGGATCGGTGCGCGTCACCTTGCCCGCCCATGCCACCACCGGCGATTTCGCTGTGGGCGACTGGGTGTTGCTGGAGCCTGACAGCCACCGCCTGCACCGCCGCCTTGACCGGCACACCCTGCTGGAGCGACACACCGAAGGCGCGCGCCAGCCGCAGCTTATCGCCGCCAATGTCGATACGCTGTTCATCGTCACCTCCTGCAATGCCGATTTCAACCCGGCGCGGCTGGAGCGTTATCTGGCGCTGGCGAATGAGGCGGGCTGCGACCCGGTCATCGTGCTGACCAAGGCCGACACGGTGGCGGATGCCAGCAGCTATATCGCGCAGGCCGGGGTGTTGCAGCGGGGGCTGGTGGCGGTGACGGTGAATGCGAAATCGCCCGATGCCGGGGCGGCACTGGCCCGCTGGTGCGGTGCCGGGCAGACCGTGGCGCTGGTGGGTTCATCCGGCGTGGGCAAATCCACGCTGCTGAACACGCTGGCGGGCGATGCGCTGGCGGTGCCGCAGGAAACCGGCGC
Source organism: Fertoeibacter niger (assembly GCF_009380135.2). Taxonomy (GTDB): domain Bacteria; phylum Pseudomonadota; class Alphaproteobacteria; order Rhodobacterales; family Rhodobacteraceae; genus Fertoeibacter; species Fertoeibacter niger. The sequence goes on along the minus strand of NZ_WHUT02000019.1, from coordinate 1,630 downwards.
GATCCGCGAGGATGACGCCAAGGGGCGGCACACCACCACCGCGCGATCCCTGCACCCCATCGCGGGCGGCGGCTGGGTGATCGACACGCCCGGCATGCGGACGCTGCACATGAGCGAGGCGGCCTTCGGCATCGACACATTGTTCGCCGAGATCACCGAACTGGCCCCCCTCTGCCGCTTCCGCGACTGCACCCATGCCCATGAACCCGGCTGCGCCGTGCAGGCGGCGGTGGCGGCAGGCACGCTGGATGCTGGCAGGCTGGACCGCTGGCGCAAGCTGGGGGATGAAAACCGCGACAACACGCCGGTGCTGACGGGTCCGCGGGGCAACCGGGTGGTGGTGCCGAAGAAGAGGCGGTGAGGGTGGGCGGTGCCTTTAGGTTTGGCTGGCGGCTTAGCGGACAAACGAAGCAGACGGTCAATCAGGTTTCCGTTTTTTCTACTGTGGACGGCAGCAACCTACTATCCTAATGACCCTCAAGGGGTGAAGTAGAAAACCTCACGCGCAATCTTGAATCTTAGCTTTTGTTTCAACCTTGACAGATCGGACGGTGCATCAATCTTGTGGATCATGCGATGGCAGGTGGGACAAAGTACCATGAAGTCATCTGGAACCCGATAACGACTTGTTTCGCCCTCAGCAAGGCCGTGCAATGGGGCTGCATGATGTACATCCAGAGGTGTTTCATAAACTGGACCGGTGAAACCATAGTCTCGTTTCGGGTCAAGCCCACAGCATTCACAGATCGGAGGTTTTGTCTTTAATACGTCTTTTCGCACCTTTGGCGAGCGTTCAATACGGCGAGAAAGAATGTAGCGTCGTGTCTCATTGATATCTTTTCCGTTTGCCTCTTCCTGCATCACTTCGCTTGGTATAGTTCCGCCGCGATTGACCAGCGCTTCGTAGGCGAGCAGCATTTGGTTTAAGTCAGCCACGAGCACGTCCTCGGTGAGCATGCCAGCTTTGTAGGTACTTCCAAAAGCATGCCCAGCCTCATAACCAGCCGGAAGTCCAGCTTCGGAACCGAGTTCAATTGGATCTTCAGAAAAATGCTTCGCAAACTCATGTACGCGATCCGCCATGTCACGCGCTCTACGCTTCAGAACGTCGCGACCACGGACCGGTCCGAAATCATTGTATATGGCCGTAGTTCCTTGGTTCATCGACAGCGTGATGGTTTGCGCGTCAGGATTAATCAAGTAGACAATGTAAAAGCCCTTTGTCGCGGTCTCGGTTACGAGAGGATCAAAGAATGCGAGCCAAGGAACCGACGCCCATACACCCTGCCCGACGCTTGCCTTAACCTTCAGATCAAAGGGGCTGAACGTCAGAAGCTTCTTTGCCTCTATAGCTATGTCGTGCCTGACAAATTCACCAAATTTCGAACCTGTAAATGGCTTTGCACGTTCATAAGTGTATTCGGTGGCGAGGCGGGAAAGTTGGTCGGAAAGCATAGTTGAGCTACCCTTTGTGCGCTAGTAACCATACAAAGCTTCATGGTCCGCGCAAGCTTCTTCGAATGTTAACGGGTTTTGCTCTCTTGGTCCTTTGACGGTTCCCTCAGACAGTCGGCTTTGGGCTTAGGCTGTGTGGAAACTCCTGCACCAACCGCCACCAGCGATGTGAGGG
>NZ_WHUT02000018.1 GCF_009380135.2 Fertoeibacter niger | reverse complement strand
TGTCTGCCCCCTCCCCGGACCCCACCCCCGAGGATATTTCACTCTGGGAAATCACAAGATCAGATGGCGTTGCATGCTGCTGTCAGACGTTGAACGCCTGCCGCATCAGGTTCAGCCCCGTGACCACCAGCAAAACCTGTGTCCACCAGCGAAAGCGCCCCTGGTCCAGCCGGTCCTGCACCGCATACCCCAGCGCCATGCCCAGCATCGCCGGCAGCGCCAGAGCGGCGGAAAATGGTGCAGTGGTGGCGTTCATCACCCCCGATTGCAGATGTGCCGCCAGCAGAACCACCGCCCCGATCAGAAATACCACCCCCTGCGCGCGGATCGTCTCGACCTTTTCGGCCCCGACAGACAGCAGATAGACCAGCAGCGGCGGCCCCCATATGCCCGACAGCCCGCCATAAAGCCCGCCGATCACACCCAGCACGGTCTCTGCCCGCGCGCGGTGCTCCAGCCGCAGCGCCAGCTTGCGCCCCGCCAGTTGCAGCAGGGCAAAGACGGTGATCGGCAGGCCCAGCAGCATCAGGAACACCGGCTGCGGGATATCGCGCACGAATTGCGCCGACAGCAGGATGAAAACCACCGTGCCCGCCAGAAAGCGCCAGAACTTTCGGGCCGTTTGCCAGGCCGCACGCCAGCCCTGCCGAAACGCCTGGCTGAGGTTGGTCAAGAGCACTGGCAGGATCAGCCCGGCCAGCGCCACCTCGGGCGGCAGAAAGCTGGAAAAGGCCGAGACCATGATCATCGGCATGGCAAAACCGATGGCGCCCTTGATGAAGCCGGAACACAGGGTCACCGCCATGGCGGCCCAGAACGCCACCGGGTTCAGCCCCGCCATGAGGAAATCCATATCATCCTGCCCATTGCCGCTGCTTGCGCTTCTGTAGCCTCTTGGTGGGGAAACCGCACGGGCGATTTGGCTGCGACATTTTCATTCGCCACACGAACCAACGGCGAATTTTTCTTGCGCTGCGGATGCAAAGCGATTACCCCCTTTGCAAGCGCAGCATTCAGAGGCCAGCCATGCCCCATGACGGACAGACCCCGCCCCAATCGCCCCTTCTGGCCGATCTGCTGACCCTGACCGCCGAGGCGGTGCCCGAGGTAGAGGCGCTGTTTGCGGCCGGGCGCGAGGCCTTGCGCGGGCTGGTCACGACGGGCGGGCGCATTTCGAGCCCTCTGCTGGAAGAGCACCAGTTTGCCGCGCATACGCTGGCCTGGCTTGCCACCTATACCGAAAGCCTGCGGCAGATGCAGGCCTGGGCCGGGCGGCTGGCCGCATCCGGCCATTTCGGCGAGATCGAGGCGCTGCTCCTGCAGATCGGCTTTGGCGAGTATCTGCACCACATCCACGGCGGCATCCCGATGAGCCAGGGGGAGGTCGCGCGGTTGCAGGATCTGGGCCTGTCCCCGGCCCAGCCCGGGGCGGCGGCGCTTGCCCTGATGGCCCGGGGCAATTCGGCCGCCGCCCGCATGCGGCTGGTGGACCTGATGCAGGACAACGCCGGGCGCGCGACCTTTGGCGCATCGGGGCTGGAGGCGGAGCTGGAGATGATCCGCGACCAGTTCCGCCGCTTTGCCGATGAAAAGGTGGCGCCCTTCGCCCATGGCTGGCATCTGCGCGACGAATTGATCCCGATGGAGATCATTGATGCGCTGGCGGAAATGGGTGTGTTCGGCCTGACCATCCCCGAGGAATTCGGCGGGTTTGGCCTGTCGAAGGCATCGATGGTGGTGGTGTCCGAGGAATTGTCGCGCGGCTATATCGGTGTGGGGTCACTGGCCACGCGCACCGAGATTGCCGCCGAACTGATCCTGTGTGGCGGGACGGATGCGCAGAAACAGCATTGGCTGCCGAAACTGGCATCCGGCGAAACGCTGCCCACGGCGGTGTTTACCGAACCCAACACCGGTTCTGATCTGGGCAGCCTGCGCACGCGCGCGGTGAAAGCGGGTGACGATTGGCAAGTGACCGGCAACAAGACCTGGATCACCCATGCCGCCCGCACCCATGTGATGACCCTGCTGGCCCGCACCGACCCCGCCACTACCGATTACCGGGGCCTGTCGATGTTTCTGGCCGAAAAGACTCCTGGCACCGATGAGGCTCCCTTTCCCACCCCCGGCATGACCGGCGGCGAGATCGAGGTCTTGGGCTACCGAGGCATGAAGGAATATGAGCTGGCCTTCGATGGCTTCGCGGTAAAGGGCGAAAACCTGCTGGGCGGGGTCGAGGGGCAGGGCTTCAAGCAGCTGATGCAGACGTTTGAATCGGCCCGCATCCAGACTGCCGCCCGGGCCATCGGCGTGGCGCAGAACGCGCTGGAGGTGGGCATGCAATATGCCACCGACCGCAAGCAGTTCGGCAAGGCGCTGATCGCCTTTCCGCGCGTGGCGGGCAAACTGGCGATGATGGCGGTGGAAATCATGATCGCCCGGCAACTGACCTATTACGCCGCATGGCAGAAAGACCATGACAAACGCTGCGATCTTGAGGCGGGCATGGCCAAACTGCTGGGCGCGCGGGTGGCCTGGGCCAGCGCCGACAATGCGTTGCAGATCCACGGCGGCAACGGCTTTGCGCTGGAATACCAGATTTCCCGCATCCTGTGCGACGCGCGCATCCTGAACATATTCGAGGGGGCCGCCGAAATTCAGGCGCAGGTCATCGCGCGGCGGCTGCTGGACTGACCTGACCGGACGGTATGCGCGGCTATTCCCCCGGCAGCGCCACACCATGTGACGGGCGCGCGGCCCCCAGCCGCGGGTGCAGCCGCCCGGCCATCAGCCAGGCCGCGGCCATGCCCGCCCCACAGGCCGCAAACACCCCCGCCACCGGGGCCACCAGCAGCACCAGATAGGCGGCACCCGGAGTCAGGATGCCCGACACGTCACGAAAGCTGGAATAGACGGCGGCCATTTCCGTGCGCTCTGACGGCTTAACCGCCATCATGAAGGGCAGGCCACCTGCCACATCCAGCAGCACCAGCCCGAACGAACAGGCCATCAGCAAAAGCACCGTCAGCCAGGGCAGCCCTGACAGCAGCGTGGCCGCCACCAGCGTCACCGCGCACAGCGCAAAGGCCCCGCGCACCGCCACCCGCACCGTGCGCCGGTAGACCATGCGCAGCAAGAGCGGCGTCGTGAACAGCAGCGCATTCGACAGTGACAGCGCGACACCACCCACCTTGTCGCCCAAGCCCGCCTCGATACAGAAGATCGGCAGATAGACCACATAGACCCACCAGCCACAGGACCGCAGCACCGCAAACAGCCAGCCCGCGATCAGCCTTGGCTGGCCTGCAAAGCGCCCCAGATAGGCCAGCGGGTTCAGCGCGGGCCCCTTGGCGCGGGTGATCTGCTTTCCGTTGCCCAGCCGCAGCACCCAGAATGCGGTGGCCAGCGCCCCGGCAAACACCGCCGCCAGCAGGAACGGCGCGGGAGCCCACAGATCGCGCAGCCAGACCCCCAGCAGCGGCCCCACCGCCCAGGGTGTCGCGGCATACAGCATCTGCATCGACTGGCTGCGCCCCAGATCGGCGCGGGTTATGTAATCCAGCACATAGGCGTTGAAGCAGACAAACACCGTCGCCGTCGCCAGCGCATTGGCCAGAAGCGACAAGGGCACAGCCACCGGCCCTCCCACAATCGCCAGCACCATCCCGATGACATACAGCGCTGTGCCCAGCGTATAAAGCCAGCGTCGTGGCACATGCCGCGTGGCCCATGGCACCAGCAGCCCCCAGATCAGCGAGGCGATGCCGACAAAGAAATAGATCCGCGACACCACCCCCGCGTCGCGCACCGCGTCATAGACGGTCAGCGGCATCACGGCGATCAGCGTGCCACGCACGGCGGCCTCCAGCCCCGCCAACAGGGCAAAGGACTCGACCCGCGGGGTGGCTGCGTGTTTCAGAAAAAGGGGAAGGTATCTTGTGGCCATGATGCTCTCTGCCCCCAGATGTGCCGCGCCTTTGGGCGCAGGTCTGGCCCGCCTGCGACATTTCGCGGCATGTTCGGGACAGGTGGCACCGCACCAGCCGGACCGATGACATTCGGGCCAATGTCAGCCGGGCCAGTTTTAGCCGGGCCAGTTTTATGCGGGCAGCGTCACGCAGAGCGGGCCAGCAGTTCCAGCAACCTTGCCCGCGCCTCGGGCAAGGGGCGGCCATGCAGCAGGGGGGCCAGCTCGCGCGTCAGGAAGTGCCCGGTGATCGCCAGCCCCTGCGCGATTTCCACCCGGTCGGCCCCGCCCTGCCCCAGCATGCAGGCGGGCAACGGCAACAGCCGGTCGGCCCAGTCACCCGCGGCCCCGCGCGCCACGGCCCGCCCGGTGCGCGGGCTGACAAAGGCCAGATCGTCGCGCGTGCCGGTCACGGCACAGCGCGTCAGGTCAAGGCCAAAGCCCACCTCTTCCAGCAGCAGCACCTCCCACCGCAGATAGGCCAGGGGCCAGTCGGGCGATGCCCCCAGCGCATCCAGCAACGCCACTGTCATCACCCACAGATGCGGATGCGCCGCGCGTTCGGGCAGCGCCACATGCAGCAGCGCACAGATCGCGTTCAGCCCTGCCAGCGCCAGCCGGTCGCCCAGCAACCCGGCGCGCGACCGCACAGGTTCCACCGTGAAGATGCCGATGTGATCCTCCAGCCGCGCCCGCCAAGAGACATCCAGTTGCGCACCGGGTTGCAGGATGGGCGACATCCGGCGCGAGGCCCCGCCCCGCACCACCCCCGCATGCCGGCCATGGGCCACGGTGAACACCTCGATGATCGCGGCGCTTTCGCCATGCCTGCGCATGGTCAAAAGCACGCCTTCGTCGCGCCAATCCATCCCGGCACTATCGCGGGCCGCGTGCGGCAGGGCAAGGGTGCCACCCCTTGCGGCAAAGGCGGTTCCGGCGCAGAAATGCGGAATGATGCCCTTGCGACGCACCACGGCCCTGCTGATCGCGCTGACCGCCGGGCTTTCGGTGCTGGCGCAGGGCATCTATTCCTATGGCAGGCTGGCAGAGCCGGATCTGCTGGCCGAAATCTGGCGCATGGCGGGCTATTTCACCATTCTGACCAATAGCGCCGTTCTGGCGCATTTCGCGGCGCTGGCCGCAGGGCGACAGTTCAGCGCGGCCCGGCATGGCGGGCTGTTGGTGGCCATCGGCATGGTGGGGCTTTACGGGCAACCCTCGATCACCGGGGCGGGGCCGCCGCCGGGTCTGGGCTGGTGGGCGGATCAGGGGCTGCATACCGCCGTGCCGGTCATGGTGGCGCTGTGGTGGGCGGCCTTCGCCCCCAAGGGCGCGCTGCGCTGGCCGGTCATGCTGATGTGGCTTGTCTGGCCGCTGGCCTATTTCACCTATGCCATCGCGCGCGGCATGCTGACCGGCTTCTGGCCCTACGGATTTCTGGATCTGCACCAGCTTGGCCCTGCCGCCGTGCTGCGCAACATGGCGCAGGTTCTGGCGGCTTTCGCGGTGCTCGGCGCCACGGTGTTTGCCGTCGCGCGGATCAGCCGCTGAGTCCATCCTCATCCAGCAGGTGGCGGCCTTGCCGGTCTTCGACCTCGATCACCCACAGATCGGGGTCAAAGCGGCGCTGGCGGGCAATGGCTGCATCCACCTCGGCCTCGGCCCCCGCGGTCAAAGTAACCCATACCCGCGCGCCCGACATCAGATCAAACGAGCGTTGAAACGCCTGTGCCTGCCCGTCCAGCGTGGCCAGTTTCACCAGAACCGCCCCCGCCGTGGCATCGCCCTTCGCGGTGACAAAGGCCGGGATCGCGGCCAGACGCAGGCGGTTCAGATAGGCGCGCACCCAGAAATCGGCAGTCAGTTTCATGACGGGATTCTTCACTTGAGTTGTGATGCGCCCCGGCTAAAGTCGGGTCAGCGAAAGAACAGGAGCCTTTTCAATGACCACACCATTCCGCATTCCGCTGGGCGCGCGCCTTGTGCTGCTGGTGTTCATCGCCGTGCAACTGCTGATGCTGTTTGACGTGTTCGGTCTGGAGGGCAGCCCTGCGGCACAACTGGCCTCGGGTCTGGCGGGGTTGATCGCAATAGGGTGGATCATCCTCGCCTTCCTGCGCCACCGCAAGGGGTAGGGGCTCAGTTCCCGTCCTTGAAGTCCAGCCCCATTTCGGAATAGCGCTCGGGCTCTTCCAGCCAGTTCGGGCGCACCTTTACCTGAAGGAACAGGTGCACTGGCCGGTCAAGGAAATCGACCAGATCAATCCGCGCGGCCTGGCCGATGGATTTGATGGTTTCGCCCTTGTTGCCCAGCACGATGCCCTTGTGGCCGTCGCGGGCGACATAAACGATCTGGTCGATGCGCACCGAACCATCGGGGCGTTCCTCCCATTTCTCGGTCTCGACGGTCAGTTGATAGGGCAGTTCCTCGTGCAGGCGCAGGGTCAGCTTTTCGCGCGTCACCTCGGCGGCGATCATGCGCAGCGGCAGGTCGGCGATCTGGTCTTCGGGATAGAACCACGGGCCTTCGGGCAGTTCACCTGCCAGCCAGTGTTTCAGCTTGTCCACGCCATAGCCCTTTTCCGCCGAGATCATGAAGGTTTCGACAAAGGGAAAGGCGTTGTTCATTTCCTCGGTCAGCGCCAGCAGGGTTTCGGCCTTGACCCGGTCGATCTTGTTGATGGCCAGCGCCACCGCCTGCCCGCGCGGAATGCGGTCGCGCATGCTGTCGATGATGGATTTGGTGCCCTCGGTCAGCCCGCGGTGCGCCTCGATCAGCAGCACGATGATGTCGGCATCGGCGGCCCCGCCCCAGGCGGCAGCCACCATCGCGCGGTCAAGCCTGCGGCGCGGGCGGAACAGGCCGGGCGTATCGACGAACACGATCTGCGTCTGGCCATCCATCGCCACACCACGGATGCGGGCGCGGGTGGTCTGCACCTTGTGCGTCACGATCGACACCTTGGCACCCACCATGCGGTTCAAGAGGGTGGATTTGCCCGCGTTCGGCTCGCCGATCAGGGCCACGAAACCGGCGCGGGTGTTGCCGTCGCCACCCACGGCGCTGCCATCGGGGCCGGGCGCATCGGGATGAGGTTTTTCCGGGTGAATGCCGTCCGGCTGCGGGGCTTCGGGTTCGTCAGTCATCGGTCGTCTCCATCCGCGCCAGAAGCGCCCTTGCCGCTGCCTGTTCGGCCAGCCGTTTCGCCCCGGCTGTCGCCGTTTCCGCAGCGCCATTGTCAAGCCGCACCTCGACCGTGAACACCGGCTGGTGATCGGGGCCAGAGCGCGCCATTTCGGTATAGGCCGGGGGTGGCAGGCCACGCGCCTGCGCCCATTCCTGCAACGCGGTTTTCGCGTCGCGGGCGTCCTGTTCCACCGCGCCGATCCGGTCAGCCCACAGCCGCAAGATGGTCGCCCGGGCCGCATCGAACCCGCCATCCAGATAGACGGCGGCGATCACCGCCTCCAGCGCGTCGCCGAGCAGCGCCTCTTTGCGCCGCCCGCCCGACATCATTTCGGACCGGCCCAGTTTCAGCACATCGCCCAGCGCCAGCGCCCGGGCCACATCGGCGCAGGTTTCCTTGCGCACCAAGGCGTTGAAGCGGGGCGCAAGCTGCCCTTCGGTCGCACCCGGGTCGGCGGCCAGCAGCGCCTCCGCCATCACCAGCCCCAGCACCCGGTCGCCCAGAAACTCCAGCCGCTGATTGTCGGGCCTTGTGGCGGATGACAGTGAGGCATGGGTGACGGCGCGCAACAGCAGTTCAGGCGTGCGGAAATCGTGCCCCAGACGGCCCGAAAGGGCCTGAAGATCGGATGAAAGCCTCACTCCACCGCCTTGAAGAAGCGGTCGGAACGCCAGGTCCAGAAATACAGCATCGACCGGCCAGCGGAGGAAAACATGATCCGGTCGGCGCGGCCGATCAGATGGTCGGCGGGAACAAATCCAACGCCACCAACGGCCTGGCCAAAGCGGCTGTCCTGGCTGTTGTCGCGGTTGTCGCCCATGAAGAAGTAATGCCCGGCGGGCACGGTGAACACATCGGTGTTGTCGGCAAAACCGTTGGTGTCGATGTTCAGGATGTCATGCGTGCGCCCGCCCGGCAGCGTTTCGGTGAAGCGCGACGCGGTGCAGGTGCCGCCCTCGCCCACCGGGCCGTTTTCGCAGCGCGGCAGTTGCCCCATCGGGCCCTGCGGTTCCATCAGTTCCTCGAACGTGCCGGCCGGGGTCTGCGGCACTTCGGCGCCATTCAGGATCAGCACGCCATTGCGCATCTGCACCGTGTCACCGGGCAGGCCCACCAGCCGCTTGATGAAATCAGACCCGTTGACCGGGTGGCGGAACACCACCACATCGCCGCGTTCGGGTTCAGAAAACAGCAGCCGCCCCGAGAAGGGGCAGATCGAGAAGGGGCAGGAATAGCGCGAATAGCCATAGGCCATCTTGTTTACAAACAGGAAGTCACCGATCAGCAGCGTATCCTTCATGCTGCCCGATGGAATCCAGAACGGCTGAAAGAACAGGGTGCGGAACACGCCTGCGATCAGCAGGGCATAGACGATGGTTTTCACCGTCTCGACAATGCCGCCGTCGGATTTTGCCTTGCTAGCCATGCGTCCTGCCTTTTTGGGCTGCGGCGCCACGGGGCGCGCAGGGTTTGGCGCTACATGCGCGCGGGGCGCGCGGGAGTCAAGTTGGGGGAGGCAGGGGTCGCGCCTCGATCACCACAAAGGCCTGCGCCCAGGGGTGGTCGTCGGTCAGGGTGACGTGAACGATGGCCTCGTGGCCCGGGGGGGTCATGGCCGCCAGCCGTTCCGCCGCCCAGCCGGTCAGGTGCATCACCGGCTGGCCCGTGCGCAGGTTGGATACCGCCATGTCTTTCCACGCGATTCCCATGCGTAACCCGGTGCCCAAGGCCTTTGAGCACGCCTCTTTCGCGGCCCAGCGTTTGGCATAGGTGGCGGCCACGGCGCGGGGACGGCTGGCGGCCTTGCGCTGTTCGCGTTCGGTAAAAACCCGGTGCAGAAAACGGTCGCCAAAGCGGGCCAAGGTGCCCTCGATCCGTTCGATGTTGCACAGATCCGTGCCGATGCCGAGGATCATTGCGGGGCGATTCCGGCGATGCACAGGCCATGCACAGCCGATGCACGCATGATGCAGACGGTTTTGCGGGCGATTGTCACGCCTGCGCCTCGCAGGCCTCGTCCATCCGGCGGCGCATTTCCTCGATCGCATTGCCTAGGCCGCGGAAAATCGCCTCGCCGATCAGGAAATGGCCGATGTTCAGTTCCATCACCCCGGGCAGCACGGCAAGTTCGGCCACGGTGTCAAAGCTGATGCCATGGCCTGCATGCACCTCCAGCCCCAGCCCGTGCGCGAGGGTGGCACCCTGGCGCAACGCCTGCAACTCTGCCGCCGCTTCGGCCAGATGGCCATCGGCCACCAGATCGCAATAGGTGCCGGTGTGCAGTTCGACCACCGCCGCGCCGACACGGGCCGAGGCCTCGATCTGGCGGGGATCATGGCCGATGAACAGCGACACCCGTGCCCCCGCCGCGCGCAGGGGCGCTATGTAATCGGCCAGACGATTCTGGTCGCTTGCCACATCAAGCCCGCCTTCGGTGGTGCGTTCCTCGCGCTTTTCCGGCACGAGGCAGACGGCATGCGGCCGGTGTTTCAGCGCGATGGCCTGCATTTCCGCCGTGGCGGCCATTTCAAAATTCAGCGGCACGGAAATGCCCGCCATCAGGGCCGCAATATCCTCGTCCCGTATATGGCGGCGGTCTTCGCGCAGGTGGGCGGTGATGCCGTCGGCCCCGGCCGCCTCGGCCAGCAGGGCGGCGCGCAAAGGGTCGGGCCAGGCAGAGCCGCGCGCGTTGCGCACTGTGGCCACATGGTCGATGTTCACACCCAGCCGCACCCTGCCCTGCGATGTCATCATGCTCTCCTTCGCGTTTGTTCAAGCCTAGCGTCAGTCCGGCGTGCCGTCAGCCCCCGGCGTTGCCGCAGGGGGCGCAGCCTTGCTCTTGCGGCGCGCGTCGATCCGGTCGCGCAGTTTCTTGTCGCGCAGCTTTTGATAGGCGTTGGCCAGAGGGATTGTGATGTAATAGGCCATGGTCGAGATGATCAGGCCGGGAATGATGCTGCCCACCAGGTAGGGGAAGTAGACGCGCCGCCAGAATTCGGCCAGCGATCCCCATTCCGTCGGCGCGTCGGTGAACATCGCCTTGAAATTGCGCCACAGTTCCCCCCCTGCATCGCCAAATGCGGCCACGATGGAAAGAAACGTCAGCGATTCGTCGCGCCCCAGCATCCAGTAGCCGAGTTCCAGCGAACCCACGGCGATGATGGGCGTTGTGATCGGGTTTGACAGGAACGTGCACAGCACCGCCGCAAGGATGTTGCCCCGCATCACCCAGGCCAAGGCAATGGCCGACAGCGCCTGCACGCCAAAGATCGGCGGAAAGTTCACGAATGTGCCGGCAAACACCCCGCGCGCGATCTTGTGCGGCTTGTCGGGCAGGCGGCGCATGCGGTGAACGATGTATTGCGTGGCGCGGCGGAAACCGCCGGTCGGGTAGACAAATTCCCGCGCGTTCTCCATCAGGGAGCGTCGGTTGCGCCGCTTGAAGACCACGTTGAACCCCCGCCCCTCAGGGCTTTCGTGTCATGTCCCGGTGCCGGGCAATCTGCGCCACGTCGGTTTCCGCCTCAAGCGCGGTCATCACCATGTGCAGATGTTCGACATCGCGCAAATCGACATCGGCCAGAAGGCGGTAATAATCCGGTTTGCGGTCGGTGAACCGCAAGTCCGAGATATTGGCCTTCTGCTCGCCGATCAAGGTGCAGATCCGGCCCAACACGCCCGCGTCATTGGAAATCGTCAGATCCAGCGTGATGGTGTGCTTGGCGGCATGGCGGCCGGCGTGCCAGTGCAGATCAACCCAGCGGGCGGGCTGCTCCTCGAACTCTTCCAGCGCGCGGCAGTCGATGGCGTGGATCACCACGCCCTGCCCGCGATAGGTGATGCCCACGATCCGCTCACCCGGGACCGGCTGGCAGCATTGCGCGCGGCGGAACGACTGGTCGGCGGGCAGGCCCACGACGGGGCGCTGCGCGTCGACCTCGGGGGCGGTGGAGCGCGCCAGTTCCGGGTAAAGCGTTTCGACCACGCGCCGGGCGGTCAGTTCGGCGCTGCCAAGCTGCGCCAGAAGTTCGGTTTCATCCGACAGGCCCAGCATCTTGGCCGCCGTGCGCAAAGCCTTGTCGGTGGCCTTGCGGCCCACATGGTCAAACGCGGCGCGGGCCAGTTCCTGCCCCAGTTTCACGAAACGGCCCCGGTCCTCTTCGCGCAGGCTGCGGCGGATTGCAGCCTTGGCGCGGCCCGTGGTCACGATGTCGATCCAGGACGCCTGCGGGCGCTGGCCCTCGGCGGTGATGATCTCGACCGACTGGCCGTTTTTCAGCCGGGTCCACAAGGGCACGCGGATGCCGTCGATCTTGGCCGACACACAGGAATTGCCGATGCGGGTGTGGATGGCATAGGCGTAATCCAGCGGTGTGGCCCCGCGCGGCAACTGGATCACATCGCCCTTGGGGGTGAAGCAGAACACCTGATCGGTATACATCTCCAGCTTCACGTTTTCCATGAACTCGTCATGGTCGTCTTCGTCCAGCCGTTCGGTCAGGCCGGAGATCCATTTGGCCGGATCGACGGCAAAGGGGTTCTGCACCCGCACGCCCTCACGGTAGGACCAGTGCGCGGCGACGCCGGCCTCGGCCACCTCGTGCATCTGCCGGGTGCGGATCTGCACCTCGACCCGTTTGCCGTCGCGGCCTGACACGGTGGTGTGGATCGAACGGTAGCCGTTGGATTTCGGCTGGCTGATGTAATCCTTGAACCGGCCCGGCACCGCGCGCCAACGCTGGTGGATCACGCCCAGGATGCGGTAGCAATCAGCCTCGGACCCGCAGATGACGCGGAAACCGTAGATGTCGGACAGGCGCGAAAAGGCCAGATCCTTTTCCTGCATCTTGCGCCAGACGGAATAGGGTTTTTTCGCCCGGCCATAGACATCGGCCTCGATCCCCGCGCGTTCGGTTTCCAGCAGGATGTCGGCGCTGATCTTGTGCACCACATCGCCGGTTTCGCGTTGCAGGGTGATGAAGCGGCGGATGATGGAGTTGCGCGCCTCGGGGTTCAGCACGCGAAAGCCCAGATCCTCCAGTTCCTCGCGCATCCACTGCATGCCCATGCGGCCGGCCAATGGCGCAAAGATGTCCATCGTCTCACGCGCCTTTTGCGCCTGCTTTTCCGGCTTCATACTTTTGATGGTGCGCATGTTGTGCAGCCGGTCGGCCAGTTTCACCAGGATCACCCGCAGATCCTTGGACATGGCCATGAACAGCTTGCGGAAGTTTTCCGCCTGTTTCGACTGGGTGGAGGTGAGTTCGAGGTTGGTCAGCTTGGTCACGCCATCGACCAGTTCGGCGATTTCCTCGCCGAACAGGCGCGCCACCTCGGTGTAGGTGGATTTGGTATCCTCGATCGTGTCGTGCAGCAGGGCGGTGACGATGGTGGCATCATCCAGCCGCTGTTCGGTCAGTATCGCGGCCACCGCCACGGGATGCGTGAAATAGGGCTCGCCGGAATGGCGGAACTGCCCCTCGTGCATCTGCCGGCCATAGGCATAGGCCCGGCGGATCAGGGCATCATTGGTGCGCGGATTGTAGTTGCGGACAAGGGCGATGAGATCTTCAACGTCGATCATGCCCCTGCCGCTTTCCGTTCCGGACTCAGTTCTGGCCCTGCGCTTCCATCAGGGCGCGCAGCAGTTTTTCTTCGGACATGTCGTCCTGCATCGGGCGGTCATTCTCGCCACCCATCAGCAGGGCCATCTGGTCGTCCTCGGGTTCGTCCACCTCAATCTGGGTCTGGTGGCTTTCGATCATCCGCTCGCGCAGGGCCTCGGCGCTTTGCGTCTCGTCGGCGATTTCGCGCAGGGACACGACCGGGTTCTTGTCATTGTCGCGGTCCACCGTCACGGGCGAGCCTGCGGCGATTTCACGGGCGCGGTGCGCGGCCAGCATCACCAGCTCGAACCGGTTCGGCACTTTGTCAACGCAATCTTCAACCGTCACGCGGGCCATGGGATACTCCAGTTTCGGACAGGGGGCACGGAACGGCCTATGTAAGCCCTGCCAATTCCCTTGACAAGCGCAAATGCCCTTACGCCAGAGGCACCACCGCAGCCCTGTCGGCCGCGGGCAGCGCGGCCAGCATCTGCACCACCGTCAGCCCCAGCAGCGGGTGGTGCCAGTCGGGCGCCACATCGGCCAGCGGGACCAGCACAAAGGCGCGGTCCTGCATCCGCGGATGCGGCAGGATCAGCCGGTCGGGTGTGGTGGCGATCTGCGCACCGGGGGCCAAGCAGCGCCAGCGGGTCTGCTCTGCCGGATCGGGCAAAACCGAATCGCCCACCGCCAACAGATCAAGGTCAAGCGTGCGCATCCCCCACCTTTGCTGGCGTTCGCGGCCAAAGCGGGCTTCGATCCTGTGCAACTTTTCGAGAAGTAACGCCACGTCACAAGACATAGGAAAAGTGACGGCAGCAGCAGCGTTTACATAATCGGGTCCGGCCCCCGCCGGAAAGCAGGGCGTGGAAAACAAGCGGCTGAGGCCAGTGATCCCAATGCCTTCGTCGTGAAAACCCGCCACAGCCTGCCGGATTGTTGCAGCCGGAGGCTGTCCGTCAAACGACAGGTTTGCCCCAAATGCAACCAGTGCGTGCTTTGCAGATGCTGCGTGCGATGATATACTCATGAGAGGTGCCGCTTGTCGGTGCCTTATTTTGACTGATATTGGTTCAGTCATGTTTCGGCGATTTTCCTGCAATACCTGTTCCACACCGGAAGGATGATTGTCGAGACAGACTTTGAGGGGACAAGCTAATGTTTTACAAGGACGAACGGCTCGCGCTGTTCATTGACGGGTCGAACCTTTACGCAGCTGCAAAGGCGTTGGGGTTTGACATAGACTACAAACTGTTGCGGCAGGAATTCATGCGCCGTGGCAAGCTGTTGCGTGCCTTCTACTACACTGCGCTGCTGGAGAATGACGATTATTCGCCCATCCGGCCGCTGGTGGACTGGCTGCATTACAACGGCTTTACCATGGTTACAAAGCCCGCCAAGGAATACACCGACAGCCAGGGGCGTCGCAAGGTCAAGGGGAACATGGATATCGAACTGACCGTCGATGCCATGGAACTTGCGCCGCGCGTGGATCATATCGTGTTGTTTTCCGGGGATGGCGATTTCCGTCCGCTTGTCGAAAGCCTGCAAAGGCAGGGTGTCCGGGTGTCGGTGGTGTCAACCATCCGCAGCCAGCCGCCGATGATCGCCGATGAACTGCGCCGTCAGGCAGACAATTTCATCGAGCTGGACGAACTGCGTGACGTGATCGGCAGACCGCCGCGCGAACCGCGTTTCGACCGTGAAGATGTGGCCGTCGAGGCAAAGTAACAGCCGCACCGCCGGTAGATGGGGATGAGAGAAATGGGCGCGCATCGCAAGGTGCGCGCTTTTTCCATGGTGGCCGTCCCGCGGTGGCTGTTCTGTGGCGCGTTCAGCGCATTACCAATGGAAAACAATATCTTGCCAGACAGAGCCATGCCTGTGGCCCCGCTGTGCCATCGCCTGACACCCGCCGATGTGCTGGCCTTGCCGTGCCTGGCCGACCTGCGGGCCTTTGCTGCCCTTCGGGATGAATAGTCACAGCGCGCGGCGGCCTGAGGCGGGCTTGGCACTGGACCTTGGCCCGCCATCGCCTTACTTCTGCTGTGAGGAACCGACGAGGCCGCCATGACCCTGCCCCCGCTGACCCTGTATCTGGCCGCGCCGCGCGGGTTTTGTGCGGGCGTGGACCGGGCGATCAAGATCGTGGAGCTGGCGATCCAGAAATGGGGCGCGCCAGTTTATGTGCGCCACGAGATCGTGCACAACAAATATGTGGTGGACGGGCTGAAGGCCCTTGGTGCGGTGTTCGTCGAGGAACTGGATGAGGTGCCGCCCGACCGCCCGGTGATCTTTTCAGCCCATGGCGTGCCCAAGGCGGTGCCAGCCGCCGCCGAGGCGCGGCAGATGGTGTATGTCGATGCCACCTGCCCCCTGGTCAGCAAGGTGCATATCGAGGCGGAGCGCCACCACGAGGCGGGCCTTCAGATGGTGATGATCGGTCATGCGGGCCACCCCGAAACCATCGGCACCATGGGGCAGTTGCCCGAGGGCGAGGTGCTGCTGGTGGAAACCCCCGCCGATGTGGCCGGGCTCGTGGTGCGCGACCCGCAGCGGCTGGCCTATATCACCCAGACCACGCTTTCGGTGGATGACACGGCGGCGGTGGTGGCGGCGTTGCAGGCGCGGTTTCCGGCCATCATCGGGCCGCACAAGGAAGACATCTGCTATGCCACGACCAACCGGCAGGCGAGCGTCAAGGCGATTGCCGGGCGGATTGATGCGCTGCTGGTGATCGGCGCGCCGAATTCCAGCAATTCCAAGCGGCTGGTCGAGGTGGGGCGCGCGGCGGGCTGCGGCTATGCGCAACTGGTGCAGCGGGCGGCGGAGATCGACTGGCGCGCTTTGGATGGCATCCGGTCAGTGGGCATCACGGCGGGGGCATCTGCCCCCGAGGTGCTGGTGAACGAGGTGATCGACGCCTTTCGCGCGCGGTTCGCCACCACGGTCGAACTGGTGGAAACCGCCAAGGAGCGGGTGGAATTCAAGGTGCCCCGCGTGTTGCGCGAACCGGCATGATCCCGCGCGCCGCATTGCTGCTGGGTCTGGCCGGGCTGATCCCTTTCCTGTGGGGGGCCGCCACCGTGTTGTCGCCCGCGCTGGGTGACTGGGGCGCGCGGGCGCTGGGGCCGCGTTTCGTTGGGCCCTATGTGGGGCTGGCCTATGGCACGGTCATCCTGTCGTTCATGTCGGGGGTGCTGTGGGGCTTTGCCACCAAGGCAAATGGAACCGAGGCGGCGTTTGGCTATGCTTTGTCGGTGATCCCGGCGCTGTGGGCGTTTTTCCTGGTGGGCGGCGGGCCTGTGTCGGCGGCGATCTGGCTGGCGGCGGGGTTCGTCCTGCTGCTGGGGCTGGATGTGATGTTCTGGCGGCAGGGGCTGGCCCCGCATTGGTGGCTGCGGCTGCGGTTTGGCCTGAGTGCGGTGGTGGTGGCGTGCCTGATGGTGCCGGTGTTTGCCTGAGGACGCCTGCGCGGTGGAAAATCCGCATGACGGACAATTTCATGTGACGCAGAGCGCGCTCCCCCGCTAGTCTGGCAAAAAGCCAAAGGGGTGCCGATGCTGAAACTGCTGTGCTTGTGTCTGGGTCTTGCCGCCGCGACAGGCGCTGCGATTGCGGGTGTGACCGAGGATGCGGGTGCCGCCGAACCGGCGGACCTGGTTGGGGATGCCGCCGAACCGGCGGGCGTGGCCGGGGATGCCGACCTTGCTGACATGGACGAGTTGTTCACGCTTTACGAGCAACTGCTGGCGGCGCAGTTCGTCGGGCTGGAAACGCCGGTGCTGGCCGGGCCTGACACGCCGCCGCCCTGTGCGCCAGGGCGGGCGGGGGTGACGCGCGGCCTCCTTGTGGCAGCGGACCAATGGACAGGGCACGAGCCGTCATGGCTGCAAGGGCCAGTCAATGATGTGGCCTTTCTGCGCAACGCCATGGTGGCACGCGGGGCAGCGTCCGAAAATCTGCACATGCTGCTGGGTGATGATGCCACGCGCGCCGGGTTTGATGCGGCTGCCGCACAGCTGCTGGCCGCTGCCGGCTGTGGCGATTCGGTGATGCTGCACATCTCGGGCTGGGCATTTGGCGCGGAAATCATCGCGCCTTCGCTGGGCGATGGCGGCCCCTTTGACAGCGATGAGATTGCCCCGACGCTGGCGGAACTGGCTGCGCGCAGCCTTGAGGGCAACCGCTTTGACCGGCTGGCCGCCGCCGGACCGTTCGTGATCCTGAATCAGAGCGCACCGGGCGTGGCCGATGTGCTGTCGCCTGCGGCGCTGTCCGATTACATCACCGCGCTGCGTAACCGGGGCGCGGATGTGACGGTGATCCTTGACACATCGGATGCCGAAGCCCTGCGGCTGGAGGACCGGCAGGCACAGGTGGACCCGGCCCGCCTGTGGCGCGAAACCGTGCGGGCGGGCAGCACCGCGCCCGTGGCCCCGCCTGCGATGCTGTCGGCGGGGGCCGGGGCCATGACGGTGTATTACGGCACCGGCATTGGCGAGTTGACGGTGGAAATGCTGCTGCCACGCGGCGCGCCTGACCGGCGCTATTACGGCGTGTTCAGCTTTCGCCTTGCCACGGCGCTGTTGCAGGCAGAACGAACCTCGCCCCCCGCCCTGTCGCGGATGATCGCCACGCTGGAGGCGGATGGCCAGGTGGACCGGCAGTGGACCCATGTGTTTTCCACCACCGACCCGGAACGCGACCTGATCGCCGAAAGCCGCCCGCCCGCCAGCCAGCAGAAGGGCAGCATCCGCATCATCGACCCCGCCCCCACCCGCGCCGCCGCCCGGATGGACATGCCCCGCGTCACCCTGCGCGGGCAGGTGCAGGCAGCGGCGGAAACCATGATCGTGACGGTGAACGGCCAGACCGCCCTTTCGGCACCGGATGGCAGTTTCAGCCATGACATCGACCTGCAAGCCGGGGTCAACCGCATCGACGTTCTGGCGATGACGCGCGACAACCAGCCGCTGACGCATTCGTTTGAGCTGTATTTCGAGGGCGACATGGCGGCGCTGCGTGGCACGGGCACGCGCTATGCCCTGCTGATCGCCAATCAGGATTACCCCGAAGGCTCGGGGCTGGCCCCGCTGGAAACCCCGATCGGCGATGCCGAGGCGCTGGCGGCCTTGCTGACCGCCGATTACGGTTTTGTCACCGAAGCGGTGACACCCGAGGGCGAGGCGCTGCCGCTGTTCCTGCGCAATGCCGGACGGATCGAGATTGAAACCGCGCTTTACCAGATCAGCCGCATCGCGGGGGCGCAGGATACGGTGCTGATCTTTTACGCTGGCCACGGGATTTACGAACAGGCCACGCAGGGCGCGTTCTGGCTGCCGGTGGATGCGCGCGCCGGGCTGCCGTTTTCCTATCTTCCCGCCGCCGCGATCACCGATGCGATCCTGCGGATCGAGGCGGGGTCGGTGCTGGTGATTTCCGACAGCTGCTATTCCGGTGCGCTGCTGCGCGGCGAGGCGGTGGCCGAGGCGGTGGAGGGCGACCGGCTGCGCGCCTTGCAGCGGCTGGCGGCGAAACGGTCGCGCATCGTCATCGCCTCGGGCGGGAATGAGCCGGTGCTGGATGGCGGCGGGGGTGGGCATTCGGTGTTCGCCCGCGCGCTGCTGACAGGGCTGGCCGAAATGGAGGATGAGGCGTTTTCGGCGCGTGAGCTGTTCGACCGCTATCTGCTGCCCTTGGTGGTGGGTCAGGCGGCGCAGGAACCGCAATACCGCCCCATCGACCGCGCGGGCCATGAAGGCGGCGATGTGGTGCTGGCGCGGGTGGAGTAGCGGCGGGGCATCGGCAACCTGTGTGACACCAAAATCCTTCAAAGGACTTTGCCAAAAAGTTTCTGAAAACTTTTTGCCTGCGTCCCGCGCGGCTTGCCTCGCCCACGGCCTTCGGATACCCCGCCTGCATGCCAGAGCTTTACGCCTATACCGACGGTGCCTGCAGCGGAAATCCCGGCCCGGGGGGCTGGGGTGTGTTGATGCTGGCGCGCGACGGCGACAATGTGCTGAAGGAACGCACCCTGCAAGGCGGCGAGGCCGACACCACCAACAACCGCATGGAACTGCTGGCGGCGATTTCCGCGCTGGAGGTGCTGGAGCGGCCATCGACCCTGATCATCGTGACCGACAGCGCCTATGTGAAAAACGGCGTCACCACCTGGATCCACGGCTGGAAACGCAATGGCTGGCGCACGGCGGACAAAAAGCCGGTGAAGAATGTCGATCTGTGGCAACGGCTGGATCTGGCACAGGCCCGGCACAAGGTGGAATGGCGCTGGATCAAGGGCCATGCGGGCCATGCCGAGAATGAGCGGGCAGATGAATTGGCCCGCGCCGGGATGGCCCCTTTCAAGCCCGCGCCGCGGGCTGCAAAATGACGCTGCTGCTGGCGCTGGATTATGCGTCGGTGGCTGTGTTCGCGCTGACCGGGGCGCTGGTCGCGTCACGCTCGCAGCTTGACATCGTGGGTTTCATCTTCATCGCCTGCCTGACGGCGGTGGGGGGCGGCACTGTGAGGGATGCGCTGTTGAACCGCGAGGTGTTCTGGGTGCGCGACCCCGCCCTGCTGGCCGTGGCGGCGCTGGCGGCGGTGGTGGTGTTCTTTGCCGCGCACCGGCTGGAAAGCCGCTACCGCGCGATCCTGTGGCTGGATGCCTTTGCGCTGGCGGTGGCCGTGCCTGCGGGCGTGGGTGTGGCCATGGGGCTTGGCTGGCCGGTTGTGCTGGTGATGGGCATGATCACCGGCTGCATGGGCGGGCTGATGCGCGATGTGGTCTGCAACGAGGTGCCCTTGGTGCTGAAACAGGGCGAATTGTATGTGACGGCGGCCTTTGCCGGTGCGGTGGCGGCGGTGCTGGCCGGGGTCGCTGGTGCGGGTGACGCGGTCGCGCTGATGGCCTGCGCGGCGGTGACGCTGGTGCTGCGGGCGGGCAGCCTGCTGTTCGGCTGGCGCCTGCCGGTCTACAAGGCCCGCCCGCCCCGGCCGGAAACGCCAAAACGCTGACCGGCACTTGCGTGTATTTGTGTCGGGATACCGGGCTTTCGGGGTTGCATTACATGAACCAGCGTTCATAATTGCCGGATGCCACGCCCCCGCCTGATCCCCGATGCCCTGATTTTCTCTGCCATCCGCAGCCTGCTGGCCGCCGGGGGGGAAAAGGCCGTGGCCTTTTCATCCGTTGCGCGGGCCACCGGGCTGGCCGCGCCGACGCTGGTGCAACGCTACAAGTCGCGCGACCTGATGCTGCGGGCCGCGCTGGATGCGGGCTGGGACGCGCTGGAGGCCAGCACCACCGCCGCCGAGGCGGAGGCGGAGATGAGCGCAAAAGGCGCGCTGGCCTTGCTCAAGGCGCTGGGTGAGGTGGATATTGCGCTGCTGGCCGCCGATTTTCGCCATGCACGGCTGCGCCAGCGGGCGGCAGACTGGCGCGCGCGGGTGGAAACGGCGCTGGCGCTGCGGCTGGGTGGCGGGGCAAAGGGCCGCGAAACGGCGGCCGCCCTGTTCGCGCTGTGGCAGGGGCAGGCGATGTGGAATGACGCTGGCGGCAAGACATTCCGCCTGAAAGAGGCGGTGAAGCGGCTGATCTGACGTGCAGCCCGGCGTTCTGGCTCAGCGGGCGATATACATCCGCCACAGCCAGATCAGCAGCATCGCCCCGATCACTGCACCCAGAAACATCGCCAGCCAGCCGGTCACGGCCACCAGAATGCGCAGGGCGACCCAGCCGATCACCGCGCCCGCCACGCCGATGGCGATGGTGGTGGGCACATCCGTCTGCACCCGCATGAAGCGGGTGGCCAGAAACCCCGCCGCCGCCCCGATGATGACGATCAGCAGAAACATGGGCATGGCTTGTCCTTTCAGCGGTCTGCGCCGGTCTGGCGCATCGCCAATATGGGGGGCGCCGGGCGGGCTGTGAAGCCCTGCGGTGCCACGTGATCAGGCGGGTTGCGTTGGCCGGTCAGCCCAACCGCTGCGGCAGCACCAGCCCGCGCAGAATCTCGGCGGCCTCCATCGGGCGCTTGCCCTCGCGCTGTGCGGTGGTGATCTCAACCGCGCCGGTGCCGCAGGCGATCGTCAGGCCGCCCATCACCTCGCCCGGTTGGCCCTGCCCCGGCACCACGCGGCTGGCCAGCAGTTTCAGCCGCTCGGCCCCCGCCATGGTCCAGGCACCGGGGAATGGCGACAAGCCCCGGATCAGCCGGTCAACCTGATCTGCCGGGCGCGACCAGTCAATTTGCGCCTCGGCCTTGTCGATCTTGGTGGCATAGGTGATGCCGGTTTCGGGCTGGGGTTCCGGCACCAGATGCGGCAGGCGGTCGAGTGCCTGCACGATCAGCGCGGCCCCCATGGCTGACAGCCGGTCATGCAAAGCGCCTGTCGTTTCCTCGGCCCCGATGGCCGTCGCCTGCCGCAGCAGCACCGGGCCGGTATCCAGCCCCGCCTCCATCTGCATGATGCAGATGCCGGTTTCGGCATCGCCCGCCATGATGGCGCGGTGGATCGGGGCGGCCCCCCGCCAGCGCGGCAAGAGCGATGCGTGGATGTTCAGGCAGCCCAGCGCGGGTGCATCCAGCACGGTTTGCGGCAGGATCAGGCCATAGGCCACCACCACGGCGATATCGGCCCCCAAGGCGGCAAATTCGGCCTGTGCGGCCGGGTCGCGCAGGCTGACGGGGTGGCGCACCGGCAGGCCAAGTGCCTCGGCCCGGGCCTGCACCGGCGAGGGGCGGTCATGCTTGCCACGACCGGCGGGGCGGGGGGGCTGGGAATAGACGGCCAGCACATCATGCGCGGCAAGCAGCGCGTCCAGCACCGGCACCGAAAACTCGGGCGTGCCCATGAAGACCACCTTCATGCCCGGCCCATCCGTTCAATGGCCCGCAGCTTTTCCGCCTTTGCCAGCAGCATCTTGCGCTTCAGCGGGCTGAGGCGGTCGAAATACATTTTCCCTGCCAGATGGTCGATCTGGTGCTGCACCGATGTGGCCCAGAGGTTCACGAAATCGCGGTCCTCCACCATGCCATCGGCGTTCAGATAGCGCACCGTCACGGCCCGGGGCCGGGTGATGACCGCCGACACGCCGGGCAGGTTGGGGCTGGCCTCGTCATGGTCGCGGGGCTGGACGGAGGCATGCAGCACCTGCGGATTGGCCAGCAATATCGCCTGCCCCCGGCTGTCGGAACAATCCACCACCGCCAGCGTCAGGCCGACGCCGATCTGCGGCGCGGCAAGGCCGTAGCCCGGCATCGCATCCATGGTTTCCACCATGTCGGCCCAGATGGCGCGGATGTCATCGGTGATGGCGTCAACCGGCTTGGCCGGGGTTTTCAGCACCTTGTGCGGGTAGGGGATGAAGGCCCGCTTCATCCGGCAAACTCTGCCTCGGCCAAGGCGCGGGCTTCAGGGGAAAGGCGGTGAAAGGTCACGATGCCGTCGAGGTGGTCGTATTCATGCTGCGCGCAGATGGCGGCAAAGCCGGCCAGCGTTTCCTCGCGCAGCGTGCCGTCCAGCATCGTCCACCGCATGGTGACAGACCGGGGCCGAATGATCTGCGTGGTGATGCCGGGGATCGACAGGCAGCCTTCGGGCCCTTCGGCCAGTTCGGGCGAGGACCACAGGATTTCGGGGTTCACCACCACCTCGGGCATGGGATTGCCGTCTTTCCAGCCCACATCCATCACGAATATCCGCAGCAGCACACCCACTTGCGGGGCCGCCAGCCCCCGGCCCGGGGCGGCATACATCGTGTCCAGCATGTCTGCCGCCAGCCGGTTCAGATCGTCGCACAGCACAGCGGGCGCGCAGACCGTGGCAAGGCGTGGATCGGGCCAGCGCAGGATCGGAAGCACCGCCATCAGCGCGCGCCAGCCTCGCGGGCCTTGTCGCGTTTCAGCTTTTCCATCTTGCGGGTGATCATCTGGCGGCGCAGCGGGCGCAGATAGTCGATGAACAGCTTGCCATCCAGATGGTCAATCTCGTGCTGCACGCAGGTGGCCCAGAGGTCAGCAAACTGTTCTTCCTGCACTGCGCCATCCAGATCCATCCAGCGCACGCGCACCTCGGCGGGGCGTTCAACCTCGGCATATTGGTCAGGGATCGACAGGCAGCCTTCCTCATAGGACGAGCGGTCTTCGGATGACCAGATGATTTCGGGGTTGAACAGCACGATGGGGCGCGGGGCCACCAGCGGATCCTTCACGCAATCCATCACGATGATGCGTTTCGTCACGCCGACCTGCGGCGCGGCAAGGCCGATGCCCGGCGCGTCATACATCGTGTCCAGCATGTCTTGCGCCAGTTTGGCAAGCTCGGGTGTCACCTGCGCCACCGGGTCGCAGATTTTTTTCAGGCGCGGGTCGGGGTGGATCAGGATCGGGCGTATCATGCCATGTGATTTAGGGGAATCACCGCAAACGCGCAATGGCGGGATGGTGGCGGGAAGGCCAGAGCAACTTCGGAATTCTCGCCCGAAATTGACAAGATTTTCGGGAATATTTTCCACACTTGAATCAAGTTTTGGTAAATTTTCCCAATAATCAATTCCATATTGGAACTTCCTTTCCGGTTTGCTAGAAGCCGGCCAAACAGTGCAACGAGGCCCCGCATGAGCTTTGATACCCCCGTCAACCGCATCGGCACCCATTCGGTCAAATGGGACATGATGGAAAAGCTTTACGGCGTGCCTGCGGCCTCGGGCATCGCCATGTGGGTGGCGGATATGGAGTTTCGCCCCCCGCAGGTGGTGCAGGACGCAGTCGAGAAAATGGCGGCGCACGGCGTCTATGGCTATTTCGGCGATGACAGCCGGTATCTGGCCGCAATCCGCTGGTGGATGCAGACGCGGCATGGCTGGGATGTGCCGGCCGAGGCGATCTTCACCACGCATGGGCTGGTGAATGGCACGGCGCTGTGTGTGGATGCCTTTACGCAGCCCGGCGATGCGGTCGTGCTGATGACGCCGGTGTATCACGCCTTTGCCCGGGTGATCAAAGGCGCGGGCCGCAGCGTGACCGAATGCCCGCTGGTGATGCAGGACGGGCGGCAGATGATGGACTTCACCGCCTGGGATGCGCTGATGACCGGGCGCGAGACCATGCTGATCCTGTGTTCGCCGCACAATCCCGGCGGTCGGGTCTGGACGGTGGCGGAATTGCAGGGCGTGGCCGATTTCTGCGCCCGCCACAACCTGCTGCTGGTGTCGGATGAGATCCATCATGATCTGGTGTATCCCAGCCAGAAACACACCGCCATGCCATTGGCCGCCCCCGGCATCGCCGACCGGCTGGTGATGATGACGGCCACCACGAAAACCTTCAACATCGCGGGGGCACATATCGGCAATGTCATCATCACCGATCCGGCGCTGCGTGCGCGCTTTGCCGAACGGATGAACGCGATGGGCATTTCGCCCAATGCCTTTGGCATGCACATGGCCACGGCGGCCTACAGCCCCGAGGGCGCGGTCTGGGTCGATGGGCTGATGGCCTATCTGGACGGCAACCGGCAGATGTTCGATGCGGCGGTGAACGCCATTCCCGGCCTGCAATCGACGCCGCTGGAGGCGACCTATCTGGCATGGGTCGATTTTTCCGGCACGGGCATGACGCTGCCCGAAATGCTGGCGCGGGTGGAAAAGGGCGCGGGCATCTGCACCAACCATGGCACCAGTTTCGGCACCGGGGGCGAGACATTCCTGCGCTTCAATCTGGCCGCCCCGCGCGCGCAGGTGGCCGAGGCGGTGGCGCGCCTGCAACGCGCCTTTGCCGATCTGCAATAGCCCTCAGTCGCAGCCGGTCAGATACCAGATTTCATCGGCAAGGATGACCGGCTCGGCACCCCCATTGGTGGCATACCACAGCGCTGACCCCAGCCCCGTGATGAAGATCGCATCCGGGGCGCGGGCGCTGCCCTGCGGCAAAAACTCCGGGTAGGGCACAAGGCGGGCATCGGGGCCGGTGGCAAGGAACAGCACCGGAAAATCCAGATCGGCAAGGCGCGGGCCGTCGGCCAGCAGATAGGTGCCGCCAAAACCCTGCGACTGTTCGGGCCGCAGCACCTCGGGCGGGCGCCCGGCGATCAAAAAGTCAAGCTCCAGATCCGAATAGGCGGTCGGGTGGTCCACCAGCCGCAAGTGCAGGCGGGCCATGCTGCCTTCGGGGTCGCTGGCGGGCACATATTGCGCGCCTGCCCCCAGACATTCCGCCTGCGCCACCCCTGCAACCAGCAGCAGAGCCAGCGCAAGATCAGTTCTTTGAAAGATAGCCCACGGGCGCATTTTCATCTTTCCAGAAATCCAGCGGGGCCACGTCGCGCACAAGGGTGGATCGTTTGAAATCGCAGATCAACTCGCCATTCTCGACGTTGGAGGCCACGATCAGGCATTGGCAGATGTGCCGCGCGCCGTCATAGACATCGACCAGACCGCGCAACCGGGGCGTGCGGGCAGCATCAAGGGCAAAGCCTTCGTCCCACAGCCGCAGCACGGGAAACACCGCATCGCCCAGTTGCACCCGCAGCCGCGACTTGCGTTTCCTGTCACGCTTGCGCGCGGCTTCCAGCCCTTCACGGACTTCCTTCGGCAGAAACTCCAGCATCACACCCTCCCGTGCGTAAGGTAAGCCTCTGCCAATGCTGCGAAAAAATCAAGCCCAGCCGCTGTGTTGCGCAAGATCCACATGTAGCGTGCCGAAAAAGCCACGGGTGGGCGGGGTGACACGCTGCTGCGCCGCCAATGCTGCGACTGCACCTTCGCTGCGCCAGAATGGTTGCCTTGCGGCGGTGAATGCGCTTTCTGTGGCGCGACAGCGAAGGAGTCGCCCGTGACCCTGCCCTACCATCATGACGCGCCTGACCATGGCGGCGACATCGACGCAGCGGTGGCGCGTTTCGGCGGCGTGCGGGAGGGCTGGATCGACCTGTCGACCGGCATCAACCCGCAGCCCTACCCGCTGCCCGATTTTGCGCCGGATGTCTGGGCGGCGCTGCCCGACCGGGCGGCAGAGATGGCCTTGCAGACAGCCGCGCGGCGGTTCTGGCGCGTGCCCGAGGGGGCGGGGGTGCTGGCGGCCCCCGGGGCCTCGGCGCTGATCGCGCAATTGCCGCATCTGGTGCCGCCGGGGCGGGTGGCCATTCCGGGGCCGACCTATAACGAGCATGGCCGGGCCTTTGCGGCGGCGGGGTGGCGTCTGGGCGCAGGCGATGCGCTGGTGCTGGTGAACCCGAACAACCCTGATGGCCGGGTCTGGGCCGTAGCCGAGGCTGAGGCGCCGTTCTGCATCATCGACGAGAGTTTCTGCGATGTGGGCCCTGACGCATCGCTGATTTCGCTGGCCGCGCGGCCCGGCACGGTTGTGCTGAAAAGTTTCGGCAAATTCTGGGGGCTGGCGGGGTTGCGGCTGGGCTTTGCCATCGGTGATCCGGCGCTGCTGGCGGGGCTGGCGGCGCGTCTGGGGCCTTGGCCCGTATCCGGCCCCGCGCTGGTGGTGGGGGCGCTGGCGCTGGCGGATGAGGGCTGGGCTGCGGCCACCCGCGCCCGGCTGGATGTTGACGCCGCGCGGCTGGATGCGCTGGTGCCCGCAGCACTGGTAGGGGGCACGCCGCTGTTCCGGCTTTACGACACGCCCGATGCCGCGCGCTGGCAGGCGGCACTGGCCCGGCATCATGTCTGGAGCAGGGTATTCCCCTATTCCGCACGCTGGCTGCGCCTTGGTCTGCCCGGCACCGGCCAATGGGACCGGGTGGCTGCCGCATTGAGAGAGGTGAACGCATGAGTGCCGCCCTGCTGATCCCCGCGCTGCTGCTGGACGCGGCCTTGGGCGAACCGAAATGGCTGTGGAACCGCTGGCCGCATCCGGCGGTGCTGATGGGCCGGGCCGTGGACTGGGCCGATGCGCGGCTGAACCGGGGCGAGGGGCGCAAGGCGCGCGGCATTGCGGCGATGGCCGGGCTGGGGCTGGCGGCGCTGGGGCTGGGCTGGGCGATCCACCTGATCCCCGACTTCGGGCTGCTGGAGGTGATCGTGGCCGCGATGCTGCTGGCGCAAAGATCGCTGGTGGATCATGTGCGGGCGGTGGGCGATGCGCTGCGGCTGTCGCTTAACGACGGGCGGCGCATGGTGGCGCGGATCGTGGGGCGCGACACGGCCGCGATGGATGAACCCGCCGTAGCCCGCGCGGCGATTGAAAGTGCTGCGGAAAACCTCAGCGACGGGGTGATCGCCCCGGCCTTCTGGTTTCTGGTCGGCGGGCTGCCCGGGCTGCTGCTGTACAAGATCACCAACACGGCCGACAGCATGATCGGCCACCGCACCCCCCGGCATGAGGAATTCGGCTGGGCCGCCGCGCGGTTCGATGATCTGCTGAACCTGATCCCGGCGCGGCTGACGGCCCTGCTGATCGCCGTCACGCACTGGCGGCCGGATGCGGCATCGCCCGTGCTGCGTGACGCGCCGCTGCACCGTTCGCCCAATGCGGGCTGGCCCGAAGCGGCGATGGCCGTGGTGCTGGACGTGCCGCTGTCAGGGCCGCGCAGCTATCACGGGGCGCTGCGCGATTACCCTTGGGTCTATCCCGAGGGGCTGCGGGTGCCGGGGCCGGATGCCATTGACGCCGCCTGCGCCGCGCTGTGGCGGGCCTGGGGTGGGCTCTTGGTCATCGGGGTGCTGCTGGCGCTGATCTGACCAAGGCGGTTGCCTGATTTGCCCATGCTGCTAGGGTGGAGGCAGAATTTTACCGGAGTGTCCCATGCGTTTGCCCGTTTTCGCGCTGATCGCCGCCCTTGCCGCCGCCCCGGCGCTTGCCGCGCCCTGCGGCGGTGGTTTCAACGATTTCATCCGCGCCATGAAGGCCGAGGCCGTGGCCAAGGGCCAGCCACAGGCCGATGTGGATGCGTTTTTCGCCAACGTGAAACAGGACAGCCGGGTGATCAAGGCCGACCGCTCGCAAGGCGTGTTCCGCAAGACCTTCATCGATTTCTCGCGCAGCCTGATCAGCCAGAACCGGATCAGCAACGGCGCGGCCAATTCCCGCAAGTTCGACAGCACATTCAAACGAGCCGAGCGCGAGTTTGGCGTATCACGCGGCATTCTGCTGGCCTTCTGGGCGTTCGAGACCGATTTCGGCGCGGTGCAGGGTGATTTCAACACGGTGAACGCGCTGGTCACGTTGGGCCATGACTGCCGCCGGCCGGAACTGTTCCAGCCACAGGTGCACGCGGCGATTGAGCTTTTTCGTCAGGGCATGATCGACCCCGCGCGCACCACCGGGGCCTGGGCGGGCGAGATCGGCATGGTGCAGATGCTGCCTGCCGACATTCTGGCGCGCGGGGTGGATGGCGACGGGGATGGCAAGGTATCGCTGAAAACCTCGGCCCCTGATGCGCTGCTGTCGGGCGCGCGGATGCTGCAACACCACGGCTGGCGCGCGGGTGAGCCCTGGCTGCAAGAGGTGGTTTTGCCCGCCAACCTTGACTGGTCAAAGACCGGGCTGGATACCACGCTTTCCACGAATGACTGGGCAAAGATGGGTGTTCAGGCGCGTGAGGGCGGATTGCCCCGGGGGCTGCCCGCGTCAGTATTGCTGCCGCAGGGGCGCAAGGGGCCGGCATTTCTGGCCTATCCGAATTACAAGGTGCTGTTCGAATGGAACAAGAGCTTTGTCTATGTGACCACCGCCGCCTATTTCGGCACACGGCTGGAAGGCGCGTCGGCCTATGACGCGGGCAATCCGGACGAGGCGCTGTCGGAAAGCCAGATGAAATCATTGCAACAGAAACTGGCGGCGCGCGGGCATGACGTGGGCGCGATCGACGGCATTCTGGGCGCGTTGAGCCGGGCCGCGGTGCAGAAGGAACAGGTCAGGCTGGGCTTGCCCGCCGATGCCTGGCCCACGCGCGAGTTGCTGAACGCATTGTGAGTGGCTGGGGCATCTGCACCACGGTCAAGGCCCCGCCCGATCAGGTGCGGGCCTTTGCGGCCTATCATCTGGGGTTGGGGGCGGCGCGGATCTGGCTGTTCTTTGACGACCCCGATGACCCGGCGGCGGCTGTGCTGGAGACGTGGGACAGGGTAGAGGTGACGCGCTGCACCGAGGCCTGGTGGCACGCCACCTGCAAGCGGCGGCCCGAACGGCACCAGAACCGGCAGGCGCGCAACATGCAGGCGGTCTATGCGCGCACTACCCTGCCTTGGGTCGCGCATGTCGACGTGGATGAATTTCTGTTGCCCGATCTGCCGGTGGCCGAGGCTTTGGCCGCGATGCCCGACGACCGCGCGATGCTGCGCATGGCCCCGTGGGAGGCGCTGCACGACCCCGGCCTGCCCGATGACATCTTTACCGCGCGGGCCTTTCGGTCGGCGATCAAGGGACCACAGCGGCAGGCGCTGCGCGATCTGGCCTTCGGGCCTTACGCGCCGTTGCTGCCAGATGGGGTGCTGAGCCATTCAGCCGGAAAGTGCTTCTTCCGCACCGGCGTGTCGCGGATGGAGCCGCGGCTGCATGGCGCTTTCCGCGCCGGGGTGCGGATGGAGGGCGGGGCCTTTCACCCCGGCATAGCCTTGCTGCATTTCCATGCCGAAGACCCCGCGCGCTGGCAGGACCGGCTGGCCTTTCGCCTGTCGCATGGGGCCTACAACTACAACCCGGCGCTTCAGGCGCATCTGCTGGCCACCGATGCCGACGGGGTGGCGGATTTCTATGCGCGCGTGCAGGCCCCGGATGCCGATGTGCGGGCGGGGCTGGCTGCGGCGGGGATTTTGCGTGAAGCCGAACTTCACCTGCGCAAGGGGCTGTCGGCGTTCGAGGGGGGCTGAGATGATGGGTGTGAACGAGGCGGAACTGATGGCAGCCCTGCCGCATGTGCTGGCTGCGCCAAAGGATACGGGGGTGATCGCCAGCCTGTGTTTTCGCCCCGGCTACAACCTGCGGCAGTTTCCCGACCGGCTGCGGCTGACCCGGGCCGAAGGCGTGCCGGGCGAGCGTTGGCTGACCGCGCCCTGGCTGCGGCAGGCCGATGGGTCGCCCGATCCGCGCATCCAGGTGTCGATCCTGCCTGCGCGGGTCTGCGATCTGGTCTGGCGTGACCGCGAAGGCACGCCGCACCCCGGCGACACGATTGTGGCCGATATGGACATGACCGAGGCGAACCTGCCCGCGGGCACGCTGGTGCAGGCGGGCACGGCGGTGCTGCGTGTGTCGGCGGTGTTCAACGACGGCTGCGTGAAATGGAAAGCCCGCTATGGCGCAGCGGCTAAGGATTGGATCATTGCCCATCCGGCCCTGCGCCTGCGGGGCGTGCTGTGCGCCGTGGAGCGGGATGGCGAGGTGCACCTGGGCGACGTGCTGCGGAAGCTCTGACCATTCGCCATGGATCGCAGCGGTGACAGGCGTAGCGGAGTGTGATCGACAACGACGTCAGGCGACCAGCGCCTCGGCCCTCTTCAGGTCCACCGATACAAGCTGGCTGACCCCCTGTTCGGCCATGGTCACACCGAACAGCCGGTCCATCCGGGCCATGGTCACGGCATGGTGGGTGATGATCAGGAAACGGGTTTCGGTGCGGCGGGTCATCTCGTCCAGAAGGTCGCAGAACCGCGTCACGTTGGCATCGTCCAGCGGCGCATCCACCTCGTCCAGCACGCAGATGGGCGAGGGGTTGGCCAGGAACACCGCAAAGATCAGCGCCATGGCCGTCAGCGTCTGTTCGCCCCCTGACAGCAGCGACAGGGTGGAAAGTTTCTTGCCCGGCGGCTGGCACATGATTTCCAGCCCCGCCTCCAGCGGGTCATCGGATTCCACCAGCACCAGCTTGGCCTCGCCACCACCGAACAGATGGGTGAACAGCGTGGCGAAACTGGCGTTCACCTGCTCAAACGCGGTCAGCAGGCGCTCGCGCCCCTCGCGGTTCAGGCCCGCAATACCGGCGCGCAGTTTCTTGACCGCTTCGGTCAGATCGAATTTTTCCTGCGCCAGCATGTCATGTTCGGCCTGCACCGCTTTCGCATCCTCCTCGGCGCGCAGGTTCACGGCACCAAGCGATTCACGCTGGCGTTTCAGGCGGTTCACATCGGTTTCCAGCGCCTCGGCGGCGGGCATGCGGTCGGGTGGCAGGCCCAGACTGTCCAGCAATTGCTGGGGGGTCTGTTCGGCCTCTTCGCGGATGCGGGTTACGGCGGCGTCGGTGGCCTGTTCTGCCGCATCGGCGCGGGCCTCGGCGCGGGCCCGTGCCTCGCGCGCCTCGCCAGCCAGCCGTTCGGTGTCGCGTTCCTGCGCCTGTGCCGCGCGCAGGGCGGCCTCGGCGGCTGCCAGAGCCTCGGCGGCACGGGCGCGACGGTCCTCGGCGGCCTCCATCGCCTCGGCAAGTTCGGCGCGCTTTTCGGCGATTTCCTCGGGGGCGGCGGCGGCTTCGCGCAGTTCCTCTTCGGCATCGGCCTTGCGTTCGGCCAGTTCGGCGCTGCGGCGTTCGGCCGTATCCAGCCGCTGGCGCCAGTTGGCCAGTTCCTTGAACACCTCTTGCTGGCGGCGCAGCCGGGCCTCGCCCTCGCGCCGCAACTCGTCATGCGCCGAGCGGCGGGCCATCATCGTGATGCGTGCCGCCTCGACGGCGGTTTTCAGCGTCTCGACCGCCGCGCGGGCGGCCCCCAGATCAGGCAGGGCGGTGGCAGAATCGGTGGCTTCGCGCAGGCGGGCGCGGGCCGCCATCGCCTCGTCCTCGTGCCGGGTGACGGCCAGCCGCGCGGCCTCCAGCTTGCCAGTGGCGATCGATCGGTCGGCCTCGGCCCGCGACAGCGCGCGGTTGGCCTCGGTCACGCGGGCATCGGCGGCGCGGCGGGCGTCGCGCGCCATCTGGTCGGCGCGGGCCAGATCGGCAAGCCGGGCCTGGAGCTGTTCATGCACCGCTTTGGCGGCGTCGGCGCGGGCGGCCACATCCTCCAGCTCGGTTTTCAGGGCGGCCAGCCGGTTCAGCTGCCGCAGCCGCAGCGCAGCGGCAGAGGGCGCATCCTCGGCCCCTGCGCGAAAACCGTCCCAGCGCCAGAGATCGCCTGCCAGTGACACCAGCACCTGCCCGGGCAGCAGCGCCGGTTGCAACTGCGGCCCCTGCCCCGGCACCACAAGCCCGATCTGGGCCAGACGGCGGGTCAGCACGGCGGGCGCGGTGACATGGGCGGTGATCGGCGCGGCCCCGGCGGGAAGCGGCTGGGCTGCGTCATAGTCCGGCAGGGCGGCCCAGCCGGATCGCGCATCGCCCGCCACTTCGGGCGCGCGCAGGTCATCGGCCAAAGCGGCCCCCAGCGCCGCCTCATAGCCCGGCACCACTTGCAACCGGTCCAGCAGTTGCGTGCCTGCGGTGCTTTCGCGGTCCACCAGACGGGCCAGCGCGGCCACCTCCGCACGCAGGGCATTCGCCTCGCCTTCCGCAGATGACCGCGCAGCGCGGGCCTCGGCCTCGCGCCCTTGTGTCTCGGTGCGGGCGTCTTCGGCGGCGGCAAGCGCCTCTTCGGTGGCCTCGGCCAGTTCCGCAGCCTCGGTCTGGGCCTGTTCGGCGGCCTCGAAGGCCTCGGCGGCGGCTTGTTGTGCTGCGCTGGCTGCATCCACGGCGGCGCGGGCGCGTCCCGCTTCGCCCTCGGCGCGCTGCAAGCTGGCCTCGGTGTCCTGCGCAAGCCGCTGCGCCGACTGGTGGCGGGCGGCCAGCCGGGCCACATCCTCGGCCTGTTCCGCCTGCATGGCCTCGCGGTCTGACAGGATCGCGGCCGCCTCGCGCGCCACATCCTGCGCCTCGGCCAGCCGGGCATCGTGGCCATCATGCGCGCGGGCCAGTTGTGTCTGTTCCCAATCCAGCCGGGCGATGGTGTCTTCGGCGTCACGGTTCAGCCCCGCCTCGCGCTCGGCATCGCGGCTGAGTTGGTCGATGCGGGCCATCAGACTGTCCATCGCGGCGCGGGCACGGGCCTCTTCGGCGCTCAATGTATCGCGCTGCACGGTCAGGCGTTGCAGGATGGCGCCCGCAATCGCCTCTTCCTCGCGCCGGGGCGGCAGGGCGGCGTCAGCGGCATCGCGGGCGCTGGTCGCCGCACGCGCCGCAGCCTCGGCCTGTGCCGCCGCCAGCAGCCGTTCGCGCAAGGCGGTGTCGGCCTCGGACCGCGCCTGATCGGCCTCGCGCCAGCGGCGGTAAAGCAGGCTGCCCTCGGCACGGCGCAATTCCTCGCCGATCTCGCGGTAGCGGGCGGCCTGCCGGGCCTGCCGGGCCAGCGTGGCCAGTTGCTGCGCCAGCGCCTCGATCACGTCATCGACGCGGGCGAGGTTGGTCTCCGTCGCCGACAGCCGCAATTCCGCCTCGTGCCTGCGCTGGTAGAGGCCGGAGATGCCCGCCGCCTCTTCCAATATCCGCCGCCGGGATTTGGGCTTGGCGTTGATCAGCTCGGCAATCTGGCCCTGCCGCACCAATGCGGGCGAATGCGCCCCGGTCGAGGCATCGGCAAACAGCATCTGGATGTCGCGCGCGCGCACATCCTTGGTATTGGCCTTGTAGGCCGAACCCGCATCGCGGGTGATGCGGCGCACAATCTCGATCTGGTCCTGATCGTTGAAGCCTGACGGGGCCAGCCGGTCGGCGTTGTCGATGACCAGCGCCACCTCGGCAAAGTTCCTCGCGCCGCGCGTGGCGGCCCCGGCAAAGATCACATCCTCCATCCCGCCGCCGCGCATCGC
This sequence comes from Fertoeibacter niger, assembly GCF_009380135.2. GTDB lineage: Bacteria > Pseudomonadota > Alphaproteobacteria > Rhodobacterales > Rhodobacteraceae > Fertoeibacter > Fertoeibacter niger. Next base: position 24,888 of record NZ_WHUT02000018.1, on the reverse strand, counting down.
CGTAGGGCGGTTTTCACCCATGACCCAGCGCAGCGCCTCCAGCAGATTGGATTTGCCGCAGCCATTGGGGCCGACCACGCCTGTCAGCCCCTCCTGGATCACCAGATCCGTGGGGTCCACAAAGCTTTTGAAGCCGTTCAGGCGCAGGCGGGTGAACCGCAAGGGGCAGCTCCGGGTCGGGGTGGGGCCGGTGATTCCGACAAGCTGCTATCCTCTGGCCCGTCGGCGGGCAAGTCAACCGCAGGCCCGCAGGATGTGGCGGTGCGGCTGGGCTTATCCCCAACATCTTGGCGGATTGACGCCATCCGTCCCCATAGTGAGTATGCGGAAAACGGAGGACGCATGACACCGCCCTATTGCGGCCATTGCCTGTGCGGGAAGACACGCTTTGCCTGCGACGCGGCTCCGCTGTGGCAGGGCCACTGCCATTGCGAAAGTTGCAGGCGGGCCACGGGGTCGCCCTTCACATCGTTTCTGGGGGTCGCGGATGGTCACTGGCGCTGGGTGGGGGCAGAGCCTGCCATCTATGCCTCCAGCCCCGGGGTCACGCGGTATTTCTGCCAAGGTTGCGGCACGCCGATGGCGTTCCGGGCCGAGCGGTTTCCGGGCGAGATGCATTTTTACGCCGCCACGCTGGATGCGCCGGAAACATTCCAGCCGACCCGGCACTACTTTGCCGCCGAACGCCTGCCATGGGTGCATCTGGCCGATGGCCTGCCGGAATGACACCGTTCCGCGCCGTTGCGCCTTTTGACTGGGCCGGGCTGCTGGCGCTGATCCAGCGCGCCTTTGCCGGGATGGAGGGGCGGATCGACCCGCCGTCATCGCTGCACGCGCTGACACCCGCCGACATCGCGCGCAGCGCGGCAGAGGGCGAGGTCTGGGTGATCGGCACCCCGCCCTGCGCCTGCGTGATACTGACGCCAAAGCCCCATGCGCTTTATGTCGGCAAGCTGGCGGTGGAGCCTGCGGCGCAGCGGCAGGGGCATGCGCGGCGGCTGATGGCGGTGGCCGAGGACAGGGCAAGGGCGATGGGCCTGCCGCTGCTGGAACTGTCGGCGCGGGTGGAACTGGTGGAGAACCACGCGACATTCCGCGCGCTGGGGTTTGAAAAGGTGGCGGAAACCGCGCATCCGGGGTTTTCGCGCACCACATCGCTCACCTTTGCAAAGCGGCTGTAGGCGCATGCCTGCCCTGCGCCGACGCCCGCTTCCCAGTGCCTCTGCCCGCCGCTAGGCTGGGTAAAAACCCGGAGGCTGCGATGATCCCTGCCCTGCTGACCCTGCTTATGTGCCAGTTGGCGGGCGAGGCTGCTGCCCGCGCGCTGGCCCTGCCCCTGCCCGGCCCGGTGCTGGGGATGGTGCTGCTGCTGGCGGGGTTTGCCGTCTTTCCCCGGCTGGTGGATGTGGTGCGCCCGGTGGCGCAAGGTATACTGGGGCATCTTTCGCTACTGTTCGTGCCTGCGGGCGTGGGGGTGGTGGGGCATCTGGGCCTGCTGGGCCAAAGCGGCCTGCCGATCCTGCTGGCGCTGCTGGTGTCAACCGTTCTGGCCATCGCGGTGGGCGCGCTGACCTTTGCCGCCGTGGCGCGCTGGACCGGAAACACGCCATGAGCGATTTCACCGAGATATGGAGCTATCTGAGCCAGGGGCCGCTGTTGTGGCTGACCGCCACGCTGGCCGCCTATGCGCTGGGGGATGCGGCCTTTCGCGCGGCGGGGCGGCGGCCGTTCGTGAACCCGGTGCTGGTGGCGGTGGTGCTGCTGGGGGTGGTGCTGTGGGCCACGGCCACCCCCTATGCCACCTATTTCGAGGGCGCACAGTTCGTGCATTTCCTGCTGGGCCCCGCCACCGTCGCGCTGGCCTTGCCGCTGTGGGACAATCTGGCCCATGTGCGGCGCGCGGCGCTGCCGATTGCGGCGGCGCTGCTGGCGGGGTCGGCCACGGCGGTGGTTTCTGCGCTGGGCATCGCCTGGGCTTTTGGCATCCGGGGCGAGGTGCTGATCTCGCTGGCTCCCAAATCGGCCACGGCGCCGGTGGCCTTGGGTATTTCAGATGCCATCGGCGGGTCGCCCACATTGACGGCGGTGCTGGTGATATTGACCGGAATCACCGGGGCGATTGTCGCCACGCCGCTGCTGAACCTGCTGGGCCTGACCGACTGGCGGGCGCGCGGCTTTGCCGTGGGGGTGGCCGCGCATGGCATCGGCACGGCGCGGGCGTTTCAGGTGAACCCGCTGGCCGGGGCCTTTGCGGGGCTGGGGATGGGGCTGAACGCGGTGCTGACGGCCTTTCTGGCCCCGGCGCTGCTGCGGCTGTTCCTTTAGGCGGCGCGAAGCCCTGCGGGCAACGGCGCGGGGTTGCCTTGCCGCCTCCGCGCTGTAGGTTCCGGGCAGGCACGACAAGGAGCATCCATGACCGACCTGACCCTGCTGGGCATCCCCGGCGCATTGCGCAAGGCGTCAACCAACCGGCTGCTGCTGGCCGAGGCGCGGCGGCTGTTCGGCGATGCCACGCATACCGAAGCCGATCTGCGGCTGCCGCTGTATGACGGCGATCTGGAGGAGGCGGAGGGCATACCCCCTGCCGTGCAGGCATTGGCCGACCAGATCAAGGCCGCCGATGTCATCGTCATCGCCACGCCGGAATACAACAAGGCCCTGCCCGGCGTGTTGAAAAACGCGCTCGACTGGGTCAGCCGGGTGCCGGGCGGGGTGTGGCGTGACAAGCCGGTGGCGATCTGTTCTGCCGCCGGGGGCCGTGCGGGGGGCGAGAGGTCGCAGTTTTCGCTGCGCCTGTGCCTGAACGCCTTCCGCCCCCGGCTTATAACCGGGCCCGAGGTGATGGTGGCGGATTCGGGCAAGGCCTTTGACGCCGACGGGCGGCTGCTGGATGCCCGCACGGTGAAGGGTCTGACGGAGTTGATGCAGGGGTTGCGGGCAGAGGCGCTGCGCTAGCCCTGCGCCCTGTGGCGCTGCGCCAGGGGTTCACACCCCCGAGGCCCGGCCACGGGCCAAGCATTCTTCGGGTAAACCCGCAACTGGAGGGTGTCTTATCTTTCACCACCCCGTAGGATGCTTCAACCACGATGAAAGCAAAGGGGGTGCCGCATGCAGGACGCAGTCAACCTGGCGGAAAAGCTGGCGCAGTTCAACACGCATTGGTCGCCGCGCATCGTGGCGGGCTACAATGGCAATGACGTGATGGTGGTGAAGGTGCAGGGCGCATTCGTCTGGCATGCGCACCCGGATACGGATGATTTCTTTCTGGTGCTGAAGGGCGAGATCGACATCGAGTTGCGCGACCGGGTGGTGACGCTGTGCGCGGGCGAGATGTTCGTGGTGCCTGCGGGGGTGGAGCATCGCCCCGTCGCGCGGGAAGAGGCGCATCTGCTTCTGATCGAGCCGCGTGGCACGCCGAACACCGGCGATCCGGCGACGGCGGCGGTAAAGGTGCAGATATGAGCGTGCTTCAGGGCGGCGCAGGGGCTGGTTCGGATGTGCTGCCGGGCCGGAGGGCACACTGATGCGCCCCGGTCCACGCAATCTGATCACCGATGTGGCGGGGCTGCGGGTGGGCAATGCCGCTGACTCAGGCCTGCGTTCCGGTGCCACGGTGCTGCTGGGCGACGCGCCCTTTATCGCCGCTGTCAGCGTGATGGGCGGGGCGCCCGGCACGCGGGAAACCGATCTGCTGGCCCCGGACAAGCTGGTGCATGGGGTCGATGCGCTGGTGCTGTCGGGCGGGTCGGCGTTCGGGCTGGATGCGGCGTCGGGCGTGGCCGATGGCTTGCGGCTGATGGGGCGCGGTTTTGCGGTGGGGGTTCAACGCGTGCCCATCGTGCCGGGCGCGATCCTGTTCGATCTGCTGAACGGCGGGGCAAAGGACTGGGCCGAGAACCCCTACAAGGCGCTGGGGCGGGCGGCTTTGGCGGCGGCGGGCGCGGAGTTTGCGCTTGGCACGGCGGGGGCGGGCTTTGGCGCGATGACCGGGCGGTGGAAGGGGGGCCTTGGGTCGGCCTCTTGTGTGCTGGAAAATGGGGTGACTGTGGGGGCGCTGGTGGCAGTGAATGCGCTGGGGTCGGTGACGGTGGGCGAGGGGCGGCAGTTCTGGGCCGCGCCATGGGAGCTTGACGGCGAATTCGGCGGGCTGGGCCTGCCCGGGGCTTTCCCCGCCAATGCTGAACCCGCACCGCGCAAGCGCATGGGCGAGGCCACGACCATCGCCATCGTGGCCACCGATGCGGCGCTGACCAAGGCGCAGGCGCAGCGCATGGCCACGGCGGCGCAGGACGGCATGGCGCGGGCCATCGTGCCATCGCATACGCCGTTTGATGGCGATCTGGTGTTTGCTGCGGCAACCGGGGCGCATGAGCTGGCCGACCCGCTGGCTGACAGTTTTCTGCTGGGCCATGCCGCAGCCTGCTGTCTGGCGCGGGCCATTGCGCGGGCGGTCTATCTGGCGCGGGCGATGCCGGGTGATCTGCAACCGGCCTGGGCGGGCTGAACAGGCTACCTGTTCGGGCGGGCTACCAGCGGTCGAGAGCATCTTCGTCGGCATCCTTGGCCGCCACCCATTCCGCACCCGTCGCGGTGATTTCCTTTTTCCAGAACGGCGCGCGGGATTTCAGGTAATCCATCAGGAATTCGGCGGCGGCAAAGGCCTCGGCCCGGTGCGCGGCGGCGGTGGCGACCATCATGATCGGCTCGCCCGGGCCAAGGCGGCCATGGCGGTGGATCACCAGGGCATCCAGCAGGTGCCAGCGGGCCACGGCCTCGGCCAGGATGCCCGCGATGGCGCGTTCGGTCATGCCGGGGTAATGCTCGATCTCCATCGCTGCCAGGGTGCCCGTGGTATCGCGCACCACGCCGGCAAAGGTGACGACAGCCCCCACACCGGGCATGCCCTGCCCGAAACCCGTCGCCTCATGCCCCGGATCGAACGCTTCTGCCTGCACGGCCACGCGCATCGCGTCAGCCCCCGGTCATCGGCGGAAAGAACGCCACTTCGCGCACACCGGCCAAGGGCGCGGAAAAATCGGCCAGCTCCTGATCCAGCGCCACGCGCAGGGCGGATGTATCGGCAAAGGCGGCGGCGTAACGTTCTTCACGCGCCACCAGTTCGGCCACCAGATCGGCCACGGTTTCTGCCGCCGTGTCCAGCCGTTCGCGCGGCAGGCCGATGCGTTCGCGCACCCAGGCGAAATACAGCACGTCGATCATGTGTCATCCCGCAGATAGGGCAGGGATTTGCGGAAATAATCCCAGCCGGTCAGGGCGGTCAGGATGGCCGCCAGCCAGATCAGGGCAAGCCCCGCGATGGTCGCAACTGACGAACAGCCCCGCGCGCCGCAGCTGCGGATCGGGTCGGCCAGACCGTCGCTGACCGCACGGGCATATTGCTCCATCGTCATGCCCTGGCGGGCGATGCCCTCCAGATGCTCCAGCCCGGTGCCCAGGAACAGCACGGCGATGGCCACCATCTGCGCCGTGGTCTTCCACTTGGCCAGTTTGGTGACGCTCAGCAGACCCGCCTTGGCCCCCAGAAACTCGCGCAGGCCCGACACGAACACTTCGCGGAACAGGATCACGGTGGCGGGCAGGATGAGCCAGGGATTCATGCCGGAATAGCCGGTGATGATGACCAGCGCGATGATGACCATCGCCTTGTCGGCGATCGGATCCATCATGGCGCCGAACTTGGATTCCTGCTTCCACAGCCGGGCCAGATAGCCATCGAAATAGTCGGTGATCGCCGCCGAGATGAACAGCGCAAGCGCGAACCAGTCGGCCCAGGGGCGGTGGAAATACAGGAACATCAGCGCCACGCCGGGCGCGGCCAGCAGGCGCAGGACGGTCAGGGTGTTGGGCAGCGTCCATCTCATAGGCCGAGTGGTAGCTGATGGTCAGGCAGTCGGAAAGGGGGAATGCGGCAGGCGGCATCGCGGTTGGCGGTTTCCGCCTGCGGGTGAAGGCTGTGATCACCGGTGCAGATGCTGCAAAACAAGGCAATTCCGAAGAAAATACCCGGCAGAGGTTTACCGAATGTTAACTATTTTGCCGGAGCGTGCCAGCATGCCGCCCGTGGCGCGGTTGAAGCGCCCCTGCACGGGACATGCAGCGGGGGCTTTACCAGCAACCAGTGCCATGGGCGGCAGCCCCCGCAAAGGGGCCTGCCGGGACGTTCGTTGGTGGGGGACAGACATGACGACGATGACGGTGCAGGAGGCAAAGCATGCCTTCGGCAAGATGATGGATGCGGCGCAGCGCGCGCCGGTGATCATCACGCGCGACGGCCAGAATTTCGGAGCGGTTTTTGCCATGGCGGATCTGTTGGCCATGGCCCAGGCGTTTCTGTCGCCACCGCTGCGCGACAGCTTGCGGGCCGGTCGCATCACCATCAGCGAGGCGCTGTTGCGCGAGGCCGAGTTGGCGATGCAGGCCGAACGTCTGCGGGTGGAAAAGGCCGAGGCCCGCAAACGAGAGCAGGCCAGATCGGTGATCCCGCTGCACAGCGCATCGCGGCGATCGGTGATCTGAACGCCGCGCCCTGCTGCGGTCGTATAGCGGCGCGCATCCTGCCTGAAGCTGAAACCGCAAAGGGGATTTTCGCTCAGAAGCAGATCCGCGCTTGAGTTTTGCGCCAGTGCCTTCATCCTTCGCATTGATCAATGGGAGGATCTGCACATGCCACACCCTGTTACCCGCCGCGCCGTTCTGGCGGTTTCGGCGCTTTTTCTGGCCGCCGCCGCTGCCCCGGCAGCCGCCGAATACCCCGAAAGCCCGGTCACGCTGGTGATCCCCTTTGCCGCGGGGGGCTCCACCGATGTGGTGGGGCGCATCGTGGCCGAACGCATGGGTGCCGAACTGGGGCAACAGGTGATCGTGCAGAATGTGGGCGGCGCAGGCGGCTCGCTGGGCGCGGGCCAGGTGGCACAGGCAGAGCCTGACGGCTACACCATCCTGATGGGCACGGTGGCCACCCATGCGCTGAACCCGCTGATACTGAAGCAGAAACCCTATGACGCCGTGACAGATTTTGCCCCGGTGTCGCTGCTGGTGGTGGTGCCGAACGTGCTGGCGGTCAACCCGGAACTGCCGGTGACAACGGTGCAGGAGCTGATTGATCTGGCGAAATCCGATCCGACGCTGCTGGCCTATGCCTCGTCCGGCAACGGCACGCCGCTGCACCTGTCGGGCGAATTGTTCAAGGCGATGGCGGGAGTTGAGATCACGCATATCCCCTACAAAGGGTCGGGCCCCGCGCTGACCGACGTGCTGGGCAATCAGGTGCCGGTCATCTTTGACAACCTTCCTTCCGCCTCGGGGCACATGACCAGCGGCGGGTTGCGCGCGCTGGGGGTGACGACGGCGGAACGCGCGCCATCCTTCCCCGATCTGCCGTCGATCGCCGAAACCCTGCCGGGCTATGAAACCTACACCTGGAACGCGCTGTTTGCGCCCGCAGGCACCCCGCCCGAGGTGGTGGCCCGGCTGAACGACGCCGCCAAAGTGGCGATGGCCGACCCGGCGGTGGTGGCGCGGATGGCGGAATTCTCGGCCACCATCGTGGCATCAACGCCCGAGGAACTGGCGGCGCATGTGGATGACGAGATTGCCAAATGGACGCCGGTTGTGGCGGATGCCGGGGTCAGCATGGATTGAGGCACCGGGCCGCTCATCACGCCTGACGGCTTGCACCGCTTGGCTAAGTTGCCCGTCAGGGCGGATGAGCGGCCGCTACCCCCGGTCGTGAAAGAAGTCATGGATGCTTTGCGCCATGGTGGCCGAAATCCCTTCGACCGCCTGCAAATCACCCAGACCGGCCCGGGCCACCGCCTTGGCCGATCCGAAATGCGCCAGCAGTGCCTTTTTGCGCGCCGCCCCCACGCCCGGAATGTCATCCAGCGGCGTGGCCGACACCGCCTTGGCCCGTTTGGCCCGATGCGCGCCGATGGCCCAGCGGTGCGCCTCGTCCCGCAGGCGCTGGACGAAATACAGCACCGGGTCGTTCATGCGCAGGGCAAAGGCGGGTTCGCCCGGGCGGTGGAATTCCTCCTTGCCCGCGTCGCGGTCCACCCCCTTGGCCACGCCGACCATGGCAATGTCATCCACCCCCAGTTCGGCCATGATCCCCGCCACCGCCGACACCTGCCCCGCCCCGCCGTCGATCAGCAGAAGGTCGGGCCAGGCATCGGATTTCCGCTCGGGGTCTTCCTTGATCAGCCGTTCAAAGCGCCGGGTCAGCACCTCTTTCATCATGCCGAAGTCGTCGCTGTTCGCCCCCGCCTCGGACCGGATGTTGAACTTGCGATACTGGCTTTTGATGAAGCCCTCGGCCCCCGCTACGATCATGCCGCCCACGGCATTGGTGCCCTGGATATGGGAGTTGTCGTAAACCTCGATGCGTTTCGGTGGGGCGTCCAGATCGAACGCCTCGGCCAGACCGGCCAGCAGCTTGTTCTGCGTCGCGCCTTCGGCCATCCGCCGGGCCAGGCTTTCGCGGGCGTTGCGCGCGGCGTTTTCCACCAGTTCGGCCTTTTCGCCGCGCTGCGGGATGCCCATCGTGACCTTGCGCCCCGCGCGTTCCGACAGCAGCGCCTGGACCAGATCGGGGTTGTCTACCGGATGGCTGAGCAGGATCAGCCGCGGCGGCTCCTTGTCATCATAGAATTGCGCCAGAAACGCCTCCATGATCTCGGGCTCCTCTGCCCCCGCGCCGGTGCGCGGATAGAAGTCGCGGTTGCCCCAGCTTTGGTTGGCGCGGATGAAGAACACCTGCACGCAGGCCTGCCCACCCTCCAGATGCAGGGCGATCACATCAGCTTCGGCCACGCCGCGCGGGTTGATGCCCTGGGATGATTGCACCTGCGTCAGCGCCTTGATCCGGTCGCGCAGGGCTGCTGCGCGCTCAAATTCCATCGCGTCCGACGCGGTGGACATTTCGCGCGCCAGATTGGCCTGAACGGCTGTGGTGCGGCCTTCCAGGAACCGCTGCGCATCGGCGACCAGATTGGCATAATCGGGCGCGGCGATCTTGCCCACACAGGGCGCGGCGCAGCGTTTGATCTGGTAAAGCAGGCAGGGCCGCGTGCGCGATTCAAAACTTGAATCAGTGCAGGTGCGCAAAAGGAACACGCGCTGCAACTGGTTCAGCGTGCGGTTCACCGCCCCAGCCGATGCAAAGGGGCCGAAATACAGCCCCTTCTCCGACCGTTTGCCCCGGTGCTTTTTCAGCATCGGAAACGGGTGGTCGGTGGGGATCAGGATGTTGGGAAAGCTCTTGTCGTCGCGCAGCAGCACGTTGTAGCGGGGCTTCAGCTGCTTGATCAGGTTCTGTTCCAGCAGCAGCGCCTCGGTTTCGGTGCGCGTGGTCAGGAACATCATCGAACAGGTTTCGCGGATCATCCGCGCAATGCGCCCAGAATGCCCCGAGGGGCGCGCATAATTCGATACGCGCGCGCGCAGGTTGCGCGCCTTGCCCACATACAGCACTTCGGAGGCCGCATTCAGCATGCGGTAGACGCCGGGTGATCCGTCCAGCGTCTTCAGATAGGCCTGAATGCACTCATGCCCCGTCAGCCCCGAAGCCTGTTCGTCGTCCTCACCCTGCACGTTGGTTCCCGCCCTTTCCGGCCCTCACGATTCCCGGACCTCGCTGCAATGATCTTGCCCCGGGGGCAAGAGAAAACCTATCCACCGTTTCTGTGGATAACTCTGCGCAAAACATTCTGCGAGGGGCAAATTTTCGTTGTTTTTGGCCCGCTTCCTGACTTTGCCCATTTTTTAGGCTACTTTGTAACCATATGAAAATAAACACAATAATTATTAACTTTGCGCAAATCCCTGAAAACCATGGGGAATTTGTAACGCCAGCGTGAACGCAATGCGAAAAGTGGACAACTTTCCCTACGTCACCCTGGCGACATCACTCCACCCCTTGCACATCGGGGGTTTGCCAGCCCAGATGCTGCCCGCCATCGACGCAGATCAGTTGCCCCGTCACCCCCGGCGCATCAAGGAAATAGCCCAGCGCCGCCGTGACATCCGCCGGATTCGCCCCCCGTTGCAGGATCGTGGCAGCCCGCTGCCCGGCGAAATGCGCCGCCGACTGGCGCGCGCCCTGCATCGTCGGGCCGGGGCCGATGGCATTTACCCGCACCTGCGGGGCCAGCGCCTGCGCCGCCGTCTGCGTCAGCGCCCACAGGCCCATCTTGGCCAGCGTATAGGTCATGAATTCCGGCGTCAGCTTGCGCACGCGCTGGTCGATCATGTTCACCACCAGCCCCTGCGCCACAGGCTCGCCCTGCATATCGGTCAGCGGCGGTGGCACCTGTGCCGCGAACCCTTGCGTCAGCACGAAGGGCGCGCGCAGATTGCTGCCCATGTGCCTATCCCAGCTTTGCCGGGTGGCACTGGCAAGATTGTCATACTCAAAGATCGAGGCGTTGTTCACCAGCAGGGTCAGCGGACCGCCAAGCCCCGCCGCCGCCTGCCCCACCAGCGCAGCCGTGGCATCCTCATCCAGCAGGTCGGCCTGCACCGCCACCGCCCGCCGCCCCATGGCGCGGATGAGATCGACCACCTCAACCGCCCCGGCCTCTGACCCCGCATAATGCACCACCACGTCATGACCGCGTTCGGCCAGATACAGCGCCATGGCGCGGCCAAGCCGTTTTGCGGCCCCTGTCACCAGTGCCCGTTTCGCCGCTGCCGCCATGCCTGTCACCCCTTGCGCGCCGGAGGTTTGCAGCCGGTGCAGCCGCCGCCCCCGATGATGTATCTGCCGCATTTAGGGCAGGTCGCGGGCTTGGCCACCCTGCCGCGCCGCAACTGCCGCGACAGCGCACCGGGAAACAGCCAGTTGCCGATCATGGCCACAATGGCCATGCCGCCCAGAAACAGGATGATGGCCTTGATCAGCATGTCACAGCCCGTAGCGCGCCCAAAGCGCGCGATCCTCTACCTCGGCCAGCGCCGAGCCCAGCAGGCCCGCGCCAAAACGGCTCAGCAGCCCGCGCTTTTGCCCGTAAGGCACCAGCCGCACCTTGTCGCCGTAAAGCTCTTTCAGCTTGGGCACCAGATGGGCGACACCATCGACCAGCCCCACGGGAACGGCACCCGCCCCCACCCAGATGTCGGCATTGAACAGATCGGCATCGGGGTTCAGCCGCGTGCCACGCCGCGCCTTCACATGCGCGATGAAGGCCTGATGGATCGGCTCTTGCAGCGCCTTCAGCCGGGCCACATCCTCGGGCTTTTCCGGCAGGAACGGGTCGGCCAGCGATTTCGACCGCCCCGCCGTCACCACCCGCCGCTCGATCCCCTGCCGGGCCATCAGTTCGGGAAAGCCGAAGCTGGCAAAGATCACCCCGATGGACCCGACGATCGAGCTTTCATCCACCCAGATCTGATCCCCCGCGCAGGCCAGCCAATAGCCACCCGAGGCCGCCACATCCTCGACAAACACATGCACGGGAATGGATTTTTCATCCGCCAGCCGCCGGATGCGCGCAGCAATCAGGCTGGACTGCACGGCCGATCCGCCGGGCGAGTTGATCACCAGCGCCACCGCCGCCGGTTTTCCCCGCGTAAAGGCGCGCTCGATCACCGGGGCCAGCCCCGAATCCGACAGGTTGCGCGCGCCGGAACTGATGGTGCCTTGCAGGCGGATCACCGAGACGACCGGCGGTTTCTTGATGAAGGGAATGAGATGTTTCATGCCACAGATGTAGAGGGCGGCAGCCCCGCGAACAAGGCTGCGGTGGCGCGGCCAGTCAGCAATCTGCACCACAAGCGTCTGGGTGCCATCGTCGCCCGTGTCGCACCGACCGGAACGCGGGTGGCATGATGAAGGAAACGCTGCGCATCCACAGCCAGCCGACGATCCGCAAATGCGACTGCCGCCCGCAAATCCGCCACCCGAACGGGTGCAGATTGCAAAGCCGTGGAAAGCAACTGAACGAAGATGTGGCGATCCCGGGACGACTCGAACGCCCAACATCCTGATTAGAAGTCAGGTGCTCTATCCAGTTGAGCTACGGGACCGTGATTCCATTGATAGCGGGTAAGAAAACGGTTCGCAACCTGCTGCGCTTTTCCTAACCAGTTGTCATTGCGCCCTTATTTAAACAGGGCGCCTGTATTCAGGCATCTTTTGCGCTGACGGGCCGCCCCGGGCAGGGTCGCATGCCAGATTGGCGCGCTGTGCATGCCGACATCCTGTGGCCGGTTGCGCAAAATTGGACATCTGACATGACAATGACGCGAGAGCCGATGCGAAAAGGAAGCCCTGCCATGCGCAGGCTGTCAGGCGGTCGGCAGACAGATGCGGCGCGTGGCATAGGCGGCCAACACCGGCCGCTTCTCGCGCAGGGCCTGGACCGGTATCCGGGGCGGCAAGTGAAATCCTTGCGAGAACCGTGGCCGCGCAGGGCCTGCCTTGATGGTGGCCGCGAGCCCCGCCCTAACGCAGCCCGATTTCCGCCAGCGCGCGGGCCAGTTCGGGGGGCAACGGCTCTTCCCGCGCGCGGCCCTGCGGCAGGTCGCGGGGGGCCTCGCCCGCGGGCAGATAGCGCCAGCCCTGAAACGGGCGGCGCGGGGCGCCTTCGGTGCGGATCACCGCCGGGTCCAGCCTTATGGCGCAACGGGTGATGCCATCGCTGCCCTGCACCTGTTCCAACCCCTTGATCGCCTGGCGGGCCAGCACAACGCCCTTGAACACCCAGTAAAGCGACCCGCCATCCAGCAGCTCATCGGCGCGTTTGGGCCACATGCGTGTGACATGCGCCGGGGTGCCGCCGATCCAGTGGCCCTGCCGGCTTTGCTGCCAGTCGATCAGATCCTCGACTTTCTCTGCGCCGACGCAGAGTTTGATCATGTGAAGCGGCACGAATGTCCCCCTGCGCGGCCCCGTGCGGGCGGAGGCAGAACCTAACCCCCTGCGGGGCAGAGGCAAGGGCCTTTGCGCCGCAGCGGTGGCAAGTGCGCTTCGCTTGGGCTTTTGGCCCGGTTTGGCAGGCTGATGCCGGGCGACCGCGGGGGGCCATCCTTCGGGCGTCAGGGTTCAGCGCGCGGCGCGGGCCACCGGGCGCAGCATGCGGCCCTCGCGGATGCGCAGCATCGGGTAATCGCTGTGCGGCTGGAACGGCACGCGCATGTCGGCCAGATCGGAAAACAGCGCCTCGGCCTCTTCCCGTCCCGGGCGGGCCAGCGCATCCTGGGCGATGGCATCCTTTGCGACGGGGCCGGGATACAGGCTTTCAGAGGGCAGCCCGTTCGCCATGAGGATGACGTGGCGGCGACACAGGATGTGATAGTAGGTGACCTGGCGCAGGTCGCGATCCAGCGCCACCACATCGCCCAGCAAGGCCTTGGCGGGCACCAGCACACGCGCATCGCCGAACAGCAGTTCCGGCCCCGAACCTTCGATCATCAGGCGGTGCTGCTGCGACACCAGCAGGTCGCGGGTGGGGCAGCCCGGCCCGAACGCCTCTGCAGGCACGCGCACTGGCAGCCACCTTACATAATCAGGACAAAGGCCGATGGGCAGATCCATCCTGCGCCCACCGATCCAGAGGATCTCATGCGGGGCACCATCGATGTCGTTCACCTGATCGCCGACATTCAGGGTTTCGATCAGCCGATCACCGTCCGGGGTCGCGATCCATGTGCCTTCGACAAAGCAGACCGGGTTGAACACGCTGTAGGGGGCCGAGGTGATGTTCGTCACAAGCGCAACCGCGCCCAGCAGGTTGGGCGGGCCCTGCGGAAAGTGGAAGTAGATCTGGCCACCCGCCTCGAATACAACCACCGGCTTCGCAACGCCCAGGGGCACTGTGACCCCCAGCACATTGACCCCCGGCTGCACCGTGCCGCTGCCGATGTAGTTCAGGCTGGCCCCGTTGAAGCTGGACAGACCGTCATCGGCATCGCTGAGCGTGCCGTCATTGTCGGTGAGCGTGCCGGAAAAGCTGCTGCCAAAATTGTTCAGCACCAGCGTGCGTTGCGCCGACAGAAGTTGCGCGCCGATCAGCGAGCCATTGTATGGTGTTACAGAAACGTTTGCATCAGGCATCGGGATCTCCTGTGTGCTGTACCAGTTAACGAACGTGCCGGCTCCGGTTGTAGTGTTGCATTGGTCTGTTAACTGCAACTTAAGCGCGAAATGTGTCTGAATGGGGGCCGAGATCGCGGCGAGAAACCGGCACCGCAGTTGCGGCGGCTGTGCTGCGGTCGAAACCGCCGTTCCTGTCAGGCGGAATGTCGCAGTGTGGCCGGGCGTCAGCACGGGTTGCCGGTGACAGGGTGACAATATATGGTGGTCTCTGGCCTTTGGACCACCGCCGCAGGCCCCGACCTGCGGGGCAATGCAACGCGTGGCCGGTACCAGCCCAGCGCAACCCGCCAGACCAAGGATCGCATCAATGACCCGTTTTTCCGCCCCGATTGCCGAACAGATTTGGGACATGAAGTATCGGCTGAAGGATGCGGCGGGCAGCGTGCTTGACGGCACGGTCGAAGATACCTGGCGGCGAATCGCCCGCGCGCTGGCCGAGCCCGAAGCAGAGCCCGCGCTGTGGGAGGACCGTTTCTATGCCGCGCTGGAGGGTTTCAAATACCTGCCCGCCGGGCGGATCATCGCGGGCGCTGGCACCGGGCGGGCGGTGACGCTGTTCAACTGCTTTGTCATGGGCACGATTCCCGATGACATGGCAGGCATTTTCCAGATGCTGAAAGAGGCCGCGCTGACCATGCAGCAGGGCGGCGGCATCGGCTATGATTTTTCCACCATCCGCCCGCGCGGGGCCGAGGTGAAGGGCGTGGCCGCCGATGCCTCGGGCCCGCTCAGCTTCATGGATGTGTGGGATGCGATGTGCCGCACCATCATGTCGGCAGGCAGCCGTCGCGGCGCGATGATGGCCACCATGCGCTGCGACCACCCCGACATCGAAAACTTCATCGACGCCAAGAAAGACCCCGCGCGGCTGCGGATGTTCAACCTGTCGGTGCTGGTGACAGACCCGTTCATGGCGGCGGTCAAGGCCGATGGGCCCTGGGATCTGCAATTCGGCGGCAAGGTTTACAAGACGCTGCAAGCGCGCGACCTGTGGATGCGCATCATGCGGTCCACCTATGACGTGGCCGAACCGGGGGTGATCTTCATCGACCGGATCAACGCGATGAACAACCTGAACTATTGCGAAACGATCGCGGCGACGAACCCCTGCGGCGAACAGCCCCTGCCGCCCTATGGCGCCTGCCTGCTGGGGTCGATCAACATGGCCACGCTGGTGGCCGACCCGTTCGGCCCCGGTGCCGCGCTGGACATGGACAAGCTGGATGATCTGGTGCGCCTTGCCATCCGCATGATGGACAATGTGGTGGATGCCAGCCGCTTCCCCCTGCCCGAACAGGCGGCCGAGGCGCAGGCGAAACGCCGCATCGGGCTGGGCGTCACGGGCCTTGCCGATGCGCTGCTGATGGTGGGGTTGCGCTATGGCTCGGCCGAGGCGGCGGCGCAGACCGAAGCCTGGATGAAGGCCATCGCCCGCGCGTCCTATCTGGCGTCGGTGGGGCTGGCGCAGGAAAAGGGGCCCTTCCCGCTGTTTGACGCCGAGGCCTATCTGGCCTCCGGCTCGCTGACCCAAATGGATGCCGATGTGCGTGACGCGATCCGCCAGCACGGCATCCGCAACGCGCTGCTGACCTCCATCGCGCCCACCGGCACAATCAGTCTTTACGCGGGCAATGTCAGTTCGGGCATCGAACCGGTCTTTGCCTATGCCTATACCCGCAAGGTGCTGCAAAAGGACGGCTCGCGCACCGAGGAAGAGGTGGTCGATTACGCCGTGCGGCTGTGGCGCGAGAAATTCGGCGACACGCCCCTGCCGGATTATTTCGTGAACGCTCAGACCCTGCCGCCGCTGGACCATGTGCGCATGCAGGCCGCCGCCCAGAAATGGGTGGACAGCTCGATTTCCAAAACCATCAACTGCCCCGCCGACATCAGTTTCGAGGATTTCGCCGATGTCTACATGGCCGCCTGGGATCAGGGCTGCAAAGGCTGCACCACCTACCGGCCAAATGATGTGACAGGATCGGTGCTGACCGTGTCGGAAACCGCCGATTCCGCCCCGGTGCCCGCCGCCACGCCGATGCCGGACGAAGGCGGCGAGGTTGTGTATCTTTCCGAACCGCTGGATCGACCGGCGGCGCTGGAAGGCGCCACCTACAAGGTGAAATGGCCGGGCTCGGAACACGCGCTTTATATCACCATCAACGACATCATCATCGCAGGCCACCGCCGCCCGTTCGAGGTGTTCATCAACTCCAAGAACATGGAGCATTTTGCCTGGACGGTCGCCCTGACGCGGATGATCTCGGCGGTGTTCCGGCGCGGCGGCGACATTTCCTTTGTGGTGGAGGAACTGAAAGCCGTGTTCGACCCGCGCGGCGGCGCCTGGATGGAGGGGCGCTACATCCCCTCAATCCTCGCCGCCATCGGCGGGGTGATCGAGCGGCATCTGGTGGCCATCGGCTTCATCGCGGGCGAGGGGCTTGGCCTGAAATCCGACCCCAAGGCCGAGGTCGTGGCGGTGGGTGCCAAGGGCAAAAGCTGTTCCTCCTGCGGCAGTTATGACCTGCGGATGGTCGAAGGCTGCATGACCTGCGCCAGTTGCGGATTTTCCAAATGCGGGTGACGCCCCAGCGCATTTGAACCACGGTTCAGCGGTGATCCGGCTGCGCCACACCGATCAGACGCAGCAAATCGCCGTAGACCCGCGTCGTCTGCTCATCCCATTCCGCCGCCCGCGACGCGAACAGCACCGCCTGCGAGGCGTGAACCAGCGCGTCATCCAGAACCTTCAGGTGGTTGGCGCGCAGGGTTTCGCCGGTGGTGGTGATATCGGCAATCGCCTCGGCGGTCAGGTTTTTCACCGTGCCTTCGGTGGCCCCCTGGCTGTCAACCAGTTGATAATCGGCGATTCCCCCCGCGGTCAGATAGTCGCGCACCAGCCGGTGATACTTGGTGGCGATGCGCAGGCGAAAGCCATGCGCCGCGCGAAACGCAGCCGCCGCCGCATCCAGATCGTCCAACGTATCGACATCAATCCAGCAGGCGGGCACGGCGATGATCAGATCGGCATGGCCAAAGCCAAGCGGGGCCAGTTCGGCCACCTGCCTGTCCCAGTCGGCCAGCTTGTCGCGCACAAGGTCAGACCCGGTCACGCCCAGGTGGATGCGCCCGGCGGCCAGTTCGCGCGGCACCTCGCCTGCTGACAGCAGCACCAGTTCCACGCCCGCGATGCCCTCGACACTGCCCGCATATTCCCGCTCGGCCCCGGACTGGCGCATCTGCACGCCGCGTTCGCCGAACCAGTCAAAGGTTTTCTCCATCAACCGGCCCTTGGAGGGCACGCCGATCTTCAGCATCACAGGGCCCCCTTCAGCGCGGCAACCAGATTGGGCCGGATCACGCCCCCCACGGCGGGGATCGAGCGGCCCTGCCCCAGCACCGCCGTCAGCGCATCATAACGCCCGCCCGAAGCGACGGGCGGCAAGGACGGATCGGCGGCATGGAAGGTGAACACAAAGCCGTCGTAGTATTCCAGCGTGCTGCGGCCATGGCTGGCCTCGAAGGGCAGTGTGGCCGGGTCGATGCCCCGCGCGGCCAGCGCATCCAGCCGGGCTGCGAAACTGTCGAGCGCAGGGGCCATAGCGGGCATATGCCCGACGATCTCGCGCAGCCGTGTCTGCGCCTGTGCCGCGGGTGCGCTCAGCGCCAGCAGCGCATCCAGCATGGCCGCCTCGGGCGCAGGCAGGGGGGGCGTGGCGGCATCGGCCACCAGCAGCGCGGCGCGGGTGGCTATGTCGGTGGCGCTGCGCAGGCCAATCTGCGGCCCGGCACCCTCGATCAGCGCATCCGGCGAGGCCTGGGCCAGCCGTTCCAGCAGGCGCAGGCGGCTGGGCGCGGGGGCGGCACGTCCGGCAAACCGATCCAGCAACGCGCGGAACCGGGCAGGCCGCCAGATGTGGCGCAGCAGGGCCGCCTTGCGCTGACTAGTGGTGGAAAGGCTGCGCACCGCCGCCATCAGGATGCCCAGATCGCCGGTGGCCGGGCGCAGGCCCAGCGGCGCCAGGAGGCCCGCGAACAGGGCGAACACCTCGGCATCCGCCGCCTCGGGTGCATCGCGGTCGAAAATCTCGAAGCCGACCTGCAGGTATTCCGAGGCGCGGTCGCCCAGGTGATCCTGTTTGCGGAATACCTCGCCCATATAGGTATAGCGTGCGGGGTCGGCGCCATGCGCCATATGTGCCTGCACCACCGGCACGGTAAAGTCTGGCCGCAGCATCATTTCGCCGCGCAGCGGGTCTTGCGTCACATAGGCGCGGGCGCGGATATCCTCGCCATAAAGGTCCAGCAGGGTGCCTGCGGGCAGCAATATGTCGGCCTCCACCGGCACCGCCCCCGCCGCCTGAAAGGCCGCGAACAGCGCCGCCGCCTCGGCCCTTATCGCGGCTTTCATGCCAGCATCGCCCGGGTGGCGGCGACCAGATCGGCCAGCGGCACCTCGACCTGCGCGGGGCGGGATTTCCATTCCTCCAGACTGGCCCCGGCAGCGATTTTCGCGCCCAGGATCAGGTCTTTCAGGATCACCACACCGCGCGCCGCCTCGTCCGCGCCCTGGATCACGGCGACGGGGGAATTGCGTTTGTCGGCGTATTTCAACTGGTTGCCGAAATTCTTGGGGTTGCCGAGGTAAAGTTCCGCCCGGATTTTACCTTTGCTTGGGTCATTCGGATCAATATCCGCCTGCCGCAGCGCGCCGACCATGGACATGTAATCTGCCATCCGGTCACGGTCCATCACCGTGACCACCACCGGGCCAACCGCCGCCTCGCCCGCCCGCCCCTTGGCGCGCAGCGCGGCCAACAGCCGGTCCACCCCGATGGAAACGCCGGTGCCCGGCACGGTCTGGCCGGTGAAGCGTTTCACCAGATCATCATAGCGCCCGCCCCCGGCGACAGAGCCGAACTGGCGCTTGCGGCCCTTTTCGTCAAGAATTTCAAAGGTAAGCTCAGCCTCGAACACCGGGCCGGTGTAGTAGCCGAGACCACGGACGACGGAAGGGTCGATGCTAATCCTATCAGATTCATAGCCTTGGGCACGAAGCAAGTCGGAAATAACTTCGAGTTCCCCCACGCCTTCCTTGCCGATTGAAGATTCAGCAACAAGATTTCGGAGATAACTGACAGTGAAGTCATTGCGCAGGTCGCCATCTGTTTTTGAGCGCGGCAAGAACGAGAAGTTAGAGTCGTTGAGCCAGCTTGCTGTTCGCAAGTCCAAAGAAAGGTTTTTGCTATGAGCATTAACCGAACGAGAGGCAGCTAGGAGTGCGTCGTCAACGGCTGCATTTGCGCCGACGAACTGCATTATGACATCGGCCTGTTCACCCGACAGACCCGCCCCCTTGGTGAAGTCGCCGCTTTCGTCCTTGCGGCCCTCGCCCAGCAGGGCGCGCACGCCCTCCACCCCCAGCCGATCCAGCTTGTCGATCGCCCGCAGAACGATCCCCCGCTCGGCGGAAAAGCGTTCGGGATCAAGGGGATCAAGGACGCCCGCCACCTCCATCACCCCGTTCAGCACCTTGCGGTTGTTCACCTTGACCACATAATCGCCACGCTCAATCCCCACGGCCTCCAGCGCGTCGGCCAGCATGGCGCAGATTTCGGCATCCGCCGCCACCGAAGCCGAACCCACCGTGTCCGCATCGCATTGATAAAACTGGCGAAAACGGCCCGGCCCCGGCTTTTCGTTGCGCCACACGGGCCCCATCGCATAGCGGCGGTAGGGGGTGGGCAGGTCGTTTCGGTATTGGGCGGCGACGCGGGCAAGGGGGGCCGTCAGGTCATAGCGCAGCGCCAGCCAGTCGGCGCCCGATCCGGTGTCATCCTCTTGCCAGGCGAACACGCCTTCATTCGGGCGGTCAACGTCTGGCAGGAATTTTCCAAGCGATTCAACGGTTTCCACCGCAGAAGTCTCCAACGGGTCAAAGCCGTAGCGGTGATAGACCTCGGCGATACGGTCGAGCATGGCCTTGCGTTCGGTCACTTCGGCCCCGAAATAGTCGCGGAAGCCGCGCGGGGTTTCCGCGCGGGGGCGGCGGGGGGCTTTTGCAGTGTCAGCCATGATCGGACCCTTCGCTATGCGTCGCGGGCGGTGTATCGGAAGGGGCGTTGCGGGACAAGCGGGGCGCAAATGCGGGCAGTATGATTCCCGTGCACGGATGATGCACAGGTGATGCACGGAATTTCGGGCAAGGGGGCGGGCATGGACCAGCGGGCGGCGGAAGAACAGATCGCGCATCTGACGCGGGCGGTGGATGACCTGTCAGAGGTGGTGGCGCGGCAACAAGCCGAGATCGACCGGCTTGCGCGGCGCGTGGGCCTGCTGCTGAGCCGCGAGGCGGAGCGTGAGGCCGAGAGCGGCGGCGGCGTGCCGCTGGCCGACCAGCGCCCGCCGCATTGGTAGGCTGGCGCTTTAGGCCAATACGCCGGGCAGGCTGCCACGGAGGAGCCTGATCGGGCCGGGCGTGGCCCTTGCCAAGGTGCTTTCCGGGCGGGCGGAGCAGCGTCGCCCGCATGTGCGGAGCAGCGTCTAAATCTCCTCCACCATCACCACGCCCTGCATCGCCTTGATCGCGCCCTTGATCTGGGGGGTGACGGGGTAATCCTGCGGCAGCGCCAGGTCGATCTCCTGCCCGGCGTCATCGGGCACGCAGATGGTGATCTGCCCGCGAGCGCGCCCGCCCTCGGCCGCAACCCGGGCGAACAGGGCGGCGACCGATGCCGCCGCCTCGGCCCGGTTCAGGTGGATGCGCAGGCTGGTGCCCCCGGCCTCGGCGGCGACGCTGTCAATCGGCTGGGCGGCGCGGGCCAGCAGTTTCAGGGTTTCGCCTTCCAGATTGGCCTCGACTGTCAGCACCACATGGCGGCCGGGTTCCAGCAGGTCGCGCGCGGCCTCCAGCGTGTCAGAGAACACGGTGACTTCGTAAAGCCCGGTCGGATCGCTGAGCTGCACAAAGGCGAAACGGTTGCCCTTGGCCGATTTGCGTTCCTGTTTTGACGACACCGCGCCCGCCAGCTTGGCCACCATCGGGCCGTTCTGCGCGGCGGCGGTCAGTTCGGCCAGCGTCACCACCTGCCGCCGTTTCAAGGGGCCCATGTAATCGTCCAGCGGGTGCCCTGACAGGTAGAACCCGATGGCCTGATGTTCCTGCGTCAGGCGTTCCACCGGCAGCCAGTCGTCGCGAGAGGCAAGGCGCGGTTCGGGCAGGTCGGCCCCAGCCTCGCCGAACAGCGATACCTGCGCCGAGGCACGCGATTCGTGAATGGCGGCGGAATACGCCACCAGCGCGTCCAGCGCCTCGAACACGCGGGCGCGGTTGGCATCCAGCACATCAAAGGCCCCGGCGCGGGCCAGCATTTCCAGCGGGCGCTTGCCCACACGTTTCAGGTCCACCCGGCGGGCCAGATCGAACAGGGTGGCAAAGGGCCGTGTGACGCCGTCCTTGCCATCGCGGGCCTCGACGATCAGGCGCATCGCCTCGACCCCCACGCCTTTCAGCGCGCCAAGGCCGTAGATCACCGCGCCGTCGCGCACGGTGAAGGTGGCAAGGCTGGCGTTCACGCAGGGGGCTACGGTGCGGATGCCCAGCTTGTCCACTTCGCGTTTATACACGGCCAGCTTGTCGGTCAGATGGATGTCGCAGTTCATCACGGCGGCCATGAATTCGACCGGGTGATTGGCCTTGAGGTATGCCGTCTGATAGCTGACCACCGCATAGGCGGCGGCGTGCGATTTGTTGAAGCCGTAGTTGGCGAATTTCTCCAAGAGGTCGAACACCTCGCCCGCCTTTTTGGCGTCGATGTTGTGGGTCTTCTTGGCGCCTTCAATGAACTTGGGCCGTTCCTTGGCCATTTCGGCGGCGATCTTCTTGCCCATGGCGCGTCGCAGAAGGTCAGCCCCGCCCAGCGAATAGCCCGCCATGACCTGCGCGATCTGCATCACCTGTTCCTGATAGACGATGATGCCCTGTGTCTCGCCAAGGATATGGTCGATGGTGGGGTGGATCGATTCCAGATCGCGCAGGCCGTTCTTCACCTCGCAATAGGCGGGAATATTTTCCATCGGGCCGGGACGATACAGCGCCACCAAGGCCACGATATCCTCGATGCAGGTGGGTTTCATGCGGCGCAGCGCATCCATCATGCCGCTGGATTCCACCTGGAACACCGCCACCGTCTTGGCCGCCGCGTAAAGTTCATAGCTGGGCGCATCATCCAGCGGGATCAGCGAAATGTCGATCTCGATGCCGCGCAGGCGCAGAAGATCCAGCGCGTTCTGGATCACGGTCAGGGTTTTCAGCCCCAGAAAGTCGAATTTCACCAGCCCCGCCGCCTCGACCCATTTCATGTTGAACTGGGTGGCGGGCATGTCGGACCGCGGATCCTGATACAGCGGCACCAACTCGTCCAGTGGCCGGTCGCCGATCACCACACCGGCGGCATGTGTGGATGCGTTGCGCAGCAGCCCTTCGATCTGCATGCCGTAATCCAGCAGGCGCTTCACCACCTCTTCCTTGGCGGCCTCGCGCAGGCGCGGCTCATCGGCCAGCGCCTTCTGGATGCTTACAGGTTTCACCCCCTCGACCGGGATCATCTTGGACAGCCGGTCTACCTGACCGTAAGACATCTGCAACACGCGCCCCACGTCGCGCACGGCGGCCTTGGACAAAAGCGCGCCGAAGGTGATGATCTGGCCCACCTTGTCGCGCCCGTATTTCGCTTGCACGTATTGAATGACCTCTTCGCGCCGGTCCATGCAGAAGTCGATGTCGAAATCGGGCATGGACACCCGTTCGGGGTTCAGGAACCGCTCGAACAGCAGCGCATAGCGCAGGGGGTCAAGATCGGTGATGGTCAGCGCATAGGCCACCAGCGACCCCGCGCCCGAACCGCGCCCCGGCCCCACCGGAATGCCCTGTTTCTTGGCCCATTGGATGAAATCGGCCACGATCAGGAAATAGCCGGGAAATCCCATCTGCTCGATCACGCCCAGCTCAAACTCCAGCCGGGCCTGATATTCGGCGGGTGTCACCGCATGCGGGATGATGGCCAGCCGGGCCTGCAACCCCTCATTCGCCAGACGCCGCAGTTCGGCCACCTCGTCATCGGCGAATTTCGGCAGGATCGGGTTGCGCTTGTAGGCCTTGAAGGCGCAGCGGCGGGCGATTTCCACCGTGTTCTCCAAGGCCTCGGGCAGGTCGGCGAACAGCGCGCACATCTCGGATTCGGTTTTGAAGTAATGCTGCGGCGTCAGGCGGCGGCGCGGGGCCTGCTGATCGACATAGGCGCCTTCGGCAATGCAGATCAGCGCATCATGCGCCTCATACATGTCCGCCTTGGGGAAATAGACATCATTGGTGGCGACCAGCGGCAGGCCCATGGCATAGGCCATTTCCACCAGCCCCTGTTCCGACGCACGCTCGGCCTCGGTCAGCCGCCCGCCCTCGCCGGGGTGGCGCTGCAATTCCACATACAGCCGCGCGGGGTAAATCGTGGTCAGCCGCGCCAGAAAGCCTTCCGCGCGGGCCCGCTGCCCGGCTTGCAGGAACCGGCCCAAAGGCCCGTCCGGCCCGCCGGTCAGGCAGATCAGGCCCGCGCCATGGGCGGCCAGTTGCTCCACCGTCACCTCGGGCAGCGCGCCGCCCTTGTCGATGTAAAGGCAGGAGTTCAGCTTCATCAGGTTCATGTAGCCGGCCTCATCCTGCGCCAGCAGCACGACGGGCGCGGCGGGGCGCGGCTTTTCGCCCGGGCCCGCCGGGTCATGCACGACCGAGATCTGGCAGCCGATGATGGGCTGCACCCCGGCCCCCGATGCCGTCACCGAAAACTCCAGCGCGGCGAACATGTTGTTGGTGTCGGTCACGGCCACGGCGGGCATCGCGCCCGCCACGCACAGATCGACCAGCTTCTTGACGGGAACCGCGCCTTCCAGCAGGGAATGTTCGGTATGGGTGCGCAGGTGGATGAATCGGGGGGTATGTGCCATGCGCACAGCCTAACGAAGCCGCAGCCGATGCGAAAGCCTGCCCCAGTTTTCGGCAAATCACGAAAGTGCTTCACCGAAAGGGGAAAAGGTTCTGCTTGCCATGTGACAGGCGGGCAGGCTTCATGGAACGAAGGATAAAAGGGCGCGTGGCCCGCTTTACGCCGCATCGGGCGGTCACGCGCTGGCTAGCCACAATAGCCAGCACCGGGGAGTAAGGCGGCAGGTTTTCACATGTCGGATATCGCGTTTCACCTGAACGGAACGCCGGTGCGTGTTTCGGGGACGAACCCCACACGCACCCTGCTGGACTGGCTGCGCGAGGAACGCGGGCTGACCGGCACCAAGGAGGGCTGCAACGAGGGCGATTGCGGCGCCTGCACCGTGATGGTCACGGATGAGAACGGGCCGCGCGCGCTGAACGCCTGCATCCTGTTCCTGCCGCAGCTTCACGGCAAATCGCTGCGCACGGTCGAGGGGATCAGCGGCCCCGACGGTGAAATGCACCCCGTCCAGCAGGCGATGGTGGACCATCACGGTTCGCAATGCGGCTTTTGCACCCCCGGGTTCATCGTGTCGATGGCCGTGGGGCATGCTTTGGGCCGCAAAGACCATGACGACGTGCTGGCAGGCAACCTCTGCCGCTGCACCGGCTATGCGCCGATCATCCGCGCGGCAAAGGCTGCGGAATCTGCCCCGGTGCCGAAATGGATGCAGGCCCCCCTTGCGGTTTCCCAGAGCGAAATATCCTCGGGGGTGGGGTCCGGGGAGGGGGA
>NZ_WHUT02000017.1 GCF_009380135.2 Fertoeibacter niger | reverse complement strand
TCCTGCGCGGCGCGTGCCGCCATCTGATTCCGGTCCCACATGGGTGTTCTCCTCGGTCTTGTTCTGCATCTGCTGGGGCTGTGCGCCCGGCTTGCGGCGGGGTTTGGGGGCGCGCTCAGGCCCGCTGGCGCACCGTGCGCTGCTCGATGCGCTTTTCATGCCGGCCCTGGATCAGCCGGTGCACATAAATGCCGGGCAGGTGGATGCTGTCGGGGTCCAGCGCCCCCAGCGGCACGATCTCCTCCACCTCTGCCACGCAGATCCTGCCGCAGGTCGCCGCAGGCGGGTTGAAATTGCGCGCCGTCTTGCGGAACACCAGATTGCCCGACGGGTCCGCCTTCCAGGCCTTCACGATCGCCAGATCGGTGACAAGGCCTGTCTCGAGGATATATTCCTTGCCGTCGAAGACCTTCACATCCTTGCCCTCGGCAATCACCGTGCCCACGCCGGTGCGGGTGTAGAACCCCGCGATGCCCGCGCCGCCCGCCCGCATCCGCTCGGCCAAGGTGCCCTGCGGGGTGAACTCCAGCTCCAGCTCGCCCGCGAGATACTGGCGCATGAATTCGGCATTCTCGCCAACATAGGAGGAGATCATCTTGCGCACCTGCCGCGTCTCCAGCAACTGCCCCAGCCCGAACCCGTCAACCCCCGCATTGTTCGACGCCACCGTCAGGTCTTTCGTGCCCGCATCCCGGATCGCCGCGATCAGCAGCTCCGGGATCCCGCACAGCCCGAAACCACCCGCCGCAATCACCATCCCGTCAAACAAGACACCGTCCAGCGCCGAAAACGCATCCGCGTAAAGTTTTCCCATGTCGTCCTCCGAGAAGTTGCCGGTCATTTGTGGCGAAGCAGTGCAGGCAAGTCAATTGCTGCACCGCAGCGGCCGCTCCATGCAGGGCCAACGTGGCGGCGCGGCAGGCTGGCCATGCGGCGCTTGGTTTTCGGCGGCGCTGCGGCAACGCCCTGTCCGCGGCCAAGGCCGACCCAAACCGCGGGACTGCCGCTGAAATCACGGCAGATCAAGCACTTGCGCCCAGCTGTTCCTGGCAGACCTGCGATTGGCCGGAAACTTTGCCCGGATCATATTGTCGTGGTGCCCGGGCTCAGTCTAAAAGCAACGTCACGGCTTTGCGGGCGTGGCGAAATCGGTAGACGCTGGGGTCTTAAACACCCTTTCCTTTGGAGTACGGGTTCAAGTCCCGTCGCCCGCACCACCTTGCCTGATCATGCTCACCATCCCGGCCGACCGGCGTTCTCCGCATCCTGTGGCAGGTGCAGGCATTGACGACCTGTTTTTCTGGCAGCCCATCCCTGCAGAAACCGCTTTCGAAGACAGGGATGGGGACAGCTTTGCGGCCCCCCGCCCGGCGTATGGAGGGATGATGCCGACATGTTCAGGCGCCAGTTGCCGACCCGGCTGGGCCTGACGCGCGGATTGCTGCGCGACGACGGCCAGGTGATATTGCGCCGGCACCGCGTGCGGGCAGAACGCCTTCGGATACCGGGACAACGGCGGGGCGTCTTGGCACGTTGTCGCAGGCGCGCTGCAACCCCATTTCAACGGTCAAGATCGCAGCCGCCGCTATCCGGTGCATGTGATTGAAGCCGGAGGCTGGCTTTCGTTCAACCGATCAAGCCGCGCCCGGACCGACAACCCATGCGCCTGAAGGCTTTCCGAAACCGCCAGCCGTTCCGCGCCCGGGCCAATGGCGCGCAGGGCGGCGGGGGTCATTTTGGCGATCGTCGTGCGTTTCAGAAAATCCATCACCGACAGCCCGCTGGAAAACCGCGCCGAGCGTGCGGTGGGCAACACATGGTTCGGCCCGCCGACGTAATCGCCAATCGCTTCCGGGGTCCATGCTCCCAGGAAAATCGCCCCGGCGTGGGTGATGCGTTTGGCCAACGCCTCGGGGTCGGACACGCAGAGTTCCAGATGTTCCGGGGCGATGCGGTTTGACAGGGTGGCAGCCTGTTCCAGGTCGTCCACCACAATCACAGCGCCATAATCGCGCCAACTGGCCCCGGCTATCGCCCGCCGTTCCAGCGTTTGCAGCCATTTTTCCACCGCCGCGACCACGGCCAGCCCAAAGGCGGCATCATCGGTCATCAGGATCGACTGGGCCGATTCATCATGTTCGGCCTGGCTCAGCAGATCCAGCGCGATCCAGTCGGGGTCATTGTCACGGTCGGCAATCACCAGGATCTCGGACGGGCCGGCGATCATGTCGATTCCCACGCGGCCAAAAACCCGGCGCTTGGCGGCGGCCACAAAGGCATTGCCTGGCCCGGTGATCTTGTCCACCGGGGGGATCGTCGCCGTGCCATAGGCCAGCGCCGCAATCGCCTGCGCGCCGCCGATGCGGTAGACAGTGTCCACTCCGGCAATCCGCGAGGCCAGCAGCACCAACGGGTTCACCACGCCGCCCGGTGTGGGGCAGGCCACCACCAGCCGCTGCACCCCCGCCACCTTGGCCGGAATGGCGTTCATCAGCACCGATGACGGATAGCTGGCCAAGCCCCCGGGAACATACAGCCCCGCGGCCGTCACCGGTCCCCAGCGCCAGCCAAGTGTCGCGCCTGCCTCATCGGTCCATTGTTGGTCTTCGGGCATCTGGCGGGCGTGATAGGCATGGATACGGTCGGCGGCCAGTTCCAGCGCCGCGCGATCCTCGGCCGAAACCTTGGCGATTTCGGCATCGATCTGGGTGTCGGAAAAGGCCAGCGTAGCGGGCGTCAGCGCCAGCCGGTCAAACTGTTCGGTCAGCGCGATCACCGCCGCATCGCCCCGGTCGCGCACATCGGCGATGATCGCGGCCACGGCGGCATCGACATCGGGCGCATCCTCGCGCTTCATGCCCAGCAGGGCGGCAAAGGCGGCCTCGAAACCGGCATCTGCGGTGGTCAGAAACTGGGGCATCGGTGCTCTCCTTCGGTCATGGCTGCCTTAGCCTGCGGCGCGGCGCGGCTCAAGGCGTCACGCGGCCGCGGCGGAACGCCGGCCCGCGCCGCCTTCTGCATTTTCTGTCTGAAAATATCCTGGGGGCCCGGGGGCAAAGCCCCCGGCGGTCGGCAATCAACCTCTGCCGCCCGATCAGTCGTGCCCCGGCACCTTGCCCGAGGGCGCGGCATAGGGCCGCGTCACGTCCTTCAGCGTCACGTCCAGCGCCTCGACGTCCAGCGCAATGGCCCCGTCACCGGCCAGCACCAGCATCAGCCGCCCGGCGCCATCGGCGCCCGGGTGCCAGTCCAGCGCCAGCAACGACAGCACCGTGTCACGGTCCGCGCGATCAATGCCCTGCGTGCGCACCGCCAGCACCTCGGCCACGGCAAGCACCGCCTGCACCCGCTCATAGGCCCGCCCGCCGCGTTCGGCGGCGGCGCGATCTTCCCAGCGGAATCGGTTGATCAGCAATGCGAACTGCCGCTTGCCCCTGCGGAACGCCATCTCGCCAATCGGAAACACCGCATCCTGCACCAGGGCCGAGATGACGGGCAGGTCGTCGGCCTGTTGGGCGGCCAGATACAGCGGCGCCTCGCCGCCGTCCTGATACGTTGCGTCGGCCATCAGCCCGGGATCCGTTCTATATGGGCCCCGCAGGCGCGCAGCTTTTCCTCGACCCGTTCATAGCCGCGGTCCAGATGGTAGACGCGGCTGACCAGTGTCTCACCCTCGGCCGCCAGCCCTGCCAGGATCAGCGACACGCTGGCGCGCAGGTCTGTGGCCATCACCGGCGCGCCGCGCAGATGGTCGACGCCCGTGACCGTCGCATGCCCGCCATGCACCTCGATCCTGGCGCCCATGCGGACCAGTTCCGGGGCGTGCATGAAACGGTTCTCGAAAATCCGCTCTTCCAGCACAGAGGTGCCTTCGGCCGTGCACAAAAGCGCCATCATCTGCGCCTGAAGGTCGGTGGGAAAGCCGGGGAACGGCTCTGTCACCACATCCACCGCCCGCACCCGGCCATTCTTGCGGGACACTTTCAGCCCATTGGCGGTTTCCGTCACCGACACACCCGCCGCATCCAGCCGCTCGCAGAACGCGCCCACCAGTTCGATCCGCCCGCCCAGCAATTCCACCTCGCCGCCGCAGATCGCCGGGGCCAGCATATAGGTGCCCAGCTCGATCCGGTCCGTCACCACCGGATGCGTGGCCCCGCCCAGCCGGTCCACACCCTGAATGGTGATGGTGCTGGTGCCCTCGCCGTCGATCTGGGCACCCATGCGGCGCAGGCAGCGCGCCAGATCGACGATCTCGGGCTCGCGCGCGGCGTTGTTCAGCACCGTGGTGCCCTTGGCCAGCGTCGCCGCCATCAGCGCATTTTCCGTGGCCCCGACAGACACGATGGGGAAATCGACCACCGCTCCGCGCAGCCGCCCGCCGACAGCCTTGGCATGCACATAGCCATCGCGCAGGTCCAGTTCCGCCCCCATCGCCTCAAGCGCCTTCAGATGCAGGTCAACCGGGCGCGCGCCAATGGCGCAGCCGCCGGGCAGCGACACCACCGCATGCCCGTCACGCGCCAGCATCGGGCCAAGCACCAGGATCGAGGCGCGCATCTTGCGCACGATGTCATAATCCGCCGTGTGGTTGGTGATGCGGTGGCTGGACATGGCCAGCACCTGCCCCTGTTGCAGGCTGGCTACCTCGGCCCCCAGACTTTGCAGCAGCTGCGTCATGGTGCGGATGTCCGACAGGCGCGGCGCATTGGTCAGCGTCAGCGGCTCGTCGGTCAGCAGGGTCGCGGGCATCAGGGTGAGGCAGGCGTTCTTGGCCCCCGCAATCGGGATCTGGCCCCGCAACTCGCCATTGCCGCGCACAAGTATCTGGTCCATCTGCCCTTGCCTCTTTGCCTTTTGCCGCCCGTTGAGGGCCGTTCCGCCGTTCCATCACACCTTGGCGCAAGCCGCGGCTCAGTCAGGGCCACCCTGCGGCCCGCATCGCTCAGTCGGCCGCGCCCTCGCCGGGCCCGCTGTCAGCTGACCCGCCGGGCGCAGTTTCCCCGGTGCCCCGGTCAGCCGCATCATGGGCGTCCGGGCCCGCGCCGGTCGCATCAGCGCCGCCCGTTCGCTCGGCACTCGCCCGCGCCCGCGCTTGCGCCTTGCGCCGGGCCATATTGGCCTTCAACGCGGCTTTCAAGCGGGCCTCGCGGCGCAAAAGCTCCGCATCCCGCCCCGCCGGCGGTTTTGCGCCCGGCGCATCGCCCCCCAAAGGTTCACCCGGTTTCCGTCTCATGCGCCCTCTGTAGCCCAGCCGCGAAAAAGGGTCCAGATTGCGCTTGCACGGCCCCGCGATTGCGTCTAATCAGCCGCCACGCCCGAAGGGACACCTTCACCGGCGCCGGCGCTGTGGTAGCTCAGTGGTAGAGCACACCCTTGGTAAGGGTGAGGTCGAGAGTTCAATCCTCTCTCACAGCACCACCTTATCCCATTGATATCAAAGAAACCCCTTGCTTTCATGACCTTGGTGCCATTCTAAGTGCCAGAGTTGGTGCCAGAACAGGGTATGCCATGGCCGCGAGACGGCGTCACTGGAAAGCCAAGGATGGTCGGTTCGGGCCAGGATTTCCATACCTGCGGCGCTGCGTTCACGCTTCGACGGCAAGACACAACTCACCGAGGCCCTTGGCGGAGATCGTCGCGTTGCTGACCAGAAGCATGCGGCCGCCGTGGCAAGACTGCAGGCCATGATGAGTCAGGCGATGCAGTCGGCATCAACACAGGAAAGCCCCAGATCGCAGCTTCGACCAAGCACGGCCGCGGACCGAACCATGCACCCGGGGTGATCTCAGATGAAGGCGGCAGTGACAGCAAGGCGACCAAGAAAGAACTGATGTTCAAAACCGCATTACGGCGGCCAACCCCACATGCGCAAAACCGCTTGACTGGGGCGACCCCGCTACCGAAGTCTGGAACCCAGGAGTTGGGGAGCAGGTCAAACTTTCGCATGCGCGGCGGCGTCGAGCTCGATTGATGTTAGTCTGAGCTCAGGATTGGAGGGACCAAGGCGAGGCTTGTTTGTGGCGCACAGAGTTTTTGTGGCTATGGACAGAATCAATATGCCGAATGAATGATGCATCCACATAGGAGGCTTCGTCATATGCTTCGTGCCTTTTTCGTGTCCGTGATGTTCGCAATGCCCGGCGATGTGGTTGCACAGGATGTGGCTGTAACATCGCTGAGCGGCTCCGTGAACGAGCACTTCGACACGACAGCGCGTGTGGCTGGAAGTCGGCTCGTCAGCGTTCGGCTGGGAACGGCACGTGGCCTTGCTTTCGACCCGAGCAACGTGCAGGTGGTGAGGCCTGTATCACTGGCGGGCGTCTGTGTCCGCAGCATTAGTCGCGACGGTCTTTACTGGATGCGGACCTACTATGGTGTGGAAGCCACGGCCTCGGGAAAGCGGCTCCTGATCGAACCATTCACTAGTAGCCTTGACCAGATACTTCGATCCTACGGAGAAGGTGAGATCGCGATCGTAGCTTTCAGTTCGGTAGACGCATCCTGTTTGGATCAGTCACCCTTGGTGCTGCCGGTCTTGGTTCCCGAGGGCGCACCAGACCGCATTGAGGTATTGCTGAATTCTGGCAGCCGCCGGATTTCCGCCGGACTGGATGGCGGCGAACAGGTGGTGTGTGTCACGCCTCAGAACATCGAACGGATTGTCTTCGACAGTATCTGCACGCTCGCCGTCGTGTTGTCGGACCGGCCGACCCAGAGAGTGCTTCAGGTCGCGATGGATGATGGGCTGACAGTCGTAAGGGAAGACTACAAGATATTTCTACCGGCGCACCAATGACGCTGCCGAAACGGCTCCGCACCCTTTTCGAGTCCGTCTCTTCCTGGTCGAGGCCGGCCTGGTTCCTGTTGGCCTCGGCGGGCCTGACCGGGGTAATCTTCCTGTTCGTGCGTGTCTTCGTTCTGGACATCACGCCCGTAGCGCTGATCAGTGCGCAATCGACTTTCGTTACCTACGAAGTGCAGCGCGGCCCCGCCTCGAATTTCACCCTTCAGGGAGCGCAGTTGCGCGATCGTTCGCAGGTCTGTGAAGGGATTCTGGACGGCACGGGTCGATTCACGGGCTTGGTGGCGCCCGGACAAGGCAACCGGGTCTCCTACACTCACCATCGTAGCCATCTGTTGATCACACTGGACATTCCGCCGGGAACTTCCGCAGCCGAACTGACCGTCGAGGGTCACGCAGTCTGCAAGGTGCAGGGCGACACCCTGAACCTTCTTGTGCCGAATGAGGTGCTGGACCGGCACCTGCCCTTTCCGATCGTTGGCCGTGGCGAAATAGGCGCGGAACTGAGAATACAGACCGCGCCGGTGCAGGCACAAGACCTGATCCAGGTCGATGATGGCCATGGCGGGTTCAGCGTGCGCCGTGCGCCGGGCCCCTTGCTGATGGGGGCGACGGTCCGGCTGTTCGGTCGGACCTCGACCTTGTCCGGGACGGGCCAACTTTATCCCATCCCCGACGCCGAGTTCCAGATCCCCCGTGGCAGCCGGCTGTCCAGCACGGAAGAACCTTCCACAATGGTCGGCACGGTTACGGCGGCCGCGGACGACTTCGCGCTGGATGTCGAGGTAACGCTGGAGGCATCAGAAGTGCTGATCTATCGCATAGGTCAGCGCGATCAGGTCGAAAGGCTGGCAGTTGGGGCCTTTGCACGGAGCTTCTCCAACCCTGGTCTGGTGCCGATCCTTGTCGCCATCGCGATATTCGGCTTCATCCTTCAACTCTTGTGCGCGCTTGACGGGGTGGTGCGCGACAAACGGGGCCGCCGATGATCCGAGCCATGCAGGTTCTGGCACTGCTGATGGCTGTCTGCGGCGGTGCCGCTCGTGCCGAGGTGGTCTTCGTCAACGCCGCCTTCGAAGAGGTCGGAAACGGCTGGCTCTTCGGTTCGCGCAACGACAGCAGTTGCTGGATTGCCTTGCCCTGGCATGTCGTTGGCACGATGGATACGACAACGGCCCCCGCCTTCGCTTTTCGCGACCAGTCTGGTCGCAGTGGCGAAACCGCGCAACCCATCCGGGTCTCGGCGGTGCCAGGTGCATTGCAGGCAGCCGGGATGGTGGACGACCTGGCATTCGCCCGCGTGGTGGCGGGCAGGGCGGAGGGCGACTGCAACTCGCGGCTGGGTCTGCCAGGGCAATCCTATGTTGACGCACTGGCTCGCTCGCGTGCACTGAACGTGATCCATGTGCAAGAAGGCGCCACGGTCACTTTCGCCGTCGATAGATTTCGTAGCACGACTGATGAAGCGCAGGGCAGCCGATTTCTGGTGCGCCCGTTGAATCCAGCGGATCGCACCTTTTTTCGCGGCGGCCTTAGTGGGTCAATCGTGTTCTTGGACTGGGAGGGTAACCCGCTTCCCGCCGCCATGATTCTTGAGGTGCGGAAAGATGAAGGCGATGCCAGCGTCCTGCGCTTCGACCTTGTTCGTGCAGCCTTCGAACTGATCGAGGCGGCACAGAACAGCCGTTCACCTGAACCTCTGGATCAACCCGGTCAGATACGCTTCGAAATTCTTCATTTACTGGCGGTGCCCTTGGAAGCCTCTGCCCTTCTGTCCGAAATCGCACCAGGAGGCTGCTGGCAGGTGACCCCACCGCCTGGGAAGCGTGTGGTTGAGGTGGTGCTGCAGATCAAGGACAATGTGCAGGTGTCAGCTATCCGCTTGCGCGCCGATCCAGCCTGCGGCCCGGCCACGGCCCTGACCATCGAGATGAACCGGGGCGACGGCTGGACAACGCTGAACAACCGCTGCATGGTCGGCGCATCGGCATCAATTTGCCGGGTTGGCGCAAAGGGCCCTTTGAAATTGAGGTTCCGTGCGGTTCCGGCGCAAGGCGTGGTGGGCCTATCTGAGATATATCTGCAATAGCGGCGGATTCAGTCAAACAGGCTGGCTGTTACCGGAAACTCCATATCCCTTATCAAGAATATCCCGGTCAATTGGTCTCCCTCGACCAGGTCTGCCGACAGCTGGCAATCGAACACCTCGCCTTCGTCATAGTAGCATGTCCCGGCCCAGTGGATTGAAGAGCCGAAGACGCTCACCCTTCCTGTCGCCGTCTCCAGAGGAACGGTGTTTCGGACAAGCGGGCTCCACTGTGCGGTCGCTGTGGCGGCGTCGCCGTTCGAGGCATAGAAGACCAACCCATGCCGCAGCGAAGCTGAGATCTCTCTCGCCCGCCCGCCGGCACTGCCATTGTTCGGCTTGCCTGTTCGGAAGCGTATTACCGGCAGGCTAGCAACCAGCACCCTCAGCGCGGCGCTTTGCACATCGAGATTGTCACTACTCAGTATTTGCCGAAGGCACGCTTTGCGGACGTCGATGTTCCCGGTGGCCATCGCATCGCCGAGGTAGCCGACCGCCAGATCCGGGTTAGGGTCGCTGCACGCGTCTCGCCAACTTTGCAACGCCGCAGCAACGGCATTCGCATCCGCTGCTGCAAGAGTCGGCGCACAGGAAATTGCAAGCGCTAACATCAAGCTTCGTCCGATCAATCGGGTCTCCTGAAAATGCGGCTGCCTCTCGGCAGTTCACACGATCTTGACGCAGATGCAAAGGAAAATGCTGGCTGCCATCGGGGGCGGTCACATTATTTGCGCTTCCGCAGGTTTCGTGGACAGAGATCTGCAGGTGCCCTGAACCCCTGCCAAGCGGGCAGATGCTGATCCGCAAGAAAGTGATTGATCACCAAGCCCTATCAGGCGACGTTGCCCCCCGACGACGAGTCACCATGGAAGAGTTGGCAGGAGGTGCCATATGCAAGCTGACCGCCTGTCAGAGCTGATTGAGAAGTTCGGTGTCGATCTGGACGTCGGCCGGAACTACATGCCCGTCGGTGAGAGTGACTTTCTCAATTCTGCCAAGTTCGAGGTGACGGGCGGCGCAGGCATATTCGCATCCGGTCGGTTCGTTGCCCGCAATCTAGAAGTGACCCTTTCAGGCAAGGGCTCAGCCATCTTCATTGCCGAGGGCGTAAATCTTTATCGAACAAAGTTTGAAATTCGCGGTGAAAACAACGTTGTCTTCATCGGCCCGAATGCACGAGTGAAATCAGTGCTTTTCACAACCCACGGGCTGGGCAACACGATTGCATTGGGGGGCCGCGTCACATGGGAGAGCGGCTCTGCCATTTGCGGCCCAGGTGATCAGGCGATCTTGATAGGCAACGGCTGCATGTTCTCGAACAGTGTGATGCTGCGCACCGACGATGGCCATGGAATTTTTGACCGCAAGTCCCGTGAGCGCCTGAACACTCCCGCTTCGGTCGTGATCGACCGCTATGTCTGGCTCGGGAACGGTTCGCGCTGCAACAAGGGCGTGCGCATCCACGAAGGCACGGTGCTGGGTGGGGCGTCAATCGCCAGCGGCACGCTTGACGCTCATTGTGTGTATGCCGGCATTCCCGCGCGCAAGAAGCGCGAAAACATCGTGTGGTCACGCACGGGCAGTTATGAGGATGTTCCACCTGTCTTGCTGAACGAGGATGAAAAGCCCGGCTGAAGCTTCGTCCCTTGAGTTGAGCGCGGGCGCTTTGCAGGGATGGACGCAAGCAACTGCGACAGGTTCGTCACGCAGGCGCCACGCCCAAGCAGCGTAGCGCCATTGGTTCCAACCTGATGGTGACGGCAGGCCGTCAGCGCAGCATTTCGGCGGTCACAGGCTTCGCGCGGGCAGGGGGCGGGCGCGGCGGCGTTCGACCTTGGCCAGCAGGATCAGGCTGGCGGTCAGCAACAGCGCGCCGTTCAGCGGATGCAGCGACAAGGGCAGCGGGCCCGCCCCCGCAGCCAAGGCGACCTGTGTCAGATACAGCAGGCAGGTCAGCCCGGCCCACCAGCCAAAGCCGCGCAGTCGGCGGATGAAGACGGCACCTGCCAGCAGCGCAAGGACGGGAACAGACAGCGCGCCGCCGATGCCCCCGTGCAGGTTCCACAGCGTGTCATCCCGGAACAGCGCGCTGCCGGCGCTGAGGAACTGGCTGAGCAGGCCAAACGGCAGCACGCGGGCAGACAAGGTGAACCAGACCGGCGTTCCGCGCGGCAGGTCGGTGAAAGTGTCATGCGATCTTTCCATGGCTCAGGCCGCCCTGCGGTCTGGCGTGGCGATCCAGCAGGCAAGCGTTGCCGCATAATCATCCCCGGCGGCCTGCAATTCGGCGTCCGACAGCGCCATGGCGCGGTAAAGCACAAACGGCTCGGCCCAACCGAAAGCGCAGCGGTGCGCCATGGCCCGCAGCGGTGTGAACAAGTCGATCATCGCAAAGCCGTTGCTGCCCGTCGGCCCGTAAGCCTCGGGCACATTGCCCGCCGTGGCTGCTATCTTCAGCGGGATGCCGGCAAGCCGCCGCCCCTCATCGTCGAAGTTGATGTAGAACATCCGCGTCAGGACGGCGTTCTGCCACGCGCCCAACAACGGCGGCGCGGAATACCACTGCACCGGGAATTGCAACACGATCCGGTCGGCGGCCAGCAGCCGCGCCGCCTCGGCCGCGCCATCGCGGGCCATGTCGATCCCGTCGGGAAAGGCCGCCTGCATGTCGACCACCTCGACGCCGGGCAGCGTTTGGGCGGCTTTTGCCAGGGCCGCATTGGCCCGCGACCGGGCAAGATCGGGATGGAAGACAAGGATCAGAGTGTGGGTCATGGACATATCCTGTGTTGCGATAAAGGCAGGATGTGCGATCGAAACAAATCACTCCAATCGATTGATGATCTGATCTATTATCAATCCCATGAATTTACGCAGCCTTGACCTCAATCTTCTGGTGATCCTCGACGCGCTGTTGGACGAGGCGCATGTCAGCCGGGCAGCCGACCGGCTGAACCTGTCACAACCTGCCGCTTCCGCTGCCTTGCAGCGCTGCCGCCACCTGTTCCGCGATGACCTCTTGGAACGCGGGCGCGGCACGATGCGCCTGACAGCCAAGGCAGAAGCCTTGCGCGCGCCGCTGAAATCGCTGCTGGCGGGGATTGGCGATCTGGTAGACCCGGCAGAGCCAATTCTTGAAGATTTGCGTCAGACGCTGCGCCTTTCGATGGCCGACCTTCCGGCGATGCTGGTCACAGGGCCGCTGTTGCAGGCCCTGCAAAGCACGGCCCCCGGAATCGACCTGATCCTTCAGCCCTGGCATGGGGCCGAAGCTGCGGCATCCGCGTTGATCGCGGGAACCACCGACATCGCCATTTCGGTGTTTTCCGGCGCGCAGGACGATATTCACCAACAGAACCTGTTGACCGAGCATTTTGTCGTTGCCTTGCGGCAGGGCCACCCGGCCATCGCGGGCTTCGATCTCGACCGCTGGCTTGCGTTCCCGCATGTCCTGGTGTCGGGGAAGGGCGAGGCGCGCAGCCCGTTTGACACCGAACTGGCCCGGATTGGCCGCACCCGACGGATCGGGCTGGTGGTGCCTAGTTTTGCCATGGTGCCCGCCCTGCTGCACGAAACCGACATGATCGCGCTGCTGCCGTCGCGCCTTGTCGCCATCCGGCCAGACCTGATCAGTCTGCCTGTGCCAATTCCCGTCGCCGGTTTCCCGCTGCACCTGGGCTGGCACCGCCGCAGGGCCAGGGATCTGGGTCTGCGTCATGTGGCGTTATTGCTGGCGCAGCTTCTGACGTAGCTTTGCCGTCCCGTGCTGCTTGAGTGAGGCAATCTGGCGGCCACATTGTTGCGAACGCCATTTCCCCTTTGGACAACCAATCGGCCCGGCGCTGCCCTGCGCCCTTCCCAGACAGCCCTTCCATCTGCATCCACCGCGTCGGGCATGCAGCCAAGGTCATCCTCGGGTGCCCGAAAATGCGTTCCACATCAATTAACAGAGCGGACACCGGCCGGGGGAAACCCGCGTCGATAATCCCTGCGGTCGAAAAAAGCCCTTGCACTGGAAAAACCTGTTCGCCTGTGCAGCCCCATTCCCCAAGCGCCCATCAATTGAGCCGGGGCGACCTTCATCTTTGTGTCGCGCTTGGGAAGCGTCTGGCCTTGCCAGCCCCACTTTGGCCCCCCGATTTTATCGCATAGGATGACGCCATACAGAAAAAAACGTGCTACAGTTGATGCAATTGCTGTATTCTACGTGACAACTTGTTTCCACCGAAACCGCTTTTCAGGCCTCGTGTCATGCGTTTTGTCGAGCGTTCAAGTCCCGCGCCAGAAGCACTGTCCATTCCTGAATTTCAAAGAATGCGGCAGGATTATCTGGAGTTCCTGTTGCTTGATCCGCGCCGCCGCGCGCAGACCCGGCCGCCCGATCGCCACCTTCCCAGCGCCGCAACGACACTCGATCTCGCCTTGCGGATTCAGTTCGATGACAAATGCGCCTTCTGCGAGCGCAAGACCACCAGCATGCCCTATCGGTTTCGACCGACATCCGAGGCTCTGCCGATCCTTGGCGGCGAAGGCGCGCTGGCTTATGGCTGGCTCGCCGATGTGTGGCAGAACCTGTATCCGATCTGCGCGGATTGCCGCCCCTCGCCCGCCAACCATTTTCCGGTCGCAGGCCCCCGGGTGCCCATTCCGCCGCCCGAAGTATACGCAGGGTTCGAGGCGACCAAGAAGGGTCTCTGGCCTTATCCGGTGAACACTGCGCCCTGGGCCGCAGGCTTGACCGAACAGCCGCTGCTGCTGGACCCATGCACCGACACCCACCTGTCGGGGCACATGCAGGCCCTGTCAGACGGTCTGTGGGAGCCGAAAAGCCCCCGCGGGGCAGAGACCATCCGTCATTTCCAGCTGAACCGTGACGGGCTGGTGGCGCTGCGCCGCGAGGCTCTGGCACGCGAAGCCACGCGTGGCGCGGACGCGGCAGATATCCTTTCCCGCGACCCCGAGGCTGATCTCGCGGGCATATTTCCCGCAGGCCTGGAGTTTTCCGGGTTTCTTGAAAGCCTTGCCCGTGGTCTCGCCTTTGATCAGGCGTCGGCCCATCATCGCTCTCGGCGACAAACCCGCATCTCGGCTGCCGTCACGCCCGCCACCCCGGTGTATTCCGATCCCCCGACACTCGTGAAAGTGGCCATCCGTGGTTTCAAGGGCATCGAGGATCTCACCATCACCCTGCCGGCCCCGCTGACACCCGACGATCCTGCGACCGCGCTGCTGATCCTGGGCGAAAATGCCGCCGGGAAGTCATCGATCCTGGAAGCCATCGCGCTGACGTTTGCGTCAGGCACGGCCCGGGACGCGCTGATCCCGCAACCTGGCAGCCTGCTGCTTGACCCTGTGTTCATGGGTGGCAAAGAGGCCCGCCACAGCGAAGGCACCGTGAAGCTGACCCTGCGCCACCGCGATGGCAAGACCCGCACACGCACGCTGCGGCTTCACTTGCGGGGCCTGTCTGGGCCACCCAACGCCCTGAAAGACCTGCCGGTCTTTGCCTACGGGGCCTATCGTCACTTCCTCAAGGACTACCGCGACTGGACGCCTGACCGCGGCATCGTCAGCCTGTTTCACAGCGACAATCTGCTGTCCAACCCCGAAAGATGGCTGTTGTCGCTGGAACCTGATCCCTTCAATGATGTCATTGCCGCGCTGCGGTCGATCTTTGGTCCCGGTGGCGGGTTCGAGCGGATCGAGGTGATCGGCAATCGCTGCA
The DNA here is from genome assembly GCF_009380135.2 of Fertoeibacter niger. Classification (GTDB taxonomy): domain Bacteria; phylum Pseudomonadota; class Alphaproteobacteria; order Rhodobacterales; family Rhodobacteraceae; genus Fertoeibacter; species Fertoeibacter niger. Next base: position 50,096 of record NZ_WHUT02000017.1, on the reverse strand, counting down.
TGGTTGTGACCCTGCCCGACGGGCCGGGCGGGGCCGAGGCGATGACGCCGCTGTCCTCGGTCTCGTCGGGCTTTCGCAGCATTCTTGCGCTGACCTGCGACGTGATGCGCTGGCTGATGGACCCGGCGCGCGGCTGGTCGTTTCCGACGCTGAGACAGGCACGGGCGATCGTGCTGATCGACGAGGTGGAGGCGCATCTGCATCCGCGCTGGAAGGTGCAGATCATGCGGGGTCTGCGCACCGCGCTGCCGCATGTCACCTTCATCGCCACGTCGCATGAACCGCTGTGCCTGCGCGGCATGAAGAACGGCGAGGTGATGGTGTTGCAGCGCGTGCCCCGCGCCCGGGGAGCCGAGGGGTTGCCGGTCAAGGTCGAACAGCTGACCCGGCTGCCCGATGTCACCAACCTGAACATCGAGCAGCTTCTGACCTCGGATTTCTTCAGCGTCGCCGATCCCGACGACCCCGCGCGCGGCAACATGCTGGCCGAACTTGCAGACGGGCTGGGCAGCGTTGCGCCCGACAGCGAAGACGGTCAGGCCCGGCGGGCCGCACTCATCGCCACCATCGCCGATGACGTGACCCAGTCCCTGCCGGTAGGGCGCAGCGAAGTGGCGATGCTGGTGCAGGGGGCGGTGGCGGATTACCTGCTGCAACGCGGCCGCAGCGCCGGTCCCGACCGCGCGCGGCTGCGCGACGCCACCCGCGACAGGATCGTGCGAATCCTGACCGAAGGCCGGGACAGGGGGGTGCCGCATGCGCCGGGTTGACCGCGGATCCCATCCCGTTCCCGGTGCCTTCAACGGCCCCGACAGCTCTGCCGCCAAAGAGCGGGCCAAGGCGTGGGCCTATGTTCGCAAAGCCATGGACACCGTGGCGCAGGGCGGCGCGCGCCCCAAGGCCTACAAGTTCATGACCTACAAGGATGAGGCGGGCCGGTTGGCGCTGGAGGCGCTGTTTCAGGGGAAATGCGCCTATTGCGAAACCCATTACGCCTCGCAGGCGCCGGTGGACATCGAGCATTACCGGCCAAAGGGCGGTGTCGAGGATGACCCGGATCACTGGGGTTACTGGTGGCTTGCCGCTGACTGGATGAACCTTCTGCCGTCCTGCATCGATTGCAACCGCCGCCGGTATCAGGTGCTGCCGACCCCCGGCACCGCCAGCCTTGCAGACCTTCGCAACTCGGGAAAACCCATATGGCAGACGGGCAAGGAAAGCGCCTTTCCGGTCATGCCCGGCACCCGCGCGCTTGGCCTTGGCGAAGATCCCGACCAGGAGATTCTGACCGAACGGCCCTATCTTCTTGATCCGTGTCGCGACGACCCGGATGCGCATCTGGAGTATCTGGTCGACAGCCCGGTGCCCTTCGGGCTCGTCCTGCCGCGCCGTCTGCAACCGGGCGCCCCCGACGCCCTGCCGTTGATCGCCGTCGGCGCCGACATCGACCCGGGGGCCGTTCCTGCGCATGTTTCGGTCCGCGGGGCGGTGTCGATCCAGGTCTATGGCCTGAACCGTCTGGGTCTTGTCCAGGCCCGCACCCGCGTGCTGCGGCAACTGGAGGCGTTGCGCCTGATGATCGCCGATGCGGATGCATTGGCAACCAAACTGGCGCAAAGCCGCTCTGCCGCCGCGAAAGAGGCCCTGCCGGTGATCGAAGGTTTCATCGACCGCCTGATTGCCGAGATCCGCCAGATGGGCGAACCCGACCAGCCCTATTCGGCCATGGTCCTGCAATGGACCGACCGCTGGGTCGACCATCTGATTGAAGACCGCACCTGACCGCATCCCCCCGCAAGATGGAGGCACTCATGAAAGACAGCCCCCCGACCCACCGCTGCGACCTCGTTATGAAGGGCGGCATCACCTCGGGCGTGGTTTATCCGCGCGCCGTGGTCGGCCTGTCCCGGAAATACAGGTTCGAGAATATCGGCGGCACCTCGGCTGGCGCGATTGCTGCGGCCGTGACGGCTGCGGCAGAGTATGGCCGCGCCAGTGGCGGGTTCACCAGGGTTGCGGCCCTGCCTCAGGATCTGTCGAAGACTTTGCTAGAAAAATTCCAGCCGACGCCGCAACTGGCCCCGCTTTTCAGACTGGCGCTGGCGGGGTTATCTGGCAAGCCCACTGCGATCCTGCGCGCGCTGCTGACGGGCTATCCGGTTGCGGCCGCCGGCGCGGCGCTGCCCGGGGCCGTCATCATGGTGCTGGCGGCCGCGCCGCACAAACCGGCAGACTGGGGCTTTCTGGTGCTGGGCGGGCTTTTGGTGCTGGCAGGCCTGCTGATCGGCCCGCTGCTGGCGGCAAGAAAACAAGCCACGCGGGATCTGCCCGAACAGGATTACGGGCTTTGCACCGGGTTGACCCAGCCGGGGTATTCCGGCCCCGCGCTGACCGACTGGCTGTCAGCCACGATCGACGACGTTGCGGGACTTGGGCGAGGAAAGGGACCGCTGACAATCGGCCAGCTGCGGGCCGAAGGGATCAACGTCCAGACAGTCACCACCGACATCACCACGCACCGGCCCTATGCCCTGCCGATGGGCAACAACCTGCACGCCTTTCACGAAGACGAGTTCCGCCGCCTGTTTCCCGGCCATGTCGTCGATCACATGATCGCCTGTTCCAGCAAGGTGGCCGACGAATGGGGCGATGCGTCGGGCAAGCTGCACTACTTCCAGTCGGATGATCTGCCGGTGGTGGTTCTGGCGCGCATGAGCCTGTCCTTCCCCGGCCTTATCTCGGCGGTGCCGCTGCATCGCATCGACTATACGCTGGTGCGGCTGGATGGTGCCCGCAAGATCCGGCGCTGCCTGTTTTCCGATGGCGGGATCTCTTCGAACTTTCCGGTCCATTTCTTTGACCGTTTCCTGCCGCAGACCCCGACCTTCGGAATTGCCCTGTCGGAATATGACATCGCCCGCGCCAAACCCGGTGAGGAGGATCAACGCATCACCCTGCCCACCACGCCAGACAGCGCGGGCCGACTGCTGCCGACCCGGCCTTTTGGCGGGCTGGCCGGTTTCGTGATGGCGATGTTTGACAGCGCCAAGGACTGGCAGGATTCGCTTCAGGCCGTTCTGACGGGCTACCGCGAACGTATCGCGACCGTGGCGCTGAAAGCTGACGAGGGCGGGTTGAACCTGCAAATGCCGCCAGAGACGATTTGCCGGTTGACCGAGTTCGGAGAGCAGGCGGGCCGCACCTTCGTGGAGGAATTCGACCTGAAGGAACACCGCTGGCGACGCTTCCTGACCGAACTTCCGCTGATCGAAGACCTGCTGATCGAATATGCGCGCCATTGGGATTCCCCGGAACCGGGGCCGGGAGACCTCAGCTATCCCGCGCTTCTGGACGACGCCGCCAATCGCAAGGCCTATGCGTTGAGAACGGCCACCCACAGAAAGGCGCTGCTGCTTCGTGCCGAGCGGCTGGCTGCCCTCGGCCGCGCGTTGTCCGCCGATCCGATGACCGCCAGTCTTGCCCAGGCGTTGCCATTGCGCCGTGCGCGGTTGCGTGTCGTGGCCAATATGGATGACGAAGCATCAAGACCCGCAACCGCCAACAACAACAGCGCGCAACCCTGACCACAGGCAGCGACCCTGGTGACGTGACAAGGGCCGATGCGATGACCAGCGCAGGTCTTGTTCCCGCAAACGGCATCTTGGCCCTTGCATGAAGGACCGGCCGTTTCCGCGTGACGCACCCTGATTTGCCCCAAGGGCTGCGCCACGGCAGTCACGCGCTCTGCCAGTAGCGGTCCGGCGCGAAGGGCGGCCAGGATTTGCGCGCGTTTCGCAGCCACATCGGGTGGGCGCATGCCGTTCAACCGGATGTGCCGGGTCTTGTGTTCCTTCAGCCCGCCGGAAGCAAAGGCCGGATCGCGAAAACGAATGTTCTTGATCGCCTGTCCAGCCATGCCGACCTCATGCTTGGCGCAGCTGGCCCTTTGGCATGCGGCCATACCCTAAGCAGTTCCGCCATCCGGGTGGGGGCGGCCCAAAGGATCGGGCAGGCGCGGCACCGGTCGTTGCGCGGGACTTGACTATTTCGACCCTGCCACACCGGGATGATTTCCGAAATGGCAAGGGTGTGGCCGGGCACGTCCTGCGTCGGCACATTATAGGTGCCGATCATGCCGTCGCAGTAATTCTCTAGCCCGTCCTTGCAGTCGGCGCAACTCTGGCAGCTGTCGACGATGCAGCCGACGCCGACCAGATCGCCGCGCTTGTGGCTGGTGACACGGCCGCCGACCGCAGCGACGCGGCCCACAATCTCATGCCCGGGTACGCAGGGATAGGGCGTGCCCGCCCATTCGCCCCGCGCCTGATGCAGGTCGGAATGGCAGATGCCGCAGAACAGGAACTCGATTTGCACATCCTGCGGCCCCGGCATGCGGCGAGTGATGTTCAACGGGGCCAGCGGTGCATCGCCTGCCGGGGTGCCATAGGCTTTCACGACCATATCGGTCTCCCTCTGAAATCGCGCCGTCCCCGCAGGCCGATGGGCTGCGGGGACGGATTGTCGGCATGCGAGTCCGGGAAACTGGAACCGCCTTTCAAAGTCAGGCTAGATGCTGTTCGAAGAAGGCCTGCAGCCGGTCGAAGGGGATCAGATCGACCTTGTCATAAAGATCAGTGTGGTTGGCGCCTTCGATCAGCAGCAGCTCCTTCGGCTCGGCCGCCGCCGCAAAAGCCGTTTCACTGAAGTAGCGCGAATGCGCCTCTGCACCATGCACCAACAGCATCGGACGGGGCGAGATTTCCGCGATATAGCTGAGCAGCGGCATGTTCATGAAGGACAGCGGCGTGGTCAGTGTGAACGAACCGTTCGAGTTTACGGCACGCGGGTGGAAGCCGCGATCCGTCTTGTAGTAATCGGCATATTCCACCACGAATTGCGGCTCGCCGCCCTTCAAATCCAGCGAAACCGGGCCATAAGCCGGGCTGCCCGCTTCGGCATCCAGCCAACGCTGATTGGCCAGTTGCTCCAGATTTGCGGTGCGCTGTTCCAGGGCCACGCTGTCATTGTAGCCTTTGGACATCACGCGGGTCATGTCATACATCGTGCTGGCCGCAACCGCCTTGATGCGCTTGTCGATCGCCGCAGCATTCAGCGCCATGCCACCCCAGCCGCAGATGCCGATGATGCCAATCCGCTCACGGTCCACGCCGGATTGCAGGCCAAGCGCATCGACGGCGGCGCTGAAATCTTCGGTGTTGATCTCGGGCGAGGCCATGTTGCGCGGTGTGCCGCCGCTTTCCCCGGTCCAGGACGGATCAAAGGCCAGGGTGACGAAACCGAGTTCGGCCAGGGTCTGGGCATACAGCCCGGAGGATTGCTCTTTCACCGCGCCGAAGGGGCCGGAAATGGCGATGGCGGGCAGAACCGCATCGCCCCGGTTCGCCGGCTCATAAAGATCACCGCTGAGCGTGATGCCATATCGATTGGCAAAAGTGATCTTGCGATGCGTGACGGCATCGCTTTTCGGGAAGGTTTTGTCCCAGGTCTCTGACATGGTTTGCGCCTTTGCATTGGAGGAGGGGAGAAGCGATGCCGCGCCAAGGGCGGCAATCCCGGCACCGGTCAGCGACAGGAAGCCGCGCCGTCCGGCATTTGTCAGGGTGTCGGGGCGCGGCGGGCTTTCGGGGTTTTGGTCAGTCATGGTCATCTCCATCTGGATGGGGCCCGTGCAAGCCGGGGGTGGTGGCCGCCATGGAGGCGACCTTGTCGGTAACAAAATCAGTTAGTTAAGGTTCAGGCGCCGTAGTCGGCGTCGGTCACATGGTCCAGCCAGTCGACCATCTTGCCATCCAGCACCTCTTGGATGGCGATATGGGTCATGGCGGTGCCGGGGCTGGCGTCGTGCCAGTGGCGTTCGCCTGGGGCGAAGCAAACGACATCGTCGGTGCGGATCTCCTAGACCGGGCCGCCATCACGCTGCGCCCTGCCCAGACCAACCGTGACGATCAGCGTTTGCCCCAGCGGGTGCGTATGCCATGCGGTGCGGGCGCCCGGCTCGAAGGTCACGCTGGCGCCCTGCACCCGATCAGGGGCGGCGGGGTCGAACAGCATATCAATCCGGACTTGCCCGGTGAACCAGTCAGCAGGGCCTTTGCGCGAAGGGACATGGCCGGCGCGGAAGATTTCCATGGGTTTCTCCTTAGGACATGAGGTCGAGGCGCAAAGGATGCGTGCCTTTGACCAGAAGCGGCGCTACCCCGCCCGCGATCTTGCCCAGAAGGATCAGATCGTCGCGATAGGTATAGCCGGTGTGAAAGAAGGCCAGATTTCCCCAGCCCCGAAAGTAGCACAGATCCCCCGGTGCCTCGTCGGTGATCGGTTGCCGCCCGGTCTCATCCAGTCGGCGTGGCAGATGGGCGAGTTTCTCGTTTGTCGAGAAATCCTCGATGGTCAGGTCCAGCGGCAGCAGCGAGATCAGATCGCGCGCGGTCGCATTGTCCTGCAAGGCATAGCTGAAATCCTGATCGGCAAAGCGGCAGCGAAGGCGCATGGCGGCTCCTGTCTGTGTCTGGGCCGGCCCGGGCAGCAGGTTTGCGGCGGCGCTGGCAATCAGCAGGCGGCGGGTCAATTGGATCAATTTGCTTCCCCGTGGTCTTTCCAAGTCAAATGTGCGGTCAAGGATGCCCCGAGCAAAAGCAGCGACGCTATGCCGAAACTCACCTGCCAGCCGAAGGCATCGAAGACCAACCCGCCCACCGCGGCTCCGGTCATGATAGCCAGCTGGATCACCGCGACCTGCAGACCGCCCCCGGCCTCGGCATCACTACCCATGGTGTGGGCCAGCCAGGTGCCCCAGCCGACCGGCGCCGCCGTGGCGAAGACCCCCCACAGGACCAGCAACACCGCCACCTTGACCGGCACGTGCGAAAGCATCAGTAGAAGCCCCCCGATCCCTGCCATCACTAGTGGAATGCCGATCAGCATTCGGAACAGATGGCGTCGCAGCAGCCTGCGCGGAACGCGACGGTATCGCTATTGAGGGTAATGTCAGATCCATCGTCGGTCCTGTTTTCCGTGCGGGGGCGCAGTCGCCCTCTCTGTGATGCGCTGTAGATAACAGGGATGGATGGCCAAGATTACCCATCGCAATCCGCTTGCATTCATCGACCATCACCATAAGTCTGACCCAGACGGAGGGGCCAGATGGCACGCGAACAGTTCAACGACCTGTTGTGGTTCCTCGCCGTGGCCGAGGAACGCAGCTTTACCCGCGCGGCCGCCCGCCTTGGCATCTCGCAATCCACCCTCAGCCATACGATCAAACGGCTGGAGACGCGGATGGGCGTGCTGCTCCTGAACCGCACCACCCGCAACGTCGCGCCGACCGAGGCAGGCGAGCGGCTGCACGCGTCGCTGTCGCCGCGCATCGCCGAGATCGAATCCGAAATGGCAGCGATCATGTCCTATCGCGACCGGCCTGCAGGGCGGGTGCGTATCACGCTCTCGGACCATGCGCTGCGGACCATCGTCTGGCCGAAGCTGCGCGAGGTCCTGAGCGGCTATCCCGAGATCCGGGTCGAATTCAGCGTGGACAGTGCCTTTCGCAATATCGTCGACAGCGGATTTGACGCAGGCATCCGGCTGGGCGAAAGCGTCGAGCATGACATGATCGCCGTGCGCATAGGCCCGGACTGGCGACTGGTGGCGGTGGCGTCGCCTGCGTATCTGGCAGCGCGCGGCACGCCGCTGCACCCGAAAGACCTGACCACGCACACCTGCATCAACATCCGGCAGATCGCGGCGGGCGGCCTCTATGCCTGGGAGTTCGAGAAGGGTGACGAAGTGCTGCGGGTGCGTGTCGAGGGTCAGCTGACCTTCAACGGATCCTACGAGATGATCGATGCCGCGATGCGCGGTTATGGCATCGCCTATGTGCCCGAAGATATCGTAGCGGCGCAGGTCGCGTCAGGCGCGCTTGTGGTGGTGCTGGACAACTGGTCACAGCCCTTTGCGGGCTACTTCATCTACTACCCAAGCCGACGCCAGAACCTGCCCGCATTCCGGGTGATCGTCGACGCCTTGCGTCATCGGGGGTGAGATCTTGCGCTGCTTGGGGCGATACCAGCCAACAATTGAGCCGTCGGTTCTAACCTTTGCGAAGCCTCGCCGCGTAAAAGGTCGCCTCGTTCCGTGCCCAGGCATCGTTGACGAGATCCTGCCACTGGATGACCTCGATGGAGCCGTTGACGTCACCCTGAAGGGGCATAAAATGACCCTGACCGTTAGCAGACTTCGCCCAGGTCGACACCCTGAGCGCCAGCGGTGTCCCGATCACGCCGTGATGGTGTAATTCCACGGGAGCAGACCGTCTATCTGGCTTTGCTTAAAAGAGTGGGTGATTTCCCGCCCGTGATGGGCAGAAGGGAGCGACTTGCGCTGCGTGGTGCATGAATGACCGCTATCCCAAGTTCGCTGCGGGCGCCAAGCTTCGTCGCCGTCAGGCGGCTTGCCGCCCTTCACGTCGGTCGTGCCTGCCTTTGCTAAACGCCCGACACCACAGCACAGTCGATTGGCTTTTGACTATCTTACTCCAGTCAAGCGAATGAAGCATCCAGTCGTATAAAAGCGCATTCAAGCGCAAACAAGTTGGCGGGTTGGTAGGCGGGTAGCGCCACTAAAATCAAAATTTCATCAATTATTTCAATAGTGTATGGCGGAGAGACAGGGATTCGAACCCTGGGTCGGCTCACACCGACAACGGTTTTCGAGACCGCCGCATTCGACCACTCTGCCACCTCTCCGCGTCAGGGATCGTCGTGGCGGCTCATCTATCCTGCGACGTTGTGGCTTGCAACCCCGATTTGCTGCTTTCCCTTGATCTTGGAATGGCTTCCTGGCGCAACATTCAGAACGCGATGACGGCGGGGTCGACCTGTCGGATTTCCGCATCGGCGAAACGTCCATCGGCGACTATGACGAGGTGGAGATCGAGGTGAGGAGCGGGGTGGCGGGCGATCTGCCCGTCAGCCTTTATCCGCGTCAGGTGGCCGAAGAGAACATCGGCGTCGAGCTGACCCGCCCGCTGCCGCGTGATGACCTGGGCGAGGTCATCGAGGGCGATCCGTCCATCGAGACGCCCGTGGTGCGGTCGACCGGCGCGGATGCGGCGGGCGCATCGGTGCTGCTGGCCTTCCCGGGCGGGCTGATCAAATTCACCGGCAAGGGCAAGAAGCGAGCGCGTACGGTTTCCGTGCTCATCGAGCACCGCCGCATCGACGCCGTGCTCTGGACGGCGGTCGAGACACTCGAGATCACCGCAAAGAAGGCCGAGGGGTTGTACCGGCAGCACACATGGGAGTTTCCGACCCGGGGGCGCTGTCAGGTGCGCCTGACGATGCTGACGGATGAGACCGAGAATTCCCAGATCCAGCAGCGCTGCAACTGGGCCGCGATCCAGACCCTGCGCCCCGAATACCCGCTGAACATCGCCCGACCGCTGGCGCTGGTCGCGCTCAGGATCAAGGCCACGCACCAGATCAACGGGCAGCTCGACAGTTTCAACGCCATTGCCAGCCGGGTCTGCCCGGACTGGGATCATCTGACCGAGACCTGGATTACCCGTGCCACGTCGAACCCGGCCTCGCTCTACCGCTTCGTGCTGCAGTCTGCTGCGAATGTCCGCCCGGTTGAGGACAGCGGCATTGACCTCGACCAACTGGCTGACTGGCATGATTTTTGCCGGGTGCAGGATCTGGCCTATGACCGGGTGCTGGACAGCAGCGACAGCACCCTACGCACGCGCTGGCCGAGATCGCCGCCGCCGGGCGGGCCTCGCCCCGCCATGACGGGCTGCGCTGGGGCGTCACCATCGACCGCCCGCAGGATCTGGTGGTCGATCACCTGACACCGCGCAACAGCCGGGATTTCCAGTCGCGCCGCAATTGCATCGACCCGCCGCATGCGTTCCGCGTGAAGTTCAAGGATGCGACCAACGAGTGGAAGGACGCCGAGCGGCTGATCCGCTGGCCGGGCCATACCGGCGAGATCACCATCACCGAGGCGCTGGAACTGCCCGGCAAGACCCGCCCGGACGAGATCTGGCGCGAGGCGCGGCGGCGCATGTATGAGGCGATCTACCGCCCCGACCTGCACGAGGTGATGCAGGACGGCCCGGTGCGCGTGGCAACCCTGTCGCAAGCCCCGGCAGCCGGGGCGGTACTGGAATATGCCTATACCGGCGAGCTGGAGGCCACCGACTACAGCAGTGCCTGGGGCAACATCGCCGACAACTGCACCCTACCGTCCCAGATCATGCCGGGGCGGCAGCACATCAACTACTTGCACAGCTTCCGAAAGGTGATCGCATGACCATCGACGTCGAGGGCCTGACCCTCTCGCATTATCTCCGCAGCGGCAACGCGCTGTCATCGGCCCCGTATCAGACCCTGATCGGCGACGATCCGGTCTGGACGGGGTTCTTCACCGCCCATCCAGACCGGCTGACGGTGGCTGCGGGCGGCGATTACAGCGGCCTCGCCTCGGCCTGGGCCAGCCGCAAGACGGGATCGGCGCTGGCGCTGACCCAGGCCGTCTCGACCGCGCGCCCGTCCTATCTGGCGGCGGGCGGGCCGCTGGGGCGGGGCTGCCTGCGCTTCCTGAACGCGGGGACCGACAGCCTCGTCGCGGATGTGACCCCCGTGGTCAGCGGCAACATCGCCATCGCCGCCGCCCTGCGCACGGACGGGCAGGCCTCGGGCAGTATGTATTTCGCCTCCTCCGGCACCACGGGCAACCGCTTCATCCTGCAGCTGGGCTCGCAGGGCGGGCAGCCGAACCATCTGATCGCCCGCGCCGGGGCCAGCGGCAGCGAGGCGCTGGTGGCAATGCCCTGCCCGCTGGGCGAGTGGTTCCTGGCCCTCATGGTCTGGAACCCGGCCACCAAATCCGTCAGCCTGTCCTTGAATGGCGGCGATTTCGTCTCGGCCAGCAACCCGGCCGCCGTGGTCGACGTGGCCACGATGATGATCGGCGGTGGCGGTTCCACCTAAAATTTCGACATGTCTGACCTTGCCTATGGCACCGCAGACCTGACCGCCCCCGCCAACGAGGCCGCCATGGACCGGGTCTACAGCTATTGCCGCGACATGCTGGGGATGGATCTCTGATCGCTTCGGTTCAATGCCGCCCGTCAGGAACTCCGGGCCCCGCGTCGTCGCTGGTCATTCCTGACGCAGACGAAAAATTTTCGTCCAGAAGGTAAACGGCATCGTCCAGAAGCTAACGCGCCGCAACAGGTTTGTGCCGTCTTCACAGCTCTGTGGTCGGCTGGCGGGTTGGCAAGCGGGGGGCGAGAGGTTAGCTGTAGGCTCACCGGCAACATTGGCCCCCTGCGAAAGACCGCGTCATGATCCTGCGTCCGCTTGCCCTTGCGCTTGCCCTTTGCCTTCCCGCATTTCCGCTGGCTGCACAGACGCCGCCCAACACCGCGGCTCCTGACACCGGGGCAAATGTGCTGGCCGATCCGGCCACGCAGATCTTGGCCCTGACCGAGGCGCTGATGATCGGTCCGGTGATAGACGTGATGCGCGCCGAAGGGCTTGACTACGGCAGTTCGCTGGAGGGCGAGCTGTTTGGCGGAAGCGGCGGTGCGCGCTGGCAGGCCGTTGTGGGCATGATCTATGACACCGCCACCATGCGCGAGCGCTTCGATGCCGTTTTCGCCGCCGAACTGGCCACGGACCCGGAACTGGAGGCGATGCTGAGTTTCTTCGGCAGCGCGCAGGGCCAGCGCATCCTGACGCTGGAGCTGGAGGCGCGGCGCGCGCTGATGGACGAGGCGGCGGAAGAGGCGGCGAAGGTGGCGGTCGAGGATATGATCGCTGACGCCGATCCGCGCATGGAGGTGCTGCGCCGCTTTGCCGAGGCCAATGACCTGATCGAATCCAACGTGGCAGGGGCGCTGAATTCCAACCTCGCGTTTTTCAAGGGCATGTCCGAGGGCGGGGCCTTTGGCGATGCGATGACCGAAGAGCAGATGCTGGCCGATGTCTGGGGGCAAGAGCCCGAGATCAGGACCGAGACGACAGACTGGTTGTTCCCCTATCTGGCGCTGGCCTATGGCCCGCTGCCGGACGAGGATATGCAGGCCTATCTGGCCTTTTCCGAAACCCCTGCGGGCCAGAGGCTGAACGCTGCGGTCTTTGCCGCCTTTGACAAGGTGTTCACCGCGATTTCCTATGATCTGGGGCGTGCGGCGGCCCGGCAGATGCAGGGTGAGGATATCTGACCACAGGCCGCCAAACGCGGGGCGTTCAGGCAAAAACATGCCTCACAACGCCTGCGCCGGTGCTTGACTCTGGCCAATCGATACCCGATAAGCCCCCATCTCGGTCAATCGCAGGGTTGGCCGTGTTTTTCATTGATGACGCCCCAAGGGGCGCGCAGTCCGAAGGCAAAGCCCGAACGCCGGTTAAACCCCGGGGCCGAGGGACGCGGAACCGAAAGAAGGAAAGACCCATGTTCGCGGTCCTGAAAACAGGCGGCAAGCAATACAAGGTGCAGGCAGGCGACATTCTGCGTGTCGAGAAACTGGCCTGTGAAGCTGGCGACAAGATCCAGTTCAACGATATCCTGATGGTTGGCGGCGATGCCGTGACCGTTGGCGTTCCCTTTGTGGCCGGTGCTGCGGTGCAGGCCGAAGTCATCGCCCAGATCAAGGGCGAGAAGGTGATTCACTATGTGAAACGCCGCCGGAAACATTCGTCGCAGCGCACCAAGGGCCACCGCCAGCACCTGACGCTGCTGCGCGTGACCGACGTTCTGGCCTCGGGCGCCGAAGCCTCGGGCGTGGCAGCAGCCACCGGCACCGCCGATGCGCGCCGCGCCGCCCACAATGCCGAGGCCGCTCCGGCGGTTGAAGCCCCCGCGAAACCGAAGCGCGCTGCCAAAGCCGCTGCTGCACAGGAGTAACACCCCATGGCACACAAGAAAGCAGGCGGTTCTTCCCGCAACGGCCGCGACTCGGCCGGTCGTCGCCTTGGCGTGAAACTCTATGGTGGCCAGGTTGCCATTCCGGGCAACATCATCGTGCGCCAGCGTGGCACCACCTGGTTCCCGGGGCAGGGCGTGGGCATGGGCACCGACCACACGATCTTTGCCGTGGTCGAGGGCAAGGTGGCCTTCAAGAAAGGCCTGAAGGGCCGCACCTTCATTTCCGTGCTCCCAGTGGCCGAAGCGGCAGAATAAGCCGAACCTTTACAGTTCAGATGTAAAGGGGACCGGCTGCAAGGCCGGTCCTTTTTGGTTTTCGGCGGGGCCTTGTTCTGGTGGCGCGGCAAAGCCACCGGCTTGTGGCGCAGGGGGCGGCACCCCATTTCAGCGTCGTCCGTCTGAGAGAGAGGGGCGGCCCTGCGGGCAGGGCCGGGCGGGCGAAAAGGGTGGCGATGCGGGCGGTTCCCGCCCCGTTGCCCGAGAGGAGGACGGAGTGAGCGCGACATGATGCAATACCGGGGCCATCCCCCCACACAGGCCGCCACCGGCAACCAGATTGCCGCCGGCCGTTTCATCCTGCGCCCGGTGCGCAAGTCTGATGCGGGGCTTTTCGCCATGTATGCGGGCGACCGCCGGGTGGCCACGGGCACGCGGTCGATCCCCCATCCGTTGCCGCCCGGCGCGGCCGAGGCGTTCGTGACCCGCACGATGGTCCAGGGCGGGGCCGAGGATGTCTGGGTGATGGATGGTTCGGCCACGGGTCTGGGCGAGGTGCTGGGCGTCATATCACTGAAAAAGATGGACAGGGCGCAGTCGGAAATCGGCTATTGGGTGGCGCCCGCCTTCTGGAACGCCGGATTTGCGTCCGAGGCGGTGCGCGCTCTGATCGAGGCCAATCCGCAGGGTGCCAGTGCAATCTTTGCCGAGGTGTTTCAGGACAACCCCGGTTCCGCCCGCGTGCTGACCAATTGCGGTTTTGAATATCTGGGCGATGCGGAAACCTTCTCGGTCGCGCGCAACTCCCGCGTGCCGACCTGGACCTACATGCGAAAGCTGGCCGCATGACCCTGACCCTGCGCGACGCCACGCCCGACGATGCGGCAGCCATCGCGGCCATCTACAATGACGCGGTGCTGCATGGCACCGCGATCTGGAATGATGTGACCGTGGATGAGGCCAACCGCATCGCATGGATGGCGGCACGGGCCGCGCAGGGTTATCCGGTGATTGTGGCAGAACGCGGCGGCGCGGTTGTGGGCTATGCCAGTTTCGGCGACTGGCGGGCCTTTGACGGATTTCGCGGCACGGTGGAACATTCGGTCTATGTGGCGGATGGCGCGCGCGGCGGGGGGATCGGGCGGGTGCTGCTGGCTGCACTGACTGATCGGGCGCGCGGCTGCGGCAAGCATGTGATGGTGGCGGCCATCGAGGCGGGCAATGCGCCCTCGATCGCGCTGCACCGCTCGCTGGGCTTTGTGGAAACCGGCGTGCTGCGGCAGGTGGGGCAGAAGTTTGGCCGCTGGCTGGATCTGGCCTTTCTGACGCTGCAACTCGACGACCGGCCGCACCCCGGTCGCATGCCATGACGCCGAAAACCCCAAGCAATGCTTGAACCCGGGCGCGTCCGGGTCTATCGCCACTGATCACATGAACCCGGAAAGCCTGACACCATGAAATTCCTCGACCTCTGCAAAGTCTACATCCGCTCGGGCGGTGGGGGGGCGGGCTGCGTGTCGTTCCGGCGCGAAAAATTCGTGGAATTCGGCGGGCCCGATGGCGGCGACGGCGGCAATGGCGGCAACGTCTATGCCGAGGCGGTGGACGGGCTGAACACGCTGATCGACTTTCGCTATCAGCAGCATTTCTTTGCCAAATCCGGCCAACAGGGCATGGGCAGCCAGCGCACCGGCAAGACCGCCGATGACGTGATCTTGAAAGTGCCGGTGGGCACCGAGGTGTTGGACGAGGACGAGGAAACCATCATCGCCGACCTGACCACCGTGGGCCAGCGTGTGCTGCTGGCGCGCGGCGGCAATGGCGGCTGGGGCAACCTTGCGTTCAAATCCGCCACCAACCGCGCCCCGGCGCGCGCCAACCCGGGGCAGGAGGGGGTGGAGCGCACGATCTGGCTGCGGCTGAAGCTGATTGCGGATGCTGGCCTTTTGGGCCTGCCCAATGCCGGGAAATCCACCTTTCTGGCCGCCACGTCGAACGCGCGGCCCAAGATCGCCGATTACCCCTTTACCACTCTGGTGCCCAACCTTGGGGTTGTGGGCATCGACGGCAAGGAAATCGTGATGGCCGACATTCCGGGCCTGATCGAGGGCGCGCATGAGGGCCGGGGTCTGGGCGTGCAGTTTCTGGCGCATGTGGAACGCTGCTCGGTGCTGCTTCATCTGGTGGATGGCACGTCCAGCACCATCACCAAGGATTACCGCACCATCATCACCGAACTGGAGGCCTATGCCGAGGATCTGTCAACCAAGCCCCGCATCACCGCGCTGAACAAGATCGACGCGCTGGACAGCAAGACCCTGTCCACCCGCAAACGCGCGCTGGAAAAGGCCACCGGCGGGCCGGTCTATCTGATTTCCGGCGTGGCGGGCACCGGGTTGCAGGATGTGCTGCGCGCGGTCTATGCCGAGATCACGGGGGCAAAGCCCGTGGTGACGGAGGATGCCCCGTGGCAACCCTGACGGCGCTGACCGCGCCCGACATCCGGCAGGCCAAGCGGCTGGTGGTCAAGATCGGCTCGGCCCTGCTGGTGGACCGCGCCTCGGGGCTGAAGCGCGGCTGGCTGGAGGCTTTGGCCTGCGACGTTGCCGAGGCCAAGGCGCGCGGCACCGATGTGATCCTTGTGTCGTCAGGCTCCATCGCTTTGGGGCGGCTGGTTTTGGGCCTGCCGTTTGCCGCGCTGCCGCTGGAGCAGAGCCAGGCGGCGGCGGCGGTGGGCCAGATCCGGCTGGCGCAGGCCTATGAAGAGGTGCTGGCCCCGCATGGCATCACCACCGGGCAGGTTCTTGTGACGCTGGAGGATACCGAGGACCGGCGGCGTTACCTGAACTCCCGCGCGACACTGGAAACCCTGCTGGGCTTTGGCGTGGTGCCGATTGTCAACGAAAACGACACAGTGGCCACGGATGAGATCCGTTTTGGCGACAATGACCGGCTGGCGGCGCAGATTGCGGTGACGGTGGGGGCGGATCAGCTGATCCTTTTGTCGGATGTGGACGGGTTCTATTCCGCCAACCCCAAGGAAGACCCTTCGGCGCAACGCTTTGATCTGGTGCAACAGATCACACCCGCGATCGAGGCGATGGCGGGCGACCCGATTTCCGGCCTGTCGAAAGGCGGGATGAAGACGAAGCTGATGGCGGCCAAGACCGCCGTGGCGGGCGGCTGTGCCATGGCGATCATGGAAGGGTCTGTGCTGCGGCCCTTGCAAGCATTGGCCGAAGGTGCGGCGCGCACATGGTTCGTCGCACAGGGCGACCCGCAGGCGGCGCGCAAGCGCTGGATCAACGCGATGAAGCCGCGCGGCGAATTGCGTCTGGATGCGGGGGCGGTGGCGGCGCTGCGGGCGGGCAAATCCTTGCTGCCGGCGGGGGTGGTGGCGGTCAGCGGCAGTTTTGGGCGCGGCGATCCGGTGGCAATACTGGGGCCTGAGGGAGAGGCGCTGGGCAAGGGGCTGGTGCGTTATACGCTGGCCGAGGCGCGGGCGATTGCCGGGCACCGGTCAGGCGATATCGAGCGGATCCTGGGCTATGCGGGCCGCGCGGCGCTGGTGCACCGCGACGACATGGTGTTGTGAGGCGGCCAAAATCCTTGAAAGGATTTTGCGAAAAAGTTTTCAGGAAAACTTTTGGCGCGGTAGGCCAAGGGTGTGCGGGTGGAACGGTCGGGGGCCTCCGGCGGGGATATTTGGGCCAGTAAGAAACGGGTCAGCGGGAAGGAACAGGCGATGGATGACGGCATGGTTTCGGTAGCGGTCCAGATGCAGGACATCGGGCGGCGGGCGCGGGCGGCGGCGGCGGAACTGGCCTTTGCATCGGCCGAGCGCAAGCATGCGGCGCTGATCGGGGCGGCCGAGGCGGTCTGGGCGCAGCGGCAGGCGATCATCGATGCCAATTGCGAAGATCAGGTTTATGCCGAGGCCAAGGGCCTTTCGCCCGCGATGATGGACCGTCTGCGGCTGGACGAAGGCCGGGTGCGGGCCATGGTGGATGGTTTGCGCGCGGTGGCCGAGCAGCGCGACCCGGTGGGCGAGGTGATGGCCGAATGGGACATGCCCACGGGCCTGCATATCCGCCGGGTGCGCACGCCTTTGGGTGTGGTGGGGGTGATCTATGAATCGCGCCCCAATGTGACCGCCGATGCCGGGGCCCTGTGCCTGAAGTCCGGCAATGCGGTGATCCTGCGCGGCGGATCGGAAAGTTTCCATTCGTCGCAGGCCATCCATGCCTGTCTGGTGCAGGGGTTGCGGCAGGCGGGTTTGCCCGAGGATGCGATCCAGTTGGTGCCGACGCGCGACCGAGAGGCGGTGTCGGCGATGCTGGGCATGGTGGAATACATTGACGTGATCGTGCCGCGCGGCGGCAAGGGGCTGGTGGGCCTGGTGCAGCGCGAAGCGCGGGTGCCGGTCTTTGCGCATCTGGAGGGCATCTGCCACGTCTATGCCGATGGGGCGGCCGATCTGGAAAAGGCGCGGCGCGTGGTGCTGAACGCCAAGACCCGGCGCACCGGCATCTGCGGGTCGGCAGAATGCCTGCTGATCGACTGGAAATTCTATACCAAGCACGGCGCGGTGTTGATCGAGGATCTGCTGGCGGCCGGTGTCGAGGTGCGCACGGAAGGCGAACTGCTGAAAGTGCCGGGCACTGTGCAGGCCGCGCCCGATGACTTCGGGCGCGAGTTTCTGGACATGATCATCGCAGCAAAGCTGGTGGATGGCGTGGACGAGGCGATTGCCCATATCCGCCGCCATGGCAGCCAGCACACCGAGGCTGTGTTGACCGAGGATCAGGCGGTGGCTGACCGGTTCTTCCAGCGGCTAGACTCGGCGATACTGTTGCACAATGCCTCGACCCAGTTTGCCGATGGCGGCGAGTTCGGCATGGGGGCCGAGATCGGCATCGCCACGGGCAAGATGCATGCCCGTGGGCCCGTGGGGGCGGAACAGTTGACCAGTTTCAAATATCTGGTGACGGGCGACGGCACCATCCGCGGCTGAACCGGCCGCGGCCAGACGCTGCGGCGGCTGGTCAGGCGGCGCATGAGGGTCAAAAGCTGAGGCGGACTTCGGTGTCGCGCAGTTCGGCTGCCATGCTGCGGTTTTGCTGGCCGAGTTCGGCCGCCAGAAGTGCGAAATGCACTTGGGCCGCCGTCAGGTCAGGGGCCTCTGCGGCGTCGGTCAGCACGGCCCACAGGCCGGGCAGGGCCTTGAGCCTTGTGGCATGCGCTGTCAGCACCCAGCGTGGCTCGGCCCGTTCGACTGTGATCCGCCCGCCATAGGCCAGCGCGGATTCAAGGCATTGGATGGCCAGAAACGCCAGTTTCACCTCGGGCCGGGGCAGGTCGGCAGGGCCTTGCCAGTCGATCACCAGCCGCGTGCCGCGCGTCAGGTCTGACAGGATGGCCTGCACCTCTGGTCGACCCAGCCGCTGCTCGCCCGTGGCAGATCCAAAGGCCACGCGGAAAAACCGGATGCGGGCATTCGCGTGCAGGACGCTTTCGGAAATGAGCGTGATCTCGGGGCCTTTCATCGCACCGTCCATCATCATCAGCTCTACACCGTTGCCGATGGCTCCGATCGGGCTGATAAGATCATGGCAGATGCGCGAGCCAATCAGGGCCGGCAGATCGGGGGTATTGGTCATGAAGGCGCTCCACAGGGCAGGGAAAAGGTGAACTGAATGAACGCATTACTGGAACCGGGCATGGTCGTCCGCCACCCCGACCAACCGGACTGGGGGCTTGGACAAGTGCAATCGAACATCGGCGGGCGGATCACCGTGAATTTCGAACACAGGGGAAAGGTTGTGATCGACGGGCGGTGGATCGGACTGGTGCAGGTGTTCGACAGCTCAGGCAGGATATGACCTGGCGCAACAATAGTTCAACCCGAGATTGCCCATATGTCGGATGACATATCGGCCCGTGGCGTGGCGGCTATCAGCCGAACAGGTTGCATTCGCGCAGGGCGCATCCTAAGACACGGCCACGCTCCGCAGCGGGGCGGGGGAGTGCTGATGCAGCCGGATGATCCGCATTTCGAACTGCGCCTTGCGCGAGACGACCGCGACCTGATGGCGGCACAGCGGCTGCGCTATCAGGTTTTTGTCACAGAGCTGGGTGGCGACGGCGAACTGGTTGATCACGACCGGAGGCTGGAGCGTGACGCTTTCGACCCGCATTTCGACCATCTTCTGCTGGTTGACCGGCGGCGCGACGCAGCCGCGCTGGATGATGTGGTGGGTGTTTACCGTCTGCTGCCGGGCGACAGGCTGGCGCAGGCGGGGCGGTTCTATTCCGACGGCGAATATGATCTGGCGCCGCTGGTGGCATCGGGGCGGCGCCTGCTGGAACTGGGGCGGTCCTGCGTGCATGCCGATTACCGGGGCGGCACGGCAATGTATCTGCTGTGGAACGGGCTGGCGGAATATGTGCTGGAGCGTGAGATCGAGGTGCTGTTCGGGGTGGCCAGTTTTCACGGCACCGATACGGCGGCTCTGGCACAGCCCTTGGCCTATCTGCATCACAAGCATCTGGCACCTGCGGCGCTGCGGGTCAGGGCGCGGCCCGGGGCCTATCAGGCGATGGATCTGATCCCCGAGGATCAGCTGGACCGCAAGGCGGCGATGCTGGGCACGCCCGCGCTGATCAAGGCCTATCTGCGGCTGGGCGGTTTCGTGGGCGAGGGCGCCTGGGTGGACCGCGCCTTCAACACAACCGATGTCTGCCTGCTGATGGATACGGGCCGCATGTCGGAAAAGCACCGCGATTTCTATACCCGCAAACAGGACCGTGCATGAGCGAGTGGCTGCAACGGCCTGCCCCTTATCCGCCGCTGAGCCCAAGCGGCTGGTTGCGGCTGGTGTGGCGGGGCGGTGTGCTGGGCGGGCTGACCTATGGCGGGCTGCTGCTGCTGCTGTTGGTGCGTCTGGTGGAGCGCCCGCTGTGCGGCCTGGAACGGCCAGTGTCGCCTTTCATCACCCAGTTTGTCTGCCGGTCTGCGTTTCGTATCCTGGGCATTCCTTTGGTCCGGCGCGGTGCGCCCATGCGCCAGCCGGGGGCCGTGGTGGCCAACCATGCGTCATGGCTGGATATTTTTGCGCTGAACGCCTGCCAGCGCGTCTATTTCGTGTCGAAATCCGAAGTGGCGGGCTGGCCCGGCATCGGTTGGCTGGCGCGGGCCACCGGCACGGTGTTCATCCGCCGCTCGGGGGCCGAGGCCAAGGTGCAGCAGGCGCTGTTTGAACAGCGGCTGCGCGCCAACCACCGGCTGTTGTTCTTCCCCGAGGGCACAAGCACCGACAGCATCCGCATTCTGCCTTTCAAATCAACGCTGTTCGCGGCCTTCTTCAGTGCCGGGCTAAGGGACGCGCTGCATGTGCAGCCGGTCAGCGTGGTCTATCATGCCCCGCCCGGGCAGGATGCGCGGTTCTACGGCTGGTGGGGCGACATGGATTTTGGCCCGCATCTGAAACAGGTGCTGGCGGCGCGGCAGCAAGGGCGGGTGGAGGTGATCTTTCACACCCCCCTACCGGTGGCCGATTTTGCCGACCGCAAGGCGCTGGCCGCGGCCTGCGAGGCGGCTGTGCGCAGCGGGCATCCGGCGGGTTCGGCGGGCTGAGATCAGCCCAGCGGGGCCAGCAGGCCGCGCAAGGCCGCCAGCGCATCATCCTCGCGCCAGATCTCGTCGCCTATGCCAAAGAAATCGGTCATCGGACCAAGCTTCGCCACCAGTTCCGCCGTCAGCGCGCCTTCGGCCACCACCGGCACCTCGATCATTTCCGACCACCATTCGAACAGGTCTTCCCCGGCCTGCGCGCCGTCGCCCAGCGGCGTGGTGCCCACCGGGCCAAAGGCCACGTAATCGGCCCCGGCCTCGGCCGCGTTGATGCCATCGTGGCGCGTGACACCGCAGAAGGCCCCGATGATGGCGTCATTGCCCATATCCTTGCGCAGCTTGCGGATCTGGCGCGCGCCGTCGGTCAGATGCACGCCGTCCAGCCCCAGCCGTTCGGCCAAGAGCACATGGTTCTCGATCACCAGCGCCACATCACGGGCATGCGCCACCTCGCGGATGGCATCGGCGGCGCGCGACAGCAGGTCTTCGTCGCGGGTGGCCAGTGCCAGACGGATGCAGGCAATCTCGGCCCCGTCCAGCACGCGGGCCAGCCGTGCGGGAAACACATCCAGCGCAACATCCGGCGGGGTGATCAGGTAAATCTGCGGGCGCTCGGCATCGGCCATTTGGGTGTCCTGTCGCGGTTTTGCCCCTGTTAGCGCAGAATGCGGGGCAAGGCCATGGGGCTGCACGGGTTGCGCGGGGCACGGGGCAGGCGTATCAGGCACCACCCCCGCACCGGAGCCTGCCGCATGCCCCCCAGCCCCACCGATACCCCCGTAGCCCCCGCATTCATTCTGGTGCGCCCGCAGATGGGCGAGAACATCGGCGGTGCCGCCCGGGCCATGCTGAACTTCGGGCTGGAGCGCATGCGTGTCGTGGCTCCGCGCGACGGCTGGCCCAATTCGCGCGCCGTGGCCATGGCCTCGGGCGCGGGGCGGGTGCTGGATCACGCGGGGCTGTTCCTGGATGTGCGCGCGGCGATTGCCGATTGCGACTATGTCTTTGCCACCACCGCGCGGGGGCGCGAGCTGACGAAACCCATCGTCACCCCGGAACGCGCGATGGATATGGCGCGCGCGCTGACCGCCGAGGGCAAGCGGGTGGCGGTGCTTTTCGGCCCCGAACGCGCGGGGCTGGAGAATGAAGATGTGGTGCTGGCCAATGCCATCGTCACCGTGCCGGTGAACCCCGATTTCCCCTCGCTGAACCTTGCGCAATGCGTGCTTCTGCTGGGCTATGAGTGGCGACGGCAGACGGTGGCAGTGCCGCCCGAGGTAATGGAACTGGCCCGCACCGAATTTGCCACCCGGGTGGAAGTGGAGCGTCTGGGCGACCATTACGAGGAACGGCTGGAGGCGGCGGGGTTTTTCTACCCCGAGGCCAAGGTGCCCGGCATGAAGGCCAGCCTGCGCAACATGTGGGGCCGCCTGAACCTGACCCGGGCCGAGGTGCAGACCTTCCACGGCATGCTGCGCCAGATCGCATGGAAGCTGAAGCAGGGGGAGTAAGGCAGCCGCAGCCGTTCTGGTGCTGAAAGGACGGCGGAAGCCCTTTACCCGATGCTAGGGTTTCAGCTTTTCCCCTTGCGCAGTCTGTTCCGCCGACTGCGCTAAGGGCCTTGTGATACTGCCAGCCGAAAGGCTGTGACGCAACAGCGGCGCGATCAGTGGGCCGAGACGTTTGCCCCCGGCCTGTCCTGCACGCTCAGCTTGTCCACCAGCGTCTGTGTGGCCGCGTTCATGCCGGTGACATTCACCACGATGCCGCTGCGGCGCAGGCGCAGAACGGTCTGGTCCAGCGCCGCAACCGAGGAAATGTCCCAGATATGGGCATCGGTCAGGTCGATCTCGACCCGGGTCGGGCGCTCGTGAAAGTCAAAGGCCCGCATGAAGGTTTCGGCCGAGGCAAAGAACATCTGCCCCTCCAGCCGGTAGGTGCGGGTCTGGCCGTCCTCGGACAGCAGCGAGGTGACGCGGAACAGATGCGCGATTTTCCAGGCAAAGAAGAGGCCAGACAGCAGCACTCCCGCCAGCACGCCAAGGGCAAGGTTGTGCGTCCAGACCACGATCACCACCGTGGCCAGCATCACCACCGACGAGCTGGCAGGGTGGCTGCGCAGATTGCCGACCGAGGCCCAGCTGAAGGTGCCGACCGACACCATGATCATGATGGCCACCAGCGCCGCCATCGGGATCATCGCCACCCAGTCGCCCAGAAACACGCAGAAGATCAGCAGCATCACCCCGGCAAAGGCGCAAGACAGCCGCGTGCGCCCGCCCGATTTCACGTTGATGATGGATTGCCCGATCATGGCACAGCCCGCCATGCCGCCGATAAATCCGGTGACGGTGTTGGCGATGCCTTGCCCCACGCATTCGCGGTTCTTGTCGGATGTGGTTTCGGTCATGTCGTCGATGATATTCTGCGTCATCAGCGATTCCAGCAGCCCCACGGCCGCCACGGCAAAGGAGTAGGGCAGGATGATCTGCAACGTTTCCAGCGTCAGCGGCACATCGGGCAGCAGGAACACCGGCAGCGTATCGGGCAGTTGGCCCATGTCGCCCACGGTCCGCAGATCCAGCCCCAGCGCCAGTGTGATCGTGGTCAGCACGATGATGCAGACCAGTGGCGAGGGGATGGCGGTGGTAAGCCGTGGAAACAGATAGATGATGGCCAGCCCGCCTGCCACCATCACATAGGCCAGCGCGGGCACGCCGACCAGTTCGGGCAGTTGCGCCAGAAAGATCAGGATCGCCAGCGCGTTGACAAAGCCGGTCATGACCGACCGCGAGACAAAGCGCATAACCTGCCCCAGTTGCAGCAGGCCCGCCGCAATCTGGATCAGCCCGGCCAGCACCGTGGCCGCAAGCAGGTATTGCAGGCCGTGGTCGCGCACCAGCGTGACCATCAGCACAGCGGTGGCGGCCGTTGCCGCCGAAATCATTGCGGGCCGCCCGCCAGTGATCGCCGTCAGCACCGCGATGGAGAACGAGGCGTAAAGCCCCACCTTGGGGTCAACACCCGCGATGATGGAAAAGGCGATGGCCTCGGGGATCAGCGCCAGCGCCACGACAAGGCCCGACAAAAGGTCGCCACGGATGTTGCCCGTCCATTGACGGGCATAGGTGTTCAGAAGGATCATGCGGGTTTCGGTGTGCCGCCCGGTGCCTTGGCTTGGGGGCGGGTCGGTGGTCCGGCGGATCGGCGGCCGGAAGGGCCACCCGGAATTGCACCGGGTCCAGTCTGCTGGCGCGGTTTTACGGGCAGGGTGGCCGGGTGAAAAGCGGTTTCTGGCCCTTTTGCGCGGTTTTCGCGTCTTTGCTGCAGAAAGCGGCAAGGCGCGGGGCAACCGCACTGGCTTGCGGCTTTGCGACACGGTGGCCGCCCCTTGAACCCCCCTTAGCCGCGGCCTAGTCTCGCTCCGCAACCCGGAGGCTTTCATGGCAGGCAAGCGCAGCATTTTCGAAGAGGTCGGTGCGGGGGGCAAGGCCCCGGTGCCGCAGGCGGGCGTCATCGACCGGGGAACCGGCGGCGCGCGCGGGGCGTTACGGCTGTGGCTGGTGGTGCTCTTCTTGCTGGTGGCGGCGATGATCGCTGTAGGCGGGTTGACGCGGCTGACGGATTCCGGCCTGTCGATCACCGAATGGCGGCCCGTGACGGGGGCGCTGCCGCCGCTGGATGAGGCCACCTGGGCCGCCGAGTTTGAAAAATACCGCGCCATCCCGGAATACCAGTTGCAGAACAAGGGCATGTCACTGGCCGAGTTCAAAGTGATCTACTGGTGGGAATGGGGCCACCGGCAATTGGGCCGGGTGGTGGGGCTGGTCTGGGCCGTGGGGTTTTTCGGCTTTCTGGCGGCGCGGAAAATTCCTGCGGGCTGGACGCCGCGGCTGTTGCTGCTGGGTGCCCTTGGCGGCGCGCAGGGCGCGATCGGCTGGTGGATGGTGTCATCGGGGCTGGGCGGCGACCGGGTGGATGTGGCGTCCTACCGTCTGGCCACGCATCTGGGGCTGGCCTTTGTGATCCTTGGGTTCATCGCGTGGTATGTATTCCTGCTGGGGCGCACGGAAACCGCGCTTTTGCAGGCCCGGCGGGTGCGCGAGGCCAAGCTGTTCGGCATGACCACCGGCCTGTTGCATTTCACCTTCCTGCAAATCCTGCTGGGGGCGCTGGTGGCGGGCATCGACGCGGGCCGGGGTTTTCCCACATGGCCCTTGATGAACGGCCAGTTCTTTCCCGCCGATGCGTTCTATGTGCCGGACGGGCAGGGCGGCAGTCTGCCGCTGTGGCATGCCTTCTTTGAAAATGCGGGGCTGGTGCAGTTCATGCACCGCATGTCGGGCTATCTGCTGTTCGCCTTTGGCGTGGTGGTCTGGCTGCGCGGCCGCAGGTCGGCACATGGCACGACGCGCGCGGCCTACAATGCCGTGATGGCAATGATGCTGGCCCAGATGGCGCTGGGCGTGGCCACCGTGCTGACGGCGGCGCATCTGCACACGGCGCTGACGCACCAGATCGGTGCGGTGATCCTGTGGGTGTTGATCCTGCGGGCGCGGCATCTGGCGCAATACCCCATGGTGGGCTCGATCCGAAAGGGAACCCAATGACCAACAACACCGCCTATGCCGAACTGATGGAGTTTCAGCGCCAGACCGAGGCTTTGGCGCAGGTCGCGGGCCGTCTGGGCTGGGATCAGGAAACCGTGATGCCGCGCGGCGCGGCGCAGCAACGGTCCGAGGAAATGGGCGCGCTGGAGGGCGTGCTGCATGCCCGACGCACCGACCCTCGGCTGGCCGACTGGCTGGCGGCGGCGGAACCGGCGGATGACAAGGCGGCGGCGCAGCTGCGCCACATCCGGCGCAACCATGCCCGCACGACGAAAATTCCCGGCGCCTTGGCGCAGGAACTGGCGCGCGTGACCTCGATCGCGCAGGGCATCTGGGCCGAGGCGCGGGCGAATGACGATGTGGCGGCGTTTCTGCCCACGCTGGCGCAGGTGATAGCACTCAGGCGGCAAGAGGCGGAGTGTCTGGCCGAAGGCGGCGATCTTTATGATGCGCTGATCGACGATTACGAACCGGGTGCCACGGCGGAAAGCCTTGGCGCGATGTTCGACCGGATGCGCCCGCGTCTGGTGGCGCTGCGCAGCGCGGTGCTGGGGGCGGAGTATCAGCCAAAACCGCTGGAGGGGCATTTCGGCCAGGATGCGCAGATGCGCATGGCGCGCGATCTGGCCACCGCCTTTGGCTATGACTGGCAGCGCGGGCGGCTGGATCTGGCGGTGCATCCGTTCTCGTCGGGGTCGGGGTCGGATGCGCGGATCACCACGCGGGTGGTGGAAACCGATCCGTTCAACTGCTTTTATTCGACGATCCATGAGGTCGGGCATGCCTGCTATGAACTGGGCATCGACCCCGATTACGCGCTGACGCCGCTGGGGCAGGGCGTCTCGATGGGTGTGCATGAAAGCCAGAGCCGGATTTATGAAAACCAATTGGGGCGCAGCCGCGCCTTCACCGGCTGGATGTATGGCCAGATGCGCGAACGTTTTGGCGATTTCGGCATTGCCGGGGCCGAGGCCTTCTATGGCACGGTGAACCGGGTGCAGTCAGGCTTCATCCGCACGGAAGCCGACGAGGTGCATTACAACCTGCATGTGATGATGCGCTTTGATCTGGAACGTGCGCTGATCCGGGGCGATCTGGTGGTGGAGGATCTGGAGGCCGCGTGGAACGACCGCTTCAAGGCCGATTTCGGCATTGCCGTGCCGCGCCCGGCGCTGGGGATGTTGCAGGATGTGCATTGGTCGGTGGGGCTGTTCGGCTATTTCCCCACCTATTCGCTGGGCAATGTCTATGCGGGCTGTCTGCACCGCGCGCTGCGCGCGGCGGTGCCCGATCTGGATGCGGCGCTGGCTGCTGGCGACACGTCAGCCGCAACCGGCTGGCTGCGCGAGAACGTGCAGCGCCACGGCGGGCTTTATACCCCGCGCGAGGTGATCACGCGCGCCTGCGGGGCCGAACCCGGCGAAGGGCCGTTGCTGGACTATCTGGAGGCGAAGTTCCGGGGCATCTACCGGTTGTGATGCCCCGCTGATGGGCGCCTATTTCGAGGCGCCCATCACGATGATCCAGTGGTTTCGGCTTTCCGGGGCGTCGCTGAGCGCCAGACCCACGCCGATCTCGCGCGTTTTGCGCAGCAGGATGTTGGTGCGGTGCTTGCCGGAATTCATCCACCAATCCACCGCATTCTGCGGCTGGGCAAAGCCGCGCCCGGTGTTTTCGGTTGCAATGCGGTAGCGGTAGCCTGCGCGTTTCAGCCGCGTGGCCAGTTCCGACCCATCTGCCCCGGTGTGCGAAATGGACCGGCGGGCCGCATTGTCGCAGGCCTGCTGCTGGGCGGCCCTGTCCAGCTTGGGCGACGAACTCAGCGCAGGCAGTCCCTGTGCGCGGCGTTCGGCATTCACCGCCTGGATCATCGCGGCGCGGGCGGCGGATGCGCCCGCGGGCATGATGCAGGCCTGTGCCACCAGGGGCAGCGCCAGAAAGGCCGTCACGGCCAGCGGGATCAGTCGGAAAAATGGCATGTCTGGTCCTTTCTCTTGTGGCATCTGCGGTGTCATGCTGGGGTGATGCCAGACGGACCGGGCTGATGCCTGTGTGACTATTGCCATCCTCTCACGGCGATTTTGCGGCGCTGTGATGCAAGGCTGACAGAAGGTCAACGGGCCAGTGTCGCGTTTCCTTCCACGCCTTGCGGTTTTTTCGGCAATTCCTTGCCCAGCGGGCTGAGAATGCGGCCCGCAGCGGCCCGGGCATCTTCGGCATCATGGGTGACAAGGATCACCGGCAGCCCCTCATCCCGGGCGCGCGTTAGCACGAAGCTGCGGATCTGGGCGCGCAGGTCGGCGTCAAGCCGGCTGAAGGGCTCATCCAGCAGCAGGGCGCGCGGCTCGGCCAAGAGGGTGCGCATAAGGGCCACACGGGCGCGCTGCCCGCCCGACAGGGTGGCGGGGTCGCGGTCGGCAAAGCCTGCCAGACCGGCCTGCACCAGCGCGGTGGCGATGCGGTCGCGCCGTGCGCGGCGGCCCCGGATGGATGCGGGCAGCGCAAAGGCCAGATTGCCGCCCACCGACAGGTGCGGAAACAGCACGTCATCCTGAAACAACAACCCGATGCGGCGGGCGCGGGTGGGGCGGTCCGTCACATCCACCCCGTCCAGCAGCACCTTGCCGGTCATGCGGAAGGCGGGGGCCAGCGTGCCGATGATCGCCGCCAGCAGGGTGGATTTGCCGGTGCCGGACGGTCCCATGATCGTCAGCACCTCACCGCGCGCGACGGTCGTGTGCAGCGCGACCCAGGTCGTGTCGCCGCTGGTGACAAGCAGATTGTCCAGAACAAGACCCGTCATGCCGCCACCGCCATGCCACGCCGGTTGCGGAACACCAGTGCGGGCAGCGCGATGGCCATGGCAAAGGCCAGCGCGGGCAACGCCATTTGCAGCAGCGCATAGGTGCCGATGATGCGGCGGTTGCCGCCCGATGACAGGGCCACGGCCTCGGTCGTCAGGGTGACGACGCGGCCGCCGCCGATCAGCAGCGTGGGCAGATACTGCCCGACCGATACCGCCACGCCCACCGCCGCAGCCGTCAGCACAGGGCGCAGCAGCATCGGCAGGCGCAGGTGCCAGAAGATGCGGAATGGCGAGGCCCCAAGCGTCGCCGCCGCTGTGGCGGTGCGGCCATCCCAGGCGCGCCAGGGCGGGGCCAGTGACAGGAACACATAGGGCAGCACAAAGACCAGATGCGCCGCGGCCACGGCAAGGGCCGTGCCTTCGGCGCCTGTCACCAGCGCCAGAAACTGCAAGCCCGGCAAAAAGGCGATCTGCGGCACGATCAGCGGCAGATACAGCAGCCAGAGCGCGCGGGTGGTCGGGCGCAGGCCATGCCGGGCCTCGGCCTCCAGACAGGCCAGCACCAGGGCGATGGCGGTGGCGGTGGCCAGCGCCGCCAACCCAAGTGTCAGGGTCGTTGCCGCTTGCAGGTCGGGGGCGGCGCGGGACCAGGTATTCAGAGTCAGGGTTTCGGGCAAGGCATCGGGAAACTGCCACAGCCCTGCCACCGACCACACGGCCAGCCCCGCCAGACCCAGCGCAACCGCCGCGACTGCAAGCGCCGCCAGCAAGCCCGCAAGGGGGCCAAGCCAGCCATCCAGCGCCAACCCGCGCCGCCCGGCCATGGCGCGGCAGATCAACAGCCTCTTGGCCAGCAGTTCCGCAGCCCTCCATGCCAGCAGCGCCCCGACGACAAGCGCCAGTTGCAGCAGGGCCGCCGCCGCTGCCATGCCGCGCTGCGCCAGTGACGGATCGGTCATCCACAAGGTAATCTGCACCGCCAGCGTGGGCGGACGGGTGGGGCCCAGGATCATCGCCATGTCCACCACCGTCATGGCATAGGCCAGCACGGCATAGACCGGCAGACGCATTTGGCGGTAAAGCGCCGGCAGCACCGTGTAGGCCCAGCCTGCCGCCGTGCCATAGCCCAGCGTCGCGGCCACCATCCGGCGTCGCGGCGCATCGGTCTGCGGCAACGCTGCCAAGGCCATCAGCAACAGAAAGGGCACCTCTTTCGCCACCAGCCCCGCGACAAGCGCAAGGCCTGCCGGGTCATTCAGCGTCAGCAGATCGGGCGGGGCATGCCACCCCGTTGCCCAGGGTGACAGTGCCCGCGCGATCCAGCCCGAAGGGGCCAGCAAGAACGCCAGCCCCAGCGCCACCGCCGCATGCGGCACCGCCAGCAAGGGTGACAGCAGCCGCAACAGAAGCGCAAACGCCCGCGTGCCCTGCAACAGCGCCAGCACCGCCAGCGTGATGGCCAATGCCAGGGCGGTCGAGGCCAGCCCGGTGGTAAGCGAGAGAACCGCCGCCGGGCGCAGGCCGGGCCAGTCGGCCAGTTGCCGGAACGCCGCAAGCCCGGGCGGGGCGTCGGGCATAGGCACAAGGCCAAAGGCCGGGGCCAGCGTGCCCGCCAGCCCGGCCAGCACCGGCCCCAGCATCAGGGCCAGCGTGATCCTGGGGGCAAGCCGCAGCCTGCCCCGCGGAAACAGTTTCATCGCCGCCCGCATGTGCGGATCATTGAGCGACCCCGTAGCGCCGTGCCCAGTCCTCGGCGATCTTCACCATCCAGCTGGCATGGGGTTCCAGCAGGGCCTTGCCCAGCTGGTCGGGTGACAGGGTGGCCACGCCCAGTTCCAGCGCATCAAACCGTGCGCGGTCAGTGTCGGGCAGGGCCGCCACATTCAGCACCGTCTGAAAGCCCAGCACGGCGGGATCCTGGGCGCGGGCCTGCACGGCGGGGTCCAGCAGCAGGTTGGCCACCACCATGGCCCCCGCCCGGTTGGCCGCGTTGAACGGTATGGCGACAAAGCTGGCGTTGCCGATCGTGCCTTCCTCCAGCACGAAGGTGCGCACGGTATCGGGCAATTCACCCGCCGCGATGACCGCCGAGGCGCGGCCGGGGTTGAAGGCAAAGGCGATCTGCACCTCGCCATCGGCCAGCAACTGCCCCAGCGCCGGTTCATTCTGCGGATAGGCCCGCCCTTCGCGCCACAGATGCGGGGTTGCGGCATCCAGCCAGGCCCAAAGGGGTGCCGTCGCCGCGTCATAGGTGGCGGGATCCAGCGGCTGTTGCAGGATCGCAGGGTTGTCCATAACGCCGTAAAGCACCTGCTTCAGAAAGGTGGTGCCCAGATAATCCGGCGGCTGCGGATAGGTGAACCGCCCGGGGTTGGCGATGATCCAGTCCAGCAGGCCCTGGGTGCTGCGGGGCGGTTCCGGCAAGATGGCGCTATCATGTTCAAAGACCAGTTGCGCCATGGCCCATGGGCTTTCCAGCCCTTCCGTCGGTTCGGTGAAGTCGTTTGCCACGGCGGGTTTGCCCGCCACATCGACAAGCGCCCAATTGGGCAGGCTTTCCGCAAAGGGTGCGCCCAGCAGGCCGTTTGCCTTCATCGCGGCAAAATTCTCGCCGTTGATCCAGATCAGATCCACCGCGCCACCTGTGTTGCGCCCAGCCTGCTGTTCGCCCTGCACGCGGGCCACCGCATCGGCGGTGGAGGCGAGTTTCACATGCTCCAGCGTCACGCCATGGCGGGCCATCGCCTCGGCCCCGACAAAGGCGATGAAATCATTGATCTTGGGGTCGCCACCCCAGGCATGCCAATAGACTGTCTGGCCTTCGGCCTGATCCAGAACCGCCTGCCAATCGGGTGCGGGTGCGGTCTGGGCGGTGGCGGGCACCGCCCCCAGCAAAAGGCCGGTGGCGGCCAGCGCCGCCAGAATGCGTTTGGTCATGCTTCATCCCCTGTTGCGGCCCGGCGGGCCGTGGTCGCATCAGACTTACGGCCCCGGCAGGGGCGGCGGCAAAAGAAAATGTCGCCTCCCACCGGAATGTGAGAAATCGGGCGGCGCCATGGCCCCACGCTTGCGTGAAACATCTGTCACGCGGTTGCGTTGCACCCCCTGCTGCGGCACCACAGCGAAAACCGGGAGGACAGAATGCTGGACGGGCAGATGCGCCGCTTGATCGACCCGCCGTTGAACCGGGTGGGGCGCTGGCTTGCGGCGCGTGGGGTGACCGCGGATGGGGTGACACTGGCGGGTCTGGCATTGGGGTTGCTGGCGGCGGGGTGTCTGGCACTTGGGCTGTCGGGATTTGTGGCGCTGGTGCCGCTGTTGGCCAGCCGCATTGCCGACGGGCTGGACGGGGCGGTGGCGCGGGCCACGCAAAAGACCGATTTCGGCGGCTATCTGGATATTGTCTGCGATTTCCTGTTTTACGGTGCGGTGCCCTTGGCCTTTGCGCTGCGCGACCCGGCCAATGCACCCGCTGCGTCCTTCCTGCTGACCTCATTCTACGTCAATGGCACCAGCTTTCTGGGCTATGCGGTGCTGGCCGAAAAGCGCGGCATGACGACCAGCAACCGGGGCGAAAAATCACTGTATTTCACGGCGGGGCTGCTGGAGGGCAGCGAGACGATTGCGTTTTTCGTGCTGCTGTGCGTTTGGCCTGCGGGTTTTGTGCCGCTGGCATGGGGGTTTGGCGCCTTGTGCTTTGTCACGGCGCTGGCCCGTGTGCTGCTGGCGCGGCGGGAATTTGCCCGCTGACGGGCGCTACAGCACCGCCTCGCGGAACCGGAAAAAGCCATGGGTGGCATGGGGCCAAAGCGCGGCATCAAACGGGCGCAGCACCTGCACCAGCGGCAGACCAAGGGCTGTGAGGGCGGGGGCCAGTGAAGTCAGCCGGTCGGCCACCGGCCCGATGGGCGCATGGGGGGTGACAACCTGCTGCGCGCCAGTCGCAAGGGCCCAAGCCGCCAGCGTGTCGGCGGAGGCTTCAGGGCCGAAGCTCTGCACCGGACCCAGCCAACCGGCATGGCGCGCTGCCACATCGGCAAGCGCGCCTGCGACAAACGCCTGTGGCAGCGGCCCCACGGCCAAGGGCGACCGCACCGCGGCGCTGTCGAGCAGGGCCGTCGCCAGCGGTGCCAGCCCCGCCTGCGCCAGATGGTCGGGGTGCAGGTCATCGTCATGCAGGATCAGCGCGGTGGGCAGGTTCGGGTTCCAAACCACCGGCTGCGGCGCGGGGCGGGGGCTGGGCAGCGGGGCCATAGGCAGCGGATCGGCATGTGTCGCCAGCCCGGTCGGGTTGAACCGCCCGCCTGTGTTGCGCGCGATGTTGTCGGGCGTGGCCAGATAGGTCTTGCCCGGCGTGTGCAGCCCGCCCACCCAGCGCCATGACAGGGTGTTCGACGCCGCATCGCCATCCAGCAGATGCCGCAGGAAGAAATCGGCCCCCAGTTCCCACGGCAGCCGCAGGGTGAATATCCAGATCGAGGCGAACCACATCCGCGCATGGTTGTGCAGATAGCCTGTGGCCAACAGTTCACGCGCCCAATGGTCAAAGCCGTCTATCCCGGTGTCGCCCCGGCAGGCCGCATGCACCGCCGCGCGCAGGCCGGATTCGGTCTGCACCCGGTTCAGCGCGGCCGCCAGCCCCGCGCGGTAGCCGCGCCAGATGCCGGGGCGCAGCTCCAGCCAGCCCTTCCAGTAGCTGCGCCAATAGACCTCGGCCAGAAACTTGTCGGCCGAAGGGCGGGCGTGCGCTGCGCCGACAGCGGCGATCACCTCGTCCTCCAGCAGCAGGCGGTGGCGGATGTAGGGCGAAAGGCCCGAAACATGCGGGTGCCCCGGCAGATCGTGGTTGCGCAGGGCAGCATAGTCGCGCCCGGCCTGCGGCACAAAGGCCGCAAGACGCGCTAGGGCGGCGCTTCGGTGTGGGGGAAAATCGTCTGACTGCGTCATGGTGGGGCAGCTAGGGCAGGCTTGCGCCGCTTCAAGCCGGGGCTGTTTTCGCCGCCTGCCCTTGCAGCCCCCGGTGCGCGCAACTAAGACTCGGGTAATCCCCAAGCGGTATTTCTTCCAAGACAGAGGCAGGCGCAGATGAAAGACCCGATTGATCACTACATGAACACCCTCGTGCCGATGGTGGTCGAACAGACCAGCCGTGGCGAACGCGCCTATGACATCTTCAGCCGCATGCTGAAGGAGCGGATCATCTTCCTGTCCGGCCCCGTGCATGACGGCATGTCCAGCCTGATCTGCGCGCAGTTGCTGTTCCTTGAGGCGGAGAACCCGTCAAAGGAAATCTCGATGTATATCAACAGCCCGGGCGGCGTGGTGACATCGGGCCTGTCGATCTATGACACGATGCAATACATCAAGCCGAAGGTCAGCACGCTGGTCATCGGGCAGGCGGCCTCGATGGGCAGCCTTCTGCTGACGGCGGGGCACAAGGGCATGCGGTTCAGCCTGCCCAACAGCCGCGTCATGGTCCACCAGCCGTCTGGCGGGTATCAGGGTCAGGCCACCGACATCATGATCCACGCGCGCGAGACGGAAAAGCTGAAGCGCCGGTTGAACGAGATTTATGTCAAACACACCGGAAATGCCTATGAAACGGTCGAGGCGGCGCTGGAGCGTGACAACTTCATGTCCGCCGAAGATGCCAAGGCCTGGGGCCTGATCGACGAGATCGTGGCCGACCGGGGCAAGATGGACGACACGTCGAAGTGAAACATGCGCCCCCCGGCGGCAGACCGCCGGGGGGCGATTTGACATTGTGAAGGCGCGGGCCTTGGCCTAGACTTTCATGCGAATGCCATAAACGGCAAACGGGCAGAGGACGACGATGGCGAACAATTCTGGCAGCGACAGCAAGAACACCCTCTATTGCTCGTTCTGCGGCAAGAGCCAGCATGAGGTGCGCAAGCTGATTGCGGGGCCGACCGTGTTCATCTGCGACGAATGCGTCGAGCTGTGCATGGACATCATCCGCGAGGAAACCAAGACCACCGGGCTGAAAAGCAGCGACGGCGTGCCGACGCCGCGCGAGATCTGCAAGGTGCTGGATGATTATGTCATCGGGCAGATTCATGCCAAGCGCGTGCTGTCGGTGGCGGTTCACAACCATTACAAGCGGCTGAACCATTCGTCGAAAACCGATATCGAACTGTCGAAGTCGAACATCCTGCTGATCGGCCCGACCGGTTGTGGCAAGACGCTGCTGGCGCAGACGCTGGCGCGGATTCTGGACGTGCCCTTCACCATGGCCGATGCAACCACGCTGACCGAGGCCGGTTACGTGGGCGAGGATGTGGAAAACATCATCCTGAAACTGCTGCAAGCTTCGGAATACAATGTGGAACGGGCGCAGCGCGGCATCGTCTATATCGACGAGGTCGACAAGATCACCCGCAAGTCGGACAACCCGTCGATCACCCGCGATGTGTCGGGCGAGGGCGTGCAGCAGGCGCTTCTGAAGATCATGGAGGGCACCGTGGCCTCGGTGCCGCCGCAGGGCGGGCGCAAGCATCCGCAGCAGGAATTCCTGCAGGTGGACACGACGAACATCCTGTTCATCTGTGGCGGGGCCTTTGCGGGGCTGGAAAAGATCATCGCGCAGCGTGGCAAGGGATCGGGCATCGGGTTTGGTGCCGAGGTGAAAGACCCGGATTCGCGCGGCGTGGGTGAGCTGTTCAGTGAACTGGAGCCCGAGGATCTGCTGAAATTCGGGCTGATCCCCGAATTTGTCGGCCGTTTGCCGGTGCTGGCCACGCTGACCGATCTGGATGAGGCGGCACTTGTCACGATCCTGACCGAGCCGAAGAATGCGCTGGTGAAACAGTATCAGCGCCTGTTCGACATCGAGGGCGTCAAGCTGACCTTCACGGCGGATGCGCTGGTGGCCATCGCCAAACGCGCCATCAAGCGCAAGACCGGCGCGCGCGGCCTTCGGTCGATCATGGAAGACATCCTGTTGGACACGATGTTCGAACTGCCGGGGCTTTCAGGCGTCGAAGAGGTGGTGGTGAACGAAGAGGCCGTGAACAACGGTGCCACCAACAGCAACATGGCTGCCAATGCCGCAAAACCGCTGCTGATCTATACCGAGAAGAAAAAGGAATCGGCGACGGCGGGCTAAGGCCCCTGCGGCGATGGTGAAAGACAGGCGGGCTTCGGCCCGCCTTTTGCTTTGCCGCCGCTTCGCGCTGGACCTTGCTTCGCGGTTGCGGCATACCAAAGCCAACACCCTTTCGGAGGTTTCCGCATGAATTTCCTGCTGCGCCTGCTTACCTGGTGGAACAGCCAGACGGTTGGCACCCAGATCTATACCTGGCGCAAGGGCCAGAAGGTTGGCGAAGATGCGCAGGGCAATCTGTTTTACCAGACCGCCGACGGCAAGCGCCGCTGGGTGATTTTCAACGGCGAGGCCGAGGCCAGCCGGGTGGAACCTGACTGGCACGGCTGGCTGCACCACACCTGGGATCAGCCGCCGAACAAGGTGCCGCTGGTGCACAAGGCCTGGGAAAAGCCGCATCAGGAAAACCTGTCGGGCACGGCGGCGGCCTATGCGCCGCCCGGGTCGATCCGCCGCTCGGAACCGGCCGCACGTCAGGATTACGAGGCATGGCAGCCCGAATAATGGCGGAAAATACCTCAGAAGTGATCGCAGGGGCGGCCGTTCTGGCGGCGGCCATCGGCTTTCTGGTCTATGCGGGTCAGACGGCGGGCTTTTCCGGCGGCGGGGGCAGCTACCCGCTGACCGCCAGTTTCCGCTCGGTCGAGGGGATTTCGGTCGGCACCGATGTGCGGCTGGCGGGGGTAAGGGTGGGCAGCGTGACATCGCTGACGCTGAACCCCGAAACCTTCTTTGCCGATGCCACGATTTCGGTGCTTGAGGGGATAGCCCTGCCCGACGATTCGGCGCTGCTGATCTCGTCCGAAGGGCTGCTGGGCGGGAATTTCGTGGAACTGGTGCCGGGCGGGTCGCTGGACAATCTGGCCCCGGGCGCCGAGATCGAGGATACCCAGGGCTCGGTCAGCCTGATCTCGCTGCTGATGAAATTCGTAGGCGGCGGGGGTGATGATGCCGAGACGGGGAGCGGCGGATGATGCGCGCGCTGGCCCTGCTGGTGATGCTGGCACCGCCTGCGCTGGCGCAGGATGTGACCAGTGCGCCGGGCGGTATCCTGCGTTGGCTTGACAAGGTGTCGGGCGAGACGGCGGATATCGAACTCGCGCGCGGGCAGGCCGCGACCAGCGGATTTCTGACGATGCAACTGGATGAATGCCGCTATCCCAGCGCCGATCCGGCGGCGGATGCCTATGCGCATCTGACGATCCGTGACAGCCGGGCGGCCGAACCTGTGTTTTCCGGCTGGATGATCGCCTCAAGCCCAGCGCTGTCGGCGCTGGACCATGCACGTTACGATGTGTGGGTGCTGCGCTGCGCCACGGAATAGGCGTCGGGCTGGTAGTTTGATGGCGCAAAACTGGCAGCGCCCTGCAAAGCGTGCCCCAGCTTTGCATGATAATCCGCCCGGGTGATTTCCACCGCGCCAAGGCTGGCCAGATGCGGCGTCAGGAATTGTGTGTCGAACAGGGTAAACCCGCCGGCGCGCAGCCGGTGAACCAGCCAGGCCAGCGCGATCTTTGACGCATTGCTGCGGCGCGAGAACATGCTTTCGCCGAAAAACGCAGCCCCCAGCGTCACGCCGTAAACGCCGCCGATCAGGGCAGGCCCATCCCAGACTTCAAGCGCATGGGCGTGGCCGCGTTGGTGCAGCGCGTCATAAAGGGCGAACAGGGGGGCGTTGATCCAGGTCTCGGGCCGGTCGGCGCAGGCGGCGACGACTGCGGAAAATGCCGTGTCTGTTCGAATTTGATAATCCTTGCGCAAGATAGCCGCAGAAAGACTGCTTGAAATGTGGAAGCTGTGCAAAGGAAAGACACCACGCCTGCGCGGGTCAACCCAATGCACATCGGGCGCATCTCGGCTTTCGGCCATGGGAAAGACGCCCAGGGCATAGGCGCGCAGCAGCAGGTCGGGGGTCAAGGGGGCGTCTGCCATCAAAATTCTTCGAAGAATTTTGCAAATTCCCTTGCAGGAATTTCATGTGCGCGCGACCCGGGGCCGCGCGCCTCAAGGGTCAGCCGAACTGTGCGGCCAGCCATTTTTCCAGCCAGTGAATGTTGTATTCGCCATGCTGGATGTCGGGTTCGGCCAGCAGGGCATGGAACAGCGGCACCGTGGTATCCACCCCGTCCACGATCAATTCGCCCAAGGCCCGGCGCAGGCGTGCCAGCGCCTCGGGCCGGTCGCGGCCATGCACGATGAGCTTGCCGATGAGTGAATCGTAATAGGGCGGGATCGAGTAGCCGGAATACAGCGCCGAATCCATCCGCACACCCAGACCGCCGGGCGCGTGGAACATCCGCACCTTGCCGGGGCAGGGGCTGAAATTCGGCAGCTTTTCCGCGTTGATCCGCACTTCGATGGCGTGGCCGTTGATCTCCAGCTCGTCCTGGGTGAAGGACAGGCCCATGCCCGCCGCCACACGGATCTGTTCGCGCACCAGATCGACGCCAAAGATGGTTTCCGTCACCGGATGCTCTACCTGCAACCGGGTGTTCATCTCGATGAAGAAGAACTCGCCGTTTTCATACAGGAACTCGATGGTGCCCGCGCCGATATAGTTGATCTTGGCCACGGCATCGGCGCAGATCTTGCCGATTTTCGCGCGCAGGGCGGGGGTGATGACGGGGCCCGGTGCCTCTTCGAATACTTTCTGGTGGCGGCGTTGCAGGCTGCAATCACGCTCGCCAAGATGCACGGCATTGCCCTTGCCGTCGCCAAACACCTGAATCTCGATATGGCGCGGGGTTTGCAGGTATTTCTCGATATAGACTTCGTCATTGCCAAAGGCGGCTTTGGATTCCGACCGTGCGGTGCGGAAGGCGATCTCCAGCTCTTCGGGGTTGCGGGCCACTTTCATGCCGCGCCCGCCGCCGCCTGCCGTGGCCTTGATGATCACCGGAAAGCCGATGGCCGCCGCCACGCCGATGGCGGATTCGTAATCGGCCACGCCGCCGTCAGACCCCGGCACCACGGGAATCCCCAGCGCCTTGGCGGTTTCCTTTGCGGTGATCTTGTCGCCCATGATGCGGATATGTTCCGCGGTAGGGCCGATGAAGGTGATGTCGTGATCCTGCAACGCCTGCGCAAAAGCGGCGTTTTCGGACAGGAAGCCATAGCCCGGATGCACAGCCTCGGCCCCGGTGATTTCACAGGCAGAAATGATCGCGGCCTTGCTGAGGTAGCTTTCGGTCGAGGATGCCGGGCCGATGCAGACGGATTCGTCGGCCATCCGCACATGCATCGCGTCGGAATCAGCGGTGGAATGCACCGCGACCGAGGTGATGCCCATTTCCTGGCAGGCGCGGATCACGCGCAGGGCAATCTCGCCCCGGTTGGCGATAAGGATTTTGGTGAACATCGCGGATCACTCCACGATCATCAGGGGGGCGCCGTATTCGACCGGATTGCCATCGGCCACCAGAATGCGTTTGACCACGCCGGCGCGCGGCGCGGGAATGTGGTTCATCGTCTTCATCGCCTCGATGATCATCAGCGTCTGGCCTTCCGACACCGTGGCCCCCACGGTGACAAAGGCCGCAGCGCCGGGTTCGGCGGAAAGATAGGCCGTGCCGACCATGGGCGAGGTCACTGCACCGGGGTGCTGCGCGGGGTCTTCCATCGCCACAGGTGCGGCGGCGGCATGCGCGGCAGCCGGGGCGGCGACCGTGACCGGGGCAGAGGCTGCGACCGAGGTGGTCACGATGTTGGCCTGCTTGACCACGCGCACCTCAAGGCTGTCATCCTCGCCGTATTCACGTTTGACGGAAAGTTCGGTCAGCGCATTTGTGTTCAACAGCTCCGCAAGGGCCTGGATGAAAGCGACATCGGATTCGGTGGAATGTTTGCTCATACGGTCCTCGATTGGCGTCTTGGCCTGATTTGTGGCTGTCGGGCACGCCTCAGGGCGCGCGGGCTGCGCCAGCCTTATACGCCAGCCCGCTTTGGGTGAAAAGCGTCAGTTGCATGGCCCGGCAGCCGGATGCTGTTGCCGGTTTTTCGGGCAGGAGCGGTGCGCCGCGGTGGATTTTGGCAGAAAAGCAAAATTTACCGTTTGATAAAAAATCAGACCCGTGGCAGCTTTTTATCAAAGAAATAAGCCAATGGGGGGTTCCGCCTTGTCCAACAGCCAGCTGACGCCCGGTGTCGTGCCGCACCGTCTGCCCGCCGCCGCCTATCATGACAATTTCACCGATGTCGCGGCCCCGCTGGACCGGCACGAGGCGCATGTGGCCGCTGACCGTTGCTATTTCTGTCATGACGCGCCCTGCATCACCGCCTGCCCCACAAGCATCGACATCCCGCTGTTCATCCGCCAGATCGCCACGGGCACGCCGGATGCGGCGGCGAAAACCATCCTGTCACAGAACATCCTTGGCGGCATGTGCGCCCGCGTCTGCCCGACCGAGCAATTGTGCGAAGAGGCCTGCGTGCGTGAGGCCGCCGAGGGCAAGCCGGTGGAAATCGGGCGGCTGCAACGCTTTGCCACCGATGTGGTGATGGCCAAGGGGCTGCATCCCTTTGTGCGGGCCGATGGCACGGGCAAGCATGTGGCGGTGGTGGGGGCCGGGCCTGCGGGGCTTTCGGCGGCGCACCGGCTGGCCATGCTGGGGCATGAGGTGACGATCTATGACGCGCGCCCGAAACCCGGCGGGCTGAACGAATTCGGCATCGCCACCTACAAGGCCCCCGATGATTTTGCCCAGCGCGAGGTGGACTGGCTGCTGAAAATCGGCGGTATCGCCATAAGGAACGGCATGGCCCTTGGCCGCGACATGACGCTGGATGACCTGCGCGCCACGCATG
The DNA here is from genome assembly GCF_009380135.2 of Fertoeibacter niger. Taxonomy (GTDB): domain Bacteria; phylum Pseudomonadota; class Alphaproteobacteria; order Rhodobacterales; family Rhodobacteraceae; genus Fertoeibacter; species Fertoeibacter niger. The sequence continues at coordinate 9,954 of NZ_WHUT02000017.1, read as the reverse complement.
ACGCGGTGTTTCTGGCCATCGGTCTGGCCGGGGTGAACGCCCTGCGCGCGGTGGGCGAGGATATGGGCCATGTGCGCGACGCGGTGGATTTCATCGCGGAACTGCGGCAGGCGGGGGACAAATCGGCGCTGCCGGTGGGCCGTGACGTGGTGGTGATCGGTGGCGGCATGACGGCGGTGGATGCCGCCGTTCAGTCAAAACTGTTGGGCGCGGAAAACGTGACCATCGTCTACCGCCGCAGCCAGGACCGGATGAGCGCCAGCGGCCATGAGCAGGAACACGCCACCTCTGTCGGTGTGCGCATCATCTGCCACGCGGCCCCGCTGGCAGTGCATGGCAACGGCACGGTGCGCGAGGTGGAGTTTGCCTATACCGAAGAGACGCCGCAGGGGCTGGTGCAGACCGGCGAAACCTTTCGCCTGAAGGCGGATCAGGTGTTCAAGGCCATCGGCCAGACCCTTGCGGGCGCACCCGATGGGCTGGCGCTGACCGGCGGCAAGATCGCCGTCGATGCGACGGGGCGCACCAGCCTGCCCGGCGTCTGGGCCGGGGGCGACTGCGCGGCGGGCGGGGCAGACCTGACGGTGACGGCGGTGGCCGAAGGCCGCGATGCCGCGATGGACATGCACGAAAGCCTGCAGGGATGACCCGGGGTTGCGCATCCATTGCCAAAGCACTAGGTCGGCGTGGCCCCGGACCATGGGGCGGGGCAGACAGGGGCGGCGATGTTCGCATTCATCGACACAGTGATCGAGGCGACGCTGGCCTTTGTGCGCGACAACCGCGATTGGGCGTTCTGGATCGCGCTGGTCTTCGCCATGGGCGAGACGACCGCCTTCCTGTCAATCATAATCCCGTCCACCGCCGTTCTGCTGGGGGTGGGGGCGCTGGTGGCGACGGGCGAGTTGTCCTTGTTGCCGATCTGGGCCGGGGCGTCGGTGGGGGCGGTGATCGGGTCGCTGTTTTCCTACTGGATCGGCTGGCGCTATGGCGACGCGATCTTGCGGTTGTGGCCGCTGCGCGATCACCCCGACCTTGTGGCGCGCGGCAATGCGGCGTTCCAGAAATGGGGCGTGGTGGCCGTGCTGATCGGGCATTTCTTTGGCCCGCTGCGCGCGGTGGTGTTCGTGATGGCCGGCATATCGCGCATCTCGCCACTGCTCTTTGTGCCGGTGAACATCGTCGGTTGCCTGGCCTGGGCCTATGTCACGCCGAAATTCGGCGAGGTCGCCGGTCAGGTGTTCGGCTGGCTGTGGCGGCTGATCACCGGCTGACCATTCCCCTTCTTTCCCCGTCCATCCCCCGCGCCAGCGGCAGCCTTGTGCTGCCAGCCCGCCCGTTGCAGGAGGAATATCATGGCTGACCTGACCACAACATTCATCGGCATCACATCCCCCAATCCGTTCTGGCTGGCCTCGGCCCCGCCCACCGACAAGGAATACAACGTGCGCCGCGCGTTCGAGGCCGGATGGGGCGGGGTGGTGTGGAAAACGCTTGGCTCCGAAGGGCCGCCGGTGGTGAACGTCAACGGCCCCCGCTATGGCGCGATCTGGGGGGCGGACCGGCGGCTGCTGGGGCTGAACAACATCGAACTGATCACCGACCGCCCGCTGGAGGTGAACCTGCGCGAGATCAAGGCGGTAAAGCGCGACTGGAAGGACCGCGCGCTGATCATCAGCCTGATGGTGCCCTGCGACGAGGATTCGTGGAAAGACATCCTCGCGCGCATCGAGGATACAGAGGCCGACGGGGTGGAATTGAACTTTGGCTGCCCGCACGGCATGGCCGAACGCGGCATGGGCAGCGCCGTGGGGCAGGTGCCGGAATATATCGAGATGGTCACGCGCTGGGTGAAGAAACACAGCCGGATGCCCTGCATCGTGAAGCTGACCCCCAACATCAGCGACATCCGCAAGCCCGCCGAGGCGGCAAAGCGGGGCGGGGCCGATGCGGTGAGCCTGATCAACACGATCAATTCCATCACCTCGGTCAACCTTGATGACTTCAGCCCCGAGCCGATGATCGACGGCAAGGGCACGCATGGCGGCTATTGCGGCCCGGCGGTGAAGCCGATTGCGCTGAACATGGTGGCCGAGATTGCCCGCAGCCCTGAAACCTACGGCCTGCCGATCTCGGGTATCGGCGGTGTGACCACATGGCGCGACGCCGCCGAATTCATGACGCTGGGCGCGGGCAATGTGCAGGTCTGCACCGCCGCCATGACCTATGGGTTCAAGATCGTGCAGGAGATGATATCCGGCCTAAGCGATTACATGGACCGAAAAGGCATGACCAGCACCGTCGAACTGGTGGGCCGCGCTGTGCCGAATGTGACCGACTGGCAGTTCCTGAACCTGAACTATGTCACCAAGGCCCGCATCGACCCCGACGCCTGCATCAAATGCGGGCGCTGCTTTGCGGCCTGCGAGGATACCAGCCATCAGGCCATCGCCATGAAGCCGGGCCGGGTCTTCGAGGTGATGGATGACGAATGCGTGGCCTGCAACCTGTGCGTCAATGTCTGCCCGGTGGAAAACTGCATCACCATGGTGGAATTGCCAAAGGGTGCGGTTGACCCGCGCACCGGGGCCAAGGTGACGGATTATGCGAACTGGACGCAGCATCCGAACAATCCATCCGTGGCCGCAGAATAGCGGGCAGCAGGTTTTCCCACCCGCCCCCTTGGCCTGCCCGTGTGGCGGGGCCATATCGGGGGACAAGGAGATACCGCGATGCAGCACTATTCCGTTCTCGACCTGTCACCGATCCCCGAAGGGTCGACCGCCGCCGATGCGCTGGCCAACACGCTGGATCTGGCGCGGCATGCCGAAGGGCTGGGCTATCACCGCTTCTGGCTGGCCGAGCACCACAACATGCTGGGCATCGCCTCGGCGGCGACCAGCATCGTCATCGGCCATGTGGCGGCGGGCACCCGCAGCATCCGCGTGGGGGCAGGGGGCATCATGCTGCCCAACCACGCGCCCTTGGTGATTGCGGAACAGTTCGGCACACTGGCCACGCTGTTTCCGGGCCGTATTGACCTTGGCCTTGGCCGCGCGCCCGGCACCGATCAGGGCACGGCCCGCGCGCTGCGCCGGCATATGGAGGCGAATGACAGCTTTCCGCAGGATGTGGTGGAACTGATGGAGTATTTCGGCGACATGCCCGAGAATGCACCGATCCGCGCCATTCCCGGCGCGGGCACCCATGTGCCGGTGTGGATATTGGGTTCCAGCCTATATGGCGCGCAACTGGCGGCCTATCTGGGGCTGCCCTATGCCTTTGCCTCGCATTTCGCGCCAGCGATGCTGTCTGATGCGGCGGCGACCTACCGGCAGACGTTTCGGCCTTCGGCCTATCTGGCGCGGCCCTATTTCATGATGGCGGCGGGGGTGTTTGCCGCTGAAACGGATGCCGAGGCGCGGTATCTGAAAACCTCGCAGCAGCAGGCCTTTGCCCGGCTGCGGCTGGGCACGCCGGGCAAGCTGCCCCGCCCGGTTGATGACATAACAGCAGTGGTGCCCGCGCCTTATCTGGCGGCGGCGGAACAGGCGCTGTCCTGTTCGGCCACGGGGTCGCGGGCGACGGTAGAGCGGGAGTTGCGTGCATTGATTGCCGAGTATCAGCCCGATGAACTGCTGGTGACGGCAATGATCCATGACCCGGTGGCGCGCAAGAATTCCTTCCGAATTGCTGCCGAAGTGCTGGCGGGCATCGTGGCGGAACGGCAAGCCGCCTAGGCCGGGGCCAGCAGTTTGGTGAACAGCACCTCCAGATAGCGCGCTGCCTCGGGGTAGGGATCGGGTTCGCCCGGCCCCAGCACGGCATGCACCTGCACGTCGAAATCCGCGTAATGCTGGGTCAGCGCCCAGATCGAAAAGATCAGATGCACCGGATGGACGCGGGCGATGCGGCCCTCGTCCATCCAGCGGCGCAGGATGATGGTCTTTTCATCGACCAGCGATTTCAGATCGCCGGTGATCGCCTCCATCATCCGGGGTGCGCCTTGCAGGATCTCATTGGCAAACAGCCGGCTTTCGCGCGGATAGTCGCGCGCCAGATCCAGTTTGCGGCGCACATAGCCCATGATTTCCGTCACCGGGTCGCCGTCGGGTTTCATGGCGCGCAACGGGTCCAGCCAGGTGGCCAAGAGTTCGGTCAGCAATGTCTGGTGGATCGCCTCTTTCGAGGGGAAGTAATACAGCAGGTTGGGTTTCGACAGGCCCGCCACATCGGCGATCTGATCCAGCGTGGCACCGCGAAAGCCGTGCTGCGAAAACACCTCCAGCGCGGCCTCAAGGATGGTTTCCGAATTTTTCTGCTGAATTCGCGTGCGTGGGCGCGCTTTTGTCATGCCATGGCCCCGCCGATGTCGCAGGGCCACCGGCGCGTGGCGCAGATTGTCGTGACGGCAGGCGGGAAAGCGGTCATGCTGCGGGCACCTCATCATCGCGGATCGTGGCCCCTTGACGGTGCCTGACCCGATGCTAGCGTGATATTGACCAAGTGGTCAAACCCTAAGCCAGCGGTGCCGCAGCATGGCCCGCCCGAACCGGAGCCCGCCATGGCGCTTGACCGCAAGCCAACCCCGAACGACCTGAACGCCTTCTGGATGCCCTTCACCGCGAACCGGCAGTTCAAAAGCAACCCGCGCATGCTGGTCGGTGCGAAGGACATGCATTACACCACCGCCGAGGGACGGCAGGTGCTGGATGGCACGGCGGGGCTGTGGTGCTGCAACGCGGGCCATTGCCGCCCCAAGATCACCGAGGCGATTGCCCGCCAGGCGGCAGAGCTGGACTATGCCCCGGCGTTCCAGATGGGCCACCCTATTGCGTTTGAATTGGCGAACCGCATCATCGACATGGCGCCCAAGGGCATCGAGCATGTGTTCTACACCAATTCCGGGTCTGAATCGGTGGAAACGGCGCTGAAGCTGGCTATCGCCTATCACCGCGCGCGGGGTGAAGGCGCGCGCACCCGGCTGATCGGGCGGGAACGCGGCTATCACGGCGTGAACTTTGGCGGCATTTCGGTGGGCGGCATCGTGAATAACCGCAAGATGTTTGGCACGTTGCTGGGTGGGGTGGATCATCTGCCGCACACGCATTTGCCGGGGCAGAACGCCTTTGCCAAGGGGCAGCCAGAGCATGGGGCCAATCTGGCCGATGATCTGGAACGCATCGTGGCGCTGCACGGGGCTGAAACCATCGCGGCGGTGATTGTGGAGCCTGTGGCCGGATCGACCGGCGTGCTGATCCCGCCCGTGGGCTATCTGGAAAAGCTGCGGGCGATCACGAAAAAACACGGTATCCTGCTGATCTTTGACGAGGTGATTACGGGGTTTGGCCGTCTGGGCTCGGCCTTTGCCGCGCAGCATTTCGATGTTCTGCCCGACATGATGACCACGGCCAAGGGCCTGACCAACGGCGTGATCCCGATGGGCGCGGTGCTGACGACCGCCGCGGTGCATGACGCCTTCATGGACGGACCCGAGGGGATGATCGAGCTGTTCCATGGCTATACCTATTCCGGCAACCCGATAGCCTCGGCCGCGGGGATCGCCACGCTGGAGGTCTACCGCGAGGAGGCACTGTTTGAACGTTGTGCCGCGATTGCGCCCTATTGGGAGGCGGCGGTGCATAGCTTGCGCGATGCGCGCCATGTGATCGACGTGCGCAACATGGGCCTGATCGCGGGGATCGAGTTGGAGGGCATTCCGGGCCAGCCGACCAAGCGGGCCTTTGCGGCGTTCCTGAAAGCCTATGAAAAGGGCATCCTGATCCGCACCACGGGCGACATCATCGCCATGTCGCCACCGCTGATCATCGAAAAGCCGCAGGTCGATCAGTTGTTGGATACGCTTCGCGATGTGTTGAGCGCGCTGGACTGACGATGCGCATGGCGGTGCGGAAATGCCAGTGATGCGGCAGCAATGCACCGCCACTGTGCTTGTGGATGATGACCGGGTGCGCGTGACGCGGTTTGATTTCACCTCTGGCGCGGAAACCGGATGGCATCGGCACGGGCATGATTATGTGATCACCGCGATCACCGATTGCCCGATGCTGCTGGAGGAGCCGGGCGGCGGCACGCGGCGGGTGCTGGTGCCCGCAGGCAGCGCCTATCGCCGGGCCGAGGGGGTGGAGCACAATGTCATCTGCGACGGCCCGGGGATGAGTTTCGTCGAGGTGGAGTTGAAGCAGCGTGCGTGAGGGGCAATTGCAGGTCTTGCCGGGCGCAGGCCCGCGCGAGGCACTGTTTCCCGCTGCAATGGATGAAACATCGCGGCCAGACAGCACACAGCGGCGGCCACGGGTGTGACCGCCGCTGTGTGCCGGGCTTCGCGATCAGTCCTTGGTGTGTTTGAACCGCCCGTCGATCTGCGCGCCGCTTTCGATGATCAGCGTGCGGTAGGTGACATCGGCCGTCACCTGCGCCGAGCCGCGCAGCGTGAGGCTGGAGCAGGAGATGCGGCCATCCATCCGACCCCGCACCTCGATGATCTCGGCGCTGACGGTGCCGTTCACCCGGCCCTCGTTGCCCACCAGCAGACCGCGCGCTGTCAGCGTGCCGTCAACCGACCCCATCACCTCGATGCTGCCATCGCAGCTGATGTCGCCGGTGACGCGCAGATCGGCGGCAAGGGTGGATTTGCCCGGAGCGGCCCCGCTGCGCGCGGCGGGCGGGGGGGCGGTATCGGCTTTGGTCTGCATGGTCTCTTCCCTTGTGGCGCTGTCCCCGCCGCCAATGTCGGAGGGGGGCGGGTTGGCCCCGCATGCTTCCCCCGATAGAGGCTGAACGGCGCGCGGCGGTCAAGAGGCCCCGGGTGGCTTTTGCGGCAGAGGGTGACAAGTCAGGGGCCGGATGGTCTGATGCAGGCGGGAATCGGCCAAGGGAGACACCTATGGACAAGACGGATGACGGGTTCTTTCGACCGGTGTCGGGGTTCGACTTGCCACGCTATGCCGGTGTTCCCACCTTCATGCGGCTGCCGCTGGTGCCGTTCGATCATCCCCGCTTTGCCGAGGTGCAGGTGGGTCTGATCGGCGCGCCCTGGGACGGCGGCACCACCAACCGCCCCGGCCCGCGCCACGCGCCACGCCAGTTGCGCGACCTTTCGACCATGATCCGCGCGGCGAACGGCGTCACCCGGGTGCGGCCCTTCGATCTAGTGAACTGCGCCGATCTGGGCGATGTCGGGCCGAACCCCGCCGACCTGATGGACAGTCTGGCCCGGATGGAAGCGTTTTATGCGCGGGTGCGCGCGGCGGGCATCGTGCCGTTGACGGCGGGGGGCGACCATCTGTGTTCGCTGCCGATCCTGCGCGCGCTGGCCAAGGACCGCCCCCTGGGGATGATCCATTTCGACAGCCATACAGACCTGTTCCACAGCTACTTCGGTGGCACCATGTATACCCATGGCACGCCTTTCCGGCGCGCGGTGGAGGAAGGGCTGCTGGACCCGAAACGTGTCTGCATGATCGGCATCCGGGGCCCGGCCTATGATTTCGAGGATCGGGATTTTGCCGATGCCGTGGGCATCCGCGTGATCCCTATCGAGGAGTTTCATGACCGTGGCCCGGTGGACGTGATGGCCGAGGCGCGCGCCATTGCCGGGGATGGCGAGACCTATGTGAGTTACGACATCGACTTTATCGACCCGGCCTTTGCCCCGGGCACCGGCACGCCCGAAATCGGCGGGCCGAATGCGTGGCAGGCCTTGCAGGTGGTGCGGCTGCTGCGCGGCGTCAACATCGTGGGGGCGGATATGGTAGAGGTGTCGCCACCCTTTGACCCGACTGGTGGCACGGCCTTTCTGGGCGTGACGGTAATGTTCGAACTGCTGTGCGTGATGGCCGAGCGGCTGGCCGCGCAGGATTAGAGGACGGGGGGGCTTTGCCCCCTCGGCCATCAAGGCCCTACCCCCATGATATTTCAACCAAGATGAAAGCGGATGAGATGCAGGCGGAACTGATCATCACCAATGCGCGCGTGCTGACGATGGATGCGGCGCATCCGAGGGCGGAGGCGGTGGCCTGCGCCGGGGGCCGGATCATCGCCGTGGGCGGGCGCGATTTAGAGGCGCTGGCCGGGCCGCAGACGCGCGTGATCGACGCAGGCGGGCGCACGCTGCTGCCGGGTTTCGTGGAAAGCCACCTGCATCTGGTGCTGGGCGGGGCAGAGCTGGCGCATCTGCAACTGGGCGGTGTGCATGGCGCGGGGCCATTGACGGCGGCGTTCCGCGCCTATGCGGCGGCCAACCCCGACAAGCCTTTGCTGATGGCACAGGGGGCAGACTACACGATACTGGACAAGCCCGTGACCCGGCATGATCTGGACGCGATCATCGCCGACCGGCCCATCGCCATGACCGCGCCCGACCATCACACCGTCTGGGCCAATACGGCGGCGCTGCGTGCGGCGGGGCTGTTGCAAGGGGCGGCGATGCCGCATGGGCATGAGGTGGTGATGGCACCAGACGGCACCGCCAGCGGAGAATTGCGCGAATTCGAGGCCTTTGCCCCGGTGGTGGCCCTGGGCGGCGAAGCACGGCTGAACCTGGGCATCGCCACGGGCGAGGAGCCTTCACCCTGGCCATCGGATGCAGACATGGCCATCGACCGGGCCAAGATCGCGCGCGGGCTGGCACATTGCGCGGCGCATGGCATCACCTCGATGGTGAACATGGATGGCAACCGCTACACGCTGGAACTGTTGGCAGGCATGCGGGATGCGGGCACGCTGACCGCGCGGGTCAAGGTGCCGTTCCATTTCAAGCCGCATATGGATCTGGCGGCGCTGGACCGCGCGGCCCAGATGACCCGTGATTTCAACGATGACTGGCTGACCTGCAATTTCGTGAAGATGTTCATGGATGGGGTGATGGACAGCCGCACCGCCTTCATGTTGCAAGATTATCCCGGTGTGCCGGGGCACCGGGCAGAGCCGCTGTTTTCAGCTCCGCGCTTTGCCGAGATCGCGACAGAGGTGGACCGGCGCGGCATGCAGATGGCGGTGCATGCCATTGGCGACGGGGCGGTGCGCAACACCATCGACGGCTATGAGGCGGCGCGGCTCGCCAATGGCTGGCGCGACAGCCGTCACCGGATTGAACATATCGAGCTGATAGACCGGGCGGACATTGCCCGGCTGGGCACCTTGGGCATCGTGGCCAGCGTGCAGCCGCCACATCCGCCGGGTGCCATGGATTTTCCGCTGGAGCCGACACTGACGCTGATCGGGCAGGGGCGCTGGCGCGATGCCTATCTGTGGCGCACGCTGGCCGAGGCGGGGGCGCCCATTGCCTTTGCTTCTGACTGGCCGGTGACGGATGTGTCGGTGCTGCGCGGCCTGCATGCGGCGCTGGCGCGCGTGCCTTACCCCGGATGCGGCGATGAGCGGCTGGACCTGATGGCCAGCCTGCATGGCTATACGGCTGGCGGGGCCTGGGCCGCGCATCGTGACGGGCTGACCGGGCGGCTGGTGCCAGGGCTTGCGGCGGATCTGGTGCTGCTGGGCGGTGATATCGAGGTTGCAGCGCTGGCCGGCCTGCCCGAACTTGGCATCGCGCTGACGATTTGCGGTGGACGGATCACCCATGCAGGACCGGGATTCGCCCCATAGGGACGGAATCGAGTCGGCGATTCACCCAAGCGCGGGGAATCACGGGTCGATTTCGCACGGTTTCGCTCGATCGGGAGCGAAAACTGCGCGAACCTCCGCCTGTTTGCGCGGCATGGGCTGCGAAAAAACCCAACAAATGTTGGCGCTGACAAAAAAACGTCATGAAGACCGATTTTTCTGCTTGCGGCTTTCGGCGAGCAGGCCTAAACACCGCCTCACCGAAGCGGAAGTGACGGTGGACGGAACGGCGGGGCGGCGCGGAAGTGCTGCGGAAGTCGGGAAGTTTGGAAATCTGGAGATGAGGCGGTTGGTTGCGCTGAGGTATTG
>NZ_WHUT02000016.1 GCF_009380135.2 Fertoeibacter niger | reverse complement strand
TATTCGGCAAAGGCCGTGACGGAGGCGGGCTTTGCGGCCTATGTCTCGGTCGGGCGCTGACGGATGACCGCCGCGCGGTAACGCGGGGCAATCCGGCCCATCCTTCCGGTCACGGAAGGATGGGTGCGGCCTCAGACACCATGATAGTCGCGGTACCAGGCCACGAAACGCGCCACGCCGTCGCGGATGTCGGTCTTGGGCAGCGGGCCCACCAGCCGGTCCATCAGCGCGGTTTCGGCCCAGGTTGCGGGCACGTCGCCCGGCTGCATCGGCAGGAAGTTCTTTTCCGCCACCTGCCCCAGCGCCGCCTCGATGGCCTCGACGAAATCCAGAAGCCGCACCGGCGCCCCGTTGCCGATGTTCACGACGCGGAAGGGGGCCACCTGTGACAGGCTGTCACCGGGGGCGGGCGCCTCGTCCGACCGCACGGGCGGCACGTCGATCAGGCGGCGGATGCCTGTCACCAGATCATCGACATAGGTGAAGTCGCGCATCATGTCGCCGTGGTTGTAGACGTCGATCGGCTCGCCCTGCAGGATCGCGCGGGTGAACTTGAACAGCGCCATGTCCGGCCGGCCCCAGGGGCCATAGACCGTGAAGAACCGGAACATCGAGGTCGGGATGTCGTAAAGATGCGCATAGGAATGCGCCATCGCCTCGGTCGCCTTCTTGGTGGCGGCGTAGAACGACATCTGCGTGTCGGCCTTGTGCGTCTCGGCATAGGGCATCGCGGTATTGGCGCCGTAGGCGGAGGAGGTGGAGGCGATCAGCAGATGGGCCGGGGGATGCGCCCGCGCGGCCTCCAGCACCTCGAAGGTGCCGATCACGTTCGATTCCACATAGGACCGCGGCGCGTCGATGGAATAGCGCACCCCGGCCTGTGCCGCGAGATGCACGATCACATCTGGGGCGCCCGCCGAAACCAGATCTGCCATGCGCCCCGGTTCCTCGATGCGCCCCTCATGTGCGGTGAAGCCGGGGTGTTGCAGCAACATCTGGTGGCGGCGCTGCTTCAGCGTCACGTCGTAATAGGCCGACATCGAGTCAATGCCCGTGACCGCGAACCCCTCGGCCAGCAGCCGCTGGCACAGATGATAGCCGATGAAGCCCGCCGATCCGGTAACCAGTGCCTTGCGTGCCACATCCGCCTCCCTTGATTGCGGCGCCACCATAGAGGCGGGGCAGGCAGGGTCAAGGCTCGCCCCGCATGCGGTGGGGCCCGGCGGGGCCGGGCGGGCGATTCGCCCCGGTGGCGGCGCGGGCAGGATGCGCGGCCCTGTCGCGCCGTGGTCCGGGGCTGTTGGCGCTATCGGCAGGAAGCTGCCGGTTTGCCTGCACAAACAGGTCATTTCCGCAGCAGCGCCGACACGGCCCTGTGGATAAACCGCTTGGCGCGTCCGGCCCGTTGACCTATCCCCCAAGGTCAGTATCTTGCGCCAGACAGGGGCCGCCCGGGCTCTGCCCGTCAACATGTCGTTTTTCATATGTCTGGAATGAACAATGGGGCTGCCACCCTTTCGCATTCTTGTGTCGCTGTGCGGCATCCTTGCCTTGACCGCCTGCGCATTGCCGCGGGGCGGGGCCGTCGAACGGGAAATCCTGCGCGGCACCACGGATGAGGAAACGCGCGACCTGTCGGTCGTGCCTGTCACCCGGGCCAATGTGGCCGTGGTGGCGGGCTGGCCGCTGGCGTCCGGGGCAGGGGGGCTTGGCTGGCTGAACCGGGCGCGCGGCCCGTCCAGCCCGATGATCGCGGCGGGCGACAGGATCGACCTGACGATCTGGGACAATGACGAAAACTCGCTGCTGACCGCAACCGAACAGAAGATGACGCAGATCAACGGCGTGACCGTCTCGCCGGGGGGCACGATCTTCGTGCCCTATATCGCCGAGGTCACGGTGAAGGGCAAAACCCCCGACCAGGCCCGCAGCGAGATCCAGATGCAGCTGGATGCGATCCTGTCCTCGCCGCAGGTGCAGCTGGTGGTGACGCCGGGGCGGCAGAATTCGGTCGATCTGGTGGGCGGTGTGGCCAAGGCCGGCACCTATCCGCTGCCCGACCGCGATTTCAGCGTGCTGAGCCTGCTGAGCATGGGCGGCGGCGTGAGCCCCGGCCTGACCAACCCGCAGCTGCGCCTGTCGCGCGGCAATGCGGTTTACGGCATCTCGGTGGCGCGGCTGTTTGCCGAGCCGCATCTCGACACCACGCTGCGCGGCGGCGACAAGGTGATCGTCGAGGCCGACAAGCGGTATTTCATCGCCCTGGGGGCCAGCGGCCAGCAGGATCTGATCCCTTTCCCCAAGGATGAGGTGTCGGCGCTGGATGCCGTGTCGCTGATCGGCGGGGTGAAGGAAGCACGGGCCAACCCCAAGGGCGTGCTGATCCTGCGCGAATACCCGGCAACGGCCGTGCGTGCCGACGGGCTCAGCGGACCGGATCGCGACCGTGTGGTCTTCACGCTGGACATGACAACGGCGGACGGGCTGTTCAGCGCCCGCAATTTCCATATCCAGCCCGAGGATCTGGTGCTGGCCACGGAATCGCCGGTGAACGGGGTGCGCACGGTGCTGGGCCTGTTCGGCCAGTCGGTCGGTCTGGTCAACGCCGTCGACAACTGACAAGGCTCGCCTGCGGTGGCCCCCCTGCGGCAGCCATGCCGCCCGGATGTCACCGCAGCAGGCGCGGGTTGGCCCCCAGCGCCAGCGCCGGAAACACCGCGCCCTCGATATCGCTCTGCGCCAGCCCGAAAAGGTCATGCAGCGCCCATCCGGCATAGCCGCGCAGGTCGCCCGTGGGCATCAGGTCGCGCCGGTCAAAGAGATCGGCCTCGGCCAGCCCGGGCCAGCCCCCCAGCACCCGCCCGCCGCGCACCGCGCCCCCGGCCATGATCAGCGCGCCGCCGGTGCCGTGATCGGTGCCGCCGGTGCCATTCTCGCGCGCGGTGCGGCCGAACTCGGTCAGCGCCAGCACCATGGTCGTCGCCCAGAGCGGGCCAAGCTCGGCCTGCAAGGCCAGCAGCGTGTCGGCCAGATCGCCCAGCCGTTTTGCCAGCGCCTGTTCCTGGCGGTGATGCGTATCCCAGCCGCCGAAGGAAAAGGCCGCGATCCGCGCCTCGCCCTTCAGCCGGTCGGCCACATAGGCGCTGAGCTGGTCACGTTTCGCATCGGCGTTGGAAATGCGCCCGGTCTGGCTTTCATCGCGCAACTGCACCGCCTGGCGGTAGGGGTCGGCAAAATCGGGATCGGCGCCGTGCAGCCGGGCCAGCAGGAGTTGCGCCTGCGGCGACAGCCCACTTTCATCGACCGGCAGCCAGTGGCGCGCGGGGGCCGCACCTTCCAGGATCAGCATCGGTTCGCGCCCCACGGTCACGGCGGCCCCCCGGGGCAGGCCCGGCATCTGCGCCAGCGCGCGGTTCAGCCAGCCGTCGGCCCCGGGGGTCAGCGCGCCGCTGCCCGCGGCGCTGCCGTTTTCCAGCACATCCTGCCCGATGAAATGGCTGCGCTTGTCGCGGTAGGGGGTGGCGACGGCATGGGCAAAACCCAGCTCGCCCGCGCGCCACAGCGGCATCAGCCCGGCACAGGCGGGGTGCAGGGCAAAGAACCCGTCCAGATCCAGCGGGGCGTCATGGGCACTGGCCGCCAGCGTGGGGCGCAGTGCCGCGTAGTCGCGGTCGCCCAGCGGGCGCAAGAGGTCAAGCCCGTCCATCGCGCCGCGCAGCACGATCACCACCAGCCGGTTTTCGCCGGGGGCGGCGGCAAAGCTGACCGGGGTCAGCAGCGGGCTGGCCGCCGCCGAACAGCCGATCAGGAAGGACCGGCGCGACAGCAGAAGGTCACGGGTCAGCATCGCATCACATTGGCCATGTTCTACCTCCGCATGAAGGCGGGCGAGGCCAGCAGCACCGCCACGCCCTCCCACCGTTGTTCGGCCTGGCCCACGGCGCGGATCGTGTCTGTGGCCGCATCGCCCAAGAGGTGCCGGGCCAGCGCCGCAGGCTCGGCCCGTTCGGCATAAAGCCGGGCCAGCTTTTCCGCCCAGTCCAGCCGGGCTGTCAGGAAGGGCGGGGTGATCCAGTCACCCGCGCGGTCGGGCCAGCCATCAGGGCCCTGCGGGCGAAACACCGGTTGGCCCATGGCCTGCAGGGCAGGCCCGGTTTTCAGCCCGCCCTTGGGGCCGCCCTGATCCGGGCCTTCCTCCCCCGTCAGGCCAAAGGCGCGCAGGCTGGCCACCAGATACTCATGCGGGCTGCGCAGCTTTTGCAGCACCGGGTCGGCGGCGGCGGGATGTTCCAGCAACACGCGGTAGACCGGGGGCAGGGCGCTGCCCGCGTCAAGATAGGTTTGCGCCATCCGTGCCACCAGATCGGCGGGCGGGTCATCGGCCAGAAAATGCCGCGCCAGCGCCAAGGCCACGCTGCCAGCCGTCTCGGGCCGCAGGGCCAGCGCCTCGATAAAACGGGCGATCTCGGCAGGCCCCGTGCCATACTCCGCCCCCAGCACGGTCTTTGGCCCGGGTTCGGCCCGCTCAGCGTCGAACACCGCGCCTTCGGGGGCATAGTTCAGCCCGGCCAGCAGCCGGGCCAGTTCCGTCACATCGGCCTGGGTATAGCCCGCGCCCATGCTGTGCAGTTCCAAGAATTCACGCGCGAAATTCTCGTTCAGCCCGGCGCGGCGGCGCAGGCCGTAGGCCGAGTTCGGCCCCACCGAGCGCGCCTGATCGAGATAAAGCAGCATCGCCGGGTGCCATGCGGCGGCGGCCAGCATGGTGGCAAAACGCCCGGCGACATGCGGGCGCACCACCTCGTCGCGGTAGGGCTGCACGAAATGGACGCCCTCGCCGCGCGTGGGGGCCACGGTCAGCCGGTTGGCCCAGAAATTCACCAGCCTTTCGCGAAAGCCCGAGGCGGCCGTGGCCGCCCCCGTCACCCAATGGGCCGCATCCTCGCGCTGCAACTGGCGCAGGGCCTTGACCGCGCTGTCATCCTTTGGCCCGCCCGCCTTGGCCACGTCGCGCGCGCGGCGCTGGTCGGCCAGCAGCGCCAGCCGGGCGGCGGTGCCGGGGCGGGTGACGGGATCGGGGGCATCCAGCGAGGCCAGCAGCCGGTCGGGGTCAAGCCCGCCGGGGGCCACAGGCGGCGCGGGCGGCCCCCCGATGGGCCCCCCCAGCGGGCCATAGCCAAAGCGGATCAGTTCCAGCAGCGCGCCTTGCATTCCGTCATCCCGCCCCGCCCTGTCGCAGGCTTTCCCAGCCTTTCAGATGGGCGGCCCGGCCCCCGGCGTCAACCGCGTCCCGCAATGCCTGCGCCCTCAGATCCAGTCCAGGTTGATGCGCGTGCCGGGGTAGCGTTCGGCAAAACCCTCGCGCAGGGCGCGGTAGCGCGGGCGCAGCGCCTTGAACTTGCGCTCGTGGGTTTCCACCACCAGACAGCGGATATGCCCCAGCAGACCTTCGGCATCCAGCGCTTCGAGAATATCCAGCTCGGCCCCTTCGATATCCATCTTCACAAAGGCCACCTCGCCGCGTTCGGCGATCTTTTCGCGCAACAGGTCGGGAAAGGCGATCAGTGGCACGTCAAAGCCGCTGGCGGCATCAATCGCCCGCCCGCCCGGCAGGATGGTGCTTTTGACCGAGGCACCAGCCGGGTTGTCGGTGAAATTCGCGGCCCGCATCAGCCGCACCGTGCCGCCCGTGGCCCCCACGGCGGCATTCACCAGCGTGACCTGCGGATGGTCGGCAAAGCCCTTGCTCAGCGCGGCAAAGGCAAAGGGATCAGGCTCGAACGCGATGACATCGGCCCCGGTGGCGGCCAGAAGCCCGGTGATGGCGCCCACATTCGCGCCGCAGTCCAGCGCCAGATCGCCGGGGCGCAGCATGGCGGTGACGCCGGTCAGAAAGCCCTCGGCGCTGGCCTTGCGCAGGTTGCGCTTTTGGCGGCGGATCATCGCCTCGGCGCGCAGTTCGGCGGCGGAACGCGGCGCGTCATCTTCGGGGGGCAGGGCGTCAGACATAATGGCTCTGGATCGGCGGGGCATAGGGCGGGGCCACCAGTGGCTTGCGGGCCGCGGTCAGCAGCATGTGGGGGCCTTCCAGCGCGCGTTCGCCGCCGCGCGGTTTGCCGGTGGGGTCGTCCACCGCGATGATCTGGCGCGGCGCGCGGCGCGGCACCAGCGAGACCTCCAGCATGTCATAGCCGCGCGCATGGTGCCAGTAGCGCCAGGGCACATCCGGCCCGGTCTGGAAGAACCCGTGGCCGAACCAGCCATCGCCCGCCACGAAGGACAAAAGCAACCCCCCGGGTTTCAACAGCGCGTGGCAATTGTCCAAAGCTTGGCCGATGTGGAACACATGTTCGGTGGTGCCGCCGTCGATCACGATGTCGAACCGGCCCTGCAGTTCGGCGGGCACCGGCAGGTTCAGATCGTGGATATGCGCCGCCCCTTCCTTGTCGGTGAAATCCAGCGCCGCGATGGGCGGATAGCCCAGCCGGGCCAGCAGCGTTTCTGTAAAGCCGTCGGGCTGCACCAGATCCTCGGCCGCCAGATCAAAGCCCAAAGCGGCGGCATTGCGGATGAAGCGCGCCAGTTTCGCGCCGTTCAGATGCAGTTTCTGCCGGCCCAGGATGATGCCCTGTTCCGCCGCGCCCACATGCTGCGCATGCCGGGCCAGAAACAGCGCGGGGATCAGGCTGATGCCCATCAGTCGGACACCCCTGTTGTGGTTTCCGCCGCATCGCCGCCGTCATCCGCAGCGTCATGCCCGGGCACCAGACGCCGCACATAGGGCACGCCGGTATGCGCCTTCAGCAGGCTGCGGGCGGTCTTGTGCAGGCCCACCTCCTTCAGGATGGCGGTATGGCGGTAATGCACGGTGAAAATCTCGCGGTCCTCGGGCAGCGGCGCGCCGCGCAACTGGCCGCCCAGAATGTAATGCTGTTCTTCGGGCAGGATGTTCCAGTTCAGGCCCGCGCGGCGGATCGCCACCGGCAGGGTCATCTGGTCCAGATAGGGACGGCGGTTTTCCAGCGTTGTCACCCGGTCAAGGATGCGGGCCGTGTCATACCAGACATCGGGAAAGCGGCCACCCCCCTGTTCTGTGGTGGGGCCGCCAGCTTCGGGAAACACCACCAGACCGGCGCTGAAATAGGGGATCTTCGGGCTGCCCGACTGGCGCATCAGGCGGATGCGCTCGGTGGGCACGGGCATGTCGAACGCGCCATAGATCACATCCCAGACCGATTGTTCCGCCCACCTGAGCGAGGCCGCCGCCGAGCAGGACACATGCCCCGCCTGCACCAGACTGGCCGGGTCATTGGGCCGCAGGAACAGCACGTCACTGTCGACGAAGGCCGAATAGGCGCTGTCGCGCGGCTGCATCGCCGCGATGATCTTGTTGCCATGCGGATAGGGCGTATCCCACATGCCTTCGGTGATCATCGGGCGGATCTCGGCCCCCATCATGTCATGCGCCTTGAACACCGCCGGATGCAGATCGGCCATCTTGTGTTCCGGGCAATAGCCCACCGCCTGCACCTCCGGGCCAAAGGCGCTGCGGATCGAGGCCAAGAGCGTGCAGGCCATGATCTGGTAATCCGGCGGCTCCACGATATAGGCGAAGGTCAGGACCGGGCGGGCCATCACTCTTCCAGGGCCTGCGCGGGGTCCACCCCGATCTCGGCGCACATGCGCGCGGCATAGGAATTGGCCAGCGGCGGGTTCTTGCGCCACCAGGGTTTGGTGCCGTTGGTGTAAAGATGCACCGACAGGGTGGCCTCGGTGAAATGCCCCTCGACCCGCCCGTAGGGGTCATAGAACACGTCGTTCAGCTGGAACGGCACCGGGTAGAGCACATCCGACGAAAGCGCCTTGTCATAATCGCCGGTCTGCTGGGCAAAGTAGGTGAAGGCCTGGGGCCCGAAGGCCGTGCGTTCGGCGTTGTAGATCCGCACCGCCTGCGGCAGCGAGGGATCCTGCTTTTCGATCTTCTTGCGCTGCTGCTTGTTGAACCAGGCGGGCGCATCCGGCAGGTTGTCATAATAATCCAGCAGCCGGGCGATCAGCTCGCCCTGTTGCGGGATATAGACCACCCCGCAGTTCAGCGCGCCGCGAAAGCCGTGGCCGGCATAGATGTTCTGCATGCCGTCCGGGAAGGGCCGGTGGCAGAAGGCGTCACAGTCGATCCAGATGGCATCGGTGGCCGCGATCATCTTGTAACGGAAGACGTTGGACAGGAAGCTTTCGGATGTCTGGCGCACGATTTCCATATCCACCGCCATGATGTCGGTGGCGGGGCGCACGATGATGCCCTCGGGCACATTCGACACGGGCTCGGTGCAGTAAAGCGTGGTGGGGTGGCCGTGTTTCACATGGCTGAGCAGGCAAAGCTGGTTCAGGTAATGCAGGCGCGGCCCGATCCACAGCGATGCGACGGGGCGGCGGGTGGCGGCGGTCTGGGCTATCGGAGCCATGGGCGTCTCTCTCTTCCCTCAACAATCACTTGATAAAGTGATTTTTTTTGTATTTTCGCGGATAATGCCCTAACGGATTCCGCCTGTCCAGCAATGGGCGGCGGCCCCTGTTGGCGGGCAGAGCATGCAAAGCGAAAGAGGCGGCATCGTGGCAGAGACAGCGCAACAGCAGGGCGGTTCCTCCGTGCTTGATGACCTTCGGGCGCGGGTCAGCCCGCATGGCCGCATCATGGCGCTGTCGATGATGAAGGATGAGGGGCCTTACCTGCTGGAATGGGTGGCGCATCATCTGGCGGTGGGGTTCACCGACATTCTGGTCTATACGAACGATTGTTCGGATGGCACCGATGACATGCTGATCCGGTTGCAGGAACTGGGCCTTGCGCATCACCGGCGCAACGATGTGCCCCCCGGCCTGCGCCCGCAGCCCTCGGCGCTGAACTATGCCGAGGCCGAGCCGCTGGTGGCGGCGTCAGACTGGCTGCTGGTCTTCGATGCCGATGAGTTTCTGTGCATCCGCCATGGCAACGGGGGCCTTGACGGGATGATCGCCGATGCAAAGGCCAAAGGCGCCAATGGCATCGTCATCACCTGGCGCATCTTCGGTTCCGGCGGGGTGCATCACTGGTCGCGCGCGCCCGTGACCGAACAATATCTGCGCGCCGCCCCGCCGGACTGGAACAAGGGCTGGGGGGTGAAAACCCTGTTCCAATACGACACCGAGCATTGGAAACTGGGCATCCACCGGCCCAAGATGAAGAACAAATGGCTGGAGACGGATTTTCCCGCCTCGGTCAAATGGCTGAACGGGTCGGGCGCGCCCATGGAGGAGTATTTCAAGTTCCGCGGCTGGCGGTCGATCACCCGCACGGTGGGCTACGGCTGGGCGCAGATGAACCATTATGCGGTGAAATCGGTCGATGCCTATGCGATCCGCAAGTTCCGCGGCAACGTGAATCTCAAGGCCGACAAATACAACGCCGATTACTGGGCCTTGCAGGACCGCAACGAGGTGGCCGATGACACGATGCTGCGCTATGCCGCCGCGCGGGGCCGGATATTCGACGCGCTGCTGGCCGACCCGGTGCTGCACCGGCTGCACCATGCGGCGCTTGACCGGGCCGAGGCGCGGCTGGCGGAATTCAAGGGCACGGATGCCTATGCGGCACTGGTCGAAGGGCTGAAGGCCGCCAGCCTTGTGCCGATCACCGAGGTTGCGGCGAAACCCCCGCAGGCGCGCGACCCCGCAAAGATCGCGGCGCTGATGAGCCGGGTGGAAAAGACCGTGTCGGAAAAGCAGACGCAGGACAGGCGCGCAGCAAAGGAGCGCGCGGCAAAGGGGCAGGGTGCCAGGGTGGCAGAGGTGCCAACCGCCAGCGGGCCTTACCTGCTGCACCCCGACCTGTCCGGCCCCGATCCTTCCGGTCTTGGCCCGGCCATCGCATGGTTCCCCTGTCAGGGCATCGCGTTGCCCTGCGACGCGCGGCTGTTCACGGCATCGGCGCTGAGCCTGATCCGCGCCGGCAAATTCGGCCGGTCACTGGCACGCCACCTGCCGAAACTGCTGGCGCAGAGCCGCAGCCATCTGGAACTGGGGGCAGGCTGCGGCTTTCAGGCGGCGCTGCTGGCCCGCGCGCTGCCCGCACTGACACAGGTGGTGCAGGAGGCGGACAGCGGCTGGCAGACCGCCCTGCACCAGGTCTGGGCGCGCAACGCCATCCGGCCGGGCCCCTGTCTGGCGCTGGAGACGGCACCGCTGGGCGATGCCGCAGCCCTGGCCGCCCTGCTGGCCCGCCAGCGGCCCGAAAGCCTGGCCATCGGCGCCCCGGATGTGACCCCGGCCCTGCTGGCCGCCGCGCTGGATCTGGCCCGCATCGCCCCGCCCCGGCTGATCCTGCTGACCGGACGGGCGCTGCCGGGGGCGGCGGCCTATGCGGCGCTGTTCGACGATCTGGGGCTGCACGCCCGTCCGGCGCTGGACCCGCAGAACATCGCCGCCGCCCATGCCTGAGGCCCATGGCGGCGGGCAGGAAAGGGCATCGCATAAGGATTATTATGCAATATATTGATTTCATTTGACAATTTATCCGCCCGGAATTGCGCCCCCAAGGCTTCGGCAGCCCGCACCCCTGGCGCGGCACCTTTCAACCGTGACAGCGCGGCGCTTTGCGGGCAGTGTCCGCTGCGGAAATACGCGCCATGAGGGAGCCTCTTGACCATGAGCACATTCGAAAACCCGCGGGTCGCCGTCGGCGGTCTGGGTGGGTCCGGCACGCGCGTCTTTGCCGCCACATTGATGGCCGCCGGCATCGACATGGGCGGGCGGCTCAACACCTCGCTGGACAATCTCTGGTTCACGCTGTTGTTCAAGCGGTCGGTCTGGACCAGGGAACGCCCCGACAGCGACACTGTCACAGAGGCGGCCGATCTGTTTTTCCGCGCCACGACCAGCGGATTGCGCGACAACCTGCGCCCGCAGGAGCGCGCGCTTCTGGCGCAGCTGCGCGCCGATCTGCCGCCCTCCGGCCCATGGAAATGCGGGGCAAACGCCGAGGATGCCGACAGCCTGACAGACAGCGGCCCCCGGCCCGGTGATTCCAGCCGCCCCTGGGGCTGGAAAGAGCCCAACACGCATCTTTTCCTGCCCCAGCTTGCCGCCCGGTTTCCCGGCCTGCGCTATATCCATGTGGTGCGCGACGGGCTGGACATGGCGTTCAGCAAGAACACCTGGCAGGCCCGCCACTGGAGCCATCTCTACGGGCTGGACCGCAGCCCCGACACCCCGCTGCCGCTGCACCAGCTGCGCTACTGGACAGCGGCCAACCGCGCCGCGCTGGATTTTGGCGCGGCGCGGATGCCGGGCCGCTTCCTGGCCGTGTCCTATGAGGATTACTGCCGGCGGCCAGACTGGCACTGGCCGCGCCTGCGCGATTTCCTGGGGCTTCCCGCCGCTACGGCGCTTCCCGACGATCTGCTGCACCCCACCAGCATCGGGCGCAGCCAGGACCGCGACCTGTCGCTGTTTCCGGCCGATGTGCTGTCCGCCGCCCGCGCCTTGCAGGCCGAGGTCGATGCGCTCGGCACGCCCCGATGACCCCGGCGCACCCGGCCCGCGGCCCTGACCGCATGGCAGGGGATGTTCCGGCAGGAACCACCGGGAAACGGGCCCGGGGGCCGGGCAAGCCCGTTGTGTTCCCACGTGAGGGCAAAGAAGCGAGCCGCATCCCGAAAGATGCGGCTCGCAACCGAAGATCAGCCGTCGCGCTCAGAGAAGGATGTCAGAGGCGTCAAACTGCGAAACGCCTTGCAGGCGGATCTGGAAGTCTATGATCGCATCGCCGTTCAGGTCGCCGGCCAGAACACCGCTGGTCAGGAAGCGCACCTGATTGGCACCGGTGAACCCGGCTGTTCCGACAAAGGTAAGGCCACCGAAACCACGCAGGTCGATCAGATCCTCACCCGACTGGAAGTCGAAGACCGTATCCCGGGTTGCCCCGTTTCCGGTCTCGAGCACCGAAGACCAGACAAAGGTATCGGCTCCGCTGTCACCATAAAGCGTATCGATGCCCTCGCCACCGTAAATCTGATCGGCACCGCTTCCGCCGTAAATCTGGTCGTTGTTTATCCCGCCGTAGATGGTATCGGCACCCCCGCCGCCATAGAGCGTGTCATTGCCGTCATTGCCCGAAACCACGTCCATGCCCGCGTCGCCCGACACGTTGTCATTCCCGAGGCCGCCGTTCAGCGTGTCATTGCCGCTTCCGCCATACATCACGTCCGCGCCGTCATCGCCATCAACCGAGTCGTCACCGTCGCCGGCATCCAGGTAATCGTTGTTGCTGCCGCCCCGGAGGGTATCGTTCCCCTCACCGCCATAGAGCGTGTCATTGCCGTTGCCGCCGATCAGCAGATCGTTGCCCTCACCACCGTCGAGGTAATCGACATCATCGCCACCGTTCAGCGTGTCATCGCCCTCCGCGCCGTCAAGGTTGTCTACGCCACCGGCACCAACGAGTGAATCATTGCCCGCCCCGCCATAGAGATAGTCCTCGTCATCGCCACCATTCAGCGTGTCATTGCCAAGGCCGCCGTAAAGGTAGTCGTC
Source organism: Fertoeibacter niger (assembly GCF_009380135.2). Taxonomy (GTDB): domain Bacteria; phylum Pseudomonadota; class Alphaproteobacteria; order Rhodobacterales; family Rhodobacteraceae; genus Fertoeibacter; species Fertoeibacter niger. Next base: position 60,195 of record NZ_WHUT02000016.1, on the reverse strand, counting down.
GTCCTCGGCCCCCACCAGAAGGTCATTGCCGGCGTCGCCCGTCAGCACGTCGGCACCCACGCCGCCATAGAGCGCATCATTGCCAGCCTCGCCGTAAAGGTAGTCGTTCCCTGCGCCGCCATAGCCGGTATCGTTGCCGAGCCCGCCATAGATCACATCATCGTCGTCGCCACCGTCAAGGACGTCATTCTCCCCCCCGCCGTAGAGTCCGTCGACCCCCTCGCCGCCGATCAGCGTGTCATTGCCCCGGCCACCTTCGAGGTAATCATCGTCGTCACCGCCATCGATGCTGTCTGCCCCGTCGCCGCCATAAAGCTGGTCGTTGCCGGTGCCGCCGAACAGCGTGTCATTGCCGCTGCCGGAATAGACCGTGTCATTGCCACCGTTCAGGTTGAAGACGTTGGCTGCGGTCAGCAGGATCTCGATACCATCACTCGTCGTTGCGCCCGGACCGAAGTAATCAGCCGCATTTCCCTGGTTGAAGACATAGGGCGTGGACTGGAACAGGTTTTCAAGCGCGCGCGTATTGGTGCCGGCTTCATCCAGTTGCAGCGCCTTGTTGAACTTGGCCCCGCCCATGTTCAGGCCGGTGATGGTGAAATATGTCGATCCGCCGCTGCTCATGCTGATGCCGTCTATGACGCCACTGGTCAGATACAGCTTGCCGCCCACGACGCTGGTGACCAGCCCCACACCGGTGATGGTGACCAGGAAGCCTCCGATATCGTAGGTGACCGACGTGGCTGTGGCTGAGCTGATCGTTCCTGTCTTCAATTCATTGAGATAATAGAAAACGTCCGATCCGGACAACAATGCCGAGTTATAGTTGATGTTAGCCATTTAGCTCTCCTGTTCAAACCACGCAGCTTCCGCCTCAGGGCAATCAGCACGTTGCCGCGGTTCAATATGATTGATCGCCGCAGCAGCAAGCGGCTGCGAATGATGTGCAGGGCCCATGATTCTGGCAAGCAAAACCCGAGCGTTCCGCGCCACCCCTGCGGCATGCCGGACGTGGCATCATGTGGTTCTTCCGGGTGCCTGCGGGCGGCCCCCACGGTCTGCCCGCACGGTCTTGTTGCGGGGGCAAGATGCGGGCTGTTTCCACGCGGTCCGGCCCCCGGCCAATGCCGTGCCTTGCGAGAACGGCGCAGGGATGCCCTGCGTTGCGCGGCGACCGAGGTCAAGCCGTTCAGGCCAGACCATTCGGGCCAGACCATTCGGGCCGGACAATTCAGGCCGGACAATTCAGGCCAGACAAGGCGATCACCGGTGCCCGGCCTGTCAGCAAGAGTGCGCGCAGGCTGTGCCGGAAAAGGCCGGTGGCGGTGACACCTGACCGTTCGCTGCCTATATACCCCGGACAAGGACCATTGACGCCGACGCCCGGCCGGAGCCCAGATGACAGATCACATCGCCGCCATCCGCTTTGGCACGGGCCTTCCGCTGGCCGCAGGCGCCCCCGTCACACCCGATGCGATGCTGGCCGCCCTGGCCGGGCCGGATCATGCGGCGCGGGCCTGGCCGGCCCCGGGGCTGGCCGAGGCGCTGCCGCTGATGGCCGCCGTCGATGCCACGCGCGGCAAGGAACGGCAGGGCACGGACCCCGGCGTGCTGCTGGCCGAGCGGCGGGCCGCCCTGCAGGCGGTGGCCGTGGGCTGGCAGCAGGGCACCCGTGCCACGCTGGCCCGCAGCATCGCGGCGGAAGACGGCTTTCGCGAAAGGCTTGTGCGGTTCTGGGCGGATCATTTCACCACCATCGCCCGCAGCGGACGCGAGCGGATGCTGCCGCTGACGCTGGTCGAGGATGCGATCCGCCCGCAGCTGAACCGACGGTTTTCCGATCTGTTGCAGGCGGTCACGCTGCATCCCGCGATGCTGATCTATCTGGACCAGGACACGTCGGTTGGCCCCGGCTCCGAGGCGGGCCGGCGCAGGAACCGGGGGCTGAACGAAAACCTCGGGCGCGAGCTGATGGAGCTGCACACGCTGGGGGTCGGGGCCGCCTACAGCCAGACCGATGTGCGCGAGATGGCCGAGCTGCTGACCGGGCTGGGCTTTGACCCCGGGCAGGGCTTTGTCTTCCGGCGTGGCTGGGCCGAGCCGGGGGCCGAAACCGTTCTGGACAGCCGCTTTGGCGGCAAGGGGTTGCAGCCGATCCGCGCCGCGCTGGAGATGCTGGCGACACATCCCGAAACGGCGCGGCACATCGCGGCAAAACTGGCGGTGCATTTCGTGGCCGACCGGCCCGACGCGGATCTGGTCGCCACGCTGGAACGCGCCTTTCTGGACAGCGGCGGCGACCTGCCGGCGGTCTATGCCGCCCTGCTGAACCATCCCGCCGCCTGGGCCCCCCTGGGTGGCCCGGGGGGCGGCACAGGGGGCGGCCCGGGGGGCGGCCCGGGGGGCGGCAAGGTGCGCCAGCCCTATGATTTCGTCACCGCCGGGCTGAAGGCGCTGGGGGTGACGGGCGCGCAGGTGATGGGCATGCCCTGGCGGCGGCTGGACCGGCTGGCCATCGCGCCGCTGACCGGCATGGGCCAGACCTTCCTCAGCCCCGGCGGGCCGAACGGCTGGCCCGAGGAGGCCGAGGCCTGGATCACCCCGCAGGGGCTTGCCGCCCGGATCATCTGGGCCATGGATGTGCCGCAGCGCCTGTTGGGCGGCGCATTTCCCGACCCCGTCCGGTTCGCCGGGCAGGCGCTGGGGGAGGCGGCCGGTGCGGCGCTGCTGCAGGCGGTCAGCCGCGCCGAAACCCGGCGCGAGGCGGTGGGGCTGGTGCTGGCCTCGCCCGAATTCAACCGCAGATAGGAGAGCCCATGCGGATCGACACGCGGATCGACCGGCGTTTCATGCTCAGGGGCTTGCTGGGGGCGGCCTGTTCGGTCGCAGCCCACCCGCTGACCACCACGGTGACACTGGCACAGGGGCGCGGCCTGGGCGACAGGCGGCTGGTCGTCGTCATCCTGCGCGGCGCGCTGGACGGGCTGGATGCGGTGCGGCCGCTGGGCGACCCGCTGCTGTCGGCCTACCGCCCGAAACTGACGGCGGGGGCGGCGGCGCGGGATCTGGACGGGTTCTTTGCGCTGGCCCCGCCGCTGGGCGGCCTGATGCCGCTGTGGAAGGCGGGCGAGCTGGGCTTTGTCCATGCGACCTCCACGCCCTACCGCGACAAGCGCAGCCATTTCACCGGGCAGGATCTGCTGGAGGCGGGCACGGGCATGGATGTGCCCGCCGGGGCGGTGCGGGACGGCTGGCTGAACCGGATGCTGCAGGCGGTGCCGGGGCTGGCCGCGGAAACCGCCTATGCGGTGGGGCGCGAGGCGCTGCCGCTGCTGGAGGGCCCGGCCCCCGCGCAAAGCTGGGCCCCCGAGATCCAGCTGCAAATTTCGGCGCAGAACCGTCTGCTGCTGGAACATGTCTATCACGACGACCCGCTGTTTCGCGACAGTGCGGGCCAGGCCCTGACACTGGCAGAAGAGCTGGCGGGGGCGGAAGAGCTGGCCCGTGCTGAAAATATGGCGGGGGCTGAAGATATGGCGGGGGCCGAAGATATGGCGGGCGGCGACGGCATGCAGCCTGCCCGCATGCCCACCGGCCCGAAGGAATTCGCAGGCCTTGACCGGCTGATCGATTTCGCCGCCGACCGCCTGCAGGGCGAGACCCGCATCGCCGCCTTCTCGCTGTCGGGCTGGGACACGCACCGCAACCAGGCGGCGGCAATCGCCAAACCCTATGCCCAGCTGGAGCGCACGATCCTGCGCCTGCGCAGCCAGCTGGGCGATGTGTGGGGCAATACCGTCGTGCTGGCGATGACCGAATTCGGCCGCACCGCGCGGGAAAACGGCACGGCCGGGACGGATCACGGAACAGCCGGCGTCATGGTGATGGCGGGCGGCGCTGCGCGCGGCGGCAAGGTCCATGGCAGATGGCCGGGGCTTGACGAGGCATCGCTTTATGACCGGCGCGACCTGATGCCCACCTCGGATGTGCGCGAATGGGCAGCCTGGACCATGCGCGGCCTTTACGGCTTTGACCGCAGCCTGCTGGAGGGCAGCATCTTTCCGGGGCTGGACATGGGGGCCGACCGAAGGATCACCCTGTAGGCCCGGTATCCGGCCAACACCCGGGCCGTGGCAGCGGCAGGGGCAGGCGGGAGGAGCTTTGGCGGGGCGGGCCTTGACCCGGCGCAGGCGCGCGCGCGACAATGGCCCTGCCCCGTCTTGCCCGCCCCGCCTTGCCCGCCCCGCCTTGCCCGAAAGCCCCCGATGCCCGATGATCCGCCGTTCACCACCGCGCCGCGCCTGACCGGCGTGCTGATCAGGGTTGAAAACGGCGATGTGGTGGCGGCCGATGCCACAGGGCTGACCTTGCGGCTGCCGGATCAGGTGCTGGCCGACCTGCGGCTGCGGCTTGGTGGGCCGGGGGATGCGCCCACGCCCGACCCCGCCGCCATTCTGGGCGATATCGACGCCTGGAACCTGCGGGCGGATGGCGCATGGTGGCATTTCACCGCGCGGCTTGCGCCCGGGGGCACAGCGCGCGGCTACCGGCGGGCCATCGCGGGCGGCGACATCCTGGCCGATGCGCCCGGCCCGCTATATGCGCTGCTGCGGCTGGGGGGGGCGCGGGCGGCGGGGTTCAACGACGGGCCAGCCGCCTTTGCGCAGCATGTGCTGGCCCCGGGGGATGACATCGGCGCGGTGGGGCTGGAGGGGACGGGTGCCGTCTCGGCAACGGCGGCGCTGCAACAGATCCCGCACCGCAGCCGCGATGCGCTGATCGCGGATACGCTGCTGGGCTGGCGCCATGAGGCGATGCGCGGCCTGCCGCTGTTCATGGTGCGCGCCGAAACCGACGGATCGGCAGATATCGCGGCCCTGGGTCAGGGCCTGGCCTGGGCCAATTTCCGCGCCGCGCTGGACAGTCTGGTGGCCGCCGCCGCCGCGCTTGGCAAATGCCCGCGCGTGCTGGCGGTCAGCCTGGATTACGGGCTTGAAGACCAGACCAGCACTGCCGCAGGCTTTGCCGAAGGCATGCGCGCGCTGATGCGGCAGATCATCCGTGATCTGGGCGCGCGCGGCCTGACCCGCCCGGTGTTTCTGATCCCGGCAGAGGCGGGCACGCATTGGCTGACCGATCACCCCGCCATCCGGGCGCTGGCCGATCTGGCCCGGGGCGAGGACGCCCTGCATGTCACGCTGCCTGCCCCCGGCTACATGTTCGCGCAAACCCGCCATGGCCGCCCGACAGCCGGGGCAAGGGCGCGGATGGCCGCGATGGATGCCCATGCGATCGTGAGCCTGTCACAGCACGAACCCTGGTTCTGCCCGCTGCTGCTGCTGGCGGAAAGCGAGGGCGCCACGATCCGCGTGACCGCCCGCGCCATGGGCGATCTGGTGATCGAGGATGCGTTTGGCACAGGCCCCGCCTGCGGCTTTCACCTGACGGGCACCGCAACGCCCTGCCGCGTGACCGGGGCAAGCCTGGCCCCGGATGACCCGCAGGCCCTGCTGCTGACCTGCGACGCAGCCCCCGAGGCTGCTGCGGGCCAGCCGGCCCCGCTGCTGCATTACGCGCATGGCGCGGCCCCCGGCCCCGGCCCCGGGGGTCATCCCGCCAACCGGGGTGCGCTGCGCGATACATGGGCCGCCCCCTGCGCTGGCGGCCCGCTGCACCGCTGGGCGCTGCCCGCCGTGCTGCCGGTGCACAGGGGCGGCCCCCCTGCCCCGCAGGCAGATGCCGTGCCCAATAGAAAAGAGGCCCGCAAACGGGCCCGCAGACAGGAAAGGCAAGACCTTGGCCTTTGACCCCGCCACCGCCCGGCAGGGCAACATCTGCGTCATCTGGATTGATGACATGATCGACATCTTCAACTGGCGCCATGCCTTCGGGGTGACGATCCGCACGCCCAACATCGACCGGCTGATGGCGGAAGGCACCCGTTTCGCCAATGCCTATGCCACGGTGCCGCTCTGCGCGCCCTGCCGGGCCGAGATTGCCACGGGCCTGTCGCCCTTCCGCTCCGGGCTGGTCGACCTGAACCGCTTCTGGCGCGATGTGCTGCCGCCCACGGCGCATTGGGCCTATGACCTGCGCCGCGCCGGTTTCCGCACCTTCACCACCGGCAAGACCGATGCCAATTACAAACCCATGCCCGCGGAATACAGCCGCATCCTGTTCCACGAGGATATGCCCGCCGAAGACCGGGGCCGCCGCCGGGGCGTGCATGCCTATCTGGACAAGGGGCCGGGCATCGAGGGGGTGAACCACCCCGATGATGACGGCAGTTGCGACCACACCTTCTACGATCACAGCGTGGCGTCGAATGCGGTGGATTATCTGGGCCGCGCCGACCCCGCGCGCCGCCACCTGATCCAGCTGGGCTTCAAGCACCCGCATTACAACCTGACCTGCCCGGACCGGTTCTATCAGATGTATGACGCGGCGGCGATCACCTGGCCCGCATCCGCCCATCCCGATGATTTCCACGGGCCGCAGCCCGGCATGGCGGTCTATGAGGCGGCCTATATCGTCAACGGGCAGTGGACGCCGGAAAAGGCCGGGGATGACGCCTGGCGGCAGGTGGTGCGCGGCTATTTCGCCGCCTGTTCCCATGTCGATCACGAGATCGGCCGCTTCATGGACGCCCTGCGTGCCTCGGCCCTGGGGGGCAACACCACGGTGATCCTGCTGTCGGACAACGGCTTCAACCTGGGCACCCATGACAGTTTCCACAAGATGAGCCAGTGGGATTCGGCGGCCCATGTGCCGCTGGGCCTGTGGCATGCCGGCATGCCCGGCGGGCAGGTGGTGGATTGCCCGGTGTCGCTGCACAACCTGCCGAAAACCATCCTTGATCTGGCGGGCCTGCCGCCACGCCCCGCCTGGGTATCGGGGCAAAGCCTGCTGCCGCTGGTCGACCCCGCATTCGGTGTCTATGACCGCACGAAATCACCGCTGACGGCGGTGTTCGGCACCTTGTCGGTGCGCCCCTCCACCCCCGGGCTGACGCATCTGCGCTACTTCCGCTATCCCAATGGCGAAGAGCATGTCTATGACGTGGTGGCCGACCCCGGCGAGACGACCAATCTTGCAGGCGGCCCCGATACCCCTGCCCTGCGCGCCGAACTGGTGGCGGCGGGGCTGCATCTGGGGCTGGACCTGCGCGGGATGGAACGGCCCGCCGATGGCATCAACGCCATGATGGCGATGGATGGCGCGGTGGTGCTGGCCGGTGGTCCGGCCGACAATGATTACTGGGCTTACGGCGAGGCGGCGGAAAAGATCGTCGAAGGCCCCGACGGCGGGCAGGATACGCTGTGGTATCTGGCGGGCCCCGATGGCTATACATTGCGGGTGCCCGCCAATATCGAAACCGTGCGCATGGCGACGGTCACCGCCCGGAACGAGACCGACAGCGCGGTGGGCAAGGTGGTGCGCATCGTGGCGCATCCGGCCTCGGCCATCAGGTTCGAGGCGTCGGAACGGGTGTCGGTGCATGTCACCGGCAGCGCGGGCGATGATGTGATGGTGGGGCCGGTCTATGCCGGGGCGGTGTTCGAGGGCGGGGCGGGCCATGACCGGCTGGTGGCCCTGTCGGGGCGGCGCAATGACCGGCACGCCTTCTATGGCGGGGCGGGCAATGACACGCTGACCGGCGGCAACGGGCGCGACACGCTGGACGGCGGGCCGGGCGATGACGTGATCCGCGGCGGCGACGGGTTCAACATCATCCATGGCGGGCCGGGCAATGACCTGATCACCGATGGCGATCATTCATCGGAAATCCACACCGGGCCCGGGCGCAACCGGGTGGTGTCGGGCAGCGGGCGCGACCAGTTCCATGTGGGGCCGGGCGAGAACACGATCACCGGTGGCGAGGGCGGCGTGACCTATCACATCGCCTGGGGGGGCGTGACCACGATCACCGACTGGCGCGCGGGCGATGCGATCCGGCTGGCGGGCTGGCCCGGCACGCCCGACATCGCGCAGGACGGGCCGGATGTGGTGATCCGCCTGGGGATGAGCGTCGTGGTGCTGGAAGGCCAGACGGATGGCGCGGCGTTGCGGGCGGCGCTGGCCTGGGCTGAAAGCGTCGGGGGCTGAAACCGTCCGGGGGCTGAAAGCGTCGGGGGGCTGAATCCTCTCAGAAACCGAACAGGTTGTCGGCCAGCCCGGAAAGGCTGGACAGGTTCTGCACCGTCAGCGTGTTGCCGCCGCCGAAATCGAACACCACCACACCACCCACCACATCGGCATAGCCCGCCAGCTGCGCGCCCGTCCGGATCACGCCGCCGGTCAGGGCCTTGTCGATGGCGATGCGGTCGGACTGGACATAGAGCATGTCCTCGATCACATCGCGCCCGCCGTTGAAGACGAAAGTGTCGGCATGCAGGCCGCCGCGCAGCGTGTCATTGCCCGGGCCGCCATCCAGCCGGTCGGAATGCGCGCCGCCGTTCAGGTAATCATTGCCCGCGCGGCCATAAAGCCGGTCGGCCCCCTCGCGCCCATACAGTCCGTTGTCCCCGGCATCGCCCCACAGCTGGTCCGCCCCGCCGGTGCCCGCCAGATCCTCGATGCTGTCATAGGTGTCGCCCGCCGCCGATTGCGTGTTGCGCGACGGATCGGCCAGATCGACGATGATGTCATTGGCCCCGTCGGAATATTGCGCCCGGTCGCGGTTGGCCCCGCCGACCAGATGGTCGGCCCCCGGCCCGCCGAACAGCACGTCATCGCCGACCCCGCCATAAAGCGTGTCATTGCCCTGCCGCCCGAAGATGTAATCCACATTGCCATTGCCGCTGATCACGTTGGCGCCATGCGTGCCGCGCAAATTGTCCTGGCCCTGGCTGCCCGTCAGGTTCTCGATGCTGATATAGGTATCGCCGCGCGCCACATTGGTGTTGAAGCCCGGAAACAGCAGATCGGCCAGCAGCGAGCTGACAGACCCCTCGTAGCTGGCCGTGTCGGTGCCGCCGCCGCCATCCAGCACATCGGCCCCCGGCCCGCCGATCAGCGTGTCATTGCCCTCGCCACCCCGCAGCGTGTCGTTGCCCGCAAGGCCAGTCATGATGTTGTCGCCCGCCGTGCCGTCGCGCAGGTCATCGCCGGGGCCGCCGGAAATCAGCGTCGGCGGCAGAGACACGCGGGTGATGACCCCCGCCGCCAGCAGCGCCTCCGGCGCGATGGAACGCCCGTCCATGGAATTCAGCACGATCTGCTCGGCCCCGATCTGGATCACCGCGCCGGTGGCGGTGGCCTGGATCACCATCTGCTGCGCCGCCTGGCCAAAGCCGGTCAGGTCGATGCGGTCCTGCCCGATCTGGAAATCGCGCACGGTGTCGGTGGCCCCGTCGGCGGCAAAGACGAAGGTATCCTGCCCCAGGCCGCCCGACAGCTGGTCGGCCCCTGCACCGTCCACCAGCCGGTCATTTCCCGCGCCGCCCAGCAGCGTATCGGCCCCGGCCCCGCCGGTCAGGGTGTTGTTGCCCGCATTGCCCGTCAGCAGATCATTGGCGGCGCTGCCGGTCAGCGCGATATGGCCGGTGCCAAGCGCCGTGGCGCGGGCGATGCCGCTGACCAGCACCAGATCGGCCGAGGTCTGCAGATGCGTGCCATCCACCAGATCCAGCTTGGCATTGCCCCTGGCAAGGTCGATGCGCACCGCTGCCGTCAGGGCGCCGGAGGTGATCGTCACCGCCACATCCGCCGCAGGGGCCAGCGCCAGCGCGTGCCCGCCCGCCGCCTGCGCCACCGATTTCGCCGCCCCGGCGGCAAAGACAGCCCCGCCGCGGCCCTCGCCCACGCTGTAGAAGGCGTTCTTGTCCAGATCGGCATAGACCACGCCGGTCAGGAACACCCGGCTGCCCGAGGTGCCGAAATTCTCGGTCAGCATCGAGGCGTTGTAGGTGACGCCCCCGCTGGTATAGCGGCCCTCGACCTGCGCCACCCCGATCTCGCGGAATTCGCCGTTCAGGATGTTGGTCCGGTGGCTTGCGCTGAGAAACAGGCCCTTGTGATGCTCTGTCACCGCGGTGTTCAGGTTGACCGCCCCCGTGGTGGCCGTCAGCGCAAGGTTTTCGCCCGCCCGCCAGCTGCCGGACATGTCATAGCCCGCCGCGCGGATGCGGTCGAATGTGCTGCTGCCCCCCGCGCCGGTATGGCTGAACGTGTCGGTCTCCAGCATCCAGGTCGAATGGCGCTCTGCCGCCGCTTCCAGCAGCGTGTTCGGCGCAAGCGCCTGCAGGGGCACGGCGCGGATGGTTCCGGGGGCCAGCCCGGCGTTGAGATCGGCCAGCCCGTAACGCGCCGCTTCGCCCAGAGGGTCCAGCCGGGCGCGGTTCAGCATTTCGACAAGCAGCTGTTCGGCGGCGGTGACGGTCATGCGGGCAGGCTCCGGTGATTCATTTTCAGAAACACGGGCCGCTGACGCCGCCCGGTGCGGGCCAGCCGGTCAGGGCTGGCTGTGACGCCATAGCATGGCAGTGCGGCAATCATGGGGCAGGCACCCCGGCTTGCCGGTCCCGCATGTGGCGATAACGCAGGACTATGAAAACTATTCCGTGATCCTGCCCGGAAAAGCCCTTCATATCACGAAAATGTCATCTGCCAGGCCTGCCAGACGGCTGACACCCTCCAGCACCAGCGTATGCCCGCCGTTGAAGGCGAAGACCACCCTGCCGCCGGTCACATGGGCATTCAGCGCCAGGATCATCTCGGGGCTGCGCATGCCGCCGCCCCAGAGAGCGGCGGAAAACGCGATCCTGTCCCCCAGCGCGCCGTCGAAATCCTCGATCACGTCGCGCCCGCTGTTGAAGACGAAAGTGTCGGCATGCAGGCCGCCGCGCAGCGTGTCATTGCCCGGGCCGCCATCCAGCCAGTCGGAATGCGCGCCGCCGTTCAGGTAATCATTGCCCGCCAGACCATAAAGCGTGTCGGCCCCCTCGCGCCCGAACAGACCGTTGTCTCCGGCATCGCCCCAGATCCGGTCAGCCCCGAAACCGCCTGCCAGATCCTCGATGCTGTCATAGCTGTCGCCGATCCCCTCGAACGTGTTGCGCCGGGGGTTGGCCAGATCAAGCGTCAGGTTGTCGGTGCTTTGCGAATATTGCGCCCGGTCGCGGTTGGCCCCGCCGACCAGATGGTCGGCCCCCGGCCCGCCGAACAGCACGTCATCGCCGACCCCGCCATAAAGCGTGTCATTGCCCTGCCGCCCGAAGATGTAATCCACATTGCCATTGCCGCTGATCACGTTGGCGCCATGCGTGCCGCGCAGATTGTCCTGGCCCTGGCTGCCCGTCAGGTTCTCGATGCTGATATAGGTATCGCCGCGCGCCACATTGGTGTTGAAGCCCGGAAACAGCAGATCGGCCAGCAGCGAGCTGACAGACCCCTCGTAGCTGGCCGTGTCGGTGCCGCCGCCGCCATCCAGCACATCGGCCCCCGGCCCGCCGATCAGCGTGTCATTGCCCTCGCCGCCGCGCAGCGTGTCATTGCCCGCAAGCCCCGCCAGGCTGTCGGCCCCGCGCCCCCCGGTCAGCAGGTCAGGGCCGGGCGTGCCCCCCCCGGGCGGCGGGGGCGGCGGAGGGGGCGGAGGCGGAGGCGGGGGCGGCGGAGGCGGAGGGGGAGGCGCAGGGAACAGCACAAAGCTGCCCGCCGTCAGCTGGGATGGGCGGATCGGGCCACCATCCGCAGACAAGAGCACGATCGCCTCGGCCCCCCAGCGGATCGCGGCCCCGCCCGGGATGGACCAGATGGCCAGGTCCGCGACAGATGTGACCCTGCCCCAGCCGGTCAGGTCGATCCGGTCCTGCCCCGGCTGGAAATCATGCAGCGTGTCGGTGGCGCCATCCAGCGCCAGCACGAACGTATCCGCCCCCGCCCCGCCGTAAAGATGATCGGCCCCGGCACCGTCCAGCAACCGGTCATTTCCCGCGCCGCCTTCCAGCGTGTCGGCCCCGGCCCCGCCCGACAGGCTGTCATCGCCATCGCCGCCCTGCAACAGATCGTCGCCCTCGTCGCCCGCCAGCGTGTCGGCCTCGGCCCCGCCTGCCAGCCGGTCATTGCCCGCGCCGCCGCTCAGCCGGTCGCGGCCCGCGTCACCGGCCAGCGTGTCATCCCCCGACCCGCCCAGCAGCGTGTCATGCCCCGCGCCGCCGGTCAGCACATCATCCCCCGATCCGCCGTCCAGCCGGTCGCGCCCGTCGCCGCCCTCCAGCAGGTCATTGCCCGCCAGCCCCGCCAGCCGGTCATCGCCCGCACCGCCGCGCAGCGTGTCGGCGCCGGCGCTGCCGGTCAGCCGGTCCGCCCCGCTGCCGCCCAGCACCGGCACGGACACCTCGGCCAGCACCGGGCTGTGCGACAGGTTCAGGATATGCGCCTCGCGGAAATCGCGCGGGTCCAGCGGGCGGCCGTCGGCGCTGATCAGGGTCAGGCGTTCCGCCCCGAAGCGGATCAGCGCCCCGGTGGCGGTGGCGGTGATCTCCAGCTGGTCAAGGCTGCGCAGCAGGCCCCAGGCCGACAGATCCAGCCGGTCGATGCCCAGTTGGAAATCCTGCACCACATCGCTTTCGCCATCACGCGCCAGCACGAAGGTATCGGCCCCCGTGCCGCCCCAGAGCCGGTCTTCGCCGGGGCCGTCCAGCAAAATGTCATTGCCGCCGCCGCCAAAGATCCGGTCATCGCCCGCGCCGCCCGCGATCAGGTCGCCGCGCGCATCGCCGGTCAGGCTGTCTGCCCCGTCGCCGCCGACCAGAACAGGGGCCAGCGCGCCGGTCTCGATGACGAAGCGGCTGATCCCGGCCTTTCCGGCACCGGCCGCGAACAGCTCGATCCGCCCGTTCACCCAGGCGGCGGCCAATGCCGTGACATTGACCAGCGCCGTGGCGGCGGTGCCCGCGATGCTTTCCAGATGCAGCAGCCGACCGCCGGGCAGCAGGGTCATCAGGCTCAGCCCGTCATCGCCGCCACCCGCGATCACGAAGACGCGGCCCTGCACCTCCAGCACCTCCAGCGCGCCCAGGGCCTGAAACCGCGTGTCCAGCCCGTCGATCACATGATCGGCCAGCGCCAGCGTGCCATCGGCGCGCAGCCGCACCACGCTGATCGAGGAACTGCCCGCCGACCCCACCAGCGCATAGGTGACACCGGCCAGCCTGGCCGTCTCCAGCGCCGAGGGCGCGGCGATGCCCAGCCCTTCGGCGGCCCCCAGTTCGGCGACGCGGGCCATGCGGCCCGTGGTGCTGATCTGATAGCTGGTCAGCGCGTTGTCGAAGGCCGAGACCGCCAGCACGAAGGTGCCGCTGCCGGTGTCGGCCTGCGCCAGCGCCGCCACATCCAGCCCGGGCAGCACCGCACGGCTGCCCGCCTGCGCCAGCATCCGCAGCCCGCCATCGGCCGCGGGGCCCCAGCTGGTCAGCCCGCCGCCGTTCAGCGCCGCCGTGACCAGCATGCGCTGCCCGCCGGCCGTCACCGTCTCCAGCGCGCTGATGGCCCCCGTGCCCGGCCCGGTCAGCGTGCGCGCGGTGTCAAGGCCACCGTCTGCGGCCAGCCGGAAGCCGCGCAGCCCGCTTTCCACGCGCCCCGACACCGCAAGGAACGGCGCACCGCCCCAGTCCAGCAGTTCGGTGCGCAGCGGGGCCGCCAGCACGCCCGACAGGCTGTGCGCGCGGTAATCCAGCAATGCCATCCCGGCACCGGGCCCCGCCCCGATGGTGCGGACCGAGACACCGCCGCCCAGCACCGTCGTGGCATAAAGCCGGGCCGTGCCGTTGACCCAGTGAACATCAAGATCGGTGATCCCGGTGACAAATGCCACCGGACCGCCGGAACTTGTCCCGACATGATTGAAATACGCCACCCCTGGCACCCTTTGCGCTTACCCACATAAGCCCGCCCAGGGTGCGGCAGCTGGCTTAACGATCCGCCAAGGGATCATGGCAGAACCAAGGCGTTTAGGATGCATTCGATGCAAGGCGGGCGCAGCAGGCGCGCGTGCCGGCCAGACGGGCGCGGGACGGCCAGGCGGGGGCGGGACGGCCAGACGGGGGCGGGACGGCCAGGCGGGGCCACCCCCTCTGGCCCCGGCAGATGCGCCCTGTTATGCCCTGTGCTGCCCCATTCCACGCCCCTTTTCCTTCACCCCGAGGCCCCTGACCGCATGATGCCCCCGGACCCGCGCCATGTGACCATCCTGCTCTGCACGCTGAACGGTGCGGCCTTCCTGCGCGAACAGCTGGCCTCCTATCTGCGCCAGACGCATGGCAACTGGTCGCTCTGGGTCAGCGATGACGGATCGACCGATGGCACAGGCGACATTCTCGCGGCCTTCGCGCGCGACCATGGCCGCGCGAATGGCGGGGCGCATGACATCCGCCTGCTGCGCGGGCCGGGGCGCGGCGGATCGGCCGCGAATTTCCTCAGCCTGCTGGGCCATCCCGATCTGCCGCCGGGCCTGGTGGCGCTGTCGGATCAGGATGACATCTGGCTGCCGGGCAAGCTGGCGCGCGCGCTGCGCTGCATTCCGGCCGGGGCGGCAGAGCCGGTGATCTATTCGGCACAAAGCTTTTACATCGACGGGGCGGGGCGGCGCATCGGCGGCTCGCGCCCGCCGCCCGGCGCGCCGGTGTTTGCCACGGCGATGCTGCAGAACGTGCTGGCCGGGCACAGCATGGTGCTGAATGCGCAGGCGCTGGCGCTGGTGCGCGCGGCGGGGCAGCCCCCTGTGCCATTCCATGACTGGTGGCTGACGCTGCTGGTCACCGCTGCGGGCGGGCGCGCGGTGCTGGACCGCCGGCGCGTGCTGCTTTACCGCCAGCATGGCGGCAATGTGATGGGCGCGCCGGGCGGGCTGCGGGCCGGTCTGCGCCGGGCAAGCCTGGTGCTGGCGCAGGATTACGGGACATGGGTGGCGGCCAATGCCCGCGCCCTGCAGGCGGCGGCCCCGCTCTTGCCCGCGCCGCAGCGCGCAACCGTTGCGGCCTTTCTGGCCGCACCCCGCCGGGCGGGGCCCGGGCGCATCGCCCTGCTGCGCCGCCTGGGGCTGCGCCGCCAGGGCTGGCGCGCCACCGCGGTCGTCTATCTGGCCGCGCTGCTGGGGCGGGTCTGACCGGCGGGGGGTGACATTGCCATCAGTTCCCGCCGCCGCCAGATTGCACCCACCCCGGAGCACGGCTGACCAGGAATGAAACCGGCAGGATGCAGGATGTTCTCGCCTTGGGCAGCGGCCGCCTGATGGATCCGGTCCGGCTTTTGGCCAGACGCGGCACGGCGGGTTTCGTGGACCAGTCGCGGGCCTGGCATGCCCCTACCTGCAAGGACATGCTGCAAGGCTTGGCCATAGGCAGGGCCGCGCCCGGATCCCCGAGGCGCTGGCTCCGCTGATCCTGGACCCGGACAGCTGCAAGACGCCGCCCGCGATCCGAAGGACCGCGACCATTGCCAGCCCGCTTTCGTGCCGCAGCTGGCGGATCCCTGCGCCAGCGTCCTGGCCGGGCATGAGCGGCGCAGGAGGTGCGGCATCCGGCATCCGGCATGCGGGGGCCGGTTGAGGGTTGTGCTGGCGCGCGGCTGTCAGTATCGCTGCCACAGCCGCAGCGGCATGTTTCCCGAAAGGCCCTTGCCACCACACAGCGCCAGCCCGGTGATGCCGCATCCGCGCAGCAGACCCACCGGCCCGGCAGGACCGTTTCACAGCAACGCCCGTATTTTCAGAGCAAGAACCGTGCCAGACACCCCATATGATCTTTCGGACGTCTCCGCCGCCCGCCTGCCGGACGAGCTTTACGCCTGCCGTGTCGATCTGATGCTGACGGTGCATGACCTGGCCACCGCCAGCGCCCGCCTTGCGGCAATGCAGCACGAGATCATCACTTTGACCCGGCTGCTGGCCGAGGCGCAGGTGGAACGCACCGATCACGTCAAGGCACTGGCCGACACCGATCTGCTGGCATCCGCCGCCGCGCGGCAGCGCCAGCAGCTGGAGGCCCTGGGTGCCGAATTCGCCGCCCAGACCCGGCTGCTGGCGGCGGCCGAAGACCGCGCGCAGCGGGCCGAACAGGCGGCGCAGGATGCGACCGGCTGGTTGCGCGCGCTGGTGGCGCTGCTGGTGACGGGGCCCGACGGCACGGCACGGCCCGCGGCGGATCTGGCGCAGCTGGGCCGCCGCATGGTGGCCGCGGGGATCTTCGATCCGGACTGGTATCTGGCCACCAATGGCGATGTGAAGGCAGGCGGGGCCGAGCCTGCGCAGCATTTCCTGCTGCATGGGCTGGCCGAAGGCCGCCTGCCGCGCGCGGCCGCGCAGGCTGCCGCAGACAGGGCGGGGCCGGCCCATGGCTGACATCCGGCGCATGGCGGCGGCGCGCGCCGAACTGGAGGCCTCGGGCCTGTTCGATGCGGACTGGTATGCCGAAACCTATCCCGACGTGGCTTTCGCGGGCATGGACCCCGTGGATCATTTCCTGTGGCTGGGCCAGCGGCTGGGCCGCAGCCCCGGCCCCGGCTTTGATGCCGCCGCCTATCTGGCGCGCTATCACGACGTGGCCCGGTCGGCGATGGGCCCGGTGCTGCATTACATCCGCTACGGGCGCAAGGAGGGCCGGGTGGCCCAGCCGGTCCGGCTGTGGGAACCGGCGCTGCGCGACGATGTGCTGCGCCAGCCCCGCGTCACCCGCCTGCAGGGCCAGGTGCCGCGCGTGGCGGGGCAGCGCACGGTGCTGCTGTGCGCGCATGTGGTGGGCGACACGCTTTATGGCAGCGAGCGCAGCCTGTTCGACATGATCGACGGGCTGAGGGCCATCGGCTGCAATGTGATCGTGACCGTGCCGGTGAACCGCAACGCCGCCTATGTGGCGCTGCTGCAGACGCGCTGCGTGGCGGTGCTGGAGCTGGCCTATGGCTGGTGGCGCGCCGAGGTGCCGGTGGACGAGGCGCTGGTCGCGGCCTTCGCGCGCATCCTGGCGGATGAGCGTATCGACATCCTGCATGCCAACACCATCATGCTGCGCGAGCCGCTGATCGCGGCGCGCCGCCTGGGCCTGCCCGCCATCGTGCATGCGCGCGAGCTGATCCGCCACGATGCCGAGTTGCAGCAGATGATCGGCCTTGATGCGGCCAGCATCGTCACCGCCGTGTGGAGCCGCTGCGACCGCGTGATCGCCAATTCGCAGGCCACCGCCGATTGCTTTGCCATGCCGGGGCGGCGGCCGCATGTCGTCTACAACACCGCCGATCTGGCCACGCTGACCGCGCTGCCCGGCCCGCGCCTGGGCGGGCCGCTGCGGGTGGGGATGATCGGGTCGAACGTGCCCAAGAAGGGGCTGGCGGATTTTACCGCCGTGGCCGCCGCCGTGGCGGCCCGGGGATCGGGGCGCGGCGCGGAGGCGGAATTCGTGCTGATCGGCCCGCGCCACCAGCATACCGAGGCCGTGGAGGAGGCCGTGCGCAGCGGCACCCTGCCCGCATCGCTGCGCGTGGCAGGCTACCGCAACACGCCGGCCGAGGCGATGGCCGAGGTTGATCTGGTGCTGAGCCTGTCGCAGTTCCAGGAATCCTTCGGGCGCACCGTGCTGGAGGCGATGGCCGCCGCCCGCCCGGTGATCGTCTATGACCACGGCGCCCCGCCCGAACTGCTGCGCGACGGCCAGACCGGCCATGTCGTGCCCTTTGGCGATACCGCCGCCGTGGCCGAGCGGATCTGCGCGCTGGCCGCCGACCGCAAGGCGCTCTTGGTGATGGGGCTGAAGGCGCGCGACCATGCCGCCGCCGCCTTCGGGGCTGCCGCCTATGCGCAGGCGATGGGCGCCGCCTATGCCGGCCTGCTGGAGGACAGCCCCCGCCCCGCGCCGCAGCCGATGACCCTGCGCGCCCGCGACCTGCCAGCGCGCATCGCGCGCAGCGACCTGAAGCTGGCCTATTTCTGCTGGCATTTCCCGGTGCCCTCGGAAACCTTCGTGCTGAACGAGCTGCGCCTGCTGCGCGCGCAGGGCATCGACGTGCGGGTGTTCTGCAAGGCCTCGCCCTACCCCGGTTTCACCCCCGATTTTCCCATCGAATGGGAACAGGTGAAAGACCCCGGCCATCTGGCGCAGCGCCTGCAGGAAACCGGGCGCGACGTGGTGCATGCGCATTTCGTCTATCCCACCGTCACCGACATGGTCTGGCCCGCGGCCGAACAGGCCCGCATCCCCTTTACCTGCATCGCCCATGCGCAGGACATCTTCCGCTATGCCAGTGCCAGCCGGAACCGGATCGACGAATTCGCCCGCTCGCCCTGGTGCCGGCAGATCTTCACCCTGTCGCAGTTCCACCGCCAGTATCTGATCGACCGCGGCGTGCCTGCGGACAGGATCACCATCAACTCCAACGCCATCGACCCCGACCTGTTCGCAGGCGGCAAGATCGCCGACCGCCCCGCACGCGCCGCGCGCCGCATCTGCGCCGTGTCGCGCTTTGCCGAAAAGAAGGGGCTGGATCTGCTGATCCGCGCGGGCAAGCTGCTGGAACCCGACGGGATCGGCATCGACATCCACGGCTATGGTCCGCTGGAAGACAGCTACCGCCGCCTCATCGCCGACGAGGCGATCGGCAATGTGGTGCTGCACGGCCCGGTGGCCACCCGCGAGGATCTGCTGGCGGTGTTCCGCAGCCATGACCTGTTCGCCTGCCCCTCGCTGCGCGCCGCCGACGGCGACATGGACGGCATTCCCACCACGCTGATGGAAAGCATGGCGGCGGGCCTGCCGGTGCTGACAACGCCGGTCGCGGGCATCCCCGATCTGGTGCAGGACGGGCTGACGGGCCTGTTGTGCGAGGCCACGCCCGACAGCATCGCCGCCGCCATCCGCGCCTTCTATGCGCTGGAGGCCGAGGCCGTGCAGGCGATGATCGCGGATGCCGAGGCGCAGCTGAGGCGCAACCACCATGGCGAGCGGCTGGTCGACACGCTGCTGCGCTTCTGGACGGGCGAGACCATCGACCTGATGATCGTGTCCTGGAACAACCTGAACCAGACGCGCGAGGTGATCCGCCGCCTTTATGCCAACACCGCCCTGCCCTTCCATCTGATCGTCTGCGACAACGGGTCAGATGCGCCCGCACTGGCGCATCTGCTGTCGGTCTACGGCGATCACGGCAACATGACGCTGATCCTGAACCGCGCGAATGCCTTTGTCGGGCCGGGCACCAACCTGTGCATGGCCCAGGGCACGTCTGATTACATGATCTATGTCTGCGGCAAGGAGGGCATGACCACCGCGCATGGCTGGGAAAAGCCCTTCGTCGCGCATATGGATGCCAACCCGCAGGTGGGCCAGGCGGGCACGCTGTGCTATTCGCCCAGCTACATGACCGGGCGCGACTACCCCGCCGGGGTGCGGCTGTTCGCCAAATTCCGCAACCCCGGCTTTGCCACCGGCAACCCCGACCGGCCCTTCCGCCATGTGCAGGGCGGGTTCTTCGTGATCCGCCGCGCGATGGTCGATGCCATCGGCGGCTTTTCCGACGCCGTGCCGCATGACTATACGGATGTGGAGTTTTCCTATCACGCCGAAAGCCATGGCTGGGCCCTGGGCGAGGTGCCGGGCCTGATGGCGCTGTTCAACAAGACCCGCCCCGAGCTGAAGAACCGGGTGGACGAGACCCATGCCGCCCTGCATCCGCCGCAGCTGGCCGATCTGCCCTGGCTGGACCGGATCGCGCGGCGCGAGGTGCGGCACTGCAACATCTGCGGCACGCAGGGCCCGGCCTTCCGGGGCGGCGATGCGCTGGCCGAATGCCCCGGCTGCGGATCGGATCCGCAGGCGCGGGCGCTGTTCCGCGCGCTGGCGGAATCGACGCAGCTTTACCGGCGGCTGCCGGCTCTGGGCGTGGGCCTGCCCGCCGCGCTGCGCGATTTCTGGACCGGCCAGTTTCAGGGCCCCGTTCTGGACAGGGCCGCGTTTCTGGACGCCTGCCGGGGCGGCAAGGCGCTGCCCAACGCAACGGGCAGGCTGCATCTGGCCGCGCTCTGCGGCGCCTTCGCCGCCCCGGACACACAGGCGGATGTGGCCGCAGAGGTGGCGCGGCTGTTGCGGCCGGGGGGTGTGCTTTATGTGCAGGATGCCACACCCCGCGCCCGGCTGGAGCCGCTGCTGGCCGCCGCAGGCTTCACCCATGACCGCCAGCTGCGCTACACCAGCGCGGTGATCCGCTTCGCGCGGTCCGGCATCGGCCGCTACATCCGCAACGGGGCCACGACGGCCCCCGATGTCCCCACCCCAAACCCCCAGGATTGAAGACGGGGCCGCGACACGGTATCGCTGCGCGCAGCCCCCCGCCTCAGCAGGACGGAACAACAGACATGAAGAACCCCTACATCTCCGGCCTTTTCCCGTATATTTTCGACCCCGAGGAGAAAGATTCCGAAGGGCTGCTGAAGCTCTCGGGGCGCAACCTCGGCAATTTCATGTTCTGCTCCTCCGCGCGGCGCTTCATCCGCACCACCACGAAGACCGACCGGCAATCGGTGGATCTGGAGGTGGTGAAACGCGAATGCGACGGGATCGTCATTCTGGCCGCCAACTGGCTGCAACCGCGCAATGATTTCACCGGCCTTGCCGCGCGGATCGAAAAGGCCAATGTGCCGACGGTCATCCTGGGCCTGGGCGCGCAGTCGCATGACGGCAAGATCCCCGACCTGCATCCGGGGATGCTGCGTTTTCTCAAGGCCGTGTCGGAACGCTGCGTGTCGCTGTCGGTGCGCGGCACCTTCAGCGCCGAGGTGCTGGAGCATCACGGCATCACCAATGTGACCGTGACCGGCTGCCCCTCGCTGTTGTGGCACATGACGCACAGCGCCGCCGTCACCCGGCAGACGGCACCGGGGCAGATCGGCCGCATCTCGGTCAGCGGCACCCTGCCCGATCAGGTGAACCCCAAGGGCGACGACGCGCGCATGCGCCTGACGCGCTTCATCCTGAAACAGGCGCTGGAGGAGGGTTACGATTACGTCGCCCAGACCGAACTGCCGCTGATGCAGGCCCATCGCGGCGAACTGACCGATGCCCACACGGTGGAGCATGATTTCCTGCGCCATGTCTTCAGCCCTGCCGACGAGGCGCAGACGCAGGCCTATCTGGCCCGCCACATCCGCGTCTTCACCAATATTCCCGAATGGCTGGCCTATTGCGCCAACCAGGATTTCGTCATCGGCACCCGGCTGCACGGGGTGATTGCGGGCCTGCTGGCGGGCACGCCCTCGATGCTGATCACCCATGACACCCGCACCGAGGAGATGGCGCAATTCGCGGGGATTCCGGCGGTGCGCAGCACGGATCTGCTGGCCGCAGGCCGGATGGACATGGAGGCCCTGCTGGCGCGCGCGGATTTCGCCGCCTTCAACACGCGCCAGGTGGCCTATTTCCGCAACTTCATCCAGTTCCTGGATGCCAATGCCGTGCCGCACCGGCTCGGCGCGATCTGAGCGGCAGGCACCGGATCAGCGGGCGGCCAGCAGGCGCGCCGCCTCGGCGGCCAGCGGGTGGCCCGCGTGCCGGTCAAGAAAGGCGCGCAGGGGCCCGCTGCCAGCCGCCAGCCGCGCCGCGTCAAAGGCGCTGACCACATCGGCATCGGCCCCGGCCACCGCCTGCGCGATGCCCGGCGCGTCGGGCGTGGTGCGCAGGGTCAGGTGCAGGCGGGCATCGGGGGCATGCGGGCTGGCGGGGTTGCGCGCAAGGAACATGATCAGCGCCGCGTTGCTGTTCTGGCCCCGGGCCTGGTCATAGATCAGCCGCTCTGACGCGGCCCCGGTCAGACGCGGGGCCGGCAGCTCGTCGCTGCGCACTGCGCGCCCCTCGTCGGTCATGCCTGCCGCCATATCCCTGCGCTCCTGTGCTGTGGAATGCGTCTCGGGCAGGCAGCCCGGCAGCAGCAGGCACAGCGCCAGCAGCCCGGCCGATTCCCGCACCGCCCCCGCCCGTCGCCGCTTCGCCGCTTCCGGCATGGCCCATGCCCCCTGATTCCGGCTGCAATCTGCGGCATGGCCGCCCGGAAAGCTACCACCCGCAGCCGCCCTGCCCCCGATCCGGCAGAAAATGGCCGCCCGCAGGCGCATGAGGAAAAACAACCCTTGATTGCATAGGGCAGACCGTGGAAGATTCCAGAGGCTCTCGGCACTTTTCTTGCCGAAAGTTTCAATTTTTGCTAATCTTGCACACAAAGAGTCACCCCGTAGACTCTGGCAGACTTATTTTATGGAAAGAAATCAAAATGGCACACGATCTCGTTGATTCTCGTGAACGGCGTCTTTCTTTGCTTGAGGCCCTGTTCGGAACAGACGGTGCAGCCCCCGAAACCGCGCCCGAAACCACCGCAGTCGCCGCCGACGCCCAGGCAGACGGCAGCCTGCCGCCCGAGGATACCGTCGAAGCGGAGCTCGTGCCCGAAAACGCCCCGCCGGGAATGTTGCCGGAGATGGCCGCAACATCGGCCCCCGCCTACAGCTGGACCCTGGCCTCCGACCGGGATGAGCAGGTCGCACAGGGTTTCACCCTTGCCAGCTGGACGGCGCTTGTGACCGACCGGCCGGAGGATCGCCTTGGCGAGGGCGTGCGGCTGATGGCCGTGCCGTCCTTCGCCGCGTTCAGCACGCAATCCGACAATCCCTTTGCCGGCGAAGACACTTCGGTCAGCACCACCTTTGACCAGCCCATCCGCTGCACCTGCCCGTTCTGCGGCGGGTCTACAGTGGACCCGGCGCTGGATCCGGTCGCAGCCGCCGGCGCGGGCCCCACCACCGGCCCGGTTGAAAACGGTTCGGGCGCGACCACGGTCGCCGTGGTTGCATCGGGCAATCAGGGCATCGACGGCCTGCTGGCCGGCATCCGCTGGGCGAACGCGGCGATCACCTATTCCGACCCCGACAGCGTGGCCGATTACCAGCCCAGCCACCCGGAAGCCTTTTCCAACTTCCAGCAGATCAATGCCCAGCAACTGCTTGCGGCGCATTTTGCGCTGAATGATTTCACCTATACCCAGTCGCCCAGTGCGGGCGGATTTTCGGTCGAAGGCTTCACCGGGCTGGGCATCGACTATGCGGGCTCCGGTTCGGGCGCGGGCACGCTGCGGCTGGCCAACACCTCGAACCCCAGCACCGCCTATGCCTATTACCCCAACAACGGCGTGTTCGGCGGTGATTCCTTCTACGGCGGCTCGGGCCGCTCGCCCGTCATGGGCAATTACGACTGGCACACCGTGCTGCACGAGCTGGGCCATGCCCTGGGCCTGAAGCATGGCCAGGAAACCAACGTCTTCGGCGCGATGCCCGCGAATCTCGATTCGATGGAATTCTCGGTGATGACCTACCGCTCGTATGTCGGCTCGCCGCTGAGCGGCTATACGAACGAACAGTTCGGTTACGCCCAGACCTACATGATGTATGACATCGCGGCGCTGCAATACATGTATGGCGCGGATTTCACCGCCAATTCCGGCAACACGACCTACACCTGGAACCCGCTGAACGGCAACACGGTGATCAACGGCACGACCGCCATCACACCCGGCGGCAACCGGATCTTCCTGACGATCTGGGATGGCGGCGGCACCGACACCTATGATCTCAGCGCCTATTCCACCAACCTGACGGTGGATCTGAACCCCGGCGGCCATTCGACCTTCTCGACCACGCAGCTGGCCGACCTCAACCAGTTCTCCGCCGGGTTCGAGGCGCGCGGCAACGTGTTCAACGCGCTGCTGTTCCAGGGCAACCTCGCCTCGCTGATCGAAAACGCCATCGGCGGGTCGGGCAATGACCTGATGACCGGCAACCAGGCCAACAACGTGCTGACCGGCAACAACGGCAATGACACGCTGAACGGCCTGACCGGCGCCGACACGCTTTATGGCGGGGCGGGTAACGACCTGTTCATCGACACGGATGCCATCAACTTTGACGCGATGTATGGCGGGTCGGGCGTCGACACCGCCGATTTCTCGGGCAACCTGTTCAGCAACGACCGGATCATCTATGACCTGGCCGCCGGGCTCGTCAGCGTGGTGAACCCGGCGGGCAACACCCAGATCATCAACGGTGTGGAAAACCTGATCACCTCCAACGCCGCCGAAACCCTGATCGGCGACGATGCCGCCAACACCTTCACCGCCAATGGCGGCAATGATTTTCTGGTCGGCGGCGGCGGGCAGGACACGCTCTTTGGCGGCGACGGCAATGACACGATCGAGGGCGGCTTCACCACCGACGATGTCTATGGCGGGGTCGGCGACGACCTGCTGCGCGTGCTGCAAGGCCAGTTCTATGACAACGTCTATGGCGGGTCGGGCACCGACACGCTGGACCATTCGGCCTCGGACTACTCCGGCACCGTCTTTGATTTCGAGGCGGGCACCATCACCGGCACCGGGATCAATGACGCGTCAGCAGCCCTGTCCAGCATCGAGATCTATTTCGACGGCACCGGCAGCAACACCATCGTCTCGGACGGAAACGGCAACACCTATTACGGTGGCGGCGGCGATGACACGATGGTGGCCACTTCGGGCGGCGAGACGATGTATGGCGGCACGGGCATCGACCTGCTGGATCTGAGCGTGGGCGATTTCGTCTACACCTTCGACATGGCCACCGGCCTTGCCACGCAATACCCCGGAGAGCTGTTCCTCGGCTTCGAGAATGTGGTGCTGGGCGGGGCCAATGACACCGTGACCGGCGACAGCGGTGCCAACCGGATCGACGGCGGCGCGGGCGATGATGTGCTGTTCGGCGGCCGCGGCACCGACACCATGCTGGGCGGCGCGGGCAATGACACGATCAGCGTCCTGTCGGGCGACGGGCTGGACGATGCCGATGGCGGCAGCGGCGTGGACACGCTGGATTACTCGGATGTCGGCTCGGCGGTCATCAGCTTCAACATGATTTCCGGCACGTTCGACTTCAACGCCAACCTGCGCACGGTGACGAATTTCGAGAATTACATCGACACCGACGGCGCGGGCACCATCACCGGCACCACCGGCGCCAACGTGATCGACGCGCGCGGCGGGGCCGACAGCGTGAACGGCGGCGCGGGCAATGACACGATCTATGGCGGGGCGGGCGATGACACGATCCGCGGCAGCATTGGCGCGGATGACCTTTATGGCGGGTCGGGCATCGACACGCTGAGCTACAGCACCGCTTCGGCGGCGGTTGCGGTCAGCCTTGCGGACGGAACCGGCACAGCGGGCGAGGCTCTGGGCGATACCTTCTCCAGCTTCGAGAATGTCTTTGGCGGGTCGTTCAACGACAGCCTGACCGGCGACAGCGGGGCCAACGAACTGCGCGGCGGCGCGGGCGATGACAGCCTGCTGGGCGAAGGCGGCAATGACACCATCCTGGGCCAGGATGGCAATGACACGATCCGCGGCGGTGCCGGCGCGGATTCGCTGGTGGGCGGCTCGGGCATCGACTCGCTGCTTTACAACTCGTCGCTGCTGGCGGTGAACGTGAACCTGACGCTGAACACCGCCGTCGGCGGCGATGCCGATGGCGACATCATCAGCGGCTTTGAAAACGTCTTCGGCGGCGGGGCCAATGACACGCTGACCGGTTCGGCCGGGGCCAACGAGATCCGCGGCGGCGCGGGCAATGACAGCCTGTCGGGCGAGGGCGGCAATGACACGCTGACCGGCGGCGACGGCAATGACACGATCCGCGGCGGCACCGGCGCGGATGAGCTGATCGGCAGCGGCGGCATCGACACGCTGACCTACAACACCTCGGTGGCCGGGGTGGCGGTGAACATCGGGCTGAACACCGCCTCGGGCGGCGATGCGGCCGGCGACATCATCAGCGGCTTTGAAAATGTCTTCGGCGGGGGCGGCAACGACACGCTGAC
Organism: Fertoeibacter niger; assembly: GCF_009380135.2. Taxonomy (GTDB): domain Bacteria; phylum Pseudomonadota; class Alphaproteobacteria; order Rhodobacterales; family Rhodobacteraceae; genus Fertoeibacter; species Fertoeibacter niger. Next base: position 34,324 of record NZ_WHUT02000016.1, on the reverse strand, counting down.
CGGCTCGGCCGGGGCCAACGAGATCCGCGGTGGCTTGGGCAATGACAGCCTGTCGGGCGAGAACGGCAATGACACCATCCTGGGCCAGGACGGCAATGACACGATCCGCGGCGGCGCGGGCGCGGATTCGCTGGTGGGCGGCAACGGCACCGACACGCTGACCTACAACACCTCGGTGGCGGGGGTGAACGTGAACATCGGCACCAACGTGGCGTCGGGCGGCGATGCCAACGGCGACATCATCAGCGGTTTCGAGAATGTCTTCGGCGGGGGCGGCAATGACACGCTGACCGGCTCCGGCGCGGCCAACGAGATCCGCGGCGGCGCCGGCAATGACAACCTGCTGGGCGAGAACGGCAATGACACGCTGTTCGGCCAGGATGGCAATGACATTCTGCGCGGCGGTGCGGGCGCGGATTCGCTGGTTGGTGGCGGCGGCAACGACACGCTGATCGGCGATACGGGCAATGACACGCTGACCGGCAACAGCGGTGCGGATGTGTTCCTGTTCAACCTCGCCTGGGAAGATGACCGGATCACCGATTTCGAGCTTGGCATCGACACCGTCCGCATCCAGGGCGGGTTCGACTCAAGCGACATCACCTTCTCGACGGTGGCGGGCAATGCGCTGGCCACGCTGATCACGGGTGACAGCATCCTGTTCATCGGGCGCACTGTCGCGCAGCTGAACAGCTTTGCCGATTTCGACTTCGTCTGATCCGGCACCACGGCAATGCCGAAGGGCCGCCCTGCGGGGCGGCCCTTTGCATGTCTGCGCGAAGGCGGCGGCAGCCCCGGTCAGCCTGCGGCGCGGTATTCGCGCAGCGCCGCCGCCAGGCGGTTGCCGCAATCGGCCAGAGCGGCCTGCGCGGGCGCGGGCAGTTCGGCCGGAACCGCAGCCGTGCGGGCGGCGGCATGTGCCTTGTCGCGGCTTTCCGTCAGCGCCGCCACGAAACAGGGATCATCGGCAAAGAAGGCCGCATCAATCGCCTGCGCATCCTCGAGGCAGGCGTCATGGGTCAGATCTGCCGCAGCGGGCGACAGGCGCAGCGGCGGGTCATCCGGCAGCAACCGGATCAGCGTCTCGCGCAGCGGGCCCAGAAAGCGGCGTTCCAGCACGGCGGCGGGCAGCGCATCGGGTGTCTTTTCCAGCCCCGCCGCCACGCAAAGCCGGCGCACGGCCTCCAGCGCCTGCATGCCGGGGTTGGTGTTTTCCAGGGTGATCTGCGGTTTCGTCGCAACCAGCGCCGGATCAAGCCGCAGCACCCCGATCAGGAAATCATCCAGCACATCCTGGCGCAGCAGCCGGTCGCGGCGGTAGGCCCGCACCTCCAGCCGGTCGCCGAAATGGTCGCGCCAGCGCTGCAACCGCTGGAATGGCTGGCCCAGGCGGCCACGCGCGCTGCGGGCGGCAAACACCTCCAGCGGGCGGAAATACTTGCCGGTCTTCACATTCTGCGCATAGCTGGCGCAGATCCGGTCGATATGGCTGCGCAGATAGCAGACCATCTGCACCTGGGTGCCCGCAGGCAGATGGCTGGCGATATCCGCGGCCATCCGCGCGGGATCGGCGCTTTCAAACCCTTCGCTCGACACCACGACCAGCGGCGCGGCGGTCTCGGCGATCTCGCGGCCCAGATCGGCCCAGTTGCCCAGATCGGGGTTGAAGCGCGCATCGCCACAGGTCTGATGCGCCAGGTTGACATGGTTGATGCGCTGTTCGCGCCAGCGCCCGGCGCGCGGATAATGCGGTATGCCCGGCAGCGGCTGCCCGTCCTCGCCCAGCCAGTCTGTGAACAGCCGTTGCAGGCTGGTGGTGCCGGTCTTGCGGTCACCGATGTGAAACACCACGCGCGTCATCATCTTCCCTGTTGTTCCGGGGTTTCCCGGTTATGCGGGACCGGAGCCGGACCCGGGCTCAGATCAGCTTGCTCTGGTCGAAGAATGTCTGGAACAGTTCGGCAAAGCCATCCTGCGGCTGCATCTTGCGGTTGCCGATCAGCGGAATGGCAAGGAAATGTGGCCTTGCCGCATCGGGCAGGCAGGCGGCGAGATAGCGTTCCGCCGCCCCGGCCATGATCACCTGCGGGCCCACCGCGCGCACCAGTTCGTAATGGAAGAAGGCCGAGCGGCAGAACACGATGCGGCGGAACCGCCAGGCCAGCTGCGGCAGGAGCTGCCGGAAAAAGCTGTCGCCGAAGATCAGCAGGGTCTGGTCGGTCTCGGCCTCGGGGCTGTCGACCAGCGACAGCACGCCATTGTTGCGCTGCAGCCCGTTGGTGCGGATCGTGACCGGTTTCAGCGGTGGCAGTTCGCGGATCTTTTCCTTGCGGGGCGGGTCGAACTTGCGGCCCAGATCGCCCGCCTGCGCCTTGCCTTCGGTCAGCGCCGCCATCGCCTCTGCCCGGTAGGCATCCGCCGCCGGCAGGTCCAGCCGCTGCAGGATGGCATGGGTGATCGCAATGGCCCCGGTGTCGGAGTAATGCGTGTCGGTGCGCAGAAAACAGGCATCCTGCCCGTCGACCGCCGCCAGCGGATAGATCACGGGTGCCGTGGCCGACCACAGCGGGCTGGCCTGATAGCGGTCCAGATAGAGCGAGCCGAAATCGCCCAGTTCACGCAGCTTGGCGCGCAGCGCATGCACCTTGTCGGGAAAGATCCACATCGAAAAATCAATGCCCGCATCCCGGCAATAGCTGGCGCGATCCTGCAGATTGCCGAAAAACGCGGTGACAGAGGCGGCATCAGGACGTTTGCTGCCCGTGAAATAGGCGCCCACGTCATGATCACCGCCGGTCAGGAACAGGAAGCCGTCGTCGGTTTCAAATATCTTGTCGTGGTCCGTCATATGCCGTTGTGAACCCATCTGGCCGGGCAAGGCGCAGACCCGGAGCGTCGCGCAAGCTAGGCCCGCAGGCCCGGTTTGGCAAGCGATCCCTGCCCTGCCCCGCCCCGGAAGAACGCCTAAAAAAGCATCACCGCCTGCGCGTGGGGCCGAAGAACCATGCTCTTGCTTGAAACGGCCGCAGGCATCCCCTATAGCCAGCAGCGTTGCTTGTAGCGCGTATATTCATGCCGATTCAAAATACTCTGACATCAGGGTGAGCGGCCATTTTTCCCTGGGGTGAGACGATGCAGAACCGGAGCGACCGGGCCAAGACCAGCAAGCCGCAACGCATCGGGATTCTGGTTCTGGGCATGCACCGCGCTGGCACCAGCTGCACGACGCGGCTGCTGAGCCTGCTGGGGGCAGACCTTCCGGCCACCCTGATCGGCGCAAGCCAGCACAACCAGAGCGGCTATTGGGAATCGCGCACCGTGCGCGCCTTCAACGACCGCCTGCTGGCCTCGGCGGGCAGCCGCTGGAACGACTGGCGGGCGGTGAACGCAGGCTGGCTCGACTCGGCCAAGGCGCAGGAATTCAAGGATGAGGCGGCAGACCTGCTGCAGGCCGAAATCGGCAGCTCGCGGTTTTTCGTGCTGAAAGACCCGCGCATCTGCCGTCTGGCCCCGTTCTGGTTCGACGTGCTGGAAGCGGCGGATGTCACGCCGCATGTGGTCTGCGTGCTGCGCAACCCGCTGGAGGTGGCCGCCTCGCTGGCCGCGCGCAACGGTTTTGCGCCCGAATTCGCGCATCTGCTGTGGCTGCGTCACATGCTGGATGCCGAGGCGCTGTCGCGCGGGCGGCCACGCGCCTTTGTCAGCTATGACCGGCTGCTGCGCGGCTGGGGCCGGGTCGTCAACCGCGCGGGCGAGGCGCTTGGCCTGTCCTGGCCGCGCGGGCCCGAACAGATCGCCGAAGATGTCGCGGGCTTTCTGTCGGACGAAAAGCGCCACCATCAGCATGCGCTGGAGGATGTGGTGGAAAACCCGCTGCTGCCCGCCTGGCTGCGCGACACCTACCGCATTCTGGACACATGGTCGGCCGGGGGCGAGAACCCGGATGATTACCCCGCCCTCGACGCGATCCGCACCGAGATGGGCGCAACCGGGCTGGCCTTTGCGCAGCTGATCACGCTGGGCCAGAAGGCCGCCGAGGATCTGCGCGGCCGCGACGAGGTGATCGGCAAGCTGACCGCCGCCGGGCAGGAGGCCAAGGACCGCACCGCCACGCTGGAGGCCGAACTGGCCGCCCTGGCCGAGAAGATGGAGGAAGGCCGCATCAAGCGGCTGCGCCTGTCCAGCGACCAGGAGGAGGCCACGCGCGAGGCGGCACGGCTGCGTGCCGAGCTGGCGCAGGCCGAGGCCGATCTGGCCGCCGCCCGCAGCGCCGCCAGTGCTGCCGAAACCGCCGCCGCACAGCGGCTGGAATCGGTGGCCGCCGCCGCCCGCACCCGCCTTGCCACGGCCGAAACCGCCCTGACAGCCACCCGGGCCGAACTGGCCGAAGCCACAGAGGCCGCAGCGGCGCTGCGCGCGGATCACACCGCACAAGCCGCCTCACTGGCGGCAGCCGAGGCCGAAGCCGCCACGCTGGCCGCAGCCCTGGCCGAGGCCGAGGCCGCACGTTCCGCTCTGGCCGAGGCCGACGAGATCAAGGCACGCCGCATCGGCGAGCTGAAGGCCTCACGCAACACCGCCGAAGCCAATGTGACCCGGCTCAATCAGGCGTTGGGGGCCGAGACCGCCGCCCGCAGCGCCGCCGAGGCCGGGGCCGCAGAACTGGCCAAGGCCGCCGAGGCCGAAGCCGCCCGCCTGACCGCCGCGCTGGAGGCCGAGACCGCCGCCCGCAGCGCCGCCGAGGCCGGGGCCGCAGAACTGGCCGAAGCCGCCGAGGCCGAAGCCGCCCGCCTGACCGCCGCACTGGAGGCCGAAGCCGCTGCCCGCAGCGCCGCCGAGGCCGCAGCCGCAACTCTGGCAAAAGCCGCCGAGGCCGAAGCCGCACGCCTGACCGCCGCGCTGGAGGCCGAAGCCGCCGCCCGCAGCGCCGCCGAGGCCGCAGCCGCAGAACTGGCAAAAGCCGCCGAGGCCGAAGCCGCCCGCCTGACCGCCGCGCTGGAGGCCGAGACCGCCGCCCGCAGCGCCGCCGAGGCCGCAGCCGCAACTCTGGCCGAAGCCGCCGAGGCCGAAGCCGCCCGCCTGAGCGCCGCGCTGGAGGCCGAGACCGCCGCCCGCAGCGCCGCCGACACCCGCGCCATGGCGCTGGCCGAGGCCGATGCCGCCAAGGCCGCCCGGATTGATGCCCTGCACGCCACACAGGAGGCCACCGAGGCCGAGGCGGCTGCCTTGCGCGACCAGCTGCGCGAAACCGAAAACGCCCTGTCGCAACGCCGCGCGGAAACCGAGGATGCCAACCGCGCCCTGGAAAAGGCACTGGCCGAACTGGATCAGGCCGCACGGCGGCATGCCGAACAGACACGCCGCCAGAACGAGGCCGAGGCGGCCCTGCATGATGCCAGGGCGAGCATGGCCAAACTTCAGCAGGCCCATGCGGCGGCCGTGGCCACTGGCAAGGTGCATGAACAGGTGGCCGCCCGCATCGAGGCGCAGTTGCAGCCGCTGATCCGCGAGATGCAGGACCATGCGCGCCAGCATGCCGAGACCGAAGCCGGGCTGCGGGCCGAAAAGACCATGCTGCAGCGCGAAACCGCGCTGCTGGCGGAATCGCACGAGGCCCGCCTCAACGATGCCGTGCAGTTGACCGATCTGCTGCGGCTTGCAGAACAGGACCAGCAGGCGGCAAGGGCCAGCCTGCTGGACACCACCGGCCGCCTGACAGAGCTTGAGGCCGAGCTGGCCGCGCAGCAAAAGGCACGCGCCGAACTGGAAACGGCGTTGCAGGCGGCAAGGACCGGGCAGGCCAGGCTCACGGCGATGGAGGCCGAACTGGCCGCGCAGAACAAGGCGCGCGCCGAACTGGAAACGGCGCTGCGCGCCGCCGAGGCCGAGCAGACCCGGCTGGCCGAGCGCAATGCACAGATCGAGGCGGCGGCACGGCGGCAGGCGGCGGCAGAGACCGGGCTCGCGGCCGAATTGCAGGCCGAGCGCGCCCGCGCCGAAGCCGTCGGGGCCGCACATGCCGCCGCACTGGCCGAGGCCGCCCGGCGGCTGGCCGAGGCCGAGGCGGCGCTGGCCGGCCAGAGCCACGCCCAGACCGAACAGGGCAAACAGACCGAACAGGGCAAACAGCAGGCCGCCGAGGCTGACCGGACCGAGGCCGACCGCCAGTATATCCGCGAGGCGCTGGCCAGCAGGGGCCGGGGCCGCTTCCTGACCAAGGGCGCACGGCTGCGCCGCCAGATGGCCGCGCTGCGCGCGACGGGCCTTTTCGATGCCGAATGGTATCTGAAGGTCAACACCGATGTGGCCGAAGCGGGTGCCGACCCCGTGCGGCATTTCGTGCTTTACGGCCTCGCCGAGGGCCGGGCCCCCAATCCGGGCAACATCAGGAGGTCATGATGGCAGTTTCTACCGGCAGTTCTTCCAGGCCACTGCTGGCGCCACGCACCGCGATCGAGGATGTCCGCCGGTGCGACCTGTTCGATGCCTCCTGGTATATGGCGCAATATCCCGATGTGGCGCGGCTGGGCATGGATCCTGCCGAACACTATCTGTGGCTGGGGGCGCGGCTGGGGCGCGACCCCTCGCCCGCCTTCGACAGCAAGGCCTATCTGAAGCTGAACCCCGATGTGGCGCGGGTGGGCATGAACCCCTTGCTGCATTACCTGCGCCACGGCTTGCACGAGGGCCGCTGGGTGGTGCCGGTGCAGAAATCCGACGTGCCGCCGCGCGGCAAGCCGGTGCTGAACTGGGTGATGAACCCCGACAACGTGGGCTGGGCCTATGGCAACAACGCCCGCATGCTGGCCCCGCATCTGCCGGAATTCGAGCATGTCATCGACGGCACCGAACCGGGCGCGGATCTGGCGCTGTATTTCGACATCAAGATCTTCAAGATGCGCGGCGTGCTGGGCCAGCGCAATGTGCTGCGCGTGGGCGGCCCGCGCCCGATCGAACTGGCCTATGGCGACGATTTCGCGCGGCTGCGCGCCGATCTGTCGGTGTTCGATTCCGTGATCGTGCTGAACGGCCAGTTGCAGGATCTGCTGTCGCCGCTGCATGCCAATGTGCATCTGATCCCCAATGCGCTGGATCTGGACGATTGGGCCATCTGCGATCCGCGCAGCGGCGACAGCTTCACCGTGGGCTTTGCGGGCAACCTGACCACCAGCAAGGAACGCAAGATCAAGGGCTATGATTTCGTCGAGGATGCCTGCAAGGCGCTGGACCTGCCGCTGCTGCATTTCGGCAAGGGTGCGGGCCAGATCGCCCGCGAGGACATGCGCGCCAAGTTCTACAGCCAGATCGACTGTCTGGTGCATCCGGTGGCCCCCGGCAAGGAAGGCTGTTCCAACGTCATCATGGAGGCGCTGGCGCTTGGCGTGCCGGTCATCACCACGCGCGATGCGGGCTTTCATGCCGAACGCATCCCCGATGGCGAGGGCATCCTGTATTGCAAGCGCGACCAGCATGACATCGCCCGCCAGATCGAGCGGCTGCGCGACACGCCCGGGCTGGCCGCCACGATGCGCGCCGCCGCCCGGCGCTTTGCCGAAAACTACCACAATGTGCGCCGCACGGCCCCGCTTTACCGCCGCGCCTTCACCCCGCGCAATGCCGCCACCCAGGCCCCGCCCCGGGTGCATTTCGTGCCGTTCTGGGAACCGGCCGCCGATTTCGCCTCGTCCCGGCTGCGCTGCGCGCAACCCGTGAAGCTGCTGGCGGGCAGCGCCCAGATGCATGCGGCCCTTGGCTTTGCCCCCGAGGCCGAGGTGGTGATCGTGTCGCAGCTGGCGTCGGATGCGACCTATGACGCGCTGATGGCCAATCCGCAGATCACCGTGATCTATGATGTGTGCGACCGCTATTACGACGATGACCGCCAGGTGGGCGGGGTGCATGCCAAGACCCGCTTCTTCCAGCTGGCAGAGCGCGCCACGGTCATCATCGCCTCGACCGTGGCGCTGAAGCGCGAGATCACGGCCCTGGGCCTGGCGCGGCCCGTGGTCTGCATCCAGGACGGCATCGACTATCTGGGCCAGCGCGATGCCAGCCCCTCGCCCGCCGACGGGCCGGTGGTCTGGTATGGCAATGCCGGGCGCAACAATTTCGAATCCGCCCGCTGGATGATCGACCATGTGATGCAGAACACCGAGCGCGGCATGCGCCTGATCACGCGCAAGCGGCATTTCAACCATGTCGCCAAGACCGAGAACAAACCCGAATACGCCGCCTATGGCGATGTGGCGGTTGACTGGGCCTATGACAGTTTCGTGGCCGACCTGCGCGCCTGCAGCATCTGCCTGCTGTCGCACAGCCCCGAGGAAAACACCAAAAGCCCGAACCGCCTGATCACCGCCATCGCCAATGGCGTGCCGGTGATCGTGACCTCGGCCCCCAGCTGCGAGGCGCTGCTGCGCGCGGGCGGCATGGATTATGCCATCGTGCGCGACAAGGCGGGGCTGGACCGCGCCATGACCGCGCTGTCGGCCCCTGCCGAGCGCCAGCGCTATCTGCAAAAGATGCAGGGCGTGATCGAACGGCGCTTTGGCGATGTGGCGATCCGCGAACAATATGAGGCGCTGCTGCGCCACCACGTCGTCACCGGGCCAGGCCGCGCGGTGACACGGCGGCTGAAGGTGATGTTCGTGTCGCACAACATGAATGTCGGCGAAGGCGCGCCGACCAGCCTGATGCAGACCGTGCTGGGGCTGAAGGCGCATTACGACATCGACCCGGTGGTGTTCTCGGTGATGCCCGGCGCGCTGGAGGAGGAATACCGCCGTGCGGGCATCGAGGTGATCGTGCCCGATTTCGGCGCGCGCAGCCGTCTGGCCGCCAATATCATCGCGCGCACGCATGAGAAACTGGGCGAACGCTTCCGCGAGGATGTGCGCGCGCAGGGCATCGACGTGGTGGTGGTGAACACCGCCACCTGCCTGTGGTTTGCCAAGCTGGCCGAGGACATGGGCGTGCCGACGCTGGCGATGATCCGCGAAAGCAGCCAGGAGCATGTGAATTTCACCTTCGGCCCCGAACTGGTGATGGAGGCCTGCCGCGCCGGGCTGGAACAGACCGGCAAAGCGATCTTCGTTTCGGAACACACGCGCGAATTGTGGCGTGGGCATCACGGGCTGCAACGCACGGCCCTGATCCCCAACGGCATTGATCTGGCGCATTTCGACACGGTGCGCGCGATGGACAAGGCCGCGCTGCGCGCCTCGCTGGGCCAGCCGGCCGACGGGGTGCTGCTGGTCTCGGTGGGCTCGATCAACGCGCGCAAGGCGCAGGCCGATATCCTCGAGGCCATCGCCGCCCTGCCCGAGGATCTGCACGGCACGCTGCGCCTGGCGCTGGTGGGGGCCAAGCCGTCGGAATATCTGGACCAGATCAAGGCCCGGATCGCCACCCTGCCCAGTCTGGCGGGCCGCGTGCATATCGAGCCCGAAACCCATGACGTGGCGCTGTGGTACCGCGCCGCCGATGCCTTTGTCTTTGCGTCAAAGAACGAAAGCTATCCGCGGGTGATCGTGGAGGCGATGTCTTTCGGGCTGCCGATCGTCAGTTCCGCCGTGTTCGGCACGCAGGAACAGATTGTCGATGGCGAAAGCGGGCTGCTTTACCCACCCGGCGACATCGCGCATCTGACGCGGCACCTGCACCGCCTGCTGACCGATGGGCGCGCCCGGGCTGCCCTGGCTGAAAGCGCGGCCACCCGGTTCTGGGAACTTGTCACCTACCGGGAAATGGTGCATCAGTATTTTGTGCTCATCCGGCAGGCAGTTGCCGAAAAGTCGGGTGAACCTGCACGGCCCGTCACGCATGAAGGTACTGTTGCTGCATGAAAAAACTGTATCTTCACATCGGGTTGCAGAAAACCGGCACCTCGACCATCCAGATGTATTTCATGGCGCCGCAGGGCCCGCTGAAGGCCGCCAAGATCGATTACCTGCGCGAGGCCTTCGCCCCGCGGCACGCCCATCACAATGCCGCCCTCGAGATGTCGCGCAACCGGCGCTATGACCCGGCGCTGCCGGGCATGGATGCGCTGCTGGCCGCGGCCCATGCCTCCAGGCGCGACAAGCTGTTTGTCAGCTCCGAAGATTTCAGCCTGCTGGGCCGCAATGACATCAAGGTGCTGGGGCAAAGGCTGGAGCCGTTCTCGGTCCAGCTGATCCTGTGCCTGCGCAACCAGCTGGAATGGTCTGAATCGCTGTTCGCCCAGGCCTGCAAGCGGGGCTATACCGGCAGTTTCACCACCTTTTCGGATCGTTTGCAGGCCGATGGCAAGCTGGATTTCCTGACGCTGATCCAGAACTGGATCGCGGTCTTCGGGCAGGACAACCTGTCGGTCATGATCTACGAGAACCATGCCGACATCAGCGATGCGCTGGCGGACCTTCTGGGTGTCACGGTCGATGCGCCCCCTGCCCGCAAGAACCAGTCGCTGAACGAACGTTTCGTCACCGCCAGCCAGATCATGGCAGAGCAATGCCAGAACGGCCAGCTGCGCCGCGGCGACGCGGTGATTCCGGCCGAGCTTCAGGCGCTGGTGGCGAAAAAGCTGCTGGCCCTGGGCGCGCAACATGCGCCCTTCGCAGGCAGCCCGGTGTTTCTGGATGCCGATGCGGCGCAGGCCTATCTGGACCGTTCGCGCGCGGTCAACACCGGCATCAGCCAGATCGTGCCGCTGCCCGAGGCGTATTTCACCCTTTCGCCCCGGCGCCGCGCCCCGAAAGCCCCCACGGCCGAAGACATGGAATGGCTGATGGACGGGCTGTTCGGCGATCCCGATATTCAGGCAAAGCTGGCCGGGGCGTAATCCCGCCCGGCGTGATTGCATGTGAAAGGACAGGCCATGGCCTTGGCCGCTCTTGCCATCCTCGGCAAAAAATACACCGTGCAGCGCGAGGGGCGCCACTGGCAGTTCCGCCTGCCGGGCTACACGATCGAATTCTTTCTGCGCAGCACCGACACGCTGGTGGTGACGTTCGATCCGCGCCGCAAATCCTATCCGCCCTCGGCAACCCGCGAGGCCTGGGCGGCGGTGTTTCTGGCGCGGCGCGGCCTGTCGGGGCTGCATGTGAAGCCCGACCAGTCCTGCTGGTATCTGGACCCGGGGCTGGAGACCTTCTTTCGCGATGCGCAGGCGGCGGGCCTGTTCGGCAGCTTTGCCACGGTGATGAACTATGGCGGCTCGATGGGCGGGTTCGGGGCGCTGGCCTTTGCCGCGATCACCGGGGCGCGGCGGGTGCTGGCGATGAATCCGCAGGTCAATCTTGGCCCCGAGGTGCGGGGATGGGAGCGCCGCTACAAGGACGCCGAGGCACTGGACTGGACACGCCCGATCTGTGATCTGGGCCTGCAGGTGGCGGGCGTCGAAACGCTGGCCGTGGTCTTTGACCCCTATGACACCTATGACCGTCCGCAGGCCGATCTGATCGCGGCCGATCACATGATCCGCCTGCACATTCCCTTTGTCGGGCACCGCATGCCGGCGCATCTGCTGTCGCTGCGGCTGCTGGCGCCGGTCTTTGACCAGACGCTGACGGGCAGCCTTGATCTGCCGGCCTTCTACCGCACCGCCCGGCAGCGCCGCATGCTGCTGCGCTACAAACGGGTGATGCTGCGCCGCACCAAGGAGAACAAGCCCCGCCACCGCCGCCTGAAGCGGCTTCTGCCCGAGGATGACGCGCTGATCGGCCCGGCCTGAGCCTTTGCGCCAGGGCGGTGGCGGTGGCGGGGGCGCAGATGCCCCCCGCCACCGCCGCTCAGGCGGTTTCAGCCGCTTCTGCCACGGGCTGGCTGTCGGCCAGCGCCATGCAATGCCTGCGCACGAATTCGCCCACGATGGACGAGACGAAATCGCTGTTGATGTGGCGTTTGTCACCGCGGAACACATGATGCGGGTCGCAGGACATCGCCATCTCGAAGGACGGGAAATAGATCACATCGGATACCTGCGCGCAGAACTCTGCCGCCGCCGCCCGCAGGATCGACTTGCCCTCCATATTGGCCAGGATGACATCCTTGCGCTGATAGGTCAGCGTCAGCGGCACGGGCGACACGGTGATGAACACCTTGGGATTCTTTGTGCAATGGGTGCGCACCAGACGGTAGATCTCGTGCAGGGCCGCCACGTTTTCGGCCACGGTAAAGCTGTGCACCTCCAGCGGCAGCGCCAGCCGCAATTCGCGCACCGTGGGCGACATGTTGCGGTAAAGACCGTTGCGGGTGTCATAGCCCGCCTCGTTCAGCCCCAGGGTGAAGAACAGCACATCGGCATCGCGGATGCTCTGGAAATGCTCGTAAAAGCGTTTGCGGCGGCCAAGCACCGTCTCCTTGTCGCCAACCGTCGCATCATGGTAATGCGCATCGGCATAGCTGCCCGGCCGCTGTTCGATCAGCAGCGCGTCATCGGCCAGAATGTCGGGCTCCTCCAGCAGCCGGCGCATTTCCAGCAGCATCGAGGCGGTGTTGTAGCGGTTGGTGATCGAGACCTCGGATTTCCCGTCATCGGTCTCGCCCGGCACAAAAGACGCGATCTTGAAGCCCTGCCGCGCCAGGTGGCGCTCGATCTCGCGGGCAAAGCATGACCCTACGGCAAAGATGGTGGACCCCGGCAATATCTGCTCCGGTGTGCCATCCACAAAGAACCGGATCGACTGCTGGTGCAGCCGCGCCGACGCATTCATCGGGTTGGTGCCCGGCTGATGCGAATTGCGGCCCTTGCCCCATTGCGTCGCGCCATCAATCTTGAAAGTCTGTAGCGCCTGGTCAGGGGATACAACGCCGAGGGTCATGCAATCACTCCAGAAAAACTATGCGCCGTGCCACGTCATTCCGACGGGGCGACGTCTTTCATCGTGGTGAGTTCGGCCAGAAGCGCCTTCAACTCGGCCTGTTTGGGGGCGAGGTCGGCGCGCAATTCGGCGATCCGCGTCTTGATTTCACGCAGACGTTTGCGTTTCGGGTCAGCTGCCATGTTTGTGGTCCTTTGGTGTTTGCAAACGCAGCACAATGCTGCGTGGCCTCAATATCGTGTCTTTGCGACAGCGCGTCAAGCAAACTTGGTTGGGGAACGGGCGTGGATCACAGCCAATGTGTATTTGCAGGGCATTGACTTCATTGATGAAACTTAAAAAGGCGGGTCATGGACCCGCCTTTTGCCACAGTGCCCCACCACGCGGGAGACCCGCCTCTCAGCCGCCTGACACCCCCGGCGCCGCCACCTCGGCATGCAGCGCGGCCAGGACCGCTGCGGCCTCATCCGGGGTGGCGGCGGCGGCGATGGCCCGGCCTGCCTTGCGGCGCAATCCCGTCAACCGGGCCAGCGCCGCGCAGCAGGCGGCATCCCGTGCCACGATCCGGGCCGCCAGCGCCGCGGGCTCTTCGCCGGTCACGGCGGCCTCGGCCGCGATCAGCGCCCTCTGCCGGGGCTTGGCCTTGCCCGCCAGCACGGCCTGCGCGGCCAGGCTCTTTGACGCCCAGCCCAGCCTTTCGGCCAGCGGCACATCGCCGTGCAGGGCGGCGGCGGCGGCATCGCCCCAGGCCAGCACACCGGCCAGCGCCTGCTGCCGGGCGTTGTCCAGCGCCAGTGCGGCGCGCGCCTCGGCTGTCACAAGCTGCGTCAGGTCGACGGTGCTGCCCCCCTTCACGCCACGCCCCCCCCGGACAGGGCCGTGTAGGGCGGCAGGGTGACGGGGCCGTCGCCGGTCAGCAGGATGGGCGCGGGAAACAGGGTCGCCTCCGGCGCATCGGGGCCATGCGGCAGGATCAGCACCAGATGCAGAATGCCGTCACGCCGTTCGATATCCCCGGCCAGCCAGTCGCAGGCCACCGCCGCGCGCGGCAGGACGGCCCCTTCGGGAATGCCGGACAGATCAAGCTCTGCGCCATTCACGCACAGCCTGTCGCCATGGCGCCGCAGAACCAGCGGCATGTCATGCCGCATCGGGGCAAAGGTCAGGTGCATTGCTGTTCTCCTCAGAACCACTGGCCAACGGCCATCACGTGAAGGGTGATCACCGCCGTTGCCGAAACGCTGCGGCAGGCGCGCAGCGTGGCACTGGTGCTGGACGCCGCCGAGGCCCCCCGCGCCACCCAGCCGCGATCCACCGACGCGGTGCCGCTGACCACCGGGGCGCCGGAAAACACGGCCGGAAACGTCCAGCCCAGCGTGTCGCTCATATAGATGCCGCCCGACAGCACGTCGATATTGGTCACGGTCGGGGCATGACGGCAGATCTGCGTGCCATCGGCAAAGCGCACATAGCTGCCGTTGGCGTTGCTGCCACGCTCGATCACGGCCCCGGTCGGCAGGCCGCCGCTCTGGCTGACCGCGCCCAGAAGGTTGCCCGCATGGCGCAGTTCCGTCCAGGCAATCGCCCCGGTGGCCGCCATGCGCGCGCCGATCCACAGCCGCTGGCTGGTGACGCTGGCACTGCGGCGCAGCGCGACAAAGGCCTCGCCCGCCCCCGCCACGCCCGCGCCGCAGACCAGCAGCGCACAGTCGAAGCTGCCGGTGCCGGGGCTGCCCGTCGCGCTGTTCTCGGCAAAGCTGTAAAGGCCGGGGGCGATGGCCTGCGTCAGGTCTGTCAGCACCGGGGCCTGCGCGCCACCCAGGCCGAAATCGCCGGCCTTCAGCAGCCGCCCTGCGGTGCTGTCGGTGGGGCCTTGGGTCACGGCGGTGCCGCTGATGGCACCCTGCACCTGCATCCCATGCGCCGCGATCACCCGCCCGGTGGCCGCCTCGGCGCGCAGGGCCTCCAGAAACAGGCTGCCGTCGGGGCTGACCTTGACGGTGAAATCATCGCTGCCTGCCAGCCCCATTTCCGCCCTGCCCGACCAGCCCGACTGGAACAGCAGGCTTGCGGTATCGGCGGCGGCCGTCTTGTTGATCTTCATCTGATGCCCGGCCCCGGCATGGCTGAACAGCGAGGCCGCCGCCGATACCGCAAGCCTGTTGGTGGCATCGGGGCTGGCGCTGACCCCCAAACGCTGCACCGTCAGCGGCCGTTCTGCCGCCGCCTGCCAGACCCCGGCATGGAATACCACATCGGCCTGTTCGGCCAGCACATGCACTTGCCAGCCGGCCTGCGGCACCACAAAGGCCCAGCCGCTGCCCTGCCATTGCGCGATGGTGCCATCCTGCCCGGCCCAGGCCCCCAGCCCGCCCGCCGCGACGATATGGCGTGCGCCGGGGGCCGGATCGGGCGGCGGCGTGGTCAGGCTGCGGTCGGCCACCACCGGCTGCACCAGCAGATCCAGCAGGCGCAGCGCCTCGTTATGGGTGACATGCTTCTGCGCCTGCGCCGGCAGGATATAGGGCAGCGCCAGGATGGGCGAGACATCGGGCATGGGGGGCGGTCTCCGCTGTGCGTATCAGCCCGGAAGGCTAGGCAGGAAAGGTAAACACCCCCTGCCCCCACCGCGCGCGGCATTCCCGTTCCGGCAACACCCCCGGATGTTTCGCGCGCGAAACATTTCAGCCCCGCAGAACCGGGCAGAGATCAGATCTGTGTGGCGATCCACCCGGCCAGAGCGGCAGCAAAGGCATCGGTCACGCCCGGGCCGCTCAGGGTGATCTGCCCCCCGGCATGGGCCATGCGCACGCCCTGCGGCCCACCTGCGCCCCCACCTGCGGACAGCATGGCTACAGGGTCTGACGGCCCGGACAGTGCCGTTTCTTCGGGGCTCGGCATGTCTTCGGGGGCTGCCAGATCATCGGAAGCCGGCCGCCCCAGCGCCCGCGTCAGCACCAGCAGTTCCTCGTCGGCGCTCGCGGCAGGCGCCTGCGCAAGACGCGCGGCCAGAGTGGCGGCAAAACCGGCCTGCTCCTCGATCCGCTTTGCCAGCCGCAGCCCCAGACGTTCCGGAATCGCCGTGGCAAAGCGCAACCGCGCATCCAGCCCGTGATAGATCGGCAGGAACGAGCGGATCTTTGATCGTTTCGCCCGGCTTGCGGTGGAAAACAGCGCCAGCAGAGCCGCTTTTTCATCACCGTAAACCCCCAGCTCCACCGCCCGCGCCGCGATCCGCGCGCGTTCGTAATAGCTGAGGCCCACCCGGATCTCGTTTTCCTCGACCATGGCGACATAGGCATCGGCCGCCGTTTCGGGGTGGCGCAGCAGGCATTGCACCACGCCGAAACGCGGCTCGCCGGTTTCGGCCAGCAGGCGGCGCAGCGCGGTCAGCCGCCGCCAGCCCGAGATCAGGCCATAGCGGCCGCCGTCAATCGCCACGATCTCGATCGGGCTTTGCTGCCCGCGCTGGCGCAGGCTTTGCATCAGCGCGTCCAGATCCTGCTGATCCGCGGCCAGACGGTCGCGCACCAGATAGGCCGCGTCGATCTGGTCCAGCGGCACGGCCAGCACCATGCGGCCCTCCTGCCGGGCCTGACGCAGCTCTTGCGACACGGCATCCAGTGCCGCCGAGGCAGCGGCATCGCCCGCGATCTGGCTGATCGGCGCGCGCACGGCGGGTTGCAGGCCAACGGCGGGCAACAGCGCCGGTCTGGCCTCGGGTCCGGCGGGGCCTGCCGGTTCCGGGCCATCGGGCAGCAGGTAATCATCCCGGGCCGGGGTCAGGCGTCTGCGTTTGGCCATGTGGTGTTCCCCCTGCGGTTTGCGCCCGAATGACGCGTCATGTGGCGGCCGCGGCCAGCACGTCGCGGCGCCAGACCCCGATCAGCAGCCGCTTGAAGGCGGCATAGGTGGCATCGAATGTCTCACGGCCCCGGGCATAGGTTTCACGGTTGAAATCGCGGTAATCGGCCTCGTAGATGCCCGACACCCGTTCCCCGGCCTGGCCGATCAGCGCCGTCACATCCTGGCGGTGCGGTGACAGGGTGCGCCCCAGATAGGCCTGCATCAGGCTGGCAAGCTCGGCCTGCTGCGCCCCGTCATAGCGCGTGATCACTGCGCGCACGGCATCCCATTCGAACGCCATTTCCGGGCGGCCAAGCGCCCGCGCTGCCATGTTCTCGCCCTCCTCGATCGACTGGAAGGTCGAATGCAGCATGTCAAAGAACCGGCCCGTGCTGTCAAACTCCAGAAACGACGCGCCCAGCGGCACCAGCAGGATATCGGCCGCCGACAGCCCGTTGATCGTCAGATAGCCCAGGGCAGGGGGGGTATCGAGAAACACGATGTCATATTCATCCAGCACGCCATCCTGGGCCAGCCGGTCCGACAGCGCATCCCACAGCTTCCAGGATCGTGCCTGCATGCGCCAGACCGGAATCTGGAACTCCGCCCAGTAAAGGTTCAGCTGCGCGCCGATCAGGTCGATGTTGGGCCAGTGGGTTTTCTGGATCAGGTCGCGCGCGCCGATCCCCAGCGCCTCGTTCAGCGTGTCGTCGATCGGGATCGGCGCCTCGCCCCGGTCCAGCCGGGTCTGGTTGTCGCGGCGCAGATGGGTGGCATAATGCCGGGCCAGCAGCGGGAACACCGTCTGCCATTCATCCGCCACCTTGCCCCCGAAGATCGAGGTCATCGAGCCCTGGCTGTCCAGATCGATGACCAGCACCCTGTAGCCATCCAGCGCCGCCGACATGGCAAGATGCGCGCAGGTCGAGGTCTTGCCCACACCGCCCTTGAAATTCGCCAGCGCCACGATCTTGGCGGGCAGGCCTTCGGGGCGGTAGGGCAGATAGTTCTTGGCCTTGGACCCCTCGGCGCCGAAATGCGCGCGCAGCCGCAGCACCTCGTCCAGGGTGAACCATTTCGCGCCGGCATCGCTCTCGCTGCGCCCCTGCGGCAGATCGGGGTTCAGCTTCAGCACCCGGCGGAAATGCGCGCTGGCCACCGGGATCAGATAGCGCGTGATCTCCCATGTGGAAAACAGCCGCAGCGTCTTGGACCCGCCCGCCTCCAGCCCCCGCCCGGTCAGGTCGCTGCGCCCGCGCGCGCAGGCCCGCGCCAGTTCGGCAAAGCCCGCACTGGTGGTGGGGGCACCCAGTTCTGCCAGTGCCGCATCGGGGGCGATGTTGAAATAGGGCGGCAGGTCGGCTGACATGGAAGCCTCGGATCTATTGTAAAAACAGGGGTTTCGCCCTGCATGTGCTGCATTTCTGGCAAGATACCAAAAAACACCGCACATGGAACAAAAATCAGCATGTGCGATGCGGTTTCTCAGCAAAACCTGTCTTCTGGCGGGGTGGTGGCGGGGTTTCTGCGGCTCTCGCGCAGTTATTTTTCTGTTAATTTGCAGTTACGCCTGCAAATCCATGGCATGATTGTGCGGCTTTTCCTTTGCCTGCAAGGCTTTCGGTGGGGGCCTTGCAGGGGAGGGTGACTCTGATACCCCGTTGGGACGACTCTGATACCCCGTTGAAGCGACTCCGATCCCCCGTTGAAAACCCATTCAAAACCCTCTGCGCACTGGACGCGGGTTGTGGATAACTTTATCCTGCCGTCACTGAAACCACGAAGCGCGGGAAGAACGCCGCGCAAGACCGGCAAACCGGCATGTGGATGGGGCAAGGCAGTGATGACGGGCAATGATGATAAGACGGATCGGGGCAGGCCATGACTGCGGCCCTGATGCCGCAGCGCTATCCGGCGGCGGAAATCTTTGTCTGCGACGTGTTCGACGCGCTGCCCAAAGACGATCTGGCGACGATGGAGCATCCGATCTTTTCGCTGTCCACCCGGCCCGATCTGCAGGTGCTGCGCTACAGCCACAACAATGCCGCCATCGAGGTGGTGCCTTCGGTCAGGGGCCGCGCCACGATCCATGACAAGGACATCCTGATCTATTGCATCAGCCAGCTGATGGCGGCGCTGAACGCGGGCCGCCCGGTGTCGCGCATGATGCAGCTGCGCGCGCATGACCTGCTGGTGGCCACCAGCCGCGAGACCTCGGGCGATGCCTATCGCCGCCTGCGCGAGGCGTTCGAGCGGCTGGCAGGCACCCGCATCACCACCAACATCACCACGGGCAATACCGAAACCACCAGCGGCTTCGGCCTGATCGAAAGCTGGGAGATCGTGCGCAAGACGCGCGGCGGGCGGATGATCAGCGTGATGGTCACCCTGTCGGACTGGCTGTTCCGCGCGGTCACGGCGCGGTCGGTGCTGACGCTGAGCCGCGACTACTTCGGCCTGCGCCGCCCGCTGGAGCGGCGGCTTTACGAACTCGCGCGCAAGCATTGCGGCAAGCAGGCCGAATGGCGGATCTCGGTCGAGACGCTGTTGAAGAAATCCGGCTCGGGCAGCCCGCGCCGGGTGTTCCGCGCCATGCTGCGCGACATCATCGCGGCGGGGCAGATGCCCGATTACGATCTGGAACTGGAACCCGGCGATGTGCTGCGCGTCACGCCGCGCGGCGGGCTGGTGGCCCCGGGCGACGCGCCGCTGCTCAGCCCCGCGGCACTGGACCAGGCGCGCGCGCTGGCCCCGGGCCTTGATGTGCATGCCCTGCAGGCGGAATGGCAGGCCTATTGGGCGCGCCATGGCCGCGTGGTGCTGCGCGCGCCCGACAAGGCGTTCCTGGGCTGGCTGAAGCTGCGGCTGGCGGGCTGATGCCGGTCCGGCTTCCGCCTGTGGCAGAAGCTGCGTGACAGGGGCAGGCCTGCTTGCTAAGACCCGGCGCATATCTCCGGAACCGATACGAGGCCGCCTTGCAGATTGAAGACACAGCACTTGAGGGCGTGAAGATTCTCCGGCCCCGCCGCTTTGAAGACGCCCGCGGCTTCTTCTGCGAAGTCTGGAACCGCGATGTGCTGGCGCGGGCGGGCATCGTGATGGATTTCGTGCAGGACAACCATTCGCTCAGCCGCAGCACGGGCACAGTGCGCGGGCTGCATTTCCAGGCCCCGCCGCGCGCGCAGGACAAGCTGGTGCGCGCCGGGGCGGGCACGGTGTTTGATGTGGCCGTGGACATCCGGCGCGGCTCGCCCAGCTATGGCAAATGGCTGGGGGTGGAACTGTCGGCGGAAAACGGCCTGCAGCTGCTGATCCCCAAGGGCTTTCTGCATGGCTTCGTCACGCGCACGCCCGATGCCGAACTTTTGTACAAATGCACCGACAGCTATGCGCCCGATTGCGATGGCGCCGTGTATTTCGCCTCGCCCGAGATCGGCATCGACTGGGGCATTGCCGAGGATGCCGCCATCCTGTCCGACAAGGATCGCGCGGCAACACGCTTTGCCGATTTCCAGAGCCCGTTCGTCTTTGAGGGATAAGTCATGAAGATACTCGTCACGGGCGGCGCCGGTTTCATCGGCTCGGCGGTGGTGCGCCATGCGGTGCGCGCGGGCCATGCGGTCGTCAATCTGGATGCGCTGACCTATGCCGCCTGTCTCGACAATGTGGCGGGCGTGTCGAACAGCCCCGCCTATGCGTTCGAACAGGCCGACATCCGCGACCGCGCGGCGCTGGACCGGATCTTTGCCACGCACCGCCCCGATGCGGTGATGCATCTTGCGGCGGAATCCCATGTCGACCGCTCGATCGACGGGCCGGGCACCTTCGTCGACACCAATGTGATGGGCACGTTCCACATGCTCGAGGCCGCCCGCGCCTACTGGATCGCGGAAGGCCGCCCCGCCGCCTTCCGCTTTCACCACATCTCCACCGACGAGGTGTTCGGCACGCTGGGCGAAACCGGCCAGTTCACCGAAGACACGCCCTATGCCCCGAACAGCCCCTATTCGGCCTCGAAAGCCGCGTCCGACCATCTGGTGCGCGCCTGGCATGAAACCTACGGCCTGCCCGTGGTGATGACCAATTGTTCCAACAACTACGGCCCGTTCCATTTCCCGGAAAAGCTGGTGCCGGTGGTGATCCTGAAGGCCCTGGCGGGCGAGCCGATCCCGGTCTACGGCAAGGGCGAGAATGTGCGCGACTGGCTTTATGTCGAGGATCACGCCGATGCGCTGCTGACCGTGGTGGCGAAGGGCGAGGTGGGCCGCAGCTACAACATCGGCGGCGAGAACGAGGCGAAGAACATCGACCTCGTGCGCATGATCTGCGCCATCCTGGATGCCAAGCGCCCCAGGGCCACGCCCTATGCCGACCAGATCACCTTTGTGGCCGACCGTCCGGGCCATGACCTGCGCTATGCCATCGATCCCACCCGCATCGCCACCGAACTGGGCTGGCGCCCCTCGGTGACGCTGCAGCAGGGGCTGGAGGCCACGGTGCAATGGTATCTCGACAACGAGGCCTGGTGGCGCGCCCTGCAGGGCCGCGCCGGGGTCGGCACCCGGCTGGGCACCGATACCAGGGCATGACAGGGGGGAAGCGGCAGATGCAGGCACTGATCTTCGGCACCACCGGGCAACTGGCGCTGGCGCTGGCGCGGCAGGTGCCCGCCGGGGTGACGGCGCAGCACCTGTCGCGCGCCGCGGCGGATCTGGCCGATCCCGCCGCCTGCGCCGCGGCGATCCTGGCCGCCCGCCCCGATGTGGTGATCAACGCCGCCGCCTATACCGCCGTTGACCGCGCCGAGACCGACGAGGCCATGGCGCTGCGGGTGAACGGCGACAGCCCCGCCGCCATGGCACGGGCCTCGGCCGATCTGGGCATCCCGTTTCTGCATGTCTCCACAGATTATGTGTTTGACGGCTCCGGCACGGCGCCCTGGCAGCCGGATGATGCGACCGGCCCGCTGGGGGCCTACGGGCGCAGCAAGCTGGCGGGCGAGGCGGGCATCCGCGCTGCGGGCGGGGCACATGCCATTCTGCGCACCTCCTGGGTGTTTTCGGCGGATGGCGCGAATTTCGTGAAGACCATGCTGCGGTTGTCTGAAACCCGTGACCGGCTGAGCGTGGTGGGCGACCAGACCGGCGGCCCGACACCGGCCGCCGCGATTGCCGCCGCCTTGTGGCGCATGGCGCAGGCGTTCCATGCGGGGCAGGGGGCCGGTGGCGGCCTGACGGGCACCTATCATTTCGCGGGCGCGCCCGATGTCAGCTGGGCCGGTTTCGCCCGCGCGATCTTTGCCGCCGCAGGCCGCGACGTGGAGGTGGCTGACATTCCCACCGCGGCCTATCCCACCCCCGCCGCCCGCCCGGCCAATTCGCGGATGGATTGCACCAGCCTCGAGACCGTCTTCGGCATTGCGCGCCCCGACTGGCGCGCCGGGCTGGATGAGGTGCTGGCGGCATTGCGGGCACCGGCATGACCGCCCCCTTTCATCTGACCGAAGCATTTGACGGAGACCTCTCATGACGCAGCGCAAAGGCATCATCCTGGCCGGCGGGTCCGGCACCCGGCTCTATCCGATCACCATGGCGATCTCCAAGCAGCTGCTGCCGGTCTATGACAAGCCGATGATCTATTACCCGCTGTCGGCGCTGATGCTGGCGGGCATCCGCGAGATCGCCGTCATCACCACCCCCGAGGATCAGGCCCAGTTCCAGCGCCTGATGGGCGATGGCAGCCAGTGGGGCCTGGCGCTGACCTGGATCGTGCAGCCCTCGCCCGACGGGCTGGCCCAGGCCTATATCCTGGCCGAGGATTTCCTGGCCGGCGCGCCCTCGGCCATGGTGCTGGGTGACAACATCTTCTTCGGCCATGGCCTGCCCGAACTTCTGGCCGATGCCGACCAGCATGAAACAGGCGGCACGGTGTTCGGCTATCATGTGGCCGACCCCGAGCGTTACGGCGTCGTGGCCTTTGACGATACCGGCGCCGTGACCGACATCATCGAAAAGCCCGAGGTGCCGCCCTCGAACTATGCCGTCACCGGGCTTTACTTTCTCGATGGCACGGCCCCCGCCCGCGCCCGCGCCGTAAAGCCCTCGGCGCGGGGCGAGCTGGAGATCACCAGCCTGCTGGAAAGCTATCTGCATGACGGCTCGCTGCGGGTGAAGCGCATGGGCCGCGGCTATGCCTGGCTGGATACCGGCACGCATGGCAGCCTGCTGGACGCGGGCAATTTCGTGCGCACGCTGGAACAGCGGCAGGGCCTGCAAACCGGCAGCCCCGACGAGATCGCGTTCAACCAGGGCTGGATCACCGCCGAAGCCCTGGCCGCGCGGGCCGGGAAATTCCGCAAGAACGATTACGGGCGCTATCTGTCGGCCCTGCTGGACTAGCAATCCGTTCCTGCGGCGATCCGCCATCCGGTCCGCATTAGGCGGGCGGGGTGGATGGACAGCCCGTGACTTGCCCGATACATCCTGCGCAATTGTCGTGCGGCGGGGGCTTCGGACCGGGCCGCATCTGTGTGGATCAAGGACGTTGGCGCGTGTTGAACATAGGCATCCAGGTTTTCCGGCGCTATGCGGTCGAGCATATCGACCTGCGCCGGCCCGGGTTTGCGCTGGCTGACGAACAGGGCCGCACCATCGGCCATCTGGATCTGGTGGCGCTGCAGGGCAACCGGATCAGGGTCGAGGGCTGGTGCGATGCGCCGCTGGTGGCGCTGGTCACCGGGGGCGCGCGGGTCGAGACCGTGCCGAACCTGCTGCGCCGCGATGTGTCGGCGGCGCGTGGCGATGCTGCGGGCCAGACGCCCGGCTTCCGGCTGGATGCCCCGGTGATGCCGGGCCCGAGCCTGCTGAGCGTGGAATTCGGCACCACCCGCTACATCCATCCGCTAGGCCGTTTCACCCCCGCCGAGATCCGGGCCGCGCGGTTGCGGCTGGTCTGGCCCTTTCTGCGCGATCTGGCCGGTGCCGCCCCTGCGGCGCTGCGCTGGCTGATCAGCCGTGATCCGGCGGCCAAGGCGCGCATCAAGCGGGCGCTGCGCTTTTCCGCCAACCGGATGCCGGTGTCGGTGATGAACAGCGGCCTTTTTGCGCAGGATGGCACCGCCGCGCCGCCAGAGCCCGCGGGCCTGTTCCAGACCCCGATCACCATCGTGCTGCCGGTCTACAATGCCTTCGATCTGCTGGCCGAGGTGCTGGAGCGTGTGCTGGCCCATACCGATCTGCCGTGGCGTCTGGTGATGGTCGAGGATTGCTCCTCCGATGCGCGGGTGCGCCCCTTCCTGCGCGACTGGGTGGCGGCGCAGGAGGCCGGTGCTCCGGGCCGCGTCACACTGGTCGAGAATGCCACCAACATGGGCTTCATCCGGTCGGTCAACGCAGCGCTTGATCTGGCGCGCGGCTTTGGCGATCATGTGGTCTTGCTGAATTCCGATGCCTTCGTGCCCGCAGGCTGGGCCTCGCGGCTGATCCGCCCGTTCCTTGTGCACAGCGACGTGGCCAGCGTGACCCCGATGTCGAATGATGCCGAGATTTTCAGCACCCCGGTGATCTGCCAGCGCACCGTGCTGGCACCGGGGGCCGCCGATGCCATCGACGCCACCGCCCGCCGCTTTCACCCCGATGCCGATCTGGCGCAGGCCCCCACGGGGGTCGGCTTCTGCATGGCGCTGAACCGCCGCTATCTGGCCCTTGTGCCGCAGCTCGATACCGTCTTCGGGCGCGGCTATGGCGAAGAGGTGGACTGGTGCCAGAAAGTCCGCGCCCGGGGGGGGCGCCATCTGGCCCTGCCGGGGCTGTTCGTCGAACACCGCGGCGGCACCTCCTTTGGCAGCGCGGAAAAGCTGAAGCTGATCGAAGCCAACAATGCGGTGATCTCGCGGCGCTACCCCGACTATGACCAGCAGGTGCAGGATTTCATCCGGCACGACCCGCTGCTCACGCCCCGTCTGGCGCTGGCCATCGCCTGGGCTGCGGCGCATCAGCCTGCCGGCCTGCCCATGCCGGTCTATCTGGCGCATTCGCTGGGCGGCGGAGCCGAGAATTACCTGCAACGCCGGATCGCGGGCGATCTTGCCGGCGGGGCAGGGCAGGGCGGTGCAGAGGCGGGCGGATCGGCCATCGTGCTGCGCATCGGCGGGCCCTTCCGCTGGCGGGTCGAGCTTTACACCGCGGCCGGCGTGACCGGCGGCGGCACGCATGATTTCGCGCTGGTCGCGCGCCTGCTCGAACCCGTTGCGGCGCGGCGCGTGGTCTATTCCTGTGGCGTGGGTGACAGCGATCCCGTCACGCTGCCCGGCCATCTGCTTGCGCTGGCGGCCGGGCCGGATCACCGGCTGGAGGTTCTGATCCATGATTTCTACCCGGTCAGCCCGTCCTATACCCTGCTGAACGATCAGGGACTTCACACCGGCCTGCCCGCCCCCGATGCCCCCGATGCCGTCCACCGCAGCCGCCGGCCCGACGGCGCCCGCGTGACGCTGGCCGAATGGCAGGCGGAATGGGGCAGGTTGCTGGCGGCGGCGGATGAGATCACCGTGTTTTCCGAAGACAGCCGCAGGCTGGTGGCCGGGGCCTATCCGGCGGCTGCGGGCGCGCTGGTGCTGCGCCCGCACCGCCTGCTGGCGGATGTGCCGCGCGTCACCCCGCCGCCTGCGGGCGCGCGCCCGGTCATCGGGGTTCTGGGCAATATCGGCTATCAGAAGGGCGCGGCCCTGCTGGCCGATCTCAGCCGGGAACTGGCGCAAAGCCGCGCGGCCGATCTGGTGGTGGTCGGCAATCTGGACCCGGCCTATGCCCTGGCGCCCCCCGCCATCGTGCATGGCAATTACCGCCTGCCGGATATTCCCGATCTGGTGGCCCGCTATGGCATCGGCTGCTGGCTGATCCCCTCGGTCTGGCCGGAAACCTTTTCCTATGCCACGCATGAGGCGCTGGCGACGGGCCTGCCGGTCTGGTGCTTCGATCTGGGCGCCCAGGCCGAGGCGGTCGGCCCCCATGCGCAGGCCAGCGGGCAGGGCGGCGTGATCGCGCTGAACCGCAGCCGCCCCGATATTCCCGCCCTGATCCGCACGATCACCCATCGCCCGACACATGAGGACGCATGAGCAAGATACCTGTTTCCATCAAGGCCCTGCGGGACCGCGGCATCGAGGTTCTGAACCGGCCCAGCGGGTCGGTCATCAACCTGCCCAAGAACACGCGGCTGGAATCGCCCTCCAGCCTGAAATGGACGGAATATGAACATTCCATCCATATGGGCGCGTTTTCCTATCAGGTCTCGGGCTATTGCTTTGCCGCGCGCATCGGGCGCTATTGCTCCTTTGGCGAACAGGTGCAGATCGGGCGGCAGAACCACCCGCTGACCTGGGCTTCGACCAGCCCCGCCTTCTACCTGCATGACCAGCTGTTCACGCTTGGCAAGGGTTTCGAGGGCGCCGAGAAGTATCACAACTACCGTTTCGAGAATGCGGAACCGCCCACCAAGGTCAAGGTGACGACGATCGGCAATGATGTATGGATCGGGCATGGCGCGCTGATCTCGGCCGGGGTCACGATCAGCGACGGGGCCATCGTGGCCGCGCATGCCGTGGTTGCCAAGGATGTGCCGCCCTATGCCGTGGTGGCGGGCAATCCGGCGGTGATCAAGCGCTTCCGCGTGCCGCCGCAGACGATTTCGCCGCTGCTGCGCAGCCGCTGGTGGCGCTATGCGCCCTGGCAACTGGCGCATCTGGATGCGACCCACCCTGAAAAATTCGTGACCGGCGTCTTTGCGATGAAAGACGTGGAGCCCTTTGCCCCCACGATCACCGACCTGCGCGAGGACAGCCTGTGACTGCACGTTCGGCCCAGCCCATCGTTTTTCTGCATATTCCCAAGACGGCGGGCCAGACCATCCACAACCAGCTGGCGCAGATGGTGGGCCGGGATGCGGTTTCGCCCGTCCGGGTGCATTCCCAGGCGCCGCAGGGGCCGCAGATGCCCCCCGGATACAGGCTCTATTCCGGCCATCTGGACTGGACCGAGGTGGATGGCCTGGCCGATCCCTTCGTCTTCACCGTGCTGCGCGACCCGGCCGAGCGGATCGCCTCGTTCTATTTCTACCTTCTGGCCGAGGCCCGGCTGCTGACGCCGCAGGAACTGGCGCTGCCGGGAAACCTGGGCAAGGCCAATATCCTGAAGATGTCGGCCGAGGAGTATTTCTTTGGCGGCAATCCGGGCTGGCAGGTGTTCATCCGCGCCCATTACGACAATTTCTACTGCTCGTATTTCGCCACGCGCAAGATGCGCGGCTGGTCGGATATCCGCACCCTGGACCCCGCCGCCCTGGTGGAGCGCGCCTTGGCGGGCCTTGCGAGCGTGGACCGCGTCTACAGCACCGCCGGGCTTGACGTGCTGGAACAGGACATCGCCCGGATGTTCGGGGCCAGCATCCGTGTGACCGACAATTATGTCAACGCTGGCCAGCATGCGCGGGGCGAGGCGCGCTGGCCCAAGCTGCTGGCCCTGATGGAAACCGACAAGGCCCGCAGCGCGCTGGAGGCCTTTACCACGCGTGATGCCGATCTGATGGCGCGGGTGCGCTTTGCGCAGGCGGCGGACTGACCGCCGCCTTCCGTCAGCTGCCGTTCAGCAGGTCGCGGTGGTAGTGGCGCAGGAACACCAGCCCGATCACCATCATGCCCAGCCCCAGGCCGAACACATAGAGCAGCGACACATAGGGCGCGTCATAGCTGGGGTAGAACCCGTGGCGCATGTAGCCCACCACATGCACCAGCGGGTTGAACCACAGGTAATCGCGGTAGGGATGCGGGATCGTGTCGAACACGAAGAAGATGCACGAGATGATGAACAGGGGCCGCGTCAGCACCGACCAGACCCGCTGCCAGACCGGAAAGGTGGTCATCAGAAAGCAGTTGAGCGTGCCGACCCCCAGCGCCAGCACAACCACCATGGCATAGGTCGTGGCGATGACCGGCAGCACGGGTGCGGTCCGGGTGTCGAAGGCCATCAGGATGCCGACGAACACCACATAGGACACCATGAGCTGCGTCATCGTGGCCACGATCAGCCGCCCCAGGATGGCATCCACGAAGGTCACCTTGGGATAGGCCAGCAGCGCCTTGGAAAACATCAGCGATCCCGCGACCTTGGACGATATGTCCATGAACACGGAAAACGGGATCATGCCGGTGGCATAGAAGATCGGAAAGTTGACGCCGATCGAGGGTGACTTGAACCCGACCGAGAAGATCAGCGTCAGCAGGGTGATGGCCGCCACCGGCTCCAGCACCGCCCAGACATAGCCGCCCGGCGACCGGCCATGCGTGGTGGACATCTCGCGCAGCACAAGGGCCAGCACCGAGCGCAGGCTGGCAAAGCGCAGCCGCGAGGCCGTGATGCGGGGCTGCTGGGGGGACGGAAACGTGCTTTGCGACATTCGGTGATCTGCATTATCCTGGGGGCGGGGCACAGGGCACCAGCGGTTCTTGGGCACCAGCGGTTCCTGGCCGGGGCCATGCGTGGCTTTCTGCAATCCGGCTGGCGAGTGGCGGATAAATTATGTAGCAAAGGGGCCGAATGTTCAAATCAATAGATCGGCGTCTTTCGTGACCCAGCCCATCCCGCCCGGCCCCAAGACCCCTGGCCCCGTGATCTCCGTTCCGGTGGGTTCTGGCCCTGCGAGTTCCGGTCCCGGCGCACCGGCGCCCCTGCCGGGGCCGGGGGCACCCGTGCGGGGTGTGGCCCCGGCCGTGCAGGCCCCGGCGCGGCCAGCGGTGTCCGGCGCCGGCAAGCCCGCGGGGGCCGCAGGCGGGCCGCCGTCGCCGGGGCCGAAACTCGTGCCCCCGGCAGCCGCCGCGCCTGCCGCCGCTGTGCGCCCTGCAACCAGCCCCGCGGCGGCCCCTTCCGGGGTGCGCCCGCCGGTGCACATGGCGCGGCTGAAGCGCCGTCACCATCTGGTGTTCCTCAGCTTTCTGGCCTGTGTGCTGCTGCCGGGGCTGGTCTCGGGCTTCTATCTGTGGACGCGGGCTGCCGATCAATACGCCTCCACCGTGGCATTTTCCGTGCGCAAGGAAGAGGTCAGCTCGGCCATTGAGCTGCTGGGCGGCATCACCGAACTGTCCGGCTCCAGCTCGTCCGACACCGACATCCTCTATGAATTCATCCAGAGCCAGAAGCTGGTCTCCGAGATCGACGCAGAGATCGACCTGCGCGGCATCTGGTCGAAACCGCAGGGCGACCCGATCTTTGCCTATGAGGCCCCCGGCACCATCGAGGATCTGGCCGCCCATTGGGACCGCATGGTGCGGATCTATTACGACAGCGCCACCAGCCTGATCGAGGTGCGCGCGCTGGCCTTCACCCCGGACGATGCCACCGCCATTGCCGAGGCGGTCTACCGGCGCAGTTCCGCGATGATCAACGCGCTGAGCGACATCGCCCGCGAGGATTCGCTGCGCTATTCGCGCGAGGAGCTGGACCGTTCGGTCGAACTGGTGAAAACCGCGCGCAATGCCGTGACGGCCTTTCGCAACCGCAACCAGATGGTCGATCCCACGATCGACCTGCAGGCGCAGGCGGGGCTTCTGGGCAATCTGCAATCGCAGCTGGCCGAGGCGCTGATCGAGGTCGATGTGCTGGACGAGACCACCCGGGTGGGCGATCCGCGCATGGAACAGGCGCTGCGCCGGGTCCGGGTGATCGAGGACCGCATCGAATCCGAACGCCGCAAGATGGGGATCGGCGACCAGGCGCAGCAGGGCCAGGTCTATGCCGATCTGGTCGGCGAATATGAACGCCTGGTGGTGGACCGCGAATTTGCCGAACGCTCCTACACCGCGGCGCTTGCGGCCCATGATGCCGCCATGGCCGAGGCGCAGCGCCAGAGCCGCTATCTGGCGGCGCATGTGCTGCCGACCGAGGCGGAAAAATCGCAGTATCCGCAGCGCGGCATGCTGCTGGGGCTGATCATGCTGTTTGCCTTCCTGATCTGGGGCATCGCGGTGCTGGTGGTCTATTCGCTCAAGGACCGGCGCTGAGGGGCGGGCGATGATCCAGTTCCAGAACCTGACCAAGACCTTCATCCTGCGCGGCCAGCGCAAGGTGGTGGCCGACAACATCAACCTCACCTTTCCCACGGGCAAGTCGGTGGCGCTTCTGGGGCGCAACGGGGCGGGAAAGTCGACGCTGCTGAAGATGATCGCGGGCACGATGGACCCGACCGCGGGGCGCATCGTGTCCACCGGCACGATTTCCTGGCCGGTGGGCTTTGCGGGGTCGTTCCACGGCGAATTGACGGGCGCGCAGAACACCCGTTTCATTGCCCGCGTTTACGGTGTGGACACGGACGAGCTGATTGATTTCGTGCGTGATTTCGCGGGCCTTGGCACGCATTTCAACCTGCCGTTCCGCACCTATTCCTCGGGGATGAAATCGCGGCTGGCCTTTGGCGTGTCGATGGGCATCGCCTTTGACACCTATCTGGTGGACGAGGTGACAGCGGTGGGCGATGCCGCCTTCAAGGACAAGAGCAACGCGCTGTTCAAGGAGCGGATGGCCCATTCGGGGGCGGTCGTGGTGTCGCATGGCATGGGGCTGGTGCGGCAGCTCTGCGATGCTGCGGCGGTGCTGGAAAACGGCCGGCTGGTCTATTACGACGATGTGGAGGCCGCGATCGAGCATCACGAGCGCAACATGCGCGGCAAGGGCTGACCAGGGCGGGGGGCTGACCCGGGCGGGGCGGCGCGTTTTTCTGCCCTGTTTGGCGCTTGCTCTGCCCGGGCTTTCGTCGCAGGATCGCGGCATTGCAGCGGGCATCATTGGCAAAAGGACGGGTGGGTGCATGTTCGGAGTGTTCAAGAAGGCTCTGGGTGGCCGCCCTCCTGCCGTGGAAACCGGCAGTCTTGCGGGCCGGGTGGCTGCGGCGGGCCTGACACTGGACAGCACGCTGCGCCCGGCGCCCCTGTTCAAATCCTATCCCGCGCTGCGCGGCACCAAGCTGAGCGACCGCTACCGCGAGTATTTCTTTGCCGCCAAGAAGCATGGTCTGGCCGAGGTGGAACAGCTGGTGCCCTTCGTCAACGTGCCCCCGGCCGCCACACGGGCCGAAACCTTCACCGCACAGGCCGATGACGCCGCGGGCGCGCAGGCGCTGCTGGCCGCATTTCCGCCGGCGACCTGGGGCTATTACCTGCCGCTGTCGAAGGATTTCGGCACGCTGGGCCGCAAGGATGCCATGCCGCCGGGGTTCCGCCTGTCGCAGCGGCGCAGCGATTACCGGCTGAACTTCATCTGGCAGGGGATCGAGGCCATGCTGGGCGGATCCATCGCGGGCAGCAGCGTGGCCGATATCGCCTGCAACTGGGGCGGCTTTTCCATCGAGGCGCATCTGCGCGGTGCCTCCAGCGTGCTGGGCTTTGACATCCGCCCGGAAAACATCGCCAAGGCGGGGCGCGTGGCGCGGCATTTCGGGGCCGGCAGCATCGACTTCCGCGTGCAGGATCTGTTCACCCACGAGGTGCGCGAGACCCATGACATCGTGCTGAACCTGGGGCTGATGTATCACATCTCGATGCCCTGGGAGATGATGAAGAAGACCTATGACATGACGCATGGCATCGCGGTCTTCGACACGGTGGTGCACCGCGAATCCTTTTCGGGCTTCATCCTGGGCACCGGCGAGGCGGCGGTGGGCCATGCCGCCACCGCGATCGGGGTCGAACTGCACCCGACCTACCGCGGGCTGATCGACATGGCCTATATGGTCGGCTTCAAGGACGTGGTGGAACTGCACGGCATTCCCGACCCGGCCTGGCCCGATTTCGACAAGGAGCCCTACGGCAACAAGACCCGCCGCTGCATTGTCGCCTTCAAATAGCAGGGCGGCACACGGGGCGCGGGCGGCGGGCGGTTTCTTCCCGCGCAAACCGCCGCCGTTCAGCACGCGGAAACCCCTTTCGCGCCAGAATGGGCCTGCGCCTGACACAGGCCCTGTGGCGGCACATATTCCGATGAAAGACTGACAGCCGATGGCAAACACCGTGATCATCAGCGTGGACGATCTGACCTACTGGGTCGGGGCGCACACGCTTTATTCCGCGCAGGTCAAGGCCCCGAACATCCAGCGGCTGGCCGATATGGGCGTCAGCTTTACCAATGCCTACACGCCCGAGGCGATCTGCAACCCGGCCCGCACCAGCTTCTTTTCCGGCCAGACCCCCAATGTCACCGGGGTGCATGCCAATGACCAGGCCTGGCACGAACATGTGGCCCCCGCCGCCACGCTGGCCGCGCATTTCCTGCGCGCGGGGCATGATGTGGCGGGGTTCGGCAAGCTCTTGCACACGCTGGATCTGCCCGAGGATGTCTACAGCCAGATGTTTTCGCATTATGCCCCGGTCAGCGGCTATCAGGGGGGGGCGCCCGCGACATCCTTCGTGCAGCCGCTGCCGCCCGGCGTGGCGGAAACGGCGCTGGCCGATCATGTGACCATCAGCCGGGCGATCGACTTCCTGCAGAACCACGACGGTGATGCGCCGTTCCTGCTGAATGTCGGTCTGGTCAAGCCGCATCTGAACTGGGTGGTGCCAAAGGCCTATTTCGACCTCTACCCCCTCAGCCAGATCGTGGTGCCCGGCCTTGTCGGCGATGACATGAGCCAGGTGCCAGCCTTCATCCGCGACCAGCTGGTGGATTCGCGCGGCCATCCCACGCCCGACAGCGTGATCGGGGCCAAGCTGTTCATGCAGGGCTATCTGGCCAGCCTGTCCTATGCCGATGCGCAGATCGGCCGGCTGTTCGCGGCGCTGGATGCGGCGGGCAGCTTTGATGACACCACGATCATGCTGTGGAGCGATCACGGCTATCACCTGGGCGACCGGGACAATCTCTGGGGCAAGTTCACCCTGTGGGAAGAGGCCACGAAAGTGCCCTTCGTGATCAAGCTGCCGGGCAATGCGCAGGCGGGCGCGGTGGTTGACGATGTGGTCAGCCTGGTCGATGCCATGCCGACGCTGCTGGATCTGGCGGGGCTGGACATTCCGGACGGCCTGTCGGGTGACAGTCTGGTGCCGCTGCTTTACGGCACCGGGCCCGCGAATGGCGACGGGATGTCGCTGACCTGGATGTTCGGCTCGGTCATGCTGCGCACCGCGACCCATGCGTTCATCCGCTATGAGGACGGGTCGGAGGAAATGTATGACATGATCGCCGACCCCGATCAGATCCACAATCTGCTGGGCCGGCCGGGGCAGGGGCCGCAGGCGGCAGAGCTGCGCGCGGCACTGATCGACAAGGCCGATATCGTGCTTCTGGTGGGCGGGCAGGCCAGCGGCACGGCGGCGGGCGAGATGTTCCACCTCAACGCGGCGGGCGACCATGCGGCGGGCAGGGGGGGCGATGACCGCTATTACGTCAACCATACCGGAACCACCGTGACCGAAGCGGCGGGCGGCGGGCACGACATCATCTTTACCTCGGTCGATGTCCTTCTGCCCGATCATGTCGAGGATCTGGTGGTGTCGCGCTATACCGGGGCAGAGGTCAGCCGTCTGGGCGGCAATGCGCTGGCCAACAGAATCATCGGCGGCACCGGGGCGGAAAGCATCACCGGCGGCGGCGGGGATGACACGCTGCGCGGCGGCGGGGGCGGTGACACGCTTCTGGGCGAGGCGGGCAATGACGGGCTTGTCGGCAGCACCGCCGCCGATCTGCTGTATGGCGGTGACGGCAGCGACCGGCTGCGCGGCAATGGCGGGCGCGATACGCTTTATGGCGGGGCGGGAATCGACATTCTGGAAACGCGCAGCGGGGATGTCTGGCTTTACGGCGGGGATGGCACCGATATCCTGGTCTCCGCGGGCGGCACGGCATTTCTGGATGGCGGGGCCGGGGCCGACCAGTTCCGCGCGGCGGCGGGGGCGCAGAACACGGTCAGCTACCTGTCATCGGCCACGGGCGTGGTGGCCAGCCTGCGGGACGCGGCCCTCAATACCGGCGACGCCAGGGGCGATGTCTATCACAACATCGGCCATCTTGCGGGCAGCGCCTTTGCCGACCGGCTGGAAGGAAACGCGGCCGCCAACCATCTGGGCGGCGATGCGGGCAATGACACGCTTTCGGGCGGGGCCGGGGATGATGTGCTGGAGGGCGGCGCGGGCGCCGACCGGCTGGACGGCGGCGAGGGGCGCGACATGGCCGCCTATGCCACCTCGGCCACGGGGCTGCGTGCCGATCTGCTGATGGCCGGCACCAACACCGGGGCGGCGGCAGGCGATGTCTACAGCGGCATCGAGGGGCTGCGCGGCGGGGCCGGGGCGGATGTGCTGCTGGGCGACACGCTGGCCAACCGCATCGAGGGCGGCGCGGGCCATGATGCGCTGCATGGCCGGGCGGGCGATGACACGCTGGCCGGGGGCGATGGCAATGACGTGCTGTTCGGCGGCACGGGGGCCGACCGGCTGGAGGGCGGTGCCGGTTTTGACACGGTGCATTACACGGGCACCGCCGGGCTGCGGGCCGATCTGCTGGTGGCCTCCACCAACACCGGCGAGGCCATGGGCGACAGTTTCAGCGGCATCGAGGCGCTGACCGGCACGGCCGGGCAGGATACGCTGCTGGGCCATACCGGGGCCGATGTGCTGGACGGCGGCGCGGGCCATGACG
>NZ_WHUT02000015.1 GCF_009380135.2 Fertoeibacter niger | reverse complement strand
CCCTCACGGGCCTGATATGAGAGCCACTGGCGGGTAGCATGAACCCAAGCAGGCAAAAAGACCTGCTGCGAACCCCTCACATCGCTGGTGGCGGTTGGTGCAGGAGTTTCCACACAGCCTAAGCCCAAAGCCGACTGTCTGAGGGAACCGTCAAAGGACCAAGAGAGCAAAACCCGTTAACATTCGAAGAAGCTTGCGCGCAATGAAGTGTGCGCAGCGAGGATATCGTCGTAGAGCCGATTGTTGTCCTTCTCTCTTATTGTGACGATCAGAGCATAGGGAACTGCCGCATCTCGCGTTCCGGCGCAACCATGCGACCGTGCATGATGCTGAATGTCGAAAACTGGGTAAGACGGTTTTCTCTGCAACTGGAGGGGGGGGCTTACATTGGGAACGGTGGGAAATCGCTGGGAACGGCGCTGACTCAATGGCTTAGCTGGCGAACCCGGAAAACGGCAATGAAAGAAGTGTTCCGTGAGTGCGCCGCCAGCCGTCACATGGGCAGCATTTGCACCGCACTTTGCTGACGGATAGCCGACATCTGGCAGCATCAAGCTAACATGTCGGATGCTGGCTACATCAGGGCTCTAGACATTGGCGGGCTGTCAGTCGAAGGTTGCGATGTTGGGCACGCGATGACTGGTGGTGGTCCCGGAAGCTCCCTGACAGGAAGGCCAGATCACCTTGGCCTTCGCACATCTGACATAGCCTAGGGGCCGATCAGAGATTTGAGCCAGTCACCCAGCAACACCAGAATGAAAAACCATTCCATACAGGCAACCATAAATACCACCCAAAACCAATTGGTCCGCATCTGGGCACGCCTTCGCATTTCGTAAAAGGCCCTATCTTCATCGCGCTTCATTGGCCTTGCCTTTCGCGCCTAGATTTTCCCAGTCAGCCACTCTTCCACCGCCTCGGTGATGGTGGTCTCTCTGTCGGACTCGGAAACGCCAAGGTAGGGCCGCGCCGGGATGGTGATTGTGTGAGCGGGAATCTTCGCATCAGTGATCTGGTTTGCCTTAGCCGGGGCAACAAACCTGCCGCGCGATATGGCGGTATTGGGATTCACATGCCGGTAAACTTTCCCTTCGCGCTCGGCCACCTTGATCGTGCCGCCCAACTGATGAATGCGCTGGTAGTCATACCCCCCCTGAGTAGCGACTGTCACACCTTGCTCTGTCGCCTGATGAAAGAAGCCAAATCTCAGGCTTTCTGCCTTTCTCCCTGCCGACAGAATTTTGATCGGTGTCTGCCCGTTACGCTCCCTCGCCTTGATGGTGGCAGGCTTTAGTTTCTGCCATGGCTTCCCATCGGGTGCTATCTGCGTTTCAAATCTGTCCTTGGTGGAATTTTCCAGCCCGAAACCTACGGCATTGTAAAAGCGTTGCCGATTTTCGAGGCGCTGAAACAGTTCCTGTAGACGTTCCAGAGCAAAGGACGGATCAACCTTGAAGGTGAAGCGAACGCCGGGCATCAACGGGCTTCCTTCATGGCGACATCCAGAGCATCGGAAAAGCTGACACCCTTGTCCTGAACGATCCGGCGCGCCGAAGTCAGAAGCGCATCCTGGCTACGGTCGGCATGATAGCCGTCAGGAATATTGCCGCCCTGACGCTGGTTCGGCGTGGTGCTGAACGGGTCATCGCCAAGGTCCATTGCCCCGAAGGAAACCACTTTCGGTTGTTTCGCGAGATAGCCCATGAACCAGTCGCGCTGCGTGGCCTCTACACCATCAGAAAACGAAACCGTGCCCGCCATATCGAGGCCTGCCGCGAATGTCAGCACTTCTGCCTTGAGCAAGGGCAGAAGACGGCCCTGATCGATCAGCTTTTCAAGCTCGTGATCCAGCTTCTCACGCCGAACGGCTGCGACCTCGTTGCGCATGGCGGCGAACTCGGTGCTTTCAGCCGGTTTCTCTGCGGGCTTGAGCGTGTCCATCCTTTCACTGTCCCGGCCGGCTTGTTTCGCAGACAAACCTTTCGCTGCCAATCCGCGCAGTGTCACCTTTGGCCGTATTCTGTCCTGCGCCTGAAATATCCGTGAAACATCGTTCGTGTCCCTTGGCACCGTCGGGGTTCCAGGCCGGGTTCACCGGCCCAGTGACCGAGGTGCAACGCTTCGCCATGCCAACGCATCGGCATTCGAAAGGACGGGAAGATGACCCGCACAGCCCTAAGTCTCGCACCTATTTCGATGCCGGTCAGTCCTGCACGCGTGCGGTCGCAAGACCCGATCGTTCCGTTGCCCGCCCGTTTCGACCGGAGCGATGTGGCACGCTTTGCCTGCCCGACCGCAGCAGACTTACCTGGTCTTGCCGCCTGAAGACCGCGACCCGTGGAGGAAATCATGAACGCATCCGCTCTGAATGCAGATGAGCCCGAAGCACCTGGGAAACTGCCGCTGCTCGACAATGGCAAGGATCCCGCGTCGTTCAAGCCGTCACCGCGTCACAGGGTGGGTTGGCCGATGCGGATCCTGATTCTCGTTCTTGCCCTGTTCATCGGGGGTGTCCTCGGACTTTATTTCCAGGGTCCTGGCCTGCGGGCGGTCTTTGACTTGACCAGGCTCGAACCCGGTGCCGGGGCACGGCAACCGATCGCGCTGCCGGTTGACCGCGTGCCGTCCGTCGAACGGGTTGCCGCAATGGCTGTCGGGGATGTCGTCGCACTAGGGCGTCTGCAACCCGATGGCGGGGTCGTCTCTGTCGCGCTGCCGCAAGGCGCCGGCGATGCGCGTCTGGACCGGATTCTGGTCGCAGAGGGCGACGTCGTGGCCGAAGGGGATGTTCTGGCTGTGCTCGACAGTCTCACGCTGTATCAGGCGGCCTTGACCACCGCGGAAAGCACGCTTGCGATCCGGCGTGCCGCGCTGGATCAGGTGCGGGTTCAGATCGAGGCGACCGAGGCCGAGCTGAACGCACAAATCCGGGGTGCACAGGCATCGCTTGGGGCAGCTGAGCGCGAATTGGCGCGGGTGAAGAGCCTGTTCGACCGAGGGACGACGACGCAGGCCATTCTCGAGGATGCCGAACGGGCGGTCGATACGGCGCGCGCCGACCTCGATCGGCTGCAGGCGTCGCTGACCCGGTACCGGCCGGGGCCGAAAGGCTTGCCGGTGGACATCGCGTTGGCAACGGCAGATCTGGCCGCCGCCGAGGCTGCGGTGATACAGGCCCGCCGCGACCTCGACCGGGCGCGGGTTCTTGCGCCGCAGGACGGCACGATCATCGAGGTTGCCGCGCGGGCCGGTGAGCGGCCGCCCGCCGACGGGCTATTGCGGATGGGCGACACGGCACGGATGGAGGCGGAACTCGAGGTGTTCCAGACCATGGTGCCGCGCGTCGCGATCGGGCAGGATGTGTCGCTTGTCTCCGGCGTTCTCGGCGAGGAGCCGCTGCACGGCACCGTCGCGCGCATCGGCACGCTGGTCGGGCGGCAGAGCGTCACGGCGGACGATCCCTCGGCCAATACCGATGCACGGGTGCTTCTGGTGACGGTCGCGCTGGACGAAGCGTCCAGCGTCCGGGCCGCGGCTTATGTGAACCTCGAGGTCGTGGCCCGAATTGCCGTTCCTGCGGAAGGGGCCGGACAATGACGGCGTTCCTCACGCGCCTTCTTGGCCGGTTGCCGGTAGGGTATCTGCAACTCACGCACAGTCCCGGGCGTCTGTTGGCAGCACTTGCGGGGGTGGCCTTCGCAAATGTGCTGGTTTTCGTGCAGTTGGGTCTGGCCGGGTCGATGGCGGAATCCGTGGCCATCCCTTACCGGTTGTTCCAGCCCAATCTGCTCATCCTGTCGCCCGTCGAGTCCGAGACGCTGACCGATGCGGCAACATTGCCACGGCAGCGGCTATTTCAGGCTCTGGTGCATCCGGATGTGACCGGAGGCACGTCGATCTACGTGGGCCGCTCGACCTGGATCTCGGGGCATGACGCCTCCTCGTCGATCCAGTTCTTCGGCCTGGCATCGGACGCAGGTTCCTTCCTTCACGACGCGCTCGCGGCGCCGCTCGTCAGCCTGTCCCTGTCGGACACCGCCCTTGTCGACACACTGACCCGCTTTGTCGACATGCGTGGCTTTGTCGGGGCGACCCCCGACGCACCGGTGCCGTTCGAAATCCAGAACCGCCAGCTTGGCGCCGTGGGCAACGTGTCGATCGGTGGCGGGTTCGGCGGCGACGGCGTGTTTCTGGTGTCGGACCAGACCTTCTTTCACCTCTTTCCACAGCGCAGTTCTGCCACACCCAGCCACATCCTGCTGGGGCTGGCCCCCGGCGCCGATCCCGGGCGGGTGGCGGCCGAACTGGTGCAGCTTTATCCGCCCGACACGGTGCGCATCCGCGCCGTGACCGACGCGATGGCGCAAGAGGTGCGTTATCAGATGACCGAACGCCCAACCGGCCTTATCTTCGCCTTCGGCGTCGTCATCGGAATGGTGGTCGGCATCGTGATCGCCTATCAGGTGCTGTCGGCCGATGTCGCGGACCACTTGCGCGAATATGCCACCTTCAAGGCGATGGGGTTCCGCCAGAGCTTTTTCATCGGCATCATCCTGGAAGAGGCGATCATCCTGGCCGCGATCGGCTTCTGGCCCGGACTGGCGTTTTCGGCGCTGTTCTACCAGACGCTGGCCTACCTCACCAACATCCCGATCTTCATGACCCCCGAGCGTGCCGTGGCGGTGTTCGTCGGCACGATCCTCGCCTGCGCGCTATCTGGAATTCTGGCGATGCGCAAACTTGCTGCGGCCCAGCCGGCCGACCTGTTCTGAGGCTATCATGACCGAACCCGTAATCACTGTCCGGCACCTTGACCATTTCTTCGGCGAAGGCGAGGCCAGCAAACAGGCGCTGTTCGATGTCAACCTCGCGGTTGGACGCGGGTCGCTGACGATCCTGATGGGGCCATCGGGGTCTGGCAAGACCACGCTTCTGACGCTTATGGGGTGCCTGCGCGAAGTGGGCAGTGGCAGCGTGATGCTGCTGGAACACGAGCTTTGCGGCGCGGACGAGGCGCTGAGGGTCGACCTGCGCCGCCGTCTCGGCTTTGTCTTTCAGGCCCACAACCTGCATGACAGCCTGACAGCGCGGCAGAACGTGATGATGGGGTTGCAGGTCCATGGGCGGGGCGATCCAGCCCGGCATGCGCGGGCGGCGGATCACCTGTTGGGCCTTCTGGGACTGGGAGAGCGGCTGCACTACCTGCCCGGAAACCTGTCAGGCGGGCAGAAACAGCGCGTGGCGATCGCGCGGGCGCTGGTGTCGAACCCCAACATCATCTTTGCCGACGAGCCGACGGCAGCGCTCGACAAGGTCAGCGGCATGGCGGCGGTGCAGTTATTCAAGGAGCTTGGCCGAACCCGCGGCACCACGACCGTCATGGTGACCCACGACCCGCGCATCCTTGATCTGGCGGATCGCATCGTGACGCTCGAGGATGGCCGGATCGTCAGGGATCACCCAGGACCGGCGCGCAACGAGCCGTTGGCCGCGCCGGTCTGAGGTGCCTATTCCTTGGTCGGCGGAACCGTGAACGAGGGCATCGCGGCTCCGGTTGCCGCCGCAGACCCGTCGTTCGGCTGGTTCAGGGTTTTGGCTGCGGCGAGGATCTGCGCAACGCGGTCCGGGGCATCAGCGCCCCACTGGGCGCTGATGCCCGTCGCAAACGCCCAGTCAAACCAGGCCAGGCCGAGGTCGGGGCGTGGGCCAGCGCCGAAGCCAAGCGCCAGATGATGCCCGAGGAGTTCGCCATAGGTGGCCTGTCCCAGCCCCGACAGGATCTGCGCCGAACCGATGGCAAGGTCCATGCGGTCAGTGCGGTAACCGACGCCAAGGCAGGTCGCCGCGATCCCTGCCAATTGCTCCGGCGGCTGCCCGGTGCGCTCGATGAAGGCGGAAGCGGCGGAGACGACATCGCCGGGTGGGCTTTCCGGCAGAAGAGCCACAAGAGTTGCCAGGGCCGGCGCAAAACCAAGACACTGCTGTTCGATCTGCGCGGGGGTGAACCCCTCTGCCCGGGCTGCCGCTGCCGTGCTTTCGGCGATGACCACGTCGCGCGCCGCGCAGAACGCAAGGCTGAGCGCGAGGGTGGCGCTATCTTTCGGGGCCGGGTTCGCGCCTGCTATCGTGCCCGGGCCCGCCTCGGCGCGTTTCAGGCAGCGATCCGAAAGCGCAGCCTCCGCGACAGGCACGCTGAAGGTCGGCATGACGCCGACCGCCACCGTGCCCTTTTGCGCAAGCGCGTCGCGGTAAACTAGCAACAGCCCTTTGATGCCGTCGGGATGTGCGCCGGCGACCTTCTGGGTCGTGGCGGGGTCTTCCTGCGCCTTCTGGTAGGCACCCACAAGAAACTGCCCTTCGGCTTCGGTCAACTGGCCCGTCACCGGATAGGCGAGATAGGCCTGATAGGCTTCGATCGCGGTGCGCGACTGTTCGCCCATCACACCATCGACCGGGCCTGCGTCGAATTCGAAGAAGTTGAGCGCGGTCTGCACCTGGCGGATCTCCGCAACCTCGGCGGGGTTCGGCATAGACGCCAGTTTTTCCTCGATCTGCGCTTCCGCCTCGGCCTTCCTCTGCGCCACCTCGGCCTCGATCTTGGATTGGATACGCTGCTTCAAGGGCCCGCCTCCGCCGGCTTGCGCAGACGCCTGCGGCACGTGGCAAAGGATGACGACCCCGGCCAGAACCCCCGTTATGACAAGTCTCATCGCCATTCTCCCGCAATCCTATGCAAAGCGCTGTCGGGGGGCTGCGCGGGCTGGCCCGGAAAGCTCCCCGTCGGCCTTCAGCCCTGGCGCTCTTCGGCCAGCGCCTTCATCTCTTCCTGCGTCAGGAAGCCATCGCCATTCCCGTCAATCCGGCCGAAAGCGGCGTCATAGGCCCCCATCCGCTTGACCATCGCAGCGCGGCCAAGGTTGTCGTCTGCGTTCATCTTGATCAGGGTCTCGAATTCGCTGCGGCTGATGGCGCCGTCGTTGTTCTTGTCGGACTGCAGGATGTTCTCCAGCATCGCTTGCTTGTCGGCCGCCGACATGTCCTGCGCCTGGGCGGCACCCATCTGTAGGGCAAGGAGCGAGAGGGCGAAGCAGAAGGTCTTGATCGTCGCTTTCATCTGGTTTCTCCGTAGGTTGGATTGGAAGTCCGGCACTAAAGGGATCGGTGGAGCTGCCCCCACCGAGGAATGACCTTAGGGGCATGTAACCACGGCACCGCTGGCGTCGATGCAGGTCACGCTGCGCGAACCGCCGGTGCCGCGCTCGTAGGTGCTGTAGACCGAAGTCGACTGACCTTCGTCGCCGGTATAGGTCGCGTCGCGGCTATAGGTACCGTCGTCGAGCGATGCGTCGCCGGTATAGGAGCCGTTGTTGCCCGAGGCATCGACGCTGCTAGCGCCGGTCAGGTTGCCATCGGAGTCCCGGGTCAGGGACCGCCGACTGGTGACCGAACCGTTTTCGCCGCTGGCCTCGGTGCCAAGGTTCCGCGTGAACGAGCCGTCCGCGTTCCAGCTGGCCGATCCGCCGCGGCAACCGGACCCGTTCTGTCCGTTGGCACAGGTGCCGATCCCGGCCACTCCGTTGCCCTGACAATTGGCGGCAACGGCACCCCGGCGGAATGCGCCCTCGCGTTCGCCGTTGGCGACGCCCGCGCGCGACCTCGCGGCGACGCCGTTGTCGCCGACCGCAACGCCTTTGCGGATGACCAGCCCGTCCGCATGCGTCGGGCCGGCGGCCAGACCGAGGCTGAGGCTGAGGGCGGAAAGCAGGATCACCGCTGCGGTGCAAAGGGGCGCGGCCGTGGTGGCGCGGGTCTTCAAAAAGTGTGGCGTGGAACGTACTCCGAAGCTGGCACCCGGCATCCGTGGCGCGGGGCGTCTTTGCGATGGCAACGTTCTTGCAGACGGGTCTTTCGTCCGAATGTCTGCTGGGTTTCAAGACGCCCATGGAACGCGGGTTTTCTGTTTCAGTTTGTTGCAACCTGCCATCGCGTGGCAAACTTCATGCCGTAGCATGACACAACTGGAACCGGCCCCGTGCTGGTTTCGCAATGACACTCGGACGAAAGAGGTCTGGTAAGGATGACGCAGGACCACGGACAGGACAAACCGGACGCGCCGCGCATCGCCATCGTCGAGGACGACCACGAGATCAGGGACCTCGTGGCGAACTACCTCGCGCGCGAAGGGTTTGAGCCGCGCGGCTATCGCAACGGTGCCGCATTTGACCAGGAAGTCGAGAGCTTTCAGCCGGATTTGGTCGTTCTGGACCTGATGATGCCTGGGGAGGACGGGCTGTCGATCTGCCGCCGGGTCGCGCCGCTGCGCCCCGTCCTCGTCCTGTCGGCAAAGGGAGAAGAACTGGACCGTATCATCGGGCTGGAGGTGGGGGCCGACGACTATCTGTCAAAACCCTTCAACCCGCGCGAGCTTGTGGCCCGCATTCGCGCGATCCTGCGGAGACGGTCACAGGGCGCGACTGTGTCTGATCCGGTCGAGGCCCTCATTGGGGGGCAACACGTCGCTTCGGTGCAGGCCGATGGCCGCGAGATCCTGGCGTTTGAGGGCTGGACCCTCGATGTCGATGGTCGTCGCCTGTTGGACCCGTCCGGCACGGAAATCCCGCTGTCATCCGGCGAGTTCGCCCTCTTGACCGAATTCGCACGACGGACCCGGCGGGTACTGTCGCGCGAACAACTTCTCGACTGGACCCGGGGCGACAGCGCCGACACCTTCGACCGGGCGATCGATGTCCAGCTGTCGCGGTTGCGCCGCAAGATGGCCGCCGGGGGCGGGGAAGCCCTGATCAAGACGATCCGGGGGGACGGCTATCTGTTCTCGGCCGATGTCAGCCGCGTTCACCCGCCGAAGTTGTGATGGGATCGCAATGAAGGCGCTCTCCGCGAGACTCCGGTCGTTGACCGTTCCGTTTGCCCAGGTCCGCAGGCTCGGGATGCGCACGCTGATCGTGACGGTCGTCGCAGCCGCCGTGATGAACGTCTCGATCCTCACCGTGTTGAGCCGGCTCGGCGGCGACATGGAGCAGGGCCTGAGGGCACCGCCGATGGTCCGCCAGGCCGCAGCCGCCGCGCAACTGATGGACAAGCTCGGCCCCGACGACCGCATCCTCGCCCTGGACGCCACCAGT
This sequence comes from Fertoeibacter niger, assembly GCF_009380135.2. Classification (GTDB taxonomy): domain Bacteria; phylum Pseudomonadota; class Alphaproteobacteria; order Rhodobacterales; family Rhodobacteraceae; genus Fertoeibacter; species Fertoeibacter niger. The sequence continues at coordinate 66,059 of NZ_WHUT02000015.1, read as the reverse complement.
TCGCAGGGAATGCGCCTGTCGCTGATCCCCGATTTCGCCGCCACCCCGCCGGTCGAGAACCCGATCGAGGTCTTTGTCCCGATCATCGCGCTGTATGCAGATGTGCTGGGCGATCGGCCGTTCAGCGTCTACGAACGTACGCGTGGCGGTATCTGGGATTGGCAGACAGCGACGCTGGCCGACGATCTAATCATCGTGGTGCGGCTGGCCGACGGGGCGGGCCTCGTGATCGAGAGCGGCGCCGAGTTTCGCAGGCTGGTCAGTCTCTATGGGCTGGCGATCGTCGTCGGACTGCTCAGCTTGATGCTGATCGGCTTGATGACGTGGGCCAGCCTGTCCTACGCCGGGCCACTCAACCGGCTTGCCGTTGCATCGAAACGGTTTGTCGAAGCTGCCAGCGCCGCTTCGGCCATCGAGCCCTTGCCGGAAATCGGCCCCAAACCTGTGCGCGACCTCGCGGCGGCGCTGAACCTCGCCGGCTCGAAGCTCGTGCAATTGACGATCGAACGCACCTCGACGCTTGCCGCGGTCGCACACGACCTGCGCACCTACCTTACCCGGCTCAGGATGCGCAGCGAATTCATCGAGGATGCGATGCAACGGGATAAGGCCATTCGCGACATCGAGGAAATGACGCAACTGGTCGAAGACACGCTGCTGCTCGGCCATGCCGCAACGCGGCGACCGGTATCGGAGCGGGTCGATCTGACAAGCTGGCTTCAGGATTTCGTGGCGCGCAGGCAGGACACGGGCGCGCCTGTCAGGCTGAGCATCACCGCGCGCTCGGTTGAGGTCACGGTGGCGACCCCGGAACTAACCCGCATTCTCAACAATCTCGTGGACAACGCGCTGCGCTATGCCGGGACGGCCGATCTGGTTCTGACCGCAGACGCGTCCGAGGCGGTCGAGATCGAGGTCTGGGATGACGGCCCTGGTGTGCCCGAGGCGTTTTTCGGACGCATGACCGACCCGTTCACCCGGCTCGAAACCTCGCGATCCCGCGATACCGGAGGTGCCGGGCTTGGCCTTGCCATCACCAAGGCGCTGACCGACCAGATAGGCGGCACCCTGCATCTTGCCAACCGCGCGGGCGGGGGGTTCAGCGCCCGCATCGCTTTCTCGAAGTCCGGCGCGAGGGCGCGGGGCTCCGTCGCTTGATCGGACCGCGCCGTGGAAACGACAGCCGACCTGTTCGCAAAGGTTAAGGTCAAGTTCCTTCCCCCTCATTAGTCTGTCTTCATGTAGAAACAAGAGGGCAACATTCGGTACGACCTGAGCTTCGACGGGTTCGATGTCGAAATCCAGAGAGTGAAGGGCGCGGGCCTAAGATGCTCGGAGGAAGCGCTTTGGGCGCTCGTCGTTACGAGCGTTTGATCTTAGTAAGAAGTCGTCGAACTGTCGCGTTATACACAAGTAGGGCAATCGAAACTCACCCCTTCCACGCCCCCAGGATCGCCCCGGGCACAGTTTTCTACAACGGGCCCGAGCATCCGGTGATCGCGACGTTGCCCGCATCGTGGGTCGGCCAGCGCCTCGTTTCCAGATCCCGGCTTCTTGCATTGAACCAGGCGCTCAGCGACGAAGACCGATTGCCGGTGATTGGGCTTCAGATGCCAGATTAACGCTCGTCGCGGCGCGGTGAGGCAAGCCTCACATCGGTCTTGCCGAAATCGTCCCCGACGAAAAGAAGGGGGCAGTTTCGTTCAGCCGCCAGCCCATAGGCAAAGCAATCTCCGAAGTTTAGCGCAGCTGGATGGATGCCTTTTCCCCAAGTCCGATAGGCCGCCGCTACGGCATCGGCCCCTGACTGTGTCACGGTGACAACTTCAATTCCCAGCCCTTCGATCAGCTGCTGCATTTCGGTGCCCACCGAGCGGCGATCAGCGACGATCATGGCCTCGGCGAGCGTTCCCGCCGAAATGCACAGGGCTTCCGCTTCATCGAGAACCTGCATCACGATGTCGGCGTCGGGCTCGCCCAGAAGGATTGCCATTAAGGCCGAGGTATCAACGGCGATCACTTCGGCAGGCCATCGTCATCATAGAGGAAGTCCTGGCTGCGGGCGGCACTCGCCCCAGCCATGATCTTCGCCATGGCGCTGCGCTGGGCAGCTTCCATGACCGCGCGGCGGCGATCGCGTGTCACCGCAGGGACGACGGGAACCAGCCTGACGGCAGCTTTGCCATGCCGTGTCAGCACAACTTCATCTCCCGCCTCGGCGCGGCGCACGAGTTCGGTCAGATGGCCCTTGGCCTCGGTGATGGAAATCTGCATGGTGGCCTCCCGTGATGGGCATAATATGGACTATCATATGGTCCAAATCAAGCCGTCACCCCTTCCACGCCCCCAAGATCGCCCCCGGCAGCCGCGCCGTCGCCTCCCGCGCCAGCCGATCGAGGTCCAGCTTCTTCGGCATCTTCACTTGCCGCAGTCGTAGGAACTCCGGCACCGTCTGCGCGCCGGTAAGGATGCCATCTCGGCGCCGACGCCCGCCCTTGGCTGCGGCGAGCCCCCGGCTGTTGAGCGGCACATCATCGACAACCAGCAAACTGGGCCCATTGCGGCGATAGACAAACCGCAGACGCATGCCGGTGCGTTGTTCCCAGCGCCAGGGGGTGATGCGCTGGCGGCCGAGACCGGTGATGCCCGCGGCGGGCAGGGGGATGGCGAGCCAAAGGCCATCCTTGCCGCGGATCAGCACGCCGCCGTCGAAGGCGTGCAGGATGTCGAGCGCCTTTGTCCAGACGAGGCTGGCGGCGCGAAGGTTGGAATGACAACGCGCTTGCCGAGACGATCAACGGGTTGTTCAAGGCTGAGGTGATCCATCGTCGCGGCCTCTGGCGCAGCTTCGGGGCCTTCGAATACGCAACGCTGGAATGGGTGGACCGGTTCAACAAACGCCGTCTGCTTGAGCCTTTCGGGAACATCCCGCCCGCAGAAGCCGAAGCCAACTACTACGAAACGCTGGAAACTGAACCCATGGCCGCGAAACTAACGTCAATCAGCCTCCGGCAAACCCGGAGCGGTTCAGTCAGGAGCGGCCGCAATCCGACGGGATCCTTGCCTCCGCGTCTGCGTCCAGCCTGGCCAAGAGGGCCTTGCTGCGATCAAGCGCGATCCTTACCCAGTCCTTCTTGTCCACATGGGCGCGGGTTATTGTCGGGATCTCCACCGAGACGGCCGCGGCCTGCGGCATCAGACTCGCCAGGCCCACCAGATCCAGGGCCCCCTCGCCCGGCAGCAGTCGTTCGTTCCGGCCGGCGTAAAGAATGCCCTCCGGCGTGGCGGGCATTTCTGCCGGAGCATCGCAGATCTGCCAATAGTTGATCATCGCATGCGGGATTGCACCGATATCCTCAAGCGGACTGTCGGTGCGGGCGACGTGGATGGCATCGATGAGGATACCTGCGTTTGCCATCCCGGTCGCACGGACGATCTTGAGCGCGTCCCGTGCATTGGCGACTCCTCTGGTGGGGACAAACTCCAGATCGGCGGTCAATCTGTAGGGGGCAATCACCTCGCACAGACTGCAAAGAGAATCGACAACCCTCGAATGATCACCATCGATGCAGGTTATGAGGAGCGAACGGGCACCCAGTTCACCGGCCGCCTCGATGATGGATGATAACCCCTGCACATCGAAGGCCTCGTCGATAAGAATACATTCGATCTCATGAACAGTCGTTCCCGTCGCGGCAATGATTTGCCTGACCTCCCTCAGGGCCGCAGAGCCTGGCGGAAGCGTATAAAACGTTCCCCCGGGCGTGGACGGTGCCAACCGGATACCCACCGCATCATAACCGGCATCGGCAGCCATCGGGATCAGCGCCGAAGGCGCCATGGACAGCGCCGTCAGTTGGCCCAGGTGAAACCGTCGCTTTTCAGACATTTCAGAATTCTCCCAGAACATGACATTGCGCCATGACGGCAGCATACAGCCGCGTCATCGTGCCTTGGGTTGGTGAATGGACGAAGCTTCCATCTGATGTTTCAGAAGCCCACCAGATCGCTTCCTTTCAGCGCCAGCATGGCCCGCGCCTCGGCTGGCGTCGCGATCTCATGGCCAAGCTCTTCCAGAATGACACGAATCTTTCTCACCTGCTCGGCATTGCTTTGGGCGATCTGGCCGCGTCCGATGTATAGCGAATCCTCCAACCCGACGCGCACAGACCCGCCCAACAGCGCCGATTGTGTGGCAAACGGCATCTGGTTTCGCCCGGCGGCCAGAACCGACCAGCGATAATCATCGCCGAACAGCTTGTCGGCCGTGCGCTTCATGAACATCAGATTTTCCAGATCCGCGCCGACACCACCAAGGATCCCGAAAATCATCTGCACGAAAAACGGAGGTTCAACCAAGCCACGGTCAACGAAATGGGCCAGATTGTAGAGATGGCCAATGTCATAGCACTCGTGCTCGAACCGGGTTCCGTGCTCTTGCCCCAACGCCTTGAGGATGTTCTCGATGTCACGGAACGTGTTCCTGAATATGAAGTTGTCGGTGCCACGCAGGTAGGGTTCTTCCCAGTCGTGTTTCCAGGCCGAATAGCGATCGGCCAGCGGGAATATTCCGAAGTTCATCGACCCCATATTGAGCGAGCACATCTCGGGCTTGGCGGCGAGAGGCGCGGCAAGCCTGTCTTCAAGGGTCATGTTCAGGCCACCGCCCGTCGTGATGTTCAGCACGGCGTCGCTTGCCTGTTTTATCCGGGGAAGAAACTCCATGAACACCTTCGGGTCCGGGGACGGGCGGCCATCCCTTGGATCACGGGCGTGAAGGTGGATGATGGACGCACCCGCCTCTGCCGCCTCGACGGATTGCTTTGCAATGTCGTCGGGGGTGATCGGCAGTGCATCCGACATTGTTGGGGTGTGAATTCCACCTGTGATTGCACAGGTGATGATGACTTTACTGGATTTTTGTGCCATGCGCGGGATCTCCCAAATCAGCCTTTGGCAAGGTCGAACTGGAATTTCACATCCCAGGCGCTCAACTGCTCCAGCGCCCAGCGTCTGGGCGTCATCGGAAGCTCCTCATGCCAGGGCCGGGGTTCGAACTGATGCAACTCCGGCAGGTAGATGTCCATGTCGGTGTAGAGTTCGATCAGATGGCTGTCAGGATCGTAATGATAGGCCGCAAGATTGTGCCCGGCTGTATGGCGCGACGGGCCCCATTCGGTCTGAATTCCGGACGCGCGCAGAAAATCGGCACAGCGCGGGTGTTCGGCATTTTCGTGCAGCTGAAACGCAATGTGATGAATCTTCGTCACCGGCGCGTTCAGGATGTTGATGACGTGATGCTCATGATTGCAGGTCATGAATGTCGCCACGTCGCCGATCCAGTCGGTCACCGCAAAGCCGAGAACGTCGCGATAAAAGGCAATCAGCCGCTCTGCATCAGGTGTGATCGTCGCAATATGGCCCAATCGCAGCGGAGCAATGCCTCTGCGGGAGAAACCGGGAACGGGGTTCTCGATTGCACCGTAGAACTGAAGGATTTGGCTTCCCGGCGCCTCGACTTCGACAAGGTCTGCAACTCCCGGCTGAGCGTCGGACTTCCGCTCTGCCTTGGTGCCTGCATCGCGCATCATTCCGGCAAACTCCGCCAGATCGGTTCCGGCGTTCAACTGGTATCCGATATTGACGAAGTTTCCGTCACCCGAGGTCGGGTGCAAGACCACATCGTGATGCGCCATGCCCACACTCAGGTAGGCTGCACCCGTGTCGTCCCGCTCGACCTCGGTCAGGCCGACCTTTTCAACGTAATAGTCGTGCGCCTTGGAAAAATCGGATGTGCCTAGTCCGATGTGGCTGAGTTTGAAGACCTTGGGCATGTGTTCCTCCGTCCATGCGTGGCCGATGTGATCGGAGCCGTGCGACGGGCACCGACAGATTGCAGCTTAGCTATTGTGCGACAACCGGGTTGCGCAGTGTTCCGATCTTGTCGATGCTCACTTCGCAGACATCGCCCGGCGCCATGAACAGCTGCGGCTTGCGCGCAGCGCCAACGCCCGAGGGCGTGCCGGTGACGATGATATCCCCCGGTTCGAGCCGCATTCCGATGCTGAGGAGCGAGACCAGTTTCCGAACGCTGAAGATCATGTCGTCTGTGTTGGCATCCTGCACGACCGCGCCGTTGAGGCGGGTCTGGATGCCAAGTCCCGTAGCGCCTTCCGGCAATTCATCCGAAGTGACGAAGTAGGGGCCAAAGCCGCCGGTTCCGTCAAAGTTCTTGCCGACCGTCCATTGCGTGGTTCGCAGCTGAAAGTCGCGGACAGAGCCGTCATTGAAGACTGAATAGCCGCAGACATGATCCAGCGCGTCGGCTTCTGCAATCTCTCGGCCCGCCTTGCCGATGACGGCGACGAGTTCTCCCTCATAGTCGAATTGCGTCGACACAGCGGGGCAGATCAATGGCGCGCCATGTGCAACGAAGCCGCCGGGGAACCGCGCGAAGATCGTTGGAAATGACGGGGTTTCCATTTTGCTTTCCGATACGTGATCGGCGTAGTTCAGACCCACGCAAAGAACCTTTCCCGGGCGGGTGAGCGGCGGGCGAAACGCAACCGTTGCGGGATCCACCGGGCTGCCATTTGCCAGGGCGTCGGCGGCTATCTGCAGTGTGCCCTGCATGATGATCTCGTCCAGCGTGCCGGGAAAGCCCGCATGGCAAGACAGCAGACCCAGAAACTGCCCCGATTTCTCGATCGCCAGGCCGACTGTGCCGTCAACTTCATAGCTCAGGAATCGCATTCCCGTCCTCCGCTTCCGATGATTCGCTTGATCCATGATGTGGCATAAAATGTATTTTATCAACCAAAAGATATTTTACAGCCACCTTGTCAGGTGCTAGGCTGGTGGCACGCCTCCTCGTACATCAGGAACATCGCGTGCATAAAAGCATCACGTCTCGCACTTATGAACGGCTTCGCAACGCGATCATCATGGCAAGGTACCGCCCGGGAGAGAAGCTGGGGATCGATGCGCTGAAGGTCGATCTGGACGCCAGCCTCGGTGCCGTCCGCGAGGCGCTTGCGGCGCTGTCATCCGAGGGTCTGGTCAGGGCCGAACCGCAGCGGGGCTTTTCAGTGTCGCTCATCTCGCGTCAGGATCTTGTTGATCTGACCGAGGCGCGGATGTCCATCGAGCTGACCTGTCTGGAATCCGCAATCACGCATGGCGATCTTGACTGGGAAAGCCGCGTTCTTGCGTCGGGTCACAGGCTTGCAAAACTCACGCATAGTCTGGACGAAACGGTCCCCGAAGATGTGTTGCTGTGGCATCGGACGCATGAGGCGTTCCACAACGAAATCGCATCCGCCTGTACCAACCAATGGTGGCTGAAGCTGCGCCGGCAACTTTTCGTTCAATCGGAACGCTATCGCTGTTTATCCGGGCCGATCGCGAACCCCAACCGAGACATTGAAGCCGAACATGACAGAATTGCGAAAGCTGCAATCGCGCGCGATACGGATACTGCGAAAAGCCTGATGCGCGACCATCTGCAGACAACTGCTGAAATCCTTCTCAACTCGAAGCTCAGCATATGGGAGGGTTCGCAGTGACTTCCGACAGCAGCAAGCCGCACAGGCCAGGATGAAGCTTTCTCATTTTCGTCATGTGGTGGCGGTCTCGGAGCAAGGAAGCCTGCGTGCAGCGGCGCGACACCTGAATGTCGAACAATCGGCGATTTCGCGCAGCATCAGAGAACTGGAAAATGAATTGGGCACGCCGCTGTTTGAGCGGCACGGTCGAGGGGCGATTCCGACGAAGGTCGGCGAGAGTTTTGTCAACCGGGCCATCCATATCCTTAACGAAGTGCGACGCGCCAGCGATGAAGTGGAACAGGTTCGGGGCGGGTATACGGGCAAGGTTGTGGTCGGCCTGTCCACGGTTGCGCATATCGTTCTGTTGCCCAAGCTGCTTGAACCCTACCGGCGGCGTTATCCCGATGTTCAACTGGATGTCGTCGAGGGGCTTTTTCCAAGCCTTCAATCCAGCATTCTTGCTGGATCAATTGACTTCTACATCGGGCCGCCGCCGGAATACTCCATCCCGCCCGAGATGTCGCAGGAGAAGCTGTTCGACAACACCCGGCAGGTGGTGGCAAGAAAGGGGCATCCGCTCAGTCAGGCCACGTCTCTTGCCGAACTATCCGAGGCGAAATGGGTCACCACATCGATAACGGCCAAACCTGAGGAGGAATTGCGCGAGCTTTTTGCGGCCCATGGTTTGCCGCCGCCAAAGCTGGCGCTGAGGGCACATTCGGCGCTGACACTCATCGTGTCGGTTGCCTACAGCGACCTTCTGGCCATGGCACCCAGTCAGATCGTTGAGTTTCCCCTGATTTCGCACGCCGTCGTCGCTGTGCCGGTGGTCGAGGTTCTGCCCGCGCCGCCGATTGTGCTGGTTCAGCGCTTCGGGCTTCACCTGACCCCCGCGGCAGAGCTGTTTGCGGACTTTGCGCGACGGGTCGCATTGCAGAGGTATCGTCAGGGCTGAGCGACAGCCGTCCAATCCGGGAACGAAGGCGTCACACCGGCAAAAGCCTGGCGTGCTTGGCCGGTTTGGACTTCGGCAGCTTCTTCCCGGCCAGCTTGGCCCACGAACCAGAGGCGGTCGCACGAAAGGACAGCGAGGGCGCGCCCGCAAGACTACACGCCATGATTGCGTGATGGCAAGCTGCGCAGCCCCTTGAGGCAGACGGGCACGCATGGTCGCCCACAGACGCACTCCGAGTAAACCCAATGGAGCTTCGGCATGACTTTATATCCCGATACGACGACACGGATTGAATCGACGATCACTGAGGACCGCACCTTGCGGCTTGAATTGGTGCAGGCGCCGGTGCCGGAACCACGCGCTGACGAGGTTGTGGTGCGGGTCGAGGCGGCGCCGATCAATCCGACCGACATCGGCCTGATGCTCTCGGCGGCGGATGTGTCAACCTTGCAGCGCATCGGAAACGTGACGAAAGCGCGCATTCCCGAGGCAGCAATGGACAGTGTCCGGTGGCGCCTGGGGCGGGCAAAGTATCCTGGGAGCGAAGGCGCGGGAACTGTTGTTGCCGCCGGCGCCGATGCGAAGGAGCTGATTGGACGTGTGGTTGCAGTCTCGCAGCAGATTTACGCAGGCTATCGCACGCTGGGCGCCGTGGATTGCACGGTTCTTCCCGCAAATGTCACCGCAGTCGCGGGGGCCGGTGCGCTGGTCAATCCGCTGACCGTGCTCGGCTTCATAGAAACGATGCGCCTCGAGGGGCATCATGCGATCATCAATACTGCGGCCGCATCAAACCTTGGCCAGATGCTTGTTCGCCAATGTGCCGCCGAGGGCATACCGCTGGTCAGCATTGTCAGGCGACCGGAGCATGCAGAAATGTTGAAGAAAATCGGCGGCAAATTCGTGTGTGACCTCAGCAGCGCGAGCTTCGATGCCGACTTGCGTGCTGCCATATCCGCAACCGGCGCTACGCTTGCGTTCGATGCGGTAGGGGCCGATCTGACCCCGCGACTGATGACCGCCATGAACAAGGTTTTGTTGGGTCAGACACGTGTCCACAGTCAGTATGGCTCGCCCGTACGCAAGAAGGTCTATGTCTACGGGACTTTGGACGTCGCGCCGATCCCGATCCGGCGCGATCTCGGGATGGCCTGGAGCGTTGAGGGCTGGCTTCTCTACCACTTTTTGGAGCGCATCGGCAGCGCGGCCGCGGATCGCCTGCGCCGCCTTGCCGCCCAAGGCGTGACCGGTACCTTCGCCAGCCATTTCAACCGGACCATCACGCTTTCCGAAGCGATCGAACCAGCCGTCATCCGGGACTATGCTGCGCGCGCTACACAGAACAAGTTTCTGATCGTGCCTGACGGCTCATGACAGGCCGCGAATGATCCGGGGGGGGCATTTGCTTTCCGTTTGCCCCCCCTGCCGCGCAACATCGGAACCTGCTTCGTGGCGTCTGAAGGCTTCGTGCGACGCGGGATCAGGCGCCTCTGCTGCTGCGCCAATCGGGGGGCACGCCCCGCATGATCTTGAGCGTGACGCTCGTTGGTCCCCCTATCAGCGCGGTGTCAGAACGGCATCATCTCGGCCCGTTTGCGGGGCCGAGATGCAATATCAGCATGTGCTCCGTGACTGTCCTCAAACGGGAACCGTCAGTCCCGATCAATCCGGCGCGTGGTGTAGATCTGTATTGGAACGACCAGCGCACTCAAACCGACGACCAGTATCATCGCGATCGCCGAGGCCCCGGTTTGGTCCGGCATATCCCACCTGAGATAAAGCGCGGATGCCAGCACAAGGTTCTGGGAAGACAGAAGGATGAGCGGGAAGGTCAGATCCCGTACGCTGTGCGCAAGAACCCACAGCCAAGCGTTCAGAACATGCGGCCAGACCAGTGGCACAAGAACCCGGCGCAGCCCCGTCATCCAGGTCGCGCCGCACACCGCCGCTGCGTGCTCCAGCTCGTGATGAATCTGCATGAATGCAGAGTTCATCGTTCGCGTGCCGAAGGGCAGGTAGATCACGATATGCCCTATGATGATCACCCAGATCGTGCCGTAAATCGGCGAGCGCATGAACAGAAGCAGCATCGCGACTGCCATCACGATTGGCGGCACCGCCGTCGGAAGAAACGACAGCAAGTCGAGAAGGCGGCTGCTTCGCCCGCCCGAACGGACCGCAAACCAGCTGATCAGGCAGGACAGGGCCATCACAGCGGTCGAACTGATGAACACGAGGAACAAGGTGTTCTCCATCGCCCGCAGCACTGTCGGTTCAGTCAGGACTTTCGCGTAGGAGGCGAGGCTCAGATCGGCAAAGGCGGCAAAGGATGGCACCCTGTAATATGGCAGAAGACTGGTCCACAGCAGGATCAGCAGTGGCAGGATCATGACCGTGAAATACGTTCCCACGAATAGATAGGCCGCCGGCCTCCACCGCCCAAGGTCAGAGCGCCGTGGTCGGAACCCCTTGCCGGTGACGGTGCGAAACCGCTCTGCAAGCTGGATCGCACGGAAATAGAACCACATCAGCGCCAGAGCGAGCATAAGCAGGAACACGCCCAGTGCACCGGCAAGACCGTAGTTGGGAACGCCGACTTCCGGCGTTGCCAGCAGATAGATCCGGGTGCTCAGCACCGGAAATTGCGCTGTCGCACCGAGGATCTGTGGCAGGTCGAAGGTCTGAACCATCGCCATGATCAGAAAAATCGAGACACTCAGCAAGCCGGGGCGCATCAGGGGCAGTGTGATCTTGCGCACCGTGGTGCTGCGGGCGGCGCCAATGACATAGCCCGCATCCTCAAGCGAGGGGTCCATATTCCTCAGCAGGCCGCTGATCATGACATAGGCGGTCGGCACAAGGCTGAGCCCGCTGATGATGATCAGCGCCAGCGGAGAATAAGGCGACAATGGCGCCCCGGATAACCTGAAAACATTCATCAGCAAGACGTTGATAGCACCGTTTCCGGGATTGATCAGCAGGATCCATCCATAACCAAAGACCAGCGGTGGCACCGCCATCCAGGAGAACATCAATATCCGAAATAGCGTCCGTCCGCCCATGTTGGTCCGCTCGGTCAGCCACGCAATGATCATAGCGATGGTTATGCCCAACACGACACTCGAACTGGCATAGTAGAGCGTATTCCAGAAAATCCGCAGCGATCCCCGGCGGGTCAGGATGTCGACATAGTTGGCCAGCGTGTAGCCGGCATCCTGAAAAGGCAACGCACCGGGCGGCCTGAAGCTCGTCAGCACCAGCACAAACAGGGGGCCCATGACCATTGCGCTGACCAGGGCCAGCAGGATCCACTTCACATAGGTCTGTGGCGTTATGCCTGACCGGCGCATCCGCGATTGACTGACGACAGACATCTGTTCCTCCTAGCGCGTCTCGCGCACTGCTGCACCGTTCCGGGAGGCGGTTGCGCCATTGCCGATGAGACCAACGGCAGCTTGTGTCCTGTCTGATGCATCCGGATCCGGCACGACAAGACAACGCTCGGGCGGCAAAACCACCCGGATCACCTGACCAGCCGAAAGGCTCAGGTAGGGGTCAGCCATCACCTTGAGGCAATGGCCATTGATGCCAAGATCAATCTCGACGGTTTCCCCCAGAAAGCTAAGAGTCCTGATCTCACCAAGCAGGGTATTGGGGGAAACTGCGTCAACCTCGGGATCAGGCACGACAATCGCCTGTGGCCGAATGACCAGCAGAGCGCGCGAATTCGGTGCCAACTTGTGGTCCGGATTGCACCGAAGCTGTCCAAACGGAGTGTCTGCAATGGTTCCGTCGTGGTTGAGTGCTGCGGGAATGAGATTGCTTCGCCCCATGAAATCAGCTGCGAAGCGCGACTTCGGACAAAGGAATATCTGTCGTGGCGTTCCCTTTTGCATGATCCGCCCGGACTGCATAAGGACGATCTCGTCCGACATCGACATTGCTTCTGCCTGATCATGCGTCACAAAGACTGTAGTAATGCCAAGCTGCTTCACCAGCTGGCGGATTTCGACGCGCATGGTATCGCGAAGCTGCACATCAAGGTTGGACAGCGGCTCATCGAGCAACAACAGTTTGGGCTGATGAACCAGGGCCCGGGCCAAGGCAACCCGCTGCTGCTGACCGCCGCTGAGATGTGGCGAATAGCGCAAGGCAAGATGATCAAGCTCGACCAACTCAAGCGCCTCCATGACCCGCCTTTTGACTTCCGCGCTTGGAACGCGTGCGGAACCATGGACCAAAGGAAAGGCAACATTGTCGAAAACCGTCATATGAGGCCAAATCGCATAGGATTGAAAGACCATGCCCAGCTTTCGCTTGTTCGCAGGCACCGTGATGCCTTGCTGATCACTGAACACGATTTCTCCATCCATATCGATCTGCCCCGAACTCGGGTGCTGCAAACCGGCAATGCATTGCAGCGTCGTGGACTTGCCACAGCCGCTTGGGCCAAGCAGTGTGAGAAAATCTCCACGCTTGACTTCGAAATTGACCGAGTCGATGGCAATGACCGGCGACCCGCGGTCAGGGTCACCGAAATATTTCCTCAGATCGCGGACCACCAAAAGCGCCCGCTCGTCATTATCGCCCGACGATCTGGCGGTCGCCTTGTAGAGATTGGCCTTGTCCACCATCATTCTTTTCTACCTTTGCTTGCTTTTCGATGTTCGGAAAGCGCGTCCGAGAAGCGCAGGATGCGTTCAGGGTCTGCAATCACACCGCCGAACAACCTCATTTGTTCGGCAACTTGCGAGGCACTCATATGCCGCCCGTTCATTGTGCGGGCTCCAGCCTTTCTGGCCGCCTCAAGAAGTTCGGTCTCTTCAGGGAAGTAGTTCAAGTCAAGCGCCCAAAGATCCGAACGCATCAGATTCAGGTCTACTGGCGTTCCGGGGTAATGTGTCATGCCGATTGGCGTTGCATTGATGATCCCGTCTGCCTGCGCAACAAACCTGTCAATCGCATCGGCGGCTTCGACAGTCTGATCGGGAAAGTGGGTGCTCATCCGGGCGGCCAACTCATCTGCCCGACTCGATTCAGTGTCGTGAAGGGTCAGTCGGCTTGTCCCATGCTTCAGCATGGCAAATGCCATGGCCGCACCGGCGCCCCCGCAGCCAAGAATTACAACGTGGTCCGACGGAAGATCGCCCAGCCCTGCCCGGAATGCAGTCAGGAAACCCAGCCAATCGGTATTATGCCCATAGGCGCCGTCATACTTGAATACAACGGTATTGACTGCATTCAGAATAGCTGCGGTTTCAGAGATTCCATTTAAATGGGGTATGACCGCCTGCTTGCACGGATGCGTAATCACCAGGCCATTGAACCCGCAGGTCTTGGCGCCCTCCAGCACCGCCGGAAGGTCTTCGTTTTCCTTCCCCGTCAGGGACAGGTCAATCCTGCGGAAGACGTAACGTATATCAAGTGACTCTCCTTCCAGCATGTGGATTTCAGGCGCGAAGGATTCACCCAATCCCTTTCCGACGAGCCCGGCGAGCAAAGATACTGCGTTCTCTGCCCGGGCACCCGGAGCTTCTTTGTCTGATCCCATGACCATTGACCGGTGCTCCACCTGTATATTCGCGATGCGAATTGTTGAAAGCGGCGCCATGAGGTTCACTCACGGCGCCGAATAAGTGTTCAGCCTGCTACTGCTGACCGCTCATTAACAGATTGATGGCTTCCAGAACCTGCTTGGTGACATCAAGCTGTCCGATCTCGGTCAGTCTTGCATGGGTCGCGCCAGCTTCGAGGGTGGCGATCGTCATCTTGCTGAGCTCGGTCGTAAGGTCATGCGGGGGCGGGGTTGGCTCCACTGCGTCTGCGACCTTATAACCCTCGCTGACGAACCAGGCGGTGAAGAGTGCCGCGGTGTTGGGCGAGGGTGAGTTTTTCGGAACCATCAGGAACTGGATCGCGGTCGGCACATAGTCTTCCCACAGTTTGAACCGGATCGGCTCTCCATTGCGCCTGGCTGTTTCGGCGACCGTATAGCCTGTAACTCCGAACGGCACTGCCCCAGAGACGATCGCCTGCGCAATCGAGGGGGTGCCGCGTATCAGCACGGGCTGGTTTGCCATGATATCTTTGGCAAGCTGGATGGTTTCTTCGGCACCAAGGAACGGCCCAAGAATAGGAACCGGATTCAACGCGAACTGATTGAATGCAAAGCGGCCTTTGAACTTCGGATCGGTGAAGTCTGTAATCTTTGTCGGCACCTCTGATTCGTCGATCAGATCCGGATTCCAGCCAGTGCCATATGGATAGTCGAAATAGGGCAGCGCAAACCCCTTGAATTCGCTAATGATATCATTCTCCAGCTTGTCGATGCCGGGAAACCGCTCCGAGAAAATTCCGGTCCAGTCGATTTTCATCGCCAAATCCTGGGCGACCGCGACCTTGACCTCCTCTTCCGAACCCTCCAGTATATCCACCGATACGCGGCCGCTCTGGGATTCAGCCACTGTCCGCGCGACGGCCGTTGACGGGGTGATCGAGACCCAGTTGATCGTGGTTTCGAGCCCAAATTCTTGTTTGAAGGCGTCGATCACGGCGCGGTGCGTCTCGGGCTTGGTGGGGATGAGCACCCATACCTCAAGCGTTTGTTCGCTTTTTGCGGCCTCCAGAATGGCATCATAGCTGTTCGCCAACTCGTTTGCCGCAACTGGTTGGATTAGCCCCGGCAATGCCGCCAGGACAGCAGCACCGGCCATAAGCCTTTTCATAAACATCATTTCAGTCTCCTCCCTTTTATTTGATGGCACTTGACCGCTTCGCCTTCTGCGCAAAGCGGATTGAGTGTCTGACTTGGCCTCTTACTGGATTATCTGTCCATTCTCCTTCGTGATCATCCTAAAACGGGAACTGTCTTGCGACGGTATTCCGATCTGTAAACAGAGGTCAAAACCTGTAATTGCCTTCAGGACCAACCGGTCTTGAAGGCACCCGAAAAGGGTTTTCAACCCCTGCTTTGGAAAACAGCCATTCCATGGACAGCGCGACTTCCCCAGAGATTTTTTCTGCATCAAGGCGGTCCAGTTTCGCCGAAAAAATCTCGGGGCCCACGCGGTTCAGTGCACCCATGCTGTTGAGCTGCCTCAAAAGATCAACAACTGGTAGTCCTCCCTCACCCGGAAGAAGACGATGGCTCAAAGTGTCCTCGACCAGCGTCCGACCCTGTGGCACCACCGCCTCTGCATCGGTGATCTGCACCCAGGCAATCCTTTCAGCGGGAAGGCTGGCAAGAAGATCCATATCTGGATTTCCACGAAGGAAATGCCAGAAATCGAATACAATCCCGGAATTTGGCCGATCGACGGCGTCCAGTAGCTTTACGGCACTTGCAAGATCCGGAAGGCCCCAGACCGGAATGAACTCCACGTCGCACCGCATTCCAAGATCTGCCGCCCGGTCACATGTGCGGGCAAGCCCTTCACACATTTCGTCAAAGCCGACCTTGTCCGCATCGCAACTGATGATTGCGGACATGGAATTGACGCCGAGAGCCTCAGCCATATGGAAGAAATCATCCTCGGCAAAGCCGCGAAATCCAACAGGGTATTTGTTGGTATCCAGGTTGTTGGCGCGCCAGCTCTTGATCCAGCGCGCATAGGGGTCGAGGTGCGAGAGTCTCACGCCGTGATCTTCGGCGATCAGAAGCATCTCCGCCGTTGAAAGCCCTTCTGAAAGCCATTTGTTATAGTTGTAGGGTGCGATTGAAAGCATGTCGCAGCCAAGATTTCTGGCAACGATCAACTGATCCTGCAACGGCAAGGCGCGGACGGTTCCGGTCCAGAGTATCGTTGATCCAACCTTCATTTCAGCGGCCTCAATTGCGCAGGCCCGCAGGCGGACGGGCAAGAAACTCGTCCAGATGTGCGCAGAACTCTTCGAAAGCCTCCTTTACAACGAAGTGACCGCAATCCGGGATGATATGGCCGACGAAATCCGATGCCTCCAACTTCATGGCATCGCCCAGATAGTTGTTTGCACCGTGGCGACCGGCCACGGTCATCACCGGAAAAGGAAGCGGTTTTCCGTGGAAGGTTTCGGCCAGCGCCGAGTCCTGCGGCATCGCCTTGTAGAGATTGAACCCTGCTGTCATGCCGCCCGGTCGGGTATATTGGCGGGCGTATTCGGTGATTTCCTCTTCGCTGAAAAGGGTTTTACTGTAAGACCAATTGTGAAGCTGGGCGCCAATATAGGCGCGTTCGCGTCCCTCGGTCAGCATCTCCGGGAAATTCTCGGCCTGATGAAAGCCGAAGTGCCATCCCCTGCCGTCCAGTGTGTTCGGGTTTTCCTTGCCCGGAACCTGACAGTCCGACATCACCAGCTTCTCGATCCGATCGGGATAGAGGTGGGCCAGCATGTATGAGGTCTTGCCGCCCATATCGTGGGAAACGACAATGGCTTTTCCACCGGCCACTTTGTCGATAAGCTCGGCAATGTCCTTTGCGAGGTTTGCCTTGTCATATCCCGTCTTGGTGATCTCGCTGAGGCCGCAGCCCCGCAGATCGGCGGCAATGACGGTGTAGCGATCGGAGAACCGCTCCATCACATGTCGCCAAGACCACCAGGTTTGCGGCCAGCCATGCAAAAGGATCATGGGCGCACCAGAACCCATCGTGACGTAATGAAGCTGGATATCGTTGACTTCGACGAACTCGCTGCGCGCGCCTTTCGGCATGGGTCCCGGATTGCCGGTGGTCCGGTCGACGGTGTTTACTTGATCATTGCTCATGCCGAGCTCTCCTTTTCAGCGTGTCTTGATAATTTGTTGAACTTGTGCCGCGGCGAATTGCGCGGCACCTAGCCTTCTTGAAGCCACTCATCACTTTCGCGGTAGAGCTTTTCGACAGCAGCTCCGCGAAGGCCGGGCAGATCGGACAATACGGGCTGGCCCGAGTTGGATTGCATATATGCCAGGTGGCGATAACCCTGTGGGAAGCGGTCAAGCAATTCGGGTTTGATATCGACCCGCTCACCATGTTGAACAGGGTCGAGACGGTCCTTTTCATAGATCACCTGACGCCGCAGCAAAAGCCATTCGCTGCCGACTTTTTCGAACCGGTCATAAAAGCGGCCCGTACAGGTGATGTCTGAAAGGACTCCGTGAACGGGTGCGCGGGCGCTCAGAATTACTTTGGTCTGCGCGATGGCGCGATTGTCCACTATCCGCGCCTCAAAGGCACCGAGGAAGTGATGCACAATAGAACCACGCTCCCAACCCTGTTTGCTGGCCTCGATAAACTCATGCGCTGGTCCATCGAACCAGGTTGCCACCATGATTCCGTCTTTGTGCCAAAGCGCCCGCAGACCCTCCCAGTCGCCCCGATCGCGGTAGATGACCCAGCTTTCAACCGCGCGCTTGATTTTGAGGAGATCGCTCAAACGTTCCAATTCGGTCAGCTCCATCGCAATGCTATTCATGGTGCTGCTCCTTTTCCAAGTTTCACTTCTTTTATCAGGTCTTCGATTGCCTCGTCGATTTGCGACAGAGTGAAGGGATCCGTAAGGCGGCCCCCTGCAATCTTTTTGTCAATGCGGGGGATAGCGATTTGCGGTCGGATCACAACTCTGCACAGGGTGGCAGAGAGGCATTCGCGAATTGGTGATTGCGCCCTCGCGCCACCGAATTGTCCCGTTGATGCCGTCATGATGAGCGCGGGCTTTCCCTTGAGCGATGAGTTGTATGCCGGGCGCGATGCCCAGTCTAAAGCGTTCTTCAGGACACCGGGAATGCCATAGTTGTATTCCGGTGAGCAGATAATCAAACCGTCGCTTTGTTCGATTGCGGCACGTAGCGATTCTACAGCCCCCGGTGGCGTGTCCGTGTCAAGATCAGCATTATATGGCGGGATGTGGTGCAACCCGAAAATGTCCACCGAAACACGCGCTGAACAGTGATCGGCAAGGGTCCGCAATACAGCGAGATTGGCTGAATAGGTCCGGATGCTGCCGGGTATCGCAACAAGCTTTGGTTGAGACCTGACGAAGTCCTCGACGACCCTTTGCCGCGCTTCAAGACCAAAGGCATCTACCATCCAAGCGGGCCCTGATCGTGGATACGCTGGAAAGTGCGGCACTCGGGGCGCGCCACGACTTCGCGCGAAGTGTAACAGGAACCTGTGTTCCGCAGCTCTAGTGGCATAGTGCAACCTCCCAGTTCCAGACGGTCGCCCGTCTTGCACTGGGTTCAATTTTGCAGTGATGGCCTCGGTCAGATAGACAGTGTATTCAGTCAAGTGATGCGGTTTTAGCATCACTGCACGTCAGACTCGTTGGCAATAGATGACGAGGGCGGCGAGGGCGCTTGCCGAGCGGAACAGATAGAGCATCGGCACCTGTGCCAGTCCTTGTGGC
The DNA here is from genome assembly GCF_009380135.2 of Fertoeibacter niger. Classification (GTDB taxonomy): domain Bacteria; phylum Pseudomonadota; class Alphaproteobacteria; order Rhodobacterales; family Rhodobacteraceae; genus Fertoeibacter; species Fertoeibacter niger. The sequence continues at coordinate 47,195 of NZ_WHUT02000015.1, read as the reverse complement.
GTGCAAGCCTGCGCTCGGTCTGGTGGCGCGGCCGTTAGGCTGACCCCGCCCCCCGTCGCATGGGCGATTTGGCCTTTGCCCGCGATTGCGGCGAGCGTCGGGCGCGCGGTGACCAGCGCAGCACACATAATGTGCGAGCTAACAGCCTGCGGACATCTGAGAGGATCCTGCGCGGTGTTGAGACTATCCGCGTAGCGCCCCGGTGCCGGTCCTCGCAGACTTGCAGCCGTGCTTTGTCTTGGACCAGCAAGGCGAATTTCATGCCGGATTGCCCTGTGCGGTCCGGCATCAACCAGCAAGGACAAAGGAAGTGAACTTCAGATGAGCGATAGCGAGAGGAAGACCGAACCGGTCTCGAAACGGCGGCGGAACTTTCTGATCGGCTCGGCGATGACCGGGGTCGTGCCGGTCATCGGATGGGCGGGACAGGCGCAGGCCACGACACAGGCTGCGCCGGTGGATGCGCGCGCCGCGCTGAACGTCGCGCTGCGCGTCAATGGCCGCTTGCATCAGGTGCAGGTCGATGCGCGCATGACCCTGCTTGACGCCCTGCGCGAAGAGATCGGGCTGACCGGGGCGAAGAAGGGCTGCGATCACGGTCAGTGCGGCGCTTGCACCGTGCTGGTCGATGGCCGGCGCGAACTCGCCTGCCTGACGCTGGCCGTTGCCGCACAGGGGCGCGAGGTGGTCACGATCGAAGGTCTGGCGGCCCCCGACGGCACCCTTCACCCGATGCAAGAGGCGTTCGTGGCGCAGGATGCCTTCCAGTGCGGCTATTGCACGCCGGGGCAGATCCTGTCCGCGATCAGCTGCGTCCACGAAGGTCATGCCACAAGTCCGGATCAGGTGCGGGAATACATGAGCGGCAATCTGTGTCGCTGTGCCGCCTATCCCAACATCGTCGCCGCTGTGCTGCAAGCCAGCCAGCAGATGGGAGATTAAAATGCGGCCGTTCCAGTATCTTCAACCGGCGACGCTCGCCGATGTCATCGTCGCGCAGCGGGAAGCCCCTTCGGCTGTGCCGGCAACCTTTCTTGCGGGCGGGACCACGCTGATCGATCTGATGAAACTCGGGGTGATGCAGCCCGAACGGGTTGTTGACCTGCGGCTGGCGGGGAGCGACTTCGCGCAGATCCGGTTCGACGGGGCGACCCTGCGGCTGGGGGCTTTCGCCAGGATGGCCGAAGTGGCGGATCACCCGGTGGTGGCTGCGTCATTCCCGGTCATCGCGCAAAGCCTGTCGCTTGCGGCCAGTCCGCAGCTGCGCAACATGGCGACCTTGGGCGGAAACGTGCTGCAGCGCACGCGCTGTGCCTATTTCCGCGATCCAACCTGGGCTGCGTGCAACAAGCGCACACCCGGCAGCGGCTGCGCCGCGGTTGACGGGGCGAACCGCCAGCATGCGGTTCTGGGGACCAGCAGCCAGTGCATCGCGACCTACCACGGCGACTTCGCGCAGGCGTTGATGGCGCTTGATGCGTCGGTGGTGCTGGGCGGGCCTGCGGGAACGCGCACGATCCCGTTTGCGGCGTTGCACCGTCTGCCCGGGAACACGCCCCACGTCGAGACCACGCTGCACCCCGGCGAGATCATCCTCGACTTTGTCATTCCTGCCGGGCCTTGGGCCAGCCGGTCGCTCTACCTCAAGATCCGCGACCGCCAGTCCTACGAATATGCCGTCGCGTCGGCCGCCGTCGCGGTGGCGATGAACGGCGATGTCGTGGCAGATGCCCGCATTGCGCTGGGCGGTCTGGCCGCAGTGCCGTGGCGCGCGCATGAGGCAGAGGCGATCCTGCGCGATGCCGTGCTGGACGAGGCAACCGCGACGCGGGCTGCCGAGGCTTCCTTCGCCGCCGCTGTCCCGCAGTCGCACAACGCATTCAAGATCGCGCTGGGCCGCGACACGCTGGTCCGCGCCCTGCTACAGGCCGCATCCATGGAGGTTCGCCATGACTGACACACTTTTCCCGGCTGCAACCGGCACCATGGGCCAGCCCGAGCGGCGCTATGAGGCGCGCGAGAAGGTCACCGGGTCTGCCGCCTATGCCAGCGACGTGAAACTGGCGCGGACGGCGCATGCCTACCTCGTCACCAGTTCGATCGGGCGCGGCAGGCTGCAGTCCTTCGACCTGACGGCGGCGCGGGCGCTGCCGGGCGTGATCGACATCCTGACCCACGAGACGATCGGCGACGAGATCCGGCAGACCCCGTCGATCTATGGTGGCGGATACATGGCGGATACGCTGCGTCCGCTCGGCTCTGCCGAGATCGCACATTGGGGCCAGCCGGTCGCGATGGTGGTGGCTGAAACCTATGAGGCCGCCCGCGAGGCCGCGAACCTTGTCGTCGTCAGCTATGCGGCCGAGGTTGCGCCTGTCGCGGGGATGGGCTCGTCTGTCGCAACCGGGCAGGCGCTGGACCCGATGGGCTTTGCCGTCGGTGACTTTGATACAGCCTATCGCACGGCCAATGTAACCGTCGATGCAAACTACACCACCCCTGCCCAGCACCAGAACCCGATGGAGCTGTTTGCCACGCAATGTGTGTGGGAGGCGGGGCGGCTGACGGTCCATGAACCCAGCCAGTATGTGAACAACGTCAAGTTCGGGCTGGCCGCGCAGCTTGGCCTTGATCCGTCGCGCATCCGCGTCATCAGCACCTATGTGGGGGGCGCGTTCGGGGCCAAGGGGTTTCTCACCCATCGCACGGCGCTTGTCGCGGTTGCGGCCCGGCGCATCGGGCGGCCGGTCAAACTGGTTCCAACGCGGGCGCAGGGGTTTACCGTCTCGGGCTATCGCGCGGAAACCCGGCACCATGTGCAGCTGGCGGCGACGCAAGACGGCCGGTTGACCGCGCTGCGCCACGAAGGGTGGGAGGTGACGTCACGCGCCGACACGGTCGCGATGGGGGCTGTGTCGATGACGGCACGCCTTTACGCCTGCCCGAACATCACGGCCCGCGTCAACGTTGTGGCGGCCGACCGGTCAACCCCCGGCTTCATGCGCGCGCCGGGTGAAATGCCCTATGCCTTCGCGATGGAAACGGCCCTGGACGAGCTGGCCCACAAGTTGCAGATGGACCCCGTCGCGCTGCGCCGGGTCAACGACACGCAGACCGAACCGGTCGGCGGGCTGCCCTATACCAGCCGCTCTCTGATGTTGTGCTTTGACACGGCCGCCGCCGCGTTCGGATGGCAGGGGCGACCCAGCGAGCCTGCAACGATGCGCGATGGCGACTGGCAGGTCGGATGGGGCTGCGCCACGGCGTTCTACCCCACCCACGCCGGAAACTCGGCGGCGCGGGTGCGGCTGTCGGCGGACGGACGCGTCCATGTCGAAAGCGCCGGGCACGAGTTGGGGCAGGGCATGTACACGATGATGGCACAGGTCGCCGCCGAAGAGCTGGGCGTGCCGATCGCGCAGGTCACCGTCGCGCTGGGCGATACCGACCTGCCGCCCGCCGTGGTTGCAGGCGGGTCTTCCTCGACCGCCAGCGTGGCTCCGGCGATCATGGCGGCCTGCGATGCGATCCGCAGACGTCTTGGCATTGCGACCGGCGTGCCGGCCGACGTGATGCCTGCGATGGAAGCGTCGGGCCTTGGTACGATCGAAGAGTTTACCGAGGTGCGGGCACATGGCACGGCACCGGACAGCCTACGCGGGCTGTACCGTGGCATGGCGCTGCCCGCAGGCGGGGTGCATCTGCCCGACCGCGTGCAGTTCGCGCTGGGTGCGCAGTTCGTCGAGGTGCGCGTGCATCGCCGCACGCGTGAAATCCGCGTGCCGCGCGTGATCGGCGCCTTTGCCGCCGGACGGATCATCAACCCCCGCACGGCGCATGGCCAGCTGGTCGGCGGGATGATCTGGGGCATCGGCTCGGCCCTGCACGAACACAGCGAGATCGACACCCGAAACGCCAGCTACATCAACGCGAACCTTGCGGACTATCTGGTGCCGGTGAACGCGGATGTCGCAGATGTGCAGGCCATCATGGTCGAAGAGGAAGACCGGCTGGTGAACCGTGCCGGGGTGAAAGGGGTGGGCGAAATCGGTGTCGTCGGCGTCGCCGCGGCCATCTCCAACGCGATCTTCCACGCGACCGGGATACGGGTGCGCGATCTTCCGATCCGGATCGAGCATCTGATGTAAATCAACTGCCGCCGGGCGCGTTCACGTCCGGCGGCAGCTTCTAACGGTGCCTCCAGCAGACCCAGACACCAGCGCGGCCAGCGTGTTCAGGCGACGGACCTCCCTTGCCTTGCGCGCAACCGCCCCGTCCGTCTTTTGCGCGACGGGCATGGGTGGGCCGGTCTGCAGGTCGAGGCGCCAAGCAATCCTTCCGCGACCCCGGCTGTGCCCACCGATCCGCTATGCGTTCCAAAGGGGCGCCGCGTTGTCGCGCCTGCTGCCGCCGTTCTCGTGCTGCGGTCAAGCGCGAACGGGCCTGTCTGCCCTTCAAAAAAACCCGCGTGACGACGCCCGGCCACTAGCCGCGGATCGGCAGTCTGCAAGCAAGTCCTAGGCAGAATTTGATGTTGCGGACCGCTGCTGGCATGTTTATGTATCGATCAATGCATAAAGCGGAGCGACCGACCCCATCCCCCCTGCCGCCCGACCGTGGTCGCGGTCGGCCGAGATCGTTCGACTATGACGCCGCCCTGACGGCAGCAACCCGCGTGTTCTGGACCAAAGGCTACACCGCAAGCTCGGTCAGCGATCTGACCGCAGCGATGGGCATCGGCTCGCCCAGTCTTTACGCCGCGTTCGGATCGAAGGACGCGCTCTATGCCGAAGCGATCCGGCACTATCAGGAAAAATACGAAGCGCTGGTCTGGGAAAAGTTCAACGCGGCGGCAACGGCGCGCGAAGCGGTCGAGTCCTTGCTGCGCGACTCTGCGGCGGCCCTGACGGGCAGCCTTCTCGATATTCCGCGCGGATGCATGGTGACGTTGTCGTCCGTCAGCAGCGAAGGCAATGCCGAGCTTGGTGAGATCGTGAAAGCCGCGCGCGCAGGTCTTGGCGCTCGTCTGCGGGCGCGTTTTGATCGCGCGGTCCATGAGGGTGAGCTTCCGCCCTCGGCCGATACTGTGGCACTCGCCCGGTTCGTCCAGATGGTCCAGAACGGCATGTCCATTCTTGCGCGTGACAACGTGAGTCGCGCAGAACTGGAGGCGGCGGTGGACGTCGCGTTGGCCGGATGGGACGCAGCCACGGGCAAGGGCGCATAGCCGCGTCGTCCGTCCGATCCGGATCGGCAGGATGCCCCTGAACCGGATGAGAGAAGCGTCTTGCCAAGGCTTGACCGCTCAGGGCCGGGCGATTTTCGGGATCACCGTCGCCAAGACTTGCCAGTAGGGGTGCGGTCGCCGACCGGCGACCGCACAGCGCGTTATTGCCGGTCGACCGACTGCAGGAACTCGGTAAGAAAAGTCACGACTTCTTCGGGGGCTTCTTCGGCGATGTAGTGGCCGGCCTCTGGCAGATGCTCCAGACGCGGTTCGGCGAACCGGTCCGTCATGAATTCAACAAGCAGGGCGTTCCCAAGGCCACCAATCCCGAGGGATGGCATGGTGAGCTGGTCCGGGTAGGTCAGCTGATCGTCAAGATCCTGCGCATAGGCCTGATACCATCCGTTGCCGCCGCGGATCCCGTCCACCGTGTTGTAGGCGTTCGCATAAACTGCGCGGTCCCGTTCTGACAGGGCATCCTTCTTGTAAAGCAGCGCGTCCCAGAACCAGTTCTGGAAGATGTGGGCCCGGCCTTCGATCAGCTGTTCGGGCATGCCGAGAACCTGGTTGAAGGCAAACCACCACAGGAAGAAATCTTCCTGAAAGTTGCCCGTCAGGGCGCGCGCCGGCACCAGGCGCATGTCGCGCGTGCTTTGCGGCTGCGCTGACACGTCAAGGAAGCTGACCGACGTCGTCGCGTCCGGATAGTTGGCCGCGAAGGCATAGGCGACCTGCGAGCCGATGTCATGGCCGACGATATGGGCGGATTCGTAGCCCAGGCTGCCGATCAACTCGTGGATGTCGCGGGCCATGTTCTTCTTGTCATAGCCGCCTTCGGGCTTGTCGGTGGCCCCCATCCCGCGGATATCGACCGCGATGACGTGGTGGTTCCCGGCAAGGTCCGGCATGATCTGGTTGAAGGCCCACCATGTCTGCGGCCAGCCTGCCATCAACACGACCGGCGTGCCTTCGCCGCCTTCGACATAGTGCATCCGGATGCCGTTGACCTGGGCGAAGCCGCTTTCGAAGCTGTCCAGTTCGGCAACGAGCGTTTCGTTTGAAACGTCAATCCCTTCATAGGGATTTCCCTTGTCGGTGATCTGGGCATGGGCGGGCGCTACATGCGCCAGCACAGCGCCTGCGAGAAGGAGGCTGTTCTTAGTCATCTGCTTGGTTCCTTGAAGGGGGGGGGTGGAAAGACCGTTGCGAAAATCACCTTGCGGCTTTTGCTTCTGCGGCACGCGCCAGCAGCTCGACCCAGTCCTGGTGGTACTTGTAAAGCGCGCCGGGGCTCTTGCGCCCGATCAGGTCAAGAAAGAACTCGCCCTGCAGCGTCTCTTCGGTCGAAAGGTAGCAGCCTTCGGCCGTCGGTGTGATCACCCAGCCGTGGTATGCGCTGGATCCGGTCGTGTCGCCATCGACCGTGGTTGACCATGACAGCCTGTGAAGCGGGTCGCACTCCGTGACGACACAGCGCATGACATGCCCGACCGTGACCCTTGTATAGCGCGTTCCCTGGGCCAGCTCGGTCTCGCCGCCAAGGATCGTGATCTGGTTCTCGGGCGGGAAATATCCTGACCAGTTCGTTGCATCGACCAGCAGTTTCCACACCACCTCGGGCGGTGCGTTGATGTCGATGTCGTTCAAAGCATAAAGCGACGAAACGCGGGGATCATGGTCTGGCGGAAAGTTAACCTTGCTGGGCATTTGAAAGCACCTTCTGGTCGTGGCACCGTGCCTCGGGACAAGAGACAACGGGCTGTTTCGATTGTGGGTGGATCGAGAGCGCGATGCGCAGGGGGACGGTCGTCCCCGCTCGCCCGGCTTGGAAAAGTGGCGACGCCGCTAGGGCTGGCGCAAACAGCATGCCTTGGGTTGCATCATGGAGTTTACTTCATTTGCATGATCTTGCTCGCCGCATGCTTCAGGCCGCCATTTTTCTGTATCGATCGACACATTAACTACTATGGCGGGCTGCTCGGCGCGTCAAGGAATTACGTAACGATCGATGCAAAAATATGGCGCAAGATGGCTGCTGAAAGGGCAAACGCGGGCGCACGAAACTGGCAGCGGCAAAACCTGTGCCAGAAAACGCAAGGCCCTGCCTGGCCCGGAGGGGTATGGAAAGACCAAGTCTTTACCGCTGATTGCGGGGCTTCTGGTCCCGACCTGCGGCAAGATTGCGGTGGTGGCCGGGCCTGGTGTTCTCGTCCCGCCCGAAAAGCGCCTGTTTGGCATGGTGTTTCAGGATTGCGCCATTGGCCCCGAGTGTCGGGGGACATGTATGGATCTGCCCTGAAGCCTGCGAAAAAGTAGTCCTTCCGCCCCAAGGCGACGGCGCGAACGCGTCAGCCTCTACCTGTGGCTGTGCCATCCGACCCGTTGACCGAGGCCGCGCCAATTTCGGTGTCCAATGCCGCCAAGGTGCCAAGCCAGATAGCTGGGAGCCCGGCGCGGTGGGCCTTCATGGCCGTTGCGTCTCCGACCAGACAGGCGGCTTCCAGACTGGCAAGCTCGCGGCTCAACCGTGATGCGCCGACAACGGCAGCTGCGCCGACACCGGCGTGCGCAACGGCGGCGAGGTCGGCAGGCGATGCGGTTTCACCATCGACATCAATGGTCGCCAGGGTTCTTTCGATGTCGGTCCTGAACTTTTGCAGAATGCGGTGCAATCCGGCCTGGTTGGCGATGCGCCTCAGGTCATCAAGCCTTTCCGCGTCCAGAAACGTCTCCAGAGGGTGATCTGTCGCGGGGCTTGCCCCGGCGGCATGGTCGCGTGTCAAGGCTTCGGTCAGGCTCGCGGTGGACAGCGGCTTGGTCAGCCATCCATCCAGGCCCGCCTCCTCGAGACGGTCTGTCTGGTCGGGGCGGGCATGGGCGGTGACGGCTAGAATGCGGCTGTGCTGCGATGCACCCAACAGCCGGATCGCCGTGGCTGCGGTCCAGCCATCCATCAGCGGCATCGACAGATCCATCAGGATGACATCGAAACGCCGCGCGCGCGCCTTCTCGACCCCGTCGCCGCCATCGACGGCCAGTGTCACGCGGTGGCCCAGGTGGTGCAGCATCTCTTCCAGCACGATGCGGTTGGTTTCGTTGTCCTCGACCACCAGAACGTCCAGTGCCGGGCTGGCCTGGCTCTGGTGAGGAGTGGCATCCGATACCGCCACCACCGTCGGGTCCGCCGCCGACCGCAAGGGCAGCCGCAGCCAGAAGCAACTGCCCTCGCCCTCGGCGCTTTCCACACCGACCTCGCCCCCCATCGCCCGCGCCAGTCTGCGCGAGATCGCAAGGCCCAGCCCGGTGCCGCCGACCGACCGGCCATAGGACGGATCGACCATCACGAAATCCTCGAAGATGCGATCCTGGTCGGGCTCGGCAATGCCAATGCCCGTGTCAGTCACCCGCAATTCCACCTCGACCTGCGAGCCGTTCATCCGCTGCACCTCGGCTTCTACCGTGATGCTGCCGTCTTCGGTGAACTTGATCGCGTTCGAGATGAAATTCTGCAGGATCTGCCCGATGCGGAACGGATCGCCCTGAAGCGGGGGGAAATCGCCCAGCAGCCGCACATCGATGCGGTTGTTCTTCTGCCCAGCCACCGGGCGCAGCGGATCGACAAGGGTGGCGACCAGCGCAGGCATGTCGAACCGGTCATCCAGCAGGCCGGCGTGACCCGCATCGACGCGGCTTATGTCCAGCACGTCGTTCACATGGCGCAGCAGTTGCTTGGCCGAGGTGCGCGCCAGCGTCAGGAAACGTTCCTGCTTGGGCTCCAACGGGGTGCGGCCCAGCACCTCGAGCGCGCCGATCACGCCGTTCAGCGGTGTGCGCATCTCGTGGCTCATCACGGCGATGAAGCTGGTCTTGGTGCGTTCAGCTGCCTGCGCCTCGTCACGCGCGGCCACCAGCGCCGCCTCGGCCCTGCGGGCGTCAGAAATGTCGCGCAGATAGGCGATGAAGATCATGCCCTCGGGGCTGTCGTTGCTGGCGATGGACAGTTCGACCGGAAACTCCTCGCCCGACTTGCGCATGGCTGTGATGCGGATCCGCCCGGCATCGACGACATGGCGCACGCCGGTGGTCTTCATCCTCTCCATGCCGGCATCATGCGCGGCCCGGTGATGCGGCGGGATGATCAGGTTTGCCAACGGCTGGCCGATGGCCTCGGCGCGCGCATAGCCAAAGATGGTTTCGGCGGCGGCGTTGAACTCGATCACCCGGCCGTCCATCCCTGCCACCACCACCGCGTCCAGCGACGTGCCGACCGTCGCGGCAAGGCGTGAGGTGATGCGCTGCACCTCACGCGCGCGCCGTCCGGCCTGCCGGTTCAGCGTCACCACCATGCCCAGCAGCCCCAGCAGCAGCGCGATCAGCGCCACGCTGGCGAGGGCGATCATCTGCACCACGTCCGACAGTTTGGCGCGGCGGGCATCCTGCAGCGCGGCGTTGACGTCGATCACCTGAATGACCGCCGCCCGCAGATCCAGCCGCAAGGCCCCCAGCGCGTCCTCCACCTCAGGCAGGGCAGCGCGCAGGGCGGCCTCGTCTCCGTCGATCAGGGCGGCGGTGTCGTCCAGAAACGCCTGCATCCGCGACTTCAAGGGCGTCACCGTTTCCGACAAGCCCAGCCGCAGGAACATCGTCCCCTTCGTCACCGTGTCCGCGCGGCTGTAGAACAGGTCGAACCGTTTGCGCAGGTCGGCCAGATCGGCCATCGGAACGGCCTGCGCCAGGGTTGCCGCCGCTTCCAGCCGCACCACGTCCAGTTCCAGCTGGGTGACGTTCCAGTGCAGGCTGTCGACGGGCTCTTCCTGCAGCAACCGCAACTCGCCCCGCAGTTGCGCGGCAAGCACCACGATGGCGACAAACGCAAGGACGATCAGCACCACCATGGCGCTGCGCAGCCAGCGCATCCGCGCCGACGTGGCGATCAAGGGGCGAAGGGCGGCGTTCAGTCTGTGATCTCGATCCGGTTCAGCTGCCAGATCGAGCGCGCATAGGTCTGCTCGGTCCGGTAGGCGGCTACGTCATCAAAGGGGTAGATCAGCCAGACCGGGCCCTTGTCGCGTATCGACATCGGTTGGCCGTCTGCCAGATAGGCCAGAAGCGGCCCGTCCGTTGCCGCATCGGCGGCGGGCATCGCGATCTGATAGTCGTTCAGCGCCGTCAGCTTTACCGTGGCACCCGTGGCCCCCGCCGCCGCCAGAAGATCGCGCAACAGCACGCCGGAATAGGTGGCTGTGCCTTCAGTCCAGATCGTTGCCGTGGTGAACGCGTGTTGCGGCAAGGTGGCCAGCAAGTCGGCATCCAGCGCCAGAACACCGTCGCCGTTGGTCGTGCTGATGGCGCCCGACACGGACAGGATCACTTCGCCCTGTGCGGCGGGCAGGGTTTCGGCCGATCCCGCGCCGGTGGTCAAAAGCGCCGCCAGCAGCCCAGCGCCCAGCCCAGCGCCCAGCCATGTCGACCGGATGTGTCGGATCGTATGCATCGTCAGCCCCGTTTCAGCCTGCTTCCAGAGCCCGTGCTATAGCATGCCCGACTGGCCGCGTCGCCAAAGCAAAGGGGCACTGACCTACCCCTTCGGATAGGACGATCAGAACAGGCCCGCCTCCTTGGCGATCATCGCGGCATGGGTGCGGTTGCGGGCCTCGATCTTGCGATACAGCGTCTTGACGTGCAGTTTCACCGTCACCTCCTGCAGATCCAGTTCGCGGGCGATCTCCTTGTTGGCCAAACCCTGGCACAAAAGGCGCAGCACCTCGGTCTCGCGCGGGGTCAGCTGAGCGCCCGCCAGCGACGCCGAGGCCGCATCGCGATCGGTCATCATCGACATGGGCGCATAGACCTCGCCCGCCGCCATGAAACGCAGCGCGGCGATCAGCGTCCGGGTCGACATCGTCTTGGGCAGGAAACCCGCCGCTCCCTCGGCCAGCGCCTGTTCGGCGACCGACCGCGGCGCGGTGCCCGACAGGATGGCCACCGGCACACCCGGACAGGCCGTCCGCATCGCGGCCAGCCCGGCCAACCCGTTCATGCCAGGCATCATGTAATCCAGCAGGATCAGGTCATGTGGCGCCCCGGCCCCCGCCGCCACGCGCACCGCCGTCAGCGCCTGCGGGAAATCGGCGGCCACATCCACCGCGATGCCCGGTTCCAGCCGCAGAAAGGCGGCAATCGTGTCACGCACCAATTCCTGATCGTCGGCCAGCAAGATTTTCATCGGTCCCTCACTCGTATTCACGTCAGTCCGGGCCGCACGGGGCAGCCTTGGCCCCGCTTGCAGCATCTATTCGTTGTTCAGGCTTTCGATCAGCGTGATGGGCGTCAATACCCCGCCCAGCAGTTGCAGGCTGGGCAAAATCTCGCCGATCGCCACGTTCCAGTCGCCGAGCGCCGAGCGCGGCACGAACACCACGTCTCCCGGCTCCAGCGGGAAGTCCAAGCCCTTGCCCGTCAGCATCCGCGTTGCATCGACGATGATCAGCTCGCCCTGTGTGGGCGATGCGGTGCGGATGATGCGCACATCGGACAACAGCGCCTGGCCCGCCACCGGCCCCCCGGCCACCGCCAGAACCTGCAACAGCGTCCGCCCCTCGGCCCCGAAGGCCACCGCCTGCGGCCGCACCACGGCCCCAAGGGCATAGACCGACATGTCCTCTTTCCGGGGGGCGAACAGCACGTCGCGCGGCTTCATCCAGACATTCTGTTCAAAAGCACCGTTGCGCAGCAGCGCGTTCAGATCGACCGTGCAGATGCGGTCATCGCGCAAAAGCCGCGCGCCCGGCAGATAGGCCTCTTGCCCAAGGCCGCCCGCCAGCGCCACCGCCTCCAGCACGTTCGTCGCACCTTTCATGTAGCGCACACCGGGCTCGCGGAATTCACCCAGGAAATACAATGGCGCGCTTTCTGCGCCGATCAGTTCCACCGTCACCCAGGGGTCGATGAAATGCGGCGCATAGGCTTCCTTCAGCCCGGCCTGAATGTCGCGCGTGGTCTTGCCACCGACGCTGACCAGTTCGACGATGGGCAGTTGCACGAAGCCCGCGTCGTCAACCCGCGCGGTGATGTCTGACAGACCCTCCTCGCCAAAGATGTTAAACTTCAGGTTGTCACCCGGCCCCACGCGATAGCCGACCGTGGGCGTGAACCCCGCGCCCCCCTTGTCGCCGCCTTTCACCCCCGCCGCCAGCCGCGCCTTGCCGCAGGCCGGCCCACCCGCCCGCGCCACGCCGGGCGCCGTGACGGCCATCCGCTCCACCACGCCATCAAACCGCAGCGAACTGCCCTGCGGCATGGGCGTGCAGGCAGCCAGCAGAACCAGTGCCATCGCGCGCCCTATCCAAAGTGATAGCCCCGCTCTCCAAACGTTCATTCTGCCGATCCTGAATTGCCAAAGCGCTACCTTTGGCCCCGAAGCCTATCCCGCCTTGCAGCAGACAAGGTCGATGTGGGCGGGATATTTCCGGTCCCGTCAATAGCTTTTCAAGGGCAGTGCCAATGATCACCTTGCTGAATGCCGCGCCCGACACGGGCAACCAGGGGGTGAGTGCCCTGTGCCTGTCCGCGCTTGCAGGTCTTGCCGCCCGAGACACCGGGCCGTTGGCCGTGGCCGACCATGGCCGCGGCGTGCGGATGGACGACATGGGCTTTGCCCGCGTCAGCCGCCTTGGCCTCACGCACAACCGCCGCTTCTGGCGGGGCGAAAGCCTGGCCACGGTGCGGGCCTTGGCCCGTATCGGCGGCGGGCCCAGCGCGTCGGCCCGGATGATCGCGGGGTCGCGCGCCATTCTGGACGTGTCCGGGGGTGACAGCTTTACCGACCTTTACGGCCCGCGCCGGTTTCGCGCGATGGTGCTGACCAAGCGGCTGGCGCTGGACAACGGGTTGCCGCTGATCCTGCTGCCGCAGACGCTGGGGCCGTTCCGCGATCCGGCCAACCGTGCCGAGGCGGTGGCCATCCTTGCAGCGGCCCGCGCCGTCTGGGTGCGCGATGCCGCCAGCTTCGATTTTCTGCGCGATGCGCTCGGCCGCCGGTTCGATGCCGACCGGCACCGGCTGGGCCTTGACATGGCGGTGGCGCTGCCGTGCCGCGAACCGGCCGACCTGTCGCCCCGGCTGCGGGTGTGGACATCTTGTGCCCGCGGGTTCCCGGTGGCGGGGCTGAACGTGTCGGGCCTGCTGGCGCAGGACGCGGCCGGGGCGCAGACAGCCTTTGGTCTGGCCGACCGCCACGACCACCAGATCGAGGCCGCGGCACGGGCGGCACTGGACCACCACCCCCGCCTGCGCCTGCTGCTGGTGCCCCATGTCCACCGCGATCTGGGCGACCGCGAAAGCGATCTTGCGGCCTCGCTGGCGCTGAAGGCACGGCTGGACGGCGACTATCCCGACCGGGTCGAGGTTCTGCCGGGCCGTCTTGACGCGATGGAACTGAAATGGGTGTTGTCGCGGCTGTCGTGGTTCGCGGGTGCCCGGATGCATGCCACCATCGGCGCGTTTTCATCGGGCACGCCCACGCTGGGCCTTGGTTATTCCGACAAGGCGGCGGGTGTGTTCGCACAATGCGGGATCGGCGACCATGTGGCCGACCTACGCCGTCTGGACGCGCAGGAACTGGCGCAGGCCGTGCGCGCCTCGCTGACCATGCGCGAGGCGACGCGGCGCGATCTGGCCGAACGGCTGCCCGGCCTGATGGACCGTGCCGAGGCGCAGATGGATGCCATCGTCTGCCAGATCGGGGCCTGATCCGATGCGCTTGCCCCCCCGCCTGATCGGCTGGTCGGTGCCGCTTCTGTCCGAGGCGGCAGCCCTGGCGCGGTCAGCGATCCTGGCGCGCATGATCGGGGGCGAGGAGCTGGGACGCGCGATGATGCTGATGCTGGTGCTGCGGCTGGCCGAAATGGTCAGTGACGTCGGCATCGAACGATTTCTTATCCGGCAGCCGGGGGATGTGACGCCCCGGCTGCTGGCCGCCCTGCACGGGGCTGCTCTGCTGCGCGGGCTGGGGATGGCCGCGTTGCTGGTGGCCCTGGCCTTGCCGATGGCGGCCAGTCTGCAAGGCGGGGCGAGTGCGGCGACCTATGCCGCATTGGCCCTTGCACCGCTCATGCGGGGCTGGCTGCACCTGGGGTATCGACTGGCCGAGCGCGACATGCGGCTGGGGCCGATGGCGGTGGTCGAGGGGGGGGCGCTGCTGGCGATGCTGGCCGCTGTGGTCCCTGCGGTAGCGGTCTGGGATGACCACCGCGCGATGCTGGCAGTGCTGCTGGCACAGGCCGGGGCGCAGGTGGCGCTGTCGCACCGGGTGGGGCGCGCGCGCTTTCGGCTTGCCTTTGATCGGGCCGTGCTGGCGCAGGTGCTGGGCTTTGGTGCGCCTCTGGTGCTGAATGCCGGGCTGATGTTCCTGACCTTTCAGGCCGACCGGCTGATCGTGGCGGGCTGGTATGGCTGGGCGGCGGTGGCGGTTTACGGGGTTGCGCTGCAACTGGCGATGCTGCCCGCGCAGATTGCCGGGCGCGCGGCAGGGTCGCTGCTGGCGCCGCGCCTGCGGGATGTGTCGGGGGCGGCGCTGGTTGCGCTGTCGCGCCGGGCGATGCTGGGGCATCTGGCGCTGGGCGCAGGCTTTGCCGCAGGCTTCACGCTAGTTGCCCCGTTCGGCATCGCGCTGGTCTACGGGCCTGCGTTCCGGCCCGACCTTGGGCTGACGCTGGCCCTGGGCCTTGCTGCCGGGGCGCGCATCCTGCGCACGCCGCTGTCACAACTGGCCGTCGTGCTGGGCCGCACGGGCGACCCGGCCCGCGCCAACCTTTGGCGCGCCGCAGCATTGGCCCCTGCGCTGGTTGCCGCCTCGCTTGGCCTGCCGCTGACCGCCATCGCCGCCGCCGCCGCACTGGGCGAGGCCGCCGCCACCTGCCGCGCCCTGCATCTGGCGCGCGGCATCCTGTTCCCCTTGCATTCGAAAGCCTGCCCATGACCCGCCCCGATCCCATAACCCGCGCCGTCGCGCGCAACCTGTGCACCGGCTGCGGTGCCTGCGCCGGGGCCTTTCCCGCCGCCATCCGCATGGTGGATGACCCCGTGAACGGCCGCCGCCCGGTAGTGTCCGCCACCCCGCAGGGCCGCGCCGCCGCCGCGCAGGCATCCGCCCTGTGCGCCGGAACCGGCACCGATTTCCGCACCTTGCCCGCACATGACGGCTTTGGCCCCGTGCTGGCCGCATGGGAAGGCCACGCCACCGACCCCGAGATCCGCCATCGCGGATCGTCGGGGGGCGCGGTCACGGCGTTGGCGCTGTTCGCGCTGCAATCGGGGCTGGCGGGCGGCGTGGCCCATATCGCCGCCCGCCGCGATGACCCCCGCCTGAACGAAGCCGTCATCAGCCATGACCGCGCGGGGCTGCTGAGGGGCGCGGGGTCGCGCTATGCGCAGGCCAGCCCGGCCGAGGCTTTGGGCGCGATTGCCGCCGGAACGATCCCCGTTGCCTTCATCGGAAAACCCTGCGACGTGGCCTCGGTCGCCCGCGCCAAGGCCGACCCGGCGCTGGCCGCCAAACTGCCGCTGACCATCGCCATCTTCTGCGCCGGTGCGCCCAATCTGGTGGCGACCGACCGCCTGCTTGACCGTCTGGCCGTGCCAAAGGATGCCACGCTGACCGACCTGCGCTATCGCGGCAACGGCTGGCCGGGGCTGATGCAGGCGCGCTACCGCGATGCGGACGGGGCAGAGCGGCAGTCCGAAGGCATCCCCTATGCCGCAGGCTGGGGCGGCATCCTGCAGGCCGAGCGGCGCTGGCGCTGCCGCATCTGCACCGACCACACCGGGGCGCTGGCCGACATCTCGGTCGGCGACCCCTGGCACAACCCGCCCGAGGGCGATCAGGTGCCGGGCCGGTCGCTGATCATCGCGCGCACCCCGGCAGGGCTGGCGCTGGTCAGGGCGGCGCTGGCGGCGGGGGTGCTGGTGGCGCAGGCGCAGCCGGTTGATGTGATCACCCGGGCGCAACCCAATCTGGTGGCGGCGCAGGGGGCGGTCTGGGGCCGCAGGCTGGCGATGCGCGCCTTTGGCCTGCCCGTGCCCGCCGACCGGGGCCTGCCGCTGTTCGCCGCGTGGCGCGCGCTGCCCTGGCGGGCGCGGCTGTCGTCTGTCGCAGGCACGGCGCGGCGCATCCTGCGGCTGCGGCTGTGGCGGCCCGTCACCATCCGGGGCCTGCGCGGATGACACTTGCCCAATCCATGGCCACCGGCCGCGACAACAACCTGCACGCACTGCGGCTGCTGTTGGCGGCTGCGGTGATCGTCAGCCACGCCTGGCCGCTGGCCCATGGCGCAGGCACGGCCGAGCCGCTGAGGGCGCTGACCGGCCATTCGCTGGGCGGCTGGGCGGTGGCGGGGTTCTTTTTCCTGTCGGGTCTCTTGATCGCGGGCAGCGCAGGGCGTCACACAATCCGCCAGTTCTGGATGGCCCGGGCGCGGCGCATCCTGCCGGGACTGGGGTTTGCGTTGCTGGTAACGCTGCTGCTGGCCGCCCTGTCGGGTGCGGCGCTGACGCCGGGGCTGGCCGTGGTCTATGCCCTGCGCGGCATCACCCTTTTCTCGCTGGAACATCACCTGCCCGGCGCTTTTGCCGCGGCTCCCATGCCCGGGGTAGCAAACGGCCCGCTGTGGAGCCTGTCGCACGAGGTGACGGCCTATGCCCTTTGCCAAGCCGCCGTGCGGCTGGGCCTGCTGCGGCACCGGGCGGGGCAGGCCGCATTGCTGGCCGTGGCGCTGCTGCTGTGGGCGGCACCCGACCTGCCCGGCCGTGCCGCCACCTTTGCGCCGCTGTTTCTGGCCTTTGCGCTTGGAATGCTGGCCCATGCGCTGCGCGACCGCCTGCCCCTGTCGCCCCGCCTGACGCTGGTGCTGGCGGCACTGGCCCCGCTGGGCTGGCCGCTTGCCGTGGCGGCGCTTGGGCATCTTCTGCTGGTTCTGGCGTATCGGCTGCCCGCGCGTCCGCTGCGGCAGGATCTGTCTTATGGCCTGTATCTGCTGGGCTGGCCTGTGGCGCAGGCCCTGATGCACAACCTGCCGGGGCTGACCCCGCCCGTGCTGGCTGCCCTGACACTGGCCGCGACTTTGCCCTTGGCCGCGCTCAGCTGGCATCTGGTGGAACACCCGCTGGTCCGCCGCCGCCGCGTGCAGGCCTGACATGGCCGCCCCCCGCTTCCGCCGCAAGGGCACCATCTTTGGCGTGCCCATCGTCGTCGCCCTGTTCTTTCTGGGCATGATGATGCCGACCTCGGTCGGAATCAGCCTGGGAGGGCTGCGGCTGTCGGTCTACCGCGTGGTCCTTCTGGTGATGTTCGTGCCGATGCTGGTGATGCTGTTCTCGGGCCGGCGCGGCAAGCCGCACCTGTTCGACGCGCTGGCATTGGGACACGCAGGCCTTGCGCTGGTCGCGCTGATCAACTGGGGCGGGCTGCTGCAGGGCCTCGAATCCGGCGGCATCTATATTGTCGAATTTGCCGGATCCTACCTGCTGGGCCGCCTGTATATCCGCAGCTATCAGGATTTCCGCGCGCTGGCGCAGGCCTATGTGATGATCGTGGTGGGCATGCTGGCCTTCACCATCCCCGAGGCGTTGACCTCGGTCCACGTCCTGCATGACGGCATCGCGGGCGCGACCGGCGGCGCCCCCGCCCCCTTCATCGAACAGCGCATGGGGCTGGAGCGGACCTTCGGCCCCTTCGACCACCCGATCCTTTATGGCGTGTTCTCGGCGGCGGCATTTTCGCTGGCCTATTTCGTGCTGGCCGAAAAGCGGCTGACGAACTGGGGCGGCATGGCCAAGGTGATCGGCGTGGCCACGGCCACCTTCCTGTCGGCCTCGGGCGGGCCCTATGTCGTGCTGATGATGCAGATGTTCGTGGCGGCGTGGGAGCGGGCCTTTGGCCGCATCGCCGGCCGCTGGCGCATGCTGTTTGCGCTGTTCGGGGTGGTTTACCTGTTTATCGACCTGTTTTCCAACCGCACGCCGTTCCATGTGTTCGTGACCTATTTCACCTTTTCCACCGTCTCGGCCTATAACCGGATCCTTCTGTTCGAATTCGGCACAGCCGAGGTGGCGCGGCATCCGCTGCTGGGGATCGGGCTGGGCGACTGGGTGCGCCCGGTCTGGATGTCGGACAGCATGGACAACTTCTGGCTGTTGATCGCCATGCGCTATGGCCTGCCGGCCTGGGCGCTCTTGGTGGGGCTGATGCTGGGGTTGATCTGGGCCGTGGGCCGCCGCAAGGGCCTGCCGCCCGAATGGAAACGTGCCCGCCATGCCTGGGCCTTTACCCTGTTCGGTATCACGGTTGCCGCCGCCACGGTGCATCTGTGGAACGCGCTGTTCGTGCTGTTCCTGTTTCTGATCGGGTCGGGCGCCTGGCTTTACGATGCCAAGCTCGAACCATCCAAACGGATAGGGGGGCCTGCCCCCTTGCCCGGCCCGGCCCCCCGCCTGCGCCCGCCGCCGCAGCGGCTGTTCTGATAGCCGGTAGGCCTGCCGCAAAGGAGTCCGCAATGGATTTGTCTATCGTCATCGTAAGCTGGAACACCCGCGACCTGTTGCGCGATTGCCTGACCTCGGTTTTCCGGGGGCTCGGGCCGCTGGCTGCCGAGGTCTGGGTGGTGGACAACGGATCAACCGACGGCTCGCCCGCAATGCTGGCGGCCGATTTCCCGCAGGTGCGGCTGATCGCCAACGCCGACAACCGGGGCTTTGCAGCGGCGAACAATCAGGCGCTTTCGCGGGCGGCAGGGCGGTATCTGCTGCTGCTGAACACCGATACGTTGGTGCATGGCGCTGTGTTGCCCGACGCGGTGGCATGGCTGGACGCGCATCCCGGCGTGGGCGTGATGGGGCCGCGCATCCTGAACGCCGACGGCACCCTGCAGGGATCGGCCAGCGCATTCCCCACGCTGGCCCGGCTGGCCCGCCAGACCCTTGGCCTGCACAAGCGCGAGGCGCCGAACCTTGGCCGCACCGGCGCGCATGAGGCCGAGGTGATCTCGGGCTGTGCGATGGTCGTGCGGGCGGCAGCGATGGCGCAGGTGGGCCTGCTGGACGAGGCGTTCTTTTTCTACGGCGAGGAAACCGACTGGTGCCGCCGCTTTGCCCGCGCGGGCTGGGGCGTGATGTTCGCGCCGGTGGGCGAGATCACGCATTTCGGGGGCGGGTCGGTGCGCTGCCTGAACCACCGCCGCGACCTGATGCTGACCGAAGGCACGGTGCGGCTGCATGCCAAGCATTCCGGCCTGACGGGCGCACTGGCCTGTTACGCGCTGCTGGCCGTGTTCAACGCCAGCCGCGCTGTTGGCTGGGCCGGGCTGGCGCTGTTGCGCCGCAACGGGGCCCGTGCCCGTGCCCGGCATTTCGCGGGCGTGGTGGCGGGATACGGGCGCGCCTGGCCGCGGGGGGCACAATCATGAACATTCTGCTGATCGCGCCGAACGTCGACGGCACTGATGTGGGCGAGGCCTTTGTCGCCTTCAAATGGGCGCAGGCGCTGGCCCCGCTGGTGCGGCTGACCGTGCTGTCCTTTCAACGCCCCGGCCGCGCGCCATTGGCCGCGCAACTGCCCGGCGTGCGGGTGGTCACATGGCCGGAACCAGCCTGGGCGCGGCGGCAAGAGCGGCTGAACGCCATGCTGAAACCCGCCTGGCCGGTGTTCGCGGCCCATGTGCGGCAATGGCTGGCGCAGGCCCTGATGCGGGGCGAGCGGTTTGACGTGGCGCATCAGCTGATGCCGCAGGCGGCGCGCTATGCCTCGCCCTTGCGGCACTTCGACATTCCCTATGTCATCGGCCCCCTTGGCGGCGCGCTGGACACGCCCGTCGCCTTTCGCGCCGAGGCGGGGTCGGCCCCCCTGTTCACCCGGCTGCGGATGCTGGACGCGTTCCGGTTCCGCCACGACCCGTGGTTGCGGGCCAGTTATCAGGGCGCGGCCTGTGTGCTGGGCGTGGCCCCCTATGTGGCCGAAGTGCTGGCGGATATTCCCCTGCGCCGGTTCGAGCCGATGCTGGAGCTGGGCATCGACGACGTGGCCCCGCATCGCGCGCCGATCCCGGGCCGCCTGCGCCTGTTGCATGTGGGGCGCGGGGTGCGCACCAAAGGGTTGCGCGATGCGGTGCGCGCCATGCGGCATCTGGCCGACCTGCCGCATGTCACCCTGACCAGCGCCGGCGCGGGCGAGGAGATTGCCCTGTGCCGCGCCGAGGCGCAGGCCCTGGGCGTGGCCGATCGCGTGACCTTCCTGGGCCGACAGCCGCGCGCCAAGATCGAGGAGCTTTACGCCACCCACGATGCGTTTGTGTTTCCGTCGTTCCGCGAACCGGCGGGCGGGGTGCTGTATGAGGCGATGCGCCACGGCCTGCCAGTGATCACCGCCGCGCGCGGCGGCCCGGATTTCATCGTGGACGACACCTGCGGCCTGCGCCTGCCCGTCACCACGCCCGCCGGCTATGCCGTCGCCATCGCCGGTGCTGTCCGCCACCTGCATGACAACCAAGCGACGCTTGCCAGCCTGGGAACCGGTGCGCGCGCCAAGGTGCTGGCAGAGGGGCTGTGGCCCGCCAAGGCCCACCGTCTGGCGGACCTGTACCGCGACGTGAAAACCCCTTCCATCCGGCGTGCCGCCTATCCGCAAGGATAGGCCAGCAACCCCACCGCGCCGCAGAATTGCCGTTTGGGCCCAAGCGCTTAGGCCATCAGAATGCTACACCCTCCGCTAACAGGACACACCGCACCCGGAGACGCCAATGCCGACCTTCCCTTCCCGCCCGCACCGCCGTCGCCGCGTGCTTGCCGTCGCCTCGGGCGGTGGGCACTGGGTGCAGCTGATGCGCCTTCGCCCGGCCTTTGACGGGGCCGAGGTGCATTACGCAACCGTCGATCCCGCCAGCCGCGACATGGTGGCCCCGGCCCCGGTCCACATCTATCCCGATGCCAACAAGGATACCCGGCTGCGCCTGATCCTGGCCACGCTGCGCCTGACGGTGATCGTGCTGCGCGTGCGCCCGGATGTGGTGATCTCGACCGGGGCGGCGGGGGGCTATCTGGCCATCCGCATCGCCCGGCTGATCGGTGCGCGCACCGTGTTCATCGATTCCATCGCCAACACCCGGCAGTTGTCGGTGTCGGCCCGTCTGGCGCAGCGCGCGGCCGATCTGGTGCTGAGCCAGTGGCCCGCCGTCGCGGCCCGCACCGGCGCGCAGTATCGCGGCGCCGTTCTCTGACCCCGAACCCGAAAGACACCGCCATGATCTTTGCAACCGTGGGCACGCAACTGCCCTTTGACCGTCTCTTGCTGGCGGTGGACACCTGGGCCTCGATGCACCGCGACGTGCCGGTGGTGGCCCAGACCGGCCGCACCGCCACCACCTACAGCCACCTGACCTGCCTGCCCCAGATGGACCAGCGCCGCTATGCCGACTGCGTGGCACAGGCGCGGGTGATCGTGGCCCATGCCGGCATGGGCAGCATCCTGACGGCGATCGAGGCGGGCAAGCCGGTGATCCTGATGCCGCGCCGCGCCGATCTGGGCGAACACCGCAATGACCATCAGCGCGACACGGCGGCCGAAATGGCGGTGCTGTCGAACGTGACCGTGGTCGAGGACAGTGCCACGCTTTGCACGGCGATCAGCGCGGCCCTGACCCGGGCGAACGACCCCGCGCTGGCCGCCCGCAGCAACGTGGCCTCGGCCCGGTTGCTGGATGCGGTGCGCGATTTCATCTGGTCTGAAGACACCCGCTCTGCCCGCAGTGGTTTCGGGCTGCGCCCGGTCTTGCGCGCATGACCCCGCTGGCCACAGTCCTGATCCCGGCCTGGAACGAGGGCACGGTGATCGGGCGCACCCTGACCGGCCTGCAGGCGGGGCTGGCGCGCGGACGGCTGCGCATCGTCGTCATCGCCAACGCCTGCACCGACGACACCGCCGCCGCCGCCCGCCGTGCCGCACCCGATGCCGTGGTGCTGGAAACCCCGGTCGCGGGCAAGTGCCATGCGATGAACCTGGGACTGTCGCATGCCGTGCCGGGGCGGCCGGTGGTGTGTCTGGATGCCGATCTGGAGGTGACGGCAGCCGGGGTTCTGGCGCTTGTCTCGGCGCTGGCGGATGGCCCTGCGCTGGCCGCCTGCGGGCGGATGAATGTGGATGCGTCTGCCGCCTCGGCCCCCGTGCGGGCCTGGGTGCGGGGCTGGCGGATGAACCCCTATTTCGCCCGGGGCAAGTTCGGCGGCCTGTTCGCGCTGTCGCCTGCGGGCGTTGACCGGGTGTTTCCCCTGCCCGCGCTGACGGCGGATGACGAGTTCATCCGCCGCGCCTTTGCCCCTTCCGAGGTGGCCTTTGTGCCCGCCTGCGGCTTTGTCGCCCATGCCCCGCGCAGCCTGCGCGCGCTGGTGCAGACCCGCCGCCGGTCGCTGCGCGGGGCACGGGCCGTCACCGCCTTGGGCCGGGCCGCCCCGGCGGGCGAACGCCCCCGCGCCATGCTGCGCGCCGCCCTGTTCCGCCCCGCACGCTGGCCCGATGTGGTGGTCTTCGCGGGTGTGATGATCTGGGTTCGCCTGCTGCTGGCCACCGAACGCAACGCCGCCCCTCGGTGGGAGCGCGACCTGACCAACCGCATTCCTGCCCCGTCCGAAAGCTGAACCGATGACCGCGCATTCCGACATCGACATTTCCACCGCCGAGGCGCTGCCCATGGCCGAGCCGCCCGCCATGCCCGAGCAAAATCCGCTTGCGGGCCTGACGCGCGCGATGCGCGGGCGCTGGCTGGCGGCGGGGTTGGCAGGCGCGCTGCTTGGCCCGGCCTTGGCCACCGGCGGCTGGCTGTCGGGGGTGCGGCTTTATGAAAGCGGGGCGATCCTGCGGGTGTTTCCGCAGGAATCGAACATCCTCTACCGCACGGGCGACGATTCCGTGCTGAAAACCTTCGACAGCTTCGTGAAGGCCGAGACGACCTCGGTCGCCTCGAACCCGGTGATGGACCGCGCGCGCAGCGCACTGGCCCGTGACTGGCCCACGCTGGCCGCCGACATGACGACGCGCGACCTGGCCGGTTCGATCGAGGTCAAGCGCAACGACAGCCTGATCACCCTGAACACCATGTCCCGCGACACGGGCTTCGCCGCGGCCAAGGTGAACGCCGTGGTTGCCGCCTATCTGGACTTGCAGGCCGAGGCGGAATCCGCCCGCAGCGACGTGCGCCTGGCCGAACTGCAATCGCGTGAGGCCGATCTACTGGCGCGGCAGGCCGACATCCGCCGCCGCACGTTGCAGGTGGGGGGCGAATACGGCATCGACGCGCTGGCCAAGGCGCATGTCGAGAAGATTGCCCAGATCGACGCGCTGGCCGCCCGCCGCGCCGAGGTGGAGGCCACGCTGGCCGCGATGCGCACTGCCAGTGGCGAATCCTCGGCCGACATGTCGGATGACGAGATCATGCGCGCCACGCTGCTGGACCGCGCGCTGGCCGACCTGAACTTTGACCGCGCCAAGCGCGAGGCCGAGCTTTCGACGTTTTTGCAGCGCTATCCGGAAGACAGCCGTCAGGTGCGCGACCTTCGCGAACAGATCGCCGTGGTCGACCGCGCCATGGCCGAGCGGCGCGAGCAGATCAAGGTGCTGGGCCAGACCGGCGCGCTGACCGACACGTCGGGCGCAGATCCTGAGGCCAGCACGGCCGAGATCGCGGCCCTGCTGGAAAAGGTGACGGCCCAGCTTGCCGCCGCCCGCACCGAGGCGCGCGAGCTGAACAGCAAGCGGGCCGAACTGGCGGCCCTGAAGGAAGAGGCCGACGATGTGCGCAAGCTGCTGGAGGAAACCAGCAGCGCTCTGGAGGTGATCCGGCTGGAAGCCGGGCGCGCGCTGCCCGGCTATACCGCGATCCTGTCGCCCGCCACCGAACCCGCCGAACCGGCCGAGGACAGCAGCAAGATGCTGGCGGCAGCGGGCCTCGCCGGGGGCGGCGTGTTGCCCTTTGCGCTGGCGCTGGTGCTTGGGCTGGCGTCGGGGCGGGTGCGCCATTCCGACGCGCTGGGGCGCTTTGGCCATCTGGTGCCGGTGCTGCGCGTGGTGCCCCGCCGCCGCCCGGCCGCATCTGAACCCGACCGGTTGCGCAACGCGCTGCAACTGCACCCGCTGCGCCATCCCCATCCACCCGGGCGAACCCGCATCGTCACCTTTGCCCGGCTCGACCGGGGCGCCCCCGCCGACGATGCCCTTGCCCTGGCCCGCAGTTTCGCGCAGGCCGGAACCCGCGTCTTGCTGATCGACGCCGACCTTTGCGCGCAAGGCATCAGCCGCACACTTGGCCTGTCAGAGGCGCCGGGCTGGCGCGAGGCCCTGCTGGGCCAGGCGCCCGCACCCACCGTGCTGGCCGATGGCCTGCATGTCCTGCCCGCCGGTCTTGACCCGCGCACGACCGACAGCACCGCAGGCATCATCGCGATCCGGCGCGCGCTGGCCAACCTGGCGACCGGCCGCGACCTGATCCTGATCTGCGCCCAAAGCCCATCCGCCAGCCTGATGACCGAGCTTCTGTTGTCGGCCAGTGACATCGGCCTGGCCGATGTGCGCCCTGAGGACGGCAAGGCGACCGTCGCCGCCCATATCCTGCGCCTCGACAATCTGCCCCGGCAGGGAGGTGCCCTTGTCTTTACCCGCGCCCATGCCGGCGACCCCGGCCTGCCCGCCTGACCCCTTGCAACCCCAAACCCTGATGAGACGCCCGATGTTTGCCCTTGCCCGTTCGCCCGCCTTTCCGGCATCGCCCGCCCGCTCTGCCCTCCATCTGCTGCCAGCGCCCCAGCCGTTGCCGCGCTGGAAACGCCCGCTTGACGTGACGCTGGTCGCATTGGGCCTGCTGGCGATCTGGCCCTTGATGCTGGCCATTGCCGTGGCGGTGCGGCTGTCCGGGCCGGGGCCGGTGTTCTTTGTGCAAAGCCGCATCGGGCGCGGCGGCGTGCCGTTCGGGATGATCAAGTTCCGGTCCATGCATGCCGATGCCGAGGCCCGCCGTGCCGCCCTTCTGGCGCAATCCGACCGCGAGGGCCTTTGCTTCAAATCCCGCACCGACCCGCGCGTCACGCCCGTCGGCCGCGTGTTGCGCCGCCTGTCGCTGGACGAACTGCCCCAGATTTTCAACGTGCTGCGGGGCGAGATGTCTTTGGTCGGCCCCCGCCCCGCCCTGCCCGAAGAAGTGCGCGCCTATCCGCCCCACGCGCTGGAGCGGCTGGCCGTCCTGCCCGGCATCACCGGCCTGTGGCAGGTGTCGGGCCGTGCCGAGGTGGGCTTTGACGACATGGTGCGCATGGACGTGGCCTACGTCCGCGACGGCCGCCTTTCGAACGACCTGTCCATCCTCGCCCGCACCGCCCAGGCCGTGCTGTCGGGGCGTGGCGCCTACTGAAATCCCCCCCCCTCAACCTTTCTGAAAGTCTGCTCCAATGTCCGTATCCGCTTCTCTTCTTCCTGTTACCACCGGTGTCAGCGCCCTGACGATGGCCGAAACAATGTTCGGTGACGGGGTCACCGTGATCTCGGCGCTCTATCAAGGCGACGCCCGATCGGCCGGCATCTATGCACAAGGGTCTACCGTGTCGCCGGGGGCTGTTCCCTCTGCGCAGGGTGTGATCCTGTCGACCGGCCTTGCCACCCGGTTCACCAATGCCGCGGGGCAGGCCAATGCCTCGCCGTCCACCTCGGAACAGGTGGCGGGGGTGAACGGCGACCCGGGCATGAACGCCATCGCCGGCGTGCCCACCTATGACGGGGCCTTCCTGAACGCCAGTTTCGTGCCTGTTGGCGACACGCTGACGATGCAGCTGGTCTTCGCGTCCGAAGAATATCCGGAATGGGTGAATTCGGGCTTTAACGACGCCGTGGGCATCTGGGTGAACGGCACCAAGATTGCGCTGGCACTTGGGGATGGCGACATCTCGATCGACAACATCAACACCGATCAGAACCCCAACCTGTACCGCGACAACGGTGCAGGTGCCTACAACACCGAGATGGACGGGTTGACCGTGGTGCTGACGCTGAAGGCCCCGGTTCTGCCCGGGCAGGTCAACTCCATCCGCATCGGTATCGCCGACGCCGGGGACCGGGTGTATGACAGCGCATTGCTGATCGTGGCCGACAGCATCCAGACTGCGCTGATTGCCATTGACGATACCATTGCGGTCACGTCGAAGGGCGAGGTGACGGCGCACCTTCTGGCCAACGATACCACCACCGGGCGCACAGGCGTGCATGTCACCCACCTGAACGACCAGCCTGTGACAGTGGGCCAGACGGTCACGCTTGGCACCGGCGACCGGCTGCGCCTGAACGCCGATGACAGCGTGACCGTCTGGGCCGTGACGGATGGCGCGCCAGTCACCTTTACCTATGCCATCGCGGATGTGACCGGCACGGCCGACACCGGCTTTGTCACCCTGGCCCCCTCGCCCGTGGATGGAACCGAGGGAGATGACCAGATGCATGTGGGTTACACCGACGCACAGGGCAACATGATCGACGGCAGCGATGGATTGGCCGAGGTGATCATGGGCTATGGCGGCAACGACAAGATCACGGCGGGCTTGGGCGACGATGACATCTATGGCGGCGCGGGCAATGATTTCATCCGTGCCGGGGACGGGGCCGACCTTCTTGTGGGTGGCGATGGCAACGATGTTCTGGACGGGCAGGCGGGGGCCGACACCATGTTTGGTGGCGCGGGCGACGATGTCTACTACATCGACGATGCGGACGACGTGATCTCGGAAGCTGGCGGGTCGGGGCATGACAAGGTGATTTCGACGCTGTCACACACCCTTGCCACAGGGTTTGAGGAGCTTTGGCTGGCCGAAGGCTCGGCTGCGGCAACCGGCACGGGGAACGCCGCCGCCAACAAGATGGTGGGCAACGCCAACGCCAACATGTTGTCGGGCCTTGACGGTGCTGATCAGTTGTTCGGCGAGGCGGGCGACGACATTCTTTACGGCGGCGCTGGCAATGACAACCTTTTCGCAGGCACGGGGCGCGATGCGCTTTATGGCGGCGATGGCAACGACAAGCTGTTCGGCGGGTCGGGGGGCGACAGCCTGTTCGGCGGGGCCGGGGCCGATACGCTGGCCGCCGGGCAGGACGGTGACGTGCTGAACGGCGGGGCGGGCAACGACCTGCTCTCGGGCGGGGCGGGGGCCGATCTGTTCGTGTTCGAGGCCGGCTTTGGCCGCGATTCCATCAAGGGCTTCACCCTCGGCATGGATCACCTCGATTTCGGCGACCTGTCAGGCGCAATGCTGCGGACCATCGGCACGACCGCGTTGATCAGTTTTGCCACCGGCGACAGCGTAACCCTTTCGGGCCTGCCCGACATGACCGCGATGTCGCTGGACCTGTTCCTCGTCTGACCTGAAGCACCGCGGCAACCGTGCGGCTGGCACGGTTGCCGCCCTGCCATCTGCATGTGTCGCGTCCCCCTTCGATCCGGGACGCGGCACGTCGCGGTGCAATTCTTTCCGTTGAATGCGCGACGATGGCAGTTGTGGTTGTCGTCCATCCCGAGGCGGCCGTGGGTCGCCCGTTCTGGGGATGCATTCGCGATGGCGATGGGTGTGCGGTCGATGCCCATCCCCATGCCGATCCCCGGTCCGTGGGATGTCAGACTGATGCTGCTGGTCAGCGTTTTCTGACAGGTCACGCCGACGGGCACAATTTTGGCACTAGGGCATGGTCAGCCGCGATGGTGGCAGACCATGCCCGCGCGCCACACCCTGTTGAAAGGGCCGGGGACGGACCCGGTTCTGTCTGACGGCGGTTTCTGCATCAAGTTGCAAGATCGGTCGAACCACAGCCGCGAGGTAGCGGCGAACCTGCGTTGCCGATCAGGTTGCTGACATGCCGTGGCGAATCGTGACGGCCGTCCGCAGATAGTGTTCCCGCAACAATGCTTCGGCCGCTGTCGTGTCACGGGCAAGCACCGCTTCGGCAATGGCGCCATGTTCGGCGTCGATGTCGCGCTTTTGCGGGCCGGCGGCAGTAAGGGCGGGGATGCGGTAACGCTCGGTCGCGGCGTAGAGGCGTTCGAAGAAATCCAGCAGCCAATCCGACCCGCAAGCCGCCAGCAGCGAGCGGTGAAAGGCATGGTGGCGGGTCTTCAGCTCATCGACATCGCCACCCTCGCGTTTGGTCTGCTGGCGAAGCGCGTAAAGCGTGGCGACAACTTTCGCCTCCCAGGCATCATCCCCTTTGGCTATCGACAGGCGCAGGGCCTCGGTCTCGACCAGAAGGCGGGCTTGCAGGGCATCCTCGAATTCGGCCAGCGACCGGGCCGAGACGCGGAAGCCGCGCAGCGACTCGGCGGTGACAAGGCGTTCGGCCTGCAACCGGTTCAGCGCCTCGCGCAGGGGAGAGAAACCCATGCCGTAACGCTCTGACAGGTCAGCAAGGCGCAGCGGGCTTTCGGGCGCGAAACAGCCTTCGACGATGTCCTTGCGCAGAGAAACATAGGCTTTTTCGGCCAGGGTCATGATCTTATCCTTGTATGGGGCCAGCTTATCCAGCGGTGCTGCAACGTGCAAATTCATAATTTTCGAAAATCGTTATTGTCATCGAAAATACAGGGTGGCATAGTCGGGTGCATCGTTGCACCACCGGGGAGGGAGAACCCATGGCCACCGAACGCGAAAATCATCGTGAGGATGTTGCCGGTCGCGCCAATGTCGAGGATACGCCTGAACTTCTGGCCTATTACGACCAGCTGGAGGGGTTCCACGCGGGCGCGCTGTGGACCGTGGCGAACAAGATCGAGCCTTGGGCACCGAAAAGCCGGTCGGTCCCGATAGTCTGGCGCTACAAGGATCTGCGCGATCATGTGGTCCGGTCGGTCGATCTGGTGACACCGGAAAAGGCGGGGCGGCGGGTGATCTACCTGAACAACCCCGGGCGGCAGGACGTGGCGGCGGCGGTGGGGTGGATTTACGCTGGCCTTCAGGTGATGAACCCGGGCGAGGTGGCAGGCGCGCACCGCCACTCGGCATCGGCCATTCGTTTCATCATGGAAGGACGCGGGGCCTATACGGTGGTCGATGGCCACAAGATGACGCTGGGCGCGAATGACTTTGTGCTGACCCCGAACGGGACGTGGCATGAACATGGTGTCAGCGCGGATGGATCCTTGTGCCTGTGGCAAGACGGGCTGGACATCCCCTTCGTCAACGCGATGGAGGCGAACTTCTACGAGGTGCATCCGGACCTGAATCAGGCGGTGGGATATGCCGTCGATGACATGACCCGGACCTGGGGCAATCCGGGCCTGACGCCTTACGGCGAAAGCTGGCGCAAGGGCTATAGCCCGATGTTCAAGTATGAATGGGCGCCGACCTATGAGGCGCTGACGAAATATGCAGGTTGCACGGATGGCAGCCCGTTTGATGGCGTGATGATGGAATATGTGAACCCGGTCACGAACGGCCCGGTGATGCAGACGCTGGGCGCGAGCATGCAGATGCTGCGACCGGGCGAGCACACCCGCGCGCATCGCCATACCGGCAGCTATCTTTATCACGTGGCCAAGGGCCGCGGTCATTCGATCATCAACGGCAAGCGGTTTGACTGGGCCGAGCGTGACATCTTCTGCGTGCCGTCCTGGGCCTGGCATGAGCATGTCAATGCGTCGGACCGCGAGGATGCCTGCCTTTTCTGCCTGAACGATCTGCCGGTGATGCGCGCCCTGGGTCTCTACCGTGAAGAGGCTTTCGGCGACAACGGCGGCCAACAGCCCCTGCTTTAAGGACAGACCATGAAATTTGTGACTTACCGCGCCTCGGTTGAAGGCGCTGCACGGCTTGGCGTGATCGAGGGCGATCTTGTCGTCGATGTGGAAATGCTGGCGGCGGGGCAGGGCGAACACCTGCCTGCGACCATGTTGGGGCTGATCGACACGGGCCGCCCCGGGCTTGACACCCTGCGCGCCTGTCTGGAGGCGGCAGAAGGCCGGCACAAACCCGGCTCGGCCACCGCGCTGGCCAATGTGCGGCTGCTGGCCCCTATCCCGCGGCCACGGAAGAACATCTTCGGCATCGGGCTGAACTATGTCGAGCATGTCGCGGAAAGTGCCGCCTCGCTGGACACGTCGAAAGACCTGCCGAAGCAGCCGGTGGTGTTTTCCAAGCCGCCGACGACGGTGATCGGGCCGGGCGACGCGATCGAGCACAATGCGAAGATGACCAAGCAACTGGATTGGGAGGTGGAACTGGCCGTCATCATCGGCACCACGGCGCGGCGCATCCGGCGCGAAGACGCCCTGGCGCATGTTTTCGGCTATTCGGTGATGATCGACGTTTCCGCCCGCGACAACCGCCGCGCAGGGCAATGGATATTCTCCAAGGGCATGGACAGCTATGCCCCCTTCGGGCCCTGCATCGTGACCGCCGATGACATCCCCGATCCGCAGGTGCTTGACCTGTGGCTGACGGTCAACGGCGTGGAAAAACAGCGCTCGAACACGCGCCACATGCTGTTCAAGGTCGATGAACTGATCGCCGACATCTCCACCGGCATTACGCTGGAACCGGGCGACATCATCGCCAGCGGCACGCCCGAAGGCGTGGGCGCAGGCCGCACCCCGCAGGAATGGCTGCTCCCGGGCGATGTGGTGGTGGGTCATGTGCAGGGGATCGGCAGCCTGCGCAACCCGGTGGTGAACAGCACGCCGGAAGAGTGACCCCGATTGAAAGGACCAAAGATGCAACCTTTTACCGCAGCCGTGGTCCAGATGGCCTCGGTCCCCTCTGACCCGGTGGCTACGGCCGACAAGGCAGCTGCACGGCTGCGCGAGGCGGCAGGACGGGGCGCGCGGCTGGTGGTTTTCCCCGAGGCGCTGATCGGCGGCTATCCCAAGGGGGCCAGCTTTGGTGCCCCCATCGGCATGCGCAAACCCGAGGGGCGCGAGGCCTTTGCCCGCTACCATGCTGCCGCCATTGATCTGGACGGGCCAGAGGTTGCCTGCATGGCCGAAGCCTGCGCCGCGACCGGCGTTTTTGCCGTTGTTGGTGTGATCGAACGGGCCGGGGCCACGCTGTATTGCACGGTTCTTTACTTCGACGGCGTGAAGGGGCTGGTTGGCAAGCACCGAAAGCTGATGCCCACGGCGGGCGAACGGCTGATCTGGGGTTTTGGCGACGGATCGACCATGCCCGCATTCAAGACCGATCTGGGCACCATCGGCGCGGTGATCTGTTGGGAAAACTACATGCCTGCCCTTCGGATGCACATGTATCATCAGGGGGTTACGCTGTATTGCGCCCCCACCGCCGACGACCGCGACACCTGGCTGCCGACGATGCAGCATATCGCGATGGAGGGCCGGACCTTTGTCCTGACCGCCTGCCAGCACATCACACGCGCGGCTTATGGGGCGGCGCATGAAAGTGCCTTGGGCGACGACCCCGACCTGGTAATGATGCGCGGCGGATCAGCGATCGTGTCGCCCATGGGGCGCGTTCTGGCGGGGCCGGATTTCAGTGGCGAGACGATCCTTTACGCCGAGATAGATCCTGGCGACGTGATGCGCGCCAAGTTCGATTTCGACGTGACCGGCCATTACGCCCGCCCCGATGTGTTCGAGCTGGTGGTTGACACGCGCGCCAAGCCCGCTGTGCGGGAAGTCTGATGCGCTACGATCTTGATCAGGTGCCGGAACCTGTCGCCTACAAGCTGCTGGCCGCGACGGTGATCCCCCGGCCCATCGCCTGGGTGGTGACGAAGGGAAAGGACGGCATCAACGCTGCGCCCTATTCGTTTTTCAACGTCATGGGGTCCGCCCCGCCGACGATTGCGCTGGGCCTGATGGCCGCACCCGACCGGGGCTTCAAGGACACGGCGCTGAACATTCTGGAAACGGGCGAGTTCGTGGTGAATCTGGTGCCCGAGCGGCTGGTGCAGGCAATGAACCTGACCTCGGCCGATGCGCCGCGCGGTGTGGATGAATTGCAGATGGCGGGCCTTGCGACGTTGTCCAGCCACCATATCGCCCCGCCACGCATCGCCGACAGCCCCGTGGCCTTTGAATGCCGCGCCCTGTCGTCAGTTGTCACAGGGCCGTGTCAGACCGTGGTGATCGGCCGGGTTCTGGCGGTGCATGTCGATGACCGCTATCTGCGCGACCCGGCGCGCGCGCACATCGAGACCGACGCGCTGGATCTTGTCGCCCGCAGTTTCGGGTCGGAATACATCCGCAGCCATGACCGGTTCGAACTGCCGCGCCCGACCTGGGCCGGGCTGAAGTCTGCCGGAAAGGTATGAAGCGGCGACATATTTGCGAAAGAGAATAGTATTTTCGCAAATTATGTTGACAGAGAGTGACGAGATCATGAAGCTTTACTCACAAGTAAAGAAATTCGCGAAAGTGCGAATCGTCAACAGGAGAATCGCGCCATGCTTCAGGAACGCGTTGAGGGCAAATGGCTTGCGGCATTTCGGCGGGTGCTGGCGCTGAACGGGATCGGCAAGGGCACGCCCATTGCCATCCTGCACGAAACCCAGTCGCGCCCCGTTCTGGTGCATCTGTGCGAACTGGCAGCCTATGACCTTGGGGCCGAGTTCTGCATGATCCAGATGCCGACCCCGCCGCAGACGGCACCCGTCCCCGTCAAATCCACCGGGACAAGCTGGGCAATCGCAGGCAACCGCGCGGTGATCGAGGCGCTGAAGCTTGTCGATGTGATCGTCGATTGCACGGTAGAAGGGCTGATCCACGCCCCCGAATGGCCCGAGATCGAGGCGGCGGGCCGCACGCGGCTTCTGGTCATCACCAACGAACACCCCGAGATTCTGGAGCGGACGGAACCAAAGGCGGAACACGGGCCGAAGGTTCAGCTTGGCATCCAGCTGCTGCGCGATGCGTCGGAAATGCGGGTGACTTCGGCCCTTGGCACCGATCTGACGGTGGACCTGCGCGGCGCACCTTGCGGCGGGACGGCGGGCTTTGGCACCACCCCGGGCGCTGTTGCCCATTGGCCGGGCGGGTTGTGCCTGGCCTTCCCCGGACAGCATGCCGTCAACGGGCGGATCGTGATGGGGGTGGGCGACATGAACCTGACCTTCAAGACCTGCCTGACCAGCCAGATTGATTTCACGATCGAGGATGACTTTGTCACCGCCATCAAGGGCGACGGCATAGATGCCCTGCATTTCCGCGAATACATGGAGGCGTGGGACGACCGGAACGCCTATGGCATGAGCCATGTCGGCTGGGGCATGCACCCCGGCGCGCGTTGGGTCAGTGCGGCCATGTATGACAAGCGCGACATGCAGGCGGTCGAGTTCCGGGCGCTGGCGGGGTCTTTCCTGTGGTCCACCGGGGCCAACCAGTATGCCGGGCGCTATACGCTTGGCCACTTCGATCTTCCCATGCGCAATTGCACCATCGCCCTCGACGGGCGCGTCGTCGTCAAGGACGGCGTCCTGCAAGGAGACCTCGCCTGATGAACGTTCAAGCCCCCGTTGCCGCCATGCCCATGAGCAAACCGGCCGATTATTACGACATGTCCCGCGTCCGCCCCGAGGTCGCCGCGGCGTTGGCCAAGATCAACGCGATGGGCCCGGTCTTTGCCGCCCGGGCCAAGGCGGTGGATGACGAGGCATCCTTTCCCACCGCGAATTACAAGGATCTGGCGGATGCGGGGTTCCTGGGCCTGACAATCCCCGAGGAGTTTGGCGGCTGGGGCTTTTCCATGGGCGAATATGCCATGGTCGGGGCCGAGATCGCCAAATACTGCGGCGCGACGGCGTTGACGTTCAACATGCACAATTCCTCGATGGCCTGGTCGCGGTTCATGTTCGACATGCCCAACCTGACGCCCGAGGAAAAGGCCGAGTTCGCGCCCCTGCGCGCCCGCCAGTTTTCCCGTGCGATGAAGGAGCGGGCGATCTATTCGCAGCCGATCTCGGAGGGTGGGCAGAACTGGACATCGAAGCCCAACCAGACCCAGTGCCGCGCGGTCGAGGGCGGCTGGAAGATCAGCGGGTTCAAGAAGTTCGCGTCGCTGGCCGGCTACTGCGACTATTACACCATCGTCTGCACCGAGGTCTTTGAGGGCATCGAGCCCCGGCATGAAGACACGATGTTGTTTGTCGTTCACAAGGATACCGTCGGGCTGACCGTCAAGGGTGAGTGGGATCCGCTGGGAATGCGGGGCACAAACAGCCGCGATCTGATCCTGAAAGATGTTTTCGTCACCAAGGATGACCTGCTGATGCCGCGCGGCATTTTCGGCAAGACCCTGCCGAACTGGCCGCACATGATGGCGACGCTGTCGCCCACCTACATGGGCGTGGCGCAGGGGGCCTATGATTTCACCATCGCCTATCTGAAGGGGCAGGTGCCCGGCCAGCCGCCGATCGACCGGCGGATGTATGCGACCAAGCGGGTTGCGGTGTCGAAGATGTATGCCCGACTGGCCAATATCCGCGCGCTGTGGTGGCAGGCCTTTTCCGAAGCCAAGGGCATGCCGTCGAAGGCCGAGGTCATGCGGATGTATGCCGCACAATACAACGTGATGGAGGGCGCGCAGGAAATGACGGCGCTGGCGATCCGCACCTGTGGCGGGCAGTCGATGCTGAAGTCCCTGCCACTGGAGCGGATGTATCGCGACAGCCGCTGCGGGGCGCTGATGCTGCCCTACACCTCCGAGATCATGGAGGATTACATCGGCGTCCTTGCCCTTTACGACATGGACGAACTGGACACGGCGCCGGGCGACGAGGGTGGTGCCAGGAACTCGCTCTGGCGCGGCGATGCGGGTTCGCTGCGGGGCCTGCGCTGATGGGGCGCGATGTCGTTCAGGTTCAGGGCCATGTGCCCCATTCTCCGGATGACGTCTGGCGAACCCTGCGCGATTTCTGCGGCCCCTGGCACCCATGGATTGCGACGATCCGCGAAGAGCGCGGACCGAACGGCGCGCGCATCCGGGCCTTTACGGTGACGGGCGAAGACACGCTTTATCGCGAGCAGCAAACCTATCTTTCCGACAGCGACCGGGTGCTGGGCTATACCCATCTGGACGGCATTAGGGGCTGCGAGGCCTATGACGCGCGGGTCACGGTCACTCCGGCCGAAGGTGGCGGCAGCCATGTGGGATGGACCGCGACCGTCCGCGCCCCGGCGGGGCGGCTGGGAGAGATTTGCGAGGGCACGCGCAAGGTCTTTGCGGTTGGGGTTTCGGCGCTGGCTGGGATGCCCCGGGTGCCTGCGGCCCCCGAACAGATGAAGTCCATCGTGCCCGCGCCCGTCGAAACGCGGGTTTTCGATGACTTGCCACGGCTCGCCCTGTCGGTCACGCCGGATGGCGGCGATGGGCGGTTGTGTCTGTTCCTGCACGGGATCGGGGGCGCGCGGTCAAACTGGGTGGACCAGTTGCAGGCCGTGGGGGGCGTGATGCGCGCCGCAGCCCTTGACCTGCGGGGCTATGGCGACAGCAGTCTTGGGGCGCAGCAATCAACGGTCGATGACTACTGCGCCGACATTCTGCGCGTGGCGGAAAAGCTGGGGGCGAAACGGCTGGTGTTGGTGGGACTGTCCTACGGGTCATGGATCGCCACGTCTTTTGCCATGCGGCACCCCGAAATGCTGGATGCGCTGGTTTTGTCGGGTGGCTGCACCGGCATGTCCGAAGCGGACCCTGAAGAGCGCGAGGCCTTTCGGCTGAGCCGCGAAGTTCCGCTGAACGCGGGCCAGACGCCCGCCGATTTTGCGCCGGCCGTGGTAAAGGTTCTGGCGAGCCCCGGCGCCAGCCAGGCGGTGCGGCAGCGGCTGTTCGACAGCATGGCCGCGATCCCTGCGGCCACCTATCGCGATGCGCTGACCTGCTTTACCAACCCGCTGGAACGCTTTGACTTTGCGCGTCTGACGATGCCGGTCCTCATGATGACGGGCGAGCATGACCGTCTGGCCCCGCCGGCGGAGATCCGGGGCGTTGCGGGCCGCATCTGGGATGCCGCCCCGCGCCCTGATGTGCGCTTCGAGGTGATCGCGGGAGCAGGGCATGTCTGCAACGTCGAAGCGCCCGATGCCTATGCCGGACCGCTGCTTGACCTGCTGGGTCGCCTGCCATGACCGTGCTTCCCCGCCGCCAGCAGAACCGGCTGAACCGGGAACGGGCGATCCTGGATGCCGCGCTGAAGGTGTTTGCGGCCCAGGGCTATTCGGGTGCGTCGATGGATGCCGTCGCGGCCGAGGCGGGGGTGACGAAGCCGACGCTGTATTCCTACTTCCCGTCGAAGGAATCGATTTTTCAGGCCATGATGCTGGGAAAGCGCGACGTGATGCTGGATGTGTTCGAGCATCCGTCCGATCAGGGCATGGTGGCCGATCTTCTGGTGTTTGCCTGGGCCTATGCCGACACGGTGATGCGGCCCGAGATGCTGTCACTCGCGCGGCTGATCATCGGCGAAGTGCAACGGTTCCCCGAGATCGGGCGGGCCTATCAGGCCTCTGGCCCCGACCACCTGTTGCGCGGGATCATGCGCTATCTGGACAGCCAGCGGCGGGCCGGGCGGTTGGCGTTCGAGGATGCCGAACTGGCCGCGCAAGACCTTTGGGGCCTGATCCTGTCCGCTCCGCGGACCCAGGCGCTTTACATGCCCGATGCCCAGCCTGACCGGGCGTCGCTGGCGCGATACATCCGGAATGGCCTGCGCGTGTTCCTGAAGGCCTATTCGACTGCCCCCGGACCAGACCTAACCGAACTAGAAGCGCTTCAAAGCGCCCCTACCCAACAGGTGAACCATGACGCTTGAAAACTTTCTCACCGACCCCGGCAGCCGCTTTGCCACGGTTGCCATGACGGACACGAACGGACTTTTGCGCGGGCAGATGGTGTCGGCAAGCAGCCTGAAGGGGATTGCCAGGGCCGGGATGGGCATGGCCCCGGCCCAGCTGGCGCTGGACCCGACAGACGTCCACCTGAACCTGCCGGGCGTGAATGACGATGCGGGGGATTTCCACGACGACGCCCTGATCCTTGACCCTGCCAGCGTGCGGCGCATGCCATGGTCAAAGCCGGGTCATGACCTGCTGGTGCTGTCGAACTTCACCGGCCAGTCGGCAGAACTGTGCCCCCGGTCGATCCTGACGAAAGTGCTGGCGCGGGCGTCCGAGGCGGGCCTGTTTCCGAAATACGGAATGGAACTGGAATACACCCTGTTCGACGAAACCCCTGAAAGCGCCAAGGCCAAGGGCTATCGCAATCTCAAACCCGCAACCTTGCACGCCAGCCATGATCTGATCATCTATCAGGCGGTGCAGACCGACTGGTACGAGGCACTGGCGGCGATCTGCGAACCCTTGAAGATCGATCTTGCCAAGATGCATGAAGAGATCGGCGCGGGCTTCATGGAATGCTGCATCGGCGCGGGTGGCGGGCTTGAGCCTGCGGACCAGATGGTGCTGCTGAAGAATTTCCTGCGCGCTCTGGCGCTGCGACAGGGCCGATCCGTTACCTTCATGCCGCGCTGGAGCGAAGCGGCGGACAGCCAGTCGATCCACCTGCATATGAGTCTGAAGGACAAGGCGGGGACACCGGTCTTCTGGGATGCTGGTCAGAAGAACGGCGTCAGCCAGACCTTCCGCTGGTTTCTGGGCGGGTTGCAGGCCTATATCGGCGACATGACCCTGATCTTCCAGCCGACGGTGAACAGCTACCGCCGGTTTGCACCCGGCACCTTCGCGCCGCCCGGCCTGACATGGGGTTACGAGAACCGCACCACATGCTTCAGACTGGTGGGCCATGATCCCGGGTCGCTGCGCGTCGAGAACCGCCTGCCCGGCGCAGATACCAACCCCTATCTGACCACCGCGGCAACGCTGGCCGCAGGAATTGCGGGTATCATGAACCAGCTGGAGCCCGAGGCCGAGGTCATCGGCTCTGGCTATGCGCAGACGCCAGCGCGCGACTTTGCCCGCTCGATGCCCGAGGCGATTGCCCGCCTGCGCGCGTCAGGTTTCGCCCGCGACTGGCTGGGTGATCGGTTTGTCGATGGCTTTGCCGCCACCCGCGAAAGCCAGCACGACGAGTTTCGCCGCCGGGTTCCCGACGTGGAACTGCAACGCTTCTTCGATCTGGGCTAGGCCATGGATCTGCGCAACCGTTTCCTTGAAGCGATGTCCCGCGCCGCAACCTTTGTCGCCGTCGCCACCACCGACGGCGAGGCGGGCCGGTTCGGCGTCACGATTTCCTCGCTGACTTCGGTGTCGGCCGATGGCGAGCAGCCCTCTTTGCTGGGCTGCATCCATCACCTTTCGCCCGCCGCCACCGCCATACTGAAGAACCGCGCCTTTGCCGCAAACCTTCTGGCCGATGACCAGGAGGCCATCGCCAACCGTTTCGCGGGCCGAGACGCCGCGGGCGAGCACGCCGAACGATTTGCAGGCGTTGAATGGGTCACCGGACCCCTTGGCCAGCCTCTTTTCCTTGGCGCAACCGCAACCCTTGAATGCAGGCTTGCCACCGCCGTCTTGTGGGAAACCCACTACATCATCGTCGGCCGTGTTTCGGCGGTGAGGTTGTCGGAGAATACCGCCGCGCTGCTTTACGGACAGCGCGCCTACAGACGTGCCGTCAACATCACGACCGACTGAAAGAAAGACCAAAAAAACCAAACAACAGGGATGGGAAACGCATGAACAACGCAATATCGCCGGAAGCAAACCGGCTGAAGAAGAACGCCATCGGCTTGGGGCTGCTGGTTTTCATGGTAATCTCGGCGGCCGCGCCGCTGACCGGCATCGCCGGGGCGATCCCGATTGCCATGCTATTGGGCAATGGCGCAGGGATCCCCGGCACGTTCATTCTGATGGCCATCGTTCTGGCCATCTGGGGCATCGGTTTTGTCGCGCTGGCGCGGAACATTCGCAATGCCGGGGCCTTTTACGCCTATTCCGCGCGCGCGCTGGGCGGCCGTTTCGGGGGGGCGATCGCATTGATGGCCGTCCTGGCCTACAACGCGATGATGGTCGGCCTTCTCGGTCTTCTGGGCGGGGTTGCAGCCGGGGTCTTTGGCCAGTTTGGCCTGAACCTTCCCTGGTGGGGCTGGAGCCTGATCGCCACGGCGATCATCGGTATCCTCGGCTACAAGGAGGCAGAGCTTTCGGCAAAGGTTTTGATGGTTCTCGTGGTGCTGGAAGTTCTGATCGGGCTTGTCGTGGCCGTCTCTATCGTTGCCAAGGGCGGCGCGGGCGATCTGACCTACAACATCCTCGACCCGAGCCTGATCTTTGTCGGCGGCGGCACCGTGGCTGCGATCCTGTTCACCTTCGGATCATTCATCGGCATCGAGGCAACGGCGATTTATGCCGAAGAGGTCCGCGATGCCGACAGGACCGTGCCGAAGGCGACGTTCCTCGCGATCTTCCTGATCGGGGTTTTCTATGCCTTTGTGACCTGGACCATGGTGGTTGCCACGGGGATTGACGCGCTTGTCCCGACCATTGCGGCTCTGCCTGACCCGACGCTTTACCTTTTCACGCTTGCCGAGCAGTATTCGAGTGGCACCACCGCCATGATCCTTGGTGTTCTGCTTGTCAGTTCGGTGTTCGCTTCGGCCCTGGCCATGCACAACTTCATCGCACGCTATTTCTATGTCTCGGGTCGGGAAGGCCTGTTGCCGTCCTTCATGGGCGTGACGCATTCCAGCCACCAAAGCCCGCACGTGGGCTCGGTGGTGCAGACCGTTCTGGCGGTTGTCGTGGTGGTCTTCTTCGCCGCGATGGGGCTGGACCCGGTGCTCAACCTCTTCACCTGGGTCGCACAGGTCAGCGTGCTGGGTGTGCTGACGATGATGGCAATCACGTCCTTCGCTGTCATTGCCTACTTTCGCAAGTTGCCCGGGGTCGAGCCGGCCTGGAAAGTGCTGCTTGCACCGCTGGTTTCGGGCGTCGTCATGGCGGCCATAGCGCTGTATACCCTGATCGGTTTCGGATCGGCGACGGGAACGGTTGCGCCATTGTCCTTCATCCTGCCCGGGCTTGTGCCGGCGTTCGGGGTGCTGGGCTACCTGATCGCGGCGAAACTTGAAAAGGCCGATCCTGCGCGGTTCGCCAACATGGGTGCCAACCGCGACTAGGTCTGGCGCTGGCAGGGGCGGGCAACGGATGCCCGCCCCCCCCCCTTCCGCGCCCGCGAAGTTCCCAACGAGACGGGGCAGGTCGGGTGCCCGTGAATTGATGTTGAATGACATCAGGCAATTGCCACGCGCGGCGCGTGTTGCCCAAGTCATGCTGCCTGGCAAATCCGGACAGCGGCCCGAGGATCAGCGGCGGCGCGACGGCATTCCTGTCACCGCGAACGCGATCGCCGATCTGACCACGGCAGTTCAGCCCTGCCCGGCCTTTTCCCGGTAGGCCAGTTGCGCCCGGCTGATGCCCAGCAGCCGGGCCGCTGCGGCTAGATTGCCCCCGGCCTGCGCCAGCGCCGTGGCACGAATGCGCGCCTCGTGCGCGGTCAGGGAAAAGCCGCCACGTGCCAGCGATGCTGCAATCCGCACGTCCATGTCATCCGCTGTGGGCACCGTTGGGCGGGGGGCCACGCGCCGCATGGCCTGTGCAACGCTGTTTGCCGTCAGGGGATGGCCATCCTGTGCATCCACCAGAATGGCGGTCAGAACGGCATCCAGCCCCTCAAGCCCGGTTTCGGGAATGCTCTCGGCCAGTTGATCCAGCGCGCCCGGCGCGATCACCGGCGGGGCAAGCTGCAACTGCGCGGCCAGCCGCGCCAGCCGCAGCTTTGCAAGTTGCGGCAGTTCCGCGCTCCGGTCGGCCAACGCCGGCATGTCCACCGAAAGCGGGGCGAACCGCAGCCAGAGCGATGGCAATATGCCACCCGCCGCCAGCCGTGCCAGGGGCAGGGCCGAGGTGGCGACCACATGGGGCCGGGTCTGCGGGTCGCCGCCCACTTCGGCGGCAAGCTCGGCCTGCGCGGCGGCAGGCATCGCCTCGATCCCGTCCAGCAGCAGGACGGGCGGCAGTTCCTTGCGGCGCGGCTTGCGTTGCAGGGCAAGCGCAGCCTGCAGCGCCTCTGGCCCTGCAATGGCCCCTGCCAGACGCAGAGGCGGCTCGCCACGGCCGGAAAGCCGCACCAGTTGCGCCGCTGCCACGTCCTGTCCGCAACTGCCCGCACCCGCAATCAGGCAGGGCAGGGGCAGTTGCGCGGCCCGTTCGAGCCAGCGCAGCAGCGGTGCCACCAGCGGCATGTCGGCGGCGTCATGCGTCGGGGCAGGTGTTGCGCCCCCCACCCCGGCACCCGGAACGCGTGGCAGGATGCGGCTGCGGAACAGGATGACATCGGGGTCATCCTCGCCCCAGCCCGTTGCCAGCCGTCCCAGCACCCGGCAGCAGCGATGGCCCTGCGCCACGCATTCGGTTTCCTTGTAGATCACCGGCACGCCAAAGAAAAAGCTGGCATAGCCCGAGGCATAGCCCAGTTGCTGCCAGCACACCGGCCTGTCGGAATGGCGCGGCTGGCCGGGGCCGTCTTCGGCCTCGATGGAGTTGTGCCAAAGGAATTCCGCCGAGAACCGTCCGCGCGCGAAGTCGAAATCATTGAACTTCGTCTCGACACGCACGATGCCGCTGAACATGTGCAGCCTTGTGCCTGCGGTAAAGGCATCGCCCTTGTCCAGCGCGGGCCAGGACCGGGCCACATAGGCGGCATCGTTCTGACCCATCTGAAACCCGCGCCGCAGCAGCAATATCCGCGCCTCTTCCTCGCCCAGCAGGCGGATCAGCTCACGGCGCAGGATGCGGTCAGCCTCGGCCAGTTGCAGGGTCACACGCTCGCCGTTCAGGCGCAGGGCGCCTGTCAGGGCATCAAAGCCCAGCCCGCCCAGCAATTCGCGCACCGTGGGCCGGCCGCCCCGATCCAGCAAACCGGCAGAGTCGATGTTCCCGCGCAGCGGCAGCAAAGGCGATTTCATGCGGCACCATCCAGACAGATTTATCATATGATCAACTGCGATTGCGCATTTCAGCAAGCAATTTTTCCCGGCTCGTGAGGGCTGCCAACCACATTCTTCGATTACCTATTTAAATCAGAATGTTAGCAATATAGCGAAACGCTATATTAATCGCCGCTTTCCG
Organism: Fertoeibacter niger; assembly: GCF_009380135.2. Taxonomy (GTDB): domain Bacteria; phylum Pseudomonadota; class Alphaproteobacteria; order Rhodobacterales; family Rhodobacteraceae; genus Fertoeibacter; species Fertoeibacter niger. The sequence goes on along the minus strand of NZ_WHUT02000015.1, from coordinate 4,811 downwards.
CATTTGACACAAAGCACCGTGAAGACCCTGATGTATGCATATGGCTGTGTCCTCTGGGAGGGGGGCAGGGCCTTTCCGCAAAGAATGATGGCAGAAACCGGCGCAACCGGGGCTGTGGTGCTTGCCTCTGGATGGCGGCCTTGCAGGCAATCGGGCCGGGGAGGAGAACAGTATGGCGGCACTTGAAACGATGTTCAACGTGCGGGGCAAGTCGGTGATCGTGACCGGCGGCGCCAGCGGCATCGGCAAGGCCTATGTCGAGATCATGGCCGAACAGGGGGCGCGGGTCTGCATTTTCGATATTGATGCCGACGGGATGGCCAGGGCCGAGGCCGAGATGACGGCAAAGGGCTGGGATGTCTGGTGCCAGCGCGTCGATGTGGGCGACCGGCCCGCCATGGCTGCGGCCTTTGACGCGGTGGCCGCGCGCCATGGCCGCATCGACACCGTTTTTGCCAATGCGGGCATCGACCCCGGCCCGGGGTTCAACACCCCCACGGGTGAAAGAAACCCCGATGGCGCCATCGAAAACATCCCCGATGAACAATGGGACCGCGGCATCGAGATCAACCTCACCTCGGTCTATGTGACGGTCAAGAACGCGGTGCGCCACATGAAGCCTGCGGGCGGTGGCCAGATCATCGTCACATCATCAATCGCGGCCGAGATCAACGAAAGCATCGTCGGCACCAGTTATATGCCCGCCAAGGCCGCGGTTAACCACTTCGTGCGGCACATGGCGATGGAACTGGGGGCTTACGGGATCCGCGTGAACGCCATTCTGCCCGGGCCGTTCATCACCAACATCGCCGGGGGCCGGTTGCGCAACAAGGCCGACCGCGCGGCGTTTGAATCGCAGTCGCTGATCGGGCGCATCGGCGATGTCGAAGACATCAAGGGGCTGGCCCTGCTGCTGGCCTCGCCCGCCGGGGCCTATTTCACCGGGTCGCTGGTCGTGATCGACGGCGGTTCACTGATCCGCATGACCTGAATTATCCGCCGTCCGACCCGCGAGGAGGAAGCGGGCCGGACGGCCAACACAAGGGAGGAGACGACGATGGCCTACTACAACAAGCTGGTTAAATCGGGCATCAGCCGCCGGTCCATGCTGCGTGGCATGGGTGCGGGCGTGGCAGCCTCGACACTTGGCATGCCGACCTATCTGCGCGCGCAGACGGCAGGCACCATCAAGGTGGCCTATATCACCCCGGCCACCGGCCCGCTGGGCCTGTTCGGTGAAACCGATGGCTACACCGTGCAGAAGATTCGCGATGCGCTGGGCGGCACGCTGCAATCGGCCAATGGCGACACCTATGCGCTGGAGATCCTGGAGCGTGACAGCCAGTCGAACCCCAACAAGGCGGCCGAACTGGCGGGCGACCTGATCCTGAACGAAGAGGTGCATCTGGTGGTGCCCGCCTCGACCACCGACACCATCCTGCCGGTGATGGAACAGGCCGAACTGTATGAGGCGCCGTGCATTTCGTCCGGTGCGCCCTGGCAGGCGGTGATCTTTCCGCGCGGCGGCGGCGACTTCAACTGGACCTACCATTTCTTCTGGGGTCTGGACGAGGCGCTGAACACCTTTGTCGGCCTGTGGGACGGGCTGGAGACGAACAAGAAGGTGGGCATGCTGTTCCCCCAGAACATCGACGGCGAAACCTGGGGCAACAACGAATATGGCCTGCCGGTGCCCACCCGCGCCGCCGGGTATGAGGTGACGATCCCCGGCTATTTCCAGCCGCGCACCAATGACTTTTCCGCCCAGATTGCCGCGTTCAAAGAGGCGGGCGTCGATATCATCGGCGGCATCACCTATCCGGACGATCTGAAAACCTTCGTGACCCAGTGCAACCAGCAGGGCTTCAAGCCGCGCGCGGTGACGGTGGCTGCGGCGCTGCTGTTCCCCGGCGGTGTCGAGGCGATGGGCGAGTTGGGCAACGGCATGTCCAGCGAAGTGTGGTGGACGCCGGCCTTCCCCTTCCCCTCGACCATCACGGGGCAGGACAGCGCGGCATTGGCCGCCCAATGGGAAACCGACCAGAACCGCCAGTGGACCCAGCCGCTTGGCTATTCCCATGCGCTGCTGGAGGTCGCCATCGACATCCTGAAACGCTCCACCGATCCGCTGGACCGCGAGGCGAACCGCGTTTCCATGGCTGCGACCGACATCACCACTGTCTGCGGCCCGGTGAAATTCGCAGGCACCCCGCACAAGAACATCTGCACCATGCCGATCTTTGGCGGCCAGTGGGTCAAGGGCGAAAAATACGCCTATGACCTGAAGATCGTCGACAACTCGGTCAATCAGCTGTTCTCGCCCGAACAGGCCATCGTGCCGATCGTCTGGTGATCACCCGTGACGGAGGGGCGGGAATGAGCCGGGAAACGCTTCTTGCGGCCAGCAACGTGTCGAAAAGTTTCGGCGCGGTTCGGGTGCTGCACGAGGTCAGCTTCGATGTCTATCGGGGCGAGGTGCTGGGTATTCTTGGCCCCAACGGGGCGGGCAAGACCACGCTGTTCAACATGATCAGCGGCGATATCAAACCCTCGGGCGGAGAAATCCGCCTGGGGGGCGTCATGCTGGGGGGCGAGCCGCCGTTCCGCCGTTGCCGCATGGGCATCGGGCGCACCTATCAGATCCCGCGTCCCTACACGGGCATGACCACATTCGAAAACCTTCTGGTCGCCTCGGCCTTCGGCAGCGGACGGACGGAACGCGAAAGCTATGCCTTCTGCGCGCAGGTGTTGCGCGATTGCGAACTGGCCGACAAGGCCAACACCCCCTCGGGCAGCCTGACGCTGCTGGACCGCAAGCGGCTGGAACTGGCGCGCGCGCTGGCGTCTGACCCCAAGCTGCTGCTGCTGGATGAAATCGCGGGCGGGCTGACGGATGAGGAATCAAAGGCGCTGGTCGCACTGGTGCGCCGCATCCGCGAGCGTGGGGTCACGATTGTCTGGATCGAACATGTGCTGAACGCGCTGCTGGCCGTGGCCGACCGCCTGCTGGTGCTGAACTTCGGCGAAAAGATCGCCGAGGGCCTGCCGCAGGATGTGATCGCCAACCCCGAGGTGAAGCGCGTCTATATGGGGATCGAAGCATGACCGCTGCCCTTTCCACCCATGGGCTTGTGGCCCGCTATGGTGATTTTCAGGCACTTTACGGTGTGGATATCGACGTGGCCGAGGGTGAGGCCGTGGCCCTGATCGGGGCGAACGGGGCCGGAAAATCCACTTTCCTGCGCTCGATCATGGGGCTGTTGCCTGTCACACCCGACATGGTGCGGCTGGACGGCAAGCCCATCGGCGGCACGCCCACCGACCGCATGGTGCAGAACGGCGTGGCCATCGTGCCCGAGGGTCGCCGCCTGTTCACCGGCATGTCGGTTGATGACAACCTGCGCGTGGCCGTCGATCAGGCCGACAGGTTTGGCCGCAAGGGCGGCTGGTCGCTGGAAAGGCTGCACCGGCTGTTCCCCATCCTAAAGGACAAGGCGCGCACACAGGTGCAGAACCTGTCGGGTGGCCAGCAACAGATGGTGTCCATCGGGCGCGCGCTGCTCAGCCAGCCGCGCGTGCTGCTGTGCGACGAGATCAGCCTGGGGCTGGCGCCCAAGGTGATCCGCGAGATCTATGCGGCGCTGCCCGAGATTCGCGCGCAGGGAACTGCCATCATCATGGTGGAACAGGATGTGGGGCTGGCGCAATCGGCGTCAGACCGGCTGTTCTGCATGCTGGAAGGGCGAGTGACCCTGACCGGCGCGTCAGCCACCATCACCCGCGAGCAGATTGCCGCGGCCTATTTCGGAGGCTCTCATGCAGTGGTTTGATGCGCTGATCCAGGGCATTCTGCTGGGCGGCATGTATGCGCAATATGCGCTGGGCATGGCGCTGATGTTCGGCGTGATGCGGATCGTCAACGTCAGCCATGGCGATCTGGTGATCCTGTTGTCGCTGATCGGCATCTCGCTGGCCTCGGCCTGGGGGCTGGGGCCCTTCACGGTGATGGTGGCGCTGGTGCCTTTGGCCGTGGCGATGGGCTGGCTGCTGCAAAAGGGCATCCTGAACCGCGTGGTGGGCGATGACCCGCTGCCCTCGCTGATCGCCACATTCGGGTTGTCGCTGGCGTTGCAGAACCTGATGCTGCAAATCTGGTCGGCCAACAGCCGGTCCTTGCCCGGCGGCGGTATCGAAAGCCAGTCGGTGCAGATCGGCGGCATCTACATCGGCCTGTTGCCGGTGATCGTGCTGGCCTTTGCCACCGGCCTGACCTGGGGGCTGGATCTGATGCTGAAGCGCACCCGCTTTGGCCGCGCGCTGCGCGCCGCCTCGGCGGATGTAGAGGCGGCGTCGATGACCGGCATCAACGCCCGCGCCGTCTATGCCTCGGCCACCGCGATTGCCGTGGGCATCCTGGGCTTTGCCGCGGTGTTTCAGTCGCTGCGGTCCACCGTGGCCCCTGCCGATGGCGGCGCGCAGCTGATCTATGCGTTCGAGGCGGTGATCATCGGTGGCATGGGCTCGGTCTGGGGGGCCTTCATCGGGTCGATGGTGCTGGGCATCAGCCAGGCCATCGGCTTTCGCATCGACCCGGGCTTTGGCGTGCTGGCCGGGCATATCGTTTTCCTGCTGGTGCTGGCGACCCGCCCGCAAGGGCTGTTTGGAAAGGCCTGAGACATGACCCCCGCTTCCCTCTCTTCCGCCATGCCGCTTCCTGCCCTGCCCGAGGTGACGGTGCGCCGCCAGACCAATTCGGGGCGCGTCGCCATGGTGCTGTTCGTGCTGGCCGTGATCGCGCTGGCGGCGATGCC
>NZ_WHUT02000014.1 GCF_009380135.2 Fertoeibacter niger | reverse complement strand
CGGGCCAGCGCGCGCAAGAAAACCTCTTCCGCCGCCGCATCCTTGGCCGTCAGCAGCAGCGTGGCGTGGTTGATCCAGCGGATCACCCGCCGCCCGGCCAGATCGGGCGTCCAGCCCGGCCCCCGGCCCGCGCCATAGCGCGCGATCCAGTCCCAGGTCCAGGTCTGCGCGCAGATCCGCGCCGCCGAATCGCCCAGCGCCGCCAGATCATCCAGCCAGGCAAAGCCCTGCGCCTCGACGCCAAAGGCGCTGCCCGGCGGGGCCACCGCCCATAGCGTTTCACCCCGGGTCTCGATCATCTGGCCTGCCAGCAGCACATGCCCGGCCACAAGCTGCTTGCCGCGTGCAAAAAGCCCGATGGTGCGCGGCTCGGGAGGTCGGTCAAACGCGGTCATCGGGCGCGCAATGCCCGCGCGCCGCGCCTCCCACCGGTTCAGCAGCCGGGTTTTCCGCGCTGCAAACCCTGTCATCTGGGTTACGCCTGCCATGCCTTACCCGCCCTGCCCGATCCTCGCCCGGTTCCGGGTCGCTGCGGCAAAACCATAGCGCCCGTGGGGCAGACTGTCACCCAAAACCGGGCTACAGGGGCTTTTGCAGGCAAACCATGAAAAATCCGTCCATCCCGCCCCGGTCAGCCCAGTAATCGGGCCGCAGCCGCAACCCGCCGCCCGCGCCCGCCCATTCCGGCGGCACAAAGGGCAGCGCCACAGGCTGCACCACAAGGCCGGGATGCCTGGCCAGAGCGGCCGCAAGCTGCGCCTCGCCCTCCTCCGGCAGCAGGGAACAGGTGCAGTAAACCAGTCGCCCGCCCGGGCGCAGCAGCACCAGCGCCCGGTCGATCATCTGCGCCTGCAAAGCCACAAGGTCAGGCAATTCGCTGCCGTCCTTCACAAAGGGCAGATCGGGGTGGCGGCGAATCGTGCCGGTGGCCGAACAGGGCGCATCCAGCAGCACCGCATCAAACAGCGCATCCGGCTGCCAGTGCAGCACATCGGCGGCGATGACCGTCGCTGAAAGCCGGGTCCGCGCCAGATTCTCGCGCAGCCGCGCCAGACGCGGCTCGGATATGTCCACCGCTGTGACCACCGCCCCCGCCGCCGCCAGTTGCAGCGTCTTGCCACCCGGCGCGGCACAAAGATCGGCCACCGCCTCGCCCGCCTGCGGTGCCAGCAGCCGCACCGCCAGCGCCGCCGCCGCATCCTGCACCCACCACGCGCCCGCATCATAGCCCGGCAGTTGCGACACCTGCGCATGGCCCGACAACCGCAGGCTGCCGCTGGGCAGCAGCTCCGCCCCTTCAATCTCCACCGCGTCTTTCACCGTCAGATCCAGCGGCGCGGGGCGGGCCTGCACCGCCTCGATCGCGCTGACCACATCGCGCCCGTATTGCCCGACCAGCGGCTTGCGCAGCCACAAGGGCAGGCGCTGCGGCGGCAGGGCGGCAAAGGGCGCGGGCAGATCGACCACCTTGCGCAGCACGGCATTCACCAGCCCGGTCAGATGCCCGGTGCGGTTGCCGTGCCGCGCCAGATCAACCGCCGCATTCACCACGCCATGCGCGGCGGCACCGTCCACCACACGCTCCACCAGCGCCAGCCGCAGGATGTTGCGCACCGTCAGCGGCGGTTTCTTGCGCAGATGCGGGTCAAGCAGCCGGTCCGCCTGTTCGACATGGCGCAGCACCGCCAGGGCCAGCCGCTGCGCCCGGGCGCGTTCCTGCGGCGGAAGGGCCACCAGCGGGCCGTGACTTGCCGTCAGCAGTTGCGCCAGCAGCGCGCCCTCGCCCAGCACGGCATCCAGCAGCGCCACCGCCGCCGCCCGGGCCGACATCACTTCACCCGCCATTGCCGCACCGCCTTGTCCATGATCCCGCGCGGCGTATATCATGACCCGCACCGGCACAAGGAAACCCTGCCATGACGGACCAGACCCAAGCCCCGCTGCCCGCCGCCGCCCTGCGCGCACTGGCCGAGGCCGAGGAACGCCGCAAACAGGCGCAAGAACCGGCCATGCCCAAGGAACTTGGCGGGCGCAACGGCCCCGAGCCCGTGCGCTACGGCGACTGGGAAAAAAAGGGCATCGCCATCGACTTCTGATGCCGGGGCCACGCAGACGTGCAAGGCACCCGGCCTGCGCCGCCTTTTTCTGTCCCTAAATATCCCACGGGGGGGCCGGGGGGCGTGAAGCCCCCCGGCCTTTGCCCGGATCGCCGCAAAGGCAGTCCCGCCGCGCCCCACAATGCGGCACGGCAAGCCACCCCCGGCAAGCGACCAGACCGGCCTACTTCAGCCGCAGGTCGGCATAGTCGCCCTCGCCCTCGTCAGAGATGAACCGCACTGTGGCGCCATCGGTCTGAACCACCTGGCAATTCGGCCCCAGATCCTGCTTGCCGAAGTAAAGATCACGGCAGAACAGGCCCGCGTTCCAGCGCCATGCGCCGGTCACGGGCTTGCCGAAGGCGCTGCCCGTGATGGCACCGTCGGGCGTGACCTCCAGCGTGATGCCCATGCGGGTCAGCGCCTTGCCGCCCACCAGACCCACGAAATCCGACTTGTCCTGCACCCGCGCCAGCCCCTCGGCGGCGACCGGGGCCGCAAGCCCTGCGCAAATAGCTACAACAACAGCCGTTCTGATCATGGCGCACCCGCTTTGGTTCCGGCACTGACGACGCAGCGCGCATTCGAGTGGTTTTTACGCAAGACAAGCATCACTGGATGAAGGCGGGGTTAAAATATCCCGCCAGATCACGCCGAGTTTACTCCGAAAGCCCCAGCACATCCAGCATGTCGTATTCGCCGGGCTTCTGCCCCTGCCCCCACAAAGCCGCCCGGAGCGCGCCGCGCGCAAACACGCTGCGGTCGGTGGCAATGTGGCGCAGCACGACCCGCTCGCCATCCGCGGCAAAGATCACGTCATGCTCGCCCACGATGTCACCGCCCCGGATGCTGGAAAAGCCGATGTCGCCCAGCCGCCGCACCCCGGTGATGCCGTCGCGCCCCGCATCGCGCACCGCCGCCAGATCGACACCGCGCCCGTCCGCCGCCGCCTGCCCCAGCATCAGCGCGGTGCCCGAGGGCGCATCCACCTTTCTGCGGTGATGCGCCTCCACCACCTCGACATCCCAGTCGGCATCCAGCGCCTGCGCCACCTTTTTCGTCATCTGCACCAGCAGGTTGACCCCCAGGCTCATGTTGCCCGCCCGCACGATCACCGCATGATGCGCGGCCCATGCGATCTTGTGCAGATGCTCGGCCTCCAGCCCCGTGGTGCCGATCACATGCACCGCGCGGGCCTGCGCCGCCAGTGCGGCAAATTCCACCGTCGCGGCGGGTGCGGTGAAATCAAGCACCGCCTGCGCCCGGGCAAAAGCCTCCAGCGGGTCATCGGTTGCCACAACCCCCACGGCCGCCCCGCCCATCGCCTCGCCCACGTCACGGCCGACCCAGGCATGGCCCGCCCGTTCGACGCAGCCCACCAGCCGCGCCCGGTCTGATGCCAGAACGGTGCGGATCAGCATCTGCCCCATGCGCCCCGAGGCCCCGGTGATCACGATACCCGGCAGATCAGTCATCACGCACCCTTTCGCTGTTTCCGCCGCTTTAGCCGGTTCCCGCGCGCGGCGCAAAGCCCGCCGTTGCACCGGCCCCGCAAACACCCTACATGGCTGCGCATGGCACAAAACCGCACCACCCCCGGCCCCGGCACCACGCAGCGCCAGCTTCGCGTCGGCGAACTGATCCGTCGCACGCTGTCTGACCTGCTGATCCGGGGCGAGATTCACGACCCCGACCTGAACCGCTTTTCGATCACCGTGGGCGAGGTGCGGCTGTCGAACGATCTGAAGATCGCCACCGTGCATGTGATGCCGCTGGGCGGCAAGGATGTCGATCTGGCCATCGCCGCCCTCAGCCGCAACAAATACGAATTGCGCCGCGCCGTGTCGAAATCGCTGACGCTGAAATACGCCCCCGACCTGCGCTTTCGCCCCGATGACACATTCGACCGGCTGGACGAAACCCGCCGGCTGTTCGCCGATGAGACCGTGCAGCGCGACCTGAAGGCCGGGCAGGATGATGACGATGCGGCGGCTGACAGCTAAGCTGCTGCGCGCGCTGCTGTTGTGTCTGCTGCCTGCCGCTGCCGCCGCGCAATCGCCCTGCCGCGACATGGCGTTTGAGGGCGCGTCCTACACGATCTGCACCGTTCAGGCGGGCGATGACCTGCGCCTGTTCCAGACCGCCCCCGACGGCAGCCCCTATGGCACGTTCGACCGGGTGAATGACGCGCTGGCCGCCAGTGGCCAGACGCTCGGCTTTGCGATGAACGCGGGCATGTATCACCCCGACCGCGCCCCGGTGGGGCTGATGGTCGAAAACGGCCAAAGCCGCGCGGGGCTGGTCACGGCAGCAGGCCCGGGGAATTTCGGCCTGCTGCCCAACGGGGTGTTCTGCATCGCCACCCGCTTCAGCGTGACCGAGTCGCGCCGCTTTGCCAGCGATGCGCCTGCCTGCCGCTTCGCCACGCAGTCCGGCCCCATGCTTGTCATCGACGGAGCCCTGCACCCGCGCTTTCTGCCCGACTCGGATTCGCGCCATATCCGCAACGGCGTGGGCGTGGGCGCCGGGGGCAATATCGCCATGTTTGCCATCTCCAACACCCGCGTCAGCTTTCACCAGTTCGCCCGGCTGTTCCGTGACGGGCTGGGCCTGCCCGATGCGCTGTATCTCGACGGCAGCATTTCGCGGCTCTACGCCCCGGCGATGAAGCGCTTTGACCGGGGCTATCCGATGGGGCCGATAGTGGGGCTTGTCACCCCCGCCGGTTGACGGCCCGCCCGTGCTTCGCTAGCAGACGCTCTTTCGCTGCAAGGGTGCATCATGGGACGCAAACGCAAGGGCCGCGCGGTATCGGGCTGGCTGGTGGTCGACAAACCCGCCGGCATCACCTCGACCTCGGTGGTCAACAAGGTCCGCTGGGCCTTTGACGCGGCCAAGGCCGGGCATGCGGGCACGCTGGACCCTGCCGCCACCGGCGTTCTGGCCGTGGCCCTGGGCGAGGCGACCAAGACCGTGCCCTACATCACCGACGCGCTGAAATGCTACCGCTTCGTCGTCACCTTCGGCGCGGCCACCACCACCGACGATGCCGAAGGCACGGTCATCGCCACCTCCGACGCCCGACCCACGGATGACGCGATCACCGCCGCCCTCACCGCCTTCCGGGGCGAGATCATGCAGACCCCGCCGCAGTTTTCCGCCGTCAAGGTCGATGGCGAACGCGCCTATGACCTGGCGCGCGAGGGTGAGGATTTCGAACTCGCCGCCCGCCCACTGTGGGTCGAAAGCCTGGAACTGACCGCCCGCCCCGATGCCGACCATGCGGAGCTGGAGATGGTCTGCGGCAAGGGCGGCTATGTGCGCTCCATCGCCCGCGACCTCGGGGCCGCACTGGGCTGCCTCGGCCATGTGCAATGGCTGCGCCGCACATGGTCAGGGCCTTTTGACGCCGCACAGGGCATATCCCTGGAAACGCTGGACGCATTGGCGAAAACCGAGACGCTGGATGCCTATCTGCACCCGCTGGAAAAGGGTCTGGCCGACCTGCCCGAACTGCCTTGCACCCCCGAAGGCGCGGCCCGCCTGAAGAACGGCAACCCCGGCATGGTCATCGCCTCCACCGCCGAGTATGGCGACGAGGCCTGGGCCAGCTATCAGGGCCGCGCCGTGGCTGTAGGCATCTACAAGGCGGGCGAGTTGCACCCCTCCCGCGTGTTCAATGACTGACAGCGCCCCTCGTGATGGCAGAGGCCTGCGGCGCGGATATTTTTGCCAGTAAGAATGGGCTTTTCGGCTCGCCCCCCAGAAAAGGGGTGCATGACCCCATACCATGCAGAACGCCCTGTCGATTTCTTGCTGGCCCAAATATCCTCGCCGAAGGCCAGCAACGCCAACAACCCGAGACACAGATGATCACCCGCAGCCACACCAAGGGCGACGCCCCCTCCACCGCCGTCTATTCCGATTGCGAGCGGTATCGCTACTTGCTGACGCGGGTGTGGGACGCCGCGGGGCCAAAGGCGCTGTTCGTGATGCTGAACCCCTCGACCGCCACCGAATACCAGAACGACCCCACGGTGGAACGCTGCGAGCGGCGGGCGCGGGCGCTGGGGTTCGGGGGCTTCCGCGTGACCAACATCTTTGCCTGGCGCGACACCGACCCGAAAAAGATGCGCGCCGCAGCCGATCCGGTGGGTGCGGACAATGACGCGGCGATTGCCGATAGCGCACTCTGGGCCGACCGGATCATCTGCGCCTGGGGCAGCCATGGGGCACATCTGGGGCGGGGTGCCGCCGTCGCGGCGCTGCTGCGCGCCACCGGGCGGCCGCTGCACCATCTGGGGCTGAACCGGGATGGCCAGCCGAAACACCCGCTGTATATCGGCTATGATCGGCAGCCCGAACGCTGGATCTGAACGCTTTCCCACTGCGCGGCCTTGCCTGCGCAGCGCGCCCCGGTCCATCCTCGGGCCATCGCAACGAAGGCGCTCGCATGACCACGATCCCCGGCTTTACCCGCCACCGCATCGCCACCAACGACATCCACCTGTCGGTGCAGGAGGCGGGCCTTGGCCCACCGCTGATCCTTCTGCATGGCTATCCGCAGAACGGCCTGTGCTGGAGCCGCGTCGCGCCCGAATTCGCCCGGCATTTCCGCGTGCTGATCCCCGATCTGCGCGGCTATGGCCACAGCGACGCGCCGCCCGACGATGCAGGCCATACCGCCTATTCGAAACGGGAAATGGCGCGCGACATCATCGGGCTGCTGGACGCCCGGGGCATCGGCACCTCCATGGTCCTGGGCCATGACCGGGGCGCGCGCGTGACCTACCGGCTGGCGCTGGATCATCCCGCCCGCGTCAGCCGCATCGGCATCATCGAGATTGCCCCCACCGCCGACTACTGGGCCGCCTGGAATGCCGAAATGGCCATGGCCGCCTATCACTGGACCTTTCTGGCGCAGCCCGCGCCGCTGCCCGAACGCATGATCAACGCAGATCCGGTGGCCTATCTGGACTGGACGCTGCAAGGCTGGACACTGGCGAAATCGCTGGATGCCTTTCCGCCCGAGGCGCTTGCAGCCTATCGCGCGCAGGCCCGCGACCCCGCCCGCATCGCCGCCATGTGCGCCGACTACCGCGCCGGGGCCACGACCGACCGCCGCCATGATCAGGCCGATCTGGCCGCAGGCCACCGCATCGCCGCCCCGCTGCGCTTTCTCTGGGGCCGCCACGGCTTTCCCGCCCGCACCGGCGACCCGGCCGGCATCTGGCGCAAATGGGCCAGCGATGTCACCGATGCCGCCTGCGAAAGCGGCCATTTCGTGATGGAGGAAAACCCGGCTGCGGTGCTGGATACATTCGTGCCGTTCTTCCAAGGCTGATGCGTGGCCGGGCCGCCTGATGCGCCTCAGGCCGCCGCCAGCCGGATCAGCCCCGGCGTCAGCCCCGCGCCGCCCTGCACCAACGCCAGCGGCAACCCGTCCAGCAGTACTGTCACGTCATCCGACCCCGGCTCACTCAGCAGCGTGACCACGGGGTTGGGGTGGGCCGCAGCATCATAAAGCACCAGAATCTCATCCTGCGCCGCGTCGAAATCGTCGATCCGCGCCACATCGCCCGAAGTGTCGCCCAGCGTGAACACATCAGCCCCGCCGCCACCCGACGCAATGTCGCCCGCGCCCAGCACAAGCCAGTCGTCACCCGCGCCGCCATTCAGATAATCCACCGCCGCTTGACCGTCAGGGTCCAGCCCCGACAGCGTGTCATCGCCGTCATTGCCATCCAGCGTGTCAGTCCCCGCGCCGCCTGTCAGCAGGTCATCGCCAAAGCCCCCCGCCAGCCAGTCATCACCGGCATCGCCGCGCAGGCTGTCATCGCCGGAGCCGCCCAGCAGCGAATCATCCCCGCCACCGCCCGCCAGATCGTCCCGCCCGGCATGCCCCGCAAGCTGGTCATCGCCCAGGTTGCCGCGCAGCCGGTCATCGCCCGCATTGCCATCCAGCACATCGTCGCCGCTGCCGCCGCGCAGTGTGTCTTGCCCCGCGCCGCCATGGGCATGGTCCTGCCCCGCGCCGCCGATGATGCGGTCATCGCCGCCCTGCCCGGCCAGCAGATCGTTGCCCACACCGCCGCGCAGCGTGTCCTGCCCGCCGCCAGCGGTCAGCACATCGTCGCCCTCGGTGCCATTCATGCGCCTGTCAGGGTCAGGCCTGTCGGGCAGGTCATCCGACCGGGGCTGACCGTCAAAACCCGAAGCCTGACTGGTATCAACGGCTTGCACAGGCGCATGCGGCGTGGTTCCGGCGCTGTCGGCCCCGGCATCAGTCAGGTCGCCCGCCGGGGGGGCGTCTTCGGTTTCGGTCTCCGGGGCATCGGTTTCGGTGCTGTCGTCAGCCTCTGCACCCTTGCCAGCGCGCACCAGCACCGCATCGGCCGCGACACCGGCAAACAAGGCCCCCAGCAATCCCAACATGCCCAGCATCGCAACCCCTTCCCCGCGCAACCGGCGCATACCACTGCGCCGTTAACCATGAAACGGCCTAAGCCTTTGCCTTCAAACAAGATTATTCACAACATCATGGCAGAAAAACGGCACGAGCGCCAGCCCCGCCTGTGGGCCGCCACCATCCGGCCGCCCGGGCATGCGGCGGAATTGGCGCTTTTCTTTTCGGGCGGTTTCTCCTATACGCGCGCATCCGGTAGACCTGCCGGATGCTCAAGGGCCCTGCTGGACGACATCCCGGCTTGTGCCGTCACACCCAACCATGGAGATCCCGATGTCGATCACCGTCGAAGAAAAAGCCCGCCTGATTTCGGAATACGCGACCAAGGAAAACGACACCGGCTCGCCCGAAGTGCAGGTGGCTATCCTGTCCTCGCGCATCGCCACGCTGACCGAGCATTTCAAAAGCCACAAGAAGGACAACCACTCGCGCCGTGGCCTTCTGATGATGGTGGCCCAGCGCCGCAAGCTGCTGGACTACCTCAAGGGCAAGGACGACGCCCGCTATGCCGCGCTGATCGCGCGTCTGGGCCTGCGCCGCTAATCTGACAGGACGCGCCCCCTCGGGCGCGTCTTTCCTTTCGGGCCGCAGGATGCGGCATGTTCCCCCAGCGGGCTTCATGGGGCGGGCAGACGGCAACAGCGAAGCCACGGGCATGCGGCCCGTACGAAACCCGGGTTGGCGGAGGGTCCGTCAGCCAAGCTAGGAAAAGCAATGTTCAACGTTACGAAAAAATCGATCGAATGGGGCGGCGAGACGCTGACCCTGGAGACGGGCAAGGTTGCCCGTCAGGCCGACGGTTCGGTCATCGCCACTCTGGGCGAGACCTCTGTGATGGCCAACGTCACCTTCGCCAAATCGGCGAAAGCCGGGCAGGATTTCTTCCCGCTCACCGTGCATTATCAGGAACGCTACTATGCTGCCGGCAAGGTGCCCGGCGGCTTTTTCAAGCGTGAAGCCCGCCCGTCCGAAAAAGAAACCCTGACCTCGCGCCTGATCGACCGTCCGATCCGCCCGCTGTTCGTCGATGGTTTCCGCAACGAAGTGCTGCTGATCGTCACTGTGCTGTCGCATGATCTGGTGAACGAGCCCGACATTCTGGCCATGATCGCCGCATCCGCCGCGCTGACCATTTCCGGCGTGCCCTTCATGGGCCCCATCGGTGCGGCCCGCGTCGGCTTTGTGAACGGCGAATATGTGCTGAACCCCGATGTCGATGACATGCAGAAACTGCGCTCGAACCCCGACCAGCGGCTTGATCTGGTCATCGCCGGCACCAAAGACGCCGTGATGATGGTGGAATCCGAGGCTTACGAGCTGTCCGAGGCCGAAATGCTGGGCGCCGTGAAATTCGGCCATGCCGCGATGCAGCCGGTGATCGACCTGATCATCGACTTTGCCGAAGACGCCGCGAAAGAGCCCTTCGATTTCCAGGCTCCCGATTATTCGGCGCTTTATGCCAATGTGAAGGCCGCGGGCGAAACCGCCATGCGCGCCGCCTTCGCCATCCGCGACAAGCAGGAACGCACCAACGCCATCGACGCCGCTGCGGATGTCATCAAGGCCGCCCTGTCGGACGAAGACCGCGCCGATGCCAACCTTGGCGACGCGATCAAGAAGCTGGAAGCATCGGTGCTGCGCGGCGACATCATCAACGGCGGTGCGCGCATCGACGGGCGTGATACCAAGACCGTCCGTCCCATCGTCTGCGAAACCGGCATCCTGCCGCGCACCCATGGCTCGGCCCTGTTCACCCGTGGCGAAACGCAAGGTCTGGTCGTGACCACGCTGGGCACCGGCGAGGATGAGCAGATCATCGACGCCCTGCACGGCAACAGCCGGTCGAACTTCCTGCTGCACTACAACTTCCCGCCCTATTCAGTGGGTGAAGTTGGCCGTTTCGGCCCGCCCGGCCGCCGCGAAATCGGCCATGGCAAACTGGCATGGCGCGCGTTGCAGGCGGTTCTGCCCGCTGGCACCGATTTCCCCTACACGATCCGTGTGGTGTCGGAAATCACCGAGAGCAACGGTTCCTCCTCGATGGCATCGGTCTGCGGCGGTTCGCTGTCGATGATGGATGCCGGTGTGCCGCTGAAAGCGCCGGTCGCCGGTGTGGCCATGGGCCTGATCCTGGAAGATGACGGCCGTTTCGCCGTGCTGACCGACATTCTGGGCGACGAGGATCACCTCGGCGACATGGATTTCAAGGTGGCAGGCACCGCTGCGGGCATCACCAGCCTGCAGATGGACATCAAGATTGCGGGCATCACGCCCGAAATCATGGAACAGGCGCTGGAACAGGCCAAGGATGGCCGCATGCACATCCTGGGCGAGATGGCCAAGGCGCTGACCTCGGCGCAGGCCTTCAGCGAATACGCCCCCAAGATCGAAACGCTGACCATCCCCACCGACAAGATCCGTGAAGTGATCGGCTCGGGCGGCAAGGTCATCCGCGAGATCGTGGAACTGTCGGGCGCGAAAGTGGACATCAACGACGACGGCATGATCAAGATCGCGTCCTCCTCGGCGGAAGCGATCAAGAAGGCCTATGACATGATCTGGTCGATCGTGGCAGAACCCGAAGAAGGCCAGGTTTACACCGGCAAGGTGGTGAAACTGGTCGATTTCGGCGCTTTCGTGAACTTCTTCGGCAAGCGTGACGGTCTGGTGCATGTGTCGCAGATCGCCAACAAGCGCCTGACCCACCCGAACGAGATCCTGAAAGAAGGCCAGGAAGTGAAGGTGAAACTTCTGGGCTTCGACGACCGCGGCAAGGTGCGCCTTGGCATGAAGATGGTCGATCAGGAAACCGGGCTGGAAATCAGCGAAAAGAAAGAAGAAGCCGAAGCCTGAGGGCTACAACGGTTGTAACGAAAGGCCCCGGTGGAAACACCGGGGCCTTTCTGTTATCATTGATTTGATACCGGGAGACAGAGATGAAGTTCAACCCTTTTGTGCCCAATGGAATAGCTTACACCGGGATGTTCACCGGTCGCTACGATGAAATTCTGACTATCGAGCAAGCTCTGTTCCAGACCAGAAATGGCAACCCGCAGCATTTGCTACTGACAGGGGAGAGAGGTATTGGTAAATCTTCTCTGCTATTTTATGCTGACTTAGTGGCTCGGGGTGAGATTGAGAGCGATGGCGTAAAGTTCAACTTTCTGACTGTTTCGACTGATCTGGCTGGTATCTCCAGTCAAGCTGGCCTAATTAAGCAAGTTGCACGAGAGCTTCGGTCAAAGCTACGTCAGCATAAAAGCCTTCAAGAAAAGGCGAAAAAAGTTTGGGACTTTCTCTCAAGCTGGGAAGTTCTTGGCGTTAAGTATAATGGTCGCGAAGATGAACTGGACTCCGATGAACTACTTGACGATCTGGTAAGCATCACAGATCAGCTCATTGAAAGTAAAGAGTTTGACGGTGTTGCATTCCTGCTCGACGAGGCGGACAGTGCGCCTTCTTCAGCCAATCTGGGTGAGTTCGTAAAGGTGTTTACTGAGAGGTTGGCGAAACGTGGTCAATCCAAGCTACTGCTTGTCTTGGCAGGACAATCGCTGATCGTGAATCGGCTTCGTGAAAGTCATGAATCCTCGCTGAGGGTATTTCAAATAGTTCAAATGCACCCGCTAGAGCAGGCAGAGCGGGAACTGGTAGTCAAGCGTGGTTTGGAAATTGCAAATGAGAAAAATGAATCCCAAACCGACATATCTTCTGATGCGCTTGAGCTTATCGCCTCCCTTTCTGAAGGTTATCCCCACTTTGTTCAACAGTTCTCTTTTTCTGCTTTTCAATCTGACAGAGACAACTTAATTGACCATGATGATGTTTCATCGGGTGCCTTCAATGAGAACGGTGCGATTTCTCAACTTGGCGCAAAGTATTTCAGCAAGATGTATTATTCGAAGATTTTGTCCTCGGAATATAGAAAGGTGTTGGATTATATGGCTAATCATGGCGATCAGTGGGTTTCCAGGAAGGACATCGTTAGTAACTGTGGAGTATCCGCAACAAATATTGATAACGCGCTGATGGCATTGAAAAGTCGCGAGATCATTCTGTCTGACGACGCAAGGCGTGGCTTCTATCGACTGCCCACACGCTCTTTTGCGACGTGGATCTTGGCGATTGGAAGAGCCGACCGCGAAGATCTCTTCGGCGAGGGAGGATAGCCAACTGGCCTTCAGTAGCCTTCAGTGGCCTTCAGTAAGCTTCAGTAGGCATCAGTGACCTTCCTTAGCGTTCAGTCTAGTTCGCACCACGTCATCATCTAGAATCAGCAAACGGTCAAAACCGCTCAGATGCTGAGCATTTCACAAACCGCCTTATCTTCGCGCGATTCACCCCATAGCCGCAGCTTCTTCGGCCTTATCGTGCAATCACCGCAGAACCTCCGCCAAACACCCGAATCTACCGTCCATTTCCCCAAGAAATCCCGCCCGGAATCCGTATCCTGCCGCACAGCAGCAAACGGAGGCCCCCATGCGTGTCGTGATTCTCGGTGCAGGCGTCATTGGCGTCACCTCGGCCTGGTATCTGGCGCAGGCGGGGCATGAGGTGACGGTGATCGACCGCCAGCAGGCCCCCGCGCTGGAAACCTCTTTCGCCAACGCGGGCGAGATCAGCCCCGGCTATGCCTCGCCCTGGGCCGCGCCGGGCATTCCGCAAAAGGCGGTGAAATGGCTGTTCATGCACCATGCGCCGCTGATCATCAAAGCCCGCCCCGATCTGGCCAAGATCGAATGGGTGGCGCGGATGCTGACCAACTGCACCTCGGCAGCCTATGCCATCAACAAAAGCCGCATGGTGCGGCTGGCCGAATATTCGCGCGACTGCCTGATCGCGCTGCGGCGCGACACCGGCATTTCCTATGACGAACGCATGCAGGGCACGCTGCAACTGTTCCGCACGCAAAAGCAGGTCGATGCCGCCTATAAAGACATCAAGGTGCTGAAGGCCGATGGCGTGCCGTTCGAGGTGCTGGACCCCGCGCAATGCGTGGCCGCCGAACCGGGTCTGGCGACATCGCTGCACAAGATCGCGGGCGGGCTGCGCCTGCCGGGGGATGAAACCGGCGATTGCTTCAAATTCACCAACACCTTGGCCGACATGGCAAAAGCGGCGGGTGTGACCTTCCGTTTCGGCGTCGCCATCAACCGGCTGGAAAAACAGGCCGACCGCATCACCGCCGTCCACACCTCGGAAGGGCGCATCACGGCCGATGCCTTTGTGGTGGCTCTGGGTGCCTATTCCCCGATGATGGTGCGCGAGTTCGGCATGCGCCTGCCGGTCTATCCGGTGAAGGGCTATTCCATCACCGTGCCGATCATCGACGCATCCCGCGCACCCGAATCCACCGTGATGGACGAAACCTTCAAGATCGCCATCACCCGGCTGGGCGACCGCATCCGCGTGGGCGGCATGGCCGAGATCTCCGGCTTCAACAACACCTTGCACGAACGCCGCCGTGCCACGCTACAACACTCGGTCGAGGATCTGTTCGGCGGCGCGGGCGACCAGTCGCGCGCAACGTTCTGGAGCGGGCTGCGCCCGATGACCCCCGACGGAACCCCGATCATCGGGCGCTCCACCGTGGCGAACCTGTATCTGAACACCGGCCATGGCACGCTGGGCTGGACGATGGCCGCAGGCTCGGGCCGCGCGCTGGCCGACATCATCTCGGGCCGCGCACCCCAGATTGAAACCGCCGATCTGGCCTATGCCCGCTACCAGCGCGGGGGGTTGCGCTCCTCGCGACCCGCGCTGGCTCCGGCAGCCGCCTGATTTCGCCACCAGAACTGCCAACAAGGCGCGCGGTTCTGTCCGGCCGCGCGCCTTGCCCACAACAACCCTTGCAGCCCTCATCGCGCGCCGATATAGTTATAGTATAACATATCAAGAGGCCGCCATGACCCCCCGCCTTCCCGTCACCGTGCTGTCCGGCTTTCTCGGCGCGGGCAAGACCACGCTGCTGAACCACATCCTCAACAACCGTCAGGGCCGCCGCGTCGCCGTCATTGTCAACGACATGTCCGAGGTGAACATCGACGCCGACCTGATCCGCGAAGGCAGCAGCCTGTCGCGCAGCGATGAAACGCTGGTCGAGATGTCAAACGGCTGCATCTGCTGCACCCTGCGCGATGACCTTCTGGCCGAGGTGCGCCGTCTGGCCACCGAGGGCCGGTTTGACTATCTGCTGATCGAATCCACCGGCGTCAGCGAACCTTTGCCCGTCGCCACCACCTTCGATTTCCGCGATGCGGATGGCGACAGCCTGTCGGACGTGGCCCGGCTGGATACGATGGTCACGGTGGTCGATGCCATCAACCTGCTGCGCGACTTTTCCAGCCATGATTTCCTGTCCGACCGCGATCAGGCGCCCGAGGGCGACACCCGCAGCCTTGTCACCCTGCTGACCGAACAAATTGAATTCGCCAATGTCGTGGTGCTGAACAAGGTGCGCGATGCCGGGCCGGAACGCGCCGATGCCGCCCGCAAGATCATCCGCGCGCTGAACCCCGACGCGCGGCTGATCGAGGCGGATCATTCCCGCATCGACGCAGACGCCATATTCGACACCGGCCTGTTCGACTTTGACCGCGCGCAGGAACACCCGCTTTGGGCCAAAGAGCTTTACGGTTTCGCCCACCACACCCCGGAAACCGAGGAATATGGCATCACCAGCTTTGTCTACCGCGCGCGGATGCCGTTCCACCCGGCCAAAATCCATGCCCTGCTGAACGGTGATCTGCCCGGCGTCATCCGCGCCAAGGGGCATTTCTGGCTGGCGACCCGCCCCAACTGGGTGGCCGAGTTTTCGCTGGCCGGTGCGGTATCCTCTGTCACGCCGCTGGGCGGCTGGTGGGCCTCGGTGCCGCGCGAACGCTGGCCCACCCACCCCGATGCGCTGGCCGAGGTGGCGGGCAAATGGGCCGAACCCTGGGGCGACCGGCGGCAGGAACTGGTGTTCATCGGCACCGGCATGGATGAACCCGCGCTGCGCGCCGCGCTGGACGCGGCACTTGTCCCGGCCCTTGGCTTCACCCCCGCGCTGTGGTCCAGCCTGCCCGACCCGTTTCCCTCATGGCGGCGCGCGGCGGCATGAGCAACCTTGCCTCACCCCGCGCGCGCTGGCGCAACACCCGCCCCATGACGGCGCATGACCGCCTGCCCCCCGCGCTGCGCCAATGGGTGGCCGGGGCCGCCCTGCCGTGGAGCGCGCAATCCGTGCTGGCCATCTGGCAGCGGGCCCTGCGCGACACCGGCTGCCCAGACGCCGCCCGCGCCCGGCTTGACGCCGCCGAGGCGCGGATGCTGGCGCGTGAGGCGCCGCAGGTCTGGGGCCCCGCCTATCCCTACCGCGGCACCAGCACCTCATAGCCCGCGCCCGGCTGGCCCGCGATGGTCCATGACCCGTCCAGCACGCCATCGGGCAGCACGCGGTAGATCACCAGCCCCACCTTGCCGCCCAGTTCATAGCCCGCCACGAACACATTCTCACCCACCATGCAGATCCCGCTGGAGGTGGTGGTGCCCGTGGTCCAGAAAATCTCGCAGTTTTCGGCCGTCAGGGCGATTTCCGCCGTGCCGGCATAGGGGCTGCCATTCATGTTGGCCCCCTCGACCGTATAGCTGCCGCCGATCATCTGTGCCGAAGCGGCGCTTGCGGTGATCAGCACGGCGGCAAAGCAGGCCAGACATATGCGCATGTGGTCCTCCCGGGGTTGCACCACATCTATACCAGCCGCGGCGGCAATCGGAATGAAATCCACCGCCAGACAAAAACGGCCCCGCAACCGGGGGCCGTTCCTGCCGTTTCACAAACCGTCGTTCAGACCGGTGCCTTGGCAAACCGCAGATAGGGCAGCTTGATGTCCAGCGGGCCGAACTTGGCCTCGGCCTGTTCGTTGTTCAGGCTCAGCGCCACGATAACATCCTGCCCGGGCACCCAGTTGGCGGGTGTGGCGATCGGAACGCCATCGGTGGCCTGCACCGCATCCAGCGCCCGCAGGATCTCGGCAAAGTTGCGGCCCACCGACATGGGATAGGCCATCGTCAGCCTCACCTTCTTGTCCGGCCCCACGATGAACACCGTCCGAACCGAGGCGGTATGCGCGGGCGCGCGCCCTTCGGTCGGCAGGTAATATTCTGCGGGCAGCATGTCATAGGCCTTGGCCACTGTCAGCGAAGTGTCGTCGATGATCGGGAAATCGGCATCGGCCCCGGCAAAGGCCGCAATGTCGCGCTGCCATTTCAGATGCTCATCCACCTTGTCCACCGACACGCCGATCACCTTGGTCTTGCGCTTGGCGAATTCCGGCACCAATTGGGCCACCGCACCGAATTCGGTGGTGCAGACCGGGGTGAAATCCTTGGGGTGCGAAAAGATGATGGCATAACCGTCACCCACCCAATCGTGGAAATGTATGGTTCCGGCGGTGGATTCGGCGGTGAAATCCGGCGCGACATCATTGATGCGAACAGACATGGGATCCTCCTGTCATGGCTCTTGCACCCCAGATAAGCCAGACGGAACGAAATTGCATCCCTTCGCCCGCGTTGTGCGGCAAATTGGAAAGCCGTTGTCGCGCAGGCACGTGGGGCAGAACGCCTTCCCGCAACAGCAGCCATCGCGGCAATACCGGCCCACGCCCGGCAGCCCCGCAAAACGCCTGTTCCCCTCTGGTTGAGAGGGCACGGCATTCACGCTACAGTCGCCCGGCAACCCCGGAGGCCTATGTGACCGTGCAGACAGACGTGACCTATGTGCTGGACCGGGGCTTTGTGCAGCCCACGGTCATTTCCGCGTTTTCTCTGCTCACGCATCGCCCCGCCAACATCACCCTGCGCTTTCTGCTGACCGAAGACGCCCCGGCCCTTGCCGCAGCCACCACCCGGTTGCAGCACCTCTTTCCCGGGGCCAGTATCGAGTGCCGCGTCGAACCCGCGCTTGACCACGGCATGACGACGCGCGGCCATGTGTCTGCCGCCACGCTGGCGCGCCTGATGTTGCCAAGGCTGGTCGAACAGCCCACGCTCTATCTTGATGGCGATACGCTGGTCTGCCGCGACATTGCCGCCGCTTTCGCCACCCCATTGCTCGGCCTGCCCATCGCCGCTTGCCGCGACCCCGGCATCCAGAAGGCCCTGCACCACCGCGATCATGGCGGATTTGCCTCGCGCAAGTCGCAGCAACACCTGCGTGACATGGGCAAGATCGGCCATCTGGTCGATGTGCCGAATTATTTCAACGCCGGCGTCATCCTGTTCGACCTGCCCCGCATCCGGGCCGAGGGGTTTGACAGCCAGATGCAGGATATTGCCGCTGCCGTTGCCCTGCGCGAAACCTACAAGCTGCGTTTCAATGACCAGAACTGGCTGAACCATGTTTTCAAGGGCCGTGTGGCCCCGATGGACCCCGCATGGAACGCCTTCTGGGGCAACCGCATGACCAACCGCGCCCCGTTCCCGCCCGATGCGCGTGCCGCCTACGCCCCGTCGCGTGCGGATCCTGGCCTTGTCCACTTCACCGGGCGCACAAAGCCCTGGCTGGTGCGTCACCCCTGGGCCTACCCGAAACGCTGGCCCTGGATCTTCCGCTACAAGGCTGTGCAGCGCGCCTGCGAAGCCGCGATGGCGGGCTGACCGATGTTGATCCCCAACCGTCATTTCAGCCCGTTCAAACTTTTCCTCGACAAGCCCACGCGCACGGCGGTGATGCTGAACCCCAAGGTTCTGACCACCTTCACCCGGCATTTCCTGACCGACGGCTTCGCGCAGCACCACGGCCGCACCGACCCGTCCGAAGGCCGCTACCGCCTGCTATCGGTGCCGCGCCGCTTTCCGGTCGCGCCGCTGACCCATTTCGCGGGCTTCATCGCGGATCCCGGCCGGTATGCGCTTTATGCCCTGGTGCGCAATCCCTATGGCCGTCTGCTGTCGGCCTGGCGTAACAAGTTTCTTGACGGCCATTCACGCAGCCCCGACCACAGCGATGCCGCCTATTCGCGCGGCATCCGCCGGAACGAACTCCAACCCCTGCGCCGCTATGCCGCGACACATGGCCTGCCCGGGGGCGCGCCCGCCACGCTGATCCCGTTCTCCACCTTCCTTGCCTATGTCGCCAGCCATCCGCCCGGCCAACGCGACCATCACTGGGATGCACAGACCCGCGTGCTGATGACCGACCGGCTGCGCTACACCCGCATCTGGCGCATCGAGGATGAACTGCCCGAGGGTTTCCTGACCCTTGGCCAGCGCCTGAGCTTTCCCGAAACCTGGATCCGCCACCGCCTTGAAACCCCGGTGAACCCAAGCAAGGGCCGCGCCAGCAGCTATACGCCCGAACTCGCCACCCTCGCACAGCGGATCATCGCCGAAGACCTGGCGCATTTCGGCTATTCCGCCGACAGCTGGCAAGATTACTGATGCCTTTTGCGACATGCTCTGTCGCCCCCGCCCTTGCCATGCCATGCCTGCAATGCCACCTTCCTTCCTAACCCGGAGGTTCCCATGATCGAGAAACGCGACTTCTACATCAACGGCCAATGGGTCGCCCCCGCCGCCCCGCGCGACTGCCTGGTGATCGACCCCTCGACCGAAGATCCCTGCGCGGTGATCAGCCTTGGCGATCAGCCCGATACCGACGCAGCCGTCGCCGCCGCCAAGGCCGCCTTTGCCACCTGGTCCGTCACCCCACCCGCCGAACGCGCCGCAGTCGTGCGCCGCATCCTCGACCAATACGAGGCGCGGGTCGAGGATATGGCCGCCGCCATCAGCCTCGAAATGGGCGCGCCCATCGACTTTTCCCGCGATCAGCAGGCCCCCTGCCTGCCCTGGCACCTGCAAAACCTCCTGACCGCGTTCGAACATTTCGAATGGGTCCGCCCGCTGCGCGCCGACACGCCCAATGACCGCATCGCGCTGGAACCCATCGGCGTCGTGGGCCTGATCACGCCCTGGAACTGGCCGATGAATCAGGTCACGCTCAAGGTGATCCCCGCGCTGCTGGCCGGCTGCACCTGCGTCTTGAAACCCTCCGAGGAATCGCCGCTGTCCTCGCTCCTCTTCGCCGAATTCTGCCATGATGCCGGCGTGCCCCCCGGGGTGTTCAATCTGGTGAACGGCGACGGCATGGGCGTTGGCGCGCAGCTTTCCACCCACCCGGATGTCGAGATGATCTCCTTCACCGGCTCCACCCGCGCGGGCAAGGCCATCTCCAAGGCCGCCGCCGAAAGCCTGAAACGCGTCACGCTGGAACTGGGCGGCAAGGGCGCCAACCTGATTTTCGCCGATGCCGATGACCGCGCCGTCGAACGCGGCGTGCGCCACATGATGAACAACTCCGGCCAGTCCTGCAACGCGCCCTCGCGCATGTTGGTCGAACGCCCCGCCTATGACCGCGCGGTTGAAATCGCCGCCACCGTGGCGAATTCCATCAAGGTGGGCTCCGCCCACGAGCCCGGCAAACACATCGGCCCCGTGGTCAACAAACGCCAGTGGGACCAGATCCAGGGCTACATCCAGAAAGGCATCGACGAGGGCGCGCGCCTTGTCGCCGGTGGCCCCGGCCTGCCCGAGGGCTTCAACCGCGGCTTCTACGTCAAGCCCACCGTCTTTGCCGACGTGACCCCCGGCATGACGATCGAGGCCGAGGAAATCTTCGGCCCGGTCCTGTCGATCATCCCCTTCGACTCTGAGGCCGAAGCGGTGGCCATCGCCAACAACACCCCGTACGGCCTGACCAACTATGTGCAATCGCAGGACGGCCCCCGCCGCAACCGCCTCGCCCGCCAGCTCCGCTCCGGCATGGTGGAAATGAACGGCAAAAGCCGCGCCGCAGGCTCCCCCTTCGGCGGGGTGAAATCCTCGGGCCGCGCCCGTGAAGGCGGCCATTGGGGCATCGAGGAATTTCTCGAGGTGAAGGCGATTTCGGGCTGGGATGACGCAGACATCGCGGCCGAGTAACAAGACGCAAGCCACGCAGGCGGTCCGGTTCTCTGCCGGATCTTCTCTGCCGCGATGCGCGCAGCAAAGACCGCTGCAACGCCTCTGATCTTGCCAGACACAAATATCCTCCGGGGGTCCGGGGGTGGAAAACCCCCGGCGGTTGCCGACCTTCGCATCGGCAACCCGCAGGCGCACCACACCCACCCACCAAACCGACACGGCCAGACCGCAAGCACCCGCTTCTCCGGCCTGCATGCGCACGCGCATGCCCTGTGCATCGCCCGTGCATCAGAATCACACCCGCTTTTCAGAACGGGCAGACCGCCCGCCATGTCTCGCTTTTCCCC
Organism: Fertoeibacter niger; assembly: GCF_009380135.2. Classification (GTDB taxonomy): domain Bacteria; phylum Pseudomonadota; class Alphaproteobacteria; order Rhodobacterales; family Rhodobacteraceae; genus Fertoeibacter; species Fertoeibacter niger. The sequence continues at coordinate 81,731 of NZ_WHUT02000014.1, read as the reverse complement.
GAATCCGGGTGGCGGAAGCGCAACGATTCCGCATGCAGCATCAGCCGCGGATGCGCCCGTGCCGCGCCCTCCGCATACAAAGGGTCGCCCAGTATAGGATGCCCCAGCGCCGCCATATGCACCCGCAACTGGTGGCTGCGCCCGGTCAGGGGTTGCAGCCGCATGCGGGTTTCGCCCGGCCCATGTTTCACCACTGCCCATTCCGTCTGCGCCGGGCGGCCGTTTTCATGGTCCACATGCTGCCGGGGCCGGTTCGGCCAATCGACGCACAAGGGCAAATCCACCAGCCCCGCCTTCGGCTCCACTAGCCCGGCAACCCTTGCAATATATATCTTTTTCGTCTGACGCTTTTCGAACTGCTGCCCCAGCGCGCCCTGCGCCGCCTTTGTCAGCGCGAACACCATCACCCCCGACGTGTCCAGATCAAGCCTATGCACCAGCAAAATCTCGGGGAACACGCCGCGCAGCCGGGCGATCAGGCAATCGGCGCGGTCCTCGCCCTTGCCCGGCACGGAGAGCAGGCCCGCAGGCTTGTTCACAACAACCACCTGCGCATCATGGTGGATCAGCGTCAGCGGCACATCCGGCGGCGCGTAAACGAAGTCTGAAACCTCAGACAATCTGATGCCCCGCCGCCCGCAACACCCCCGCCAGATGGGCGATATGGGCCGGCCCCACCTCGCAGCACCCCCCCACGATCGTGGCACCTTGCGCGATCCAACCCATTGCGAAATCTGCGTATTTCTGGGGCGTCAGGTCATGGCGGTGGTGCAGAACATCCACCTTGGGCGCATCCGCCTTGAACGCATCCGAGATATGGGTGAACCCGTTGGCATAGGCGCCAAAGGGCAGGCCGAACCGGGCCACCTCGGCCAGCGCCGCCGCCATCGCCTCGGGCACCGAACAGTTGACCAGCAGCGCCTCGGGCCGCAATTCGGCCAGCAGCGGGGCCAGATCGGCCCAGGGCTCGCCTGACCGCAGGCGCGACCCGTCGGCATCATCCACTGTCATCGACAGCCAGACCGGCCGCCCCGCCGCCTGCGCCCCGCGCAATGCCCCCTCGGCTTGCAAGACAGAAGCCATTGTTTCCAGCAGGATAAGGTCCACCTCCGGCCCCAGCAGCCGGGCAATCTCGGAATATTTCGGCTGGGCTTGGGCCACCGGCAGAGCCACATCGGTGCGGTAGCTGGCCACCAGCGGCCCCATCGACCCCGCGATGCGCCCCGACCCGTGCGCCACCCGCGCCTCATTGGCCTGTGCCAGCGCCTTGCGGTGCAACGGCTCAAAAAGGTGATCCAGATCAAAGCGTTCCAGCCGGTCATGGTGGATCGCATAGGTGTTGGTCGTGGCAATCGTGGCCCCGGCGGCAAAGTAATCGGCGTGGATCGCGCGCACCACATCGGGATGGTCAAGCATCACCTGCGTGGCCCAAAGCGGCGTGGGCGCATCGCCGGTGCGGGCCAGCAACTCTTGCCCCATGCCGCCGTCAAGAAGCGTGATCTGCATGCTTTTTCCTTTCAATGTCAGGGCCATGCCCTACCAGCGGTCTGCCTGCGGCAGGCCATCGGCAAGGACATAGTAATCGCCCTTGTCGGCCACAAAGATATGTTCCGCAAGCCGTCCGCCGCCGGGGCCATCCACCACCCCCGCCTCGACGGAAAAGGCCCCGTCCTGCGCGCGAAACCACAGATTTGACCCACAGGTGCTGCAAAACCCGCGCCGCCCGCCACCCGGGGTTTCAAATTCTGCCAGCGTGGCGCTTGCGCTGTAAACCACCCCCGCCTCATCGGCATCGAACGACGCCGAATAATGCCCCGACAGTTTGCGGCATTGCGTGCAATGGCAGGCGTGAACCTCACCCGCCGGGCCGGGCAGCGCAAAAGCCACGCCACCGCAAAGGCAAGAGACGGAAAGCTGTTTTGGTTCAGTGCCTTGCGCTGATGGTGGTGGCCCGTCGGGGCTGTAATAATCCCCGGCATGTTCTGTCAGGATGTGTTCCGCCACATGCAGACCCGTTTCCCCGTCCAGCGCGCCCGCGGCAAAGCTGATGCGGTCTTCGCCCTGGGGCTGCCAGAACAGGCTGGCCCCGCAGCCGAAGCAGAACCCGCGCGTGGCACGGTCGGATGACCGGAACCACCGCAGGCCATCTTCATGGATCAGGCGAAACCGCGCCAGCGGCACAGAGGACGCCGCCCAGAAATGCCCCGACACCTTGCGGCATTGCGTGCAATGGCAGGCGATCACGTCGCGCAGCGGCTCGTCCACCACGAAAAGCACCTGGCCGCACAGGCATGACCCCTGCATCACCGGGCATCCCTGAATGTCGCGGCCAGAATCTCCGCCAGCCGCGTGGCGTCTTCTTCGGTAAAGGCCGCCTCGGTGTTGCTGTCCAGGTCCAGCACCCCCAGCAAGGTGCCCGCACCGTTCCACACCGGCAGCACCAGTTCCGACCGTGTGGAGGAGGAACAGGCGATATGCCCCGGAAAAGCCTCCACATCCGGCACGATCAGGGCGGTTTCGGTGCGCGCCACGGCCCCGCAGACCCCACGCGAAAACGGGATGACAAGGCAGCCATGCCCACCCTGATAGGGCCCGATCTTCAGCAACTCCGGGGCGACCACCCGATAGAACCCGGTCCAGTCCGACAGCGGATGTGCGGCGTGCAACTCGCAGGCAAAGGTGGCCATCAGGGAAACCGTATCAGTCTCGCCGTGGCACAGGGCGTCAATCTGGGCGGCGAGGTGGTCATAATCCATCGGCAATCCTCCATGGCAGGCTTTTGCCCCCTCTGCGCCCTCGGCGCAGTCCCTGCAAAGGTTATTTGGGCCAGCACGAAAGGAAAAGGGTGCACAGCCGCTGATCGCAATCACAGTGCCAATACCCTCCAGAACAACATCTGCATCGCGGGCTTTGCGCCAGTTACCGGATGCTAACCAATCGCCACTAGGGTGCAGACACCGATGGCAGAATGGGGCGGGCATATGAACCTTGTGGCGGAACCGCGCGGCGAACTGTTGATTGTGCGCGCGCTGGAAGATCGGATAGATGCGGCAGGCGCCATCCAGTTCAAGGACCGGATGCGTCTGCTGGTGCAGCACCCGGCGCAGCGGGTGTTGCTGGATCTGTCGCGCGTGCGCTTTCTGGACAGTTCGGGTCTGGGTGCGGTTGTCGCGGTGATGAAACTGATGGGCCCTGACCGGCGGCTGGAACTGGCGGGGTTGACCCCGGCGGTGGACAAGGTGTTTCGCCTGACGCGGATGGATTCGGTCTTTACCATCCACGCATCGCTGCCCGACGGCCTCCGCGATGCGGGCTGAGGGCACGGCCCGCATCACCCTGCCCGGCGACCCGCTGGCGGTGCGCGACGGGCTGCGCCAACTGTTCACTATGCGCGCCCTGCGCCATCTGACCGAAGATGAGCGCGGCACCGCCGAACTGGTGCTGGCCGAGGCGCTGAACAACATCGTCGAACATGCCTATGCCCGCGCCCCGGGCGAGATTGACCTGTGGCTGCACCTGACGGGCACCGGCATGCTGTGCCGGATCACCGACCGCGGGGCTCCGATGCCCGCGGGCACCTTGCCCCCCGGCCTGCCGCCCTGCATCGGCAAGGGTGCCGATCTGCCCGAAGGGGGCTTTGGCTGGTATCTGATTCGCACCTTGGCGCGCGATCTTGACTATCGCCGGATCGCCGATCGCAACGAACTCAGCTTTCGGCTGGATGTGCAACAATCGGCACCTTGAGGGGTTATTGTTTCTTCTGCGGCAGAACTGACGCAACTCCGCCAGAATTTCCCCCTGAATGCGCCCCAAGGCTCTGCGATAGGTCGGGCGTAGCTGCATAAAGCTTCCCTCGGCGCTGCGATCGAAAGCCCCCACCCAGTTCGTGGCGCCGAGGTTCTCTTTCCCTTGGAAATCCGCCCCTGCCGCCCTAGGCTTTGTGCCAACAGGGGAGAAGATGATGCGCGATTTCCAGATGCCGGGCCGTTCGGCGGTTTTTGCCACCAACGGGATGTGCGCGACATCGCATCCGCTGGCCGCCGCCGCCGCCATCGACATTCTCAAATCGGGCGGCAATGCGGTGGATGCCGCCATTGCCGGGGCCGTGCTGCTGGGCATCTGCGAGCCGCAGATGACCGGCCTTGGTGGTGATTGTTTCGTGCTGCTGAAGCCCGCGGGCGAAGAGCGGGTGGTTGCGCTGAACGGCTCGGGCCGCGCGCCTGCGGGCCTTTCGGCGGCAGCATTGCGCGAACGGGGCCTCGCCGCGGTGCCGCTGCACGGGGTCGAGGCTGTGACCCTGCCGGGTGCCGTCGATGCGTTTTGCCGCCTGTCTGCCGACTGGGGCAGACTGGGGCTGGCCGAAACCCTGGCCCCCGCGATCCGCTATGCCGAAGAAGGCGTGCCGGTCGCGCCCCGCACCGCCTTTGACTGGGCGGCGGCGGCGGATGACCTGCAAGGGGCAGCACGCGAGTTCTATCTGCTGAACGGTCAGGCCCCGCGCCCCGGCCAGATCTTCCGCGCCCCGGGCCAGGCCGAGGTGCTGCGCCGCATCGCGCACGAGGGCCGCGCCGGATTTTATGAGGGTGAAGTGGCCGAAGACATGGCAGCCTCGTTGCAAGCCCTTGGCGGCACGCACACTCTGGCGGATTTTGCGGCAACCGCCTGCGATTACACCACGCCGGTCAGCGGCACCTACAACGGCATCGAACTGCTGGAACACCCGCCGAACGGGCAGGGTGCGACCGCCATTTTGCTGCTGAACATCCTGAAACATTTCGACATTGCGGCGATGGACCCGTTCGGTGCCCCCCGCGCGCATGTCGAGGCCGAGGCGGCAAAGCTGGCCTATGACGCGCGCAACCGTTTTCTGGCCGATCCCGCGCATACCACGCGGCTCGATCACATGCTGTCAGCCGATACAGCCGCCGCCCTTGCCGCACTGATCGACCCCGCGCGCGCCATGGCATCCCCCGCCGCCCTGTCCGAGGCGGTGCACCGCGACACGATCTACATCACCGTGGTGGACCGCGACCGGATGGCGGTTTCGCTGATCTATTCGGTGTTCTGGTCCTTTGGCGCGGGGCTGGCCTCCGGCCGGTTCGGCATCGGGTTCCAGAACCGGGGCGCGGGCTTTACCCTGACGGCAGGCCACCCGAACGAGGCCATGGGCGGCAAGCGCCCGATGCACACCATCATCCCCGGCATGATCCGGCAGAACGGCCGCGTCACCATGCCCTTTGGCGTGATGGGCGGGGCCTATCAGCCCAACGGCCACGCCCGTTTCGTCAGCAACATGGTGGATTTCGGGCTTGACCCGCAGGCAGCCATCGACGCGCCGCGCAGCTTTTCCGGGGCCGAGGGCATGCAGGTTGAACGCGGCTATTCCGATGCGATCCGCGCCGAACTGGCCGCCATGGGCCACAGTGTCAGCATTCCCGACACGCCGATCGGCGGCGCGCAGGCGATCCTCATCGGCGCGGATGGCGTTCTGCAAGGCGGATCAGACCCGCGCAAGGATGGCTGCGCGCTGGGGTATTGACGGTGGCCCGCGACAATACGCCAAGGCGTTGCACCACACAGCCTGTCATCTCCCGGCGCAATATGCCGAAACGCCGCTTCGCCCGCCGACCGGTTGCAGGCTCTTTCCAGACGCAAATATCCCACGGGGGTCCGGGGGTGTGAAACCCCCGGCGCTGGCCAGCCTCAGTTCATCTGGAATTGCAGCGGATAGCGCCCGTCCTCGAAATCACCGAAAAGGTCGGGCAGGTCGGGGTGATCCACCGGCTCGCCAGTCTCATCCGGCACCAGGTTCTGTTCCGACACATAGGCGACGTAATAACTTTGGTCGTTTTCGGCCAACAGGTGATAGAACGGCTGATCGCGCGAAGGGCGGCTGTCTTCGGGGATCGCCTCATACCAGTCTTCGGTATTGGAAAACATTGCGTCCACGTCGAACACCACGCCACGGAACGGGTGCTTGCGATGGCGCAGCACCTGTCCGATATGGTATTTGGCTTCGGTTTTCAGCATCATGTCGCGGCCCTCATGCCGGTAAATAATCGCTCGCGCGGGGGCTGTCCATCAGACAGGTTGCGAATCAGGGAAACAGTCTGTGGACCCGCGCCCCACAGTGATGCAAGCGCCGGATGCCCAAGTTCCGCCTGCTCGCGCATTTCTGATGCGAATTGGTGCCCGTGCCCATTTCCCCGCCCCCGTTTTTGCCCTATTGTTGAAAAAAAACAAACGTGCGAGGGGCAGATGAGCAGACTTCTCCGTGCGTCGATCCTGTTGATGTTTCTGGCCTCGTGTGGCGGCGGCAACTTTTCCGCGCCACGTGATCTGGAGAATGCGTGCAGCATCGTCGCCGAACGACCGCAGTATTTCCGCGCCATGAAGGCGACCGAACGCAAATGGGGCGTGCCGGTGCATGTGCAGATGGCGACGATCCACCAGGAATCGAAATTCATCGGCAACGCCCGCACGCCGCACCAGTTCGTGCTGGGCATCATTCCGGTGGGCCGCCAAAGCTCGGCCTATGGCTACAGCCAGGCGCTTGACGGCACATGGGAAGAATATCAGCAGGAAGAGGGCGGTCGCCGCGCACGGCGTGACGACATTGGCGATGCCACCGATTTCATGGGCTGGTATATGGATCAGACCGAACGGGGCCTGGGCATCTCCAAGACCGACGCCCGCAATCAGTATCTGGCCTATCACGAGGGCCGCACAGGCTTTGCCCGCCGCAGCTATGAAAGCAAGCCCTGGCTGGTCGAGGTGGCGTCGCGGGTTGGCGGGCGGGCCGAACGTTACCGGGTGCAACTGGCGTCTTGCGGGCGCTGAATTTGCCCGCGTTCGGCTAAACTTTGCTGCGCGTCAGTTCTGCCGCTTGCTGGTCTCGTTGGCGATGCTGAACAGCGAGGGCGCCAGGTTGCCGCCCTTGCGCAATTCACCCAGGATCACCGTGGTCTGGCCACCCACATCATCGGTGATCACCCATTGCCGCAGTTCCACCGGGTTGGCGGTGAACACCATTTCGATGCTGCCATATTCCGGGTTTTCCGGGTCTTGCGCCACGACGCGGGTGGAATTGCCATCCTCGACATGGCCCACCACCATCCGGGCGCGGCCCAGATCGACATTCTCGGCCAGGATCAGGCTCAGCGGTGTGCGGCTGAGCGGGTATTGCTCGGGCGGCTGGTTGGATTTCGCGTCGAAAATCGCCACCTGCCCGCCCCCGGCCATCACCAGACTGTCATCCGGCGCGGCATATTCAAAACGCACCCGGCCCGGGCGGCGGATGAAAATCTTGCCGGTGGAGATCGAGCCATCGGCATTCACCTGCGTGAAATCCGATTCGGCGGTGGTCAACCCGTTCAGATAGGCCGACAGTTGCGACAGCGGAATTTTCTCAGCCATCGCCGGAAGGGCGAGGGCGACAAGGGCGAGCGGGGCCAGCAGGGCGGTCATGCGGTTCATTTGCCCAATATAGGCGAGTGGAGGGCCACGCGCATCCCCCCCGCTTTCACTTCGGGGAGAGGCGCATTTCAGGCGCGGCGGCGAAGTGGGCAGCAGAAAATCTGAATTGCACCAACGGATTGGATGGCATCATGCCAAGACATCCACCCCGGAACCCCGGCGGAATGCCGCCACAGGGCGGGGCCTGACATGATGCGTGATCGGCACACCTGCTGGCCGTTGATCGAAGCCGGACCCGCGCGGCTGTCGCTGTTTCGGCAAGGCGCGCTCGGCGGCTGCGCTTTGCGGCACGGATGCGCCATCATGGTTTACGAAAGCGCATTGGCGAACCCGCGCCGGATCGCCCAGCCTCACTGCTCCGGCAGCAAAATCTCGCGTTTGCCCACGTGGTTCGCCGTAGTGACCACATGGTTTTCCTCCATCTGCTCCACCAGGCGCGCGGCCTTGTTGTAACCGATGCCCAGTTTGCGCTGGATGTAGGAGGTGGAGCATTTGCGGTCTTTCGCCACCACCGCCACCGCCTGATCATACAGCGCATCATCGCCGCCGTCGCCGCCGCCAAGGCCCAGCACGGCGTCAATGTCATCGGCCTTGTCATCCTCCGGCCCTTCGACCACGCCCGACATATAGGTGGGCGGGCCAAAGGATTTCAGGTGGTTGACGATTTCCTCAACCTCTTCATCCGAAACAAACGGCCCGTGGATGCGGGTGATCTTGGCCCCGCCCGCCATATACAGCATGTCACCCATGCCCAGCAGTTGTTCCGCCCCCTGTTCGCCCAGGATAGTGCGCGAGTCGATCTTTGACGTGACCTGAAACGAGATCCGCGTGGGGAAGTTGGCCTTGATCGTGCCGGTGATCACATCCACCGAAGGCCGCTGCGTGGCCATGATCAGATGGATTCCGCTGGCCCGCGCCATCTGCGCAAGCCGCTGGATACAGGCTTCGATCTCTTTCCCGGCCACCATCATCAGGTCGGCCATCTCGTCCACCACCACCACGATATAGGGGATGGTGACGGGCTGGTATTCATCGGTCTCGAACACTGGCTCGCCGGTATCCTCGTCAAAGCCGGTCTGGATGGTGCGCTTGAACATCTCGCCTTTTTCAAGGGCTTCGCGGACGCGGCCATTGTAGCCCTCGATGTTGCGCACGCCGAGTTTCGACATCTTGCGATAGCGTTCCTCCATCTCGCCCACGACCCATTTCAAGGCGACGACCGCCTTTTTCGGGTCGGTCACGACGGGCGACAGCAGGTGCGGGATGCCGTCATAAACGGAAAGTTCCAGCATCTTGGGGTCGATCATGATCAGGCGGCATTCCTCGGGCGTCAGCTTGTAAAGCAGGCTGAGGATCATGGTGTTGATCGCCACCGATTTGCCCGAACCCGTGGTCCCGGCAATCAAGAGGTGGGGCATCTTGGCCAGGTTGGCGATGATCGGCTCACCACCAATGTCCTTGCCCAGGGCCAGCGGCAGACGCATGGCAGAATCGCCAAAGTCGCGGGCCGAGAGAATCTCGCGCAGCACCACCTTTTCGCGGGTGGCGTTGGGCAGTTCGATGCCAATGACAGTGCGGCCCGGCACGGTGGACACGCGGGCGGAAAGCGCCGACATCGACCGCGCGATGTCATCGGCCAGACCGATCACGCGGCTGGCCTTCAGCCCCGGCGCGGGCTCCAGCTCATACATGGTCACGACAGGGCCGGGGCGGACCGACACGATCTCGCCCTTCACGCCGTAGTCATCCAGCACCGATTCCAGCATCCGCGCGTTTTCTTCCAGTGATTCCACGGATTGCGGGTTGCGGATGATGTTCGCAGGGTTCGACAGCAGGCCCAGCGGCGGCAGTTCATAGGCCGGGGCGGCATCCTCGAACCGCAGGCGCGGGTTCGCCTCGGCTACCGCCTGACGCGAGGGCGCTGCGGGCTTCTTGGCCACTTGCTGCACCACACTGCGCGGTTCGGGGCTGCGGAGTTCCGGGGCCGCGCGAACAGCGGCGGGGGCGGGCTGAAAGCTGGGCTCGGGCTGCCACACAGGCTCTTCCTGCCATTCCGCCTCTTCCGCCTCATAGCGTTCATAGGCCGCCACGTCCTCCCATTCCGGTTCTTCCCAGACCGGGGCGGCTTGCAGGGCCGACACGCCCAGCGGTGCAACCGGGGCGGCCGCGGCGCGGCTTGCGGTCAGCCCGGCCCAGGCCGGTTTGGGTTTCGGCGGCGGGGCCACCACGGGGGGCTCGGGCGGCAGTTGCATCGGCATGCCGCGTCTTGTGTCGGCGATCAGTGGCAAGGGGCCACCACGGCGCTTGGCGACAGGCGGCTCACGCCGGGCAATGGCGGCGGCGATCGGATTGGCGGGCGGATTCGAATGATGCGCCCGCGACCGGATCACATCATTTATGCGCGCCTTTATGCGGTCCTCGGATGGCAGATCGGCATGGGCGGCACCCCAAGCCAAGGCAGGCTCCACCAGTTCCGGTTCCGGGTCCATCGCGCGGCGCATGATCTGCGGCACGCGGGCCAGCAGGCCGACACGCTCTTTCGGAGGGGCGGCAAGCGGCGGGGCTTTCAGCGCAGCGGGGCGGGGCATGGCCCGGGGGGCGGCCTGCGGTTGGGCCTCTGGCTCGGCAAGGCGGGGCGTGGCGCGCAAGGTGGCGGGGCGGCCATAGGCCGGGGCATCCGCGCGCAAGGGTGCGGGGGCACCGGCACGCAAAGGCGCCGGTTCGTCGGGCTCGGCAGCGGCAGGGGCGGCCACCAGACGGCTGAGAAAGCCGCGCGCCGCATTTTTCAGCGCGGGGCCGGCCACAGCAACCATCGACGCCGCAGCAGCAGCCTGCGGGCGCACCACCACGGGGCGCTTTTCCACCACGGGGGCGTTTTCGGCGGCCCAGGCGGCGGCCTCGGCCTTTGCCGCGCGGCGTTCGCGCAGATGCGCTTGCGTGGCCTGCGCCAGTTGCGCCGAACCTGCCGCGCCGCGCCCCAGCAGGGTCACAAGCCCGGTATAGGTCACGATCATGCCCACCAGCAGAAACTGCACGATGGCCCGGATCTCGCGCAGGTCAAACCCGGTGACGAAGAAACCCATGGCCAGCAGCGCACATCCCGCCAGCAGCGACATGATTTTCAGCCCGAACCCCGCGTCGATGGGCGACACGCCCAGCATCGCGCCCAGCACGGTATCGCCGAACAGCCCGCCCAGACCAAAGGCATGCGGCCAATCGGCCCCCGGCACATGGGTGGCGGCAAAGACCGACCCCAGCGCAATCGCGATGACAGCGAACACCACGCGGCCCAGCGCGCGTTCCTCGCCCCGGTGCAGCACGAAGCGCACACCCCAGGCCAGAAACACCACCGGCAGGCCCCAGGTGCCCCAGCCGCCGATGATCATCAGCGTTGATGCCACAGCCGCGCCAAAACGGCCCAGCGCGTTCTGCGCAGGCTCATCCGTCGCCACCATCCAGCCCGGATCCTCGGGCGAATAGCTGCCCAGCATCATGGCGAAAGCCAGCGCAAGGCCGATCAGCGCCAGGCCCAGCAATTCGCGCCCGCGCCGTTCCAGCATCGCCTGCATGTTCTGATCCAGAAGCGGATCACGCTGCCTGACGTGATAGGATGCCATCTTGCCCTGTCCTCACCCGTATAGGCAGTCGCGCAGCTGTATCAGCCCGCGCTGCATTTCTTCTTTTGGGGCCACAAGCGCGACCCTTATGTAACCATGGCCGGGATTCTGCCCGGCCGCATCGCGGCTCAGATAGGCGCCGGGCAGAACCCGCACGCCCGTTTCGCGCCAAAGTCTCAGCGCCGCCGCCTCGCCATCATCAACCGGCAGCCACAGGAAAAAACCGCCCTCGGGGCTGGCATAGCCCTGCATGCCTGCAAAGATCTGATCCGCCGCCGCGAATTTTTCCTGATACAGCGCGCGGCTGGCCTCCACATGCGCCTCGTCCTGCCAGCAGCGTTCCGACACGCGCTGAATGGGCAGCGGCAAGGGTGCCCCGGCAAACGACCGCAGCTTGCGGATACGGGCGATGCCCTCGGGGCCACCCGCCACAAACCCCGACCTGAGGCCGGGCAGGTTTGACCGTTTCGACAGCGAGTGGAACACGAACACCCGTTCGGGGTCGGTGCCGGTATCCTGCGCCACGGTCAGCGCACCCACCGGGGGGGAGGTGCGCCAAATCTCGGAATAGCATTCATCGGCGAAAATGCGGAAATCGTGCTTTTCCGCCAGCGCCATCAGCGTGGCCCAGTAGGCACGGTCTGCCACCGCGCCCTGCGGATTGGCGGGCGAGCACAGATAGGCGATCGCCACCCGGTCCAGCACATCGGCGGGCAGGCCCGCGTAATCGGGCAAATGGCCGGTCGCGGCGGTGGCGGGCACATAGACAGGTTCCGCCCCCATCGCCAAGGCCGCCACGGCATAGACCTGATAGAACGGGTTCGGCATCAGCACCACGGGGCGCTGGCCGTTCTTGACCTCGGGGCACAGGGCCACGGCGGCGTTGAACAGCCCCTCGCGCGTGCCGTTCAGCGCCATGATCTGCGCTTCCGGCATCGCAACGCCATAGCGCCGCCCGATCCATCCCGAAATCGCGGCCAGCAGTTCGGGCGAGCCGTCATTGGGCGGATAGACGCCAAACCCCGCCAGCGATTCGGCCAGCACAGGCCCCACGAAAGCGGGCATGGCATGGCGCGGCTCGCCGATGGTCATGGCAATGGGCTCGCCCCCGGGGGCGTGCGCGTCGAGCAATTTCCGCAGGCGCGGAAATGCGTAATCTGGCAGGTTCGAAAACCGCTCGGGAAACGCCATTGCTGCCTCATGCATCGGGGTCGTATCGCCCCGTTTTCACCACGATAGCCAGCATTTCGGGCGCGGTCCAGAAAAACGCTGCAATGCCTGCGGCTTGTAAGCCGACATTGTGGCGTTTTTGCCCGAATTTCCCAGCCTAGCCCAGTGCCCGTTCGGCGGCATGGGCCAGACGCAGCAGCCGTTCCTCGGCCCTCGGCCCGCCCATAAGGCTGATCCCGCACGAGGGCTGGCCGGTGGGCAGCGTCACGGCACAAAGGCCAAACAGGTTGCCGATGCGGGTGTTGCGCAGCGCCAGCAGGTTTTCGGTGACATAATAGGTGTCGTCGGTCATCAGCCGGGCCGCATCGGGTGGCAAGATCGGCGCGGTGGGCAGGATCACGGCATCATAGCCCGCCGTCGCCTCGGCCCAGACCGCGCGCAATTCGCGCAGCCTGCGCCAGCCCGCGATGTAATCGGCAGCGGTGGCCGTGGCCCCTGACCGGAAGCGTTCCAGAATGCGGGGGAACATCAGGCCGGGGTTGGCCTCGATCACCTCGCGCCATGTGCCATAGGCTTCGGTGCTGAACAGCAGCGCGGCCATCGCCATCGCCTCGGACACCGCCGGAATGCGACCGTGTTCAATCACCGCGCCAGCGGCGACAAACCGCGCCACGGCGCCCTCGAAACCCTTGGCGGGCGCGTCGCGCAGCCCGTCCATCGCCACGGTATCCAGCACCAGCAGCCGCGCGCCGCTGAGGCTGGCCCCGCGCAGATCGGCGGGCGTGCCCCCCTCCAGCGCGGCCAGCAGCAGCGCGCAATCCTCGGTGCTGCGGGCCAGCGGGCCGATGGTGTCAAACGCCTCGCACAGCGGCACCGTGCCCGCCACGGACAGCCGCCCTGCCGTGGTCTTCAGCCCCACCAGATCGTTCCAGGCCGCCGGTATCCGCACCGACCCCCCGGTATCCGACCCGATGGCCGCCGCCGCCAGCCCGAAAGCGACCGAGGCCGCCGCCCCGGAAGATGACCCCCCCGGCACCGCCGCCGGATCATTCACGCAAGGCGGCGTCGCCGTGACCGGGTTCAGCCCCAGCCCCGAAAATGCCAGCTCCGACATGTGGGTCTTGCCCAGACACACCAGCCCCTGCCCCGTGGCATTGGTCAGCACCCCGGCATCGCGCAGCGGAACCCGGCCTTTCAGCAGCGCCGAACCGGCCTCGGTCGCCGCATCCGCCGTGTCGAACAGGTCTTTCCACGACACCGGCACACCATCCAGCACGCCCCGCCGCCGCCCGTCCTTGGCGCGCGCCGCCGCCGCCATCGCCTCGGCCCGCGCACGGCCTTCGGTCAGCCGGGCATATATGCGCCCGCCATCGGGATGGGCCGCTGCCGCATCCAGAAACGCCTCGGTCAGTTCCACCGGGTGAATCCGCCCGGCCCCGATGTCACGCCCCAGATCGCCCGCCGTCCGGTAAAGCCAGTTCGTCATGCCCCATCCCCCCGTTTTGCCTGACGCTAGCGGCACTCCGGCGCATGGACAATCCCGCGCGGACCACCATATTTGCACCATGACACAGGATGCCGATATTCTCATCGCCGGGGGCGGGCTGAACGGCCCGGCGCTGGCACTCGCGCTGGCGCAGGCGGGGCTTTCCGTCACGGTGATCGACGCGCGCCCCGCACCCGACCGGACCGAACCGGGGTTCGACGGGCGCGCCTATGCGCTGGCCATCGCCTCGCAACGGCTGCTGGGCATGCTGGGGGTCTGGCCCGCGGTGGGCCACAGGGCGCAGCCGATCCTGCAAATCAAGGCCAGCGACGGCCGGGCGGGCGAACGCCCCGCGCCGTTCTTCCTGACCTTCGACCATGCCGAGATCGAGGAAGGCCCGATGGGCTTCCTGCTGGAGGACCGGTTCCTTTACACCGCCTTCCGCAACGCCATGGCGGAGGATCCGCGCATCACGTTGCTTTCAGGCGAGACCGTGGTGGCGCAGGCGGTAACGGCCACCGGGGCTTCTGTCACACTCGCCTCGGGGGCCAGCCTGTCGGGCAAACTGCTGGTGGGCTGCGACGGGCGCGGCAGCGGCACCGCCACCCGCGCGGGGATCGGCCGCAGCGGCTGGGCCTATGGCCAGACCGCCCTTGTCACCGCCATCGCCCATGAACGCCCGCACCACGGCATCGCGCACCAGTATTTCATGCCCGCGGGGCCGCTGGCCATCCTGCCTCTGCCCGGCAACTTCAGCTCGATCGTATGGGCCGAGCCCGACGCACAGGCCGCCGCAATTCAGGCCCTGTCTGACACGGATTATCTGACCGCCCTGCGCCCCCGCTTCGGTGACTTTCTGGGCGACATTGCGCTGGCGGGCACGCGGTTCACCTATCCCCTGTCGCTCAGCCTTGCCAACAGCTTCATCGCGCCAAGGCTCGCGCTGGTGGGCGACGCCGCGCATGGCGTGCATCCGCTGGCAGGTCAGGGGCTGAACCTGGGCCTGCGCGACGTGGCGGCTTTGGCCGAGGTGGTGACACTGGCCCACCGGCGCGGCGAAGACATAGGCGCGCCCGACGTGCTGAACCGCTATCAGCACTGGCGCCGGTTTGACGCGACCGCGCTGGCACTGGGGATGGATGCGGTGAACCGGTTGTTTTCCAATGACAACCCCCTGCTTCGGCTGGGCCGCGATCTGGGCCTTGGCGCGGTCAACGCCTTGCCGCCCCTGCGCCGCGCTTTCATGCGGCAGGCGGCGGGGCTGACCGGCGATCTGCCGAAACTCTTGCAGGGCAAGCCGATCTGATCTGCGGTCAAGCGGCGCAGGGTTCGCTCCGAACCACCCTCCTGACATTTTCTGCCACCAAATGTCCCACGGGGGGTGATGAGCGACAAGAAATCGTCCGGTGGACGATTTCCGCGAAGAACGCCCGGCCGTGGCCGGGCTTGGGGGTGCAAAGCCCCCCGGCCTCGGCCCCATACGCCCCGCCTCAGATCTCGCGCGCTTCCGACACCAGCATGATCGGTATCCCGTCGCGTATCGGAAACGCCAGCCCCGCCGCACGTGATACCAGCCGGCCCACCTCGGCATCATAGGAAAGCGGCCCCTGCGTCACCGGGCAGACCAGCGCCTCCAGCATCCGCCTGTCGAACACCGCCCCTTCGGTCATTGCATCACCTCGTCGCCCGATCCGCCGCGCAGGGCGAATTCGATCAGCGTCACCAGCGTTTCGCGCCGGGTTTCCAGCGAGGGCGCCTCCAGCAGCGCCTGCTTGTCCTCAGGCGCAAAGGGGCACAGCATCGACAGCGAGTTGATCAGCAGCTCCTCCTCCGCCTCTTTCAGGCTGCCCCAGTCGGTCGAAAGCTCCATCGCCGCGAAATAGCGCCCCAGCAGCGCCAGAAATTCGCTGCGGTGAAACCCGCTGTCGGCCTCGACGCCACCCAGATCGCGGGCAAAGGGCGCCCAATCGACCAGACAGCGGCGGTAGGGGGTGAAGCCCTGCACTTCGGACAGCACGCGAAACCGCGAGATGCCCGACAGCGTGATCATGTAACGCCCGTCCTCGGTTTCGGAAAATCCGGTCAGCCGCCCGGCACAGCCAATGGCTTGCAGCCGCTTTTCGCCCGGCTGGCCAGCGGGATGCCCGCCCGGAACCTCGCGCGGCTGCACCATGCCGATCAGCCGGTGCCGCGTCTTCATCGCGTCTTCCAGCATCTGCAGATAGCGCGGCTCGAAGATGTGCAGCGGCAGGCGCGCACGGGGCAGCAGCAGCGCCCCCGGCAGGGGAAAGACCGCGATCGTCTCGGGAAGGTCGGCTGATTTTATCATGCCCTGCAACCTAGGCCGCGACCGGGGCCGGGCAATGACCCGGCCCTGCGACTTTGCCATTCATGCAAAGATCATCGACGACAGGCGGCGGCGGCCCTTCAGCACGATGGGATCCTGCGGCTTCAGCGCCTCGAAGATGGTCATCAACTGCGCCCGGGCCGCGCCACCGTTCCATTCGCGGTCACGGCGGAACAGGTCAAGCAACTGGTCCACCGCCTCGTCCACCTTGCCTGCGGCATGCAGCGCCAGCGCCAGATCAAACCGCGCCTGATGGTCGGCGGGGTCAGCCTCGACCGCCGCGCGCAACTCGGTTTCCGGACCCGCATTGGCGGCCTGCCGCGCCAGTTCGATCTGGGCACGCGCCGCCTCGATCTCCTTGGCCTTGGCAATGGGGGCCGGGGCGGCATCGGCAAAGGCCTGCGCCTGATCCAGTTCGCCCAGCGCCAGATGGCAACGGATCAGCCCGGCATAGGCGGGGGCATTGCCCGGCTCTTCGCCCAGGATGGCGGCAAAGGTTTCGGCGGCATCCACCACAGCACCCTCGGCCAGCATCTGTTCCGCGGCTTCCAGCGCCTCGCCCAGCCCGCCGTCACCGGCCAGCGCCGCCAGTTTTTCGACGAATTTCTTCAGGTCTGACGCAGGCAGCGCGCCCTGAAACGCATCAACCGGCTGACCCTGCCAGAAGGCAAAGACGGTGGGGATGGACTGCACCCGCAACTGCGCCGCAATGCGCTGGTTCTCATCCACATTCACCTTGACCATGCGCACCTTGCCGCCGGTCGCCTTCACCGCTGCCTCCAACATGGGGCCCAGCGTCTTGCAGGGGCCGCACCAGGGCGCCCAGAAATCGACAACCACCGGCGCCTCGCGGCTGGCCTCGATCACATCGGCCATGAAGGTGGCCTCGGATGTGTCCTTGATCGTGGCGGATGCCGCCGCTGGGGCTGCCGGAGCCTTGTCACCAAACCCGAACATGCCTGTCTCCCTCGGCTGAAAATCCTGTCCGGTATATGGCATCGGAGGGCGAAAGGCCAAGGGGCTTCGGGCCATGGGGATGACGCCATCCACCTTGCGCCCGATATTGCGCGGCATGCCGGGCAAATTTCCGTCCGGCGGTTCTTGCAGCCGAACGGGGCAACCGCCATGATCCGGCGCATTGCTTCACGACCACTTCCTTTCCCACTGGCGCATGCCCGGTCAAACGGCACCCGCGCCACCGACCGAGGACCGACCATGAAACTTCTCCGCCACGGCCCCGCAGGCGCCGAGCGCCCCGGCCTGCTGCATTCCGACGGCACGATCCGCGACCTGACGGGGCTGGTGCCCGACATCGGCGGCGCGATCCTGTCGGATGCGGGTCTGGCCATGCTGCGCGGCCTTGATGCCGCCAGCCTGCCAGTGGTCGATCCCGCCAACCGGCTGGGCCCCTGCGTGACCGGCACCGGCAAATTCATCTGCATCGGCCTGAACTATGCCGACCATGCGGCGGAATCTGGCATGGCCGTGCCACCCGAGCCCGTGATCTTCATGAAGGCCACCTCGGCCATCGTCGGCCCCAACGATCCGATCGTGATCCCCCGCGGCGCCGTCAAGACCGACTGGGAGGTGGAGCTTGCCGTCATCATCGGCACCCGCGCCAAATATGTGGCCGAGGCAGATGCTCTGGCCCATGTGGCGGGCTATGCCGTGACCAATGACGTCAGCGAGCGCTCCTTCCAGAACGAGCGTTCCGGCCAGTGGACCAAGGGCAAAAGCTGCGACAGCTTCGGCCAGATCGGCCCCTGGCTGGTGACACGCGACGCGGTGGCCGATCCGCAGGATCTGGCCATGTGGCTGACCGTGAACGGCGAGACGGTGCAGAACGGCTCCACCCGCACCATGGTCTACGGCGTGGCCCATATCGTCAGCTACCTGTCGCAGTTCATGACGCTGCACCCCGGCGACATCATCTCCACCGGAACCCCGCCCGGCGTGGGCATGGGCTTCAAGCCGCCGCGCTTTCTGAAACCGGGCGATGTGGTGGAACTGGGCATCGCTGGCCTCGGCCAGCAGCGCCAGGATGTGCTGGCCGACGCCTGACCCGCGCACCTGACGCCCGCGCCCGGCCCCGCCATTTTCGGCGGCCGGGCGCACACCGCGCCTGCCCCTTTCCCGCGCCGCCGCCGGCGGCCCATGACCAGCAACGAGGTCCGCCATGCCCTTCCTTCTGACCTTCGGCGACAGCAACACCCACGGCACCCCGCCCATCGTCACACGTGGCGACTACCACCGCTTTGATGCCGCAACCCGCTGGCCCACCCGCGCTCATGCGGCGCTTGGCCCGGGCTGGGAACTGGCCGAGGCGGGCCTGCCGGGCCGCACCGCGCAATTCGCCGATCCGGTGATGGGCGACCACATGAATGGCCAGTGGGGCCTGAAAATCGCCCTGCAAAGCCATGGCCCTGTCGATGTGATGACACTCATGCTGGGCACCAATGACGTGAAAACCCGCTTCGGCGCCTCGCCCGACATGGTCACGGCCGGCATCGCGGGCCTGCTCGACATCGCGCTGGGGCAAGAGATGCAGACCCGCCACGGCGGCTTCAAGGTGCTCCTGATCTGCCCGCCCCCGGTGCAGGAGCTTGGCCCCATCGCCAGCGAATTCATCGGATCGGCGGCCAAATCGCAGGCACTGGCCCCGCTTTACGCTGCCCTCGCCGCCGCGCGCGGCATCGGTTTCCTGAATGCGGGACAGGTGATAAAGACCAGCCCGGTGGACGGTATCCACTATGACAAGCTGGCGCATGCCGCACTGGCAGATGCCGTGGCTGGGGCCATCAAAGCCATGATCTGAAGGCATTTTCTGTCTTCAAATATCCCCCGCGGAGCGCCCCGGCCCGTGGCGACCGGCACCGCCGGTGGCGTTCCGCACCAAATTTTTTCCTGCAAAAAATTTGGCCTAGCCCGCATCCTGCGGCAAACAGCCGGTCAGCCCGGCGGGCAGCACCAAGAGCGCCCCCGCGCCATAAAGCGCCGCCACCAAGCCTGCGCCGCCCGACACCGTCACGCTGAACGGGCCGCGCGACAGCACCGCCACGCCTGCGGGCAGGTCCGCCAGCCCGCCCGGCGGCACAATCACCAGCGCCGCCGGGGCCGCGCCCGACAGCCGCATCACCAGTGCCAGCACGCCGATCCAGCCCAGCAGAACCAAAGTCAGGCCAGCCGCCCACAGCCGTCCGTCAATAGTCATGCACATGCTCCAGCCGCGCCGCACCATCCGCCAGCCCGCGCAGCGCATCAGCCAGACCGGCGACCTTGACCACCAGCAAGTGCCGCGTGCCAGAATGGCCCTGCCGGGGCAGGCTCAACAGCGCGCCGGCATACAACGGCGCATCCGCGATCACGCTGAGCATGATGTCGTCATTCCCGGCAATCTCCACGAAATCCGCGCCTTCAGCCGCCAGCAGCACCGCCAGTTCGGTAAAGGCGCGGTAGCGCGGCGTTTCCACCTCCACCCCCTCGGGGCGGGTGCCGATCACCGTCACGCCAGGCACAGCCGCCAGCGCCTCGGGCGTCATCCCGCCGATCACCGCCCGCAGGGTCAGCGCATCGCCCCCCACACCTGCCACCGCCGCCGCGATCAGCCCCGCATAGGCGGCCTTGGCGTGGTATTCCAGCCCCAGCGCCAAACGCCGCTCGCGGTCGCGGAACACGCCGCTGCTGCCCGCCGCCAGCGCCGCCGCATCGGCGCGGAAATCCCATTTGTACCACGGCACCTGTTGCAGAAACCGTGCGTATTCCGCCGCTTGCTGCGCCGAAAGATCATCCAGCGGCGCATGCGCCCTGCCACGTATCATGGTCGCCATCCGGCCCAGCGTTTCCTCATACGCCGCCTTCAGCAACAGTTCGGCGGTAAAGGATACACCGATGACATAGACCATCTGCTTGGTCTGCCATGTCGCGCCACCATGCCCCGACGCTACCTGGTTCAGAGTGCACAGCGACGACCAGAACCCCCCGATGCTGCGCAGGAAACCGAAATCATGCGGATTGCCCGCCGCGATCACCGCCGCATAATCGTCATAGGCATGCACGATATGCCATTCAGGCCAGGTCAGGAATGTGCGCGATTCCGCGCGCCGGTCCGCCTCTGGCAGAATGGGCGCATAATCATCAGCCGCCACCGCACCACGGCAGGCAGTTTCGGTATAGGCCACCGGTGCAAGCACGACCGCCAGCAGCAGCGCGGCCACCAGCAGCACCCGCCCCAGAATGCGCCCGAACACCCTCACCGCCGCAACCCCGCCACCAGCGCCACACCGCCCAGCCCGATATGTGGCAGGTTGGCCAGTATCTTGAACCCAAAGGGCAGCGCCACCACGCCGTTGGTGAATATCCCGAAATCCAGATAGCCGGACCCGAACGCCAGCCCCATCAGCCCATCCGCCAGATACAGCGCGCCGAACAGCACAAGGAACATCCGCGCCGCCCGGGCCGAGATCAGCGCCGCCGCCAGCGCCCACAGGGCCGAGGCCAGATGCAGCGCATCGTCAAACAGATCCAGCGCAAAGATGCCGAAGGCGCGGCCATCGGCATCGGTCAGCCCGGGAATGTAGTTCAGCGCCGCCGCCCCCAGCAGCACCACGAAATACCCCAGCGCGATTTTCTGATGCCCGCCCATCCTGCCCCTCATATATCCGCCATGTATCTGTCCCACAGCGCGTTGCGCAGTACCAGCCCCGGGTCAAGCTGCCGCTTCAGCGCCACGAACTCTGCCGCCCGCGCATAGCCCTGCCGGAATTGCGCCTGCGTGGCATGCAGCCGGTAGGGCAGGTAATAGCTGCCGCCGATGCCCTGCACCGCCCCGATCAGCGCGGCGGTCATCCGCGCCATGTCGGCCTCGGCCCGGGCGGTCATTTCCTGGCTGAACAGCATGACGGCGGCGATGCGCGGCCCGTCGGGGGCATAGGACAACAGGCTTTCGGCGTCCTGCGCCACCCAGCGCAGCGTCACATTCAGCAGATCCTGATAGGACGCCGGGATGATCGCGCGGCAGACCTCCAGAAAGGCCGGAAACGCCTCGGGTGCCACGAAATATTCGTGCAATATGTCGGTGCGCGTGGGGTCGCGGTCATCCAGCGTGATGACAGGCTCGTTCAGCAGGCTGTTGCGGGTGGCGGCCCCTGCCAGCCGCGCGCCGATGCCGGTCTCGATGCCCCATCGGCGGCGCTTCACCCAATCCGACCCCAGCTGCGCGCGGAAGATATGCCGCGAGGCATGCGACAGCGCACCCGAGCCGGAAGCAGGCGGCAGATCGCCCTGATCCGCCGCCGCGCGGTATGTGACCAACATAGCCTCGGTGAAAAACCCCGCGCGGTCCACGTTCAGCCGGCCATAGGCCATGGGCACATCCGGCCCCATCGCCCCGGCAAAGGCGGTGCTGAAATCCCGGGCCTGCATCACGGCGAATGTGGGTTCCAACAACAGGTTCGGCGCGGCCTGCACCTCCAGATCGGTGATCAGGCCGATCAGGCCATAGCCGCCCATCGCCGCATTGAAGATCGCGGTGTTTTCGTCGCGCGAGGCGCGGATCGCACTGCCATCGGCCAGCACCATGCCAAGCGACAAAACGGTTGCCCCCATCGGCCCCAGCGGCGCGGGCCAGCCATGGGCGTTGACGCTGAACGTCGCCGCCACGCCGAAATCATGGTTCGATTGCATCACTTTGGGCGACAGGCCCAGCGGATCAAGCGCCGCGATCACCTGCCGCCAGCGCGCCCCCGCCTGCACCCGGTAGGTATCACCGCTGACCACCACAGCGGCATTGTCCAGCGACAGCGCATGGCCATCGCGCGGAATGGCCTGCCCGCCCATCGAATGCCGCGCCGCCCCGATGTTCACCGCCCGGCCCTCGGCCCGCGCCGCCGCCAGTTCGGCCCGCAGCGCATCAACCAGCGCCGTATCGGTGTCATTGAAACCGGCCTGCCGGAACACCGGGGTTTCGCTCAACAAACTGGCGTCGTTCAGCAGGCCGTCGCCACCGCCCGGCACGATCAGCCCCGCGCCCGTGGTGGAAAAGCCGTCCGGTGCCAGCGCCCGCGCGCCATAGGCACCCAGCGCAGCCCCGCCCCCCAGCAACAACGCCCGCCGTGTCAGCGCCATATCCGCCCCCGCTCAGCCGCCCATCCGGTCAGGTTTGCGGCGAAGCCTTGTGCGGGGCAAGTGCGGATTTCAGACGCGCGCGGGCGATCACAGATCAAACGTCGCAAACACCGGCGCGTGGTCGGATGGCTGTTCCCACCCCCGCACGGCGCGAAGGATGCGGCTGGAATGGGCGGCCCCGGCGATGTCGGGCGTGGCCCAGATATGGTCCAGCCTGCGGCCCTTGTCTGCGGCATCCCAGTCGGGCGAGCGGTAGGACCACCACGAATACAGCAGGCCTTCGGGAATGTCCTTACGCGTCACGTCCACCCAGGCCCCCGATTCCATGGCGGCCAGCAGATGCTCCA
The DNA here is from genome assembly GCF_009380135.2 of Fertoeibacter niger. GTDB lineage: Bacteria > Pseudomonadota > Alphaproteobacteria > Rhodobacterales > Rhodobacteraceae > Fertoeibacter > Fertoeibacter niger. Next base: position 59,165 of record NZ_WHUT02000014.1, on the reverse strand, counting down.
CCTCCACCGGCGTATGGCTGACGATCTTCAGCAGCGCCTTGTGGTTCCACACGTCATCCTCGCGGGGCGCGATGTTCAGATCGCCCACCAGAATGGCGCGGTCGGGCCGCTCCCACCGGAAATAATCGCGCAGTTCGGTCAGGTAATCCAGTTTCTGCCCGAACTTCTCGTTCAGCGCGCGGTCGGGGATGTCGCCCCCGGCGGGCACATAGCAGTTGTGGATGGTCACGCCGTTTTCCAGCCGCGCCGCCACATGCCGCGCATGGCCAAGCTGGGCGAAATCCTTGTCGCCCGCATCCATGATCGGCAGTTTCGACAGGATGGCGACGCCGTTGTAACCCTTCTGCCCCCGCGCCACGAGATAGCGGTAGCCCAGCCCATGAAACGCCTCCAGCGGGATCTTGTCCACCGGGCTTTTGCATTCCTGAAGGCACAGGATGTCGGGCGTTTCCTCACCCAGAAGCCGCAGCACCAAAGGTTCGCGCAGCCGCACCGAATTGATGTTCCAGGTGGCGAGGGTGAAGGGCATGGCTGTCTCCGGGTTGACTTGGCCGCACGATAGCGGGAGCGTGGCCTGCCTGCCACCCGGAAAGGGCTGCCATGACCGCATCCTTGCTGCGCACCAACCGCAACTTCCGCCTGCTGTTTTCCTCCAGCATTGTGACCAATCTGGGCGATGGCGTGTCGGCACTGGCGCTGCCGTGGTTTGCCACGCTTCTGACCCGCGACCCGGTGCTGATCGGGCTGGTGGCGGCGGCGCAGCGCCTGCCATGGCTTCTGTTTGCCCTGCCCGCGGGGGTCTGGACCGACCGTGCCGACCACCGCCGCCTGATGGCGCGGGCCGATCTGCTGCGCTGCGGGCTGACACTGGGCATCGTGGCGCTGGCGCTTTCCGCCCCGGCGCAGGGGCAGGTGATCTGGCCGCTGGCGCTGCTGGCCTTCCTTCTGGGCAGCGCCGAGGTGCTGCGCGACAACGCCGCCCAAACCATCCTGCCCCGCGTGGTGGCTCCGCAGGATCTGGAGCGTGCCAATGGCCAGATGTGGAGCGCGGAACAGGTGACGGGCCAGTTCATCGGCCCGCCCCTGGCCGGGGTGCTGATCGGGCTGGGCATTGCCGTGCCCTTCGGCTTTGATGCCGCCACCTTTGCGCTGGCCGCGCTGTTGGTCTGGCTGATGGTGCTGCCACCCCGCGCGGCCCCCGCCCCGCAGCGGTTCTTCGCCGCGCTGCGCGAGGGGGCGCTGTGGATCTGGGCGCACAAGACAATCCTGCATCTGGCGCTGATGCTGGGCTGCGTGAATTTCCTGCATATCGGCTGCTTCACCATTCTGGTGCTTTACGCGCAAGAGGTGCTGGGGCTGACCGCCCTTGGCCATGGCCTTTTGCTGACCTGCGGGGCGGCGGGCGGTGTCATCGGCGGGCTGGTGGCGCCCCGGGTGGCGGCAAGGCTGGGCATGCGCGCCAGTCTGGTGGCAGCAATGGCGGTGTTTCTGGGCGGCTATCTGCTGCTGGCGCTCTGGGCCTCGCCCGTCGTGGCCGGGATCGCGCTGTTCATCGAGGCGGCGGCGTCGATGCTGTGGAACGTGGTCACGGTGTCCTACCGCCAGCGGAAGATCCCCGGCGAAATTCTGGGCCGGGTCAACAGCATCTACCGGTTCTTCGGCTGGGGCTCGATGCCCTTGGGGGCGCTGTTCGGCGGCGCGATGGTGGCAATGGCGGCCGAGCCGCTGGGCCGCGATCTGGCGCTGCGGCTGCCGTTTGTCGTGGCGGCGGCAGGGATGGCGGTGTTGTGCCTTATCGTGGCCTTCCGCCTGCGGCTGGACCGCTGAGGGCAAAAAAAGGCCGGGCACAAGGCCCGGCCAGGTCCAACAGGGAGGTGCCGTGTCATGACCCCGACACGGCGAGGGGAACTCGTGGGCGAAACAGTTGCGCCATAATTACCATATACCGTGCAATTAGGGCAACAATACGACCATCAGGCAACAAGGCGGTAGCCACCGCTTTCGGTCACCAGCAGCCGCGCATTCGACGGATCGGGTTCGATCTTCTGGCGCAACCGGTAGATGTGGGTCTCTAGCGTGTGGGTTGTAACGCCAGCATTATACCCCCAGACCTCGTGAAGCAAGATATCCCGTGCCACCACACCTTGCGATGCGCGGTAAAGATACTTCAGGATGTTCGTCTCTTTCTCGGTCAGGCGGATTTTCTTTTCCTTTTCGTCAACCAGCATTTTCTGCGCGGGTTTGAACGTATAGGGGCCCAACTGGAACACGGCATCTTCGGATTGTTCATGCGTGCGCAGCTGCGCCCTGATGCGCGCCAGCAACACCGGAAACTTGAACGGCTTGGTCACATAATCATTCGCGCCCGCGTCCAGCCCCAGAATCGTGTCGGCGTCCGAATCATGGCCCGTCAGCATCAGGATCGGGCATTTGACGCCCTGCTTGCGCATGCGGCGGCACAACTCGCGCCCGTCGGTATCGGGCAGGCCCACATCAAGGATCACCAGATCGTAAAGCGCGGCCTTCGCCTTTTCCATGCCCTCGGCGCCCGACCCGGCTTCGAACACGTCGAAATCCTCGGTCATCACCAATTGCTCGCTAAGCGCCTCGCGCAGGTCGTCATCATCGTCGACCAGCAGAATTTTCCGTAAGGATGCCATTGTGTTGCTCCTCTTCCTGTGATCCCAGATGCGCGCCCCTGACCATTTCGGCAAGCTATGCGACAGTTTACTCACGCGGACGTGTCGCCTGGCGGGGATATGTTTCAATTTCCGACAGCCAAGGCTAGACAGGCGGGGAAAGGAAGCCCGCATGACCCTTGCCCCCAGCATCGTCGAACGTCTTGCCCGCGCGCGCGGCGATCTGCGCATGGGCGTGCCGGTGGTGCTGACCGATGCGGGCCGTGCCGCGCTGGTCGTGGCGGTGGAATCGCTGGAGGCCCCGCGTCTGGCCGAATTGCGCGCCATGGGCCAGCCGGAACTGGCGATCACCGTGCGGCGGGCGGAAACGCTGAAGGTGCGCGCCTATGACGGCGATCTGGCGCGCATCGCCCTGCCCCCCGATGCCGGGCTGGACTGGCTGCATGCCATGGCCGACCCGGTGGATGACCTGCGCGTGCCGATGAAAGGCCCGTTCCAGTCGTTGCGCGATGGCCCCGCCGACCTGCACCGCGCCGCGATTGCGCTGGCCAAATCGGCGCATCTGCTGCCCGCCGCACTGGTGTTGCCAGTGCCTGACGGGCTTGCCTTGGCCGGTCGCCACGGCCTGACGCTGATCCCGCTGGCCGAGGCTGCGCCCGAACTGCTGCGCGCATCCCCGCTGCATCCGGTGGTGTCGGCCCGGCTGCCCATGGTCGCCTCCACCGCAGGCCGCGTGCATATCTTCCGCCCCGAGGATGGTGGCGAGGAACATTACGCCATCGAGATCGGCCGCCCAGACCGTTCCGCCCCCGTGCTGGCCCGGCTGCATTCGGCCTGTTTCACCGGCGATGTGCTGGGATCGCTGAAATGCGATTGCGGGCCGCAACTGCGCGCGGCTTTGGCGCAGATGGGCGCGGCGGGCGCGGGCGTGCTGCTGTATCTGAACCAAGAAGGGCGCGGCATTGGCCTTGCCAACAAGATGCGCGCCTATGCCTTGCAGGATCAGGGGTTCGACACGGTGCAGGCCAATCACCGGCTGGGATTCGAGGATGACGAGCGTGATTTCCGCCTTGGCGCGGGCATCCTGCGGCAGATGGGCTTTTCCGCCGTGCGGCTTTTGACCAACAACCCGCGCAAGCTGGCGATGATGGAAAGCAACGGCATCCATGTTGCCGAACGGGTGCCGCTGCATGTGGGCCAGACCGCGCAGAACGCGGATTATCTGGCGACCAAGGCCGCCAAATCGGGGCATCTGCTGTGAAGGCGTCCGACATTGTGGTGGGTCGGCAGGGCGCGCGTTTCATGGGCCGCCGTTTCCCCTGCGCCATCGGGCGCGGCGGCATCACTGATGCAAAGCGCGAGGGCGACGGCGCGACCCCGCGCGGCACCCACCGCATCGTGGGCCTGCTGTATCGCCCTCATCGTCTGGCCCCCGCCCGGTTGCCGGACTGGGCGCTGCCCATCGGCCCCGGCGACCTGTGGTCAGATGACGTGACCGACCCCAACTACAACCTGATGGTGCGGCGCCCCCACCCTTTCGGCCATGAAAGCCTGACCCGGCCCGACCCGCTCTATGACCTGATCCTGATCACCGACTGGAACTGGCCCGAGGCGACGCCGGGCAAAGGTTCGGCCATCTTCATCCACACATGGCGCAGGCCGCGCTACCCCACCGCGGGCTGCGTGGCCTTTGCCCGGGCAGACCTGTTGTGGATCGCCAACCGCATCCGCCACGAAACCCGGCTGATCATCCGCTGACACCCCTTCTCAAACCGCTTTGGCCCGCTTATCCTAACGCCATTCAGGGGGAGGATGCCATGCCAGCCAGTCCGCGCGTCACGGATGACGAGATCTTCACGCTGCGCCTGAACCGCAGCGCGCCCGACCTCTGGCCGATGCTGGAGGCGCTTTATGGCCAGCGCCCCGATTACCCCGCCTTTTGCGAAACCTTGCTGAAAACCCTGCGCAAGGCATGGAAATCCCGCCCCGATGACCTGCGCCGGCTGGATCTGCAACGCGATCTGGAGCCCGACTGGTTTCAGCGGTCAGACCGCGCGGGCTATGTGTTCTACATCGACCGTTTTGCCGGCACGCTGAAGGGCGTTCTGGACAAACTCGATTACCTGCAAGACCTTGGCATCACCTATGTCCATTTCATGCCCTGCCTGAAACCGCGCCCCGGCGACAGCGACGGCGGCTATTCGGTGATGGATTACCGCGCCATCAACCCCGCCTATGGCACGATGGCTGATTTTGCCGAGGTGGCGGCGGCGCTGCGGGCACGCGGCATCTGCCTGTGCGTCGATCTGGTGCTGAACCACACCGCCAAGGAACATGCCTGGGCGAAAAAGGCCGCCAAGGGCCATGCGAAATATCAGGATTACTACCTGATGTTCGACGATGACACGCTTCCAAAGCGGTATGAACAAACGCTGGTCGAGGTGTTCCCCGACAATGCCCCCGGCAATTTCACCCATTACGACTTTGGCAAATGGGTCTGGACGACGTTCAACGAACACCAGTGGGATCTGAACTGGGCCAACCCGCAGGTGTTCGTGGAAATCGTGGACATCATGCTGAACCTTGCCAATCAGGGCGTGGATGTGGTGCGGCTGGATGCCGTGGCCTTCATGTGGAAACGCATGGGCACGCGCTGCCAGTCGGAACCCGAGGTGCACATGATCCTGCAAGCCCTGCGGGCGTGCAGCCGCATCGCCACCCCGGCGCTGATCCATCTGGAAGAGGCGATCGTGGCCCCCGCCGAAATGCTGCCCTACTTCGGCCGCGGCAGGCATGATGGCAAAGAGGGCAACCTTGCCTATCACAACAGCCTGATGGTGCAGTTCTGGTCGGCGCTGGCCACCCGCGACACCACGATGATGACCCATGTGCTGCGCACGCATTTCCCGCCGGTGCTGAGCAACGCCACCTATGCCACCTATATCCGCTGTCATGACGACATCGGCTGGGCCATCACCGACGAGGATGCGGCGGCGCTTGGCATCAGCGGCCCCGGCCACCGCGCCTATCTGTCAGAGTTCTACGAAGGTGGCTTCCCCGGTTCCTTCGCCAAGGGCCTGCCGTTTCAGGTGAACGAGGCGACGGGTGACAAGCGCATATCCGGCAGTTTCGCGTCGCTGGCCGGGCTGGAAAAGGCGGCGGGCGATGCGGGGGCCGAGGATGCCGCCGTGCAGCGCATACTGCTGGGCCATGCGCTGATCGCGGCCTTTGGCGGCATTCCCCTGATCTATATGGGTGATGAGCTGGCCATGCTGAACGATTACAGCTACCGCGACCGGCCCGACCACGCGCATGACAGCCGCTGGCTGCACCGCCCGGTGATGGACTGGCAAGCAGCCGCCGCGCGCGAGGAAAGTGGCCGCCCCGGCGCGCGGGTGTTCCGCGGCCTGCGCCACATCCTTGCGCGGCGCAAGGCCACCCCCGCCCTGCATGGCGCGGTGCCGACCGACATGCTTCTAACCGGCATCCCCGGCATCTTTGCCTTTACCCGCCGCGCCCCCGCGGGGCCGGTGCTGTGCCTGTTCAACTTTGCCGAAGACTGGCGCCATGTGCCGCTGGATTTCATCCGCGCGCAGGGTGTGTCCCTGCTGCATGACGCGCTGTCGGATCAGCCGGTCACGCCGCATGACGGGGCCGTGGTGCTGCCCCCGCATGGCAGGGTCTGGCTGATCTGAGCGTCAGGCCCGGTGATACGGCCCGCCCGCCAGAATCGTCGCGGCGCGGTAAAGCTGTTCGGCCAGCATCACCCGCACCAGCATGTGCGGCCAGACCATCGCCCCGAAGGACAGCGCGAAATCCGCGCGGTCGCGCAGGGCGGGGGCAAGGCCATCGGCCCCGCCGATCACAAAGGCCACATCATGCCGCCCGCCATCGCGCCACCGGGCGAGTTGCGCGGCAAATTCAGGGCTGGGCAGCACGCGCCCGCGTTCATCCAGCACCGCCAGCAGCGCGCCCTGCGGAACGGCCCGGGCCAGCAGGTCGCCCTCGGCCTCCATCCCGCCGCCGCGCTTGTCCTCCACCTCGTGCTCTGCCGCCGGGCCAAGGCCCAGGGCCCGCCCGGTGCGGTCAAACCGTTGCAGGTAATCATCCACCAATACGCGCTCGGGGCCAGCCCTCAGCCGCCCCACCGCGCACAGATGCAACCGCATCAGTCGGGGATCATATCCGAAGACAGCCCCTGGGTGCCGCCCGGAAGCCACATCTTTTCAAGCTGATAGAATTCGCGCACTTCGGGGCGGAACACATGCACGATCACATCGCCCGTGTCGATCAGCACCCAGTCGCCGGTTTCCTTGCCCTCGACCTTGGACAGGCGGTTGAAATCAACCTTCAACCGGTCCATCAGCTTTTCCGAGATTGCCGCCACCTGGCGCGACGACCGGCCCGAACATATCACCATGTAATCGGCCATGTCAGACCGCCCGCGCAGGTCGATCTGCACGATCTCTTCGGCCTTGTCGTCTTCCAGCGAGGCCAGCACATGCGCAAGCAGCGCTTCGCTGGTGGGCTGGTCGGCCATGGTGGTGGAAGGCAGCGTCGCCGTCATGCGCGAAGGCCGCGGCCCGACCGGCAGCCCGGTCGCAGGGTCAGAATGAGACAGGACATCGTCCTCCAAGTGTTGCACGCCGATCATGCCCCGGCGCAAGGCATAGCTCAAAGCCTAGCATCGCCCGGGTCAAATCTCAATGACAGGCACCGGGCGCGGCAGGAAGGCGCTGTGACTACGCCTTGAAACGCTGGTGTGCAAGGCCGAATCCTGCCCGCGCCCTGCCCGAATTGGCCGGTTTGCAGCCCGGGTTTGCAGGCAATGCGCGCAGCCCGCGCAGCGATCCGCGACCAGACCGGGCCGGCGGGGCGTGCCGCAACCTTGGCGTGCAAGGCAAAATGCCACTTCGCCGCCAAAGAATCGCCACAGCAGCGCGACAGGCTTGGGGAAACTCGCACGATCCGCCACACCCAGAGGTTGCCATGCCGGACAGAGATTTTGACGCCCGCCTTGCCCGCATTTCTCAGAACCACCAGACGCAGCGCGCATCCGCTGCCGCACCCCGCCCCACGGGCGGCCGCCCCGGCAATTACCGCGACCGGCTGAACCGCGCCCTGGCCGTGGCGGCCGCAGCGGGCATCAGCCGCGACGCGGGCTTTCCGCCCCTGATGCGCGGCCTTGCCGCGATGGGCCTGCCGGTCCGTCCTCTGCATTTCAAATCGGCGCTGTCGCTGTTCATCTCGGGCCTGCTGCTGGGGCTCTTCATCTTTGGCGGGGTGCTGTGGCTGGTCTCGGCCCCGGATGTGGGCGCGCCAAGCCGGGGGCCGATTGCCGGGCTTGTCAGCCTGGGCTTGCCGGGCGTCCTGGTCATGTCAACCATCATCGGCATCGCCTTTGCCGTCATCATCCGCGCGCAGGCTATGCGGGCCGGCCTGCCCCGCTGGCGCGATCTGTAAGGCCAGTTCAGCAGTCGCAGGCCCCGGTTTTCCTCAACAATCATGCAACCGCGCACGGGCTGGGCCGGGGCCACGGCCCCGCCAACACTTGCCTGATGCCGGATTCGGGCGTATCAGAACCGTCATGATACGGTTTTTCGACATAGACGATCGCACGCGGCTGCCCTGGCGGTTTCATGGCGCGACGCTTTCGGTCCTCGCGCGCCTCTGATCGCGCGCGCCGTCCCTGCATATCGTGACATCAGCCATCTGCGAGAGAGAGCCATGACCGGCCCAAAAACCCTGTATGACAAAATCTGGGACGACCACGTCGTTCACCAGGCCGAAGACGGCACCTGCCTGCTGTATATCGACCGCCATCTGGTGCATGAAGTCACCAGCCCCCAAGCCTTTGAGGGCCTGCGCATGACCGGGCGCCGCGTCCGCGCGCCGGAAAAGACCATCGCCGTGCCCGATCACAACGTGCCCACCACGCTGGACCGCGCCAATGCCGCCACCATGACCGAGGACAGCCGCATCCAGGTGGCCGCGCTGGACCAGAACGCCCGCGATTTCGGTGTGCATTATTACCCCGTGTCCGATGTGCGGCAGGGCATCGTGCATATCGTCGGCCCCGAACAGGGCTGGACCCTGCCCGGCATGACCGTGGTCTGCGGCGACAGCCACACCGCGACGCACGGCGCCTTCGGCAGCCTCGCGCATGGCATCGGCACCTCTGAAGTGGAGCATGTGCTGGCCACCCAGACGTTGATCCAGCGCAAGGGCAAGAACATGAAGGTGGAGATCACCGGCTCCCTGCGCCCCGGCGTCACCGCGAAAGACATCACCCTCAGCGTCATCGGTGTAACCGGCACGGCGGGCGGCACCGGCTATGTCATCGAATATTGCGGGCAGGCGATCCGCGAACTGTCGATGGAAGGCCGCATGACCGTGTGCAACATGGCCATCGAGGGCGGCGCGCGCGCGGGCCTCATCGCACCGGACGAGAAAACCTTCGCCTATTGCATGGGCCGCCCGCACGCACCCAAAGGTGCGGCATGGGAAGCCGCCGTCGCCTATTGGAAAACCCTGTTCACCGACGAGGGCGCGCATTTCGACAAGGTGGTGACGATCAAGGGCGAGGATATTGCCCCGGTGGTGACATGGGGCACCAGCCCCGAAGACGTGCTGCCGATCACCGGCGTGGTGCCCAGCCCGTCCGATTTCACCGGCGGCAAGGCAGAGGCGGTGCAGCGCAGCCTTGACTACATGGGCCTGACCCCCGGCCAGAAACTGTCCGACATTGCCATCGACACCGTGTTCATCGGTTCCTGCACCAATGGCCGGATCGAGGATCTGCGCGCGGCGGCGGCCATCCTGAAGGGCAAGAAGAAAAAAGACGGCATCCGCGCCATGGTCGTTCCCGGCTCGGGTCTGGTGCGGGCGCAGGCGGAGGAAGAGGGTCTGGCACAGATCTTCATCGACGCCGGGTTTGAATGGCGTCTGGCGGGCTGCTCCATGTGCCTTGCGATGAACCCCGACCAGTTGGCCCCGGGCGAGCGTTGCGCGGCCACGTCGAACCGCAACTTCGAGGGCCGTCAGGGCCGGGGTGGCCGCACCCATCTGCTCAGCCCCGCCATGGCGGCGGCTGCGGCGATCACCGGCCACTTGACCGACGTGCGCGAGATGATGAGGGAGATGGTCTGATGGACAAGTTCACCACCCTGACCGGCATCGCGGCACCCATGCCGCTGGTCAATATCGACACCGACATGATCATCCCGAAACAGTTCCTGAAAACCATCGCCCGCACCGGCCTTGGCAAGAACCTGTTTGACGAGATGCGCTATACCCAGGATGGGGCCGAGATCCCCGATTTCGTGCTGAACCAGCCCGCCTGGCGCAACGCGGAAATCATCGTGGCGGGTGACAACTTCGGCTGCGGATCCTCGCGCGAACATGCGCCATGGGCCCTGCTGGATTTCGGCATCCGCTGTGTGATCGCCACCAGCTTTGCCGACATCTTCTACAACAACTGCTTCAAGAACGGCATCCTGCCCATCGTTCTGCCCAAGGAAGCGGTCGATGTGCTGATGGACGACGCCCGAAAGGGGGCCAATGCCCGCATGGTTGTCGATCTGGAAGGCCAGACCGTCACCACCTCGGATGGCCAGAGCTTTGCCTTTGACGTGGACGGCCACCGCAAGCATTGCCTTATCAACGGCTTGGATGACATTGGCCTGACGCTGGAAAAGGCCGCCGCCATCGACAGCTTCGAGGCGCGGGCGGCCACATTGCGCCCTTGGGCCTGACCAGCAATTCCCCACAATATCTGGGGCCGCCCACCCGGGGCGGCCCTTTTTCATGCCTGTCTTTGATGCATCACGGCGACACATTCCGGCTGCCCAGCCCGGAATGATTGGATTTTTTCAATGCACAGTTGCGGGCTTCGCAGAAAGAAGGCACAATTTAGGCAGGATTGAGGCAACGGCAACAACCCGCCGCAACGTGCGGGGATGCCGGAACGCATAACAGGACGGGGCATCGCATCCCGCCCGGGCAGAGGAAGGATACGCGGTGTTTTCGCGGTTGGCAGGAGCGTTGCTCAGGGCTTTTCTGGTTATGGCACTTGTGGCCATGCCTTCGGTGCTGTTGCCCGGCGTCGGGTCGGACGGCAAGCAGATGGTGGCGCTGGTCGCGCTGTTCGCCGGGGCCCTGACCTTTGTGGAATACAACGCCACCTACCCCGGGCTGATCGAATTCCGAGATGCGGCACCCTACAACCGCATGCGTTTTGCCATGCTGTTTGCCACGGTTCTGATGCTGACGCTGATCGCGAGCGGCATGGCCGAACCCACGACGCTGACCATCCTGACCCAGGCCGTCGGCATGCTGATCGGGCAGGCGATGGATTTTCCCTACAGCCCCGTGCGGCTGGCCACGCTGATGCTGCCCGCCTCAGCCAGCGCCGAACAGGTGGCGGCTGTGCGCACGGCGGCGGGCATGGGTTATCTCATCGCATTGGTATCGCTGGCGTTCTTTGTGGTATTGATGCGGCTGAAGGGCTGGCCGACGCAGACCGGGGCGTTCAACGTCTGGGTCAACCTGCCCACGTTTGACCCTTCGGCAGGTGGCGACGTGATCAGCCGGCTGGAGCGGGACGCGCGGATTAACCTCGCCTTAGGCTTTTTGCTGCCATTCTTGATTCCAGCCGCGGTGAAACTCGGCGGCGGCGCGTTCGAGCCGCTGCTGATGGGGTCATCGCAAACCCTGATCTGGACAATGGCCGCATGGGCATTCCTTCCCGCCAGTCTTTTCATGCGCGGCATCGCCATGGGGCGCATTGCCGGGATGATCCGCGCCAAGCGGCGCTCGGGTGGGCTGGCCTCTGGTCAGGGCTACTTGCCGGCCTGATCGCCGGATTTGTCGGGGCATTGCTGCCGCTGATGGCGCTGGCCGACACATTGCGCATTGCCACCTATACCACTGAACTTGCGCGGCGCGGCCCGGGTCTGCTGTTGCGCGACATCCGCCGGGGCGACGACCCACAGGTGCTGGCGGTGCTGGCGATGATCAAGGCGGTGGACGCAGATGCGATCCTGCTGACGGGAATCGACTATGATCACGACCTGCTGGCGCTTCATGCGCTGGCCGATGCGCTGGCATCCGGCGGGCAGGACTATCCCCACCGCTTTGCCCTGCGGCCCAACACCGGTATGGCCACGGGGCTGGACATGGATGGCGACGGCCGCAGGGGCGGCGCACGCGATGCCCAGGGCTATGGCCGCTTTGCCGGGGCCGGGGGGATGGCGCTGCTGTCACGGCTGCCGGTTGACCTGGCCGCGCTGCAAGATTACTCGGGCCTCTTGTGGCGCGACCTGCCCGGGGCCGATTTGCCTGCCGAAATGGCGGCGGATGTGCGGGCGGTGCAGCGCCTGTCCACCACGGCCCATTGGGAGGTGCCGCTGATCCTGCCGGATGGCAGCCGCCTGCGCCTGCTGGCCTGGCATGCCACCCCGCCGGTGTTTGACGGGCCGGAAGACCGCAACGGCCGCCGCAACCATGACGAGGCCGCATTCTGGCTGCGGCTGCTGGGCGGGCAGATGGCGCAGCCGCCGCCCGCCCCACCGTTTGTGTTGCTGGGCAATGCCAATCTTGACCTGCATGCCGGGCAGGGCCGCACGGCCGCCATGGCCAGCCTGCTGGCGCATCCCGCGCTGCGCGACCCGCTGCCACAAGGTGCCGATGGCCCCGCGACCGCCGATTACTCTGCCCGCGACGGGCCCGGCAAGCTGCGGGTGGATTATGTGCTGCCCTCGGTCGATCTGCGCATCACCGCGGCGGGGGTGCTGCGGCCCGCGCCCGGCACGGCATTGGCTGCGACTGCCAGCACCGCCTCGCGCCATGCCCCTGTCTGGGCCGATATCGTGATTCCCTGACAGCGCAGGGGAACGGGCAAGGGGGCGCTGCCGAAGCGTTGCGACAGTGCTGCGTGCCCGGCCCGCCGTCCACAGAGTGGCCGCCACAGACCAGCACGCCTTTGAAAGCCCGCCCGGCCAGGCAGCGCCGCCCTGCCCCGCTTGACCCTTTCCGCCCAAGCGGCTAGGCCGTTTGCACATCTTTTCCCGACCTGTGCAGGAGCATATCTTGGCCAATCCCTCCCTTCTCATCCTCGCCGGTGACGGCATCGGCCCCGAAGTGATGGCCGAGGTGAAAAAGATCATCGGCTGGTTCGGTACGAAACGCGGCGTGCATTTCGACGTGTCCGAAGATCTGGTGGGCGGCTGTGCCTATGACGTGCATGGCACCCCCCTGCATGACGACACGATGGCCAAGGCGCTGCAGGTCGATGCCGTGCTGCTGGGTGCGGTGGGCGGGCCCAAATACGACACACTTGATTTCAGCGTGAAACCCGAACGCGGCCTGCTGCGCCTGCGCAAGGAGATGGACCTGTTTTCCAACCTGCGCCCGGCCCAGTGCTTTGATGCGCTGGCCGATTTTTCCAGCCTGAAGCGTGACATCGTGGCAGGTCTGGATATCGTCATCGTGCGCGAACTGACCAGCGGCGTCTATTTCGGCGAACCGCGCGGTATCTTCCCCGACAACGAGGGCGGACGCGTGGGCGTGAACACCCAGCGCTACACCACGAACGAGATTCGCCGCGTGGCGCGCTCTGCGTTCGAGCTGGCCCGGCGGCGCAACAACAAGGTCTGCTCGATGGAGAAGGCCAATGTGATGGAATCCGGCATCCTGTGGCGCGAAGAGGTGCAATGGGTGCATGACAACGAATACCCGGATGTGGAGCTGAGCCACATGTATGCCGATGCCGGGGCAATGCAGCTGACGCGCTGGCCCAAACAGTTCGACGTGATCGTGACAGACAACCTGTTCGGCGACCTTCTGTCGGACCTGGCCGCGATGCTGACCGGCAGCCTGGGCATGCTGCCGTCGGCCAGCCTTGGCGCCCCGGCGGCGAACGGGCGGCCCAAGGCGCTGTATGAGCCCGTGCATGGCTCTGCCCCCGACATCACGGGCAAGGGGCTGGCCAACCCGATCGCCTGTATCCTGAGCTTTGCCATGGCGCTGCGCTACAGCTTTGATCTGGGGGATGAGGCGGCGCGGGTCGAGGCGGCGGTGGAAAAGGTGCTGGCCGATGGTCTGCGCACCGCCGATCTGATGGGCCCCGAGGGCGGCACGCCAATTTCCACCACCGGCATGGGCGACGCGATCATCGCGGCGCTTGACGCCAGCCTTTGACGAAGCTTTCGCGCAACAGGGGGCGGGAACTGGCATATCAGTGTCCGCCCCCTGTCGCTTGCACCTTGCACTCGGGGGCGGGGCGGGCGAGATTGGCCGCAGGATAGCCTGAGGAAAGTCCTGCCCCCATGCCCGCCATGAAATCAAACCTGCGCGGCGCGCTATACGCGCTGCTGGCCTTTGCCATCTTTGCCACGCATGATGTGGTGGTCAAATTCCTCGGCGGGCAATATTCCGCGATCCAGATCATCTTTTTCAGCGTGCTGTTCGGCCTGCCGCTGGTCACGGTGATGCTGCTGACCGACCGCACCGATGGCAACCTGCTGCCCCGGCATCCGTGGTGGACGGCGATCCGCACCATCTCGTCGCTGATCACCGGGGTGTCGGCGTTCTATGCGTTTTCCACGCTGCCGCTGGCGCAGACCTATGCGATCCTGTTTGCCGCGCCCTTGCTGATAACGCTGCTGGCTATCCCGATTCTGGGCGAGAAAGTGGGCATGCGGCGCGGTGCTGCGATTCTGGTGGGGCTGGTGGGCGTGCTGATCGTGCTGCGCCCGGGCGGGGCCGATCTGGCGCTTGGGCATCTGGCGGCGCTGACGGCGGCGGTGTTTTCATCCCTCGCCTCGGTGATCGTGCGCAAGATCGGCCAGGATGAGCGGTCTGCCGTGCTGCTGATCTATCCGATGATGGCGAACTTTGTGGTGCTGGGGCTGGCTTTGCCCTTTGTTTACAAGCCGATGCCCATCGAGCATATCGGCATGCTGGGCATCATCGCGCTGTTCGGTTTCGTGGCCATGCTGCTGGTGATTGCCGCCTATCGCGCCGCCGAGGCGGTGATCGTGGCCCCGATGCAATATTCGCAGATGATCTGGGCGGCGATCTTTGGCTATGCGATCTTTGACGAATCTCCCGACACGCTGACCATCCTGGGTGCCGCGATCATCATCGCTTCGGGCATCTACATCGTGCTGCGCGAGGACAAGGGCCATGTGTCTGAAAACCAGCCCGTGCTGCAGTCGCGCAGCCGGCATGACACCGGCCTGATGCCGCGCATTTCGGTGATGTTGAACCGCCGCGAGGCCCGTGACCGGGCGGAGTGAAACTGCCGCCATCCCCCTTGCAAATGCCGCAGCGAAGGTTTAACCCCCGCTCCACGGTCGGAGCGTAGCGCAGCCTGGTAGCGCACCTGCTTCGGGAGCAGGGGGTCGGAGGTTCGAATCCTCTCGCTCCGACCAATTTCCCGATTTCACCTCAGGCGCATGTCGCCAGTGTCGAGGCCTCCGGCGGGGATATTTCAAGACAGAAAATGCCCTCAACGGGCCCGCCACGCCCCGGCGATATAGGCGGCTGTCATCAGGTCCAGATGGGCACCGCCGCCGTTCTTGGCCAGCGTGATGTCATCGGGCGACTGGCGGGCAAAGCGGCCGGACGCCATGTCATAGAAATCGGCGATCACATCGGTTTCGGCGATGACCCCGCGCGCAAGCGGGTCTTTCAGCTCGCCGATGTGGTGCAGGGTCGTGGCGCGCGAATCGACGAAAATTCGCGCACGTTGCAGGGCGGTGTCATCAGCCTCGCGCATGTCGGGGCGGTAGGCTCCGATCAGGTCAAGATGCGTGCCGGGGCGCAGCCAGTCGCCGCGGATCAGCGGCTCATGGCTCATCGTGGCGGTGCAGATGATGTCGGCCTGCCGCACGGCGGCCTCCAGATCATCGGTCGCGCGGACATGCGGCCCGGCCATGGCCTGCGCCGCGGCCGGGGAACGGTTCCAGACAACAAAACGCGCATCAGCGAAATGGCTGGCATAGGCGGCGACCATGTTGCGCGCCACGGTGCCTGCACCGACCAGCAGGATATTGCGGCTGTCGGGCCGGGCCAGCCGCTTAGCGGCCAGCAGGCTGTCACCGGCGGTTTTCCATTTGGTGACAAGGTGGAAATCGACCAACGCCTCAAGCGTGCCTTCGCGGTCGGAATAAAGGTTCACCGCCCCGTTGACCGAGGCCAGCCCATGCGCCGTATTGCCGGGAAAGATCGTGGCGGTTTTCACCAGTTGCCCCAGCCCGTCGATCCAGGCGGCGCGCGACAGAAGCGTATCCTTGCCACGATAAAGGAAAATATCGGCAATCTCGGCGCGGGGCAGGCGGTGGCCCGCCTCCAGCGCATCCGTCAACCCCGCCCAGGAAATATGCGCCTCCGCCTCTGGCCCGATGATTTCCACGCTCATAGCCCGGCCTCCTCTGCTGTCAGCAACCCCGCCGCCACCAGCCGCGTGGCCCAGCCCTGCGGCCCCGCGAACAGATGCACCTGCCAGCCGCGCGCCGTGGCGGCGGCGATGTTGTCGGCGCGGTCATCGGTGAACAGCAGGGCTTCGGGGGCAATCCCGCAATCCTGTTCCACCATCTCGAAAATCCTTGGGTCGGGTTTGATCACGCCCATGTGGCCCGAGACATAGGCCCGGTCAAATTCGCCCAGAAAGTCATACTGCGTTTTCGCATAGGCAAAGCTGTGGATGCCGAAATTCGTCAGGGCGAACACCGGCACGCCCTTGGCCCGCAGCGCGCGCAGCAGGGCGATGGAATGCTCGATCCGGGGCGCGGCCATGTCGATCCAGTGATCATGCCACCAGCGGATTTCGGTCGCCCACTCCGGCGTCTGGTCGGCCAGTTCATAGATGGTTTCGCGGAACAGCGCGCCGGCGTCGATCCGGTCATTCATGCCGTGCAGATCGACGGCGGCGAACAGTTCGCGCCGCCGCGCCTCGCCCAGTTGCGCATCATAGAACCGCTCGGGGTTCCAGGTGATCAGCACATTGCCGATGTCGAACACCACCGCTGATGGGGTCATGCCAGCCGCTCCTTCTTCTTTGCCGTCTCGCGCCAGGCGGTATAAAGCCCCGCCCCGCAGATCAGCGCAATGCCGAAGGCTGCGGTCAGGTCGGGCCATGTGCCAAAGACCACCACGCCCCAGAAAATCGCCAGTGGCATGGCGGTGTATTCGAACGGGGCCACTACCGCCGCCTCGACCGTGCGATAGGCCTGCGAGATCAGCAGACCGCCCACGGCCACCGACATGCCGGTGGCCAGAAACGCGGGCCAGTCGGCCACGGGTGGCCAGATCCATGCGCGGAACAGAAAGGCCAGTGACGGGTCGGCGGCCCCGGCCAAGCTGCCATTGCCCACCGTCAGGCCCATGGCGGTGCTGACCACGATAAAGCCAAGCTGCACATAAAAATTCATGGCGAATGCGCTTTCCGTCACCCGCATGTGCCGCGTCATCATGTTGGCGGCGGCATAGGTCAGCGCCGAGATCAGCACCAGAATGGCCGCAGGCTGAATGGCCCCCGCCCCGGGCCGCAGCATGATGATGACGCCCAGCAGGCCCACGGCCACGGCGGCCCAGCGGCGCGGGCCGACCTTTTCGCCCAAAAAGATCACCGACAGCCCCGTCACCAGCAGCGGGCTGACAAAGGCGATGGCCACGGCATCGGCCAGTGGCAACGCCGCAAGCCCCAGAAAATACGTGACATTTGACACCAGCACAAAGCCCACGCGCAGCAGGTGCGGGCCGCGCCGCCGGGTGCGCAACTGGGCAAAGCCGGTGCCGGTCAGCCAGATGATCAGCGCAAGGCAGCACAGGCTGATCAGGCTGCGCGTCAGGATCACCTGATGCAGCGCATAATCCGAAGACAGCGCCTTGATCGCCAGATCGTTGATCGAAAACACCGCCGATCCCGCCACAGCGCAGAGGATGCCGATCAGAACGGTGCGTTGCGGGCCGGGTATCATGCCGCCAGATCACCGCGCCCGGGCGCGGAAATCTGTTCCGCCCGCGACATCAGCGCGCCTTTGCCGCCCTTACCGCGCGGTCAAGCGTTTCCAGAAAACGCGAACGGTCGGCCTTGGAAAACGGCCGCCCGCCGCCTTGGCGAAACGGGTCTGCCGACCGCAGATCCTGCATCAGGTCGCGCGTGGCAAGCGCATTGCCGATATTCGCGCCGGTCAGCATCTCGCCGTTGTGTTTCACCACCAGCGCGCCTGCCGCCACGCATTTGGCGGCCAGCGGAATATCCCCTGTCACCACCACATCGCCCGCACCCGCCCGGTCGGCGATCCACATGTCGGCCACATCCGGCCCGTCGGGCACGAACACGCTTTCCACCAGCGGATGCGCCGAGGGCCGGATGCCGCCGTTCGACACCACGAACATCCGCATCCCGTGCCGCACGGCCACACGCTCTGCCTCGGCCTTGACCGGGCAGGCATCGGCGTCGATATAGATCGCGCCCCGTTCGCCCGGCTCAGGCATAAAGCGCCGAGGCGTGAAAGCCGATGTGATCCTCCATGAAGGTGCTGACGAAGAAATAGCTGTGGTCATACCCCTTCTGCATGCGGAAGGCGCCGTTCTGCCGCCGTGCCATCATGGCCTCGGCCAAAGCTTCGGGCTTCAAAAGGTCTAGAAACTGGTCCGATGCCCCCTGATCAATCAGGATCGGGCCATCAAAGCCGCGCTTTTTCATCAGCAGGGTCGCGTCATGGGCAGCCCATTTCGCCTCGTCCTTGCCCAGATAGGCGGCGAATTGCTTGCGGCCCCAGTCGCTTGCCGTGGGGTTGGCGATGGGTGCAAAGGCGGAAACCGACCGGAACCGGCCCGGAAAGCTCATCGCGATGGTCAGCGCGCCATGGCCGCCCATCGAATGCCCGGTGATCGCCTGCCGCGCCTCATCCACGGGGAAGGCGCTGAACAGCAGGCGGGGCAGTTCCTCGGTCACGTAATCCCACATGCGGAAATGCGGGGCCCAGGGCTTTTCGGTGGCGTTCACATAAAACCCCGCCCCCTGCCCCAGATCATAGGCGGCGTCATTCGCCACGCCCTCGCCGCGCGGCGAAGTATCGGGGAACACCAAAGCCACGCCCTCGGTCGCCGCCCATTTCTGTGCGCCCGCCTTGACCATCGCGTTTTCATGCGTGCAGGTCAGGCCCGACAGATACCAGACCACCGGCACGGGTTCGCGCTCCGCCTCTTCGGGCAGGAACAGGCCAAAGGTCATGTCGCAGCCGCAGGCCGTCGATGCGTGGGAATAGACGCCCTGCACCCCCCCGAAAGCGCGGTTTTCCGACAGTGTTTTCATCATGCTCTCCTTCTCAGGCCGTGACCCAAGCGATCACCGCCGATACGGTCAGAATGCTGACCGCCGTTGAAATCAGTATCGAGGCCGACACCCTTTGCGGGGCCACCCCGTAATGCTGGGCCAGGATATAGACATTCCCGGCCACCGGCAGCGAGGCCGCCGCGATCATCACGCCCGCCGCCTCGCGTTCCACCTTGAACAGCACCAGCGCACAAAACGCCACGGCCAGCGGGTGCAGGATCAGCTTGCAGAAACTCAGCCAGGCCGCCACCTGCACCCGTTCCGCCGATTTGGTGGCCAGCGATGCGCCGATGGCAAACAGCGCCCCCGGCGTGGCGGCAGCCCCCAGCAGGCCCAGAAAATCATTCACCGGCGCGGGCACGGCCATGCCGGTGCCCGACCATGCCAGCCCCAACACCATCGACACGATCATCGGGTTTTTCAGCAGCCCCATCCCCAGCACCTTGACGATGCCCAGCCGCATCCGCCCCTCGCGCGTCGCGGTGATGATCAGGGTGATCACACTGGAAAACACGATCAGGTCGATGGAAAGCACCATCAGCACCGGCCCGGCCGCCTGCGCGCCCAGCAGCACCACCAGCATCGGCACGCCCAGAAAGCCGGTGTTGCCGATGACGGCGCACTGCGCCTCGACCGCGCCTTCGGCAATGCTGATGCGCCGCAGCATCGCCACGCCAAAGGCCAGCAGATAGACCACCGTGCAGCCGGTCAGATAGGCCAGTGCGAAACGGGTGGAGTATATCTCGGCCAGCGACAGGTTGGCGGCAAAGCGGAACAGCATGGCCGACAGCGCGAAATAGAACACGAATTTCGTCAGATAGGCCGTTGCCTCGGGTGAAAAGAACCGCACGCGCCCGGCCCAGAAGCCCAGCCCGATCAGCGCAAAGAACGGCAGCGTTTTCATCAGGATCGGCAGCATCGGGTCTTTCCGTGACACGTCGGGCCAAGGCTTTCACGCCGCGCTTGCAGATGCAAGGCCACCCGGGCAGTCTGGCGCGATGACCCGCTATGTGTTTCAGCATCTGTCCGCCACCACCAATATCGGCGACCGCGTGACCACGCCGTCACGCTGGCTGGATTTTGGCACCGATACCGTGGTGCAGAACTTTGGCGCCGACGCGCCGCCCTGCGATGTGGCGATACTGGGCGGCGGGCAGGTCTATGCGCAGGCGCTGGCCGCAGTGCTGCACCACACATCCGCAGCCCGCCACCGCGTGACCTGGGCCGTCGGCATGCGCGCCAACAACCCCGGCAGTTACCGCCATGAGGTATTCGCCGGCCGGCTGTCGTTGATGGGCTGCCGTGATGTCGATGTGCCGCGCACGGTCTATGTGCCCTGCGCGTCCTGTCTTTGCCCGCGGTTCGACCGGCTGCCCGCCCCGCAGCATGAGGTGGTGATCTATGCCCATGGCGGAAAATCGGATGGCATCGCCTGGCCGCCCGGCATTCCGGTTCTGTCAAATCTGCGCGGCACGTTCATGGAAAAGCTGGCCTTCATCGCCAGCGGGGCCATTGTCGTGACCAATTCCTACCACGGCACCTATTGGGCGATGCTGATGGGCCGCCGTGTGCTGGCGCTGCCGTTTTCGGCAAAGTTCGGCGGCTTTGCCCGCATGCCCGCGACCGCCGATCCGGCCGACTGGCAAGGCGAACTTGCCCGCGCCCATGCCCTGCCGGGGTATCTGGAGGAGTGCCGCAGCGCCAACCGGGCCTTTCACGAACGGGTCATGAACCTGCCTTAGCCAAAGCCGATCAAGACCCCTGCCGCCAGCACCAGCGCCCCGCCCAGCACCACCTGCAAAGCCGCGCGCAGAAACGGCGTCTCCATATAGCGGTTCTGAATCCAGGCAATCGCCCACAATTCAACAAACACCACCACCACGGCAAGGCTGGTCGCGGTCCAGAAATCGGGGATCAGATAGGGCAGCGCATGGCCAAGTCCCCCCAGCGTGGTCATGACACCCGAGGCCAGCCCCCGCTTCCACGGGCTGCCGCGCCCCGACAGCACACCGTCATCATGCGCCGCCTCGGTGAACCCCATGGAAATGCCCGCCCCGACCGAGGCGGCCAGCCCGACCAGAAAGGTTGTCCACGGGTCTTGCGTCGCAAAGGCCGTGGCGAAAATCGGCGCAAGGGTCGAAACCGACCCATCCATCAACCCCGCCAGCCCCGGCTGCACCCAGGTCAGAATGAACTGGCGGTGGGCGGACCGGTCTTCTTCCGCCTTGGTCCCCGGGTCCAGATGCGTGGCCGACAATTCAACCGCGCGGCGTTCATGCCCGGCTTCGGCGGCGGCCAGATCACCCAGCAGGCTGCGCGTGGCGGCATCCTGCACCCGCCCCGCGGCGCGTTCATAGAATGCGCGGGCCTGCGCCTCCATCTGCGCCACCTCACCCCTGATCCGGTCCAGCGGCAGGTTTTCCACCAGCCACAACGGTGCGCGCGCCGGATAGCCCGCCACATGCTCGCGCCGGATCAGCGGGATCACAGCGCCAAACCGCGCCGCATGCCGGTCGATCAGGCGGCGGCGGTGGCTGTCTTCCTCGGCGGCCATGCCGTCAAACAGCGCCGCCGATGCCGGGTAGGCCGCCCGCAGATGCGCGGCATAGCTGCGGTAAATGCGGGCGTCATCCTCTTCGGCGGAAATGGCTAGGGCGAGGATTTCCTGTTCGCCAAGACTTTCGAACCTGCGGCGGTTGGTGAAGACAGACATTGCAACCCCTGCATTAGAATTATTCTAAGTTATGCCGGTCATGGCAGCAAGGCAAGCCGGCAAGCCGCAAATGAACTGAACTGACTAGTTCATTTATCTCTCGACAAACTGAACCGAACGGTTCATATTCGACTCACTCTCGAAAAAGGAACCGATCATGACCTTGCTCGCCTCTGCTCTTACCGCGCTGCTTTTGCTGGGTGGCCCTGCCGCCGCGGGCAGCGTTGCAACCGATCTGCCGCATCTGACCTGGCCGCAGGACGAAACGCCCACCGTGACCCGCGGCTGTGGCGCAGCGGCGACAGCCGCCCCCACCTGCGCGATCAGCGAGTGACCGGTCCGGGCCGGGGTGCCCCCAGGACCATCCCGGCCCGTCAGGGTTGCCGATTGTTGGACGGCAGGTCTATACTCCTGAAAAGGGGATGAACATGGGCGCAGCCGCACAACCGATCCGCAAAGGTCGCAAATACGACCAAGTGCTTGACGGTGCCCGCCATGTCTTCATGCGCGACGGGTTCGAAGGTGCCAGCGTCGATGACATCGCGCGCGAGGCGGGCGTTTCCAAGGCCACGCTTTACAGCTATTTCCCCGACAAGCGCCTGCTGTTCATGGAAGTGGCGAAATGCGAGTGCTTCCGCCAGGCGTCCGAGGCGGCCGAGCTGATCACCTGTTCCCTGCGCCCGCGCGAGGTGCTGATGATCGCGGCCACCCGGATGATCGCCTTTGTGCTGTCGGATTTCGGGATGCGGGTGTTTCGCATCTGCGTGGCGGAAAGTGACCGTTTTCCTGACCTTGGCCGCGAATTCTATGAAAGCGGCCCGGCGCTGGCCCGCGCGCATGTGGTGGATTACCTGCGCGATGCGGTTGCGCGGGGCGAACTTGTGATCGACGATCTGCAACTGGCCGCCGACCAGTTTGCCGAATTGTGCAAGGCCGACCTCTTTGCCCGCGTGATCTTTGGCGTGGGTGGCCCCGTGACCGAGGCCGACCGGCAGCGCATCGCCACCGGCGCTGTGGAGATGTTTCTGGCGCGCTACGGCGTGACAGGCTGACCGCTTTCCAAAAGGCTTTGGTTGCATCGTGTGGCCCCGTCTTTATGCTGGCCTGCGGCACAGGCAAGGCAGGGGCGGCAGATGACGGAATGGTGGCGCGGATCAGTAACCTATCAGGTCTATCCCCGGTCGTTTCAGGATACGGACGGCGACGGTATCGGCGATATTCCGGGCATCACCGCGCGCCTGCCGTATATCGCGGCGCTGGGGGTAGATGCGGTCTGGCTGTCGCCCATCTTTACCTCGCCCATGGCCGACATGGGCTATGACGTGTCGCATTACACCGACATCGACCCGCTGTTTGGAACGCTGGCCGATTTTGACGCGATGGTGGCCCGGGCGCATGACCTGGGGCTGAAGGTGATCATCGACCAGGTGCTCAGCCATTCGTCGGCCGAACACCCGTTTTTCAAGGAAAGCCGGGCCGACCGGACCAATTCCAAGGCCGACTGGTATGTCTGGGCCGACCCCAACCCCGACGGCACCCCGCCAAACAACTGGGTATCGGTATTCGGCGGATCGGCCTGGGAATGGGATTCGCGCAGGCGGCAGTATTACCTGCACAATTTCCTGCCCTCGCAGCCCGATTTCAACTTTCACAACGCCGATGTGCAGGATTGGCTGCTGGACACGATGCGTTTCTGGCTGGACCGGGGGGTGGATGGGTTCCGGCTGGATACGGTGAACTACTATTTCCACGACCGGAAACTGCGGTCAAACCCGCCTGAACAGCGCGAGGAAACCCGGCCCGCCGTCAACCCGTATGACATGCAGGACCATCTCTATTCCAAGACCCAGCCCGAAAACATCGCCTTTCTGGAACGAATCCGCGCCCTGCTGGATGAATATGATGGCCGCGCCATGGTGGGCGAGGTGGGCGAAGGCCGCCGCGCCGTGCAGGTGATGGCCGAATACACCAGTGGGCCAAAGCGCCTGCACATGGCCTACAGCTTTGAAATGCTGGGTCCGCAATTCACCCCCGACCATTTCCGCAGCCGGATCGAGGGGTTTTTCACTGGGGCGCCCGATGGCTGGCCCTGCTGGGCCTTTTCCAACCATGATGTGATCCGCCATGTCACCCGCTGGGCCGACCATGGCGCGCAAGATGATGTGGCGCGGCTGGCGGCGGCGCTGCTGCTGAGCTTCGAAGGCTCGATCTGCCTTTATCAGGGCGAGGAACTGGGCCAGACCGAAACGGATATCGCGTATCACGAACTCACCGACCCGCCGGGCTTCAAATTCTGGCCTGATTACAAGGGCCGCGACGGGTGCCGCACGCCGATGGTCTGGGATGCGACCGACCACGGCGGGTTCACCACCGGCACGCCATGGCTGCCGGTGAAGGCCCCGCAACTGGCGCGGCATGTGGCGGCGCAGGATGGCGTGGCGGGATCGGTGCTGGAAACCTATCGCGCGCTGCTGGCCTTCCGCCGCGCCACCCCGGCGCTGCGCGAGGGGCGCACCAGCTTTGCCGATGTGGCCGAACCGCTGCTGGCCTTCCGGCGCGGCGCGGCACTGACCTGTGTGTTCAACCTGTCGGCGCTGCCGCAGGAACTGGCCATGACAGGCGCATTGACCGGCCCGCATCAGGCGGCGCTGCTAAAGGATGGCGTGCTGCGGCTGGGGGCGAACGGGTTTGCCTTTGTCGAGGGCACCGTTCAGGCGGGATAAGCCCGCGCGCCGAAAATGGCGCTGCCCACCCGCACATGGGTGGCGCCATGCGCGATGGCGGATTCGAAATCGCCGCTCATGCCCATCGACAGGCCGGTCAGGCCGTTGCGCGCGGCCTTGGCCGCAAGGGCGGCGAAATGCGGGGCGGAATCCTCGCCCTCGGGCGGGATGCACATCAGCCCGGCCAGCGGCAGATCCATCGCGCGGGCGGCGGCGATGAAGGCATCGGCGGCGTCGGGCAAGACCCCCGCCTTCTGCGGTTCGGCCCCGGTGTTGACCTGCACGAACAGCGGCGGGCAATGGCCACGGTCCTGCGCCAGCCGGGCCAGCTTTTCGGCCAGCGACGGGCGGTCAACCGTGTGGATGGCATCGAACAGATCCAGCGCCAGCTTTGCCTTGTTGGTCTGCAACGGGCCGATCATATGCACGGCCAGCGGGCCGAATTCGGCGCGCAGGTCGGGCCATTTGCCAGCCGCCTCCTGCACATAATTCTCGCCATAGATGCGGTGCCCGGCGCGCAGCACATCCACCACACGCTCCAGCGGTTGCACCTTGGATACGGCGATCAGTTGCACGGCATCCGGCGCGCGCCCGGCGGCAAGGGCGGCAGCGGCCACCCGTTTCACGATGTCATCCAGCGGCATCGGCACCTCCCTTGATCAGTTGGCGCAAATGGCCACAGACGCGCGCAAAGCGGAAGGGCCAAAAGAAAAGAGCGGGCCAAGGCCCGCTCTTTCCGATCTGTCTGATCCGAAAATCAGAACGAGAAGGTCAGACCAACTTCGGCGATGGTGTCGAAGCCGTCGTCAACGATACCGCCCAGAACCGAAGCGCCGCCGCCCAGGTCGTAAGCAGCGCCGATGCCGTAGGTGTCGATCGGGCCTTGGTCGGTGTAGAACGCGGTGATGGTGGTCGCGTCGATCGCATAGTCCACCGACAGGGCGTAGTGGGTGTCAGCCCAAGAGTCGCGGTCAGCCACAACGGCTTTCACAGTGGCGCCCGAGAAGGTTGCCGAACCACCCAGAGTCACCTGCTCGTCATCGCCGAACTGTTCGTAACCCAGAGCCACCGAGAAGGTGTCGGTCGAGTATTTCGCAGCCACAGCGACAGCTTGTTCATCGATCACGCCCGTGGGGGTAACGACGGTAGCGGTGGTCTGGCCAGCCGACAGAGCGAACGACAGAGCGCCGGTCGAGTATTCGTACAGAGCCGAAGTGTCGGTGTTGCCCAGGTAGCCGAGCTCGTTGTAGTCGCCCAGACCGGTGAAGCCAACGCCCGAAACGTGGCCAACCAGAACGTTGGCAGCCGAGTCGTTGTCGCCGAAGGTCAGTTTGCCGAACGCGCCCGAGATGAACACGGTGCCAGCCGACATGGCGGTGCCGCCCGAGTTGGCAACGCCAGCCTGGTCAGCGCGAACCGAAGCGCCGAAAGCCAGACCGCCATCGGTTTCGCCAGCCATTTTGAAGACAACGCGGATACGCGAGGAGAACTCGGTGTCGTTGCCGTCATAAACCAGACCCATACGGGCGCTGCCCGAAACGGTAACTTCGGCGGCGGCGGCACCAGCGAAGGCCACCAGAGCCGAAGTCGCAAGAAGAATCTTTTTCATAGTTTTTCCCTCGTTGATTTCTAGAAGGTGCTGCCCAACTCAGGGGAATCCGAATTGGGTATGCCTTTGTTTCCATCCTTGACGCCGCATTTGCAATCGGCTCGTCCGGGGCCGCGGGGAATAGGGGCGGCGATGGTGCAGCTTTGCCACAGTCCTGCCGCACCTCTGCCCCGCGCGCCTGCCGGGGAAAAGCCTTGTCCGGCCCCGACCGCTCGGCTAGACAGCAAAGACGTGTAACGGGGGACTGCATGACCTTGAACCGCCTCGCGCGCGCTGCCCTTGCCGGTGGCCTGGTGATTTCGCTCTCGGCCTGCGGCGGTGGCATTGCCAGCGGCGACTCGGGTCTGTTCCGCCGCAACAATGCCGGTATCCCGTCGGAAGCGCAGCTTGACAGCCGCGCGGCCGCCGACCGCCAGCGTGAACTGCTGGCGCGCAACGATGATGACGAACCGACATCGACGATCTGGGATCTGTTCGGCAACCGCGACGACCCCAACACGACGGTCGAGGTGAACAAGTATATCTGGAACGCCGCGCTGGATGTGCTGAACTTCCTGCCCGTCGAATCGGTGGATCCGTTCACCGGCGTGATCGTGACAGGCTATGGTGTGCCCCCCGGCGGTGGCCGCGCCTACCGCGCCACGGTCTATGTGCAGGATCCGGCGCTGGATGCGCGCTCGCTGAAAGTGGCGCTGCAATCGCGCGGCGGCGGGGCGGTGTCGGCCGATACGGCGCGGGCGGTGGAAGATGCCATCCTGACCCGCGCGCGGCAGTTGCGGGTGCAGGACTCGCGGCTCTGACATCCGCTGCAACAGCCGGAGGGCCAGCCCCCCAGCCCGGCCACGGGCCGGGCGTTCTTAGCGGAAATCGTCCACCGGACGATTTCTGATCGCTCATCATCCCCCGGGATATTTAGAGACAGAAAATGCGGGAAGAATTCCGTTGCACTGGACCTTGCCGGTTCGGTCGGGTTAATTGCGCGCCGGACCCCGTTTTCAGGAATATCCCATGACGCGCTATGACCCCGCCGTTACCGAAGCCAAATGGCAAGCCGCCTGGGACGCGGCGGGTGTGTTCACCGCGCGACGTGACCCGGCCAGGCCGAAATATTATGTGCTGGAGATGTTCCCCTATCCGTCAGGGCGCATCCACATGGGCCATGTGCGCAACTATACAATGGGCGATGTGGTGGCGCGCACCAAGGCCGCGCAGGGCCATTCGGTGCTGCACCCGATGGGCTGGGACGCGTTCGGCATGCCGGCCGAGAATGCTGCGATGGAACGGGGCGGGCATCCGAAGGACTGGACCTATTCCAACATCGCCGACATGCGCGGGCAGATGAAGCCGCTGGGCCTGTCGATTGACTGGTCCCGC
Source organism: Fertoeibacter niger (assembly GCF_009380135.2). Classification (GTDB taxonomy): domain Bacteria; phylum Pseudomonadota; class Alphaproteobacteria; order Rhodobacterales; family Rhodobacteraceae; genus Fertoeibacter; species Fertoeibacter niger. The sequence goes on along the minus strand of NZ_WHUT02000014.1, from coordinate 31,759 downwards.
GAGTTTGCCACCTGCGACCCCGAGTATTACGGCCAGCAGCAAGCCATGTTCATCGACATGATGGAAAAGGGTTTGGTCTACCGCAAGAACGCCGTCGTGAACTGGGATCCGGTCGACATGACCGTGCTGGCCAATGAACAGGTGATCGACGGGCGGGGCTGGCGGTCGAACGCGGCGGTGGAACGGCGCGAGCTGACACAGTGGTTCTTCAAGATCTCGGACTATTCCGACGAGTTGCTGACGGCGCTCGATGGCTTGCACAACTGGCCCGAAAAGGTCCGGCTGATGCAGGCCAACTGGATCGGCAAAAGCCGCGGGATCGAGGTGGACTTTCCGCTGACCGCTCCGTTTGCGGGGCAGTCGGCGCTGACCTGCTATTCCACGCGCCCCGACACGTTGCGCGCCGCCACCTTCATGGCCATCGCGCCAGAGCATCCCATCGCACAGGCGCTGGCCGCATCAGACCCCGCGGTCGCCACCTTCTGCGAGGACTGCCGCAAGGGCGGCACCAGCGAGGCCGCCATCGAGACGGCGGAAAAGCTGGGGCTGGACACCGGGTTGACCGTGCGCCACCCGATCTATCCCGAGCAGACGCTGGCGATCTGGATCGGCAACTTCGTGCTGATGGAATACGGCACCGGCGCCATCTACTGCTGCCCCGGCCATGACCAGCGCGACCTTGATTTCGCCAGGAAATACGGCCTGCCCGTGGTCAACGCCTTCCACATGCCCGGCGAGGTGAACCAGATCGACCGCGAGGCGCTGGTGCCCGCAAAGGATGTGACGGTGGCCTATGACAGCCATTTCACCGGCCTGACCCTGTCCACCGCCTATGACGCCATCGAGGCGTCCATCGACTGGATGGAGGCGCGGGGGCTGGGCAAGGGGCAGGTCAAATACCGCCTGCGCGACTGGGGCGTGTCGCGGCAACGCTATTGGGGCTGCCCGATTCCGGTGGTGCATTGCGAGGGTTGCGGCGTGGTGGCCGAGAAAAAGGCAAACCTGCCGATCCGCCTGCCCGATGACGTGACCTTCGACGTGCCCGGCAACCCGCTGGACCGGCACCCCACTTGGCGCAACACCACCTGCCCGCAATGCGGTGCGGCGGCGCGGCGCGAGACCGACACGATGGATACGTTCGTCGATTCAAGCTGGTATTACGCCCGCTTCACCGCGCCCCACGCATTGACGCCCACCGATGCCGAAGACGCCGCCTACTGGATGAACGTCGATCAATACATCGGCGGGGTGGAGCATGCGATCCTGCACCTGCTTTATTCCCGCTTTTTCGCCCGCGCGATGCATGCCACCGGCCACCTGCCCGCCAGCGCGATCGAACCCTTCAACGCGCTGTTCACCCAAGGCATGGTGACGCATGAGATTTACCAGACCCGCGATGCGGCGGGGCGGCCCGTCTATCACCTGCCCGAGGATGTGACGGATGGACGGCTGGCGGATGGCACGGCGGTGGAAATCATCCCCTCGGCCAAGATGTCGAAATCCAAGAAGAACGTCGTCGACCCGATGAGCATCATCGCCGCGTTTGGTGCCGATACCGCGCGCTGGTTCGTGATGTCCGACAGCCCCCCCGAGCGGGATGTGGAATGGACGGCATCGGGTGCCGAGGCCGCGTCGAAATTCCTGGCCCGCGTCTGGCGCATTGCCGATGAGGTCAGCCGCAGCGACACGCCCGCCCATGCCGACGACGCCGAACTGGCCCGCACCACCGCCCGCGCCATTGCCGATGTCACGGCGGGGATCGAGGGTTTTGCCTTCAACAAATCCGTGGCCGCACTTTACACCTTCACCAACAGCCTGTCGAAATCCGCCGCAGGCGCGCAGGCCAAACGCGCTGCCATGCAGACCATGGCGCAGCTGCTGCAACCCATGGTCCCGCATCTGGCCGAGGAAATCTGGGCCATGCTGGGTGGCACCGGCCTTGTGGCGCAGGCCCCCTGGCCCAAACCCGACCCGGCCCTGCTGGAGGATGGCAACATCACCCTGCCGATCCAGATCAACGGCAAGCGCCGGGCGGAAATCAGCGTGCCAAAAGACATGCCCAATTCCGAGGTTGAAAAGATCGCGCTGGCCAACGAGGATGTGGTGAAATTCCTTGCCGGTCAGCCGGTCAAAAAGCTGATCGTCGTGCCGGGCCGCATCGTCAATGTCGTCGTGTAACCGCCGCAGCTTCCTGATGCTGGCCGCCTTGGCGGGCTGTGGATTCACCCCTGCCTATGCGCCGGGCGGGCCGGCGGCGGAATTGCAGGGCGCGGTCAGGGTGGATAACCCCACCGACAAGAACGCCTTCGATCTGGTCGAACGGCTGGAAGAACGCATAGGCCGCCCCGATGGCCCGCGCTATGCGCTGGGGTATACCATCACCACCGCCCCCATCGGCGTGGGCATCACGACCGAAAACGCCATCACCCGCTACAACCTGACCGGATCGGTGGATTGGGGCCTGACCGAGATCGGCAGCGGGCGGCGCGTGACCGGGGGAAAGGTGCAGAACTTCACCTCCTATTCCGCCACCGGTTCCACCGTGGCCGGGCTTGCCGCCGAGGAGGACGCCGCCTTCCGCCTGATGCGCATTCTGGCCGACCAGATCGTGACCAACCTGATCGCCTCATCCTCGGCCTGGGCCACGCCATGATCCTGAAAGGGGTCGAGGCCAGCCGCTATTTCGCCAAACCCGATCCCGCGCGTGCCGGTCTTCTGATCTTCGGGGCCGATACGATGCGCGTGGCGCTGAAGCGGCAAGAGGTGATAGCGGCACTGATCGGCCCGGATGGCGAGACGGAGATGCGCGTGACCCGCCTGCAAGGGTCAGACCTGCGCAAAGACCCCGCCGCCCTGCCCGATGCGCTGCGCGCCCGCGGCTTCTTTCCCGGCCCCCGCGTGGTGTTTCTGGAGGATGCGACCGAAGGCATCACCCCGGCGGTCACGGCGGCGCTGCTGGACTGGCGGTTAGGCGATGCGCAGCTTGTGGTGACGGCGGGCAACCTGACCGGCAAATCCGCGCTGAAAACACTGTTCGAAAAACACCCCAACGCCTTTTGCGCAGGCCTTTACGACGACCCTCCTACGCGCGAGGACATCGAACAGGCGCTGGCCAGGGCGGGCCTTACCCAGATCGCCCCCGCCGCGATGGCCGATCTGACGGCACTGGCGCGCGACCTTGACCCCGGCGATTTCCGCCAGACGCTAGACAAGATCGCGCTCTACAAATGGGGCGACGCCACCCCGCTGACACCCGCAGATGTTGCCGCCCTCTCCCCCGCCTCGATCGAGGCCGAGGTGGAAGATGTGCTGCATGCCGCCGCCGAAGGCGCAACCCCGCAGATCGCCCCCCTGCTGCGGCGGCTGGAGGGGCAGGGCGTGAACCCCGTGACCCTGTGCATCGGGGCCATGCGCCACTTTCGTTCGCTGCATGTGGCAGCGTCAGACCCCGGCGGCATATCCGCAGGCATCGCCCGCGCCCGCATCTTCGGCCCGCGCCGCGACCGGATGCAGCGGCAGGCGCAGGGCTGGGGCATGCTGCGGCTGGAACAGGCGCTGGCCCTGCTGGTGGAGACCGACCTTACGCTGCGGTCATCCTCGCGCGCGCCCGCGATGGCGGTGATGGAACGCGCGCTGATCCGGCTAGCGATGATGAAACGCTGAAGCGCGATGCGGAAACGCTGGAAGGCGGTTTCCCTCGGCGATCACGCGACCATTCCAAGGCTGGCGGTCGGCGACTGCCTTGCGCTATCCTGCGCACAAAGCCCGGCAAAGGAGCCCTCATGTATACCGTCATCGGCACCATCCGCAGCCGCGCCGCCCGCGTGATCTGGCTGCTGGAGGAATTGGGCGCACCCTTTGACCATATCGCCGCCGGTCCCCGCTCGCCCGAGGTTCTGGCGCACAACCCCACGGGCAAGGTGCCGGTGCTGCTGGTCGAGGGCACGGCAATCACCGACAGCACGGCGATCCTGCATTACCTGTCCGACCGGCACGGCGCCCTTACCCATGCCCCCGGCACGCTGGACCGCGCGCAGCAGGACAGCGTGACCAACTTTGTGCTGGATGAACTTGACGCAGCGCTCTGGACCGCCGCGCGCCACAGTTTCATCTTGCCCGAGGCGCAGCGCCTGCCCGCGATCAAGGACACATTGCGCTGGGAACTGGCGCACAGCCAGACCCGGCTGGCCGAACGGCTGGGTGATGCGCCCTTTCTGGCAGGCGGCATGATGACGGTGGCCGACATCATCGCCACCCATTGCCTGCTTTGGTGCGGGCTGGCGAAATTTCCGGTCAATGAACCGCGCCTGCTGGCCTATGTCGCCCGCATGCAGGCCCGCCCGGCCTTTGCCCGCGCGATGGCGCGCTGAACCGCCTCAGCCCGCAGGGTTCAGCCCCGCCGCCGCCCGCCCGGCCCAGCGGCCCGTCGCAAGGCAGCCGGTCAGCAGATAGCCGCCGGTAGGGGCCTCCCAATCCAGCATCTCGCCGCAGGCGAACACGCCGGGCAGCTTGTGCAGCTCCAACCCGCCGGTGCAGGCCGCCCGGCTGATGCCCCCCGCCACCGAAATCGCCTCGTCCAGCGGGCGCGGCCCGGCCAAAGGCACCGGCAGCGCCTTGATAAGCGCGGCCAATGCAGCCCCCTCGGGCAAGGGCCGCCCCCATTCCTGCACCAGCGCCACGGCCACAGGGGCCAGCCCCGCCTTGCGCAGCCGGTTCGCCGTGCTTTCCCCCGCCCGGCCCCGGCCCAGCCGCACGGCCACAGCCGCCACCGCCAGATCGGGCAGCAGATCCAGCACCAGCGCCGCCCCCTCGCGCAGGTCTTTCGACACGGCGTAAATCCCGCCGCCCTCCAGCCCCCTTGCGGAAACCACAAATTCCCCCCGCTCGCGCCGCCCCGCCGCGCACAGCGCGGCCCCCTTCACCGGCTGCCCGAAATGCCGCGCCATATGCGCCGACCATTCCACCGAAAACCCCATGTTCGCAGGCCGGAACGGGGCCAGTTCCACCCCCGCCCCCGCCAGCCACGGCACCCAGGCCGCATCAGACCCCAGCCGCGCCCAACTTGCACCGCCCAGGGCCAGCACCGTCACCGCAGGCCGCAGCACCACCCGCCCCCCCGGCGTGTCAAACTGAAAGCCGCCCTCCAGCCCCACCCAGCGCCAGCGGGTGCGCAGTTCCACCCCAGCCGCCCCCAGCCGCGCCAGCCAGGCCCGTAGCAGGGGCGAGGCCTTCATCGCCACAGGAAACACCCGGCCCGACGATCCGGTAAACACCGCCTGCCCAAGCCCCTGCGCCCAGCCCTGAACCGCTTCCGGCCCAAAGGCGGCCAGCATCGGCGCCAGCCAGCCCTGCGCTGCGTCATAGCGCGCGCCAAAATCCGCCAAAGGCTCATCCTTGGTCAGGTTCAGCCCCGATTTCCCCGCCATCAGAAACTTGCGCCCGGCTGATGCCTTGGCCTCGCAGATCACCACCCGCCGCCCGGCCTGCGCCAGTTCCTCGGCGGCCATCAGCCCGGCTGGCCCCGCCCCGATGACCAGCGCATCGGTCAAGTGGTCATGCGTCACGCGGGCACCGCAAGCGGCTGGCGCAGTTCCACCACGCGGTGCGGATAGGGTATCTCGATCCCTTCAGCCTTCAGCGCGTTCCAGATCGCGAACAGCACCGGCGAGCCATATTTGTGCCGCCCGTCGTCAATGCCGTTCACCCAGTATTCCACCGCGAAATCCACCCCGCTGTCGCCGAAACCGCGCAATTCGCAATCCGGCCCGTCGGGCTTTTGCAGGATGAAGGGCAGCGCCGAAACCGCCGCTTCGATGATTGCGGGCACCCGGTTTATGTCGGTGTCATAGCTGACCGAAAACACCGCCTCATAGCGGTTGGCCGAGCCTTGGTCCGAATAGTTCACCACGCGGCTGGTGATGAAATGCTCGTTAGGCACCACGATCCACTTGCCGTCGAATGTCTCCAGCACGCAGGCCCGCGCGGTCATCTTCACGATGGTGCCCGCCTCGCCGCCGTCAAGTTCCACATAATCGCCCACGGTGGTCTGGCCTTCCACCAGCAGGATGATGCCGCTAACGAAATTCGCGGCGATTTGCTGCAAGCCCAGCCCGATGCCTACACCCAGCGCGCCGCCCAGCACCGCCACCGCCGTCAGGTCGATACCCATGATCGACATCAACAGCAGGAAGGACGCGCCAAAGATGCCGATCTCGGCCGCCTTCACCGCCAGTTCGCGGGTGGCGGGCCGCAATGTGGGCTGCGCCTTGATGTAATCCGCGCTTTGCCGGTTCGACCAGCTTCCCAGCCAGAACAGCAACGCCCCGGCAATCACCCCCCGGATCAGCGCCATCACCGAAAACCGGATGTTGCCCAGCTGCACCACGGTTTCTTCCAGCCGCAGCGTGATGTCATCCAGAATGCCCAGCGCATAAAGCGCCGCCACCGGGATCAGCACATAGCGGCCCAGCAGATGCAAGAACCCCTCGCGCAGCACCTCGCGCACCAGAATGCGCGCCGCGATGAACAGAAACACCCGCTTGCCAAAGGCAATCACCGCACCCGACCCGAACAGCGAGCGGGTCAGTTCCTCGCCCAGCGCCGTCAGGCCATAGGCAATCACCGGCATCAGCAGCGGCAGAAACCGCATCAGCCCCAGCCGCACCCCGGCAAACAGGCCCTCGCGCGCCTCACCCGGGTCAATCAGGCGGCGCAGCACCGGCAGGACGCGCCGGGTCAGATAAACGGCCAGCAGCAGCGACACCGCCAGCAGCGCGAATTGCGACCAGGCCGCCGGGCTGACCAGCCATCCCAGCGCGATCCGCCCCGCGCGGTCCAGCCCGTCGATCAATTGCACCAGAATTTCGGGTGGCTGTTCCATCCTGACCCCCATCACCTGCACCGGCCCCGTCATACCCGGAACCGCAGACAAGGCAAGATGGATGACCCCCGCTTCGGGCGTGCCACCCCCCCCCGGCCCCCGCGCATTCATCTTGGCAAGAAAATCCACGCCGCTGGCCCCGACCGAGGCCGCATGGGTCCCCGCCAGCCGGACCCTCACCCGAGAATCTTCGAAGATTTTTGACATGAATTTTCCAAAATTCTTGGGCAACAAACCCGCCCGCGCCGCTGCGCCTTCAGCCCTGCGGGTGCAGCCGGGCCAGCAGGGCCGCATGCAGGCCGGGGGCGGCCGCCAGCACGCCATCCGCCTTGGGATGTTCGGCGTTGAACCGCAGCGCCGCGCCCTGCCGGTCTGTCACCACCGCGCCCGCCTGCGCCGCGATCAGCGCGCCCGCCGCGATGTCCCATTCCCAGGCGTCGCGCAGCGTGACCATGCCGTCGTGCCGCCCCTCGGCCACCAGACACAGACGATAGGCCAGCGAGGCGCGGAAACTGCGCCTCACCTCGGGCACCCCGCCGGGCCAAAGCTCGGGCGCAAGGTTGGGGGCCGTGGTCAGCAGCGTGGCCCCTGCGATGCCCGAAATGCGGCTGGCGCTGATCGGCTGGCCGTTTTTCAGTGCAGCCCCGCCAGAGGTGGCCATATACATCCGGTCCAGAACGGGCAGATAGACCACCGCCGCCGTCACCACACCGGCCTCTGCCACCGCCAGTGAATGCGCCCAGGTTTCCTCGCCCGCGATGAAGGCGCGGGTGCCGTCGATCGGGTCAATGACAAAGCAATGGGCGGCGTCCAGCCGTTCCGCCCCGTCTTCGGTTTCCTCGGACAACCAGCCATAGCCGGGGCGCGCGGCGCGCAGCCGCGCCTCCAGCATCACGTTCACCGCCAGATCGGCCTCTGTCACCGGGCCTGCGCCTGCGTCCTTGTCCCAGACCTGCGGCGCGTTCTTCCACCAGCCCAGCGCGATGCGCCCGGCCTCGCGCGCGGCATCCTCCAGCAGCGCGAGATCAGCCAGATCAGGCACCGGCAAGTGTCATGCCCTCCACAAGCAGGCTGGGCACCCGTGTGGCCAGATGGGCGCGCGCATCATTGGCCGGGATGATCCGCAGCAGCATGTCGCGCAGATTGCCCGCGATGGTGCATTCGTTCACCGGATACGCAATCTCGCCATTCTCCACCCAGAACCCCGAGGCCCCGCGCGAATAATCGCCCGTCGTGCCGTTGATGGATGACCCGATCATGGATGTGACCAGCAGCCCGGTGCCCATCTGGCCGATCAGATCGGCGCGGCTGAACCGGCCCGGTGTCAGGTCGATGTTCGACGTGCCGGGCGATGGCGGGGCCGATGTGCCGCGCGAGGCCGAGGCGGTGCTTTCCATCCCCAGCTTGCGCGCCGTGGCCAGATCCAGCGTCCAGCCGGTCAGCACGCCGTCCTGCACGATGGCGCGGCGGCGCGTCGCCAGCCCTTCGGCATCAAACGGGCGCGAGCCGGAAATGCGGCGGCGCAACGGGTCTTCGATCACCGACAGGCCCGCAGGCAGCACCGGCTGGCCCAGCGCGTCACGCAGCCACGACCCGCCGCGCGCAATCATCGCCCCGTTCACCGCCGACAAAAGATGCCCGATCAGGCTTGACGCCACCCGTTCGTCATACAGCACCGGAAAGCTGCCGGTGACGGGTTTCCTCGCCCCCGCACGTTCCAGCGCGCGCTGGCCCGCCAGATCACCCACCGATGCGGCCCCCGGCATGTCCACCTGCCAGGCGCGGCCCTCGCCCGCCCAGTCACGCTCCATCGCAGTGCCGCTGCCGGTAAAGGCCACCGCCGAAACCGAGCGGGATGTGCGGGCATAGCCCCCGGCAAAGCCGTTGCTGGCCGCCAGATGCATCGCACGGCGGCTGAAGCCTGCGCTGGCCTCGACCTGCGTGATGCCACCATGCGCCAGCGCTGCGGCCTCGGCGGCGCGCGCTTCCGCATCCAACTGGGCGGGGGACGGATCGGCTGCCGGATCGTCAAGCTCCAGCGCGTCAATGTCCCAATCCCGTGCCAGTTGCCCAGGCTCGGCCAGCCCTACCGTGGGGTCTTCCGGGGCCTCGCGGGCCATGGCGACGGCGCGTTCGGCCACGGCGGCCAGCGTGGCGGCTGAGGTGTCGGATACCGACACGCAGGCCTGCCGCCGCCCCATCAGCACGCGCAGGCCCAACTCGATGCCTTCCGAACGCTCCGCCTGTTCCAGCTTGCCCGCCCTGATGTCGATGGACAGCGAGGTGCCCTCGACCGCCAGCGCATCGGCGGCCTCGGCCCCCGCGCGGCGGGCAGCCTCCAGCAGGGCGGCGGTCAGATCATGCAGACGGTCGGACATGGCACATTCCTTTTTGCTGTCTGCCACCTAATGCGGGCGGGGGCTTGCGGCAATCCCCGGCGCGGCAAGATCAGCCCGCCAGGGGCACAGCCCGCATCGCCGCCACCACCTCGCCCTGCCGCAACGCCACCGCCGCCGTGATCGCAGCCACGCGGGCGGGGGTGAAATACGCCTCAACATCCAGCACATTCACCGTGCCCAGCACCATTGCCCCGTCAAACACCGGCAGGTTCAGCGCCGAACGGCAGCCCAGCGCCGCAATCTGCGCATGGTCAAAGAACACATCGGCAAATTCCGCCAGCGTGTTGGCCACGAACACCTCACCACGGCCCAGCACCTGCCGGCTCCATCGGTCATGCTGCAAGGGCTTGGTGCCCGACACCGGGTAATCCACCGGATGCGAGGAATAGGCCCGCCGCACCAGACCCGCCGCATTGTCCTGCACCGTCACGGTGAACAGCCGCCCGCCGATGGCGCGGTGCAGGGCGGCGAATGTGTCTTCGGGTGCGGTCATCGGTGCGTTTCGCTGCATGGCATGCAAAAGGCCGCCCGGCGCCATGCCGGGCGGCCTGTCATCGCAGGGTCGGGGTTACTGCAACCGCTGGCCGTTGGCGTAAAGCCCCTTGTCCTTGAACTCGATGGTCGAGGTCAGCGTATCCACCCCATCCCCCGGACGGGCGAACATGCCCATCATCATGCGCGCGCCCATCGCCTGATCGTCGGGAATGAGGCCCATCTGAACCAGCTTGTCCAGAAGACCGTTGCCGCCCACCAGCTTCAGGTTCAGCGTGCCGGTCGGGGCAGGCATGCCGTCAAACGTCACCAGATCGGTGTTGTCAAAGGTGAAAGCCCCGGCCCCGGTCAGTTCCGCCCCGCCCACCGTCAGTTTCAACTCGTTCACGTCCAGCGATTCCAGATCGCCCGGCGCGCCGCTGGCCATGGCTTCGGCCTGCGCCGGGTCCATGATGTCATAATCCAGCCGCGCCCTGCCCGACGTGTCCAGCACCAGCGTGGCCGGATCGCGCGGCAGCACATTGCCGGGGTCGAACATGCCCCACAAGGCATCCGACACCGTCAGCCCCACCAGCCGCGTGACAAAGCGGAAATCCTCGGCCACATCGGATTTCGAGATCGGCATAAGCAGGTCGAACCCCGCCTCGGCATAGCTGGCCGTCAGTTCCGGGAAGGGGATCTGCGCGCCGCTGACCGTCATGGTCACGCCGGTGCCGCCCGCGCCATAGGCCATGCTGCCCTCGTCCAGCCCGAAGGTAAAGCTGCCGGTCTCGGCGGCACCCGACGCCTTGAAACTGTCGGTCGGATCGACGAAATCCATCGCAAAGGCGGTCTTGCCATAGGTGAACCCGCCGCTGGCCGCAAATCCCGCGCGCAGCGCATCGGTCAGTTCGGCCATGTCCATCGCACCCTCGACCAGCGTGCTGTCAGAGGTGCCTTCCAGCGCGGCCACCGTGGCGGTCATGTCAAAGCTGCTGCTGGTGTCGGGGTCTTTGGCGGCAATCGCCATGGCCATGCTGTCGGCGGAAAAGGCGCTGGTCATCTCGCGCGTGCCAGTGCCGGAAATCAGATAGCTGCCCGCCAGCCCGGTAAAGGTCACATCCACCGTCAGATCGACCGCCGCCGCATCCACGCCGTCGATGCCCTCGACCTTCAGGTTCACGGTCGGCGCGCTGAAATCATAGCTGGTCTCGGCAGCCGAACCGCCCGCGATCACCGACAGGCCGGGTTGGCTGATCGCTACTTCGATGATGGTCTGTTCCGTCTCGCCTTCTTCCGGGTCCACCGTGATGGTCATCGGATAGGCGGGCGACATGGTGATTTCCACCGTGCCATCGCCCAGATCGGTGAAATCGACATCGTCGATCTCGGCCACGACCAGAACACCCTCCTGCTCGGCCACGATGCGCAGGCCCTCGACCGAAAACGTGTCGCCGTTGCGGCTTTCGCGCGTGGCGCTCATCTGCTGGCCGTAGGTGGCGCTAAGGTCTTTCCAGTTCTGCCAGACCTGTTCCGGCGTCACCTGTGCCTGCGCCATGCCACCAAAGGCCAGCGTGGCAAGGGCAGTGCTGCCTGCCAATGTCCATTTCGTCATAACGATACCTTTCCGGTGGAAAATGATGCCCTAACATCCCTTGGGGGCCGGAAAGGGTCAAGGGATTCCGTGGGTCGGCGCAATCGGCTAACAGGGGTTGTCACGATTGTGAAAGCACCCGCCGCACCGGCGGCCAGCGAAGGAGACGGTGATGTATCAGGCAGACATGCAGGGCAAGGTGGTGGCGATCACCGGGGCCAGCCGGGGCATAGGGGCTGCGGCGGCGCGGGTGTTTGCGCAAGCGGGGGCGACCGTGGCGCTGCTGGCGCGCGGCACCGATGCCACCGGCGCGCTGGCGGCGGAACTGGGGGGCGGGGCGTTCGCGCTGCCCTGCGACGTGGCCGACTGGGCCGCAACCGAGGCCGCGGTGGCCTCCATCCTTGACCGCGCCGGGCGGCTGGATGTGCTGATAAACAATGCGGGCGTGATCGACCCCATCGCGCGCATCGACGCCGCCGATCCGGCGGAATGGGGCCGCGCCATCGACGTGAACCTCAAGGGCGTGTTCCACGGGTTGCGCGCCGCCCTGCCGCATATGGGGGCAGGGGGAACCATCATCACCGTCAGTTCCGGCGCCGCCCATAACGCGCTGGAGGGGTGGAGCGCCTATTGCGCGTCCAAGGCCGGGGCGGCGATGCTGACCAAGGCCGCCTGTCTGGAACAGGCGGCGCGCGGCCTGCGCATCATGGGACTGTCGCCGGGCACCGTGGCCACCGACATGCAGGCCCGCATCAAGGACAGCGGCGTGAACGCGGTCAGCAAGCTGGACTGGGCCGCGCATATCCCCGCCGACTGGCCCGCCCGCGCCCTGCTGTGGATGTGCAGCAGCGATGCCAATGGCTTTCTGGGGCAGGAAATCTCGTTGCGTGACGAGGCCATCCGCCGCCGCATCGGCCTGATCGCATGATAGCGGTGGCGCAGGATGGCCCGCTCTGGACCATCACCCTGAACCGGCCCGAAAAGGCCAATGCCCTGACCCCGGCGATGCTGGCGGATCTGGAATCGGCGGTGGCCGGGGCGGCCAAGGGCGGTGCAAAGGCCCTGATCCTGACCGGCGCGGGCCGGGTGTTTTCCGCCGGTGCGGATCTGGAGGAGGCACGCGCGGGCCTTGCCACCGATCCGGTCTGGGAACGGCTGTCGGGGGCCATCGCCGCCCTGCCCTGCCTGACCATCTGCGCGCTGAACGGCACAGTCGCGGGCGGGGCCATGGGCGTGGCACTGGCCTGCGACCTGCGCCTCGCCGTGCCGGGGGCCGCGTTTTTCTACCCCGTCATGCGGCTGGGCTTTCTGCCGCAACCATCGGATGTGGCCCGGCTGCGCGCCCTGACCGGCCCGGCACGCACGAAGGCCATCCTGCTGGCGGGCGCAAAGGTCACGGCGGATGAGGCGCTGGTCTGGGGGCTTGTCGAAAGGCTGGTGCCACCCGAACTGCTGCTGACAGAGGCGGCCCTGTTGGCCCGCGATGCGCTGGCGGCGGATGCGGCGCATCTGTCGGCAATCAAGCGGATGACCGGCCAAGGGCGCGACCCAAAGTCCTAGAGCCGGTCTTGCCGTTATCTTCGAGGAAAACTGACCGACGGATCGCTCCGCCGGTCGGGTCAAGATCACGCCTTGGGCTTGCGCGGCGGCACGAAGCGTTTGCTGGTATCCTTGGCATCCTTCGGCGCGGCGGCGGGCTTGGCCTTGCCGAAGGCGGGCTTGCCGAATGTCTTGCCTTCGGACGCATGCGATTTGAAGCCGGCGGCCTTGCCGGGCTTGCCCTCTCCCCCGCCATGCGACTTGAACCCCGCCGATTTCGGCGCAGGCTTTTCGCCCTGCTTGGCGCGCGGCTTGCGGTCGGCGTCTTCGCGCGGGGCATAGGGTTTGGCCGCATCATCGCGCTTCACATAGGGCTTTTTCGCGCCATCCTCGCGCGGGGCATAGGGTTTCGCCCCCGCATCGGCGCGCTTTGCATAGGGCTTCGCCGGGCCATCCTCGCGCTTGACATAGGGACGGGCCGCGCTGTCTTCACGCTTGGCATAGGGTTTGCGCGGTGCCGCATCCTCGCGTTTGGCATAGGGCCTGGGGGCCGCATCCTCACGCCGGGGGGCCGGGCGGTGCGGAGCCTCGGCCGGGGCCGTGGCATCATCGGGCGTCCATACCTTGCGCGGGGCCGCATCATCCTCGACCACGCGGGGCGCTTTGGGCACATAGGCGGGCTTGTCGGCGCGCACCGGGCACGGTGCGGCATCCTCGCGGGCCGACCGTGGCGCATATTCCTTGCGCGGCGCATCATCGTCGCGCAGCGGGCGCGGGGCTGCGGCACGCGGTGCGCGTGGCGCCGCCGGGCTGCGCTCCGGCCGGTCAAGCGAAGGCTCGCCCTCCATCCGCAGCATCGTCACGCCGGACTCGATATCCATCCCGCCGCCGAACTTGCCTGCCACCGATTTGCCGATCTGCACATAGGTCACATCCTCCTGCACGCGGATGGCGCCGATCTCGTTCTTGGTGATGCCGCCCGCATCGCAGATTTTCGGCAAAAGCCAGCGCGCCTCGGCCCGGCCGGAACGGCCCACCGACAGCGTATACCAGACCGATTCGCCAAACTCCGCCCGTTCACGCGGGGCGGGCGCGGCACCGGCCACGGCGTCATGCAGTTCCTCAGGCGCTGACCGCCCCTCGCGCCACAGCCGGATGAAAGCGGCAGCGGCCTGCTCCGGCCCGAAATTGTCCAGCAATGTCTGCGCCATCGCCGCATCGTCGCCCGCCGGGGCCAGCAGGGCGGGGTGTTCCAGAATGCGCATATCGTCTTTCGCACGCACCTCATCGGCAGACGGGGCCTTGGCCCATTCGGCCACCACCTTGGCCCCCTGCAACAGCCGCTGCGCCTTGCGGAATTCGGCCGGCGGCACGATCAGCGCCGACACGCCCTTCGACCCGGCCCGGCCGGTGCGCCCCGACCGGTGCAGCAGCGTTTCGGAATTGGATGGCAGATCGGCGTGAATCACCAGATCCAGCCCCGGCAGGTCGATGCCCCGCGCGGCAACGTCGGTCGCGATGCACACCTTGGCCCGCCCGTCGCGCAGCGACTGCAACGCATGGGTCCGCTCCTGCTGGCTCAGCTCGCCCGAAAGCGCCACCACCTGAAAACCCCGGTTGCCCATCCGCGCCAGCAGGTGATTCACGTTCACCCGCGTCTTGCAGAACACGATCGCGGTGCGCGCCTCGTAGAACCGCAGCAGGTTGAAGATCGCATGCTCGCGGTCGCGGGCCGACACATTCAGCGCGCGATACTCGATATCCACATGCTGTTTCGCCTCGCCTGCCGTTTGCAGGCGCAGCGCATCATTCTGGAAATCCTTGGCCAGTTCGGCGATGGCCTTGGGCACAGTGGCCGAAAACATCAGCGTGCGGCGGGTGTCGGGGGCCGCTTGCAGGATGAACTCCAGATCCTCGCGGAAACCCAGATCCAGCATCTCGTCCGCCTCGTCCAGCACCGCCACGCGCAGACCCGACAGATCCAGCGATTTCCGCTCGATATGGTCGCGCAACCGCCCCGGTGTGCCCACAACGATATGCGCGCCACGGTCCAGAGACCGCTTTTCGGTGCGGTAATCCATGCCGCCCACGCAGGTTGCAATGATCGCGCCGGTTTCGGCATAAAGCCAGTCAAGCTCCCGCGCCACCTGCAGCGCCAGTTCGCGGGTGGGGGCGATGATCAGCGCCATCGGCACATCGGCAAACAGCAGGCGGTCGGCGCCTTCCAGCAGTTCCTGCGCCATGGCGATGCCAAAGGCCACCGTCTTGCCCGAGCCGGTTTGTGCCGACACCAAGAGGTCACGGCCCTGCGTTTCCGGGGCCAGCACCGCGGATTGCACCGGGGTCAGCGATTCATAGCCCTTGGCGGCAAGCGCCGCTGCCAGCGGGGCCGCAATATCCATATCTGTCATGTCTTCTGCCTAAGAAGGGGGCGCGCATCGGTGCCCGGTGAGCGGCGCCATTCCCCTTCGCGGCCGGGCCTCCCTGCCCGCCGCCCCGGAACGTCGGAGCCAAGCGGGCCTTATACAGCAAAAGTCCCGGATGTATAGCGTCTAGCGTGCCCGTGGCACAGGCCAGTGCCCGATACCCGCACCGGTGCGGTTCAAGCGTGCTTGCTTTGCCGCCGCGCCACACACCACAACCGGATCGCAAAGGCATGCGCAGCACCCCGCAAACCCGGCCTGACGGGCCAAGGCGAATATGCAGATGCCCGCCGGGTGCGGCGATGGCGCGGAAAACATCACCTTGTGGGCAACATTCGCCTCTGCATCCCTTGTGCATCGCCCGTGCATGGTTTTCATACGCGCAAATCCGCCGCTTCTTGGCCCCCTGCCCCGCATCCACTAGGGTGCCCCCGAATCCCCACACCGCAATCCCCCGCGCACAGGAGACCTCCCCCATGACCCAGCGCCTGCACCTCGTTTTCGGCGGCGAACTTGTCAGCCCGTCAAAGAACGTGTTCAAGGATGTGAAAGCCCTGCATATCGTGGGCATGTTCCCCGACTATGCCACCGCCTTTTCCGCATGGAAGGCCGAGGCCCAGCGCACCGTCGATGACGCCCACATGCGCTATTACATCGCCCATATCCACCGGCTGCGGGACGAATCCACACCGGGGTCTGCGACCGAAGAGCTGGGGGCGTAAACCCCGGTTCCGCATGGCATATTCGCTTGGCCTCACGCTTTACCACCTCGCCGCCCGGCGCGAGGCCTCGCCCTCCGGCCCGCGCCCCGCACGGCCTGCGGGTCGGCTTTTGTGGCTGCATGCGCCGGGGGTCGATGCCGCCCGGCCGCTGGCCGAACTGGGCGCGCGCCTGGCCGCCGAAGAGGGCCACCCCGTGCTGGTCACTTGCCCCGAGCCCTGCCCCCCCCTGCCCGGCCTGATCTGGCAGCCCCCGCCCCCCGAAACCCAGGCCGAGGTGCGCGCGTTTCTGGACCATTGGCACCCCGAAATCGGCGTCTTTGCCGAAGGCGAGCTGCGCCCCGCCTTGCTGCACGAGGCCCATGAACGCGGTGTCGATCTGATGCTGGTCGATGGCCGCGCCCCGCATTTCCTGCGCGGGCGCGATGGTTGGTGGCCGGGGCTGATGCGTGGTCTGCTGGGCCAGTTCAGCCATATTCTCACGCTGGACGAGCCGGCGGCCCGCGCCTTCCGCCGGGCTGGCGGGCTGCTGAGCGCGGTCAAGGTCGCAGGCCGCATGGAAGAGCGCAGCGCCGCCCTGCCCTGCACCGAGGCCGAACGCGCCGCTCTGGCCCGCCTGCTGGCCACGCGCCC
This sequence comes from Fertoeibacter niger, assembly GCF_009380135.2. Classification (GTDB taxonomy): domain Bacteria; phylum Pseudomonadota; class Alphaproteobacteria; order Rhodobacterales; family Rhodobacteraceae; genus Fertoeibacter; species Fertoeibacter niger. The sequence continues at coordinate 15,101 of NZ_WHUT02000014.1, read as the reverse complement.
GGTCTGGCTGGCCGCCTGCTTGCCCGAGGCCGAGGAAGACGCGGTGATCGCCGCCCACCGCGCCGCCCTGCGGCTGGCACATCGCCTGTTGCTGATCGTGGTGCCACACGACCCGGCCCGCACCCGTCCCCTGGCCGAACGCATGCAGGCCGAACAGGGCTGGACAGTGGCCTGCCGCGCGTCCGATGAAGAACCCGACCCCGAAACCGAGGTTTACATCGTTGAAAACGCGGCTGAACTGGGGCTGTGGTATCGGCTGGCCCCGGTCACGTATCTGGGCGGCAGCCTGTCGGCCAGCGGCTGCCAGCGCGACCCGATGGAAGGTGCTGCGCTTGGATCAGCCCTGATCCATGGCCCGAAATCGGGGGCCCATGGCGCGGGGCTGGCGCGGCTGCATGGCGCGCGTGCGGCGGTTGCAGTGGCCTCTGGCGCCGAACTGGCCGAGGCGCTGTCAGATCTGCTGGCGCCCGACCGCGCGGCGCGGCTGGCCCAGCAGGCCTGGGTCGTGGCCTCGGACGGGGCCGAGGTGACAGACCGGGTGATCGCGCTGATCTGCCGCCTGTTGGACGAGCGGCGCTGATGCCCGCCCCCCGGTTCTGGTTCACCCCGCCCGACCGGCCCGCACTGGCCGCCCGCCTGCTGGCCCCGCTTGGCGCGCTTTACGCCGCTGGCACGGCGCAGCGCCTGCGCCGGCCCGGCCATGCCGCCGGGGTTCCGGTGATCTGCATCGGCAACATCAATGCGGGCGGCACGGGCAAGACCCCCACCGCCATTGCGCTGGTGCAGCATCTTGCCGCCCGGCGCATCACGGCGCATGTCGTTTCGCGCGGCTATGGCGGGCGGCTGCCCGGCCCGCTGCGGGTCGATCCGGCCCGCCATTCCGCCGCGGATGTGGGCGATGAGCCCTTGCTGCTGGCCGCCTTCACCCCCGCCTGGGTGGCGCGCGACCGCGCCGCAGGCGTGCGGGCGGCCGAGGCGGCGGGCGCACAGGTGATCCTGCTGGATGACGGTTTCCAGAACCCCTCGGTGCACAAATCGCTGTCCATCGTGGTGGTGGATGCCGCCCGGGGCTTTGGCAACGGGCGATGCTTGCCCGCCGGGCCGCTGCGCGAACCCGTGGCCACCGGGCTGGCGCGTGCCGACCTGCTGCTGTCGATCGGTGACGAGGCGGCCCAGGCGGGGTTTGCGGCGGCCTGGCAGCGGTTCCTGACGCTGCCGCATCTGACCGGCCATCTTGCCCCGCTGCCCATGGGGATGGATTGGCAGGGGCTGCGCGTGCTGGCCTTTGCGGGCATCGGCCACCCCGAGAAGTTCTTTGCCACCCTGCGCGCGGCAGGGGCCGAACTGGCCCGCGCGCAACCGCTGGAAGATCACCAGCCGCTGACCCCTGCCCTGTTGCACCGGCTGGAGGTTGAGGCGCATAGCTTGGGCGCGCAGCTTGTCACCACCGAAAAAGACGCCGTGCGCCTGCCCGCCGCATTCCGCAGCAAGGTGCTGACCCTGCCGGTGCGCCTTGAACTGCACGACAAGGCCCCACTAAACGCGGCGCTGGCGTCCATCGGCCTTTAGGCCGCTCTGTCAACTTGGCGGAAATACCTCCGCAGGAAACCTGCAACGCCACCCGCGGTGCCGCACCGGAAGGTCTTTCCCCGGCAGGGCCGCCCGATGCCCCTCGACGGGGCGGAGGGCGGCTCCCCCGGCGGGGGTTGCGCGATCAGCCTTCCAGCGCGGCGTCCAGGATGGTTTTCAGCTCTTCATAGCTCATGTTGCCATGCTTTTCGCCATTTACCAGCAGGGTCGGCGTGGACTGCACGTCATCAGCCTCGGCATTGGCCTGATAGGTGGTCACAAGCGCCTGCGCCATGGCCCCATCCTCCAGACAGGCGTTCAGCGTTGCATCATCCATGCCCGCCGTGCGGCCGATCTTGCGCAGGTTTTCCACCACAGTCATCGCATCATCCGAGGCGGCCCATTCCTGCTGGGTATTGAACAGGATGTCGGAGATGCCGAAATAGCGCATCTCGCCGCCGCAGCGCGCCACCATCGCGGCCCAAAGGCCGTAACGGTCGAAATACACTTCGCGCAGCACGAATTTCACCTTGCCGGTGTCGATGTATTCGGCCTTCACCTGCTTGAACACGCTGGCGTGGAAGGTGGCGCAATGCGGGCAGGTGTAGCTGGCATATTCCGTCAGGGTCACTTTTGCATCGGCATTGCCCATCACCATATCGGGCACCACCGGGGTTTCGGCTGGGGCTTCGGCCGGGGCTGAGCCGGTTTCCTGCGCCATCGCCGCCGTCACCGGCAGCAGGCTTTGCCCCGCCGTCTGCACGCCCGCGCCGCCGAAGGCCCACAGCCCCAGACCGCCCGCCACCACCAGCGCAAGCGCCGCAAGACCAAGTTTCTTCGCCATATCGTGCCTCATCATTCAGATTTTTCAGGTTTTCGCGCGGGCAAGGAAGTTTTGCGCAAGGGTTTCAAGCGCCGCCCGCAGGCCTTCGTCCTTTGCGCCTTCGGCCACGGCGCTGGCGCGGGCCTGCACCACCGGGTCCAGCGGTTTGGGGGCCGGAGGTGCGGCCAGAAATTCGGCCCTACCTTCGGCAAAGCCTGCCGGGGCGGTCTGTGTCAGGCTGATGCGTGAAATCGCGGCATAGCCGTAGCAGGCGTTCACCTTTTCCCGCAGTCGCGGCAGTTGCATCTGCACCTCGGGCGCATGGGCTGCGGCGACCAGCAGGGTCAGCGTGGCCCCCAGCCCTTCGCGCCCATAGCCGATCTTCACCGGGCGGGTCATCGCGGCCAGATCGCGGCCCACGATCGCCTCCCACTGGGTCAAGAGGCGCGTCACCGCAAAGCCGCGTTTTTCGCCGGCGCTGCGGATGCGGTCGGCCACCAGCCCCGATGCCGCCTCGAACCCGCGCATCCGGCGGGTGAGTTTCGGCGGGGCAGAAGGGCCGGGCGCACGGGTCATCTGTTCATTCCTGTTCACCACCCTATTCTAGACGGTGGTGCGCGGCGCGCCAGTGGAATGGCAGGCCCGGGGGCATAAAGATTGCGTGACATGGGCAGGTTTGATGTGGCGACAGAGGGGCTGAGCGATGTGTTGCTGGCCTGGTATGACCGGCATGCCCGGGTGATGCCGTGGCGCGTGGCCCCGGCTGACCGCGCGGCGGGGGTGCGGCCTGATCCCTACCGCGTCTGGCTGTCAGAGGTGATGTTGCAACAGACCACGGTGGCGGCGGTGCGCGATTACTTCCACCGCTTCACCGCGCGCTGGCCGGATGTGGCGGCACTGGCGTCGGCGGCGGATGCCGATGTCATGGCCGAATGGGCGGGGCTTGGTTACTATGCCCGCGCCCGCAACCTGCTGAAAGGCGCACGGGCGGTGGTGGCCGATCATGGCGGGCATTTCCCTGATACGGTGGCGGGCTTGCTGACCCTGCCCGGCGTGGGGCCCTATACGGCGGCGGCGGTGGCCTCCATCGCGTTTGACGCGCCTGCGGTGGTGGTGGATGGCAATGTGGAACGGGTGATGGCCCGGCTGCACGGGGTGGAACAGCCGCTGCCTGCGGCCAAGCCCGCGCTGACGGCGCTGGCGGCGGCGCTGACCCCAGACCGGCGGCCCGGTGATTATGCCCAGGCGGTGATGGATCTGGGGGCCACGATCTGCACCCCCCGCAACCCCGCCTGCGGCATCTGCCCCTGGTCCGGCCCCTGCGTGGCGCGGGCCGAGGGGGTGCAGGCCGACCTTCCGCGCAAGACGCCAAAGGCGGTGACGCCAACCCGCCACGGCACGGTCTGGATCGCCCGGCGCAGCGATGGCGCGTTCCTGCTGGAAACGCGGACCGAGGCGGGCATGCTGGGCGGCATGCTGGGCTGGCCCGGCACGGCATGGGACCGGACATCCGGCAGCGATGCCCCCCCTCTGGCCGCCGACTGGCACGAGGTGACGGGCGAGGTGCGCCACACCTTCAGCCATTTTCACCTGCGGCTGGTGGTGATGCGCGCCGATGTCGGTCCCGATGCGCGCCCTGACCGGGGCCGGTTCATCACGCCCGGGGCCTTTCGCCCCGCCGATCTGCCCACGGTCATGCGCAAGGCCCATGACCTTGTGCATGGGGCAACATGACACGATTGAGCAATGGCTGCGCCTGCGATACCTTTGCCCCAGCCGCCCTGCGCAGGAGCGCCCGATGACAACCCGCCCCATCTCGCTGAACCTTCGGAACGCATTGCCGTTCTGGCTGTCGCTGGGCACCGTGCCGCTGGCGGTGGTGGGGGCGGTGCATGGCGGCTGGACGGTGTTCCTGCTGCCGCTGTTCACTTGGGTGCTGTTCGATGTGCTGGACCTGATCGTCGGTCTGAACACCGACAATGCCGACCCCGACACGCCCGAGGCCGATCTGTTCTGGTATCGTCTGATCACGCTGGTCTGGTTTCCGCTGCAATTCGCCATCACGTTCGGCCTGATCTGGTATGTGGCCGGCACCGATCATCTGGCGGTCTGGGAAAAGGCGGTGCTGTTCTTCGGGGTGGGCGTGATTTCGGGGGCGGTGGGCATCGTCTATGCGCATGAGCTGATGCACCAGAAGAACCGGGCAGAGCGGTGGCTGGCCGACCTGCTGCTGGCCATGGTGCTTTACAGCCATTTCCGCTCCGAACATCTGCGCGTGCATCACCTTTACGTCGGCACCCCGCGCGACCCGGTGACGGCGCGGTATAACGAGGGGTTCCACCGCTATTTCTGGCGGGTGCTGCGCGATTGCCCGCCCTCGGCCTGGCGCGCTGAAAAGGCGCTGCTGGCCCGCAAGGGGCTGACCATGTGGTCGCGCGACAACCCGTTCTGGCGCTATGCCGCGTTGCAGGGCGGAATGCTGGCTCTGGCCTTGGCACTGGGCGGCTGGCAGGGGCTGGCACTGTTCCTATGGCAGGCGTTCATTGCGGTATGGCAACTGGAAATCGTGAACTACATCGAACATTACGGCCTGACCCGGCGGCACCTGGGCGAGGGGCGGTATGAGCATGTGTTGCCGCGCCATTCGTGGAATGCGGCGCATAGGGCGTCAAACTGGTTTCTCATCAACCTGCAACGCCATTCCGACCACCATTACAAGCCCGACCGCCGCTTTCCCTTGTTGCAGACCTTTGGCGAGGATGACGCGCCGCAACTGCCCTTCGGCTACCCTTTGATGGCGGCAATTGCCATGGTGCCACCGGTCTGGCGGCGGGTGATGAACCGGCGCGTCCGGGAGTGGCGCAAACGCTATTACCCCGATGTGACCGACTGGCAACCCTATAACAAGGCGCTGAATGCGCTGCCGCGCGGGGCGGCCTGAGCAGGCCAACACCCTGCGATGAAGGCAAAAGACCCCGCCGTGCAGGCACGGCGGGGCAGTGGTGCCGCATATAGGGAATGCGGCACAGGCGGTTCTGTTGTGCGGGAATAGGGATTAATGCGGGCGCGCGTCGTCCATCTCGGCCCGGATCTGCTGGCGCAGGATGTCGATGGAAATAAGCTTTCCGTCGCGCTTGAAATGCCAGTAGGTCCAGCCGTTGCAGCTTGGCGCGCCTTCCAGATGCGCACCAACTTGGTGGATGGACCCCTTCACGTCATTGCCGATCAGCGTGCCATCGGCGCGGACCTTGGCCTTGTGCCGGTTGCCGATGGAAAACAGCTCTTCCCCCGGGCGCAGCATGCCGCGTTCGACCACCTGGCCAAAGGGCACGCGCGGCTCGGCCCGTTTCGACCCCGTCACCTCCAGCGCCGAGGCGTCATAGCGGCGCACACGCTCCATCCGCTCGGTCGCGACGGCGCGGTAAGCCTCTTCCCGCTCGATCCCGATGAAATCTCGGCCCAGCATCTTGGCCACCGCCCCCGTGGTGCCGGTGCCAAAGAACGGGTCCAGCACCACATCGCCAGGGTTGGTGGTGGCCAGGATGACCCGGTGCAGCAGGCTTTCGGGTTTCTGCGTCGGATGCGCCTTGTCGCCCGCCGCATCCTTGATGCGCTCATGCCCGGTGCAGATCGGCAGCACCCAGTCAGACCGCATCTGGATGCCCTCGTTCAGCGCCTTCAGCGCCTCGTAGTTGAAGGTGTATTTGCTGGCCTCGTCCTTGGACGCCCAGATCAGGGTTTCATGGGCGTTGGTCAGCCGCTTGCCCTTGAAATTCGGCATAGGGTTGGATTTGCGCCACACCACATCGTTCAACAGCCAGAAGCCCTGATCCTGCAAGGCCGCGCCCACGCGAAAGATGTTGTGATAGCTGCCGATCACCCAGATCGCGCCATTGGGTTTCAGCAGCCGCCGCGCCGCCGCCAGCCAGTCGCGGGTAAAGCGGTCATAGGCGGCAAAGCTGGCGAACTGATCCCAGTGGTCGTTCACCGCATCGACCTTGGAATTGTCGGGCCGGTGCAGATCGCCCCGCAATTGCAGGTTATAGGGCGGATCGGCGAAGATCAGGTCGATGCTGGCCTCTGGCAGGCCGTTCATCACCTCGATGCAGTCGCCTGCAAGTATCTGGTTCACGGGCAGCGTTACCGCTTCGCGTGCAAGTGTCTTTGTCGCCATGGCTGCCTCTGTCCCCCGGCTTTGCGCCGTTGTGTTGGGATACAGGATGAGTCATTGGTGATTCGCCGTCAAATTCTTTATTGAATCAAGGGGTTAGAGAAACATCTTGATACAAGATGTTGTAGACGGGACGGAACGAACGCCTATGGTGAGGGGTCACACCAAGATTTGACAGCGCGGCGAGGTGATCTTTGGTCGGATAACCGGCGTTCCGATGCCAGCCATAGCCCGGATGCTGTTGCGCCAAATCCACCATCAGCGCATCGCGTGCCACCTTGGCGACAATCGACGCGGCGGCGATCGACAGGCAGCGCGCATCGCCCTTGACGATGGCGAGCCCTTGGCAGGCCAGACCGCGCGGCAGAAGGTTGCCGTCGATCAGCGCGAAATCGGGCCGCTGCGGCAGGCCCGCCAGCGCCCGTTCCATCGCCAGATGGCTGGCGCGCAGGATATTCAGGCGGTCAATCTCCTCGACCGAGGCATGGGCGACCGAAACCTCGGCCATCTCTAGGATGGAATGGTAAAGAACCTGCCGCCGCGCCGCGCTCAGCGCCTTGCTGTCGTTCAGGCCGGGGGGAATGCGACCGGCGGTCAGACGCACGGCGCAGGCGGTGACGGGCCCGGCCAAGGGGCCGCGCCCCACCTCGTCCACCCCGGCAATGCAAAGATGGCCGCGCGCAATGGCGGCGGCCTCATGGGTGAAATTGGGGGCGGCGGCGGGCGGGCGTTTCATGGCGGCAGGGAAGCGCATCGCGCGGCCAAAGGAAAGGGCGCACAGCGAAACGCCGCCCCGGCACAGGGGGCGGCGCGTCAAGCACCTGACATCGTGGTGCAAAATAGTGGGGGACAGAAGCTGCTCACCCTTCTGCCCCCCGGCCGGGCGTGGTGTGGGGGCAAGCCACACCCGGAAACCCCGGGGTTCAGCCCCGGCGGGTGCGGAACCCGGCACTCACCAGACAACGGGCGTCATACACCCGGTCGGTGCGGCCCCGGATGCTGTAGTCAGAGGCGCATTGGCGCGGCAGGCGGTGGCTGAACCCCTCACGGTCAAGGCAGCGGGCGGAATAGACGGTGGCGGTTTGGCCCTGACGGGTGCGCAACTCCAGCGCGCAGGAGCGCGGCAGCTCGGGAGAGCGGATGTCGTGGCGGGGCCGGTCATAGCGCGGGCGGTCGGGCCGGTGGTTGCCATAGCGGTCATCGTCATGGTGGGGGCGGCCATAGCGCGGCGGGTCGTGGCGGGGGCGATCATGGCCCCAATGCGGGGGTTTGGGGTGGGTGGGCGTGACGGCGACAGGTTTGTCCTTGCGGTCGTTCTTGTTGTCGATGGCCTTGGCGATGATCGCCAGCGCGGCGATGCCTGCGATGATCTTGGCCACATCCTCGCCATCCGCGCGGGCTGGCGCGGCGCTGGCACCCGTCAGTGCCAAGGCCATGGCGGCGGCGGTCAGCGTGGCGGTAAGGCGGCGGAACAGGGATTTGCGGGGCAGTTCTTGCGGGGCGCTGTGGGTCATGGCGGGCTCCTGTTGGCGGGGATGTCCGGGGCGACCACCGCACCGGGCTTCAATAGGGCAACCCTGGCCGCCCTGCCGCCAGACAGGCAATATCGGGCCCGGGACAAGCGATAACAGCCTGCCCGGCCGGGGCTGCTAGGCGATAACAGCCCGGCTAAACCCCTTGCGATATTGAATATCACGCGGTGGCAGAGCAGGATGCACAGCAACAAGAGGAACAGGAGCAGCCCATGAATCCCCGTGCCATCCCCGCCGCCGTCTTGCTGGCGCTGGCCCTTGCCGCGCCCGCCCATGCCGCCTGTTTCGCCGATTACAAGGCCAAGCAGGATGGCCCCCTGCGCCTGCATTATGGCGTGGCCGAAGTGCCCGACAATGCCTGCAACCCGGGTGCCGCCTCTGGCGTTCTTGCGCCGAGGCTGCAACGCGCGGGATGGACATTGCTGAACGTCGTGTCCACCTTCGGCCCCGAGGGTCTGGATGAAAGGAAAGCGAGTGCCGGAGATTTCTACCTCCGCTTCTGAGGCGTTCCGCGCGGGCAACCGCGTGGTCGCCGGCGGCATCGCGGCCATCGTGCTGATCCTGCTGGGGGCGGCAATCTTCCTGTTCCTGAACCTGCCCGACGCCAACGCGTTCAACGCGCGGGTGGAGCGGATTTTCATTGAAAACAACGACCTGCGTTCTGGGGCCGAGATCAGGCTGCTGGAGATACTGGCACAATCCGGCACGTCTTTTTCGGATGTGCTGGCCAGCTACCGCGTTGTGATCTTTGTTCTTCTGGTGTTTTCTACCGCCTTGCTGGTGGCGTCGCTGGTGCTGCTGGTCGCCATCATCGCGCTGAACCGGCGGATTTCGGCGATCCAGCGGTCGGGGATTCAGGTGGCCAGCCTGCTCATCAGCCGCGAAAGCCGGGCAGTCTATATCAACGACATGGAGTTCACCCTGACCGAGGCGGCGATAGAAACGCTGTCGGTGCTGGCCGAGGCGCGGATGGATGACGACGTGCTGACCGGCGCGCAGATCGAGGGCGTGATTTCGGGCCGGGATGCGGCGGATTGTGACGAGGCGGCGGGGGCCACCCGGGTGAAACGCCTGCGCGATGCCCTGGGCAACCAACTGGTCAGCGAGTTGCTGGTGAAAACCATCGCGCGCCGCGGCTATATGCTGGCGGTGGGCAAGGATGTGATCCGCATGGTGTGACGGCTGGGCGATCTGCGGATTAAAGCATCGGAATCATTGAGATTTCATGGTGTGATAACGGTATGATTCCCATGCACAACCCATGCAAATGCCTCTGCCACCCCCGGTATGATTAACCAATTGGCCGAATCGCGGGTCCGCTGCCCCTGTCACGCTGGCGTTACAGGGGGTGGGCAAAAGGCTTGCAGCCCAAGGGGGGGCGTCTTATAGCCCCTGTTTCCTGTTTGACCCGGGGGTTCGTGATGATCCAGACACCCTACTACCTGATCGACATGGCCGCGCTTGGCCGCAACATGGCGGTGGTCGCACGGCTGCGCGAATTGTCGGGGGCCAAGGCGCTGCTGGCGCTGAAATGCTTTGCCACCTGGCCCGCGTTCGATGCGATGCGTGACCATATGGATGGCACGACATCCAGCAGCCTGTATGAACTGCGGCTGGGGCGCGAGAAATTCGGCAAGGAAACCCATGCCTATTCGGTGGCTTGGGCGGATGACGAGGTGGACGAGGCGGTGGGTTACGCCGACAAGATCATCTTCAACTCGATCGGCCAGCTGGAACGCTATGGCGACCGGGCGGCGGGCATCGCGGTGGGGCTGCGGCTGAACCCCGGCATTTCCACCTCGGGGTTTGATCTGGCCGACCCGGCGCGGCCCTTCAGCCGTCTGGGCGAGTGGGACAGCGAAAAGATCGCCGCCGTGATCCACCAGATTTCCGGTTTCATGATCCACTACAATTGCGAGAATGGCGACTTCGCGCTGTTTGACCGGCAGTTGACCGATATCGAGAACCGGTTCGGCAACCTGTTGGGGCAGGTGCAATGGGTCAGCCTTGGCGGCGGCATCCATTTCACCGGCGATGGCTATCCGCTGGAGGCGCTGGCGGCGCGGCTGAAGGCCTTTGCCGAACGGCATGGCGTGCAGGTCTATCTGGAACCGGGCGAAGCGGCGATCACCGGTGCGGCCAGCCTTGAGGTTTCGGTGCTGGATATTCTGGACAATGGCAAGACACTGGCCATCGTCGATGCATCAGTCGAGGCGCATATGCTGGATCTGCTGATCTACCGGCTTGCAGCGCGGATGGAGACGGACGGGCCGCACCGCGTGATGGTCTGCGGCAAGTCCTGCCTTGCGGGCGATATCTTTGGCGAGTTCGGTTTTCCGGAACCGTTGCGGGTGGGGGATCGTTTGTCCTTTGCCGATGCGGCGGGCTATACGATGGTCAAGAAGAACTGGTTCAACGGGGTGAAGATGCCCAGCATCGTGATCCGTGAAACCGACGGTTCGCTGCGCGTGGCGCGCGAATTCGGCTACGGCGATTTTGCCTCCAACCTTGGTTGAGGTTTTCCCTGCCCGGTGCATGCCGGGCCCTTCCCGGCGATAGCGCGTGTTGGCCGCTGCGCCCTTGAGGAGACGGTTCAACATGAAACGCAATGTTCTGATTATCGGCGCCGGTGGCGTTGCGCAGGTTGTGGCGCATAAATGCGCGCAGGCGAATGACCGGCTGGGCGATCTGCACATCGCCAGCCGCACGCTGGCGAAATGCGAGGCGGTGATCGCCTCGGTGCAGGGCAAAGGGGCCATGAAAGTGCCCGGCGTCTTTGCCGCGCATGCGGTGGATGCGATGGATACGGGTGCCGTGGCGGCGCTGATCCGCGATACCGGGGCGCAGATCGTCATCAACGTGGGGTCAAGCTTCGTGAACATGACTGTGCTGGAAGCCTGCATTGAAACCGGCGTGGCCTATCTGGATACGGCGATTCACGAAGACCCGGCGAAGATCTGCGAAACGCCGCCGTGGTATGGCAATTACGAATGGCAGCGGCGTGAGCGGTGTGCGCAGGCGGGTGTGACGGCCATTCTGGGTGTTGGGTTCGACCCCGGGGTGGTGAATGCCTACGCCCGGCTGGCGGCGGATGACCATCTTGACCGCGTTCATTCGATTGACATCGTGGATATCAACGCCGGGTCGCATGGCCGCTGGTTTTCCACCAATTTCGACCCCGAGATCAATTTCCGCGAGTTCACCGGCACGGTTTATTCCTGGCAGAACGGTGTCTGGCAGGAAAACGCCATGTTCGAGGTGGGTCAGGTGTTCGATCTGCCGGTGGTGGGCCCGCAAAAGGCCTATCTGACCGGCCACGACGAGGTGCATTCGTTGTCAGCCGCCTATCCTGAGGCCGATGTGCGGTTCTGGATGGGGTTCGGCGACCATTACATCAACGTGTTCACGGTGCTGAAGAATCTGGGCCTGTTGTCGGAAAAGCCGGTGGTGACGGCCGAAGGGCTGGAGGTTGTGCCGCTGAAGCTGGTGAAGGCGGTGCTGCCCGACCCGGCCAGCCTTGCGCCCGATTATGTGGGCAAGACCTGCATCGGCGACATCGTGCGCGGGGTGAAGGATGGTGCGGCGGCCGAGGTGTTCATCTACAACATCGCCGATCACAAAGAGGCTTACGAGGAAACCGGCTCGCAGGGCATCAGCTATACCGCCGGGTTGCCGCCGGTGGCGGCGGCGCTGCTGATCGCTGATGGCACATGGGATGTGGGCCGGATGGTGAATGTGGAGGATCTGGACCCGAAACCGTTCCTCAACCTGCTGAACGGCATGGGCCTGCCGACGCGGATCAGGGATGCGGCGGGCGACCGGGCGCTTGTGTTCTGACGCGGCACCCCCTTGGCCCGCCTTGCGCGCGGGCCAAGGGGTATCATCATCCTTGAGGCAAAACAAAACGGGCGCAACGCGCCCGTTTTTGTCAAACAATGTCAGTGTTTTGGGAAGTTGGTGAGCGGGGCGGGTATCGAACCCGCGACCCGCTGATTAAAAGTCAGCTGCTCTACCACTGAGCTACCCGCCCTCACCATCCCGTCAGGCTTTGCCATCTTGCAAATCCTGCCGTGCCGCCGGACCCGTCAGGGTGCTGCGACAGGTGCGCTAAGTAGAAACATAAGCCGGAGGGGTCAAGGCCCAAAGCGCGGAAAAACGCGGGCCTCTGGCAAAAAGGCAAAAGGGGGCGTATATCGCCCGGCATGATGGATATGCGCGCGCCCTCCGGCCTTCGGTTCATGAAAATGCATGGGCTGGGCAACGACTTTGTAGTGATCGACTCGCGCGGGGGCGGGGCAGTGACGACGCCTGCGCTGGCGCGGGCGCTTGGCGACCGGAACCGCGGCGTGGGGTTTGACCAGCTGGCCGAGATCAGGGATTCGGATAAGGCCGATTTCGCCCTCGATTTCTGGAATTCCGACGGGTCGCGGGCCGGGGCCTGCGGCAATGCCACGCGCTGCGTGTCTGACTACATGATGACTGTGCTGGGCAGGGGTGCCGTGTCGCTGGTGACGGCGCGCGGCGCGCTGGCGGCCCTACGGCGCGATGACGGGCTGGTCAGCGTGAACATGGGCCAGCCGCAGACCGACTGGGCCGATGTGCCGCTGGCCCGTGCGGTGGACACGCTGCATCTGCCGCTGCCGGGCGATCCGGTGGCGGTGGGCATGGGCAACCCGCATTGCGTGTTCTTCGTGCCGGATGCGGAAGCTGTCGATCTGGCGGGCGTGGGGCGCGGGCATGAGGTAGACCCGCTGTTCCCGCAGGCGACGAATGTGGAATTTGCGTCGCTGACCGCCCCTGACAGGCTGCGCCTGCGGGTGTGGGAGCGGGGGGCGGGCATCACGCTGGCCTGCGGATCGGGCGCCTGTGCGGTGGCGGTGGCCGCGCACCAGCGGGGCCTGACCGGGCGGCGCGTGGTGCTGGACATGGATGGCGGCGCGCTGGAGATCGACTGGCGCGACGATGGCGTCTGGATGACCGGGCCGGTGGCGCATGTGTTTGACGGCTGGCTGACGCCTGCGTTTCTGGCGGCCTATCCGTGAACGCTCCGGTCTTTGCCACACTGGGCTGCCGTCTGAACGCCTATGAGACGGAAGCGATGAAGGAACTCTCCACCGCTGCCGGCGTGGAAAATGCCGTGGTGGTCAACACCTGCGCCGTGACCGCCGAGGCGGTGCGCAAGGCGAAACAGGAAATCCGCCGCCTGCGCCGCGAACACCCCGATGCCACGATCATCGTCACCGGCTGCGCGGCGCAGACCGAACCCGAAACCTTTGCCGCGATGGCCGAGGTTGACCGGGTGATCGGCAACACCGAAAAGATGCAGGCCGCGACCTGGGCCGCGATCAAGGCCCCCGACCTGATCGGCGTCACCGAGCGGGTGCAGGTGGACGACATCCTGTCGGTGAAGGAAACGGCGGGGCATCTGATTGACGGGTTCGGGCGGCACCGGGCCTATGTGCAGGTGCAGAACGGCTGCGATCACCGCTGCACCTTCTGCATCATCCCTTACGGCCGTGGCAATTCGCGGTCTGTGCCTGCGGGCGTGGTGGTGGAGCAGATCCGGCGGCTGGTGGACAAGGGCTTCAACGAGGTGGTGCTGACCGGGGTTGATCTGACCTCGTGGGGGGCCGACCTGCCTGCCACGCCGCGGCTGGGTGATCTGGTGATGCGCATCCTGCGGCTGGTGCCGGATCTGGCGCGGCTGCGGATATCGTCGATTGATTCCATCGAGGTGGACGAGGCCTTGATGGGCGCGATTGCGACCGAAGCCCGTTTGATGCCGCATCTGCACCTGTCGTTGCAGGCGGGCGATGACCTGACGCTGAAACGCATGAAGCGGCGGCATCTGCGCGACGATGCGATCCGGTTCTGCGAGGAGGCGCTACGGCTGCGCCCCGACATGGTGTTCGGGGCCGACATCATCGCCGGTTTTCCGACCGAGACGGAAGAGATGTTCGAAAACTCGCTGCGACTGGTCGAGGATTGCGGGCTGACCTTCCTGCATGTGTTCCCCTTCAGCCCCCGCAAGGGCACCCCCGCCGCCCGCATGCCGCAGGTGCAAGGCCCGCTGATCCGCGACCGCGCCGCCCGTCTGCGGGCCGCAGGCGACGCGGCGCTAGCCCGCCATCTGGCGGCGCAGGTGGGCGTGACCCACCGGGTGCTGCTGGAAGGGCCACGGATGGGGCGGACGGAGCAGTTCACCGAGGTCGATTTTGCGACGGATCAGCCGGAGGGGCAGATTGTGACCGCGCGGGTGGTCGGGGTGGCAGCGGGGCGGTTGGTGGTGTGAGGTGTAGGGGGCGTCGGCTCAGCAGACTTTGCAGATCTTCGCGGCAGCTAGTCGAAAACCTTCCACGAGGGTCTTTTTTCATGTATTGTGTCTGACCCAACAAAGCATTGGGGGTTTTGAACAAGGACGCGCAATGGTTGTCAAAATTTCACCTAACTCGAAAATTTTTGCGGAACTTGTCAGCCTTAATCCTTGGTCATCCGCACTCTGGGAAGAGCGTGCAGCTTTGATCGGCCAGAGAAAGTGGAATATGAAATACCGTAACCAAGCCGGTAATGGAGCAACACTTGAATGGTCAAAGCGATTCATGGCCGCTCGAACTGCTGCGACTCGCACGCGTTTGGAAGGGTCAACGGCGGGTTGGAACGCTTGGTCGAAGTCGACAGCCGACTTGCTGTCGTTACTCAGAGGCCGGACGGACTACCCACTTTACATGATCGGATCACAATCCGGGTCGGAAGAAATGCCAGACTATTCGTTCAGTTTTTTTCTGGCAGATGTTCACCTACTCGCAGATGCAGAATTAAGCAACGAGACCTTTAGTGAAGACGTAGATATATCAGGATACTCATTCCCCGCATCGCTATGGGCCTAGGCTGTGTGGAAACTCCTGCACCAACCGCCACCAGCGATGTGAGGGGTTCGCAGCAGGTCTTTTTGCCTGCTTGGGTTCATGCTACCCGCCAGTGGCTCTCATATCAGGCCCGTGAGGGC
>NZ_WHUT02000013.1 GCF_009380135.2 Fertoeibacter niger | reverse complement strand
CAACCGCATCATCACCAATCTGGGCGTGCTCGACGTGGTGCCCGGCGGCCTTGCCATCGTCGAATGCGCCACCGGCGTCACCGAAGCCGACCTGCGCGCAGCCACCGAGGCCACCATCGTCAACTGAAAACCCGCCGCAACCCACTCCACACTCCCCCCATTTTCTGCCTGAAAATATCCTCGGGGGGTCCGGGGGGCAGACAGCCCCCCGGCTCCGACAAATACAAGCGGCGCAGCGCCATGGAAGCACAATGTCCGATCAGCCCATACCCCAGCACACGATCCACCGCGACATTCACGGCCCCAAGGGGCGCTATGTCATCCGGCAGGACGGGGCCGACGCCGAGTTGACCTATTCCATCACCTCGCCCACGCTGGTCATTGCCGATCACACGGCGGTGCCCGATGCGTTTCGCGGCACCGGGGCGGGGCTGGCGCTGGTGACGCGGCTGGTGGCCGATGCGCGCGCGGAAGGCTTCAAGATCATGCCGCTTTGCCCCTTCGTGAATGCGCAGCGCAAGCGGCATCCCGAATGGGCGGATGCATTTTCGGTGTAAGCCCGGCACAACACCGGGCTGCGACCCGGGCCGGATCAGGCGGGCGGAATGACCCCTGCGGCCCGCAGCGCCATCGCGGCATAGATCGCCTCGACCTCGTCCCGGCCCAGCCGACCGCCCTCGCGATACCAGTTCGTCACCCCGGTCAGCATGGCGATCAGGGCCAGAGTGGCGAGTTTGGTATCGGGCAGGGTGAAGACCCCCTCTGCCACACCGGCGTGCAGAATCGCTTCCAGCGCCGCTTCGTAGCGCCGCCGCAGTGCCTCGATGGCAGTAAAATTGGCGGGTTCCAGATTGCGTAATTCCATATAGGCGATGAACACCGACTCGGGCCTGTCCAGATGAAAGCGGATATGGAAGCGGGCGAATTGATTCAGCGCGGCCACTGGCGGGGCGGGTGGCAGATGTGCCAATGCCGCCAACAGTTCCTGCATGTGGCCCTGCATCAGATCGAACAGCAGGGTTTGCTTGTCAGGGGTGTAAAGATACAACGCCCCGGCCTGCACCCCCACCTCGGCGGCGATCTGGCGCATCGATACGGCGGCATAGCCGTGGCGCGCGAACAGCCGCAGCGCGGCGGCGCGGACCCGGGGGCCGGTGATGTCGGAATGTGATCCGGTCTTGCGTGCCATGGCCGGATGGTATCTGAACGTGTGTTCAGTTCAAGCGGGTTCGGCGCGGCCCACGACCAGTGGCACCTTGCCCCCTGCCCGCCCGGCGACTAGGCTGCGCACGACCCGAAGGATGCCAATCATGCTGCCTGCCCCGCGCCCCTTTGCCTTGCTGTCCAGCCTTGCCTTGTGCATGGGCTGCGCAGCGCCGCCCGGTCTGGGTCCGGTGCTGCGGGCCGAGGTTGATCCGGCGGCGCCTGCCCCGGTGATCCTGCCGCTGGATCAGGTGATTGCGCAGGCCTCGGGGGTTGCCATCACGCCCGCGACCACTGCCGGGGTGGCAGGGCGGGCCGCGCGGCTGCGGGCGCGGGCGGCGGCGATGCAGGGCCCGGTGCAGGATGCCGCAACGCGCGCCCGGTTGGCGGCAGCCATATCTGACAACTGACCGCGCCGGGCAACGGCGGTGCGTTGCATGGCCGTGGCGAAACCGCTAACAGACCTGCACATGCTTCGGCCCCCGCGCCGGGCCCAGTTTTTCGGAGGTCTCATGGCTGCCCCCCTGCGTCTTGGTCTGGCCGGTCTTGGCACTGTTGGCATCGGTGTGGTGAAGATCGTGCAGAACCATGCCGGTCTGATCGCGGCGCGGGCGGGCCGACCGGTGGTGATCACCGCGGTATCCGCGCGTGACAAGTCCAAGGCCCGTGATGCCGATCTGTCCGCCTACGGCTGGGAAGCCGACCCCGTGGCCCTTGCGCAACGCGCCGATGTGGATGTGTTCATTGAGGTGATGGGTGGCCATGACGGCCCTGCCAAGGCCGCGACCGAGGCGGCGATTGCGGCGGGCAAGGATGTGGTGACGGCCAACAAGGCGCTTCTGGCGCATCACGGGCAGGCTTTGGCCGAGGCGGCAGAGGCCGCGGGCCGCGTGATCCGGTTCGAGGCGGCGGTGGCGGGCGGCATCCCGGTGATCAAGGCGCTGACCGAAGGCTTGGCAGGCAACGGGATGCGCCGTGTCATGGGCGTGATGAACGGCACCTGCAACTATATCCTCACCCGCATGCAATCGGCGGGCCTGCCCTATGCCGAGGTGTTCGAAGAGGCCCGGCAACTGGGCTATCTGGAGGCCGACCCCAATCTTGACGTGGGCGGCATCGACGCGGGCCACAAGCTGAGCCTGCTGGCAGCCATCGCCTTTGGCACGCGCGTCAGCTTTGACGCGGTGGAGCTGGAAGGCATCGGTGCAATCTCCATCGACGACATCCGCCATGCCGCCGACATGGGGTTCCGCATCAAGCTGTTGGGTGTGGCGCAGATGACGGGCCGGGGGCTGGAACAGCGGATGACACCCTGCCTGGTGCCCGCCGACAGCCCCTTGGGCCAGTTGCAGGGCGGCACCAACATGGTGGTGCTGGAGGGCGATTCGGTGGGCCAGATCGTGCTGCGCGGCGCGGGCGCCGGAATGGGCCCCACCGCCAGCGCGGTGATGGGCGATGTGATCGACCTGGCGCGCGGCATCCGCCTGCCCACCTTCGGCCAGCCTGCCACTACTCTTGCCAGCCCGGTGGCCGCGCGGGTGGCCACGGCGGCACCCTGGTATCTGCGCATGACGCTGCTGGACAAGCCCGGCGCGCTGGCCAAGATTGCCACGGCTTTGGGCGACGCCGGCATTTCCATCGACCGGATGCGGCAATACGGCCATGAGGGCGCGCATGCCCCGGTGCTGATCGTGACGCACAAGGCCACCGGGGCCGATGTGGACGATGCCATTGCCCGCTTTGCCTCAACCGGCGTTCTGGTGGGCGATCCGGTGGCGATCCGCATCGAAGAGGTGTGACAAGGCTTGCGTTAGCGCGACCAGCCTTGTCGCCCTGCCCCTGCACAGGCTAGACGAAAACCGACCCCGCGTTCAGCACCAAAGGATATGATCATGGCCGATGCCAAGGAATTTCAGGACCGCCTCTTGTCACTGGGCCTTGCCCGGGTATCCGAAGCGGCGGCGCTGGCCTCGGCCGGGCTGATCGGGCGCGGTGACGAAAAGGCGGCCGATCAGGCGGCGGTGAACGCGATGCGCGATCAGCTGAACCTGCTGGACATCGCCGGTGTGGTGGTGATCGGCGAGGGCGAGCGGGACGAGGCCCCGATGCTGTTCATCGGCGAAGAGGTTGGCACCGGCAAGGGCCCCGCGGTGGACATTGCCCTTGACCCGCTGGAAGGCACCACGCTGACCGCCAAGGATATGCCCAACGCCCTGACCGTCATCGCGATGGCCCCGCGCGGCACGCTGCTGCATGCGCCGGATGTGTATATGGAAAAGCTGGCCATCGGCCCGGGCTTCAAGATCGGCACCGTCACCATGCTGATGAGCCCGTCGGAACGGGTGTCGGCGCTGGCTGCGGCCAAGGGTTGCTCTACCGAAGACATCACCGTCTGCATCCTTGAACGCCCCCGGCATGAGGAGCTGATTGCCGAGGTCCGCTCCACCGGGGCTGCGATCCGGCTGATCACCGATGGCGATGTGGCGGGCGTCATGCATTGCGCCGAACCGGAAAAGACCGGTATCGACATGTATATGGGTTCGGGCGGCGCACCCGAAGGCGTGCTGGCGGCGGCTGCGCTGAAATGCATGGGCGGGCAGTTCTTTGGCAAGCTGTTGTTTCGCAACGACGATGAACGCGCCCGGGCCAAGAAGGCCGGCATCCAGAACCTTGACCGGGTCTATACCCGCGACGATCTGGTGCGCGGCGACGTGATCTTTGCCGCCACCGGCGTGACCAGCGGCTCGCTGCTGAAAGGCATCAACCGCGAGCCGGGGTTTGTCACGATGGAAACCATATTGATGCGGTCGAAAACCGGCTCGGTGCGCCGCATCGAATACCGCACACCGGTGAAGTGATACCGGATCACGTGATCCGGGCCACTTGCCTTGCCTGACGGCCACTGTCGCAGGCGGCGACCCGCCGCCCGCGACCACAGGACAGATGATGACCGCACGCGCCTTTCTGAATGTCGAATGCTCGGCCACCGGTCGCCGCTGGGTGGGGCCTTCGGATGACGAGGAGCGGCTGGCCGAGGGCATGGCCCAGACCACCCGCCTGCCCCTGCCCCTGTGCCGCACTCTGGTGCGCCGGGGTGTGGCGGCGGGCGATGCCCAGACCTACCTTGCCCCCGCGCTGCGTGACCTGCTGCCCGACCCGCTGACCCTGAAAGACATGGGCCGCGCCGCAACCCGTCTGCTGCATGCGGTCAAGGCGCGGCAGCGCATTGCCATCTTTGCCGATTACGATGTGGATGGCGGGGCCTCTGCCGCGCTGCTGATCATCTGGCTGCGCGCCCTGGGGCGGCCCGCCACCCTGTATATCCCCGACCGGATTGACGAAGGCTATGGCCCCAACGTGCCCGCCATGGCCGAACTGGCCCGCGCGCATGACCTGATCCTGTGCGTCGATTGCGGCACGCTGTCGCACGAGCCCATTGCCGCCGCCAAGGGCACCGATGTGGTGGTGCTGGACCACCACCTTGGCGCCGAAACCTTGCCCCCCGCGCTGGCCGTGGTGAACCCCAACCGGCAGGACGAGGATGGCGCCCTGGGCCACCTCTGCGCCGCATCGGTGGTGTTTCTGCTGCTGGTCGAGGCCAACCGCCAGATGCGGACCGCAGGCGCAACCGGCCCCGACCTGATGGCGCTGCTTGATCTGGTGGCGCTGGCCACCGTGGCCGATGTGGCCCCGCTGCTGGGGGTGAACCGCGCGCTGGTCAGGCAGGGGCTGAAGGTGATGGCACGGCGCGAACGGCCCGGGCTGGTGGCGCTGGCCGATGTGGCGCGGATGGATACTGCCCCCTCAGTCTATGCGCTGGGGTTCCTGCTGGGTCCGCGGGTCAACGCGGGCGGGCGCATTGGCCAGGCCGATCTGGGCGCGCGGCTGCTGGCCACAGATGACGGGCGCGAGGCGGTGGCACTGGCCACGCGGCTGGATCAGCTGAACACCGAACGCCGCGAGATCGAGGGCCGGGTGCGCGAAGAGGCGCTGGCCCAGGCCGAGGCGCGCGGAGTGGACGGCCCGCTGGTCTGGGCGGCTGGGCAAGGCTGGCACCCCGGCGTGGTGGGCATTGTCGCCGCCCGGCTGAAAGAGGCGACGGGCCGCCCTGCCGTGGTCATCGGGCTGGAGAATGGCATCGGCAAGGGGTCGGCCCGGTCGGTGTCGGGTGTCGATCTGGGCGCGGCGATTCACCGCCTGGCGGATGAGGGGCTGCTGATCCGTGGCGGCGGGCACCGCATGGCCGCCGGTCTGACCGTGGCCGAGGACCAGATTCCCGCCGCCATGGCCCGGCTGGCCGAACTCCTGGCCCGGCAAGGGGCGGGCGCGGGCGGTCCCGCCGACCTGCGGCTGGACGGGCTGTTGATGCCCTCGGCCGCCACGCCCGCACTGATCGAACAGATCGAGGCTGCCGGGCCCTTTGGCGCATCGGCCCCCGCGCCGCGCTTTGCCTTTGCAGATCAGGCGGTGCAGGCCCGCCGCATGGGCGAAAACCACCTGCGGATCAGCTTTGGCGACGGCATGGGCGCCAAGCTGGAGGCGGTGGCCTTCGGTGCCTTCGACAGCCCGCTGGGGCCTGCGCTGGAGGCGGGCGGCATCGCGCGCTTCCACCTGGCCGGTCGGCTGGAGATCAACACCTGGGGCGGCCGCAGCAAGGTTCAACTGCGGCTGGAGGATGCCGCAAGGGTCTGAGGCTGGACCGGCGCCGCATCGGCCAGTCGCGCCGAGGCAACACATCGCCACCTGACAGCCCAGGCCAGCACCCCTGCCCTTCCCCGGCGTCGCCCTTTTCCCCTTGCACAGCCCCGCGCGCCGCACTAAACAGCCCGATATTCGCTGTGGCCCGTTCGTCTATCGGTTAGGACACCAGGTTTTCAACCTGGTAAGAGGGGTTCGACTCCCCTACGGGCTGCCACTTCCTCCATCACGCTGCCAGAAGGCATGAGGTTTTTCCTCGTGCCCGCACCTATTGCAGATAGGGTTGGCAGATTGCTTGCTTCTGGTGGCCAGCGGGGGTTTTTTCTTCGCACTAGGGCTGCACACCAGGTTGCGGTGCCAGAACTGCGCAACTTCGCCCTGCGTGTTTGGCGGCATAAAGGGCGTGATCTGCGGCCGCGAGCATTCGGTCGGGCAGCGCCGGGTCGTGATGGGTGGACAGCGTCATGCCGATGCTGGCCGAGACGCGGCAGGGTTTGCCCTCAAACACCATTGGCAGGTTCAGGCGGGTGATCATGCGCCGCGCAATCGCGCCCAGCCGCGACGCGTCGGCAAGCCCTGGAAAAACCACGACAAATTCGTCACCCCCAACCCGCGCCACCGTGTCGCCTGACCGGGTTTCCTCGGACAGGATCCGTGCCACCTCGCGCAGCACATGGTCGCCTGCGGCATGGCCCAGGCTGTCATTCACCGCCTTGAAGAAGTCGAGGTCGACATGCATCAGCCCGAAGGGCACCGCCCCGGCGATGGCACGTTCCAGCACCCGGTCCAGCGCGCGGCGGTTGCCAAGGCCGGTCAGCGTGTCAGTCAACGCCTGCTGTTCGGCGGCGGTTTTTGCGCCTTGCAGCCGCAGATTCAGCTGGCGCAGCTCCTCCATCACCGCCGATTTCGCCTCGACCAGATACAGAAGTTCCACCGCCAGGTCGGTGGCGGCAAAATCGGCATCGGTCAGGCCGTAGTTGCGCACCGCATCCAGCACGCCGATGCCGAACGACAGGTTCAGCAACAGTCCCGCATCGTCGGCCAGCGGGGCTGCGATGCCGCGAAACCCGGCCTGCGGCTGGTCGCGCAGCGACAGGTACAACCGCTCGCCCGCGCGGTCCTGCAACGCTGCCATGTCCGTGATGCCACCAGGGCGGCGGATGTCGAACAGGGTAAAGAAGCCGCGTCCACTCAGCCGTGTCACCGGAAAAATCTTGCGCAGGGTGGGGCCACAGTTCAGCACAAGGCCCGCATGGGACAGGCACAGATGCATGGGCATCAGCCGGTTCAGCACCGCCCTGTCCATCCGCACGCCGTTGTCCGCAGCACCGCCGTCCATTGCCCTAGCCCAGCCGCACGGCAAGATCGAATCGGCGGCCTTCGGCAAACCTTTGTTCCAGGAGCGCGATCGAGATCACCTCACCCTCAGGCCCGGTGCCTTGGTGGTCCAGCAGCGCCAGCGCCCCGTAGTCATCGGCCATTGCACGCAGCAGGCCCATCATGACATGCCCGACACCAGGCAAGGTCGCCTGACAATACAACGCAAATTCCCCCGGCCCCAGATCAGCCAGGCGCAGATGTGGCAGATCCAGATCGGGCAGGGCCAGCCGCCCGCGGCCCGGCAAATCCTCCAGCGAATGCAGGAAATCCACAAACGTGACACCGCCGAAACGCAGCAGCCGCCGCAGCGCCTCTAGGTTCGGATGGGACACCAGATAGGTGCCCAGATCCTCCAGCACCGTGTCGCGCGGCCGGTCAAGGCAGCGGGCGGCGGCGGCGATCACCGCATCTGTCAGCCGCGGGTCATAGGTCAGCATCGCCTCGAAACTGTCGAACCCCAGCCGCGCCTCACGCGCCACATCGGCCCAGAGCGCGGGCCCGTAGGTATCGCGCAGGAAACACTGGATCGACCTGTTGATGAGCCCATGCATCGCCGCCGCCTTTCCGATTCGCCGACCAGCCTAGGCGGAAAGGGTTAACAACTACCTTACTCCGGGGAGAATGCGGGCCAGCCGCCGGCGCCTGGCCGTCAATTGTGCAATCCGGGCTGCACAGCCTCAGTAGGGTGCGATGATCAGCGGCTGGCCGTCCAGCGTGATCTGGTTCAAGGGGGCCGGGGTCAGGGCAACGGCACCGCTTTGCACCGCGCCGATGGCACCGGCTGCGTCCAGCGGCATGTTCCCCGACAGCGGGGCCACGCCGCGCCGCTGCACGCGGCCATCCGCCGTCACCAGCCCGTCGAACACCAGATAGCCGCTGGGGTCGGACGAGATCAGCACCGCCTCTTCGCCCTCCAGCCCCGGCCAGAAATCACCAACCAGCATTGCGCAGCCGGGGCGGCCATCGGGCAGGCGGTTCAGGCAATTGCCCAGCCAGTAGCGGTGCTCGCTTTCGCTGAACCCGTCCAGCAGGCGGTCGCGGGTGGGGGTGGCCGTGGGCGGTTGCAGCGGCAGGGTGGCGCGCAGCTTGGTCAGCACCCCCGCGGCGGTTTCGGGCAGGGCGACCGCGGCGAATCCCCGGTTTTCCAGCCGCGCCGCCAGCGCCCCCTGCCCCGGTTCGGCGGCGGTGGCGCGCAAGGCATCCAGTGCCGCAGCCCCCGGACGGCCCCAGTTTTCCAGCGCGGTCACGTCAAGATCGGCCACCGCCACGCGGCCATCCTCAAAACGCGCCAACTGATCGCGCGCGGAAATCGCCTCGGCGTTCAGCAAAGGCGTCAACCACAGGGCCGACACCACCAGCAGCGCCAGTGCCATGGTCACATTGCCCTGCCGGATGCGGTCCATCCAGCCGGCACCACGCAACACGGCCAGCGCATAGATGACGCCGTAGCCCAGCGCCAGCACCGCCGCCTTGGCGGCAAACAGCCGGTCGGGCGTCCAGCCGTGCTGGTCCACCCTCAGCCAGATCGCATAGGCGGCCAGCGCCGCAGGCACCGGCAGCATCAGCGCCAGCCCCTGCGTGGCGCGCAGCATCAGCGGGCCTGCCACAGCCTCGGCCGCGGTGCGGTCTATGGCGGATGTGACAAGCGTGGCCGCCGCCACCGCCATGGCCAGAAGCGTCGCCGCCACCGACAGCCCACCCAGAAACCGCGACAGTCCCTGCACCGGCAGCGCCAGAATGAACAGCGCCATCACCGCCAGCACCACCGGCAACAGCAGCCGCAGCAGGCGCAGGATCAGATAGGGCGACACCACATCACCCAGTTCCACCACCACGGCCAGCGCAAGGCCCAGCGTGATCCCGGTGATAAGGAATGGCACGATGTCGATGTCAATCAGCCGGTCGATCAGCGTGATGCCCACCAGGGCAAGCAACGCATCCGACAGAAAGATCAGCGCCCAGACCACGGCCACAAACACCCAGGCGGCGGCGCTGCGCACCACGATACCCCAGCTTTCGCTGAACAATGTGGGATAATCGCGCCAGCCCGGGCCTGCGGCGGCGATCAAAAACGGCAGCGGTATGCTGGCCAAGAGGGTAAAGGCAAAGGCCGGGGCGGGATGGCCGAACAGCCCGTCCACATCATCGAAGCGCAGGCTGGCCAGCACCAGCAGCCCCGCCGCCACCAGCGCCACGCTGGCCGCGCCCAGGGCCGCACGCGGGATGTTGAGCGGCCCGGCCATCGCCAGCACCGCGCCAAAGAACACGGCGGCAAAGGCCGTCAGCCCAAGTGCCGCGCGGTCGGGCAAGACCCCCTGCTCCAGCACTTCGCCCAGCAGATAAAGGCTGCCGCCCGCCAGCGCCCCCAGAAGCGCCATCGCCCCGCGCTGCCGCATGATCTGGTCCATCGTCGGCTCCCTTTTCGTTTCGCGGCAGGCTAACGCGCGGCGCGGGGCGGCGCCAGTGGGGTGGGGCTTACCTTGGGCAGCCGAGGGACGAACTGCCCTCGAATTCGGCACCATTTCAGCTATCATCAGGAAGATGCGGCGTGATAGCGCCGATACGCCTTGCTGTGGCATGAAAATGCTGCGCAAATATCTGTAGGCTTACAGGAATTGATTGAAAAGAAGAGCTAATCAAGGATTGCAGGCGATGAAAAATAGAAAATTTCATCGCCTTGCGCCAGAAGATCAAAGACAATCAATTTTTTTGATACCCGATCTGGCCCCGACAGCTTTATTGAGGCCCTGAGAAGCGGTTCTATAACGCTCGAATCAAGACCTGACTGCAGGCCGATTTTTCACAGGCAAGAAACCGGAAAGCACCTCTCGCAGTCAGACGTTTACTGGTCGCCATACGGGTGGATCTTTTCAGTGCGCGCTAAAGATATCCTATTGGGCGAGGTAGGAGATACTGTCGGCGAGTTTCTGCCAATTGAAGGCCCTTCGAAAGAGGACCTGGCAATGTTTTTGCCGCAGGTCTGCAATTGCCTGCTCGCAAGTGGTGTGGTCATTCGTGATCGTAGGGAGGTTGAAGAAGTGAGCCCCTGCACATTGGTTGAACCCTATGAATTGGGGCCAAAAGTGGCCTTTCTTCGCTGGTTTGAGTTTTTGAGCGGCAGCATTGAGGGGATGCAGGCGTTCTGCGTTGCAAGGGGAGGATGGACGTTCTTCTCTGGTTCACTCGTATCTGTTTTCGAGAAGCACCAACTAAAGGGCATACAGTTCCTCGAAACAAGCCGTCCGTCAGAGGGCGGTTGGCGAGATCTTCCGGCTTAGCACGTTCATTTTCTGCTCAATTGGATGCCTTTGTGACGCGAATGGTCCGCACCACCGACCCCACACCCCCTCAGAAATCCGTCGGCGCCCCGCCCTCCTGCTTCCGCTTCGCCACAAACTCCGTCAGCGCCTGCTGGTGGTCGCCGTTCATTGGCGGGGCTTCGAATTCGTCCATGATCTGCTTGAACAGCCGGTGCGCGCGTTCCGGGGTCCAGACGGCACCGTCCAGGTTCCAGGCCTCGTAATTCCGCCAGTCCGACACGAAAGGCGCGTAGAAGGCGGTGGTGTAGCGGTCCTGCGTGTGCTGGCAGCCAAAGTAATGGCCGCCCGGGCCGACCTCTTTGATCGCATCGAACGCGATGTCGTCATCGGTGGTGGCAAAGGTCGCCTCCTCGAAATACCGCTGGATCATTTGCAGCACTTCGCAATCCATGATGAACTTTTCGGGGCTGGCGATCAGCCCGCCCTCCAGCCAGCCCGCCGCGTGATAGACCATGTTGGTGCCCGACTGCACGGCGGCCCACAGGCTGTTCGAGGTTTCCCACATCGCCTGCCCGTCCGGCACGTTGGCGGCACAGACGCCCGACGACCGCATCGGCAGCTTGTAGAACCGCGCCAACTGCCCGGTCATCTGCGTGGCGCGCATGTATTCCGGCGTGCCGAATGCGGGCGCGCCCGATTTCATGTCCACGTTCGAGGTGAAGGTGCCGATGGCCACCGGGCACCCCGGATTGATGTATTGCAACAGCGCAATTGCGGCCAGCCCCTCGGCCAGTGACAGGGCCACCGCGCCCGCCATTGTCACAGGTGCCATGGCCCCTGCCAGCGTGAACGGTGTCACGATCACCGGCTGCCCGCGTCGGGCCAGCCGCATCGCGCCGTCCAGCATCGGGTAGTCATGCTTCAGCGGGCTGACCGAGTTGATGTTGGTATACATCCGGGGCCGTGCGTCGAATTCGTCATGGGTCAGACCGCCGGCAAGGCGCGTCATCTCCATCACATCCTCCACCCGTTCGGCCCCCAGCGAATAGGCATGCACCACCTTGTCGGTCAGCGTCAGCTTTTCATAAAGGCAGTCCAGATGCCGCACGGCGGGGTGGATGTCGATCGGTTCCACCGGATAGCCGCCCGCCACATGGATGCAGTTGAAATACTGCGTCAGCTTCATGAATTCCTTGAAGCTGGTGAAATCGCCCGACCGCTTGCCACGCTCCAGATCCCACGCATTCGGCGGCGAGGATACGTTGACGAACACCATGTGCTTGCCGCCCATGATGATCTCGCGTTCCGGGTTGCGCGGGGTGATGGTGAAGGTTTCGGGCGCGTGGCCCAGCATCTCCATCACGAAATCCTCGTCCATCCGCACATTGGTGCCGTCGACCTTGCAGCCCGCCTGTTTCAGGATGGCCACCGCCTCGGGGTTCAGGAATTCGATGCCGATTTCCCTGAGGATGCGCATCGCGCCGCGATGCACCTTCATCACGCCGTCCATGTCCAGGGGTTCGGTGGGCCGGTCGGGGTTGACCGGGATGCGCCATGGCATCTGGTCAATGGCCGATGTGCCCGCGCGCAGCTTGTTGCCGGCACGGCCCCCGGCACGGCGCTTGCGGTTCGGTTCATCGGTCATCTGAGGCTCTCCCGTAATCGTGGCGGGCATGGGCCCTGCAACCGCCAGCATGGCCGATGCATGCGCAGGTTGGACACAAGGTTTCCGACCTTGAAGCGTCGTTTTTCAGGCAGGGCGTGGTTTCAGGCGGGAACCCGGGCATCAATCCAGCCCGGCAGCGCGCCGATGTCGGGCAGAACCACATCGGCCAGCGGGGCCAGATCAGCCGCCACGGCGATGCCGGTCAGCACAGCGACGGTCTGCATGCCCGCCGCGCGACCCGCCTGCAGGTCGTGTCGGCTGTCACCCACCATGGCGACGCGGGCGGGCTCCAGCCCGGTCTGGCGCAGAAACGCCAGCAACTGCCCCGGTGCGGGCTTGCCGCCATGCCCGGAATCGCAACCCGCGATGAAGTCGAACAGATCGGTCAGCCCATGCGCCGCCAGATGTGCGCGGGCCGGGGCCTCGCCATCATTGGTGGCCAGCCCGATCTTCAGCCCGCGTCGTCGCAAATCCTGCATCAAGGGCACCAGCGGCACGGCCTCGGCCATCACGGCCGTGGCCGCCAGCCGGTTCATCCGCTGCACCAGCGCCGTATTGGGCATGCCCGGCAGATGCGGCAGAAGGCAGGCGGCGATTTCATCCGGAGTGCCCGCGATCACCGGGCTGTCAGGGGCAAATTGCGCCCGGTCAAGATCATAGCCGATCTGCGCGCCCAAGGCTCTGGCCTGCGGCGTGTCACCCGCCAGATCCTGCAACAGCCGCCGGGCCCAGCCACCCCAGCTGGACCGGAAGTCGAACAATGTGCCATCCTTGTCGAAAATCACGCCTGCGATCATGATCCGCCCCCGTTGTGCGCCGGCGGCACAGTGACCGCGCCCGTGCCAGATTGCAACCTCAGGTCCAGTGCGGTGCCTCGCCACCGGGCAGGCCTGCGCGCGCCTGCATCGGCACGGTATAGGCCAGCCCCGCCGCATCGCAGAACCCGATGACCCAGGCATCCTCCATCAGCAGGAAATCCAGCACCGAGGCCAGAAACTCGGGCTGGCCCGCCTGTGCTGCGACATCCGCGGCGGTGGCCCCGCTGGCCCCCAGAAACACCGGCAGCAGATCATCATTGGACGCCAGCCAGGCCAGGGCCTGCAGGGCGACGGTTTCGGCGAAGTCTTGCCGTTGCATGGCCGCAGTCTCCTTTGTGCAGCAGGTCTATCCCGGTTTTCGCCGGTTTTCCCCGAATTTTGGAAAGGAATTCTTAACCAAATGCGGCGCAGAGTGACGGTCATCCGCAGCGAGGTAAAGCAGGCAAAGGCGCATGGTCGGCAAAATACTCATCGTCGATGACGTTGCGACCAACCGCATCGTCTTCAAGGTAAAGCTGGGGGCCGCGTTTTACCAGCCGCTGCTGGCCGCCGACGGCGCGGGCGGCCTTGCGCTGGCGCGCGAGGCGCAGCCAGACCTGATCCTGCTTGACCTGATGCTGCCCGACATGTCGGGGATCGACGTGCTGACGCGACTGCGCGCCGATCCGGTGACACGCGACATCCCGGTGGTGATCTTTTCCGCCACGCCGGAGCCTGCCGCGCGGCTGGCCGCCTTTCGCGCCGGGGCCGATGATTTTCTGGGCAAGCCGATCGACGACCAGACCCTGCTGGCCCGGCTGCGCAGCCTGCTGCGCGCGCGTGAAAACCCAGCCGAACTGGGAACACCTGCAACGGCGGCACTGGCCTTGGGGCTGGCCGAACCTGCGGCCGCGTTCGATCCGCCTGGGCTGATCGCCTTTATCAGCGGGCAGGTCGATGCCGCCCTGCGCTGGCGCCGGGACATGGCACCGCTGACAGGCAGCCGGCTGGCCCTGATGACGCGCGAAGATGCGCTGGCCGAAGGTTCCTTCGCGCCGGATGTCTTTGTGATTGACGCCAATCTGAGCGGGCAAGGCACAGGGCTGCGCCTGCTGTCGGAACTGCGCAGCCGCATGGCCACGCGCCATGCCGCGATCTGCATGCTGCGGCCTGATGCCTGTGGCGAGGGGGCAGCCATGGCCTTTGATCTGGGGGCCGATGACGTGGTGCCAAGCGGCGTGGCGCCTGCCGAACTGGCGCTGCGGCTTGCAACGCTGCTGCGGCGCAAACGCAGGGTCGACCGGCTGCGCAATTCCGTCACCAACGGGCTGCGTCTGTCGGTGATCGACCCGCTGACCGGGCTTTACAACCGCCGCTACGCCCTGCCTCACCTCGCCGCGATGGCGGAACAGGCGCAGGTCGCGGCAAAGGATTTTGCTGTGATGGTCGTGGACATCGACCGTTTCAAGGCGGTGAACGACCGCTGGGGCCATGCGACTGGCGATGCTGTGCTGGTCGAGGTGGCCCGGCGTCTGGCAGCCAACCTGCGCCCGCACGACCTGCTGGCGCGAATCGGTGGCGAAGAGTTTCTGGTGGGGCTGGCCGACACCGGGTTGGCCGAGGCCTGCATTTGCGCCGAACGGCTGTGCCATGCGGTGCAGGAACGCGCGGTCGCCGTGGCGGGCGGCAGCAGCGTGCCAGTGACAGTCTCTATCGGCCTTGCGGTGCGCGATCCGGCCCGTTCGCTGCTGCAGGAACCTGTGGCCGCGCTGGTGGACCGGGCCGACCGCGCCCTGCTGGTGGCCAAGGCCGAAGGGCGCAATCAGGTGACGATCAGCCGCTCGGCGGCCTGAAGCCGGCGCGAAAGCTCGGCGGCCTGAAGCCGGCGCGAAAGGGTGCAGCCCCGCGCGTCACGGCTTGCGGTCTTCACCCCCGCGCCGGGTCGGCCTGCGTGAAAGGCTTTGCTCCAGCCGGTCGGCAAAGGCCAGCCGTGCCTCGGGCGTCATTTCGGCCACGCGGTCAAACAGCAGCCTCTGGCCCAGCGACAGCATTTCGCCCGTCCTGACGCTCTGCCGGTCCAGCACCACGGCCAGCGCCGCCGGTTCAAAGGGCTCGGCCCGCAGCGCATCCAGCACCGCGCCGAACTCGCCGCGCATCTGCCGCCAGGCATCGCGGAAGTCGGGGGCCTCGGCCATGAAGGCGCGGCGCAGGGCGGCGCGGTCTTCGGGGCTCAGCGCCTCGGAAAACGGGCCAAAGCCCAGATCGCGCACCGGCACCGGGCGCGGTTCCTTGCGCGCGTCGTGCAGCAGGCTGCCGCCCACCACCCCGGCGACCCCCAGGTTCAACGCCACTGACAGCGCAAGGGCCAGCCGCATCCAGCGCGGGGCGGCGGGGCGGGCTGCGGGGGTGTGCGGTTCGGTCATCATTCAGCCTTCGGGCAGGTAGGTATCAAGCGTGGGGATAAGTTCCACCAGATCAAGGCCTTCGTCATCGGCCAGCGTCTCTTGTTGCCACAGCGCGGCGGTCAGCGTCGTCACCGGCAGCGGCTGCGCAAAGCCGATCCAGAACCCGGCGAGCGTGGCGGTGGCCAACCCGGCCAGCACGCCGCCGCCGCCCAGCCCCCCCCCGGCCAAAAGCGACCACAGGCGGCGCGGGGCGGGTGCGGCGCGCAGGGCCACCGGTTGCGGCTGATGCAGTTCGGCATCCTCCAGCACCCGCATCAGCAGGCTGGCCGGCGCCTCGGCCCGCACCACCCGCAGATCGGCAAACAGATCGTCCAGATCACTGTCGCGCATCATGGCCGTCATCCTCATATCCCAGTTCCGCGCGCTGCCCCGCCAGCAGCGCCGTCAGGGCCCGTTTGCCCCGGGCCGTCAGACTTTCCACCGCCTCGACGCCGATGTCCATCACGGCGGCAATCTCGGGGTTGCCCAGACCCTCGATATGGCGCAGCACCACCGCCTGCCGCTGGCGTTCCGGCAGGGCGGCAAGGGCCGCCTCCAGGGCGCGTATCCGGTCGCCCGCGATCAGGGCCGCCACCACACCCGGTGCGCCATCGGGCAGGTCGGGCGCATCCTCCAGCGTGGTGGCCGCCTGCCGCTTGCGCCGCCTCAGCCGGTCAGTGCACAGGTTCGACGCCACCCGGTAAAGCCAGGTCGCCACCTGCGCCTCGCCCTGCCGCCAGTCGGGCGCCACGCGCCACAGCCGCAGCATCGCCTCTTGCGCCACATCCTCGGCCTCGGCCCGGTCGCCCAGAATGCGGCCCGCAAAGGCCAGCATGCGCGGCGTCAGACGGATGGTCAGCGCACGCGCCGCAGCGCGGTCTCCATTGGCATAGAGCACGAGAAGCGCCTCGTCCGAGACATCCGAAAGGGCATCAAGCGGCATGTCCATCGCGCCTTGGTCTAGACCGGAACCGTTCGGTTTACAAATGCCGCGCCCGGCGCCAGATGGGGATGAGAACGCCGGGCGCGGCCAGGCCCCGCTGCAGGGGCTTTGCCGTCAGGGGAAAGACCCCTCAGTTGTTGTCGCCCCAGCCGCCGCGGCGGTGCTTCATGCGTTCGGCCATCTTTTCGCGGGCGGCGTCAGCCTCGGCCTGGGTGATCGCGCCGTCGCCGTCGGTGTCGATCCGGTCGAACATGGCCACCGGCTGCGGGCCTGCGGCCATTTCGGCGGCCGAGATCTGGCCATCACCATCGGCATCGAACCGTTCGATCATCCGCGCCGCATGTTCCGCCGCGCGTTCGGTCAGCCTGGCCAGTTCCATCGCCGCGAGTTCCTCGGCGTTCAGCAGCCCGTCGCCATTGGCATCGGCGGCGGTCACGCGGGCCTGACGCTGTGCGTCGATTTCGGCCCTGGTGATCTTGCCATCCTTGTCGGCATCCAGCTCTTCAAAGTTCAGCACCGGCATCATGTGCGCGGGGCCGCCGCGCGGGCCGTCGCCATGGCGGCCCGGGCCGCGTTCCGCAAAGGCCGAGGTGGACAGCGCGGTGGAGGCGATGGCGGCCAGCGTCACGGCGGCGATGAGGGATGTCTTTTTCATGGTATCTCCTGGTTCTGCGGCGGGGGCCTGTTTGCCCGCCGTCATGGTGATAAAACGCAGGAGGCCTGCGCTTCCGTCGCGGGTCACAGCGGAATTTTGCGACATCGGGACGCGGGGGGTGGGCAGCCCCTCTACTTCCCGCCCGCAAGGGCCTATGTTGGTGCAGCACCCTCAGCCACAGGCCCATGATGACCCAGCGCCCCGCCTTGCCGCAGGAAGACCGCCCGCTGACCCCCGCCCTGCTGCGCGGCTGGCGGCGGCGTTGCCCGAACTGCGGGTCGGGGCCGCTGCTGCGCGGTTATCTGACAGTGCGCGAAAGCTGCCCGGTCTGCGGTGAGGCGCTGCACCACCAGCGCGCCGATGATGGCCCGGCCTATCTGACCATCCTGATCGTGGGGCATCTGATGGCCCCGGCGATTCTGTGGGCCTTTGTCGAATACCGGCCCGACCCCTGGGTTCTGGCAAGCATCTTCACCGTGGGCACGGTGGCGCTGTCGCTGTTTCTGCTGCCACGGCTGAAGGGCGCGATGGTGGGGCTGCAATGGGCCAAACGGATGCATGGGTTCGGCCGTGCCGCTGCCTGAAACCGGGCAGAACACCGATCAGCCGCAGGGCAGCGCCGGGCTGCCAATCCGTCCAGCCGCCACCGTGATCCTGCTGCGGCAGGGCCGTGCCGAACCCGAGGTTCTGATGGGCCAGCGCGGGGCGGCGGCGGCCTTCATGCCGTCGAAGTTCGTGTTTCCGGGCGGGGCGGTTGATGCAGGCGATGCGGCTGTGCCGCTGGCCCGCCCCCTGTCCGCACCCTGCGCCGCACGTCTGGGCGAAGACCCCGCACCCGCCGCTTTGGCCGCCGCCGCGATCCGCGAGTTGTGGGAGGAAACCGGTCTGGCGCTTGGCCGGCCCGGGCATTGGCACGCGCCCGAAGGCTGGCAGGACTTTGCCGCGCGGGGCTTGCAGCCCGATGCCGCTGCCCTGCGTTTCGTGTTCCGCGCCATCACCCCGCCGGGCCGCACCCGCCGCTTTGATGCGCGGTTCTTTCTGGCCGATGCGGCGGCGGTGGCAGGCGACACCAATGATTTCTCGGCCGCGTCAGATGAGCTGTCGCATCTGCACTGGATCGGGCTGGCCGCCGCGCGCGCGTTGGATCTGCCCTTCATCACCGAGGTCGTGCTGTCGGAAATCACCGCCCTGCTGCGCGACGGGCCATCTGCCGCCGGGGTGCCGTTCTTTGACAATTCCGGCACCACTCCGCAGTTTCGCCGCCTCGCCTGACTGACCCGACCAGACTGGCTCAGGCCACCAGCACGATGCCGACAATCCCCGCCACCAGCAACGCCATGCCAAAGACCTCGGGCAGCCGCACCTTTTCGCGGAAGAACAGCACCGAGGCCAGCAGCGAGAACAGCAGCTCCACCTGCCCGACCGACCGCACATAGGCCGCATTCATCAGCGCAAAGGCCACGAACCAGCACAGTGAACCCAGAACGCCGGTCACACCCACGGGTGCGGTATCACGCCATTTCGCGGCAACCCGGCCCAATTCGCCCGGTTCGCGCCAGATCAGCCACAGGCCCATCAAAAGCGTCTGAAACGTGGTCACAGCCGCCAGCGCCACTACGGCGCGGAACAGGGCCGAAGGGCTGTCCACCAGCAGCGTCGCCCCCCGGTATCCGATGGCCGAGGCGCCAAAGAACGCCCCTGCGAGCAGACCCAGCCCCACCGCGCGGCTGCCCACCGCCGCCCAGTGCCAGCCCCCCGGCGGCTGCGACAGCACCAGCACGCCCGCTGTGCCCAGCAATATTGCCGCCCAGCCCGCCGGTGGCACAGGCTCGCCCAGCACCAGTGCCGAAAACACCGCCACCAGCACGACCTCGGATTTTGTGAAGGCGATGCCCACGGCAAAGCTGCGTTCCGAAAACAGCGCCACTGTGCAGAATGTGGCCACGATCTGCCCCACGCCACCGGCCACCACATAGGCCCAGAACAGCGGCGGCGGCGCGGGCAGCGCATGCCCCGCCAGCAACAGCGCAGCCATCCCCGCCACAGCCAGCGGTGCGGCGAACAGGAAACGCGCGAATGTGGCCCCGCCAGTGGAAAGCCCCAGCCCCTTCAGCCGCTTTTGCAGCACGAAACGCAGGGTTTGCACAGCGGCGGCGGCAAAGGTGATGGCGATCCACAGGGTCATGCCAAGTCAGTGACACGCCCCGCGCCCAAGGTCGAGCCTGTCAGGCCCCGACCCCCGGCAGCGCGGCAAGCAGCGGGGGCGGGCTTGCCCCCTCGGTCATCGGCGCGGCCACCGCCCCGCCCGGCATCAGCGGATGCGGCACCGGGTCTTTCGCCCGCCACAGATACGCCGCGAAAATCTGCGCGTAGGACCGATAGACATAGCCCTCGTTGCGCCGCTGGTAATGCTCGCGCCGGGCCGCATAAAGTGCGGGCAGCCGATACCACGGCACGGATGGGTGCATGTGATGCACGGCATGGAAATTGTTGTTCAGAAACAGCAGCGCCAGCGGCCCGCGGTCCTCGATGATCACGGTGCGGGCGCGGTGCGAGGCATGGGCGCGGTGCTCCAGAAAGGTGCGGATCTTCAGCAGCCCATGCCCGACCCATGCCGCCAGCAGATAGGCCCAGACCGGCATCGAGGCCTGAGCCAGCCACAGGCCCACCAGCGCCAGCCCCGCCATATGCAGCATCCAGGCCAGCCGCACACCCGGCGCATCCGCCCGCAGCAGACGCGCCTCTTGCAGAAGCCACAGCGCATTGCCCACCAGCGGCCCCATGACAATCCGCCCCAACAACGTGTTGTTCACCCGCAGCACCGCCTGCGCCATGCGGGGCAGCCGCGCCCAGACCGCCGGATCGCAATAGTTCGACTCGGGGTCGTCGTAGGGGTCGGTCAGGATAGGGTCATGGTGATGCGCCAGATGCGTGTCGCGGAAACGGCGATAGGGCACGGTCAGGTTCAGCGCGGCAAACACCAGCGCCTCGTTGACCCGCGCATTGCGGAACGGATGGCCATGCAGCACCTCGTGCTGCAACGACGAATATTGCGCGATGGCGATGCCGGTGGCCACGATGCCCAGCGGCAACCACAGCCCGGCCAGCCATGTCGTCCCCAGTCCCCAGACCGCATAGGTTGCCAGCATCAGCAGCAGCGTAGGCCATTCGACGGCAGGCGTGGGGTGGCGCAAAATAATCTCCGTTACGTCAGGCTGTTCACATCTGCTTGCGTAGCACCGCGCCACTTGCACTGAAATTCGGAAGATGCGAAACATAAAGTCAACTTTGGTGACAATAATCACATCATGCCGGAAATGATCGACAAGCGCGACCGCGCCATATTGTTCCGCAACCGGCTGGCCGAGGCGATGGCCGAACGCGGCATGACACAAAGCGCGCTGGCCCGGGCGGTGGGGGTGGACCGGTCCACCCTGTCGCAGCTTTTGGCCGTCGCCAGCACCCGCCTGCCCAATGCGCAACTGGCCGCCGATTGCGCGCAGGCGCTGGGCATCAGCGCCGACTGGCTCTTGGGTCTGTCGGGGCGGCCAGAACCCTTGGCCGATATTCTGGCCACATCGCTGACCATTTCCGAAGCGCCCCGCGCCCTGATCGACGAGACGATTTTCGGCTGGCACCGCGAGGCCGCGGGCTACAAGATCCGCCATGTGCCCGCGACCCTGCCCGACATGCTGAAAACCCGCGCGATGCTGGAATGGGAATACCGCCCGCAACTGGGCCGCAGCACCGAACAGGTGATCGGCGCATCCGAAGACCGGCTGGAATGGATGCGGGGCGCGCGTTCAGATTATGAAATGGCGATGCCGCTGCACGAGATGGCGGCCTTTGCCGGGGCCACAGGCTATTACGCGGGCCTGCCCGCCGCCCTGCGGCTGGAACAGATTGACCGGCTGCTGGCGCTGACCGAACAGCATTACCCCTCGCTGCGGATTTACCTGTTTGACGCGCGCCGGGTGTTTTCTGCGCCTGTCACGGTGTTTGGCCCGCTGATCGCGGTAGTCTATCTGGGCCGCCACTACCTTGCCTTCCGCGATTCCGCGCGGGTGGCCAGCATCATCCAGCATTTCGACTGGCTGGTGCGCGAGGCGGCGGTGACGCCACGGGGCTTGGGCGACCATCTGCGGGGCTTGCGGGCGACGGTTGGGTAAAAATGGGGGGTGACGGTCAGCGCAACAGCCGAAGCTGCGCCAGATCATAGCCGTTCCAGTCCAGTATCTCGCGCGCCGCCGCCAGCCGGTCGGGTGGCAGCGGCCCGCCCCGGTTCAGGATGAAGCCGAACGCGCCCGAGGGCGTGCCGATCACCAGCGTGCGGTCGTTGGTATCCAGCCAGACCACCCACCACGGCTGGCCGATGCCCGCCGGATCAGCCCCGCGCGGCGCAAAGCGGCCCGGGCCAAGGCTGGCCAGCGTGCCGTCAAAGGTTTCGGTCACACCGTTCAGGCACAGCCGCGCGGTCAGGGCCAGACCATCGGGCGCGGGGGCAAAGCTGGCGCGCCCCGGCCCGCAGCCCCCTGCATCCGGCGTGGCAAAGCCTGCCACCTGATCCCACTCGCCAAGGATCTGCGCGGGTTGCACCACGGCGTTGGAGTAGATCTGGCGGTCAGTATCGCGAAACGCGGGCGGCACATCGGGCCCGCGTGCGCCACAGGCGGCCAGCAGGATCGGCAGCAGCAGGATCAGTCGATGCACAATGTTACCCTTCGTCCGTCGGCTTGCAAAATCTCATGGCAGCCGAACAGCGGCGTCACGGGTGCGCAGGTGTTTGACCGCGCAAGGCACTGGCCCTGGCAGTCGCCCTGACGGCGGCATTGCTGCCCGCCGTCGCGGGTGCGCAGCACACAGGCCCGCGCGCCGGATGTGCCCGCGGCGGCAAACTGCCCGCCGCGCCGTTCGCAGGCCAGTTCGCTGGCCGATTTCGGCGGGGGTGGTTCAGCCAAGGCCGCGTCTTGTGCCGAGGTTTCGCCCGTGGCAGCCGTGTTTCCCTCGGCAGAGTTTCCTCCGGCAGACGGATCACCCGCCACCGCAGGCGCGGCTTGCGCACCCTCCGGGCCCACCTGCGCTGCGCCTGCGCCTGACTGTCCGGCTGTATTCTGCGGCAGGTCGGCATCCGCCGTCCCGTCGGGAACCGCCATGGGGGCCCCCTGCCCCGGCGCATCCAGCGCTGTCACCTCGATCGCGGCGGGTGCGCCCGAAGCCGCCACACCCGGCCCGCCATCGCGATGGCCGGGCAGACAGCCTGCCAGCACCTGCACTGTCAGAAGGGCAATCAACAGGGCGCGGCGCATCGGGGTCAACTCATCTGCCTGGGCATGGCACCACAGGACCGCAACCGCACGCGCGGCGCAACCCCCATCGCTTGGCACTCAATAGGGCTGCGGAAAGGCGCGGTGCGCGGTGCCGATCTCGGCCAGCACCTCGGGCGACAGAACCACATCGACCGCGCCCAGATTGGTGCGCAGCTGGTCCATCGTGGTGGCCCCGATGATCGGCACATTCGGGAAGGGCCGGCTGCGCAGGAACGCCAGCGCCATCTGGCAAGGGTCCAGCCCGTGCCGCGCGGCGATGCCAAGATAGGCCGCCACGGCGGGAAACACCTGCGCCGTGATCCGCCCGCCCAGATCGGGGGTGAACTGGCGGCGCGTGCCCTCGGGCACCACATCGCCCGCGTATTTGCCCGACAACAGGCCCGCCGCCAAAGGCGAGAACGCCAGCAGCGGCATGTCCTCGACCATGGAAAACTCGCACCAGTCGGTGTCGAACTGGCGGCAGAGCAGCGAATATTCGTTCTGCACCGACACCATGCGCGGCAGGCCATGCACCTCGGCCAGATGCAGCCAGCGCGCGGCCCCCCAGACGCTTTCATTCGACAGGCCGATGGCGCGCAGCTTGCCCTCGGCGATCAGCGCCTGCGCCGTGGTCAGCACATCCAGCATATGTGCATCCACCTCGGCCCGGTCGCGCACCTGCGGCGCAAACCGCCAGGATTGGCGAAAGTGGTAGCTGCCCCGGTTCGGCCAGTGAAGCTGGTATAGGTCGATGTAATCGGTGTTCAGCCGCACCAGCGACGCCTCGACCGCCGCGCGCAGGCTGGCCCCGGTGATGGGCGCACCGTCGCGCACGGCCTTTTGCCCCGATCCGGTGATCTTGGTGGCCAGCACCACCCGGTCACGCGCGCCGCCCTTGGCAAACCACGCGCCGATGATCGCCTCGGTATCGCCCACCGTTTCGGCTGACACCGGGTTGGTCGGATACATTTCCGCCGTGTCCCAGAAATTCACCCCGTGATCCAGCGCCAGCGCAATCTGCTCATGCGCCTGATCTTGGGTGTTCTGGGTGCCCCAGGTCATCGTGCCAAGGCACAGTTCCGAGACGGTAAGGCCGCTGTGGCCAAGGGAAAGCTGTTTCATCGCGGGCTCCTGCGGGCAGAACGGCGGGGGATCTTGTTTGGTGGCAGACCCTAGCGGCGGAGGCGGGAATGGCAAGGGCCAGCGGCCCGACCGGCGGCACGGGCAGCCTTTGGCACCGCTGGCCGCGCCATTCCGGCGAAGCCTTGCCCATTGCAGCGGCACGTCGTTCCCCGCAGACATTCCGGCGCTTTCGCTCTGGACGTTTCCCGGCGGCGGGCACACTCTGCCCCAGCCCGAACGAAGCGAAGCCCATGCGCCTGCTGATCTCTTTCGCCGCCCTGTTCCTGTCGGTCGTGCTGTTGCAGCTTGGCTCGGGCGGGGTGGCCCCGCTGGATGCGATTTCCGGCGCCGCGCTGGGGTTCACAACGGCCGAGATCGGCATGCTGGGCTCGGCGCATTTCGTGGGGTTCTTCATCGGCTGCTGGTGGGCCCCGCGCCTGATGGGCACCGTGGGCCATTCGCGCGCCTTTGCCGCCTTCACCGCCGCAGGCACCATCGGCATTCTGGCGCATATGATGGTGGTCGACCCCTGGGCCTGGGGGTTGATGCGCGTGGCGTCAGGCGTCTGCATCGCGGGCTGCTACACGATCATCGAGGCCTGGTTGCAGGCCAAGGTGACGAATGCCACACGGGGCCGCGCCATGGGCATCTACCGCATCGTCGACATCGGCGGCAATCTGGCGGCGCAACTGCTGATCGGCGTGCTGGAGCCTGCGGCCTATGTCTCTTACAACCTGTTGGCGCTGTGCTGCTGCGCCGCGATCTTCCCGCTGACGCTAAGCCGGGTCGAGGCGCCCGAAACGCCCGATGCGCCGCGCCTGCGGCCCCGGCTGGCCTGGGAACGCTCGCCCCTTGCCGCCGCCGGTGTGGTGGTTTCGGGCATCACCGGGGCCGCATTCCGCATGGTGGGGCCGGTTTACGGGCTGGAGGTGGGTCTGCGCCCCGACCAGATCGCGCTGTTTCTGGCGGCTTATGTTCTGGGCGGCGCGCTGGCGCAGTTTCCGGCGGGCTGGGTGGCCGACAAATACGACCGCCGCATGGTGATTATCGGGCTGTCGGCGGGTGGCATCATTGCCTGCGCCACCACCATCCTGCTGGCCGGATCCGGCACGGTGGCGGTGTTTCTGGCGGCGGGGCTGTTTGGCGTCATGACCATGCCGCTTTATTCCGTATCCACCGCGCATGCCCATGATTTCGCCACCACCACCGAACGGGTGGAACTGTCCGCCGCGCTGATGTTTCTTTATGCGGTGGGGGCGATTGCCAGCCCCATCGTCACCTCGCTGCTGATCTGGGGGTTCGGCCCCGCCGCCATGTTCCTGATGATCGCGCTGGCCTGCCTGCTGTTGATCCTGTTCGGCATCACCCGCATGCGGGCCCGACCCGCACCCGCCGACCGCACCGCCTATACATACGAGCCGCGCACGTCTTTCCTGATCGGGCGGCTGTTGCGGCGCGGACGCGACCGGTAGGGCGGCACGGCCCTGCACGTGCGCCGTCGTGCAACCGCCAAGCCCCGCGCGTTTTTCTTTTGCCCGGGGGGTTGTGCCGGGGGCACAAAGGGCGCATGTGTCAGGGGCAAACGCTGATATTCGCTTTCTGTTTCCTTACGGCTTCAGTTCTCGATCTTGACGTGACTGAGCCACGCCGCCGCATCCTGCGGGCGGGATTAGTATGGGAGACATCACGATGGCCAACGGCACCGTGAAATGGTTCAACGCCACCAAAGGCTTCGGCTTCATCGCACCGGCAAACGGCAACAAGGATGTGTTCCTGCACATCTCGGCGCTGGAACGCGCTGGCATCCGTGAGCTGCAAGACGGTCAGGCTGTGACCTTCGACATCGAATCCGGCCGTGACGGCCGCGAGTCGGCGATGAACCTCGCACTGGCATAAGCTGACGGCGCCTGCGGGCGCTGCCAGATGAAAAGGCCCCCGGCGACGGGGGCTTTTTTGTTTTGTGGTGGCCCCTTCCTGCGTTTAGGCTGTGTTGCCCGGCGCCGGCATTCGGGACACTTCATCGCACAGCCATCGCCACGGTCAGACGCCACCATGCCCCACCACCTGCGCTTTTTCGACGACTACGGCTGCGGCTGGCTATGGGGTGGCGATCACGCCACGCTGAACACCTTCGGCTACGGCCCGCTCGATCTGGTGATCCATGCCGCCACGGGACGCCTTTCGCCCGAAACGCTGGCCGAGGCTGATGCGCTGTCGGGGCTCAACCATTCCACCCTGAACATGGATGACCCGGCGCACCCCCTGCCGCTGTCGCCAGATTTCTGCAATGATTTCAACGCCCGCGTGGCCGTGCTGCGCGACCGGATGGCAGCAGAGCTTGGGCCGGGTTTCGTGGTGGAGGATTGTTTCCACCCCCTGATCCCCGGCCCGTTCGCCTGACAGGTCAGGCCCCCATCCGCGCTGCGACATCCAGCATGCGGTTGGAAAAGCCCCATTCGTTGTCATACCAGCCGAACACCCGCAGCATCCCACCGCGTGTAACCCGGGTTTCGGGGCAGGCCATGACGATGCTTTCGCCCCGCGCCCGCAGGTCGGATGACACCAGCGCGCGATCGGTGGCCCCAATCACCCCGCCTGTCACCCCGCCTGCCGCGCGGAACAGCGCGTTCACGGCTGCGCGGTCGGGAACACGCGCAACCATCACCGCCAGATCGACCGCCGAAACCGATGCGACCGGCACCCGCACGGCAGATCCCTCGATCCGCCCCGCCAGATCGGGCAGCACCAGATCCAGCAGCCGCTGGGCGCTGGTCGTGGTGGGCACCATCGACAGCGCCGCACCCCGGCTGCGGGCAAAATCGGCGGCGGGCGCATCGACCGTTGGCTGCGACCCGGTATAGCAATGGATCGTGGTCATCGACCCCGTGACCACGCCATAAGCCCCGTCCAGCAGCCGCACCAAGGGGGCCAGCGCATTGGTGGTGCAGGATGCGTTGGAGACTATGCGCTGCCCCGCCAGCCCCGCATCATTCGCCCCAAGAACCACCGTGAATTCCGCCGCAGCCGAAGGCCCCGAGATCAGCACCCGCCCCGCCCCCGCCAGCAGCCCGCGCCCGGCCACATCCGCCGTATCGGCCCGCCCGGTGCATTCCAGCACCACATCCACGCCCGCCAGATCCAGCGTCGCTATGTCGGCCGTGCGGTGCAGCGGAATGGCCCGGCCATCGACCAGCAGCGCCCCGCCCTCCAGCGCGACCGAGCCGGGCCACACGCCAAACACGCTGTCATACTCGAACAGATAGGCGCACATGTCGGGCGTGGCGATGTCGTTGATCCCGGCAATCTTGATCTGCGGCCATCCGGCGGTGCCCCCGCGCGCACCCGCCTGTCGCCCCAACGCCCAGGCCCGCAGCACCGACCGCCCGATCCGGCCAAAACCGTTGATGAACACCCGCATCCCGCCCTCCCCACTTGCGCCGCACAGGCAAATCAGAAAGCGGGGCGGGCTTCAATGCGCACAATCTGCGGGCAGATGCGATACAATGGCTGCAAGCCTGCGGGGCCGGTCTTGCAGGGGCGGGTCGGCGCAGCGCTGATGGCCGTCAGTTCTGGCTGATCGTCGCCTCCAGCCAGGGCAGATAGTTCGACACCCGGGTATAGGCCGAAAACAGCGCGGTTTCCTTGCAGCCTGCACCCGCCTTGCCAGAAAGGCCCCAGCTGACAACCCCGGCCTGCACATAGCTGCCGTCGCTCAGCGGCACCACAAGCGGGCCGCCGCTGTCACCGGAACAGGCTAGCTTGCCCCCCTCATAGGTGCCCGAACACAGCATGTTTTCAGACATCGCCTCGGGCGCGCGGGCCACAAGCTGATCCCACAGGGTATAGGCGTCATCCTCGGCGATGCCAAAGGCCCCGATGGCATAGCCAAAGCCTTTTACCGCCTCATCCGCCCGCACCTCCAGCATTGCGGCATTGCACTGGGCGCGGTCCAGCATCTGAATCTCGGTCTCATAGAGCGAGGTCGGATGTTGCCCCCCCTCGATCAGCCCCCAGCCGGTCACGATGGTCGCCACGCCCGGCTGGTCCAGCTGATCGCCGAATTCCGCATCCGGCACGGTGATGGTGGCAAAGGGCACCTGCGGCGCGCGGGCAAGGCGGATCAACGCGATGTCATGGTCAAACGCCGTGCCGACATAATCCGGAAAGCGGTGGATGGCCGCCACCGGCACCAGATCGCCCTGCCCCGGCACCAGATCATTGGTGCCGACCAGAACCGAAATCGCCCCGGGTGGCAGATCGGCATAATCGCCCAGCTCATCCTCCATATGCACGCAATGCGCGGCGGTCAGCACCCAATCGTCCAGCAGCATCGTGCCGCCGCAGAACTGCGCCTCGGGGCCCACCGGCATGCCGCTGACCAAAAGGGCCACCTGCCAGGGCCATTCGCCCGCATCGGCCAATTGCCCGCCGATCACCTTGCCACCCGCAGGGGCCGGGCCGCGCCGGGCCTTTTCACCGCTCTTGGCAAAGGCATAGGGCGATTGCGGCGCGGCATCAGTGCCGAAATCGGGGGCCTCCTGCGCGAGTGCGGGGCCAAGGGGCAGCGCCAGCACAAGGGCCGTGGCGGTCAGTGTCATTCGCATTGCATCACCTTTCGTCGGGCGTGGTCAGTTGTTTGCCGGGGGCGGGGCTGTGACGGACGGGTTCAGCCGCACCGGCTGGCGCAGAAAGGCCAGTGCGGGGCGGCGGGGGGTAAAATCGCGCGTGGTGCCGTCGGGCTCCAGCAGCGCCGCAAAACGGGCCAGCAGCGGATCGGCGCTGGCCCGCATCCGCTGGGGGCTGGCAAGGCCGGTCAGGTCGCTGCGTGCAGCGCCGGGCGTGGCGGGCACGGCCAGCACCAGAATATCCTCGAACCCGCCGCCGCCATCCGGCGGGGCCTCGATGCGCAGGCCAATGCGGGCGGATTCGCCCGGGGCCAGCCGGTTCGACAGGGCGGATACCGGCCACAGCGGCGTCAGGGCAAAGTCGCGGGCCTGATACAACACCGTCACATCCTGCGGCTTGCCCGCGCGGTTGGTCAGCGTCAGCCAGATCTCGTCGCAGGGTGCCACGCCTGCGGCGGGGTCCAGCGGGGCCAGCGGGCCGGATGCGGCGCAACCGCCGTCCATGGCCTTGCCGCGCCGACCCTGCACCTCCATGGCCAGCGGTGGGCCACCCACGGCCAGCCCGCGCCCCGCCATCCCGGCAATCAGGCCACGCAACCGCAACCCGTGCCCCGCCTGTTCCAGCACCCGCGCCAGCGCATCGGAGACACTCTCACCCTCACGGGGGAAGATGCGGGGCGACGATCCCGGCCCCGCCGGGTCAAGCACCCCATCCGCCCCCACCAGTGCCGGGCCAGCGGGGGTGGGCATCAGCCGCAGATCGGCCCCGCCCGCCGCCGGTTCAAACAGCTCCGCCGCCCGTGCATCTGCCAGCGCAGCCTGCCATTCTGGTGCAAGGCCCTGCCCAACCGCCAGCCGCAGCGGCGGGGGCGGTGCGGGTTCCACCACCTCGGCCCAGCCCTGCGGC
The DNA here is from genome assembly GCF_009380135.2 of Fertoeibacter niger. GTDB lineage: Bacteria > Pseudomonadota > Alphaproteobacteria > Rhodobacterales > Rhodobacteraceae > Fertoeibacter > Fertoeibacter niger. The sequence continues at coordinate 74,350 of NZ_WHUT02000013.1, read as the reverse complement.
GGCAGGTTCGCCCCTTCCAGCCGCGCGCCATCGGCGGTCAGCGCGGCCAGCCGCGCATGCGCCACAGGCTCGCCTCCCGCCGCCAAAGGATAGACCGCCACCATCGACCCCGCCGTCAGCCCCTGCAACAGCCCGGCCTTCAGCCGCCCCTGCAACAGCGGATAGCGCCGATCCGCCGTGCCGCTGCCAAACACCACACTATCCAGCAGCGGCCCTTCGCCATCGGGGTCTTGCCGCACCGCGCCGCGTGTCATGCCCGCCGATGTGGCCGCCAGCACCTGCGCCCAGCTTGCCTCTGGCGCGTCGCGCAACACCTGCGCCAATGCCAGCGAAAACGCGCCATACCACGGCCCGTCATCCCCGCCGACCGGGTATTCAAACGACCGCTGGTCGGATTGCGAGGAATAGAGGAACACGAAATCCCCCCGCAGCGGCGGGGTATCTGCACCCACCACCACCGGCACATCATCAGGAATGCCCAAAGCCCCCGGTTCCAGCACCCGCGCCACGCCTGCCCCACCCGCAGCACGAAAACCGGTCGCGGAATGGCAGGCGTCGATCACCCCCACCAGCCGCGCACCCCGGTCCAGCACCGCCTGCGCCCAGACCTGCAAGTCATCATCCAGCAGCGCGCCCTCGACCATGCCCGTGCCGCCGTTCCAGCCCCGCGCATCCATTGGCAACAGGATCTCGTCAAACCCGCCCGGTTCATCCCCGCTGATGTCCGGTGTCTGGCTGCCATGGCCCGAGAAATGAAACACCACCGTATCCCCGGGGCCAGAGGCGAACAGCAACGCCAGCATCGCCTCGCGGATGGCTGTGCCATGCGGCAGGCCATATGTCACACCCGCCGGCAGATCAGGCACCTCGCCGGACGCCAGCACGGTAATCCCCTGCGCCGCCACGCCCCGCGCAATCAGCACCTCTGCCATCAGCGCCACATCATTGGCCGGGCCGCGCAGGTCGGCATCCAGATAGGTATAATCGCCCACCCCCACCAGCAGCGCGCGGGTTTCCGCGACGGCGGGGCCGCACAGGCAAAGGCACAGCAGGGGCAATATCAGGGCACGCATGCCGCAAGGATGGCAAGACCGCCGCCGCACCGCAAGCGCAGGCAGGGGCGTGACGACATTTGTCATCGCGCCACATGCCCGGCCCCGCCGCCGCCTCCGGCTTTCTTGCTGGCACAAATATCCAACTGCACCGCCTGCCAGATCCACCCCGCCTGCCCTATGGCCCCACTGGCGCGATGCGCCGCCCCCCTGCCTTGATCCCGGCGGCGATTCGGGCCTCGACCGCGTTGCCATCCAGTGATTGCAGGAAACCGTTGAATTCAGGCGTGGCGCGGGTGGCGATGCGACCCGCCTCGATCACCAGATCGACCTGATCGGTCTTCAGCCGCAGCCGGGTGGGCACGGTGTTCAATTGCGCGCGCATCGCCTCGTCCACACCCTCGAAACTCGCCTGCCCCACGAACAGCTTGATGTCGGTGCAGTCCCATCCCGCCGTGCTGCCGCGCAGCCGCCGCACCTCGGCCATGGGCAGGGCACAGCGCCATTCCACCAGTTCCTCTTGCCAGCGGCTGACCTCGCCACGCATCGCGTCATAGCCCGACCGCGTGGCGGCGCTCATCGAGCTGGTGGCAATCGACATGGCCAGCCCCACCCCGCCCGGCCCGGGCAGCTTTTGCGTCCAGCCATAGTCAGCCTCCACCCCGGCATTGGCCACCAGAAACAGCATGCGTTTCATGCGCACCGCCTCGGCCGGGGTCATGGGCGCATAGGCGGCCTGCGCGCGTGCCCGTTCCACCGCCAACCCGGTCGTGCCGAAATTGTCGGTGATGCCGCCATCCAGCAGCTTGACGAATTTCACTTTTTCCGGGTCGGCATAGCTTTCCAGCGCGCGGGCATGGGCGCGCATGGCCGCTGTCGCCTCGGGGTTATAGCGCGCGGCGGTCAGCCAGTCGGGCTCAACGTAATCACACCTGCCCTGATGCGCCTCCAGCACAACGGGGCTGAACACCAAGGGAAAGGCCGCCGAGGCTGCCACCGCCTCGGACAAGGGCATGCCCGACAGGTCGGAACACAAAGCATCGAAGGTTTCCGGCGCGAACAGGAAGGGCGTGTTGTTGGCCACATCGGTGGCGTTGATCCAGGTCTTGATCTGCGACCGCGCCCGCAGATCGCCGAAGGTGGCACCGCGATACAGCACCTCGTCCAGATAGCGGGCAAAGGTCTTGCGCCCGTTGGCCCCGCCCGACAGGCCCCGCACGATGGTCAGCGGGTTCAGGGCAGAATTGGCCATGTATTTTTCGGCATCGGTGATCAGATAGCGTTCGCGGTAGCCGTCCAGCCCCTTTGGCCCCCACAGCCCGAACTGCGCCGCCGTGACAGACCCGCCCGACACGCCCGACACCAGCCGCACATGATCCAGCAGGCCATTGGGTGCAGCGGGCGTGACGCCCGCCGCGCGCAATTCCTCCAGCATGCCATAGGCAAAGGCCGAGGCGCGCATGCCGCCGCCGGAAAACGCCAGCCCCACATACAATTCGCCGTCCCCGATGGCGGGTATGCCCGCTTCAACCAGCGGCAGGTTTTCGGCGCGGGTCAGCGGCGGGTTGATCGGCGGGTTCAGCGCGGCGCAACCGGCCAGCAGCGCAAAGCAAAATAGCAGGCGTTTCATGGGAATCGGCAGGCTCCGGCGGTCATTCGCTGGCGGGCAGCTTAGGCCAGCCGATTTCCAGCACAAAACCCTTTTCCGTCTGCGGCGTGGCGATGCGCGCACCATGCCGCGCGGCGATGGCCCTGACCAGCGCCAGCCCAAGGCCGTGGCCGCGCACCCCCCTGTCGCGTTCCGCCCGCACGAAACGCTCGAACGCGGCGTCGCGGATGGCATCGGGCAGGCCCGGCCCGGTATCGGCCAGCCGCATCTGGTGGCGGTCAGCACCGGGGGCCAGCGTCAGGCTGATGCTTTCGCCGGGAGGGGTAAACTTGATGGCGTTGTCCAGCAAATTGGCCAGCAGTTGCGCGATCAGGTTGCGGTCGCCCAGCACCATCAGGCCGGGGGTCAGGGTGGCGGCGGTGGTCAGCCCCTTGTCCTCGGCCAGCGGTTCATAAAGCTCCCACATCTCGGCAGCCACCGCCGACAGATCCACCGGCACCAGCCCGCCGCCGGTGCCCTGATCGGCCTCGGCCCGGCTGATATCCAGCAGGCTGTCGAAAATGCGGATCGTGCCGCGCATCTCGGTGCGCAGCTCGTCGGCCACGGCCTGCCCCTCGATCCGGTCAAGTTTCTGCATCATGCGGTTCAGGGGGGTGCGCAATTCATGCGCAATCGTGTCCGACAGGCGGTGCGTGGCGCGGTTCAGGTTCTGGATACGGTCCAGCATGCCATGCACATGGGTTTCCAGCAGGCCGAATTCATCGGGTGCGCGTGGGCCGGGCAGTCGCGCCTCCAGCGCGCCCCCCGCCACCCGGTCGGCCAGCGCGTTGATGCGCCCGATGCGCCCCATCACCGACCGGGCCGCCAGCCAGCCCACCCCCGCCCCCGCCGCCAGCATTGCCAGCGTCAGCCCCGCGATGCCCCGGCGCAGCGCGGCCAGCGTCTGTTCCACCGGGTCAAGTGACCGCGCCACCAGCAGCGGAAAGCCCCCGGGCAGCACGCGCGCCACGCCGGTCCAGCGTCGCCCGCCATCGGTGAATTCCTGCGTTTCGGTGGCGGCAAAGCCCTCGCCCAGTGGCGGCAGACCTGCGGGCCAGTCGGCGCGCGTGCCCGCCAGCACCCCGCCCTGCCGGTCCATCAGCAGCAGCATCTCATCCCCGGTGCGCGCGGCGGCGCGATAGTCGATGGCCTGCCGCAGCGCGATGATGCGGCGCTGTTCATACAGTGCCGCCAGCCCGTCAAGATCGGCGGCCAGCAGGGCCTGCTGTGCCGTGGCAAGGCGCGCGGCCACCAGCCGGTATTGCAGCCCCATCCCCAGAACCGACAGCGCCGTGATCGCCAGCGCGATGAACGCGGCCAGCCGCAGCGTGGCCCGCGCCTGCAAGGGGGCACGGCGGGCGGGCCTGCCCGTCACATCCCGGTTCCGGTCAGCGGCGCAAAGACGTAGCCCTCGCCCCGCGCGGTCTGGATCACCGGGCGGCCCGCCGCCCCTTCCAGCTTGCGGCGCAAGCGGCCCACATGCACATCGACCACATTGGTCTGAGGGTCGAAATGCAGGTTCCAGACCTTTTCCAGCAGTTGCATGCGCGTCACCACCTGCCCGGCATTGCGGGCAAAAAAGGTGATCAGGTCAAACTCCTTGGGCGACAGGGCCACATGGCGGCGCTGCACATGCACCGTGCGCGCCTTCAGCCGGATTTCCAGATCGCCGAAGGCCATCAGGTCATTGTCCAGCACCTGCATGCTGTCGCGGCGCAGCAGGGCACGCAGGCGGGCGCGCAACTCGTCCGGCTCGAAAGGCTTTGCAAGATAATCATCGGCCCCCTTTTCCAGACCCTCCACCCGGTTCGCGGCGCGGCCCAGTGCCGACAGCACAAGGATCAGCGCGGTGGACCCCGCCGCGCGGATGCTGGCGATGGCCTGCACCCCGTCGCCCCCCGGCAGCATGCGGTCAAACACGATCACCGCAAAGTCGCCGCTGGTGGCCGCGGCCACACCCTCGGCATAGGTGGTGGCCAATGTGGCGGTGCAGCCCAGCCCTTCGGCCATCGCGGCCACAGCCGCGGCGGTTTCGGAATCGTCCTCGACGATCAGGATACGTTTTTGTTCTGTCATGATTTCCCCCGCGCCAGTGTCAGAAAACCACGACCGCGGGGTCAAGCACATTCGCATTGCCCAGCGGCCGCAAAGGGCCGGTCTTGGCCCAGGGATCAACCAGCAGATGCACCGTGGCCCCACTTTCGCGCTGCACCAGCAGCAACACCGGGGCGGTAATGTCAAAGGCCCGCAACCCTGCCAGATCCAGCACCTGCCCGTTCAGCGCCAGAATGCGGTCGCCCATCGCCAGGCCGGCCCATAACGCGGGGCTATTGTCGGTCACATCCGCCACCACCCCCCCTTCGGACAGGCGCAGGCCCAGGCTTTCCAGCCGGTAGCTGGTCACACGCTGGGCCACCGCCCCCGACAGATCGCGCAGCAGCGTCACAGGGGTGGCGGGGTCTTCCAGCCCCAGCGACAGCGACATTTCCGCGCCCGCCCGCCAGAGTGTCAGGGCCACCGCGCCCCGTGCCATCGCAGCCTCGATGGCAAAGGCCAGATCGCCCGCCCCCGCCAGCCCCGCACCATCCGCCGCCAGCATCACATCGCCCGCCAGCAGCCCCGCCTGATCGGCCAAACCCTGCGCCAGCACCTCATCCACCAACAGGCCCCCCGTCACACCCAGCGCCGCCGCAATCTGCCGCGTTACCGGGCGCAGGCGCAGGCCAAGCTGCGGCACCGGCAACAGGCTTTCATCCACCAACCCCGGCACGATCCGCGAAAGGTCAGCGCCGGTTATGCCAAAGCTGATGCCGATGTAATGGCGCGACCCGTCGGCGATGCGGCTGTTCATGCCCACCAACCGCCCCGCGCCGTCCAGCAGCGGCCCGCCGGATGACCCGGGGTTCACCGCCGCATCGTGCTGGATCAGGCGCAGCGGCACCTGCGGCTCCACCTGCCGCGCCACGGCCGACACGACGCCACGCGTCACCGAAAACCCCAGTTCCAGCGGCGCACCCAGCGCCCAGACATCCGCCCCCAGCGCCGGGGCGGGGCCGGGCTGCAACCCCGCCCCCCCCGGTGCGACCGCCAGCACCGCCACATCGCGCACCGGATCACGCGCGATGACAAGGGCCACCTGCTCGGCGCCTGTCGTGTCGCGCAAGCGCACCGCGTCGGCGGCCCCCACCACATGCGCATTGGTCACGGCCACCTGCCCGTCGCCCCACAGAAAGGCCGAGCCCAGAAACCGGTCGTCATTCCCCGCGCTGTGCACCGTGAACACGCTGGCCATGGCCCTTTCCAGCGCATCGCTGCCCATCTCCGCAGCCTGGGCCACGCTGGCCACCGCAAGACAGGCCAGCAGGCACAATGCCAGCAGCAGTTCGGCAATCGGGCGCAGCAGCGGTAGGTGAATTCGAGGGGCGGGGCGCATGACATTCCTTTTCCATTGCCTGACCAGATGTTAGCAGCCGACCCCGAAAGGTTCACATGACAAAGACCGTCATCGGAAAATCTTGCATTTACAGAATGCCCGGCCGCTTTCTATCCTTGCTGCAATGATATTCCGCAAAGGACCATTGCCATGCGCATTGCCACGCTGCTGCTTGCCACATCGGGGGCGGCCCTGCTTGCCGCCACGCCGCTGCGCGCCGAAAACCTCACGCCGGTGCAGACCGCTGCCCTTTCGGCGCGGGTCTATGACGCGGGCGTCGCGGCCAAAGACCCCCTGCTGATCCTGGCTGCTGCAAAGCTGCGCAAACAGATCGCCCCCACGACGACCGACCGCGCACCCGATGGCGGGACAGTGGCCGAAGATACCCCGCTGGGGTGGGAAGACATGCTGGCCAGCGCCGAAACCCTTGCCGCCGATGATGACACCCTGCTGGGCCTGATCGCCGATCTGCGGGTGGAAACCACCAAGGGCGTGGTGGCGGGCCCGGTCTACAATATCGCGGCCCTTGGCAATGGCGGCACCGACACCTACCCGCCCATCGACTTCAAGGGCGGCGAATATGCCGAAGTGTATGTCGAGGCCAAGGCCGCCACCGACCTGAACCTGTTGGTGCTGGATGCGCAGGGCCGCCTTGTCTGCTCTGACACCGACCGCTCGCATATCGCCTATTGCGGCTGGCGGCCCGCCGACGCCGGCGCCTTCACCTTCAAGGTGGAAAACAAGGGGCCAACCGATGCCAGCTATGCCCTGATGACAAACTGAAAGGGATCACCATGCGCCGCCTGCTGCTCTCCTCCGCCCTTGCCCTTCTGGCCCTGCCCGCCCTTTCCCTAACGGCACTCGCGCGCGAAAACCATGCGCTGCTGATCGGGGCCAGCACCTATGAAAACCTTGAGGAACGCTTCTGGCTGAAAGGCCCGGCCAATGATGTGGCGCTGGTGGAAAGCTATCTGACCACTTCCGCCCCGGTGCCGTTTGACATCGGCAATGTCACCGTGCTGGCCGATGGCGTGCCGGGCAAACAGGCCCCCACGCTGGCCGCGATCCGCGCCGCCTTTGCCGATCTGACCGTCCGCGTGCAACCCGGCGATTTCGTCTACCTGCATTTTTCCGGCCATGGCAGCCAGGCCCCCGCCGCCGACCCCGACAGCGAGCTTGACGGCCTGGACGAACTGTTCCTGCCGGTGGATGTCGGGCCATGGTCCGACGAGATCGGCGCGGTGGAAAATGCGCTGGTCGATGACGAGATCGGCCAGATGATCGACGCTTTGCGCGCCAAAGGGGCCGATGTCTGGGCGGTGTTTGACAGCTGCCATTCCGGCACCGTCACCCGCGCCGCCCCCTCGGGCGATGACGAGGTGCGCACGCGGCAACTGCCCCCCGAGGCGCTGGGCCTGACCGAAGAGGCGATGAATGTGACCACCCGCGCCCTGCCCGACCCGCGGGCACAGGCCGAGGCCCCTTTCGATGCGGGGGAAGGCGAGGGCAGCCTGGTGGCCTTTTTCGCCGCCCAGACCAACGAGGTGACACCGGAAAAGAACCTGCCCAAGGGCAAGGCGGGGCGCAAGCCGCAGGGCGTGTTCACCTATGCGCTGTTCGAAACGCTGGCCGCCCACCCAGGCGCGACCTACCGCCAGATCGGGCAAGAGGTGCTGCGCAACTACGCCGTGCGCAACCTTGCCACCGCGACCCCGCTGTTCGAGGGCGATCTGGACGGCGTGGCCTTTGCCGGCACCGCCGCCCCCCGTGTGGCGCAATGGCCCGCCGTGGCCGGTCCCGATGGCCTGACGCTGAACGCAGGCACCTTGCACGGGCTGGCCGAGGGCAGCCTGCTGGCCGTCATGGCCTCGGCGGCGGATGCGACCGAAGCGGCGCTTGGCTATGTCACCGTCGCCCGCGCCGATACGTTCACCGCCACGGCCACGCCAACCGACCATGCAGGCAAAACCCTGCCCCCCGATCTTGCAGGCGATCTGCCGCGCGGCCTGACCCTGCGCAAGATCGGCAATGATCTGGATTTCACCCTGACGGTTGCCCTGCCCGAACCCGGCACACCGGCCGCCGATGCCCTGCTGGCGGCGCTGAAATCCGCCCCCGCCGACAGCGGCCAACGCCTGCGCCTTGTTCCCGCAGGCGCCGAGGCTGACCTGCGCCTTGCCGTGATCCCCGGCGCGCCGCGCCCTGATGCGGTCTATGTCCTGCCCGCCACCGGGCTGGCCGAAAACCTTGAACGCACTCCCTCGATCTCCACCGCCGACAAGGATCCCGAAACGCTGGCCCTCACCGTCACCGACACGCTGGCACAAATGGCGCGCGCGCTGAACGTGCTGAAACTGGGCGCGAATGTGGGCGGCGATGCGCTGGACGTGTCGGTCGATCTGCTGACGCGAAACCCCGAAGACAAGACCCTGCGCGGCCTGCCCACGGCCCGTGTGCCCCGGCTGATCCCCGATGACGAGGTGCATGTGGAGGCCACGAACAACACCACCGGCCCGGTCGATGTGAACGTGCTCTATGTCGGGTCGGATTATTCGATCACCCATATGTTCGCGGGCCGCCTGCAGGCGGGCGACACGTTGAAACAGGGCCTCTTGCGCATCACCGATGCCGCCTATGGCCGCGACCGCGTGGTGCTGGTGATGACCCCGGCCCAGCCGCAATCGGCGGTCGAGGATCTGGCCTTTCTGGAACAGGATGCCGTCAGTCTGTTGCGCGATGTCAGCGCCGGCATTGCACCACCGCGCACCGGCCTGAACGCCGCCCTGTTCGAGGCGGGCTTTGGCGAAACCACCCGCGCCGCCGTCAGCCTGAGCGAGGACGTTGCCACCGGCCCCGGCCCGGCGATCCTGCAATTCGATCTCGATACCGTGCCCGCTGACTGAAGCCCGCCACGCCCCGGCTTCTTGCTGGCCCAAATATCCCCCGCGGAGCGCGGCAACGCTGAACCCGCGCATCCCGGCCCGCAGAATGACGCGCAAAAATCTTCCAAGATTTTTCAAGAATTTTTCAAAAAATTCTTGGCGATCATCCTGCGGGCCGGTTCACCCTGTCAGCCCAGCACCTCCGCCACCGCAACCGCGCGCCGCTCATCCACCGATTTCAGCGCCGCCTCGGCCAGTGCCAGTGCCAGAAGCCCGTCCTCGCCCGAGGGTGCCGCAGCAGCTTTGCCCCGCACCGCCGCGATGAAGGCGGCGATTTCTGCGGCATAGGCCTCGGTATAGCGGGTCATGAAGAAGTCATGCAGCGGCGGACGGGTATAGCCCTTGGCCGTCGCGACCTCGACCGATACCGGGCGCTGGTTTTCGGCGGCCACCGACCCCAGCGCGCCATGCACCTCGACCCGCTGGTCATAGCCATAGGTGGCACGGCGCGAGTTGGAGATGGTGCAATGCTTGCCGGTGGCCGTGGTCAGCATCACCGACACGCTGTCATAATCCCCTGCCACACCAATCGCCGGATCGGTCAGCACCGAGGCCACCGCAGAAACCGTCGCCACCTCTTCGCCCAGCATGAAACGCGCCATGTCGAAATCATGGATCGTCATGTCGCGGAAGATGCCGCCCGACCGCGCGATATACTCGACCGGCGGTGCGCCGGGGTCGCGGCTGATGATCGTGACCATTTCCACAGCACCGATGGTGCCCGCGTCGATCTCGGCGCGCACTGCGGCGAAATGCGGGTCGAACCGGCGGTTGAAGCCGACCATCAGCGTGGCCCCGGTGTCGCGCACCACGGCAAGGCAGGATTTCACCCGCTCAAGGCTCAGGTCGATGGGCTTTTCGCAGAAAATCGCCTTGCCGGCCCTGGCAAAGGCCTCGATCAGGTCGGCATGCGTATCTGTGGGGGTGCAGATCACCACGGCGTCAATGTCGGACGCCGCCAGAATATCGTCGACACTGCGCACCGCGCAGCCGTATTGCGCCGCCACCGCCAGCGCCGCGGCGGGAAAGGCATCGGCCACCGCCACAAGCTGCGCATTGGCGTCGCTGGTGATCGCCCTGGCATGCACCTTGCCGATGCGCCCCGCGCCCAGAAGCCCGAACCTTGTTGTCATCATTCCCTCGAAAGTCATCGGCCAAAGGCCTTGGTTGCGTCTATTCCGGGTAGGCCCCGGCCACGTTCTGATCGAAATCCACCACCGCGCCGGTCATCACGCCCGATCCGGCCCCCAGCATATAGCTGGCCAGCCCCGCCACATGAACCGGCTTCACCAGCATGCCCATCGGGGCCCTGTCCTCTGCCGCCGCCAGCCAGCCATCTGCGGCACCATGATACCTGCGCTGCACCTCATCCTCGCCGGGCGTGTCCATCCAGCCGCAGTTGATGGCATTGACGCGGATCTTGTGCCCCCGCAACGCCTGCGCCGCATTCTTGGTCACATTGGCCAGCGCCGCCTTGCTGGCCGAATAGGGGGCCAGAAAACTCTGCCCGCAATGCACGACCATCGACAATATGTTCACCGCCGCGGCCGGATGCCCGCCTGCAATGGCCAGTTGCGCGAAACGTTGCAGCGCAAAGAACGGCCCCCGGGCGTTCACATTCATCAGCCGGTCCCATTCGTCCGGCGTGGCCGTCAGGATCGAGCCCCGGTCGGTGCCCGCCGCCGCATTCACCAGCGCCGTCACCCGGCCAAAGCGCGCCGCCGTGCGGTCAATCAGCGCGATGGCATCGGCGGGCTGGCCCATGTCGGCGGGCAGAAAGCGCACATCCGCCCCGGTGGCGCGCAAGGTTTCCGCCGCCGCCTCGCCCTTTGACACGGCGCGCCCCGCGATGATGATCTGGCCGCAGCCCTCGGCGATCAGCCGTTCGGCGATGGCATAACCCAGCCCCTGCGTGCCGCCGGTGATCACGGCCACCGTTTTGTCATGCACGGGCACCCTCGCCCCCCTTTACCCCTGTGATATAGCTGACAATATCATTGCCATCCGTCTCCTCGCGCCGCAGCGAGGCCACGATGCGGCCCCGGCGGAAAACCACGATCCGGTCCACCAGATCGAATACTTGCCGCAGGTTGTGGCTGATCAGGATCAGCGGCACGCCGCGCGCCTTCAGCCCCCGGATGATGTTTTCCACCTGGCCCGTCTCTTGCACCCCCAAAGCCGCCGTGGGTTCATCCATGATGATCAGCTTTGACGCAAAGGCCGCCGCCCGCGCAATGGCCACGCATTGCCGCTGCCCGCCCGACATGTTGCGGATCGGGTTCGACAGGTTGGGGATGCGCACCGCCGTGGTATCCAGCGCCTTTTGCGTGGCCACCCGCATCGCCTTGCGGTCGAGGATGGAAAACGGCCCCAGATTGAACTTTATGATCTCGCGGCCCAGATACAGGTTCGACGGCACGTCAAGATCATCGGCCAGCGCCAGGTTCTGGAACACCGTCTCGATCCCGCTTTCGCGCGCCTCCAGCGGGCCTGCGAAATTCACCGCCTGCCCGTCGAAAAACACCTCGCCCGCCGTGCGCTGCTCCACCGCCGTGATCTGGCGCACGAAGGTGGATTTGCCCGCCCCGTTGTCGCCCACCACGGCGATATGCTCGCCCCGCCGCAGGGTGAAATTGGCATCCTCCAGCGCATGCACGCCGCCGTAACGCTTTGTCAGACCACGGGTTTCAAGAATGATATCGCTCATTGTCACACCATCCGCGCCCGGCGCTTCTGCCGCGCCACATCGGCCACCACGGCCACCACGATGATCACGCCCTTGATCATCTCCTGATAATAGGCGTCGATCCTGAGAAAGGTGAAACCCGATATGATCACGCCGAAGATCAGCATGCCCAGCGCCGTGCCCAGGATCGAGCCGCGCCCGCCCGCCAGAGACACCCCGCCGATCACCGCCATGGCGATGGCGTCAAGCTCGTACATCACACCCATGCCCGCCTGCGCCGTCAGGTTCTTGGATGACAGGATCAGCGCTGCCGTTCCCGCCAGCATGCCCGCGATGGCATAGACCATCACCAGATGCCGTTCGACCTTGATGCCCGAAATCCGCGCCGCCTCGGCGTTTGAGCCGATGGCATAGGTGTGCTTGCCGTAAAGCGTGTAGTTCAGCGCCAGATGGAACAGCACGGCGATCACGATGAACAGCAGCACCGGGTTAAGCCCCGCGCCGATGGCGGCATAGCTGTCGGTGGGGAAGGATACCGGCTGCCCCTTGGTATACCATTTCGAGATGCCGCGCGCGGCCACCATCATCCCCAAAGTGGCGATAAAGGGCGGGATCTTGGTATAGGCGATCAGCGCGCCATTCGCCGCCCCCGCCAGCAGCCCGCACAGCAAGGCCACCGCAATGGGCACGATCACCGGCAGGTCGGTCAGCGCCGGATAGACAGCGCGGGCATTGTCCGACACTTGGGCGAAACTCATGGCGATCATGGCCGTGGCCCCCACCACCGACCCGGATGACAGGTCGATGCCGCCGGTGATGATCACCTGCGTGACCCCCACGGCGATGATGCCCACGATGGACACCTGAAGGATGATGATCTGCAACCGTTGCAGGTTGAAGACGAAACTCTGCCCGATGAAGATCCAGCCCAGAACCTCGAACACCAGTGCGATGCCCAGAAGGCCAAGGAAGACGTTCATTTCAGGTGGCCGTGCGGGCCGGCCGGCTGTGGCGGTGACGGTGGCCGTCATGCGTGGTGCCCCTTTTCGCGGATCATCTGCCCTGCCACATGGCAGGACGAAAAAGGGGCAGCGGCAGGCGCCGCCCCTTGCTGTCGCATTCACCCGTGGGGGTGGATCAGTTCTTGGCCATGAAATCGGCCATGTTGGCCGGTGTCACCAGCTGGAACGGGATATAGACCTTCTGTTCCACCGCCTCGCCCCGGGCCAGTTTCAGCGCGGCATCCAGCGCGCCCTGCCCCTGCCCTGCGGCATCCTGGAACACGGTCACGTCCAGATCGCCCGCCGCCATCGCCGCCAGCGCATCCTGCGTCGCATCCACGCCGCCCACAACGACCGAGGCCATGTCGATGCCCGCCGCCTTCATCGACTGGATGGCGCCGATGGCGCTTTCGTCGTTGTTGGCGATGACCGCATCAAAGGCCACGCCCGAGGACAGCCAGTTGGTCATCAGGTTGGCCGCCTGGTCGCGGTTCCAGTTCGAGGTCTGCTGGTCCACGATCTTCATGAAGGCGCAATCCGGCGTTGCGATGACATCATGGATGTCCTGCGTGCGCACCACGGCGGCCTGGTTCGACAATTCGCCCATGATCACCAGAATGTTGGCCTCGGTCTTGCCCGCCTCTTTCAGCAGGCGGCAGACCTCCAGCGTTTCCAGAGTGCCGCTGTCCTTTTCGTTCGACGCAACGAATGCCTGGTTGTCGGGCAGGCTGTCCACGTTCACCGGCTCGCGGTTCACATAGACCAGCGGCACGCCCGCCGCCGCCGCCGCATCCGAAATCGCCTGCGTGGCCGAGGTATCGACCGGGTTCACCACAATCGCATCGACGCCCGACGCGATGAAGTTCTTCACCTGGTCCAGTTGCTTGCCCACGTCATTGCCCGCATCCTCGACCTGCACATCCACGCCCTCAAGCGTGCCTGCATAGTCGGTCATGCCGTTGCGCAGCACGGTCAGAAAGTTGTCGTCAAACAGCGCCATAGACACGCCGATGTTTTCCGCCATGGCAGTCGTCGAAAGCAGCGACGCAAAGCCTGCGGCGATAAGGGTCTTTTTCATGATCTCTCCTCCACTGTGGTGCCCGGCTCACCTTGCTCTCCCCGCCGGACCGCCCTTGCGGGCGGGTATCCGCACCGTCAGGCGCCCTTGGCGGCCAGCCCGTCGGTGATGAATTCCATGGATTCGCGCAGCGCAGGCCCGGCGTCGTCCAGCGCATGCACCGCAGCCGCGAATGGCTCAAAGCTGATGGGGCCGGCGTAGCCCGCATCCCGCAGCGCCGCGATCTGCGCCACATTGCCCAGCCGGTCGTGGCGATCGACCAGAACCCGGTGGCCGTCACGCATGTCAGCCACCGAAATGCCGGGGTCGGTGACGCCCGACACATGCACAATGCCGGTATGCGCGGGGAATACTGGCCCGCCGCCCGCAAGATGATGGTGGAACGTGTCATGCACCATCGCATAAGTATCTGCCGCGCCAAGGCTTTCGATCACATCCACCAGTTCGGACTTGTAGCGCAGGCTGCACACCTCAAACCCCAGCGGTTCCACCATCCCGCGCAGGCCATGGCCGCGCAGCATCGGCAGCAGTTCGCGCAGCGCCGTGGTCATCGCGGCCTTGCGCGCCACCTCACCCGTATCCACCCCGTCATTGCGCGGGATCAGGCTGACCGCCTCGGCCCCTGCCGTAACGGCAATCTGCATCAGCGCGGCGGCCTCGGCCCGTTTGGCGTCGGACCAGTCGTTGAACATCTTCACTTCGGCCAAGGCCAGAAACCGCAGGCCGCGCGCCCGGCAGGCCACCCCGACCACCGACGGATCAGCGCCCTGAAACAGCGCGCCGGGCAGGTCGTTGCGAAACTCCACCCCCATGCAGCCAAGGCGGGCGGAGAGGTCAAGAAACGCCTCCCACCCCAAACGCGGCGCGGCCATGTGGTTCAAGGCGAAAGGCGGCATGAAACAGAATCCCCCCTGCGGCATCGCTCGCCGCGTTATGGAATTGATATTCTATTTTTGCATCATTTCAACTGAAAAATTCCAATTCATGCACCGACACGCTCTTCGCCCTGCCGGGCATCATCGCGCGGCCCGGCGATGCATGCCGCAAAGGCTTGACCAGCGGCGCGGATCCGGCGCGGCTACAGCGATTCCGCCACATGCAGGTCGGGGGCCAGAAAGTGCTGCACCCCGCCCGGCCACGCACCGTCGCGCACGGCCGAGGCCATCAGCGCCACCAGATCGCGGCACAGCTTTTCCAGCGGCGTGTCAATCACCAGCGTGACCACGCCCTCGGCCAGCCCGGCCCGCGAATCGGGGGTCAGGGCCGACACGACCAGCGCCACCCCGCCCGCCCCGGCCCCGCCTGCCCCGACCTCGCCCGCCCCAACCTCACGCAGCGCGGCAATGGCCCCCTCCATCCCGCCACCGGCCACATAGATGCCGCGCAGATCTGGGTGCCGCGCCAGCAGGGCCAGCACCGCCTCATAGGTCAGTTGCCGGGTTTCAAGGTTCACCACCGTATCCAGCACCGCCAGATGCGGCGCGCATTCGCGCAAATGGCTGCGAAAGCCGGTTTCGCGCAGCTCATGCCCGTGCCAGCGGTGGCCACCCACGAACACCGCCATCTTGCCCGGCTCACGCGCCGCAAGACCCATCATCCAGCCCGCCGTGCGCCCGACCTTCAGGTTGTTCAGCCCCAGATAGCCTGTCCGCACCCCTTGAGCGAAATCCGACAGCAGCGAAAACACCGCCAGCCCCTGCGCTGTCACCGCCTCGACCGCCGCTGTCACCTCGGGGTGGTTCACCGCCGTCGCCGCCAGCACATCGCAGCGCCCGGCCATCGCGCGCAACAAACCGGCCATGTCTGCGGGTGACTGGCTGGCCGAAAACTCCAGCACCAGCCGCCCGCGCACCCCCTGCGCCGCCGCCACGGCACGCGCCAGTTCCTCGGCAAAGGCGCGGTAGAAATCCTGCCCCTGTTTGTGCAGCACCACGCCAAAACGCAGTTCGGGCAGATCGGGCCCCATCCTTTGCGCGATCAGGCGGCTGGCGTGAAAGCCTAGCCGTTCCGCCGCCGCCTGAACGCGCAGAGCCGTTTCACCGCGTACCCCTTCGCGCCCGTTCAACAGGCGGTCCACCGTGGCGACCGACACCCCGGCCTCCCGTGCCAGATCGGCGATGCGCGGGCGTTTCATGGCGGTCCTTTCTGATGCTTTTTCGTCAGAACTTCTGCCGCATGATGATGGTTTTTGCCGCATTCCACCAGCCCCCGATTGGCCGATGCCTGCACAGCCCCTATCCTGCCCCCAGGACGGAGGATCCCCATGACCCGAGATTACAGCCTGCTGGGCCCCGATGCCCGCCGCGCCATTGAGTCCGGCCTAGCCGCCGCTGCGTGGTATCACACCGACGTGCCCCGCAAGGAGATGAAGGCGCTGATGCAGCGCAGCGACGGCCCCGCGATCCGCGATACCGTGATCCTGTTCGCGGCGATGGTGGGGTTCGCGGGGCTTGGCATATGGCTTTGGCCCTCGCCGTGGTCGGCGCCGTTCTGGCTGGCGTATGGTGTGCTTTACGGCTCGGCGATGGACTCACGCTGGCACGAATGCGGCCATGGCACCGCGTTCAAGACACCCTGGATGAACAACGCCCTTTATGGCGTGGCCTGCTTCATGATCGTGCGCAACCCGGTCACATGGCGGTGGAGCCATACGCGCCACCACACCGACACCTATATCGTGGGCCGCGACCCCGAGATTGCCATCATGCGCCCGCCTGCGTTTCTCAAGGTGATCGGCAATTTCCTTGGCATTTTCGATGCCTGGAACGGCTGGTCACGCATGCTGCTGAACGCCACGGGCCGCATCCACCCGGAAGAGGCCGATTATGTTCCCGCATCCGAACAGCCAAAGGTCATCCGCATCGCCCGGATCTGGACGGCGATCTATGCCGCGACCATCGCCCTGGCCCTTGCCATGGGGTCGATCCTGCCCTTGATGGTGATCGGGCTGCCCCGCCTTTATGGCGCATGGCACCATGTGATGACGGGCCTGTTGCAGCACGGCGGGCTGGCTGACAATGTGAACGACCACCGGCTGAACTCGCGCACCGTTTATATTAACCCGGTCAGCCGGTTCATCTACTGGAACATGAACTACCATGTCGAACACCACATGTTCCCGATGGTGCCCTATCACGCGCTGCCGCGCCTGCATGCGCTGATCAGGCACGACCTGCCCGCGCCGTCACCGTCGATCCCGGCAGCGTTCCGCGAGATGTGGCCCGCCCTGCGCCGCCAACTTGCGAACGAGGATTATTACCTCAAGCGCGCCCTGCCCGCGACCGCCCGCCCCTACCGCGATGATTTCCACTCTGCCGCCCTTGGCGCCGCTGCTGAATGAGGATTGCCATGACCCACTGGATTGACGCCTGCGCCACCGATGACATCGACGAAGAAGACCTGATCCGTTTCGACCATGGCGGGGCCAGCTATGCCATCTATCATTCCCCCGACGGGCAGTTCTATGCCACCGCAGGCCATTGCACCCATGAACAGGTGCATCTGGCCGACGGGCTGGTGATGGGCCATCTGATTGAGTGCCCGAAGCACAACGGCCAGTTCGACTACCGCACCGGCGAGGCGAAACGCACCCCGGTTTGCATCGCGCTGAAAACCTACCCGGTCAAGGTCGAGGGCGACCGCGTGCTGATCGGCCTTGGCGCATGACCCGGCTGACCGTGGCCGACCTGCGCGCCCGGCGCGGCTCCCGGCCCCTGGCCATGCTGCGGGTGGAAACGCTGGACGAGGCGGCGGCGGCGGATGCAGCGGGCATCGACATGCTGTCGGTGCCGCCCGACATGATCGAAAACCCCCGCTTCCGGCAGGTGGCACCGAGGGTCTTTGCCATTCCAGGGGTGAATTACTATGAAATCGGCACCGCTGACGACGTGCTCCGCTGGGCGTTCCGCATGATGAAGGCCGGGGCGGATGCGGTCTATTCCGCCTCTAGCCTTGCCACGACGCGGCTCTTGGCCGATCACGGCATTCCGGTTTGCGGCCATGTCGGGCTGATCCCGTCAAAGGCGACATGGACCGGCGGTTTTCGCGCCGTGGGCAAGACACTGGAAAGCGCGCAACGGGTCTGGCAGCAGATCGTGGCGCTGGAGGATGCAGGGGCCTTTGCGGCAGAGATCGAAGTGGTGCCGCAGAAGGTTGCGGATCTGATCGCGGCGCGCAGCTCGCTGTTCCTGATCGGCATGGGCGCGGGGGCGGGCTGCGACGCGCAGTATCTGTTTGCCGATGATGTGCTGGGCCAGACCAGTGGCCATGTGCCGCGCCATGCAAAAGTCTACCGCAACTTCGCCGCCGAACATGCGCGGTTGCAGGCCGAACGGGTGGCTGCCTTTCGGGAATACGCAAGCGATGTGGGCGATGGCAGCTACCCGGCGGCGCAGCATGTGGTGGATTGCCCGCCGGACACAGTGGCGGCGTTTCAGGACTGGCTGGACCGGCAGGCGTAGCGGCCCTGGGCAGACGCCGGGGGGTTTCACCCCCCCGGACCCCCCGTGGGATATTTAGAGACAGAAAATGCAAGGAGACGCGTCGGGATACAGCGGAAAGCTGTCGTGCATGTCAGACTGCAACTTCGACCGCGATGCCGCGTTCTTCGGCCCGCGAAAGGGCCACCGCTGCCACTGCCAGATCCTGCAGGGCCACGCCGGTGCCGTCGAAGATCGTGATCTCGTCCGGCACATGCCGCCCCGGTTGCGCGCCCGTGATCACGGCGCCCAGGGGCGTGATGTCTGCGGCGGCCAGCAGCCCGGCGGCCACAGCATGTTGCGCCTCGCCGATGCTGACCGATTGCGCCACCTCGTCGGTGAACACCCGCGCCCGGCCCAGTATCGCCGCCGCCACCTCTTGCTTGCCCGCCGTGTCGGTGCCCATGCAGGCCAGATGCGTGCCGCGCCGGATATGGCCATCCTCCAGAATGGCGGCAAAGCTGGAGGTGATGGTGATGATCACATCGGCCTCGGACCCCAGTTCCTCCAGCGAAACCGCCTGAAACGGCAGGCCCAGCTCTGCGGCCACCGCCCCCAGGCGCGGCAGCATGTCGGGGTGCAGGTTCCAGGCCACCACCCGGTCGAATGTCCGCACCCTTGCGGCGGCGCGCAACTGGAACGCCGCCTGATGCCCTGCCCCCACTATGCCCAGCACCCGCGCATCAGCCCGCGCCAGATGGGCGATCGACAGGGCCGAGGCGGCGGCGGTGCGCAGCGCGGTCAGCAGGTTGCCACCCACCATGGCGCGGGGCTGGCCGGTGTCGGGATCGAACAGGAACACGCTGGACTGGTGGTTGGTCATCCCGCGTTCGGCATTGCCGGGGAAATAGCCCCCCGCCTTGACCCCCAGCACCGCGCCCGCCCGGTCGATGCCTGACTTGAAGCCGTAAAGCCGCCCCCCGCCCAGCGCCTCGCGCACCACGGGGAAATTGCCCGCCTCGCCACGTGCCATGGCGGCAAAGACCTGTTCCACCGCCGCGTAGGCATCGGCGGGGGTGACGAGTTCGGCGATGCGCGCCTCGGGCACGATTTTCATGGCATTGTCCTTGGGAAGAGAGGGGGCGGGATCGGTTCGGGGAAAGACGGGGGTGCGCAGCCCCCGCAGCCTCAATAGGCCTTGCCGCGCGCCGAGACGGGCCAGACCACCTCGACCTTGCCGCCACGCACGCCCACATACCAGTCATGCACATTGCAGGTAGGGTCACAGTGGCCCGGCACCAGCCGCAGCTTGTCATTCACCCGCAACACGCCCTGCGGGTCGTCGATCACGCCATGCTCATCCGAGCATTTGACATAGGTCACGTCATCGCGGCCAAAGATCACCGGCAGGCCACTGTCCACCGACTGCGCCTTCAGTCCCGCGTCGCAGATCGCGCGGCCCGGTTTCACATGGCTCATCACCGATGTCAGGATGAACAGCGCGTTCTCCCATTCGCCCCGGTCGATGCGCTGGCCGTTCTCGTCCAGGATGCGGCCATAATCGGCATCCATGAAGGCGTAACTGCCGCATTGCAGCTCGTTATACACCCCCGACGCGCCTTCGAAATAGTAGCTGCCGGTGCCGCCACCGCCCACGATGTCGCATTCCAGACCCACGGCCTCCAACGCCTCCACCGCATCGCGCACCTGCGCCACGGCGATGTCGATCTTGGCCTTGCGGTCGGCGAAATGATCCAGATGCTGCATCGCACCCTGATAGGCCTGAAGCCCGGCAAAGCGCAGGCCGGGGGCCGCGGCGATGGCCTGCGCCACGGCGACGACATCCGGCGTCGTCGTCACGCCGCAACGCCCCGCGCCGCAGTCAATCTCCACCAGACATTCGATGTGGGTGCCATGCCGTTGCGCCGCCGCCGACAGATCGGCCACATTGGCCACATCATCCACGCACACAATCGTGCGCGCGCCCAGTTTCGGCAGCCGCGCCAGACGGTCGATCTTGGCCGGGTCGCGCACCTGATTGCTGACCAGCACATCCTTGATGCCGCCGCGCGCGAACACCTCGGCCTCGGACACCTTCTGGCAGCACACCCCGACCGACCCGCCAAGCCGTTCCTGCAACAGCGCCACATCCACCGATTTGTGCATCTTGCCATGCACACGGTGCCGCATGCCCATGGCGCGGGCGCGTTCGCCCATCGCCACCACATTTCGCTCCAGCGCGTCCAGATCGAGGATCAGGCAGGGCGTCTGGATGTCGGCCGCATCCATCCCCGGCAGGGCGGGAATGTCATAGCCGACCTCAAGCCCCTCAAACCTCACGTTCTTGTTCATTGTATCCTCCTCAGCCCTGCATCCAGGGCAGCTTGTCCAGATCGACATTGCCGCCGGTGATGATGACACCGACACGGCGGCCGCGAAACACGTCGGGGTTGTTCAGGATGGTGGCCAGCGGCACGGCGCAGCTGGGCTCGATCACCATCTTCATCCGCGCCCAGGTCAGGCGCATTGCGGCGATGATCTCGGCCTCCGAAGCCGTGAAAATATCGCTGACGTGGTTTTTCACGAAGTGCCACGTCAGATCCTTCAGCGGCACCTTCAGCCCGTCGGCCACCGTATCGGGCGCATCATCGGCGATGATATGGCCCGCGCGGAAACTGCGGGCCGCGTCATCGGCCTGCGCCGGTTCGGCGGCATAAACCTGAACGCCCGGCGCGGTTGATGAAACCGTCAGGCAGGTGCCCGAAATCATCCCGCCGCCGCCGATCGGGGCAATCACCGCATCCAGCCCCGGCACCTGTTCCAGCAATTCGCGCGAACAGGTGGCCTGCCCGGCGATCACGCGCGGGTCATTGTAGGGATGCACGAAATCGGCGCCCGAGGCGGCGACCACCCCGGCAAACACCGCCTCGCGGCTGGAGGTGGAGGGTTCGCATTCCACGATGAACCCGCCATAGCCGCGCACCGCGTCCTTCTTGGCCTGCGGGGCTGTGCGCGGCATCACCACCGTGCAGGGAATGCCGCGTCGCCCGGCGGCATATGACAGCGACAGCGCATGGTTGCCACTGGAATGGGTGGCGACGCCGCGCGCCAGTTGGTCGTCAGCCAGCCCGAATACCGCATTGCTGGCGCCCCGCACCTTGAACGCCCCCGCCTTCTGGAAATTCTCGCATTTGAAGAACAACTCCGCCCCGGTCAGCGCGTTCAGAAAGGCCGAGGTCAGCACCGGCGTGCGGTGGATATAGGGGCGGATGCGGTCATGCGCCGCCAGAACATCGTCGAATGTGGGAATGTCCATGCCTGCCAAGTCCTTCATCGCGTCTCTTTCTTCATTTTCTGTCTCAAAATATCCCGGGGTCCGGGGCAGAGCCCCGGGAACTGCTTCACGCCGCCGCCGCCAGCATGGCCGGCACCGACCCGCGGTAAAACTCCTGCGCCGCCGCCACACCCGAGCCCAGCCGCACCGGCCAGCCCAGATCGGCCATGCACATTTCCGCCGTGGCGAGCCCCGCCAGCACCATCACATCGGTCAGGCTGCCCAGGTGCCCGATGCGGAACACACGGCCCGCCACCTCGCCCAGCCCCACGCCAAAGGCCACACGGTATTTGTCGGCGGCCAGCCGCACCAGATCGGTGCCGTTGCAGCCCTCGGGCACCAGAACCGCCGTGACGGTATCGGAGTATAGGTCGGCAGAGGCGGCGCAGGGCCGCATGCCCCAGGCGGCAACGGCGCGCCGCACACCTTCGGCAAGCCGGTGATGCCGGGCATAGACCGCTTCCAGCCCCTCTTCCTCCAGCATCTCCACCGCTTCGGCCAGGCCGGCGATCAGGCCCACGGCGGGGGTATAGGGATAACCGCCGGCCACATAAGCCTTTGCCATGTCACGGAAATCAAAGAAGGTGCGCGGCAGGGTTGCCGTTTCGATCGCCGCAAGCGCCTTGGGGCTGACGCCCAGAATCGCCAGTCCTGCGGGCAGCATGAAGCCCTTCTGGCTGCCCGCCACCGCCACATCCACCCCCCAGCCCGCCATGTCGAAGGGCATCGACCCGATGGATGACACGCCATCGACAAACAGCAGCGCCGGGTGGCCCGCCGCATCCAGCGCGCGGCGGATGCCCGCAATGTCGCTGCGCACGCCGGTCGCGGTTTCGTTGTGCGTGGCCAGCACCACACGGATGGCGTGGCCGGTATCGGCACGCAGAGCGGCCTCGATCGCGGCCAGCGGTGCGCCCTGTCCCCAGGGTGCCTCGATGACCTGCACGTTCAGGCCATGGCGTTGGCACAGGTCGATCCAGCGGTGGCTGAACATGCCGAACCGCGCCGCCAGCAACGTGTCGCCGGGCGACAGGGTGTTGCTGACCGCCGCCTCCCATCCGCCCGTGCCGGTGGAGGGGAAGATGAACACCTCACCCGCGCCCATGCCCAACACACGTTTCACACCGGCAATGGCGGGTTTGAACACCCGTGCAAAGGCTGGCGAGCGGTGGTCGATGGTCTGCATGTCGCAGGCCTTGCGGATGCGGTCGGGGATATTGGTGGGGCCGGGAATGAACAGCGGATTCTGGGCAGACATGGGCTTTCCTCCGATGACCCGTGATGATGTTGTGATCCTGCGCGCACCACGCGGATTTATCAATTTTTTCGGAATTGTTTTTCACCTTATGAAAAAATGCCGGATTCCCCTTGCAAAACAGGGCGCCGGAGTTTTTCATTGGCCGAAAGTGTTTTTCACGAAATCAGGAAAGTGAAGCTGATGGCCGAATCCCGCCCCCCTGACGGCCAAGCCAGCCCTCGCCCGCGCGGGCGGCCCAAGGCGTTTCACGACACCACGGAACAGAACACCGTGCAGTCGCTGGACCGGGCACTTGGCCTGTTGCGCGTGCTGGCCGACGCGCCGGGGCTGACGCTGTCGGAACTGGCCTCACGCAGCGGGCAAGCCCCTGCAACCGTTTACCGTGCGCTGGCGACCCTGCAGGCGCATGGCATGGCCGAGGTAGAAGAGGCAGGCCAGCTGTGGCACATTGGCGGCGGGGCCTTCCGCATCGGCTCGGCCTTTCTGCGCCGCACGAAGGTGGTTGAACGCGCCCGGCAACCGATGGAGGCGCTGATGCGCGCCACGGGCGAGACCGCCAATCTGGGGGTGGAAAGCGGCGATCAGGTGCTGTTCCTGAGCCAGGTCGAAACGCACGAGGCGATACGCGCCTTTTTCCCGCCGGGCACCAAGGGGCCGATGCATGTGTCGGGCATCGGCAAGGCGCTGCTGGCCTGGTATCCGGCGGAAAAGGTTGCAGGCATCATCGCGCGGCAGGGGTTGGCACGGTTCACCGCGCTGTCGATCACCGATGCGCCGGGGCTGGGGGCCGATCTGGCGCTGACCCGGGGGCGCGGCTATGCCGTGGATGATCAGGAGCGCGCCGAGGGCATGCGCTGCATCGCGGCCCCGGTGTTCAACGCCTATGGCGAGCCGGTGGCGGGGCTGTCGGTGTCAGGCCCCGCGTTCCGCGTCAGCCTAGCCGACGCGGGCCGCATCGGTGCGCTGGTGCGCGATGCGGCAAACCGGGTGACAGAGGCGACGGGTGGCGTGCGGCCCTGACCTGTCACGCGGAAGGGGGGCTTTGGGGCCCCTCGCGGGCCACCGCGCTGGTCTTGCGCGCTGGCCCGCAGCAGCGTTTCAGGCCAGCGAGGCGGCCCGTGCATGCAGGTGCTGGACCAGCCCGGGGTCGAGTTGCAGCCGCGCCGCAAGCATGGCCAGATAGCCCTTTTCGGCGGGCGCTTCGGGGTCAACCACCAGCAGGGACGCGGTATAGACCTCGGCGGCCTCTTCCGGCGTGCGGGCAAGACCGGCCACGCGGCCCACGTCCAGCGGCGCATCCAGTTCGGCGGTGATCAGCGCCTGCGCCTCATCCCCCAGGCCCAGGGTCTGCAACTGCGTGCCGATGCGGCTGCGTTCCATGCTTGTCACATGGCCATCGGCCTTGGCCGCCGCGACCATGGCCTGCACCAGACGGGTGGCCAGATCATCGGCAGCCGCAGCATCGCTGGGCAGAAACGCCGTGCCTTCGGGCGCAGGCAGGGCCATGGGCGTGGCGGGCGCGTCGATCTGCGCCTGTTTGCCCGCCTGCCAATCCTGCCAGGCCTTGTAGGCCAGCCCGCCGATCAGCGCCGCTCCGCCCACCTTCAGCGCCGAACCGGCCAGTTCGCGCGTGTCCTTGCCACCCAGCAGCAAGGCCAGCAAACCGCCCGCCGCAGCGCCCTTGGCCATACCCGACTGGCCATCCCAGACGCCTTTGGCCTTTTGCGCCAGATCGCCCAGCCCGCCGGAAGCGCCGCCCGCCGCACCGCCCCCGGTCAGACCGCCCAGCGCCGCGCCGATACCGCCACCGCTGCCGCTCAGACCGCCCATAAGACCATCCAGCAAGGATTTCGCATTCTTCATGTCCGTCTCCACACCCGGTTGTTGACGCCCGATATGGGGGGCGGTTCGGCGCGGTTCAATCGCGCTTGCGCAATCGCTTCGCCGCTTGCGCGGGCGGGCTTGCGCAATCGCCATGCTGCTTGCGCGGGCGGGCTTGGCGGCAATGCCCCCGCGACAGCGCCATTCCTGCCCTTGCACCCGGCGCGCAATTCGACCCGACAATATTCCGATCAAAAGAATCAGGCTTTACAAACCCAAGTGTTTCAGTCACCTTTATGACAGTCCAAGCCAATCCCATGGGGGATAAGCCCGGAGCCCTTCAAACCGCCGGAGTCCCCATGACACACGCGCTCCCCCTGCCCCGAACCGAACCGCAATCCGACACCGGCCTGACCGAACTTCTGCGGCAGGCCATGGCCGGTTTTCTGCCCTCTGCCGGCCTCAATGCCCTGCTTGACCGGATGGAGCGCAGAGCATGAACGCCATGACCGACCTTTCCGACATGATCGAAACCGGCATTCCGGTGCATGACGCAACCCGCCTGACCGAAGGCGGCACGCAAGCCCGCATCGTGCTGAACGGCCAGATCTACAGCCTGCGCATCACCCGTGCGGGAAAGCTGATCCTGACCAAATGACCCCCGGCAAAGGCGTGCCCGCAGCGCGCCTTTCCGCATGAAACCCGACGGCAAGGCAAAATTCACCCAGCCCGGCCCCTCAGCCCAGCGAGACATCATGACGAAACGCCTGATTGCACCCCTTTACACCGCTACCGCGCTTGGCCTGCTGGCCCCGCTGCCCGCCTTTGCGGCAGAACCTGCGGCAGTGGTCACAACCTATGCCGATATTGCGGCGGCCAAATACGCCGACAGCCTGACCACCGCCAAGGCGCTGCAAGCGGCGGTGGATGCGCTGATCGCCACGTCTTCAGCCGAAACGCTGGAGGCTGCAAAAACCGCCTGGCTGGCCGCGCGGGTGCCCTATCAGCAGTCCGAAGTGTTCCGTTTCGGCAATGCCATCGTGGACGATTGGGAAGGCAAGGTGAACGCCTGGCCGCTGGACGAGGGGCTGATCGACTATGTCGATGCCTCTTACGGCGGGCCGACCGAGGAAAACGAATTCGCCGCGCTGAACGTGATCGCCACGCCGACATTCACCCTGTCGGGCGTTGCGGTGGATGCAACCACCATCACCCCCGACCTGATCAGTGGCACGCTGCAAGAGGCCGACGGGATCGAGAGCAACGTCGCCTCGGGCTATCATGCGGTGGAATTCCTGCTGTGGGGCCAGGATCTGAACGGCACCGGCCCGGGTGCGGGCGCGCGGCCCTTTACCGATTACGCGACGGGTGACACCTGCACCGGTGGCAATTGCGACCGGCGCGCGGCCTATCTGAAGGCGGCGACCGACCTTCTGGTGGCCGATCTGGAATACATGGCCGCGCAATGGGCCGAAGGTGGCGAGGCCCGCGCAGCCGTGACGACCGACCCCGCAGCGGGGCTTCAGGCCATGCTGACCGGCATGGGCAGCCTTTCCTACGGCGAACAGGCGGGCGAGCGGATGAAGCTGGGCCTGATGCTGAACGACCCGGAAGAAGAGCATGACTGCTTTTCCGACAACACCCACAACAGCCATTACTATGACGGGCTGGGCGTGCAGAACGTCTATCTGGGCAGCTACACCCGCCCCGATGGTTCCGTGGTCAGCGGTCCGTCGCTGTCTGATCTGGTGGCGGAAAAGGATCCGGCGCTGGATGCGGCGCTGAAGGCCGAGCTTGAGGCCACGATGGCTGCGCTGGCCGCGCTCAAGGCGGCGGCGGATGGCGGTTTCGCCTATGATCAGATGCTGGCCTCTGGCAATGCCGAAGGCGAGGCGCTGATCATGGCGGCGGTGAACGGGCTGGTGACGCAGACGGCATCCATCGAGCGTGCCGTCACCGCGCTGGGGCTGAACGGCATCGCATTCGAGGGCTCCGACAGCCTCGACAACCCCGAGGCGGTTTTCCAGTAAACCAAAGCGCGCGGCGGGGGCCGGTATGCCCCCGCCCATCACATGATCACCAGCGCCGGGCCCAGCCATGATCGTCTGCCACTGCATGAACATCACCGACCATGATATCCGCGCCGCCGTGAACTGGATGCGCGCCTCGGACGCCCAGACCATCATCACCCCCGGCAAGGTCTATCACGCCCTTGGCAAGCGCGCCGATTGCGGCGGTTGCATGCCGTTGCTGCTTGACACCCTGCGCGGATGCGACAACTTCGAGGTACCCATGAACCTGCGCAGCCTTGGCCGCGCACACCGCACAGGGAAAGACGGACATGAAGGGCGACACCAAGGTTATCGAGTTTCTCAACGCGGCGTTGAGGTCTGAACTTACCGCCGTCAGCCAGTACTGGCTGCATTTCCGCTTGCAGGAAGACTGGGGTTTTGGTCGCCTTGCTGCCAAATCGCGTGAGGAAAGCATCGAAGAGATGCACCATGCCGACAAGCTGATTGCCCGCATCATCTTTCTGGAAGGCCATCCGAATCTGCAACGGCTTGACCCGCTTCGCATCGGCCAGACCATCAAGGAAACGCTGGAATGCGATCTGGCGGCGGAATATGGCGCGCGCACGCTGTACCGCGAGGCGCGGGAATATTGCCATTCCGTCAGCGATTTCGTGACGATGAAGATGTTCGAAGATCTGATGAAGGACGAGGAAGGCCATATCGACTTTCTCGAAACCCAGTTGGGCCTGTTCGAAAAGCTGGGCGAAGAACGCTATGGCCTGTTGAACGCCAAACCGGCTGACGAGGCGGATTGACGCCTCAGCCACGGCAGGCGATTGCCTGCGGCAAGGGGCCGCGCCGTTTTCCGATTGAAACTGTCAGGAAACGGCGCGACACCAAGGGCGAAAGGATGCCGCCATGATCCGCCATGCCCTTGCCCTGTCTTTTCTGCTTGCGGCCACCCAGACGGCAACCGCGCAGAGCGATGATCCGGCCACCTTCGGCCCCGCGCTGGATGACCGGCATCTGTCCGTGATCCCCCGCACCGAGGCCGAGGCCGCCCGCATCCGCGCCGTCACCGCCGCACCTACCGATTTCACCAGACCCGAAGCGTTCGAGGGCCTGCCCGCCGGCAAGGCCACCGTGCGGGCACGGGCCAATGCCGATGCGTTTTCCCTGCCCTCGGGCAACATCGCCTTTGACCGCGAGATGGATTTCAAGCTGGGCAACGGGCTGTTCAAGAAGCTGTGGGTATCGGCCCCGTCCTCCACCCTTGCCTCTGACGGGCTTGGCCCGCTGTATAACGCCCGGGGCTGCCAGAACTGCCATATCAAGGACGGGCGCGGCCATGCCCCCGAAGGCCCGGATGACGGCGCGGTATCCATGTTCCTGCGCCTGTCGGTGCCGGGCGGCACGGGGCCCGCGGGCATCGCCGACTACCTCGCCACATTGCCCGACCCCAATTATGGCGAGCAATTGCAGGATCTGGCGATTGCAGGCCAAGCCGCCGAGGGGCGGATGGTCATCACCTATACCGAAACCCCCGTGACGCTGGCCGATGGCAGCGTGGTCAGCCTGCGCGCGCCAAGCTATGCCGTGGCTGACCTTGGTTATGGCCCGCTGCATCCCGATGTGATGCTGTCGCCCCGCGTGGCCCCGCAGATGATCGGGCTGGGCCTGCTGGAGGCGATACCGGCGGCGGATATTCTGGCACTGGCCGACCCGGATGATGCCGATGGCGACGGCATCTCGGGCCGCCCCAACATCGTCTGGTCGGTCGAATATCAGGTGCCGATGCTGGGCCGTTTCGGGCTGAAGGCCGGCGCGCCCACGGTGCGGCAGCAATCGGCGGCGGCCTTTGCCGGTGACATGGGCCTGTCAAACCCGCTGTTCCCCGACCCGTCCGGCGAATGCACCATGGCGCAAACCCTTTGCCGCGATGCCCCCGCGGGGCAGGAACCCGGGCTGCGCGACGGGCTTGAGGTGGACGGCCAAAGCCTTGATCTGGTGACATTCTATTCCCGCAATCTGGGCGTGCCCGCGCGCCGGGGCATGGATGACCCGCAGGTTTTGCGCGGCAAGGCCGTGTTCCATGACCTTGGCTGTGCCGCCTGCCACACCCCCAAACACGTCACCCACCGCCTGCACGACCAGCCCGAGCAGAGTTTCCAGCTGATCTGGCCCTATACCGACCTGTTGTTGCATGACATGGGCGAAGGTCTGGCCGACAACCGCCCCGAAGCCCGCGCCACGGGCCGCGAATGGCGCACGCCGCCGCTCTGGGGCATCGGGCTCAGTGCCACCGTCACCGGCCACAGCCAGTTCCTGCACGATGGCCGCGCCCGCAACCTGCTGGAGGCGCTGCTGTGGCATGGCGGAGAGGCTCAGACCGCCCGCGATGGCGTCGCAGCCCTGCCCGCGCCCGACCGCGCCGCCCTGATCGCCTTTCTGGAGAGTCTGTGATGACCCGCACCCAAGCCCGTGCCCTGCGCCCGCACCGGGCCCTGACCGGCGGCCTGATCCTGGCACTTGCATTGGGCTGGGCCGCCATGGCCCGCGCCGATGTGCCCGAATCCGTGCAAAAGCACATCCTGCCCGGCTATGCCGCCTTCAGTGCGGCCACGCAGGAACTGGCGGAAAAGGCGGCGGATGATTGCAGCCCGGCCGCCCTGCAACCGGCCTTCCACGCCGCCTTTGATGCCTGGATCGCGGTCGCGCATCTGCGTCTTGGTCCCGTCGAGGAGGATGGCCGCGCGCTGGCCATCGCCTTCTGGCCCGACCCGAAGGGCGCGGGCGCACGGACGCTGGCCCGCCTGATCGCCGATGCCGACCCCGTGGCCACTGACCCCGCCGCCTTTGCCGACGTGTCGGTGGCCGGGCGCGGCCTGACCACGCTGGAACGCCTGTTGCATGACCCCGCGCTGACCGGCGGTTATGCTTGCACCCTGACCCGGGCCGTGGCCGCCGATCTGGCCCGCATGGCGGCCGAGGTGGATATCGGCTGGCAAGGCGGCTTTGCCGAACTCATGCTCACAGCGGGCCAGCCCGGCAACACCCGGTATCTGACCACCGCCGAGGCGCGGCAGGCGCTGTTCACCCAGCTGATCACCGGGCTGAATTTCACCGCCGACCAGCGCCTTGGCCGCCCGCTGGGCACATTCGACCGCCCCCGCCCTGAACGGGCCGAGGCGCGGCTGTCGGGCCGCAGCCTGCGCAATGTGGCCCTGTCGCTGGCCGCGCTGGAAAGTCTGGCCGTCACGCTGCACCCCGACAGCCCGGCCACCATCGCCGCCTTTGCCAAGGCGCGCGCATTGGCCACCGCCCTGGCCGACCCGGTGCTGGCCGGGGTGGCCACGCCGGGCGGGCGGCTGAAGGTGGAGATTCTGCAACAGGCCATACAGGCGGTGCGCGCAGCTGCCGAGGCTGAAATCGGGCCGCGCCTTGGTGTGTCGCTGGGCTTCAACGCAGCGGATGGCGACTGAACATGGCCACCCGCCGCCATATCCTAGCCGGTCTGCTGGCCACCACCCTGCCCCGCCTGGGCTGGGCCGATGCGGGCAACCCGGCCTATCTGGCCGCCGCGCAGGGGGCGGGAGGCGGGTTCGACCTGCATGGGCTGAACGCTGCGGGCGCCAGCCTGTTCGCCATCCCCCTGCCCGCGCGCGGCCATGCCGCCACCGCCCACCCGACCCGCCCCGAGGCTGTGGCCTTTGCCCGCCGCCCCGGCATCTATGCGCTGGTCATCCACTGCGTGACCGGGCAGGTGCAGGCCCGCCTGACCCCGCCCGCAGGCCGCCAGTTCAACGGCCATGGCTGCTTTTCGCAGGATGGCGCGGTGCTTTACACATCCGAGGTGGTGGCCGAAACCAGCGAGGGCCGCATCGGGCTGTGGGATGCGGCCCGGGGCTATGCACGCATGGGCGAATGGGCCTCGGGCGGCATCGGCCCGCATGACCTGCGCCGCCTGCCGGGGCGCGATGTGCTGGTGGTGGCCAATGGCGGCATCCAGACCGACCCCGATGACCGCACCAAACTGAACATCGCCACGATGCGCCCCAACCTTTGCTACCTGACGCCCGAGGGCGCGGTGCAGGATCAGGTGGAACTGGCGGCGGAATATTACCAGAACTCGATCCGCCATCTGGCGCTTGGCCCGGATGGCGCGGTGGCCTTCGCCCTGCAATGGGAGGGCGACCCCGCCGATCCCGTGCCGCTGCTGGGCCTGCACCGGATGGGCACGTCCGCCCGCCTTTGCCCCGCGCCCGAGGCAGAGGCTTATGCGATGCAGGGCTATGCCGGCTCCATCGCCTTTGACGCCAGCGGCGGGCTGATCGGCCTAACGTCACCCAAGGGTGGCGTGGTGCAGATCTTTGGCGCGGAAGGTGCCTTTATCGCCACCCACTCCCGCCCCGACGCCTGCGGCATCGCGGCAGCGGATGCGGCGGGGTTCATCGTCACCGATGGCGGCGGCACGGTCAGCCACCTGACCGACAGCGGCTTTGCCCCGCTCTGCCGGGGGGCGGCGGCATGGGACAATCATCTGGTGCCGTTGGCAACCTGAACCTCGGGCCACAGCAGCCTTCACCCGCTGCCAACCTGAGGGCAGATTCAGACGGACATGCGGCTTTCATCCAGGTAAACTGTCCCAGGGGTCGCTGGTTGATCGCGATCGGTTCCAGAACCAACCGGCGACGGGGCTGGCCCCCCCGTCACAAGCCAGCGGAGCGACGCCAGATTGCCCCGTCACGCCATCACCTCGAACCGGTCCACATCCACCATGCCGTGATCGGTGATCTTCAGATGCGGGATGACCGGCAGCGCCAGAAAGGCCAGTTGCAGGAACGGCTCCTCCAGCACCACCCCCAGCCCCTTTGCCGCCGCGCGCAGCGCGACCAGCGCCGCCTGCACCGCCTCGAACGGCTCAAGGCTCATCAGCCCGGCCACCGGCAGCGCCAGTTCGGCCAGCACCCGGCCGCCGTCAACCACCACGAACCCGCCTTCGATCTCGCCCAGCCGGTTCGCGGCCAGCGCCATGTCGGCGTAATCCACCCCCACCACGGCGATGTTGTGATGGTCATGGCAGACGGTAGAGGCGATGGCCCCGCGCTGCATGCCGAACCCCTGCACAAAGCCCATGGCCCGGTTGCCGTTCAACCCGTGCCGCTCGATCACCCCGATGCGGATCAGGTCGCGGGCCACATCGGGGCGCTTGTCGCCATCCTGCGGCGTGATGGTGAAGGTCAGGTGTTCGGTGATGATCTTGCCCGGCAGGATGCCGATCACCGGGGTTTCGGCCCGGTTGCCCCCGGCGCGGAAATGCTGCGGTTCCACCCGCGCGGCCTTCACCGAATGGCGCGCCACGGGCGCAACCGGCTGGCGCGCCGAGAATGCAGCGGCATCGGCGCGCACCCCGGCCACCAGCACAAGGCTGGCATGGCACCCCTCCAGACTGTCAATCACGGCGATGTCTGCGCGCTTGCCCGGCGCGATCAGCCCTCGGTCTTTCAGGCCAAAGGCTTCGGCGGCCGACAGCGACGCGGCGCGGTAAACCGCCAGCGGCGGGGCGCCCAGGGCAATGGCCGTGCGGATCATGTAATCCAGATGGCCATGTTCGGCGATGTCCAAGGGGTTCCGGTCATCGGTGCAAAAGGCGATAAAGGGCGAGTGCCGTTCGGTGATCAGGCTGGCCAGCGCATGCAGATCCTTTGACACCGACCCTTCGCGGATCAGCAGGCGCATCCCCTTGCGCAGCTTTTCCAGCCCCTCCTCGGCCGTCGTCGCCTCATGCTCGGTCCTGATCCCCGCCGCGATATAGCCGTTCAGGTCATTGCCGCGCAGCAAGGGCGCGTGGCCGTCGATATGACGGCCTTGAAATGCCTCCAGCTTGGCCATGCAGCCTTCGTCTTTCATCAGCACGCCAGGAAAGTTCATGAACTCCGCCAGCCCGATGACGCGCGGATGATCCATCAGCGGCACCAGATCGGCGGCCTCCAGCCGTGCCCCCGCCGTTTCCATATGGGTCGAGGGCACGCAGGATGACAGTTGCACCCTTATGTCCATCACTGTGCGGGCAGAGGCCTCCAGAAAATAGTGTATCCCCGCCAGCCCGCAGACATTGGCAATCTCATGCGGGTCACAGATCGCGGTGGTGACGCCGCGCGGCGTGACGCAGCGGTCGAATTCGAACGGTGTGACCAGCGAGGATTCGATGTGCAGATGGGTGTCGATGAAACCCGGCACCAGAATCTTGCCGGTGCAGTCGATCACCTGGGCCCCGTCATAGTCGCCGTAGACGCCAACGATCGTATCGCCGCAGATCGCCACGTCACTTTCCACCAGATCGCCGGTGATCAGGTCGAACACCCGCCCGCCGCGCAACACGATGTCGGCGGGGGCCAGGCCCCGGCCCTGGTCGATACGGTCGGAAAGGCTGCGTGGCATGGCATTCTCCTGCAAGGTGCCCGCCGCGCGGCCCCGCTTCCTGCGATGGGCCGGCGCGGCAGGCTGTCGGTCCCAAGCAAAGCGCAGCCAACGCGCGGCGTCCAGTGGCCTTTCGCCCTTGCACCTGCCCGCGCGGGGTGATCCATCTGGCGGCACAGCCCCTGCCGGAAAGATCACCCATGCGCCCGCTGCGCGGCATTGCCCTGAAAATCGCCTCGGTCATCGTGTTCATCGTCATGGCCTCGCTGATCAAGGCCACCGCCGATCATGTGCCAGCGGGGCAGGCGGTATTCTTCCGCTCGCTGTTCGCCATGCCGGTGATCGTGGTCTGGCTGGCGCTGCGGGGCGAGTTGACGACCGGGCTGCGCGCCAGTCACCCGATGGGCCATGTCTGGCGCGGGGTGGTGGGAACGCTGGCGATGGGGCTGGGCTTTGCGGGCCTTGGCTATCTGCCGCTGCCCGAGGTGACGGCCATCGGCTATGCCGCCCCCCTGCTGACCGTGATATTCGCCGCGATGTTTCTGGGCGAAGAGGTGCGCATCTTCCGCATTTCAGCCGTGGTGCT
Source organism: Fertoeibacter niger (assembly GCF_009380135.2). Classification (GTDB taxonomy): domain Bacteria; phylum Pseudomonadota; class Alphaproteobacteria; order Rhodobacterales; family Rhodobacteraceae; genus Fertoeibacter; species Fertoeibacter niger. Next base: position 40,661 of record NZ_WHUT02000013.1, on the reverse strand, counting down.
GGGGCTGGTGGGCGTTCTGATCGTGCTGTCGCCCCGCCTGACGGTGGGGGCGGCGGGCAGCCCAAGCCATGCACAGGCGCTGGGGGCCATGCTGGTGCTGGGCGGCGCGGTGTTCGCAGCACTTGCGCAGGTGTTCGTGCGCAAACTGGTGAACACCGAAAAGACCCCTGCCATCGTGTTCTACTTCTCGCTGACCGCCACGGTGCTGTCACTGGCCACGCTGCCCTTTGGCTGGGTGATGCCCGACGGGCGCGAAATGGCGCTGCTGGTCGGCTGTGGCTTGCTGGGCGGGGTGGGGCAGATATTGCTGACCTCCAGCTACCGCGAGGCGGATGCGTCCGTGGTGGCACCGTTTGATTATGCCTCGATGATCTTTGCGCTGGCCATCGGTTACTTCGTGTTTTCCGAGGTGCCGACGCTGACCATGCTGGGCGGCGCCGCACTGGTGATGACGGCGGGCTGCCTGATCATCTGGCGCGAGCGCAAGCTGGGGCTGGAACGCGCGCGGCAGCGCAAGGCAATGACGCCGCAGGGATAGGCCCCGCCTGCGCTGCGGTGTTGCAGCGTCAGGCTCAGGCCACCCGGCTGGGAAGCCGCCGTTCCAGCTGGCGGAAAGCCAGCACGATCACCCCGGTGATGATCATGTAAACCACCGCCAGCAGCAGCAGCGGTTCATAGACGATGAACGTGTCCTGCCGCACCCGGGACGCCACGGCATAGATATCGACCACCGTGATCGTGGCCACCAGCGGTGTGGCCTTCAGTTGCAGCACCGTCTCGCCCCCCAGCGTGGGCAGGGCGCGCTGGATGGCCTGCGGCAGCCAGATGCGGCGCAGGATGGTGAAACGCGGCATGCCCATGGCACGCGCCGCCTCCAGTTGCCCGCGCGGCACCGACCGGAACGCACCGCGCATCACCTCGCCCTCATAGCCCGCAAAGCTGAGCGTCAGCGCCACCACAGCATAGGGCCAGGCCTGCCGCAGGTAGGGCCAGAGATCGCTTTCCCGGATCCACGGAAATTGGGGAAACAGTGACCCCAGACCGAAATACAGCAGCCACAGTTGCAGCAGCAGCGGCGTGCCCCGGATCACCGAACAGAACACACGGGCCGGTGCGGCCAGATACCACGGCCCCGCCGCCTGCGCCAAACCCAGCGGGATCGACAGAAGAAACCCCAGCGCGGTGGTGACAGCCAGTATCCAGACCGTGCGCCAGATGCCCTGCCCGATCAGCGGCAGGTATTTCGGCAGCCAGTCCCAGCGCAGGGCAAAAACGCACCAGACCACGATGGCCAGAGCGATGCCGCCAAGGATGATGCGGTGCGGCGCGACCCTAGACATGGGCGCAGCCTGTCTGACGGTGCGCTGCAAGGATTTTCCAAAATCCTTGAAAAATTTTATGGAAAATTTTTGGGTCGCGCCGGTCGTTCATCGCCCGCTTCCCCCCACATTCGGCTGACCGCGCCGTGCCCATTTCTCGATACGGCCAAAGATCACGCCCGATACCAGCGACAGCGCCAGATACAGCACCCCGGCGGCCAGGAAAAAGGTGAAGAACGCCTTGGTCGTGCCTGCCGCCTGCCGGGTCTCCTGGGTCAGCTCGCCAAAGCCCACCACCGCCAGCAGCGCGGTATCCTTCGTCGCCACCAGCCACAGGTTCGCCAGCCCCGGAATGGCAAAAGACAGCATCGCGGGCAAGGTGATGCGCCGCGCCAGCAGGAAGGGCGGCATGCCCATGGCCCGTGCCGCCTCGATCTGGCCCGCAGGCACCGCCAGAATGGCCCCGCGCAGCACCTCGGTGGCATAGGCGCCCTGCACCACGCCCAGCACGGTGATCCCCGCCGCCACGCCGGAAATCTGGATGCGGCTTTGCCCCCAGGCCACAAGCAACTGGTTCACCACATCCGTGACGGCGAAATACAGGATCAGGATCAGCACCAGTTCCGGCACCGCCCTGACAACCGTGGTGTAGACCGCCAGCAAATCGCGCGTGACCGGCCCGCCGTAAAGCTTGCCGTAAGCCCCCGCCGTGCCGATCACCAGCCCCAGACCAAAGGCCCCCAGCGCGATCAGCACCGAGTTCCACAGACCCCGCAGCAGGTTCGCCCCCCAACCGGGGGGCGAATAGGCCAGAAGATCCAGCGTCGAGCCAAGGGCAAGCGCCCCGGTCATGCCCAGCACAGGGTGTCAGCCGCCGTAGATCGACGAGGCGAAATAGGGCTTGCTGATCGCCTCATAGGTGCCGTCGGCGATCACCTTGGCGATGCCCTCGTTGAACTTGGCCTTCAGTTCCTCGTCGCCCTTGCGCAGGCCCACGCCCACGCCCAGACCCAGCACCTCCGGGTCATCGGCCACCGCGCCCATGCTTTCGCAGCAGGCCATCCCGGCTTCAGAGGTGAGGAAGGCATCCAGCGCGATGCTGTCGGCCTGTGTCGCATCAATCCGGCCCGCGACCAGATCCTGATTGGCCTCATCCTGCGTCTGGTAAATCTTGATCTCGGCCGCCGTGGCCGCGAAATGCTTTTGCGCGTAGGCCTCGTGCACGGTGGATACCTGCACGCCGATGATCTTGCCCGCCAGGCCTTCGGGGGTCGGCGCGATGCCCGCGCCCTTGGCGGCTGCGACCACAGTGGGGGTGTTGTAGTATTTGTCCGAGAAGTCGATGGTTTCCATCCGCTCGGCGGTGATCGACATCGAGGCCATGATGGCGTCGATCTGCCCAGACGTCAGCGAGGGGATGATGCCATCCCAGGCCACGGGCGTGACCACGCATTCCAGTGCGGCGGCGGCGCAGACGGCGTTGATCATGTCCACCTCCCACCCCGTGAAATTGCCCGAGGCATCGGGGGCGGCGAAGGGCGGATAGGGTTCTGCGGCAACGCCGACCTTGATCGGATCAGCCAGAGCGGCGGTGCTGAACAGCAGCGATGCGGCCAGTGTGAGGGCGATTTTCTTCATGATATACTCTTCTCTGTTGGACGTGGCTTGTTTTGGGTTCCGGGTGATCCCGGTATGTTGGCGTCAGGCGACGGATTTCAGGAATTGTTTCAGCCGGTCGGATTTCGGGCTGCCGAACAGGGCATCAGGCGGGCCTTCTTCCTCGACCACGCCATTGTGGAGGTAGATCACATGCGACGCCACCTCGCGCGCGAATTTCATCTCATGCGTCACCAGGATCATTGTGCGCCCCTCGGCGGCCAGATCGCGGATGACACCCAGAACCTCGCCCACCAGTTCGGGGTCCAGCGCAGAGGTGGGTTCGTCGAACAGCATGGCGCGGGGCTCGATCGCAAGCGCCCGGGCGATGGCCGCGCGCTGCTGCTGGCCGCCCGACAGGAACGCGGGATAGGCGCTTTCCTTTTCCGCCAGCCCCACCCGCGCCAAGAGCTTGCGCGCCCGCGCCACGGCATCGGCCTTCGGCGTGCCCAGCACATGAACCGGCACCTCGATAAGGTTTTCCAGAATGGTCTTGTGCGTCCACAGGTTGAACTGCTGGAATACCATGCCCAGGCTTTGCCGCGCCTTTTCGATCTGTTTGCGGCTGGCCGGGGTGCCATCGGCGCGCAGGGCAATCTCCTCGCCGCCGATCACGATCCTGCCGGAACTGGGCGTCTCCAGAAAGTTTATGCAGCGCAGCATCGTCGATTTGCCCGAACCGGAGCCGCCGATGATCGCCACCACATCGCCCTCGCAGGCCCGCAGCGACACGCCTTTCAGCACCTCCAGCGGGCCAAAGGATTTGCGCAGCCCCTCGATGCGTATCGCCTCGGGGCGCGGGTGGCTTGCGGGCTGTCGGGCGGTGGCTGGCATCCGGGCTCCGTCACAATCTGATTGCAGTAAGACAAGCGGTTTGCAATTATGCAAGCGTATAATTCACGGGGGTCGGCGTGACCGGCGAGCGGCGGAAATATGTGCGCGAGGGCGAGGAACGGCGGCGCGAGGCGCTGATTTCCTCGGCACTCGATCTGGTGGCCGAGGGCGGCGCGCCTGCGGCCACGGTGCGCGCCATTGCCGACCGGGCGGGCGTGACGCCGGGCCTGATCCGGCATTATTTCGAGACCAAGGAAGACCTGACACGTGCCGCCTATGCGTCAGTGATGCAGCGCATGATCGCCGACAGCAGCGCGGTGCTGGCCGCAGCGCCCGCCGATCCTGCGGCGCGGCTGGCGGTGTTCGTGGCGGCATCGCTGCGCCCGCCGGTGGTTGACCCTGCGGCGCTGAGCATCTGGGCCGGGTTCCTGCACCTTGTGCAGCGCGACCCCGCGATGCGCGAGGTGCACCGCGCGCATTATCTGGGCTACCGTGATCTGTTGCAGGGCCTGATCGCCGCCCTGCCCCGCCCCGCCGACCCCGCCACATTGCGCGCGCAGGCCATCGCCTGCAACGCCGTGATCGACGGGCTGTGGCTGGAGGGTGGCGCGCTGCCCGAGGCCTTTGGCCCGGGCGAGCTGGAACGTATCGGGCTGGGCGCCGTGGGCGCGCTGCTGGAACTTGATCTGGTGGCTGCCCTGCCGCCGGAAACCGCAAAGGACATGCCATGAGATATGCCGACATCACAACCCGCCTGTCGGGGCTTGGCGGGGCGAAATGGGCGATCCATGCCCGTGCCCGCGCGCTGGCCGCCGCTGGCCGCGACGTGATCGAACTGACTATCGGCGAGCCTGATGTGCCCACGCCTGCGGCCCTGACCGAAGTGGCGGCGGCAGGCATGCGCGCCGGGCGCACCGGTTATTCCAACGGGCGGGGCGAGCCTGCGCTGGTGGCGGCACTGGCTGCACGGTATTCCGCGCGGCGGGGGCGGCAGATCGGGGCTGACCAGATCATGTGCTTTCCCGGCACGCAGACCGTGCTTTACGCCGTGCTGACCGGGCTGGTGCAGGCGGGTGACGAGGTGCTGATGGGCGACCCGATGTATGCCACTTATGAGGGCGTGATCGCCGCCACCGGGGCTGCCATGGTGCCCGTGCCGCTGCGCCCGGAACACGGGTTTCGCATGCAGGCCGCCGATGTGGCGGCACGCATCACGCCGCGCAGCCGGGTGATCTTCCTGAACTCGCCGCACAACCCGACCGGCGCGGTGCTGACGCGGGCCGACATTGCCGCCATCGGGCAACTGGCCGTGGCGCATGACCTGTGGATTGTCTGCGACGAGGTGTATGAGGATCTGGTGTTTGAAGGTGTGGCCTTTGCCTCGCCTCTGGATGATCCGGCCCTGGCCGAAAGGGTCATCGTGGCGTCATCCATCTCGAAATCCCACGCCGCGCCCGGGTTCCGGTCAGGGTGGTGCGTGGCCCCGGCCGAATTCTGCCAGCACCTGCTGCCCTTGTCGGAAACCATGCTGTTCGGCAACCAGCCCTTCATCGCCGACATGACGGCGGCGGCGGTAGCGGTTCCGTCGCCCGTGGCCCCCGGCATGTGTGCGCGCTTTGCCGCCCGGGCCGACCTGCTGGTGCGGCGGCTGGATGGCGTGGCGGGCCTGCGGGTGCATCGCCCCGAAGCGGGCATGTTCGCGCTGATCGACGTGCGCGGCACCGGGCTGGACAGCAGCAGCTTTGCCATGGATCTGCTGGAACAGGCGGGCGTGGCGGTCATGCCGGGGGAATCCTTCGGAGCGGCGCTGCACGGCTGGGTGCGCGTCGCGCTGACCCAACCCGATGCGCTGATCGACGCCGCGTGCGACCGGATCGTGGCGCATGTGCAGGCTTCAACCACGCAAGCCCGCGCGGTGAACGCATGATCACGGTCGGGCAGGCGCTGGTGCAGGGCCTTGTGGCCCGGGGTGTCGAGGTGGTGTTCGGCATCCCGGGCGTGCATACGATCGAGCTTTATCGCGGCCTGCCCGGATCGGGCATCCGCCATGTCACGGCGCGGCACGAACAGGGCGCGGTCTTCATGGCCGATGGTTATGCCCGCGTATCGGGCAAGCCCGGCGTGGCCTTTGTCATCACCGGGCCGGGGCTGACCAATGCGCTGACGGCGATGGCGCAGGCGCGGGCGGATTCGATACCGCTGCTGGTGATTTCCGGCGTGAACCGGCGGGATTCGTTGGGCCGGGGTCTGGGGCTGCTGCACGAACTGCCCGATCAGGCAGGGATGGTGGCGGCGCTTTGCCCCACGCTTCAGGTCACGGGGCCGGAGGCGTTGGAGGGTGCGCTGGACGCGGCCTTTGCCGCGCTCGAAACCGGCCGCCCCGGCCCGGTGCATCTGGAGGTGCCGACCGATGTGATGCCCCTGCCCTGTGCCCCGCCGGCTGCGCAGGCCATGCCTGCGGCCCCCGCCCCCGATCCGGCCAGACTGGCCGAGGCGTCGCGCCGGTTGGCCGGCGCGCAACGCCCGGTCATTCTGGCGGGGGGCGGCGCGCGGCGGGCAGGCCCTGAATTGCTGGCGCTGGCCGAACGGCTGGATGCGCCGGTAGTGCAGACCACCAACGCGCGCGGGCTGATGCATGGCCATCCGCTGGCCGTGCCCGCCAGCCCCAGCCTTGACGCCGTGCGTGCGCTGATCGCCGGGGCCGACGCGCTGTTGGCCGTGGGCACAGAATTCGGCCAGACCGATTACGACATGTATGTGAAGGGCGGCCTGCCCGACATGGCCGCGATGATCCGCATCGACATCTGCGGCGATCAACTGTCCCGGCACCCGGCGGCGGTCACATTGCGGGCCGATGCGGGGGCGGCACTGGCAGCTTTGCTGCCCGCCGTGCCGCAGGCCCAGGGCGACGGGACCGCGCGGGCGGCGCAGGCACGGGCGGCGGCATGGGCGGAACTCTCGCCGCCGATGCAGGCTCAGGTGGCGCTGCTGAACACGCTGCGCGATGCGCTGCCCGGTGCGATCATCGTGGGCGACAGCACGCAGCCGGTCTATGCCGGGAACCTGCATTACGACCACGACCGCCCCGGCGGCTGGTTCAACGCGGCCACCGGCTATGGTGCCCTGGGCTTTGGCCCGGGGGCCGCGGTGGGCGCGGCACTGGCAGCCCCCGGCGTGCCGGTGGTCTGCCTGATCGGCGATGGCGGCTTGCAGTTCAGCCCCGGCGAATTGCGCACGGCGGTGGATGAGGGGCTGGCGATCACCTTCCTTGTCTGGAACAACGCGGGCTTTCGCGAGATTGCCGAAGCGATGCAGGCGGCGGGGACCGAGGTGTTGGGCTGCTCGCCCTCGCCCCTGCGGATGGAGCCTTTTGCAGCGGCCTGCGATCTGCCCTTCGCCAGCATCCTGCCCAACGCGGATGCGCTGCGCGCCGCCCTGTCCATGCCGCAGACCGGCCCCCGGCTGATCGAGATCCGGGTGGAATGACCGGCGCTAACCGGGCGGCTGTGGCGCAACCGGCAGGCGTTGCCGCCCCCGGGCGGGGATGCCTGGGCCAGGATGAAAGCGGGTTTTCGGCAGAACGGCGCCGATTCCTCGCCTGATTATTGCGCATTTCGCCTGCCGCATCTTCCGTTTTGTTCGCTTACATCGGATAACGCCTTGCCAAACCGACAGGTGCCCCGATGCCGCAACGCCAGACCCCCGCTGCTGCCAACCGTATCGCCGGGGTGGCCCGTGACCGGCTGGAAAAGCTGGCCGCGCGCGAGGCCAAACGCTTTGCCGCTGCCCGGCCCCGCACCAGGGCCGCACTGGCGGCAGGGGCCGGGGCCTTTGTCGACGCCGTGCCGATGCACTGGATGAAAGATTGGCCGATGCCCTTTCCCATGCTGGTTGCCGGGGCCGAAGGGGCCACGATCACCGATATCGACGGCATCGAGATTGACGATTTCTGCCTTGGCGACACCGGCAGCATGTTCGGCCATTCACCCGAGCCGGTGGCCAGGGCCATCCGGCGGCAGGCGCGGCTGGGGCTGACCTACATGCTGCCCAGCCCGGCGGCGCTGGAGGCGGGCCGCCTGCTGACCGCCACCTTCGGCGATTTCCGCTGGCAGGTCGCCACCACCGCCACCGATGCCAACCGTTTCGCGCTGCGCGTGGCGCGGGCGGTGACAGGGCGGCCAAAGGTGCTGGTGTTCAACGGCTGCTATCACGGCACGGTGGACGACACGATGGTGGCGCTGGTGGATGGCCAGACCGTCAACCGCCCCGGCCTGCTGGGCCAGTTCGCCGATCTGACGGCAGGCGCGGTGGCGGTAGAGTTCAACGATCTGGCAGGGGTTGCTGCGGCGCTGGCGCAGGGCGATGTCGCGGCGATCCTGACCGAGCCGGTCATGACAAATTCCTGCATGGTGCTGCCGGATGCCGGTTTCCACGCGGGGCTCAGGCGGCTGGCGACGCAGCATGGCGCGCTCCTGATCATCGACGAGACGCATACGCTGTCGTCCGGCCATGGCGGCTATACAAAGGTGCATGATCTGGACCCCGACATTCTTGTCGTGGGCAAATGCGTTGCGGGCGGCATGCCCACAGCGGTCTGGGGCCTGCGCCCGGAACTGGCAGACCGCTATGTCGCGGTGAATGCCAACCGCGCCTCGGGCCACTCCGGCATGGGCACCACGCTCTCGGCCAACCCGATGCAATTCGCCTGCCTTGTCGCCACTTTGGCCGAGGTGATGACACAAGACAACCATGCGCGGATGGAGGTGGGGGCCTCGCGCCTGGCCGCCGGCCTTTCCCGCGTGATCAAGGCGCATCGCGCGCCCTGGCATGTGGTGCGTGTGGGCGCGCGGGTGGAATTCATCTGTGCGCCATCGCCCTTGCGCAACGGCACCGAGGCGGCAGCAGCGCATCAGCCGCAGCTGGAGGCCGCGCTGCATGTGGCGCTGTTGAACCGGGGCTGCCTGATCGCGCCGTTCCACAACATGATGCTGGTCAGCCCCGCCACCCGCAAACGCCAGATCGACCGGCTTGTCGCCGCCTTTGACGAGGTGCTGACCGAGCTTTTCGCCTGACCCCGCCCTTTTTTTCCCACGAGACCCCATGACCGCATATCCCAGCCCCTCCGGCTCCACCCTTGCCGAAGCCGAAGCCTTTCTTGCCGCCCATCCCCAGATCGAGGCCTTCGACCTTGTGCTGCATGACGCCAATGGCATCGGGCGCGGCAAGATCATCCGGCGGCATGAACTGGCGGGGTTCTACAAGAACGGGCGGCATCTGCCGATCTCGATCATGGGGCTGGATATCTGCGGCGAGGATGTGCACGAAACCGGCCTGATCTGGGATCAAGGCGATGGCGACCTGCGCGCCTGGCCGATCCCCGGCAGCCTTGTGCCGCTGCATGGCACCACCCCGCCGCGCGGCGAGGTGCTGATGAGCCTTTACGACCTCGCTGGCCGCCCCATGACATCCGACCCGCGCCATGCCCTGCAACGGCAGGTCGATGCCCTGGCGGCCGAAGGCGTTTATCCAGCGGGCGCGTTCGAACTCGAATTCTTCCTGCTGGACAATGAACGCGGCCCCGATGGCCGCGTGCAGCCCGCCCGCGATGTGCTGGACGGGCGTGCAAGCCACAAGACCGAGGTTTATTCCGTCGATCACCTGCATGGCATGCTGCCGCTGTTCTCCGACATCTACGCGGGGGCGGCCAAAGCCGGGATCACGGCGGAAACGCTGATTTCGGAATATGCCCCGGGCCAGTATGAGCTGACACTGAACTACCGCACCGACATGATGCAGGCCGCCGATGACCTGATCCGGCTGAAACGCATCGTGCGGGCGCAGGCCCGCGCCCATGGCGTGACCGCCTGTTTCATGGCCAAACCGGTGGAGGCTTATGCCGGATCGGGCATGCATCTGCATGTGTCGATGCTGGACGCGGGCGGCACCAACATCTTTGTCGAGGCGGTGGAGGGGGAATATTCCGCCCCGATCCTGCATGCCATCGGCGGCTTGCGCGCCACGATGGGCGAATCGATGCTGGTCTTTGCCCCGCATGCGAATTCCTGGCGGCGCTTTGCCGCGCAAAGCTATGCACCGGTGTCGCCCACCTGGGGCGTCAACAACCGGTCAGTCGCGCTGCGCATACCGGCCGGTGACATCAGGGCGCGGCGGATCGAACACCGCCCCGCCGGGGTGGATGCCAACCCCTATCTGGTGGGCGCGACCGTGCTGGCGGGCATCCGGCACGGCCTGGCCGCGCGGCTGGACCCCGGGCCGGAAACCACCGGCAACGGCTATACCGATGCGCAGGATGCCCCGCCCATCCCGGTGGACTGGCGCAGCGCCATCGTGGCCGCGCAGGGCTCGGCCTTTCTGCGCAACGCCCTGGGCGATGACATGCACCGCACCTTCACCGCGATCAAGGCTGCGGAATATGCACGCGTGGCGCGCACCGTGTCAGAGGTGGATTTCGACCTCTATCTGCACACCGTCTGACAAGAGGCTGTTCGGGAGCTGCGGGCGCTGGCCGTCAGCCAGCGGCGCAGACCGTCCCCGCACAGGCCAGCGCCGGGTTTTCCTGCCTGTCCTGCAGCGCACGGGCAATCAGGCCCGGCACGCGGCTGTCCCGCCCGACCGGGGGCAGCAGGTGCCCGCCAAACCCACAGGCGGCCAACGCCTGCGGAATGTCATCACTCACATGCGCGCCCCCGGCGGCAAAGAACGGCAGGCACAGCGAGGCCGCGCCAAAACCCACCGCCCCGGCAATCTGCGGCGACTGGTCGATGAACGCCGCCTCGGCCCGGCCAAACCCCGCCGCCGCGATGCGCGCCGCCACGGCATCCGCGATCTGCGCCGGGGCCGGGCTGCGGAACGACCCGTGCGCGGCCAGCAGCACCGATGTATCCGCCGGGGCCAGCCCCCGCGCCGCCGCCGACTCCTGCACGATTGTCACCGCCAGCGCCTGCACCCCCGCATCACAGCCAAACGGCGGCAGGATGTGCCAGCCCGCCCCCCCGGCCCCGGCCAGCCGCGCGGGCAGATGCGTGCGGGTAAACCACCCACAGGCCATGAACAGCGGGTAAACCAGACCCGCAGGCCCCAACTGCGCGACCGCAGCCGCCAGCGCCCCCGGCCCTGCCAGCGTGGCCGACCCCACCTGCCAGCCCGGCAGATGCCCCGCCACCCGCGCCGCCAGCAACGCCAGTTCCGCCTCCGCCGGAGCGGGGTCGGACGGCTGGCCATGGGTCACGATCAAGGCGGCAGGATGCATCATCGGCAGTAACTACTGCGGCAACAGCCCGATGCAAAGCCCGTGATCCGCCCTTCTGCATTTTCTGTCTCAAAATATCCCACGGGGGTGCGGGGGTGTGAAACCCCCGCTTCCGCCATTGGCGAAGGCAGCAGCCTTTCAGATCACTGCCCCGGCATCATCCCCGCAATATACCGTGCAAAATCGAAATTCGGCCGCTCCAGATGCGACAGCGGCCCGGGTTCCGACATCCCCGCACACAGCCCGCGATAGACCCGCTCGACACAGCCCTTGTCCTCGACATTCACATCATCCAGCAGCGCCTTCAGCCGGGCGAAATGTTCCGCCGCTTTCGGGTCGGCCACGAATTCCGGTGCCAGCCCGCCGCCGAACAGCACGTTCACATGGCCCGGACCGTCAGGCGTCAGGCACAGATACCAGAAATAGCCGGGGCTGAGCGTGATCAGCAGCGAGGGATAGACCGAGATCAGCCACGTGGTGCGCCGCTCCTCGCCTTCCAGCACCGTGTTGGTGGGATGGGCCAGCGTCAGATCCAGCGCATCATTCTTGATGATATAGTGATAGTTGAAGGCGGGCAGGCCTTCGGGGCAGGTCATCTTCAGCAGGTCCACCGTGCCGCCGATGGTGGCCGCATGGCAGACCGGCAGATGATAGCTTTCCATGAAATTCTCGGCCAGCACCTTCCAGTTGGTGCCCCAGCGGAACTGCTCGCGAAACGCCTCAACGTAATTCTCCATATGGAACTTGCCCACCAGCGCCTCCACCTCGGCCAGCTTTTCCTGCGGCGGGGCGGCACCGGGGTTCAGCGTGACCATGATCCAGCCCAGCCATTCGGTGCAGCGCACCTGCGGCAGGCCGGTCTGTTCCTTGCAGAACGACTCATTCAGCGCCATGGCGGGGGCCCCGCGCAGGGATCCGTCCAGATTGTAGGTCCAGGCGTGATAGGGGCAGACGATCGACCGCACATTGCCCCGCCCCTCCAGCAGGGTGGACATGCGGTGGCGGCAGACGTTTGACATGGCGCGCAACGCCCCCTCGCGGTCGCGCAGCACGATCACCGGCTCACCCGAGATATCCATCGTCAGGTAATCACCGGGGTTCGGCAACGCATCGGCCCGCCCCGCACACAGCCAGTCCTGCGCAAAGATGTGGCGCATCTCCAGCTCCAGAAACTCCGCCGAGGTATAGACCGATTTCGGCATCGCCCGCGCCTGAGCGAACGGCACGCCGACATTGGCACGCAATTCATCAAGCGGTGTCGCGCCGGGCGGGGTCAGGTCGGGGGAATGGCGTGTCATGGCATCCTCGCTGAAGGGGGCGGCTGGGAGGCGGTGGAATATCATTTGTCTGCATATGATTTTACCCGCAACCCGAGTCTGTCAAGCCTACAGATGCCGCAACCCCCATGGCAGAGGCTTTTCCATACAAGCGACGAAAAATCCGGCGCATCCCGCCTCAGGACGGCCACATTTCCCTGCAAGCCTGCGGAAATTGCCAAAGTGGTGTGTTGATGAAAGACGACTTGCGGTTTGCCGATGTGACAACCAGCCAACGCCGCGTGGCGGTGCTGGTCGATGGCGAGAATCTGGCGGCGGATCATGCTGCATGCATTCTGGCAACAGCGCGGGGCGAGGGGCGGGCCGACATCATCCGCGTCTATGGCAACGCCAAAGCCATTCCGGCATGGGATGCGCAACCGGGTTTCCGCCTGATCCATTCCGGCACGGGCAAGAATGCGACCGACCTGCTGCTGGCCATCGACGCGATGGAACTGGCCTTTGGCGGCGGCATCGACACTGTGCTGATCGCCTCGTCCGACCGTGATTTCGCCCATGTCGCGCACCGGTTGCGCGAACGCGGCCTGTGCGTCATCGGCATGGGCGAGGAAAAGACCCCCGACAGTTTCCGACAAGCCTGCACGCGGTTTACCCCGCTGGTGCCAAAAGCAAAACTGCCACCGGCGCCCGTAACCCCGCCCATTGCGCCAACCAAGGCGCTGCCCAATGGATCAACCGTCTTTCCGCCGCAGACGGCAATTTCCGTTGATGAAGCGCTGCGCCGCATCATCGCGGCGGGCAGCCAGAAAGGTCAGGGCGTTCTGCTTTCGCATCTGGAGGCGAAGGCCCGCGAACAGGGGCTGAAACCGACCCGCCTGGGTGCAGCCACTTGGCGAGACTACCTGCTGGCCCGACAACCCATGTTCGCCGTGGATGGCAAGGGAAGCGAAGGCCGTGTGCGTTTCATTCCTACCGGATTTGCAACCGACAGCCGGGTCTGATCACACCAGCAACCCATCCTCACCGAAATGCCCCGGAAAAAACGCCGTCGCGCAGGCATAGACCGTGGCCTGCGCCTCGGTGTGGCTATAGGGGTGGTTCATTGTCATCAGGTCCAGCCACACCCCCTCGATGGTCACGCGCAGGACGCGGGCGATGCGGGCGGGATTGCCGGGATAGCCGCCCTCGGCCAGCAGGGCGGCGCAGATGGCTTCCAGCCGGCGGTTGTAATCCTCGTCGTTCGACCCGCAGCGTTCCTGATACATCGGGCGGCTTTGCGCCTCGCCCCAGAAACTGCACCAGGCAGAAAGCCGCGCGGGCGTGCAGATCGCCGGGTTGAAATCGGCACGCAGCAGCGCGTCAAGCTGGCTGGCGGGGTCTTTCGGTGCGGCCTCCAGCGCGGCCAGCCAGTTCTGGCGGTATTCCTCGGCCAGATACAGCAGGGTCTCGGTCAGCAGCCCCTCTTTGGTCTGAAAGTGGAAATTCACCAGCCCATGCGACAGGCCCGCCTGCTGGGCCACCTCGGTCAGCGTGGTGCGGGCATAGCCGCGTGTGGCCAGCGTTTCGATGGTCGCCTCGATAAGCTGTGTGCGCCGCGCCTCGCGGCTCAGTTTGCGCGGCGGTGGCGGCGGTTCGGCGGAAAGGGCCTGCTGGGCAATGGTTTCGGTCACGGCGCTCTCCTGCCCCGGCGGGGGATCACCCCTATTTAGGCGAAAGCGGGCGGGGGAAAAGGGGGAAATCGAACGGGGTCAAAAATTCTGATTGACAGACCAGTCAATACAAACCCATCCTGAGCCATCCCCACCCGCCCGGCGCGGCGGCCGCGAAAAGGGCAGACCTGCCCGGAAAGCCTGCGATGACCAAAGCCCCCCCGCGTGACCTGACCCGTTCCAACGCCCATTACCGCCGCGCGGTGCAGCGCCTGCCCTTGGGCGTGGCATCGACCTTCCGCTACTGGGGCGATGACCGCACGATCTATGTCGATCACGGCAAGGGCGGGCGGTTCTGGGACATCGACGGCAATGCCTATGTCGATTACCGGCTGGGCTATGGCCCGGCGATACTGGGCTATGCCGATGCGCGGGTGGATGCTGCGGCCATGCGCGGCATGAATGTGGGCGGCGTATTCGCCCTTTCCACCGAGCGCGAACTGGCGGTGGCCGACCGCATCTGCAACATGGTGCCGGGGATGGACCTTGTGCGCTTTTCCAACTCGGGCACCGAGGCGGTGATGGGGGCGCTGCGGCTGGCCCGCGCGCATACCGGGCGCGAAAGCTATCTGCTGATCGAAGGGTCGTATCACGGCCTGTTCGACGCAGCGATGTGGATGGTGAATGTCGAAGACTGGCAGCCGGGTGGCAACCTTGACCCCGAAGTTGTCAGCTATTCCAAAGGCATCCCGCAGGATCTGAAGGCTCTGGCGCATCTGACGCCGATGAATGACCCGCAAAAGCTGGAGGATGTGTTCAAGCGCCACGGCAGCTCGCTGGCGGCGATGCTGATCGAACCGATTCAGGGCAATTGCTGTGGCATCTCGGCCACGACCGAATTCGTGCGGCTGGCCCGCAGCCTGTGCGACCAGTATGGCGTGCTGCTGATCATCGACGAGGTGAAAACCGGCTTCCGCGTTGCCAAGGGCGGGGTGCAATCGCTGCATGGCGTGGTGCCCGACATTGCCACCTTCGCCAAGGCGATGGCCAACGGCTATCCCATCGCCGCGATTGCCGGGCGGGAAGAGGTGATGCGCACCTTCCGCTATGGCGGGGCGGCGCATGGCGGCACCTATACCGCGCATTCCGTGTCTTTGGCGGCAGCCGAGGAATGCCTGCGCATTCTGGATGAAACCCCGGCGCTGGCCACGATCGCCAGCTATGGCGAGGCCCTGAAATCCGGTCTTTCAGACATCCTGACACGCCGTGGCATCGTGCATAGCTTTACCGGGCATTCCAGCATGTTCGGCCTGTTCTTTGCGCCACATGCCCCCGACAATTACCGCGACTGGAAATTGTCGGACTACACCTTCTACGACACGATGGCGCATCATCTGCATGACCTGTGCATCATCTGTGAACCTGATTCACGCGAACCGTGGTTCATCTGTGAGGCGCATGACGCCGCCTGCCTGTCCGACACGCTGAAAGCCGTGGAAACCGCCGTCGATCTGACACTGGAACAGGTGCAGGCGGCCCAATGATCTACGATGCGGTCATCATCGGCGCGGGCCACAACGGGCTTGTCACCGGGGCCTATCTTGCGCGGGCGGGCATGAAGGTGTGCATCGTCGAAAAGAACGACTGGATCGGCGGGGCGGCTGTCAGCCGCGAATTATACCCCGGCTTCACCTATTCCAACTGCTCCTACGTCTCGTCGCTGTTCCGGCCCGAGATCATGCGCGATCTGGAACTGCCGAAACACGGCCTGCAAATCCTGCCATATGAGGGCGGCGCGGTTCTGACCCGCGACGGCGGCTATCTGGCGATGTTCCGCGACCATGATGCCAACCGCCGCGAATTCGCCCGCCATTCCCCCCGCGATGCCGAGGCTTATGACCGCTATTCGCGCGACATCCTGCGCCATTGCCGCTTCATCCGCCCGCTGCTGATGCGCACCCCGCCGGACCCCAGCAGTTTTCGCCCGCGAGACCTGTCGGAACTTGCGTTTCTGGGGCGGCAGATGTTCGACTTGTCGGAAACCCGGATTTACGAGATGATCCGGTTCTGGACGATGAGCATTTCCGACTATCTGGACGAATACTTCGAAAACCCGGTCATCAAGGCCTATCTCGCCGTCTCTGCCATTATCGGCACGGCGCTGGGGCCGATGTCACCCGGTTCGGCCTATGTGCTGCTACATCACTACATGGGCGATGTGGATGGCAATGTGGGCGCCTGGGGCTTTGCGCGCGGCGGCATGGGGTCGATTTCACGCGCGCTGGGGGCATCTTTTGCCGCCGCCGGTGGCGAGATCCGCGCGGGCAAGGGGGTGGAGCGTATCCTTGTGGCGGGCGGTCAGGCCAAGGGCGTGGTGCTGGAAGGCGGGGACGAGGTGCTGGGCCACCGCGTGATTTCCAACATGGATGTGAAACGCACCTTCCTGAAACATGTGGACGAGGCCCAGCTTCCCGCCGGTTTCGTGAAAAAGGTCCGCAATTTCAAGACGCGCGGCTCATCCGGCAAGCTGAACATCGCGCTGGATGCCGCCCCACGCTTCACCGCCCTGCCCGATGGCGCGCCGATGTATCGCGGCGACCTGCATTTCACTGACAGCATCGAACGGATGGAACGCGCCTATGACGACTGGAAATCCGGCCGGTTCAGCCGCGACCCGTTTCAGGATGTGATGATCCCCACGATGATCGACCCGACGATGACCCCGCCGGGCAAGCATTTCATGTCGTGCTTCGTGCAATATGCCCCGCCAAGGATTGCGGGCGCGGAATGGACCGATGCCGACCGTGACGCCTTTGGCCAGACCTGCATAAACCAGATCGAAACCTACGCCCCCGGCTTCAAAGACCTGATCCTGCACATGGAGGTGCGCACCCCGCGAGAGCTGGAGGCCGAGGTGGGCCTGACCGAAGGCAACATCTTTCAGGGCGAGCTGACGTTCGACCAGCTTTTGTTCAACCGCCCCGTGCCGGGATATGCGCAATACCGCAGCCCGATCAAGGACTTGTGGATGTGCGGATCATCCACCCACCCCGGCGGTGGCGTGATGGGGGCACCGGGCCGCAACGCCGCCGCCGAAGTGTTGCGCGAGGCGCGGCTGGGGTCTGACATGAGCGATGCCTATGCCGTCCTGTGATGCGATCATCATCGGTGGCGGCACCAACGGGTTGGCCTGCGCCGCGCGCCTTGCCGCTTCTGGCCGTCGCGTGACGGTGCTCGAGGCTGCGCCCGCGATGGGTGGCGGGGCCTCTACGGTGGAATTTGCCCCCGGCTACCGCGTGTCGGGGCTGGCGCATCTGGTGTTGAACCTCGATCCGCGCGTGGTGCAGGGGATGGATCTGGCCCGCCATGGCC
This sequence comes from Fertoeibacter niger, assembly GCF_009380135.2. GTDB lineage: Bacteria > Pseudomonadota > Alphaproteobacteria > Rhodobacterales > Rhodobacteraceae > Fertoeibacter > Fertoeibacter niger. The sequence continues at coordinate 23,284 of NZ_WHUT02000013.1, read as the reverse complement.
TTGGCTATGCCACGACCAACCTCGCCACCACCGCCCTGTCCGCGACCGGCGACCACCTGAGGCTGGACGGCCCGTTCGGCGCGCATGCCCCGGGCCTGTCCGAAGCTGACCGCGCCGCATGGGCCGCGCTGCGATCGCGGCTTCTGGCCTTCGCACGCGTTCTGGCCCCGTTCAACGCCATGGCCCCGCCCCGCATCGCCCGCCGCGCGGGCAATGACACCCTGCGGCTGGCAAAGCTGGGGCTTGGCGTGCGCGCCTTGGGCAAAGAGGAATTCCGCGAATTCCTGCGGATGATCCTGATCAACGTGGCCGATGTGCTGGAGGATGACCTGACCGACGACCGCCTGCGCGGCGCGTTGGCCTTTGATGCCACCTTGGGCGCCTGGCTGGGGCCGCGTTCGCCCAACTCTCTGATATTGCTTCTGAACCGGCTGGCGGGCGCGCAAGGCGCGCTGGCGGTGCCACAGGGCGGCATGGGGGCGGTGGCGGGTGCGATGACCCGCGCGGCCACCGCGGCGGGGGTCGCGTTGCGGTGTGGCGCAAAGGTGGCGCGGGTGCTGGTGACAGGCGATGCCGCCTCGGGTGTTATGCTGGACACGGGCGAGGAATTGCACGCCCCGCTGGTGATCTCGGCCATCAACCCGCGCGTGACGTTTCAGCGGCTTGTCGGACCGCAGCATCTGGATGCCGGTTTCTTCACCCGCACCGGGCATATCCGCAGCCGGGGCGGTGCGGCGAAACTGCACCTTGCCCTGAAGGGCCTGCCGGATTTCCGGGGGGCCGATCCCACGACCCGGCTTGTCATCGCGCCTTCGGTGGGCGTGGTCGAAAACGCCTTCAACGCCGTGAAATACGCCGAAGTGCCCGATGCCCCGGTGATGGAGGTGATCTTGCCCTCGGCGCATGGCACCGGCATGGCACCCGACGGCTGCCACAGCCTTTCTGCCATCGTGCAATTCGCCCCCCATGCGCCCGAAAACCCCGATGCCGCCCGTGCGCAGATGCTGGAGGCGGCGCTGCGGCAGTTGGAGGCTCACGCCCCCGGTCTGCGCGGCCTGATCCTTCACGCCGAACTGCTGATGCCCTATGATATTGCTGCCAAATTCGGCATGGAGGGCGGCAATTGGCACCATGGCGAACTGGCGGTGGAACAGATGCTGTTCCTGCGCCCGCTGCCCGAAGCCGCGCAATACGCCACGCCCTTGCCCGGCCTGTGGCTGGCCGGCGCAGGCAGCCACCCCGGCGGCGGCATTTCCGGGGCCGCAGGCTGGAACGCGGCGGATCGCATCATCAAGGTGCTGAAATGAAAGACCATTTTCACACGCCCCTGCGGCAGACCCCGTTTCACCCCCGCACATCGGCCCTGAACAGGCTGAACCAATGGGGCGCCTGGGCGGGCTATACCACCGCGCTGGCCTTTGATGACGAGGCCATGGAATACACCGCCATCCGCAACGGCGCGTCGCTGTATGACCTGTGCCCGATGGTGAAATACCGCATCACCGGCCCGGATGCGGCGGCCTATCTGAATCGGCTGACGATCCGCAACGCCGCGAAACTGTCGGTCGGCGGGGTGCATTACACCGTCTGGTGCGACGATGCGGGCAAGGTGCTGGACGACGGCACGTTGTTCCGCCACGGGGCCGAGGACTTCATGCTCTGCTGTCAGGAACGGCATCTGCCCTGGTTGCTCGACTCGGCCACGGGCTATGAAGTGCAGGTGCGCGAAGTGACGGAGGAGGTGGCAGCACTGTCGCTGCAAGGGCCTTGTTCCGCAGCGGTCTTGCAGGCCGCAGGGTTCGATATGTGCAATCTTAGACCCTTCCGCATGGCGAAACTCGGCTTTGAAGGTGTGGAAATCACCATCTCGCGCACAGGCTTCACCGGCGATCTGGGGTATGAAATCTGGGCCACCCCCGCGCAGGCGCTGCCATTGTGGGATGCGCTGATGCGGGCGGGCGCGCCCTGGGGCATCCGCCCCATCGGCACCAGCGCGCTGAATCTCGCGCGGATCGAGGCGGGGTTCATCATCACCAACATGGACTTCATCCCCGCCGATCAGGCGGTGCGCGAAGACCGGGCACGTTCGCCCTTTGAGCTGTCGCTGGACTGGATGATCGACTGGGAAAAGGGGCATTTCACCGGGCGGCGCGCCCTGCTGGCGGAAAAGGCCAGGGGCAGCAGCTGGGCGCTGGTGGGGCTTGATATCGAAGGCAATGTCAGCGCCGAAGGCTCGCTGATCTACCACAACCGCAAGACCGAGGTGGGCCATGTTACCGCCGCCGCGTGGTCGCCCGCGACCAAGCGCAACATCGCGCTGGCGCAGGTGCGCCGCCCCCACCATACCGGCGATACGCTGTGGGTTGAGGTCTACGCGCTGCGCGAATTGCAGTATCACAAGCTGATGCTGCGCGCCCATGTCACGGAACGGCCGTTTTTCGCACCGGCCCGCCGCCGCGCCACACCGCCGGGGGCGTTCTGATGCTGCTGGACCAATGCCCGGAAACCCTTCCCTCGCGGGCCTATTACGATGCTGACTGGTTTCGCGCGGAACAATCTGCCATCTGGGCGCGCGAGTGGGTCTATGCCGGGCGCCTGAACGACACCGCTTTGGGCACCATGCGGCGGGTGCAGGTGGCGGGCCAGAACCTGATCCTGTGCCGGGATGATGCAGGTCATGTCACTGCCTTTCACAACACGTGCCGTCACCGGGGGGCGGAGCTTTGTGCCGAGGCCGATCGCCCGTTGGGCCGGCTGATCACCTGCCCCTACCATGCCTGGGCCTATGCCACCGACGGGCGGCTGGTATCGGTGGCCCATGCCACACCCACAGCGGATTTCCGGCGCGAGGATCACGCGCTTTATCCTGTGCAGACAAAGGATTGGAACGGGTTCCTCTACCTTTGTCTTGCCGATGACACGCCGCCCTTCTGCCCGGATGCGGGCACCCATGCGCTGGACAACTGGCCGATGCGTGATCTGGTGACCGGGCACCGGATGGTCACGGACCTGGCCTGCAACTGGAAGATTTTCTGGGAGAATTACAACGAATGCCTGCATTGCCCCGGCATTCACCCCGAATTGTCAGACCGCGTTCCGGTGTATCGCCAGGGCGTGATGTCGGCGGCGGAAACACCCACGCCGCCCGATGGCCCGGTGCTGAAGGCGGGCACATCAACCTGGACCGTCTCGGGCCAGCCCTGCGGGCCGGAGTTTCCCCGCCTCACAGCGCAAGAGCGTGCGAGCGGGCACAACTTTGTGACGCTTTACCCTACGATGTTCATCGTGGCCCATGTGGACCACGCCCGCGCGGTGTCGCTGGTGCCGCTGGGGCCGGAGACCACGCGCCTGACCGCCGAATGGCTGTTCCTGCCGGAAACCCTGGCGCAGCCCGGGTTCGATCTGGCCGCAGTCACAGACTTCGCCACCACCGTGTTGACGCAGGATGCGCGGGCCTGCGAGATGAACCAGCGGGGTTTGCGATCCTCACGCCACCGAACGGGGCGGCTTATGCCGCAAGAGTTCGATATTCACAACTTCCACCACTGGGTGCTGTCGCGCCTTGAACCGGGGCACATCAATGACCGCCCATAATACAGCAAAACTCCATGAAATTCCCGAAGGCGCGGATCGCCGTGGCCTGCCCGCCTGGACCTACCGCTCAGCCGCATTGTTCGATCTTGAACGGCGGCAATTGTTCCTGACCCATTGGCAACTGGCAGGCCATGCCAGTGACTTGCCTGCGGTGGGCGACTGGCTGACCTTCGATCTGCTGGGCGAGCGCGCGATGGTGATCCGGGGGCGCGACGGCACATTGCGCGCGTTTCACAATCTTTGCCGTCACCGGGGCGCGCGGGTGGTGGATGGCGCACAGGGCCAGTGCAAGGGCGCGCTGGTCTGCCCGTTCCATGGCTGGGTCTACAATCTGGACGGCACGTTGCGCGGCGCGGCACGGCCCGAGAGTTTTGGCGCGATGGACCGGGCCGATTTCGGGCTGAAACCCATCGAGATGCAGATCTGGCACGGGTTTTTGTTCCTGCGCTTTGCCCCCGGCCCGCAGCCGGATGTGGCAGTCTGGCTGGCCCCCTTCGATGCCGATTTCAGGGGCTACCGGACGGCGGGTGTCTTGCCGGTGCAGGTGCCCGACTGGTCCACAACGCTGCCCGTCAACTGGAAATCGGTGCGCGATGTGGACAACGAAGGCTATCACGTCGCCATGGCGCATCCGGCGTTGCAAGACCTGTATGGCCGCAGCTACCGCGACATGACCTTGCCCGATGGCCTGTCGCATTCGACGGCGGAATTCGGCGACCAGCCGGGGCGGCGCTGGTCGGTGAAACATTATGTCAAACTGGCCCCGCTGCAGGCCTGGCTGCCGGCACATCTGCAAAAGGCGTGGAATTACTACGGGTTGTTCCCAAATACGGTCATCGCCTTTACCCCGGAATCGGTGATGTTCTATCAGGACATTCCGCTGTCGGCGGGCCAGACTCGGCTGACGGGCCGCCTTTACCGCCACCCGCAAGAAGACCGCGCGATGCGTGCCGCGCGGCATCTGGCCTACCGGATCGACCGCGAGACCTCGGCCGAAGACCAGCAACTGATCGTCTGGTCCAACGAATCCATGGCCTCATCGGCGTTTGAGGGCTTCCATTTGTCCGACCTGGAACATGGCGTGCGCGCGCATCACGACCAGTTGCGCCAAGTGTTGCCCGTGACCCGGCTGGAGGACGCACCACCCGAAGGTGAAATGGCCAGCCTCAACGAAAAATTGCTTAAGGATGCCGCGCGATCGGGCTTAACATGACAGAAACATGACCGCCGCCCAGATCTGAACCCCACAGAGGAGCCATGCCATGAAGCTGACCCGCCGCCATACGCTGACCGCCCTCGGGGGGGCGCTGGCCCTGCCCTATGTGCGCCCGTCTTGGGCGCAGGCGGGAACGGTGAACGTCTACAACTGGGCCGATTACATCGGCGAGACGACGCTGGCCGATTTCGAGGCGGCCACGGGCATCGCCCCGGTCTATGACACTTATGCGTCATCCGAAGAGATGCAGGCCAAGATGCTGGCCGGATCAACGGGTTACGACGTGTGCTTTACCGCGGGCATCAGCCAGCCGCAGATGATCACCGCTGGCGTCTATCAGAAACTGGACCGCAGCAAGCTGACCGGTTGGGCCAACCTTGACCCGGCTATCCTGGCGGTGATGGAGGGGTGGGATGCCGGTGTGGCCCATTCGGTGCCCTACATGTGGGGGTCGGTGGGGCTGACCTTCAACGTGGACATGGTGAAGGAACGCATACCCGATGCCGATCTGGAAAGCCTTGATCTGATCTTCAAGCCGGAAAATGCGGCGAAACTGGCCGATTGCGGGATCTCGATCCTCGACAGCCCGACCGACATCATGCTGATGGTGCTGAAATATCTGGGGCTGGACGGCGACACGACCGATCTGGCGGATTATGATAAGGTGATTGCTGCCTTTGCGCCGATCCGCGAACATATCCTGACCTTTGACAATTCCAACTACCTGAACGCCATCCCGAACGGAGAGGTCTGTGTGGTCAACAACTGGTCGGGCGACTATGCCGTGGCCAAGGCGCGGGCCACCGAGGCGGGAATTGAAATGAACCTGGCCTATTTCGTGCCGAAAACCGGGGCTCCAGCGTGGTTTGACGTGATGTCGATCCCCAGCGACGCGCCAAATCTGGCAAATGCCTATGCCTTCATCGACTATCTGCTGCGCCCCGAGGTGATTGCGGCCTGCACCAATTTCACCGGCTATGCCAATGCCAACAAGGCGGCGAATGCGCTGGTGGACCCGGCGATCTTCAATGACCCGGCGGTTTACCCCAATGCGGAAACCACAGCGCGGATGTGGGCACCAAAACCCTGGAGCGATGAGCAGGAACGCGCGATGACCCGGGCCTGGACCACGATCAAGGCGGGCTGAGGCGATGCCGCTGGAACCGGAATTGCAACGCGGGGGGCCGGGGGGCGCGGCGCACCACTCTCCCCGGCCCCTTTCCCAGACAGACCCGTTCATCCGGGTGGAAAACGTGTCGAAATCCTTTGGCACGTTTCAGGCTGTGAAGGACGTGTCGCTGACCATTGAAAAGGGCGAGATTTTCGCCCTGCTGGGCGGATCGGGCTGCGGCAAGACCACGCTCTTGCGGATGCTGGCGGGCTTTGAAGACCCGTCGGCGGGACGCATCTTCATCGACGGGCAGGACATGACCGGCGTGCCGCCCTGGGCGCGGCCGGTGCACATGATGTTCCAGAGCTATGCCCTGTTCCCCCACATGACGGTAGAGCGCAACGTGGGTTACGGCTTGCAGCATGAGGCGATGACGGCGGCAGAGCGGCGCGACCGGGTGCGCGAGATGCTGGAACTGGTGCAGCTTGCCCCCTATGCCGGGCGCAAACCGCATCAGATTTCGGGCGGGCAGCGGCAGCGGGTGGCGCTGGCACGGGCCCTGGCACGGGCGCCCAAGCTGCTGCTGCTGGACGAACCGCTGGCGGCGCTGGACAAGAAGCTGCGCGAACAGACACAGTTCGAGCTGATGAACATCCAGGACAAGACCGGCGTTACCTTTATCGTCGTGACGCATGACCAGGACGAGGCGATGACCCTGTCAAACCGCATTGCTGTGATGGACAAGGGGCAGGTGCGGCAGGTCGGAACGCCGACAGATGTGTATGAATACCCCGCCAGCCGGTTCGTGGCGGGATTCATCGGGGCGATCACGTTTTTCGAGGGTGTGGTGGAGAGCCTGGGCGATACTGCGCGTATCGCTGTGCCGGATTTTGCCGGGCCCCAGGCAACCGGCACGGTGCAGGCCCGGCCAACCGCCGGCCTGAAGCCGGGTCAAAAGGTGACACTGGCGATCCGGCCCGAGAAGTTCAGCATTTCTCGCCACCGCCCCGAAGGACCGAATGTGCTGGCGGGTGTGGTGCGCGATCTGGGGTATTTCGGCAAGGATTCACTTTACCGCGTGGCTTTGCCGTCGGGCGGGCTGGTGTCAGTGCATGCGGTGAACGCGCGGCGGGCGGGCGAGGCGGAACGGGTGGCCGACTGGGAGGATGCAGTCTGGCTGTCGTTCGATCCGTCGGCCGCCATACTGCTGGGGGAGTGATCGTGGCCGGTCTGGCGGCCTGGGGCGCGGATTTCGCCAAGGTGATAGCTGGACGGGGCGAATGTTCGATAGCTGCAAGGAACAGTGGTGAAATGCACATTCTGACGGGGTTGATTGTGTGAAGACGACAACAGCCGACAAGCGCGAAAACTGGTTCAACCGGCGGGGCTGGCGTGATGTGATCATCGGCGCGCCCTATGTCTGGCTGATCGCCTTCTTTCTGGTGCCGTTTCTGATCGTGCTGGCGATGAGTTTCGCCACCCGCACCCCCACCGCGCCGCCGTTTTCCTTTGGTGGCGACCACCCGCTACTGAACCCCGAGGGCTATGCCCGGCTGTTTCAGGATGATCTGTATCTGCGGGCCTTTCTGACGTCACTGATGAACGCGGGCTTTGCGACGCTGTTCTGTCTGCTGATCGGCTATCCGATGGCGCTGGGGCTGACGCGGATCGGGCGCGGCTGGCGCAACATACTGCTGATGCTGGTGATATTGCCGTTCTGGACCTCGTTCCTTTTGCGGGTCTATGCGTGGATGGGGCTGATGGGGTCGAATTCATGGTTCAACAAGTTGCTGACAGGGGCCTGGAACGGGCTGGTGCCGGTAGATTGGGCGGTGCGGTCGATCCCGATGATGAACAGCAATTTTGCGGTGGTGCTGGTGACGGTGTATACCTACCTGCCGTTCATGATCCTGCCGCTTTATGCCAATCTGGAAAAGCTGGACCGGACGCTGGACGAGGCGGCGATGGATCTGGGGTCGCGCCCATCAAGGGTGTTCTGGGACATCACGCTGCCGCAAAGCATCCCCGGCATCATTGCGGGCGGGCTTTTGGTGTTCATTCCGGCGGCGGGTGAACTGGTGATCCCCAGCCTTGTGGGCGATGCCGGGCGGCCGATGATCGGGCGGGTGATTTCGGATGAATTCGCCAGCGCCCGCGACTGGCCGATGGCGTCGAGCGTGGCGGTGGCGCTGTTGGTGCTGATGGTGCTGCCGATGATGGCCTATACGCACTACCAGGGTCGGGCCGAAGGCCGGGAACGGGCGGAGGGGCGGCAATGAACCGGCGGCCCGTGTTCCTGATGACCGTGCTGTGTTTCGGCTTTGCGTTTTTCTACATTCCGATCCTGTCGATGATGGTCTATTCCTTCAACGCCTCACGGCTGGCGACGGTGTGGGGAGGTTTTTCGACCAAATGGTATGTTGCCCTGCTGGACAATGACCAGGTCATCAGGGCGGCGCTGCTGTCGCTGAAAATTGCGCTGATTTCGGCCACGATGGCGACGATTCTGGGCACGATGGCGGGAATTGCGCTGGCGCGGTTCCGGCGGTTCCGGGGGCGGGTGCTGTTTTCCGGGCTGGTGACGGCGCCGCTGATCATGCCCGAGGTGATCACCGGCATATCGTCGCTGATGCTGTTCATCCTGATGGCGGAGTGGATCGGCTGGCCGGGGTCGCGCGGATTTACCACCATCACCTTGGCGCATATCACCTTTTCCATGGTGTTCGTGACCACGGTTGTCCATTCGCGTCTGGTGCAGGCCGATGTGGCCATTGAAGAGGCGGCGATGGATCTGGGGTCGCGGCCCTGGCAGGTGCTGCGCGACATCACGCTGCCGGTGATCTCGCCCGCAATCCTGTCGGGGTGGCTCTTGGCCTTTACCATTTCGCTGGATGATGTGGTGATTACCTCGTTCACCACAGGGCCGGGCAATACCACTTTACCCCTGCTGATCTGGTCCAAGGTCAAGCTGGGGGTGACGCCCGACATCAACGCCTTGGCCACGCTGACCGTGGTGGTGGTGGGCATCGGGGTTGGCCTGGCGGGATGGATCCTGCACCGGGCTGAAAAGCGGCGCGAGAGGGACATGCAGATGGCCTACCGCGCCCATGACTGAAAGGGTCAAGCGATGACAGTCAAGAACCTCCATTGCGCGCATCTGGCCACGCCGGTGGGGCAGCCCGGATCGGGGCGGCTGCGCTATGGCGCGGCGATGGCGCTTTATGCCGATGGGCTGCTGTCGGCCGAGGCGTTGGAGGTGTATCGCATCTGCGCGCCGCTGGATGCCGAGGATCCCGCGGTCTTGCTGGCGCAGCAGGGGCTGGCTGTGCCAGAGGCCGTGGCCCTGCCGCCCGAAGCCGAGTTGCGGGCGCTGATCGCCGAGGCTGACCGCTATCTGGCCACCCTGCCCGGCCCCGGCGTGGCCGAGGTGCGGATGGGGCTGGCCGGGGTGCGCGGGCAGCCGTTTCATCCGGTGCCAGCCCCGCCAAATGCGGTGCTGGCCGCGCATTTGGCGGCGGCGCTGGAACCATTGGCCCTGACGCATCCGGCGCTGGCCATGGCGATTGCGGCCACGGTGCCGCATTTGAACTGGCAGACCTTTGACCAATACCCGGCGGAACAAATCGGCGCGGATTTCCGCAGTGGCAACGCATTCTGCATCATCATCGGGCAGGATGGGCCGATCAAGGCGCAGGGATTTGATTTCGGGCTGTTTCTGGTCGCCCCGCACGTCCTCTACCGCGACCATCACCACAAGGCACCCGAACTTTACGCGCCATTGACCGGCCCGCATGGCTGGCGCTTTGGCCCCGCCTCACCCCTGATCGTGAAACCCGCGCATGAACCCGTCTGGAACGACCCAGACGCGCCGCATGCCACCAAGGTGGGTGCGGTGCCTTTCCTGTGCCTTTATGGCTGGACGGCGGATGTAGACAGCCCGGCGCAGGTGATACCGGCGGATGACTGGGCAGCGCTGGAGGCGCTGCGGCTGTGACCGACCTGATCCTGATCAACGCCGCCATTCACACGATGGACCCGGCCCGCCCGAGGGCCGAGGCGCTGGCGGTCACGGCGGGGCGGATCAGCGCGATGGGCAGCACGGCCACGATCCGCGCGCTGGCGGGGCCGCAGACCCGGGTGATCGACGCGGGCGGGCGGCTGGTGCTGCCGGGGTTTCAGGACGCACATGTGCATCTTCTGGATGGTGGCATCAGTCTGGTGCATGACGCGCCGCTGTGGGACGTGACATCCGAGGCAGAACTGCTGGCCGTGATGGCCGCCCATGCCGCAGGCAGCGATGCGGCGCTGGTGGTGGGCGCAGGCTGGCAGGCTGGCATCTTTGGCGATCACAACCTGACCCGCGATGTGCTTGACCGGGCGGTGCCCGACCGGCCCTGCATGGTGCTTGATTCCAGCTTTCACAATGCCTGCCTGAATTCGGTGGCCTGCGATCTGCTGGGGCTGGCCCCCGGCATCGACGATCCGCCCAACGGCCATGTGGTGCGCGATGCGGCGGGGCGGCCCACCGGCATGCTGCATGAAGATGCGGTGATCTGGGCCGAGGCGCGGCTGCCGGGCCTGACCGATGCCACCCGCATGGCCGGGCTTCGGGCCGGGCAGGCCCATGCCAACCGCCACGGGATCACCGGCATCATCGACCCAAAGGTAGTGGATTATCACGCCCGCATCTATGGCGCGCTTGCGGCAGAGGGTGGGTTGACGCTGCGGGTGGCAGGGGCAGCATCGGTCACGCCAGCCGATACGGCGGAAACGGCGCTGGCCCGGCTGACCGACCTGCGCGCGGCCCACCCCGGCCCGGATTTCCACATCAACGCGGCCAAGTTCTTTTTCGATGGCGTGCTGGAAAACCGCACGGCGGCCATGCTGGCCCCCTATGCCGATGCCTTGGGCGGCAATGCCCCGGTGATGTTCGCACCCGCCCAGATTGCCGCGCTGTTCATCGCGCTGGATGCTGTGCGGTTGCAGATCCATGTGCATGTGATCGGCGATGCGGCGGCGCGCGCCGCGCTCGACGGGCTTGAGCTGGCACGGAATACCAATGGCCCATGGCCGGCGCTGCACCAGCTGGCGCATCTGCAAATGATCGACCCGGCAGACAGTGCCCGCCTGCAAGCCCTTGGCGCGATGGCGAATATTCAGCCGCTGTGGGCGCGGTATGACCCGGTGGTGCCGGATGAATGGCTGGCGTTGGTTGGCCCCGCCCGCGCGCCAAATGTCTATGCCTTCCGCCGGATGCTGAATCATGGCGCGGGCTGGTGCCTGTCGTCTGACTGGCCCGTGACCACGCTGAACCCGTTCGAGATCATCGAAACCGCCGTGACACGCCAGCCCCCCGGCGCCGTGACCCCCGCGTTTTTCCCCGCCGAATGCCTGACGGTGGCCGAGGCGATCCACGGCTATACCATCGGCGCGGCGCAGGCCTGCTGGCGGGCCGATCACACCGGCATGCTGCGCCCCGGATTTTCCGCCGATCTGATCGTGCTGGACCGTGACCTGTTCACTTGCGCGCCACAGGCGATCAGCCAGACGCAGGTGCTGCTGACGCTGTTCAAGGGCGGCGAGGTGCATCGCGCGCCGGATTTCTGCGGTTAGACCCGCACCACCCCAAGGGGCCGCCATGACTGACGAACATTACCCCGACCGCATGGTCATCATGCTTCAAGCCATCTGGGGGATCGGCTTTCTGTCACCCGGTGGCAGGCCCGAGGTGGCCCGCCTGATCGGTGACGCCGACCTGTCAGGGCTGGCCGTGCTGGATATCGGCTGCGGCGCGGGCGGCATTGCCGTGGCGCTGGCCGAGGCGCATGGAGCGGCCCATGTCTCCGGCATCGACGTGGAGGATACCGTGCTGCGCCACGCCCGCGCGCTGGTGGCGCGGCACGGGCTGACCCACCGCATCGGGCTGGCCAAGGTGGCCCCCGGCCCGCTGCCCTTTCCGCCCGGCTGTTTCGACGTGGTGTTTTCCAAGGACAGCATCGTGCATATCCCCGACAAGCACGCGCTGATGGCCGAGGTGTTCCGCGTGCTGAAACCCGGGGGCTGTTTCATCGCGTCGGACTGGCTGATCGGCCATGATGACGCACCCTCGCCTGCCATGGCGGCCTATATCGCCGCCGAGGGTCTGGATTTCGGCATGGCCAGCCCCGCGCGCTATCGCGATGCCATGGCGGCGGCGGGGTTCACCGGCATCACCACCACCTCGCGCAACCTGTGGTACCGCGATGCCGCCCGGCAGGAACTGGCCCGCCTGCATGGGCCGGAAGGTCTGGCGGCGGCAGGTCTGGTGGGCCGGGATTTCGTCAACCACAACATCGGCATATGGCAGCGGATGATCCCCGTGCTGGACACGGGCGAACATTGCCCGACCCATCTGCACGCCCGCAAACCGGGCTGATCATCCCAGCCGGTAAACCCGCCGCGCCGTGCCCTGCGCCACGGCAAACCGCTCGGCCTCCGACAACCCCGCCAGCAACTCGCGGCTCATGTCGATCCACCCCGGCAAGCCGGAACCAAGGTTCACCACCGGCCAGTCACCTCCCCACAACACCCGGTCTGGTCCGAAACTGGCCAGCACATGATCAACCCATTGCCGCAGCAGGGCAACCGTCGCGGTGCCCGGCGCGCAATAGGCGGTGATGCCCGACAATTTGCAGACCACATGCGGCAGGTCCGCCAGCGCCGTGATGCCCGCTGCCCAGGTGTCAAACGCCCCCCCGGCAATGTCGGGCACGCCGCAATGGTCCAGCACCAGCACCTGATCGTCGCAGGCCCGCGCCAGATCGCGCGCCAGCCCCAGCTGCCGGGCCAGAAAGCACATGTCGAAACTCAGCCCCGCCCGACCGATCGCGCGCAGATCGGCGCGAAAGGCGGCGGTTTGGGACACATCATCGGGCACCACATGCAGGATGCGGCGAAACCCCACGGTGCCCAGCCCCGCCGCCTCGTCCATCCAGCCCGCAAATCCGGCCTCACCGGGGCGGCAGGATGCGATCTGCCCCAGCATGCCGCCCGCGCCGATCAATCCCGCCACCAGCCGCGCCTCGGCCCGGTAATCGGCGTCATCGACCCCGGTTTCCATGAATACCGTGCCCGTGATGCCCCGGCCGGCGACCAGCGCGTGATAATCGGCCAGACCGAAATCGCCCGTGGCCAGCGCAGGTATCTGCGCTGTCCAGCCATAGCCCAGCCGGTCGCGCAGGATCAGATGCTGATGCGTGTCGATGAATTCCATAGGCTTTCTCCGCCCGGCCCTCGCGCCAAAGACACCAGCGGCGCGCAGCCCCTCGGCATTTTCTGTCTCTAAATATCCCCGCCGGAGGCCTCCGCCCTCTCGCCCGCCGCGCGGGTCAGGTGTTCGCCCAGCCGCCGTCGATCACATGCTGCGCGCCGGTGGTATAGGCGGATTCGTCGCTGGCCAGATAGACCACCAGCGCCGCGATCTCCTCGGCCTTGCCGATGCGCCCGATTGGCTGGCGCGCGATGAAGGCCTTGCGTGCCGCCTCGTAGTCGCCGGTGTCGCGCAGGCGCTGCTCCAGGCTGGGGCTTTCAACCGTGCCGGGGCAGATCACGTTGCAGCGCACGCCCCGGGTGATGAAATCGGCGGCAATCGCCTTGGTCATGCCGATGACCCCCGCCTTGGTCGCGCCATAGACGAAACGGTTGGGGGCCGCGATGATCGACGACACCGCCGAGGCGATGTTGATGATGCTGCCGCCGCCCTGCGCCAGCATGCCCGGCAGGAAGGCGCGGCACATGCGGTACATCGCCGTCATGTTCAGGTCGAGAGAGAACGCCCACTGATCCTCGTCGCAGTCGAGGATCGTGCCCGATGCGACAAAGCCCGCGCAATTGAACAGCACGTTCACGTCGCCCGCAGCGGCCACAGCAGCCGCGATGCTGGCGGGGTCGCGCACATCCAGCCGCAGCGTGGCAAGCCCGGCCTCGGCCAGCCCGGCCAGCGCCTGCTCGTTCACATCGGTGGCCAACACCTGTGCGCCTTCCGCTGCCATGGCAAGCGCCGAGGCCCGCCCGATCCCCTGCCCTGCCGCCGTCACCAGCGCGGTCTTGCCTGTCAACCGTCCCATATCGCCCTCTCCCCAGCCTCGTGCGTGGTGCCCCTTGGGCACCCGGGTGCTGCCGCCTCGCCGCATCCCTGTCTGTCGCACCATCCAGCACAGTGGCTGCCGAAATGTCCATAACCCTTGCTATGCCCAGCAGGCTGAGGGCCGCTGCGACGGGCCTGACCCTGACCGAAACACGGGCGTCTGCATTTTTCGAAGGATTCCCTTGACACATTTGGCCCTCCATTTAATTCTGGTCAACGCAAGGATGAGTCTTTCGCAGCGATGTTGCGACAGGTGAGACGGGATCGTGACAGGGTGTTTGCCTGAGGTCGTCACGAAACCCCCGCGGATCGAAGCGGAACATTGCTGAGGCGGCATGGGGCGCGGAAACGTGGTCTGTGGCGCTTAACAAAAGATGACCGCAGCGCCAGTGATGGCGCTATGCGGAGTGACGGTCGGGGGGATTGTCGTTCAGACAGGTTCGGGGTCAGGTGGCATGCAAATGCTGCACCCGCTTCTGCATGTCCGGCCCGCCCCGTGGGGAGTGGAGCGCATGTCCGGTTCGATCAGCAGCGTAAACGGGGCCACAGCCGGGCTCGTCTCGCTTTGTTACCGCAGCGTTGCGCAGCCGGGCCTTGACGTGCCCGATGTTCTGGCCATCGTCGAAAGCGCACAGCGCCAGAACAACGCCAGAAACGTCACCGGGGTCTTGTTTTATGACCATGGCCGCTTCCTGCAATGGCTGGAGGGCACGAACGGCGCCGTGACCGAGGTGATGAGCATGATCCGCACCGACCGGCGGCACAGCGACATCGAAGTGTTGGTGATCGAGCCGCTGCCGGTGCGCCGCTATGCCGAATGGCACATGCAACTGTGCTGCGGCGAAGAGGATGCCGAGCTGATGACCCTGGCCGAACGCGAGCATGTCGTGGTTCTGGGCGAGGCGATGATGCCCGACGCGGGCCACCCGATCGCCGCAACCGAGGTGCAGGCCATCGGCGGTTTTCTGGCCGACGCCTGCCGCGCCGTGCATGAGCCGCTTGAAAACCTGGTGCCGGTGTGGCGTGCCCGGCCGCAGCCGATTGCCCGCGTGGCCTTGCGGGCGGCCCCGCTGCGCAAGGTCAGCCGCAACACGTTGCAGGATACGGCAGCGGCGTTGACCGCCCTGCTGGTGCAGTCTGACCCGTTCAGCCATGTGGGCGAGATCGAGGGGCTGGTGCGCGGTTATGGCCCGCTGCCGTCTGATTTCGGCCGGCTGTATCAGGCGATCACCGCCACGATGGGCGAGGCGCTGTCCGGCGACCGGCTGTCAAAGGCGCAGGCCACGCTGGCCTCGGCGGCCTTGCAGATGGTGCTGCGGCGCATCCACCACCTGCCCGACCCCGAACATGCGCGCGGCGAAGTCACGGTATCCTCGGCCCCCGGCGACGCGCAGTTTCTGGAAGCGACGATTTCGGGCGAGATCCTGCGCGGGGCAGGATGGTCCACCTCGGTGCTGTATCCCGAAAGCGAGTTGGCGCTGATCGACCGGGTGAAGCGCAACGGCGCGTCAACGCTGGTGCTGGCTGCCGGACAGATGGACCCGGGCACAGGCGATGACCGGATGATCGGGCTGATCGGCGCGCTGCGGGCCGAGCCTGACCTGCCCGCGCTGAAGATCATCGTGGGCGGGCGCATGGCCCGGATGCCCGCAGACGAAATCGCCGTGATCGGCGCGGATGCGGCGTTCGAGCATATTCTTGATGTGGCCGAAGCCGTGTCGCGCATCGCCCCGGGCGAGGCCCGCCGCAAGGCAAGGCCCGCCATACCAACCGAAACGCCGCGTCAGGGTATCACCACCGGCTTTCTGCTGGCCAATGTGATGCCCCGCGTGCTGCACCGGATGAGCGAACGGCGGATGACCGAGGGCTGAGGGTGGAGGCTGAGGACGGTCAAGCGCCCGTCACACTTCGACCACCACCCGCCCGATGGGCTTGGAACAGCAGGCTAGGATATAGCCCTCGGCGATGTCGTCATCCGATATGCCGCCGTTGTGGACCATATGCACCTCACCCTCCAGCTTGCGGATCTTGCAGGTGCCACACAGGCCGAATGTGCAGCCCGACGGGATGTTCAGCCCCGCCGCTTTGGCCACCGCCAGCACGGTATCGGTCTGGTCGCAGGCGCGGGTGACTTCAGAACTGTCAAACACGATTTCAGCCGCCGTGTCGGCATCGGGCACCACATCATCCAGCACCGGGGCCTCGGCCTCGGTTGTCACCGGGGCCTGGAAGCTTTCCTGATGGTAATGCGCCATGTCAAAGCCCAGCGCGATCAGCATGTCGCGCACAGCCTGCATGAACGGCTCCGGCCCGCAGCAATACACCTCGCGGTCCAGGTAATCAGGTGCCATCAGCCCCAGCATCAGCTGGTTGAACTGGCCCTGATAGCCGGTCCAGACGCGGTAGGGATCGGGCTCTTCGACCACGAATTTCAGCTTCAGTCCCGGCACGCGGCAGGCCATATGCTCCAGCCGTTCGCGGAAGATCACTTCCGACGGGCGGCGCGCGCAGTTGATGAACACGATGTCGGGCTGGGTGCCGTGATCCCACAGATAGGTGGTCATCGACATCATCGGCGTGATGCCCGACCCGGCGGAAATGAACAGGTGCTTGGGCGCATTTTCATTCAGCGCCGAGAAAATCCCCGCCGGGCCAAAGGCGCGGATTTTCATCCCCGGTTTCAGGTTGTCCAGCATCCAGCGCGACCCGATGCTGTTCGCCTGCGCCTTGACGGTGATCGACAGTGACAGGGGGCGCGAGGGGCTGCTGGAAATCGTGTAGGTGCGGTGAATCGTGCCGCCGGGGACCGGCAATTCCAGCGTCATGAACTGGCCGGGCAGATAGTCGAACCACCCGCCCGACGGCGCGCGGAAGGCAAAAGTGGCGACATTGGGCGCCTCGGGCACCACCATGACGCACTCCAGCAACTCATCATCCCGCCAGGGTGCGGTGCGGGCCAGGCTTGCGGCGACCATGTTATTCCGCCGCCATGGCAGAGGGCTGCGGCGACAGGCGCTGGATCATCGTGTTGGCATACCAGTCGATGAACTGGATCACGCCATCTTCGTGCAGGCTGGAATAGGGGCCGGGCTCGTATGCCGGCGACAGGATGCCCGCCTGATTTTCCTCGACCACGCGGCGATCCTCGTCATTGGTGGCCAGCCACACTTCGGTCATGCGCTTCATGTCGAAATCCACGCCTTCGACGGCATCCTTGTGGACGATCCACTTCGTCGTGACCTCGGTGGTCGTGGGCGTCAGCGGCAGGATGCGGAACACGATGGCATGATCGCCAAGGAAATGGTTCCAGCTGTTCGGGTAATGGAAGAACAAGAGGCTTCCCGCGTCAAAGAACGGCATGCGGCCCAGCGGCTTGGCCACCGCGCGTTTCGTATCCATCGTATAGCTTTCTGCACCGTCCAGCAGCGGCACGCGGGCCAGACGCCATTGTGCCGTGGGGTGCAAAAGGAAACGCGACGGCAGGCCAGCGGCCTCGCACCTGTCCCAGTGACGGGTCACTTCGGTCGCCTCGCCCAGATCATTGGGCGCGGTGATCACCGGCTTGTCGGAAAATGTGCGGCACAGCGACGGGTGGTTGCCGCCACAATGATAGCATTCGCGGTTGTTCTCGATCACCAGTTTCCAGTTGCCGTTTTCCACGATGGTCGAGGTGTGCACCACCTTGGCCTCGTCCAGCATGTGCGGGGCCAGATAATCGTTCAGCGAAGCCCCCAGCGGCTCAAACGCAGGCGCATCCTTGGCCAGCGAGATGAACACAAGGCCCCCCGCCACGGCGCAATGCACGGGTTTCAGGCCATGGGCGGCGGGGTCAAAGCCTTTGTCCATGTCGCGGGCATACAAAAGCCGGCCATCCAGCTCATAGGTCCACTGGTGATAGGGGCAGACCAGTTTGGGGCTGGACCCCTTGACGACCGAACACAGGCGCTGGCCCCGGTGACGGCAGACGTTGTGAAAGGCGCGTATCTGCTTGTCGGCCCCGCGCACGATCACCACGGGATAGGCCCCCACCTGCATCGTCACGAAATTGCCGGTCTTGGGTATTTCGCAGGCTGGAATGGCGAACAGCCAGTCCTTGTACCACAATTGATCAAGATCGGCCTGAAACACCCCGGGGTCGCAATACAGTGGCTGTTCCAGCGCGTGATTGGGTTTGCGGTTGCGCAACAGGGTAAGGGCATCGTGGTCTGCCAGCATGAAAGCCTCCGGTGGTCGCGCCCCGCGACATATGGGTATGCCGGAGCGTGAGCCCGGCGGTTGATTCGGCGCAAGGCTGGTTTCCGGGCTGGGACGCGGGCCTTGCGGCCCGGATGCTGCACCTTCCCGGGGTTTTCCCAGTGGTCTCCCGCAGCACCGCACGTCGTTTACCGTTGCGGGGGCAGCGCCGGTCTTGCACCGGCTTCCCAATTCTTCCCGACGCCGGGCAACCGGCAGCAGAACACCTTGCCTGCCCAGATTAGGCGATCCGCCCGATGCCGCGCGGCAGAAACTCGACATTTCCGCGCTGAATTCTGACATTTGATGTCGCAGACAGGGCTTTGGTCAGCGATGCGCGCCTTCGGCCACCGCAGCACGGGTCAGTTCGACCAGCAGATCGACACCTGCCCCACCCGCCGCCGCCTGCCGCCGTGTCAGCCCGACCGAGCCGGACAGAAAACGGTCGCCCGTCGGGATCAGCATCAGATCGCCGCGCGCCAGATCGTCGCCGATCACACCCTTGGAGATGAACCAGACCGCATCCGACCCCAGCACAAGGCCCCGACCGATGGCAAAGGACACGGTTTCAAACGCCGCCCCCACCCCGGCCAGACCCAGCGAGGCCATGTAGTCCTCGACCGCCGGGCGGATGACGGCGCCTTCGGGCGGCAGGACCAGCGGCACGCGGCGCAGGACCTCGGCCACTGGCATCCGCGCCAGCGGATGCCCGGCGCGGGCACACAGCACCACCTGCTCTTCATACAGATGGTCAAAGCTGAGGTCGGGCATGTCGGCGGCCTGCGGCATGCGGCCCACCATCAGGTCGATGCCGCCCTCGCGCAGGTTGCGCATCAGATAGGCATGCGGGCCGGATATGACCGACAGAACCGTATCGGGGTTCAGCGTGCGGAACCGCAGCGCAACCAGCGGCACCAGCCGCGTGGCCGCCGTGGGCAACACGCCCAGCCGCAAGGTGCCGCCGGTGCCGGGCCGCAAGGCACCCCAGGCCGCCTCGAACGCCTGCACGCCCTGCCCGGCATGGCGGCGAAACAGCGCGCCCGCCTCGGTCAGCACCAGCCTGCGGCCCTGCCGGTGAAACAAGGGCTGGCCCAGCAACGCCTCCAGCTCTGCAAGGCTGCGCGACAGCGCGGGCTGGGTGATGCCCTGCGCCCGGGCCACCGCCGTCAGGCTGCCCTCGGCGGCAATATCCAGAAACGCCCGGATATGCCGCAGCTTAATGCCCGGATGCATAATCATACGGTTATGAGTGAAGCCGCATTTTGCATTATTCCGCCCCGTTCTTTTGTGGCAGATTATGGATAAGAGGAGACATTCATGCAAGTTCTGACGCGGCCCTGGGGGGCGATGCATTTTGCCGACCATGGCCCGCAGGATGGCCCCGCCGTGGTCTTTGCCAATTCGCTGGGCACCGATCTGCGGCTATGGGATGCCTTGCTGCCCCTGCTGCCCCCGGGCCTGCGGGTGGTCCGCTATGACAAGCGCGGCCATGGGCTGTCAGATGGATCGGGCGCATTCTCGATTGCCGATCTGGCGGATGATGCGGCGGCGCTGATCTCGGCACTGGGACTGCGGCCCGTCGTTTTTGTCGGCCTGTCGATCGGCGGGCTGATCGGGCAATCGCTGGCCTTTCGGCACCCTGAGGTGTTGCGCGGGCTGGTCATCTCCAACTCCGCCGCGAAAATCGGTACGGCGGAAAGCTGGCAGGCGCGGATTGACGCTGTGCAGGCGGGCGGTCTGGGCTCCATCTCCGATGGGGTGATGGAACGCTGGTTCGCCGCCCCCTTCCGCGCGACGCCCGCCCTTGCCCCCTGGCGCAACATGCTGGCCCGCAGCCCCGCCGAGGGCTATGCCCTTGCCTGCGGGGCCATCGCCGCGGCCGACCTGACCGCCGATACCGCCACCCTGCGGCTGCCCGTGCTGGTGATCGCCGGATCGGAGGACGGGGCGACACCGCCCGATCTGGTGCAGGCCACCGCCCGGCTGATCCCCCGGGCCGCCTACCACTGCATTCCCGGCGCGGGCCATCTGCCCTGCGTCGAGGCACCTGCGGCCCATGCCGCCCTTATCACGACTTTCCTGAAGGACATCGCCCATGTCTGACGCCCCCTCCGACCGCCACATCGTCGGCATGGCCACCCGCCGCCGCGTGCTGGGCGACGCCCATGTCAACCGCGCCGAGGCCGCCAAAACCGCTTTTGACGCACCATTTCAATCGCTTATCACCGAGGCCGCCTGGGGCCATGTCTGGTCGCGCGACACGATCAGCCTGCGCGAACGATCCATACTGACCATCGCCCTGCTGGCGGGTCTGGGCAATGACCACGAGCTTGCCATGCATATCCGCGCCACCGCCAACACCGGTGCCAGCCGCGACGACGTGCTGGAGGCGCTGCTGCATGTCGCCATCTATGCCGGAGTGCCGCGCGCCAACCATGCCATCAAGATCGCCAAGGATACCTTTGCCGAAATGGAGGCCCGGAATGCCTGACACCGCCCCCGCCACCGGCCCACTGATCGGGCGCGACCGCAACTGGCACCCCCCGGCCTATACGCCGCACTACAAAACCTCGGTCACGCGGGCACCGCAGCGGGCGCTGGTGGCCCTGGGCTCCACCCTGACCGAGGAAACCGGCCCGGCCTTTGGCCACAGCATCCTGGGGCCGCTGGACAACAACCTGATCCTCAACTTCACCGGCCAGCCCGCCATCGGCGAACGCATCATCGTGCACGGCCGGGTGCTGGACGATAGCGCGCGTCCCGTGCCGGGCGTGCTGGTGGAAATCTGGCAGGCCAACGCCGGGGGCCGCTACCGCCACAAGAAAGACGGCTATCTTGCGCCGCTGGACCCGAATTTTGCCGGCTGTGGCCGCGCGATCACCGCGCCCGACGGCCGCTATGAGTTTCTGACAGTGCGGCCCGGGGCCTATCCCTGGCCGAACCGCACGAATGACTGGCGACCGATGCACATCCATTTCTCGGTCTTCGGCACGGGCTTTGGCCAGCGCCTGATCACCCAGATGTATTTCGAGGGCGACCCGCTGATCGCCCGCTGCCCCATCGTCAACACGGTTCCAAGCGCCGATGGCGTCGGGCAACTGGTGGCCCCGCTGGACATGAACGCCGCGATCCCGATGGATTGTCTGGCCTACAAATTCGATATCGTGCTGCGCGGTCGCCGCCAGACCCGTTTCGAGAACCGGCTGGAGGGGATGTGATGCAAAACCTGCACCAGTTGAAGGAAAGCCCCTCACAGACCGCCGGCCCCTATGTGCATATCGGCTGCATGCCGAATTTCCTTGGCAATACAGGCACCTATCCGGTTGATCTGGGTGTGTCGCCGATGCTTGACGGTGCCTTGGGCCAGGCAATCACCATCACCGGCCGCGTGATCGACGGCGCGGGCATGGTGCTGCGCGATGTGATGATCGAAAGCTGGCAGGCCGATGCTGCGGGCCACTATCCGGGCCAGCCCGGCGCCGATGCCAATGTCACCGGCTGGGCCCGCTTTGCCGCCGATTTCGACACCGGCTTCTGGACGCTGCACACCATCAAGCCGGGCCGCGCGCCCGCCCCGAATGGCCAGTTGATGACGCCACATATCGCGCTGTGGATCGTGGCGCGCGGCATCAACATCGGGTTGCAGACCCGCATCTGTTTCGCGGATGAAGCGCCAGCCAACGCCGCCTGCCCCGTTCTCGCGCGGGTCGAGCACAAAGACCGCATCGCCACCCTGCTGGCCCATGCAACCGCGCCCGGCACCTACAGCTTTGACATCCACCTGCAAGGCGACGCCGAAACCGTCTTCTTCGATATCTGAGGGCCCCATGACCACCCCCTGCATCCTCTGCGTCGCCATCACAGGCTCGTTGCCCACCAAGGAAAACAACCCGGCGGTGCCGATCACCATTGCTGAACAGATCGAATCCACACAGGAAGCGTTCGAGGCCGGGGCCAGCATCGCCCATTGCCATGTGCGCGACGATGCGGGCAAACCCACGGCAGACCCCGAGCGTTTCGCGGCGCTGAAGGAAGGGCTGGAAAAGCACTGCCCCGGCCTGATCGTGCAGCTTTCCACCGGCGGGCGGTCCGGTGCCGGGCAGGCACGCGGCGGCATGCTGCCCCTGCGGCCCGACATGGCCTCGCTCTCGGTGGGGTCGAACAACTTTCCCACCCGGGTCTATGAAAACCCGCCGGATCTGGTCGACTGGCTGGCCTCGGAAATGCTGGCGCATGATGTAAAGCCCGAGATTGAGGCCTTTGACCTCAGCCATATCGTGCAGGCCACGCGGATGGCCGCGGACGGGCGGCTGAAAGGCCCGCTTTATGTGCAATTCGTCATGGGCGTGAAAAACGCCATGCCTGCGGATGAGCCGATCTTCGATTTCTACATCGAAACGCTGAAACGTCTGGCCCCCGATGCGCAATGGTGCGCGGCGGGCATTGGTGCGGCGCAACACACGATCAATGACTGGGCGATCCGCAAGGGCGGCCATACCCGCACCGGGCTGGAAGACAACGTGCGGATTGACCGCAACACGCTGGCCGCGTCCAATGCGGCGCTGGTCCGGCGCGCGGTGGAATTGTGCGACAAATACGAACGGCCCGTGGCAACATGGCAGCAGGCGCGCAGCATTCTGGGCCTGCGCCCGGTCGCGGCCTAGGGAGGACGACATGGGAAAACTCTACGCGGATGCGTCTTCGGCGCTGGATGGTGTGTTGTTTGACGGGATGGTGATTGCGGCGGGTGGCTTCGGGCTGTGCGGGATCCCGGAGCTGCTGATTGCGGCGATCCGGGATGCGGGCACGAAAGATCTGACGGTGGCGTCGAACAATGCGGGGGTTGACGGGTTCGGGCTGGGGCAGCTTCTTGAAACCCGGCAGGTGCGCAAGATGATCTCCTCCTATGTTGGCGAGAATGCCGAATTCATGCGCCAGTATCTCGCGGGCGAGCTGGAGCTGGAGTTCACCCCGCAGGGCACCTTGGCCGAGCGGATGCGGGCGG
>NZ_WHUT02000012.1 GCF_009380135.2 Fertoeibacter niger | reverse complement strand
GCCCTCACGGGCCTGATATGAGAGCCACTGGCGGGTAGCATGAACCCAAGCAGGCAAAAAGACCTGCTGCGAACCCCTCACATCGCTGGTGGCGGTTGGTGCAGGAGTTTCCACACAGCCTAAGCCCATTGACGCACTTTCGGAAACTGCGGGAACAGGAAGATCAGCGCGCCGATCATCAAACGGATTTCTTCACGCTCGAAAAACATGTTGGAGCGCGGGGAGTAGACTGGGATACCTTGGCTTTCCAGCGAGCGTGCCAAGGCTACCACACGGTCGTTCTTCACGGACCGAAATAGGAAGGCGACCTGGTTCCAGTCAGTCAGCTTTCCGTTGTCGCGGAGCCCATGCAGAAAGGCCAAGACCTCGGCATGCCAGTTCCCAGATTGATCTGGCTCGTCTCTGGCTGCGAGCCTGACAGCAGTCGGAACTTGCGGAAATTCAGCGTCACGCGGGATGATTTCCTTTGCGAAGCGGAAGCTGCGGTCCCCCTCCGACCAGTTCTGACTGGCCATCCATTCGTTATAGAGGCGAATGATATCTGGGTGGGAGCGGTAGTTGACCGTCAGCGAAACCTGTTTGCACTCTCCCTCCGCAAACAACTTTGGAAACTCGAGAATGTTGCGAATCGTAGCTCCACGAAACCGGTAAAGACCTTGGTCATCATCGCCAACGACACAAAGGTTTTGGTGTTCGCCCGCAAGTAATAGGAGAATCCGTTCTTGGATCGTATTGGTGTCTTGGTATTCGTCGACCATCAGGTGGGACAACTTGCCACAGAGGCTAGCTAGAACGTCAGGGTGACTTTCAAGTAACCTAAGCGCCTCATACTGAATTCCGGAGAAGTCTAAGCAGTTGTTTTCAAGAAGTAATTCTTGATATTTGTTGAAGCAGGCACAAAGCGCACGAATTGCTAAGTCTGGTGCGTTCTCCAAGATGGCTGGATCAAGCGCTTCTTCACTAACCTTGTTCAACCACTTGAGAAGCTCTTCCGACTGGACCCAGCGCCCAGTTTGGTCATCTCCCATGACAAGCTGGGCGTTTGGGATTCCACGAAATTCCTTTATCCGCTGGTAGAGAAAGTACTGCTGATCGAATTGATCAAATAGAGTAAAGCTACGTTTTAAACGCGTGTATTCGCGGTAGTCTTCCAAGATCCTCAGGCATATCGAGTGGAACGTGCCAAGGTACATTTCGTTCAGGTTGAACTCAATGTTTAGCTCGCTCAGCCGGTTTGAAATTCGGGTAGTGAGTTCGCGGGCTGCTTTGTCGGTGAATGTAACAACGAACAGAGATTCCGGTCGAACACCTTCGCCTTTGATGAGGTAGACGATGCGCTCTACCAGAGTAAACGTCTTTCCTGAGCCGGGACCAGCAATTATTAGGACTGGCCCTGTCGTGGCCCTAATAGCTTCTAACTGTTGCGGGTTTGCATTTGAAGCCAGCGGCAGAATAGCGTTCATTGATCGATTGCGCCTTTTGCTCTATTTGGATTGAAAGAAACTGTCTGGCTCTGGATCCATACATTCAAGTCCGTCCTTCGAAATCTCCATGTCCCGCCCAGCTTGAAAGCTGGAATCGTCCCGTTTGCAGCAAGCCGGTAAACCGTTCGCTTACCGGCCTTCAGAAAGGTCGCTACCTCGTCCACCGTGAGTATTTCGTCATCCTGACTGGCCATGGGCACCCCACAACGGCGAGCGCTTATGCGCAACCTTGCGCAGGATAGCGCAAAAGGGCAAGAATGTACAAACTTGGCAAGGCAGATCGACTAGGCTGACCTGCCTTGGGTCAACCCTCGACAGGTGAGGCACAGTAGTGGCATCCAACTACGAGGCGATTTGCGACGAGAACCGTCGTCGCTACGGCACAGAAGGCGCACAGAAGTCTGGTGGGCTTGCCGCAGGGCTTTACGACAACCGAACCCATTTCATCTTTGAGTTGTTGCAGAACGCTGAAGATGCTCTCGGTCGGCGAGACGACTGGACGGGACAGCGAAAAGTAACCTTCACACTGTCGCCGCAGCGCCTTTCGCTGTCCCACTTCGGCAAACCGTTCGACGAGGCTGACGTCCGCAGCGTCTGCGACATCGCCGAGAGTACAAAAAACGAGTCATCGATTGGTCGCTTCGGATTGGGTTTCAAGTCCGTCTACACCGTTACCGATCTACCTGAGGTTCACTCGGGCGACGAGGATTTCGCAATTGATGACTATGTCTTCCCCATTCGAGCGCCCAAAACACAGCGCCATCCGGATGAGACGCAAATTATCCTGCCTTTTCGAGCTAGCGACTTAACCGCAGGACAGGACATTGCAGAAGGTTTTCGGCGCCTGGGGCCTAGCGCGCTATTGTTCCTGCGGAATATCGAAGAGATCAACTGGAGCGTCGAAGGCGGCGCAACGGGGTTCTATCTGCGAAATCCGCCGGATGTGCTTGGTCCTCATGTTCGGCGTGTAAGTGTGATCGGATATGAGACTGGGCAAGAAGAGGTCGACCAGACCTGGCTGGTGTTCCACCGTGATGTGTTCACTGACACACAGAAGAAAGTTGGGCGTGTAGAGATCGCATTTTCTCTCGTCGAACCTAACAAAGACCCCGCTCAATTGTCGGTACGGCAGTTACCTACCTCACCTCTGGTAGTGTTCTTCCCAACAGTGGTCGAGACCCACCTTGGCTTTCTTGTTCAAGGACCCTATCGCACCACCCCCAGCCGAGAAAATATCCCGTCTAGCGACGCGTGGAACCAGCATTTGGTCCTAGAAACGTCCAGCCTGCTGGTCGAAGCGATGCGCTGGATGCGCGATGAGGTACTGCTTGATGTCTCGGTGATGCGCTGCCTGCCGATTGATCGTCAGAAGTTCCCTGAGGGCTCGCGGTTTTTCCCGATGTTCGATGCAGTTCGACAAGCTTTTCGGAGCGAAGCACTTCTGCCAACAAATGAAAGTGCCTACGTTTCTTCGACTCACGCGAAGCTTGCACGTACCCAAGATGTTCGTGAATTGATTGGCCAGCAACAAGTGGCGGCGCTGTTCAAAGTTGAAGGCGCCGCTTGGCTTTCGGGTGACATCACCCAAGACAAGGCAAACGATATTCGTCAGTATCTTATGCGTGAACTCGACATTGACGAGATCAGGCCAGACAAGCTGCTGCCAAGCCTCACAAAGGCTTTTCTAGAGGCGCAGTCAGATAGCTGGATACTGCGACTTTACGAATTTTTAAGCGGTCAGGAGAAGGTCCTTCGCAAAAATCTCGATGTTGTGCCGCTTATTCGTCTTGAAGATGGAACTCACGTCGTTGCAAAGGGGGTTTCCGGAAAGCCAAACGCCTTCCTGCCAAGCACAATTGCAACCAATTTCAAGACTATGCGCGAAGCAGTGTGCGCTACTCCCGACGTGCGCCAGTTTTTGGTCTCACTGGGCATAACTGAGCCAGATCCAGTGGATGATGTGATCTGGAACCTACTGCCGAAGTACCAGGAAAAGCAGGTCGAAGTTAACCACGACAGTTACTCTGCTGACATCGAACGTATTCGCGTGGCTTTTGGTGTAGACTCGACTGCACAGCGGGACAAGCTACGTTCTGCATTGCGCGAAACCAGTTTTATAATGGTCACCGACACCGGCGATGGCAAAGCATACATCGCAAAGCCGGGCGACACCTACATTGCCACCGACCGGCTACAGCAGTTGTTTGCGGGAGTACCAGGCGTTTTTTTGGTTGACAACAAATACGACTGCCTTCGCGGCGAAGAGATTCGTGATTTGTTGGTGTCATGTGGTGCGAGCCGATATCTCGTATCGCAACCTATTGAGACGACTCTCAAACCCTCCGAAATAACACAAATCCGTAAAGAGGCCGGCCTTGAACGAGCGAGCTGGCATAATGCTCCAGAAGACTTCACCCTTCGCGGACTGACACCGCTTCTTAAGCTTTTGCCCAAACTGAAAGCCGTGGAATCTTTTTCAAGAGCAAGAATTTTGTGGGAGGCGCTGGTCGACTTGGAAGGTCGCGGCACCGCCGCGTTTTACGGGACATATAGTTGGGGGTACGCTCATGAGACCAAGACTGTCCGCTTCGACGCATCTTTTGTCCGGGCGCTCAATCAAGTTTCTTGGGTTCCAAATGAAAATGGCGAATTGGTTTCTCCGAGCCTCGTAATGTTTGAGGCAGTCGGCTGGAAGCCAAATGCCTTCTTGCAGACGAGGATTGCGTTCAAGCCGCCAATCATTGATCAGTTGGCCAGAGAGGCGGGAATCGATCCTGCGGCACTCGATTTGTTGCGCAAGCTTGGCATTACCAACCTGGCGGACCTGACTTCACGACTGGGCATCACCAACCCACCACCTGAACCCGAGCCGTCGCCAGCACCCGACCCAAAGGTGGATAATCCAAGTGACGGCGACGTTTACGACGAGGCAAAGGACCTGTACGGCGACGATATGCCGGATATTCCCGCTGGCACTCCTGATCCAGACGGTGGAGATGAAGTTGGCAGTGGAACGGGACAGAGAGGCCAAGTCAGCACCGGGGCAGGCAGCACCGAGGCAAACGGAACCGGGGCAAACGGAACCGGGGCAAACGGAACCGGGGCAGGCAGAACCGGGGCAGGCAGAACCGGGGCAGGCAAAACCGGGGCAGGAGAACCTGGAGACAGTGGTCAGGGCACTGGAGGAGTAAATGGTGGCATAGGTGGCAACGAAGCGCCCGATGTTAATGGAAGTGGAAACAGGGGCGGTCACGGAAGAAGAACAGCAGGTCACGCAGGTGGACGTGCGTTCATTTCCTATGTCGGCGCACATCCGGATGATGACGTACCGGATCCCGACGGCCTTGATCAGGCCGAGAGGATGCGGATCGAGGGATACGCCATCGATTTGATCATCGGACTGGAACCGAAGTTACATCGCACGCCCGAGGGAAACCCAGGTTTTGACCTCTTCGAGGCTGATAGTAGTGGCAATCGGACGCGGTGGGTCGAAGTGAAGGCCATGACCGGCTGCCTAGATGATAGACCTGTGGGATTGTCACATACGCAGTTCGACTTTGCACAAGAGAAAGGCGATCGTTTCTGGCTCTACGTCGTTGAATTTGCTTCTGATCCGGCAAAGGCTCGCGTGCTCCGAATTCAAAACCCGGCAAGGGTTTCCCGAACTTTCACGTTCGACCGTGGTTGGAGCAAGATCGCCTTGACGGTTCCGCCTCTTTGACGAGCAGAATGGCCAAGTCGAGCGCCATTTTTGAGAGTCTACGACTTGTGTGCACCTTCCCGCAACTCGCTCTGCACGTCACGCTCGAAGGCCTCGATATCCGTCAAACGGTAGACCACACGCCCGCCCAGCTTGAGATACCTCGGTCCTTCCTGCGCCCAACGCCACCGTTCGAGGGTTCGGTGGCTGATCTTCCAACGTGCAGCCAGTTCAATTTGGTTCAGGCAAACTCCGGTCATGTTCGTCTCCTTTCGCGCAACTCACTTTGGTCGCAAAGGAACGAAGGCGTGAGGAAATTTCGTATTCAAGTCAGTTAGTTGCCGGTTCGTGGTATCCCAACACGCATGGTGGGAGCATCGCGCTTGTATCGGTCACGAGCATGACGGAGGTTTTCACAGATCATCCGGACACTTTTCTCCCAAATTCATGGGCTTATGTGCATTTATGAACTAGTCCGCCCAACCATTCTTGGACGTTTCGCGGGACGCGCCTTTCCCTCCGCCATATGCCGTTGAAATAATTGATAAAGTTTGGATATTTTTGGCGCCACCCGCCTACCAACCCACCATCTGGTTTGCGCTTGGATGCGCTTCTATACGACTGGACGCTTCATTCGCTTGACTGACAGTAGATGATCAGAAGCCAATCGACTGTGCTGTGGTGTCGGGCGTTTAGAAAGGCAGGCACGACCGACGTGAAGGGCGGAGAGCGGTCATTTGGCTTTCTTTGGGTTTCGTCCTTGGCCGCCTAAAGCGGCCATTCGGCGGGGGAACGGGACTGCCGTCGAACCGTCTCCAGCCAAGTAGCTGAAGTTAAAACCAATTCCAAAGTGCTGCCGATCAGTCAATCTGGATTGGCTGTAGCGTTGAGGCCCTTATGCGCTCCATCGAAAATTTTACGCCACATTCCGGCAGGGCAAGCGCTGTGTCAGGTCGAGATAGAATGCACCGTAAGCGGCCATTCCGCTGACCGCGACCTTGATGAGGTAATCGACCTCGCCCGCCATACAGTGGACTTCCACGATCTCCGGATAATCCGACACAACGGCAGCAAAGGCCGATCGCCACTCGGGCGTGTGGCCGGCGGCCTCGATCTCGACGACGACGGTCAGGCCGAGGCCGATGGACGCCGGGTCCACCAAGGCGTCGTGGCCGGTGATCACCCTGGCCGCCTCCAGTTTTTGCATGCGATTCCAGCAGAGGGTCTGCGACGGACCCACCCGCTGGGCCAGTTGCGACACCGGTAGGGTCGCTGTTTGATCACAAGGTTTGATGGTGCGATCCTTTTTTCAGGAATGGGAGGAGGCACTATGGGCCAAGTTTGTCACCGGAGCGCCACGACATCACGTTTCTTTATGCTTGTTCTTTATGCTCGAACCATCTTGTACATGATCACGGAGGGCGCGATGGCGCGATCAAGAGCTTTGGCTTTTCGATTGCGCGCGCGGATACCGGCCGGAATGAGAGTATACCGCAGCCCGAAACGAAAGCGAACAATTGCCGCAAGTCGTTCGGAGAGTAGGAGCCTACCTCCCGGAATTGAATGGGCCTCGCCAATATCGACCGCGTCTTCATGGCGGATAGCGCCGTTCGGTGCATAAAGATAATCGGCGACACAGCGAAGGTCCGTGCGCGTTGCAATCGCTGCCAATGCATCCAGCGCGTCGCTGCCGAGCGCCCATTCAAGGTGAAATCCGCCAGCGACCGGCAGAAGCCGGCACCCTGAATCTGAAAGCGCGCGGATTTCACGGAAAGTGTCGCTTCCAGCGTCTCCCGACAGATCTGTGACGACAGCGTGTATAGCCCAAGGCAACGGTTTACGGGCTAGCCGCGAAACCGGCGCAGGCACACGCCAAGGACAGTCGATGAGGGTTGCGGCGATGCCGTTCCGCTCCCAATCAAGAACCGTTGCGACAGTTCCCTCGGCGAACTCCGCTTCGCCTCCAGACGTTACGGCAAGGAAGTGACAATCCCGGATGGCGTACCGGTCAGTGAACAACTTTCCCAGCCCCGCCATCACCCAGTTTGCAACCACAAGGGCCGACCACGTGTCGGCGCGCAACATGGCGCCCCCCCAGATCACCCGCAAGGACGAAAGCCGTCCCAACTCTGTCGAGTAATCCTTCACCCAATCGCGGCCAGAACCAGCGAAACAATCCTCGCTCACAGACTGGCGCATGAACTCGTCAGGTTCGAACGCGAGCACACCATGAACCGCCACTGACGGGTTGAGTTTCCGAGCGGCCTGCACGATCAAAAGATCAGAGCCTCTTGCAAGGCCGGTAAAGAGGTGTGCAACCGGTTCAGGACCTATTGCGGCAGCGAGTGCGGTAGTCAGGGATGCTGCATGATTCCGAACAACTTCGGCCGGCATGTCTAGCGGCATCAAGTGCCCCGTAAACACCGCAACCGGCGTTTTCGGCAAGGTGCCGAGTATCCGGTCGATCCCGGGTCTGACGAGCGCCAAAAGGTCCAATTGCCTGCGCAAGGATGCCAGTTCGCCCAACTGGAACGAAGTGCGCTTCACTGGGTCGATTAGAGTTTTTGCCACCGTCATTGCTTCGTCGCAATGACCGAGTACGGCGAATGCCTCCAGGCGTGTGGCAATCGCCCAGAATGACGTTTCAGCTTCCGCTGATCTCAGCGCCCTTTCAGCATAAGATCGTGCTGCATCTTTCTGTCCTGCCAGCAGCGCCATCGTTGCCGCATTGACCGCAGTATAGTAATCGTCGGGCAACCAATCGGACAGGGCGCGATAGATGTTATGGGATCGGATCGCAGCACCTTTGGCTTCGAGACTGCGCGCCGATACCGCCACATATGTGTCTTTCTCGAGCCGTGCGAACAGGGCAAAGATATCGCGCACCAGATCCCGGCACGACGGTTCGCCGGGTTGCTGCCGGTGTTTCCAGTCTGAGTGTCGCGTTCCGCTGTCATCCAAGGCTTCATCACGCGTCAAGTTGGACTCAAACTGCGTGAAATCCCGCTCGGTCACTTGTGTTCCCAGCACGGTTCCTGGAATAGTTGACAAGAGTTCAAGGGCTTCCGTAGTGGCCCCCATCCGTGCCATGGCAAGCGCAGCAAGATAGTACAAAAGTGGATCCTTCGGGAAATGCCTGATCAGTTCAAGACCGATGTTTCGAGCAACCTGAAGCTCCCCGGCACCAATAAGATCTCGAACCCGGCTGCGGGCCATGCCGACATCCGCCATCGACCGGCCCCGTGACAGGTCGGCAAGCAGTTCCAGCCTCGCCCAGTCGAGAACGCGGTAAACCTGGAGGCTGCGCGTCCTGGTTGGCGTTTGGGTGCCGGTCGCCGTCCAGTCAAGGTCCGTCCCCACCAACACCGCGGAACTGCAAGCGACGCCTTCGCCCCGGCGCGATCTGAATTGTGCGGTTTCCAGTATCCCGGACCTCTCCATCTCGACCAAGGTCCGCGATATCTCGCTGGCATCCTCTCGCAGGACCTTCTGCAGGTAAGCGCGCATAGCCCGCGCATCGACTTCAACGACAGACCGGCCTCCCGCCGCGTCCCTCGCGGTTGCCGCATAGCTGTGAAGGCGATCCGCAAGCCGGAGTTGCAATCCTGACGTCTGTACCGCGCGGGCCCGCGACAGAAGTTCGGTGGCCTCTGTCAATGCGAGCCCGATGAGCCGCATCTCGATCTCGCGGTTCGGATCGTCCCTGCGTTGCGCCTCATCGATGATCGCGGCTTCAAGTTCCTCGAACGGGATCGCAAGGACCCGAGCCTGGCCCATGATCTCTGCCCTCAACTGTACCGGAATGCCATCGACCACGCGTCGCGCGGTTTCGCTCCGCCACAACAGGAATTCACGTGCCCCTATCACCGACGGGCTTGCTCGCCGTTCGACTACCAAGGGCACAGGCGTGTCCATGTCGCGCAGGGCGAGTTCGACGAAGGCGGGTTGCCCGATATCGAGGACAAGATACAGGCAATCCTGCTCTTCGCCCGCTTCGAGAAGAATTTCGCGATGGGTCGCCGTCCCTTCGCGGATCACGTCGGGCTTGTGGGTACCGAGCGCTGCCTGGATCAGTCGGACCAGTTCTGCATGGGCAGTCATGACCTGCTTTTTCCCTTTAACCTGAACCGTCGCAACGGAATTGTCACTGTCGGGGCTGTTGCTTGCAAGGTGCGTCACACTGGTTTTTTGGTCCCGCCCAGAATGCCCGGCACTGACCGGGCTATTGCTTGGATATCGATTCGACGCCTGAGCCCTGAACACAAGGAAGCCACATCATGAAAACGACTGCAAAACCCGTCCTCGTCGTCGCCTTTGCCCTGATGGGCGCCTTGGGCAGCCCTGCACATGCGAACTGCGGCGGTCAATCCAATTGTGCCGAGATGCTGCTTGATATGGAACGGGAACGCGCAGCAAAGGAAGCCGCCGCAGCCCGGCAACCGACTGCGAAGCCGGGGTTCTGGGACTATGTGTTCGTCGTCGCCGTCGGTACCATGATTGTCGCTTGCACCACGACCGACAACTGCTGATCGACCTACAGCCATGTCGAGCCGAACAGAGCGGACAGGCGGTCCATGTCGCCGCCTGCCTCACTGCAATGGCATCCCACTTGGTGGCAACGGCCCGTTCCGTCCGCAAATCGGAACCAACTTCTCAAGGCCGATGGACTGCTGGATGTCGTCAAGGGTTGTATCCTGGCCCAGCCGCGCACAAGCGATTTGGAAACCATGCTGACCCAGATCCGCGGGCATTTCCCACAGTCGCGCGACACCGTCATGGGATGCCGTTGCAACCAGCCGGTTGTCAGGCGAAAACACCGCGAAATGCGTCTGACTGTCGACAAACAGGGGCAACGAAATCTCGGCTCCCGTCGCGACATCATAAAGCTTCGTGGTGCCGTCACGGGACGACGTCAACAGGCGCTTGTCGTCCTTCGAGAACGCAACGCTGCTTGCCCAGTCATGCTGGCCCATCTCTGCGACAACCGTGCCAGTTTCGACTTTCCAAACGTATCCGCCAGCGGTCTTGTCATGGTGCCCGAGAGAGGAGGGCACGCCCAAGGTCGAGGCGGCGATCATGGAACCGTCAGCAGAGAACGCGACGTGGGTCACAGGCATGGGCAACCAGAATGTCTCAAACAGTTGATCACCAGAATCTAGATCCCATATCCGGACACCATGATCCAAGGAACCCGTGACAATCCGCTTTCCATCGGGCGAGAACCGGGCGGTCCACACCGCCTTGTCATGTCGGATCGGCCCGCCAACGGGCTTACCGGTCCGCGCATCCCAGAGCCTGGCTGTGCCGTCGTCCGATGCCGTAAGTATCGAGTCGCCAGATAGGGAAAACTCTGCGCTTCTCACAATGTCTTGGTGGCCAACCAGCAGCAACATTTCCGTTCCGTTTGCTGAGTCAAGCACATGGGAGGACTTGTCGTAGGTACTGGCGACAATGCGAAGGCCATCAGGCGAAAAGCCAACGCCCGTATACTGCGGGCCTTCCGGGGCCGTCCGCCACACGATCTCGCCAGTCACCACATCGAAGAGCGTGATCGCACCGCCGAATGATGCGGTGACCAGCATTTTCCCGTCCGGGGAGAATGCTGTCGACACGACCGGAACATTCTCGCCGACCAGCTCTCTTGCGTTCTGGCGTGCTGTCGCGAGGTCCAACATAACCGCAGACCCATCCGCCATGAACGCCAGGAGCTTGGTCCCAACCGAGGAGAAGACTGCACCGCCCACTCTGCCGCCAAGGTCAATGGTGTCCCAAATCTGCTCGGCAGATCGCGAAGCAAAGACGCGCAGCTTGCCGCTTGTGCTGATCGTTGCGAAAACCTCCGCAGACCGCGCATATGCAACGAAAATGAACGGCTCACCAAGATCCAGCGGGTTGCCCAGCGCGCCCCCGTTGAAAGCGTCCCACATCCGCACCTTCATATCGAGCGCTGCGGTTAAGACCATCTCTCCTGTGGGCGAAAAGATACCGTGCGTGACCTGCCCTTCATGCACCAACGGTGGGAGGAGTTCCGCACCTGTCCGACCGTCCCAAAGACGGGCTGTTCCATCCCGCGAGAATGTCAGGACCCGCGAACCATCCGGGGAAAAACTTGCTCCAATGACCCAGTCCGCGTGTCGCATCGGATCGCCGACAGGGGCGCCGGTTGTGCCATTCCACAGCCTGGCTGATCCATCATCCGATGACGTGACAACCAGGCTGCCATCGAAATTGAAGCCAACCGTCCGGACATGATACTCGTGTTCCATCGCGACTCCAACCTGCAGGCCCGTACTGGCATCCCAGATCTTTGCGGTATGGTCGATTGAAGCTGATACGACGCGCGTGCCGTCGGGCGAAAACGCCACATCCTGCACTGCATATGCATGCCGCATGATCTCGCCGACGGGCACGCCGGTATGTACATCCCAGAGCCGTGTCGTGTTGTCCTCACGTGACCCGGAAACAAGACGTGTTCCATCCGGCGAGATGTCAACGCTTGTCACTGCGCCATCGTGACCATCGAAAACCCGGATAAGCTGGCCGGATGTGGTTTCCCAGATTCGCAATGTGCCGTCGATTGAAGCTGTAACGACGCTTGCACCATCCTGCGCAAAGGCGGCGTCGGTGATCCGATCTTCGTGTCCAATAAACGCAACCCGTGAAACATGAAAGGGAAGCGCTGCCGCCATTGCCGCAATCGCCTGCTTGAGTTGGGGGCGCCCTTCGTCGCCGACCCTCGGCCAGGCTGCGAGGGCGAGTTTCAAAGCGTGCGTCGTGTTTCCGCGTGCGAAGGCGGCATCAGACAGGGCTGACAGCGCATGGCTTTCATTGGCTATGGCGTCGCGGGTCTTGGAATCCGCAAGTGCACGCTGCGTTTCTGCTTCTTCGGCGCGATCCAACCCCCAGAATGCCAGCAGGCCCGCGATTGCAGCCACCGCCAGCGACCCGGCCACCGTCATGCGCTGGCGCTTGCGATGGGCGCGCCGACTGGCCAGAATGAACTCCAGTATCGCCGAAGATGGCGCAGGTGTTTCTCGCGGCACGTTGACCGACCAGGCTTCGGCAGCGTCCAGTGCCTCTGCGCGCAGAAGGTTCCCAGTGCCCTTGCCAGAGCGAGACCACTCTTGCGCGCTCATGCCAAGGATGGTTGCTTGCTTCACCCACCCTTGATCCGCCCTCAAAGTGTCTCGAAGCACAGGAAAGTGTTGTTCTGGTGTATAAATGCCGGTCGACGGCAGCAGCTGCAGTCGACCGAGCGCCTGCGGCAGCATGTTGGGTTCGACTGGCCGGATCACGACGGGAACTAGCCTCTTGGCGCGGCGAACGACTTCGCCCAATTCCCAGTTGCACCAGTCTGACAACGCAGAATCCGGCGAAACGAGCCAGACCACCACATCGGCACCCGCGATCAGACCTTCGAGTTCGCGACGCCATTCCTCGCCGTAGGGCAAGTCCCTGTGGTCGATCAATGGCGTGAAACCGTCGGCCTCGAGCGCCGACGCCAACGCATTCGCGTCGCTCATATCGCGGCGCGAGTAGCATATGAAGACCGCAACAGATGTATCGGATTGAGGCACTATACGTTCCAGTTTTCGAACTCCATCACGGATCTAGGCTTTTTCGAGGAACCTCGTCGCTCTTGGGTTGACTTGGTTGCCTTAACTACCCAAAACGGCGTCCCTCCGATGCCAAACAAGCTCGCATCTCACGGCCTCCGCGACGCGATGAAAAAGCAGCGGCCCGCAGCGAACAGTTTCGGGCCAAGATGGATGCGGTGGCGCCTCGGTCGCGAAAGTTGTTGCCAACTTGGAGTTCAGCGAAAACGAGTTTCGCCCCACGAACTTGTTTCATCGGGCTGGCTCGATCCGCAATTTGAGGAACGGTCTTATTTTATCAGCTAGATAAGTTGATGTTTCTCTGGGGAACATTTTTTCAGCATAAAGGGAAAAGGAAACCTGAATGCTAGAACTCGTCCAGATTGAGATCGGTGCCTTACAATCCTCAGCAGCCAGGCAAGACCATATCAGCCTGTCAATCGGTTCTGCGGAAGGATTGTCGTCTACTGTGGCTTCGCCAAAGACACCAACAAGGTTTCCAAGTGCTTCGCCGAAAAGGTCCAGGCTGGGCGCGACTTGATCGCCGACGGAAACTGGGACCAGATCCGATCTGATCGATATCTTCTTCAGTCCAGTCGACGAATCAAAGTGGAAGAACACTTCTGGAACGTAGCTTACCGATATAAGCATAGGGTCTATTCCGATCGCTTCACGCAGCCCAGGTGTCGAAAACTGAAACCGGATTCTGTTATCATACAAATACCCTCCGTCGAACAGCGCCTGGAGTTCCGACGTCGTCATGCCCCAGCGAATGCCGCTTGTCGCCTTCTTCGGTTGCGCCGGTTCCTCGGCGTGCGGCGGCGGCGCTTCGATCTTTCCGGTTATGGACTCTGTCACAGCGCGGGCGATGACGCCAGACAGTTCAGCACGGTACTTCGCTGTCATGCCAGTGTCCCTATAGGTTAGAGCAATATCCAGCGTGTTCATGGCGCGCGCCCATTCCTCGATGAAGGACACCGCGCGATCCGTTGGAAGCGCCTGCATCGCTTTGTCGAAATCGCGGTTGTCGCGCATTGCGGCCAAAGCCAGACGGTTCAGCTCCCGACGTTCGGCCTGTTCCGCCGCACTCATGGCGGGCAGGTCGAAAACGGGACCCTCATACCAGGCTGCCGCTGCATCAAGGTCCGGCGCTGTGCCCAAACCGAGCGCGAGGGCATGGCCGACCAGCTCGGCATAGCCGAGCTTCTGGCCCACAACCAGAAGCACGGCGAAATAGAGGGCGCGGTCGTCATCATCCTCGTTCAGAGCATGGGCAAGACAGTAGGCATAGCGTTCTGCCAGCTTGTCAGGGATCGCCTTCGTCCAGGAACTGCCGGGGCCGAGAATCTGTTCTGCCGGCTGATCCAGGAGAATCGGGATCACCCCATCGATCACAGAGTAGCAAGCGATCAGCCCCGGGTCCTCGACCCGCATCGATATCGGAGGCCCTTCGGTCCAAGGTTCGGTGACGCCGCGCAGGACGCGGCAGAAGCCTTCGTTAAGAGCCTGGTCGGGATGCACCATGCTGGCCGTGGTAACCAGCCCTTCGTTCGCGGCGGTGATTCGGCCCGTCAGTTCGCAGAACGCCTGAACGGTCATGCGCGCGCCACGGTCATCGTAAAGGCGTGCGAACAGGGGGAGGTCGCCGGGCACCGCTTCCTGAGACAACCCTGCCTGCTGCGCGACCGCAAGAGATGGAGACAGCAAAATCATTAGCGCAACTAGGCTCGCCTTCATCGCGCTCCAACCCACCGTGCCGCTACACCAGAAACCTAACCACGCTGCGATCGGCAGGGTCAATGCCTGTCTGATCCACGGCTTCGGCGGTGTTGAGACGGCGGACTGATCGGTTTTTGGGCAGCAAGAACGGTATTTTTGCCGGGTATCGCGATGCCCGGCCCTTATCAGGGGAGGTCTACCGGCTTCCGGGCAGGCATGCTCGAAAACCATCAACGTTTGCCGCCCCAAAAGCAGGATGCCGAGCACGACGAGGCTGGAGAGGTGCACAAGTTTATTGGCCAGGCCGCGATTGTGGGTCATCGCACTACGATCTGGCACATGTTGCGCACTGACCGGGTAGGGCTGGCTGCTTTCAACACCGCAGCTGCGTAGGCAGCTAGCAAGATGCGTTCGGGAGCGGTTCAATGAGACGTTCATGAAAACCTCCTGTCGGTAGACTCCGTCTGCCACGACGGCGAGCGATGAAGGGGCTTTGGTTGGTACAGATCGAGCCTGCGCAGCACGCTATCCCAAGGTGCGTCAAGTTTCAGTGACAACACCGCTATGGCTTCACTGCCATCAAGGCGTCTGTTGCCCAAACGCGGTCGACATGTTTCATGCCCCGTGAAAGGAATGAGTCTTCAGGGATTTGGCCAGTCCGTACAAGTTCTTCGCGCGCCCGTTCGGCTGGTCCGGCAAAGTCCCAGCCGATAGTCGCCGCATAAATTCCGTCGCTTGTCACGAAGACCTGTGTTGTTCCGTAGATTTCAGCGAACTCCAAAGCGCGTCCGACAACTTCAACGCGGTCTCGGCCGCTTGCGACAATGATCCATCGCTTGTCTTCGGGAAGCCGCAACGGAATGTCCGGATTGGCAGCAATGCTGTAAGGGCTATGCGGCGCGACGGGTGGTTTAGCCGCCGACTGCGGGACAGCGGTGCTCCCTCCGCCCGGACAACCAGGTAGCGACGGCATCAAGAGACAAGCCAACAGATCGCCGACAGCATCATCGAACGGGTTTGTCGGGGCTGTGCCACCACGACATTGAGGCTCGCAGTATTGGCGATGTCCCTGACCGCACAGGATGAAGTCGCAATGTTGAGCCTCCGCAGCGCGCGATAAAGCCGTGCTCGTCCCGATTGAGAGAACCGCGCAGACAAGGATGCGGTGCAGAGCGCGCGTTTTTCGACATTCAGAAATCCCAGCGGTCTTGACTGAAGCTTGAGCAACTGAATGCTGAAAGGTCGGGTTTGGTGAAAGTGACATCTCGCTCCTTCCTCTGGTTGATCCGCCCCGGCAGTGCGAATACTTGGCTATGCTGATTTTTTGGCGCGGCTGATCGGATAGTTGCTGCCAGTCAACGATCAATCTCGGTCGCTCGGCATTTTCCGCCTGCCTGCCCGCCAAGCAAGGTTGATCGACCGCCCGGAATTGCTGACAAGGTCCGAGCGATATATGGGCAGCAAAGATAGGACTTCGTCGCGTCCCAAGAGTTTTGTACAAGGCGGATCTCCGCTCCGTTTTCACGCCAGACCGGGGTGGTCGTCTGACAAGCTCTCATGCAGTGACCATAGAGAATCGGCTCGCAACGTTTCTGGGCCATCCCAATTGCGGGTGTTGTCAGAGAGCAGGAAGTAGCTCGCCTCCTGCGGCCCACAGCCTTGAAGTTCTTGTTTGCATGTTGGCCGAGGTATTCGGGCATTAATAGTCAGTCTCAAGATACACCCCCGAGCAGTCGTAGGCGACCGATGCCGCCGTTGCGCGGTTGTTCATGAACAGCCTCGGCGACAGGAACTGGGTGTTGGCTGGCAGGTCAGCAGTGATCTCCTGCTCGAACACCGCGTCCGAAACCTCATCCACCACCCGCACCCAGACCGAGCTGCCATTGAGCGGTGCCGCGATGAAGAGGGTCAGCACCCCGCCGGTCGCGATGCTGAGAACCACTCCCATGTCTGTCAGGGTCAGTGCACCGGTGCCGTCGTTCGCGACCAGTTGCCAGCGGGTGTGAGTGCGTGCGCAGTTGAACGACCGCTTGCGATTGCGCCACGCAATCAGGCCGACCGTCAGCTAGCCATGCGCGCGGCGGCTTTGTCGCAGTTGCCGCGAAGGTCATAGGTCGTCCGGCTCGAAGATATAGCCTTCGCCGCGCACGGTGCGCAGCACCTGGGGGTGGGCGGGGTCCACCTCGATCTTCCTGCGCAGGCGTGAAATGCGGTTGTCCACCGACCGGTCATAAGGGTCCCACGCGCGGTTGTGGGCCAGTTCAAGGATCTGGTCGCGGTTCAGCACCCGGCGCGGATGGGTGGCGAAGACGTAGAGCAGGTCGTATTCCATCGCCGTCAGCGACAGGCTGTTTCCGGCCTCGTCGAACAGCAGACGTTCGGTCAGGTCGAAGACGCATTTGCCGAATCGCATCCGGTCGGGCGGGCGGCCGTTCACCACCACAGGGTTCATGGTGCGGCGCAATACGGCCCGGATACGGGCGCGCAGTTCGGCCAGTTCGAAGGGCTTGGGCAGATAGTCGTCCGCCCCCATCTCCAGCCCCACCACTTTGTCGGGCAGCGAGCCCATCGCCGTCAGCATCAGGATGGCGCAGCGGTGGTCCGATTTCAGCCAGCGCGCCAGCGAAAGCCCGTCCTCTCCCGGCATGTTCAGGTCCAAGAGCACCAGGTCGGGGCGGACTTTCGGCACCAGACGCCGCAGGCTGGCGCCATCAACCGCCTGTTCGACAGCGTAGCCCTGCATCCCGACGAATTCGACGAGCGTCTCGCGCATGTCGTGATCATCCTCGCAGACGATGATCCGGGCCTTTTCGCCCTTCAGCGTCGGCGCTGCGCGTGGGGTCATGGATCAGGCCCTCCCAAGCTGCTCAATCTGCAACAATAGTTAATCCAGGGAAGCGCGCAATGCACCAGCCGGCCCCGGCTTTGCGACAATTGCGACAAATATTTCGCGAGTGGCGCACGGTCTTGCGCCGCTCTGCCCCTGCACAAGGCGTCACGCACTGCGACAATTGCGACAAACCTCCTTACGCTGCGACGCAGAAACGAGCGGACGATGCGGCAGAAAGCCCGCATCGAAACAAAGGAGGCAGCGATGCCAAACAAGATTATCAATCTAGAACCGCTGATCGAGAACGTGTTCAAACCCGTCGACGGCCTGATCGACTTTGACTACGAAGTGCACGGCGGCACCAAGGACGACACGATCTGGACGCTCGACGGCAACGACCTGATCTTTGGCGGGGGCGGCCATGACGACATCTGGAGCAAATCCGGCTCTGACACAATCCACGGCGGTGCAGGGAACGACAAGATCGTTCAGGCCAACTTCACGGTTCTGACCTATGAAAAGCTTGTTGCCTATGGTGACGAGGGCGACGACACGCTGTCTGGCTGGGAGGGCGACGACAGCCTGTTCGGCGGCTGGGACAACGACCTGGTCGAAGGCTGGGAAGGCGCCAACTATCTGTCCGGCGGAAACGGCAACGACACCATCATCGGCGGGTTCGACGACAAGGCCGACACGATGGTCGGCGGGATCGGCGACGACGTTTTCGTGTTGTGGGACTGGAGCGGCGACAAGGTGGTCGAAGATCCGACCGGCGGCCATGACACGCTGATCGTGCAGGCCGGCGCAAAGCTTACCCTCGCCGACTATGTCGAGGACCTGATCGTTGCGGATGCCGCGTCGGAATACAACAACGCTTACAAGTCCGATGACCTCAGTTCGGTCCTGACCGGCAACTGGATGGCCAACACGATCATCTCGACCGGCGGCTGGGACACGCTGAAAGGCGGCACGGGCGACGACACCCTGAAGGCTGGCGCTGGGCATGACAAGCTCTATGGCGGTGCGGATGACGATGAGCTGACGGCGGGGACCGGGAATGACACGGTCTATGGCGACAGCGGCTATGACGTGGTCTATGGCGGCAGCGGGGCCGACCAGATCTATGGCGGGGCTCATGGTGACACACTGCGGGGCGGGGCGGACAACGATACGCTGTGGGGCAACGACGATGATGACAAGCTGTTCGGCGAGGGGGGCACCGACCAGTTGTTCGGCGGCGGGGGCCATGACAGCCTTGTCGGCTCGGGTAACGACTCGCTCTTCGGCGGCGCGGGCAACGACACCTACAACGTCGATGCCTCGGCCAAGGTCATCGAGGGCTTCGATGGCGGCATCGACACGGTTCTGACGGATGAGACCTACCTGACCCTGGCCGAAAACGTCGAGCGACTGTACTTCGACACCGAAAAGCACCACACGGGCACCGGCAACGCGCTGGCCAATGTGATCGAAGGATCCTGGGGCGAAAACCCGGCCAAGGCCGTTTCCACCTTCTACGGCCTGGGCGGCAACGATACGCTGAACGGCGGCAACGGCAACGACAAGCTCTACGGCGGGGCCGACCATGACACGCTGAACGGCGGCAACGACGACGACCGGCTGGACGGCGGCACCGGCAATGATGCGCTGTACGGCGGCGCAGGGAACGATGCCCTTGCGGGCGGTGCGGGGCAGGACAAGCTCTATGGCGGCGAAGGGGCCGACCGCTTCGTGTTCTACGCAGTGTCGGATTCGACGGGTGCCACCTATGACAAGGTGGTGGGCTTCGACTTCGGTGCCGACAAGATCGACCTGTCGTTCATCGACGCCAACACCACCCTTGCCGGCAACCAGACGTTCAACTTTACCGGGGACAAGCCGTTCTTCACCAGTGCGGGCGATCTGTGGACCGAGGTCGGCGGCGCGGGGATCAAGATCTTCGGCGACATCAACGGCGACGGCGTGGCGGACCTGAACATCGTGGTCTACGGCATCGGCAACCCCTACGAGGTCGATTTCCAGGGTTCGGATTTCATCCTCTGACCTTCGGGCCCAGTGCCATCAGAATGGCGCGCACGGACTCCACATCGAATGGTTTTGCCAGAACCGGACGACCGGCGCGGCGCAGGCTTTCCTGCGCCGCGCTACCCAGCACATCGCCCGTGACAAAGGCAAGACGCGGCACAGCCAGCGGATGGGTTGCCGACAGCACCTCCAGAAACGACGTCCCGTCCAGATCGGGCATCCACAGATCGGCCAGGATCACATCGAAATCGCGTGCGGCCAGTGCCGCCAGCGCGCCGTTGGCGCTGGTGCGCACCTCGGTGCGGTGGCCCAACACCCGCATCAGATCAGCCAGCGCCTCGGCCACATCAATCTCGTCATCCACGATGAGCGCCGCACCGGTGCCTGTCTCGGGGACGGCGGAAACGGTCTTGGCGTCAGACGTCGCCGCTGTTTCGACTCTCGGCAGGGTCAACCGGAACCTCGCCCCTCCCGCGCCCGGCGCCACGTCCAGCGTGCCGCCATGGCCTTCGATCATTGCGCGCGAAAAGGACAGGCCCATGCCGGTGCCCTTGCCTTGATCCTTGGTGGTGAAGAACGGCTCGAAAATGCGCCCCCGCTGGTCTTCGCTGACCCCCGGACCGCTGTCGGCCACCTCCAGCCACAGGCTGCCGTCCGCCGACTGCCCGGTTGTCAGGGTCAGCGTCCGTGCGACGGCCGGGTCAAGCGCCTCCATGGCCTGAATCGCGTTGAGCGCAAGGTTCATCACCACCTGATGGATCTGGTCCGGATCACCGGTCGTTTCGGGCAAACCGTCCACGAGGTTGCGCCGCACGGTGATGACCGCTGCGCGCAACTGGAAAGCCAGCAAGTCTATCACCTGCTCGACCAGCGCGTTCAGCCGGATGACCTCACGCACAGGCGGGCGCTGCCGGGCCAGGGCAAGGAACGTCTGCACGATGCGCACGCAGCGATCCGCAGCCCGCCCGATCCGGGCAGCGCGCGCGGCAAGGGGGGTGCCTTCGGTCTCCATCCCCAGCATCTCGGCCTGAGCCTTGACTACGGCCAGCGGGTTGTTCAATTCATGCGCGACACCCGCCAGCAGCTTTCCCAGGGCCGACAGCTTTTCGCTTTGCAGCAGGGCCCATTGGCTGCGCTGCACCTCGGCCGCCGCCAGCTTCAGCGGCGTGATGTCGATGTCAAATCCGCCGATCCGCCATTCCTGCGCGCCCTCGGACCACAGTGGAAAGCGCAGGACCAGCGTCCATGTGTAGGCATCCCGACCGACGAGGTATTCCTCGACCGCCTCGGATTTCTGCGTGGCCAGCACCCGGGCATCATTCGCCTGCACCATTTCGGCCTCGGACGGCTCCAGCAGGTCATCCGCGCTGCGCCCCAGAATGGACTCGAGCGGTCGCCCGAAGACCCGTGAAAACTCCGGGTTCGCCATGATGTAGCGCCCGGCGCCATCCTTCAGATACATGCCGATGGGCGCATGCTCCATGAAGGCGTGCAGCCGCGCCTCGCTGTCGTCGCGGGCGGCCTCGGCGGCCCGCTCACGCGTCAGGTCACGCAGCGAGGCGGCGAAATGTCGGGTGTCGCCGGTGATGACCTCGCTGATCGACAACTCGACCGGAAACACCTCGCCGCTGGCGCGCATCGCCTCGATCTCGACCCGGCGGTTCAGCACATGCGGCACGCCGGTCGCCATATATCGGGTCATCCCGGCCTGATGCGCGGCGCGCAGATGCTGCGGCACGATCAGATCGCCGATCGACCGCCCGATCGCCTGCGCGCGCGAGTGGCCGAAGATGGTTTCGGCGGCCGGATTGAATTCCACCACCAGACCCGCCTCGTCCACGACGATGATGGCGTTCAGCGAACTGCGCACCAGGGCGGCCAGCAATGTGTCCGGATGGTCTGCCAAGGCCCGACACCCCCCTGCCGTCGCGACAATTGCGACAAGTTCATGCTGCATGCGCGAAAATGGCGCGACGCTGCAGCGCCAGATTACCGGTCATCAGAGGTGGGTCAAGCAGTCCTGCCCGACAGGAGAAACGTCAATGACCCAGACCAATGCACAATTCCAGATTGTCGAAAATTGGCCCGCAGCAAGCCACCTGCGCAAAAAAACAACCGGCTTGCACCTGCGGGAAATCACCAAGCCCCACCGCCCCGGACGT
Organism: Fertoeibacter niger; assembly: GCF_009380135.2. Taxonomy (GTDB): domain Bacteria; phylum Pseudomonadota; class Alphaproteobacteria; order Rhodobacterales; family Rhodobacteraceae; genus Fertoeibacter; species Fertoeibacter niger. The sequence continues at coordinate 103,775 of NZ_WHUT02000012.1, read as the reverse complement.
CTTGCCCGCCTTGTTGCGGCGGTGCTGGCAGCCGACGCGCGGTATCGCGAATCTCAACATGTGGACCGGATGTGCGACCGCATGCGCGCGGACATCGGTCTTCCCCTGAAAGGTGCCGAACCGCGCCGGCTGGAATTGCGGGTCGAGGTGATGGAGCGATGGTGATGGCGCTTGAAACCGTTGCAACCGGTCTGGGCCTGCTGGCGGCAGGGATGCTTGTCGCCAGTGCCCTGATCACTTCTCCCCGGCGGATGCTGCAGGTGCAGACCGGCGTAGGTCTGGCCTTTGGGGCACATTTCCTGATGCTGGGCCTCGTGCCTGCGGCGGCGATGAACGGTTTGGCCGCAGTGCAGGCTGCGGCGGCCATCCTGGCCTTGCGGCGCCCTGCTGCAAGCGTGGTCGGCTATGGCATCATTCCGATGCTCTGGGTGGCCGGCACCGTGGCCTGGTCTGGCCCGCTGACGCTTCTGGCGGTTGCCGCGATGACGGTCGTGGCGCTGGCCCGGATGATGTCCAGCGAGATGCCGATGCGCTTCGCCTTTCTTGCCGGATCGGCGCTGTGGTTCACCCATGACGTGCTGGCCATGGCCTGGATTCCGCTTTGCGCCGACGTTCTGTGCTTCGTCATCGGGCTTGGGTTCATCCTGCACCGCAAGGGCGTCGTCCCGGCCCGGTTCGCAGCGGGCTTTTCCCAGCGCCTACGCGAATGGCGAAATGCCCTGACCGCCGAACCGCGCGCCGCCGCATGACCCGAACACGAATTGCACAAACGTTGTGCCGGGCGGTTGCCGCCCGGCGCACTGCCCATGCCACTCCTCCGGCAAGCCGATCTTCATGGCGGAACAGGCCTTGACCCATGGCCCGGACATCGCACTCTGAGCCAAGCGTCCGGATGGGCATTCTCAAATGCGCCGCAGCGACAGGGCCTGCCATGCCTTCATCCGGTCTGCCGCTACCAGAAGCGGTATCCGACCTGATGCTATTGGGATGCAACCGCCGTTCGAAAATACGCCACGGCAAGGTTCTTCAGCTGCGCAATGACCTTTGCTTGTTCGTCCGGGTCTGCCTTTGCTGCACGGTCAAACAGCACGATGGCGCAGTCACCGAATACGGAATGCATGCGCTCCCAATCCTCATGGCTGCCTGCGATGTTCCACGCTGTCATGAAGGGGCGCAGGGCGGCGGCAACGTCCAGGCTGCTGCGGCTGTATTCGGCATAAAGCACCGGGTCGAGAATGAAGCTGCCCTGCAACGCGCGTGATGTGGGGTTGTTCGCCCAGTCATCAACGGCAGTGTCGATCATGGCGGGAATCAGCTGTTCTAGCGGCGCATCGGGCGGCGTCCGGGCAACGAGGCCGCAGAGTGAAGCAGTCTGCTCTTCTATGAAGGCGACCGCCAAGTAGCCGACCAAGGCATCACGGTTGGCGAAATACTTGTAAAATGTAGAAATGTTCACGCCGGCGCGCGCAGCAACAGCATCAGACGTCAGGTTGCCAAAGCCGCCTTCCGCAAGAATCTCGCCACCTGCCTCAACCATCTTGTGGAACTTTGCGATGGCGCGCTCTTGCTGTGGTTGGACGAGCAAAAAGTCTTCAGGCTTCATTGAACATTCCTCTGGCGGCCAATCTAGACAAGAAACGCAGCAAGGGAAACCCACGTCCGGAACTGCACCAAGCCCATGGGTGCAGGTCTTTTCCCAATTTTATCAGTGGTCTGGCCGCAACACTCTCATGGCTCATACCCAAGTCTCTTGGCTGAAGCCGTAGGAAGTCCCAAAAACGCAAGAAATACTTGACTTATGGTGGCACCCTCGCAAAACTGATTGGACAGCACGCGATTGTGAACAATCCCTCGACCCCGAAACCCGAGACATCCGCCGATGTCACGGCGAGCGTTCTTCGCCCGCCATGGCCGGGCTTTGTCCAGAACGTCTGGTTGGAGACAGAATCAGAACGATACCAACCGGGATGGGAAAACATGGAACATGCGACACCGCTTCAGGCGAACAATCTGAAGAACAATTTGATCGGTCTTGGCCTGCTGGTCTTCCTGGTAGTATCGGCAGCGGGGCCCCTGGCAGGAACTGCGGGGGCAATTCCGATCGCCATGCTTGCTGGAATCGGCGCCGGTGTTCCGGGCACTTTCGTCATCATGGCGGTCATCATGCCGATCGCAGCTTTCGGCCTTGTTGCGCTGGCCCGTCGTATTCGCGATGCGGGGGCCTGTCATGCGCATAGCGCCCGCACCCGGGGCGGCGAGGCCGGAGGAACCGTCGCATTGATCGGCTTTCCGTGCTGCAACGAGCCGGCAGTTTCAGCCAGGGCTCTGGTTTCGCTTGGGGTTGTCATCGGCCTGATCGCTGCCTTTGCGATAGTTGCAAAGGGTGGCGCGGGCGATCTGGCCTACAGCATTCTTGATCCGAACCTGATCTTCGCCGGCGGCGGCATGGTGGCGGCGATCCTGTTCACCTTCGGCGCGCGCATCCGGATTGAGGCGACGGCGATCTGTACCGAAGAGTTGCGCGATCCGGATGTGACCGTGCCAAAAGCCACCCAAACCATGCATTTGACAGTTGAAAGGCAATCACATGACTCGTGATCCCAGACATGACGTCCTTTTCGAACCCATCCAGCTAGGGCCAAAAACCCTGCGCAACCGGTTCTGGCAGGTGCCCCATTGCAATGGTGCAGGGTCCGACAAGCCCGGGTTTCAGGCCATGCACCGCGGGATGAAGGCGGAAGGCGGCTTTGCCGCGGTCTTCACCGAGGTCTGCATGGTGGCCCCGGACAGTGACGCCATGCCATGGGTCGGATCGAAACTGATCGATCAGGGGGACATCCAGAACCTGCGGATGATGACCGAAGAGGCCCATCGTCACGGCTGCCTTGCCGGTGTCGAACTGACCCACGGCTCCAGCTTTTGCTTCAACGCCGAAACCCGGATGCCGAACCGGGCACCGTCGCAGATTCCGAACGAGATGGAGGGCATGTCCAGCGCCCGTGAGATGTCATTGAGGGACATCCGCAAGATGCAGCGCGATCATGTCGATGCGGCCTTGCGGGCACGCGAGGCAGGGTTTGACCTTCTGACGGTGTTCTGCGGTCTGGCGACCGTGCCGAACTACTTCCTTTATCCCTGGAACAACAAGCGCACCGACGAATATGGCGGCAGTTTTGAAAACCGCGCCCGTTTTACCGTAGAGCTGATGCAGATGATGCGCGCCGAGATCAAGGACTGCGCCATTGGCATCCGCTTTCCGATCGACACGCTGGATGCGCCGTTCGGCTATGGCGATCAGGGCATTCGGGCTGAAGGTGAAGGGGTGAAATTCATCGAACTGCTTGACGATCTGGTAGACTATTGGGACATCAACATCGGGACGCTGAATTGGGGCGAAGACGCCGGTTCCTCACGCTTCTTCGAGACCAACCACGAGGCCCCCTATACCCGCCACGCCAAGCGCGTCTCTAAGAAGCCCGTCATCAACGTCGGCCGCTTTACCGACCCAGATGTGATGGTCAAGGCGATCAATTCGGGGCAATGCGACATCATCGGCATGGCGCGACCGTCAATCGCCGACCCCTTCCTGCCCAACAAGATCCGCGACGGGCGGTATGAGGACATCCGCGAGTGCATTGGCTGCAACGTCTGCGTCAGCCGCTGGGAAAAGGGCGGCCCGCCGATCTGGTGCACGCAGAACACAACAGCGGGCGAGGAATACCGCCGCGGTTGGCACCCGGAAATCTTTGTGCCGACCCGAAATCCAGAACCCGCCGTGATGGTGGTGGGCGCAGGCCCCGCTGGTCTTGAATGCGCCATGGTGCTGGGCAAGCGCGGGTATGAAACCGTGCAACTGGTCGATGCGGGGTCAGCCGTTGGCGGGCACCTCAACTGGGTGACGAAACTGCCGGGTTTTGGCACCTGGAAACGGGTGGTTGACTGGCGCAAGACCCAGCTGAGCCTGCACACGCATGTAGGCATCGAATTGAACACAAGGCTCAGCCTTGACGACATCCTGAACTATGGCGCGCAGCATGTGATCTTTGCGACAGGCTCCAGTTGGGACACCACGGGGATGAGCGCGCCGATCCATGACTACATCGCTGGGGCAGATGCGTCCAAGCCCGAAATCGTGACGCCCGACCAGTATGTCCGCGACGGCAAGGCGGTCGGCAAGCGCGTGGTGGTGATCGACCATGACGCCTATTTCATGGGCTCTGCCGTGGCGATCGATCTGGCCGAAAAGGGCCATGAGGTGGTCTATCTGACCCATAACGAAAGCGTCGGCCCCTATCTGCGCTATACGCTGGAAGAACAGCGCGTCCACATGAAGCTGATGGAACTGGGCGTCAAACTGCTGCCACTACAGTTCGCCGTGTCCGTCGAAGGCGGCAAAGTGACCTCGGTGAACAAGTGGACCAACGAGGAAACCGAGACCGCCTATGACTCGGTCCTGATGGTCACCTGGCGAAAGTCGGAATGCGCGATCTATGACCAGTTGCAAGCCCAGCCCGAGCGGTTGAAAGAGGCCGGTATCACCTCGATCCACCTGATCGGCGACGCCCATACGCCGGGAATGATCGCGCAGGCCACCTTTTCGGGCGCGCGTCTGGCACGTGAGTTCGACACCGAAGACCCCGACACCCACCAGCCCTTTATCCGCGAACGCCGCCTGATCGGGGCAACCGAGGAAGATTACCGGCTGGGCGCGCAAACCCTGTCGGCAGCCATTGGCGGAGGACGGTAGAATGACCTATCCCGATACCCTTATGCCCACCCCGCTTGCCGCGCTTTATGGTGATGGGGTGGTGGAATGGATGGATGTCTTTGGCTTTGCCATTCCCGTCACTTGGGGCGACCCCGAAGCCGAGTATGACGCCATCCGCAACCATGTGGCGGCAATCGAGTTCTCGATGCTGCTGAAATACGACGTGACCGGGCCGGGGGCCGCCGATTGCGTGAACCGGGTCTTTTCGCGCGATGTGACGGCGATGAAGCCGGGGCGGGTGGCTTACGGAGTGGTCGTCGACGTGGACGGTCATATGATCGACGATTGCACGGTGTTCTACCACAGCCCCGAGCGCGTCATGGTGATGGGTGCAAATTCCCGTCTGGGTGAAGATCTGACAGCCTCCGCCGGTCCGGGCGTGCTGGTGCGGGAGTGCCGTGCCGATCATGCCCAGATTTCGGTGCAAGGGCCGAAGTCGCGCGCCCTGCTGCAAGATCTCACCGCGCACGATCTCTCCAACATGGCGCTGCCCTACTATGATTTCCGCACCGGCGTGACCATCGCCGGGATTTCCATGCAGATCAGTCGCCTGGGCTTCACGGGCGAGCTTGGCTACGAGCTTCTCCTGCCCGTTGCAAGAACGCCGGAACTTTGGACAGCCCTGACGACAGCGGGGCAGAAACACGGCCTGAAACCAGTCGGTGGTGCGGCCCTCATGATGGCCCGGATCGAGGCAGGGCTTATCATGGGTGGCCTGGAATATGACCATACCTCAACGCCATGGGAATGCCGTATGGGCTGGGCTGTGGATTTGGCCAAGCCGGAGTTTCAGGGAAGGACAGCACTTGCCGCATCAAAAGGCAGCGCAAAGAAAACCGTCGCCTCGATCGTTTTTCCCGAAGGGGCCGATGGTTTGGATGGGGCCGAGATCACGGTCAAAGGCAGTCTTGCCGGAGTCGTGAGCATGGCCATACCTTCGCCAGCACTGGGCGGGAAAATGCTCGCTTTGGGCCGGATCGACACAACACATGCTTCGGAGGGAACAGTTGTCTCCGCCGCGGGCCATCTCGGATCTGTGGTCAAGATACCGGTCCATGACCCCGACCGCAGACGCACGCGCGGGTGACGCAGACCGCAGGGCTGTGGACCCCTACCCGCGACAAGCGCCCCTGGCGCGGCGATCCGCCACGTCGCGGCGGCATCGGTTATCCGGCGTTCGGAAAGGCCAACACCGCAAGGTCCATCGCGCTTATCAGATATAGGGGTGGTCCAGTAGATCATGACGACGGTGAAACCCTGCCCGACCAGATAGCTCACCCCCGGGTTTTCGGGCGGCAGATCAAGGTTGCGGTGTTTCATGATCCAGATCGGAACGATCATGATCGGCCGGGCGTGGAGTGCCGCGCGCCGCACAGTCGGGGGCGTTGTGTGGACGGTGCTGTTGCAAGTGTTTGGGGGGCGGCACCATTGCGGGCAGTTTCGCCGGCGTCCGGCAGCAGCGAGAAGGGCATGGGAAGGCGGCTTTCGTTTTGGTGGTCGCATCATGATTTCAACCCCAGCCGGATCTGCTTTTCGATTTCTATCAGTGCGAAAAAGGCGGCGCCGATGGCCACGATCAACACACCGTCCATCAGCGGAACGGGCCTTGTGCCCAGCACCGCCTGCAAGGGCGGCAGGTAGGTGACAGCGAATTGCGCGGCGGAGATGACAAGGACGACGCTCCAGACCACCTTCGTCCCGCGCGCTGCGGCCCATGTCAGCGAGGTGCTGTGGATGTTGCGGATGAAGAACAGGTGGAAGATTTCCAGCACCACCAGCGTGTTCATCGCCATCGTCTGCGCCAAAGCCAGCGGATAGCCTTTGCCCGTGGCATAGGTGAAGATGCCAAAGACCGCTGCCATGAACAGGGTAGCGACCAGCACGACATGCCAGACCAGTTCGCCCGACAGGATCGGCGCATTGCGGGCACGCGGCGGGCGGGCCATTGTGCCGGTCTCGGTCGGCTCAAACGCCAGCGCCAGGCCAAGTGTGATGCCGGTGATCAGGTTGATCCACAGGATCTGCACCGCCGTCACCGGCAGGGCCAACCCTGCCAGCAGGGCAAGCACCACAACCATCGACTCGCCCGCATTGGTCGGCAGGGTCCAGCTGATCACCTTCTTTAGGTTGTCATAGACCGTGCGGCCCTCGCGCACGGCGGCGGCGATGCTGGCAAAGTTGTCGTCGGCCAGCACCAGATCGGCGGCCTCTTTGGCGGCTTCCGACCCCTTCAGGCCCATCGCAATGCCCGCATCGGCGCGTTTCAGCGCGGGCGCGTCGTTCACCCCGTCGCCGGTCATCGCCACCGACAGGCCATGCGCCTGCAGCGCGGTCACAAGGCGCAGTTTGTGCTCGGGGCTGGTGCGGGCGAAGATATCGACATCCGCCACTTCCAGCGCCAGTTGCGCGTCGTCCAGCTTGTCCAGATCGGCCCCGGTCAGCACGCGGTGGGGGTTCGCCAGCCCGATCTGCGCGCCGATGGCGGCGGCGGTTCCGGCATGGTCGCCGGTGATCATCTTCACCCGGATGCCTGCCGCCCGGCATTCGGCCACGGCGGCAATTGCCTCGGGGCGCGGCGGGTCGATCAGGCCGACGAGGCCAAGGAAGGTCAGGCTGTGGTCCAGCGTGGCCGTATCGATCTGGTCGCCCGATTCTGGCCGCTCTGCCAGCGCCAGCACACGCAGACCGCGCCGCGCCATCGCCTCGGCCCGGTCATGCCAGTGATGCATGTCGATGCCCGCGCACATCCGCAGCACGCGTTCCGGCGCGCCCTTTACATGGGTCACGCGGCCCTGCGGCCCCTCGGTCAGCACGGCCATGAAACGGTGACGGCTGTCGAAGGGGATCGCGTCCAGACGGCGCGCGGTGGGGCCACTGCCGACCTTGCCCGCAAATGCCAGAAGCGCGCCCTCCATCGGGTCGCCCTCGACCATCCAGACACCATCCTTGCAGCGAAGGGCAGCGTCATTGCACAGCGCCGCCGCCCGGGCGAGCCGTTCAAGATCACCCGCCGGGTGATGGCACCTGTCGGCGCATAGCCCTCGCCATCGATGGCAAAGACGCCTTGCGCCGTCTCTGTCGCAGCTACCACCATTTCGTTGCGGGTCAGGGTGCCGGTCTTGTCGGTGCAGATCACCGAGACCGAACCGATGGCCTCGATCGCAGGCAGGCGGCGGACGATGGCGTTGCGCCGAGCCATGGCCTGCACACCGATGGCCAGGGTGATCGTCATCACGGCGGGCAGGCCTTCGGGGATTGCCGCCACGGCGACGCCGACCACAGCCATGAAAAGATCGGAAAAAGGCATGTGGCCAACGTAATAGCCGTAGACGAGGAGCAGCCCCGCCACCAGCAGGATCAGGAACGACAGCCAGCGCGCGAAATGGTCGATCTGCGCAACCAGCGGCGTGGTCAACTGTTCCACCCCAGCCAGAAGCCCGCCGATGCGCCCGATCTCGGTGCCCGCGCCCGTCGCCACCACCAGCCCGCGCGCGGTGCCGATGGTGACCAGCGTGCCCGACCACAGCATCGACCGGCGGTCGCCAAGGGCGGCATCAGCGGCGACCGGGGGCTGGCCCTTTTCCACGGGCACCGACTCGCCGGTCAGGATCGCCTCTTGCGCGGCAAGCCCCCGCCCCTCGATCACCCGCAGGTCGGCGGGCACCTTGTCACCCGCCTCCAACAGAACGATGTCGCCGGGCACAAGGTCGGCCCCGTCCACCGTTAACCGCTGCCCGTCGCGCAACACGGCGGCTTTCGGCGCCAGCATGCCCCGGATTGCCGCCATTGCCGCCTCGGCCTTGCCCTCCTGGACGAAGCCGATGATCGCGTTCGCCAGCACCACGGCCAGGATCACCCCGGTATCCAACCAGTGCTGCAGGGCGCCCGTCACCACGGCCGCAACGATCAGCACATAGATCAGCACATTGTGGAACTGCCGCAGAAAACGTGCCACCGGCCCGCGCGACCGCACGTCCGGCAGGCGGTTTGGCCCATGTTCGGCCAGCCGCCGTGCGGCCTCTGGCGCGGTCAGGCCATCAGGCGTTGCGGCAAGACCGGCAAGGCAATCGGCGGCGGGGCTGGCGTGCGGCTGGGTCAGGTGCATCATCGCGCCGTGTAGCCGCCGTCGATGACGATCTCGGTGCCGGTCACGAACTTCGCCTCGTCCGAGGCCAGCCAGACCACCGCCCAGGCAATGTCGTCAGGCTCGCCCATGGTGCCGATCGGATGCGCGGCCCCCGCCGCCGCCTTTGCCGCCTCCAGATCAGGGGCGGTGGCGCGCAGGTGGTTTTCCACCATCGGGGTCCAGATATAGGCGGGGTGGATCGAGTTCACCCGGATCTTTTCCGCCGCATAGGTGATCGCGTCGTTCTTGGTCATCAACCGCACCGCGCCCTTGGAGGCATGATAGGGCGCGATGCCGCCAACCCCGATCAGCCCGGCAATGGACGACAGGTTGATGATCGAGCCTTTGCCGGCTGCGCGCAGATGCGGAATGGCGTGTTTGGTGCCAAAGAAAACGCCCTTAACGTTCACCGCCTGAACCCGGTCCCATTCCGCCTCGGACACCTGATCGGTGGGTTTGGGGCTGCCGGAAATGCCCGCGTTGTTCACCAGCACATCGAGGCTTCCAAACCGGGCGGCTGCAGCGTCGATGGCAGCCTTCACCGCGGCCTCGTCAGCCACATCAACCGGCCAGAAGGCTGCCTCATGGCCCTTTGCCACCAATTCGGCGGCCAGCGCCATGCCCTCGGCCTCCAGCAGGTCAAGGATGGCGACCTTTGCGCCTTCCTCCGCCATGCGGATGACACAGGCGCGGCCAATGCCCACGGCACCCCCGGTCACGATGGCGGTTTTTGTGTCAAGACGGTTCATGGTCTTGTCCTTTCCTGAGTTGGATTGACTTGCCAGGGCGCGGCCCCGCACCCTGCCTTGAAAGCATGAAGATCACGCCCGTGCTGACCGAACGACGGGATCAGCGCGCGACGATGACGGTGCAAGGCGCCCGATTGGCCACATCCATGGCGACAGAGCCCAGAAACAGCCGCGACATCCCGCGCTTGTCACCAGTGCCAATGACGATGGCATCAATGTCATGTTCAAGCGCGTGGTCGATGATCCCGGTTGATGCCTCGCGCGCCACCGTGATCCCGGCCAGGGCCGGTTTCTGCCCGTTCCTCGCGACCACATCGCAGGCCTTGTCAAGTATGGCCTGCGCCTCGTCGTTGGTCCAGATCAGGGCCTGCGGCCCACGCGGGGACCGACCAAAGGAGACATTCACCACCAGAAGCGAGAGATCAGCAGAAAGCTTTGCCGAAAGCTGGATCGCTGCACGCAAGGCGATATCTGCGTGCTCGGACCCATCTACACAGCACAGGATGTGTTTCATCTGTTTGCCTTTCCCATTCAATCAACGTGACAGGTTCTCATCGTCATTCCATGCCTCGCCGCACGGCTGCGGGCAGTCTGGCACCAACACGGTTCACAAGCGCCAATCCTGCGGCCTTCATCTGCAGGCCGGTTCAAAGCCCGCGTTTTCCTTTGTGTTCAGGGTATCTTCGAACTGCGATCTGGAACTTGTGACCCTGCCGGCGAGGCCAGAGGAGCGGAAGCTTCGGTGGCACTACCTCTCGGCGCCGCTCCACGAGCAGTCAGAAACCTCGAAAAATCGGTGTCCGAAACGCGCCAGCCCTTCCCGATGTCGATGGCGCGCAGCGCGCCTGTCTTGATCTGCCGCCGCACCGTGGCCTCGGCCACTTCAAGTCTGCCAACGACGTCCTGCACGGTCTGATAGTGATCCTGCGGCGTGGCCTCCACCCGTTTGACGTGTGGTGAAGTATAGTCGCTTTCGGCTTTGTTTGATTGATTTGGATCAATGATCGCCAGGCAATTCCCATCTGGTCGCATGGCGGCGATGATCCCGACGCCGGGACAGCCGCTTTGAACCGGTGCCAGGCCATGCCCGTTCCCCGCAGGCGATGCGTCATGCACAGTCGCATCGCCCCGATGCCGCTGACCTATTGATTGGCCGTCGATACCCGTCTGATCGCGGGCCTTCGAACACCCCGCGGGGCGCGGTTCCGGTGATGCCGCGCCCAGGACTGATGCCGATCGTATTCAGCGTGCCAATGAGATGGGCACACCGGACTTGCATTGAACCCGCATCATGTTGGCAGCCACGGCGCTGACAACGGACCGGTTCATGCAGCCGGGTCGATCTGGGGCGAAGGCTGCCGAACGGGGAAGCCGATCACTTGCCCAAAGAGCAAGACCGCGCTTCGGCGGCACATCCCGCAAGCACAACACCGCTTGACTGGCACAACCCCGTTGCCGAAGCCCTGACCATCGGACAACTTGCGCACCAAGGTCAGTGCGGCGAAACACCACCACCCGGTCGCCCGTCAGATCATCCCGCAACCGGCGGGGCGTCGCGGACAAGACGCAGCCAGTGATGGATGCAGGCCACCGATGCAGGTTCGTCCAGAAACGGAACGTGACCCCTGTCAGCGGCCTCGGCAAAAACCATGTCAGGACGCAGGCGGTGCATCTCGGCGGCGGTCTCGCGGCTGATCACGTCAGAATTGGCACCGCGGATCAGCGCCAGCGGCAGCCCGGCGCAGGCCTCAAACAGCGGCCACGCCGGCGGCAGCGGCCCGGCCAGCGCAGCATCAAGGCCGATCCGCAGCGCCGGGTCATAGGTCAGTCCCACCCCGCCCGAAAGCTGCACATAGTGCCGCACCGTTTCCTCTTGCCAGCGGGTGTCGGGCACACGCTGGAACCCCGGCATGGCCGCCGGCATCCGGTCGGCAACCTCCTGCAGGGTCGCGACGGTGGGGGCGACCCCCACATAAAGCCCGATCCGCGTCAGCCCGCCGCGTTCCAGCACCGGCCCCACGTCGTTCAGGCACAGCCCCAGAAGGCGCGTCTTCTGGGTCGCCGCAATCACCATGCCCAGCAAACCGCCCCGCGACGATCCGACCACCGCCGCCCGGCCGATCCCCAGATGATCCAGCAGCGCCAGCGCGTCACGGGTTTCCTGCGCCACGGTGTAAGTCTCGGCTGCTGCCCAGTCCGAGCCGCCCCGCCCGCGACTGTCCAGCCGGATCAGGCGGACATCGCGCCCCAGATGCCGCGCCAGATAGTCGAAATCACGCCCGTCCCGGGTCAGTCCGGCCAGCGCCAGCAGCGGCAGTCCCGAACCGTCGTCGCGGTAGGCCAACCGCGTTCCGTCTTCGGCCCTGAACGTTGCCATCGCTGCCCGCACCCCCGCCCTGTTTCAGGCTGCGGGATACTCTGCAAATCCCTTGCCCGCCTTGCGCCCCAGATAGCCCGCGCTGACCATCTGCTTCAACAGGGGGCTGGGGCGGTATTTCGGATCGTCGAACCCGTCATAAAGCGTTTCCATGATGTTGAGCACAACATCCAGCCCGATCAGATCGCCCAGCGCCAGAGGCCCCATCGGGTGGTTGGCCCCCAGTTTCATCATGCTGTCGATGTCTTCGGGCGTGGCCAGACCTTCGTAAACGCAATTGATCGCCTCGTTGATCTGCGGGGCCAACAGGCGGTTGACGATGAACCCGTAGCTGTCTTTCGACACGCGCGGCGTCTTGCCAATGGCATGGGTCAGCGCAGTCACCGCTTCGGCCACGGCATCGGTGGTTTGCAGGGCGCGAATGATTTCAACCAGTTGCATCACCGGGACCGGGTTGAAAAAGTGCATCCCGATCACCCGCCCGGGATGGGCCGAGGCGGCGGCAAGCTGCGTCAGCGAGATTGACGAGGTGTTGGAGGCCAGCACAGCATCAGCCCGGCAGATCGCATCCAGCTTGCCCAGGATCGCCGCCTTCACCTCCAGCTTTTCCACGATCGCCTCTATCACGATGTCGCGGTCGGCCATCAGGTCGAGCGTGGTGGTCATCGTAATCCGGGCCAGCGTGTCAGCCGCCTGCGCCTCGGTCAGGGTGGCCTTTTTCACAAGACGGGCCAGGCTGCCCTCCATCGTCTTGCGCGCGCGGTCCAGGGCCGCGTCGGACAGGTCTTGCAGCACCACCGGAAACCCGGCCAGCGCGCAGGTCTGCGCGATGCCATTGCCCATCGTTCCGGCGCCGATCACGCCTATGTTGCGCAGGTCGGTCATTGTCATCTCCCTTCGGGGGCTTGCGCCGCCATCATCAGTTTCAGACCAGGGTCATTTCGGGAATGTCGCCGGGCAGAATCAAGTTCGCTTCGGTTGCCACCAGGATCGCCTCGACGCTGACGCCGGGCGCCCGTTCGCGCAGCACAAGGCCGGCTTCGGTGGGTTCGATCACCGCCAGATCGGTGACAATCAGATCGACGCGGCGCCGCGCGGTCAGCGGCAGCGTGCAGCGCGGCACGATCTTGGATGCCCCCCGCGCGGTGTGCTGCATGGCGACGATGACGCGGGCGGCCCCGGTGACCAGATCCATCGCGCCGCCCATGCCCGGCACCATCTTGCCCGGCACTTTCCAGTTGGCCAGATGCCCGGCCTCATCCACCTGAAGCCCGCCCAGAACCGTCATGTCCAGATGCCCGCCCCGGATCAGGCCAAAGCTCATCGCACTGTCGATGCTGGCGGCCCCCGGCACGGCCGATACAAACCCGCCGCCCGCATCCGTCAGATGCGGGTCTTCCATACCTTCGGTCGGGCGCGCGCCCAGACCGATCACGCCATTCTCGGCCTGAAAGAACACGCCCAGACTGGCAGGCACGAACCCCGCCACCAGCGAGGGCAGCCCGATCCCGAGGTTGACCAGCATCCCCGGCTTGATTTCCTGTGCCACGCGGCGGGCGATCAGATCCTTGGCATCCATCATCGCCCCCTCAGCTTGCACGGATCAGCAGGTGATCGACCAGAACACCCGGCGTTTTCACCGCATCCGGCGGGATCACACCCACCGGCACGATGCTGCTGGCCTCGGCGATCACCGTCCGGCCGGCCAGCGCCATCACCGGATTGAAATTATGCGCGGTCAGCATGTAGCACAGGTTGCCGACGTAATCGGCCTGCCAGGCCGCGAGCAGGGCAAAGTCGGCCTTCAGCGGGGTTTCCAGCAGAAACCGCTTGCCCTCGACCTCGATCACCGGCTTGCCGTCTTCCACCTCGGTGCCAAGCCCGGTCGGCGTCAGCACGCCGCCAAGCCCCATGCCACCGGCGCGGATGCGTTCCACCAGCGTGCCTTGCGGCACCAGTTCAACCTCGATCTCGCCTGCGATCATCTTGGCCTGCGTTTCGGGATTGAGGCCGATATGGCTGGTGATGACCCGCGCCACCGCACCCGCCGTGATCAGCTTGCCGATGCCCTTGCCGGGCATCGCGGTGTCGTTGGCGATCACGGTCAGCCCGCGCGCGCCCCGCGCCACCAGCGCGTCGATCATCCGTTCCGGCGTGCCCACCGCCATGAAGCCGCCGATCATCAGGCTGGCCCCGTCGGGGATCATCTCGGCCGCCGCCGCCGGAGTTATTGCGCCCTTCATGCCGCCTCCTGTTCCGTCAGCCCCACGGCGGCACGGGCCGCCCGGGCGATGACCAGTTCTTCGTTCGTCGGGATGACCATGACGGTCGTGGGCGCACCGGCGGCTGAAATCACCGGTCCGTTGTCGGCGTTCCGGGCGGGGTCTAGTTCGATCCCCATCCAGGACAGGCGCGCGCAGATGCGGGCGCGGATCAAGCGCGAGTTTTCCCCGATGCCGGCAGTGAACACCAGCGCGTCGATCCCGCCCACCGCAGCCGCCAGCGAGCCGATCTCGCGCTGGCAGCGGTATACGAAATAGTCAATCGCCTGCTCTGCCTCAGGGGTTTCAGCGGTTTCGAGCATGCGCATGTCATTGGACAGCCCCGACAGGCCCAGCAACCCGGATTGCCGATACAGAAGATCCGAGATCTGCGCCGCAGACATGCCTTTCTGATCCATCAGATACAGCAGCACGCCGGGGTCTATCTGGCCGCAGCGCGTGCCCATCGGCAGCCCGTCCAACGCTGAAAACCCCATGGTCGAGGCCACAGAGCGACCATTGTGCAGGGCGCACATCGAGGCGCCGTTGCCCAGATGCGCCACGATCACCCGCCCATGCGCCACTTCGCCCGGCAGGACGCTTGCGATATAGTCATAGCTCAGACCGTGAAAGCCGTAGCGCCGCACACCTTCGTCATACAACGCACGTGGCAGGGCGAAGGCGTCATTGATCCAGGGCTGGTTGCGGTGAAACGCCGTGTCGAAACAGGCGACCTGCGCAACCCCGGCAAAGGCCTCGGCCGCAGCCCGGATGCCGGTCAGGTTGTGGGGCTGGTGCAGCGGGGCAAAGGGCGCCAGCGCCTCGAGTTCGGCCATCACAGTGGCCGTCACCGTCACGGGCGCGGCATGGCTGACCCCGCCATGCACCACGCGGTGCCCGACCGACCGCAACGTCAGATCAGGGTATTGGCCCCGAAAGCTGTCGAACACCGCGCGGATGGCACCTGCATGGCTGCGCAGGTCGCCGGGCGCTGCCGCCACAGGCTGACCGTCCCGACCCTTCAGCTTCAGCGTGCCTTCGGGCCCGATCCGGTCGGCCAGTCCGGTGGCCAGCGGGCGGTCCCCCCGTGCCGGAAACAGCGCGAATTTCAGCGAGGACGAGCCCGCGTTGAGCGTGAGAACAGCCTCGGTCATTTGGCCCCCGCAAAGTGGTGGATCGCCGCCACCGCGCAGGACGCCAGCCGCGACACCGGGCTGTCAGAACGCGAGTTCAGGATGACCGGCACCTTCGCCCCCAGAACCAACCCCGCGCCTTCGGCGTGGCTGACGAAGGCCAGTTGCTTGGCCAGCATGTTGCCTGCGTCGATCCCCGGCACGACAAGGATGTTGGCCCGCCCTGCCACGCCGCCGGTCAGTCCCTTGGTGCGCGCGGCGGCCATGTCGATGGCGTTGTCCATCGCCAGGGGCCCCTCGACCAGCCCGCCCTTGATCTGGCCGCGATCCGCCATCTTTGACAGCAGCGCGGCGTCTATCGACGACTGGATCGCCGGGTTCACCGTTTCCACCGCCGACAGCACGCCGACGCGCGGCTCCATCCCCAGGGACAGCGCCAGATCGATTGCGTTCTGGCAGATGTCCATTTTGGTGGCGAGGTCGGGTGCGATGTTGATCGCGGCATCGGTGACCATCACCGGCTCGGGCTGGCCCGGCACGTCCATCACGAAGACATGCGTCAGCCGACGCCCGATGCGCAGACCCAAAGACTTGTCCATCATCGGCCGCAGCAGGTCGTCGGTGTGCAGATGGCCCTTCATCACCGCCGCCGCCCGGCCTTGATGCACCAGCGCGCAGGCCATGGCCGCCGCCGCCTCGTCGCCTTCGATGTCGATGATCTCGATCCCTGCCAGATCGGCCCCCATTTCAGCGGCGGCTGCGTGGATACCCGCCGCCGATCCGATCAGAATGGGGGTGATGATGCTTTCGCGCATCGCCAGCAGCGCGCCACCCAGCGAGTTGGCATCATCGGGGCACACGACAGCGGTCGGCAGCGCGGGCAAGGGTTTGGCCAGCATCAGCAGCGCCTCGAAATGACGATGCCGCTGCACCACCAGCCCGGGCACGTCGATGCCATCGCGCTCGAACTTTTCGGTGGGCGCCTGCACCAGCGCCTCGCCGGTCAGGATAGGGGCATCGTCCGTGCTGCGCCGGATGGTGGTGGCCAGCCGCACCACGCCACCCTCCAGCTTTTCCAGCACTTCGACGCGCACGATCACCTCTTCGCCCGCATGGGCGCGGGCGTGGAAATCCAGCACCTGGCGGCGATAGAGCGTGCCGGCGCCCGGCAGTTGCATGCCCAGAACAGCCGAGATCAGCGAGGCCACGAACATGCCCGGAGCCACCCGTTCGGTCTGTCCGTCGCCGTCCAGATCGCTGTCGGTCAGGTGCATCGGGTTGTGGTTGCCCGATGCGGCGGCGAACACGAACAGGTCGTCCGCCGTGATCAGCCGCCGCAGCTCGGCCACATCGCCGGGCTGCACTTCGTCATAGGTCCGATTTACCAGCAGCATGTTATTCGACCGTTTCTGATGTCTGTTCTGAGGCCTCGCGGCGGGGCTTTCGGGTTGGTGCGGCGACCACCTGATCGGCAACAGGGGCCGGTTCTGCCTCCGGCTCCACATGCAGCGGGTCGTCCACCACATCGCCGGTCAGCGGCGGCAGACCCAGCACATCGCGGAACCGCTGCAAAAGCGACAGGGTGCGCGGCGACATTTCCTCGATCACGCCGGGCACATACTGCACAACCTGCAAGGCCAGCTCGCGGTCCTTGGCGTCGGGCAGCAGCAGCGGCAGGGTTTCGATGGCCCGCTCCTCTTCATAAGTCGCGATCAGGGTCTGCTGATGGATGATCATCGCCCGGCGTTCCGCCCCAAGGCTGCGGAACGGTTCGTCCTGCGTCAACACCCGGCTGGCGCGTTCCAGACGGTCGCGTCGCACCTGACCGCGGTTTTCCGCCAGCAGCACCAGCATGCGGATCACCGCTTCGGGGAAGCCGCCCAGTTCCATCGTCATCAGGGCCTGCGCCACTTCGGGCAGGCCGCGCAACTCGTCACTGGTCTTGAGCGTGCGGCGCGTCTCGTGGGTCTTGCCGAAGGCGCGGACCCAAGGGTTGCCCCACATCGTGTAGAAGGCCAGTTCGAACGTCATGTCGCGCACGTCGCGCATCACGTCGATCATCTGTTCGGTGGTCTGCACCCACAGCGCCTCGGCCGCAAGGAACGGGTTGTCGGGTGCGGCCTTCACGCGGGTCTCGCGCACCTTTTGCGCCATCGCCTCGACCGGCTTGACCATGGGGTTGCGCGACGAGGCCAGCGCCCGGGTCAGCCGCTGCGGATGCAGCGCCCGGCTCATCTCGGCGGCAGTCCCGGTGACGGCCGCCTTGATCATCGGGCGCAGCATCGTGTCATAGACCTGCGCCTGAATTTCCGACGCCCGCGCCACGGCGGCAAAGGACTGCTCATCATTGTGGCCGTCGTCCAGCCCGCGGATATCGGCGAAGGTGCGTTCCGAAAAGCCGACGGTGAAGTGTTTCTGCCCGTTCTTTTCCGTCACATCGACGATGGTCATCTCGTAAAGGCCGGGGGCCAGAGCCTCGATGGTCTTGAGGGTGGATGCCACTTCGGTATGTTCGCGGTTCGCGATGCCCGACGATACGAAAATCCCCAGATGCCCGACCTGATCGTGCACCATATAGACGATGCGCTGACCCCGGATGCGGATTTCCTGCACATCGGCATAGGTTTCGGCGATCCAGTTCAGCGCCTGCTGCGGCGGGGTGATGTTGTCGCCGTGGCTGGCGAAGACGATGATCGGCGCGCGGATCGCCTTCAGGTCAACCGGGCGGCCGGGCTCGATCCGGGCCTCGTTCTTGATCAGACGGTTGCCGACGAACAACTGCTCGACGATCCACTTGATTTCCGGCTCGTTCAGCAAGAAGAACCCGCCCCACCAGCGTTCGAAATCAAGGAACGTCTCGTCGCCCTTGTCGATGTCGCGGAAGAGATCGGTATATTTGCGGAACAATGTGCGCGACGGGTTCATCTGTTCAAAGTTCTGCACCAGATGCGCGCCGTCAAAGATGCCGCCGCCAAGGTCGGACAGCAGCATCGGAATCCACGTGCCGCCCAGAACCCCGGCGTTGTAGCGCATCACGTTCTCGCCCACCTTGCCCGACCACGGGGCAACCGGCGCACCGTTGATCACGACCGGCCCGGTCAGGTCGGGGTTGGTCGCAGCCAGCAGCAGTGTGGCCCAGCCCCCCTGACAGTTGCCGATGACCACCGGCTTGGCCGACTCGGGGTGCCGGCGCATCACCTCGCGCACAAAGGCCGCCTCTGCGCGGGTGACGTAGGACAGGAATTGCCCCGGCTCAGGCTCGCGGCGGAAGGCCACGAAATACACCGGATGGCCCTCGCGCAGCGCCACGCCCACCTGACTGTCCGACTTGAACCCGCCAATGCCCGGCCCGTGACCCGCGCGCGGGTCGATGATGACATAGGGGCGGCGGGTGTCGATGATCGTCACACCTTCGGGCGGCAGGATGCGCAGCAGCATGTAGTTCGACGGGAACGGCAGGTCGGCGCCATCCATCACGATCTCGTAGTCATAGACCAGCACCGGCGGGCAGCCTGCCTCTTCATGCTGCAAGAAGATGTCACCGCGCTTGCGCAGTGTATCCATGCTCAGAACCGCGCGTTCGGTCGCATCCCGCACATAGTCGCGCCAGGCCTGGACAAGGCCACCGTTGGCCTGATTGTCGCGCAGGGCCTGCATCAGCGCCTCGGCCTTGGCGACCGAATCGCGGGCGCGGGCCGAATGGGTGTCCGAAATCCGCTGCGTATGGCGCTGCGCGGCGGTGGACAGGATGTTCGATGTGGCCGCAGTGGCGGTCAGCTCGCGCTCCATTGTTTCCATCGTGCGGCGCATCACGTCCAGCACATCGCCTTCCGGGCGGGGCACGGCGGGCTGGCGGGCGGGATCGAACATGTCGAAAACGTTGACCATGGCAGTCTCCTTACGCGGTGATCGAGAAGCCGCCGTCGATGTCATGCACACCGCCGGTCAGATTGCGCGCCTCGTCCGAGGCAAGAAAGGCGCACATCGCCCCCACATCCTCGATCGTGGCCAGTTGGTGTGTCGGGGCGCGCTCGGACGCGGCCGACAGAAGCTCGTCAAAGTGGTCGATTCCGCTGGCGGCCCGGGTTTTCAGCGGCCCGGGTGACAGGGCATGCACGCGGATGCCTTGCGGCCCCAGTTCTGCGGCGGTGTAGCGCACCACGCTTTCCAGCGCCGCCTTGACCGGACCCATCATGTTGTAGTGCCGCACCACACGCGACGACCCGAAGAACGACACAGACTGACAGCACCCGCCCTGGGGCATCAGCGGCTCTGCCAGCCGGATCATCCGCACGAAGGAATGCACCGAGACATCCATCGCCAGGGCAAACCCTTCGGCGGAACAATCGACGACCCGGCCCTGCAAGTCGGCGCGCGGCGCAAAGGCGATGGAATGGATCAGCGCGTCAAGCCGCCCCCACTGCGACGTGATCTGGTCGAACACCGCCTCCAACTGCCCCGGCACCGACACATCCAGCGGCATCATGATCGACGCCCCCACCTGTTCGGCCAGCGGGCGGACATGGGGTTCGGCCTTGTCGTTCAGCCAGGTCACCGCCAGATCGGCCCCTTGGGCCTTCAGCGCCTGCGCGCAGCCCCAGGCGATGGAATGCTCGTTTGCAATGCCGACGATCAATGCAGTCTTGCCAGCCAGCGAAAACATGGTCACCCCTTCGGAAAAATACGATTCCTGCGCTTGGCTTACCGCGCGCGGGTTTCAGATAAACGACACTTTTGCTGCATTGAGTGCTCGGCTGCTTTATTCCCGCTTCGTGCCCGATTTTCCGGAAGGGTTGAGCGTGCAATCCGGTCCGGCCAATTGCGCGCGATCTGACGACAGCACATGTCGCGGTTGATCGGCCCCATCTGCGGTCGTTGGCAAAATATCTGAAGGCGGCCGTCCCAAAGGGGCCACCGGAGCTTAGGCGCTTCGCTGCCGCACCTTTGACCGGGCAAAGCGTAGCAAGGCAGATGAACCATGGCCACATCCATCCGCCGCTGCGGCTTCTGGGTGCGTCAAAGATGGCGCGGAACCCGGCGATGGATGACCCGCCGCAATGCGCTTGCGCTGATCGGTCGGGCCCATGATGGTTTGGCCATTTGCGGCGGCTTTGGCGGCAGTTACTGCCCATCGGTGCGGCCTTTATAGTCAGGACAAGATCGAAATGCAGCGCTCTTGGGGGTTGACGCGACAAGCCCGGCCAACCAAGAATCGGCTTGGCCCCAGCGATGCAACGGGCGGAATGTGTGGCATTTTGCCCGATGATGACCAAACAGGGCCTATGGAAAAGCTGACAGCACTGTGGCGTGGCGACCTGCGCCTTGATGATGCCTTCTGGACATGGGCCGTGTTTGGGGGGCTGCTGGTCAACCTCACGACCAGCATCGCCTTCCTGGTGCTGCTGTCGATGGATCAACCCTGGCCAGCCCTGATCGTGGGCTATGGTTTCTCGGTTCCCTACAATGTCGTGGCAGTTGTCGGCGTCTGGCGGTCCGCTGCACGCCACGATCCGCCACACCGGCATGGCGACCTGGCGCGGGCGGCGGTGGTGATCCTGATGACTGTGCTGAGCCTGACATGAGACATCACGGCAGGAAACCGCGACCGATACCCCCTTGTCGCGCAAGACCATTTCCGCGCCCGCAGCTTTGATCCGCAGGACATGGCGGTGTCTTTGCTGCGGGTTTTTGCTGCCCGCCGGCCCTGCGTCGCCGGGGCAAACGCATTGTGAACCGCCAGTGGCGGCCTGCAAGCCCGGTGCAACACGCAAGTCGCCGCTCGGCTTGCGGTCAACCCGATGCCCGCAACAGCTTAGCCAGAGAAGAGGAAGTGCAGGACGTCGCCGTCCTTCACCTCATAGGTCTTGCCTTCCACGCGGAACTTGCCGGCCTCTTTCGCCCCCGCCTCGCCCTTGCCCGCGATGTAATCCTCATAGGCAATCGTTTCCGACCGGATGAAGCCCTTCTCGAAGTCGCCATGGATCACGCCCGCCGCCTGCGGGGCCAGCATGCCCTTGGTGATCGTCCAGGCGCGGGCCTCTTTCGGGCCGACGGTGAAATAGGTGGACAGGCCCAAAAGCGCATAGCCCGCCTTGATCAGCCGGTCCAGACCCGCCTCGTGCAGGCCCATCTCCTCCAGGAACATCGCGGCCTCGTCGGCGGGCAGCTGGCTGATCTCTTCCTCGATCCGGGCGGAAATCACAACGGAAGCCGCACCCTGCGCCGCAGCCATCGCCGCCACACGGGCCGACTGGCTGTTGCCATCGGCCGCACAGGATTCCTCTACATTGCAGACATAAAGCACGGGTTTCGAGGTCAGCAGTTGCAACAGACGCCATGTGCGCTGGTCATCTTCGGCCACTTTCACGGTGCGGGCGGGCTTTCCCGCCTCCAGCGCCGCAAGGGCTGCGCGCAGCAGCCGGTCCTGGTCCAGACTGTCCTTGTCGCCGCCCTTCAGCTTGCGGGCGAGGTTCGCCAGCCGCCGCTCGATCGATTCCAGATCGGCCAGCATCAGTTCGGTTTCAATGGTTTCGGCATCGGCCACCGGGTCGATCCGGCCCTCGACATGGGTGATGTCGCCATCCTCGAAACAGCGCAGCACATGGGCGATGGCGTCACATTCCCGAATGTTTGCAAGGAACTGGTTGCCCAGCCCCTCACCCTTCGAGGCGCCGCGCACCAGTCCCGCGATGTCAACGAACGTCATCCGCGTGGGGATGATCTGCTTGCTGCCCGCAATCGCCGCCAGCTTTTCCAGCCGCGCATCGGGCACCGCCACCTCGCCCACATTCGGCTCGATCGTGCAGAACGGAAAGTTCGCGGCCTGTGCGGCAGCGGTGCGGGTCAGCGCGTTGAAGAGCGTGGATTTCCCCACGTTCGGCAGGCCGACAATCCCCATGCGAAAGCCCATTGCATTCTCCGATCCAAGGTTTGCAGGGCTTTTAGGCAAGCCCCCGCCCCGGCGCAAGCACCGCTTTGCCACGCGCGGCAGGCTGTGACAGGCCATTGATTTTCCGCCCCGCCTGTCGCACAGACATGAAAAGCATCAAGGACAGGCGGGCGGGGACATGACCAGAATTGACACGACTTTCGCTCGGCTGCGGGCCGAGGGCAAAAAAGCCTTTGTCGCCTATATCATGGCGGGCGATCCGGATGTCGAAACCTCGCTGGCGGTGATGCAGGGCATGCCCGGCGCGGGGGTGGACATCATCGAGCTGGGCATGCCCTTCACCGATCCGATGGCGGATGGCCCCACCGTGCAACTGGCCGGGCAGCGCGCGCTGGAAGGCGGACAGACGCTGGCCAAGACACTGGATATGGTGCGCGCCTTCCGTGAGGGCGATTCCGAAACCCCGATCGTGATGATGGGTTATTACAACCCGATCTATTCCCGTGGGGTGGATGTGTTTCTGGCCGAGGCGAAAGCGGCGGGCATCGACGGGCTGATCGTCGTCGATCTGCCGCCCGAGGAGGATGACGAGCTGTGCCTGCCCGCGCAGGCGGCGGGGTTGAACTTCATCCGGCTGGCCACGCCGACAACCGATGCCAAACGCCTGCCCAAGGTGCTGCAAAACACCAGCGGCTTTGTGTATTATGTCTCGATCACCGGGATCACCGGGGCAGCGGCGCCGCAGCCTGCCGATGTGGCCCCCGATGTGGCGCGGATCAAGGCGGCCACAGACCTGCCTGTCATCGTGGGCTTTGGCATCACAACGCCCGACGCGGCGCGCGGGATCGCAGGCATTGCCGATGGCTGCGTGGTGGGATCGGCCATTGTCAAAGAAATCGGCGCGGGCAAGCCTGTGGCCGAGGTGCTGGCCGGCATTGCTGCGCTGGCGGCGGGGGCACATGCGGCCTGAAGGCTGAGGTCTGCAACGGCCGCATGTTCCCGCCGCGGCCCGCCATCACGGCGGGAACCTGCGGCTGCGATCGGCGGCACGCTTCGCAATGCCTGTGGTGGCACAAACCACCGGCAAGCGCGCGAGACGCCTTCGCCCTGCCAGTTGGCCATCAGGGCGCTGATCCCGGCGCAGCGCCCCCCCGTTCAGCCCTGCGGCAACAGCGCCGTTATCACCTGCAACAACTCGCCGCGCCGGATCGGTTTGGCCACATTGGCATCCATGCCCAGCGCCAGATATTCCGCCACCTGATGCCGCATCGTGTTCGCAGTCAGCGCGATGATCGGGGTGCGGCGCAGCCCGCCGCTGGCCTCGGCGGCGCGGATGGCAGCTGTTGCCTCCAGCCCGTTCATGCCCGGCATCTGCACATCCATCAGGATCACATCGGGGGTGCGCGCGGCCCAGGCCTCCAGCACGGCATGGCCATTGCCCACGATGTCAAGCCGCAGGTCGAACCGTCGCAGCAGGCTGCGCAGCACAAGCTGGTTGGTGCCGTTGTCCTCGGCCGCCAGAATGTTCAGCCGTCGATGCCGCAGAAGGGCGGCAAACTCTCGCTCCGGCTCGCCCTGCCCCACCAGCGGCGGAGGAACCGTGGGCGTGACGTTCAGGCGGGCGACAAAGGTGGTGCCAAAACCGGGATGGCTTTGCACCGTGATGTCACCGCCCATCAACCGGCAGAACTGCCGCGCGATCGACAGGCCAAGCCCGGTGCCGCCATGCTGGCGTGACACCCCCGCCCCCGCCTGCGCATAGGGCGCGAACAGCTGCGCACAGCGGTCAGGCGGAATGCCCGGCCCGGTATCGGACACGGTGATGCGCAAGCTGGCCCCCTGCCCCGCGCTGATCTGGTCAACGATGACCCGCACCGCGCCGCGTTCGGTGAATTTGATCGCGTTGGAAATCAGGTTGCCCATGATCTGCCGCAGCCGCGTCGGATCACCGATCACCCAGCCCGCCGCACCGGCCCCCAGCCGCACCGAGAAATCGAGCCCCTTTTCCTGCGCCTTCAACGCATGCAGCGCGGCCACCGACTGCACGGCGGCGGTCAAATCGAAAGGCAGCGATTCGATCTCGAACTTGCCGGCCTCGATCTTGGACAGATCAAGTATATCGTTGATCACGCTGTGCAAAAGATCGCCGGAGCCCAGTATGACCTCCAGCATGTCGCGCTGCACCGGGGCCAGATCGGTTTCCAGCAATGCGGTGGTCATGCCCAGCACGCCGTTCATCGGGGTGCGGATCTCGTGACTCATGCTGGCCAGAAAGATCGACTTGGCGGCATTCGCTGCCTCGGCCTGCGCGCGGGCGGCCTCCAGATCGGCGGTGCGTTCGCGCACGGCGCGTTCCAGCGCCTCGGCCTGTCGGGTAAGCGCCTGATTCGCCTCGTAAAGTTCGCGGCTTTTCGCCTCCAGCAGCGCCTCGGCCTCTTGCCGGGCGCGCTTTTCCCGCTCATACCGCCCACGCGACACCATGGCCGAAGGTTCCGCCGGGGCCGGGTTTTGCAGCGGAAAGCGGGGCGGTGGTTCGGTCATGATGGTGGTCAGGCGGCGAGGGTGATGGTGAATTCGGCCACGGATTCACCCGGACGCGACAGATCGCGGCGTTCGATCACGGCGGCCCGGCCGAAATGGTCAAGACAGCCCTCGACCAGCCCATGACAGAAATCCGACAGCGGACGGGGTGAACGGTAGGTCAGGCGCAACACGCGGGGCGACAGGCGTTCGGTTTCGAACGTGGGCAGTTCGACATCGGGGTATAGTTTGCGCACCTCGACATGCACCTCGCCCTCGATGGCGGCCAGCATGGCCAAAGCATCGGGCTTGTCACGGAAGAACGCAGGGTAAGACACCACGAAACGTTCGTGCATCCAGCGGCCAAAGGCGCGTTGCAGGTCATTTTCCGGCGCGCCGGTATGGGCGCTGAACGCCTGCACCAGCGTCATCAACTCGGCACAGGGATAGTTGCCCACCGCCGAATAGGCCCCGCCCGAAGGCAGGTCGCAACTTTCGATGATGTCATCAACCGCCTCTTCGCCCATGGCCTGTTCGGCCATCTGCAAGAGTTCGACGAAAACCATGCCCTTCATTCGTCCCCCATCGTGCCACATTGCCCGCTTCACCCTAGCAGCGCCAGAGTTAAGCCTTGTTTAATCTGCGCAGGATTGATCTTGCCTCCCCTCATTGGTAAACAAAATTGACCGATCCGCGCATAGGGTGCCCCATGGCCGTCATCACCTGCATCGAAGACCTCAAACGCCTGCACCGCAAGCGCGCGCCAAAGATGTTTTATGATTATGCCGAAAGCGGCAGCTACACCGAACAGACCTTCCGCGACAATACGGGCGATTTTGCGGCGCTGCGCCTGCGGCAGAAGGTGGCGGTCGACATGGCGGGCCGCAGCACCGCCAGCACGATGATCGGCCAGCCAGTCACAATGCCGGTGGCGCTGGCCCCGGTGGGAATGACCGGCATGCAATGCGCCGATGGCGAGATCAAGGCGGCGCGGGCGGCAGAGGCGTTCGGCGTGCCCTTCACCCTGTCCACGATGTCGATCTGCTCGGTCGAGGACGTGGCGGCGCAAACCGCCAAACCCTTCTGGTTCCAGCTTTATGTCATGAAGGACGAGGAATTTGTCGATGGCATGATCGACCGGGCGAAACGGTCGGGCTGTTCGGCGCTGGTGCTGACGCTGGATTTGCAGATCCTGGGCCAGCGCCACAAGGATCTGAAGAATGGCCTGTCTGCCCCGCCCAAGCTGACCTTGCCGGTGTTGCTGGATCTGGCGACGAAATGGCGCTGGGGTCTGGGAATGCTGGGCACGAAACGCCGCAGTTTTGGCAATATCGTGGGCCATGCCAAGGGCGTGGGCGACACGTCCAGCCTGATGAGCTGGATATCGGAGCAATTCGACCCGATGCTGGACTGGGCCAAGATCGCCCGCATCCGCGACCAATGGGGCGGAAAACTGATCCTCAAGGGCATCCTTGATGCCGACGATGCCCGTTTGGCTGCTGATTTCGGCGCCGATGCCATCATCGTGTCGAACCATGGCGGGCGGCAACTGGATGGCGCGGTATCGGCCATCCGCATGCTGCCGTCGATTGTCGCGGCGGTGGGCGACAGGATCGAGGTGCATATGGACAGTGGCATCAGGTCGGGTCAGGACGTGCTGAAGGCACTGGCGCTGGGGGCGCATGCCACCCATATCGGCCGCGCCTTCATCTATGGGCTGGGGGCGATGGGCGAGGCGGGCGTGACCAAGGCGCTGGAAGTGATCAGGAAAGAGCTGGACACCTCGATGGCGCTGTGCGGCGAAAAGAACGTGCAGGCGCTGCGGCGCGACAACCTGCTGATCCCCAAGGGCTTTGCGGGCGACTGGGAGTAGCGGTCAGACGAACCGCCGCACCAATGGCAGGCGCTGCAACACCATGGTGCCGATGACCGAGGCCAACAGGGTAAACAGGCCGATGGTGGTCCGGTCGGTGTCGGTGCCCAGAAACTTGAACGCCACCAGCATGAAGAACGGGTGCACCAGATAGACGCCAAAGGCGAGGCCGGCCAGAACGGTGGCCCATGCGCCTTTCAGGTTCCAGCGCCACAGCGCCTCGAACAGCAGGGCCACGATGATCATCTGGACAGACCCGAAACCCGGCTCGATCAGATATTCGCCAAGGCTGATGATGCCGGCGGTGGCGACCGGCAGCGCCACCATGTCAAGCCGCCGGGCCAGCGCGGCAATGGCGCCATAAAGGAACAGGGGCAGAGAGAACGCCCATTGCGGCAACGGTTCGTTGAAAGCCCCGCTGTTTTCCACCCAGGCAATCGGCAGCGACACCCATGCCAGCGGCAATGACAGCGCAATCAGCCCGCCGCAGGCCAACCAGACGGCGGCGGGTGTGCGGATCGTCCGCGCCATGGGAGGGATCAGCACCAGCGCGATCATCACGAAGGGCAGGAACCACAGATGCAGTGACGATCCGATCAGCAGGGTGAACGGGTCGATCTGCCACCACGGGCCTTCATCATCCGTCACCCAATGATGCACGAAGAAATAGACCACCGACCAGAACAGCCAGGGCATCGCGATGCGCCGCGCCCGCGACAGCCAGAACCTGCGGGTGCCCGTATCGGCTGGGCTGGCCCGTTCATAGGATTGCACCGCCAGAAACGAGGTCAGCATCAGAAAAAGCGCCAGCGAGACATAACCGATGTCGGCATAGGGCGCGCGGGCATGATCCCAGACGATGCCCGCCGCCGCCAGAAAGCGCGCAAGGTCGATGGCACGACGGTAGCCGATGGCCTTGGCCACCGGGGCTGCGACAGCGGCCGGGGCAGCGGCATGGGCCGGAAAATGCGTCATGTCAGCCAAATCTCTGTCCTCAACCGCCGGGGTGCTTTGCCGTTCTGCGTCATGGCTGCACCCCTATTCTGGCAACAATGCGGTCATCTGAGGGCAATTCCTGCAAAACCCACATCAAAGCGCCGCCAATTGTCGGCAAATCGGCGCTGATGTGGTGCGAGAACCGCGCTTACAGCATCCCCGGCAACACCTGATCGGGCGGGCGGTGGCCATCGGCGAAGGTCTTTATGTTGATGATCACCTTTTCGCCCATCTCGATGCGCCCCTCGACCGTGGCCGAGCCCATATGCGGCAGCAGCACCACATTGGGCAGTTCGCGCAGGCGGGGGTTGATCTCGTGCCCATGTTCGAACACATCCAGCCCCGCCCCGGCAATCTCGCCTGCGCGCAGCCCGCGTGTCAGCGCGTTTTCATCGATCACCTCGCCGCGCGAGGTGTTGACGATCACCGCCGTGGGCTTCATCAGCTTCAGCCGCCGCGCGTTCATCAGGTGAAAGGTTGAAGGCGTGTGCGGGCAGTTGACGCTGATGATGTCCATCCGGCTGACCATCTGGTCAAGGCTTTCCCAATAGGTCGCCTCCAGTTCCGCCTCCACCTCGGGGCGCAGGCGCTTGCGGTTGTGGTAATGGATCTGCATGCCAAAGGCACGCGCGCGCCGCGCCACCGCCTGCCCGATGCGCCCCATGCCCAGAATGCCCAACCGCCGCCCGCCGACGCGCCCGCCCAGATGCGCCATCGGCGACCAGCCGCGCCACTCGCCCGCCTGCATTTCCGCCAGCCCCTCCGGGATGCGTCTTGTGACCGACAGCATCAGCGCCAGCGCCATATCCGCCGTATCTTCGGTCATCACGCCCGGTGTGTTCGACACCAGAATGCCGCGCTGCCGGGCAGTGGCCACGTCGATATGGTCAACCCCTGCGCCGTAATTGGCGATCAGCTTCAGCTTGTCACCCGCCTGGCCCAGCAGGCCCGCGTCGATCTGATCGTTCAGACAGGGCACCAGCACGTCGGCACGGCGCATCGCATCGGCCAGCTCGTCACGCGACATCTTTTCGTCGGGGTCGCGCAGGTCAACGTCGAACAATTCCTTCATCCGGGTCTCCACGACCTCGGGCAAGCGTCGCGTGACTACAACACTCAGGCGTCCTGCGGGCATGTCACCCCTCCCTGCACTTCCAAAGCTGGCCTCTTGGTGGCAAGGTGACGCCAAGCGGGGCATTCCACAAGCCCCGGAAAGTGCCGCCGAACCGGCGGCGAGGCAAGCAGCCACCCCGAACGGGTGGCAGAGGGCAGGACAGGATGGCACTGACAAGGCTTGCGGCTGTGGCCGCTGTGGCTCTGCTGGCATGCAATGCCGCTCTGGCGCAGGAGGCGGAGACGTCGCCCGATGATGCGCTGCCCGCCGACATCACCACCGTTGCCGCCCCGCCGGAGCAGCCGCGCGACCCGAACCGCGGCGCTGTCACCAACCTGCCGCTGCCGCGCTATGTCACGCTGAAAACCGCCGAGGGTAACGCCCGGCGCGGCCCCGGCCTGTCGCACCGCATCGACTGGGTGTTCACCCGCGTCGGCATGCCGCTGCGGGTGACGGCGGAATATGAAAACTGGCGGCGTGTGGAAGATGCCGAGGGCGCAGGCGGCTGGATGCATTATGCGCTGCTGTCGGGCACCCGTTCGGTGCTGATCGCGCAAGACATGGCCGAATTCCGCAGCAAGCCCGCCGATGAGGCCCCCGTGCTGATGCAGGCAGAACTGGGCGTGGTGGCGCGGCTGATGGAGTGCAGCACCGACTGGTGCCGCGTCAGCGTCGAGGGTGAACGCGGCTGGCTGCGCAAACCGGCGCTGTGGGGGGTAGAGCCGGGCGAAGTGATCGAATAGGGGGCGTTGGCGGCACGGGTCGCACAGGCCGCTGACCCCTTCCGTTCGGGCGATCCTCGCTTTCGGCGCAGCGACGCGGCCAGCCAGCGCGCAGCACCACCACTTGCGGCAAAGCGGGCATCAGCCGCAGCGACAACCGCCCGGCGCGGGCACGCGCCACCCTTCCCCCGCCGCTGCGAGACGTTCGCGCTTGCCGCCATGCCCTGCCCTGCGATAATTCCGCCGCATCGCAGCAACGCGGATACCCCCATGGCCATCCCCGATACCACCCGCCTGAACCTGTCGGCAGGCGCAGCCTCGCTGGTCGTCGCCGCCTTGCTGGTCGCGCTGAAGCTTTGGGCGATGGGCGAGACCGGATCGCTGGCGGTTGCGGCCTCGCTGGCGGATTCGGCGATGGACCTGATGATGTCGCTGGGGGCGATGGCCGCCATCCTTTATGCCGCCAAGCCTGCCGATGATGACCATGCCTTTGGCCACACATCCGCCGAGGATCTGGCCGCGCTGGGGCAGGCGTTGTTCATCCTCGTGTCAGCGGGCATCATTGCCTATGCCGCCGTGGCGCGGCTGGTCGATCCGGCCCCGGTGCCGCTGGCGGCGCAGGGCCGTGGCATGGCGGTGATGGCGCTGTCGGTCGCGCTGACCATTGCCCTTGTGCTGTGGCAAAGCCGGGTGGCCCGGCGCACGGGCAGCCGCGTGGTGCAGGCCGACCGGCTGCATTATCTGGGCGACCTTCTGCCCAACATCGGGGCCATCGTGTCGCTTTATGCGTCGGCCCGG
Organism: Fertoeibacter niger; assembly: GCF_009380135.2. Classification (GTDB taxonomy): domain Bacteria; phylum Pseudomonadota; class Alphaproteobacteria; order Rhodobacterales; family Rhodobacteraceae; genus Fertoeibacter; species Fertoeibacter niger. The sequence goes on along the minus strand of NZ_WHUT02000012.1, from coordinate 73,449 downwards.
TTCGGTCTGGGGCAGATCGACAGTGCCGTGGCGCTGGGGGCGGCGGCGATGCTGGCGCTGGGGGCCTTGCGCATCGGCAAGGGCGCGTTCGATGCGCTGATGGACCGGCGGGCCGACCCTGCGGTGATCGAGGGCATCGCCACACTGGCCCGCGAATGGCCGGGGGTGCGGGGGTTTCACGACCTGAAAACCCGCTCGGCGGGCAGCCGCATCTTCGTGCACCTGCATATCGAGCTGGACGGCGACCTGACGCTGCGCGAGGCGCATGACATCGGCGCGGGCCTGCGCCGCACCATCCTGCTGGCCTATCCGCAGACCGATGTGATCATCCACAAGGATGTGGCGCGGACGTAACCCTGCGCAGGTCAGGGCCGCCCGACGAATTCGAACGAATAGCTGCGCTTTGCCCCCTCGGGCGGTGCGGGAAAGGGTGCCGCGCGGCGGATATGATCCAGCGCCACGGCATCCAGTGCGGGGGCACCCGAACTGCGCAACACCTGAACACCAGCGAGACCGCCCGAGTCGGCAATGGTAAAGCCCACCACCACCGTGCCGCGCGCGGGCGCTTTGGGTTTTTTCGTGCGACTGATCTGGCGCAGCACCTGACCGCCATAATTCGACGCCCTGGCATTGCCTGCAACCTTTCCCGCAGCCTTGGCCTTGCCATCGACCGAAGCGCCATCTGCCGCGCCCTCGGCGGCGCCGCGCCGGTTGTTCACCTCTTGATCGCCGTCGGTGGTGGCTGCGGGCTTTTGGGCGGCCCTTGCTGCGGGCCTTTCCGGTTCCACCTGTTTCTGAACCACCTGTGCGGGGGCGGGCGACGCGGCTTTGGCCACCCGCCGATCCTCTGGCGCGGGGCGCGGGCGGGGGCGGGGCGTGTCTGGCCCAGCCTCTTGTGCGGCGGGAAGGTCGGGCAAGGGTTGCAGGACCGTGGGGGGCGGCGGGGCGGCGGGCGTGGCCTGCGCAGGGGCCAAAGCACCCGACTGCGGCACCAGCGCCGACACAACGTTGGCCTGCGGCAAGCTGGGCGTGGCACCGACAGGAGCCAGCATTGGCGCGCGAGCCAGTTCAACGGGCGCGGTTGTTGTCACCGGCGCTGCTGGCACAGCCAGTGGCCTTGTGGCGTCAGGCGCGGTCGGGGCGGCGGTGGGTGCGGTCAGCAGGGTTGGCGGGGGCGGTGTGACGGCCAAAGGCATGGCCTGAGGGGTGGCGGGCGGCGTTGCGGCTTGCACCTCGGGCATCAGACTGGGCACCGGCTGCATGTCGGCAAAGGGGGTCGGATCAGGCGGCGCTGCGTCCCCGTCAGACCGTGCCATCAGCGCGTCAAACGCAGCCCCGGAAATCAACGAGACTTCCACCCCGGCGATCTGGGGCTGTTCATCATCCGCAAAGAACAGTCCGCCAAGGGCCACCCACAGCACGGCCCCCGCATGGGCGAGGCTGGATGCCGCCAGCCCCACCGGAAACCGGGCCGGGGCAGCAAGGGCAGCCTGCCCGCGCATGGATTGCCCTGTGCTGATGCCGAGGCAAGGTAGCGGCGGGGCAGGCGAGGGCGACACTGGCAGGGGCCATGCAGTTGCCGTCAAACCGGCAGGCGCTGCTTGGGCCAAGTCTTCGGCAATGGCAGCAAATGCCGGTGCGCCACGCGGCCCGTTCACCGCATTGGCCGCAAGTGGCGCGGCCCCCAGCGGGCGCGGTGGCCCGCCGGCGACAGCCCGGCGGGCGGACAAGGCGGGCGCATTCTGCCACAGCCGGTTCCGGGCCAGCATCACCGCCATGCCATCACCCCGAAATCCCCATCGCCACCCGCGAGCTGACGGTCAGCCCGGCCATGCAGGCCCCCGTTGCCAGCCCCGCACCTTCGCAGGAAGTTGCGGCGTTGATCAGCACCTGCCCCAGCGCCGCACAGCCCGTATCTGGAAGGTCGAACTGCCGCACCCGGCGGCGGTTCTGCGGCAAATCCTGAAAGTCGAGCAGGGTCAACCGTTCCACCCCGCCATCCGGGGTGAAGAACACCGCCTCGAACACCGCCGAGGCCAGATCGGCGCCCAGCCGGTTTTCGGCCACAAAGATCAGGCGGCAGGCCCCGCCCGCATCCTGCACCGCGTTCAGATCAAGCACCAGCGCGGCAGAGGCTGAGGCGGGCTGCACCGCACCGCCCCCCGCCCCTGCCGCGCCGCCTGCCTGCGCACCGGTCAACGGAGCATCCTGGCCCCAGACGGGGGCTGCCGCACACAGCGCCAGCCCCAACCCCATTGCGCGCAACACGGCCATCTTACCAATCCAGCGTCTTGGCCAGCGACAGCTTGAACGTGCGCCCCGCCGCGTTGTCTTGCACCAGATTGTTGCGGTAGGTGCTGTCGAACACGTTTTCCACCGCGAAATTCACGTTGAAGCCCTTGAACGCCCCCTGATCCGGCGTCCAGGTGACAAAGATGTCGTGCGTGTCATAGCTGCCCGCCGATGTCGTGGCCGAGGAAGTGGTGATCGCGTCGTAATAGCTGGCACGCCAGCCCAGCACGGCATCCCACTGCGGCAGTTTTGCACCCAGCGTCAGCGCCACGTTTTCCGCCGGTGTGTCGGCCAGCGTCAGGCCGGTGTCCTTGTCCTTGCTTTTCACATTGGAATAGGCCAGCTGCGCGAACCAGTTTTCGGCATCATAGCTGCCCTCGATCTCTGCGCCCCAGATTTCCGCCGCGCGGATGTTGGAATAATAGGCCACCGGCGTCAGCCCCGGCGTGGGTGAGGTGGGCCGGGGTGTCGTGGCGATCAAGTCATCCACATCGTTGTGAAACACCGTGGCTTTCAGCTGCAGCGAATCGCCTTCGGCCAGCAGCCCCTCGCGCTGGAAGGTGGCCCCCAGTTCAAACGTGGTGGCGGTTTCCTTTTCCAGATTGAGGCTGGGCAGACGGGCTGCCGAATAAAGCCCGGTCGTGCGCGAGAAGCTCTCGCCTTCCGACGAATAAAGTTCATCCAGCGTGGGCATCCGTTCGGTGCGCGCAACGGAACCAAAGACGCCCCACGAGTCGTTGAATCTATACATGGCCGCCAGTTTGGGCGACACAGCGGTGTCATCCTGCGCGGTGGCCCCTGCCGCCGCAGCCGCCGTGCCGGGCGTCGTTTCGCCGAAATCCACGCGGATGCCGGGGATCAGGGTCAGCCGGTCATTCCAGACAAACTCGCCCTGCGCATAGAGGCCCAGCTTGCGGTCGGTGCCCTCGGGGTGGAAGGCCAGCGCGCCGATCGAGGATGACGCTTCACGCTCCTGCTCCTGCAGCTGCACGCCGAAGGTCAGGTAGTTATCCCACGCCCCGCTGCTGATGTCGGCGGTGTTTTCTACCTTCAGGCTCAGGGTCTTGTAGGCCGCGTCATTGTCGCACAGCACCTGGAACGTGCCGGGGCTGCAGAAGGAGCCGAGGCTGAAATTCGTCTTGTCCACCGATGTGTCGGTGTAGGACAGGGTCACATCCAGATCGACAAGCGGGTTGGCAGATGCCGCGTGGTTGTAGGCCAGGGTGAAGGTGTCATCCACCGTATGCACATCGGCCGTGCCAAAGGACGGCACCGCAGCGCCGCCGGTCTGGGCCACCACGGTATCATCCAGATCGCTGTCGCTGCGCGAGAAGGACAGGGTCACGGATTGGTCGGCGTCATTGCCAAAGGTGAAGCGGCCCTTGGCCAGCCCCGACACACGGTCATAGCCCGACCCCAGGATCTCCGCGCCGCTGCCATCCTCGCTGGCACCCGAACTGCCCCAGTTCAGCGCGCCCAGAAATTCGGCATTCTCGCCCACACGGGTGGCAAAGATGGTCGAGGCCAGCATCCCGTCGCCGTTGCTGTCATAGCCCAGCTTGAACCGCAGCGCGTTGTCTGACCCGTCCACCAGGAAATCCGACGCATCCTTGGTGGTGAAATTCACCACGCCGCCGATGGCGCCCGAGCCGTAAAGCGTTGATGATGCCGGGCCACGCAGCACTTCGACCCGCTTGAACAGTTCAAGATCGCCAAAGAACGACCCCATCCGGTATTGTTCGAAGAATTTTGGCGCGCCGTCGACGGTGACGATGATCCGCGCCTCGGACGCGGTCTGTTCGGTGTTGCCGATGCCGCGGATGTTGAACGCCTGCCCCAGCGCCCGGGCCGAGGCCCCGGCCGCCTGAACACCCGGCACGGCGGCAAACAGATCGCCGATGCTGGTGGCCTGCTCGCGGTCAAGATCGGCCTGTTCCAGCACGCTGACCGCCTGCGGCGTGTCGATGGCCACCTTGGCCGTGCCGGTGCCCAGAATCAGCCGCCCCAGCAGGGTGAACAGGCCCTCGTCCTGGTCCTGCGCGGCGGCGGGTGTGGCGGCGAGCATAGCGCCCAGTGCAACGGTGGAAAGTAGACGCCCCAAAGGCGCCCGGATTTGGCCAGCAGACATGCGGTTCCCCAGAATTGTTTCTGCAAAGGGGCTGGCGGCAGGAGCTGGCGGGTGCAGGGATTTCTTGACTTGATCTGTCAGGAAAAGGCTTCTAGATACTCCGACAGAAACTGTCAAGTATCGCCCGCGCTTTAGGCCGGGCCACGCGCTCCAGCCCCGCCCCCCCCTTGGCCCGCCAGACACGCGCCCGCCACAAATGTTGTGAAAGGAACCGCGCCGATGGCTGCCGATCTTGTGCCTGCCCCGCTCAGCCCCGCGAAGATTCGCCTGCTGCGTGCCGAGAACCCGAAACCCCGCGCCCGCGATTTTGCCGCCCTGCATGGCATATCCGAGGCCGCCCTGGTGGCCGCCTTTGTGGGCCACGGCACCACGCGGATTGATGCGACCGTGGACCTTTTGTTCCCGCTGATCGGCACGCTGGGCGATGTGATGGCGCTGACGCGCAATTCATCTTGCGTGCATGAACGGCGCGGCAGCTACACCCCGTTTCACGGCGGCGCGCATGCGGCGATGGTGACGGGCGACGAGATCGACATGCGGATGTTCCCCGCCCATTGGGTGCATGGGTTTGCGGTCGAGGAAAACAGCCCCGAGGGCGCGAAACGCAGCCTGCAAATCTTTGACGCCCATGGCGATGCGGTGCACAAGGTGCATCTGAAACCGGAAAGCGACCATCTGGCCTTCATCACGCTGGTCGAGACGCTGCGGGTGGCCGAACAGTCCGACACAGTCGCCACCACCCCCCGCGCCGCCCCCGAAGGCCCACGGGCAGACCCGGCCCGCGCCGACGACCTGCGCGCGGAATGGGGCCAGATGACCGACACGCATCAGTTTCTGAAACTGGTGCGGCGGCTGAAGATGAACCGGCTGGGTGCCAACCGTGTGGTGGGTTCGCCCTTTGCCCTGCCGCTGGAAACTGGCGCGGTCACGGCGGCGCTGCATGCCGCGGCCGATGGCAAGGTGCCAGTGATGATCTTTGTCGGCAATCAGGGCTGCATCCAGATCCATGGCGGGCCGATCGAAAAGGTGGTGCCGATGGGGCCGTGGATCAACGTGATGGATCCGCGATTCAACCTGCATCTGCGCGCCGACCATATCGCCGAGGTCTGGCTGGTGACGAAACCCACCCAGCGCGGCGATGCGGTGTCGGTCGAGGCCTTTGACGCGGATGGCGAATTGATCGTGCAGATCTTCGGCTACCGCAAGAACACCGGGCCCGAGGCATGGCAGGCGCTGACCGCCACACTGCCCCGGCTGGCGGTCGAGGTGATGGCATGATGTGCCGTCTGAAACCCTCGGTCGGCGGGTTGCATCTGGTGCTGACGCTGGCGCTGGCGGGCGCATTGTTCCTGGCCCCCGCCGAGGCGCAGAACCGCGCCGAGCGTATCGTGTCGGTGGGCGGATCGGTATCCGAAGTCATCGCGGCGCTGGGGGCGGCTGACCGGCTGATCGCCCGTGACAGCACGACCAATTATCCCGCCAGCCTGCTGGCCTTGCCCGATGTGGGCTATGTGCGTGCCCTGTCGCCCGAAGGTGTTCTGTCGGTTGGCCCCGATCTGGTGATCGCCGAGGCGGGCGCAGGCCCGGCCGAGGCTGTGGCAGTGTTGCAGGCCGCAGGCGTGCCCTATGTGGCCATCCCCGAAGATCCCTCGGCGCAGGGCGTGCTGGCCAAGATCGCCGCAGTGGCGAGTGCCATCGGCCTGCCCGAAGAGGGCAAGGCGCTGGCCGCCTCGGTTCAGGATGGTTTTGCCCGGGCTGCGGCACAGGCCGCCACGGTGACTTCCCCCAAGAAGGTGCTGTTCGTGCTGTCAATGCAGGGCGGGCGGATCATGGCGGGGGGCCAGGGAACATCGGCAGAAGGCATCCTGCATCTGGCGGGGGCCACCAATGCCGCCACGGGCTTTGAGGGCTACAAGCAGATGACGGATGAGGCGGTTCTGGCCGCCGCCCCCGATGTGATCGTGATGATGGACCGCGAGGGCGATCATGCCATGTCCGATGCCGATCTTTTCGCACACCCGGCGCTGGCCAGCAGCCCTGCCGCCGTCAATGGCGCGGTGATCCGCATGGATGGCATGCTGCTGCTGGGCTTTGGCCCGCGCACCCCCGATGCCGCCATGGCGCTGAATGCAGCCCTTTACGGCAGGGGCTGAGCCGATGGTGGCCCTGCCCTTTGCCCGCAGCATGCCGGGCGACCGTTCGGCCCGGGCGGCAATGCTGTTCTGGGTCTTGCTGGCCGCACTGGGGCTGACGGCGCTGCTGTCGGTCGGCACCGGGGCCTCGGGCGTGTCGGTGCCGCAGGTGCTGGGCGATCTGTGGGCCGGGCAGCCGATCAGCACGCGCGACCGCGTGGTGCTGCTGGATATCCGCCTGCCGCGCCTTGCCATGGGTGTGCTGATCGGGGCGGCGCTGGCGGTATCTGGCGCGGTGATGCAGGGGCTGTTCCGCAACCCGCTGGCCGACCCCGGCATCGTGGGTGTAGGGGCGGGCGCGGGGCTGGGCGCGGTATTCGCCATCGTGCTGGGCGGGCTGTTGCCCGCATCCGTGGCGGCGGTGGCGGGCAACCATCTGGTCAGCCTTGCGGCCTTTCTGGGGGGCTGGGCCTCGACCCTGCTGCTTTACCGCGTGGCCACGCGGCGGGGGCAAACCTCGGTGGCGACGATGCTGCTGGCGGGCATCGCCCTGGGTGCGCTGGCGGGGGCTGTGACGGGGATACTGGTCTATCTGGCCGATGACCGGCAATTGCGCGACCTGACCTTCTGGGGCATGGGGTCGCTGGCCGGGGCAAGCTGGGCCAAGCTGCTGACGGCGGCCCCGCTGATCCTGCCCGCGCTGGCGCTGGCGCCGCTGCTGGCGCGCGGGCTGAACGGACTGGCTTTGGGCGAGGCCGCGGCGGGGCATATCGGCCTGCCGGTGCAGCGCATCAAGCTGCTGGCCATTCTGGCTGTGGCCGCCGCAACCGGGGCCTCGGTCGCCGTGGCGGGGGGGATCGGGTTCATCGGCATCGTAGTGCCGCATCTTCTGCGGCTCGCCTCCGGCCCCGATCACCGCTGGCTGTTGCCCAACGCCGCGCTTTTGGGGGCGATCCTGCTGGTGCTGGCCGACATCATCGCGCGGCTGGTCGTGGCCCCCGCCGAATTGCCCATCGGCATCGTTACCGCCACTTTGGGCGCGCCGGTGTTTCTGTGGATCCTGCTGCGCCGCAGGGGAATGATGGATCTGTGACATGCTGACCGCCACCACCCTGACCGTGACGCTGAGCCACACAACCATCCTGCATGGCGTCAATTTCACCGCCCGCCCGGGCGCGCTGACGGCCATCGTGGGGCCGAACGGGTCGGGCAAGACCACGCTGCTGCGCGCGGTGACGGGCGAGATACCCTCCACCGGCCCCGTCACGCTGAACGGCCACGACATCCGCCGCGCAAAGGCCTGGGAACTGGCCGCCATCCGCGCCGTGCTGCCGCAGGCCACGCCGCTGGCCTTTCCCTTCACCGTGGTCGAGGTGGTGCGGCTGGGCCTTGCGTCGGGTATCGACGCCGCCCGCCATGGCATCGCGGCGCAGGCACTGGCCCGCTGTGGCTTGCAGGGCTATGAGGGCCGACTTTATCAGGAACTGTCGGGGGGCCAGCAGCAGCGCGTGCAACTGGCCCGCGTTCTGGCGCAGGTGTGGCAACCCGTGGCACAGGGGCACCCCCGCTGGCTGTTTCTGGATGAACCGGTCTCCAGCCTCGACATTGGCCATCAGCTGCTGGTGATGCAGATCGCCCGCGACTTTGCCGATGCGGGCGGCGGGGTGGTGGCGGTGATGCATGACCTGAACCTGACCGCGATGTTCGCCGATTCTGTGGCGCTGATCGCCGAGGGCCGCGTTCTGGGGCAAGGCACGCCTGCCGCCGTTCTGACCGACGGTTTGCTGACGCAGGCCTATCGCTGCCGCGTGCGGGTCAACACGCCACCGGCAGCGGGCACGTGGCTGCTGCCACATGCGGCATCACTGGCGGCGGAATAGGCCAGTTTCAGCCCTCGAACCCCGGCTTTTGCGACCAGGCCCAGGCATCGCGGATCATCTGCGGCAGGGTTGATCGTTTCGGCTCCCACCCCAGGTCGCGCATCGCGCGGGCCGAGCCTGACACCAGCGCCACCGCATCGCCCGCCCGCCGGTCCCCCAGCACGATGGGCACCTCGCGGTTGGTCACGGCGCGCGAGGCCTCGATCACCTCGCGCACCGAAAACCCCGATCCGGTGCCAAGGCAGAACACGCCATCGCCCTGCCCGTCCAGCAGCCGGCGCAGGCCCAACACATGCGCCTCGGCCAGATCCATCACATGCACATAGTCGCGGATGCAGGTGCCGTCGGGCGTGGGGTAATCGGTGCCGAACACCGTCAGCGCCGCGCGCTTGCCTTCAATCGCATCCAGCATCAGCGGGATCAGATGGGTTTCGGGTGTGTGCTGTTCGCCCACCTCGCCGTCCGGGTCGGCCCCCGCCACGTTGAAATAGCGAAAGATCACATGGTTCAGCCCGTAGGCCGCGCCGAAATTGCGGAGCATCTCTTCAATCGCCAATTTCGAGGCACCATAGGCGTTGATCGGGCGCTGCGGTGTATCCTCGTCCAGCAGCACGCCGTCCTGGTCGCCATAGGTGGCGCAGGTCGAGGAGAACACGAAATTCTTCACCCCCGCCGCGACAGTCGCCTCAAGCAGGTTCAGCGCGCCGTTCACATTCACCCGCCAATAAAGCCCCGGATCCTGCATCGACACGCCCACCAGCGAGAGCGCCGCAAAATGCATCACCGCCACCGGGCGATACTGCGACAGTGCCGCATCAATTGCCGCGCGGTCCATCAGATCACCCTGCACGAAGGGGCCGAACTTCACCGCCCCGCGCCAGCCGGTTGCCAGATTGTCAAAGGCCACCGGCACAAAACCCGCGTTCCGCAAGACCTTGCAGGCATGCGCACCGATATAGCCAGCCCCGCCCGTCACCAGCACATGATCCGCCATCACACTACCCTGCCACTGTCCCGTTTCCGCCTTCCGCCTAGCCTGAAAAGCGGTGCCTGTCGAATGTCCGCCACGCGAAATCCACGCGCTGCGGACACAGCGCCACAGCCTCAGCCCTTGGTTTCCGCCGGGTTCGGTGTCACGGCGCGGCGCTTTACCCGTGCCTCGCGCCAGGTGATATAGCTGATGGCCGCGATGATGACCCCGCCACCCAGCAGCACGAAACCGTCCACCCCCTCGCCAAACACCAGCGCGCCCAGCGCCGTGGCCCAGACCAGTTGCAGAAATGTCACCGGTTGCGTTACCGTCAGCGGTGCCGCACGAAACGCCCGTGTCATGCAGTAATGCGCCAGCGTGGCAAAGGCGGCCACCAGCGCCAGCCAGCCCAGTTGCACCGGCGTCACCGGCACCCAGACCCACAGCGCAAAGGGCAACAGCACCAGCGTCACGGCGAATGACATCATCGCCACCACGGCCCCTGCCCCGGCACGCTCGCTCAGCCGCTTGGCGATCAGGTAGGAACCGGCAAAGAAAAACGCCGCTGCGATCTGCGCCAGATGGCCGTCCGTCACCTCGCGCACACCCGGGCGCAGGACAATCAGCGCGCCCGCCACGGCCACGCCGATGGCTGCCAGACGGCGAAAGGCCAGCGCCTCGCCAAAGAACAGTGCCGCCCCCAGCGTGACCAGAACCGGGTTCAGATAGCCGATGGCCGTCACCTCGGCCACCGGGATGCGCGCCATGGCGTAAAACCAGCAGACCACGGCGCAGGCATGCACAAAGCCCCGCAGCCCGAACAGCCGCAGCGCGCCGGGGGCAAAGCCACCCCGCAGGATGGGGATCAGCGCGGGCAACAGGAACACCCCGCCAAAGGCAAAGCGGATGAAGGCGGATTGCGCGGTGGGCAGATCGGTGCCCAGATAGCGCACGATGCCGGTCACGGCCACGAAACACAGGCCCGAGGCCAGCATCCAGCCAATGCCTTGCAACGTGCGGGTGGGCGGGGGCGGGTTCATGCTGCGACCATTTCCGATCCACGGGGGGCCTGCAACCCCGGATCAGCCGTGCAGCAGCAGCCCCGCCGCAATCGCCCACATGGTGCAGCCTACCACCAGTTCCAGCACCACCCAGGCGCGCGGGCTGGCGAACACCGGGGCCAGCAGCCGCGCGCCATAGCCCAGCGCCGTGAAAAAGCTGAGCGAGGCCAGCACCGCGCCCGTGCCAAAGGCCAGCCCGCGCGGCGCATATTGCGCGGAAATGGACCCGATCAGCACCAGCGTATCCAGATAGACATGCGGGTTGGCCCAGGTCAGCAGCAGCACCGTGCCCAGAACCCGGCGCAATGGTGCGGGGCCGGTGGCCGCCGGTTGCAGCGCCGCCCCGCCACGCAATGCGGCGCGAAACCGCAGCGCGCCATAGACCAGCAGAAACCCCGCCCCGCCCCAGCGCATCACCGTGCCCAGCCAGGGCACGGCGCCCGACACCGCGCCAAACCCAGCCACCCCGGCGGCAATCAGCACGGCATCCGACAGCGCGCAGACCAGAACCACCGCGCCCACATGTTCGCGCCTGATGCCCTGCCGCAGCACAAAGGCATTCTGCGCGCCGATGGCGGCGATCAGGCTCAGCGACACCAGATAGCCCGCCAGCAAGGCCCCGGTCATGCCTCTGGCCCCGCCAGCGCAGCCAGCGCCGCCATGGCCTCGGCGGCGCGTTCGCGCTGCACGAAGATATGGTCGTGATGCCAGCCCGCCACCACATTCGCGCTGATCCCCTGCCGGGCCAGCGCTGTGGCAAAGGCAGCCGTCAACCCCACCGCCGCCAGATCGGAATGCACGGTCAGGCTGATGCGCGCCCATCCGGCCCGGTGGGCAATCCCGTGTCGGGCCAGATCGGCAGCCGGCGCGATCAGCGTGGTGCCCTCGGCCTCTGCCACGATGGCAAAGGGGGCGAGGCCCGCCGGCATCGCCATACCGACGGCCAGCAGGCCAAAGCCATGATCCTGATCATGCAGCACCGGCACCATGCAGCGCAGCAGGGTGGCCAGATCGGTTTCGCCCTTGTCCATCATGCCGTCCCGTCCATCATCGCTTCCGGCTTGACCTGACATGGGGCCATGACATTAGTCGAGTTAAATTTCCTGTTCCCAATGAAGCCAAACTAATGCTGGACTATCCCCTTCTCACCGCCCTTGCCGCCGTTCACCGGCGCGGCAGTTTCGATCTGGCGGCTGCCAGTCTGGGGCTGACGCCCTCGGCCGTGTCGCAGCGCATCAAGGCGCTGGAGGAGCGGATGGGCACCTTGCTGATCCGCCGGGGCCAGCCTTCGGTGGCCACCGATGCGGGCCTGCGGCTGATCCGCCATCTGGACGAGGTGATGCTGCTGGAACAGGCACTTGCGCTGCCCCGACCCGGCGCGGCCATGGCCACGCTGCGCATCGCGGTGAGTGCCGACAGTCTGGCGACCTGGGTGATCCCGGCACTGGCGGCGGTAGAGGGCGTGCTGTTCGATCTGGTGATCGACGATCAGGACCATTCGCAGGACTGGCTTCGGCGGGGCGAGGTGGCGGCGGCGATCACCGGCCACCCCGGCCCGTTGCAGGGCTGCGATACGATCCCGCTGGGCACCCTGCGCTATCACGCCACGGCCAGCCCGGGCTTTGTGGCGCGCTGGCTGCCGGATGGCCCCACGGTGCAGGCGCTGGAAAAGGCCCCCGCACTGACGTTTTCCGACAAGGACAGGTTACAGGCAGACTGGCTGCGCGCCGTCACGGGTCGGCGCTTTGCCTTTCCCACGCACCGGATGGCGTCATCGCAGGCCTTTGTCGATGCGGCGCTGGCCGGCCTTGGCTGGGGCATGAACCCTGCCCTGCTGGTGGCCGGTCATCTGGCCAAGGGGCGGCTGGTCGATCTGGCGCCGGCGCTGCCGCTGGATGTGCCGCTGTATTGGCAATTCACCCGGCTGTCGGCACCCGCGCTGGCACCGCTGACCCGGGCCATCCGCGCGGCGGCGGAAGTGCTGCGCCCCGTGGCCTGATCCCGCTCAATCCGGCACACGGCCCGCTTAATCCGGCACGCGAAACGTCAGGTTGGCCCAAAGCGATTCCCATACCGTGCCGGTCGCCTGCGCCAATGACGGTTCGGGTTCGCGCAGCACCACGGCATCGACCATGTATTCCATGCCCCGCGCCACCGGCAGCAGTGCTATCCCTTCGGCATCGGTCCGGTGCTTTGTGACCGTGGCCACCCCATCCGCGCCGCGGGCGTAAAGCTCCACCTGCACATCGGCGCGCGGGCTGTTGCGGTAGAACACCTGCACGTGCATGCCCTGCGCCGGGTCATCGGTATAGGGGTTGTTCAGCGCCACAATCTCGGTTTCCAGCCCCAGAAAGCGGTCGGCCCCCGCCCCGCTGCCCACCCCGATCAGTGACTTGGAAAACCGGGTGTAAAGCTCGGCAAAATCGGTTTCGGGCAGGCCGCGTGCCGCATGACGTTCGCGTATGCCGGAAAAATCCTTGTGCAGAACAAAGGGTTCAAATTTTTCATAGGTTGCATATGAAACTTTGTTATTCACCGATTGGTAAACCACAACGTGCAGCCCATCGCCCAGGGCCGGTTGGTCGACGGCGGGCAGGTTGCCGATCCTGTTTGTCACACCGATGGTCTTGTCCCCTGCCACCACAACGAAAACCCTGCTTCGGTCAGGGAGGAAGCCAAAGGTCTGACCTTCGAACATCTCGCCGTTCAGCAGGTTCGCTCGCAGCGAACCCCCTACTTCCGGTTGATAATCCAGTGGTTCGATCCAGAATTCATGGGCCGACACCGACGACGCCACCAAGAACAGACAAAGGGACAAGACACGCATGGCATTTTCCTACATTCAACGCGGCAGAGGATTTCTTGCACAGATACTGGCAAGTCTGCTGCTTGTGTCCATCACTCTTCCGTCATCGGCCACCGCGCATGAGGTGATGCCCGCCATCGCCGACATGGCACGCGCCGGGGATGAACTGACCTTCGACATCCAGATGAACGCGGAAAGCTTCATTGCGGGCATCGACCTTGCCGCTGTCACCGATACCGACGCCGCCCCCGAAGTCGCGACCTATGAAGAGTTGCACGCGATGGACCCTGCGGCGCTGGAGGCGCGGTTTCGCGCCTTCTGGCCCACAATGGCCGAAAACATCGCCCTGACGGCGGATGGTGCAGCGTTGGCCCCGGTTCTGGTCGGCCTGACCGTGCCGCCTGCCCCCGACAGCGAGGTGCCCCGCACATCGGTGCTGCGGTTTACGGCGGCGCTGCCCCCCGGTGCGACGGCGGTGCAGGTGGGCTGGGCTGCCCCCTACGGCGCGCTGGTACTGCGGCAGAACGGGGTTGAAAGCCCCTATGACGGCTATCTGCAACCCGGCGATGTCAGCCCGCCCATCGCGCTGGGTGGCGGCGATCAGGCCACGGCGTTCGAGGCCTTTGTCGATTACATCCCCGTGGGGTTCGACCATATCGTGCCCAAGGGGCTGGATCACATCCTGTTCGTGCTGGGGCTGTTCTTCCTTTCCACCAGCCTTGCGCCGCTCTTGTGGCAAGTGTCGGCCTTCACGCTGGCGCATACTTTCACACTGGCGGCGGGTGCCCTGGGCTATGTGAACATCCCGGGCGAGATCGTGGAGCCGATCATCGCGGCGTCCATTGTCTATGTGGCGGTGGAAAACATCCTGTCCAACGGGCTTAGCCCCTGGCGGCCGGCGGTGGTCTTTGCCTTTGGCCTGCTGCACGGCTTGGGCTTCGCCTCGGTTCTGGGCGAGTTCGGCGTGCCTGCGAACCAGTTCATCCCGGCGCTGCTGGGGTTCAACGTGGGGGTGGAACTGGGGCAGCTGGCGGTCATCGCCGTGGCGTTCCTGCTGGTCGGCTACTGGTTTGGCAAGAAGCCCTGGTATCGCCGCGCCATCGCGGTTCCGGCCTCGGCGGTCATCGCCATGGTGGGCGGCTACTGGTTTGTGGAACGGGTGTTCCTGTAACGGCCCAAGGCCCGGGGCAACAGCCGTTGCTTTGCCCCGGGCCGCCACCTATGCTTGCCGGATGCACCCGGAACACAACATGTTGCATGGCCGTTTGCCGCCGTTCATCCGTGACCATTACGAATGTCACGAGTGGCGGCATGCCAGCGCGATCCTGTCGCAGGACTTTGCGCAGGAATGGCAGGATCTGCTTGACCTGCTGGGCACCTTCCGGCTGCGCGAAAGCTGGATCAGCGCGGGCGGCGGCAACAAATCGGGCCTGTCAGGCTTCATCGACCGTTTCCTTTATGCGCGTGGCTGGGTTGAAAAACAGTTCCACACCGGCGTGGTCATCGACAACATCCGGCTCGACTCGCCCACCCACAAGATCGACTGCTTCAAGAACGGCATCGCGCTGGAAATCGAATGGAACAACAAGGATCCGTTCTTTGACCGCGACCTGAACAATTTCCGCCTGCTGTTCGACCTGCGCGCGGTCAGCGTGGGGGTGATCATCACCCGGGCCGACAGCCTGCAAGAGATTTTCAACGGCATTGGCCGGGGCTCATCCTATGGGGCCTCGACCACGCATATGTCGAAATTGCTGCCACGGATCGAAGGCGGTGGCGGGGCGGGTTGCCCGCTGCTGGTGTTTGGCATTACAAAGGCCCTCTTCGTGAAGGACACAGAATGATCAGCGCGAGTGACGACCTTCTGGCCCGCACCGCCGGGCAAAAGTTCAAGACCGTGCTGGCCGACCCACCATGGCAGTTCCAGAACCGCACCGGCAAGATGGCGCCGGAACACAAGCGCCTGTCGCGCTACCCCACAATGACGCTGCGCGACATCTGCGACCTGCCGGTCGAGGCGGTGGTGGAAGAAACGGCGCATCTGTATCTGTGGGTGCCCAACGCCCTGCTGCCCGAGGGGCTGCGCGTGATGGAAAACTGGGGGTTCAGCTATAAAAGCAACATCATCTGGTATAAAATCCGCAAGGATGGCGGGCCGGACCGGCGCGGCGTGGGCTTCTATTTCCGAAATGTGACAGAGGTGCTGCTGTTCGGCGTGCGCGGCAAGAACGCCCGCACCCTGACGCAAGGCCGCACGCAGGAAAACATCCTGTCCACGCAAAAGCGCGAACACAGCCGCAAGCCGGATGAGCAATATGCGCTGATCGAAGGGTGCAGCCCCGGCCCGCGGCTGGAGCTGTTCGCGCGCGGCCCCCGCCCCGGCTGGACAGTCTGGGGCAACCAGTCAGACGATTACACCCCCACCTGGGACACCTATTCCAACCATTCACAGGCCAAGGTGGTGCCGTTCAAGAAACGCGTCTGACCAAAAAAAAAGGCCCCGCAACCGGGGCCTTTGGTTTTGCAGATCAGGCGTCCAGCCGGGCCGCGACATCCTCGGGGATGTCGAAATTGGCCGTCACCGCCTGCACGTCGTCGTCTTCCTCCAGCACGTCGATCAGCTTCATCAGCTTGACCGCGGTATCGAAATCCACATTCGTGCGGTTCTGCGGTTTCCAGATCAATTTCGCCTCGGTGCTTTCGCCCAGCGATTTTTCCAGCGCATCCGACACTTCGGACAACATGTCGGCGGCGCAATAGATCCAGTGGCCCTCGTCATCGGATTCCACGTCATCCGCCCCGGCCTCAAGGGCTGCCATCATCACCGAATCGGCATCGCCCGCCGATACCGGATAGGTGATCTCGCCCACCCGGTCGAACATGAAGCTGACCGAATTGGTGGTGCCCAGATTGCCGCCATGCTTGGTGAAATAGCTGCGCACGTTCGATGCGGTGCGGTTCAGGTTGTCGGTCATCGTTTCGACGATGATGGCGATGCCCTCGGGGCCGTAGCCCTCATAGCGCAGTTCGGTGTAATCCGCCGCGTCGCCGCCGATGGATTTCTTGATGGCGCGGTCGATCACGTCTTTCGGCATCGACACGGCCTTGCCGGCCTTTACCGCCAGGCGCAGGCGCGGGTTCTTGTCAGGGTCGGGGTCGCCCATCTTGGCCGCAACGGTGATTTCCTTGGCGAGTTTCGAGAACAGCTTGGAGCGCAGCTTGTCCTGCTTGCCCTTGCGGTGCTGGATGTTTGCCCATTTTGAATGGCCTGCCATGACCCATCTCCGATCCCTGAATTCCGGCGCTGTGGGGCTATAGCCCAGCGGCGGGGGGGGCCGCAAGCCCGGGCCGGGCGCAGGCCAGTTCAATCGCCGAAGTTGGACAGATCCAGCGGCTCGGGCGAGATGAATTCCTTGCTGCGCCCTGCCGCGTCGGTCAGGGTGATGCGTGCCATGGGGGCCAGTGCCGTTTCGGCACCGATGCCGGTAAACACCGCCTCGACCACCTGACGCAGCGGGTTGGCGGGCAGGTCGGGCGCAATCTGCCAGCCCAGATCGGCATTGCAGCGGTCAAACCGGCCCTCGGGGCTGGCGGGTGCGGTGCAATCGGTGCCGTCCGACAAGGTGACGGTCAGGTTTTCCGTGCTCAGCCGTGCCGCAACCGGCGCAGGCGGTGTGGCGCAGGCGGCCAGCAGAACGGGGACAGCCATCAGGGCAGAAAGGCGGGGCAGCATCAGGCGCATCATCGCAATCCTTGGGTCAAAGGCCGTAGACAAGTGGTATCACGATGGCCGCGGCCACGCCCATCAGAATGTTCAGCGGCACGCCGATCCGCAGGAAATCGCCGAAGTTGTAGCCGCCGGGGCCGTAAACCAGCAGGTTGCACTGATAGCCGATGGGCGTGGCGAACCCGAACGACGCCCCCATCATCACCGCCACCAGCAACGGGCGCGGGTCAACGCCCAGCGATTGCGCCAAGCCGATGGCCACCGGTGTCACCACCACGGCCACGGCATTGTTCGACAAAAGCTCGGTCAGGGTCGAGGTCAGGGCATAGACCGCAAAGATCAGCAGCCAGGGCGCAAGATCGGTCATGTAGGGCGCGGCATAACCCACCAGCAGCCCCACAGCGCCCGAATGCTCCAGCCCCTGCCCCACGGCAATCATCCCGAACAGCATGCCCAGAAGCCGCCCGTCGATGGACGAAAACGCCTCGTCCGCGTCGATGCAGCGCGTCACCAGCACGATGGCCACACCGATGAAGGCCAGCACCTCGATAGGGGCCACATCCAGCGACGACAGGGTGATGATGGCCGCCAGCACCGCCACCACGATGGGCGCGCGGTTGCGGCGGAAGGCGCGTTCGGTGGGGTGAGAAATATCGACCATGTCCATGTCGGCGGCAAGGCGCTGGATATCCTCCATCCGGCCCTCCAGCAGCAGCGTGTCGCCCACCGTCACCACCAGATCATCCAGCTGCCGCCCGATGTTCTGGTTGCGGCGATGCACCGCCAGCGGATAGACGCCATAGCGCCGCCGCAGGCGCATCGAGCCCAGGCTGCGACCCACCATGCGGCAACCGGGCGTGATCAGCACCTCGACCGTGCTGGTCTGCACCGAGCTGAGCTTGTCAACCGCGCGCAGATCCTTGTGGTCTTGCAAACTGAGCAGTTCCGACATCGGCGTGCGCAGCACCACGCGGTCGCCCGCCGCCAGTTCCACCGCCGCCAGATCGCGGCGCAGCGACGCATCGCCCCGCAGCACGTCGATCACGCGGACCCCGCCACGCTTGAACAGATCCACCGTTTCCAGTTTCTTGCCCACCAGCGAGCTGTCATCAGGCAACGCCACCTCGGTAAAGAATTTCATCTTGGACCGGTCATTCAGCATCGCCGACATGGAATCGCGGCTGGGCAGCAGGCGGTTGCCCAGTAGCCCCAGATAAAGCATGCCGAGGATCGCCAGCGGCACACCGACGGGCGTGATCTCGAAAATCGAGAACGGCTCCAGCCCGGCAGACCGCGCCACACCGTCAACCACCAGGTTGGTGGATGTGCCGACAAGCGTGATCGTGCCCCCCATGATCGACAGATAGCTGAGCGGGATCAGCAGCTTTGACGGCGCGATCTGCATCTGTGCCGCCAGTTGCATGAATACCGGCAGAAAAACCACAACAACGGGCGTATTGTTCACCACGGCCGACAGCGCGACGATGGCAATGCCAAGCACGGCCACGGTGGCCTTGGGCCGCGCCATCACATGATGGCTGGCCAGTTGCGTCACCCAGTCCAGCGCGCCAGTGCGCACCAGCGCCCCCACCACGATGAACATGGCGGCAATGGTCCACGGTGCGTTGTTGGCCAGCACGCCCATCGCCTCGCCCTGCGGCAGGATGCCCAGCACCAGCATCAGCGCCGCCCCGGCAATGGCCGTCACCTCGACCGGAAAGGTCTCGCGGATGAACAACACCAGCATGCCAAGAATGATGGCAATGGCGACATACGCCTGATGTTCCTGCGCCAGTTCCAAGCCGATCATTCTGTTTCCCGTTTCATTGCGCCTCGGCCTGTCTAACGGGCGCGGGCCGGATTTCAACCCGCCTCTGCCGCCTTCGCACGCGGTTGCACAAGAAAGAGGCCGACCAGCATCACCGCCAGCGCCGCCCAGATCCAGACGCTGAATCTTTCACCCAACAGCAGCATGGCCCACAGCACCCCGGCCCCGGTCACGACATAGGATGTCTGCGATGCGAACACCGCGCCCGCCCGGGCCGCCAGCGCCACATAGCCGGCATAAACCACCGCATGCAGCGCGGATGACGCGATCAGCGCCCATTCCGCCCGACCCCAGGGCAACACCGGGTCGATGAACTGCCCCGACCCCAGTGCCAGCGGCAGCGCGATCACCGCCCCCACCGCCGAGGCCAGCAGCATCGCCTGCACCGCATCCAGCCCCGCCGTGCCATTGCGCGCGACATAATTGCTTTCCGCCGCATAGAACAGCGGCCCCACCAGCGCCAGCGGCACATAGGCCAGCATGCCGGGCGAGGGCAGGCTGGACTGCGGCAGCGTGATCAGCGCCACGCCGATCAGACCGCAAAGCAGCCCGGCCAGCCGCATCATGCTGAAACGGTCCATCCCCAGCGCCAGCGCCATGGGAAAGGCCAGCAAGGGCACCATGGAAATCAGGATCGACATGATGCCCGCTGGCAAATGCGCGACGGAGTAGTAGAAAAACGAATTGGGAATGATCGTGCCGATCACCGCGATGACCAGCGCAAACCGCAGCCCCGCCCCGGTTAGCGGAAAGCGGCGGCGCTTCACCAGCGCGATCGCCCCCAGCACCAGCACCCCCACCACCAGTTGCCAGAAGATCAGCCCGAAATGCCGGTGCCCCGTGGCCACCGCCATCTTGCCCAGGGGTTGCGTCAGGCCCCAGCCCGCGCCAAGTGCCAGCAGCGCCGCCACAAGGGCCAGACGGTTCAAGGGTGCGACTCTTGCAGGCAACCGCCGATGCGCACCATGGCGATCCGCTTGGCAAGGCCGGTGCGGTCATCGCTTTCCACATAAGCCCCCGACAGGGTGGCGGGGCCGGTCGCAGGCTCGAACCGCGACTTGGGCATGCCGGTGATGAAGCGGCGCATCGGCTCGGATTTCTCCATGCCGATGACCGAATTGTAATCGCCGCACATGCCCGCATCGGTCTGATAGGCCGTGCCGCCGCCCAGTATCTGCGCGTCACCCGTGGGCACATGGGTATGAGTGCCCACAACCAGCGTGGCCCGCCCGTCGCACCAATGGCCCATGGCCATCTTCTCGCTCGTCGCCTCGCAATGCATGTCCAGCACCACCGCCTGCGCCAGCCCGCCCAGGGGGTGCGCGCGCAGCACCGCATCCACCGCACTGAACGGATCATCAAAGGGCCGCTTCATGAACACCTGCCCCAACGCCTGCGCCACCAGCACCTTGCGCCCGCCGGGTGCGGTGAACAGCCGCGCGCCCTTGCCCGGCGCACCCTTGGCATAGTTCAGGGGGCGCAGGATGCGGGGTTCCTGTTCGATGAATTGCAGCATGTCCTTCTGGTCAAAGGCATGGTCGCCCAGCGTCACGCAATCGGCCCCGGCGGCCAGCAGCGCCTTGGCATGGTCAGGCGTCAGGCCGACGCCCGAACTGGCGTTCTCGCCATTCACCACCACGAAATCGAGGCCCCACTCGGCACGCAGTTTCGGCAGCCGTTCCGCCACCGCCGCGCGCCCGGCACGCCCCATCACATCGCCCAGAAACAGTATTTTCATGGGGCACAGCGGTAAGCGGCGGCGGGGCGAAGGGCAAGGCGATTCCCGGCCCTGCGACACGATTGGCGGAACGGTTCCACATCCGGCCAGACGGGCACGCGTGGCGGGTGGCCACGGGCCAAAAATCTTCAAAGATTTTTGCCAAGAATTTTTCTGAAAATTCTTGGCCGCGCGCGAACAGCAGCCTTGCGCCTTTCCCGCAAAGGCCCGCCGCGCTAGGTATCGCCCATGGCCATACTCCCCGCCTCCCTGTCAGACTGGTTCGCCGCAAAGGGCTGGGCGCTGCACCCGCATCAGGCGGAGATGCTGGCGCGGGCATCAGACCCGGCAACCCTGCTGATCGCGCCCACGGGTGGCGGCAAGACGCTGGCAGGGTTTCTGCCCACGCTGGCCGAACTGGGGGCGGCCCCCGGCCCGGGGTTGCACACGCTCTATATCTCGCCGCTCAAGGCGCTGACCGCCGACATCAGGCGCAACCTGCGCAGCCCGGTCGAGGGTGCCGGGCTGGCGATCCGGATCGAGGACCGCACCGGCGACACCACCCAGACCCAGCGGCGGCGCCAACGCGCCGACCCGCCGCATATCTTGCTGACCACGCCCGAAAGTCTGGCCCTGCTGCTGAGCTATGAAGACGCCCCGCGCATCTTTGCGGGCCTGCAACGGGTGATCGTGGACGAGATACACGCGCTGGCGGAAAGCAAACGTGGCGACCAGTTGATGCTGGGCCTCGCGCGGTTGCAGGCGCTGGCCCCCGGCCTGCGCCGGGTGGGCCTGTCGGCCACGGTCGAAGACCCGCCGGCACTGGCCCGCTATTTGGCCCGCAACCCCGACCCCTGCACCGTGCTGCATGCCGACCCCGGCCCTGACCCCGACATTTCCATGCTGCTGACCGACGATGCCCCGCCCTGGGCCGGGGGGGGCGGGCGCTATGCCATTCCCGCGATTCTGGACCAGGTCAAGGCGCACCGCACCACGCTGATCTTCCATAACACCCGGGCGCAGGCCGAGATTTTCTTTCACGACCTCTGGCTGGCCAATGAGGACGGCCTGCCGATCGGCATCCACCACGGCAGTCTGGCGCGCGAGCAGCGCGAGAGGGTGGAGGCCGCGATGACGGCGGGTGCCCTGCGCGCCATCGTCTGCACCGGCAGCCTTGATCTGGGCATCGACTGGGGCGATGTCGATCTGGTCATTCAGGTGGGCGCGCCGAAGAACGTGAAACGGCTGGTGCAGCGCATCGGGCGGGCCAACCACCGCTACAACGCGCCGTCCAAGGCGCTGCTGGTGCCCGCAAACCGGTTCGAGGTGGTGGAATGCCACGCAGCCCTTGAGGCGGTGCTGGCGCATGATCTGGATGGCGAGCCGCGCGGGCCGGGCCCGCGTGACGTGCTGTGCCAGCATATCCTAGTGGCCGCCTGCGCCGCACCCTTTGCGGCGGATGCGCTTTATGCCGAGGTGGTGACGGCGGGCCCCTATGCGGGCCTCAGCCGGGCCGCGTTCGATGAATGTCTCGATTTCGTGGCGACCGGCGGCTATGCGCTGCGCGCCTATGACCGCTGGCAGCGGTTGATGCTGCGTGGGGGGCTGTGGGGCCTGCGCGATCCGCGCGCGGCGGCGGTGATCCGGCAGAACATTGGCACGATCATCGACACGGAAACCCTGAAGGTGCGGCTGAAGAACCGGGCGGGCGGCATGCCGCTGGGCGAGGTGGAGGAAGGCTTCGCCGCCACCCTGACCCCGGGCGACACATTCCTGATCGGCGGGCAGGTGGTGCGCTATGAGGGGCTGCGCGAAATGACGGTGGAAGTGACGCGCCAGCCCGGGCGCGAGCCAAAGGTGGCCACCTTCAACGGCACGAAATTTGCAACATCGACCCTGCTGACCCAGCGCATCCTGCGGATTTTTCAGCAGGCGGACTGGCCCGACCTGCCCGGCCATACCGCCGCCTGGCTGGCGCTGCAACGCCGGGTTTCACGCCTGCCACAGCCCGACCGGCTGCTGGTGGAAAGCTTTCCGCATGACGGGCGCGAGCATCTGTGCGTCTACGGTTTTGCGGGCCGCAACGCGCAGCAGACGCTGGGACTGTTGCTGACCAAGCGGATGGAGGAGGAAGGCCTGCACCCGCTGGGCTTTGTCGCCACCGATTATGCCACGCTGATCTGGGGGCTGGATGCGGTGCGCGATGTGGCCCCGCTGTTTGACCCGGCCCGGCTGCGCGACGGGCTGGAGGGGTGGCTTTCGGGCAATGCGGTGATGAAACGCACCTTCCGCAACGCCGCGATCATCGCGGGCCTGATCGAGCGCAGCCATCAGGGGCGGCGCAAATCGGGGCGGCAGGCCACGTTTTCGTCGGACATCCTGTATGACACGCTGCTGAAATACGACCCCGGCCACCTGATGCTGACCATCACCCGGGACGAGGCGATGCGCGGTCTGGTGGATTTCGGCCGGGTGGAGGAGATGCTTGCGCGCATCGGCACCGCCCCCGATGGCGGTATCGACATGGCCCGGCTGGACCGCGTGACCCCGCTCGCCGCCCCGCTTTTCCTGGAAATGGGCCGGGTGCCAGTAGAGGGGGCGGCGCGCGAAAGGCTGCTGGCCGAGGCGGCGGATCGGCTGATGCAGGCGGCCGGGCTGGGCTGAGCCGGGGGTGCCGCCCCCGGGGGCATCGAGCCCCCGCGTGCGGCCTGCCGGGAGACGGCCACGGATGCTGCGGCCTGTCGCTGATGGCGAGGCCTCCGGCGGGGATATTTGGGCCAGCAAGAATTTGGCGAGTGACAGCAGCTTGCAGGCGCAGCCGGGGCTTGCGCGGAACGCAGCGGTCGGGCAGATACAAAGCATGAACACGCTTGAATTCCATCTTGGCGGTGTCGCGCTGCGCGCCCTGCCCTCGGGGGCGCTGCACTGGCCCGGGCAGCGGCTGCTGTGCGTGTCAGATCTGCATTTCGGCAAGGCCGAGCGGCTGGCGCGGCGCGGCGGGGCATTGTTGCCGCCCTATGACACCGAGACGACGCTGGCGCGGCTGGACAGCGATCTGGAAGCGACGGGCGCGCGGCAGGTGATCTGTCTGGGCGACAGTTTCGACGATCTGGCGGCGGCAGGTGCCCTGCCCGAGGCGGCGCGGCTGTGGCTGCTGCGGCTGATGGCGGGGCGGGACTGGACATGGATATTGGGCAACCACGACCCGGCCCCTCAGGATTTCGGCGGTAGCCACCGGGCGGCGCTGCGGCTGGGTGCGCTGACCTTCCGGCATATCGCCACGGCGGACACGCCCGAGGTTTCAGGGCATTATCACCCCAAGGCCAGCGTGGCGGGGCGCAGCCGGCCCTGTTTTCTGCTGGATGCGCAGCGGCTGATCCTGCCGGCCTATGGGGCCTATACCGGCGGGCTGGCCAGCCATGATCCGGTGCTGACCGGGTTGATGGGGGCCGATGCGCTGGCCATCCTGACGGGCACGCGGGCGCTGGCCCTGCCGATGCCGCGCATGGCCCCAAAGCCGGGCGTGTTGCGGCGCTAGACGGTCAGGCCCTGCGGTTCGGGCAGGCCATGGGCGCGGCAGCAGGCGGTCAGGGTGTTGGCCAACAGGCAAGCGATGGTCATCGGCCCCACGCCGCCCGGCACCGGGGTGATGGCACCGGCCACGGCGGCGGCGGATTCGAAATGCACATCGCCTACCAGCCGGGTCTTGCCGTCACGCTCCACCCGGTTGATGCCCACGTCGATCACCGTGGCCCCGGGTTTCACCCAGTCGCCGGTGATCATCTCGGGCCGCCCGACCGCCGCCACCAGAATGTCAGCCGTGCGGCAAAGCGCGGGCAGATCGCGGCTGCGGGAGTGACCAATGGTGACGGTGCAGCTGTCGCCCAGCAGCAGTTGAGCCATCGGCTTGCCCACGATGTTGCTGCGGCCCACCACCACCGCATTCATGCCCGACAGGCTGCCATGGTGGTCGCGCAGCATCATAAGGCAGCCCAAGGGCGTGCAGGGGACCATGGATTTTTGCCCGGTGCCCAGCAGGCCGACATTCGATATGTGAAATCCGTCGACATCCTTGGCGGGCGATATGCTGTTGATCACCAGATCGGCATTCACATGAGCAGGCAGCGGCAACTGCACAAGAATGCCGTGAACTTTCGGATCGGCGTTCAGCCGGGAGATCAGGGCCAGCAGATCGGCCTCGGGCGTGTCGCCGGGCAGCCGATGTTCGAAAGAGGCCATGCCCACCTCGACCGTCTGCTTGCCCTTGGCCCCGACATAGACCTGGCTGGCCGGATCTTCGCCCACCAGGACCACGGCCAGACCGGGGGTGATGCCCTGCGCGGCCAGAACAGCCACACCCGCCGCCACATCTGTCCGCACCCGGGCGGCAAAAGCCTTGCCGTCGATCACTTGCGCTGTCATTCCGCTCTCCTTTTCGGCAGCAGGCCCTTGCCCAGCACCGCCTCTTCGCGGGTGATCGACCAGTCGATCAGCCGCCGCCACAGGCTTTCGGCCAGCGCCGGATCCAGCCCTTCGGCCATCGCCCTCCCGCGCACCTTGGCCACCACCTCCTCGACCCGCGCGTCAATGCGCGCGGGCAGGCCTGCGCCGGGTTTCAGCACGATGGCACGGTCGATATAGGCCATGCGCCGGGCCAGCGCGGCGACAATTTCGGCATCCAGCGTGTCAATCGCGGCACGCAGCTGGGTCATGTCCTTGCAATCCTGCGGGGCCTGCATCGCATCCCTTTCCCGGCGGTCATGCCGCGCCTTATGCTGGCGCAGCGGCCGGGGTCAAGGGGCCGGGAGGCCGCAGGTTCAGAACAGCCCCTCCACATGGCCCTGATCGTTCAGCCGGATCACCTCGGCCGAGGGCACACGGGGCAGGCCCGGCATCGTCATGATCTCGCCGCAGATCGCCACAACGAACCCGGCCCCCGCCGACAGCCGCACCTCGCGCACCGGAATGATGTGGCCGGTGGGGGCACCCCGCACCGTGGGATCGGTGGTGAAACTGTATTGAGTCTTGGCCATGCAGACCGGCAGATGGCCGTGGCCCGCCGCCTCCCATGCCCTGAGTTGCTCATGGATCGCGGAATCGGCCTGCACCCCTGCCGCGCGGTAGATGCGGGTGGCCACGGTTTCGATCTTTTCCAGCAGCCCCATGGCATCAGGGTAAAGCGGGTGGAAATCGGCCACGCCGCTTTCGGCCAGTTCCACCACCTTGCGCGCGAGGTCTTCAATACCCGCCGAGCCTTCGGCCCAGTGGCGGCATAGAATGGCCTCAGCCCCCAGCCCCGCCACATGATCTTTCACCGCCTGAATCTCTGCCGCCGTGTCGCCGTTGAAATGGTTGATCGCCACCACCACCGGCACGCCAAAGCCCTGCACGTTTTCGATATGCCGGGCCAGATTGGCGCAGCCCGCCTGCACCGCCGCCACGTTTTCTGCCGCAAGATCGGCCTTTGCCACGCCGCCGTTCATCTTCATCGCCCGCACCGTGGCCACGATGACCGCCGCGGAGGGCCGCAGCCCCGCCTTGCGGCATTTGATGTCAAAGAACTTTTCCGCGCCAAGATCGGCACCAAAGCCCGCCTCTGTCACCACATATTCGCCCAGCTTCAGCGCCGTGGTGGTGGCGATGACCGAGTTGCAGCCATGGGCGATATTTGCAAATGGCCCGCCATGCACGAAGGCGGGGTTGTTTTCCAGCGTTTGCACCAGATTTGGCTGCATCGCGTCACGCAGCAGCACGGTCATCGCGCCATCTGCCTTCAGGTCGCGACAATGCACCGGCTGCTTGTCGCGGGTATAGCCCACCACGATGGAGCCCAGCCGCGCCTGCAAATCTTCCAAATCGCGCGACAGGCACAGGATCGCCATCACCTCGGATGCCACGGTGATGTCAAACCCGGTCTGGCGCGGAAAGCCGTTGGGCACACCGCCCAAGGATACCACCACATCGCGCAGCGCGCGGTCGTTCATGTCCATCACCCTGCGCCAGACGATGCGGCGGGTGTCGATGCCCAGCTCATTGCCCCAGTAAATGTGGTTGTCGATCATCGCCGACAGCAGGTTATGGGCCGACGTGATCGCGTGAAAATCGCCGGTGAAATGCAGGTTCATCTCTTCCATCGGCACGATCTGCGCCATGCCGCCGCCTGCCGCCCCGCCCTTCATGCCGAAGTTGGGGCCAAGGCTGGCCTCGCGGATGCAGACCACCGCCTTCTTGCCGATGCGGTTCAACCCGTCGCCCAGACCCACGGTGGTCGTGGTTTTCCCCTCGCCCGCCGGGGTGGGGTTGATTGCGGTGACAAGGATCAGCTTGCCATCGGGGCGGCCCGCCAGCCCCTTGATGAAGGCGGCGCCGACCTTGGCCTTGTCATGGCCATAAGGGATCAGGTCATCGGGCGGAATGCCCAGGGCCGCGCCGATCGCCTGGATCGGTTTTTTCTTGGCTGCGCGCGCAATCTCGATGTCGGATGTGAAACCCATCATTCCCCCCGGGCGGTTTTCCCATTGATAGCCGGGAAATCCGCGCCACAGAGAAGAATTTCGCGGGGGAGTGATGAAAAACCGGGCGGCGAACGAAACCGGTCAGCCCTGCCGGGCGGCCTCCAGATGCGCCCAGACCGGCTGGTCGGGGATGAACAGCGATACACGCTGGCCCAGCCGCAGCATCCCTTCGGCCTCGACCCAGGCCGTCACGCCGCGCCGCCCCTCGGCTGCCGGTTTGAACCGCTTGCCATGGCCGGGATGCGCCGCCTCGATGGGCCGGGCAGGCAGGGTGCAGGGGCGGTTTTCCATATCCACCACCAGCGTCGCGCCACCTTCGGCCTGCAACCGGCTGGAGGGTGGCAGGTGGCTGAAATCGGGGATGCCCGAGATGACCAGCGAGGCCCCCAGCAAGGCAGGGTCCAGCGCCGCCAGCCCCATTTCAGCCGCCGTTTCCGCCAGCTCCTCGGCGGACAGCACGGAAAACTGCCGCACATTGGCAATCAACGTGCCGCGCGGGTAAAGCGCCATCACCCGGCTGCACGAGGGGCGTGTGAGCCCGCCATGCGCCTCACCCTCGGGCCCGCTGAACCGTGCCATCAGCGCATCCTGCGGCTGTGATTGCAGCGCAGCGTCGCGGTCGGGCACATGGCCAAGCCAGGTGATCGTGCCGGAAAAGCCAGTAGGGATGATTGCGGGCATGTCAGACCATCAGGGTAAAGAAGCAGCGGCGAAAGGGAAACAGCGCGCCACCGTCGGCCAGCAGCGGATAGGCGGCTGACAGCGCCGTGTCATAGGCGGCGGTAAAGGCGGCGGCCTCGGCCGCACTCAGGCATTCCAGATAGGGGCGCATCGCGGTGCTTTCGGTGAACCGCCGCACCGGATGGGAATCACTCGCCGGGCCAAGGTATTGCACATAGTCGGTTTCCCAGGCCTGCACCTGGCCCAGCGGGGCCAGCATCTGCCAGTAATGCTGGGCAGACCGCACCGGCGGCTCTTCCGGCCCGGCATCGAAACGGTCGGGGAACATCGCCGCCGCGATGTCGCGCAGAAAGCGGTGCGAAGGCGCGCCGAACTGACGCGGCATCTGCACGGCCAGCATGCCGCCGGGCACCAGCCAGCCCGCCAGACGCGGCATCAGCGTGGCATGGTCGGGCAACCAGTGCAGCGCCGCATTGGAAAAGATCAGCGCGGGCGGGGCTTCGGGGTGCCACAGCGCGGCGTCCCCCTCGACGAGGGCGGCATAGGCCCCGGTCTCATCCGCGCGTTCCAGCATGGCGGGCGAGGCGTCAAGCCCAACGCGCCGCCGGTCAGGCCAGCGCGCCGCCAGCGCCGGGCCAACCGCACCATCGCCGCAGCAAAGGTCGATCACATCGCCATCGGGCAGCGGCCCCACCTGCGCCAGCAAATCCAGCGCGGGGCGCAGACGCAAACCCCGAAACCTGCCATAGGTTTCGGGGTTCCAGTCGTTCTGTTCAGCGTGCAAAACGCGCCTCAGGCTGAAGGCTCGGGCTCAAGCCCGCCATCGGGCCGCACGATCCGGGGTTTGGTCTTGGGCACAGCCACGATGCTGCTGAGACCGCCGCCAGACGACGGCTTGTCGGCCTCGTCATCGCTGTCAAGCTTTTCGCCCGCCACCACGCGGCGGATCTGATCGCCGGTCAGGGTCTCATACTCCAGCAAGCCCTTGGCCAGACGCTCGAAATCGTCAGCCTTTTCGGTCAGGACGCGGTAGGCGGTGGCATAGCCTTCGTCGATCAGCGCCTTGACCTCGGCCTCGATCAGCGTCTTGGTTTCCGCCGACACCGAAAAGCCTGCGGTGCCGCCGGTATAGCCTTCATGCGCCTCGGCATAGTCGATGTTGCCCACGGCGTCCGACATGCCCCAGCGCATCACCATGGCCCGCGCCAGCGCCGATGCCTGCTGAATATCGCCCGAGGGGCCGGAGGACACGCCTTCCTCACCATATTTGATGATCTCGGCGGCCTTGCCCGCCATGGTCATAGCGATCTTCTGCTTACCTTCGTCCTTGTGCATGTTCAGCCGGTCCATCTCGGGCAGGCTGACGACCATGCCCAAGGCACCCCCACGCGGGATGATGGTGGCTTTATACACCGGGTCACATTTCGGCATGTTCATGCCGACGATGGCATGGCCCGCCTCGTGATACGCCGTCTTTTCCTTTTGATCGGCGGTCAGCACCATAGAGCGGCGCTCGGCCCCCATCATCACCTTGTCCTTGGCGTTTTCGAAATCCACCATCGCCACGAACCGTCGCCCGATGCGCGCGGCCAGCAGCGCCGCCTCGTTCACCAGGTTCATCAGATCGGCACCGGAAAAGCCCGGCGTGCCGCGCGCGATCACCCGCAGGTCCACATCCGGCCCCAGCGGGGTCTTGCGGGCATGCACGTTAAGGATTTTTTCACGGCCCTTGATGTCGGGGTTCGGCACATGGATCGTGCGGTCAAACCGGCCCGGGCGCAGCAGCGCGGGGTCAAGCACATCCTTGCGGTTTGTGGCCGCCACGATGATGACGCCCTCGTTCGCCTCGAACCCGTCCATTTCGACCAGCAATTGGTTCAGCGTCTGCTCACGCTCGTCATTGCCGCCGCCGATGCCCACGCCACGGGCACGGCCCACGGCGTCAATCTCGTCGATGAACACGATGCAGGGGGCGTTTTTCTTGGCCTGTTCAAACATGTCGCGCACACGGGATGCGCCCACACCTACGAACATCTCCACAAAGTCGGAACCCGAGATCGTGAAGAACGGCACGCCAGCCTCGCCCGCGATGGCGCGGGCCAGCAATGTCTTACCGGTGCCGGGGGGGCCGACCAGCAGCGCGCCCTTGGGGATCTTGCCGCCAAGGCGCGAGAATTTCTGCGGGTTGCGCAGGAATTCAACAATTTCCTCAAGCTCTTCCTTGGCCTCGTCGATGCCTGCCACGTCGTCAAACGTTACGCGGCCATGCTTTTCGGTCAACAGTTTGGCGCGCGACTTGCCAAAGCCCATCGCCCCGCCCTTCCCGCCGCCCTGCATGCGGTTCATGAAGAAAATCCAGATGCCGATCAGCACAAGGAACGGCAGCCACAGCGAGATCAGCGAGAAGAAGCCGGATTGCTCCTGCGCTTCGGCCCGCACCTCGACGTTCTGGGCGATCAGCCGGTCAGTGATTTCCTCGCCCTCGGGTTTGATGGCGACGAACTGGTTGCCGTCCTTGCCGCGCACCATCACCCGCTCGCCATCCAGCGTGACAGAGGCGACTTCGCCCGCATCAACCCGCTGAATGAAATCGGAATAGGATATGCTGCGCGAGGCGCTGGTGGTCTGCCCGCCGCTGAACAGGTTGAAAAGCGCCAGAACCAGCAGGAACAGGACAACCCAGAATGCGATGTTTCGTGCGTTACCCACGAATCTCTCCCTTACGGTGCCGTGCCGCGGACCTGCCGCAGCCTTGGCTACAACATAGAGATTAGCGCGGCGGGTTCAATGCGATAGCACGAAACTGGCGAAGGGCGCGACAATGCGCGCCTTCCAGCCGTTTTCAAGCCCGGCCAGCGGGGCGGCCAGCAGCGTCTCGCCCTGCCAGACACCGGGCGTGACCAGCAGCACATCGCGGCTGAGGCCGGTATGGCGCCAGTCCTTGCACTGGCCAAGGCCGTCGGTGCCCAGCGCCCGCACCACCAGACCCGGCGCATGCGGGCCGTCAAGGCGCCAGCGGTTGTCCCACAATGCGACGGTATCGCCGGTCAGGCTTGCCACGGCTTTTGGTTCCCGCAGGATCTGGATCGCATCGGATGTGCTGCGAAAGCGGCAACCGTTCAGCGTGGCATCGCGACCCTGCCGCAGGGCAAGCACCAACGTGGCCTGCTTGGCGCTGCGTGGCGGGTATACATCACCCGACAGCCACCCGATCGCCGCCTGCAAGAACCGCCTTTGCAGGTCGATCGGCAAGGCGTCAAACGCCGCGCGGCCAATCTCCACGGCCCCCGCAGCACTTACCGTCACATGCGCCCTGACCGCCGCATGCAGCGTGTCGCGCAGCGCATGCCGCGCCAGAGACAGGTTTTCCATCGTCTGTGTCAGGCTTTTGACCGTGATCCCCAGCGGTGCCAATGCAACCAGTGCCCTGCGCGCCTTGATGCGGGTGTAGGTGTCATCCTCATTGGTGGGGTCATCGACCCAGGAAATGCCATGGCGGCGCAGGTAATTGCGCAATTCTGCCCGGCTGTGGCCCAACAGCGGACGCACCCATTGCACGCCATCCTCGCGCCAAAGGTGTCGCATGCCCGCCAGACCGTCCAATCCCGACGCGCGCGCCAGCCCCATCAGGAAAGTCTCTGCCGCGTCATCCGCCGTGTGGCCCAGGGCGATGCGCGAAATCCCATGCGCCGCGGCCCAGTCGGCCATCAACCGCTTGCGGGCCTTGCGGGCCTCATCCATCAGGTTGCCCGCAATGGCCCCATGATCCCAGCGCAGGGTGCGATGCGCGATGCCAAGCGTGGCGCAGAACCGCGCCACCCCGTCCGCCTCGGCCGCCGATTCTGCCCGCAACCCATGATCGACGGTCATGGCGCAAACGCTGCACCCGGCATGGGGTGCGGCGCGGTGCATCAGATGCAAAAGGGCGATGGAATCTCCACCGCCCGATACTGCAACTGCAACCGTTTCATGCCCTTGCGTCGGGAACGCATCACGCGCCGCCAGCAAAAGATCCACATCGCGGCCCTGATCCAGCGGCCAGTCGCCCTTTACTGGCACGCCAGCCCCTGCATGGCGATCTGCGCGTTGGTCGCGCTGATGTCGCCGGGGAAACGCACGCCCACCTCGGCCAGCGTCACGCAGGCCTCGGGCGTCTGGCCAAGCCTGCCCAAAGCCTGCCCCAGTTTCAGCAACGCCTCTGGCGCTCGGGGACCACTGGGGGCACCCGAAAAGCTTTCCAGATAGGCGCGGGCGGCAGCGGCGGTTTCATTCAGCGCCGACAGCGCATCGCCGCGCAGGAAATGCGCCTCATAGGTCAGGGGGCCGCCCGTGTAGGTCGTAGCAAAGGCCGCAAAGAGGTCTGCGGCGGTGCGAAAGTCACCTTGACCGAGCACCTCCCTGGCCCGGTCAAAATCGGCTTGTTCACCAACGGCAAGCTCCGCGCCACCCGTTGCGGGCGGGGTGATGGGCGAGGGTATGACCCCATCGGTGCCGCCCAGCGGCGGCGTCTGGCCCACCGCGGCCAGATCGCCGCCCTCCAGTTCCACCACGCGAAACTCCAGATCGCCGATCCGGTTGGTGCCGTCGCTGACCACGCGGTTCAGCCGCAACTCCAGCGCCTCGGTCTTGGCGGTAAGCTGGGTCAGCGCCGCCTCCATCGTGTCCATGCGTTGCAGGGCCGAACCGCCGGCTGCGCCACTGGTGGCCGCGCCGGTGGTCACAAGCTCTTGTTTCAACGCGTTGAACTCGGCGTTCAGCGCCGTCAGCTCGGCACGGATGTCGGCCAGGGTCTGCGCCCGGTCCTGCGCCAGCGCAGCGCCGGGCAGCAGCACAAGCAGCAGCAAGATCGTGCGCAGCAGGGTCATCCGGTCAGGCCCCCGCGCCCATCGACAGCACCGTCACGGCGCGGCGGTTGCGCGAATAGCAGTCTTCGGTGGAACAGACTTCGATCGGGCGTTCCTTGCCATAGCTGACGGTGCGCATCCGGCCCGCCGCAACACCTTGCGAGATCAGGAAATCCTGCACCGCAGATGCGCGGCGCGCGCCCAGGGCAAGGTTGTATTCCCGGGTGCCCTGCTCATCCGCGTGGCCCTCGATGATGATGGCATAATCGTTGTTGGTTTGCAGCCATTGCGCCTGCCCCAGCAACGTGGTGCGCGCAGTGTCGGAAAGGCTTGACTGGTCCACCGCAAAGAACACCCGGTCGCCCAGCGTCTGCTGGAAATAGGCCACCGAGGTGGGGTCGCCCGCGCCGCCAAGGCCGGTGCTGTCGATCCCGCCTGCGCCCAGACCGCCACCTGCGCCACCGGCCCCCCCGGCACCGCCCGCGCCGAAACGGTCAGGGTTGTTGCAGGCTGCAAGGCCAAGGGCCGCGACAAGAAGCAGGGCTTTGGGAAGAAGGGTCATGAATGGCGTCCTTTTCAAGCGCGGTCCGCGTTGGCCCGCAGGATAACAGGTTTGCGCCGCCCTGAAAATCAGGGCGCGCGGAAGGCGTTACGGCAGCAGGGGCGACCATGCGGGGTCGGATGCCGGGCCATTGGTGCTGACCTGCCGCAGGTTGCGGCCAGAGATATCCACCGAATAAAGTGCCGGTTGCCCGCCTGCGCCTGCGGATTCGCGCGTAAACATGATCACTCGGCCGTTCGGTGCCCATGTCGGGCCTTCATCCAGGAACGAGGCGGTCAGCAGCCGCTCTTCCGACCCGTCGGTGCGCATCACGCCAATGTGAAAGCGGCCCTCGTTCTGTTTGGTGAAGGCGATCAGGTCGCCGCGCGGCGACCAGACCGGGGTGCCATAGCGCCCCGCCCCGCCGGAAATCCGGCGCGGCTCGCCCCCGCCCGCAGGCATGACATAGATCTGCTGGGTGCCGGAACGGTCGGATTCAAACACGATCTGGCTGCCATCGGGCGAGAAGCTGGGCGCGGTTTCAATGGCGGGGGAATTGGTCAGCTGCTGGCGGTTTCCGGTCTGGCTGTCCAGCGTGTAGATGTCGGTGTTGCCGCCCTGCTCCAGGCTGAACACCACCGTGCGCCCGTCGGGGGCAAAACGCGGGGCAAAGGTCATGGTGCCCGGCTGTTCATCCAGCCCCCGCGCCTGCACGGATGCCACATCCATCACATAGATGCGCGGAAACCCAGACTGGTAGGAGGTGAACAGGATGCGGTCGCCGGTGGGCGAAAAGCGCGGGGCCAGCACCAGTGACGCGGAATCGGTCAGATACTGCACATTGGCGCCATCGTAATCCATCACCGCCAGCCGTTTGGCGCGCTGGTTCTTCGGCCCGGATTCCGCCACGAACACCACGCGGCTATCAAAGTAGCCGCCTTCGCCAGTGATGCGCGAATAGGCGGCATCGGCCACCTTGTGCGCCATGCGCCGCCAGCTTTGCGTGGTGCCCGCAAATTGCAGCCCCTCGCCCAGCGGCTGACCGGAATAGACATCGAACAGCCGGAACTTCACCACGATCCGGTCGCCCGAGGCTGAAACCGCGCCGGTGATCAGCGCCTGCGCGTTGATCGCCTTCCAGTCGGCATAGGCGACGGGCGCGTCAAAGCTGGTGACGCGGGAGATATGGGCCGAGGCCGGAATTTCGCGGAACAGCCCGGTGCCCGCCAGATCTGATGCGATCACCCTGGCAATATTGGCGGCATATTCGCCCGCAGCCCCGTTTTCGGCGATGAAATCGGGCACGGCGAAGGGCAAGGGCTCGATCACGCCTTCGGTGATCTCGATGCGCAGCGGGCCGTTCTGGGCCTGTGCCAGACCGGCCTGCCCCGTCAGCAGGGCGCAGGCCAGCAGAAACGCGGGGGTGAGGGTTCGGAACAGGGTCATCGGATCCTCATGCTCTCTGGTGAGGGCCACTTGGGCGTGGCGGGGGTCATGGCGGGTATAGGCCGTCTATGTAACGCGCGAGACCGGCCCCGGGTTTCGGGGGCCGGAAAAAGGCTGTGGAGGGCGATGCGGCGGGTCACTTCACACGCATCCTTTCGGGGTTGAACACCATTTCGATGTTGCGCCACTGGTCATATTTGTCGGGCGGCAGCTGAAAGCCCGAGGCCCCGCAGCGGATGATTGCGCGCCGGGCGGCCTCGTAAGCCTGTCGGGCTGCGGCCTCGGTCCCGCCCTCGAATTCGATCATGCGCACCGAACTGGCATCGGGTATGCCGTTCTGCGCCACGGTCACGGCCACGGTAACGGTGGTGCGCAGCGCCTCGGACGACAAAGAACCCACGTTCCAGCAGGCCTGCACGGCCACGCGCAGCGCATCCTTTTCGCCCGATGTCATCGGCGGGCCGGTTGGCGCGGGGGTGCTGGCGGCCTCGGCCGCGGCGGCAGCAGCAGCGGCGGCTGCCGCTTCGGCCACGGCCTGCGCCTGTGCATCCGCCTCGGCTTCAGCGCGGGCCGCAGCCTCGGCTTCTGCACGGGCTTCAGCCTCGGCCTCTGCACGCTCAGCCTCTGCGCGCGCCTCGGCCTCGGCGGCAGCGCGATCGGCCTCTGCCGTATCATCGGCGGGCGGCGTGTCTTCGGCGGGTTCTTCATCCGGTTCAGGGGCGGCTGCGGCCCGGGCGGGCCGGGCGCGCGGGCGGGTCGAGGATGTGGGGGCCAGTGAGGCCACCTCTTCCGTTTCGGTCGCCTCTGTCACCACTTCGGTCGTGGCCTCTTCCGGGGCGGCTTCGGGGCGCTCTTCCTCGACAACTTCGGGGGGCGTGTCGGGCGTCGCATCGGGTGTCACCGCAGGCGTGGGCTGTTCGGCCACCTGCGCATCGGGTTCGGGAGCCTCGGCGGGCACGGGGGCCACGCGCGGCGCGGGGCGCGGCTGCGGGCGCACGCTGGCGCTGGGGGCCAGCACCGGCTGGTCCACCGCAGCGGGGGGCGCGGGCGGCTCTGGCACGGCCACAACCTCGGGCTCGGGCTGCGGGGCCACTTCGGGCGCGGGGGCTGGTTCGGGCGCGGGGGCGGGCTCCTCGACCACGGGCGCGGGTTCGGGCTCCGGCGCAGGTTCGGGGGCAGGTTCGGGCGCGGGGGCAGGTTCGGGTTCTGGCGCGGGTTCAGGCTCTGGCGCGGGTTCCACCGGGGCCGGGGCCTCGATCTCTGGCTCCACCGGGGCGGGGGCCTCTACCGCCGCTTCGGCGGGCTCTTCGGCAGGCGTCGGTGATGGCGTCGGCACGGCGGGGGCCGCGCCCGACAAAGCATCAAACTCTGCAGACGTGACCAGCGAAACCTCGGACACCGCCACCTCGGGCGCATCGTTGGGCCGCAGGAACAGCCCGCCAAACAGCGCCCAGAGGATCAGGCTAAGATGCCCGATGCCGGAGAGGAGAGTGCCCGTGTTCATGCCGCCTCAGCCGCCGTCGCCGCCGAAGCTCGGCCCGTCGGTATCCGTCACCAGACCGATGCTGTTGAAGCCGCCCGCGTTCAGCGCACCCATCAGCTGCGCCACACGCTCATAGGGGATGGCCCCGTCAGCCCGCAGAAACACCTTGTCCGACGTGCGTTCCGCCGCGATGGCGCGCAGTTTGGGAATAAGCTCGCCTTCCACCACCTCGGTGTTCTGGATCAGCAGGCGGCCATCGGCCACCATTGTGATGGTCAGCGGTTCTTCCTGCTCGGTCGGCAGCGCCGAGGCCGCCGTCTCCGGCAACTGGATCGGCACGCCCACGGTCAACAGCGGGGCCGCCACCATGAAGATGATCAGCAGCACCAGCATCACATCCACAAAAGGCGTGACGTTGATTTCCGACATCGCGGCGGAATGGCCGCGCCGCCGCCCGCGCCGCCCGCCCCCGCCCGATTTCTTGACGACCCCGGCCCCCATCTCAGGCGTCCAGCTGGCGCGAGAGGATGGTGGCGAATTCGTCGGCAAAAGCCTCATACCCGCCGATGATCCGCTCGGAGTCAGAGTTCAGCTTGTTGTAGAACACCACCGCCGGGATAGCGGCCACAAGGCCGATGCCCGTGGCCAGCAACGCCTCGGCAATGCCGGGGGCCACGACGGCAAGGTTGGTGTTCTGGCTGATGGCGATCTGTTCGAACGCATGCTTGATGCCCCAGACCGTGCCGAACAGCCCGATGAAGGGCGCGGTGGAACCGGTGGTCGCCAGAAACGACAGACCGTTGTTCAGCCGCTCGGATTCCTTGTTGATCGCCACATCCATGCTGCGGTCGATCCGCGCCTGCGCGCCCGCAATCAGCCCGCCATCCTGCCGGTGGCTGCGCCGCCATTCCAGCATGCCCGCTGCAAAAATCTTCTGCGACGCGCCCGAGGGCTCTGGCCCGATCTTTTCAAACAGTTCGTCCAGCGGGTCGCCCGACCAGAAGGCACGATCAAACACCGCCGCCTCGCGCCGGGCCAGCCGGAAGGCGATGTGCTTCTGAATGATGATCGCCCATGACCAGAAAGACATGACCATCAGCAGGATCATCACGACCTGCACAGTCAAGGTGGCGCGCGCAAAAAGCGAAAGCAGGGAGAAATCAATCTCCTGCGCCATCGCAAGGGTTTCCGTTTCCATATGCCTGCTCTTGTTTGGGCCGTTCTGGGGCCGTTCTTACAGGTGATTCTATCCGGTTTTTAGGGGGAATGCCAACACAACTCTGCAACATGGCCATCCATGGCCGCATATCGGCCCTGCTGCTGCCGCAATGGGCGGATTACCGCGCCCGGGGCCAAGCAGGGCTGGCCTCAGGCGGCGGGCGGTGCCAGCAGAGCGCGCAGGGCGGGGGGCATCCGGGCGGGCGCACCCGCGTCATTCAGGCAGGCCAGCGTGACATGCGCGGCAAAAAGCCGCTCATCACCGCGCCGCACATATTGCTCCAGAACGATCCGCGCGCCGGTCAGGGTCAAAAGCCGGGTGTCCACCGCCAGCAGGTCGTCAAACCGGGCGGGGCGCAGATAGTCCGCCTCCAGCCGCCGCACGGCAAAGACCAACCCCGCATCGGCCTTCAGCCGCGCCTGATCGAACCCCAGCCGGCGCAACCATTCGCTGCGGCCCCGCTCGATGAACTTCAGATAGTTGGCGTAATAGACGATGCCCGCCAGATCGGTGTCTTCGTAGTAGACGCGCAGGGTCAGGCTGTGGGTCATGGTGGCACCGCGACTGAGGTGACGCCTGCCTAAGCCCAGCCTTTCCGCCCTGCAAGAGCCGTGTTGCCGCCCGCTGCGGTCAGTTGTTGGCGGGTTCGGCGGCCCGGCCTGCGGCATCTGCGCGGATCAGGTCGCACCAGCCCTGCACACCGGGCAACATGTTGGCGGCAGAGGCATCCGGCGTCAGCGCGGCATAAAACAGCATCGGCCCAAGCAGGTAGTCGGATATCCGGGGTTCTGTCCGGGATCCGCTGGGCGCGCTGCCCCGCAGGGCTGCAAGCACATCGCCCAACGCCTTTCCGTGTTCCGCCGCATGGGAGTGATCAGGATCGGCGCCACCCGCAGGCTGGGCCTTGTGATCGGCTGGCGCCATTGCAGCCAACGCCATGCCAAGTGAAGTGTCGCCCGCCATGATCTTCCCTCTGCACACATCGCCCCGCGTCCCAAGCTGATGGCGGATCGCGGTCGTTCGCGTCAGGTGATAGCGCCTGTTCACGTCGGTTTCACGAAGGCCAGAAACGTGCGAAGGCTAGTGCGGCCCCGGCCCCAACCGCGCGGCCAGTCGCAGCGCATGGCTGGCGTCCTGCGCCACCGGCGGCAACACCGGGTCATAGGCCGCGCGGATCATCCCGGCAATCTCGGGCCGCAGGATCAGCGTTTCCCCCGCCTGCGCCAGCGGCGAGACATCGGTGAACGCGCGGTCCGACCACAGCAGGATCACCTGCACTGCCTGGCTCAGCGCCAGCGCCTCGGCGGGCACGGCGGCCAGATGGGCATCCATCCGCAGGAACACGAATGCAGCGCGGATCGCCCCCGAAGGCTCAAACCGGAAAATCCGGTATTGGTTGGCATCGGCATCCTCCAGCCGCGCGCACAGCCCGAAAAGATCGGGCACCAGCCGGTCCAGATGCGGCACCTGCGCCAGTTCCGCCCAGTCGCGGCAGAAAAACACCATCAGATTGGCCCCCAGTTCGGGGTCGGTCTCGGCCATGCGGTGCCCGGCCAGCGTCACCACCGCCTCGATCGCGCCCTTGAACACCGACAGCGTGGCATCCTCGACCCCGAAGATCACCGGCACGATGGGCCGCCCCCAGCGCGCGCACAGATAGCTGCCATCGCTGCGGGTAAACAGCGCCTGAACCTTGTCCGGCGTCATGGGCGGCCCTTTCATCTTGGCAATGATATCCCCGCCAGAGGCATAGAAAATTTTTCCCGCAACCTCAACCGCCACGATCTGCGCGTGCAGCAATGCCCCCAGGCGGAGCCTAAGGATTATTGAAAATCCTTGCAAATTCTTCGAAGAGTTTTGTGCAAACCCCTCAGCCGAACAGGTCGTTCTGCCCGCGCGGTGCCTCCAGCCCCAGGTGCCGCCAGGCCTTTTGCGCCAGCATCCGCCCGCGCGGGGTGCGCATCAGCAGGCCCTGTTGCAGCAGGAAAGGCTCGATCACCTCTTCCACCGCATCGCGGCTTTCCGACAGAGCGGCGGCGATGGTTTCCACCCCCACCGGGCCACCGCCGTAATTCTCGGCCAGCAGCGTCAGATAGCGCCGGTCGGCCCCGTCCAGCCCCAGATGGTCCACCCCCAGCCGGGTCAGCGCACGGTCGGCGATGGCGCGGCTCAGCCGCCCGTCGCCCTCGACCAGCGCGAAATCGACCACGCGGCGCAACAGGCGCCCCGCGATGCGCGGCGTGCCCCGCGCGCGCCGGGCAATCTCGCGCGTGCCCTCGGGGTCCGACGGGATGCCCAGCAGCCGCGCGCCCCGCGTGACGATCAGGTCAAGTTCATCCTCGGTGTAAAATTCCAGCCGGGTCGGGATGCCGAAACGGTCGCGCAACGGCGTGGTCAGCAGGCCCAGCCGCGTGGTGGCGCCCACCAGCGTGAAAGGTTGCAGATCAATGCGCACCGTGCGCGCCGCAGGCCCCTCGCCGATCACCAGATCCAGCGCGAAATCCTCCAGCGCCGGGTAAAGCACCTCTTCCACAACGGGGCTCAGGCGGTGAATCTCGTCGATGAACAGCACATCGCGCGGTTCCAGATTGGTCAGGATCGCCGCCAGATCGCCCGCCTTGGCCAGCACCGGGCCGGATGTCATGCGAAACCCCACGCCCAGCTCCCGCGCCATGATCTGCGCCAGCGTGGTCTTGCCCAGCCCCGGCGGGCCGTGGAACAGCGTATGGTCCATCGCCTCGCCCCGCATCTTGGCGGATTCGATGAACACGCGCAAATTCGCCCGCGCCTCGGCCTGCCCCACGAATTCCGACAGGAATTGCGGGCGCAAAGCGCGGTCCAGATCGGGCGCATCTTCGGGCAGCGCCTCGGCGCGCAGGGTAGGGTCAGGGGTTGTCATGGCGGAACAATCCCCGAACGCGCGCCGCCGCGCAAGGGGCGAAGTGTCAGGTGCCGCGTATCAGGTCCAAGGCCCGGAACGGCGGCGCCTGACCGCCGGAATGCGCGAGGGTGCGGCCCCCGGTTGCGTCATGCGCGGCCCCGCCTGCCCCGCCATCGCCTGCAAAGCGGCAATCCGGTTGGCGGTGTTGGGATGCGTGGCAAACAGCCGGTCATGCGCATGGGCATGCAGCGGGTTGATGATGAACATATGGGCCGTGGCCGGGTTGCGTTCCGCCGCGTGGTTGTCGATGCGCTGCGCAAAGGCCTCGATCTTGCCCAGAGCCGCGGCCAGCCACAATGGTTGGCCACAAATCTCGGCCCCGATCCGGTCAGCCTCATATTCGCGCGACCGCGAGATGGCCATCTGCACCAGACCCGCCGCCAGCGGGGCCAGAATCATCAGGGCGATCGTGCCGATGATGCCGCCGGGCCGGTCGCGGTCGCCGCCAAAGAACAGCGCAAAGTTCGCGAGCATGGAAATCGCACCGGCAAAGGTGGCGGTGATGGTCATCAGCAGCGTGTCGCGGTTCTTGATATGCGCCAGTTCATGCGCCATCACACCGGCCAGTTCCTCGGGCGTCAGGCGGGCGATCAGGCCGGTGGTGGCGGCAACGGCGGCGTTTTCCGGGTTGCGCCCGGTGGCAAAGGCGTTGGGCTGGTCGGTGTCGATGATGTAAACGGCAGGCATCGGCATGTTCGCCCGCGCCGCCAGATCCCGCACCATGCCCACCAGCGCGGGGGCGCTGCGCGCATCCACCGCCCGCGCATTATGCATGCGCAACACGGCCTTGTCGGAATTCCAGAAGGCAAAGGCGTTCATCGCCGCCGCCACGGCAAAGGCGATCACCACGCCTGTCGTGCCGCCCAGCAGCATCCCCAGCCCCAGAAACAGCGCCGTCATCGCTGCCATCAGAATTGCCGTGCGCATGTAACCCATTGCCGCCTCCATTCCCGTCAGGCGCGATATGGGATGCAGGGCCGGGTGGTGCAAGCGGCGCTCACCGCGCTGTCAGTTGCGCGGTGCCAGCAGTTTCAGCGACAGGCGGATCAGCGTCGCCGTATCCGCCTCGGGGGTTTCCGCCGCAATCTGCGCCACGGCCTGCGCCGCATCGCCGGGCTGATAGCCAAGGTTGGTCAGCGCCGACAAGGCATCGGCGGTAAAGGCCGCGCGATTGGTGGCGGGGGTGGCTTTGGGCGCGGCGCGGCGGGGCGCCAAGGGGGCAGGCTCCACCACATCGTCGTTTTCGGCCACCACGCTCATCCGACCGCCCAGCGCCATCACGCCGGGCGCCTTGGATTTCAGTTCAAGCACCACGCGCTGCGCGATCTTCGGCCCTACCCCCGGTGCGGCCTGCACCGCCCGGGCATCGCCCAAGGCAATGGCCCGCGCCGTGCCCTCGGCCCCCAAGGCACCCAGAATGGCCAGCGCCGCCTTGGCCCCCACACCCTGCACCGTCATCAGCAGGCGGTGCCATTCCTTTTCCAGCAGCGTGGGAAAGCCGAACAGCTGCAACAGATCCTCGCGCACGATCAGCTCGGTATAAAGCGCCGCCGCCTCGCCCGGCCCCGGCAGGCTGGCCAACGTGCGGTCGGACACATAGACCAGATAGCCCACCCCGCGCACGTCGATCAGCACATGGTCGGTGCTGCGATAGTCGATCCGGCCCGAGATTTTGCCGATCATCGCCGCGCCCCCCCGACCTTTGAAACCGCCGCACGCGCAACAGCCGCCTCCAGCCGCCCCGAGGATTGCACATGATGCGCGTGGCAGATCGCCACCGCCAGCGCATCGGCGGCATCCGGCCCGGCTATCACCACGCCGGGCAGATGCAGCCGCACCATGTGATCGACCTGCACCTTGGCAGCATGGCCCACGCCCACCACGGTTTTCTTCACCGCATTCGGCGCATATTCCCCCACCGTCAGCCCGGCCTGCGCGGGCACCAGCAGGGCAATGCCCCGCGCCTGCCCCAGTTTCAGCGTGGCCACGGCGTCCTTGTTCACAAACGTATGCTCCACCGCTGCCGCATCGGGGGCAAAGCGGGCCAGCACGGCGGTCAACTGCGCATGCAGGCTCAACAGCCGCCCGGCCAGATCGCCAGTTTCC
Organism: Fertoeibacter niger; assembly: GCF_009380135.2. Classification (GTDB taxonomy): domain Bacteria; phylum Pseudomonadota; class Alphaproteobacteria; order Rhodobacterales; family Rhodobacteraceae; genus Fertoeibacter; species Fertoeibacter niger. The sequence continues at coordinate 31,132 of NZ_WHUT02000012.1, read as the reverse complement.
GAATGGCAGATGCCGTTCGCCACATGGGTCAGCCGCGCGCCCGCCACGTCGATCACGCCCCAACCCATGTTGCGCAAACCCGGGTCAATTCCCAAAACGCGCATCCTGCCCCCTGTTCTTTTTTCACAACTAGCACGAAGCAAGAACATCCGCCAGTTTCTTTCCGCGCCCTATCACGCACAGCGGGTTTGCAGGCTGCGGCCGCAAAGGAAAGGCGACACTCGCCGATCGGATTGCGACACATTCCGCGTGATCGGCTGAAAACCCCTGAAATCATGGCATTTTTGTGAAACCGAGGCATGCGTTTTCCGCAGGGCGGGCATGCTGCGACTGTGGATTGTGATTCTTTCCCAGCACGCCTATTTGGCAATCACGAAGCAGGAACGCTTCAAAAACACGCAGTTTAAAAAGGATAACCGCCATGGCCGCCGTCAATACGACCCGCCCGGCGCCGTTCGGCGCGATCTCGACCTTCCGCTTTGTCCAAATCGTCGGTGGCACCTTTGCCGCCCTCGCCGCCTGGAACGACGCCCGCGTGACGCGCAATGCGCTGTGCAAACTGTCGGACCGCGAACTGGACGACATCGGCCTGTGCCGGGGCGACATCGACAGCATCTGACCTGTCGCGCCCCAAAGGGCGAAACACATCAGCCGATCAGGGCCGCAGCGGGAAACCGGGGCGGCCTTTTGATTTCAGGCTCCATCAGGCCCCTGCCTGCCGCTCCAGCGCCGCGACACCCCGCGCGATCTGAGCTGACAGAAACACCGTCACCGGATCGGCCTGCATCAGCGCGGCACCCAGAAGGTCAAACCCCTCGCCCGCCTTCAGCGCCGTCACCCGCGCGTCATAACTGGCGGCACCCACCTTGTAGTGGATCGTCGCCTTCATGCCGAACCCGCACAGCAGCACAAGCAGCAACGGTTTCACAAAACCGCGGCGCGAGCGGTCGGGACGGCGGTAATGTGAGCGGCCCAGCGCCCCTTCGGCCTCGAACCCCATGCCGGCAGAATGGGCCTGTTCGATACGCGCCACGCGCCCGTAAAAATCCCGCAGATTGGGATCGGACATGATCGACACCCGGATTGCGTAAGGCCCCCGCCAAAGGCGCTGATACGCCCGAAAAATGGCGATTCTAGGGCATTTTGCCCGTCGGTTGACCCAGGGTCAGCCGCGCCGCAGCGTCAGCGCCGCCCATTCGCCCAGATCCTCGCGGTGATCCAGCGTGAAGCCGACAGCGGCATAGGCCGCCGTTATCGCCTCGGCCTGCACCACCAGCAGGCCCGACAGAATGGCAATGCCGCCCAGTGCCACATGCCGCGCCATGTCGGGGGCCAGTTCGACCAGCGGGCCTTTCAGGATATTGGCAAACACCAGATCAAAGGGCGTCACCTCGGCATAGCGCGGGTGCTGAAAACCCGCAGCCTCGAAACACTCCACCCGGCCCTCCAGCGCGTTGATCGCCACATTGGCCAGTGCCACATCCACCGCCACCTCGTCGATGTCGGATGCGATCACCAGCGCATCGGGCAGAATGGCCGCCGCCGCCATGCCCAGCACCGCCGTGCCGCAGCCGATATCGGCGACCTTTGCCGGGCTGAAACCCTGATCCGCCAGCCGGTCAAAGGCCCGCAGACAGCCCAGCGTCGTGCCGTGGTGCCCGGTGCCAAAGGCCACCGTCGCCTCGATCTGCAAGGGCACGCGGCCACCCTGCGCCAGCACTTCGGGCACGGTATGGGCATCATGGCTGCCATAAACATAAAAACGCCCGGCCTCGACCGGCGACAATTCGCGCCGCACCTTGGCCACCCAGTCAATCTCGGGCAGTTCCGACAGGGCAAAGGGCCGCGCGCCAAAGGCCATGGCCAGCAGTTCCAGCGTCACCGTATCCGGCGCTTCCAGAAAGTAGCCGCCGACTTCCCACAGGCCCGACCCGTCCTCGATCTCGAACACGCCCACGCCGGTGGGTTCGGGCACCATCCGCTCCATCGCTTCGGCAAGGCCTTCGGCGGCATCCTGCCCCGGCAGGGTGGTCAGCGCGGAATAGGTGGGCATGGCTATATCCTGTCAGGGGGCGTGGCAGGGCGGCGATAGCCCCCGCCCCGGCTGGCGTCAAGCCTGCCGGGGCTGTCACCCGCGCGGCAGCGCCCGCCCCCCGGTGATCACCCGCAGGATCTGGCGGGCAAAGCTGGACCAGCGCATGTCGGCATAATCCCGTTCCCCCGCCAGCAAGGCCAGAAACCGGCGCTGCACGCCCGGCTGCCGCGCCAGACTGCGCAGGAAACGCCCCCGCAACAGCGGATGATAGACCAGCGCGCGCAACCGCCGGGCGTGGCGCATTTCCGCCGCCACCGGGGCCAGCGCCGCATCATAGCGCGCAAAGGCCTGCCCCGGATGGCCCGCCGCAATCGCCGCCGCCGCCGCACGCCCCGCCAGTTGCCCGCTTTTCATCGCCCAGGCGATGCCCTCGCCGGTCAGCGGATCAACCAGCCCCGCCGCATCGCCCGCCAGCAGCACAGGCCCCCGGCCCGGAGGCTGGCGCGCATCGCCAAAGGGCAAAAACGCCCCCTTGCAGCGCAGATCATCCGCCGCCTGCCCGTGCAGCGCCAGATAATCCGCCAGCCGCGCCTGCATTTTCGGGTTGCGGCCATGCACGCCGCCCACGCCCAGCGTGACGCTGCCGCGCTTGGGAAAGGACCAGCCATAGCCCCAGGCCACCGCCGCCATGTCGATCTCGACCACCGGGTCGGCGGGGGGCGCATCATGCGGCACCTCGGCCTCCATCGCAAAACCGATGCGGTCGGGGTCATAGGCCCGGCCATGAAGCGCCTTGGCGGTGATCGAATTCACGCCATCCGCCCCGATCAGCACCCGCGCGGTCAGGTGGCGGCCATCCTCCAGCGTCACCGCAGGCAAGGCAGGGTCAATGCGCGCGATGCGCTGGCCGGTGAAGTCCTGCGCGCCGGCGGCAATGGCCAGCCCGTGCAGCCAGCCGTCAAAATCCACCCGCATGGTCAGATGCAGCGGAGGTGCATCCGCCAGATCTCCCAGCACCACCGTCCCCGCCATGATGCGCACCCTGCGCGATTCCAGCGCCATGCCGGGCGGCAGGGTTGCCCCGAAAATCTCGTGGATATAGGCGCGGCTGCGCCCGGTGATGCCACCGCCGCACAGCTTGTCGCGCGGGAAGCGCGCCTTGTCGATCAGCGCCACCGTCAGGCCCTTGCGGCAGGCCGTCACCGCCGCCGCTGCGCCCGCAGGCCCCGCCCCGATGATGATGACATCCAGCACCCGGGGCGGCGCGCTCAGGCGGAAACGCCGGTGCCGATCGGGCAGGTCACGCCAGTGCCGCCGATCCCGCAATAGCCGCCGGGGTTCTTCGCCAGATACTGCTGATGGTAATCCTCGGCATAGTAGAATTCCGGCGCGGGAATGATCTCGGTCGTGATCCGGTCGCGGCCCGCAGCACTCAGCGCCGCCTGATACACGGCGCGCGACGATTCAGCCGCCGCCGCCTGCTCGGGCGAGTAGGTGTATATGCCGCTGCGATATTGCGTGCCCATGTCATTGCCCTGCCGCATGCCCTGCGTGGGATCGTGGTTTTCCCAGAACAGTTTCAGCACACCTTCATAGGGCAGCACGGCGGGGTCATAGATCACGCGCACCACCTCGTTATGCCCGGTCTGGCCGGTGCAGACCTCCTGATACGTCGGGTTCGGGGTATGTCCCGCCGCATAGCCCACCATGGTCAGCCAGATGCCGCGCGGCGCCTGCCAGAACTTCCGCTCCACCCCCCAGAAACAGCCCATGCCGAACATCGCCTCGGCCATGCCCTCGGGCACCGGCGATTTCAGCGGCAGGCCCGACAGGAAATGCGTGGCGGCCGTGGGGATCGGCATCGCGCGGCCCTTCAGCGCCGCCTCGGCCGTCACCATTTCAGATTTCTTGCGGTTCAGCAGGAACATGTCAGACCCTCCGTTGCTCGACCAGATATAGGGCAGCCCGCCGCACCCCGCCAGTTCGATAACGCAAGAGTTGAGCGTGGCACTTGCAGGACGGGCACCCAAGATTTTTTCGAAAAAATCTTGCAAAAATTTCCGGAAATTTTTGGCCCAACGCCCAAGGTTGCGGCGAAACCCTTACAGAAAACTCTGCGGGTCGATGTCGATGGCCAGCCGCAGGTTGGCGGGCTGTTTCAACTGGGCCACCCATTCGGCCAGCGCCGCCTGCAAGGGCGCGCCCTTGTCGGCCTTCACCAGCAGGCGCACCCGGTGGCGCCCGCGCACCCGGGCAATCGGCGCGGGGGCGGGCCCGAACACCTGCGCCCCGATCCGGCGCAATGGCCCGTCGCGCCGCGCCAGTTCGGCACCAAAATCGAACACCTGCGCCACATCGGGCGAGGACAGGATGATGCCTGCCATCCGCCCGTAGGGCGGCACACCGGCAATGCGGCGCTCATCCGCCTCGGCCCGCCAAAAGGCCTCTTCATCGCCGCCCAGAATGGCGCGGATGACGGGGTGTTCGGGCTGATAGCTTTGCAGCAATGCCACCCCCGGCTTGTCACGCCGCCCCGCCCGGCCCGCCACCTGCCGCATCAGTTGGAACGTGCGCTCCGCCGCGCGAAGGTCAGACCCTTGCAGGCCAAGGTCGGCGTCGATCACCCCCACCAGCGTCAGCAGCGGAAAGTTGTGCCCCTTGGCCACGATCTGCGTGCCGATGATGATATCCGCCCCGCCGGCCGCAATCGCGCCGATCTGTTCCTTCAACGCCCGCGCGGAACCGAACAGATCCGACGACAGCACCGCCACCCGCGCCGTGGGAAACCGCGCCGCCACCTCTTCGGCCAGCCGCTCCACCCCCGGTCCGACCGGGGCCATGCGCCCCTCCACCTTGCAGGACGGGCAGGCCAGCGGCATCGGTTTGGTCGCGCCGCACTGGTGGCAGACAAGGCGTTTCAGAAACCGGTGTTCCACCATCCGCGCATCGCAATCGTCGCAGCCGACCTGATGCCCGCAGGCCCGGCAGATGGTGACGGGCGCATAGCCGCGGCGGTTCAAAAACAGTAGCGCCTGTTCGCCAGCCGCCACCCGCGCATCCACCGCCCGCGCCAGGGGTTCGGAAATCCAGCGGTCGGAAGGCAGTTTTTCGCCGCGCATGTCGATGGCCCGCATGTCGGGCAGTTCCGCCACGCCGAACCGCGCGCCCAGATCAAGCCGCGTGTATTTGCCCGCCTCGGCATTGGCCCAGCTTTCCAGCGATGGCGTGGCCGAGGCCAGGATCACCTGACAGCCCGCAATCGCCGCCCGCAGAACCGCCATGTCGCGCGCATGGTAAAGCACCCCTTCTTCCTGCTTGTAGGAGGTGTCGTGCTCTTCATCCACCACCACCAGCCCCAGGTCGCGGAATGGCAGGAACAGCGCCGACCGCGCGCCCGCCACAAACCCCGCCTGCCCCGCCGCCACCATCTGCCACAGCCGTCGCCGTTCGGTCATCGTCACGCCGGAATGCCATTCGGCGGGGCGGGCACCGAACCGCACCTCCACCCGTTCCAGAAACTCCGCCGTCAGGGCAATCTCGGGCAACAGCACCAACGCCTGCCGCCCCTGCCGCAGACATTCGGCCACCGCCTCCAGATATACCTCGGTCTTGCCAGACCCGGTGACGCCTTTCAGCAGCGTCGTGCCATAGCCGCCCATCGCCACCGCCGCCACCAGTGCATCGCCCGCCATCACCTGATCGCCCATCAGGCGCGGCCCCTGCCGGTCAGGGTTCAGCGGCGGATAGGGCAGATCGCGTGGGGCGTCCTCCTCCACCACCGCGCCAGTTTTCACCAACCCCTTGACCACCGAGGCCCCCACCCCGGCCTCGGCCAACAGTTCGGCCAGCGTCACCGCCGCCCCGCCATAGGCGCGCAGCACATCCAGCACCCGCAGCCGCGCCTCGGTCGCCCGCGCAGGCACGTCGCCCCCCAGCCGGTAGACGCGCCGCGTGGCGGGCGGGTCGCCCAGCCCCGGTGCGCGGGTGGCCAGCCGCAGCATCGCGGGCAGCGGCGTCAGCGTATAGTCGGCGGCCCGTGCCAGAAAGGCGCGCATCTCATCGCGCATCGGCGGAGCATCCAGCACGCGTCCGATGGGGCGGCATTTCGCCGGGTCAAACCCGCCCTGCGGCCCGCCCCAGACCACGCCCAGAACGCGGCGCGGCCCCAGCGGCACCTCGACAAAATCGCCAAGCGCGCAGCCGCCCTCGGGCGCGCGGTAATCCAGCACGCGGCCCAAAGGCTGTGTGGTCAGCACGCCCACCAGCGCCCCTTCGGCAAATTGCCCCGTCACCCGCGCCTCGCTTTCCCGCCTGTCGCCGCACCGCCCGTCTGGCCGCACAAGTCTTTCCCCGCGCGGCCAGTTGCGCTATTACACCCCCGGCACCCGCCGCAACACCCCTGCCGAGGATAGGAACGCCCGATGAAATTCTTTGTCGATACCGCCGATGTCGCCGCGATTGCGGAACTGAATGATCTGGGCATGGTGGACGGCGTCACCACCAACCCCTCGCTGATCCTGAAATCGGGCCGCGACATTCTGGAAGTGACCAAGGAAATCTGCTCCATCGTATCCGGCCCGGTATCGGCCGAGGTCGTGGCGCTGGAGGCAGATGCCATGATCGCCGAGGGCCGCAAACTGGCCGAGATCGCGCCGAACATCACCGTCAAGGTGCCGCTGACCTGGGCCGGGCTGCAAACCTGCAAGACACTGTCGAACGACGGGTTCATGGTCAACGTGACGCTGTGCTTTTCCGCCAATCAGGCGCTGCTGGCAGCCAAGGCCGGGGCCACGTTCATCAGCCCCTTCATCGGGCGGCTTGATGACATCAACCTTGATGGCCTTGACCTGATCAGCGACATCCGCACCATCTATGACAATTACGACTTCAAGACGCAGATCCTGGCCGCCTCGATCCGCACCGCCAACCATGTCACGCAATGCGCGCTGATCGGCGCCGATGTGATCACCGCGCCGCCCGCCGTCATCAAGGGGCTGGCCAGCCATGTGCTGACCGACAAGGGGTTGGAACAGTTCATGAAAGACTGGGCCAAGACCGGGCAGAAGATCATCTGACACCCGATTGCCGGTCGCCTGCAAACACCCTGCGGCCCGCCTGCAAAGGGCGGGCCGTTCCGTTGGCGGCGGGGGCCGGGCTGGTGGCGGTGCGGGGTGATTGCCACACCTGACTGTTTCGGCCACAGCGCATTGCGAAAAAAGCACAAGATATTCCGTCACAGTCTTGATACTGTCACCCGCAGTTGAACAAGCGGTAGGCCCCATGATCGAACCCGACCTGCGAGACCGCATACTTGCCGAACCCGAGGTGATCCTTGAGGATCATGATCTGATGCGCGCGCTGATCGCCGCGAACGAGCGTGCGATGGGCAGCAATATCGTCGATCTGCGCGGCATCGCGATGGAACGGCTGGAAAGCCGCCTTGACCGGCTGGAGGATACGCACCGTTCCGTCATCGCCGCCGCCTATGAAAACCTTGCCGGCACCAATCAGGTCCACCGCGCGCTGTTGCAGATGCTGGACCCGCTGAGTTTCGAGGATTTCCTGATCTCGCTGGGCGGCGAGGTGGCGCAGACCCTGCGGGTGGATTGCATCCGGCTGGTGCTGGAATCGGTGCAAAGCGCCGAAGACCCGACGCTGAGGCGGTTGGGTGATGTGCTGTTCGTGGCCGAGCCGGGCTTTGTGGCCGAGTATCTGGCGGGCGGGCGCAATGTGCCGCTGCGGCCCGTGACGCTGCGCCAGACCATCCCCAGTTCCGACCAGATCTATGGCGACCGTGCGGCGTGGATCCGGTCCGAGGCCTTGATGCGGCTGGATTTCGGCAAGGGGCGGTTGCCCGGCATGCTGGTGATGGGGGCCGAAGACCCGCATCATTTCAAACCCACCCAAGGCACGGATCTGCTGGCATTTTTCGCCGGAGTGTTCGAGCGGACAATGCGCCGCTGGCTGTCGTGAGCCTTGCCATCGCGCCTGCCGCACGGGCCGCCATGGCGGAATGGCTGGACCATCTGCGTGTTCTGAATGGCGCGGCAGAAAACACCGTGAAGGCCTATGCCACGGATATCACGGGGTATCTGGCTTTCATGGCCCAGCATCGCGGCGGGGCCGAGGGGTTGGCCGCGCTGATCACCCTGCCCCATGCCGATCTGCGGGCCTGGATGGCGCATGAACGCGCCCGGGGTGTGGGGGCGCGGTCGCTGGCGCGGGCACTGTCGGCGGTGAAGGGCTTTACCGGCTGGCTGGCGGAACGTGACGGCGCCGATGCCACGGCGGTCCTGTCCACCCGCAGCCCGAAGTTCCGCCGCAAGCTGCCGCGCCCGTTGGCCGTCGATGCGGCGCGCGCGATGATCGGCACCGTGGGCGAACAAGGGGCGGAAGACTGGATTTCCGCGCGCGATCAAGCGGTTGTGACCCTGCTTTACGGCTGCGGCCTGCGCATATCCGAGGCTTTGGGCCTGACCGGCGCGGCCCATCCGCTGCCCGACACCCTGCGCATCACCGGCAAGGGCGGCAAGGAACGGCTGGTGCCGGTGCTGCCGGTCGCGCGTTCCGCGGTGGCGCGTTATGCCGCCCTTTGCCCCTTTGACCTTGCCGCCGGTGAACCGCTGTTTCGCGGGGCGCGCGGCGGCGCGCTGAACCCGCGCCAGATTGCGTTGGTGATGGAAAAGGCGCGCAACCAGCTGGGCCTGCCCGCCACGGCCACGCCACATGCGATGCGGCATTCCTTTGCCACGCATCTTCTGAACGCGGGCGGCGATCTGCGGGCCATTCAGGAACTGCTGGGCCATGCGTCGCTTTCCACCACCCAGGCCTATACCGCCGTCGATACCGCCCGGTTGATGGAGGTTTACGCCCGCGCCCATCCCCGCGCCTAACAGCTTGCAATTTCTACTGAATCGGATCAATAGCCCGTGATGACACCACGCCTGAAAGCCCTGTCCGTCCACCTTTTGACCGCCACCGGCGCGGTGCTGTCGATGCTGGCGATGCTGGCCGCGGTCGAGGGCAAATGGGATCTGATGTTCCTGTGGCTGGTGCTTGCGCTGATTGTCGATGGCATCGACGGCCCGCTGGCCCGGCGCTATGACGTGCGCACCAACTGGCCCACCTATGACGGCGTGCTTTTGGATCTGATCATCGATTATCTGACCTATGTGTTCATCCCGGCCTATGCGCTGTTCAAATCCGGCCTGCTGGACGGCTGGGAAGGCTGGATCGCCATCATCGTCATCGTCTATGGGTCCGTCATCTATTTTGCCGATACGCGCATGAAAACAAAGGATTACTCCTTTGCGGGCTTTCCTGCCTGCTGGAACATGGTGGTGCTGGTGCTGTTTGCCGTTACCCCGTCCGAAACGGTGATCCTGGGCATCGTGCTGGCGCTGACCGTGGCGATGTTCACCAATCTGAAATTCGTGCATCCGGTGCGCACGGCGCGCTGGCGGTGGGTGACATTGCCCATGGCGCTGGCCTGGGTGGTCTGCGCGGGCTGGGCGGCCTGGGTGGATTTCCACCCGCAAAGCTGGGCGCATTGGGGGCTGGTGATCACCTCGATCTACCTTTGTGTCGCGGGGGTGGCGCAGCAGCTGATCCCGCCGCGCAAGACCGCGTGATTCCCGTGCACCGATGATGCACAGGTGATGCAGACGCGGCAGGAACACTCCCGCCACGATCAGCCCCGCATGCATGGCCTTTTTCGGTGACAGACCTTCGCCGAACGCCCGTCGCACCGCGAAGAGGACCGGGATTTCGCACATCACCACCACCGCGGCAACCAAGGGCCAGCGTGTTGGCCCGGACAGCAATTGCGCGAGGCCCACGTGCTGCGACCGCGCCTGTTGCGCGGCCCTGGCCGGCCGCGGGGGAGGGTTTCACACCCTCCCCCGACCCCTCCCGTGGGATATTTGTGGACAGAAAATGAGGGAAGGGGTCAGAGCAGAAGCGATGCCGCACCCTCATGGCGCAGCAGGGCCACCTTGGTTTCGATCCCGCCGGGCGCGGAAAAGCCGCCAAGGCCCTGCGCCCCCAGAACCCGGTGGCAAGGGATCAGGATGGGCAGCGGGTTGGCCCCGCAGGCCTGCCCGATGGCCTGCGCGGACACGCCCAATTCCTTTGCCAGATCGCCGTAGCGCCGGGTTTCGCCATGGGGAATGGCGCAGAGCGCGGCCAGAAACCGCGCCTGAAACCCCTGCCCCAGGGCCAGCGGCAGGGCAAATTCCGTCAGCCGCCCCGCGAAATAGGCGGCAAGCTGGACCTTGGCATCGTCCAGCAGGGGCGAGGTATCGGCACCATCGCCAGCCCAGCGCAGGCGGGTCAGGCGGCTGTCCTCTTCTGTCAGGGTCAGGGGGCCGAAGGGGCTGGCGAAGCTGGCCTGCCGGATCATCGCGGGGCCCGGGCTCATCGCGGGGCCTGTGCCAAGGGGCGGAACGCCGCGCGCAGCATGTCGGCCATGCCGTCGATTGCCGGGGATGACCCGTTCGGGTTGCGGCGCAGAACCACGCGCGCGGAATCCACACCGGGAAAGCCGTCTGCCGCCGTCAGTTCCCGGCAGCCTTCTGGGATCGTGCTGCGCGAGATCGGCGCAATCGCCAGCCCGCCTTGCAGCGCGCCCCGCATGGCCCCCGCATCGTCGCATTCAAAGGCCACCCGCCAGCGCAGGCCCTGCTGATCCAGCGACCGTTGCGCAAAATCGCGGCACCAGTCTGACCGGAAGTAGATGGCAACCGGGACCGGGCTGCGCAGATGCTGGCCATGGGCAACGGATGTGGCCCAGACCGTCGGATCGATGCCCAGCAGTTCGCCCTCCTCCACATAATGCCAGTCATAGACCACGGCGAGGTCGATCTCATCGCGTGCCAGCGCCTGCAACTGCGGGGCGGAGTGGTCGCAGCGGATGAACACCTGGGCCCCGGGGTGGCGTTCGGCAAAGGCGGCCAGGGCGCGCGGCAGGACAGAGCCGGAATATTCGTCCGGAATGCCCACCCGCACCGGGCCGGTCAGCGGTTTGACCCGCAGCGCCACGGCTGCCTCGTCCAGCAGGCCCACCACGCGGCGGGCATAGGGCAACAGTTGCTGCCCCCGGGCGGTCAGCGCCACACCGCGCGGCAGGCGCAGGAACAGGCTTTGGCCAAGGCTGTTCTCCAGCCGCCGGATCTGCATCGACACCGCCGATTGCGTGCGCCCGATGCGGTCAGCGGCCCCGGTCACGCTGCCGGTATCGGCAACGGCCAGAAAGGCGCGCATCAGGTCGCTGTCGAGGGGAATGGTCATGGCATGCCATCAACGGAGGCGATGGATCCTATCAGTGCTATTCGTTTGTCTTATGTCAAGCGCCGGGTGCAGATGGGGCTTCTTTGCCGGAGGTTTGCCATGTTCGCGCTTTCCCGCCTTTGTGCCCTGTGGCAGCGCCACCAGTCGCTTGGGCCGTTGCTGCACCGCGCCGATGACCATCTGCTGCGCGACATCGGCCTGATGCGGGATGATCTGGAGCAATTGCTTCAGGGCAATGACAGCCGGATCGGCCCCGATGCCGATTGCGGATCAACCGGTCGGCCGCGCTGTGACGCCTGCAACGATCCCTCTTGCTGAAGCCGTCCCGCCACGCGGCGCACGTCGGGCATCAGGGGCCGCCAGTCTGCCGCCAATGCGCGGGCGGTGTCCGAGGGGCAGAAGGTTTTCCCCCTGCCCCGCCGGTGTGCCATATCCATCAGCGCCGCGGCTATCGCCTCATCCGAGGGCGTCATTGCAGCGCGCGCAAGTATGCGGGTGCTTGTGCGTGCCCACATCCGGCAGGATCTGCCAGCAGCGCTGGCATTTTTCGCCCTCGGCCAGTTCGAACACCACGCCCACGCCCGGCACATCGGGCAGGCGGAAGGCCTCGTCCGGGGCCGGATCGGCGGTCAGTTGAAGCGACGAGGTGATGCAAAGCTCGGCAAAATCCAGCGATTTCAGGGCGCTGAGGATCGCGGTATCGGCCACATGCACCACCGGCGCGGCCTCCAGACTTGCGCCGATGACCTTGGCGGTGCGCTGCACCTCCAGCGCCGCCGTGACCACGCGGCGGACCTGCCGCAGTTGCGCCCATTTGGCCGCCAGCGGTTCATCCAGCCAGTCGGCGGGCGTGTCGGGCATGTCTTGCAGATGCACCGACGAATCCGCGCCGGGGAAGCGGGCCAGCCACAGATCCTCCATCGTGAACACCAGAACCGGGGCCAGCCAGGTCGTCAGCCGGTGGAACACGATATCCATCACCGTGCGGGTGGAACGGCGGCGCAGGCTGCCCGGGGCGTCGCAATAGAGCGCGTCCTTGCGGATGTCGAAATAGACCGCCGACAGATCGGTGGTGGCGAAGGTGAACAGCTTCTGGAACACGCCCTGGAAGTCGTAGGCCGCGTAACCCTTGCGCACCTCGCGGTCCAGTTCGGCCAGGCGGTGCAGCACCCAGCGTTCCAGTTCCGGCATGTCCTGCGGTGCCACCTTTTCGGCATCGGTGAAACCCGCGAGGTTGCCCACAAGGAAACGCATTGTGTTGCGCAGGCGGCGATAGCTGTCGGCCACGCCTTTCAGGATTTCCTTCCCGATGCGCAGGTCGATCGTGTAGTCGGATTGTGCCACCCACAGCCGCAGGATATCGGCGCCGTATTCCTTGATGACTTCTTCCGGGGCCACGGTGTTGCCCAGGGATTTGGACATTTTCATGCCCTTTTCATCCAGCGTGAAACCGTGGGTCAGAACACCGCGATAGGGCGCGCGGCCCTTGGTGCCACAGGCTTGCAGCATTGACGAATGGAACCAGCCGCGGTGCTGGTCGGTGCCCTCCAGATAGAGGTCGGCCAAGCCGTCCTCGCTGCCATCCTTGCGGTCGCGCAGAACGAAGGCGTGGGTGGAGCCAGAGTCGAACCACACATCCAGCACGTCGAACACCTGCGTATAGGCGGCAGGATCATGCAGGCCCTGAAGGATGCGTTCCTTGAAGCCTTGCACATACCACACATCCGCGCCGTTTTCCTCGAATTCCGCAAGGATGCGGGCATTCACCTGCGCATCGCGCAAAACATAGTCGGCATCGGTGGGTTGCGCGCCGTTCTTCACAAAACAGGTCAACGGCACGCCCCAAGCGCGTTGTCTTGACAGAACCCAGTCGGGTCTGGCTTCGATCATCGAGTAGAGGCGGTTGCGGCCGGTCTGCGGCGTCCATTGCACCAGTTGGTCGATGCTCATCAGCGCGCGCTTGCGGATGGTTTCGCCGTAGGTGGTCAGCCCGTCATCCAGCGGCTTGTCGATGGCAACGAACCATTGCGGGGTGTTGCGGTAGATCAGCGGGGCCTTGGAGCGCCAGGAATGCGGATAGCTGTGTTTCAGCTTGCCCTTGGCGAACAGGGCACCCGTGTAGGCCAGTTGCTTGATGACCGACACGTTGGCCGGGCCTTCCTTGCCCTCGGGCGTCAGGATCGCCTGGCCGCCGAACAGCGGCAGGTTGGCGCGGTAGGAGCCATCGGGTTCGACGTTGTAGGTCAGCTTGAAGTCGGGGTAATCGTCCTTGAACTTCAGATACATCTGATAGTCGTCATCGCCGTGGCTCGGGGCGGTGTGGACAAAGCCGGTGCCCGCATCGTCGGTGACGTGATCACCCGGCAGCATCGGCACGTCGAAATCCCATTCGCCCATGCCGCCTTCGATGGCGCGGAAGGGGTGGGCGAGGGTGACATGCCCCAATTCATCAGGTGTTACATCGGATATGCGGCGATACATGGTATCGTCGAGCTTTGCTGCCGCCATGACCTGAACTGCGAGCGCGTCAGACAAGACAAGGCGTTCTCCGATAACGGCCGTGGACTGCTCCGGGCGGCCTATAACCTCGTATAGCCCGTAGGGGATGCTCGGTCCGTAGGAAACAGCGCGATTTTGTGGGATCGTCCATGGAGTTGTCGTCCATATGACAACTTTAGCCCCTGACAAGTTGGACGCCCGCGCGTTCACTTCATCAAGGTTGCCGCCAGAGGCTCCGGTCTGCACTACCTTAAACCGCACCCACACCGTATGCGAGGTGTGGTCGTGATACTCCACCTCCGCCTCGGCCAGCGCGGTCTTCTCGACCGGCGACCACATGACGGGTTTGGAGCCCTGATAGAGCGAGCCGTTCATGACAAACTTCATGAACTCCGCCGCGATTACCGCCTCGGCGTGGTAGTCCATCGTCAGATACGGATCGGCCCAGTTGCCGGTGATGCCCAGCCGCTTGAATTCCTCGCGCTGCACGTCGATCCAGCCTTCGGCGAATTTGCGGCATTCCTGGCGGAAGGCGACGATATCCACATCGTCCTTGTTCAGCCCCTTGGCGCGGTATTGCTCCTCGATCTTCCACTCGATCGGCAGGCCGTGGCAATCCCAGCCGGGCACATAGCGGGCGTCCTTGCCCATCATCTGCTGGCTGCGCACCACCATGTCCTTCAGCACTTTGTTCAGCGCGTGGCCGATGTGCAAATGACCGTTGGCATAGGGGGGGCCGTCATGCAGCGTGAACGGCCTGCGGCCCGGCTTTTCGCGCAGGCGGTCGTAGACGCCGATCTGTTCCCACCGCGCCAGCCATTCGGGTTCACGCTGCGGCAGGGCGGCGCGCATGGGAAAATCGGTTTCCGGCAGGAAAACGGTGTCGCGGTAATCAACGTCAGAAGTTTCGGGCGTGGTGGTATCGGCGCACATCGGATGCGGTCCTTGATGGAAGGGATGGGGTGGCGCGACGCGGGGTCAAGCGCCCAAGCATTCAGTCCCGGCGGCTGAACAGTGTCAGCGCGCCGGGCCGGTAATTCGATGAAGGATCGCGGTTTGATGCAGCATGTTGGCCTTATAGCCGCCTGCCCTGCGCCGGTCCAGTGGGCGGGAAATCCCGAGTTCCGTGCGTTGGCGCACAATGACTGTCCGCCACAGGATGCCAGTGCAAACTTGCAGGAATCGCCACAGGCCCCAGATAAAGCAGAATAACGGCGGCTTTCCCGCCCCCCCCACTTCGGTCACACCCAGAAAGGGCAGATCATGACCCGCATTCCCGGTATCCACCACGTCACGGCCATTTCCGGCCCGGCGCAGGCCAATGTCAGCTTTTACACCCGCGTGCTGCAACAGCGGCTGGTGAAAAAGACGGTGAACTTTGACGACCCCGGCACCTATCACCTGTATTACGGCGACGCGACCGGCAGCCCCGGCACGATCCTGACGTTTTTCCCCTTTGCCGATGCGGGGTCGGGCCGCGCCGGGCCGGGCATGGCCAGCGCATTCGCCTATGCCGTGCCCGAGGGCCGGTTTGATGCGGTGATGGAAGGGCTGGCGCTGGCGGCGGTGGATTTTGCCGGGCCTGAGGTTCGCTTTGGCCAGCGGGTGATCACGCTGCGCGACCCCGATGGCGCGCCGGTGGCACTGGTGGAAACCGCCCGCCCGGGCGCTGTGCCGCATGAGTTTCATTCCGTGACGCTGTGGGAGAAAGACCCAAGCCGCACGGCGCGGCTGCTGAGCGATGTGTTCGGCTATGCCGATGGCGGGACCGAAGCGTTCAAGGGTGGCGAGCGGCTGCGCCTGATCGCCACCGGCGATGCGGCGGGCAATATCGTGGACATCATCCGCAAGGATGCCGCGGCACCGGGGCGCCCGGGCGCGGGCACCATCCACCATATCGCGTTCCGCGCCCGCACGCAGGACGAACAGCACGGCTGGCAGGAAAAGCTGGCTTCCGTGGGCCATCGCACCACCGAGGTGATCGACCGGCAGTATTTCAACGCGATCTACTTCCGCGAGCCCGGCGGCGTGCTGTTCGAAATTGCCACCGACGCCCCCGGCTTTGCGGTGGACGAGCCGGTAGCGACGCTGGGGCAGGCCCTGAAATTGCCGCCGAAATATGAGGCGCACCGGGGCCGGATCGAACAGGTGCTGCCGCCGCTGAAGGTGGCCTCGTGATCCGTTCGGGGGCAAAGGGCGCGGCGGCACAGGCGGGGCTTGTGCTGCTGCACGGGCGGGGCGGGGATGCGCAGGACATCCTTGGCCTGCTGACCCATGCGGCGCTGCCGGATGTGGCCGCCGTGGCACCGACGGCGCAGGGCAACAGTTGGTGGTCGTCCAGCTTTCTGGCCCCCTCGGCACAGATGGAACCGCATCTGGCGCGCGGTCTGGCCGTGGTGCGCGACGCCGTGGCGGCGCTGGAGGCTGACGGCCTGCCCCGCAGCAGCATCTGGCTGGCCGGTTTCAGCCAGGGCGCCTGTCTGGCGCTGGAGGCTTTTGCCCGCGATGGTGACGGTCTGGCCGGTGTGTTCGGCTTTTCCGGCGGGCTGGTGGGTGTGGAGGATGCACCGGGCGGGGCGGATGCGGCGCTGTATGGCCATGGGCCGAAGGTGCTGGATTATCCGGGCAGGCGTGATGGCACAGCGGTCTGGCTGTCAGTGCACCAGCGCGATCCGCATATCCCCTTGAAACGGGTGGAGGATACGGCCACCGCCCTGCGCGCCATGGGGGCCGGGGTGCAGGTGCAGGTCTATCCGGGCGCGGGCCATGCGGTGATGCGCGAGGATATCGCCGCGCTGCGGGCGGCGCTGAACCGGGCACATCCTGCTGCCTCGTTCAGCCGCCCATAGGTGTGTTCTGGCCGCCAGAGGTTGTTGCCGATACCGCGGCCCGCATCCAGTTTGCCGACCCGGTTCTTGGTGTTCGAACCGTGGCGGCCGTCACATTGGCGCGCGGCAAGAAAGCGTCGCCAAGCTGGCCCTTCGCCCCCGCACGCGCAACCGCGTGCCGATGGACGTTTGGGCGCAGCGTGATCCCAGCCATCGGACCGCCATTTCAGGCAGGCGTGTCAGGGGTGGGGTTGCTGAGTTTTCCATTATTGCGGGGTCAGGTAAACGATGCGATCCCCAAGGCTGCCTGTCTTGGCCTGTCGCGCGAGATTTATGGCAACGCGGGCAAAATCCGTGAAGTGACGAAAACGGCCTTCACCTCTGCCGGATTGCCTGCTTTTGGGCCCCATAGCTTACGCAAAACCGTGGGAATGAAGGATGCCGAAGGTCGTGTCGTCATCTCGGGCGATGGCGTAAATTGAACCTGCCGGAACCTCCGTTAACTCAAGAAAGACAAAGAACCTGTGCTTTGACACTTCCGGAGTGGCGATGTAGCGCTCCAATCCAGAGATTTTCTTCCTCAACCCCGGTCTTGCTTCACCGTAGCGCCACCAATTCTGTCGGTGGTTTTCCCGTCGAACTTCAAACTCTCCATCGTCAGCGACCCGCAATCGGCTCGGCTTCACATTTTCTCTCACATACTCAAAGGGGGCTTCGAAGAGTGCTGCATGGACCTCGGTCAGTTCAGTCCCAAAATCAACGATCCACCGCTCTACTGGGCGTCGCGTCAAATCAATCCCGGTCTTCCAGCGGCGAACAACCTCTTGGTTGAAAAGCCCATTTGGATTACTCGGCATTCGAAGCCACTGTCTTGCGAGAGGTGCGTGCACGTCAAATGGTCCAACAAATTTCATGCCTTGAAAACAGAGGTCCGAGTTGTTTTCGACTTGGGATGATGCGGTCAGATCGTCCTGTAGGCCAGTTAGGTCTGAAAAAATGCGCACAACGACAGTTCCGTCCATCCTCGCGCTTCCCCCATTTTGGCCGTCGAAACACACCATCGACACCCGCACCGCCGCGCCGTCCAGGGTCCAAGCCTCATCCGCCCAAGCCTCGAAAATCCGCCCGCCCTCCACAATCGGCTTCAACACCGCCCGATTCGCCCCGCCCCGGATCGAGTTGGTGCAGACCAGACCCGCCCGCGTCACCTGCCCCGCCTGCATCTGCTGCCACGCGCGGGCGAACCAATAGGCGACCAGATCGACCCCACCCGGCACATCCGGATAGGCGCGGCGCAGGGCCAGCGTGTAGGCCTCACCCAGACCCGCGATCATCTTCTTGTTGCCAAGGAAGGGCGGATTGCCGACCAGCGCATCGGCGCGCGGCCATTCAGCGGGGCCACCTTCCGGCCCCAGGACCGCATCCCGGTTCTGAATCGTGTCCAACGTCCGCAGGATCGGGTTCTTTGCCGCCTCGAACCCGTTGCGGCGCATCCACTGAATCTCGCCGACCCAGACCGACACGCGGGCCAGTTCCGCCGCATAGGGGTTCAACTCGATCCCCAGCACCGCCTCGGGGCCGATAGTGGGAAAGGCACGCGGCAGGCCCAGCGCCTCGGCCTCCAGATTGCAGCGGTGTTCGATATTCTTCAGTTCCAGCAGCGCGATATACAGGAAGTTGCCGGAACCGCAGGCCGGATCAAGCCAGCGGAAGGCGCGCAGCCGTTCCAGAAAACTCTTGTGCAGCGCCTCGGCCTGATTGAACGCGACTGTGCGGGCGGCGAGTTCGCGGCCCACCAGCAGTTTGTCCTTTGTGGTGCGCGGCGCCTGTTCGATCAGGTCAGCCATCCGGCCCCTGACCTCCTCCCATTCGGCCACCAGCGGATCCACAATCACCGGGCGCACGATCTGCATGATCTTGTCACGGTCGGTATAATGCGCGCCCAGCTGGCTGCGCTTGTCCGGATCAAGTCCGCGCTCGAAAAGCATGCCCAGTATCGACGGGTCAATATCGGACCAGTCGAGGGTTGAGGCGCGGATCAGGTCATCAAGGTCTTCCCATGTCAGGGGCAGGGTATCATCGGAATCGAACAAGCCGCCGTTGAACCATTCGACGGGCTCAAACCCCACCATGCCCCCGGTCTTCATGGCAGCGAAAAGGGTCTTGGCGTGAAGCGCAAAGGTTTCGGGCTTGGGGCGGGCAGCGGCGATCATCCGCGCGAACATCTTGCCCGGCAGCAGGTTCACGTCCTCAGCGAACATGCAGAACACCGGCCGGTTGACAAAATGCGCCACCTGCTGCGGGTCATGGCCCCGTCCGCGCAGGCGCTGGGCGAGGGTCGCGAACCGCTGGGCGGCTTCCTCGGTCAGCACCTGCCGGGTCTTGGCAGGTTTCAGGCGTTCCGGGTCAAGGAAGCAGGACCGCAGCAGATCACGGGTTGCCGCATCGGTCAGGTCTGTCAGCGCGATGGTGTGAACCTTCTGGACGGTGTTCGTCCAGTTGGTGTGAATGCGGATGCGATCCATGTCGGACACGATCAGCAGCGGCGGATTTTCCAGCGCAATTGCGTATTGTTGAAGCTGGGCAAAGGCACGGTCGAGATCCTTGTTCTTGCCCTTGTATTCCCAGGCGAAGCAGTCACGCCGCCATACATCAGCCCAGCCTTCGCCCCCCGTGGTCTTGGATGCGCCTTTCTCGAAGGTGAACCATTCGCCTTTGGGGTCTGCGGATACCGGGTCGGGGATCTCCAGCAGACGGCAGAGGTCGAGGAAATGCGACTGGCTGGCGGTGCGTTCCTTCAGTTCGACGTTGCGCCACTTGGAAATGAAGTCCTGCGGCGTCATGAAAGCCCCTCGCATACCGATGCGGCGAGTAATGCTGTCATTTCACGATTGGTCAACGTCTCGCTTGCATGGGGGACCGCCGCAGAATTGGTTTAGCGCCGCCCGCCCGCCTGACACTCCACCACCATCACCAATCGCTGAGGGCTGAGGCATTGCTACAGCCCTTTTTTCATTGGTTTCGCCATCTGTGAGACGAAATCCTGCCGAGTTGAGGCGCTGTCGCCAATCGCGGCTCTGTCGGCATGGTGTTGACGCTTAGGATGCCGGAATCCGCTGATTTCGTGATGTATTGGTGGGAAAAGGCCGCTTTGGCCGCCCGTTCCTTCGCCCCCGCCAAGGGAAAAGGTTGCCGTCGCTTTGGGCTGATCACCACCAACTCAATCACTATGGCTTTTAATCGTAAAGTGCTGGAGACGCATCTGAGCGATCCCAAAAACCCGGCCAGCCTGATCTTTGCGATCCCCGACCACCCTTGGGTTGATGCTGGCGATGGCGCTGCCGTTCGGATTGCAATGACGGTGGCTGAGAAAGGTCGCGATGAGGGCCGCCTGTTCACCGTGGCGACCGAGTCAAAAACTGCCGACGCAAATGAGGGCCGCGACGTGTCTCTGAATATGCAGCGCGGAACAGTATTTTCTAACCTTCAGGTGGGTACGGATGTATCTGGTAGCAAAAAGCTACAAAGCAATCATCAGCTTGGCTTCATGGGCGTAATTCCACATGGCGAGGGAATGGTTGTGTCCGAAGAAACTGCGCGGAAAATCTCGCCCTATGACTATGTGCCCAACTCAATTTTGCGCCCTTACAGCAACGGCAAACAACTTATTCAAGGGAAACTAAATCGCTTTGTGATCGACGCGTTTCCTATGACAGAGGTAGAATTAAGAAAGTCTGCGCCTGCCGTGTATCAATGGCTTTCAGATACGGTGAAGCCCTTTAGAGCCGCAAATCGCGATCAAGACTTGCGCGAAAAATGGTGGCTGCATCGCCGCAGCAACATGGACCTTCGGAATGCCCAGAAAGGTCTTTCTCGCTTCATTGCGACCATTGAAACTTCAAAACATCGCACATTTAGCTTTCTGCCGGGAGCGTTGTTGCCTGACCAAAAATTGAGAATTATTGCATGTGAAGACGCATGGATTTTATCAGTGCTATCTAGTCGCTTCCATGTTCTGTGGGCGGTGGCGTCCGGTGGCACACTCGAAGATAGGCCCGTTTACAATCATTCAGTATGCTTCGACCCCTTTCCCTTCCCAACCCCCTCCGAACCCCTCAAAGCCCGCCTCCGCCAACTCGGCGAAGACCTTGACGCGCATCGCAAGCGGCAGCAGGCGCAACACCCCAAGCTGACGCTGACGGCGATGTATAACGTGCTTGAAAAACTCCGCGCCGGGGAACGGATCGAGGGCAAAGACAGCCGCTCAACAAAGCTGGCTCTTGAATTTCTTGTGTTGACGGCTGCGCGGTCCGGTGAAGTCCGCGAGGCACGATGGGAGGAGTTCGACCTTCGTGCAGGCCTGTGGATCATTCCGGCCTCGCGCATGAAGATGGCCAAAGCCTATGACCGCGGGCACGACAAGCGGGGGATCTCTGATCCACGGGGCTGCCCCTCCCCGAAAAATGTGGGTGATGACGTCTTGGGGACTACCCCATCCCGAGTGGACTCGGCTCCTTCTGGACCCACTCAGAAACGCGACAACTAAAACCCACCGGAGAATTGCGACGCGCGAGCAACCGCAAACGCTACCGGGGACCGCCAGTGCCGAACAGCGGGAAGCGGGTCGGGTGAAAAGCCCGAGGGAAGGCGGCTGGCCCCCGATAAAAGGTATCGCGCGGATACAAGGCGTGGCAGCGAAGGGACCTTCCCCGCAGGTCGGGGGAAGGTTGCGGGGGCCGGGCTTTACCCATCGCAAATAGGTCAATATTTATGACCTTTAATTTTTGCAGGCGACGGTGCGTGCTCCTCAGCTCACATGAACATGAACATGAACATGAACATGAACATGAACATGAACATGAACATGAACATGAACATGAACATGAACAGTCCGGAGCGGCTACACGCAACATCTTTGTTGATGAACCACAAGTCATCGCGACTGTGATCGAGCGCGATCTCGATGACGAGGAGAGCAACCACAACTTCATTCCAGACGACCTCAGCGGCTACAAGGTGTTGCGCGCTGGACAGTTCGACATGAACAAAATGAAGGCCTGGCAAGGGTCATACGGCGTTTCCCAACACACCGGAATCGTCAGCCCCGCCTACTTCATTTTCGACTTCATCAAAGAGATAGACCCGGGTTTCTTCAACCGTGCGATCCGGAGCAAGCTTTATGTCTCGTTTTTCGGGTCAGCATCAGATGGTGTGCGTATCGGTCAGTGGGATCTGAACAAGTCACGGATGCGGGAAATTCCCCTCTTGGTCCCGCCGCTTCCGGAACAGCGTGCGATCGCGGCGTTCCTTGATGACAAATGCGCCAAGATCGACGGGGCGGTGAAGATCAAGGAAGACCAGATCGCGCTGCTGCGCGAGCGACGGCAGATCATCATCCAGGACGCCGTTACCCGCGGCCTGAACCCCGCTGCCCCGATGAAAGACAGCGGCATCGACTGGATCGGCCAAATCCCTGCGCATTGGGAAATCAAGCGTTTCACCAAGGAAGTCTTTGTCCAAGAGGGTCCGGGAATCATGGCGGTTGATTTCCATAATGACGGAGTGCCGCTAATCCGAATTTCTGGCGCAAAAACAAGCGTCGTAACACTTGAAGGGTGTAACTATTTAGACCCAGCAAAAGTGCGCCGAAAATGGAATCACTTTCTGATTGAGGAAGGTGATCTGGTAATTAGCGGCAGCGCATCCTCTGGATTGGTTGCCGAGGTAGGAAAAGAGGCTGCGGGTTCTGTTCTATACACAGGCCTTATGAGACTACGAATAAGGGATATGGATTTACTTCTAAAGCGATTCTTCGAGCACTTTCTTGCTTCTCCTTCATTCGACACACAGGTTGAACTGCTTAAAGCTGGAAGCACCATTGCGCATTATGGCCCATCTCACCTTGGTAAAATGTTCATTATAGTGCCGCCAATCGAAGAACAACGGGCCATTGTCGCGCATATTGATGAAGCGTCCCAGAAGATCGAAGACGGCATCGCGATCAAGGAACGCCAGATCGCGGCGCTCAAGGAATTCAAGACCAGCCTGATCAACGCGGCCGTCACCGGCAAGATCAAAGTCATTTAGGGGGTAGCATGGTCAGCAACACACGCGAAGTCGCACTTGAACAGGCCATTCAGAAACACCTGACCGGCCATACGACCGAAGAGCTTGCAGGCGCGCCCGCCCCGGTCGGCGACGGCCCCTATGTCGAACGCAGCCAGCACACGATCAACACCAAGGCCGAGATCATGCTGGACCATTTCATCCCGCAGGTCGTGAACACGAAGAAGCTGCGCGGCAAGGCCAAGGGGATGATCATCACCCAGAACATCGAAGCCGCGATCCGCTACTACAAGGCGGTGACCAAGCTGCCTGATGCGCAAGGAAACCCGTTCAAGGCGCTGATCGCCTTTTCGGGCGAAAAGACCGTCGATGGTGTGAAATACACCGAAGCCGACATGTACGGCTTTCCCGAAAGCGAAACGCGGGACAAGTTCGACACCGACGATTATCGGCTGCTGATCGTGGCGAACAAGCATCTGACTGGGTTCGACCAGCCCAAGCTTACCGCGATGTACGTGGACAAAAAGCTGCAGTTCGTGCTGGCCGTCCAGGCACTGTCCCGCCTCAACCGTTCGGCCCCGAAGCTGGGCAAGCGGACGGAGGATCTGTTCATCCTCGACTTTTTCAACAGCGTCGATGACATCAAGACGGCCTTCGACCCATTCTACACCGTGACCACGCTGTCCGAGGCGACCGATGTCAACGTGTTGCACGAGCTGAAGGACGCACTGGACGAGGTGGGGGTGTACGAGTGGCAGGAGGTCGAAGACTTCGTGACCCGATATTTTGCCGGTGAAGATGCCCAGACCCTCAGCCCGATCATCGATATCGCGGCCAACCGTTTCAACGCCGAATTGGAGCTGCCTGACGCCGAGAAGATCGACTTCAAGATCAAGGCCAAACAGTTCGTGAAAATCTACGGTCAGATGGCGTCGATCATCCCGTTTGAAGTGCTGGAATGGGAAAAGCTGTTCTGGCTGCTGAAGTTCCTGATCCCCAAACTCAAGATCAAGGATCCCAACCAAGACATGCTTGATGAACTGCTGGAGGCTGTTGATCTGTCATCCTACGGACTGGAGCGCACAAAGCTGAACCATGAAATCGGTCTTGATGCGTCCGATACGGAACTGACTCCGCAAAACCCCAACCCGCGTGGCAACCGCGACGGCGATCCGGAAACCGACCATCTTGATGACATCATTCGCAGCTTCAACGAGCGGTGGTTTCAGGGTTGGAGTGCGACGCCAGAGGAGCAACGCGTGAAATTCGTCAATATCGTCAACAGCATCCGCGCTCACCCGGACTACACCGCCAAGTACGAGGACAATGCTGACCCCTACAATCGTGGCCTCGCATTGGAAAAGATGCTGCAGGACGTGATGCTGAAAAGGCGGAAGGACGAGCTGGAGCTCTATAAGCTGTTTGCCTCGGATCCAGCGTTCAAAGCGGCGTGGAGCCAGAACATCGAACAGGTGCTAAACAAGAGCCCGGTCTCCCGACCCATCAGCTGATGTAGCGCATCTTCAGAGCGTCCTTCGCCAAGTAACCATCAACGCAGTGGGCGGATTGCTGACTGACGGCAGCGCGGCAGCGGCGTTGCGGCATTTGGCCAAAGCGGTCTTTCGCGCCTGACTCTGCATTGCTGCACTTGAGCCCCGGTCTAACGGACAAGGCTTTTTGCGAAAGACAATTCACAGTCCCCGCGATGCAACCCCGTTGCCTGAGTTCTGAAACGCCAGCGTCAGTCAGGCAAAGGCGATTGGCAAAGACTCCATTTTGTCAACCGACCTCGCCAGTAGGCCTTTTCCGTCCCATCGATCTGCCAGCTAACTTGACCGGAAAACGGAACCCACCGGCCCTCGCGTTGCTGATAGTCCGAGAAGGCACCAAGCCACGGCGTCGGCAGGACAGGAGGCTTTGCTGACCGCGGCCGCTCCGCGGCGAAGATGCTTGAAATGCGGCCGTCCGGGCCAAGCGACAGCCTGACTTCGGCGGCGGTATCGCCGGAGCCCGCGGCAACATGAAGGGTGTCGGCATTTTCTACACGCCAGCGCAGGTGGGGATTGTGCAGCATTGCGTCGGGCGCATACGCCAGTTCGGCAAGATAGCGCATGAGTTCCCCCCGTGTCAGCGCAGGGCCGGGCCTTGCCCGCATCACGGGAATGAACCCGAGCGCCGTTGCCTCCAGCCGGCCCTTGCCATCTTGCAGCGCATCGACAACCCGCAGCAGGCCAAGCGGCTGAAACCGCGCCTGCCAGTCGAAATCGCAGGAGGTGATCGAGATCGTTTGTCGTGCGGTGAAGGCCAACCAGCGGTCTGATGTCAGGTTGAGCCGCATCTGGCCGCTCTGGGCCAAGGAAACCGTCCGGTTCCCCAGCACCGGATCGGCACCGAGCCGCAGAGCAAGGTCGCGAACTTCAACGGGAATTTCGGGACGGGTTTCGGTGGTGGCGATCATGGGAATACTTTCGGTTCACAGTTCGGGAAAGTCCCGCCGCCAGTTGGCAATAGGGTGATTGGGGTCGTCAGGGATCATCTGTCTCCGGGTCGGAACGGTCGGCTTCGCTTCACCCCGAACTGCCACCCTGTGAGACAGGCCCCGGACGCCATTGCCGCGACGACAGCGGGCGTCCGGCCGCGCCGGGTCATGTCATCACGGCCCCGACCGGCCTGCGGGCGGAATAGGGCATCATCGGTCCCCGCCCGAACCGCATCAGCAGGTCGGGTCTGCGACCGGGCAGACCAACCAGATCGGCAAGCTCGGCGCGAAAGTCCGCGACCTCGACCGGCTGGTTCAGGTAGGCGCATTTCAGCCCGAGTGCCGTCGCCTGCAAGGCAAAGCGCTGGCTGGCGCGGCCGACCTGCACCCAGTGCGCCGGATCGGCGGCCGCCCCTGCGAACACCGCGATCCCGGCGGATGCCGCGATCTGGCGTGCGACCTTTGCGTTCTCGGATCTGGCGGTGAACACGGCATCGAAGAGGCGCGGGCCGAGCCAATCGGGCAGCGCCGGGCTGCCACTGGCGGCGCTATATAGGCCGTCGCCGGAAGTCATCGCCGCGCGCGGGCTGAAGCGAAGCCAGTGTTTCAGTTCCGCCACAAAGGCCGGGTCGGCGATCTGGGCGGTGTTGGCGGCGATGACCAGATCACTCAGGCGGGTGATCTGGCTTGCTTGCGTGATCAGGACCAGATCGACCCTCGGCATTGTCGCCGCAGCGGCAAGCAGGCCAAGATCGGCCGGGCTGATTTGGGTGCCGTCGTAGTCGGACCGGGTGGATTGCCGGGCGGGGATTGCGTCGAACAGCGCGGTATCGGGTGTGCGCGTGGTGCCGTAAGGCAGGCTCAGGGAGCCAGATGTCGGGTCGAACATCACCTCGCCGCCCTGACCGCGCGCCGCCATCGCAAGGGTCAGGTTCTCGGCAGCGCCCCCGAGGCTGATGAAGAGGTGATGATCGTCGGGGTCCACCACCGGGGTGCGCCGTGCCGCGTCGGGCACAATGTCGATGCCCGACGGACTTTCGCGGAACCGCCAGGCTTGCGTGTTGTGGCTGTTTGCGGCGAGCGTGGCATAGCGGATCAGATCGCGCGCGCCGGGCGTTGCGGGCAGGTCCTGTCGCAGCGACGCGGCAAAACCGGCCATGTCCGAGGCCGTCCCCATCTGGCGCCACCCTGCCCAACCCGCACCTGTCAGGCCGAGGGCCGCCGCCCCGCCGATCAACAGGCGGCGGTTCACGACATCACCGCCGCGCGGCGCAACAGCAGGTTGCCCGGCAACACAAAGGCCGCCAGCGTGCCGATGCCCAGCATGGTCAGGCCCAACACAAAAAACCAGCCTGCCACCGGCACCGCCCAGGCTGCCCCCGCGACCGCAGCCCCGAGGCACGCCAGACCGAACTTGCCCGGCACGCCGTCGGGCATTTTCCAACCGCCGGCCAGCCACAGCCCGACCCCCAGCATATAGGATCCCAACGCATAGCCTGCAACGATCGCCAGTCCCGTGATCGCCAGCATGACCGGCAGCAGGAACACGCCGACAATCGTCAGCATCAGCACAAAGCCCGATCCGGCCAGCGCCGAGGTCACCAGAAACCCTGACCAAATCGCCCGCCCCGGATGCGCCAGCGCCAGTTGCCGCAGGTCCTGCACGGCCTTGGGGGCCACCGCGATGACCAGCGCCGCGATCAGACCCGAGATCAGCACGCCCATCAGGAACCCGGAAGCCACGCTCCAGAACGACACCCGCACTGGCATGCGGTGCTCCCAATCGCCGGTGTCATAGCTGTCGAGTGTCTCGATCTTGACCCGCGCTGCGGGGGCGACGCTTTCCGGGACGGTTACATTGGCCGGGTCTTCGGCGTAGATCGTCAGCGCCCCCGCCACCGATGCGCCCGGCCCGAAGTCGATCTCGTCGGCCACCAGTACCGCATCGCCGGCGATAGCGCCTTGCAGGGTCACCTCTGCCCCGGTGATCAGGGCATAGCCGCCGACCGCGCCGACCTGAATTTCGGCCCCCGCCGCGCGCAGGTTGCCGGTCACGCCGCCCAGCGTGATCTCGTATCCGCTGACCGACGCATCGCCGCCCACCGCGCCGCTGACGGTCACATCATAGCCCACAGCAAACAGATCGCCAGCCACCGCCGATTCAACTGTGACCCGCCGCCCGGCCAGATGCGCCGAGCCGCCAACCGGGGCTGCCACTACCACCCGGTTGCCCGCCATGAACAGATCGGCGACCTCGGGTCCGTCAAAGCGCAAGGCACTTCCCGCCTCATAGCGGTCTTGTGCGATGGTCAAGGCTGTGGTTTCGGCAAATGCCGGTGCGGCCAGCAACAGGCCGGTCAGAATCAGCGAGCGGAGCATGGCGGAATCCCTTGTATGGTTCAGGCGGAACATGACAAGACGCCGGGCATCCGTCGTTGATGCACATCAGGCAGGGGCCGTTTTGGTACGAGCATTGCCCGTCAATTCCCGGGCCTGGGGTCGGCAAGGCTGGTCTTTCCGGCCAAAACGTCGGTCCGCAGGATTTCGCGGGCGCGCGCCGGTTCTTCGAACACCGGGCTGTGGGCGGAATTTTCGAAGGTGTAGAACCCCTTCACCGGCGCGTCGATCCTGTCAAAGAACTCAGCCGCTAGGTTATGGTTCGCCGTCAGATCATGGCGGCCGGTGAAAAAATACATCGGCACTGCTAGCGCGCGAACCCTTGTTGACAGATCGGTTGCAATGAAGTCCTCCCACAGAAGGTTTCGCGACCACCGCATGCCCTGCCAGATCCCGATCTTTTCGCGCAAGGTATAGGCGCGGCATTGCCAGACCTGCACGAAAACCCCGCTGATGACCGATGCCATGTCCCGCGTGGTTCCCACCCCCAGCCCGTGCATCGCGTCGTCTCGCAAGTGCAGATAGGCCGCTGACAGTCCCTGCGCCATGCTGACCGGAGCCGCCTCCAACCTTCGCACCATGTTTTCGTCGCCGCGCGCCCGATACTGGTCCGTCATGATCCGATGCGCTGCGACTTCCGAGCGCAACTGAAACGACACCTGACCCATGCCGATGTAGGCGTGAAACAGCTCCGGTGCCGCCGCTGCGACCTGAAGCCCCAGAAAACTGCCCCAGGAGTGGCCCAGCAGATAGACCTTCTCCTGCCCGAACCGCCCCAGCAGATACTGCGTGACCGCAACGGTATCTGCGATCATCTGCGCTACGGTCATGCTGTCCGGTGGAATGTCCGGATCATAGGACAGGCCCGCACCACGCTGGTCCCACCAGACGACAGTAAAATCCCGTTCCAGACCGGCGGGATGCGTGGTGTTCAGGAAAAACTCCGGCATGCCGGGGCCGCCATGCAGAAACAGAAGGACGGGGTGGGTGACATCCATGCTCTGGATGATCATACCTTGCCGGGTGCCATTGATCTGGACAAAGACCTTTTCAGACAGGCTTCCGAGAATGGGGCGACCTTCGGCGTCCAGCAGCCCTGCAGGCGCACCGGGACTAAAGGCTCGCAAGACCGCGCCAAACCCAAGCGCGGCCGCCCCCAGAGTCATGGCGCACGTTCTGAGCAGATGGCGCCGACGTTGCGAGTTTGGTCCCAAATCCAACCCCCGTTCGCCTTACGTTTCGCGCACTCGGTGTTTCGCCAGTGCCGTCTGATGAAGGCTTCCAGTCGTCACAGATTGCAGCAAAGCCGTGCACGCCGTCTTGATATGGGTCAGCAATTCCGGTTGCGTGACCGTTATCGGCGCGACAGGGCGTATCAACGCTAACCTGCCTCAACACCCACCCTGGGCACCAATGCGGCGGATGATCCGGGCATCATAGCGGGTCTGGTGGCGACCGGGGCTGATGTGCTGCGCATCAATTGCGGGCATGGTGACGCCGCCGAATGGGCGCGGATGATCGCCAACGCGCGGGCGGCAGGTTCGGCGCGGTCCCTGCGTGTCCTGATGGACATCGCAGGCCCCAAGGTGCGCACGCTGGATGTCATCACCCCGGCCAAGACCAACCGACTGAACGTCGGCGATACGCTGTGGCTGGCAAATCGGCTTGACCGCGACAGGTCCGACCCGTTTCAGGCCACTTGCGCCCCGTCAGGCGTGATCGACCGGTTGTCCATCGGCGATCTGGTGTCGCTGGATGACGGCAAGCTGAGCGGCAGCATCACCGCGCGCACCACGGAAGGTGTGCTGATCGCGATAACGTCCGGGCGACTGAAGGGTATCAAGCTGACCCCGGAGCGCGGGATGAACTTTCCGGGTGTCGATCTGGGACTTGACCCGTTGACGGAAAAAGACCGCTGCGACCTCGACTTCGTGGCACTGAATGCAGACCTTGTGGGCATGTCCTTTGTCGAGACGGCAGTTCAGGTCGCGGATTTTCAGGCGGAACTGGCAGCACGGCGGCCGGATTGGCAAACCCTTGGTCTGATAGCCAAGATCGAAACCCCGATGGCGGTGCGCAATCTTCCCGACATCATCGTGCAGGGGGCCGGGCGGCAACCGTTCGCGGTAATGATCGCGCGTGGCGATCTGGCGGTGGAGATCGGGTTTGAACGCGTCGCAGAAATCCAGCAAGAGATCCTGTGGCTGTGCGAAGCGGCTCAGGTTCCGGCGATCTGGGCGACGCAGGTGCTTGAAGGGCTGGTGCAGGATGGTCTGCCCACCCGCAGCGAAATGACCGATGCCGCCAACGCGACCCAGGCCGAATGTGTGATGCTGAACAAGGGCGCCAATCAGCCCGCAGCGGTGGCGGTTCTGGACCGGATGTTCCGCACCTTTTCGGAAAACCAGTCCAAGAAGACGCCCACCTTGCGCGCGTTGAAGTCTTGGCCAGAGACTGCGCTTTAGACTGCGCCAGCGCCTCGCTAACCCGTGCGACCGTGGATGAAGTTCTGCGTCTGCACCGCGCGCGGATGGTCGAACATCTGCGCGACGGGCCCGATCTCGACCAGACGCCCCAGATAGAACATTGCCACCCGGTCGGCGATCCGCCGCGCCTCCATCATCGAATGGGTGACCACGATGATCGCATGGGTGCCCCGCAGGTCAAGGATCAGTTGCTCGACCCGCCTCGTCGCGATCGGGTCGATCGAGCCGGTCGGTTCGTCCATCAGCAGAACCTCGGGGTCGAACCCCAATGCGCGGGCGATGACCAGCCTTTGCTGCTGGCCGACCGACAGATGTCCACCCGCCTCGGCATGCAGGATATCTTTTACCTCGTCCCACAGATCGGCGCGGCGCAGACAGCTTTCGACCAGCGAGTCCATCTCGCCGGGGCGCGACGCCAGCCCGTGGATGCGCGCGCCGTAGGCCACGTTTTCATAGATGCTGCTGGGGAACGGGTTCGGGCTTTGCGCCACCCAGCCAAACCGCTGGCGATGGACCGGCGGGTCGATGTCCGGTGCATAGATGTCGCGGCCCCCCATGCGGATCGAGCCTTCGATCCGGATCTCCCTGATGTCGTCGAGCATCCGGTTCAGCGACCGCAAGGCGGTGGATTTGCCGCAGCCCGACGGGCCGATGAAGGCCAGAACCTCGCCCGGGTACAGGTCAAAGCTGACATCGGTCAGCGCGTGGGTGGTATCGTACCAGACGTTCAGGTTGCGCACCTCGATGATCGGGGGCTGCCGATCCGGCGGCGCGGCTTGTGCCGCAGCGTGGTGCAAAGCCGAAAGGGATCTCTGCTGCATCGGACGGTTCCTTCGATTCGGGTGTGGGTCCATCAGGCCGCAGGGCACGCCGATCGAAGATGACGCAGATCAAGTCCGGCCCGAATGTCATGAAACCTTCGCAGACGGGCCGAGGCTGTGTGAAAACCTCCAGATATGGTATGCTTCCTGCGATACAGGAGTGCATTTATGTCAGGTTTCATTGAAGGGGTAGACCGGGATCAGGTGACGCTGTTTCCGGACCGTCTTGAGGA
>NZ_WHUT02000011.1 GCF_009380135.2 Fertoeibacter niger | reverse complement strand
GTCCTCAAGACGGTCCGGAAACAGCGTCACCTGATCCCGGTCTACCCCTTCAATGAAACCTGACATAAATGCACTCCTGTATCGCAGGAAGCATACCATATCTGGAGGTTTTCACACAGCCTCGGCCGAGGGCGCACAGCTCGCGATTTGGGACTACTACGACCACGAATGCTTCAAGCCCTTCATCGACGAGCTTCGCAAGCCTGAGAACGCCCGGATGCTGAACTGGGCGCGGCCCCTGCCGAGGCGAGCATTGGCGAGTTCCATCTCGGAGGACAGTCGGCCAAACCCGCGCGTGCCCGCCTCGCCGATGCCTTCCAGTTCGCCGCGGACCTGACGGCCGCCTTCGGCGACCAGTCGGACACTGACCCTTTTCTCAGCCATGGCCGCCTCCGATCTGTTCGTTCAGCTTGCGCACCATTACCGCCTCGATCTCGGGCAGCAGATCGGCGGCGATGAGGGCGTCGATCCCGAGGGCCTGCGCCATTGCCAATGCCGCGCCCATGTCCCAGCCGAGCACCGCGCCGGGGATCACGCGCAGTTGCCCGCCAAGGCGGCCGACCAGATCCCAGACCTGCCAGCCCTGTTCCGTTTGTGGCCGGTTCAATCTTGCGGGGCAGTCGGGGCAGCGCCCTTGGCAGGCCGCGCAGTAGCGATCGCCCCCGCCGAAGGACCATTCGGCAAGGGCGCGGAGACGTTTTTTTCCGCGTCCAGGATCAGACCCTTGGCGACGTATTTCGTCTGAAACGCCTCGAAGACCGGCCAGATTTCCAGAAGGGCATCGATGCCTTCGGGCGAAACCGGCACAGCATGGCCCGCGTCATCGCCGACCCCCTCCCAATCCAGCACGGCGCGACGGGCGACGGCCTTGGCCATGGCGAGCGCCAGTTCTTCCTGCGTGGCGGTGTTCGGCAGGGCTTCGATGGCAGGATCGGCACGGGCCGAAACCATCAAGGCAGTCGTCAGCGGGGCCACGTTGAGGCGCAGGCCGGGGGCGAGGGTCAGCCACGAAGGGGATGCGGTCAGGTTCAGTCTGATCATGGTCAATAGCTCACAACGGTGTTGACGAGGACGGCGGTGCACATGCGGGCGGGGCTGACGGCCTTGGCGGCCTGCCAGTCGAAGGTGGCCTGGATACCCTGCGGGCCCGGGATTTCGATGCGGGGGCGCGGCAGGTAGACGGCATGGGCGGTGAAGGTGAAGCTGGCATTGGCCCCGAGGCTCCAGGCAAAGACCAACTCGCAAGGCGTGCCGTCGATGGCCTGCGTGATCAGCGTGCTGTCAGCGAAACGCACCTCGACCCGACCGGTCAGGGCGGCCATGCCGGGGTCGGCCCCCTCGATGCGGCCGTCCGAGCGGATGGTCTCGATCCGGTCGAGGCCGTTGGA
The DNA here is from genome assembly GCF_009380135.2 of Fertoeibacter niger. Lineage (GTDB taxonomy): Bacteria > Pseudomonadota > Alphaproteobacteria > Rhodobacterales > Rhodobacteraceae > Fertoeibacter > Fertoeibacter niger. Next base: position 125,914 of record NZ_WHUT02000011.1, on the reverse strand, counting down.
ATAGGTCACCTCGGCGGAAATGACATTGCCGAGCGGCGAGCCGTTGCGCGTGATCGCCCCGTTGAAATGCCCGAACCGCTGCAGCGCCAGCGAGGTGGGCGTGCCAGCGGCCGTGGTTGCCGCGACGCTTTCGCCTTGCGCCACCAGCCGCGCCGTCGCGGTCAGCAGGCCAGAGCGTGCCATCTGCCACTACAACTGATCGCAGACGCAGCCGGTGTACATCGCGTAGCGCGGCACCTCGGGCATGGCCGTCTCGATGGCCAGGCTCGGCAGCGTCCAGTTGCCGGACTGGAAGGTGTGGGTCTTGGGCGTGGTGCCAGAAGTGACCGGCGCGCCGAAGGCCGCTTTCAGCCACAGGCCAAGGTTCTCGACGTCGATCGGCACCACGACATCGCCATCGGCGGTGACCGCGTCCTTGATCGGAGCCAGCGGATCGCGCCCCTGGCCCAGCAGTTCCGACGCGATCAGTGGCTGTTCGGAGCCGAGCGTGGTGCTGGCAAACGGCACCGTCCGGTAGCCCGTCGCGGGCGCGGTGCCATAAACGGATTCGAACGCAAGCGCCATCTGCGCCCGCGCCCCATGGGCTCGTGCCATTGTAGTCTCCTTTCGTTATTCGGGGTCAGGCCAGCGGATCGGTCGTGGAGTGAGGCGGATCAAACAAAGGTCCGGGGGACCTTTGTCCCGCCGAACGCAGGATGGGACCTGCTGTCGGTATCAGCCAAGCGGATCGATCAAGGTGTAATGCAACACTACCGGGATCACCGATGCCTTCAGGCTGGCGGCGCCATCGACGGCCAGATCGACCGGGCGCGGTGCTTCCGCCTCGACCCAGTCGCAGAGCCCGCCCAGCGTGCGGTCGGCGGCAATCGTCGCGCCGATGCTGGCGCAAAGCGTGTCGAAGGCGGCATCACGGGCCGATCCCTGCACGACCACCTCGATCTCTGCCCGGTGCTGGTAGTGGTAACGCAGGGGCGACAGCGTCACTTCCGGCTCCCCCGGCTCGCCATCGCGCAGGATCAGGAGGCCAGCGGCAGGCACGCGTTCGGGCAACACGTCACCGCGCAGGACGACGGCGGGCAACGCCGAAAGCCGCGCATGCAGCGCGGCGAGGATGGTTTCGCGACGGGTGGGCATGGGTTTATTCAGTACCGAATGAAGCGAGGTTTGGAGAAGTTCACAAGACCCTTAGCCGACTATCCCCTCATCCTCGTCAGTTTCTTGAAGGATGTTGACTTCGGCCCTTTCTCGCGCGGACGCCAGAGCGACGAGTTTCTCCCCGAACTCATTACTCCGGACGATCTCATCAGTTTTCCCCTCATTGGACGAATAATCTTCCATGGAAGGTAACATTGCACGCACATCAGCTAGAGCGGAAAAGAAAAGTTCCAAATCTTGAATTTCGTCTTTCTTGAGCCACCGCTTTCTTGCATCTCCGCGGTTTCGGACCCAGCCAATTTCAAAGTCTAGACGTCGTAGTGCACCGACAAAACGGCTGTCCAAGAAATGCATAAGCTGGTTTTCAAGCATTCTCATATTTCGAACAGTTCTAACCCTCACTCGAGCTGAAAGATCATGTTGCCGCAGCGCCCATTCAATCAATCTTACGGAAATCCAGATGCCCGCGAGTTCTGCGGAAGCATTGCCCCAAAAATCATCCACCCGACCCGCCGGCCGCCATTCCGCCGGAAAAAAGAGATAACCAAAAATTGAAATTGCCGCCAATACGCCTACGAAATCTACAATCCACATATATCTGCGATAACGCATCGAGTCCCCCCTGAACCTCTCTTCCGAAGGGAGAGTCGGGTATATCATTGGATTAGGCAAGACCCTTCACCCAGTTCGCCACGATCAGCCCCGGAACACCGTCTGCCGCCCGTTCGGCATCCCGCGCCAGATCCAGCCGCTTCGGCAGCTTGACCTGCGGCACCAGTAGGAAGATCGGCGCGGTGACGACGCCCCTGCCGGTTTTCGACCGTGATGCCACGGCCCGGCCCTTGGTGTTCAGCCGTCCTTCAGCCACCAGCAGGCTTGGGCCTCGGCGGCGATAGATGAACCGCAAACGTAGACCGGTGCGGCGTTCCCATTCGCCGGGGGTGATCCGGCCGCCGCGCTTGGATTTGCCCGCCGCTGGCGTGGGGATCGCGAGCCAGAACCCGTTCTTCGAGCGGATCAGCGGGCCGGTATCATGCGCGCCGATGATCACCGGCGCGTTCGACCAGACCAGCGCTGCCGCGTTCAGGCTTTCGCCTGACTTGGGGAAGTTGGCAGAGCGGATTGAGTTGGCGAGGCGTGTGCCCAGCCCCGCGCCGGTTATCTGGGTTCGCCAGGCGGATTTCAGGCTGGTGCCAGCCTCACGCATGGCCGCGGTGACAGCGCGTTCCCCCGCTGCGACCTCGGCCGCCATCAGGGCGACGATGTCGGGATCGATGGCAAGTTTCAGTTTCATTGCCATCACGCCGGACGCAGATCGACAGTCCACGGACATGTTTTTCCAAGGCCTTCTGCATCGCGGCCGGTTCGACCCCCAGTTCCGCCGCCATCAAGGCCGACGACCGCGCGGGCCAGTTCACCCATGTGTCCCGCACCTCGCGCGCGAGGCGAAAAACCAGCGACAGCGCGCGCGCCCGCTCGATCAATTCCCCCTTCAGCTTCTGCAGCCGGATCCGACGTTCCTGCGCCTTCAGCACTTCGTTGGCGGTTTTCGCCTGCAGATAGGTCGTGCCGCCGCCAACCGCCGGGACCGCCAGCCCCTGTTCGCGGAGCGTGTCGCCCACAGCAGCAACGGCCGCCTCGGGGACCGGCTTCATCTTTGGTTCGGGCGGCTTCCGGGTCTTCGACGGATCGGTGGTTTCCGCCCGCCGCACGTCGCTGGCCCCGGCATCGATGCTGCCATCGGCGAACAGAACCAGCCGTTCGGCCGTCTTGGCCTTCTGGATCGCGCCCCGCGACAGCCCGACATGCGCGGCGTACTGCCGCTCGCTCATGCCCTGCATTGGCGTCTCCGATTATCATTCAAGATCATGCGCTTATCTCGTTGATAAGCATCGCGGACAGAGCGAACGTCCCTTCAGAAGGACGATTCAACTCACCAAGGAGCCACCAAGATGACTCGCCGCGCAACCGACAACACGAAAGCCCTCTACGCCTTCCTCGCCGCCAAGTTCGAGATCGACACGATGCTGGCACGCCTCGCCGCCCTCAGCGCCGACCACTTCGAGACCAGCCCTGACGCGATCCATTGGGGGCACGTTGGCACCCTGAACCACTACCGCGCCAAGCTGCGCGAGATCACCGACAGCGCCTTCAAGGAAGGCGAACACGCCGAATAGTTCGACCCAACCATCGCGCCAGCCCCGCCCTGAGGGGCTTGGCCTCGTAGAAGGGACGCGATGGTCGCGGCCCGAATACGGAGACGACCCGATGACACTCCTTCAAACCCAACCCTGCCTCGTACTGGTCGACCGCAGCGGTGAGCTTGGCTGGCTTGGCCAGTTCCCTGACTTTGTCACCGGCCAAACCGCCATGGCACACTGGCTGAAAGCGCCGGATCGCGACCCCGAGGACGCGGCCTTCATCCTCCCGATCCTCGGCTTCGGCCGCACCGCGTTGGAGGGCTGAACGATGACCCGGCTTTCCGATGCCCAAGCCCTGATCCTGAGCGCCGCCACCCAGCGGCTCGAGCGCATCGCCCTGCCACTGCCCCAGAGCCTGCGCGGCGGTGCCGCCGCCAAGGTGGTCGGCGCGATGATCGCCAAGGGCTACCTCGAAGAAGTCGACGCCGATTTGCGCAAGGGCGAACCCATGTGGCGCGAAACCGGCGATGGCCACGGCACAACGCTGGTCGCCACCGACGCGGGCCTCGCCGCCATGGGCATCGAGCCTGAGGACGCGAACACCGCGCCCGTGGGCGCGACGGACGCGCCGACCGACGAATCCGCGCCCGTCACCGCCAGCGAACCAGACGCCGCGCCCAAGGCGCGCACGCCGCGCGAGGGCACGAAGCAAGCCACGCTGATCGCCATGCTGCGCGCGTCCGACGGTGCGACCATCGAGGAGATCATGGTCGCCCTCGATTGGGCGGCTCACACGATCAGGGGCGCGATGGCCGGGGCGCTGAAGAAGAAACTCGGGCTCGAAGTCAGCTCGGAGAAGGTCGAGGGACGCGGACGGGTGTATAGACTGGTCAACTAATCACCTTTATTCGCTGCACCCTTTGGCTATGCTGCTTTGCGGAGGACCACATGGATTACGTGAACCCGCAAAGCAGTACAGTTATCTTCGGCTTCGACTCAGCGTGGACCGATGCGGTGAAAGCGCCGGGAGCAATCTGTGCCATAGCGTTCGATGAGCGTGGCCAAGTCGAGTTTCATGAGCCTTGTCTGGTCTCATTTGCAGATGCGCGTGCGTTCATCGGATCGCTCCGTCAAAGTTATTCTGTGAGCCTCGTCGCACTTGATCAACCAACGGTCGTGCCCAATTCCACAGGAAGTCGCCCTGTTGACAAAGTTGCCGGGTCGTTGGTCTCATTTGTCGGCGGAGGCGTTCAGCCTGCCAACCGTAGCAAGATCGGCATGTTCTGTGACAACTCGCCCGTTTGGTCTTTCCTTTCGGATCTCAATGCGACGCAAGATCCTATCGAGGCGCGCACGGCACCTGCCGGACATTTTCTGATCGAAGTGTTTCCGGCGCTTGCTCTCCCAGCGTTCGAGGACGCTTTTTCTCAGCGATTACGAGCGCCAAAGTACAACCCGCAAAACCGGAAGAAATTCCGTCTGGAAGACTGGCGGTCCGTAACGCATGTAATCCAAACTACCGCACTGGGTTTCGGCGTGACTGGCCTCGTGAACTGGTCCGACCGCATGCATGCGCTCTCATTGCCTCGGAAGGCTGATCAGGACAAGCTGGACGCAGCCCTCTGCGCTCTGATCGGTCTGGCGTGGCGGGCCGGGCCGGTCTCCTGTTCAGCCATGCTCGGTGACTTGACCGGTGGCTACATGGTTACGCCCATATCTGAATTCACGCGGCCCAGACTGGAGCGAGCAGCAATTGAGCGCGGTGTGCCAATCGCCTAGGACCGCAATCTCCAGCCTCTAACCCGGATTGCCTCGAAAAGCCGCCGGAGCACATAGGACCGCGCGATGCTCACCACGGTGAAGACCGCGCCCATCTTCAGGTTCTGCGCCAGTGTCGTCTGGAGTCCAAAGATCGGGAAGATCAAGATCTGGGTAGCGACTGCGACTCCGTAGCCAACGATCACGTTGGCCACGGCTTCGACCAACGACATCAGGCCGGACTGCTTCATGTCGCCACCTCATACATCGGCCAGCAGTTCAGCCGCGAGAGTTCGCAGCGCATGCGCCGCAACCAGCGGGACCACGCCGTTGCCACAGAGCCGAAGCCGGTCCACCCGGTGGGCCAGCCCATCAGCGCTTCGACGAACAGCGGGTTCAAGGTCCGGCGCACATCGGAGGTATCGCTCCCAACCATCGGCGTCACCAGGACCTGGCGGCCAAGCAGGCCGTAGCCTGCATGCCCAACGCGAGGCCTGCGAATCCTACATCGCCAGCCAGCGGTCGGAAGGCTGGGTGCTGGTTCGCGACCAGTATGACGATGGCGGCATATCCGGTGGCACACTGGAACGCCCCGGCCTGAAGCGGCTGCTGGCCGATATCGAGGATGGGCTGGTCGATGTGGTGGTGGTCTACAAGATCGACCGCCTGTCCCGCTCGCTGATGGATTTCTCCAAACTGGTCGAGGTGTTCGACCGCAATGGCGTTACCTTCGTTTCCGTCACCCAGTCGTTCAAAACCACCACCTCAATGGGGCGGTTGACGCTGAATATCCTGCTGTCTTTCGCCCAGTTCGAACGGGAGGTGACGGCTGAGCGGATCCGGGACAAGGTCCGCGCCAGCCGGATGAAGGGCATGTGGATGGGTGGCTGCCCGCCCCTCGGATACGAGGTGAAAGACCGGAAACTGGTCGAAAACCCTGCCGATGCTGCGCATGTGCGCTGGGTCTTTGCCCGCTTCATCGAGATCGGATCGGGCACGTTGCTGGCGCGCGAACTGGCCGAACGGGGCGTCACCACCAGCCGCGGGCATCGGATTGACAAGAAGTTCATCTACCGGATGCTCAACAACCGGGTCTACATCGGCGAGGCGGTCCACAAAGGAACCAGCTACCCCGGTGAGCATGCGGCGATCATCGCCCGTGAACTTTGGGATGCGGCCCATGCCATCCTGACCGAGAGCCCGCGCAAGCGCGCAGCCCGGACCCGCGCCGACACCCCCGCGCTGCTTAAGGGATTGCTCTACGGTCCAGATGGGGCTGCCTTCTCGCTAACCCACACCCGCAAAGGCGGGCGACTTTAGGCAGCCGTGCCTCGCGCCATGTTCCCGCAGGAACGCGCGCAGTGTCAGTGTCCGATGTGCAGATGCCTCCTTCTCGACGGAAATGCCGATCCGGATGGGCCGGTGCCCATCGCGGACGAACGAGGCAAATCCCTCGCCCAGCCCGCCCGGACCGGCAAACAGATCGACAATGCCGAAAGTGGCAGGCAAATCAGGCTCCTGACGAATTGCATTCTCAGGGTGTATACCAGGTTCACGATCGAGCGCCAGGAGCCATGTGACGGACAACGTCGACCAGCAGACCCGTTCCCGGATGATGGCCGGGATCAGAGGCAAGGACACGCGGCCTGAAATGGCCCTCCGCCGCGCTATGCATGCCCGAGGATTCCGCTACCGTCTGCACGCGACGGGTCTTCCCGGACGCCCGGATCTGGTTCTCCCGAAGTACGGGGCGGTCGTGTTCGTGCATGGTTGCTTCTGGCACCGCCATCCAGCCTGCCGCTATACCTCCATCCCTTCGACCCGCCCGGAATTCTGGCAGACGAAGTTCGAAGCAAACGTTGTGCGTGACAATGCCGCGCGAGGCGCTCTGCTCATAGCAGGATGGCGAGTGGCGACGGTCTGGGAATGTGCGGCCAGGAAGCCGCAACAGGTTGAAGTCGCAGCCAATCTTCTCGATGCTTGGCTTCGCAGCGGCGCTGCCGAGATCGAGATCGGCGAAACGGAACTGGTCGCAGAGCGGGCTGAAGGATGAGCGGGCTCGGGTAGCCTGAGAGTTCGACCTGCGTCGCATCAGCCCCGGACGCGACCCCAATCCAAGTCGGATTGACGTCGCAATAATTGCCTTGATAAACAGATGTTTGATACCTGTTCACCAAAACTGCGCAGGCAACAGGTCTGGAGAATATCGGCCCGGAGAGAACGCTTTCCGGCCTTATGGGGACTGTGCCGGTTAACAGCCCCACCCGCATAACCCCCGAAAACAACGGGAAAACCCGGTCGCAGCCGGATCGGGAGAACGCTTTCGGAGGGGCAAGTGGCGGAGGCGGTGGGATTCGAACCCACGGTGGGGTTCCCCCCACGCTCAGTTAGCAACCGAGTGCTTTCGGCCTCTCAGCCACGCCTCCGACGGATATCGTTTAGCGGCCTGCAGCGGGGGGGGCAAGAGGAAAGAGAAATGGGCAGAGGGTTCGTAGCCGCTGAAAGGCGCATGCCACGGGAGGAGAAGTTGGTACAGCGGTTGCCTTTTGGTCTGTGTCGGGCCGCAACTCTTGCGAACACGGCGGGATGGCATCATGGCGCACCCCGGTCGGGCCCACCGCAAGTGGCTCTAGCGCGGCCAAGGGTGGGCCGGGCTGGCATGGATGGCCTTTGGTTGGCAAAAGCCAACTTCCACGCCCTTGGGACGGGGTGGCATGGTGTAGCCTGCCCGAAGGCTGCTGACCTTTCGCCTTTGGCTTCATCCTGCCCGACTGCGGCAGGCACAGGAGATGCACGGGCCGACCTTGGCAGGGGGCAGCCCTTGGCAGGGGCCCCGCCCACGGCACAAGGTGCCGCGGACATCTTCAACAAGACTTGGGCAAAGCCTCGCGAGATGCCGCAAACCAGCCCGTAACGGACGATTTCTGCTGATTGTCTGTCTGGCGCGGATAGTCTTGCCTCCTCCGCAAACCACAAAATTGTTGTGAATTGTGGTCTGCGCAACGTGGAACTTGCGCGGGCCACCGCTCTGCGGCATCACGCTAGGCGAGCCCAGCCACGGACATGCCGATGAACCGCATCTGCCATATCGAGATCGACGACCGCGGCCTTTCCGCCCCAACGCCGGAAATCGAGCAGGAGCGCAAGGTTGCCATCTTTGACCTGCTGGAGGACAACAGCTTTGCCCTGCCGCTGAAAGACCGGGAGGTGCCGCCCGGCCCTTACCGGCTGGCCCTGGCGATCCGTGAGGGGCGGCTGGTGTTTGCCATCACCACCGAGCAGGTGGAAAAGGTGGGCGAGTTTCACCTGTCGCTTGGTCCGTTCCGGCAGGTGGTCAAGGATTACTTCCAGATCTGCCACAGCTATTTCGAGGCGGTAAAGCGCCTGCCCCCCAGCCAGATCGAGGCCATCGACATGGCGCGGCGCGGCATCCACAACGAGGGCGCGCGCGTGTTGCAGGAACGGCTGGAGGGCAAGGCCGAGGTGGATATCGACACCGCGCGCCGCCTGTTCACCCTGATCTGCGTTCTGCACTGGGGCTGAGGGTGGCGGAAAAACTCCCCGCGTCCGTGCTGTTTTGCTGCGACCATAACGCGGTGCGCTCGCCCATGGCCGAAGGGCTGATGAAGCAGATGTATGGGCAGGCGGCCTATGTGCAGTCGGCGGGCGTGAAGAACGACATGGAGGTTGACGGCTTTTCGGTAGCCGTCTGCAAGGAACTGGGCATCGAACTGAGCCGCCACCGTTCCCGAAGTTTCGAGGAGATGCAGGAATGGGGCGATGACCTGTCGGGGTTCGACCTGATCATAGCCCTGTCTCCCGCCAGTCAGCGCATGGCGCTGGAACTGACGCGCTATTATCATCTGGAGGTGGAGTATTGGCCGATCCTCGACCCCACCGGGCTGGGCGAGGGGCGCGAGGCGAAACTGTCGGCCTACCGGCAGGCGCGCGACCAGATCAGGGACCGCATGCTGGCGCGGTTCGGGGCGCCGGTGCAGGCGGGGAACTGACGGCAGCCCGTGTTGCCATTTTTCTTGGGCAAAGACTGCACCCATTTCGCAGGAATGTCGCGCCCGCCTCAGCCGGCGCGCTGCGCCAGAATCTGTGGCAACGCCTGCTCGATCCAGCCTGTCAGGGCCGCGACCTGTTCGGCTGCCTGCTGCCCCAGCGGTGTCAGGCTGTAATCGACATGCGGCGGCACCACGTTATGCGCCACCCGCAGCACCAGCCCGTCGCCTTCCAGAAGGTCCAGCGTCTGGGCCAGCATCCGCTCGCTGACCCCGCCGATCCGGCGGCGCAGCGCGCTGAAACGGTGCGTCCCCGCCAGCAGCGCCAGCAACACCAGGGTGCCCCAGCGGCTTGTCACATGCTGCAACACCTGCCGCGAGGGGCAATCCGCCGCCATCACATCCGGCGGGCGCCGGTCTACAATCCGCTGTGCGATTTCCGAAAGGCTCATCTGCGCCTCTGCTGTATACTAACATTTTTGTAGGTTCTTCCTTTTCGTAAGTAAAGGCGCAATTCTGCGCCACACCCAACGAAGGAGCCTGCCATGACCATCGCCATCACCGGAGCAACCGGCCAACTCGGCCGCCTTGCCATTGCTGCCCTGAAAACCCGCAGCCCCCAGTCCAACCTGATCGGCCTTGTCCGCGACCCGGCCAAGGGGGCCGATCTGGGCGTGCCGCTGCGGGCGTTCGACTATCATCAGGCCGCAGGCCAAACTGCCGCGCTGGAAGGCGTGACTGTTCTGGTGCTGATTTCCTCGAATGATTTCAATGACCGCACCGGGCAGCATGCCAATGTCATAGCGGCAGCTAAGGCGGCGGGCGTGGGGCGGATCGTCTATACCTCGATCCTGAAGGGCGATGCCTCGCCGATGATCCTCGCGCAGGATCACATCGCCACCGAAGTCGCGCTGAAAGCATCGGGCGTGCCGTTCACCATCCTGCGCAATGGCTGGTATACCGAGAATTATCTGGGCGCACTGGCCGGGGCCGTGGCGCATGGCAGCCTGATCGGCAGCGGCGGCGAGGGTTGTGTTTCGGCAGCAACCCGCGCGGACTATGCCGAGGCGATTGCAGTTGTCGCGGCAGAGCCGGGGCATGAGGGCAAGATCTATGAACTTGGGGGCGATACCGCCTTTACCCCCGCCGAGCTGGCGGCAGAGGTTTCGCGCCAGGCGGGCAAGCCGGTTGGCTATGTCAACCTGCCGCAGGCGGATTATGCTGCCGCGCTGGAAGGTTTCGGCCTGCCCGCGGCCTTTGCCGCGACACTGGCCGACAGCGACGCTCACGCCGCCAAAGGCGCATTGTTCGATGACAGCCGCACCCTGTCGCGTCTGATCGGGCGGCCGACCACGCCGCTGGCCACCGCTGTGGCTGCCGCACTTTAGGCAAAACGCGGGCCGTCCGTCTGGCAAGGATTGGCGGCCCGCCGGTTTCCGTGGCAGAACAGGGCCGCAATACCCTGTCCTGACGGAGAATCCCATGACCCGCGCCGCGATCGAAGCCTATTACGCCGCCTTCAACGCCGGTGACGCCTCAGGCATGCTGGCCTGTGTCAGCGACGACATCGAACACCGCGTCAACGAGGGTGGCATCCGCCGGGGCCGCGCGCTGTTCGCCGATTTCTGCGCACATATGGGCGTATCCTATGCCGAGCAGTTGCGCGACATGGTGATTTTCGTGAACGAGGACGGCACGCGCGGCGCGGCCGAATTCGTGGTGCATGGCAGCTATCTGCAAACCGACCCCGGTCTGCCCGAGGCGAAAGGCCAGACCTACATCCTGCCCGCCGGGGCGTTCTTTGACCTGCGCGATGGCAAGATCGCCCGCGTCACCACATTCTACAATCTGGCCGACTGGCTGCGGCAGGTATCATGACCGTCACGCTGCGCAGCCTGCGCGGGGATGATCTGGAATCCGCGCTGGATGATCTGGCCCGGCTGCGCATTACCGTGTTCCGCGACTGGCCCTATCTTTACGAAGGCACGGTGGAGTATGAGCGCGGCTATCTGCGCTGGTATCGCGACAGCCCGGGCGCGCTGCTGGTGGGGGCCTTTGACGGCGAGGCGCTGGTGGGGGCCGCCACCGGCACCCCGATGGAGGATCACACCAATGATTTCGCGCAGGCCTTTGCCGCGACCGGCATTCCGCTGACCGACATCTTCTATTGCGCCGAATCCGTGCTGCTGCCGGGGTATCGCGGGCAGGGCATCGGCCACCGCTTTTTCGACCTGCGCGAGGATCACGCCCGAGACCTGGGCCGCCGTTTCATCGCCTTCTGCTCGGTGCTGCGCCCCGACGACCACCCGCTGCGTCCCATTGCTGCCCGCAGCAACGAGGCATTCTGGCGGGGCAGGGGCTATCAGCCGATGGAGGGCGTGGTGGCCGAATTCCGCTGGACGGACGTGGGCGAGACGTGGGACTCGGCGAAACGGTTGCAGTTCTGGGGGCGGTGGATTTAACCGCCTGCGCCTTCGTGGCACAAGACTGCCACAAGCATCGTCAACATCTGGACAAGCCATGAAAATCGCTGCCGCAGCCTACCCCCTCGACTGGCTCCCCTCGCTCGCCGCCTACGAAGCCAAACTCTCCACCTGGGTTGCCGGTGCCGCGGCGCAGGGCGCGCAGCTGCTGGTCTTCCCGGAATATGGCGCGATGGAGCTGGCCTCGCTTGCCGGCAGGGAAACCGCCGCCGATCTGGAGGCGGCGTTGCGTGAGGTGGCCAGCCACCGGAACGCCGCCGACGAAATCCACCTCAGCCTCGCCCAGACCCACAACGTCCATATCCTCGGTGCTTCCGGCCCGGTCTACACCGGCGACCGGCCCGTAAACCGTGCCACGCTTTATGGTCCGCACGGCATCATCGGCCATCAGGACAAGCTGATCATGACGCGGTTTGAACGCGAAACCTGGGATGTCGTGCCGGGGCAGGGGGTGCAGGTGTTTGACACGCCGCTAGGCAAGATCGGCATCATCATCTGCTATGACAGCGAATTTCCCCTGCTGGCCCGCGCCATGGCCGAACAGGGGGCCGAGATTCTGCTGGCCCCGTCCTGCACCGACACGTTTGCGGGTTTTACCCGGGTGCGGGTTGGCTCAATGGCGCGGGCGCTGGAAAATCAATGCGTTGTGGTGCATGCGCCCACGGTGGGCCCCTGCGACTGGTGCCCGGCGGTGGATGAGAATGTGGGCCGCGCGGCGGTTTACGGCCCGCCTGACCGGGGCTGGCCCGAGACCGGCATTCTGGCCGAAACCGCGCTGAACGTGCCGGGCTGGGCCGTGGCGGAAGTGCACCTTTCCGAGATTGCCCGCGTGCGCGCCGATGGCGGGGTGCTCAATCACCGGCATTGGGCGGAACAGGCGGCGCGGGTGGGCAGGCCCTGAGAGCCACAGCAGCGGCGCGCATGGCGGCTATGCGGCAGGCCCCGCCTGCGACCAAAGTAGCATGCTGCCGCGCCGAACCCCGGCCAAGCCCCTGATAACATGATGGCCGTCCCGCCACCGCTGGCCGCCGCGCTATGGCCTGCCACCGCCCTCATTGCCCCGCCCCGCGCATTTTCCCCTTGAAAATCAGCGAATCCCGGCGCATTTACCGCCCGAGCCTGCGCAGGACGCGGGCCAACCCTTATTGGAGAGACCATGGCCAAGGAAGATACGCTCGAATTTCCCGGTGTCGTCAAGGAACTCCTGCCCAACGCGACATTCAAGGTCGAGCTCGACAATGGCCATGAACTGATCGCAACCATGGCAGGCAAGATGCGCAAGAACCGCATCCGCGTTCTGGCAGGCGACAAGGTGCAGGTGGAAATGACCCCCTATGACCTGTCGAAAGGCCGCATCAATTACCGCTTCAAGTGACGGCAGCGCAGGCCATGCCATGCGCCTGATCCTCGGCTCGGCCAGCCCGCGCCGCAAGGAACTTCTGGCGCAACTGGGCATCACGCCTGACGCCATCCTGTCCCCCGATATCGACGAAGACCCCCGCAAGGGCGAACTGCCGCGCCCCTATTGCGTGCGGATCGCGGCGGAAAAGGCGGCGGCGGTGCCTGCTGGCCCGGATGACATCGTGCTGTGTGCCGATACAACGGTGGCCTTGGGCCGCCGGATCTTGGGCAAACCCGCGGATGCCGGGCAGGCGGCGCAGTTTCTGCTGGCCTTGGGCGGACGGCGGCATCAGGTGATCACGGCGCTGGCGGTGCGCCGGGGCGAGCGGCTGTGGGCCCGTGAAGTGGTCAGCGACGTGAAGATGAAACGCCTGTCGGATGTGGAGCTGAACGCCTATCTGGCCAGCAATGAATGGCAGGGCAAGGCCGGCGGCTATGCCATTCAGGGGCTGGCGGGGGCGTTCATTCCGTGGATGTCAGGCTCGTTCACCGGCATCGTGGGCCTGCCCCTGGCCGAAACTGCGGCCCTGCTGGCGACGGCGGGCTACAATGTGTATCGGAGAGACGCATGATAGGCCGGGTTGTGGCGCTGGGTCAGGTGCGGGGGCAGGATGCTGCCGCGCTGATCGTGGACGGGCAGTTGCAGGATCTGCTGATCGACCCTGCAAGCGAAGCGCCGGTGCCGGGTGCCATCTACCGCGCGGTGGTGGACCGGCAGATGAAGGGGCAGGGCGGGGTTTTCGTGAAACTGCCCGAAGGGTCAGGCTTTCTGCGCCAGGTGTCGGGGCTAGCACCGGGGCAAAGCGTGCTGGTGCAGGTGACGGGCGCTGCCGAGCCGGGCAAGGCCGTGCCCGTGACCAGTCGGTTGCTGTTCAAAAGCCGTCTGGCCATAGTCACGCCCGGGGCGCCCGGGCTGAACGTGTCACGCCGCATCCGCGAGGAAGATACCCGCGACGCGTTGGAGGCGCTGGCAGCTGATGCCATGGCAGGCTCTCCCGCCGATATGGGGCTGATCATCCGCTCTGCCGCCGAAGCGGCGGATGAGGATGAGATTGCCGACGATATCCGCGCGATGCGCGATCTGGCGGTGGCGGTGCTGGCCGATACCAGCGGCGGGCCGGAACTGCTGGTCGATGGCGCGGGCGCGCAGGAAACGGCGTGGCGCGACTGGTCAGACCCGGCCCCGGATGAGGTGGCCGAAGGGCCCACGGCCTTTGCCGACCATGGCGTGCTGGAGATGATCGACGCGCTGCTGACGCCGCATGTGCCACTGCCGGGCGGCGGCCACATGATGATCGAACCCACCCGCGCGCTGGTGGCCGTTGATGTGAACACCGGGCCAGACACGTCGCCCGCCGCCGGGATGAAGGCCAATGTCGCCGCCGCCCGCGACCTGCCGCGCCAGCTCAGGCTGCGCGGCTTTGGCGGGCAGGTGGTGGTGGATTTCGCCCCGATGCCGAAACGCGACCGCGCGACACTGGAACAGGTGCTGCGCGCCGCCTTCAAGGGCGAGGCGGCGGAAACCAGCCTTGCCGGGTGGACGCCGCTGGGCCTTTACGAACTGGTGCGCAAGCGTGACCGGCTGCCGCTGGCCGAAGTGCTTTCGGGGCTGCGGAAGTGACCTGTCCGATCTGCGCCAAGGACGCCGATCCGAAGTATCGCCCCTTTTGCTCACGCCGCTGCGCCGATGTCGATCTGGGCCGCTGGCTGACCGGCAGTTACGCCATCCCCGCCGAACCGGTGGACCCTGACGCCTGCGACGAAGACACAGACCTGCGCGACAGGCCCTCACACCACTGACTGCCCAACACCGCCCGGCACGCAGATTTTTTCCCGCCCCCTCTGGACAGCCCCTGCGCCCTCGCATAATACCGCTCCACGAGAACGGATCGCCGTTCGCTTGTGTGCCCGGATAGCTCAGTTGGTAGAGCAGCGGATTGAAAATTCGCGTGTCGGCGGTTCAAATCCGTCTCCGGGCACCATAAAATACCCCGATACAAACCGATCCTGAAAATCCGTTGCACCCGCAATTCAGGGCGTGGGTTGCCCTGTGACATCGTGTTTTCTGCAGGGGCAGGATTCAACACAGCGATTGCATGGTCGCAGGCCGCATTGTCCGGCCTGTCGCGGATCGGAGCGTGGCAAGTCGATCTGACCAACCGCCGAACTCTGCCGACTGCAACGGCGGATGCATCGCATCATTCACTTGACGGCAGAAAGCAGGCCCCATCCCAAAGCCGGACGGGGCCAACGGCACTGGCTGGCTATAGCGTGCTGGTCGGTGCCCCGCCCTCAAAGCGGTTGCCGTGGCGATAGTCGCAGGGCGCTTCCTGCATCTCCAGATGCAGGCGGTCGCCGGTATAGGGATGCGCGCGGGCCACATCCTCGTCAAAGGCGATGCCAAGGCCGGGGGCGGTGGGCGGCAGGATATAACCATCTTCCCAGGTGATCGTGTGACCGATCAGTTGCTGGTGGAACGACCCGCCGGTCTCAATCGTTTCGGCCATCAGGATGTTGGGGATCGAGGCGGCGAAATGGATGTTGGCGGCCCATTCCACCGGCCCGGCATACAGATGCGGGGCCATTTCGGCGTTGAACACCTCGGCCATGGCGGCGATTTTCTTGGCCTCCCAGATGCCACCTACGCGGCCCAGTGCCGGTTGCAGGATCTTCACCCCGCCCAGCCGCAGCAATGCGCCGAATTCGGCCTTGGTGGTCAACCGCTCACCCGTGGCCAGCGGGGTTTTCACCGCCGCCGCGACCACGGCGAATTCGGCCAGATTGTCTGGCGGGATCGGTTCTTCATACCACAGCGGGCCATAGGGGTCGATCGCATGGCCCATGCGGATCGCGCCCGGCGTGGTGAACTGGCCATGCGTGCCGAACAGCAAATCCGCCCGGTCGCCCACCGCCTCGCGGATCGCCTTGCAGAAGGCGGCGGAGCGGCTGATATCGGACAGCGCCGGTTCATGCCCGCCCCGGATCGTATAGGGCCCGGCAGGATCAAACTTCACCGCCGTGAAGCCCAGATCGACAAAGCGCAGCGCCGCTTCGGCCGCCATGTCGGGCGAATGCCAGAAGTCGGGGGAATATTCGCCCGGCGCAGGGTAAAGATAGGTGTAGGACCGGATGCGTTCATTCACCATGCCGCCCAGCAGCGCCCAGACGGGGCGGCCCCTCGCCTTGCCCAGAATGTCCCAGCAGGCAATCTCCAACCCCGAAAACGCGCCCATCACCGTAGGGTCTGGCCGCTGGGTGAAACCAGCGGAATAGGCGCGGCGGAACATCCATTCGATGTTTTCCGGGCTTTGGCCCTGCATGTGGCGGGTGAACACATCCTCGATCACCGCATTCATCGCCTTTGGCCCGACGGTGGAGGCATAGCATTCGCCATAGCCGGTGATGCCGTCATCCGTCGTCAGCTTCACAAAGGTCCAGTAGCGGCCCCCCCAGCCGGGCGAAGGTGGGGCGACGGTGAAAATTTCGAGGTCTTTCAGGCGCATGGGCGGGCCCTCTGTTGCCGGCAGAGCCGGGGGTTTCACACCCCCGGACCCCCGTGGGATACTTATCGACAGAAAATGTCGCAGAGTCAGTGTGTGGGGGAGTGTGGTCTGGAATCGCGCGGGCCTGCGACATGCAGCAGCATGGCAGCGACCATCAGGGCCGACGCCAGCAGGAACGGCGCGCCGGGGGCAAAGACCGGCGCGGAAGGGCCGGTGAACAGGCTGAAGGTGTTAGTCATGATCAGGGGGGCCGTGATCATGGCGATGGCGGCAAGGCTGGCCAGCACGCCCTGCAATTCACCTTGGGCATTCTCGGGTGTCTGGCGCGACAGGATGGCTTGCAACGCGGGGGTCACCACGCCGCCCAGTGCGGTGATCGGTGTCAGCAGCAGCGCCCCGGTGCCCGAGGTGATCAGCCCCAGCGCGGCGAGTGTGGTGATATCCACCCACATGCCATAACGCGCGGCGCGGTGTTCGCCAAAGCGGCGGATCAGCGGGCCGACCAGCAGTGCCTGCCCCAGCGCGAAGCTGATGCCATAGACGCCCAGCGAAAAGCCGATCATGCCGGTATCCCAGCCAAAACGCGCCTGCCCGTAATACGCCCAGATCGCCGGATAGACATTCATCGCGATGGAAAGCAGCAGAAACACCGCCAGCGGCCTGCCCAGCCCCGGCAGGCGGCCGACGGCCCGCAGGGCGCCCAGCGGGTTGGCACGGGCCAGCGCGAAGGGGCGGCGCGTGGCATCGGTGACGGTTTCGGGCAGGATCAGCGCGCCGAAGATCAGGTTGGCCCCGGCCATCGCGGCGGCGGCGTAGAACGGCGCGCGGGTATCGATGCCCGCCAACAGCCCGCCGATCAGTGGCCCCAGCACGAACCCGATGCCGAACCCCGCGCCGATCAGGCCAAAGCGGCGGCCCCTGTCCTCGGGCGGGGTGATGTCGGCGATGAAGGCGGTGGCGGTGGAGAATGTGGCCGAGGTGATGCCCGCCACGATGCGCGCCAGCAGCAACAGCCCGATGGTGGGGGCCACGGCCATCACCAGATAGTCGACCGCCATCACCGCCAGCGAGATCAGCAGGATCGGGCGGCGGCCGTAACGGTCGGACAGGCTGCCCATCAGCGGGCCGAACAGGAATTGCATGACCGCAAAGGATGTGGCCAGAAACCCGCCCCAGACGGCGGCCTGGGCCAGCGATCCGCCGGTCACTTCCTCGATCAGGTCGGGCATCACCGGAAAGATCAGCCCGATGCCGATGGCGTCCAGCGTCACAGTGGTCAGGATGAAGGTCAGGGCAAGGCGGGGGTTACGCATGGCGGCATCCGGCCCGGGATGCGGGCGAGGTGATACTAGGGCGGGTTATGGGCAAGGGAAAGGCCGGGTTTTGGCCGGTGTGGGCAGGCGGGTGGCCTTGCCTGCACAGTTGTCGCTCACCAAAAGCGGAGAGTCGCATTTCCAGACAAGAATGTTGAAAGAAGCCAAGCTTCCCCGGCATCAGCTTTGGCAGAACGGCTGCGTTCATCGTGGTTTGTGAGGCTATGTTCAGAAAACACGTGGCCTGAAAAATCGCCGCAAACATTGCAAAATCACAAACCCGTTCAGGCCGCAAACCGTGCCAGCGCCTGCCCGAACACCTCGGCCCCGACATTCCCGCCCGAGGCGGTGACGATCACCGCATCGCCCGCGATCTGGTCGCGTCGGAACAGGGCCGCCGCCAGCGCCACAGCCCCGCCCGGTTCCAGCACCAGTTTCAGCCGCAGAAAGGCCAGTGCCATGGCCGCCAGCGCCTCGTCATCCGTCACCGACAGTCCCGGGCCGCACAGCCGCCGCAGGATCGGAAAGGTAAGCTGCCCCGGTTCCGGCGTCACGATGGCATCGCAGATCGAGCCTGAAAGCGCGGCATTGCGCTGGATCGACCCCGCCGCCACCGACCGCGCGGCATCGTCAAAGCCTGCGGGTTCTGCCGTGCGCACGCGCAGGCCGGGGGCGCGGGCCTCCAGCGCCAGGGCGGTGCCCGAGGTCAGCCCGCCGCCACCACAACACACGATCACATCGGCCTTTGTGACGCCCGCCTCGGCGGCCTGTTCGGCGATCTCCAGCCCCATTGTCCCCTGCCCGGCAATCACCTGCGGATCATCATATGGCCGTATCAGCGTCAGCCCGCGTTCGGCGGCCAGCGCCGCGCCAATGGCATCGCGGTTTTCGCGGGCGCGGTCATACAGCACCACTTCGGCCCCCAGCGCACGGGTGTTGGCGATCTTCAGCGCGGGCGCGTCGGCGGGCATGACGATCACGGCGCTGGTGCCGTGCTGTGCGGCGGCCAGCGCCACGCCCTGCGCATGGTTGCCCGAGGAAAAGGCGATGACGCCGCGCGCCCGCATGTCAGCGTCAAGCGCCGACACGGCAGACCACGCGCCGCGAAACTTGAACGATCCGGTATGTTGCAGGCATTCGGCCTTGACCAGAACCCGGCGGCCCGCGATCTCATCCAGAAAGGGCGAGGCCAGCAGCGGTGTGCGCCGCGCCCGGCCTGCCAGCCGTTGAGCCGCTGCTTCGATCATGGCGATGCTGGTCATGTGGTGTCCTTCGAATCAACGGCTTGCAGGAAGGCATGCAGCGCGGTCAGGCTTTCCGGCTCGTCCAGAAACGGGATATGCGCGCGGTCGGGCACCTCGGCAATTGTCATGTCAGGGCGGCGGCGGCGCATTTCGGCGGCCGTTTCCTCTGACAGGAGGTCGGAATTGGCCCCCCGGATCAATGCCAGCGGCAGGCCTGCGCAGGCGTCGAACAGCGGCCAGAAATCGGGCGTTTGCGCTTGAAAGCCAGCCAGGAACGCCTCGCGCAGCGTGGGGTCATAGGTGATGGCCAGCCCGGAGCCGGTGGCGGTGTAATGCAGCACGGCCTCGGCCATCCAGCGGTCTGGCGGCACATTGGCAAAGCCAGGCATGTTGCGGGGCAGGGCGGCGGCCAGTGCTGCATGGGTCTTTGACGCAGGGTTGCGGCCCACATAGTCGAAAATCCGCTCCAGCCCCTGCCGCTCGATCACCGGGCCGATGTCGTTCAGGCACAGGCCCAGCAGGCGGGGCCGGGCCACGGCGGCCAGCATCATGCCGATCAGCCCCCCGCGTGAGGTGCCCAGAACCGCCGCCTGCGCGATGCCCAGATGATCCAGCAACGCCAGCGCATCCTGCGCCTCTTGCGGCACGGTGTAACTGGCGGCCCCGGTCCATTGTGACGCCCCGCGCCCCCGGTAATCCATGCGGATCAGGCGGCAGGGCGGCAGATGCGGCGCCATGTAGGCGAAATCGCCCATGGTGCGGGTCAGGCCGGCAAGGCACAGCAGCGGTGTGCCCTGGCCCTCGTCGGCATAGGCCAGCCGGGTGCCGTCGGGGGTGGTGAAAAACTGCGGGGTCATGCCTGTCCTGAAAGATCGGGAAGGGTTGAAAGGTCGGGCAGCGCAAGGTCAGGCCGGTGCGGCAGCCGGTCCACCGGCTGGCCCGCGCGGTTCACCCAGACCGTGCGAAAGCCAAAGGCACCGGCCCCGGCAACATCCCAGCCATTCGACGACACGAACCGCACCTGATCGGGTGCTACGCCGAACCGCTGGCCCACCAACGCATAAACCTGCGGATCGGGCTTGTAGGCGCCGATCGCCTCGACCGACAGCACGTCATCCAGCAGCCCTTCGATGCCGGCCGAGGCGGTTGCGGCGGCAAGCATGCCCGGCGTGCCGTTTGACAGGATCGCCGTGCGCAGGCCCCGTGCCCGCAGGGCGGCCAGTGTGGCCGGAACCTCGGGGTAGGCGGGTAGCGTCTGATACAGCGCCAGTAGGCGCGCGCGCAGGGTGGGGTCGGGCAGACCCGCAGCCTCCATCGCCCAGTCCAGCGCATCGGCGGTGACGGAGGCGAAATCGGCATGCTGGCCCATGATGCGGCGCAGCCAGGTGTATTCCAGCTGTTTGCGGCGCCAGTCCTCGGCCAGCCGGGGCCAGAGCGCCGCCAGCGCGCTACCGGGTTCGGCAGCAGCCCGCGCGGCACCGGCCACGTCGAACAGCGTGCCATAGGCGTCAAAGACATACAGCGTCACAGGCATGGCCACCTCCGCCGCCGAAAGTTGCACAGCTTTGGGCCAAGGGAAAGCGGCTTGCGGGCGGGACAGGGGCCAGACCTGGCCAAAGGTGCCGGGGCGCGTCAAACGCGCCGCTTGCCCCCTGCTGCCCCAGCGCCTAAACCCGATAGCGTGGAACAGGGAGAGGCCGATGGCTGGGCAGGATGAGACGGAACGCGCGCCATCAAAACGGGTGGGGGCGCTGCGTGGCCTGTTGCCGTTCATGGCACCCTATCGCGGGGTGACGCTGGCCGCGCTGGCAGCATTGGTGCTGACCGCCGCTGTCAGCCTTGTGCTGCCGCTGGCGGTGCGGCGGGTGATCGACGGTTTCGCCGCCAACAATGCCACGCTGCTGGACCAGTATTTTGCCGCCGCCCTTGCCGTCGCAGCCCTGCTGGCTGCGGGCACCGGCCTGCGCTATTACCTTGTGACCCGGCTGGGCGAGCGGGTGGTGGCCGACATAAGGCTGGCACTGTTCAACCGGATGATGGGCATGAGCCCCGCGTTTTTTGAACGCATCCTGACTGGTGAGGTGCTTAGCCGCCTGACCACCGACACCACGCTGATCCTGTCGGTCATCGGGTCGTCAGTCTCGGTCGCCTTGCGCAACGTGCTGATATTGTTCGGCGGGCTGGTGCTGCTTTTCTTCACCTCGGCCAAGCTGTCGGGGCTGGTGCTGCTGATCGTGCCTGCCGTGGTGGTGCCGATCATCGTGCTGGGGCGGCGGCTGCGCAACCTTTCGCGCGAAAATCAGGACTGGATCGCGCAATCGTCGGGCAACGCTTCCGAGGCGCTCTTGTCGGTGCAGACGGTGCAGGCCTTCACGCATGAGCCGCAGTCGCGCAGCGCTTTTGCGGTGATGACCGAACGGTCGTTCCAATCGGCCAAGACCCGCATCGGCACCCGGGCGGTGATGACGGTGATCGTGATCTTTCTGGTGTTCACCGGCATCGTGGGCGTGCTGTGGATTGGCGCGCGCGACGTGCGGGCAGGGGTGATGAGCCCCGGAGAGTTGATCCAGTTCCTGATCTATGCCGTGATGGTGGCGGGGTCGGTGGGGGCGCTGTCGGAAATCTGGGGCGAGTTGCAGCGCGCGGCAGGGGCCACCGAACGCCTTGGCGAGTTGTTGCATGCCGACGATCCGGTGCTTGACCCTGTGGCACCCGTGGCCCTGCCGCGCCCGGTGCGGGGCGAGATCGCGTTTCAGGGTGTGCGGTTCCGCTACCCCGCCCGGCCCGAGGTGTCGGCGCTGGACGGGATTGACCTGCTGGTGCAGCCCGGCGAGACCGTGGCGCTGGTGGGGCCGTCGGGCGCGGGCAAGACCACGGTGCTGCAACTGTTGCTGCGCTTCTACGACCCGCAGGGCGGGGCCGTGACCATTGACGGGGTGGACCTGCGCAGCATGACCCGCGCCGATTTCCGCGCGGCGGTGGCGCTGGTGCCGCAGGATCCGGTGATCTTTGCCACGTCTGCGCGTGAAAACATCCGCTTTGGCCGCCCCGGTGCCACCGATGCCGAAGTCACGGCGGCGGCAGAGGCGGCGGCGGCGCATGATTTCCTGACCGCGCTCCCGCAGGGCTATGACACCTATGTGGGCGAACGCGGCGTCATGCTGTCGGGCGGGCAGAAGCAGCGCATCGCGCTGGCCCGTGCGATCCTGCGCGATGCCCGGATCTTGCTGCTGGACGAGGCGACAAGCGCGCTGGATGCGGAATCGGAACGTGCGGTGCAGGCGGCGGTGGAACGGCTGGCGCAGGGCCGCACCACGCTGGTTGTGGCGCACCGGCTGGCCACGGTGAAAAAGGCCGACCGCATCGTGGTGTTCGACAAGGGCCGGATCGTCGCCACCGGCACGCATGATGCGCTTGTGGCCGAGGGCGGGCTTTACGCGCGGCTGGCGCGGCTGCAATTCACCGATGGCATGGTCTGATCTCTGACGTTGCGTTGCGCGGGGTGGTTTGTCTTGCGACAGGGGGCAAAACCCCGCATCTTTTCCGGCAGCTAAATGTCCCGGACGAACCGGGATGCAGGGGAGGAGGACACCATGGGAACATTTGCATCCCGCGCCGATCTGAAGGCCATCGAGGATGAGGGCGCGTGGCGCGACCTTGACGTGGCCCGCACGATGTATGGCTTTGTGACGCGCACGAAAGACCGGCACGGGGCACGGCCTGCGATTTCGTTTCAACTGCTCTCGGGGCCTGGTGACAAGGCCTGCACGCTGACATGGGCGCAGTTGCACGCGCAGGTGACACAGGCGGCCAACATGTTCCGGTCACTGGGTATTTCGGAAACCGACGTGGTGGCCTATGTGCTGCCCAATTCCCTGGAAACCGCCGTGACCCTGCTGGGCGGGTCGGTGGCGGGCATCGTGAACCCGATCAACCCGCTGCTGGAGGCTGACCAGATCAGCGCGATCCTACGCGAGACCAAGGCCAAGGTCGTGGTCACGCTGCGCGCCTTCCCGAAAACCGATGTGGCGCAGAAGGTGGCCGAGGCGGTCAAACATGCGCCGGGCGTGAAAACCGTGCTGGAGGTGGACCTGAACCGCTACCTCACCCCGCCGAAAAGCTGGATCGTGCCGCTGGTGCGCCCGAAAAACCCGGTCAGCCACACGGCCAACGTGAAATCCTTTGCCGCCGAGATGAAAAAGCAACCTGCCGACCGGCTGACGTTCACCGACACGCAGGCCGACAGGGTGGCAGCCTATTTCCACACCGGTGGCACCACGGGCATGCCCAAGGTGGCGCAGCACAAGGTTTCCGGCATGGTCTATAACGGCTGGCTGGGCGCGAAACTGCTGTTCCGCGAAACCGATGTGGTCATCTGCCCGCTGCCGCTGTTCCATGTGTTCGCGGCCTATCCGATCCTGATGTCGATGATCGCTTCGGGCGCGCATGCGGTGTTCCCCACCCCGGCGGGATACCGCGGCGAGGGCGTGTTCGACAATTTCTGGAAGCTGATCGAACGCTGGAAGGTCAGCTACATGATCACCGTGCCCACGGCGCTGGCAGCGCTGATGCAGCGCCCGGTCAATGCCGATGTGTCCAGCCTGCGCGGCGCGTTTTCGGGCTCTGCCCCGCTGCCGATCGAACTGTTCAACCGTTTTGAAAAGGCGACGGGCGTGCAGATCATCGAAGGCTACGGTCTGACCGAATGCACCTGTCTGGTGTCGGTGAACCCGCCGGACGGGGCCAAGAAGATCGGTTCGGTCGGGTTGCCCTTCCCGCATACCCATGTGCGGATCCTGCATTCCGATGCCCAAGGGGCGGTTACGCGTGAATGCGGCGTGGACGAGGTGGGCGAGATCTGCGTATCAAACCCCGGCGTGTTCGAAGGCTCGACCTATACCGAGGTGGACAAGAACCGCGGCCTGTTCGCCGAAGGCCGTTATCTGCGCACCGGCGATCTGGGGCGGATGGATGCGGACGGCTATCTTTACATCACCGGCCGGGCCAAGGATCTGATCATCCGGGGCGGGCACAACATCGACCCGGCCGAGATCGAAGAGGCGCTGATGGGCCATGATGCGGTGTCGTTCGTGGGGGCCATTGGCCAGCCCGACGCCCATGCAGGCGAATTGCCCTGCGCCTATGTGGAACTGGTGAAGGGGGCGTCGGTCAGCCAGGCCGAACTGCTGGACTATGCCCGCGACCACATCCACGAACGCGCGGCGGTGCCGAAATACATCGAGGTGCTGGACGAATTGCCGAAAACCGCCGTGGGCAAGGTGTTCAAGCCCGACCTGAGGCGGAAGGCGATCAGCCGGGTCTACGATGCCGCGCTGAAGGAGGCGGGATTGCCCCTGCATGTGGCGGAGGTAGTGGAAGACAAGAAGCGCGGGCTGGTGGCCCGGATTGCCCGCGCGCCGGGGGTGGAAGATGCCGCCGTGCAGAAGGTGCTGGGCGAATTCACCCGTCCCTGGGAATGGGCGGCCTGAGACGGGCGAATTTTCTGCGAAAATTCAGGGGGGCTTTCCGCCCCCCTCGGCGCCGCGCGCCTCACCCCCCGAGGATACTTTCAGACAGAAAATGAAGGCAGGTTTGCGGGAAGGCGCCTGTGTGCGGCAGATCCGGCGGGATCAGGTTTCCAGCCAGATCGTCACCGGCCCGTCATTGGTCAGGCTGACGGCCATGTCGGCCCCGAACCGGCCGTTGGCGGTGGTGATGCCTTCGGCCTGCATCCGCACGGTGAAATGATCGTAAAGGCGTTTGCCTTCGTCCGGCGGGGCGGCGGTAGAAAAGCCCGGGCGGTTGCCGCGTGAGGTATCGGCAGCCAGCGTGAACTGGCTGACGATCAGCGCCGCCCCGCCGGTGTCGCGCAAGCTGCGGTTCATCTTGCCCGCCTCATCCTTGAAGATGCGCAGCTTGGTGATCTTGGCGACCAGCGCATCGGCCTCGGCATCCGTGTCGCCCTGCATGGCGCAGACAAGTATCAGCAGGCCCGGGCCGATCTGGCCCACCACCGCGCCATCTACGCGCACCGCGGCGTCAGTCACGCGCTGGATCAGCGCCCTCACAATTCATGCGCCCAGGGCGGGTTGGCCCCGGGACGGCTGACGGTGATGGCTGCGGCGCGGGTTCCAAGGCTGAGGGCGGCGTCCAGCACATCGTCAGGCAGGGCGGCCAGTGCGGTTTTGGTCAGCGCCCCGGCCTGATGCAGGGCGGCCAGCGCACCGGCGTTGAACGTGTCGCCCGCGCCCACGGTATCGGCCACGGTCACTTTGGTGGCGGCAACAAAACGGTCCTGCGTGGCGGTGACGGCGCGTGCGCCTTTGGCCCCTTCGGTGATCAGCACCAGTTTCGGCCCACGCGCAAGGATGGCTCGTGCCAGCGCGGTCAGGTCGCCCTCACCCTCCAGCCAGTGCAGGTCTTCGTCGCTGAGTTTGACAATGTCGGCCAGCGCCAGCATCCGCGCGATGCGGGCACGATAGCCCGGCTCATCGGTGATGAAACCGGGGCGGATGTTGGGGTCGATCATCGTCACACGCGCAGGGGCCTCGCGTGCCATCAGCGCCTCATAGGTGCTGGCGGCGGGGTCGTTGACCAGGGAAATACCCCCGAAGAACAGCGTGCCGACGCTCGCGGGCAGGGTGGGCAGATCGGATACGGCCAGCAGACGGCCAGCGGTGTTTTCGTCATAAAACGCATAGGTGGCCTGACCGTTCACCAGTTTCACAAAGGCCACGGTGGTGGGGCGCGCGGAACGGGCGCAATAGCCGGTATCGACCTGCGATGCCTCCAGCGTCTCTACCAGAATTTCACCCAGCATGTCGGTGGAAAGCCCCGAGAAGAAGGCCGAAGGCGCGCCCAGACGGCCCAAAGCAATGGCGGTGTTGAACACGGCGCCGCCGGCATAGGGGGCGAAGGCGGGTTCGCCTTGTTGGCTGGTGCGGGGCAACATGTCGATCAGGGCTTCGCCGCAGCTGAGAATCATTCGTGTCACCTTCCCAAAGTTTTGCCGGTTATAGCGGAGCGCGCGCTGTTAGCGCAAACATAACGGTGCGATCCTGCGTCAGACGCTGAAATACGGGGCCAGATTCGTTCGGATGCGGTCCAGCGGCGTGGCGCCCGATGTGTCGGGCGCGAAGGGCTGGCCGGTGATGGCCTGAAACGCGTCGACATAGACCTGCGCGGTGGCCAGGATCATCGCAGCGGGAATGGCGGGGATCGGGTCGCTATAGGGGTCGCAGCGTGCCGTGACCCAGGAGCGGATGACATCCTTGTCGAAACTGGGCGGGCGCGTGCCATCTGCCAGCGCCTGAGCGTAACCATCGGCCCGCCAGTAGCGTGAACTGTCGGGCGTGTGGATCTCGTCAGCCAGCAGGATCGTCCCCGCCGCATCGATGCCGAATTCGTATTTGGTATCGACCAGGATCAGCCCGCGTTCCGCCGCCACCTGTTGCCCGCGCGCGAACAGCGCCAAGGCCTTGACCGACACCTCATCCCATTGCGCTGGGGTCAACAGACCCTGCGCCATGATGTCGGCGGCGGTCAGCGGCTCGTCATGCCCGCCGTCAAAGGCTTTGGAGGTTGGGGTGATGATCGGCGCGGGCAGCGCCTGGTTGTCGGCCAGCCCGTCGGGCAGGACATGCCCATACATCTGCCGCTGGCCTTGCTTGTAAAGCGTCAGAATGGAAGTTCCGGTGCTGCCCGCCAGATAGCCGCGCACCACGATTTCCACCGGCAGGATGGTAAGGCGCTGGCCGATCACCACATTCGGGTCGGGGTAGGCCAGCACGTGATTGGGGCAGATGTCGGCGGTCAGGTCGAACCAGTAGCGCGCGGTCTGTGTCAGCACCTGGCCCTTGAAGGGGATGGCGGCAAGGATGCGGTCAAAGGCCGAAATCCGGTCGGATGAGATCAGGATGCGCCGCCCCTGGGGGTGATCCGCATCGGGTGGCAGATCATAGCAGTCGCGCACCTTGCCGAAATAGGGGTTTGGCAGTTCGGCGATATGCGCATGGTCAAGGACGCGGCTTAGATCGGTCATCGGGGCCTCCGGCGGGATGCGGTTCTATCGGGTGCGTGGGACGCGGAGTCAACGGTGGAGTGTGGCGCGATTGGTCTGGCCTGTGCCATGAAATTGCCCCGGCATCGTGGTAGGGGATGGGCGATAGGGGATTGTCAGCGCCGCGCCGGGGTGATCGGGTCGCGGCAGGGTGGTGCAGGGGCTGCGGATGGACAAGGGCACAGGATCAGGGCCGGGGCTGTTGCTGATCGCCCCCGCGCCGGTGGTGGATCATGGGCAGGGCCGCCTGACGCTGGATGTGAAATTCACCGATGGCATGCGACGGCAGGCGGCGCTGTGGGCCGGGCTGACGGGCGGAAAGGCGGCGGTTGTGCTGTGGCGCGGGACGCAGGGCATGCCCTTTGGCGCGGAATATGCGCAGTCCGACCTGGGGTTTGATCTGATCCTGTTGCCGCAGGGCGCGCCCCTGCCGGATGATCTGCTGGCGGGGCGGGCGGTGGTGGCCGCATCCGCCGATATGCCCGGCGTGTGGGATTTGCCGCAGGCCTGCGCGACGGCCGGGGCGGCCCTGGTCTATACCATCGAATACACGTTGCAGACGCGGTTGCAGATCGTCGGGCTGGATGCCTCGCGCGGGGTGTTGCGCAAGGGCTGGTCGGCGCTGTGGACGCTGCGGCAAGAACGCCAGCGCCGCCGCGCCTTTCGCCGGGCCGATGCGGTGCAGGCCAATGGCTTTCCGGCCTTCGAGGCCTATCGCGGGCTGAACGCCGATACGCTGCTGTATCTGGACAGCCGCATCGGGGCGGGGATGCTGGCCACCGGGGCCGAGATGCAGGCGCGCGCCGCGCGGTTGCAGGCGGGTGCGGCGCTGCGGCTGGTGCATTCGGGGCGGCTGGAGCCGATGAAGGGCGCGCAGGATCTGTTGCCGGTGGCCCGGGCGCTGGCAACAAGGGGGGTGGATTTCACGCTGGACATCTTTGGCACGGGCAGCCTTGCGCCGGTGATTGCCGCAGGCATGGCCGAACCTTTGCTGGCGGGCCGGGTGCGGCTGCATGATCCGGTGGATTTTGACACCGTGCTGGTGCCGCACCTGCGCACCAGGGCCGATCTGTTCCTGTCCTGCCACCGGCAGGCCGACCCGTCTTGCACCTATCTGGAAAGCATGGGCTGCGGCCTGCCGGTGGCGGGCTATGACAATGCGATGTGGCAGGCGCTGATGCAGGCCAGCGGTGCCGGGTGGGCGGTGCCTTTGGGCGATATCGGCGCGCTGGCGGCGCAGGTGGCGGCGCTGGCGGCAGCACCGGACCGGGTGCTGGCCGCGGGGCAAAGGGCCTGGGCCTATGCCAGCGCCCATGACTTCGAGACGGAATTTGCCCTGCGCATGCAGCATATGGCAGCGGTGTTGCAGCGCCGACAGGGCGGCGAACCCGCGTGAACGGTTCGGGCTGCCGCCCGCGTATCAGCTCTGCTGCGCGATATACACCCCGACACCAATGACAATCGCCGCCAGCACCACCGCCAGCGCCATCTTCCACCAGGACCAGGGCCGTTCACCCTGCACCTTGCCCGACTGGCCGTTGACGACAAAGCGATAGGTCTTGCCGTTGTATTTGTAGGCCGCCATCCAGACCGGCAGCAGGATGTGCTTGAAGGTTTCCGCCGAATAATCGGTATCCACCCGGTCTACCCGCTGTTCATCGCCACCAATGTCGCGGCGCACGTCGCCGTGGATGACACCCGCCATGATCTCTTGCCCATGCAGCCAGCCGTCAGACAGGCCCACGGTGTAACCTTCGGCGGTGAAGCCTGCCAGGTAATCGGGGCGGTAGGCGGCAAGCGCGCCCAGATCCCAGGGCTCCAGCGCTTCGGTATAGCGGCGGGGCAGCGACTGGCTGGCCAGCACCAGCACATCGTCGAAACTGCGCGATACCCAGCCCGAGGCGCGGGTCCAGCGGGTGTGGCGCACCTGTTCCTGGCGCTGTTCCGACTTGCCGTTGACCTGCACGGTCACGGTGCGGGTGGTGTAATAGTAATCCCCCCGCGCCCCGGCATAGCGGCTGCGCGTTGCGGCATCAAACGTCCAGTAAGGCACATAAAGCCCGGCCAGAGCGCGACCCTTGCGCGCATATTCCTGCAAGCCGTTGGGGGCGAACCACAGCCTGCCCAGCCATTTCGTCATCGCGTCGCGGGCCTGCCGTTCGTCCAGCACGAAAGGGATCAGCGCCTGCGGCTTTATCAGCCGTGTCTCGCCGGTGCCCACCACCACCGGCGTGGCGCAGAATGGGCATTCAGTGGCATGGCTGGCCCCGGTGAATTCCACCAGTGCCCCGCAGGACGGGCAGGGCGTGGTGCGCACATCCTCCATCGCGGCGGGCGGCAGGTCATCGGCCAGCGCGCGGTTGAGGTCGAGTTCGCCCAACGCGCGGGTGCGCTGGTGGGGCGCATCGGGGATGGCCTGCACATGGCCGCAATGGTCGCAGCGCAGTTCCGTCTGCCCCGGCGCGAACCGCAAGTCGGCCCCGCAGCTTGCGCAGGGCCAGCGGTGTTCGTCCTTGGCCACGTCAAACCCCGGGCGGTGGGGGCGGGGGCATCAGCGCAAAGAGGGCAGCCAGCGCCGCCACCTCGCCCGCAGGTTTCCATCCGTCCTGCCCGGCGGTCCAGACCAGCGTGGCGCGGGTGATGGCACCGCTGGCGGCCTGCTGTGCCAGTGCCGATTGCGGGAATGGGCCCTTGGTGGCCCCGCCCTCGGCAATGTGCCACTGGGTCTCTGGCTGGGGCGGCGGTGGAGGGGCGGCGGCGGGCGCTGCCCCCCATGGCCCCGGCTGCATCTGCTGCGCCATTCCCAGCCCCATCGCGGCGCCCAGCCCGGTGGCCATCGCGGATCCGGCCGCGGACTGTGGGTTGGCCAAAGCCTCGGCCGCGCTGAACTGGGTGTATTTCGCCAGATCGCCCGCGATGCCCACCGAAGTGCGCTTGTCCAGCGCCTTTTCCACCTCTTCCGGCAGGCTGATGTTTTCGATGTAGAATTCCGGCAGAACCAGCCCGTATTCGGTGATCTTTGGGGCAATGGCCGTGGTGATCAGCTTGCCCAGATCGCCGGTGTTCGCCGCCATGTCCAGCACCGGAATGCCCGAGGATGCCAGAACCCGGCTCAGCTCCTGCACGATGATGTTGCGGATCTGGGTGCTGACCTCATCCGCCGTGAACTCGCCATCCGTGCCGACGATTTCCTGCATGAACCGGCCCGGATCGCTGACCCGCATGGAATAGGTGCCGAAGGCCCGCAGCCGCACCGGCCCGAATTCGGGGTCGCGGCACATGATCGGGTTTTTCGTGCCCCATTTCAGATCATTGAAACGGGTAGTGTTGACGAAATACACCTCGGACTGGAACGGCGACTGGAACAGGTGATCCCAGTGCTGCAAGGTCGTCATGACCGGCATGTTGTTGGTTTCAAGCTCGTAAAGCCCCGGCCCGAACACATCGGCAAGCTGCCCCTCGTGGATGAACACCGCCGACTGGCCCTCGCGCACCGTCAGCTTGGCCCCGTATTTGATGGCATTGCCGCGCCGTTCGAACCGCCACACCATCGTGTCGCGCGTGTCATCCAGCCACGAGATGACATCAATGAATTCGCCTTTGAGGAAATCGAAGACCATGACTTATTCCTTGGGCTTGACGATGGAACTGCCGGTGTTGCGTGGCGGGGGTGGTGGAGCCAAAGAGGGGCGACCACCTCCTTTGGTCGGCTGATAGCCGTTCTGGATCGAATCACTGGGGTGCTGACCAGGCCGGGGTGCGGGCTTGTAGCCGTCATTGAGCAGTTTAGGTGCCATCGTCGGTCTCCCTTTCAGGTTCGATAAACTCGATCGAACGCAAGTCCTTGAGCAACAGAAGCGCCGATTTCGGTGGCACGGTCGGCGTCCACACACCCTCATACACATCATATAGCCGTTCGATGTAGATATCGCCACGATCAGACGCGGAAGAAGCCAGAGAATTCTCTCCGAAATAACCGTAGATCATGGTACCGTCAGCGTAGGTGATGATCACGAAACGGTCCGTCGTGATGTCTCCGAACGCATAGTCATAGGCACGTACAGTCGGATGGATGATCGGCATCGCAAGACGGGTGAGTATCGGTGTGTTCCATTCCATCCTTAGGATGAGCCCGGAAAGCAGGCCAAGGACGGCAGGCAGAAGCAATATCTCCAGTTGAAAAGCGAAATGCTCGCCCGACTGATATAGCCAATCAGCCACAGGGCTGCCGATCAATGCTGGCCTGAACCACTGCGTTCCAGCGCTGATACTTTGAAAGATCAACTGGTTGAGCAGGCTCAGGATGACCGCCTCATAGATCACATCGCTGGATCGCGGCTTTTCTCCAATCACATAGCGGGCACGGACAGAAGCCAGAATGAACCCTGCAAGAAAATATCTCGCAAAGAAGTCAAATGTATCCGGCTTGAAAATATCCGGCATCGTTCAACTTTCACCACCCAGCAGTTCGCGCGCCATCTCCACCACAACCGGCCGCGCCTCCTCCAACGTCATGCCGGGGCGCAGGCGGGGGTCATACAGCATTTTCAGCATGAGTTCGTCCTGCGTGGTCAACAGGGCGAATTCCTCGTCGTCGTTGAAGATCGAGGGGCGGGCGCGCGGGCTGTCGTTGGCCAGCCCCAGCCCCTGCGCCAGTTCCTCGTGCAGGCAGGACAGGCGCAAAAGGTCGGGGTGTTCGGCCCGCACCACCGCATAGGCCCGGTTGTAGGTGCCGCTGCCCGCCTCTGACATCGCGTAGACCAGGCAGTAAGTGGAACGTGGCATGTCGGTAATGCCGGCCACGTCGGCAGGGGCGATGTTGCGCAGGGCGGCTGTCACCTGTGGCCCCAGCGCGCGGCGTTCATCCTCGTTCACGATGCTGAGGAAAAAGTTCGGCGAACTGTCCGACAATGCGATCGGATGCCCGGTGATCTGCGACAGCCGCGCCAGATAGGATGCGACGCGCGCCCGGTCGGTGGCCTGCCGGTCGGCGGGCACCGAGGCGCCAAAGCGCAGGCCCACCCGCACCGGCCCGGCCCAGCGGCGCAGGCGGCTTTCGGTGACGCCCGATTGCAGCCCGTCGGGGCCGCGGCGGTATTCGTCAAACAGCGCCACCTGCAAGAAGTTTTCCGCCAGCATCCGGTCGGTATAGGGCGTGTCAGGCCCGCCACCATCGGTGCGCAGCAGGCCCTGGCCCAACAGTTGCGCCTGCACGGCGGCGTAGTAGGCCCGCGCCGCCTCGGATGCCGCCGAGGGCGGCGGCGGTGGCGCGGGGGGTGCCGGTTTCACCGGGGGGCGCACCAGCGGCGCGCTGACGGGCACGGGCGCCTCGCAGGCAGCCAGGGCCACGCACAGCAGGGCTGCAGCGGTGGCACGAGAGGGGATGCGATACCCCGCGCGGGTCATGGCGTTCAGGCCGGAACAGAGGTGCCGGTGCCGTCGCCCAGCCCGGTCTTGCGCGCCTTGGCCGAGGCCAGCGTGTCGCGCAATTCGGCCTCCATCTTTTGCAGTTCCACTTCTGCGGCGGCGCGTTTGGCCTTGCCCTCGTCCGCGATCTGCAAGGATTCGTTGATGGTGGCCACCAGCGTGGCATTGGCCTTTTTCACCGCCTCGATGTCGAAAACGCCGCGTTCCATTTCGGTGCGCACCACGCGGTTCGCCTGTTGCAGGTTTTCGGCATTGGCGGTCAGCAATTCATTGGTCAGGTCATTCGCGCCGCGAATGGCCTCGGCCGCCTCGCGGCTCCGCTGGATCGTCACCGCCTGCGCCAGCTGGGTTTCCCACAGCGGCACGGTGTTGACCAAGGTGGAGTTGATCTTGGTGACAAGGCTCTTGTCGTTTTCCTGCACCAGCCGGATCGAAGGCAGCGATTGCATCGTTACCTGTCGCGTCAGCTTCAGGTCGTGCACCCGGCGTTCCAGATCATCGCGTGCGGCGCGCAGGTCGCGCAATTCCTGCGCCTTCATCACCTGATCGGCCTCGGGCGTCGCCGCAACCTCGGCTTCTTTCGCGGGGATCGTGGTGGCATCAAGTTCGGCCAGCTTGGCCTCGCCCGCCGCGATATACAGCGCCAGCTCGTTGTAGAAATCCAGCGTCTTGGCGTAAAGCACATCCAGCGACTTGATGTCCTTCAGCAGCTTGTGCTCGTGGCTCAGCAGGCTTTCGGTGATCTTGTCGATCTGGCCCTGCACATCCTCGAATCTCGCCACGAATTTGGCAAAGGGTGCGGCCCCGCCGGTCAGCCGTTCCCACCAGCTTTTCTTGCGGCGCACGTCCAGCTCGCTGACGGAAAAGCCGCGGATCGTGGTCACGATCTGGCGCAGGCTGTCGCCCGCGGGCCCCACATCCTTGTTCTTCACATCGGCCAGCATTTCCTGGCTGATCACCTGCAATTCGGCCTGTGCCGCCGAGCCGAAGTTGATGATCGACTGGGTGTTGGTCATGTCCAGTTCGGCCATGCGCTTGCGGATCGCTTCGGCCTGCGGGGCGGGGGCGGCGGCCAGCGGCACGATCTCGCGCCCCGGTTCGGGCAGAACCACGGCGGTCACGGCCTGCACTTCGGCAAGCGTCTGGGTGGCGGCATTGCGGGTTGTGTCGGTCATGGTGTCACTCTCACTCGGGGGCGCTCACTCGGGGGTGGCGGTGCGGGGGGCCTCGCGCTGCAGGCGTTCGCGCAGCACGTCGATTTCAATATCCAGATCGGTGCGGTTGTTCGACAGCAGCGCTGTGGAGCGCGCGGCGAAATTGGTTTCCAGATCGGTCAGCAGCGCGTCATAGGCGGCGCGGGCCGAGGGGTCGCGGTTCTGGGCGTAAAGATCGGCGAATTTCACCGTCGCGTCACGGGCACCCATAAGGTAGACGCCCAGATACTTGCGCGCCGCCGTCAGATCGCCGGGGTCGCTTTCCACGCTGCGGAACAGCGCTCGGGCGGCGGTCACGAACCGGTCCACCCGCGCCTCCAACTGGCGGTCGCCCGCGCGCAAAATGGCATCCTTCATCGCGGCCAGATGCTTTTCACCCTCGTCCACCGCCCGCGCCACGCGGTCGGTCTGGAAACTGTCCACCCCCTCCATCCCCTTGTCACGCAAGGGATCGGGGCCGAAAGCCAGCAGATGCAGACCCGCACCGATCACGCCGAACAGCAGCGGATAGACCAGCCCGCCATCCCCGGCATAGCCGCCTGCGGCCAGCCCCAGCCCGGTCAGCACAGCGCCGAACAACTTGCGTGGAATGGCCGGGCGGCGGGCGACGTTGCGCGCGTCATAGGCATCCTGCGCGATAATGCCTTCGCGCGTCAGCCATGCGCCCAGTTCCATCAGGCCAAAGGCCGAAAGGCCCAGCACCAGATCCTGCGGATCGCCGCCAAAGGCGCTGAACAGGAAGACCGCAGGCACCACGAACAGCATGTTAGACTTGCCGCCAGCGCCTGATCGGCGCTTGCCGTCATAGGCATTGCGCGGCGGGCCGGGCGGGGTATTGCCCGGTTTCGCGCCGCCGGGGCTGTATTTTCCGCCAAACCGTTCGGCCATCATGCGCCCCCGAGTGTGGCGACATAGATCGTCAGCGCCAGCAACAGAAAAAACGCCAGGGATTGAACGGATTTGCCAGCCATGCGCGCCCCCTTGGCCTGCCGCGGTTGCAGCATGCTATAAAGCATGGGGCTTTTTCCTGCCAGTGGCCAGTAGGGGAATTCGCACCGCTTCTTCCCCCCTTCTGTTGCCACGCGCGGATGTCAGCCGCGGGGTTTGGGCTTGCCCGGGGGCTTGGTGGCGGATTTTGCCGGGGCCATGCCGCGCGCGCCGGTCTGGCTCTTTGCCGCCACGGGTTTGCGGCGGAAGGCAGGGGTTTCGGCGGCATCCGGGGCCGTGGCGGGAAGTTTGGGTTTGGGCGACCGGCCGACAAAGGATTTGGCCTTGGGCGGGATGCCCCCGGGCTTGGCGGGCGCGGCGGTAGCCCAGCCTGCACGGGCGGCGGGTTTTGCCGCCGGGGCCGCGCCCGGTTTCGCTGCTTTGCCCGCAGCGTCGGGGCGGCTGCGCACCACCTTGCGGGCGGGTTTTTCATCTTCTTCGCTGCGCGGATCAAGGCCCAACTGGTCGCGCAGAACGCGTGGCTTCACCTCTTCCACCTCGCCGGGCTGCAATTCGCCCAGCCGGAACGGGCCATAGCTGATGCGGATCAGCCGGTTCACCGTCAGCCCGATGGCGGCGATGGCGCGACGGATCTCGCGGTTCTTGCCTTCGCGCAGGCCCACGGTCAGCCAGGCATTCGCGCCCTGAATCCGGTCTAGGATCACGATCATCGGCTGGAACGTCTCGCCCTCCACCGTGATGCCGCGGCGCAGGGGTTCCAAATCGGGGTCGGTCGGGTTGCCCTTGATCCGCACGCGGTATTTGCGCAGCCAGCCGGTCGAGGGCAGTTCCAGCTTGCGCTTCAACTCGCCGTCGTTGGTCAGCAGCAGCAGGCCCTCGGAATTCAGGTCAAGCCGCCCGACGGACATCACCCTGGGCAAATCCTCGGGCAGATGGTCGAACACCGTGTCGCGGCCCTTTTCGTCGGATGCGGATGTCACCAGTCCCTCGGGCTTGTAATAGAGCCACAGCCGCGCCGGTTCGGCAGCGGCCAGGGGCTTGCCATCCACGGTTATGCGGTCTTTCGCGGTGACGTTCAGCGCCGGGCTGTCAATCAGCTTGCCGTTGACGGCGACCTGGCCCAGTTCGATCATCCGTTCCGCCTCGCGCCGCGAGGCGACACCGGCGCGCGACAGCACCTTGGCGATGCGCTCGCCCTCGGGCGCGTTGGTGGCTGCGGGGGCCGCAGGTTTCTTCGGTTCGGTCATGCGGATTCCCCGGCTGGCTGGCGTTCCGCAGGGGCGGAGGCCGCCGGGGGTTTTCCACCCCCGGACCCCCGGAGGATATTTGCACCAGTGTGAAAGGGCAAGGCGGCTTGAATTTCGAGGGGTTGGCAGGCATCACGGGGGCATGAGCCCGTTTCGCAGCTTCATGGACATCGCGCTGGACGAGGCGCGCGCGGCAGCGGCCCGGGGCGAGGTGCCGGTGGGGGCAGTGGTCGTGTCGCCCGATGGCAGGGTTGTGGCGCGTGACGGCAACCGCACACGGGCGCTGAACGACCCCACGGCCCATGCCGAAATGCTGGTGATCCGTGCGGCCTGTGTGGCCCTGGGGTCGGAACGGCTGACCGGCCATGACCTGTATGTGACGCTGGAACCCTGCCCGATGTGTGCTGCGGCCATCGCGGCGGCACGGGTGGCGCGGCTTTATTATGGTGCGGCAGACCCGAAATCGGGAGGCGTGGCGCAGGGCGCGCGGGTGTTTTCGCATCCCCAGTGCCATCATGTGCCCGAGGTCTATGACGGGATCGGCGGGGCCGAGGCGGCGGCACTGCTGCGTGATTTCTTTGCCCAGCGGCGCGGCGGGGCCTGATCTGTGCCCGTGATGCCACAGGCCGGGGGCGGCGGTGACGGCTGCGGCGCGAATCATTTTGCCGGTTGCGCTGCCTGTGGTTAATCGTCGCACCGGACCCGCAGCAGCAGGAGGCGACGCATGACCCGTATCTCGACAGCCTTCGCTTTTGGCGCTGCGGCCCGCCGCCGAGGCTCGCGCGGATATTCCGGCGAACTGCACGGCTGATCGCCTGCGCCCCGGGCCAGCGTCACGCTGAACCCCGCGAGCGCCTGATCGAACCGCCGGTCCGCTGACCGGCTTTCCCCAGACCCCCAACGCCACCGGCACGGCATCGCAGGCACCGCGTCTTGCAGCTGTCGCGCCCCACCCCATACCGACCGAAGGGAACCCGCCGCCACCGGCGCGGGGCAAGTGCTGACATGACACTGACATTGAACGACGACACCCTGCGCCCGGCCGAGGCTGTCGAGGCCCTGATCGCGCGTTTCGGGATCTGGCGCGTCGCGGCCGCGCTGGCGGGGCAGATGCTGCGGCCACGGCTGCCCGACCTGCATCATCTGCCCGACCATCTGCGCCGCGACATCGGCCTGCCCGACCTGCCCGCGCGGCGGGCCGATCAGGTCTGGCAGCGCGATGGCGGGCCGCGCGCCGACCCGGCCTTCAGAAAGTGATCGGCTCCAGCACCTCGGGTTCGATCACCCGCACACCGGGGGGCAGGCCCGCGCGCAAGGCGTCGGCGTTCTGCTCCAGCAGCGGGAAGGTGCGATAATGGCAGGGAATCACGGTGCGGAAGTTGAAATACTTCCGCGCCGCAAAGGCCGCGCGCTTCATGTCCATCGTGTAATGCCCGCCGGCACACAGGATGCCGATGTCGGGCTGGTGGTATTCGGCCATCCAGCCCATGTCGGCCATGATGTCGGTATCGCCCGAGACATAGATCGTGTGACCCTCGCCCGCGATCATGAACCCAGCCTCGGACCCCGCGACGGCGGGCGCGCCCCCGCCAAAGTCGATGCTGGAGGAATGCACGGCATTCACCATCGTCACCGCCGCGCCGTTCAGGTTGATGGTGCCGCCCTTGCCAAAGCCCAGCGTCTGCACGCCCTCGGTGCTGCCCCACCAATCGGCGATCTCGTGGATACAGGCGATTTGCAGGCCGCGTTCCTTGGCG
The DNA here is from genome assembly GCF_009380135.2 of Fertoeibacter niger. GTDB lineage: Bacteria > Pseudomonadota > Alphaproteobacteria > Rhodobacterales > Rhodobacteraceae > Fertoeibacter > Fertoeibacter niger. Next base: position 88,257 of record NZ_WHUT02000011.1, on the reverse strand, counting down.
ATGGCAAGCGCATTGGCGGCATGGTCGCCATGGCCATGGGTCAGCAGAATGTGGGTGGCACCGTCCAGCGCCTCGGCCCTGCGGGCTTCGGGGAACATCGGGTTGCCGGTCAGCCAGGGGTCGATCAGCAGCACGGCGTTCTCGATCTCGATGCGAAAGCCGGAATGGCCAAGCCAGATGATTTTCATGGGAAGTTCTCCGAGTGGTGCTAGGTCGGTTCTAGGCGAAAACGGCGCAAAGGAAATGGCGGTGTTCGAACAGGTCGATGGCTATTGCGAGCGGATGGGGCCGGCGTATTGGGCCGAGCCGGTGAACGCGGTGACGAATCTGGCGTTCCTGCTGGCGGCGCTTGTCATGTGGCCCCGGGTGCGCGGGCTGCCGCTGGGCCGCGCCATGGTGGTCGTGCTGGCGGCGATCGGGGTCGGGTCATATCTGTTTCACACCCATGCCAACCGGCTGACCGGCATTCTGGATGTGACGCCGATCCTGGGGTTCATATTGCTTTATGTCTTTGCCGCCAGCCGCGACATGCTGGGGATGAAGCCCTGGCAGGCCGGGGTGGCGGTGGTGGCGTTCATCCCCTATTCCGCAGCCTTGGTGCCGCTGTTCGGGCTGATACCGGGTATCGGATCATCGGCGGGCTATGCGCCGGTGCCGCTGTTGATCCTCATCTATGCCGCGCTGCTGCGGGCCAGCGCACCCGCCACGGCGCGGGGGCTGGCGCTGGGGGCGGGGGTGCTGATGGTGTCGCTGACGCTGCGCACGCTGGACGGGCCTTGGTGTGACGCGCTGCCTGTTGGCACGCATTTCCTGTGGCATGTGTTGAACGGGGTTATGCTGGGCTGGATGATCGAGGTCTACCGGCGACACCGGATGCCCGAAGTGGGGCAGGGCGGCTGACCCCGCCCCGGCCCGCAGGGCCACCCCCCGCCTTGCACGCCGCCCCATGCCCCGCTAAACCGGGCCAAGCAAAACCGGAGCGTCTTCATGCCCATCGATACCGATACCGCCCGCAAGGTGGCCAAACTCGCCCGCATCAGGGTAGAGGAAACCGATCTGGCCGCTTTGGCGCAGGATCTGTCGGGCATCATCGGCTTCATGGAGCAGTTGAACGAGGTGGATGTGACCGGGGTGGAACCGATGACCTCGGTCACGCCGATGCGGCTGGCCCGCCGCAATGATGTTGTCACCGATGGCAACATCCAGGCCGCCGTGCTGGCCAATGCGCCCGATGCGCGTGAGGGGTTCTTTGCCGTGCCGAAGGTGGTGGAATGACCGAAGCGAACGCACTGACCATCGCCGCCGCCCGCGACGCGCTGCGCAAGGGTGAATTGTCGGCGGTCGATCTGACCATGGCCTGCCTGACCGCGATGGATGCGGGCGACGGGCTGAACGCCTTCGTCCACAAGACGCCCGAGATTGCGCTGGATCAGGCCCGCGCCGCCGATGCGCGGCGGGGGGCGGATGCGCCGGATCTGAACGGCATCCCGCTGGGCATCAAGGATCTGTTCTGCACAAAGGGCGTGCCGTCGCAGGCCGCGTCAAACATCCTGCGGGGCTTCCGGCCCGAATACGAATCCACCGTCACGGCCAAGCTGTTCGATGCGGGCGCGGTGATGCTGGGCAAGCTGAACATGGACGAATTCGCCATGGGGTCCAGCAACGAATCCTCGTGCTATGGACCGGCGGTGAACCCGTGGAAATCGGATGACCGCGAGCTGACGCCCGGCGGCTCGTCCGGCGGATCGGCGGCAGCGGTGGCGGCGGACCTGTGCCTTGCCGCGACAGGCACCGATACCGGCGGCTCGATCCGTCAGCCTGCGGCCTTCACCGGCATCGTGGGGATCAAGCCCACCTATGGCCGCGTCAGCCGCTGGGGCATCGTGGCCTTTGCCTCATCGCTTGATCAGGCGGGGCCGATGACCAAGACCGTGCGCGATGCGGCAATCATGCTGGGCGCGATGGCCGGGCATGACGCGAAAGACAGCACATCCGCCGATCTGGCCGTGCCGGATTTCGAGGCGGCGCTGACCGGTGACATCCGTGGCAAGAAGATCGGCATCCCGCGCGAATACCGGATGGACGGCATGCCCGCCGCGATCGACAAGCTGTGGGCCGATGGCTGCGCCATGCTGAAGGATGCCGGGGCCGAAATCGTCGACATCTCGCTGCCGCATACCAAATACGCGCTGCCCACCTATTATGTCATCGCGCCTGCCGAGGCGTCATCCAACCTCGCGCGGTATGACGGAGTGCGCTATGGCCACCGCGCGAAACTGGCGCAGGGCGATGGCATCACCGAAATGTATGAAAAGACCCGCGCCGAAGGGTTCGGGGCCGAGGTGCAGCGCCGCGTGATGATCGGCACCTATGTGCTGTCAGCGGGGTTCTATGACGCCTATTACAACCGTGCGCGCAAGGTGCGGGCGCTGATCAAGCGCGATTTCGAGCAGGCCTTTGCCGCCGGTGTCGATGCGATCCTGACGCCCGCCACCCCGTCAGCCGCCTTTGGTCTGGGCGAGATGGCCAATGCCAGCCCGGTGGAGATGTATCTGAACGACGTGTTCACCGTGACGGTGAACCTTGCGGGCCTGCCGGGCATCGCGGTGCCGGTGGGGCTGGATGCCGATGGTCTGCCGCTGGGGCTGCAACTGATCGGACGGCCCTGGGATGAGGCGGGGCTCCTGAATCACGCCTATGTGCTGGAACGCGCGGCGGGCTTTGTTTCCAAGCCCGCGAAATGGTGGTAAGCGCCCCCACTGTAGCTTGAAACGGGATTCGAGACATGCGCGCGCCTTTCGTCATCTTGGCAGCCCTTGGCCTTGCGGCCTGCCAGCCTGCGGTGCCCGACAGCGGCGTCGGCTTTCAGGATTATTCGACCTATATCCGCGAACGTGACGCGCAGTTGGCGGGCATGGCCCCGCGCGCGTCCTCTCCTGCGGCGTTGCCGCCTGCGGGCAGCGTCGTGCCTGGCAACCCGGTGTTTTCAACCGAGCGGCTGGATGCGGCGATCACGGCGGCCGAGGGTGGTGCTGTGGCGGGTTCCCCCCCGCCGCTGGCGGTGCAGCCTGCCGCTGTTGCCCCCGTCGCTGTGCAGCCGGTGGCTCCGCAAAGCGGCGTGCGCCCGCGTGGCGATGCGCCGGCAGGCATCCGGCAGGAATCGGGCGAAGTGGCCGGGGCCAGCAACGGCATTTCCGACGAGAATGATTTCAACGCCGTGGCCGCGCGCGAGACCATCGAAAGCGACCGCGCCCGGATCGAGCAGAACCGCGCGCAGTATCAGGTGGTGCAACCCACCGCCGTGCCGCAGCGGCAGGGCGGCGAGGCCCCGAACATCGTGCAATTCGCGCTGTCCACCAGCCATGCGCCGGGCACGCCCACCTATCGCCGTTCCTCGCTGCGCATGACAAACCCCGGTGCCGCCTGCGCGCGCTATGCCTCGCCCGATCTGGCGCAAGAGGCGTTTCTGGCCAATGGCGGGCCGGAGCGTGACCGCAAGGGGCTGGACCCGGATGGTGACGGCTATGCCTGTGGCTGGGATCCGCGCCCGTTCCGCACGGCGCTGAACTGACAGGGGCCGCTCTGACCAGATCGCCAAACTGCGGGCCGCGCCGGGATGGGTTGCGGCCCTCTCTCATCGTGATCCACTACACCGCGATGGCCAGCTTTGACGCGGCGCGCGAACGGCTGTGCGACCCTGCGGCCGAAGTGTCGGCGCACTACCTGATTGCCGAGCATGGCGAGGTGCTGGCGCTGGTGCCCGAAGACCTGCGCGCCTGGCATGCCGGGGCGGGCGAATGGGGCGGGCAGGGCGATGTGAACTCACGCTCCATCGGGATCGAACTGGCGAACAACGGGCGGCAACCCTTTGCCGCGCCGCAGATGGCGGCGCTGGAGCGATTGTTGGCCGATGTGATGGCGCGCCGGGCCATTCCGCCGCAGGGCGTCATTGCCCATTCCGACATGGCCCCTGCCCGAAAGACCGACCCTGGCCCGCGTTTTGACTGGCGCAGGCTGGCGCTGGCCGGGCTGGCGGTCTGGCCGCGGGCGGCTGATGCGGGCAGGCCAGGTGATTTTGCCGCCAATGCCCGCCGCTTCGGCTATCCTGCGGCAGAGGGTGCCGTGCTGCTGTCGGCCTTCCGCCTGCGGTTTCGCCCCTGGGCGCGCGGGCCGCTGGACGGGGTGGATGCCGCGATGGCCGCCGATCTGGCGCAACGCTTTGCGATTGACGGGGCCGGGGCAGGGGCGTAAGCGCCCCCTCGTGCGGATGGCTGGATGACCGCGTGTCGCAAGATGCGAGGAAAGTCCGGACTCCATGAGGCAAGGGTGCCGGGTAACGCCCGGCCGGGGCAACCCGAGGGAAAGCGCCACAGAGAAGAGTCTGCCCCGAGAGGTGCGAAGGTTCGCCTTTGGCACATCGGGGTGATGGTGAAACGGCGGGGTAAGAGCCCACCGCGGACCGGGCAACCGGGACGGCAAGGCAAGCCCCACCCGGAGCAATGCCGAATAGGGGCCTCGCGCGGGTCTGGTCCGACGGCGCTAGCCGGGGGATACCGCCGCAGGGATGCTTCAGCCCAGAGGCCCGGGTTGGCAGCTAGATCGCGCGGGCAATCGCGCGGGCAGAGGAATGGTCATCCAGAGGGGCAACCCTTGGACAAAATCCGGCTTACAGGCCATCCGCACATTTCCCACTTCCGTCCGTGAAGGCGGAGGCCGGGGAGCCCTTCGGGGAGGATATTTGGGCCAGCAAGAATGCAGCAGGTGCGATGGGGCAAGGCCTGCGATGCCTGCGGGGCCGATCTGCGCGCCACGCTGGATTTTCGGGCGCGGCAGGGGCGTTTGGCTGTTGACTCTGGCCTCTTGCCGGGTAAAAGGCGGGCTTCATGATTTCACCGGAGCCGCGTGGCGTGCCGGGCTGAAGGAGACGACGACTATGGCGAAACCGGCGACGATCAAGATCCGTCTGAACTCGACGGCGGGCACCGGGCACTTCTATGTGACCAAGAAGAATGCCCGCACCATGACCGACAAGATGGTGGTCAAGAAATACGACCCCGTGAAGCGCGAGCATGTGGAATACAAGGAAGGCAAGATCAAGTAAGATCTGCCGATCCGTTGTGTGACATGGCCGCGCCGTCTGGGCGCGGCTTTTTCATTTCCGGGGGGGTGGGCTGGTGATGGATGCCGTGACATTCCGTGTGGCGGGGCGCGGCGATCTGGCGGCGGTGGATGCGCTGCTGGCGCGCAGCTATCCGCGCTTGCTGAAGGCTGATTACCCGGCTTCGGTGCTGGTCACGGCGCTGCCGCTGATTTCGCGCGCGCGGCCTGAACTGGTGGTTTCGGGCAGCTATTGGCTGGCGTTGCTGGGCGGTGCCGTGGTGGGTGCCGGGGGCTGGACGCCCGATGCGCCGGGGGGCGGCGCGGCTGTGCCGCAGCTGGGCCATGTGCGCCATGTGGTGACGGATGCGGAACAGGTGCGGCAGGGCATCGGGCGCGGGCTGATGGCGCGGGTGCTGGATCAGGCCCGGGCGGCGGGCATGCGGCGGCTGGATTGCCTGTCCACCCGCACCGCCGTGCCGTTCTATGCCGCACTGGGGTTTCGCGTGCTGGGGCCGGTTGAAGTGCCGCTGCGCCCGGGCATCGGCTTTCCCGCGGTCAGGATGGAATGCAATCTGTAGGGCGGGGCGATGCGGCGGGTGATGATCGTGGGGCAGCCCGGGTCGGGCAAAAGCACGCTGGCGCGGGCGCTGGGCGCACGCACGGGGCTGCCGGTGGTGCATATGGATCATATCCATTGGCAACCCGGCTGGGTGGAGCGGACAGCGGCGCAGAAAGACCGCCTTTGTGCCGAGGTCGAGGCGCGGGAGGAATGGATATTCGAGGGCGGCCATTCACGCAGCTATGCCAACCGCGTGGCGCGGGCCGATCTGCTGATCTGGGTCGATGTGCCGGTGGCGCTGCGGCTGTGGCGCGTCACGCGGCGCACGCTGACGGGCCTGGGCAAAAGCCGCCCCGACCTGCCCTCCGCCTGCCCCGAGCGTCTGCGTAACCTGCCGGGGTTCTGGCGCTTCATCTGGGCCACGCGGCATTCGTCGCGGGCGCGCATCGCTCGGCTGGTGCAGGGCGCCCCGCCCGAGCTGCGGGTGGTGCATCTGCGGTCACTGGCCGATGTGCGGGCGTTTCTGGCCAGGCTGCCGGACCAAACCACGCGCCAACACGATCAGGGCTGACCTGCCAATGAAAAAGGGCCGGTGTTTCCACCGGCCCCTCGGGTTCAACTGACCGACCTGCGGTTACTCGCGGTTGCCCATGAATTGCAGCAGGAACATGAACAGGTTGATGAAGTCGAGGTAGAGTTGCAGCGCGCCCATGATGGCGGCCTTGCCCAACCATTCCTGGTCGCCCATCTGCGCATGCTGCAGATAGGTGTTCTTGATGTTCTGCGTGTCATAGGCGGTCAGACCGGCAAAGATCAGCACACCCAGCACCGAGATGGCGAACATCAGCGCCGAGGAGGCGAGGAAAATGTTGACCACCGAGGCCACGATCAGGCCGATCACGCCCATCATCAGGAACGTGCCGAAGCCCGACAGATCCTTTTTGGTGGTATAGCCATAGAGCGACAGGCCGGCAAAGGCGATCGAGGTGACAAGGAAGGTCTGCGCGATCGACACGCCGGTGAACACCTGGAAGATCCAGGCCAGCGACAGGCCCATCACGGCGGCATAGGCATAGAAGAACAGCTGCGCTGCGGCTACCGACAGGCGGTTGATCATTGCGCCGAAGGCAAAGACCATGACCAGCGGGGCAAACATCACGGCCCAGCCCAGAATGGTCATGCCGCCTTCGGGGCTGCGCAGCGCCTGCATCAGAATGTCGGTCGTGCCGACGCCCCAGGCCACGCCGCCGGTCAGCAGCATGCCCACGGACATCAGGCCGTAGACCTTGTTCATATGGGCGCGCAGCCCTTCGTCTATCGCTGCGGTGCGGGCGCCAGCGCCGACCGTGCGGATCGTCTGGTAGTCAGCCATGTGAAGCCTCCGATTACTGTTGCGGGGGAAGACCCCCGGAGGGATCTTCACTTGGCATCAATATTGGGAAGTCTGACCGGGGTTTCAAGGATTTCCGTCATGCGGCGTCGCAAAATACACGCGGCAGATGCGCGCGTTGCGCCGGTTCCGCCCTCAGCAGCGCCAAGACGCGGGCACATCCCAGACCGGGCGGGCAGCCTCGGCCAGCGCATCGGCGCGCGTCAGGCCGATATCGGCCAGCGCGTGATCGTCCAGCCGGCCCAGATGGGCGCGCTGGCGGCGGGCGATCAGCCCCAGCTGCAGCGTGGCGGCGATGCGCGCAAGGGTGCCGCCCTTCGGCATGCTGCGGAGCGTCAGCGATGCGGTGTGAAGCGAGGCGAACATGGTTTGTCCTTTCAGGATGGAAGCTGGTTTCATCAGTTTTCGCGATGCGGCGGGGTGGCACCATCAAATCACTTGATCCTTATGCCCGAATCAGTGACATTTTAGAAATGAATGGTTTTGACGTGAAACATCAAGGATTGTGATATGGCCCGGAACCTCGACCTGACCTCGCTGCGCTCTTTCGTGGCGATTGCCGATGCGGGTGGCGTCACCCGTGCTGCGGGGTTCCTGAATCTGACGCAATCGGCCGTGTCGATGCAGATCAAGCGGCTGGAAGGGATGCTGGGGGTCGAATTGCTGGACCGTTCGGCGCGCAAGATCGCGCTGACGGTGGCGGGTGAGCAGTTGCTGGGCTATGCGCGGCGCATGCTGGCGCTGAATGACGAGGTGCTGGGCCGCATGACCCATGACGCCTATGACGGTGGCGAGGTGGTGCTGGGCGTGCCGCATGACATTGTCTATCCGGTGATCCCGCATGTGTTGCAGACCTTCGCGCGCGATTATCCCAAGGTGAAGGTCACGCTGCTGTCGTCCTTTACCCGGGTGCTGAAGGCGCAGTTTTCGCGCGGCGAATGCGACATCATCCTGACCACCGAGGATGAGCTTGATCAGGGCGGCGAGGTGATTGCCGAACAGCCGCTGATCTGGGTGGGCGCGCCCGGTGGCGTGGCCTGGAAAACCCGCCCCCTGCGGTTGGCGTTCGAGAACAACTGCGGGTTCCGCCAAGGCGTGCAGGCGGCGCTGGACCGGGCGGGCATTCCCTGGACCATGGCCATCGAGGGCGACAATTCCCGCACCATCGAGGCGGGCCTCAGCGCCGATCTGGCGGTGCATACCGTGCTGGCGGGGTCAGAGCCGCCGCATGTGGAAAGGGTGGCCCATGGCGGCGCCCTGCCCGAACTGGGGCAATTGAAGGTGGGGCTTTATGTGGCGCAACCCGCGCATGGGCCATCGGTGGCGGCGATGGCGGCGCTGATCCGGCGGGCCTATGCGGCGCATACCGGCAAGGACGACCGGCTTGTGGCCGTGCCCTTGCCGCTGGCGCTGCGGGCCAAGCCCGATCCGGTCACATCATACTGACCACGACCTTGCCCGTGGCCTTGCGGTCGCGCAGCAGGGCCAGCGCATCGGCCACCTGAACCAGTGGCATCACATGGCTGACATGGGGTTTCAGCCTGCCCTCGGCATACCAGCCCAGCAGGGTGGCCAGGCTGTCCGTCAACACTTCGGGGCGGAAACCGGCATAGCCCCCCCAATAAAGCCCGATCACCGTCAGGTTCTTGACCAGCAGCAGGTTGGCCGGAATCTGCGGCACGCTGCCGCCCGCAAAGCCGATGGTCAAAAGCCGCCCCTCGGGGCGGGTGGCGCGCAGGGCGGCCATGAAATCATCGCCCCCCACCGGATCATAGACCACATCCACCCCGCCCAGAGCCTTCAGTTCCGCGCGCAGATCGGTGGTGCCGCTGTCAATCAGCACATCGGCCCCGGCGGCTGCGGCCACGGCCAGTCTTTCGGCCCCGCGTGCGCAGGCGATTACCCGCGCGCCCATCCGCTTGCCGATCTCCACCGCCGTCAGGCCCACGCCGCCCGCCGCCCCCAGCACCAGCAGGGTTTCGCCGGGTTGCAGCCGCGCGCGGTGGTCCAGCGCCAGATGGCTGGTGCCATAGGCGATCTGAAACCCGGCTGCCTCGGGGAAACTCATGGCATCGGGCAGCGGCAGGCAACGGCTGGCGGGAAAGCAGCCCTCCTCGGCCAGCCCGCCCTGCCCGGCAAACACCGCCACCCGCGTGCCGATGGCCGGGCTGATGACACCCGGCCCCAGCGCCGTCACCGTGCCCGCCAGTTCCAGCCCCAGCGTCATCGGCAGGGGCGGGCGCTCCTGATACTTCCCCTCGATCATCAACAGATCGGCGAAATTCAACCCGCAGGCGGCAATGCGCAGCCGCACCTCGCCCGGCCCCGGTTCCGGGGTGGGCAGGGTTTCGATCTGCGGCGGGGTGGCAGGGGCGGCAAGGCGGAAGGCGCGCATCGGTTTCTCCGGCAGGGGCGGCAGCAGCAAGCGGGCGCATGGAAAACTGTGGTTCCGCCGCGCACCCACATGTTTCAGAAACTTAATTCACCACGGGGCGCGGATCAAACATCATCATCCGCTGCGTGTTTCGCCTTTGCTGCCGGACAGACCCCGCAGGGTGATTTGCGAAATGCAAAGATCGCCCTCAGATTGCACGCAAATTGCAATGCATATTGCGAAACTCGCTAAAGGAGAGTTCACGAAATTCTGCGCGCCTGACACGCGAATGACACCGACTCGCCCCAAACTCTTCTCCACTTGTATAATTGGACATATCTAAAAAGACAGGTCGCCGGGTCCGAAGGCGATATTCCTGACATATGCGGCCACTGGCACGGTTTGGCACGAAACTTGCTTATAGAAAGGCAGGGGAACGCAAAATGAAACCGGAGACTGGAATGAAACATCCCGTAGACGCCCATGTGGGCAAACGCATTCGCCATCGGCGCTGGATGGTGGGCATGACCCAACAACAGCTGGCTGATCGCGTTGGCATCAAATTCCAGCAAATTCAGAAATATGAGACCGGGATGAACCGGGTCAGCGCCTCGCGGCTGTGGGATGTGGCCGAGGCGCTGGGTGTGGCGATCAGCTTTTTCTTCGAAGGTCTGGAAGGTGCAGATGAGGCCCCGCGTGCTGTCGAAGGCGACATGATGGCGGATAAAGAGGCGCTGGAACTGGTGCGCTCGTATTACGCGATCCCCGAGGCGCAGCGCCGTCGCCTGTTCGATCTGGCCCGGGTGCTCAGCGACGCGGCCTAGCCGAACGCCCCGCTTGACCTGCCATTGTCCAGCGAATAACGCGGGCACACGGGGCAACACGCTCCGGGCAGGCAAGGCGGAGACGTCAGATGAACGCGCAAGAGGCCGACGACATCATCGCCACGGCGGCGGAACTGGCCGATGCGGCACGGGTGGCGACGCTGCTGCATTTCCGCAGCCCGGGGCTGACCGCGGACAACAAGGAGGCCGACCGGTTCGACCCGGTGACGGTGGCCGACCGGTTGGCCGAGGAACGGATGCGCGCCATTCTGGCCAGCCGCCGCCCGCAGGATGGCATTCTGGGCGAGGAATATGGCGCGCAGGCGGGCACATCGGGCCTGACCTGGGTGCTTGATCCGATCGACGGCACAAGGGGTTATCTGGCGGGCACACCCACCTGGGGTGTGCTGATCTCGGTCCGCGATGCGACTGGGCCGGTCTATGGCCTGATCGACCAGCCCTATATCGGTGAACGCTTTGCAGGCGGCTTTGGCAGGGCGGCGATATCTGGTCCGCATGGATCGGGCGCGTTGCGCTGCCGCCCGCCCCGGCCCCTGGCCGAGGCGATCCTTCTCAGCACCTTTCCCGAAGTCGGCACAGCCGCCGAAGGCGCCGCCTTCCGCCGCGTGGCCGGCGCGGCGCGGCTGGTGCGCTATGGCATGGATTGCTACGGCTATGCCCTGGTCGCGGCGGGGCAGGTGGATCTGGTGATCGAGGCGGGCCTTCAGGCCTATGACATTCAGGCACCCATTGCGGTGATCACGGCGGCGGGCGGCATCGTGACCGACTGGCAAGGCAATCCCTGCCCCGAGGGTGGCCAGGTGATCGCCGCTGCAAATGCGCAGGTGCATGCCCAGGCGCTGGCCCTGCTGAACGCCTGACAGCAAGCGGCTTTTTGCCGGTGCTGTAACCTGCGCCGCGCGGCCCCTGCCTGATTGGCACCTGTGGCGCTCGCCGGGGCTTCCAGCCTCCGGCGGGATCAATCCCATACGCATTTTCTGTCCAAAAATATCCCCGCCGGAGGCCTCCGACATTGACGGATATGCAGACCTGTCGGGGCTGGTGCCAACACGAAAGCCGGACTTGCCAGCAACCCGGCTCTGCCGCTAGACCTGTTCCCGCGCGCCGAGTCCTTCATCCCCTTCTGTCGCCGTGCGATCCCGTTCACCGAAGGGGCGGAAAGACGGGAATGTCATGTCAGAAATTCTGATCCGGGGGGCCGATGCCCTTGTGACGATGGATGCCACGCGGCGCGAAATTGCGGGCGGCGATGTGCTGATCCGCGACGGTGTGATCGTGGCGGTGGGGCAGGGGCTGGAGCCCGCCGGGCGCGGTCCCGCGCGGGTGATCGAGGCGCGGGGCTGCGTCGTCACCCCCGGTCTGGTCAACACACATCACCATCTTTACCAGACCCTGACGCGGGCTGTGCCGGGTGGGCAGGATGCGCTGCTCTTCGGCTGGCTGAAAACGCTGTATCCGATCTGGGCGCGCTTTGGCCCGGAGGAAGTGTTCACCTCGGCGCAGGTTGGGCTTGCGGAACTGGCGCTGTCGGGCTGCACGCTGACCTCGGACCATCTGTATCTATACCCCAACGGTGCGCGGCTGGATGACACGATCGCAGCGGCGCAAGAGGTGGGCCTGCGGTTTCACCCTACGCGCGGCGCGATGAGCATCGGTGAAAGTGCAGGCGGGTTGCCGCCCGACAGCCTTGTCGAATCCGAACATTCCATCCTTGAGGATTGCATCCGTGTGGTGGATTCCTTTCACAACCCGAACTCCGGGGCGATGTGCCGTGTCGGGCTGGCCCCCTGTTCGCCGTTTTCCGTCAGCCGTGATCTGATGCGCGAGGCGGCCTTGCTGGCGCGTGACAAGCGCGTGATGCTGCACACCCATCTGGCCGAAAATGACGAGGATATCGCCTATTCCATGGAAAAATTCGGCTGCCGCCCAGGGCAATATGCCGAGGATCTGGGCTGGACCGGCCCCGATGTCTGGCACGCGCATTGCGTGAAGCTGGATGCGGGCGAGATGAGCCTGTTCGCGCGTTCCGGCACCGGGGTGGCGCATTGCCCCTGTTCCAACTGCCGGCTGGGGTCGGGCATCGCACCGGTGCGGGCCATGCGCGATGCGGGCGTGAAGGTGGGGCTGGGGGTGGACGGATCGGCCAGCAATGACGCGGGCAATCTGGTGGCCGAGGCGCGGCAGGCGATGCTGTTGCAGCGCGTCAGCCGGGGGGCCGATGCGATGAGCGCGCGCGAGGCGCTGGAGATTGCCACGCTGGGCGGCGCGCAAGTGTTGGGGCGCGATGATTGCGGGGCGCTGGCGGTTGGCATGCGGGCCGATATCGCGATCTGGGATGTGTCGGGCGTGGAATCGGCGGGGTCATGGGATCCGGCGGCGCTGCTGCTGGCGGGGCCGACCCGGGTGCGCGACCTGATCGTCGAAGGCCGCATGGTGGTCGAGGGTGGGCAGATGGTGACGATAGACCTGCCCGCCGTGGTCGAACGGCAGAACCTGCTGGCGCGGGCGCTGATGGGCTGAGGTGTCGCCCCTGGGCGCTTTGGCCCTTGCGCCGTGCCCCGGGTTTCGGGCAACAGAAGGGGGGCGTGGCGCACGACCCGCTGCGGCTTTGATGGAACACAGGGGGCATCATGTCACATGACTGGAAAGCGCAACGCGCCGAGACATTCGAGACCTTCGCGGAAATGGCAGGTGAGGTAAGCCTGCCGAAATCGGCGGTGGTCTATTACCAGTTCTACGCCGAAAACATCGACCCCGACTGGGCCGCTGTAGAAAAGGCGTTGAAAGCCAAGGGCTTCAAGACCGAACGGGATGAAGAGGAAGGCCTGATCGTGGCCAGCATCGGCCCGATTCCCGTGACGCCGGACAGCATCTGGGAACAGGAAAAGATCGCCACCGAAGCGGTGCTGGATGCCGAATTCTTCCCCGACGGCTGGGAAATGACGACCGAGGAGTGACCACCGCAGGGTTGTCAGCGCAGGCTGGCATCCACCGGGTGCCGGCGCAACAGTATTGTCTGCGGCCATTCACCCGCCCTGCGCGCACCGGACGGGGTTAGCGACGGCCCGGCTTGCTCAGGACGCCGCGTTGCCGGTGACAGGCCGGCCGCCCACCCATACCGCTCGTATCGCCCGGTCATCGCCCATCATGATCGTGGGGAACAGCGCCTGCCACAAATCCCCGGCCCGCTGCGTGGCCTGCGTGATGGCGGGGGTGGATGCGAGGTCGATCACCACCAGATCGGCCTCCATCCCCGGGGCGATGTTGCCGATGTGGCGTTCGGCATGCAGCGCCTGCGCCGAGCCCACGGTGGCCAGCCACCACAATTGCGACGGGTGCAGCGGGGTGCCGCGCAGCTGGCCGATCTCATAGGCCGCCGCCATGGTGCGCAGCATCGAAAACGACGACCCGCCGCCGGTATCGGTTGCCAGCCCGATGCGCAGGCCCCGCGCCTTCAGCCCCGCCAGATCGAACAGGCCCGACCCGATGAAGGTGTTTGACGTGGGGCAATGCACCAGACTGGCCCCCGCCTCGGTCAGCCGGTCACGCTCACGTTCTGTCAGGTGGATGGCATGGCCGTAGACCGCGCCCTCGCGCAGCAGGCCTTGCGATTCATAGGTGTCCAGATAATCGCGCGACTGCGGGAACAGGCCCTTCACCCACTCGATCTCATCCAGTTGTTCCGAAAGATGTGTCTGCATCAGGCAATCTGGATGTTCGCGCCACAAGGCCCCCATCGCCGCCAGTTGTTCGGGCGTGGAAGTCGGCGAAAATCGCGGCGTGATCACATAATTCAGCCGGTCCACCCCATGCCACTTTTGCAGCAGGCGCTTGCTGTCGTCATAGGCCGATTGCACCGTGTCGCGCAGCCCGTCGGGTGCGTTGCGGTCCATGCAGGTCTTGCCTGCATAGGCGCGCAGCCCGCGTGCCTGTGCTGCGTCAAAGAACGCATCCACGCTTTCGGGGTGGATCGTGGCGTAAGAGCATACCGTGGTGGTGCCATTGGCCAGCGTCAGGTCGAAATAGCGCCCCGCCACCTCGGCGGCATAGGTCGGATCGGCAAACCGCATCTCTTCGGGGAAGGTATAGCTGTTCAGCCAGTCGATCAGCCGCTTGCCCCAGGATGCGATGATTGCCGTCTGCGGGTAATGCACATGGGCATCGACAAACCCGGCCGAGATCAGCGCCCGGTCGTAATCCGTTACCCGCGCCTGTGGGTTGGCCGCGCGCAGGGCCGCGCCATCGCCCACCGCCACGATGCGCCCGGCGTCGATCAGCACGCCGCCGTGGCTTTCCACCCGTGCCGCACCCTCAACCTCAAACGGATCGGCGGTGAAGGAAATCACCTGCCCCAGCACCAGATCGGCCATGACGCCCCCTATTCCCATTTCCGCTCGCCAGCCTAGGGCCTTTTGCCCCTTGGGTAAATTTGCCGCTTGGCCCTGTTTCTTTGAAACACCTTCCGGTAAGGTCCACCTAATGAAAACGGAGGCGGCATGGCGGAAAACGAGGCAGGGCCGCAGGGCCGCGACGGTGATTTTCAGGGCCTGACGGCAGCTCTGGTCGATGCCATCCTTGATGCGGTGGAGTCGCGCGATACCGCCGCCTTGTCCGGCTTTCTGGAGCCGCTGCATGCCGCCGACATCGCCGACCTGCTGGAGCAGATCGGCCCGGCCGAGCGGCGTGACCTGCTGGGCCTGTGGTCGGGCGAGATCGACGGCGAAATCCTGTCGGAAATCAGCGATGCCATCCGCGAGGAGGTGATCGAATTCCTGCCGCGCCATGTGCTGACCGACGCGGTGCGCGAACTGGACACCGACGATGTGGTGGACATTCTGGAGGATCTGGACGAACCGCAGCAGGCCATCATCCTGGGCGCGCTGGAAAGCGCCGACCGGGTGGCGGTCGAACAGGCGATGGCCTATCCGGAATATTCCGCAGGCCGACTTATGCAGCGCGAGGTGGTGGTGGCCCCCCTGCACTGGACGGTGGGCGAGGCGATAGATTTCCTGCGCAAGGCCGAACATCTGCCCGACCAGTTCTACCATGTGATTCTGGTTGACCCCCGGATGAAACCGCAGGGCTATGTGACGCTGGGGCGCATGCTGTCATCGCCGCGTGCTACGGCGCTGCGCGACATCGCCGAAGACAGTTTCCGCACCATCAAGGCGACGGATCCCGAGGCTGATGTGGCCTATATCTTCAACCAGTATCACCTGATTTCCTGCCCGGTGGTCGATGCGACCGACAGGCTGGTGGGCGTCATCACCATCGACGACGCGATGAACGTGCTGGACGAGGAGCATGAGGAAGACATTCTGCGACTGGCCGGCGTGGGTGATGAAAGCGCCATTTCCGACGGCATTCTGGAAACCGTGAAGCAGCGGTTTCCATGGCTGTTCGTCAACCTGCTGACGGCCAACATGGCCGCGCTGGTCATCGCGCAGTTCGAGGCGACGATTTCGGTGATCGTGGCGCTTGCCGCGCTGATGCCGATTGTCGCCTCGATGGGCGGCAATGCGGGCACGCAAAGCCTGACCGTGGCGGTGCGCGCGCTGGCAACCAAGGATCTGACATCGGCCAACGCGCCCCGGGTGGTGCGGCGCGAGGCGGCGGTGGGGCTGATCAACGGCGCGGCCTTTGCGGTGATCATGGGGCTGATCGGCTGGCTGGGCTATGGATCGGCGGGCCTTGGTTTGGTGCTGGCATCGGCGCTGGTCATCAACCTGCTGGTCGCGGCGCTGGGGGGCATTCTGGTGCCGCTGTTGCTGAACAAACTGCGCTTCGATCCGGCGCTGGCCTCGGGCACATTCGTGACCACGCTGACCGATGTAATCGGGTTTTTCGCCTTTCTGGGCCTTGCCACGCTGGTGCTGCTGTGACCATGGCCGAGGTGAAGGCCGCCGCCCGCAAGACCGCCTTTGCCACCCGCAAGGCGGCTTTTGCGGCGGGGCAGGGGCAAGCGGCGGAATTGCTGGCCGATGCCCTCAGCCCCCATGCGGGCAAGGTGCTGGCGGGCTACATGCCGATGCGGACCGAGATTGATCCGCTGCCCGCGATGGCCGCGCATGACGGACCGGTCTGCGTGCCGGTGATCATGGGCGCGGCCCAGCCGCTGCGGTTTCGGGAATGGACGCCGGGCTGTGCGCTGGTGCCAGGCGAGTTCGGCGCGCTGATCCCGGCCGAGGGTGCCTGGCTGGAGCCTGCGGTGCTGATCGTGCCGCTGCTGGCCTTTGATGCGCGGGGGTTCCGGCTGGGCTACGGCGGCGGGTTCTATGACCGCACGTTGCAAGGGCTGCGCGCCCGGCATGATGTGGTGGCGGTGGGCTTTGCCTTTGCCGCGCAAGAGGTGGCCGAAGTGCCGATTGACGCGACCGACCAGCGGCTTGACGCTGTGCTGACCGAAGGCGGCCCCGTGCGGCTATTGCGGCCGCCCCCGGCCATGTGACGAGCGGGCGCGGCGGGTCACGCCAGCCAGCCGCGAACGCACAGCTTCCCTATGCCGGTCAAGGCCCCTGCGGCAGCCCGACCAGCAGGATCCTGCCTTGCGCGCAGGTCACAAGGGGCTTGCCGCGGTCGTGCCCGCCCGCCTAGGCTCGGGCGTCATCCGCCGCCCGAAGGATCGCCATGCCCGCAGACACCCGCCCGCTTGTCCTGTCCTGCCCCTTGCCGCGCAGTCTGGATCTGATCTTTGCGCCCGCCGCCCGGGCCGTGCTGCACGACCGTTACCACATCGTCGAGACCACGGATGCCGCATTGCCGGGCCTGCCCGATGGCACCCTGGCCGAGGTGCGCCACATCATTGGCCAGCCGCCGCTGGACGAGGCGACACTGGCGCGGCTGGAATCCTTGCGCTGCATCTTCAACGTGGAATCGAACCTGCTGAACAACATGCCCTATGACGCGGCCTTTGCGCGCGGCATCCATGTTGTCACCACCGGCGCGGTCTTTGCCCAGCCGGTCGCGGAAATCGGCCTTGGTTTCGCGCTGGCGCTGGCGCGGGGCATCCACACCGCCGATGCCGATTTCCGTGCAGGGCGCGAGAAATGGGGCGGGGCGGGCAATGCGGGTGCGCGGCTGCTGACCGGGGCGGCGATCGGCATCATCGGGCTTGGCGATCTGGGCCGGGCGTTGGCGCGGGTGCTGGCGGGGTTCCAGCCACAGCTTAGGGTATTCGACCCGTGGCTTGCGCCCTCGCAAATCCGGGCGCAGGCCGCCACGCCCGCCACGCTGGCCGAGGTTCTGGCCAACAGCGATGTGGTGTTCGTCACCGCCGCTGTCACATCGGAAAACCGGGCGTTTCTGGGGGCCGAGTCCTTTGCCGCGATGAAACCGGGGGCCAGTTTCATCCTGCTCAGCCGCGCCGATGTGGTGGATTTCCCGGCGCTGATGGCGGCGGTGGCATCGGGCCATATCAATGCCGCCAGCGATGTCTTCCCCGAGGAACCGCTGGCGGCGGATCATCCGGTGCGCAGCTTGCCGGGGTTCCTGCTGTCGGCGCACCGGGCAGGTGCGCTGGATGTGGCCTTCACCCGGATGGGCGACATGGTGCTGGAGGATATGGCCCTGATCGACCGTGGCCTGCCGCCGCAGGTCTGCAAACGGGCCGAGCGTGAGACGGTGGCGCGCATGCGGTCGCGCCCGGTGGTGGCGAACTGACCGCTCACGCGGGGTTGTAACACGTTCGGCGGGTTGATGCGCAACCGGCCCGCGCCGCGCTTGCCGCAACGGGGCGCGGCGGGTTACGCTGCGTTTGCAAACGCAGGGGGGGCCTGATGCGCTGGATCTTTCGCCTGATCGGGGTCGTGTTCGGGCTGTTGGCCCTTGTGGTCGTGGGGGTCTTGCTGATCCCCGGTGAAAGGGTGGCCGTGCTGGCCGCCGACCAGTTCCAGAAAACCACAGGCCGCGCGCTGACGCTGGAAGGTGGGGTCAGCCCGTCGTTCTGGCCGCAACTGGGGGTTAAGACCGGGCCCGTGACCATCGCCAACGCGGATTGGTCGGATGAAGGCCCGATGCTGCAAGCCCGCGCGCTGACGATCGGCATCGACATGGCGGCGCTGATCGCGGGCGAGGTGAAGATCACCCGCATCGAGGCGGAAAGCCCGCAGATCCTGCTGGAAATGGGCGCGGATGGTCTGGGCAACTGGGAATTGCCCACGGCAGAGGCCGCCGAGGCAGCACAGACACCGGGGGCAGGCACACCCTTTACCCTTGACCGGGGCGTGATCACCGATGGCACCGTCACCTATATCGATCATGCGGCGGGCAGCCGCGTCACCCTGACGGCGCTGGCGGTCGAGGCGGCGATACCGGCCTTTGACGGGCCTGCGGATGTGACACTGGCGGCGGTGATGAACGGACAGGCCTTTACCGCCGCCGGGCGGATCGGTGCCTTTGCTCCGTTTCTTGAAGGCCGGGTTGTGCCGGTTGATCTGAACCTTGGCACGGGTGGGGCGACTGTCAGCTTTGCCGGGCGGTTTGGCACCGCCCCGATGGCTGCCGAAGGCCGGGTGGATGCGGCCTTGGGCGATCTGGCGGCGGTGATGGCACTGGCGGGGCAGGCGCCCCCCGGCCTGCCGCTGGGTCTGGGGCGCGATAATGTGGCGGTGGAGGGCGACGTGACGCTGACGGCCGCAGGCTCGGTGCATCTGCGCGGTGGCACGGTGAGCCTTGACGGCAACCGGCTGACCGGCGACGCCGATCTGACCACGGCGGGCGAGAGGCCCAAGCTGAGCGCGCAGATTGCCGCCGGGGCGCTGGATCTTTCGGCCATGGGTGCGGGCGGATCAGGTGGCGGGGATGCCAGCAACACCGGCTGGTCGCGCGACCCCATCGACGCCAGCGCGCTGGGCACCATGGATGCCGCCGTGGCGCTGAGTGCCGACAGCGTTGATCTGGGCGTGGCCCAACTGGGCCGCAGCCGCATTCTGGCGACGGTAGACCGCGCCCGCGCCGTGTTCGATCTGCGCGAGATTGCGGCCTATGGCGGCACGGTCAGCGGGCAACTGGTGGCCAACGGGCGGGGCGGCCTGTCGGTGGGAGGCGATCTGGCGGTGGCGGGGCTGGCCATGCAGCCCCTGCTGGCCGATATGGCGGGCTATGACCGGCTGATCGGGGCGGGCGACCTGCGGGTGAAATTCCTGGGCGTCGGCAACAGCATGGATGCGATCATGAACAGCCTGTCGGGCGGGGGCAGCCTGTCGTTCGGCAAGGGCGAGATCCGGGGGCTGGATCTGGTGGGCATGCTGCGCACGCTGGATGCGGGCTATGTGGGTGAGGGGGCCAGCACCATCTTTGATCGCATCACCGCCAGCTTCACCCTGAAAGACGGCGTGCTGGCCAATGACGATCTGGTCTTTGCCGCCCCCCTGCTGACAGCCACCGGATCGGGCCGCGTGGGCATCGGCGCACAGACGCTGGATTACCGCATCGTGCCTACCGCGCTGGCCGGTGCGGATGGCAGCGGCGGTGTGAAAGTGCCGGTGCTGATCAGTGGCAGCTGGGCCGCGCCCCGCTTCAAACTGGATCTGCAATCCATTCTGGACGAGCAGCTGGCCGAGGAAAGGGCCAAGCTGGAGGCACAGGCCCGCGCCAAGGCCAAGGAACTGGAGGCCGAGGCCAAGGCAAGGCTGGCGCAAAAGGCGCAGGAAGAGCTGGGCATCGTGGCGGGTGAGGGCGAAAGCCTGGAAGATGCCGCCAGACGCCGGCTGGAGGAAGAGGCGGCGAATGCGCTGGGCCGTCTGCTGGGCGGGAACTGAAGCCGGACTGCCAGTAGATTGCCGTTCGCCAATGGATTGCCGTCCGCCAGCAGATCACTTTCCGCCCGCCGCGACGGAACTTTGCACTTGCAGCGTTATTGGTGCGGTGCCGCGCCGCGGTCACTGAGGTTTGTTCACCCGACCGGTTGGACAGGCCTGTGCAATCAGGCAGAATGGGCTAGTTCCGATTGACCGCTTCAAACCTCTGCCACCCTCCGCAACGCATGAACGCGCAGCCCGACAGGAAAGGGATTTTGATCCCATGATGAAGATCATGACGCAGACCGTGCTGGCGCTTGGCATCCTTGCCGGGGCACTGGCGATCTGGATCAACTACATTCCTTCGGCGCTGCCCTTGCTGGCGCGCTATGGCGTGTTGGATGCGCTGGGGATCGCCGCCCCTGCAGAAGAGGGTGCAACCGCAGGCGGGCAGGCCGTAGCGGGCCAGCCGCCGCGCGGTGGTCAAGGTGCAGGCGGCGGCCGACCGGGTGGGCCGCCCGCAGGCCCCGTGGCGGTGATGGCCCGGCCTGCCGAATTGCGCGCGATGAACGATCAGGTCGCGGCCATCGGCGATGGCCAGCCCTACCGTTCCGTCACGCTGGTGCCCGAGGTAACGGGAGTGCTGGACACGGTGAATGTCACCTCTGGTGCCTATGTCGAACAGGGCGTGGTGCTGGCCACGCTGCGCGACGAGGTGCAGCGCATCGCCCGCGACCGCGCGCAACTGCAACTGGCCGATGCCGAAGCCGCGATGAACCGGCTGGAGGCGTTGGGCAATTCCGGCGCTGTCACCGAACTGCAACGCTCTGACGCGCGGCTGACGCTGCAAACCGCCGCACTGGCGCTGCGCGAGGCAGAGCTGGAGCTGGAACGCCGTCGGATCATTGCCCCCATTGCAGGCTGGGTGGGTATCCTGTCAGCCGAACCGGGTGATCAGGTCTCACCGCAGAATGCCTTTGCCCAGATCGACGACCGGTCACGCGTGCTGGTGGAATTCCGCGTGCCCGAGCGTTTCGTGGGCCGCATCACCGAAGGCAGCGCGCTGACCGCCACCCCGCTGGCAAACCCGCAGATGGTGCTGGACGGGCGGATCAGCGCCATCGACAGCCGGGTCGATCCGGCCAGCCGCACGCTGCTGATGCAGGCCGTGCTGGAAAACAGCGACGACATGCTGCGCGCGGGCATGGCCTTCAACATATCCCTGTCCTTTGCCGGTGACAGCTTCCCGGCGGTGGACCCGCTGGCGATCCAGTGGAACAGCGACGGGTCGTTCGTCTGGGTGGTGCGCGAGGGCAAGGCGCAACGTGCGGCGGTGCGGATCATGCAGCGCAACAGCGACAGCGTGCTTGTGGCGGGCGAACTGGCCGAAGGCGATCTTGTCGTGACCGAAGGCGTGCAATCGCTGCGCCCCGGCATGGATCTGGCCCCCCGTGTGGCCGAAAACCCGGAACAGATTACCCCGGCGGTTCTGCCGGTATCCACCGAAGGCTGAGGGGCAGAACATGAGCGTTATCGCGACACCCGGCAAGGATGCGAAACTTTCGGGCACGGCGCTGTTCGTGCGCAGGCCGATCCTGGCCTTTGTGCTGAATGCGCTGGTGGTGATTGCGGGCCTTGCGGGCCTCTTGGGCGTCGAAGTGCGCGAACTGCCCGATGTGGACCGGCCCGTTGTCACCGTGACCACCAATTTCACCGGCGCCTCGCCCGAAACGGTGGACCGCGAGATCACGGCCCGGATCGAGGGTGCCGCTGGCCGGGTGGCCGGGGTGCAGGCCATTTCATCACGCTCCAACTTTGGCCGCAGCCGGGTCACGGTGGAGTTTGGCGACAACACCGACCTGAACGTGGCGGCGGCGGATATATCCGACGCGATCTCACGCATTTCCAACCAGTTGCCCGATGATGCTGACGACCCCCGCGTGGTCAAGGCCGATGCCAATGCCGAGGCGGTGATGCGAATCTCTGTCACATCTGCCACCCGCAGCGCGCAGGATCTGACCACGCTGGTGCAGGATGTGGTCGAGGAGCGGCTGATTTCCGTGCCGGGCGTGGCCGATCTGCAAATCTATGGCACCCGCGACGAGGTGTTCCGCGTCGATGTGGACCAGATGCAACTGGCCAGCCGGGGCCTGACACTGGCCGATGTGCGCGATGCGCTGGCCGATGTGTCGTTCGACGCGCCTGCGGGGTCACTGAACGCGCCGACCCAAAGCCTTGTGGTGCGCACCACCGCGACGGTCAACACGCCGGAACGGTTCGAGGAACTGGTGATCGGCGACGGGGTGAGCCTTGGCGACGTGGCCACGGTCACGCTGGGGCCCGCAACCGGAGAAAGCGTGCTGCGCGCCAATGGCGAAACCGGGCTGGGGCTGGGCATCATCCGGCAGGCGCAAAGCAACACGCTGGAAATCTCGGCCGCCGTGACCGAGGCGGTGGCTCAATTGCAGACCATCCTGCCCGAAGATGTCAGCATTTTCGTGTCCAGCGATGATGCGGTGTTCATCAATGGCGCAATTCACGAGGTCGTGCTGACGCTGGTGCTGGCCATCATCATCGTGGTGGCGATCATCTATGTGTTCCTGCGCGACATCTGGGCCACGCTGATCCCCACGGTGACGCTGCCGGTGTCGCTGATCGGGACGGTGGCGGCGATCTATCTGGCGGGGTTCTCGGTCAATATCCTGACGCTGCTGGCGCTGCTGTTGGCCACCGGGCTGGTGGTGGATGATGCCATCGTGGTTCTGGAAAACATCGTGCGCCGCCGGTCGCAGGGCATGGGGGCGCGGGCGGCGGCGGTGCTGGGCACGCAGGAGGTGTTCTTTGCCGTCGTGACCACCACGGCCACGCTGGCGGCGGTGTTCGTGCCGCTGTCGTTCCTGCCGGGGCAGACCGGCGGGCTGTTCCGCGAGTTCGGGTTCACACTGGCCATGTCGGTGTTGCTGTCCTCGGTCGTGGCGCTGACATTGTGCCCGGTGATGGCCAGCCGCCTGCTGAAACCGCCAAAGC
Source organism: Fertoeibacter niger (assembly GCF_009380135.2). Classification (GTDB taxonomy): domain Bacteria; phylum Pseudomonadota; class Alphaproteobacteria; order Rhodobacterales; family Rhodobacteraceae; genus Fertoeibacter; species Fertoeibacter niger. The sequence goes on along the minus strand of NZ_WHUT02000011.1, from coordinate 65,225 downwards.
CCGAGGGCACCGCGCGCGGCCCGATGATCTGGCTGGGCAACCGGCTGGCGCGGGTTTACGCGGCCAGCCTGCGGGTGGTGCTGGCCGCGCCGCTGATCGCGGTGCTGGTGTCGGTGCTGTTCGCTGCCACCGCCGTGCTGGTGGCGGGCGGCATAAGGCAAGAGGTGACACCGGCCGAGGATCGCGCGCAGGCCATGGTGCGGGTATCGGCCCCGCAGGGCGTGTCGCTGGATTACACGGCGGGCAAGATGCGCGAGATCGAGGCGCTGCTGGAGCCGTTCCGCACCTCGGGCGAAGTGACGAACATCTTTGCCATCGCGGGCACCGGTTCTGGCAACAGCGGTTTTGTGGTGATGTCGCTGGCCCCCTGGGGCGAGCGGGAACGCAGCCAGCAGGATATCGTCACCGATATCAACCGCGCCATCGGGCAGGTGATCGGCGTGCGCGCCACGGCGATGCAGGGCAATTCGCTGGGCATCCGGGGCGGGGGCCAGGGGCTGCGCGTGGCCATCACCGGCTCCAGCTATGAGGATCTGGCGGGGCAGGCCCGCGCCATCGCCGACCGGCTGGAGGAAAACCCCGCCTTTGGCCGCGTGTCGATCAATTATGAGACCACCCAGCCGCAGCTTTTCGTCGAGGTGGACCGTGAGCGTGCGTCTGATCTGGGTATAGACATCGACGGGCTGGGGCAGGCGTTGCAGGCCGTGCTGGACGGGCGCACCATCGGCACGGTGTTCATCGACGATGCCAGCTATGACATCCAGATGATTTCCACCAACGACCCGGTGAATGATCCCGGCGATCTGGAACGCATCTTCGTGCAAAGCGGCGACGGGCAGATGGTGCCGGTGTCCACCTTCGTGACGCTGGAGGAACGCGCCGTGGCCCCCGATCTGGGCCGCGAGGCGCAGATGCGCGCGGTCGAGGTGTCGGCCAGCCTGACGCCCGAAATGGCACTGGGCGACGCCTATGCGCAGTTGCAGGACATTGCCGCCGAAATCCTGCCGGAAAACAGCCGCGTGGTGCCCTTGTCCGAGGCGGCCACGCTGGATGAAACGGCGTCCGGCCTGATGATCACCTTCGGCTTTGCCATTCTGGTGGTGTTTCTGGTGCTGGCTGCGCAGTTTGAAAGTTTCGTGTCGGCCATCATCGTCATGGCCACGGTGCCCTTGGGGCTGGCCTGTGCGATCTTCGCCTTGCTGCTGACCGGGGGCAGTATCAATGTCTACAGCCAGATCGGGCTGGTGCTGATGGTGGGGATCATGGCCAAGAACGGCATCCTGATCGTGGAATTTGCCAACAGCCTGCGCGATCAGGGCCATTCCGTGCGCCGCGCGATCTATGAGGCGTCAACCATCCGCTTGCGTCCGGTGATGATGACCATGCTGTCAACCGTGCTGGGCGGTGTGCCGCTGATATTCTCGGTGGGCGCGGGGGCCGAGGCGCGCGAGGCGCTGGGCTATGTGATCGTGGGGGGGCTTGGCTTTGCCACGCTGTCCACGCTTTACATCACGCCGGTGGCCTATCTGTTGCTGGCGGGCCTGTCGAAACCCAAGGCCGAGGAAGAGGCCCGCCTGTCGCGCGAACTGGACGAGGCTGCAAGACCGGGCATCCCGGCGGAATGACGCCGGGGTAACAGGCTGTTTCAACGCATGACAATGAATTGTGCGGCCACGGGTTTTCCTGCGCCCCGGTCCTGCCGTATCAGAAACCCATGAATGTCATCCTGCTTGTCGGCGTCATTGCCAGCCTGTTCATCGTCATCGCACTGTGTGAGCCGCTGGCAACGCGCCTGCGCCTGCCGTATTCCGTTGTGCTGGCGCTGGTCGGGGCTCTTCTGGGGTCGGCTGCGCTGTATCTGCAGGCCAGCGGTCTGAGCCAGCAGTTCGACCCCGGGGTGCAGGCGATCCTTTCATTGCCGATCCGGTCGTCAGTGTTTCTGTATGTGTTCCTGCCCACGCTGCTGTTTCAGGTGGCGCTGGGGCTGAACCTGCGCCGGATGGCGGATGACTGGGTGCCCATTCTGTTGATGGCGGTGGTGGCGGTGCTGATGGCCACGCTGTTCATCGGGCTGGCCTTGCAGCCCTTCAGCAGCATGTCACTTATGGCTTGCCTGTTGCTGGGGGCCATTGTTTCGACGACTGATCCTTCGGCGGTGGTCAGCATTTTCCGCAACATCGCCGCCCCGCAGCGGCTGGGCCGGATTGTCGAGGGCGAGTCCCTTCTGAACGATGCCGCGGCCATCGCGCTGTTCGGGTTTTTCCTGACCTTCGTGATGGCCGGGGTGCCCAACCCGACCTTCCGCGACGCGCTGGTGGATTTTCCGCTGCTGATCCTTGGCGGGCTTGCGGTGGGTTGGGTGATGGGCCGGGTGGGCCTTGCCGCGATGACGCTGCTGCCCGGGCATCCGCTGGCGCAGATTTCCATCAGCATTGCCATGCCCTTCCTGACCTATATGCTGGCCGAACGCGGGCTGAACGCATCCGGCGTCATCGCGGTGCTTGTGGCTGGGCTGACGCTGAACCTGACCGGGCCTGCCCGGCTTTCCCCCGCCACATGGAATTACCTGAAGGATGTGTGGGATCTGCTGGCGCATTGGGCGGGTTCGCTGATCTTTATCCTTGCCGCGCTGCTGATCCCGCGTCTGCTGGGCGACGCGCGGTTGTGGGATGTGTTTCTGGTGCTGGTGGTGATCCTGGCTGCCACCGCTTCGCGCGCGGTGATGCTGTTTGGCATGCTGCCGCTGCTGACGCGGGCGAACCTGTCGCCGCGGGTGGAAACGCCCTACCGGGTGGCGATTCTCTGGGGCGGGCTGCGGGGTGCGGTGACGCTGGCACTGGCGCTGGCCGTGACGGAAAACCCGCTGGTGCCCCCGCAGATCAAGCGTGAGATCGGCATTCTGGCCACGGGGTTCACCCTGTTCACACTTCTGGCACAGGGCACCACCCTGCGCTGGATCATCCGGCGGCTGGGCCTTGCGCGGCTGGCCCCGCTGGATCTGGCGCTGTCCAACCAGGTGATCGCCGTCGCATTGCAGAATGTGCGTGAAGAGGTGGCCGAAACCGTGCGCGACCACGAGCTTGACCGCGAGATCATCCGCGCCGAGGCGAAACGCTTTGGCGAGCGGCTGGAACTGGCCGTCAACCGCGCCGAAAGCGCCGAGGAAATCCATGACCGCGACCGGATCACCCTTGGCCTTGTGGCACTGGCGGGACGCGAGCGCGACATGATCCTGGAAGGGTTCCGCGACCAGTTGATTTCCGGGCGGCTGGTGGAGCAGATGCTGTCCAACGTGGACCGGCTGATTGAACGCACCCGCACCGGGGGCCGGGGCGGCTACCGTCTGGCCGGGCGGCAGGCCATGGGCTATGGTCGCACGCACCGGCTGGCGGTGCTGATGCACAACAGGCTGAAGCTGTCGGGCCCGCTGGGGCAAGCCACCGCCGACCGGTTCGAGATGCTGCTGGCCACGGCGCTGATCCTGCGCGACCTGCACGCCTATATCGACACCAAGATCCGCCGCATCCATGGCCGCCGGGTGGCCGACCTGCTGCACGAGCTGCTGAAGCGCCGCGAGGAAGAGATCGACACCGCGCTCGAAGGGTTGCGCCTGCAATACCCCGGCTATTCCGATGAGATGGAGCGCCGCTTCATCCGCCGCACCGCCCTGCGTCTGGAGGAACATGAATATGAAGTGCTTTATGGTGACGGGCTGATCGGCGAGGAACTGCACCACACCCTGCGCCAGCGCATTGCAGCCGAACGCGCCCGGGTGGACCGGCGGCCGAAGTTGGACCTTGCGGTGCAGAAATCCGAGCTTGTGCGCCAGTTCCCGCTGTTCGAGGATATGGAGGAAGGCCAGCGCCGCCAGTTGGCGCAGGCCCTGACCACGCTTTATGTGCAGCCCGGCGATGTGCTGCTGCGCCGGGGCGAGGTGCCGCGCAACGTGTTCTTCATCGCCTCTGGCGCGGTGGAATCAGAGGTTGCGGGCCAGAAGCTGCTGCTGGGCCGGGGCGAGATGTTCGGGCAACTGGCCATCCTGATGCGCAAGACCCGGCGCGCGCAGATCACGGCCATCACCCACGGCACGCTGCTGGCGCTGGACGAGGTGCGTTTCAAGCGCCTGTTGATCCGCAACGCCGCCATGCGTGTGGCGGTCGAGGAAAGCGCGAAACGCCGGGGCGTGACGCTGGTGCTGTCAGACATGGGGCTGCCGTCGGCGGCTGCGCAACCGGCGGAATGACCGCCGGTTGCGGCTGACCGTCAGGCCCGCACGCCTGAAAATCGCTGTTGCCAGTCGGCGCGCTCCTCGTCCGTGATCTTGCGGAACAGGTTTTCCGGCACGTCGAACCCGTGGCCGGCGGGCAGGGCCTGCATCGCCGCCGCCAGATCGGTCGGCCAGGACCAGTCATCCGACCGCATGGCCGCCATCATCACGGCCGCTGCATCGGGAATGAACGGGCGGGACAGCACGGCAAACACCCGGATCAGGTTCAGCGCCAGCCGGATCATCGCCGCGGCCTGATCGGGGTCGGTTTTCACCACGGTCCATGGCGCCGCCGATTGCAGGTATTCGTTGCCCAGCACCCACAGCGCGCGCAGTTCCGCCGCAGCCTTGCGCACCTCCATCGCTTCCATACAGGCCTCGTAGGCCGCCAGCCCGGTGGCCAGATCGGCCATCAGCTGCGCCTCGCGCGCGCCCATGCTGCCACCGGCGGGCACGGTATCGCCCAGCTTGGACTTGGCGAATTTCGTGACGCGGCTGACAAGGTTGCCCAGCACATCCGCCAGATCCTTGTTCACCGAAGTCTGGAAATTCTCCCATGTAAACTCGCTGTCGCTGTTTTCCGGCGCATGCGACAGCAGCCACCAGCGCCAGTAATCGGCGGGCAGGATCGACAGCGCCTGATCCATGAACACGCCACGCCCCTGCGACGTGGAAAACTGCCCGCCATCGTAGTTCAGGTAGTTGAACGACTTGATGTAATCCACCAGCTTCCACGGTTCGCGCGAGCCCATGATGGTGGCGGGGAAAGACAGGGTGTGAAAGGGCACGTTGTCCTTGCCCATGAACTGCACATAGCGCACGTCATCGGCACCCTTGTCGGTGCGCCACCAGCGTTCCCACGCGGCCTCGCCCAGACCATGGGCATCGGCCCATTCGGCAGCACAAGCGATGTATTCGATGGGCGCATCGAACCAGACGTAGAACACCTTGCCTTCCATTCCCGGCCAGGGCTGGTCGCCCTTTTTCACCGGCACGCCCCAGAACAGGTCACGGGTGATGCCCCGGTCCTGCAAACCGTCGCCGTCGTTCAGCCATTTCTTCGCGATCGAGGTGGTCAGCACCGGCCAGTCGGTCTTGCTGTCGATCCAGGCGGCGATCTCGTCACGCAGGGACCGCTGCCGCAGGTAAAGATGCGTGGTTTCGCGCACCTCCAGATCAGTGGAGCCTGAAATGGCCGAGCGCGGGTTGATCAGGTCGGTAGGGTCAAGCTGTTTGGTGCAATTCTCGCACTGGTCGCCGCGCGCGGATTCGTAGCCGCAGTTCGGGCAGGTGCCGGTGATGTAGCGGTCGGGCAGAAAGCGGTTGTCGGTGACGGAAAACACCTGCTTTTCCGAGACTTCCTCGATGAACCCATTGGCCGCCAGCGCGCCCGCGAAATGCTGCGTCAGCCGGTGGTTGCGCTGGCTGGAAGACCGGCCGAAATGGTCGAAGGACAGGCGGAACCCCTCGGCAATGCCCTTTTGCACGGCGTGCATCTCGGCGCAGAACTGGTCTACCGGTTGCCCTGCCTTGGCGGCGGCCAGCTCGGCCGGCGTGCCGTGTTCGTCGGTGGCGCAAAGGAACATCACCTCATGCCCCCGGCCCCGGCAGTAGCGGGCGTAAAGATCGGCAGGCAACTGGCTGCCCACAAGATTGCCCAGATGCTTGATGCCGTTGATGTAGGGAATGGCGGAGGTAATCAGAATCCGTGCCATGGCGCTGCCCTTATGCCGAAGTTGCGCGCCTGCTTTAACCCATGGCCGGGGCGAGGGCCAGAAGGGCATTTGCGCCGGGCGCGGGGTTGATCTGCCGCCGTGGCCTGGCGCAATGCCGGTGTCAAAGGCCCAGCAGGGCGGGCAGACGGGCCATGTCATGAAAGACCGTCGCACCTTCGGCCGCCAGTCGCGCGCCGTCGCCAGTGGCCGCATAGCCGAAACAACGCATTCCGGCATTGGCGGCGGCCTTGGCCCCGGTGGGGCTGTCCTCGATCACCACACAATCCTGCGGGCCGACGTGCAGCGCGCGGGCGCAATGCAGGTAAAGGCCGGGGTGGGGTTTGGGCGTGCCGAGCGTCTGGCCGGAAAACAGGCGGCCGTGCAGCCGCGCCAGCAGGGCTGGGTGTTGACCAAGCGAGATCCGCATCTTTTCATCCGACCCGTTTGATCCGACGGCATAGGGGATGCGGGCGGCATCCAGCGCGTCCAGCACGGTTTCAATGCCGGGGATCAGCGCAACACCCTTGGCCAGCCGGGCATAGAGCAGCGCATAGAAATCATCGACCCAGGTGGCGGGCAGTTCAGCCCCCAGCGCCAAAGCCTTGTCGTAAAGGCCCCGCATCGTGCCGCCCAGAAACAGGTCGTCCATCTGCGCATGGGTCAGCGGCAGGCCATGCTGCGCAAGGTTTTCCTGCAACAGCACGAATGTGGGCGGCTCACTGTCCACCAGAACGCCGTCGCAGTCAAAGATCACGGCCCGCGGCGGCAGGATCATGGCGCGGCCCCGGGCGCGGTGTCGCCGGGCGCGCGCAGGATCGTGACGATGGTATCGCCATAGCGGCGCTGGTCGAGTTGGTCAAAGCCCGCAGGCGGGGCAGGCGGGGACGATTCCTCCCACACTACCATCGCATCGGGGGCCAGCCAGCCCTGCGCGCGGGCGCTGGCAAGCGCGGCCTCGCCCAGAGCGCGCCCATAGGGCGGGTCAAGAAACACCAGCGTGAAGGGGGCGGCACAGGGCGGCAGGCGCGTGGCATCGGCGCGGACCAGCGCGGTATCGGTGGCGCGGCGCAGGATCTCGATATTGCGGCGCAGCAGGGCGCGGGCGGCGGCACCGTCATCGACGAATGTGGCATGGGCGGCACCCCGGCTCAGCGCCTCCAGCCCCAGCGCGCCGGTGCCTGCGAAAAGGTCCAGCACCCGCGCCCCGCTGATCGGGTTGCCATAGCCGCCGTTTATCAGCAGGTTGAAGATCGCCTCGCGCACCCGGTCGGATGTGGGGCGCAGATGTGCGGCCGGATCGCCCGCACCCACCGGGGCCAGATGCGTGCCGCGATGGCTGCCCCCGATGATCCGCATCACTTCAGCAGGGATTTCAGCGCGGTAGCGGGGTCTGCGATGGCCGCCGGGTCCACCGTCCGGCCCATTTCCAGCAGGCGCTTGCCCACCATATAGGCGCGCGGATCGTTCATCGCATCGACGGCCAGCAGCGCGTCGCCCCTGAAATACCAGAACGATACGCTTTCGCCCTCGGGCCCCCGGGTCACGATGCGGTCATAGCCGGTGTTCAGCCCGGCGATTTGCAGTTTCGTGTCGTATTGATCCGACCAGAACCACGGCATCGGCACATAATCCCTGCCCGCGCCCAGCATGTTTTCGGCCACCGTTTCCGCCTGATCAATGGCGTTCTGCACCGATTCCAGCCGCAGCCGCCCACCCCGCCAAGGGAAGGATGCGCAGTCGCCCGCAGCCCAGATTGCCGGGTCTGACGTGCGGCCATGGGCATCGGTGGCAATGCCGTTGTCCAGCGTGACGCCCGCCAGTTCCGCCAGCGCGGTGGCAGGAAGGATGCCCACGCCAGCGATGACGAAATCGCAGGGCAGCTCGCGCCCGTCGGTCAGCCGCGCGGCGTTCACACGCCCGTCTCCCAGCAGGCGGTCAAGGCCCACCCCCTCGATGATCGTCACGCCATGCGCCATGTGCAAGGCGCGGAAATAGTCGGATGTTTCGGGGGCCGCCACGCGTTGCAGGATGCGCGGGGCCATTTCCACCACGGTCACATGCAGGCCCAGTTTCGAGGCGACCGCCGCCGCCTCCAGCCCGATATAGCCGCCGCCGATGATCACCACGCGACGGCCCGCCACGCATTCGCCGCGCATGGCATCCACATCGGCCAGACCGCGCACGGTATAGATGCCCGCCAGATCGCCGCCGATGGCCGCAGGCAGGCGGCGCGGCACCGAGCCTGTCGTCAGCGCAAGCTGGTCATAGGCCAGCGTATCCGCGCCAAACGTCACGGTTTTCGCCGCGGCGTCAATCGCCGTCACGGGCGCACCCAGCCGCAGGGTGATGGAATTGTCGGCATAGAATTCGGCATTGCGCAGGTAAAGCCGCTCTTGCTCCATCTCGCCCATCAGATAGGCCTTGGACAAAGGCGGGCGCTGGTAGGGCGGGGCGGTTTCTGCCCCGATCAGGGTGATGGCGCCGCTGTGACCGGCGCTGCGCAGCTTTGCCACCAGCGCCGCCCCGGCCTGCCCGGCCCCGATCACCACGATATGCGTCATCTTGCCCTGTCCCCCGTTTGTGCAGGCCGCCTTGCACTGGCCTGTCTTGCCTTGCGCTGGCCCGTCTTGCCTTGCACTGGCCTGTCTTGCGCTGGCCCGTCTTGCTTTGCACTGGCCCGTCCTACCGGCGGACCCTATAACTTGGGCCAATGGAAACGCAACGCGCGAGGACTGACCGGATGACGATTTCTGTAGGCGACAGACTGCCCGAGGCGACGCTGGTGATGATGGGGGCCGACGGGCCGCAGCAGGTCAGCCTGACCGAGCGTGCGAAGGGCCGCAATGTGGTGATCTTTGCCGTTCCGGGGGCCTTTACACCCACCTGTTCCTCGGCCCATGTGCCCAGCTTCATCCGCACCAAGGCGGGATTTGACGCAAAGGGTGTGGATGAGGTGATCTGCGTATCGGTGAACGACCCGTTCGTGATGAAGGCCTGGGGCGAGGCTACCGGGGCCACGGCGGCTGGCATCACCATGCTGGCCGATGCCGCCAGCGAGATGACCGGCGCGATGGGTCTGGCCTTTGACGCGCCGCCGGTGGGGTTGCTCGCGCGGTCGAAGCGCTATGCGCTGCAGGCGCAAGACGGCGTGGTGACGGTGCTGCATCTGGAAGAAAGCCCGGGTGTGTGCGAAGTTTCGGGCGGCGAGGCGATGCTGGCGGCGATCTGAACCGCCGGGGGGGGGCCGGGTTGGCCCCCTTCTGCCCAAGGCCCGGCCTTGGCGGGCGTGGTGCCGACAAGAGTTTTCGAAAACTTTTGAAAAATCCTTCGAAGGATTTTTGGGCCGGTGTTGCGCAAGCTGTTCGGCTTTCCGCGCCTATGGCCTGTGCCGGTGGCCTTCGGCGAGGCTGTTTCGACCAAGATGAAAGCGCGGGCGTCAGGGCGTGGCCAGCGCATCCATCTTCGTGGCCAGTTTCACATCCAGTTCGGTCAGCCCGCCTGCGTCATGTGTGGTCAGGGTGACGGCCACGGTCTTGTAAACGTTGCTCCATTCCGGGTGGTGGCCCCATTTTTCCGCCCAGAGCGCGGCGCGGGTCATGAAGCCGAAGGCATCGACGAAATTGCCGAAGGTGAAAACCCTGGTGATCGCGTCGCGGTCGGCGTCCAGCGTCCAGCCGCTTGCCAGCAGCGGGGCCAGCAGGCTGCGGTCGTCAAGTGCGGGTGTCTTGGGCACGTTTCTATCCTTTTGCGATCAGCGCGTCATCGGCGGCATTGGCGCGGGCCAGCGCGGGGCGGGTCTTGATCCGGTCCCAATATGCGGTGAAGCCGGGCAGGGCGGGCAGCGTGCCGAATTGCAGGCCCCAGCCGATCTGTGATCCGGCATAGACATCGACCGCCGAGAATGTGTCGCCCGCCAGATAGGGGCTGGCAGAGACGGCCTGTTCCAGCGTGGCCACCACCCGGTCAAAGCTGCCATAGCCCACGAAGCCGGATTTTTCCGGCGGCACGGTGACACCCAGCGCCTTGTTTGTCACGGCGGCCTCCAGCGGGCCTGCCGCATAGAACATCCAGCGGTAAAAGGCGGCGCGGTCATCGGGCATCAGCCGGGCCTCGGGAAAGGCATCGGCCAGATAGGTGCAGATGGCGGCGCATTCGGTGATGGTGCGGGTGCCGTGGGTGACGGTGGGCACCTTGGCCATCGGGTTCAGCGTGCGGTAACTTTCGGCCTGCATGTCGGGGCCATAGCCCAGGATCACCGTGTCATAGGGCTGGCCCAGCTCTTCCAGCATCCAGCGGGCAATGCGGCCGCGCGACTGCGGGTTGGTATACAGTGTCAGGGATTCCATCGAAAGCTCCGTTTTGGAAAGCATGCCATGGGGGGTGCCGGTTTGTCTTGTGTCCTGACCTGCGCGGCGGCAGCCTGGGCCGCTGTCCGCTCAATCTTCGGTGTGGACGCGGCGGAACGGGCCATAGGCGGTCAGCACCTCGATCTCTTCATCCACCGCGCGGCGTTCGGCGCGCAGGTATTGCGCCACGGCCTCGCGGAAACCGGCGTCGGCGATCCAGTGCAGCGAATGCACCGGGGTCGGCAGATAGCCGCGCGCCAGCTTGTGTTCGCCCTGCGCGCCCGCCTCTACCCGGTGCAGGCCGTGGGTGATGGCCCAGTCGATCGCGCGGTAATAGCACAGCTCGAAATGCAGGCAGGGGTGATCTTCCACGCAGCCCCAGTAGCGGCCGAACAGCGTGTCGCGCCCGATGAAATTCAGCGCGCCCGCCACCGGCCTGCCGTCGCGTTCGGCCAGCACCAAGAGGATGTCGTCGCGCATTGTGGCGTGGAATTCGTGGAAGGCGCGCCGGGTCAGGTAGGGCGTGCCCCATTTGCGTGATCCGGTGTCCTGATAGAACTGCCAGAAGGCATCCCAATGCTGTGGCTCGATCTGGTCGCCGGTCAGGCAGCGGATCGTGCCGCCGAATGCCGCCGCCGTTTCGCGTTCCTTGCGGATGGTCTTGCGCTTGCGCGAACTGAGGTCGGCCAGAAAATCGGCGAAGCAGGCATAGCCCCGGTTTTCCCAATGGAACTGCTGGGTGATGCGGTGCAGAAGGCCCATGTCTTCACCCGCCTGCGCCTCAGCCGCCGTGCAGAAGGTGATGTGCAGGGATGACAGGCGGTTCTGCGCGGCGATCTGCACCGCGCCGTCGATCAGCGCGGCGCTGCCCGTATCCTCGAACCCCGGGGCAGTCAGCAGGCGGCGGCCGGTGGCGGGGGTGAAGGGGACGGCGATTTGCAGTTTGGGGTAATAGCGGCCCCCGGCGCGTTGCCAGGCATCGGCCCAGCTGTGGTCAAAGATGTATTCGCCCTGGCTGTGGCCCTTGGCATAAAGCGGGGCGGCGGCGATGAGGCGGCCCCCCTGGGTGACAGTCAGCGGGCGGGGTTGCCAGCCGCTGCCCGCGCCGGTGGAGCCGGAGCGGTCAAGCGCCGCCAGAAAACGGTGGGTGGTGAAGGGGTCGATGGGGCGGCCTGACGCGGCCTCGGGGCAGGCCACGGCATCCCATTCGGCTGCCGGGATGTCGGCGAGGCTGGTGTGGGCGGTCAGGGTGAGGGCGGTCATGGGCGGCTGCGCCTGTCTTGCGGGCAGAGCCGGGGGGCTGACTGCCCCCCGGACCCCCCGTGGATATTTGGAGACAGAAAATGGGTGAATGTCTGAGTCAGGGGGAAAACTGGTGTGACACGCCGCCGGGTCAAGCCGGAAGCGCTGCGGCGTAATGTTCGAAGGTGATGTTGTCGGCGATGGCCCGGGCGGTGGCTTCGGCGGTGGGGGAGCGGATCGTCCAGCACAGGATCGCGGCACCGGCGGATTTCATGGCGGCCACACGGGGGCGGGCCAGGTCGCCCCATTCGTGGCTGATGAAGCTGGCCCCCACGCGGTCGTAATCGGGGATGTCGCGCAACTGGTCGCAGACATGGGCAGGCAGTGGGCCCCAGGCGGCGGGGTCGAAGGCCGAGGTGGTCAGGCCGCGCGGGATATGGGGGGCAAGGCGGGCCATGGCGGCCATGCTGTGCGGGTTGAAGGACATGACGGCCACGGGGCCTTCGTAGCCGGTCAGCGCCTGTGCGGTGGCGCTTTCCAGCGGGCCGACATCGGGGCCCATCGCGCCATCCTGATCCTTGATCTCGATCAGCAGCGGCACGCGGCCCGCGATGACGCTGAGGATCTGAGGCAGGGTGGGGATGCCATCCTGCGCATCGGTCAGGCGGATCGTGGCAAGTTCGGCGGCGGTGCGGATTGCCAGCGGGCCGGTGGCTGTGGTCAGCCGGTTCAGGTCGTAGTCGTGAAACACCATGGCCTGCCCGTCGGCCGAGCGTTGCAGGTCGATTTCAATGGCATAGCCCGCCTCGACCGCCGCCAGCACGGCAGCGCGGGAGTTTTCGGGGCGTCCTGCGGAGCGGTCATGCAGGGCGCGATGCGCCACGGGCGTGGTGCGGAATACGGGGGGAAGGGGGGCGTGCATCTTAGCGGATCTCGAAGATGCCTTCGATTTCGACGGCCACGCCGAAAGGAAGGCTGGCGGCGGATACGGCAGAGCGCGCATGGCGGCCCGCGTCACCCAAAGCGGCAACCATGAAATCGGATGCGCCGTTGATCACCTTGGGCTGGTCGGTGAAGTCGGCGGTGGAATTGACGAAACCCACCAGTTTCACCACCCGCACCAGCCGGGTCAGATCGCCGTCGCAGGCCTTGCGCAACTGCGCCAGCAGGCTGATGGCGCAGCGTTTGGCGGCCTCGGCCCCCGCTGCCACATCCATGTCGGCCCCCAGACGTCCCTTGATCATGCCGTCCGGCCCCTGGCTGATCTGGCCGGAGACATGCACCAGATTGCCGGTGATCACGAAGGGCACATAATTGGCCGCCGGGGCGGGGGCGTCGGGCAGGGTGACACCCAGTTCGGCAAGGCGGGCTTCGATGGCGTTCATGGGGAGGCTCCGTTGGCTGGGCGCGGGAGGCGCTGTTCGCGCGGAGGCTAGCCGCAGTGCGGCGGGGCGGCAAGCGGATGCTGGCGTGGTGCGCGGGTTTCGTTATCCTGCGGGCAGGGGGGGCTCTGCCAGACTGAAGGCCGATGGCATCGGCCCGCCGCCAACAGACGGCAGGCCCCGGTCATGTCTCGCGGAAGGCGCGGGTGAAGTAGTCGGTGAAGGGTTTGATCAGATAGGTCATCGGGCTGCGGTCTTCGGTGCGGATGAAGGCCTCCACCGGCATGCCGGGGATCAGTGTCAGACCCTCCAGCTTTTCGATCTCGCCGGGTTCCAGCACGATTTCGGCCCGGTAATACGACATCTGCGACCTCTGGTCGGTCAGCGCATCGGCGGAGACCACGGCCACGCGGCCGTTCAATTCGGGCGTGGTGCGCGCGGAAAAGGCCGAGAACACCAGTTTCACCGCCTGACCGGGATGCACCTGGTCGATGTGGATCGGCGGCACCTGCGAGGCGATGACCAGCGGGCGGTCCTGCGGGATCAGATACAGCACCGGGTCGGCAGGGCGCAGCACCGAACGCGGCGCCGTCACCTGCATGCCCAGCACGATACCCGACACGGGGGCGCGGATATCCAGCCGGTCGATGCGTTCGGCCAGCGCACGGCGGCGTTCCACCAGTTCCAGCTCGCGATAGCCGAAATCGCGCAGCTGGGTGATCGCCTCTTCACGCCGCCCGGACCCGAGGCGCAGGATTTCGATGTCGGTTTCGGTGATGCGGCCCTCGGCCTGGGCGCGGCTGGCGGTCAGTTCGCCCACCGTCCCCCGCAGCCGGGCCTCTTCGCGTTGCAGGGCCAGCACGCGGCTGGCTTGGGCAAGGCCCCGGTCCAGCAGGCTTTGCTGGTCGTCCAGTTCCTGCTGTATCAGCTCCAGCTGCGTCTCAAGGGCGGCACTTTGCGCATCGACGCCCTCGATCTGGCTGGCAATCTGGCCGCGCCGTTTGGACATCTGGTCAACCTGCTGCGCCAGCGTGTTGCGCCGCGATTCGAACAGGCGCAACTGGCCGTCCATCAGTTCGGCCACATCGGGGCGGGTTTTGGCAATGGCCACCAGCTCGTCGGAAAACACCACCTCGTCGGCGTCGGAAAGTTCGGCCTCCAGCCGCCCTCGCCGTGCCGAAATCTCAAAAAGCTGGCCTTCGACAATGGCGTATTCCGACCGCATCATCGCCCCGTCAAGCCTGAGCAGCAGGTCGCCGGCCTGAACCGTGTCGCCTTCGGCCACGCTGATGGATTCAACCACGCCGCCATCCGGGTGCTGCACGATCTGGCGGTTCTGTTCCACCTCGATCTGGCCCGAGGTGACGATGGCCCCGGCGATCTGCGACATCAGGCTCCATGTGCCGAAACCGCCGACCAGAAGCACCAGCATCAGCATGCCGTTCACAATGGGGCGGGTGGCCGACCAGTTGCGGTTTGGTTTGGTCATGTTACACCTCCGGGGCCGGCACTTTTCACAATCTCTGTATGGTTTTTCACCATGTCGCGCAGCACCTGGTCGCGCGGGCCAAAGGCGCGGCGGGTGCCTTCTTCCAGCACCATCAACAGGTCGCATTCCTGGATGGCCGCGGGGCGGTGCGCCATGATCAGGACCGATCCGCCTGCATCCTTCATCGCGCGGATCGCGAGGTTCAGCGCCACCGACCCTTCGTTGTCGAGGTTGGAGTTCGGCTCGTCCAGCACCAGAACCACCGGGTCGCCATACATGGCCCGCGCCAGCCCGATACGCTGAATCTGCCCGCCCGACAGCCGCCCGCCAAGCGCCGCCACCCGGGTGTCATAGCCATCGGGCAGTTTCACGATCATGTCATGCGCGGCGGCCTTCTTGGCGGCCTCCACCACTTTCGCGCCGTCAGGGTTCGTTTGCAGGCGCGCGATGTTTTCGGCAATCGTGCCTTCGAACAGCATCACGCGCTGCGGCAGATAGCCGATATAGCTGCCCAGCGTGTCGGGATCATACTGGTCGAGCGTGGCCCCATCCAGCCGGACCTTGCCGCCTGCGGGCCGCCACACGCCGATGAGCGCCCGCGCCAGCGAGGATTTGCCAGAGCCTGACGGCCCGATCACCCCCAGCGCCTGCCCGGGTTCAAGACGGAAGTTCACCACCCGCAGCACGGCCTGCGACTCGCCCGGGGGCACCAGTGTCAGGTTCTGCGCCTCGATGATCGCGCGGGGGCGGGGCAGTTCGGTGCGGTGTGGTTCGGCAGGCTGGCGGGTGAACAGGTCAGCCAGCCGGCTCCAGCCTTCCTGCGCGCGCTGCACAACGGCCCATTGGCCCACGGCCATTTCCACCGGGGCAAGCGCGCGGCCCATCAGGATGGACCCTGCGATCATTGCGCCGGGGCTGATTTCGCCCTGAAGCACCAGCCAGGCACCAAGCCCCAGCATCGCCGATTGCAGGAACAGGCGCAGGGTGCGCGACAGTGTGGTAAACACGCCGGTCTTGTCGGCGGCGCTGATGGCGGCCTCCAGTGCTGCCCCGCGCGCCTTTTGCCAGCGGGTAAAGCCCGCGCCAGACATGCCAAGCGCCTGCACCACCTCGGATTCGCTTTTCAGGTTCTCGGCGATTCGTTCGGCCTGGATGCCCGCGACGTTGGCGCGGTGCATCGGGCTTTGCGTGACAATCTGGTTCAGCACCGTGACAACGATCAGCACCCCGCCGCCGACGATGGCCAGCCAGCCCATATAGGGGTGGAACACGAAGATCGCGGCCGCGAAAAGCGGTGTCCAGGGAATGTCGAACAATGCGATGAAAACGGGTGACGACCACAGCCGCTGCACCGCCTCCAGATCGCGCTGCGCCGCGATCGCGGCCTGGTCGCCCGGCGCCAGCGCCAGACGCCGCACCGAGGCCTCGAACACCCGGCGGTCGAGATTGTCCTGAAACCGCGCGCCCACCCGCGCCATGATCCGGCTGCGGGCATGGTCCAGCACACCCATGGACAGAAACATGAAGGTCGCCAGGATCGACAGCGCCACCAGCGTTTCCTCGGACCGGCTGCCCAGCACCCGGTCATAGATTTGCAACATGTAAAGCGGGCCGGTCAGCATCAGCAGGTTCACGAATATGCTGAACAGGAAAACAATCAGAAACAGCCCGCGTGACAGCCGGCGTGCGGCGGCAAGCTCTGATCGGCCTCTGGCGAAGTCCATCGCTGTCATCTTGCAGTATTCCTTGCGGTGTATGGCCCTGAACAATGGTCCTGACAGGGTGGACATTCCGGCACCAGAGGCGTTTCGGCAAGATTCTTCCTGCGTCACCCACCTGCCACGCTTGGCCGTTGTGTTCACCTTCAAGGCTGCTTAAGGCTTGTCATCCAATTCAAAAGACTATGGTTAGCGGCTGAGTTCAGCGGACAGTAGGAAGATGGCCTTGGAATTTCCATTGTTTTTTGCGGAAGCCCCGAAAATGCATGCGTCCCCCCTGCTCTGCGCCGCTGTGACCGCGCTTGTGCTGGCCGGCTGCACCGCCCCGGCACCCGAGGGGATCAATGACCCCAACGAGGTGACGAACCGCCAGGTGCATGAGTTCAACCGCGGACTTGACCGCGCGTTGTTGCGGCCCGCCTCGACCGTCTATGGCGGTGTCGTGCCCGAGCCGGTGCAGACCGGCCTGTCAAACGTGGCCAACAACCTGGACCTGCCGGGCGATGTGCTGAACAACCTGTTGCAGGGCCGTCCGCACCACGCCATCCAGAACACGTGGCGTTTCGCCATCAACTCGACCGTGGGCATTGGCGGACTGTTCGACCCGTCGAAACTGATCGGGCTGAATGGCATCAAGACCGATTTCGGCGAGACGCTGCATGTCTGGGGCGCGGGCGAGGGCAATTATGTGGAACTGCCGGGCTTTGGCCCGTCAACCGCGCGCGATGCCACGGGCACGGTGGTGGACATCGTGACCAACCCTGTCCGCCTTGCGCTGCCTTCGCCTGAAAGCCATGTGGGCACCGTGGCCTCGGTGGCCTCAACACTTGGTGATCGCAGCCGCTATTCCGATACGGTCGATTCGATCCTATATGAGAGTGCGGACAGCTATGCGCAGGCCCGCCTGCTCTATCTGCAGAACCGGCGGTTCGAACTGGGCCAGACCGGCGGTGCCGACGATGCTTTCCTTGACCCCTACGAGGATCCCTATGCCGAATGACATGTTCTTCCCCGCCGTGATGACCCGCCGCGCCTTTGGCACCGGGCTTGTCATGACCGCCGCCGCCGTGGCGATGCCTTGGCAGGCTCAGGCCCTGACGGTGGATGATGCCCGCGCGCTGGTCAACAAGGCCATCGGCGAGGTGAATGCCACGATCAGCTCCGGCAAGTCGGAACAGGCGATGTTCGGCGATTTCGAACGCATCTTTTCGCGCTATGCCGATGTGCCGACCATCGCCCGTTCGGCGCTGGGCGTGGCAGCGCGCTCGGCCAGCGCAGGCCAGATGCGCGAGTTTACGCAGGCCTATCAAGGCTACATCAGCCGCAAATATGGCCGCCGCTTCCGCGAGTTCATTGGCGGCACGATCGAGGTGACGGATGCGCGCCCGCTGAAAAGCTATTTCGAGGTTATCTCGGTAGCCTATCTGCGTGGCGAATCGCCTTTCGACCTGCGCTGGCATGTGGCGGACAAATCCGGCAAGGATCTGTTCTTCAACATCATCATCGAGGGCGTGAACATGCTGGCGTCCGAACGCACCGAGGTTGGCGCGCTACTGGACCGCCGCAATGGCGACATCAACGCGCTGATCGCGGATCTGAAAACCGCCTGAAAGGGCCAGGCCGTGCGGAATGACCGCAACACCTGACCGCTGCCAGCCAAATCGAACGCCCCGCAGTTGTGGGGCGTTCTGCATTCTGCCGGTGCGTCCGGGGCAGCGGGCTGCGGTCAGTTACCCAGACCCAGCACGTCGCGCAGGATCTGTTCCACCGGGTCCACCCGCTCGCGCTGGCGGGTCAGTTGCGGATCCTGGCTGTCTTGCTGCGGGGCGCTTTCCACCACCGGCGGGCGGCGCGGTTCGGGCACGATCTTGGGCAGCGGGCGGGCGGGCAGGCCCTCATGCACGCGGATCATCACCTCTTGCCAGATCTGCGCGGGCAACCCGCCGCCGGTCACGCCGGTCAGGGGGGTGTTGTCGTCATAGCCCATCCAGACGCCCGCCACATAATCGGCGGTGAACCCCACGAACCACGCATCGCGTGCGGCCTGTGTGGTGCCGGTCTTGCCCGCCGCCTCGCGCCCCGGAAGCTGCGCGCGGGTGCCGGTGCCGGAATCGATCACCTGAATCATCATGTAGGTCAGCAGTTGCGCCGCCTCTTCGGAAATCACCCGCTCGCCGATGCCGCCCTCCTGCCCGATCAGCGGGGTGTCATCGCCTTGCAGCTTCAGTTCCACCAGACCATAGGGTTTCACGGACGAGCCGCCGTTCAGGATGCCCGCATAGGCCCCCGTCATCTCGATCAGCGTTGATTCCGATGCCCCCAGCGCCAGCGCGGGCCCCGCAGCCAGATCATTGGCGATGCCGAAATCCGTGGCCACCTTGCGCACCAGTTCGCTGCCCACGCCTTCGGACACTTTCACCGCCGGGATGTTCAGCGATTGTTTCAGCGCATCGGTCAAGGTGACGATGCCGCGGAATTTCTTGTCGTAATTCGAGGGCGTCCAGGGGCCGGAGCCGGGGATGTTCAGCGTCAGCGGGCTGTCATCCACGAAATCGGCGGGGCTGTAGCCCACATCCAGCGCCGCGGCATAGATGAAGGGCTTGAAGGCCGATCCCGTCTGCCGCAACGCCTGCGTGGCGCGGTTGAAGGAACCCGCCGCCTCGATGTTGCGACCGCCGACCATGGCGCGCACCGCGCCATCCGCCGACATCACCACCACGGCGGCTTGCGCCTTTGAGCCTTCCTTGACCTTTGTGGCGAACACATCGGCCAGCGCCGATTCGGCGGCGCGTTGCAGCCGCTGGTCCAGCGTGCTGCGGATGATCACATCCTCGGTGGTTTCCTTGGTCAGAAAGGCCGGGCCCTGTTCCATCACCCAATCGGCAAAGAACCCGCCCGACCGGCTTTGCGCCGCTTCTGACAGTTGCGCCGGGTTGCGGCGGGCCTGTTCGGCCTCGGCCATGGTCAGATAGCCCTGATCCTCCATCAGCCCGACGATCACATTCGCGCGGTCAGTCGCGCGTTGCAGATTGCCGGTGGGCGCGTAATAGGACGGCGCCTTCAGCAGGCCCGCCAGCATTGCCCCCTCGGCCGGGCCCACCACATTGGCGGATTTACCGAAATACCTCTGCGACGCCGCCTCGAAACCGCGCGCGCCCGCACCCAGATAGGCGCGGTTGAAATAGATCGTCAGGATGTCGGCCTTGGAATACTTGAACTCCATCGCCAGCGCGAAGGGCACTTCCTTGACCTTGCGCCAGATGCCGCCCTGCCGGCAGTCGGCCTCATAGGCCGCCTCCGATTCCCACTGGGTCACATCATAGGCAACTCCCAGACACAGCAGCTTGGCCACCTGCTGCGTGATGGTCGAGCCGCCGTTGCCCTCCAGCGGGCCGCGTCCCTCGGACAGGTTGATGCGAACGGCAGATGCAATGCCGCGCGGGCTGATGCCCAGATGGCGGTAAAAGCGTTTGTCTTCGGTGGCGATCACCGCGTTGCGAAGGTGTTCCGATACCGAATCAGACGTGATCTGCCCGCCGAACGTCTCTCCCCGCCACGCAAACACCTTGCCGTCGCGGTCCAGCAGCGTGACAGACCCGCGCGCGCGACCGTCAAGCAGGTCGGTGACAGCGGGAAGCTGCATGGCGAAATAGAGCGTGGACGCCCCGACCACCAGCGCCAGCACAAAGGCGATGCGCCAGCCAACCCCCCAGATGATGCGCCAGATCAGGCGGAACAGCCCGATGAACAGCGCCGCCACCGGGTTGCGCCGGGGGGCGGGTTTGCGGGGGGCCGCGCGGCGGGGCGCGGGCTTGCCGCCCTTGGGGCCGCCCGTGCCGTTACCACCCTTTTGCGGTGCCCGGTGACGGCGATCCGCCACCAGCGGCCCGCGCCCCTTGCCTGTTCCGTTCATTTCCGACTGCCCGCCTGTTTTCTGCGACCTGTTTTGCCGCAGTGTAGCGCGATGCGCCGCGAATGTGGAGCGGGTGGTGGGCCGATTCGAGTCCACAATCAGCCTAAAAAAGCATCAAAAGCAAAAACTAGTGCAAAAAATGTGCAACTTAGTGATGGATTGGCGGGAATCCACCTGCCCAATTCTTGTGCTGCGCCGCCGAAAGCCGCCTTCTGTTCCGCGTGGGCCCCAGCTCGGGCCGCCTGCCAAAACGAAGGGGGTCGATGTGAAACTCATCATTGCAGCAATCAAGCCGTTCAAGCTGGAGGAGGTCCGCGAGGCGCTGACCACCATCGGCGTGCGCGGCATGATGGTGACCGAGATCAAGGGCTTCGGCTCGCAGTCCGGCCATACGGAAATCTACCGCGGCGCCGAATATGCCGTGAACTTTGTGCCGAAAGTCCGGCTGGAGATCGTGGTCAGCGACAGTCTGGCCGAGCCGGTGGTCGAAACCATCCGCACCACCGCCAAGACCGACAAGATCGGCGACGGCAAGATCTTCGTGCTCGACGTTGAACACGCTGTCCGCGTGCGCACGGGCGAAATCAATGACGACGCGCTCTGACGCGGACGGGAAGGGGAAACCGGGAAAATGATGAAATTGCTGAAATATTCTGGCCTGATGGCGCTGGGAGCCTCGGCTTTTGCCAGCTTGCCAGCCTGGGCGCAGGAAGCAACGGCCGAGGCCACGACCGAAGCGGCGGCGCTGGCCCCCTATGTCTATGAAAAGGTCGTGGACAAGGGCGATGTGGCCTGGATGAGCATCTCCACCGTGTTGGTGCTGCTGATGACCGTGCCGGGCCTTGCGCTGTTCTACGGCGGCCTCTGCCGCACCAAGAACATGCTGTCGATGCTGACCCAGGTGTTCATGATCGTCTGCCTGGTCTGCGTGATCTGGGTGACATACGGCTATTCGCTGGCGTTCAGCTATGGCGGGTCGATGGATACCTATGTGGGTGGCCTGTCGAAAATGTTCCTCGCGGGCGTCGATGCGACCACAACGGTTGCCACCTTCACCAACGGCATCTGGCTGCCGGAATACACGTTCATCGCCTTCCAGATGACATTCGCCTGCATTACCCCGGCGCTGATCGTCGGCGCCTTTGCCGAGCGGATGAAATTCAGCTCGTTGATGGTGTTCGTGATCCTCTGGGTGACGTTCATCTACTTCCCGATGGCCCATATGGTCTGGTGGTGGGGCGGCCCGGACTTCCTGGCCGAACAGCAGACAGCCTTGCTGATTGCCGAAGCTGCGGGTGACGCGGCAGGTGCCGAGGCGGCTGCCGCCAATCTGGCCGCCAATGGCCTGATCTGGAACTGGGGCGCGCTGGACTTTGCCGGTGGCACAGTTGTGCACATCAACGCCGGTATGGCTGGTCTGGTGGGTTGCATCATGCTGGGCAAGCGCGTGGGCTATGGCAAGGAATCCATGGCACCGCATTCGCTGGTGATGACGATGATCGGCGCGGCGCTGCTGTGGGTCGGCTGGTTCGGCTTCAACGCCGGGTCCAACCTTGAATCGAACTCTATCGCCTCGCTGGCCATCGTGAACACCTTTGTCGCCACCGCGGCGGCAGGTCTGGCCTGGATGCTGGCGGAATGGCTGATGAAAGGCCACCCCTCGCTGCTGGGTCTGGTGTCGGGCGTTGTGTCGGGTCTGGTTGCCGTCACTCCGGCCGCCGGTTTCGCCGGGCCGATGGGTTCCATCGTGCTGGGTCTGATTGCCGGTGTCGCCTGCTTCTTCTTCGTGGGCTATGTGAAGAACGCGCTGAAACTGGACGACAGCCTCGACGTGTTCGGCATCCACGGCCTTGCGGGCATCATCGGCGCCTTGGGCACGGGTATCCTGGTCAACCCGGCGCTGGGTGGTGCGGGCATCCCCGACTACCTGACCCAGCCGGGTTCGCTGCTGGTGGCTGACTATGACTTCGGCTTCATGTTCATGGCACAGCTGAAAGCGGTTCTGTTCACGGTCTGCTTCTCGGGTATCGGCTCGTATATCCTGTTCATGGTGGTCAAGGCCGTGATGGGCCTGCGGGTGAAGGAAGACGTGGAACGCGAAGGCCTGGACGTGGCCGAACACGGCGAGCGCGCCTACAACATGTGATCTCGGCCCGGGCCGGGTGTGTTGCCCCGGCCCGGCAGCATGGCGGGTCCTCCCCCCGCCGTGCAAAACTCGGGCCCGGATGCGCAGGCATCCGGGCCTGTTTGTTGTGCGGGTTGCCGGTTGTCTTGAAACTCGCCGGTCAGCAAAAAGCCCGGGCAAAACCTGCCCGGGCTTTGCCATTGCAGCGGATGGGTGTCAGCGGATGACCTGCGCCACCGCTTTTGCCAGCACCGGCACGGTCTGCGCGTTCAGCCCCGCGATGTTCAGGCGGCTGTCGCCCACCATGTAGATGCCATGTTCCACCCTCAGCCGTTCCACCTGATCCGCCGTGATACCCAGGCGCGAGAACATGCCCCGATGCGCGCCCACGAAACCGAAGCGGTCCGATCCCGTCTCGGCCCGCAGCGCATCGGCCAGCGCCTGCCGCAGGGTCAGCATGTTCA
Organism: Fertoeibacter niger; assembly: GCF_009380135.2. Taxonomy (GTDB): domain Bacteria; phylum Pseudomonadota; class Alphaproteobacteria; order Rhodobacterales; family Rhodobacteraceae; genus Fertoeibacter; species Fertoeibacter niger. The sequence goes on along the minus strand of NZ_WHUT02000011.1, from coordinate 42,564 downwards.
GCCGCACCTCCTCCAGCTCGGATTTCCACAGCGCGGTCAGGGCAGCATTCTCAAGGATCATCGTGACCAGCCGCGCGCCATGGTCGGGCGGGAACGAGTAATTCTGCCGGTTCAGAAAGGCGAGGTTGCCCTGCGTCACCGCCCGCAGCCCCGCATCGCCGATGGTCATCAGAATGCCCGTGCGTTCGCGGTAGATGCCGAAGTTTTTCGAGCAGCTTGCCGCGATCAGCACCTCGGGGCATTCCCGCGCGATCAGCCGGGTGGGGGCTGCATCCTCCTCCAGCCCGTCGCCGAAGCCCTGATAGGCCAGATCGACCAGCGGCACCGCGTGCCGGCGGTTCAGCAGGGCCGCCACCGCCGCCCATTCCACCATGTTCAGGTTGGCCCCGGTGGGGTTGTGGCAGCAACCGTGCAGCAGCACCACATCGCCGGGCTTCACCGCATCAAGATCGGCCATCATGCCGTCAAAATCCACCGCGCCGGATTCCGCGTCGAAATAGCGGTATTCGCGCATGGGAATGCCCAGATAGCGGATGATCGACGGGTGGTTCGGCCAGGTGGGGTTCGACAGCCAGACGGTCGCCTGCGGTGCGGCCATGCGCACCAGTTCCAGCGCCTGCCGGATCGCCCCGGTTCCGCCCGGCGTCGCCACGGCGGCGATGCGGTCATCGGCCACGGCCCCTGCCAGTATCATCCCCGCCATGGCGGTGGCGAAGGCCGGGTCGCCCGCAAGCCCGGTATAGGTCTTGGTAGTCTGGGTTTCCCACAGCGTCTTTTCCGCCGCCTTCACCGCCCGCATCACCGGGGTCAGGCCGGTGGCATCCTTGTAGACGCCCACGCCCAGGTCGATTTTCACCGGGCGGGGGTCATCCTTGAACATCTGGATCAGTTGCAGGATCTTGTCGGCGGGTTGCGCCTTGAGCTCGGTCAGCATCGTCTTATCCTTTTGCAACCTTCAGATCGTCATACATGCCCCATTCGGCCCATGACCCGTCATAAAGCGCATGGTTGCGGTGGCCGATACGCTCCAGCGCCAGCGACAGGATCGCCGCCGACACGCCCGACCCGCAGGTGGTGATGGCCGGTTTCGCCAGATCCACGCCGGCCTCAATAAATACGGCGCGCAGCGCGTCGGGTGCCTTCATCGTGCCGTCGGCATGCAGCAGGCTGGCATAGGGCACGTTCCTCGCGCCCGGAATATGGCCGGACCGCAGGCCCGCGCGGGGTTCGGGCGCCTCGCCCCTGAACCGGGCCGCAGGGCGGGCGTCGATGATTTCGGCCTCGCCCAGCTTGCTGGCATGGGCCACCTGCGTCACGTCCTTCACCAGCCCGGCCAGGCGCTGCACGGTGATGTGGCGGTCGCGCAGCACGGGGGGCATATCCTCCACCGGATGCCCCTCGGCCTGCCATTTCGGAAAACCGCCGTCCAGCACGGCCACATCCAGCTTGCCCATCAGCCGGAAGGTCCACCACACCCGGGCTGCGGAAAAAAGCCCCGACCCGTCATACACCACCACCTGATGCCCGTCGCCCACGCCCATCGCCCGCATCCGGCTGATGAATTTTTCGGGCGGCGGGGCCATGTGGGGCAGGGTGGAACGGTGATCGGAAATCTCGTCGATGTCGAAGAACCGCGCGCCGGGGATATGTGCCGTGGCATATTCGGCCTTTGCATCGCGCCCGGCGGCGGGCAGATACCACGAGGCATCCAGCACCCGCAGATCGGGGTCGCGCAGATGCGCGGCCAGCCAGCCGGTCGAGACCAGCGTTTTCGGATCGTCGGTGAATGCGGAGGTCATGGCCCGGCTCCTCGCGGCGTTTGCTTCGGCTTAATCGCGCGCCGCGTTACAGGCAAGACCGCAGGGCGTCGCGGCCATCACAGCCGAAAGATTATTGCGCGTTCTGCTTCAGAAGGCGGCCCTTTTCGCGGTTCCAGTCGCGCTTGGCCTCGGTCTCGCGCTTGTCGGCCTTGTTCTTGCCCTTGGCGATGCCCAGCTTGATCTTCACGATGCCACGGTCGTTGAAATACATCTTCAGCGGCACGATGGTCATGCCCTCGCGCGCGGTGGCGTTCCAGAGGCGCGACAGTTCCTTGCGGCTGACCAGCAGCTTGCGGCGGCGGCGTTCCTCATGCGGAAAGGTCTTGGCGCGGGTATAGGGGGCGACATAGCCGTTGATCAGCCACAATTCGCCACCCTCGACGCTTGCATAGCTTTCGGCGATGTTCGACCCGCCGATGCGCAGCGATTTCACCTCGGACCCGAACAGCATGATGCCGGCCTCAATGTCATCCTCGATGTGGTAATCGAAGCGCGCGCGGCGGTTTTCGGCGATGAGTTTCGAATTGGGATCGGATTTTTCAACCATGATCGGTGTCAGATAAGGGTGGGGGCGGGCAAAGTCCAGTGTCAGAGGCGGGCGGCGCGGCGTGACCGCAAGAGGGTATAGATGCCCGCCGCCACCACGATGGCCGAGCCCAGCAGCGTCATCGCATCGGGGCGTTCGGCGAATACCACCGCGCCCAGGATCAGCGCGAACACCAGCCGGGTATAGCGGAACGGCGTGACCACGCTGACCTCGCCCGTGCGCATCGCCACGGTCAGCGCCCAATAGGCGGCTACTCCGATGACCGTGGCCGCCGCCAGTTGCCCGCCCCGCGCCATGTCAACCGCCACCGCACCGCCCTGCCACAGCAGCAACCCGGCCCCGGTCGGCACCATCGCGGCAAAGCCGTAGATGCCCAACTGGAAATTGCTCAGCACCTTGGGCGCGGCCCGCGTCGCCAGATCGCGGCCCGCAAAGCCGATCAGCCCGGCCACCGCCAGCAGCGATGCCATGGTAAACCCCTCCAGCCCCGGACGCAGGATCACCAGCACCCCCAGCAGCCCGATCAGGATCGCCGACCAGCGCCGCCAGCCCACCTTTTCGCCGAATATCAGCGCGGCCCCGGCCACCACGACCAGCGGTGTGGCTTGCAGGATCGCGCTGGCGCTGGACAGCGCAGTAAAGGCCAGCGCGAGGGTGTAGAACAGCCGCCCCATCACCTCGAACGCCGCTTTCAGCAGCATCCGGGGCTGCACCACCGCCGGGTGCCAGATGCGCTGCCCCTGTGCGCGGGTCAGCGCCATGAACAGCAGCATCCCGCCCGCGCCAAAGATGATGAGGATCTGCCCCACCGGCATGCCGGACCCTGCGACACGCTTCAGCAGCATGTCCTCGATGGCGAAGCCCAGCATCGCCGCCACCATGAAAAGGCTACCGCGCAGATTGTCCATGTGCCGCCTTTCCCGGATATCGGGCCTTTCCGATGATGTTGCAGCGAAAAGGCCCGTGCGGGCTTTGGGCGTTCAGTTCACCAGGCCGGCATGGCGCATGGCCGCGTCGATGCGTGCCTTGGTGCCGTCGGTCAGGCCGACCAGCGGCAGGCGCACTTCGGGCGAACACAGGCCCAGTTGCGACAGGCCGTATTTCGCCCCCGCCAGCCCCGGCTCGATGAAGATCGCCTCGTGCAGCGGCATCAGCCGGTCCTGATACTCCAGCGCCAGCGCATAGTCGCCCGCAAGCGTGGCGTTCTGGAACGCGGCGCACAGGCGCGGGGCCACATTGGCGGTGACGGAAATGCAGCCCGTGCCGCCATGCGCGTTGAACCCCAGCGCCGTGGCATCCTCGCCCGACAGCTGGATGAAATCCGGCCCGCAGGTATGGCGCTGCTGGCTGACCCGCTCGATCTTGCCGGTGGCGTCCTTCACCCCCACGATGCGCGGCAGTTTCGCCAACTGGCCCATGGTCTCGGGTGACATGTCCACCACCGAACGGCCCGGGATGTTGTAGATGATGATCGGCAGGTTGCAGCAATCATGCAGCGCGGTGTAATGTGCAATCAGCCCCGCCTGTGTGGGCTTGTTATAATAGGGCGTCACCACCAGCGCCGCATCGGCACCCACGGCTTCGGCGTGGCGGATCAGGCGGATACCCTCGGCGGTGTTGTTCGAACCGGCCCCGGCGATCACCGGAATGCGGCCTGCAGCGGCTTTCACCACCTCCTCGATCACCGTCTCATGCTCTTCATGGCTCAGGGTCGGGCTTTCGCCCGTGGTTCCCACCGGTACCAGCCCCGCCGATCCTTCGGCCACATGCCATTCGACCAGCTTCTTCAGCGTGTCCAGATCCAGTGCGCCGTCCTTGAACGGCGTCACGAGGGCGGGAATGGACCCTTTGATCATGACACGCTTCTCCATGGCTCTGGGCGCTGAGTCGCCCTGTTGCAAACAGAGGCCTTCCTAGCGCCCCCTGCGGGGCTTGCCAAGCATCGCTGCCGCCTGCGCCGCCGGATGCGGCCTTTCCGCCGGCTGGCGCGCTTGTGTGTTGCGGTGCGGCGTAGGCTGGGGCAGAATCGGGCTATGCAAAATGTGATCCAGACCCTGCACCGCACCTGCCTGCGCCTAATGCGGCTGACAACCGTTCTGGCGGTTGCGCTGCTGCTGTTGGCCCCTGTCGTGCCCGCCCGCGCCGATGAAACCGCCGCGCTGCGCAGCGCGCTGGCCCGGGTTGCGGCGCGCGACTGGCAAGGGGCGCAGGCCGCCGCCGCCGGTGCCGGGCCACTGGGCCGTGACATCGTGGAATGGCACCGGCTGCGCGCGGGGCAGGGGCTGCTGGGGGAGTATGAGGCGTTTCTTGCGCGCCGTGGCGACTGGCCGGGCCTGCCCCTGCTGCGCCAGAGGGGCGAAGAGGCGGTGGCGCGGTCGAACACCCCCGCGCGGATCATCGGCTATTTCGGCAGGCGCCACCCGGCGACAGCCGAAGGCTCGATCGCGCTGGTGCAGGCGCTGGCCGCTGCAGGGCGAGATGCCGATGCCCGGACCGAGGCGCAGCGCGCCTGGCTTGCCCTGCCCTTCACCGCCGAGGATGAGGCGCGCCTGCTGGCCTTTCAGCCGCAGGCGCTGGCGCGCATGCACGAGGCGCGGCTGGACCATCTGCTGTGGGACGGCGAAGGCCGCGAGGCCGAGGCGCGGCGCATGCTGGCGCGCGTCAGCCCGGGCTGGCAGGCGCTGGCCGCCGCGCGCATGGCGCTGCGGGCAGAAAGCAACGGGGTCGATGCGCTGGTCGCCGCCGTGCCCCCCGCGCTGGCCGGTGATCCGGGGCTGGCCTATGAGCGGTTCGTCTGGCGCGTGCGCAAGGGCCGGATGGAGGATGCGGCGGCCCTGATACTGGAGCGCAGCACCAATCCGGCCGCCTTGGGCGACCCGGGCGAATGGGCCCCGCGCCGCGCCCGCGTGACCCGCTGGCTGCTGGAGCGGGGGCAGGCCGAACTGGCCTACAAGGTGGCCTCGCGGCATTGGGTGACATCGGGTGGCGATTTTGCCGATCTGGAGTTCCTGTCGGGTTTCATCGCCCTGCGCCATCTAAACCAGCCCGAAACCGCGCTGGCGCATTTCCGCTATCTGGCCACGGGGGTCGGCACGGCGATCAGCCTGTCGCGCGCGTTCTACTGGGAGGGCCGCGCACTGGAGGCGATGGCCAAGCCAGATGCCGCCCGCGCCGCCTATGAAGAGGCGGCAATGCACCAGACGGCCTATTACGGCCTGCTGGCGGCGGAAAAGCTGGGGCAGACCCTTGATATCCGGCTGTTGTCAGAAGAGCGGCCCGCAGACTGGCGCACCGCCGGCTTTGCCAATTCCTCGGTGCTGGCAGCGGCGCGGCTGCTGCTGCGGGCGGGCGATGCGGATCAGGCGAAACGGTTCATCCTGCATCTGGCCGAGGGGCTGACCGGGCCGGAGCTGGACCAGCTGGCCGATCTGGTGCTGGCCATGGACGAGCCGCATGTGGCTGTGCTCTTGGGCAAGCAGGGGGCGGAACGCGGGGTGATCCTGCCGCGCGCCTATTTCCCGGTCACGGGTCTGGTGCCCGAGGATGGCCTTCCGGTCACGCGCGCATTGGCACTGGCCATCGCGCGGCGGGAAAGCGAGTTCAACCCCGTGGTGGTCAGCCCCGCCGGTGCGCGCGGGCTGATGCAGGTGATGCCGGGCACCGCGCAGATGATGGCGACACGGGTGGGCACCGATTATGTGGCCAGCAAGCTGACCTCGGACCCCGGCTATAACGTGCGGATGGGCACAGCCTATCTGGCGCAGCTGGTCGAGGAATTCGGCCCGTCGATCGCGCTGGTGGCCTCGGGCTACAACGCCGGGCCGGGGCGGCCGCGCAACTGGATCACCGAATTCGGCGACCCGCGCCGGGCCGATGTCGATGTGGTGGACTGGGTGGAAACCATCCCCTTTGCCGAAACCCGCACCTATGTGATGCGGGTGGCGGAATCGCTGGTGATCTACCGCGCGAAACTGGCGGGCCGGGCCGGGCCGGTGCGCATCACGGATGAATTGAAGGGCTAGGCGGGGCGTCACCACGCCGATGCTGGCGCTCTTGGAAGGCCACCGGGGCTCTGCCCCGGACCCCGGGATATTTGCAGACAGAAAATGTGGGGGAAGGGGTATTTCAGCCCTTCGCCTTGACCCTCTGCCGCCACAGCGTGAACAGGCCCGCGCAGACCACCACGCCTGCGCCGATAGCTACATTGGTTTCCAGCGCCTCGCCGAACACGGTGATGCCAAGCGCGCTGGCAAAGACCAGTTGCAGGTAGGCGAAGGGTTGCACGGCGCTGGCCTCGGCCACCTCATACGACCGGATCAGGCACCAGTGGCCAAGACAGGCGGTGCAGCACAGTGCCGCCATCCAGCCCCAGTCGGGGGCCGTCATCGGTTCCCAGAACCACAGGCCGGTGGCGGTCATGGCGACCGCGCCCACCGTGCCGGTCCAGAAGAAGCTGACAGCGGCGGCATCGCCGCGCGCGACATAGCGGGTCAGAAGGCCGTAAAGCGCGAACATGAAAGCCGCCAGCAGCGGCACCAGCGCCCAGGGCGAGAACACCTTGACCCCCGGTTGCAGGATGATCAGCACGCCGACAAAGCCGATGCCGATGGCCGTCCAGCGCCGCCAGCCCACCTTTTCGCCCAGCACAGGGCCGGAGAGGGCCGCGACCAGCAGCGGATAGCAGGTGAACACGGCGTGGCTTTCCACCAGCCCCAGGTTCACGAAACCCAGCACCATCACGCAGACCTCAAACGCCAGCAGCAGGCCGCGCGCGGTTTGCAGCCAGGGAAAGCGCGACTTCACGGCGGCGCGGAGCCCGCCCGCCGTGCGCGCGGCGATGGCGATGACAAAGGCGGCGAAGAACCAGTAGCGGATCATCACCACCATCATCACGTTGTATTCGCCCGCCAGATGGCGCGAGATGCCATCCTGCAAGGCGAAGATCAGCGTGGTGACAACCATCAGCCCGATGCCGAGGCGGGTGTTCTGTTCGGTCATACCGCGATCTCTGCGGGTTTGCGGCGGGTGGCCAGCAGGGTGAACAGCCCCGCCCCTGTGACGATCGCCGCACCGATGACGGTGGCCGTGGTCAGCGTTTCATCGAACACCAGCGTGCCCATGATGGCGATGAACACCAGTTGCAGATAGGCGAAGGGCTGCACGGCACTTGCCTCGGCCACGGCATAGCAGCGGATCATCAGCCAGTTCGACAGGATGGCAAGGCCGCCGTTCAGCGCCGTCCAGCCCCAGTCCTGCGCCGTCATCGGTTCCCAGAACCACGCCCCGGCCAGCGTCATCAGCACGGCGCCGAGGATGCCCGACCAGAAGAACGCGATGAAGCCGGGTTCCGCCTGCGTGGCCAGCCGGGTCAGCAGGCTGTAAAGCGCGAACATGGCGGCAGAGGCCAGCGGCAGGATCGACAGCAGGTTGAAGAGATCGGACCCCGGTTGCAGGATCACCATGATCCCCGCAAAGCCCACGGCAATGGCGATCCAGCGGGCCAGCCCCACCTTTTCGCGCAGCACGGGGCCGGACAGGGCGGCGATGATCAGCGGGCAGACGGCGAAAACCGCATGCGTGTTGATCAGCCCGATCAGGGTGAAACTGGCGACGATCACGCAGATCTCGCCCGTGTGCAGCAGCGAACGCGACAGGTGCAGCAGCGGGCGGCGCGTGGTGACGGCGGCGCGGAACCCCTCGGGCCGGCGCGAGGCCAGCAGCAGCACGAAGGCGGCGAAGAACCAGTAGCGGATCATCACCACCATCAGCACATTGTATTCGCCCGCAAGGTGGCGGGTGAAACCATCCTGCACGGTATAGGCCAGCACGGTGGCGATCATCAGCGCGATGCCGAGGCGGTTGTTCTGTATCGGCATCTCAGGCGATCCATCCGGCCGTCATGTGGCGTTTGCTGCCATGGCCGGGCCTACGCTCTACCTGAAAGCCCGCCGCCTGCAAGGCCCGGCGGACATGGCCGGCGGCGGTATAGGTGGCGAAAGTGCCCTGCGGCGCGGTATGGGCGGCAACCGCCTGCATCAGCGTGTCGGACCACAGTTCGGGGTTCTTGGCGGGGGAAAAGCCGTCAAGGAACCAGGCATCGGCCTTGCCGCCCCAGGCGGGCAGGGTGGCGCGGGCGTCACCGGTGATGATTTCCGCGTCGATCCCGTCGAAGGTGAGGGTCGTGTTGCCCTGCGCCCATTGCGCAAGGAAGGGGGCCGCGATGGCACTGGCCTCGGGGAAGGCCTGCAGGGCGCGGGCGATGTCGGGCGCGGTCATCGGATAGGCCTCGAACGAGGTGTAGCGCAGTGGGCCGGGAATGCCCGCGGCCCGCCACGCCAGCAGGGCCGCCAGCATGTTCAGCCCGGTGCCGAACCCCAGTTCGGCGATGTGGAAACCGGGGCGGAAACGCGCGGGCAGGCCGTTGCCAAGCAGGAAGACGTGGCGGGTTTCCTCCAGCCCGTTGGCTATCGAGAAATAGGGGTCGTCGAACCGGGTGGAGACGGGAATGACGCCATCGCGCCAATCCAGATCGGCGGGCTGAAGAACGGCTGATAAGGGGGCAGGGGGGGCGGGCTGGCCGGGGTCGGGCATTTCGCGTAAGCCTCGGGTTGGGCCTTGGGTTTCGGGGCGACAATGGGCAAGGGCGCGGGCAATGGCAATGCCGGATCTGACGGTGCGGGGGGCGGGGATTTTCGGCCTTTCGGTGGCCTGGGCCTGCGCTTTGCGCGGCGCGCGTGTGCGGGTGATCGAGGCTGCGCATGTGGGTGCGGGGGCCTCGGGCGGGATCGTGGGGGCGCTGGCCCCGCATGTGCCGGAAAACTGGAACCCGAAGAAGGCGTTTCAACTGGAAAGCCTGTTGATGGCCGAAGGCTGGTGGGCGGGCGTCGAGACGGCATCGGGCCTGCCTGCGGGTTATGCGCGCACCGGGCGGCTGCAGCCGCTGGCCGATGCGCGGGCGGTGGAGGCGGCGCAGGTGCGGGCCGAAGGCGCAGCGGCGCTGTGGCAGGGCCGCGCGGAATGGCGGGTGGAGCGGGCTGCGGACGGGTGGGTGCCGCACAGCCCCTCGGGCTGGGTGGTGCACGACACGCTGACGGCGCGGGTGCATCCGCGCATGGGCTGTGCGGCACTGGTGGCGGCGATCCGTGCGCGCGGCGGCGAGGTAATTTCTGGTGAAGCACCCGAGGCTGGGCCGGTGGTCTGGGCCACCGGCGTGGCAGGTCTGGCGGCGCTGTCGGCGGCGACGGGGCGCGTGGTTGGCGGCGCGGTGAAGGGGCAGGCGCTGGCGCTGCGTCATGACGCGGCGGACCTGCCGCAACTGTTTGTGGACGGGCTGCACATCGTGCCGCATGGGGATGGCACCGTGGCGGTGGGATCAACCAGTGAACGGGTGTGGGACGAACCTGCCGCCACCGATGCCGAGCTTGACGCGCTGCTGGCGCGGGCCGTTGCGGCCTGCCCGGTTCTGGCGGGGGCTGCGGTGGTCGAACGCTGGGCCGGGCTGCGCCCTCGCGCCAACAGCCGCGCGCCGATGCTGGGGCCATGGCCGGGGCGGCCGGGGCACTTCATCGCCAATGGCGGGTTCAAGATCGGTTTCGGCATGGCCCCCAAGGTGGGCGAGGTGATGGCCGATCTGGCGCTGGACGGCCGCGACACCATTCCCGATGGGTTTGGCGTGGCGGCAAGCATGTGATGCCTGCCACCCGGCGGCATTGCCCCGTGCCGGGCAGGGGCGGCTGGCTGCGCAGGCAAAGGGTGACGGCGGCCCGATCATCGGGCGTCATCCGCACCAGATAGCATTGCGACCGGCAGGACAGCCGCCATAATCCTCGATCACCCCCTGCGGCACATCGGCCGCAGCCGCCGGGCCGCAGGCCGGTTGCAACCGCCGTTTCAAGATGTGCCGGGGCTTGCAGCCTTGCAGGATTCGGTGGAAAAGAAGCGTGGGCGGTGACGATGGCGTCGTTGCAGGGGGCTCGTGCCCCGCATGCCTGTGGTGCAAGCCACTGTCGTCCTGCACGCCGGGATCTTGCGGGGTCTCGGGCATGAGACCCGCCTATTTGAGGTCTGCCATGACGAACCGCCCCGAACATTACCGCTTTCACAACGGCGCCAAGGCCGCGCTGCCCTTTGCCGACGAAGAATACGCGACCCGGCTGGAGGGGCTGCGCGACATTCTGGAATTGCACGGCCTTGATGCCATCGTGCTGACATCCATGCACAATGTCGCCTATTATTCCGGGTTCCTCTATTGCTCTTTCGGGCGGCCCTATGCGCTGGTGGTGACGGCAACCGATTGTGTCACTGTCAGCGCGGGCATTGATGCGGGCCAGCCGTGGCGGCGCAGCCATGGCGACAACATCACCTACACCGACTGGCAGCGCGACAATTTCTGGCGGGTGGTGGCATCCGTGACCGGCACGGGCAAGGCAGTGGGGGTGGAGGCTGACCACCTGACCATGGTGCAGGCGGAAAAGCTGAACGCGTTCCTGAAGGTCAAGCGGGGCATGGATATCGCCCCCGCCACCATGCAGCAGCGCATGACGAAATCGGATGCCGAGATTGCGCTGATCCGTGCGGGGGCCGAGGTGGCCGATGCGGGCGGTCATGCCATTCGCGCTGCGGTGAAGCTGGGCGCGCGCGAGATCGACATTGCCATGGCAGGCCGTGACGCGATGGAGATGGAGATTGCCAGGCGTTTTCCCGATGCCGAATACCGCGATACCTGGGTCTGGTTTCAGTCGGGCCTGAACACCGACGGGGCGCACAACCCGGTGACGGCGCGCAACCTGCTGCGCGGCGATATCCTGAGCCTGAACTGTTTTCCCATGATCTCGGGGTATTACACGGCGCTGGAGCGCACGATGTTCGCGGCCGAGGTGGATGCGGCCAGCCTTGGCTATTGGCAGGCGAATGTGGCGGCGCATGAATATGGCATGAGCCTGCTGAAACCCGGCGTGTCCTGCGCCGGGGTGACGGCCCAGATCAACGCGCATCTGGAATCGCAGGGCCTGCTGCAATATCGCACCTTCGGCTATGGCCATTCCTTCGGCATCCTCAGCCACTACTACGGGCGCGAGGCGGGGCTGGAACTGCGTGAGGATATCGAGACGGTGCTGGAACCGGGCATGGTGATCTCGATGGAGCCGATGCTGACCATCCCCGAGGGGCAGCCGGGGGCCGGGGGCTACCGCGAGCATGACATCCTGGTCATCACCGAGGACGGGGCCGAGAACATCACCGGCTATCCCTATGGGCCGGAATTCAACGTGGTGGGCTGACGACAACCCGGGGTGACATGGGCCAGGGGTGACATGGGCCCGGGGTGACATGGGCCCGGGTCGGCATGAGAAAGGCGCGCCACGACGGCGCGCCTTTTTTCTTGGCCCGGTTGTCCCGGTCGTCTTGAGGCTGCCGTTGGCTCAGGCGCGCTTGATCACACGGATCAGCAGCAGCAGGATCACGGCGCCGATGGTGGCATGGATGATCGACCCCACGATGCCGCCGCCGATGCTGATGCCGATGGCGGGCAGGATAAGCCCGGCCAGAAACGCACCAACGATACCCACCACGATGTTGCCCAACAGGCCAAAGCCGAAGCCCTTGACGATCAGGCCCGCAAGCCAGCCCGCAACGGCACCCACCAGAAGAATGACAATGATCGCCGCGACTGTGATTTCCAAGATCGTCTCCACCTAAGCTCTTGCCATGATGCGGGCGAAGGCCCGCTTGGCCGGCAATCCTCGACCGCCTGACATTGCAACGCGCCAGTCGCGTGCCGGTTCCGGCTACGCGGACATTTCTTGATTTGGGGCTGCCGCGCGGTCTGCCCGCCGGAACGCGGCCGGGGCTTTCGCAAAACAGTCGCAAATGCATCACCTGTCTGTCACGGGCAGCCTCCAAACCTCGCAACCAACATTGACAGCAAAAGGAATGAGTCCATGGCCGTTACACGCGCCTCCGTCAAGCTCGCCGGTCTTACTTCGGTTCTGGCCCTGGGAGCGGCCATGCCCGCCATGGCCGACATGACCTTCAACCGCATCGCAAGCTTTGCCACGCCCACCAACATGGCCGAAGGCGAAGACCGCGCGCGGGCCACTTCCGCCGAGATCATCGCGGCGTCGGAAGATGGCATGACGCTGGTCTATACCGACAGCCCGCTGGGCGTGATCGGCCTGATCGACATCACCGACCCGCGCGCCCCGAAGGCGCTGGGCAACATCGAAGTGGGCGGCGAGCCGACCACCGCGCAGATCATCGGCGGCATGATCTTTACCGGCGTGAACACCTCGGAAAGCTACACCGCGCCGTCGGGCAAGGTTGTCAGCATCGACATGGCCACCAAGGCGATTGTGGCGGAATGCGACATTGGCGGCCAGCCGGATTCGGTTGCCAAGGCACCCGATGGGTCGTTCCTGGCCATTGCCGTGGAAAACGAGCGTGACGAGGAACTGGGTGACGGCGGTCCGCCCCAGATGCCCGCAGGCTATGTGGTGAAACTGCCCGTCGTTGATGGTGCGGTGGATTGCGCCAACCTGCTGAAGATCGACATGACCGGCCTTGCGACCATCGTTCCCGAAGATCCGGAACCGGAATATGTGGCCATCAACGCAGCGGGCGAAATTGTCGTCACGATGCAGGAAAACAACCATATCGTTGTGATCGGCGCTGATGGTGCAGTGGCCAGCCATTTCAACGCGGGCGAAGTGGCGCTGGACGGCATCGACACCAAGCGCGACGGCAAACTGGATTTCACCAGCAGCAAAGACGCCGTGCCGCGTGAACCCGATGGCATCGACTGGCTGGACAACGACCATTTCGCCATGACCAACGAAGGCGACTGGAACGGCGGCACGCGCACCTGGTCGATCTTCCACAAGGATGGCACGCTTGTCTGGGATTCGGGCAACTCGCTGGAACGCGCCATTGCCGCGATTGGCCACTACCCCGATCACCGCTCGCACACCAAAGGCGTGGAACTGGAATCGGTCGAAACCGCCACATTCGGCGGCGTGCCGATGGCCTTCGTCGCGTCGGAGCGTGGCTCGATCATCGGCGTCTATGACATGACCGACCCGGCGAACCCGGTGCTGAAGCAGCTGCTTCCCTCGGGCGTGTCGCCCGAAGGCATGGTGGCCATTCCCGAGCGCAACCTGCTGGCCTCGGCCAACGAGGTTGACCTGCGCGAAGACGGTCTGGCCCCGGCCCATGTCATGATCTACGAATATGCCGAAGCGCCGGTGGCCTATCCGATGATCACCTCCGAAGGCTCTGACCCGCTGATCGGCTGGGTGGCGCTGTCGGGCATGGTGGCTGATGCGACCGAGGCGGGCAAGCTTTACGCCGTGAACGACTCGGTGCTGGGTGCCGCGCCGACCATCTACACCATCGACGCCACGCAGACCCCGGCCAAGATCACCGCAGCGATGACCGTGACGCGCGGCGGCGACGCCGCACAGAAGCTGGACATCGAAGGCATCGCGCTGGACGGCGAGGGCGGGTTCTGGCTGGCCTCCGAAGGGCGCAGCGACCGGCTGATCCCGCATGCGATCTACCACGTGAACGACAAGGGCGAGATCAAGCAGGAAATCGCCCTGCCCGCCGACCTGCTGGCCAACGAGATCCGCTTTGGCTTCGAAGGCATCACTGTGGCCGGTGACTGGCTGTGGATGGCCGTGCAGCGCGAGTGGAAAGACGATCCCAAGGGCATGGTGAAACTGCTTGCCTACAACACCGCCGAAGAAACCTGGGGTGCCGTGCATTACCCGCTGGACGCCCCGGCTGAAGGCGCCTGGATGGGCCTGTCGGAAATCACCCTGCACGGTGACTGGGTCTATATCGTCGAGCGTGACAACCAGATTGCCGACAAGGCCGTCAACAAGAAACTGTATCGTGTGGCCGCAAGCCAGATGGTGCCCGCCGAACTGGGCGGTGCGCTGCCGGTCGTGACCAAGGAACTGGTGCGTGACTTCCTGCCCGACCTGATGGTGCTGAATGGTTATGCCATGGACAAGATCGAAGGCTTTGCCATCGATGCGGCCGGCACCGGCTGGGTCGTGACCGACAATGACGGTGTGGATGACAGCTCGGGCGAAACCCTGTTCTGGTCCATCGGCGCGATGCAGTAAGCGAAACAGAGCTGCGCCTTAGCAAAAGTTCCGTTGCGGAACCTGACCCCCGGGTGCCACGCCCCGGGGGTTTTCTGTTCTGAAAAGGGCAGAAAGGCTTGACCTCGGGGGGGATGCGGGCGCTTGTTGCAGGAATCGAACATAAGCGTGGGTTCTGCCGTGCCTCTGAGTCTCAGCCGTTTTGCCGCCGTGATTGCCCTGCTGTTTCTGGCGGCTTGTGCGGCCCCGCCACCCGAACCCGAATTGCCACCGGTCCACCCGGACTACCCGGGTTTTCAGGATGGCGAGTTCTATATCGCGCCGGTGGAGATGCAGTTCCTGCAAGGCAACACGCCGCGCACCGAGGTTGATTATTTCGGCCCCGATGCACCCGGCACCATTGTTGTCGATACCTTTGCCCGGCGGCTTTACTATGTGATGGAGGGTGGCCGTGCCATGCGCTACGCCATTGCCGTGGGGCGCGAGGGGCTGGCCTTCCGCGGCAGCGGCACCATCGGGCGCAAGGCGGAATGGCCGGGCTGGACGCCCACCGCCAACATGATCCGCACCCAGCCGGAACTTTACGCAGAATATGCCGGTGGTCTTCCGGGCGGGTTGTCGAACCCGCTGGGCGCGCGGGCGCTGTATCTGTATCGTGGCAGCCGCGATACCTATTTCCGCATCCACGGCACCATCGAGAATTCCTCGATCGGGCGGGCCACATCGGCAGGCTGCATCCGGCTGTTCAATCAGGATGCCATCGACCTTTACAACCGCGTGGCGCTGGGCACGCAGGTGAAGGTGCGCAGCCAGGAAGAGTCGCTGGCCATTGAGGGGCCGTTCCATGACAATGAATTCGGCATGATTACGCCCGGTCCTGCCCCGGTCGTTCTGCCTGCCGAGCTGGATGTTGCCGCAGCGGGCTGATTTCTGTTAGTCTTTTTGCAAGGCGTTTCGCGGCCCTGCGGAACGCCACAGCAAAATGGGGTGGCGGGATGAGGCTTGGCAGCAAATTGAAGCGGGTCATTGTGATGATGGCCTGTGGTGTGGTTCTGGCGGGATGTGTGGCGGGCTCGAACCTGTCGCCCGAGGTGGCCCGGCGCTATGCCGCCGCCACCGATGGCGGTTTTGCCATGGCCGCAGTTCCGACGGGTTATCTGACGGAACGCAACCGCAGGGTGCAGGTGGCCTATACCGGGCCAGAGCCTGTGGGCACCATCGTGATCGACCCCTATGCGCGTTACCTTTACCTCGTGACCGGGCCGCAACTGGCCTATCGCTATGGCGTGGCCGTTGGCACCGAGGGGCGAAACTTTGCCGGTTCCGCCACGATCCGGCGCAAGGCGGAATGGCCCAGCTGGACGCCCACCGCCAACATGCTGCGCACCAACCCCAAGGAATACGGCCCCTATGCCAAGGGCCTGCCGGGCGGGCCGCCCAACCCGATGGGCGCACGGGCGCTGTATCTGTATCAGGGCGGGCGCGACACCTTTTACCGCATCCACGGCACGCAGGAACTGTCGGCGGTGGGCAAGGCCACCATCGCGGGCTGCATCCGGCTGTTCAACCAGGATGCCATCGACCTTTACAGCCGCGTGCCGATGGGCGCGCAGGTCAAGGTGCGGACCAAGGCCGAATCCATCGCGCTGGAAGGCCCGATGGTGGATGACGCCAATGGCTATGCCGTGCCCGCCAAGGGGTGACAGCCGCGCAGGCGCCCCACAGTCTTTTCCCCGCCCTTGGCGCAAAGCCAGCAGGGCGGGGCAAGGCAAAGCGCGCTAGAGGATGACGTAATCCTTCAGCGTCGTCTCGATCACCTCCCATACGCCCTTGTAGCCGGGGCGGATGACATAGCTGTCACCGGCGCGCAGCACGGTCTGGGTGCCGTCCTCGGCGGTCAGCACCGAATGGCCGGAATGGATATAGACATATTCCCATTCGGCATAATCCACCCGCCACGCGCCCGGCGTGGATTGCCACATGCCGCAATAAAGCCCGTCACGATCCTCCAGATTCCAGGTGGTGTGCTCCGGGTCGCCATGCACGACCTTGGCAGGGTCGGGGCGTTCGGTTTCCGGACTAATGTCGTCGCGGTTCAGGCGGGCGATCAGGGTCATCGGGCTGGTCCTGCTGAAAAAGTTGATGGGTCTTTGTTTCGCGCAAGGGGCATGCGGTCAATGAGTCTGTGGTGCCAGCCCGGCCCCATCCGGCATTTCTGCTGGTGCAGCATTGCCCCGGCGGATATACAGCGCCCCATCCGACCCTCTTGAGGGAGAGCAAGAGCGATGAGCGCCAACACCCCCGTCCGCCCCGTGCTGCCCGCCGACATACTGGCGCGCAAGGGGGGCGAGCCGCTGGTCTGCCTGACCGCCTATACCACACCCGTGGCCCGTCTGGTCGATGCGCATTGCGACATCGCACTGGTGGGCGACAGTCTGGGCATGGTGCTGCATGGCTTGCCATCCACCCTTGGCGTGACGCTGGAGATGATGATTTTGCACGGGCGCGCGGTGGCGCGGGGCATTTCAAAGGCGATGCTGGTCATCGACATGCCCTTCGGCAGCTATGAGGAAAGCCCGGCGCAGGCCTTTCGCAACGCATCGCGCGTGCTGGGTGAAACCGGGGCCGCGGCGGTAAAGCTGGAAGGCGGGCAGCACATGGCCGAAACCATCGCCTTTCTGGTGGCGCGCGGCGTGCCGGTGATGGCCCATGTGGGGCTGACCCCGCAGGCGGTGAACACGCTTGGCGGCTACAAGGTGCAGGGGCGTGATGCGGATGCGGCCCGCGTGGCGCTGGATGCGCAGGCGGTGGCGGCAGCGGGCGCATTCTCGGTGGTGCTGGAAAAGGTGCCCGACGGTCTGGCGCGGCGCATCACCGCTGACATCGCCATTCCCACCATCGGCATCGGGGCCTCGGTGGATTGTGACGGGCAGATACTGGTGGTCGATGACATGCTGGGCCTGTTCACCGATTTCCGACCCAAATTCGTGAAACGCTATGGCGAGTTGGGCCACGCCGCGGATCAGGCGATTGCCGCCTATGCCGCCGATGTGCGCGCCCGCCGCTTTCCGGGGCCGGAGCATGTGTTTCCCGATACGCTGCCCAAGGCGGCAAAGTGACTCCGGTCATCCTGCGCTCACTCGCCGATCTGCGCACGGTGGTGCGGTCATGGCGCGCGGGGGGCCAGACCATCGGCGTGGTGCCCACGATGGGCGCGCTGCATGCCGGGCATCTGAGCCTTGCCCGTGCGGCCAAATCGGGCTGCGACCGGGTGATCGTGACGATTTTCGTGAACCCCAAACAGTTCAACAACCCCGGCGATCTGGCGAAATATCCGCGCACCGAGGCTGCTGACGCGGCCTTGCTGGCCACTGTGGCGGTGGATGTGATCTTTGCCCCGCCGCCGGACGAGGTGTATCCGCCCGGTTTTGCCAGCACGGTCAGCGTTTCGGGCGTGTCGGCCCCGCTGGAGGGCGCGCACAGGCCCGGGCATTTTGACGGGGTGGCCACGGTGGTGGCCAAGCTTTTCGGCATGACAGAGGCTGACCGCGCCTATTTTGGCGAGAAAGACTGGCAGCAATTGCAGGTGGTGCGCCGTCTGGTGCGTGATCTGAACATCCCCATCGAGATCATGGGCTGCGAAACGGTCCGCGAGGCTGACGGTCTGGCGATGAGCTCGCGCAATGTGCGGCTGTCATCGGTGGCGCGGGCGCAGGCCCCCGCGCTGCACGCGGCGATGCAGTGCGCGGCCGAGGCTTTGCGTGGCGGGGTGCCGGTGGCTGCGGCCTTGCAGGGCGCGGTGGTCGAGGTGCTGGCGGCGGGCTTTTCGGCGGTCGATTACATCGAATTGCGCAGCGCCGCCCTGCTGGAGCCGCTGGAGCGGCTGGACCAGCCCGCGCGCCTGCTGGCGGCGGCGGAACTGGATGGCGTGCGGCTGATCGACAATATCGGCGTGTAATGGGGCAGGGGGCCGCAGGGGCTTTCACCCGTGGCCCCGCGTGCTAGCTATCGGGTCAAAGAGGTGCCCATGCTGCTGACCCTGACCGGCGTTGAAAAATCCTACCCCACGTCCGAGGGGCCGCTGAAGGTGCTGCATGGCATCGACATGGTGCTGGACGCCGGGCGCTCCCTGGCGCTGACGGGCGAATCCGGGTCGGGCAAAAGCACATTGTTGCATCTGGTGGCGGGGCTGGATTCGGTTGATGCGGGACAGATCTTGCTGGCCGAGCAGGATATTGCGCAAGCGGGTGATGCGGCGCGCGCGGCGCTGCGGCGGGGCACGGTGGGGCTGGTGTTTCAGCAGTTCAACCTGATCCCTTCGCTGGATGTGGCGGCGAACCTTGCCTTTCAGGCGCGGCTTGCGGGTCGGTTTGATGCGGCTTGGATGGCGGAACTTGCAGGGGCGCTGGGGCTGGAGGGGCTGCTGGCCCGCTACCCCGAGCAATTGTCGGGCGGCCAGCAACAGCGCGTGGCGATCGGGCGCACGCTGGCGGCAAAACCCCGTCTGGTGCTGGCGGATGAACCCACGGGCAACCTGGACGAGGCGACGGGCGATGCGGTGATGGCGCTTTTGCTGCGGCTGGTGGCGCAGACCGGGGCGGGGCTGCTGATGGTCACGCACTCGGCGCGGCTGGCGGCGCGTCTGGATGCAAGGCTGCATCTGAGCCACGGGCGGGTCGCAGGATGATCGCGGCGGGCCTTTCCGCGCTGCTGTCGCACTGGTGGCGCAGGCCGATGCAACTGGCGATGCTGCTGCTGGGCCTGTCGCTGGCCACGGCGCTGTGGTCGGGCGTGCAGGCGATCAACGCCGAGGCGCGGGCAAGTTATGACCGCGCGGCTTCGGTGCTGGGGCAGGACGGGCTGGCGCGCATCGTGGGCGACGGGCCTGTGGCGCAAGATGCCTATGTGGCGCTGCGGCGCGCGGGCTGGCTGATCTCACCGGTGCTGGAGGGGCGGCTGGCGGTGCCGGGCAGCAGCCTTCGGCTGATCGGCATTGACCCGCTGACCCTGCCGCCCGCCGCGCAGCAAGTGGAATTCGGGCAGGGCGACGGGCTGCTGCCTTTCATCACCGCGCCGGGGGTGATGTATGTGTCCGCTGAAACAGCCGCAGGGCTTGCCGAGGCCGGTCTGCCGCCTTTGCGCGTGGCCGACAGCCTGCCACCCGGCACGGCGCTGGTGGACATCGGGCAGGCGCAGCGGCTGCTGGACCGGCCGGGCGAGATTTCACATATGCTGGTCTGGCCCGATGCGCCGTTGCGCGATCTGCCCCCGGGCCTGACCCTGCGCCAACCCGAGGGCGCATCCGATCTGGCCCGGCTGACCGACAGTTTCCATTTGAACCTGACGGCCTTCGGGTTTCTGGCCTTTGCCGTAGGGTTGTTCATCGTGCATTCGGCCATTGGCCTTGCGTTTGAACAGCGCCGCCCGGTGTTCCGCACCCTGCGCGCGCTGGGGCTGTCGGCGGCGATGCTGACCGGGCTTTTGCTGGCCGAACTGCTGTTGCTGGCGCTGGTGGCCGGTGTGGCGGGGGTGGCCATGGGCTATGGGGTGGCGGCGGCGCTGCTGCCCGATGTGGCCGCCACGCTGAGCGGACTTTACGGCGCCGAGGTGCCGGGCACGCTGGCCCTGCGGCCGGGCTGGTGGGCGACGGGCTTGGGCATTGCGGTGGCGGGCACGCTGGTTTCTGCCGCGCAAAGCCTGTGGCGCGTCTGGCATCTGCCGCTCTTGGCCCCGGCGCAGCCGCGCGCCTGGGCGCGTGCGTCAGAACGCGCGCTGCGCTGGCAGACCGGGGTGGCGCTGGGGCTGCTGGCGGGGGCAGGCGGGCTTATCGGCGCGGGGCAGGGCCTGTGGGCGGGTTTTGGCGCGCTGGCGGGGCTGTTGCTGGGCGCGGCGCTGCTGCTGCCTGCGGCACTGTCAGGGCTGATGGCGCTGGGGCAGCGGATGGCCCGGGGGGTGCTGGCGCAATGGTTCTGGGCCGATACCCGCCAGCAACTGCCCGGCCTGTCGTTGAGCCTGATGGCGCTTTTGCTGGCGCTGGCGGCGAATGTGGGGGTGGGCACGATGGTGTCCAGCTTTCGGCTGACCTTTACCGGATGGCTGGATCAGCGGCTGGCGTCGGAGCTTTACCTGACCGCGCGGACCGAGGACGAGGCCGCGCAGATGCTGGTCTGGCTTGAAACGCGCGCCGATGCCGTGCTGCCGATCTTCAACGCCGAGGCTGACATTCGCGGCCAGCCTGCCGAGATCTATGGCATGGCCGATCATGCCACCTACCGCGACAACTGGCCCCTGCTGCAAGCTGCGCCGGATGTGTGGGACCGGATGGCGTCAGGGCAGGCGCTGCTGGTGAACGAGCAACTGGCGCGTCGCGAGGGGCTGGGCCTCGGTGATGCCGTGGCCCTGCCGGGCGGGGGGGCGCTGCCGGTGGCGGGGGTCTATTCCGACTATGGCAACCCGGTGGCGCAGGTGATCCTGTCCACCGACCGGCTGCTGGCGCTGTTTCCCGCAACACCGCGCCTGCGCTATGCGATCCGCGTGGCCCCCGACAGGGCGGCGGCGCTGGCGGAAGAAATGCGCGCGGCCTTTGACCTGCCGCCGGAAAATCTGGCCGATCAGGCGGCGATAAAGGCGTTTTCGCTGCAGATTTTCGAGCGGACCTTTGCCGTGACGGCGGCACTGAACGTATTGACGCTGGGGGTTGCGGGGCTGGCGATGTTTGCCAGCCTGATGACGCTGTCGGCCATGCGCCTGCCGCAGCTGGCCCCGGTATGGGCAATGGGGCTGACCAAGGCGCGGCTGGCGGGGCTGGACCTGCTGCGCACGCTGCTGCTGGCGGCGGTGGTGATGCTGGCGGCGCTGCCGCTGGGGCTGGCGCTGGCCTGGGTGCTGCTGGCGGTGGTGAATGTGGCGGCCTTTGGCTGGCGGCTGCCGATGTATGTGTTTCCGGGTGACTGGCTGCGTCTGGGGGGGCTGGCCCTGCTGGCAGCGGGGGTGGCGGCGGCAGTGCCGGTGCGCCGTCTGGCGCTTCTGTCGCCCGGTGATCTGCTGCGGGTGTTTGCCCATGAACGTTAAGGCATTTCTGGCGGCTGTGCTGTTGGCCGCGCCTGCGGGGGCGCAGGGCTTTGCGGGCCTTGGAGCCGATGCCCAGGGGTTTGCCGTGCCGCAGCCCGGCCAGCCCCTTGCCTTTCCGCAAGACCACGGTGCGCATCCTGAATACCGCATCGAATGGTGGTATCTGACCGCCACGCTGACCGGCCCGGATGGCACCGACTATGGCGCGCAATGGACGCTGTTCCGCTCGGCCCTGGCGCCCGAGGCGGGCACCGGCTGGGAAAGCCCGCAACTGTGGCTTGGCCATGCGGCGCTTACCACGCCCGACGCGCATCATGTTGCCGAACGCCTGGGGCGCGGCGGCATCGGGCAGGCGGGCGTGGTAGCCGCACCGTTTGAGGCATGGATTGACAACTGGCAGATGGTCAGCCGCGCGGCAGGTGGTGCCGATGCGCTGGATGCCATCCAGGTGACGGCCTCGGGCACGGATTTCGCCTATGATCTGGCCTTGCAGGCGACCGGGCCCTTGGTGGCGCAGGGTGATCAGGGCTATTCGGTGAAATCGGCGGCGGGACAGGCGAGTTACTACTATTCGCAGCCGTTCTATCAGGTGACGGGCAGCATCACCGATCAGGGCCGGGTGATCCCGGTCACGGGCAAGGCCTGGCTGGACAGGGAATGGTCGTCACAGCCGCTGGCGGCGGATCAGACCGGGTGGGATTGGTTCAGCCTGATGTTCGACGATGGCGCGCGGCTGATGGGCTTTCGCCTGCGTGATACGGGCGAGGGGTATACCAGCGCCACATGGATCGCCGCCGATGGCACGCCACGCCCCATGCCACCGGGCGCGCTGAGGGTGACGCCGCTGCGCGAGGTGCCTGTGGCCGGGCGCGACGTGCCGGTGGTATGGCGGGTGGAACTGCCCGCCATGGGGCTGGATGTGACCACTACGCCGCTGAACGAACAGGCCTGGATGGATACGCTGGTGCCCTATTGGGAAGGCCCGATCACCATCAGCGGCACACATGCTGGGCGGGGGTATCTGGAGATGACGGGCTATTGACGCGTGGCAAAGGGGCCGGGTTCGGTCAAACATCTGGCGGATTTCTTACAAGATGTCTGGCTAAATCAATATTGCCGCAGGTTTTTTTGTATCAGACCGCAGCCGCCGTCACCTCGACTTCCACCAGAAACTCTGCCCGGGTAAAGCCGGATACGATCACCAGCGTTGAAGCCGGCAGGCGCGTGACACCGGAAAGCCACCGATCCCGCGCGGCCATATAGGCCGCCATATGGCTGCGGTCGGTGACAAAGGCGTTGATGCGGATCACATCTGCCGGCCCCATCCCCGCCTCGGCCAGGATCGCCGCGCAATTGGCAAAGCACAGCGCGGCCTGCGCAGCGGCGCCCTCTGGCACCGTATCATCCGCTGCGATGCCCAACTGCCCCGAAGTGACGACCAGACGCGCGCCGGGCGGCACCTCGACCCCATGGGCATAGCGGGCGAAGGGTGGGCGGATATGGGCGGGGGCAAGGATTCGCATCGGGGCATCCTGTGACATCTGGTGCAGGCTGGTCAGCATCGCGGAACAAGGCAAGGGCCGTCGCCCAATAATCGGGCAGTTCCGGGCGGTTCTGCACGGGATAGCGCCCCGGATGCCGCTATTTTCACAGCTTTGCCCTGCCTGACCCTCGTCGCGCCGCGGCCCTGTCCTAGGCTTGAGGCAACAAGAATCAACATTCCCACCCGGAGGTTCCCCCCATGCCGCTGCCCAAGGCCCTGCTCTGCCACGTTGCCACCTTCGCCCTTGCCGCCACCACCCTTGCCAGCCCCGTCTTTGCCCAGAACGTGCCGGTCGTGTTTGGCACGAACTGGCTGGCGCAGGCTGAACATGGCGGGTTTTATCAGGCGGTCGCCGACGGCACCTATGCCGCCTGCGGCCTGGATGTGACGATCCAGACCGGCGGACCGCAGGTGAACAACCGTGCGCTGATGCTGGCGGGCAGGATCGACTACAACATGGGCGGCAACCTGCTGGAGGCCTTCAGCGCCGTGGCCGAGGGCATTCCGGTGGTGGTCGTCGGGGCCAGTTTCCAGAAGGAACCGCAGGTGATCCTGTCGCATCCGGGCAAGGCGCAGTCGTTTGAGGATCTGAAGAACCTGCCCACCCTGCTGATCGGCGACGCGGGCTATGCCAGCTTTTACCAGTGGATGATCAAGGCCTATGGATTCACCGAGGAGCAGCGCCAGCCCTATACGTTCAACGCGGCGCCGTTCATCGCCGATGAAAACTCGGGGATGCAAGGGTATCTGTCGTCCGAACCGCTGATGGTGGAAAAGGAAGGCGGCTTTGTGCCCGATGTCTGGCTGATCGCCGATGCGGGCTATTCCACCTATTCCACCCTGATCGAGACGATGGCCGATACCGTGGCGACCAAGCCCGAACAGGTGACATGTTTCGTCGAAGGGTCGATCAAGGGCTGGTATAACTATCTCTACGGCGACAACTCTGCCGCCAATGCGATGATCAAGGCCGACAACCCCGACATGACCGATGAGCAGATCGACTTCGGCATCAAGAAGATGCTGGAGGCGGGCATCGTGGATTCGGGCGATGCCGAAACCATGGGTATCGGCGTGATCACCGATGCCAAGGTGCAGGATTTCTTTGACAAGATGGTCGAGGCGGGGGTGATTGACGGGGCCATCGACTACAAGGCATCCTACACCACCGCCTTTGTCGGCAAAGGTGTGGGGCTGGATCTGAAACCCTGACAGGGAAGGCGCGGGGCCACGCGCCCCGGCCATCCTGCGATCCCGGCCCAGTTGCGAAAGAACACCGATGACCGACCCCCGCCCCATCCTGCCCCCCGGCCAGCGCCCGCTGGTGCTGGAGATGCAGGGCGTGGACAAGTCGTTCAACGGCGCGGTCGTGGCGTTGCGCAAGATGAACCTCGCGGTGCATGAGGGTGATTTCATCTCGCTGCTGGGGCCGTCGGGCTGCGGCAAATCCACCGCGCTGCGGCTGATTTCGGGTCTGATGCCGCCCACTGCGGGGCGGATCGTGTGGAACGGCGCGGTGCAGGCGGGTGATCTGGGCGTGGTGTTTCAGGAACCCACGCTGATGCCTTGGGCCACGGTGGCGCAGAATGTCTGGCTGCCATTCCGCCTGCGGGGGCAAAGCTTTGCCTCGGTCCGTGACCGGATCGCCGGGGCACTGGCACTTGTGGGGCTGGAGAATTTCCACAACGCCTATCCGCGCGAATTGTCGGGCGGCATGAAAATGCGCGTGTCCATTGCCCGCGCGCTGGTCACGAACCCCCGGCTGATCCTGATGGACGAACCCTTTGCAGCACTTGACGAGATCACGCGGCAAAAGCTGAACAATGATCTTCTGGCGCTGAAGGCCAAGATCGGCTGCACGGTGATCTTCGTGACCCATTCGGTGTTTGAATCGGTGTTCCTGTCGGACCGGGTGGTGGTGATGGCCGCGCGCCCGGGCCGGGTGATCCGCGAACTGGCCGTGCCCGCGCCCTATCCGCGCGACATGATCTTTCGCACCTCGCCCGAATATGCGGCGCTGTGCCGTGACGCATCCGACGCTTTGGTCGAAGCGATAGGCGTGGCCGCATGACTTTGGCCGACCGGCATATCCCGCCCGCCCCCGACGCGCTGTTTGACGCAGAAGAGGCCCGCCGCGCCCGCATGAAGCGCATCGAGGGCGTGGCGAAATGGCTGCTGCCGGTGCTGGTGCTGGCGCTGGGGGTGCTGGCATGGGACCGGGTGGTGGTCTGGAATGACATTCCGCACTACATCCTGCCCGGCCCCGGTCTGGTGCTGCAAACGCTGGTCAAGGATTGGGCCATCCTGTTCGACGCGCTGCTGGTGACGTTGCAGATCACGCTGATGGCGCTGGCCGTGGCAGTGATCGGCGGGGTGGGGCTTGCGGTGCTGTTCACGCAAAGCCGCTGGGCGGAGATGTCGTTCTACCCCTATGCGGTGATCTTGCAGGTGACGCCTGTGGTCAGCATCGCGCCGCTGATCTTCATCTATGTCGACAACCGGCTGGCGGGGCTGTTGCTGTGCGCCTGGATCGTGGCGTTCTTTCCCATTCTGGCCAACACCACGCTGGGGCTGAAATCGGCCGACCACAACCTGACCGACCTGATGCGCATCTACCGTGCAACGCGCTGGCAACGGCTGCGCTATCTGCAACTGCCTTCGGCGTTGCCGTATTTTCTGGGGGGGCTGCGCATTGCAGGGGGCCTGTCTCTGATTGGCGCGGTGGTGGCGGAATATGTGGCGGGGACGGGGGGCATCGGATCGGGCCTTGCGTTCCGCATTCTTGAGGCCGGATACCGGCTGAACATCCCGCGCATGTTTGCCGCGCTGCTGTTGATCGCGCTGACCGGGGTGGTGATCTTTGCGGGCCTGTCATTCTTGTCGCACATGCTGCTGCGCAAATGGCACGAGAGCGCCTTGAAACGGGAAACCTGATGGATTTCATGACGCTGCCCGACGTGCGCCCCCTGCGGCTGGAGAATGTGACTGTGCCCGCCTGCCTGTTGGGCCAGCCGGGCGACCTGATGCGCAGCAGCCTGACGCTGGACGCCGGGCTGATCGGCACGGGCGACGCCCCGGCAGTGGACATGAAGGGCGCGATGGTCTTTCCCGCCTTCATCGACATGCATACCCATCTGGACAAGGGCCATATCTGGCCGCGCAGCCCGAACCCCGACGGCACCTTCATGGGCGCGCTGACGGCGGCGGGCGCAGACCGTGCCGCCCGATGGACTGCGGATGATGTGCGCGCCCGCATGCAGTTTTCGCTGCAAGCGGCCTATGCCCACGGCACAGGCGCCATCCGCACGCATCTGGACGCTATCCCGCCGCAGGATGCCATCAGCTTTGCGGTCTTTGCCGACATGCGGGCGGAATGGGCAGGGCGCATCACCCTGCAAGCCGCCTGCCTGATCGGGGCCGAAGATTTCTCGACCGATGGTCCGTTCCGGCAGACGGCGGATATTGTGGCGGCGCATGGTGGCGTGCTGGGCATGGTGACATATCCGCTGCCCGACATCGCCGAGCGCATCCGCGCCTTCCTGCGGCTGGCCGCCAGCCTTGGCCTGAGTGCCGATTTCCATGTGGACGAAACCGGCGACGCGGGATCCAACACGCTGCGCCTGATCGCCGAAGCGGTGCTGGAGACCGGTTTTTCCGCCCCGGTGGTGGTGGGCCACTGCTGTTCGGTGGCGGTGATGGCGGAAGCCACCGCGCTGCACACGCTGGACATTGTGGCAAGGGCGGGCCTGCATGTGGTCAGCCTGCCGCTGTGCAACCTTTACCTGCAAGACCGGCGGGCGGGCCGCACCCCGCGCTGGCGCGGCATCACGCTGGTGCATGAAATGAAGGCGCGCGGCATCAACGTCTCTTTCGCATCCGACAACACCCGCGATCCGTTCTATGCTTACGGCGACATGGACATGATCGAGGTGATGCGCGAGGCGACCCGCATCGGGCATCTGGATCACTCGGGCAGCGACTGGGTGCAGGCCTTCCTTTCCAACCCCGCCCGCGCCTGTGGGTTTTCCGCACCCTCACTCACCCCCGGTGCCCCCGCCGATCTGGTGATCTGCAAGGCGCGCAGCTGGACCGAGCTTTTTGCCCGCCCGCAAGCCGACCGGATCGTGATCCGCGCCGGGCGGCAGATTGCCCGTGTCTTGCCCGACTATGCCGACCTTGACCCACTGATGGAGAACCCATGAACATCGCCGCTGCCAAGGCCGCCCTGTCGCATCTGGAACTGGATGAAAACCCGGTGTCGGTGCGGGCCAAGTCGCGCGATTTCTTCTGGTATTCGCCGGTGCTGAAAGCCCGCCTTGACCATATCACCGCCGATTTCGTGGTGGCCCCCCGGAATGAGGCCGAGGTGATCGAGGTTCTGCGCGCCTGCTATGCCCATGATGTGCCTGTCACCACGCGCGGCGCGGGCACCGGCAATTACGGGCAGGCCATGCCGCTGGTGGGCGGCTGCATATTGCACATGAAGAACATGGCGGCGGTGGTCGGGGTGCATCCCGGCCGGGTTATCGTGCAGCCCGGCTGCCTGCTGAAGGATCTGGACGCGGCTTGCAAGGCGCATTCCGGCCAGGAAATCCGCATGTTTTCCAGCACTTGGGCCACGGCCACCATCGGCGGTTTCATCGCCGGCGGCTCGGGCGGTGTGGGTTCGTGCACCTGGGGCGCGTTGCGCGACCTGGGCAACATCATCCGCCTGCGCGTGGTCACGATGGAGGCCGAACCGCGCGTGCTGGAATTCACCGGCGAGGAGTTGCACCGCGTCAGCCACGCCTATGGCACAAACGGCATCATCACCGAGATCGAAATGCCGCTGGCCCCGGCCTATGACTGGGTGGAACTGTTCGTGACAACCCAGACCTTCCGCGAGGCGGCGCAATTCGCCGCCGATCTGGGCAATGAACCGGGCATCCTGAAAAAGCTGATCACCGTGTTCGAAGCCCCTATCGCGCAAGACTATTTCCAGCGCGTCGCCCCCTACATGCAGCCCGGCCAGCACCTGCTGGCGCTGATGATCGCCCCGCATGCGATGGACGGGTTTCTGACGTTCACCGCCCGCCGCCCGGATGCCCGCATCATCTGGCGCACCGACTGGCCCGACTGGCAGCGCGAACCCGGCCCGGTGTTCGAATACGGTTGGAACCACACAACCCTGCGCGCGCTGAAGGTGGACGCGCAGATCACCTATCTGCAAGTGCGCTACGCCGCCCCCGACCATCTGGCGCGGGTCGAGGCGGTGCGCGCCGCCTTTCCCCCGGGTGAAGTCATGCAGCATCTGGAGGTGATGCAGGAAGGCGGCCAGACCATGTTCGCGGGCCTCAGCCTCGTGCGCTTCACCACCGAGGCGCGGCTGGACGAGATCGTGAAGATCCATGAGGAACTGGGCTGCATGATCTTCAACCCGCACCGCTATACGTTGGAGGAAGGCGGGCGGCAGACGGTCGATGACCGGCAATTGGCCTTCAAGCGCGAGGCCGATCCCAAGGGCCTGTTGAACCCCGGCAAGATGATCGCCTGGGATGATCCGGATTTCGATTTCGCAGGCGTCTATGCCTATGCGCGCATGCAGGTGGCGGGATGAGCGGCGGCAAGGAAGGGCGGGGTGTCTGCCCCCCTCGGTCCGCTTTGCGGCCATTCACCCCCCGGGGATACTTGCGCCAGAAGGAAGGGGCAAAGGGTGCCATGGCCCCTGGTGTCATCCTGGCAAGAATATTCGCCCCGAAGGCCAGCGCCGCCAGCAAAAGGTGCGCCGCATGATCCGCGCGCTGATTGTCTATTGTCACCCACGGCCGGGCAGTTTCAATGCCGCCGTGCGCGACGTGGTGCTGGCGAAACTGGCGGCGGCCGGGGCCGAAACCCGGTTGTCCGACCTTTACGCGCGCGGCTTTTCCCCGGTGCTGACCGATGCGGAACTTGCGGGCTATCTCGATTGCCCCGCCAATCAGGCCCCGGTGGCGCAGGATGTGGCTGACATCGCCTGGTGCGACACGCTGATCTTTGTCTATCCGACCTGGTGGTATGGCCTGCCTGCCATGCTGAAAGGCTGGCTGGACCGGGTGTTGCTGCCCGATGTGGCCTTTCTGATGCCGGATGCGACCAGCAGGGTGATCCGCCCCGGCCTGCACCACATCAAACGGCTGGGCGTATTCACCACCTGCGGCGCAAGCTGGTGGCTGACCGCTTTGGTCGGGGCCCCGGGCAGGCGCACCCTGCTGCGGGGTGTGGGGTTTTTGCTGCCGCGCGGCAGGCGAGTGGCGTTTGCCGCGCATTACCTGATGGACAGTTCCACCGATGCCAGCCGCCGTCGCCATCTGGAACGGGTGGCGGCCAAGATGGATCACCTGCTGCGGGGGGCCGGATGAGGCGGTTTGACTGGGCCGATTACCGCGCCAACGAATTTGCGGGCCTTGATCCCATGCGCACCATTGCCATCCTGCCCACCGCGGCCATCGAGCAGCACGGCCCGCATCTGCCGTTGGGCACCGATACGCTGATCGCCGAGGGCATGTTGGCGCGGCTGCGCGCCGATTGCCCGGAAGATCTGGATATCCGCATCCTGCCGGTGCAGGCGGTGGGCAAATCGAACGAACACCTCTGGGCCCCCGGCACGCTGACTTTGGCCGCGGAAACCGCACTGGCGGCCTGGGTGGAAATCGGCCTGTCGGTTGCCCGCGCGGGTCTGCGCAAGATCGTGATCGTGAACAGCCATGGCGGCAATCTGGACCTGTGTTCGATCCTGTCGCGCGAATTGCGGGTGCGGGCGGGCATGCTGGCGGTGAAATGCCAATGGACCAGCTTTGGTGTGCCCGAGGGGCTTCACACGCCGCATGAAATGGCTTTTGGCATCCATGGCGGTGACATGGAAACGTCGCTGATGCTGCATTTCCGGCCCGAGACAGTGGACATGACGGCCGCTCGGAACTTCGCCTCATCCGCCGAGACTGCGCCGATTTCCCCCATTGGGCCGGTCAGCTATGGCTGGATCGCGTCAGACCTGAACCCGGCAGGCGTGGTGGGCAATGCGGCGGCTGGCACCGCCGAAAAGGGCCGGGCCACGGCGGCGCATCAGGTGGCGGGCTTCATCGCATTGCTGCGGCAGGTGCAGGCCATGCCGCTGGATGGATTTGACGCGGCCTGAACCTGAAACCCGGGTTCTTGCCCTCTTTCCAGACACAAGTATCCCACGGGGGTGCGGGGGTGTGAAACCCCCGCCTCGCCATCGGCAATACGTGCTAGCGCCGGGGCTTGCCGCGCCAGGTGCCCAGCCAGCCGGTGAACCGCCCCCAGGTGCCACGCGCCCGCGCGCCTGCCGCATCGGCGCGGGCATCCACCACATCCCATGCGTCGCCCACATCCTCCAGCGCCGGGTCGATGGTGCGTTCGCGGAACTGCAACCACATCCGGCGCATCAGCAGCAGGATGAAGCCCCAGAACACAAAGAAGAAAATGTTGAACCACGGGATGATCGTGACATCCGGGCTCTCAACCGCACGCAGCCGCACCGCATTCGGGAAAATCGTGAACAACTGGTTGCGCCAGCCGTAATGCGTTATGACAACCCAGCGCGGCGCCGCCTCGGTCGAGGTCAGGTCGGCGGCCTGCGCCTGGATGTCAAAGCTGTTCACCTTGAAATAGGGCGGCCAGCCCCAGCTTGTATCCTCGTTGCGGTAAACCATCGGGCGGCCGTTCTGGCGGATGGTCTCGATGAATTTCACATCGCGGTTGCCGCCGGTGGATACCGCCGTTCCCGCATCGGGTGCTGCAAAGAACCACGCATTCTCGCCCAGATCCATCCGCTGCGTGTTGGCCCCCACGATGCGCACGATGTCATGCTGCGGCAGGGTATAGTGCAGAAAGCTGCCGACCAGCAGCACCGCAAGGGTGATCAGACCCCATTTCACATAACGCATCGCGCCCTCACGAGAAATTCAGTGACCAGAACACCACGGTAAAGACCACGGCGGGGATGATGTAAACCAGCCAGAGCAGTTTCTTGCGCAGGCCCCGTTCATAGGCCCGCATCCCGTCACGGATATAGGTATCGCGGTCGCCGGGCACACCCCCCGCGTCGAACCGTTTCTCCAGCCATTCGCGGCGGACTGACCGGGAATAGACCGACAGCAGCAGATACAGAACCGTCAGCCCCACAAAGCCGAACAGCATCAGGCGCAAGAACCCCAATATCATCGTGCCCCCCTGCGGATGCTGCCCCATGGCCCCACCGGCGCCACCGTGTCTGGCGGCGGGGCGGCGTCATCCATTCCCGGTTCCGGCCCGAACAGCGTGGCGCGGGCACCCGCCTTGTCTACCTTGTATTCGCGTTCCAGAAAATCGGCCACATAGCCGCGCTTGCGGTCGGACCATGTGGCATAGGTGGCGTAGAACAGTTCCTTGTGCACGATATACATCTGTCGCACGTCCAGCGGGGCCAGTTCGGCCAGCAGCATGTTCACCAGATCGCGGTCACGGTGGCCGCGGGCGCGCAGGGTGTAGAAATAGGCCGGATGTTCCGATGTGATGCGCGGCCATTCGCCCCCGCCCTCGACCCAGCGCAGCAGCGCCGCCAGCCCCAGAAACTCCTGCGGCAGGGCCGAGCCCAGCCGCTGCGCGATCTTGCGCAGGTCGGCGCGGGTGGCCTGCCCCAGTTCAAGGTTCAGCGCATCGGCGGCATCGACCAGAATGAAATCCATCTTCTGCCGCAACAGCGCGCCCGCATCCAGCCCGCGCGCCTGCACCACGGGCTCCACCAGATTGTTGCGGGCCAGCCAGTCGGCAATCTCGTTGCGCTGCCGCAGGTCCATCAGCGGCGACACCGGCAATGCACCAAGCCCCGCCTTGGGCAAGGTGGTGATGACGCCGGGAAAGGCCACATCGCGGAAGATGTAGAACCCGCCGAAATGCGAGGTCCAGAAATTCGCCTGTTCGAAGTTCATCACCGGCAGGGCGATTGGCACGCGGGTGATGTCGCCGGTTTTCTTGGCCAGCCCGATCATGTCGGCAATCAGCAGATCGTCGCGCCAACCGTCGGGTTCATTGCGGAAACGGTCGATCAGGCTGCCCAGCTTTCTGGCATCGCGGACGTGGCTGCCGATGGTATCGGCCTCGATGGTGATCTTGCGGATGTCGAACAGCCGCGCGGGGGTGGACACCTCATAGACCGAATTGGCCAGTTCCCCCGCCACGGCATCGCGGGCCGTCAGGGCAAACAACTGCGCCTCGTTGGCCTCGATGAATTGCCTGAGGATACCGCGCGAGGTGGAGAATTTGATATTGAGCAGCGGCGCGGTTTTCTGCGCGGTGGTCAGCAGGATGAATTGGCGGTTGCAGCCGTTGGGGTTCAGGTAATGGTCATCGCCGAATTCATCACCGATCTCCGGGGAATAGCCGGAAATGTCGATGTGGAAATCGGAAAGGGCGGTGGTCTTGCCCGTCAGATGCTTCAGCGCGCGGTTGTAACGCTCGACAAGGGCGGGGGAGGAGATTTCGATGAGGTTGCCGAACATGAGGCCGGCGGTGATGAGGCGTTTCATCAGCTACCTCGGCAACTTTTCTTTGATGATGTGCTCGATACTCTCAATTGCGCCTTTCATATTTTTAAATATGCTCGACTGACCATAAATATCATCACGAAACATGTTCATCGTGCCTCTTGCTTGATCTCTTTGAAAGCTATCCGTGATTGGACTAATGGAACCTATACCCCCAAAGACATATCCCCTTATTGAGTGGGCACTATCTCTGAAAACCGAAATCACTTCGTCGAATGAAACGTCCCACATAAGCTTTGCCTCGACCGACAATCCTTCCAGTTCATCAACAAGACTATCCAAATCAGCTACAAACGCTCGCACATCGGTAGCCAATTTGTTGAACTGGCTTTCTTGCAGAGGCCGCGCTTCGTCATAATGAAAGGCAAACTCGCTTTGGACAGTTAAGGCCTTGAGCCTGATTTTATTTGCTGAAATTACCAGTGAGACTGCCAACCCCCTGCCTTGCTGCCAAAGGATTTGGTGTTTCCAAGTCCGCAAGCCCCGACAAGCGACCACAACGCCACCAATGGCAGCAATCGCTGTGATTGTATTTGTCAAGTTGGCAAGCGTTTCACTCACCCCCGCCCCTCCCCATACCGCCGCCGCGCTTCCTCCATCCGCCCCATGTCCCGCACCAGCCCCTCGATCGCCACCTCGTCCGACTTGTCGGCATAGCGGAACTCGCTGTCCGCGTAGCGGTTGATTTCCTGCACCACCATCTCCACGGTGATCGGCTGCGCCAGCCCGCGGATCATGGCGAGTTTCTCGTCATAGGGTTTGAACAGGAACAGGTCGGGCTCAGCCATCCATTCATCGGGCAGTTCGAAATCCATCGCCCGCACCTTCACCGCGTCGGTGATGTTCTTGATCGCGCGGCCGGTAAACCGCTCATCCGCAGCCTGGATCGCCTTCAGATAGGTGCCCAGCTTGGCGATGGTATCCAGCGGGCCGAGGTCGCGGGCCACCTGATCCCAGACGCGGATCAGGCCGTCTTCCTTGGGCCGCCCGTGCGATGCAAAGCTGGCGGCCACGGCGCGGCGGATTTCCTGCGCGGCGAAAAGATCGTGGTCGCCCAAGGGGATTGCGTGGTTCTTGCCCAGCAGAAGCGCCAGAATGTCGATGTAATCCTCGCGCGAGATCGGCCCGTCCACCAGAAACCGCGCACCGGCGCGCTGGCGCAGGGCATCGTCCACATTCTCGGGGTAGTTCGAAAACATGCCAAAGGTGCAATTGCCCCGCACCACGGTATTGGCCCCGGCAAAGGCCTGCATGAACACCGCCGTCACCTCTTGCTGGCCCGCCGAGGATTGCCGGTCGCCGCGCTTGCCCGCCACCTGATCAATGTCGTCTATGGTGCCAAAGCCGATCACCGCCGGGTCCAGCACGTTCTGGATGAAGGCCTGCGCGTTCTGCCCGGATTTGCCCTGATAGCTGTCGATCTGGTCGATCGAGAAATTCTGATAGCGGAAGGGAAAGCCCGCCACCTGACAGTAATCGTTCAACAGCCCCGCCATCATCTGTATCAGCGTGGTCTTGCCCGTGCCCGGTTTGCCATCGCCCATAAAGGTGAAGATGAAGCCACCCATTTCGGCAAAGGGGTTCAGCCGCCGGGTAAAATCATAGGCCATCAGCATTTTCGCCAGACGCAGCGCCTGATATTTGGCGATGTGGTTGCCGATCACCTCCTGCGGTTTCTTGAAGGCCATGGTCAGGGTGGTGCCCTTGGCCTTCAACGCCGGGGTGAAACCGGCCAGGGTCAGGCCGTCCGCCTCGACCCGCCAGCTGGCATCGGCGAAGGCGGCAAGGCGCGGGGCGGTCGCGGCGCGTGCCGCCACCTTGGCCATCAGCGCCTCGGCAAAGCCCGCGACCGTGGCCACCAGCCGCGTCTCGTCCGTCGCCAGAAGGCCGATGTCCTGATCCAGTTCCCACAGCGCGCCTTGCAGGCCAAGGGCGGCATTGTCGGTCAGCACCTCGTCCACCGTGCCCACCTCTACCGTCACCTCGCCCAGGTGGGGGGCAAGCAAAAAGGCGGTGGCATTGGCAAAGACATGCAGCACCACCAGCGCCTCGGCCGCCAGCAGTTCGGTGAATTCGGCGCGTTTGGCATCGGCCAGCCGCGCCTCGAGATTGGCTTTCTTCAACTCCACAAGGCCGGTCTGGTCGGCAAGGCCCTCGCCCATCGCCAGCGCAATCGCCACGGCGCGGCGCAGGGCATGCAGCACCTGCGCCTGCACGGGCGAGATCAACCCGTCGCCCGCGCCCTCCACCCGTTCCACCAGCCGGACGCCGCCGGGCCGGGCCGTGGGGCGGGTGACAAGGCCGGGCGTGGTGGACCGGAAGGCGCGGCGGGTGCCAAGCCCCGCCGAGACTTCGGCGCTCGGGGCCGCAGCCTTGCCCAGCCGGGGCGCGTGGTCGAACCCGGTCAACAGGGCCAGGGCCGCCGCGTAATGGGTGCGGATACTGTCTTCGCGCAGTTCCATCGTGTCGCGTGTGGTCATCCCCGCCCCCTATCTGTAACTTATGACGCGCCCGCCGCCGCCCACCACGAATTTGCGCACATCGGCAAAGCCGGGCGGGTTCTTTTCCGCCAGCACCTGAAACGGGCGTTCGGGCAGGATGATCATGCGTTCGGTCTTGCTGGCACCGGTGTCGGCCCCCCGCCCGGCAAAGGGGTCTAGCGCGAAGATCTGCCGCTCTACCGTGCCGAACCAGCCTTCCTTCACCTGTTCCACCCGGTCCGCCACCAGATCCTCGATCGTCCACACCAGTGCCCAATCCATGCCCGCCTCGGCCCGCGCATCGGCCAGCACGTCGGAAATCGGGCCCGATTGCAGGGTAAAGCTGTGCGAATACATCGGGCCAAGGTGGATGCGGCGCAGGCGTTTGGGGTGCAAGTCGGCAAAATCGGTGTCAAAGCCGGTGGCGATGGTCAGCAATTTCAGCCCGCCAAGCGATTGCGCCATCAGATGCGCCTGCACGCCCGGCCAGCGGCGGTCATCGGTGGGCAGGGGCTTGCGGCCGGAATCCTCCAGCTCCATCAGATAGACCACGGGCAGGTTCACCTGGCTGTCATAGACGGCCCAGTGCACCAGATAGCGGCGGCGGCCATCCGCCTCGGCCAACCATTGCGCGTCGGGGTCATTGCGCGCCCAGAACAGACCGCCCGCCGCCAGCGCCTCGTAATACAGCCGTTGTGACAGGGCGAATTGCAGCTTGGTGGGGATGGTCATGTCGCCTACGATCTGCCGCACCATGCGGTCTTTCAGATCCGCCGCCGAGGCCATGCCGGACAGATGTTTGGCCGCCTGCTGCGCGTCATTGGCCATGACCATCAGTTCCTGCGCCACCGGAAAGCCCGACTCGTGTCGGTCAAAGGTCAGCCGCCCGGGCAGGGGGCCTTCCACCCGCCCGGTCATCAGGTATTTGTGGCTGAGCGCGCGAAAGCTGGCCGCCAACGCCGCCAGATACTGCCCCAGCATCCGCGCTTCGACCCGGCTCAGGCGGCCCTCGCTTTCCAGATCAGCCGCCACGCGGGCCAGATGGCCGGTGATCCGGTCGAACTTGGCGAAATAGCGCCGCGCCACGGCGGTATCGTAAAGCTGGGCGTGGTCGTCGGTGAGGCTCGTCGTCGTCACTTACGGATCGCCATACAGGTTCTTGTCATGCTTTTCGACAATCGCGGCAAAGCGGCGGGCGAAACGCTCATCCGCCTTGGCCTTTTGTTCCAGCACCTTGCGGGCGAAAACCATGTGATCCTCGTGGCTTTCCAGCATGTCGGCCATCCGGTCATTGGTGGCGGAACCGATGGCTGCCATGGCCGCCTGCGCCTCCTGGTCCGTCTTCACGCCGATCTCGTTGATGCGGTGGGCCACATCCTGCTGCTGGGCGGTTTTCAGGCTGCTGGTCAGCGCATCATACAGCACCACCCGCTGCTTGGTATCCGTCTGCAACTTGTTGATCAGCACCATCTGGGTGGCCGCCTGATTTTGCAGGCTGTCGACCCAGGTCTTGCCCTTTTCGATATAGCGTTCCAGCGTCTGCGATTTGGCCAGTTTCACCTGTTCGTCCTGCACCAGCGCGTTGTAGCGGGTGTTCATGCCAGCCAGTTCGGTTTCCAGCCGGGTGCGCGCCGCAGCATCCTGCTCGACCGAGATCTTGCCCTCAAGCTCGATGATCTTGGGGTCCATCGCCAGAATTTCACCGCGCACAGCCTCCAGCGCCGCAACGGTGGCCTCGCGTTCGTCCAGCGTGCCGGTCAGGTTGGCCTCGACCTTGGCTTTCTGGGTGTTCAGCAGGTCAAGCTGGCCTTGCAGCAGTTTCACGATCACGTCGGATTTGGCGATCAGATCCTGCAACTTGTCGTCGATGCTGGCGGTGCGCAGCCGTTCCTGCCGCATCGATTCCGACTTGCCCGCCGAAAAGATGCCGATGAAGCTTTCCATCCCGGTCTTCGAGCGCATCTCGTCGAAATCTTTCGAGAATCCCGCCGTCACATCATCCAGCCCCATGATGAGTTCGGCGATGTTGGCGTTCATCAGATCGGTGTGCTTGTGCACATCGTCCAGCGTGGCATTTTCGATGTCTATCGCCACCTCGCCTGCGTCCAGCTTGGCGCGGGCCGTCTCTATGCGGCCGGTGATGTCGGAAATCTTTGCCTGTGCGCGGGCCACCTGATCCTGGCTTTCGCGGATCTGTGCGTCAAAATCGGCCATCATGCCCTCCGGTGGAATGTCATTGCAGTGATCTGGGTAAAGTAATGGCAAATTACATCCCCGGCGTCATCAGAAAACCGGACATCCCAAATCCGGCTTGCCCTGCCGTTGCCCGCCCGGCACCATGTCGCCATGGATGACCAGATGCTTTGCACCGCCGTTGATGCGCGCCGCGCCGACCTGATCGGGTTGGCGCAGGGCTTGATCCGCATTCCCACGCTGAACCCGCCGGGGCTGAATTATCGCCAGATTTGCGATTATCTGGCGGCGCGACTGGTGGCGGCTGGCTTCGCGGTGGACCTGATCCGCGCCCATGGGGCCCCCGGCGACAGCGACGCGCATCCGCGCTGGAACCTTGTGGCGCGGCACTACGGCTCTGCCCCCGGCGACTGTGTGCATTTCAACAGCCATCATGACGTGGTCGAGGTTGGCCATGGCTGGACGCGCGACCCCTTTGGCGGCGAACTGGACGGCGACCGCATCTATGGCCGGGGTTCCTGCGACATGAAGGGCGGGCTGGCCGCCAGCATCATCGCGGCCGAGGCCTTCATCGCCACCTGCCCGGATTACCGCGGCAGCATCGAGATTTCTGCCACGGCGGACGAGGAATCGGGCGGTTATGGCGGCGTGGCCTATCTGGCGGAACAGGGCCATTTCGCCCATGTCACCCATGCCATCATCCCCGAACCCTTGCACAAGGACCGCATCTGCCTAGGTCATCGCGGTGTCTGGTGGGCCGAGGTGGAAACGTTGGGCCGCATTGCACATGGCTCGATGCCCTTCCTTGGTGATTCTGCCATCCGGCACATGGGCGCAGTGCTGGCAGAGATCGAGACCACGCTTTACCCGCTGCTGGCGGGCCGGCAATCCGCCATGCCGGTGACGCCCGAAGGCGCGCGGCAATCCACCCTGAACATCAATTCTATCCACGGGGGCGAGCCAGAGCCCGAGCCCGGCTATACCGGCCTGCCCGCGCCCTGCGTGGCTGACCGCTGCCGCATCATCCTGGACCGGCGCTTTCTGATCGAGGAGGATCTGGCGGCGGTAAAGGCCGAATTGACCGCGCTGATGGAACGGGTCAAGGCCACGCGCCCGACCTTCCGCTATGAGATCCGCGATCTGTTCGAGGTGCATCCGGTGATGACCGACCGTGACGCCCCGGTTGTGCGCACGGTGGCGGCGGCGATTGAGAAGGTGCTGGCGCGGCAGGCCGATTATGTGGTGTCACCCGGCACCTACGACCAGAAACACATCGACCGGATCGGCAAGCTGAAAAACTGCATCGCCTATGGCCCGGGCCTGCTGCATCTGGCGCACCAGCCGGATGAATGGGTGGGCGTGCAGGACATGCTGGACAGCGCCAAGGTGATGGCGCTGACGCTGAATGAATTGCTGGGCGCTAACCAGAGCGGCTGAGACCGCGCCAGCGGTTCAGCCATGCGCGCCCCAGGGGCCGTGTTTGCCCGCGCCGCCATCCACGCGTTCAAACCCGTGCGCGCCAAAGAAATCGCGCTGCGCCTGGATCATGTTGGCGGTGGAACGCCCCGTGCGCATCATGTCGAACCACGCAAGGCCCGAGGCCAGCGCAGGCACCGGCAGACCGGCCCGCGCGCATTCGGCCACCGTGTCGCGCAGGCCGGTCTGGGCCGATGCCAGCTTCTCGGCAAAGAACGGCGCCAGCATAAGGTTGCGGTCGGGCGCGTCGGTCAGCGCATTGGCCATGTCGTCCAGCATGGCGGACCGGATGATACAACCCTCGCGCCACACCCGGGCAATCGCGGGCAAGGGCAAAGCCCAGCCGAAACTGGCCGATGCGGCGGAAATCAGCGCGAAACCCTGCGCATAGCACAGGATCTTTCCGGCAATCAGCGCCTGTTCCAGCACATCCAGCGACAGTGACCCGGGCAGGGCGCGCGGGGCTGCGCCGAACACCGCCTCGCCCGCCAGCCGTTCCTCCAGCCGGGC
The DNA here is from genome assembly GCF_009380135.2 of Fertoeibacter niger. GTDB lineage: Bacteria > Pseudomonadota > Alphaproteobacteria > Rhodobacterales > Rhodobacteraceae > Fertoeibacter > Fertoeibacter niger. The sequence goes on along the minus strand of NZ_WHUT02000011.1, from coordinate 3,257 downwards.
CGAAAGGTTGCGCGCCATGACCGCCGCCTCGATGGCCGGAATGGCGGCCCCCAGATGCTGCGCCTCGATCACCGTCCAGCTCCCGGTGCCCTTCTGGCCCGCGCGGTCAAGGATCACATCCAGCATCGGGCTGCCTGTCACCGGGTCGGTTGCGACGGAAACGGCGGCGGAAATCTCGATCAGGTAGGATTTCAGCACACCCGCGTTCCAGCCCCGGAACACCTCGCCGATGGCTGCGGCATCCATGCCCATGCCGTCGCGCATCACGCCGTAGATCTCGGCGATCATCTGCATGTCGGCATATTCGATGCCGTTGTGCACCGCCTTGACGAAATGCCCCGCACCGGCCTCGCCCATCCAGGTGGCGCAGGCCTCGCCTTCATGTTTCGCCGCAATCGCGGTCAGGATCGGGGCCACCCGGTCCCAGGCCGCTATCGGCCCGCCGCCCATGATCGACGGCCCGTGCCGCGCGCCTTCTTCGCCACCCGACACGCCGATGCCGAGGAACGGCACGCCCGCGGCAGCCGCATCCGCCGCACGGCGGTTTGTGTCGTGGAAATTCGCATTGCCCGCGTCGATGATCATGTCATCCGGGCCCAGCAGCGGGCGCAGCGCGGCAATCTGCTCGTCCACCGCGGGCCCTGCTGGCACCATCAGGATGATCGCGCGCGGCGGGGTGATGGCGGCCACCAAGGCCTCAAGGCTTTCGGTGGGCGTGATGCGTGCGGCCAGATCGCCCGCACCGGCTGCAAATTGCCGCGTCACGGCGGTGGTGCGGTTCCAGACCGCGATGGGGAAGCCCTTTTCGGCGATGTTCAGGGCCAGCATCGCCCCCATGGTGCCAAGGCCGATCAGGCCGATTGCCGCGTCACTCATGCTTGCTCCGTTCCGCTGTGTTGTGGCGGCATAGAGGCCTGCCTTTGCCGGGATGTAAAGCCGAGCCGCGTCACACCACGGTGACTGTCAACGGGGCCAGGCCGTCAATCGCAGCCTCCATCACATCGCCGCGCTGCACCGGCCCCACCCCCGAAGGCGTCCCGGTCAAGATCACGTCACCCGCCGCAAGCACGAAAAAACGCGACAGATGGGCAATGATTTCCGGCAGTTTCCAGATCATCTGGTTCAGGTCGCCGCTTTGCCGGATGACACCATTCACCGTCAGGCGGATGGCCCCCTGTGCCGGATGGCCGACTGCCGTCACCGGATGCAGCTGCCCCATCGGGGCCGAATGTTCAAACGCCTTGCCGATTTCCCAGGGGCGGCCCGCCGCCTTGGCCGCAGCCTGCAGATCGCGCCGCGTCATGTCCAGCGCCACGGCGTAACCCCAGACATGGGCCAACGCGTCAGTCTCGGAAATGTTGCGGCCTCCCGCGCCAAGGGCGACCGCCAGTTCCACCTCATGATGCACATCGGCAGTTTCGGCGGGGTAGGGGAAACCGCCGCTGAAATCCAGATTGTCGGGGTTTTTCTGAAAGAAGAACGGCGGCTCGCGGTCAGGATCATGGCCCATTTCAATGGCATGGGCTGCATAGTTGCGCCCGATGCAATAGACGCGGCGCAGCGGAAACCTTGTATCCGCCCCGGCAACTGGCGCGCTGGGTGGCGCAGGCGGTGGAAAAACATAGGCGGTCATCGGAAACTCCTGTGGCTCGCGGACGCAAGGCTTGGCGGCGGAACGCGCGCCGGTCAATCCCCCAGCGCCACCGCCGCAAAGGTCCGCGCCTGCGCCGGGGCCTCGCCCAATTGTGCTTCGGCCGACAGGATAGCCCCCCAGTCCTGGCCCGGGAAATCACGCCCGGCCAATGCGGGCAGGGGCTGGCCGGTGGCCATCGCCTCGCGGCACAAGGCCTTGACGGCGGCCTGCGCCTCGGGGCGCGGCATATGCCCGGCCAATGCAAAGCTCAGCGCCTCGGCATGGATCAGGCCAAGGCCATCTTCCACGCCGGCCAGCATCCGCGCAGGCTGCGGCACGATGCGCGGCACCAGATCAACCGCCAGCGCCAGCGCCGCCCCGGTCGAGATGCACATCTGTGGCAGGGTCAGCCATTCGGTGAACCAGGCCGCGCCATCGCGGTTCTGCCGGTGCAGCGCGGCCCCCTGCATGATCGCGGCCAACCCCGCCGACTGCCGCGCCAGCGCCACCAGCACCGAGGGGGCCACCGGATTCTGCTTTTGCGGCATGGTGGACGAGGCCCCGGCACCCGCCAGCGCCACCTCGCCGATGCCCGATTGCGCAAGCAGGATCAGATCCTCCGCCATCTTGCCCAGCGTGGCGGTCACACCCGCCATCCAGCCGGCAAACCCCGCCATCCCGTCACGCTCGGCATGCCAGCTTTGCCCCGGATCGCCCAGGTTCAGCGCCCGGGCCAGATCCGCCCGCACCTGCGGCCCCTGCGGCCCCATAGCCGCCAGCGTGCCCGCCGCCCCGCCCAGCGACACGATCAGGATTTGCGGCGCAAGCGCCGCCAGCCGCGCCCGGTGCCGGATCAAGGGTTGCCCCCAGCCCGCCACCACCGCGCCGAAACTGGTCGGCGTGGCCACCTGCCCATAGGTCCGCGCCGCCATCGGCAGGTCGGCATGGGCCCGCGCCAGGTTGCCCAAGTTTGCCAGCAGATCACCAAGCCGCTGATCCCACATAGTAATCACCTGCTTCAGCCGCAGGGTCAGCCCAGTATCCATGATGTCCTGGCTGGTCGCGCCCCAATGCAGGTATTGCGCATGGGCCGGGGCCTCCATCGCCTTTCGGAAGGCATCGACCAGCGCTGGAACCGGCACGCCGTTGCTGCGGGTCTCCGCCGCCAGCCCGGCCGGGTCGATCATGACCTCGCGGCTGGCGCGGTCGATGAAAGCCGCCGCATCGGCGGGTATCAGCCCCAGCGCGCCCTGCACCCGGGCCAGCGCCCCCTCGACCAGCAGCATGGCACGGATTTCTGCCGCGTCAGAGAACAGCCGCGCCGTGGCGTCATCGCCAAAAAGGCTGCGGTAAAGCGCGCTGTCGGCGGGGGCTGCGGGCATGTGTTTGCTTTCGCGCTTGTATTTGTCGGAGCCGGGGGGCTGTCTGCCCCCCGGACCCCCCGAGGATATTTTCAGGCAGAAAATGGGGGAGTGTGGAGTGGGTTGCGGCGGGTTGTCAGTTGACGATGGTGGCCTCGGTGGCTGCGCGCAGGTCGGCTTCGGTGACGCCGGTGGCGCATTCGACGATGGCAAGGCCGCCGGGCACCACGTCGAGCACGCCCAGATTGGTGATGATGCGGTTG
>NZ_WHUT02000010.1 GCF_009380135.2 Fertoeibacter niger | reverse complement strand
GGCCACGAAAGCCGCACTCTGCCTGATGATCGCCGTCGCGACAGTTGCTGCGCTGATCCGCCGGCTGGGCGCACGACGGCGGCGACCAGACAGAGGCTGATCCCCCTTGCGCCAACCGGCGGGCTGACAGCCGTCACCGACATTGCGGATCCAGGCGCTTCCAATGACTGCGTATCGGTCAGCGCCAGCACCGCCGCGACGCGTGGCCCGGGTGGCGATGTCGTCATCGCCGTCATTGATGGAGCGTGTGATCCTGCTGTCTTCGCTGTGTGGCTTCATGCGGCGTTTCTGATCCCGCGCTGTTTCAGAATGGTGCCGTGGTGCCGCTTTTGTGTTTCAGTCCGGGCCATCGGGCTATGATACTGGTGAGCGTAGAAGGGGCAGCTTCGCTGAGGTCCGCCTGTTCGTGGCAAGGTGTCTTCCCTTGTGTCACTCCGCTCCGTCCCCTGTCCTCAAACCAGCAGATCACCTGCTTGACGGATTTTGTGGTTGACCCTGTTTACGGGGGTATACATCCGCATGGGCTGCGAACCCTTTCGGGGCGTGTTTACCCGGGTATACATGCTTGTCATCCACTGTGTCGAAGGCAAGCTCGCGCTGGTCTGGCCAATGACCTGAACATCCTGACAGCATCGAGCCCGTGTTGCTGTGCGCGTCTTGTCAAAGCCGTGAGATAGGCTTGCGGGTTACGAATCCTGTCAAACGCCTGCACCAAGCCGATGATCGCAAGAGCACAGCCATGTGCCCCCAGATGCAGCCTTGCAGTATCCACCATCGTTTGCGAAAGGCCGATCGCCGGTGCAAGCTGGGATGACAGGGCGATCAGTTCGGTCCAGGTTCTAGGCCTCCGCTCTGCCAGCTCTGCCGCATTCTGAGCAAGGTCAACGCATTCATCGACAGTGATGTCATCTGCGGTCACTTTTTCGCTTGGTCCGGGGCTGCGCATTCGTTCTGGGCAATCGTCATTGGAAACTGCTGCTTCAGATTCATGAGTTTCTTTATTCGACCTAAGAATGTGCCGGTCATTCTGGCTGTGGCTGGCGGTCAATTCCATTGCATGTGCCGGGCCTTGTTCAGCATCCGTTGCCAGCGATGCCTTCATCGTGTCGATGACGCTTTCAAGCTGGGCACTGGTCAAGCTTCTGCGCAATGACAGGCGTGCCTGTTCACAAAGCTCGGGCGTTATGGATTTCGCATGGTGATACAGAATGTCCCGGATCAGCGAGCGCAGCATGGATTTGCGGACGGCTTCCCGTCGTGTGGTTTCTGCAAGGGCTTCGAGGTGGTCCGCGATATGGAAAAGCGGTGAAAGGTCGATGCCATAGGTCAGCGTTGCTTCGGCATCTTCGTTGCGCACCTGATAGCGTTTTCCATTGGGGCTCAACTTCCTGACCACCAAGCCGCTTTCCTGCAGATGCAATATCCGGCGGCGCAGAGTGCGCTCGTCAATGCCGTCACAGCGATCCGACAAAACCCGGTTGGATGCAAACACGACCAGACGTTCAGGGTCTGCGGATGCGTGCACCAGTGACAGCAGACCCCTGAGCACCGTAATGTCCCTGTCACGCAGGCCGAGGGGATCACGGCAGCTTCGAACGAGGTCCAGAAGATGCCAGCGTTGATCTGGTGGTTGACCAGTTGAGCTGCGATGGCCAGCAGATTTCGGGCAAGACGATTGGGCGCGCCGAACGTGCTGCCGCACGGGCGAAGACATGACCTGTTGCATGATATGTTCAAGCGGAAGCGTCAAAGCTGCCGAACGGCACCCTTGCACGGTCAAGACGCCGATCCCATGGCGCTCTTGCTCCACAAAATGGAGAAAAGATTCAGGATCACCGCGATGCGATGTTGCGTGCGATTCGGGCCTGCGCTAGTTTGCTCTTGCTAGAAGATAAGCATTCTCAGGGTTGGCGCCCTGTGGTTTGCGCGGGCCTTCCGGGTGGTTTCCATTCGGGAGGCCTCTGTTTTTCCGACACTGCTCCTCTGTTGTTTTCGTTGTATCGCCGCTTAATCCTTGCGGGACCGAGCGAGGAATTCCTCATGCAAGCGCGGAAAAAGCGTGTCCGCGTTCTGGTGAAGCCAACCGGCGAAGGCTACGTTCTCAGCCGTTGATGCAAAACTCAGTCGGCCTTTCTTCAGGCCGACGGCCCCGAGTTCTAAGCCGTTGGTGGCTTTGACGATAACCGCCGCTGCCGAACGGCTGCTCTCTGCCTTGTGCGCAGATGCTGCTGACGGGATCGCTTTCATCCAGGCATCGAAGCGCTGGTCGGAGGTCAGGCCGGCTGGGAAGGGTTCCGGGTGAACCGACATTGCGTCAATCTTCTGCTCGATCACCTTTACGGCCAGTTCGTACCAGCGCTTCCACCCGACGGAAGGTGCCGCACCGATTCGCTCAAGCACGTCCCGCGGAAACGCCTCGCGGACCTTTCTCATATGCGATGTGTGGCTGCGGTTGACGTTGAGCGCGTCCTGAATCACGCGCGCGTCATACCCCGCCTCTTCCAGATCCCCGGCAAAAAGCGCCTTTTCAAGGAAGGAAGGATCCTTGCGCAGGTTGTTCTCCTGGCCCTGTGCAAGCACTGCCTCCTCATCCGACAGCGTGCGGATCAGCGCCTTGACGGTCGTGCCCAAGCCCTTGATGGCGGCCAACCGTCGCCGACCATAGACAACCAGATAGCGGCCACTGAGTTTGGGGTGCGGCCTCAACAGGATGGGAACCTGCTGGCCGTGTTTGGCTATGCTGTCGCGCAGGTCGGCTATATCATCGCCAATGGCGCCGATACGGTCCCTCAGGCCGGTGTCTTCGATCAGGTCGGGGTCAATATCCTGCACCGATCTGCTTGCGACGCTGCGCAGATCATTGCGGATGGCAGCAATCGGCCCCGCGCTTTGAAACACCTCGGGCATCTTCGGGTTCGTGCGGGGCAGGGGCTCTTTTGCTGCGTCTTCGGGCCGCGCGGGTGGCGAAATTCCCTCGAACATGTTCTTGCGGGCCATGTCAGTTTCTCCCCCAGGCTTTGTGGATGTCCTGCTCCAGCTCGCGCGCGACCGCGTTGATGGACTCCATGGCCCGGTCATAGGTGTTGCGGTTCATGTTGCCTCTGCCCACCTCGAAAAGTGTCTGGTGGGTCAGGCCAGCGTCCGAAACAGCCGTTGATTTCAGGAAAGCCTCTGTCATCACCCGCTTTCCGAAATTTGCGCGCAGCAGCCCGGCGACCTGGGCTTGCGGCCCGTCCGATGGTTCGAAGCGGGATACCAGATAGCGCAGGAAGTCATATTCCAGCGACATCCCTGCGTCGCGGATCGTGTCGAGCAGCGATGATGTCATGGTCAGAAACTGCGCAAGCGAGGCCACGTCAATGAAGTTGGGCACCACCGGGATGATGATCGACGACGATGCCACAAGCGACGACAGGGTCAGAAAACCCAGTTGCGGCGGGCAGTCGATGAAGACCAGATCGTAACTCGCCTCGACCGAGAGAATGGCCTCGCGCAGGCGAAGGTAGAAAGGCGGCTCTGACCCGCGGCGCAGGGCATAGGGCGTCTCGGTCTCGTATTCTGACAGGATGAGACCACCGGCGGCGATGTCGAGGCCGTGGAAATAGGTTTTCCGCACGACCTCGCTCATCGGCAGCGGATCGGTATACCGGATTGCGTCGTAGACCGTGCCCTTGTGGGTAAAGTCGATTTCCGGCCGCAGGCCGGTCATCGACGACAAGGAAGCCTGCGGATCCATGTCGATGATCAGAACACGGTAGCCGTGCAGCGCATACCACTGGCTCAGGTAAGCGGCTGTAGTTGTCTTGGCCGACCCGCCCTTGAAAGATACGCAGGAAATGATCTGAACCGGCTCGTCCGCGACACGGCCCCGCAGATAAAGCGAAGGGTCGCGCGTCGTTCGCGCAAGGGCCAGCCGAATTTGCGCCAGATCTTCAGCCGCATATATTTTCCGCCCGCGCTCATCGAGAGGAACATCTGGGATCTTGTCTTCTGCATGCAGTTTTCTGAGATGGCCCGGCGCGAGGCCAAGCAGCTCGGCGGCCTCGGTTGAAGAAAAGCCGCGCAGATGCTTGCGGGCATCGGGTGCGAAATTCCGCTCCAGATGCATGCGGATGGATTCATGCAGCGTTGCCGCATCACTTTGTAGCTCGGCAAAGACACGCTCTGCTGACATGCTGCCCTCATCTCATAGGCTGGCCCGGTTGTTCCGGGCTCAGCACACTCATTCCGAGTTGTTCATCTTTTCGTAGCGGCGAAACGCGCAATTCGCACAATTTTGCGCTACATACAGGAATGCGCCAACTTTTTGGCTCCTGCAAGAAAATTCTACAAATCGTGTCTTAACTTGGCCTCGTTGCAGTTTCGACCGCAGCAGAAATCTGATCAATATGTTGATATATATAGAGCATATTTCAGACCGGGCCGCAGGCCGGAATCAACATGTTGTTGCGCGACCAAGCCATCAACCCTTCCGTAGTCTCATCGGGAAAGGCCAGGCGAAGCCATCCCGAATCGTGAATCGCCAGGGTGTTGTGGCCTTTGGGCTTGGCTTCACCACGAAAAGGCGGCCCAGCCGCGCGGATTTCGCCGACACGTGACCGGTCTGCCAATGGCTGGGCCCATCCGGTGAGTGCTGCTTGGTCGCAAGGCCTTGTGCAGTGAATTTGCCATGTGAGCTTCACCAGACAGCGAAGCTGGAACCATGGATTCGAGCCGACGCCTAGGACGTTGCCGACGGCAGGTTTTCGTTGAGATAGATTTCAATCCTGATCTGGTCTTGGCCCTGCAGCAGCGGCGTCTTGTCGATCCGTGCCTTGAGGATACGCAGCGCGCTGCGCACTTCGTGCCCTGCGTCCTGATGGATGATCGCATCCACCAGCCCCTCGTTCAGCGCAAGGCGGCTGTGTTCTGACAGTTCATGCACCACGACTTGCGGCCGACGGGTTGGGGGCAGAGCTGAAAGTGTCTCGATCAGCCCGCGATTTCCGGCCCCCATGTTGTAGAGCCCCACGATCTCGGGGTGTGAAGACAGGCATTCCTTCAGCATGCGTTGCACCAGACGGCTGTCATCGCGGCCTTCGAGAACGGGCAGGCAATCGAGACCCGGCGTTTCCGCGATGACCTGTTCGAACCCCATCCGGCGCTCGACATGGTCACGCACCAGCATCGACCCGGCGACAAGGGCAATCTTGCCTTTGCGCTCTCCCAGAAAGCGCCCCAACAGGCGGGCGGCGGTGCGCCCTGCGGCGACATTGTCGATTCCCACATAGGCATCGCGCGGGAAAGCGGGCACGTCGGAAACCAGCGTCACCACGGGCAAAGACAGGGCTTTCAGGCGCGCCAGAGCGTCGCGAACGGCAATCGCCTCGGCCGCCACCACAGCCACGCCCGAACATGTATCAGGGTTCAACTGGTTCAACACCCGCGCGAGCGCCCCGCCATCAAACGGAGGAACCTTGTGCAGCACTATTTCCATGCGGTTGTTGGACGGGAACTGGCGCAGCGTTTCGATTTCGGCTGCCAGACGCTGCATGAAACTGTTCGGCCCGTCCGGGATAACAAAGACAAACCGGCTTGCCTGCCGCCGCGAAAGATCTGCCGCCGAAATGTCCCTGACGTAGCCCAGTTGCGCCATGGCGGTTTCGACCCTGTCCACCATCTCCTGGCGCACTCCCGGACGCTGATTCAGCACTCGGTCGATTGTCGCGATGCTGACGCCCGAATGACGGGCGACATCTTTCAGGGTTGGGCGCAACGGCGGACTCCGGGTTGTCGCATGATGGGTGATCTAACCCGGATTGTGCAGCGCAATCAAGCAGCAAGAGGTTTGCCGTGATGTGTCTGAGGTTTTTCACATCACATCAGGCGTCAGAACCCGCAGGTTCACCCTGATCTTCTGTGATTCTGTCACGGCACACTGATGGTGGCGCGGGTTGTTGACGGAGCGCGTTTTATAACGTGCTGACACCAATATATATTCAGGCCAGCTATGCCTTTCGATGATTCAGGGGGCAAGCCAGAATGCCGGCTTGACAGAAGATTCGAGTCTGAGTTACGAACATCAAGGAATGAGTGTTTCAGATCTGTTCAGCAACTTGAGGGGGAGCATTTTAGTCAACCTTTGCCGCTATGCGCGAAGGGTGCGGGCAAACGGCCTGCGCCTGTCAAAAAGAAGGGCGTCATCATCGGATGAAAGCCCTCGGGGAAGGCAGCGTCGGCCACTGCGGCGGCCTGTCGGTGTGAAAGGTGCCAGTTTCTGAAAAAGCGCTGCGGACGGCTCGCCTTTGGCGAACCAAGGCGTGCCAGTGACCAGAATCCGAGGGAGGAATGTAGCGTGGTCAAGATTCTTGCGATGCTCACGAAAGATGATCTGACAATCAAGAATGCCCATGAGTTGTTCGAGGCGTCCTATCGCGCGCCCACACAGTATTGGGGTTTCAAGGATACGGGCATTTCTGCCCAGACGGCCGCAGAACTGGCGCGCTACATCCGCGACAGGGGCAAGACCATCGTTTTCGAGTCTTTTGCCGAAACCGAGGCAGAATGCCTGCGCGCGGCCGAGTTCGCCATCAACAATCAATGCAAATACCTGATCGGATGCGAATTCTACCCCTCGGTGGTGGGGCTCTTGCAAGGATCAAACGTGTCGTACCGTCCGACGATCGGACACAGGGCCGGTATCCCGCGTTACCTTTACGGCACGATGGATGAAGTGGTCGAGGCCGCACAATCGGTGATGGAAAAGGGGGCGGATGGCATCTGTCTGTCCATGTACCGCTACAAGGATGGCGACCCCGTCGAACTGGCCCAGCGTGCCCTGCATGTGGTGGGCGAGCGTTCGACCATCATTTCAGGCAGCATCAACACCTTTGAACGTCTGAAGCAGGTCCGCAAGCTGCGGCCCTGGGGCTTCACCATCGGGTCGGCGCTGTTCGACGAGGCTTTCGGCAAGGGGCTGGACTGGCCCGAACAGATTTCGGTGCTGGATGCTGTCCTGAGCGTCTGACGCGGCTTTGGCATCGGGCTTGGCCGGCGCGGGGCACGCGTCGGCTGGAAAAGAAAGAACGGCCGCAGTCCTGGCGGTCGAGGAACCGGAAGGGACTGAAGAAGTGAAACAGATGACGTTTGCCGTCATAGTGGGCAGCCGCGGATTTTTTCCACATCATCTTGCGGCAACCGGGCGTCTGGACATGATGGCGGCGCTCCAGAAAGCGGGCCACAAATGTGTGGTGCTGGGGCCAGAGGATACTCAGCACGGGGCAGTTCAGTCTTTCGACGATGCCAAGAAATGTGCGGCGCTGTTCAAGCGCCACGCGGATGACATTGATGGTGTCATCGTGACCCTGCCGAACTTTGGCGAAGAGCGGGCCATCGCAGATGCCATGCGCTTCAGCGGGCTGAAGGTGCCGATCCTTGTTCAGGCCACCCCGGATGATCCGGCCAAGATGTCACTGAACTGGCGTCGTGACAGCTTTTGCGGAAAGATGTCGGCCTGCAACAACCTGAAGCAATATGGCTTTCGCTACTCTCTCACCAAGTCGCATTGCGTGGATCCGGCGAGTGAGGAATTCCAGGCCGATCTGGCGCGGTTTGCCGCGACGTGCCGTATCATTGGCGGGTTGAAGGGGCTTCGCATCGGGGCCATCGGCGCGCGCCCGCAGGCCTTCAACACGGTGCGCTACAGCGAGAAGATTCTGGAAGCAGCGGGCATTTCTGTGGTGACGCTTGACCTGTCGGAGATTCTGGGGCGCGTGTCGCGGCTGGCGGATGACGCGCAGATGGTCACGGACAAGATCGAGGCCATTCGCAATTACATCGACATCGGCGGCGTTCCACATCCCGCCATCCTGCGTCAGGCCAAGCTGGCGGCTGTGACGGAAGACTGGATGAGGGAAGTCGACGTTTCGATCAGTGCGATCCAGTGCTGGACCTCGCTGGAAGAAAACTATGGCGTGGTGCCATGCACGATGATGAGCATGATGAGTTCCAAGCTGATGTCCAGCGCCTGCGAAGTGGATGTTTGCGGGTTGATCGGGATGCACATGCTGGCATTGGCCTCGGGCTCACCCAGTGCGCTGCTGGACTGGAACAACAATTATGGCGGCAACGCGAACAAGGCCGTCTGCTTCCATTGCAGCAACCTGCCGAAAGAGTTCTTCAAGAACTACAAGATGAGCTTTCAGGAAATCATCGCTGGCACGGTGGGCAAGGACAATACCTATGGCACCATCGACGGCTCGATCCGGGCCGGCCACATGACCTATGTGCGTGTCAGCACCGATGACACGACGGGGCGGATCTGCGGTTATGTGGGCGAGGGCAGCTTTACCGACGACCCGCTGGAAACCTTTGGCGGGGCGGGCGTGGTGGAAATCCCGAACATGCAAAAGCTGCTGCACTACATCTGCGAGAATGGTTTTGAACACCACGTGGCGGCGAATTTCGCCTCGGTAAGCGATGCCATCATGGACGCCACAAAACAGTATCTGGGCTGGCAGTTCCACCGCCACGAATAGGCGGTGCGGCCATGCCGTCGGGGGGCGGTTCGTGACACGCGTCCCCCCGGACGGTTCTGACCACATGATCCGGAGGGGAGAAACACAAAATGAACCGAATGGTGCGCGAGAGGCCTGCTCCGGTCGCGCAGGAACACGTCCGGGTCGATCCGCAGGCCATGCAGCCCGAGCGGATTGCGATCCTTGGGATGGGCCCCAGGGGCATTTCGGTGACCGAGCGGATCGCCGCGCAGATGCAGGGGCGCAAGGCGCGGCGTCCGATACTGATCTATGCGATTGACGATGTCGAGGTTGGCTGCGGCAAGATCTGGCGGACGGATCAGCCGGACTGGCTGATCATGAACACGCGCTGCCGGAATGCCACGATGTTCCCGCATCAGGTGGAAGGGCAGGGCCCGTTGCACGCGGAACGGCCGACATTCATGGAATGGTGGCAGCGCATTGACGGGAATTTTCCGGGATCGTCGGGTTTCGCGCCAAGGGGCCTTTACGGCAAGTATCTGAAATATGTTCTGGATCTGATCGAGCTGAACCTGCCGGCCAATGTTACCCTGCGGCGCATCCGTGACGAAGTGACAGACGTGCGCCCCCAGGGCAATGGATTCACCCTGCAGCTGGCTTCGGGTGCTGCCCCGCTTGTGGTGGACCGGATCGTTGTCAGCACGGGTTATGCGCGGGGTGCAAAGGCAAGGGAAACAAAGCCGCGGCAGGGGGCGGCAACCCGGGGCGCGGGAACGCGCAAAATCAGCGCGTTTGAGCTGTTGGATACTCTGCACAGCGGCTTTGGTCTGCCCGCTGATCTGTCGGGGCAGGTGGTGGGGTTGAAGGGGCTGGGCCTGACCTTTTATGACGTGTTGTCCGAGATGACGATCGGGCGGGGTGGACGCTACGAACATGACGGAAATGGGTTGCGCTACATTCCCGGTGGTCGGGAGCCTGCGCGCATCGTGGCAGGGTCACGCAGCGCGCTGCCATTGCCGGTCAGGGGGCGCGACAACCGGCCAAAAGGGGTAGGCTATACGCCGCGCCTGTTCACACGGGAAAGGGTCGCGTCATTGCGAGCCGGCGGGGCAAACTGCTTTCGCACAAGCTATCTGCCCTGGGTCGAGGCCGAGGTAAATCTGGTCTATCTGCAACGGACGCTTGCTCTGCCCGCATGGGAAGCGTTGTCAAGTGCCGTGGAGGGCGTTTCCTGCTCCGCCCAGTCAATCCTTCCCGAGTTGGCACGGCTGGCGACGCTGCACGGTGCGCCCGGATTGTTGCGGCTGGACGCTTTGGCCCGCCCATTCGGCGATCGGCAGTTCGCAAGCCAGCCGGAATTCCGCAAAGCCGTGATGGGTGAACTGGTGCTGGACATCGAGCGGGCCGATCGGGGCGAATTCACCGATCCGGTCAAGGCCGCGCTGGACGTTCTGCGCTATATCCGGCCCATCATCCGACAAGCGGTTGATCTGGGCGGTCTGAACGCGCAATCGCATGTGGAATTCATCCAGTCCATCGGGCCAATGATAGCCTTTCTTTCGACCGGGCCTTCGCCTTGGCGCGCACGGCAGCTGGAGGCGCTGATGAACGCCGGTCTGGTCGAAATTCTGGGGCCCTCGGTTCGCTTCGATACGGGGGCAGACGGCACGAGGATTGTCGCATCCTCGGATCAGGTCGCGGGCTTCCGGCAGGAACTGGACGTGATGATCGACGCCTTTGTGGTGTCTTCGGACATGGATGGCGACCCCAATCCGGTGATCCGAAGTCTGACAGAGCAAGGAATTTTCCGCAATTTCATGGGCACGGGCGGGGCAGATGTCACGGCGAAACCGTTCCACCCGGTGTCTGACAGGGGAACCATCAGCCAAAGGGTGCATGTGCTGGGTATCCCGACGGAATCGACGCGCTGGTTTTTGCATGTGGGGCTGATCGAGCCGGGCCTGTGGGACGAGTTTCTGGACGATGCGGCCAGCATCGCAGCAAAGCTGACCGAAAGCGTTCTTGCGCCTGACGCAGAACCGCCGCGCCCGGGGGCCACGCAGGCTTCGCCGCTGGCGAAGTATTTGACTTGAAAACAATGACAGATGGCAATGACATCATGACAACACGCTTGGTCGGAACGGCACATGGACATGACATCCACGAGATCACGCTGCGCGCGGTCGACGGGGCCGAGGCGCGGGTCTTGACCTGGGGTGCAACGGTTTCGGATCTGCTGATCCCAGCGCCTGCGGGGCTGCAACGCGTGGTCGTGGGTTTCCCGGATCTGGCGGATTACATCGCCGACAGCGCCTATGCCGGTTCAACGGCCGGTCGCTTTGCCAACCGCATCACCGGTGGGCGGTTTAGCCTTGACGGTCGGGACTATCAGGTCAGCCGCAATCAGGGGGGCCGCCACATGTTGCACGGCGGGGCAGATGGCGAAGCCTTCAGTCGCAGACCCTGGACGCTTGCGGCACAGGATGAAAGCAGCGTGACCATGGCCCTGCATTCACCTGACGGCGATGCGGGCTTTCCCGGCGCGATGGAGGTCCGTTGCACCTACCGTCTTTTGCCCCCCGGAACGCTGCGGGTCGAAATGCAGGCCATCTGCGATGCACCTACACTGTGCAACCTGGCGCACCACAGCTATTTCAATCTGGATATTCCCGCCGGTGCCCGCAATCGCCCCGTGCCTTCGGCCTTGGATCACAGCTTCATGGTGCAGGCGGATTTCTACACGCCAGTTGATGCCGATCTGATCCCGACCGGCGAAGTGCGCCAGATTGCCGGAACACCCTTTGATTTCCGGGCGCCACGCAAACTGCGCAATGGCGATGGTGTGGCCTATGACCTTGGATTTGTTCTGCGGCAGCGGGCTCGGGGCGCCAATGACCTTGTCCATGCGGCAACGCTGGCGGGACCAGACACAGGCATGCAGCTGGAGGTTCACACATCCGAACCCCATTTGCAGCTTTATGACGGTGGGGCCTATGCCAGTGCGCCGGTCGGTCGCGACGGGCTGGGATTTGGGGCGCATTGCGGCATCTGCCTGGAACCCCAGCGCTACCCTGACAGCCCGAACCGCAGCCACTTTTCAGATGCCGTTCTGCGGCCCGGACAAATTTACCGGCAGGTGACGGAATACCGGTTCAACGCACCGCCGCACTGACCGGACCGCGACAGGGTTTGTCGGCCGTCGGGCCAGCAAAAGTGACGCCTTTTCAAGCTTCTGGCCATGTGCCGGCCTGCCAGTTTGCGCCTGCCCCGTTCGAGGGGTCAAGAGGGAGATCCGATATGCCGTTTTCTGAAGTTCAACTGCACCAGATGCGCGGCGCCGCCGAAGCCGCAGCGCAGGCCGCCGGGCGGTTGGCCCTGTCCTATCTGCGGCAAAGCAAGCCCTTGCAGATCGAGGTGAAGGGCCCGCAGGATTTTGTGACAGCGGTGGACAAGGAGGTCGAGCGGCTTTTGCGGCAGCGGCTGCAAGCCAGCTTTCCGGATCATGCCGTTCTGGGCGAAGAGTTCGGGCTGGACCGCGAGGGTGCCAGCACCGTCTGGGTTCTTGATCCGATCGACGGCACATCGAACTTCATGCGGGATCGTCCGGGCTGGTGCATTTCAGTCGGCGCAATGGTCGATCAGCAGCCCGTTCTTGGCGTGATCTATGACCCTGTGAAAGACGAACTTTACAGCGCCGCAACCGGGCAGGGGGCGACACGCAATGGCGATCCGATTTCTGTCAGTCGTGACGCGACCCTGCGCAAGGCAGTCTTCGGTGTGGGATTCTCCTCGGGCAAAAGCGTGCAGGCGCATGCGGACCAGATCATCCACATTCTGAACAATGGCTGCGAATACCGGCGGTTCGGCTCTTCCGCGATGATGTTGGCGCAGGTGGCTGATGGGCGTCTGGATGGCTATGCCGACGGCCTGACCTGCATCTGGGATGTGCTGGCGGGCCTTGTGCTGGTGCAAGAGGCCGGCGGGGTGGTCGAGGATTTTGCGGCAAGCGGGGCCGAAAAAGGGGCGGTTCTGGCCGCCGCGCCAGGTGCGGCCGAATTCTTGCGGCAACTGATGGAGATTGACCGGCGGGCGCTGCGCGGATTGGCGGCCTGACAAGGGTCACGTGGCCGAAGGGTCAGGAAAGCGGGGGGAAAGCCAGCTATGCACAATGCGGAAAGATGGGCCGATCGGACCACGATACACCTTCCTGCCACTGCTGGGGCGGCGGTCAAGCTGCTGGGCGAACTGGGGTCGGAGGGGAGGCTTCTGGCAGGGGGCACCTGGCTGATGCGCGCGCCCATGACCAGCGGGCACTATATTGCTTTGGCCGGCATTGCAGAGCTTCGTCAGATCGAGATCGGCCAGGATCGCCTGCGCATCGGCGCCGGGGCCAGTCATGCGGAACTGGCGCTGGCGCTTGACGGGCTGGACGATCTGAAAGGGCTGGCAGATGCGGCGGGTGGAGCCGCAAACCCGGCCATCCGACGGCGGGCCACGGTAGGGGGCAACCTGTGCACGACGGCTTTTGCCGCCTCGGATCTGGCCTCGGCGCTGCTGGCCGCCGAAGCCGAGGTGACACTGATCACGCCGGCTGGGACGCTGCGGCAAGAACTGGCCATCTATCTGGATTGGCGCAGGACAAGCGCCGCGCAACACCACCTGTTGCAGCATGTGGAAGTGTCGCGCCGCGCAGGGCGCCGTCTGTGCCATGCGCGGCTTCCGCTGCGCAGGGCAGGGGATTACCCGGTCGCGATGGTCAGCCTTGCGGCGGGTTCTGACCGGCAAGGCAGGCTTGCCGATGTGGTCGTGGCCGTCGGCGCGGTTGAATCGCAGGCCCGGCGCTGGCCGGCTCTGGAACGCACGCTGACGGGCCAATTGCCCTGCCGATCGGCGGCGATCACCTGCGCGCAGGCAAACCTGTGCCAGTTCGCAGGGCGCGAAGGGCCGGAGGTGCCCGGTTGGTACCGCCAGCAGGTTCTGCCCGAACTGGTGGCGCGCGCTGTTGCGCAATGGGCGAAAGCCGGGGGGCAGGAATGATTGGCCAGCTATGGATCAACGGGGAGTGGTGCCGGCATGACGCCGACCCTGCCGCGCCCCTGCACCGCGTCCTGCGTGAAAATCTGGGCCTGACCGGGTCGAAGGATGTCTGCGGCGAGGGCTTTTGCGGGGCCTGCCTGGTGCAGTTGGATGGTGCGCCCATCGCGGCCTGCCTAGTGCCCGTCGCCTTGGCCGAAGGGGCGCAGATCGTGACCATTGAAGGTCTGGATCAGGATCCTGTGGCACAGAGCCTGATGGCCGCGATGGAGGCGGAGGATGCCGTGCAATGCGGCATGTGCTTTCCCGGCATGGTCATGACACTGACACATCTGCTGAAAACTTGCCCGACGACAGATCGTGAAAAGGTGAAGCGGGCGCTGGCGGGAAACATCTGCCGTTGCACCGGCTATGAACGGATCGTGTCGGCCGCGTGCCGCGCGGCGAAAGATCTGGTTGCGGCGGATGCGCAAAAGGTGGTGGCATGAACCTGAAAACGCCGTTTCCGGATCCGGTTTTCGCCCGCCGCGACGCGTTTGACAAACTGCGGGGCCGCACGCGCTATACGGTCGATGAAGCCTGTCAGGGCCATCTTCAGGCTTATCTTTTGCGGGCAGATGTCGCTTCGGGCGAAATACTGCGCCTGGATGTCAGCGCTGCACGCAAGATGCCGGGCGTGCGGGCTGTCGTCACGGCCTCCGATGCACCGCACCGCTTTGGCATCGGGGTCGCTGACCAGCGGCTTTTTGCGACCGGACGGGTGCGGTACAAGGGTGAGCCCCTTGCCGCCATCGCCGCCGATACGCTGGAACAGGCCAAGGCCGCTGCGCTGGCCGTTGATGTGGTGATCCGTCCGTTGCCGGCTGTGTTCGACATGGCCGGTGCGCTCGCCAGTGGCGCGCCACTGGTGCACCCCGACTGGGCCACGCACGAGGTGCTGCTGGAAACACGCGGGGCGGGCCGGGGCGGCAATCTGGCATGGGAATCGCAGGTCCGGCGCGGGGATGTTGACGCCGCCTTTTCGCGCCCCGATGTGACGATCGTTGAAAGTGCCTTTCGTGTCGGGCGGCAGATTCACATGCAACTGGAACCGCGCGCCGCCATTGCAAGCTATGCTGATGGGCGGCTTCACCTGATCGCCTCGACGCAGGCGCCCTGGACGGTCAAGAACGTGACGGCACGGGCGCTTGGCCTTTCCCCGGCGCGGGTGCGGGTGACGGCCCCGGCGGTGGGTGGGGGATTTGGGGCCAAATACGGCTGCACGATTGAACCCTACGCCGCTGCACTGGCGCTGGCTTGCGGAAAAAGCGTGGCGCTTGTGCCCAGCCGGGCCGAGGAAATGCTGTCCTGCCCTTGCCGCGAGAATGCCGACATCCTGATCCGGTCTGCCGTGACACGGGACGGGCGGATAGCAGGGCGCGAGGCGGTTGTCCTGATGGATTGCGGGGCCTATGGCGGCGAACAGATCTATCTGACCACGATGACGGCACATACGCTGGGCTCATCCTATCGTCTGGAAGCAGTGCGGCTGGTGTCGCGGGCCGTCTATACCAACACGGCTCCAAACGGGGCCTTTCGCGCCTGCAACGGCGTCTACAACATCTTTGCGCTGGAAAGTCACACCGACGAAATCTGCCAGGCCATCGGCATGGACCCGGTGGAGTTCCGGCGGCGCAACGTTCTGGGTGATGGCGATCTGGGGTCAACCGGGCAGGTGTTTCAGGGCGATGTGCTGGGGCCGATGCTTGAAAAGATGTCGCAGATGCGCAGCAAGGGGGCGACCTTGCCGAGCGATGACGGCAGGCTTTACGGCCGGGCTACAACGGTTGGCACCTGGTTCGTCTTTGTCGGGCCTTCGGCCGCGACGGTGAACCTCAATCCCGATGGCAGCGCCACGCTGGTCACGGCGGGGGTCGAGATCGGTCAAGGCACGATGATGCAGTCGCTGCCCCAGATCGTTGCCGCGGAGTTGGGTCTTTCGCCTTGCGATGTGGTTGTGCATCAGGCCGATACCGACGCGGCCGGTTTCGACGTGGGCGTTGGCGGCGGGCGGACGACGGTTTCGCTGGGGGCGGCGGCGGTCGCGGCTTGCACCGAGATCCGCCAGAAGCTGCTGGCTCTGGCTGCGCGGCTATTGCAGGCCCCGGCATCGGAACTGAGCCTCTCGCAAGGGCGGATAGACAGGGTCGGGCATCCGGGCACAGGCATGACTTTGGCCAGCCTTGCGCAAGAGGCGATGCAGATCACTGGCCCGATTTCCGGCAGCGGCGCCTTCACCCGCCCCGGCGTGGCGGCCATGGACGGCTGCGCCGCCGGCCACTTTCTGGAAGCGGTCGATATTCCCGTGTTTGCGGTTCACGACTGTGACGTGGCCGTTGACCCTGCGACCGGGCAAGTCGAGGTTTTACGCTATCGTGTGGTGCAGGATGTGGGTCGTGCGCTGAACCCCAGCGCAATTCATGGCCAGATTCAGGGTGGGGTGGTGCAGGGTCTGGGCTACGCCCTGCACGAAGAGGTGACGCTGGCCGAAGATGGCGCATTCCGGCAGGCCGGCTTTGGCAGCTATCGGATTCCCCTGGCGCAGGATGTCGTTCCGGTCGAGATCGAGTTGCACGAAGGCGCGCCATCCATCGGCCCCTGGGGGGCAAAGGGCGCGGGCGAGGTTCCCATCCTGAATGTGGGCGCGGCCATTGCCTGCGCTGTATCGCGGGCCATCGGGGTTCGGGTGCAGGAACTGCCTCTGACACCGCCCCATGTTCTGGCGCTTCTGCAAGGCCGCAAGCCTGCATTGCAGTTGCATCATCCACAGGACTGGCCAGCGCGTCCCGGCACCAACCCCCCTCATTCGACAGCAGCCGTCAGCGTTGCAGGTTAAATCATCAGGAAAGCTGTGAACATGAATCAGACCATCCATCCCAAGATCATCCCGCAGCCACAGGACGTTCTGCGTTTCCTGAGCTCGTGGGACTATCGCGCCGAGGTTTTCCGCATCACCGACAGGCTGGTGGCCGAGAACATCACCGAGATCGAGGCCATTCGCACCCTTTGCCCCGGGGATGAAATTCTGGTGGAACTGGTCGGCTATCTGGCGCGGGCACGTCGCCATGTGCTGGCGCTGGCCAAGCCACTTAGCCTGGGCGTTGTCTTTGCCGTCTGGAAAGAGGTGCGGCGTCTTCAACCCAATTCCGAGACGAACCCCACCGGCGAGGACGCGCTGCGCGTGACTGTGGCGGAACTGGACTGGCTTTTCCGCGATACGCCCCACCGCTGGGGCCTTTACATCGTCGATGACGACTGCCCCGAAGACAGTCTTTCGGTGGCCCGCGCCATCGTCGAAGCCGAGGCGCTGTCGAATGTTCATCTCATGCGGCTGGCCGATGCCTTGCCTGCGCCGGACCTTCCCTTGTCGCGGCTTGAAACTGCGGCACTTTCGACCAAAGGCGGCGCGATCCATCTGGGTATGCAGCAGGCGGCCCGTGACGGGCATGACTATGTCATGTACACCGATTGCGACAACAGCAACCATCTGGGCCAGGCCGGATTGCTGCTGCATGAACTGGCTGGCCTTGGAAAGAAGGTCGCACTGGGCGACCGGCGTTCCACACGGATTCTGGAATGGCAGACCAGCCGCGAGAGTGAGTCCTACGGCAATTATGTCATCAAGCGCGTGCAAGCCCTGTTGAATTTTGACCTGCTGCTGGGCGATGTGACCTGCCCCTTCAAGATGTTCGAGCGTGAATACCTGCTGGGCCTGCTGGACCAGATGGACGTATTTGATTTCACGGTTGATTTCGACATCGTGGGCTATGTCAAGACCAGCGGCGCTGCTGTCGCCATCGTGCCTGTCGTCTCGGTCGATTCCGATTTTGAAACGACATGGATCGCGCTGACGAACGTGCGGGTCTGGTTGCAGAAGCTGCGCGGCTTTGTCTACGTCATTCAGAAATACGGTCTGGATCACAATCCGCAGGCCGTGCAGCTGGTGCGTGAAAAGCTGTGGACCGCAGAACAGATCCGCAAGGTGCTGGAGGTTTCGGAGAACGGTGTTTTCCGTGACGGGCAGAAGCTGACGATCCAGGAACAACTGGGCATGAGCCTTGACGAGGTGACGGCCTGGATTGGCCGGGCTTTGGAACAACCCTGATCAGGGTGCGATCACCTGAAGGCAGCAAGGTCTGTCCCATCGGGGGCAGGGTGCTCAATCCGGACAACCAGACAAGAAGGAAAGATGACGTGACACCCGCAGATCAGACGTCTCCGGCGGCGCAGGCCGGACGCTGGGCCGCCGCAAGCATGTTTCTGGCCAACGGATTCGTTGTCGGCAGCTGGTCGCCCCATATTCCCGGTGTGGCCCAAAGGCTGGAACTCAGCGAGTTTGCGCTGGGTCTGTTGATCCTGTGCTTTGGCCTCGGGGCGATCGCGGCGATGACGGTTTCAGGTCAGATGGTGGCCCGCTTCGGTTCGCGGCGGACCTTGCTGCTGTTTGCCCTGCCGGTGATCGCCGCCTTGCCGCTGGTGCTGGCTGTCGCAAACGTCTGGCTGGCGGCCCTTGCGCTGGCCATTTTTGGCGGGGCCGTCGGGGGCATGGATGTGGCGATGAATGCCAACGTCGTGCTGCTGGAAAAGCGGCTGGGGCGCGCAATCATGTCGTCTTCGCATGGGTTCTGGAGCCTTGGCGGCTTTGCCGGTGGGGCGCTGGGTGGGGTTCTGATCGAACGTGTCGGGCTTTACCCCCATGCCTTGGCGGTGGCCGTTCTTGCCGCGCTGGTCGTCGGACTGGCCTATCCCATGGTCATGGACGATCATGGTTCGACGCCTTCGGCTGTTGCCAGGCCTGCGGGGCATTCGCAGGGACGTTTGCCGCGGCGCGCGGCCATCTATGTGATTGGGGCCATGGCCATGCTGTGCCTGTGTGCGGAGGGTGCCATTCTCAGTTGGTCCGCGCTTTTCCTGCAAAAGGCGATGCTGGCCGATACGGCGACGGCAGGATTTGCGTTTGCAGGCTTTTCCGGCGCGATGGCCGTGACCCGTTTTCTGGGGGACTCGCTGCGCAACAGGTTGGGTGCCGTTGCGACCTTTCGCCTGTCGGGGCTGATCGCGGGTCTTGCCCTTGCGGTGGCCGGGCTGGCAACCGAACCGTGGGTAGCCATTGTTGCGTTCTTCGCCAGCGGCATCGGCATTGCCAACATGGTGCCAATCCTGTTTTCGTCCGCCGGCAATCAGCCCGGTATCGATGCGGGTGTCGCCATGAGCGTGGTGACGACAATGGGCCATTCCGGCCTTCTGCTGGCCCCGTCCATCATCGGGTTCGTGGGTGGCTTGTTCGGGCTGGGGCCGGTCTTTGTGGGCCTTGCCGTGATGCTGGGGGCGGTCATGCTGCTGGCGGGCAAGACTGCATCGGCTGATTGGCGCCCCGCTGCCAGGTTTGATGCCGTCGCCGCCGACGTGACAGGCTAACCATGTCGCTGGAATTGTTCAATCTGAAGGGACGGCGGGCCCTGATCACGGGATCAACGCAGGGCATCGGACTGGCGCTTGCCCGCGGTCTTTGCGATGCCGGGGCCGAGGTGGTGTTGAACGGTCGTTCGGCAGAGCGACTGGCGGCGGCTTCGGAAGGTCTGGGCGGCGCAAGAACGCTGGCCTTTGACGTGACGGATCATCAGGCCGCCCGGCAGGCTGTCGACAGGTTCGAGGCAGAGGTGGGCCCCATCGACATTCTGGTGAACAACGCCGGTATGCAGTATCGTTCGCCGCTGGCTGAATTTCCGCCAGACCAGTTTGATTTGCTGTTGCAGACCAATATCGCCTCGGTCTTTCACGTTGGTCAGGCTGTCGCGCGGCACATGATCCGTCGGGAACACGGCAAGATCATCAACATCGCCAGTGTTCAGACGGCCTTGGCGCGGCCCGGGATCGCGCCTTACGCGGCGACAAAGGGGGCTGTCGGCAACCTGACCAAGGGCATGGCAACGGACTGGGCCCGGTTTGGGATGCAGTGCAATGCCATTGCGCCGGGCTATTTCCGCACCGACCTGAACGCGGCCCTGTTGGCGGATGGAGAGTTTTCCGCGTGGCTTGAAAAACGAACGCCCGCTGGCCGCTGGGGGCGCGTCGAGGAACTGGTTGGTGCCTGCATCTTCCTTGCCTCCGAGGCTTCGTCTTTCGTGAACGGGCATGTGCTTTTCGTCGATGGCGGCATAACCGCCAGCCTTTGATACTCTGGCATTGCCCGCAAATCAGAGGCTGTTGCCCCGCATCCCGCGCAGATTGGCATGCACGACCCGCCGCAGCCTGTGGCATCTGCCCGTCAGGTGAACGCGCTGGCGGAGCCGATGGTCCGCTGCAGGGGCGCTGTCACATTCGACGGGGGCATCTGCTCTGCCCGGAATGGCACGCCGTTGGCAGTGTCCGGCAATTGTTCCGAGGCGTTTCGTGCAAGTTCCCGGGCCAGCCTGTCATATTGGCGCTTCCAGATTAATAACCATGATAAGCGCAACTTATCATGTGTTATTCGACTTCAACAGGAACCACCATGTGCTGTGCAAAAAGAAAGTATAACGCAAATGAAGCAGTCTATACCAATGTTACTAAATACGAACCTCACAGGTGTGGCGTGCCGCAGAATGCCGACTCTCCCCGCTTGCGACTTGGTCGAACAGGTGCGCGTAGCGGTTGGGCCGCGGCAGACGACTGCCGCGGCCCGTGACGTGACGCGATTGTGGCTTCAATCGTCGTCGTCGTTGCGCCCGCGTCCGCGCCCGCTATCGTCGTCGTCATCGTCGCGCGATTTGGACTTGGACTTGGACTTGCGCTTGCCGTCATCATCGTCATCGTCGCGCGAACGGACCACCCGCTTGCGCTTGCCGTCATCATCATCGTCGTTCCACGAACGGGCAGAACCGCCTCGCGCCTCGACGAAAAGCCCATTCAGAAAGTGCCGGAACTGCATGCCGTCGTAAGCTTGAACGGGGGTGCTCCAGCCTGTCGCGCCCGCGACGAGGCCGACAGCGAGGATCGGTATCAGCAATTTCATCTATCGTTTCCTCTGTTGCGTGGCCTTCACGGCAGCCACAAGAAGACAACGAACCGAACAGAAGCCTATTCCCTTTGGTCAGAACTTTTTGGCCCGTGCGAGATCAGGGATGCGCCGGAAAGCCGCAACCACACCCTGCGGCCAGCAGCAAGCAAAGGGTAAAGCATGGCCGCGCGCCTTGGCCCACCGAATACCAGACGCTGGAAACGGTTGAACCAGCCGCCGTCGCTTGCCAGGATTGCCAGAAGATGGACCGCTTGGCTTCCATGAAAGATCCTGCCACGCCAGATCACCACCATTCCGGCGTTCAGATCGTATCCGGCGGCGGCGATGGCTGTGACCTCGGGATGAGGCTCGCGCGCGCTCAACAGCACGACATTGCCGACATCACGGCGCAGGCGCGCCATGCCGACGTAGGCCGTGCAAAACGGACAGTCGCCATCATAGAGGATCGTCAAACCTGATGGTTCCATTGCGAAGCTCACACTTTGGCTGCGACGGGGGAATAACGTGCCATTCGACGCGTTATTCCCTGCACAATGATTCAACCGGAGGATTTGCGGTGCAGCCGAACATCACGACGCCCCTGTCACGAACGGCCCTTGCGGACATGCTGTCGCGGCCGGTTTCCAGCCTGTCGCTGGCCGCCTTTCGGATCGGCCTTGGCGCGATGCTGGTATGGGACTGTTGGCGGTTCATCCAGTATGACCGTATCCATCGCTATTTCGTTGAACCTGAATTCAATTTTTCCTTCAGCGGGTTAGGCTGGGTCACGCCACTGCCCGAGCCCTGGATACACCTTGCCTGGTGTGTGGTCGGCCTGTCGGCCCTGTGTGTGATGCTGGGGTTGTTCTATCGCGTCTCAATCGTGATACTGACCATGAGCTTTGCCTACTTCTTCCTGCTCGACAAGGCCGAGTACCTGAATCACTTTTATCTGGTTCTGCTGTTTCTTGTCCTGATGTGCTTTCTGCCTGCGCATCGCGCCCTGTCGCTGGATGCGCGCTGGCGGCGGGGTGTCGCGTCTGATCAGGTGCCCTATGCGGCGGTCTTCATCCTGCGCGCGCAGATGGAAATCATGCTGGTCTTTGCCGGGCTGGTGAAGATCACACCCGACTGGCTGGCCGGCGAGCCGCTTGGCCTGTGGCTGCGGGACCAGTCCGATGCGTTTCCCTTTGGCTTTCTGTTTCACTATGACTGGGTCATCATCGCCGGAACCTGGACGACGGTCGCGCTGCATGTTCTGGGCGCGCCTTTGCTGCTTTGGCGCAAGACCCGCTTGCCGACGTTCGTGATCTATTGCGCGTTCCACATGGCGAACGCGGTGTTCTTCAACATCGGCATCTTTCCGTGGCTGACCATCGCGGCCACGACGATCTTCTTTGACCCGGACTGGCCCCGTCAATTGGCGCAACGGCTTGTCGCGCCCTTCGGGACGCTGGTCGCCCACGGACCGACCACGCGGGTTGCGGCAGGAACCTTGCCGCGCGGCGTGATGATCGGCCTCGTGGTCTGGATTGCCATCCAGATCGCGCTTCCGCTGCGGGCGGGGCTGATTCCGGGCGAGGTGCGCTGGACCGGCGACGGCCACCGCTTTTCATGGCGCATGCGGATCTATGATCGCCAGGCTGACGGCGCGTTCCGCGTGGTTGCGGATGGCCAGGAATACACGGTGGATCCGGCACGCCATCTGACCGACCGCCAGGTAGGAAAGATGCTTGTGCGACCGGACATGATCCACCAGTTCGCCGGCTATCTGAAATCCCGTTGGACCGATGCGGGCTACCGCGACGTGGCGGTGTATGCCGACATCTGGAAATCGCTGAACGGGCGGCCGATGCAACCGTTCATCAACCCCGAGGTAGACCTGACTTCGGTCACTCTCAACCGGCTGGGCCCCGATCCCTGGGTGATGCCGCTGCGTGAACCGGTGTGGGGTGTTGCGGACAACCGCCTTAAGCCGGGTGCGCGCACAACGCCCGGCGACGGCAGCTGACCGGCGCAACCAGCGCTGCCGGTCAGCGAAGGCTGTCCAGCGCCGCGCGTTCTTCCTCTTGCGACATCGGCGCCGCGGCCCCGGTTGCGGAAAGCCAGGCATCCAGCGTTTCCAATGACGAGGCCGGGGCATACGCCGTGTCATCCGCCGCAGCCACGGCGACCGCAAACCGCACCTCCCATTGCGCATCGGCCCGGCACGCCACCGCCACAACCGAAGCGCCGCTCATCTGTTCACGTTCGAACTCGCGGCAAAGGTGGCCATTCGCATCGCGGAATGTTGCGATCAGGGTGAACTGCGCACCGGACCTGATATCGACAGATGTGCCCGACCCCACCGCGTTCAGCGCATTGATGACCTCGGGATCGCTTTGCCGGGCAACCAGCAGCCCATCCTGACCACCCCTTTCGGCACCAAGGAAAAGCGCGGTTGAAAGCCCCACAGCCAGTGCGACACTTGCCGCGAGCGGCACTTGCCAGAACGGGACGCTTTTCCGGCGCGTTGAAAGGTCGATCACATTGCTGGTGCCAACGGGCGTATCCGGGCGCATGGCGTCGGCCATTTCCTGCACCCGCGACATCAGCGCGGCCGGAACGGGCGCAGGCGCGCCCAATGCACCTGCCAGCGCCATGCGACCTTTCCTGAAAAGCGCAACCTTGGCTGCCAGCTCTGCATCGGCCGCGATGGCACGTTCTACTTCGGCAGCCTCTGCATCCGACATTTCACCGTCAGCATAGGCCATGAGGATTTCATCTGTAATCGCCATCCTGACCACCTTTCCCGACATGTTGAGGGTAGAACGTGCCGTGTGTCATTTTATTCCCATTTTTCCGGCAAGCGCGAGCCGCCCGCGCGACAGGCGGCTCATCACCGTGCCGATGGGCACGCCGATCACTTCGGCGGCTTCGCGGTAGCTGAGGTCTTCGACACAGACCAGCACCAGAACTTCGCGCTGATCTTCGGGCAGTTCGGCCATTGCGGCCTCGGTCTGCCGCAGCATCAACAGGGCCTCGACGTTGCGCACACCGTCCACAACCGCCGCGTCTGGCGTATCGGCGATGTCCACGGTTGTGCCTTGCGTTTTCACCCGGCGAACATGGTCAATCCAGGCGTTGCGCAGGATGCGGAACAGCCAGGCATCAAGCCGCGTCGCCGGATCGAACCGATCCCGCGCGGCAAAGGCGCGCTCCGCAGTGATCTGCACCAGATCATCGGCAAGATCCGGGCGGCGGCACAGCGACAGCGCGAACCGTCGCAGGTTCGGCAGCAGGGCGATCAAATCTTTGCTGAATGAATCCTTCATGGCGCCTTCATTGGCGGCCTGTGTTGCGTGGTCAAGGAATATATTGCAGCCTTTGGCCGTATGCGTGGAGTGCGTGCGGGGATCCCCCACCGCCATCACGCCTGGACAGGACGACAACATGCCCCCTTATCTTTCCTTTCGCGCAATTCTTGTGTTGATCTGCGTGGCGCTTGCTTCGGCGGGTGCGGCGCTGTGGCCAATCGATGCCGCCTGGGCACAGGATGACAGTGACGACGATGGCGGCAGTGACGACAGTGGCGACGACGATGACGATGACGGCGATGGTCAAGGTCGTGACGCGGGAGACGATGACGATGACGGCGGCATTCGTCCGACTGGCAGAACACCGGGCAATGCCGGCGCGGCGCGGCCGCGTTCGCCTACCCGCGCTCTGGCCCCTGTTGAACTGTCGGTCATGGCGCCCGGCGAAATCGTTGCGTTGAATTTGTCCAACGTCGACCTGGCGGTTTTGCTGGCGCGTGGCTACAGCGTTACCGAAGAACGATCCTTGCCCGAGATTGGCGGCATCTCCCGGCGCCTTGCCATACCTGCCGATACGACACTGGAAGCTGCCCGGAATGAGGTGCGCGCCCTGCCATCGGGGGCAGATGCCGATTTCAACCATTTCTATCGGACGGAACAATCCCCTGACCCTGCTGTCTGCGAAGGGCCGCACTGCGCCTCTCAGAACCTGATCGGCTGGATCACGTCGGCGTCGGCATCCACCTGCGGCGGGGATGTGGTGATCGGAGTCATCGACACCGGTATCAATCCTGTCCATCCCGCATTCGCGTCGGCGCGTCTTGCCCTGCATCGCATGACGCCCGCTGACTATGATCCGTCGCGGGCTGTTCATGGAACGGCCGTCCTGGCAATTTTGATCGGTGATCCGGCAAGCCGGTCGCCGGGTCTTTTGCCCAATGCCCGCGTGATCGCGGTCGATGCCTTTCACTCCAGCAACGGGGACGAGCGGGCGGATGTTTTCACCCTTGCCGCCGCGATTGACTTTCTGGCCGCCCGAAATGTCCGGATTCTCAACATGAGCCTCGCAGGCCCTGCGAACACGGTGCTGGAGCGTGCGATCGACGCCGTTTCCGCGCGTGATGTCATCGTTGTGGCCGCGAGTGGCAATGCCGGGCCCAGTGCCGAACCGGCATTCCCTGCCGCATATCCCTCGGTCATCGCGGTGACGGCAGTTGACCGCACAGGCAACGTTTACCGGCGCGCGGGTCGCGGGCCCCACCTCGATTTCGCCGCCCCCGGGGTTGATGTGTGGACGGCAGCCTCGGTCAGCGGCGCGCGGCCCAAGACCGGCACTTCGTTTGCCGCACCCTTCGTTACAGCCGCCGCCGCGCTGATGCTTGCTGGCAGGCCCGAGCTTTCTGCGTCAGAAGTTGCGATGCAGCTGGCTGCCGATGCACGTGACCTGGGCGAACCAGGGCGCGACGCGGTCTATGGCCATGGATTGATACAAGCGACGTCGAGTTGCGGCCGCTAGCCTTCTGCGCCAACAAGCCATGTCGCCCCTGTCTGCGCATCGACCATGGGAAAACCCGTGCCCGGGCTTTCGCATGCAGGTTTGACGCAGGATTGCGGCCTTAACCTTGTGACAGCCATGCGCAAAAGACTGTCACGCCAGTGCTGCAAAACCGGTCGGAACATGTATGCAGTCCCGGCAGGTTCCTTTTTGAACATCCAAGGTCGCGCGGGGCCGCGCAATTCCCCGGCGCATTTGTGCTGGCCGAAGCGGGCTTTGCCCGCCGCCAGCCCTGGCAGAGAAAACAGGATGCGCCGGGAAATCAGCATCAAGGTTCAGGTGAAGTCACGCAACGCGACCGGTGCAGCTTTGGCATCGGGAACGGCCTTGCCGGTCTGATCGGCGAAAAACGGCATTCCGGGACACCAAGATGAAGGTGCCCGGCCGTGAGGGTCGTCTGATCCGGCGTCACCTGCGGGAACCTTTGGCAACGGCTTTGCAGGCCTGCCTCGAACATGTTGCCCCCGTCGCACGAATCGTCACGCGCGGCGACGGACGATTTCGGGCCGAAGGGCAACCGTGCTGCGGCAAAGTTGCGAAGGATGGACAAGCCACCGGGTCTCCGCCATCATCGCACCGGCCCTGCGGCCAGTTTCACCCCCGACGTAGGGCAAATACCCGCTTGGAAATGCCTCATTGCTACACTTTGCCATGCTTGGTTCTGACCCTGCGAGGGCGCTGCGCCGGTGACGCTTTCGGCGGCGCGCATCACGGCATGGTCATGGAATGCCGGCGGTTGGCAGCGTGATGCATAGCATTGTTGCGCGGATACAGGAACTGTCCGGTCAGTTGACCCCGACCGAGTCGCGACTGGTGACGGCGCTGGTCGAGGCGCCCCGGATCGTCGCCTTGGGAACCTCGGCCGACTTCGCCGCACGGGCCGGGGCGCATGAGGCAAGCACCTCGCGCTTTGCCCGAAAGTTGGGGTTTGAAAGCTATGGCGCCTTTCGCGATCAGCTTCGCCGGGAATTTCTCGACACGACCGACCCAGCCGAGCGGCTGCTTGAGACGCTGCAAGCCAGTGGCGGCAAGCTGCTGGGCGGGTTGATCGCCGTTGAAACGGCGGCCCTTGCCGCGATATCGGATTACCTGAACGAAGAGATGGTCATCCGGGCCGCAGAACTGATCGACCGGCCCCGGCTTTTCCTGTTCGCTCAGGGAAATGCGACAGTCTTGGCCGAAATGTTTGCGCGCCGTTTGCGGCGGATGGGTGGCCAGCCGGTGATGTTGACCGGCAGCGCGCGTGACCTGGCGGAACAGGCGCTGGCCATCGGCGCTGGCGATACCATTGTCCTGTTTGCCTTTCGTCGGCAGCCGCGATCCTTCGCGCCGCTTGTCGGAGTGGCGCGTGAGGTGGGTGCCGCGACGCTGGCCATTTCCGACACGCTGGGTCCGGCGCTGAACCCCGCGCCCGACCTGCTGCTGACGGCTCCGCGCGGGGGGAACGAGGGCGGTTTCCAGTCGCTGACCGTGCCGATGCTGATCTGCAACGCCCTGATCCTGGCCCTTGGCGTGCGCCATGGCGGTTCTGCGCTGTCGGTTCTGTCCCGACTGGGCACTCTCATCGACAGGTTCGATTGAGAGGTCGAAACGCCGGCGCATCCCCACCGTTTGCAAGTTTTCTTGCAAGTCACATTTCTGTTGCAAGTTTGCCCTACAAAGGCAGGGTAACTTCAACCCGAGAGGATTCGCCGATGCGCCGTTCCTTAACCTCTGCCCTTGCCCTTCTGGCCCTTGCAGCGCCGCTTTCCGCCCAGAACATCGACGCACTTGATGCCGCCGCCCTGTTGCCGCTGGCGCAAGCCGAAGGCAGCGTTACCGTCTATTCCTTCACCAGCCGCATCGGCAATGTCGAGGAAGCGTTCGAGGCGGCCTATCCCGGCATCGACATGATCGGCTTCGACATGTCCTCGACCGAACAGATCGCCCGCATCACCAGTGAGGCCCAGGCCGGTCTTGCCGGTGCCGATGTCATCTACATCTCGGACGCGCCGGTTGTGTTGACCGACCTTCTGGCTGCGGGCCTGGTCGCGCCCTATGTGCCGGCCCGGCTGGAATCTGTGCTGGACGAGCGTTTCCGCAGCCCCCTGCTGGCCCAGCGGCTTTCGACCAAGGTTCTGATGTATAACGAGGAAAGCTATCCCGATGGCGCCCCGGTCGACAACCTGTGGGATCTGACGACCGAAGCCTGGACCGGCCGCGTCATCATGGTGGACCCGCTGCAGCGCGGCGACTACCTGGACCTGATGACCGAGATCGTCCTGCAGTCGGACGCCATGGCGGCCGCCTACGAGGCCGCTTTCGGATCGCCAATCACCCTTGACGAAGGCGTGGCCAACGCGGGCGAGCAGTTCATCGCCAACCTTTTTGCCAATGATCTGGTGCTGGTCGGGTCAACCGACGACGTGAACGCCGCTATCGGCGCGCTGGGTCAGGACGCGGCTCCGATCGGCTTTACCTCCTACTCCGACCGGCGCGACAACGAGGACGAAGGCTGGGCGCTGCAGGTGGCGAACGATGTTGTTCCGGCCAATGGCATCGTCTTTCCGGCGCTGCTGGCGGTGAACCCGAAGGCGCAGAACCCGGCGGCGGCTCGGCTTGCCATCGACTTCCTGATGGGCGACGACAGCGACACCGGCGGCGCGGGCTTTGCGCCGTTCTATGTCGCGGGCGACTGGGCCACCCGCTCGGACATCGCCCCGCACCCCGATGCCATCCCGCTGGAGGCCTTCAACGGCTGGATCATCGACGCCGAAACAACCGCCACGATCCGCGCCGAGGTGGCTGACCTGATCCTCACGCTGCAATGACTTGCCGCGGCAGGGCGACAGCGCCCTGCCGCCCGCCCCGGAGCCGATGATGCCTCCCATTTTGCGCCACCCCGGATTGTGGCCCACTCTCGCGGTCCTGACAGTCCTGTGTCTGCTGGTGGCTGCCCCGCTCGCAACGATCCTTGGTGAAACTCTGGGCAGTGCCGCCTGGGCCGAGGTGCTGGCCAGCCGCTTGTCGCGCAACCTTTTGTGGCGCCCGCTGGCAACAACCCTGACCATCGGGGTTGCCGTCGCGGCCGGTTGCCTGCTGATCGGGGGCTTTCTGGCATGGCTTGTCACCATGACCGACGTGCCTTTCCGGCGCAGCATCGGCTTCATGGCCACATTGCCCTTCATGATCCCCAGTTTTGCCACCGCCCTTGCCTGGGGCACGATGTTCAGCAACGGGCGCACCGGCGGCGCGGGGGGGATGCTTGAGGGGCTGGGCGTCGCGGTGCCTGACTGGCTGGCCTGGGGAATCGTGCCGGTGATACTCGTGCTGATCGCGCACTACTATGCCCTTGCCTTCACGGTGATTTCGGCCGCCCTGTCCAGTGTCAACGGCGACCTGATCGACGCTGCCATGATGACCGGCGCTTCACGTCGCCGCATCGTGACCGGCATCGTGTTGCCAGTCGTCACACCTGCGCTGCTGGCCGGGGCTTCGCTGGCCTTTGCCGGGGCGGTGTCGAACTTTGCCACACCTGCGCTGCTGGGCCTGCCGGTGCGCATGCAGACGCTGTCCACCCGGTTGTTCGGCATGATCGAAATCGGCCAGACCGAGCGGGGCTATGTCCTTGCCATCCTGCTGATTGCCGTCTCGGCGGTGTTTCTGGGGCTGGGCAACCGGCTGCTGGCGGGGCGGCGCAGCTTTGCCACGATAACCGGCAAGGGTGGGCGCGGGCGGGTGATGGAACTGGGCCGCGCCCGCTGGCCGCTTTGTGCGCTGGCGCTTCTGATCTGCCTTGTCACGACGATCCTGCCCATCATCCTGTTGGCCGCAGCCAGCCTCGCGCCGATGTCATCTGCGCTGTTTTCCGACTGGACGCTGCATTACTGGATCGGCGAAGCCGACCCGGCCTTTGCGCGCGGGCTGGCCGGTATCCTGCACAATCCACAACTTCTGACAGCTCTTGGCGTGACGATGGGTCTGGGCATTTCAGTGGCCCTTGCGGCGAATGCCGTTGGCCTTGTGGTGGCGGTGACGACAACGCGCTGGCACTTGCCACTGCTGACCGGCGCTGCGACGCAGTTGTCTTTCTTGCCGCTTTTGTTGCCCGGCATCGCATTTGGTGCTGCCTACATAGCCCTTTACGGCGCGCCCATCGGCTCGTTCCCCGCGCTTTATGGCACGCCCTTGCTGCTGGCGCTTGCGCTGACCGCTGCGATGCTGCCCTTCGCGGTGCAGACGGGACGGGCGACGGTTGCCCAGATCTCGGGCGAGATCGACGAGGCCGCCCGCATCACCGGTGCCGGATTTCTGCGCCGTCTCTGGTCGATCACCTTGCCGCTGGCGGCGCCGGGGCAGATCGCAGGGGTTCTGTTGATCTTTGTCAGCGTCATCGGGGATCTGGCCATCGTCGTGCTGCTTTACACCCCGGCGACGCCCGTTCTGTCGGTCCTGTCTTATCGCTATGCCTCTGACGGGTTCCACCAGTTTGCCAATGCGGTGACGCTTGTCATCCTGATCCTGTCGATCGCGGCCACGCTGGTCGCTCAACTGCTGCGCAAGCGGCAAAGGAACGCTGCATGATCACGCTGGAAAACCTTGTCAAGGCGTTCGGCACGGGCAATGCGCCGGTCGTCGACGACGTATCGCTTTCGGTGCCTGCGGGTGCTTTCCTTGTGCTGCTTGGCCCCTCGGGCTGTGGCAAGAGCACGCTGCTGCGGATGCTTGCGGGGCTGGAAAATCCGACCCGCGGCACGATCCGGTTCGGCGACACACTTGTCGCCAGCGCCAGCCAGTCGCTGCCTGCAGGCCAGCGCGGCGTGGGCCTGGTGTTCCAGTCCTATGCGCTGTGGCCGCACATGACCGTGGCCGGCAATGTCGACTGGCCGCTGAAGGTGTCAGGCCTTGACCCCGCGATCCGCCGCATCCGCGTGGCCGAGGCGCTGGACCTCGTCGGCATCGCCGATCTTGCCGGGCGCTATCCGGCAGAGATATCGGGAGGTCAGCAGCAGCGGGTGGCGCTGGCCCGCATGATCGCGCCACGCCCGCAGATCATGCTGTTTGACGAGCCGCTGTCGAACCTTGACGCGTCGCTTCGGGTCGAGATGCGGCACGAACTGACGCGCCTGCATGCGGCCACCGGGGCCACGACGGTTTATGTCACCCATGACCAGGTCGAGGCGATGACGATGGCCAGCCATGTGGCCGTGCTGAACCGGGGGCGGATCGAACAGTTCGGCCGCCCTGGCGATCTTCTGACGCAGCCCGCCACGGCCTTTGTCGCGCGGTTCGTCGGCACGCCGCCGGCCAACCTCGTTCCCGTTCAGGCCGGTGCCTGGCTGGGGCTGTTGCCTGATCCGGCGCTGCGCGGCGCCACCGGCCTTGCGATGGTCCGGGCGCAGGACTGGCACCTCAGCGGTCCTGGCCCCCGCAGCCTGCCCGCACAAAAGATAGAGGTAGTGCCTCTGGCGGGCAGGCTGGTCGTCACCTGCAAGCTGGGCGACCAGCGCGTGACGGTGATTGCCGAACCCGAAGCGCCCTTGCCCGCCGATCTGCACCTTGCCTTGCCCGAGGCCCCCTACGCCCTTTTCAACATCGAAGGACAACCCCTGCCTTGAAACGCCTGATCCTTGTCCGCCATGGCGAGACGGAATGGAATGCCAGCCGCCGCCTGCAAGGGCAGACCGATATCGCCCTCAGTGACGTGGGGCGGGCGCAGGCGCGCGCGCTGGCACCGATGGTTGCGGCCTTGTCACCCGACCATGCCGTGACCTCGGACCTTGCGCGCGCTGCCGAAACCGCCCGGCTGCTTGGCCATGCCTCCGCCCGGGACGAGCCGCGCCTGCGCGAGCAGGATCTTGGCGACTGGAGCGACCAGAGCATCGCCGACCTCAGCGCGCGGGATCCAGACGCTTACCTGCGCTGGCGGGCCGGGCGGCAGACCCCGCCGGGTGGCGAGGACTGGGGTCGCTTCAGCGCCCGTGTCGTGGCCGGCATCGAGGACGCCATGCGGCTTTGCGACCAGACCGTGCTGGCGGTCTGTCACGGCGGGGCGATCCGGGCGGCGCTGGCCAGCCTGATCGACCTGCGCCCCGACCGTCTGATCCCGGTCGGCCCCGCCAGCCTGACGATCCTCGCGGCTGACAAGGGCGGCTGGCGGCTTGAAGCGTTCAATGTCGGCGGGGCTACGGTTGTCCTGACCGCGCCCGACTGACCATTGGCGTGACAGTAGCATGGCCTTCCGGCAGGGCGCCGTTCACGCCGGGGGCACCATGGCCAAAGAGGTCTGTCATGGCAACCGCGCCGGGCGCCGCCGCCTAGTGCTGCGTGTCCCGTCGGCACTGGCCGCCGTGACCGAGGCGGATGTGCGAAGTGCTGCGCCCGCCTGCCTGAAGCAAGCGGGCGCAACCTTTGCCACCGCTCAGTGCGTGGCACCCGACCCGCCAACCGCGACGATCGTGTAGGGCACGCCTTCCACCGGGATCGTCCGCTCTTCCTCGAAGCTGTCGACGCCGACCAGACGCACCAGACCCTGCAACGGATCGGTGATCGCTATATGCTCGCCAGCCACGGCCAGCCGCGGGCGCGGGTCGCGCCAGTGGCCATCCATGGAGTAGGGCGCAGTCACCTGAACGCTTTTCGTGATTGCGCCGTCGATGACGTCAAGAAGGTGCAGTTGCCCGTCTTCCGTCAGGATATAGGCATTGCGCGCGTGGGCGGGGTCGAGAGCAAAATCCACCCGGCGCGTGGGCAGGTCGATCTTGCGGAATCGGGCATCGCGGCCTGGCTCGAACAGGACAACGGCGTTCGGACCAAAGTTGCCCAGGAAGAATTGCAGCGCCGTTCCCCCTTTGAGTGTCGAGACGTTGCCCTCGCCCAGATCGGTGGTGGGGATGTGCTGCAGCACGGGCGGTGCCGCGCCGGCAGACGGCGTGGCGATGACCACGCCATCCTTGCAGCCGAAGGCAAACACCCGCGCGGATTGCGCCTGCCCGTGAACGGCCGGGCATGCCATAACGTCACCGATCTGCTGACCCTGCCTGTCGACGACCTTCAGGCCGACGCGGGGTTGATCTTCAGCCTCACCCGGCACGGAAACAACGATGTAGTCGCCCATCGGTGCCGCAAGGCCATGGTGTGGCCCGCCCGGCTGCAGCATGACCGGATCCAGTTTGCCGGAAAGGACGTCCGCTTCGGCAAGAAGCGACACCCGACCCGTTCCGTCATCGAAAATCGCGATGGTGCCGGACCCTTCGACGACATGCGCCGGAACGTTGCCCGCGATCTCGCCCGGCAAGAGGCGCGCCTCGGTCACGGTCAGGTCGCTGTGGTCGCCATGATCTTCGAATGCGATGCCGGTGTCGATCACCGTTACCTTGCCTGCGTCACCCTGCACGGCAAACACCGTCCGGCCGCTTGCACTTGGGGTCAGGGCGGGGGTCATGTCGAGCGCGAATGTCCCGGCCGATGCCCCGTCATCCAGCTCGACGGCGCGGATCATGCCTTCGGCATGGTCGCCGATGAAGAGACGGTAGTGTGTTTCTGCGTCATGGTCCTGCGCGAAGGCCGGAGTGACGGCAAGGCTCGGGATGGCTGACGCCAGAAGCGCCATGGAAAGTCTTGAGCGGATCATCCGCACCTCCTGATTCTAGTTCAAGTTATGTTATACTATTACATTGGCAGCGCCAGGGCAGCAAGCAGTGGCCGGTTGCGCGTGCCCCGTGTGCGGTCACGCGATCTTTGGCCGTTGCCAGGCAAGGGTGGCCACAACGCGACGAGAGTTGCCGTTGTTCAGGACATGGCTTCTGAGCGTGGTTGTTCCGATTCCACCGACGATCGCGCGGTGAAAGTCAGTCGGGGTGTTTGCCGGTTTGAGGATTGGCTCACCATGTAATGTTATACTATAACATACACCAGTGAACCGAATCGCGAAGGTGTGCAATGTCGTTCCCCAGTTCGGGCCGGTCGGTTCGTGGCTTGACCCCGGCGCCGCCTTTCGGCAACTTGCCCGGGATGGTTCCCGGCCAAGCCAAGCGCGGCCGGGTGAAAAGGGAACACGGGTCGGGTGTAGGCATCAGCCGCCCAAGCCGTGACTGCCCCCGCAACTGTAGGCGGCGAGCGACCCCCGATGCCACTGGTCCGAAAGGCCCGGGAAGGTGGGGAGAGCAAAGACCCGCGAGTCAGGAGACCTGCCATCGCAAGCGAAGACCCACCCGGGCGGGGTGCCCCGGAAGGAGCATGCGATGGAAGTGCTGAAACGGCGGCCTGCCGCCACGAGACCTGTGGCCACGCCGTCCTATTCGGTGGCGCAATCCGCGCCGCACCAGATTCTGGTTTGCAAGGCGTGCAAACACCAGGGATCGAGTTGCGAGCCGGGCTTTGCCCTGCTGAAAAAGCTGCGCGCGGCGATTGCGGCGGCAGATCTTTCCGGCGATTTTGAGGTGTCTGGCACCGCCTGTCTGGCCGGTTGCGTGCCGGGTCACGGCGGGCCTTGCGTTGTGGGCTGGCGCGCAACGGCCAAGGCGACCTGGCTGTTCGGCGATATCGACCCCGCTCAGCCGATCGACGACCTGGTCGAGTTCTCACGCCTCTATGCCGCGCTGGAAGACGGCTGGATGAGCGGAAAGGACTGCCCACCCCGCCTTTGCGGCAACACCCTCGCCCGTATTCCGGCAGCAATCATCGTCACCCGCGAAGGTGCCGTTCAATGAATGTCATCGAGGTCGAAGGCGTGTTCTGGGGGCCCCGGGGGCGCGCAGACATTCTGTCGGATATCACATTCGCCGTGCCGCAGGGCCAGATCATCGCGATCTGCGGGGCCAATGGGGCGGGCAAATCCTCGCTCTTGCGGCTGATCTATCGGCATCAGGCCCCGCGCCGGGGCACCGTGCGGTTGATGGGTCGCGACATATGGCTGATGGGCGCGCCCGAGGCCGCGCGCCATCTGGCCGCCGTGTTGCAGGAACAGCCCACCGACTTTGCCCTGACCGCACGGCAGATCGTGGCGCTTGGCCGGTTGCCGCACCGCAAGGGGTGGGCGGCGGGCCTGTCCGGCCCCGGCGGTGAGGATGCCACGATCATTTCGGCGGCGATCCGGCGGATGGATCTGGGCGCGATGGCCGACCGCGCCTTTGGCACATTGTCGGGGGGCGAGCGGCAGCGGGTGATGGTGGCCCGCGCCCTGGCGCAGGAACCGCGCGTCATCGTGCTGGATGAGCCTACCAACCACCTCGATATCCGCCATCAGCTTGAACTTCTGGCGCTGCTCAAGGGCCTAGGCCTGACCGTAATCGCCACGCTGCATGATCTGACCCTGGCGGCCGAGTTTGCCGAACGCGTCCTGATCCTGCGTGAGGGCCGCATCCTGGCCGATGGCCCGCCCGATACCGCCCTGACCGAGGCCAATCTAGCCCTGGCCTTCAACGTGCATGCGCGCATTGACCGTACCGGCGATGCCCCGCGCTTTTCCTTCCATCTCTGACAAACCAAGGACCAAGACATGATCCGTCTTTCGCTTGCTGCCCTGCTTTTCTCCGCCACGGCAGCCCTTGCCTATCCTGTCACCGTGCAAAGCTGCGACCGCGAGCTGACCATCGACGCCGCCCCCGCCCGCGCCATCTCGAACGACGTGAACCTGACCGAGATGATGCTGGTGCTTGGCCTGCGCGACCGGATGGTGGGCTACACCGGGATTTCCGGCTGGAAGACGCTGGATGAAGAGATGCGCGCAGGCGTGGCCGAACTGCCGGAACTGTCGGCCAAGTATCCGACGAAAGAGGTTCTGGCCGGAGCCGAGGCCGATTTCTTCTTTGCCGGCTGGAACTATGGCATGAAAGTGGGGGGCGAGGTCACGCCCGAAACGCTGCAACCCCTTGGCATCCAGACCTATGAGCTGACCGAAAGCTGCATCCACATCGGCCCCAAGGCCAAGTCCAGCATGGACGACATGTACAACGACATCCTGAACCTTGGCCGCATCTTCGGGGTCGGGGCCAAGGCCGATGAACTGGTCGCTGGCTGGCAGGCCCGCCTGACCGAGGCGACGGCCGATGTAAACCGCTCTGCCCCCTTGCGGGTCTTTGTCTATGACAGTGGCGAGGAGGCGCCCTTCACCGCCGGGGCCTATGCCATGCCCACCGCGATGATCGAAGCGGCGGGCGGGGTCAACATCATGGCCGACCTTGAGAAAAGCTGGGCCGAGATCGCCTGGGAGCCGGTGGTCGAACGCAACCCGCAGGTCGTGGTCATCGTCAACTACGGCGATGTGACGGCAGACCAGAAGATCGCCTTCATGAAGGAGAACCCCGCCTTCGCCAACATCGACGCGGTGAAGAACGACAGGTTCGTGGTCCTTGAATATGTCGAGGCGACGCCGGGACCGCGCAACATAAAGGCGGTGGAAAAGCTGGTCGCCGGGTTCCGGGGCAACTGAGGCATGGCCGAGATCACCGCTCCCACGCTGGCCCGCCGGATCGGGACAGGGTCCGGCATCGCGCTGTCCGCAGCTGCGGTGCTGGCGCTGTCCATCGTGCTGGCCGTTTCCGTGGGGGCGGTGGCCATCCCGCCGGGGGTGGTCTGGGGCATCGCGCTTGACCGGATCGCCCCCGGTCTGGTCATCCCTGACTGGAGCGCGGGGCGCGCGAACATCGTCTGGGAAATCCGCTTTCCCCGGGTGATCCTTGCCGGTCTGGTCGGGGCGGGCCTTGGCCTTGTCGGGGCGGCCTTGCAATCGGTGACGCGCAATCCGCTGGCTGACCCGCATCTTTTGGGCATCTCGTCTGGCGGGGCGTTCGGGGCCATCGCGGCGCTGATGCATACCGGCATGTTTCTGGGTCTGCTGACTGTGCCTCTGATGGCCTTTGGCGGGGCGCTTGCGGCCACAATTCTGGTGCTGGGCGTGGCGCAACTGGCGGGCGCCAGCAGTGCCGACCGGCTGGTTCTTGCAGGTGTGGCGGTCAGTTTCGTCATCATGGCGGGGGCCAACATCCTGATCTTCCTTGGTGATCCGCGCGCCACACATACGGTGGTGTTCTGGATGCTGGGCGGGCTTGGCCTGGCGCAGTGGAACAACCTGGTCTGGCCGATGGCCGTTCTGGTGCCCTGCGGCCTGTGGCTTTGGGCGCAGGCCGGGCGGCTGAACGCCATGAGCCTGGGGGACGAGACGGCGGCAAGCCTTGGCATCGAGGTTGGCCGGTTTCGCCTGACCGTGTTTGTCGTTGCTGCCCTGATCACCGGTGTCATGGTCGCGTTTTCCGGCCTGATCGGTTTTGTCGGCCTGATGATGCCGCATCTGGTCCGGCTGATGGTGGGCGGCGACAATGCCCGGGTCATGCCTGCATCGGCGCTTGCGGGGGCCGTGTTTCTGATCTGGGCCGACGCCCTGGCCCGCGTGGCCGTGGCACCCGAAGACATGCCCATCGGCGTGGTCACAGGGCTTGTTGGCGGGGTCTTCTTTATCGGGATGATGGCGCGGCGACGCCAAGGTTAGGGCCTGTGCCGGTAGGATCCGTGCTATGATCCATGGATCATGAAGAGGATTTATGATTTTTACATCATATTGACTCATTATGATCCTGCAATCATTGTTGTGCCGAAAGGACTGCCCACATGGATCAGATCGCACGCACCACCAAAGACCTTGGCAACACCCTTCGCAGGGCGCGAAAGGCCCAGAACCTGACGCAAGCCGAACTGGCCTCGCGCGCGGGCATCTGGCAGCGCACAGTGTCAAACATTGAAACCAGCGCCAGCGGGGCAAAGGTTGACACAATCTTTGACCTGCTCGCAGCACTTGACCTCGAA
Source organism: Fertoeibacter niger (assembly GCF_009380135.2). Lineage (GTDB taxonomy): Bacteria > Pseudomonadota > Alphaproteobacteria > Rhodobacterales > Rhodobacteraceae > Fertoeibacter > Fertoeibacter niger. The sequence continues at coordinate 121,950 of NZ_WHUT02000010.1, read as the reverse complement.
CTGCACATCGTGCCGCGCAGCAAGATCAGACCATCCGACCTGGAGGACATGTTCTGATGGGGCGCAGGCGCAGCTACGCACCACTCGACGTCTACATGAACCGCCGCATGGTCGGGCAGTATTTCCGGGAGCCGGATGGCGCATTCGCCTTCAGCTATGCCCCCCACTGGCTTGCCTGGGAGAACACGTTTCCGATTTCACGCTCGCTGCCTTTGCGGCCCGAGCGCTACGTCGGCCCACCCGTCATCGCTGTCTTCGAGAACCTGCTGCCCGACAGTGACGACATTCGCCGCCGCGTGGCCGAACGCGTGGGCGCGGATGGGGTGGATTCCCACAGCCTGCTGGCCCGGATCGGGCGTGACTGTGTGGGCGCGCTGCAATTCCTGCCTGAAGGGCAAGAGCCGGGTGACAGCCGGTTGCTGACGGGCGAACCACTGACCGAGGAGCAGATCGCCGCGATGCTCAATGACCTTGCCCGCACTCCCCTTGGCATCCGGGCCGAGAGAGACTTTCGGATTTCGGTCGCGGGTGCGCAGGAAAAGACCGCCTTGCTGTTTCACGAGGGCCGCTGGCTTGAACCGACCGGCACGACACCGACCACCCATATTCTCAAGCCTGCGATCGGCGCCTTGCCCAATGGCATGGATCAGACCGACAGCATCGAGAACGAGCATTTCTGCCTCAGGCTCATGGCGGGTTTCGGCCTGCCGGTGGCGCGGACCGAGATAGCCCGTTTCGCAGGCACCAAGGCGCTGGTCATCGAACGTTTCGACCGGTTGCGCGCCCGCGACGGGCGGCTTCTGCGTCTGCCGCAGGAAGACTGTTGCCAGGCGCTGTCTGTCCCGCCGACGCGGAAATACCAGAACGAAGGCGGCCCTGGCATTGTCGAGATCTGCAGCTTGCTGCAGGGCAGCGATGAGCCGCTTCGCGACCGGGCCGGTTTTCTGAAGGCCACCATCCTGTTCTGGTTGATTGGCGCGACCGACGGGCATGCCAAGAACTTCAGCATCGCGCTCATGCCGGGCGGACGCTTTGCCATGACGCCACTTTACGATGTGCTGACAGTGCAGCCGAGCCTCGATGCCGGTCAACTCCAGATCAAGGACATGAAACTTGCCATGAGGGCCGGAAAAGGCCGCCACTACAAGGTTTCGGAAATCCAGGGGCGGCACTTCGTCGAGACGGGGCTGGCCGCAGGATTTTCGCGCGAACAGGTCGCCCGGATTTTCGCGGACATTCTCGAAACGGCGGAAGCGGCCTTCACCACAGCGGTGGCTGAAATGCCTGACAGCTTTCCGGCCGCGCTTGTTGCCTCGACTCGACGCGGTTTCGATCAGCGGGCGGCGCGCCTGCATGGCAACCAGGGGTAAACCCTTGCCCGGATCATGGCCGCATAGCCGCCGCCCTGATCGTCCTGTCGCGTCATCCTTCCTGCCAGCGCACGCCCGCATCCAGCCCGGCCGAAAGGTGCAGCCCGCAGCCGAAATCAACCGGAAAACCATTCAAGGGGCCGGGGTTGGCTCAATCCATTCCTTTGGAATCCAACATCCCACGCAGGAATTCCCTTGTGTGACCGTGGTCGATTGCTGTCGCAAAGGTGCCTGCCTCGGTCAGGCGCCTTGACTGATGTTCCCTGAGATCCTTCAGGTGCGACCCGCCCACAAATCCAACGGCACGCATGCCCGCGCGGCGTGCGGAAAGCACGCCTGCGGTGGCATCTTCGACCACGATGCAATCCTGGCAGGCCGCCCCGCGGCGATGGGCGGCAAGAAGCATAAGGTCCGGTTCGGGCTTGCCCGTCATCACATCTTCTGCGCTGAAGGCACGGCCCGCGAAACGCTCTGTCAGATCAAGGCAATCCAAGGCAAAGCCCAGTCTTCGGTGCGAGCTTCCCGATGCGATGCAATAGTCGATCCTTGCCTCATCCAGGAAATCGAACAGCGCGTTGATTCCGGGCACAGCCGTCAGCTCGCACCGGTAGCGCGCAAAGAGGCCGGAATACCACGCCTCGCGAAAGTCACCGGCGACGTCGGCGCCCGTGTGGTCGGCCAGCGCCTGTGTGATGCTGGCAAGGGAGGCACCCAGAAAGCGGTCGATCAGCGTTTCCATCGAAAGGTCAAGGCCATGTGCGGCAAGGCAAGTCTGCAACTCTGCCAGTGCGATGATTTCGCTGTCGGCGATGACACCATCAAAATCGAAGATGACCAACGGTTTCATGCAAGCTTCTCCAGCACCAGCCGGGCGGTGACATCATCGGTGATCAGGGTCTGGACCAATCCGCGGCGACAGGCGGCGATGATGATGTCAACCTTGTGCGCCCCGGCTGCGGCCAAAAGCCGATTGGGCACCTTCATCAGCGATTCCAGATCCATCCCGATGGCGCTGCGGCTGATCGGGTGCTCAACCTCGGTTCCGTCGGCTTGCAGGAAATGGCCCAGAACATCACCTACGGCGCCCGCGTCGATCAGGTGCTGCGGAGTGACGCCTGTGGGTAGACCCATCGAGACCAGAAATGACCGTTGCGTGACATCGCCCGCCACCAGAACCGCAAGATCAAGGTTCTGGAGCCGGGCCAGATGGGCCTGAAAGGCGCCTTCAGACAGAAAGATCGCGCGGTCGGTTCCGGGCGACAGGTAGATTGGCGCCGAAAACAGCGAATAGTTCACGCCCAGCTTGTCGGCCATGGCCGAGGCCACGCCAAAGGCGTTGAAGCTGGCACCCTGCGAAGTGCCGCCGATCATTGACACGATCTCCAGGTTTTCAAGCGCCATGCGGGGCAGTCGCTGGATCGCGCTCTTGAGGGTCTGCCCCCAGGACAGGCCGATCGAGGTCCATGCCGCGTCGCGCAGCCCCTTGGCCAGCCAATGCGCCAGCGCGGCACCCACCGGGCCGTGGTAATCGTGGTCCACCGGGTCGGCCGGGGCGCAGATCGCCTCGGCCAGGCCAAGCTTGCGGCACAGGTTGGCCTGCATTTCCAGCCGTGTGACGAAGGGCGAGGCAATCTCGATGCGGACGATGCCTTCGGCGCGCGCTAGTTGCAGCGCACGGTTCACCCGCAGCCGGGTCACACCCATCACGCGGGCAACATCCTGTTGGGTCAACTCGTTGACGTAGTAGTGCCAGCACACCTCGGCCAGAAAAGCCTCGGTTTCGTCCGGCGAGACGGTGTTCATTCTGCCTCCACGGGTCTTGGCCTGAGCCGTCAGATAGGTTTACCCCATGCCAAAGCAAATGGAAATCAAAGTTTACACCTGTATTTACACTTGTGAATCTGTAGAAACAAATGTATTCAACCCCTGCCTCGAAAGGCTGTAACGCTGCATTGGCAGGGTCATCGGCAGATCGAAGGATGCGCCGGGCCGCGCAGACGGCCCAAATGGGAGGACTGAAATGATGAAACTCATGCTCGCCACTTCGGCGATCGCGCTTGCGCTTGCCGCGCCTGCCCGTGCCGACTTCTGGGCCGATGCCTCTGCAGACCTGCAGGGCGTGACGATCCGGGGTGTATCGGAAAGCACGCCGCCATCCAACTACGTAAAAGACGTTCTGATTCCCGAGTTCACCGCCAAGACCGGCATCATCGTGGAATACGAAACCACGTCCTGGGACCAGATGTTCGACAAGGCGATCAAGGACATGGAGGCCGGATCGGGCATCTATGATTTCGTCTACATCGAACAGGACATCATCTATTCCTATCTCGCACGCGATTTCCTGGTGAACCTCACCGACATGCTGGAGGCCAACCCAGACCTTCAGGCACCCGATTTCGACATGGCTGCCTTCACCACCTTCATCGACAACTTCCGCGGCGCGGATGGCGATGTGTTCGGCATGCCGATGGAGGCCTTCATCAAGGTCTATCTCTACCGCAAGGATCTGTTCGAGGAGCCGGCGCACCAAGAGGCGTTCAAGGCCAAGTACAATTACGATCTGGCCCCGGCTGTGACCTTCGACCAGTGGCGCGACAATGCCGAATACTTCGCCAACATCGACCCCAATGACGAGCTTTGGGGCACGACCGTTCAGGCTGCTTCGGGCCACCCCGCGTCGTTCTACGAATTCTTCGAGACCATCGCGCCAAGCTTTGGCGTCTACAACTGGGGCATCAACGCCGAGACGGCTGCCGCCACGGTTGAAAAAGGTGGCCAGATGAATTCGGCCGAGGCGAAAGAGGCGCTGGCCTTCTGGATCAGCATGCTGGATTACGCACCGCCGGAAGCCACCGCATCGACCTGGGACGAGGTGGCATCGACCTTTGCCGCCGGGCGCGCGGCACAGGGCTGGGTCTATGGCGAAAACGCCGCCTGGATCGCAACCAACCCTGAAAAATCAAGTGTGGTCGGCAAGGTCGGGGTGATGCTGCCGCCGGTGGTGGATGGCGTGATGGCCGAGGCCGAGGCAGGCGAAGGCTACATCGGCTATTACGACGGTGGCGCATTCGGCATGCCGCATTCGTCCAAGAACAAGGAGGCGACGCTGCTGTTCCTGCAATACATCGGCCAGCCTTCGGTGCAGGCGGACTGGGCGGTTGCCGGCAGCCGCGTGGTGCATCAGGCCACCTATGACGATCCGAAGGTGCAGGCTGTCGATGCCATCGCCGACGGCTACTTCACGCTGATGCGCGACAAGGGATACCTGTTCAGGGGCGCGCCCGAGTTCCCGTTCCATGCACAGGTGCGCGAGGCGGTTGCACCGTTCATCTACGAGGCGATCGTCGGAACAATGACGCCCGGGGATGCGCTTGATCAGGCGGCTGCCGCAGCCGAAACCGAGATGGCCAATCTGGGTTACGGCGGCAACTGACGCGCGGTCGCTTCCCGGCGGGTGCAGGTTCTTCAGGCCCCGCCGGGCCCTTTTCGCCAGATGCCGGAGTACGGCCATGCGCAATTCGACAACGGGCTGGCTGCTGCTTGCGCCAACCCTGTTCATCCTCGTCATCACGGGCCTTCTGCCCTTTGTCTATGTTCTGTCGGTGTCGTTCTTTGACTGGAACACCTTTGCGCAGAACCCCGATCCGCAATATGCCGGGGTGAACAATTTCCGCAGGCTGGTCTTTGACGCGGCCTTTCTGAAATCACTGTGGCTGACGCTGAAGTTCACCGTCTTCGTCGTGCTCAGCCAGTTGGTGATCGGCTTTTTCCTGGCCAAGATGCTGATGCGCGACATGCCGCTGAAGGGGTTGTTCCGCACTGTCCACACCCTGCCGCTGATGATCGCACCGATTGCGGTGGGCGCGACCTGGCGGTTGCTGACGGTGCCGGGTCTGGGCCCGATCCCGCATTGGATGAAGGAATGGTTCGACATCAGCTATATCCTGTCGCGCTTTCCGGATCAGGCCTTTGCGACCGTGGTTATCATGGACATCTGGCACTGGACGCCTCTGGTGACGCTGACGCTGATGGCGGGTCTGTCGAACCTGCCCGAAGAGCCGCTGGAGCAGGCCCGCATTGATGGCGCAAGCGAGTGGCGCATCTTCTGGGACATCACACTGGCCTTTCTGAAACCCGTGCTGCTGACCACCATCTTCATCCGTCTGATGGACGCGCTGCGCACGGTGGATGAGGTCTGGATGCTGACGGGCGGTGGTCCGGGCGCCGAGACGCGGTTCATCGGGCTGCACATCTGGCGCGTGGTCTTTCCCAAGACCGACTACGGCTATGGCTCGGCCATGTCGCTGATCACGCTCTATCTGACGATCGTGATGTGCTGGTTTCTCTACGTCGCCATGACTGGCATGAAGGACAAAACCCGATGAAACACGGTTTCCTGCAGGCGCGCGCCCTGAACGTGCTGTTCTGGCTGGCAATGTCGGCGCTGACATTGCTGCCGGTCTGGTGGATGTTCCTGGTGTCGGTGCGCACCCGCGCCGATCTGTTCGGCAACCCGTCCTTCCTGCTGGATGTGTCCAGCATGACCTGGGGCAACTATGCCGAGGTTCTGGCGAACCCCACCTTTCAGCACTACATGACCAATTCGCTGATCGTCGCCACATCGAACGCGGTGCTGGTATCAGTGCTGGCCTTGCTGGCGGCCTATGCGATGTCGCGCTATGCGCTGATCGGCAAGGACAACATCTTTTTCTGGGTGCTGACCAACCGGATGGCGCCGCCAGCGGTGTTCCTTTTGCCCCTGTTCCTGATGTTCACCGGGTTCCGGTTTGGCGATTGGTCGCTGTTTGACACCCGCATCGGGCTGATCCTGCTTTACTGCGTGTTCAACCTGCCCTTTGCCTTCTGGCTGTTGCAGGGCATCGTCGATGCGATCCCGAAAGAGCTGGACGAAGCGGCCTATGTCGATGGCGCCAGCACCTTCACGGTGCTGACCACCGTGATCTTTCCGCTGGCCCGCCCCGGCCTTGCCGTGACCGGCATCCTGACCTGGGTTTTCGCCTGGAACGAATATCTCTTCGCCTCGACCCTGACATCGGTGCATGCGCGCACGATCACCACGGGGCTGGCCGAGTTTGTGACCGTGACCGGCACCAACTGGGGGCAACTGGCGGCTGTCGCCATGCTGACGCTGGCGCCTGCGGTGCTGGTGCTGGCGCTGGTGCAACGGCACATCGTGGCCGGCCTGACCTTTGGCGCGGTGAAAGGATAGATCATGGGCGAACGCACCGGATTCCTGCCGATCAGGACCAATACCTTCGACCGCATCTTCATCTCGGTCGTTCTGTTCATCGCCATATCGCTGCTGTGGATGCGCTTTGTCGAAGCCTATGCGCCGCTGTGGATTTCAACGCTGCTGTCGGTCGTCCTCGGCCAGTGGATCATAAGAAAAGGATAGGACATGAGCCGCGTAACCCTGCAAGGGATCAGGAAAAGCTATGGCGCGGTCACGGTGCTGAAGCCCATCGACCTGGACATAGCCGACGGCGAGTTTCTGGTGCTGCTGGGGCCTTCGGGCTGCGGCAAGTCCACCACCATGCGGATGATCGCCGGGCTTGAGGCGATCACGGAGGGCAAGCTGCTGTTCGATGGCCGCGATGTGACGGCAGCGCATCCGCGCGACCGCAACGTGGCGATGGTGTTCCAGAACTACGCGCTTTACCCGCATATGACCGTGGCCGACAACATCGGCTATCCGCTGAAGGTGGCCAAGGTCGCCAAGGCCGAACGGCAGGCCCAGATCGAGGCGGCGGCGAAAACCGTGGACCTGACGCCCTATCTGGCCCGCTTTCCGCGCGATCTGTCGGGCGGGCAGCGGCAGCGGGTGGCGCTGGCGCGTGCGCTGGTGCGCTCGCCGGGCGTGTTCCTGCTGGATGAACCCCTGTCGAACCTGGATGCCAAGCTGCGCGTGGCGATGCGGGCCGAGATCAAGCACCTTCAGCGCAATCTGGGCGTGACGATGATCTATGTTACCCATGACCAGATCGAGGCGATGACCTTGGCTGACCGCGTGGTGCTGCTGAGTGACGGCGCGATCCAGCAGGTCGGCACCCCGGACGAGATTTACGACGATCCGGCGAACCTGTTCGTGGCGGGTTTCATCGGGTCGCCGCCAATGAACTTTCTGGCCGGTCAGGCCAAGGGCGGGCGGTTCGCGGCACCCGGGGTTGACGACCTGCCCTGCATCGGCGCGGGTTCGCTGACGCTGGGATTCCGGGCCGAAGATGCGGCGCTGGCCGAGGCGGGGCGGTTCAGCGGGACGGTCTATGAGGTCGAGCCGACGGGCGAATCCACCTATGTCGTGTTGCAGATGGGCATCCACCGGGTGAACCTGCGCTGCGACAAGAAATTCCGCCCCGCACTGGGCGCCACGCTGCGCTTTGACGTGGCCGGGCGGCAGTGCCTGTTCTTCGATAGCGCCAGCGGACAAAGGGTGAGGTGAGTCATGACAATTCTTGAAAAGTTCAGCCTGAAGGGTCAGCGCGCGCTGGTCACCGGGGCAAGTCAGGGCATCGGGCTGGCCTGCGCGCGGGCGCTGGCGCAGGCCGGGGCGCATGTGATCCTGACCTCACGCGATCAGGCGCTGCTGGAGACGGCGGTGGCGGGCCTTGCCGCCGAGGGGTTGATCGCCGAATGGCAGTTGCTGGACGTGACAGACAGCGCCGCATGCACCGCGCTGGCAGCAAAGTTGGGGCCGCTGGACGTGGTGGTTGCCAATGCCGGTATCGCACGTTCGGGCACCGCCGCCGAACTGGCCGAGGATGAACTGGTGCAGGATGTGATGAACACCAATTTCTACGGTGTCCTTTACACCGCGCGGGCCTTTGGCGGGCAGATGCTGGGCGCGGGCAAGGGGTCGATCGTGGCGATCGGGTCGATCTCGGGCGACATCTCGAACCGCCCGCAGAACCAAAGCTATTACAACGCCTCGAAAGCCGCCGTGCATCACCTGATCCGGTCGATGGCAACCGAATGGGCGGCGCGCGGGGTGCGGGTGAATGCCGTGGCCCCCGGCTATGTCGAGACGCAGATGACGAAATACGCCATGGAGGATGACCCCGTGATGGCCGCGAAATGGATGGAACTGACGCCCATGGGGCGCGCGGGCCAGCCGGATGAGATTTCCTCGGTCGTTCTGTTCCTTGCCTCCTCCGCCTCCAGCTACATGACCGGATCGGTCGTGACGGCGGATGGCGGCTATACCTGCTGGTGATGCCATGACCCGAATTCCCGACATGATGCAGGCCGTCGTCTGCCACGGCCCCGGCGATTACCGGCTGGAAACCCGCCCTGTGCGGCAACCCGGCCCCGGAGAGGTGCTGGTCAAGGTGATCGCCGCCGGCATCTGCGCCGGCGATGTGAAGTGCTTTCAGGGCACGCCGATGTTCTGGGGCGATGCCAACCGCAAGGCCTATGCCGAAACCGATGTGATCCCTGGCCATGAATTCGTCGGCCGCGTGGTGGCCTTGGGCGAAGGCGCAGGCGCGTTGCACGGGCTGGCACTGGGCGATGTGGCGGTCAGTGAACAGATCGTGCCCTGTGGAGAGTGCCGGTTCTGCCGTGAGGGCAATTACTGGATGTGCCAGCCGCATGACCTGTACGGCTTTCACCGCATCACCCAGGGGTCTTGGGCCGAATACATGATCTACCCCGCCAAATCGCGCAACTACCGCCTGCCTGACGGGATGAACCCGCGCCATGGCGTGTTTGTGGAACCCTTGGGCTGTTCGATCCATGCGGTGAACCGGGGCAATATCGGGTTCAACGATACGGTGGTGATCTCGGGCTGCGGCGCCTTGGGCCTTGGCATGGTCGCGGCGGCGCGGATGAAGAACCCCGCGCGGCTGATCGCGCTGGACCTGAACCCGCATCGGCTGAAGCTGGCAAAGCGGTGCGGTGCCGACATGGTGATGAACCCGGCCGAGATGGATGTGGTGCAGGCGATCCGCGATCTGACCGATGGCTATGGCTGCGATGTTTACATCGAGGCGACGGGGGCGGGCAAATCGGTGGAACAGGGCCTGCTGGCGATCCGCAAGCTGGGCACCTTTGTCGAATTCTCGGTGTTCAAGGATCCGGTCACGGTGGACTGGACGATCATCGGCGACAGCAAGGAGTTGAACATCCACGGCGCGCATCTGTCACCCAACACCTATCCCCATGCCATCCGCATGATCGCCGAGGGCCGCCTGCCGATGGAGGATATCCTGACCCACACCCTGCCGCTGGCGCGGTTCCGCGAGGGGATCGACATTGCCGCCGACGGGCGCAGTTCACTGAAAGTCATTCTGGAACCGGAGGGGGCAGCATGAAGGCGCTGGTGCTGGAGCGGAAGGGCATCCTCGCCCTGCGTGATATTGATCTGCCGACGACGGTGGGCCCGCATGACGTGAAGGTTGCGGTCGATACCGTGGGGGTCTGCGGATCGGATGTGCATTATTACACCCATGGCAAGATCGGCCCCTTCGTGGTCAACGCCCCGATGGTGTTGGGCCACGAGGCGGCGGGCGAGGTAATCGCCGTCGGTTCGGCCGTCACCCATCTGGCCCCCGGCGACCGGGTCTGCATGGAGCCGGGCATCCCCGACCCGAATTCCAAGGCGACCAGGCTGGGCATCTACAACGTCGATCCCGCCGTTCGCTTCTGGGCGACGCCGCCGATCCATGGCTGTCTGGCACCCGAGGTGGTGCATCCGGCCGCCCACACCTACAAGCTGCCCGAAAACGTCAGCTTTGCCGAGGGCGCAATGGTGGAACCCTTTGCCATCGGCATGCAGGCGGCGCTGCGTGCCAGGATCAGGCCGGGTGATGTGGCGGTGGTGACGGGGGCGGGGCCCATCGGCATGATGGTGGCGCTGGCGGCGCTGGCGGGCGGCTGTGCGCGGGTCATCATCTCGGATCTGGCGCAGCCCAAGCTGGACATCATCGCCGCCTATCCGGGCATCCTGCCCGTCAATCTCGGCGCGCAGTCGCTGCGCGATGTGGTGATGGCAGAGACGGCAGGTTGGGGTGCGGATGTGGTGTTCGAATGTTCCGGCGCCGCGCGGGCCATTCTGGACCTGCCGCAGATCGTGGCGCCGGGGGGCACGGTTGTTCTGGTCGGCATGCCGGTTGATCCGGTGCCGTTTGACATCGTCGGCCTGCAGGCGCGCGAGGCGCGGGTGGAAACCGTGTTCCGCTATGCCAATGTCTATGACAGGGCAATCGCGCTGATGGGGTCGGGCAAGGTGGATCTGAAACCGCTGATCTCGGCCACCCTGCCCTTTGCCGATGCCATCGCTGCCTTTGACCGCGCGGTCGAGGCGCGGCCGACGGATGTGAAGATCCAGATCGCCATGCGGGGCTGATCGGTGCATCTGGGAATAGACATCGGCACATCGGGGGTGAAAGCGCTGCTGATGGCAGATGACACCAGTGTCATCGGCAGCCGGGATGCGGGTCTGACCGTCAGCCGCCCCAGAAGCGGCTGGTCAGAGCAGAATCCGGATGACTGGATCGCTGCCACCTCTGCCGCCGTGGCAGGGTTGCGCGCTGCGCATCCCGAAGCGTTCGCCCGGCTCGCCTCGGTCGGGGTGTCTGGGCAGATGCATGGTGCAACGCTGCTGGGGGCAGATGACCGCCCGCTGCGGCCCTGCATCCTGTGGAACGATGGCCGATCCGGCGCGGAATGCGCCGCGTTGGAGGCGCGTGTGGATGTGCGCGGCATCGGCGGCAATATCGCGATGGCAGGCTTTACCGCGCCCAAGCTGCTGTGGGTCGCACGGCATGAACCGGCGATCTTCGCCCGCATCGCCAAAGTGCTGTTGCCAAAGGATTATGTCCGCCTGTGGCTGACCGGGCAGCATGCCACCGACATGTCGGATGCGGCGGGGACGCTGTGGCTGGACGTGGGGGGGCGTCGCTGGTCGGATGCGCTGCTGGCCGCCACCGGCCTGACACGCGACCAGATGCCCGATGTGATCGAGGGCACGGCGCAATCCGGCCTTCTGCGCGCCGAGATTGCCGCAGACTGGGGCGTGGCGCGGGTTCCGGTGGCGGGCGGCGGCGGCGACAATGCGGCCACCGCCTGCGGCATGGGCCTGCTGGAGCCGGGGGCAGGCTTTCTGAGCCTTGGGACATCGGGCGTTCTCTTCACCGCGACCGAACGGTTTGCCCCCAACACGGACGAGGCGGTGCATGCCTTCTGCCATGCCGTGCCCGCGCGCTGGCACCAGATGGCCGTCACGCTGTCGGCCGTGGACAGCCTGACCTGGCTGGCGCGGCAGTTGGGGGGCACACCGCCTGATCTGGCCGCGATGGTGCCTTTGGATGTGTCTCAGCCGTCCGAGACAACCTTTCTGCCCTATCTGTCGGGCGAACGGACGCCGCACAATGACCCCCTCGCGCGTGGTGCCTTTGTGGGCCTGGCGGCGGGCACCGACAAGGCCGCACTGGTGCAGGCCGTGATGGAAGGCGTGGGCTTTGCCTTTGCAGATTGCCATGACGCGCTGGCCCGCACAGGGCTGCCGGTGGGGGCGGTTTATGCGGTGGGCGGCGGGGCGCGGTCGGCCAGCTGGCTGCGCATCATCGCGGCGGCGACAGGGCTGACGCTGCTGATCCCCGAGACCGGCGATTTCGGCGCCGCCTATGGTGCGGCAAAGCTGGCGCGCGCCTGCCTGTCGCCGCAGTTTGACGCCGCCGATTTTGCGGCGCCGGCATTGCGCGCCGAAGTGCGGCCCGACCCTGCGCTGGCTGACGCCTATGCCGCCCGGCGCGGGCGGTTCCGCAGGCTGTATCGGGCATTGCAGGATGGTTGAAATGGCAACGCTTGCAGCCGGGGTGCTGGCCCTTCCGGGGCGCGCCGCTGGAGCGCAGACCGTGGCGCAGGCGCTGCGCGATCCTTTGCTTGCGGCTGTGTTGTGGCGCGTGTTGCGTGACGAGCAGGTCACCGCCTGGCCTGACCGTGCCGCGCTTGATCTGGTGGTCTCGGCCCTTTTTCTCAACAAGACCCGCTTGCCAAAGGCCCCTCCCGCTGCGGTGCGGGCGCTTTGCGGTCCGGCGCGGCCGTTGTTGACGCTGGCCGTGACCGGCGCACCGCAGGACCAGCTGGCGCGGGCGGTGTTCGGGGGCAACGATGGCTGACTACATCATTGTCGGCGGAGGTTCGGCGGGTTGCGTGATAGCCGCGCGGCTTGTGCAGGCGGGGGCTGAGGTTCTGGTGCTGGAAGAGGGCCCGGCGCGCGGCCATCCGCTGCTGGACCTGCCCGCCGGATACATGAAGTTCCTGAACTCGGAACGGTTCCTGAAATACTATCCGACGGTGCCGCAGCCCCAGCTTGACGGGCGCAGCATGATCATCCCACAGGGGCGGCTGTTGGGCGGCGGGTCTGCGATCAATGCCATGGTGTATCTGCGCGGCCAGCCCGAGGATTACGACACATGGGCGGCGCTGACCGGCGATCCGGGTTGGGGCTATGCGGCGATGCTGCCGCATTTCACCGCGATGGAGGGCAATGCCGATCTGGGGGGCTTGTTCCATGGCCGCGATGGTCCGCTGAAAGTGTCGCATCTGGGGCACATGAACCCGGTCACGGCGGCGTTCCTGGACAGTTGCGCTGCCTTGGGCATCCCGTTGAACGAGGATTTCAACGGCGCCGCGCAGGCCGGTGCCGGGCGGATGCAACATACCATCGACGGGCGGGCGCGGCAGCGCAGTTCGGCGGCACGGGCCTTTCTGGCGCCCCTGCGTGGCAATCCGCTGCTGCGGCTGGTCAGCGGCGCGCGGGTGACACGGCTGGTGATGCGGGGCGACCGGGTGGTGGGGGTGGATTACACCGAAGGGCGCCAGACCCGCCGGGCCTATGCTGCGCGCGAGGTGGTGCTGACAGCCGGCGCTCTGGCCACACCGCACCTGATGCTGCGCTCGGGCCTTGGGCCGCAGGCGCAACTGCATTTGGCAGGCATTCCGCTTGTGGCCGATCTTGCGGGCGTCGGGCAGAATTTGCAGGACCATTGCGAAGTGCCGGTGATCAGCGCCCTGCGCCGGGGCCTGGGTTACTTCGGCCAGGATCGCGGGCTGGCCATGCTGCGCCACGGCCTGCGCTACCTGCTGACGCGCGGTGGCCCGGTGACATCCACCGGCGTCGAGGCCTGCGCTTTCCTGCCGATGGGCGACGACCCGCGCCCGCTGATCCAGCTTTACTGCGTGCCGACGGTCTATCTGGACCGCACCGTCAGCGGCATCGACCCCACCTGGGGTCTGACGCTGACGCCTTGTCTGGCGCGGCCCCGGTCGCGTGGTCAGGTTTCGCTGAACCCGGGCGACCCAGAAGGCCTGCCGCTGGTCGATCCGGGTTTCCTGCGTGATCCAGCCGACTTTCAGGCAATGCGCGACGGGATCGCGGCGGCACGGAGCATTCTGGCGATGGAACCGTTGGCCGGGATGGTGACGGCTGGCCTGATGCCCCGCGACACTTCGGCCGAGGCGATTGACCGGCATATCCGCGCGACAGTGAAGACAAATTACCACCCGGTCGGAACCTGCGCGATGGGGCAGGTGACAGATGCGGCGCTGCGGGTGCGCGGCGTGCAGGGCCTTCGAATCGCAGATGCATCTGCCATCCCCTTGATCCCTGCGGCCAACACCAACGCGCCGACAATGGCCTTGGCCGCGCGCGCGGCCTTGCTGATCCTGTCACAGCCCTGTTGAGGCGCTCTTGCATGCCCGCGCGGGTTTCCGGCTGCGCATTTGCCCCAAAACTCCCGGCATGCGGCAAGACATTTTTGAACTGGCAGAAGCCCAACGCCCATGATCTTTCGACGATCAGGCTGCGCGCGTGCCGGATGCATGCACCGGCAGCCAGGCGCATGCGCCCACCACGCCCGCCCCCCCCATACCCGTCCGCGCAAAGGCCGCGCGCATCGGCAGAGACGATGACGACCGGGGCCACCGCAAGGCAAGCGCCCCGTTCCGCAAGCCCTGCGCTGTTCGCTTTGCGCGTCGCGGGGGTCAGGGCAGCCACCTTTGCCGGACGGTTCAGCGTCACCTGTCCTGCACAGCCGCGTGGCGGATCGGGACGCCGCCCATTCAGGCCGTGGCGTCTTCGATGATCATCCGCGCGGCCTTTTCGGCGATCATCAGCGTAGGGGAATTGGTGTTGCCGCTGGGGATCGTCGGCATGATCGAGGCATCGGCAATCCGCAACCGCCCCAGCGACCGCAACCGCAGCCTTGGATCGACCACCGCGCCCGGATCGGCACCCATCCGGCAGGTGCCGACCGGGTGAAAGATCGTGGTGCCGATGTCGCCCGCCGCGCGGATCAGGTCTTTTGTGCCGAGCAGGGTGGGACCGGGGCGGAATTCTTCCGGGTGATAGCGGGCAAAGGCCTTCTGGCTGGCGATCTGGCGGGTCAGCCGGATCGAGCGCACGGCCACATCCTGATCGGCTGCGCTGCTCAGGTAGTTCGGGCGGATCGCGGGCGCGATGCGGAAATCCGCCGATGTGGCATGGATCGACCCGCGGCTTTCCGGGCGCAGGTTGCATACGCTGGCCGTGATGGCCGGAAAGCGGTGGATCGGATCCCCGAACTTGTCGAGACTGACCGGCTGCACATGCCATTGCAGATCGGCGCGCGTCTTGTCCGGCCCAGACCGGGTAAAGATTCCCAGCTGGCTTGGCGCCATCGACATCGGGCCCGACCGCGACATCAGATATTCCAGCCCGATCGCCGCCTTGCCCCACAGGCTCGACGCCCGCTCGTTCAGCGTGGGCACGCCGCGCACCTTGTAGATCAGGCGCAGCTGAAGGTGGTCTTGCAGGTTTTCCCCCACGCCCGGTGCCTCGGCCACCATGTCTATTCCCGCCGCGCGCAGGGCAGGGCCATGCCCGATGCCCGACAGTTCAAGCAGATGCGGCGACCCGATCGCCCCGGCGCAAAGCACCGTCTCGGCCGCCGCACGGGCATGGCGCAGTTGGCCCTTGTGCAAGAAGGTGACGCCGCGCACCTCGCCGCCCTCGACGATCAGCCGCTGGGCTTGCGCATCGGTCAGGACATGCAGGTTGGCCCGCTTGCGGGCCGGACGCAGAAAGGCCTTGGAGGTGTTCCAGCGGATGCCAGAACGCTGGTTCACCTCGAAGTAACCGGCACCCTCGTTGTCACCCCGGTTGAAGTCGTCGTTGCGCGGGATCCCGGCCTCAAGCGCGGCATCGCGAAAGGCATCCAGCACCTGCCAGTGCAGGCGCGCCTTTTCCACCCGCCATTCGCCCCCCGCCCCATGCAGCGGGCTTTCGCCCAGGTGATAATCCTCTTGCGCGCGAAACAGCGGCAGAACGTCATCCCAGCCCCAGCCGACACAGCCCGCCTGACGCCATTCATCATAGTCCTGCGCCTGACCGCGCATATAGATCATGCCGTTGATTGACGAACACCCGCCCAGCACCCGCCCACGCGGATAGAGCAGCTGGCGGCCGTTCAGCCCAGCCTCTGGTTCGGTGCGAAACCGCCAGTCGGTGCGGGGATTGTCGATGCAATACAGATACCCGACCGGAATATGGATCCAGTGGTAATTGTCCTTGCCCCCCGCCTCAAGCAGCAGCACGCGGTTGGCGGGATTTGCCGACAGACGGTTGGCCATGACGCAGCCCGCGCTGCCGGCCCCGATCACGATATAGTCGTAGTGGTCCATTGCGGTCTTTCTGCTGCCGGTTCCGCCCGCTGCCCGAAGACAGCGGACCGTGCCGCGCATATTGTTCGGAACTGTTCAGGCCGCAGGGGCGGGCTGATCCGGATCCCACGATTGCGCGGAAACAGCGGCAGATCAATCCGGTTCCCAGGCAGTTCAAGGATTGATTTCAGACAGGCTCTGTTCGAAAATGAACAGCATGAGCCAGTTCAATTGGGATGACATGCAATACTTCCTGGCATTGGCCCGCCATGGCCAGTTGACCGGGGCCGCGCGCCATCTGGGGGCATCGCATGTCACCGTCGCCCGGCGGATCGACAGGCTGGAAGCGGCGCTGCACCAGCGGCTGTTCGAACGCAGCGCGCGCGGCTATGCGCTGACCGCATCGGGGCGGCGCATGGTCGAGGCGGCCGAGCGGATGGAAGAGGCTTCGGGCGGGGTCCAGCCGGGCCAATCGGTTGGGCAGGGGCTGAGCGGGACACTGCGTCTTGCCGTGCCCGAAGGTTTTTCGGCCTTCTTCAGCCAAACGATCCTTCCGCGCTTTATCGACCGCTTTCCGTCCTTGTCGCTTGACCTGATCACGATGACACAGGTGTTGTCCCTGTCGCGGCGCGAAGCGGATCTGACTGTCACGCTGGGGCAGGTTGGGCGGGGGGCCTATCTCTCGGAACATCTGGCCGATTATCGATTGCGCATCTATGCGGCGCGCGACTATCTGGACCGTCATCCGGTGATCCGGTCGCGCGACGATCTGCCCGCGCATCGCTTTCTGGGCTATATTGAGGACATGCTTTTTGCGCCCGGGCTTGACTATCTGAACGAGGTGCACCCCGCCTTGCGCCCCGTGTTCAAAAGTTCAAGCATCTTCAATCAGTTGACGGCGGTGCAGCAGGGGCTTGGGCTTTGTGTCCTGCCCTGTTACCTCGCCAGGCGTGATGCCGGTCTTGTGCCGGTGCTGCCAGCCAACATCAGCCTTGTGCGCAGCTATTGGCTGACCTGCCATGCCGATACCCGCCAGACGCGGCGCGAGCGGACGGTGATCAGCTTTCTGGCCGGGGAAATGGCACAGGCTGCGGCAATTCTGGCCCCCGGGGAAGCGGACCCGCCCTGATACGGACGGGCCCAACGGGGTCAGGCCAATGCCGGCTTGCGGTGCAGGGTTGCCTGTTCATAGGCATGCGCAAGGCCGATCAAGCGGGCATCCTGCCACAGACGGCCGACAAAGATCAGGCCAAAGGGCGCGCCAGAACGATAGTAGCCGGCCGGAACCGTGATGCCGGGCAGACCTGCGATGTTCAACTCGCCCACCGTGGTCTCGCGGATAGCCTCGCCCGAATGCAGGCCCGGCAGCGCACCAAGCATCTGCGGATAGGCCAGCGCATCCAGCCGGTGGCGGATGAACACAGCCTCGACCAAACGCAGATAGGTGGTTTTCAGCGCGGTGAATTCCGAAAGCGCAGGGGGAAGGTCCGGATTCTGCAAGACGGCGGCGAAATCGGGCAGTTCATGCAGATAACCCAGTATCGCGCCCTTGGCCAACGGGTCTTCAGCCTGGGCCAGACGGACAAAATCGGCCCAGGTCTGGAGCGCCGCCTTGGGGCCAAGACGGCGCAGATAGGCCCCCATGTCAAAGGGCAGCGATTCAAGCCCGCGCCCGTCAAAGAAGGGCGTGCCCGGCGTGATCTGGCGGTGGTCGGCAAAGCCGGTTCCGGCAAACGGATCTTCGACAAGAATGGCGCCCGCAGCCACAAGTTCTGACTTCGCGCGGTCATAAAGTTCGACCGCCTCAGGCGACAGCGGATCCTTGCGCCAGCCCGGACCGTAAAGTCCGATCCGCTTCCCCACAAGGGCGTCGGGCGACAGGCCCGCGGCAAAGCCGCCCTCGGGGATATGGCCGACCGAGGCCAACGTCTTCGGGTCTTCGGTCGTAAAGCCGGCAATGGCATCCAGAAACAGCGCCGCATCCTCGACACAGCGCGCGATCGGGCCAAGCACATCGCGATTGGCCGACAGGGGAACCACGCCGCTGTTCGGCACAAGTCCGACGGTCGGCTTGATGCCCACAAGCGCCTGCGACGAGGCCGGATTCTGGATCGACCCGCCCGTTTCCTCGGCCAGACCGGCAAGGCACATATGGGCGGCCACGGCGGCAGCCGTCCCCGCGCTGGACCCCCCCGGCACAAGGTCGGGCTGGACCACGTTCAATGTCGGACCGGCCCAGCTGTCATTGGCATGGGTGCCGGTCCAACTCAGTTTCGGGACATTGGTCTTTCCAAGGATGATCGCGCCGGCCGACTTCAGCCGGGCGGCGACCGGGGCATCGCGCTCGGGGAAAAGGTCAATGCCCCCGGTGCCGGAATACAGCAGGCTCCACCCCGCCGTGGTCGGATATCCGACTAGATCGACGGTATCCTTGACGACCACGGGTATGCCGGCAAGCGGACCCAGCTTTTCCCCGGCTTGCCGGCGGCGATCTATGTCGCGGGCCACTGACAAGGCATCATCACAGGCAAAGATGATGGCGTTGATACGCGGGTTTTGCGCGGCGATCTGGTCAAGGCAGGCCTGGGTCAGCGCCTCGGCCGTCAGTGTTCCGGCGGCAAAGGCCCTTTGCACCTTGGCGATGGTCAGCTTGCCAAGGTCAGCCGAAAGATCAACAGGATCGGAAAGCATCATTCGATATCCCTCTCTGCGCGGACAAGCGCAATGGGTGCCAGAGCCGGAGGCCTGACAGGACGGGTGAAAGCATACAGGCGCAGATCAGGCGCGGGATGCAGGAAGGGGAGCTGACACCCTTGTCAGCAGCAGCGCAGATGACGTCGCCGCAGGATGCGGGTCAGGCCGGAGCGCGATGATCGTGGCCTGGGCAGGACGGCGCGGGGCCAGACCGGTCAAGGGGACGATACCCTTCGATGTGAACCTCGCCCCGGCTTTTCGTCAAGCTGGAATCGCTGCACAGCCCGCCCTGACCGCCATTGCCGCGCGTTTTTCGCGGTTTCGCCCCGCCTTTGCAAAAGATGTTTGACAGGCCCCGCAACTTGTATTTGGATGCGGTATCCTTGAGCAGGGCAGCTCCTTTCCGATTGATTTCGGAGAGGAGCTTTTTTGTTTCACGCCCCCCTTGAAGGGGCCCAAGATCGAAAGTGCGGATGACGAAAGAGCCTTGGAAAATCGGCGTGATCATGTCGCAAAGCGGCGTGACCGGTGCGATCGAGCGCAACCAGCTTGCCGCAACCCGGCTGGCCATTGCCGAGATCAACGCCATGGGCGGCATCCTTGGGCGCAGGGTCGAGGCGGTGTTCCGTGACCCGAAATCGACCCCTGCGCTTTATCGCAGCCATGCCAGCGACCTTTGCCGCGAAGAAAGGGTGCAGGTGATCTTTGGCGGACATATGTCAAGCACGCGCAAGGCGATGCTGCCAGAGATCGAGGCGCATAACGCGGTCCTATTCTATCCCACACTTTATGAGGGTTTCGAATATTCGCGCCATTGCGTCTACACCGGGGCCGCACCAAACCAGAATTCGGTGCCGATGGTGGATTATCTGCATGCCAATTTTGGCGAGCGGATGTTCGTGGTCGGGTCGGATTATGTCTATCCCTATGAATCCAATCGCATCGTTGCCGATCTCATGCGATCGAAAGGGGGCAAGGTGGTGGATGAATTCTATGTTCCGCTTGACCTGCGCGCCGAGAATGTGGCCGAGCTTATCGCGCGCATTCGCGCTCATAACCCCGACATGATCTATTCCACGGTCGTGGGCGACGGGATCGTGCCCTTTTACACCGCTTACCGCGAGGCGGGATTTGATCCGGCCACCTGTCCCATTGCCAGCCAATCCACCAGCGAAGTCGACGTGGCCCGCATGCCGCCCGGCGTGGCCGAAGGCCATATCATCGCAGCACCGTTCTTTGACACGCTGCGCAATCCGGGTTCACTGGCCTTTGCCCGGGCCTTTCGACTGGCGGCCGGCGGTCCGGTTGCGGCCACCGCCCCGGCCGAAGCGGCTTATTTTTCGGTCCATCTTTATGCTGCCGCTCTCGCCCTGGCCGGGGATGACGGGATCGCCGCGCTGCTGCCCGCCCTTTACGAGGTGGAAGTGGATGCGCCGCAAGGCGCGGTGCGGGTGGACCGGCATACCAATCACACCCATCTGTGGCCCCGTGTGGCCCGTGTCCGCGAGGGCGCACCCTATGACATCGTCAGCCACCCGACCGAACGGGTGCCGCCCGACCCCTACCTGCTAAGCATCTCGGGCCATCAGGACGAGATGGAGGCCCCGGTCTTTCCCGTCCATGCGACGCACCGCTGAGGTACAAGATGTCTTATGCCTTGCTCAAGGAACTGCGAAATCTCAGCGTTGTCGTGCTGCATCCGATGGACGAGGAGGGGGTTGCCCTGACCGCCCATCTGCGGCGCATCGGCTGCATGCCACAGCTGATCTGGCCTGTTCCCGATCAGCTGCCACGCCAGACCGACATTGCGCTGATAGCCATCGTGGATGATCAGCGCGAGGCGCTGCAGCGGTTGTTCCGAGGGCTTGGAACACCCGCTCCCACCATCCTTGCCATCGTCAGCTATGAAAACCCCGCGACCTTGCAGCTTGTGCTGGAAAGCGGGGCGATGGCGGTGATCGGGCGACCGATCCGGCCTTTTGGTCTGCTGACAAATCTGGCGATCGCGCGCAATGTCTGGTGCCAGACCGAGGCGCTGGCGCGCGATGCACGGCGCTACAAGCGCAAGGTGCTTGGCGATCAGGCCGTGATGCGCGCCAAGACGATCCTGATGGCGCAGCGCGGCCTGGATGAGGACCAGGCGCACCGCGAATTGCGCGCCCGCGCCATGAGCCGCCGGATCGCCATCGAGGCGATTGCCCAGGAAATCATACACCTGGAAAAGGCGAACGGATCCGGCGCGCATGTTGATGGAAATTTCTTGTCAGAGATAAATGAATCTGATTAGCTTCTGTAATGGGATCCCTGGCGGCGCCGGCTATCCCGAGTCTGCCACCAAGCAGAATCATAGGCAAAGAAGCCCGATTTCGTTCTGCGGAGCGAGGCGGGCCTTTTTGTTTTCGACAGCGCTGTCGAACCAATCCTCAAAATCAAGAATCCATCGCGGGCGGGCGCAATGCGGGTGCCGCGCTGCGCGATGCAGCAACAGGGAAATCCACAATGATGAAACGTCGGAACTTCTTGACCACCGTTGCAATGGCCGGGGGCGCGCTGGCAGCGCCCGGATATCTGCGCATTGCCCGGGCCGCGGAACCGCTGCGCGTCGGCGCGCTTTATTCGCAGACCGGCGGCCTGTCGGTGGTGGAAAAGATGCTGTCCAGCGCCGTGCAGCTGGCCGCGTCCGAAATCAACGCGGCGGGCGGGGTGCTGGGCAGGCAAATCGAAGTGATCGTCGAAGATGGCGCCTCTGACCCCAAGACCTTTGCGGAAAAGGCGCAGAAGCTGGTGATCAGCGACAAGGTCGAGACGGTTTTTGGGTGCCACACCTCGGCCAGCCGCAAGGCAGTGCTGCCGATCTTCGAGCGGCGCAATGCGATGCTGTTCTATCAAACCCACTATGAAGGGTTCGAGTGTTCGCGCAATGTGGTCTATCTGGGTGCTGTGCCCAATCACCAGCTGTCGAACTACATTCCATGGATCATCGAGACCCTGGGCAAGAAGAAATTCTTCATCGTGGGGTCGAACTATGTCTATCCGCGCGAAATGGCCAAGGTTTCCAAGTCGCTGATCGAAGCGGGCGGCGCTGAATGGGTGGCGGATGAATATCTTGAACTCGGCCATTCCGAGTGGGCCGTCATGGTCAACAAGATCAAGGACTCTGGCGCGGATGTGGTGCTGTCGAACGTGGTGGGCGATTCCATCATCTCGTTCTATCGTGAATTCAAGAACCAGGGGCTGAGCCAGGACCAGATACCGATCTGCGCCACAGTCACCTCGGAGATCGAGATTGCGGCAATGGGCGCCGAATACGCGGCTGGCAGCTATACCTCGTTCCCGTATTTCATGTCGATCGACCGGCCGGAGAACCTGAGTTTCATCGAACGCTACCGCGCCTTCGTGAACGATCCCAAGGCGATTACCTATCACTCGCTGGAAGCGGCCTATTTCCAGGTCTTCCTGTGGAAACAGGCGATCGAAAAAGCGGGCGACATCACTGCAGACGCCATCCGTGAGGGTGTTCGCGGCCAGACCTTTGACGCACCCGGCGGACCGGTCAAGGTGGATGAGGACAACCTGCACACCTGGGTCACGCCCAACATCGGTCAGTGGCAGGCGGATGGTCAGAGCAAGATCGTCAGTGCCTATCCCGAGCCGGTCAAGCCGCTGCCCTATTCCGGTTACGGCGAGACCGCAGAAAACCTGTTCTGCACCGCCAGCGGGCTGGACACCACCAAGCTTTGATCCTGACTGGTCCGGGCGGGTCTTGCACCCTGCCCGGACCTTGACGCTTGCACAGGGGGCGGCTGGCCGTGTTCGACATTCTTTTCATCGGATTGAGCCTGAGCTCCATCCTTCTTCTTGTCGCGTTGGGCCTTGCGGTCACTTATGGCGCGATGGGCATCATCAACATGGCCCATGGCGAGATGGTGATGCTGGGCGCCTATGTGGCCGTTCTGGCGAATATCTGGCTGGGGGCGAACCTGTTGCTTGCGATCCCGCTGGCCTTTGTTGTCACCGGGGCGCTTGGCTATGCGATGGAGCGCATGGTTGTCCGGCGGCTTTACGGGCGGCTGCTTGACACGCTTCTTGCGACCTGGGGCATCGCGATCCTGCTGCAACAGGCCATCCGGCTGGAATTCGGCCTGGTCTTTTTCGGCCTGCATGTCGAGGGGCTGGGCGCGGGCCTGCAAAACGTGCCGGTTCCCGGTTTCCTGCAAGCGACCCTGACGGTCTTCGGACAGGAGTTGAACACCTACCGGCTGTTCATCGTTGCGGTCACGGTGGTCCTGACCGTGCTGACCTGGCATGTCCTTTATCGCACCGCCCTGGGCATGAAGGTGCGCGCGATCATCCGCAACCCTCAGATGGCCGCGGCCTGCGGCATCGACGTGCGCCAGACCAATTCCATCACCTTTGCGCTCGGCTCGGGCTTGGCGGGGGTGGCGGGGGTGCTGATGGCCGGGTTCCGCAGCGTCTCGCCCGATATGGGGGCGACCATGGTTGTCGACGGGTTCATGGTGGTCGTGACGGGCGGCGTCGGCAGCCTGCTGGGCACCGTGGCGGCGGCCGGCATCCTGGGAGAGATCAACGCCCTGACCGCCATCACCTTCAACGAGATCACGGGCCGTGCGGCCGTCCTGCTGGTGGTGATCCTTGTCATACTTCTGAAGCCTGCAGGGCTTTTCAGCTTCAAGGGGCGCTAGGGCATGGCCGAGCTTTCAAGAAACTACCGCGTCTGGGCCTATCTGATCTTCTTTGCCGCCATTCTGGCCCTGCCGCTGGTGGGGGACGAATTCTGGTTGAACCGGGTGGCCAAATACCTGTGCTACGGCATGCTTGGCGCGGCAATCGCGCTGACCTGGGGCTATGCCGGGGTTCTGAACCTGGGTCAGGGGCTGTTCTTCGGGTTAGGTGCCTATTCCATGGCCATGTCACTGAAACTGTCCAGCCATACCAGCCTGCAACAGGGATCGGACAAGCCGATACCGGATTTCATGCTGTGGAACGCCCAGCCGGGTGCCGCCCCGGACCTGTGCTGCATCACACCGGGATCATGGCTCTGGTTGCCCTTCCAGTCGCAATGGTTCGGCGTCGCCATGGCCATCGTGCTGCCGGTCGTGGTGGCCACGATTCTTGGGAAGATCATCTTCGGCCAAAGGATCTCGGGCGTTTTCGTCTCGATCATCTCGCTGGCGCTGGTGCTGCTGGCACGGCTGGTGCTGGTGGATGCGCAGCCGATCACCAATGGCTTCAACGGACTGACCGATCTTGGATTTTTGCAGGTTTTCGGGGCCGAGATCGACCCCTACGCCGTCAGCACCTATTACATCATCGCGGTCATCCTGATCGTCGTGCTGGTTCTGGTCCGGCTTCTGGTGGCCACGCGGTCTGGGTTGGTGTTGCAAGCCACGCGCGACAGCCAGACGCGCGCGCTTTATCTGGGCTATGACGTGCCGGCCTATCAGACCTTCTTTTTCACCGTCTCGGCGGCGATGTCGGGGCTGGCGGGCATGCTTTACGTGCTGGTGGCGGAATTCGCCTCGCCCTCGTTCCTCGATCTGGCGTTTTCGGTCTCGATGGTGGTCTGGGCGGCAGTGGGCGGGCGCGGCTCGATCCTGGGGGCTTGTGTCGGCGCGATTCTGATCAACACGATCGAGGCCAAGGTTTCCGAGGTAGAACAGCTGGTCGAAGCCTGGAAGGCGATCATCGGCCTGATCTTCGTGCTGGCGGTCATCTTCCTGCCGCAGGGTCTGGCGGGTTTTGCCCATGATGTGATGCGCCGGATCAGGGAGCGCCGCCAACCTGCACCCACCCTGAACCGGGAGCTGCGCCAATGACCACGCTTGCCCTTGAGACAGAAGGCCTTTCGGTCAGCTTCGGGCGGTTTCGCGCGGTGGATGGCGTCTCGATCCAGGTGGCGCAAGGCGAGCTGCGGGTGCTTCTGGGTGCCAATGGCGCCGGCAAGACCACGCTGATGGACCTGATCAGCGGGCGCACCCGGTCTACCGCGGGGCGTGTGCTGCTGGAAGGCCGCGATGTGACCAACCAGCGCGAGTATCGCATCGCCCGTGCCGGGCTTGGCCGCAAGTTCCAGATCCCTTCGGTCTTTGGCGGGCTGAGCGTG
This sequence comes from Fertoeibacter niger, assembly GCF_009380135.2. Classification (GTDB taxonomy): domain Bacteria; phylum Pseudomonadota; class Alphaproteobacteria; order Rhodobacterales; family Rhodobacteraceae; genus Fertoeibacter; species Fertoeibacter niger. The sequence goes on along the minus strand of NZ_WHUT02000010.1, from coordinate 97,098 downwards.
CGCCAGAACCTGGAGGTGTCGCTGGTGCGGCATCCGGGGGTCTTCGCGAACCTGCGCTTTGGTCTTGGCACGACAGATCGCCAGAGGGTGTCCGAGATACTGCATCTGGTGGGCCTGGCCGATCTGGCCACGGCCGATGCCGCCACGTTGAGCCATGGCCAGACCCAGTGGCTGGAGCTGGGCATGCTGATGGGGCAAAGCCCCAAGGTTATCCTGCTGGACGAGCCGACAGCCGGGATGACACAGGCAGAAACCGCCAAGACCGCCGAGATCATCAATGGCCTGAGGGGCCGCCACACGCTTCTGGTCGTCGAGCACGACATGGCTTTCGTGCGCGAGATCGCCGAGCGGATTACCGTTCTTCACCTTGGCAAGGTTCTGGCCGAGGGAAGCGTGGCCGAGATCGAAGCCAATGCCGCCGTAAAGGCCGCCTATCTGGGAACGCAGGAAATCTCCGAATGTTGACGATGACAAACCTTGAAGGCTGTTATGGCCGGTCGCGCGCATTGACCGGCGTTTGCCTGACCGTCCCCAAGGGGCAGATCACCGGGATCATGGGCCGCAACGGCACCGGCAAGACCACGCTGCTCAAGACCATCATGGGGCTGACCGACAATACGCAGGGCACCATCACCCTTGATGGCAAAGACATTTCGGCGGCACCCAGCCACATGCGGGCGCGCGCCGGCATCGCCTATGTGCCGCAGGGGCGCGGCATCATCCCCGATTTCACCGTGCGCGAGAACATCGTGATGGGCGGCTTTGCGAACCGCAGCGGGCGGCGGGCGGTGCCGGAGAAACTGGCCGAGTTGTTTCCCTATCTGACGGCCAATCTGGACCGGCCCGGCGGCCTGCTGTCCGGGGGGCAGCAACAGCAACTGGCCATCGCCCGCGCCCTTGCGGCAGAGCCGGACGTGGTTCTGCTGGACGAGCCAAATGAAGGCATTCAGCCATCGGTCGTCGAGGATATCGAACGCGTCATCCTGCGGATGAGCCGCGAGTTCGGGCTGACCGTCGTGCTGGTCGAGCAGAACATCGGCTTCCTGCGCCGTGCCGCCAGCACCTTTGCCATCATGGAAAAGGGCAGGGTGGCCCAGACCGGCAGGGTCGAGGATCTGACGGATGCGATTGTTGATCGCCACATGACCATCTGATGCCCGTCACGCGGCACGGGGCAGTCAGCCCCCTGACCCTCGGAAATGCACGCAGGAACTGGCGTTCAACGCGTGGCAGGCCTGTCTCGGGGGCTGGGCGACGCGCCTTTGGGCCTAGCCGTCGACGAAATCGGCGATTGTGGCCCCGGCGATCCGGGCGAGTAGCGCGGGCGCGATGCTGAAAAGATGCATCGGCGTTCCGCCCGCCGCCCAAACGGCCGGAAAGTCCAGCAACCGGCGATCAAGCCACGCGGGTATCGGCTCCAGATGCCCGACCGGCGCCACGCCGCCAATGGCAAATCCGGTCCGTTGGCGAATGACGTCGGGCCGGGCCTGGCGCAGCGCCGATCCTGCCAAGGCCCCGGCCTGTTGCAGATTGACCCGGTTTGAACCGGCGGTAATGAAAAGGAACAGCTGGCCGCCGGCGACCGGTTCAAGAATGATCGACTTGGCAATCTGATCGACCATGACACCAAGCGCAGCGGCCGCCTCATGCGCCGTGCGGGTGGAGTTTTCAAGTTTTACGGGCAGCAGATCAAGCCCTGACCGGATCAGGGCCTCGCTGACGCGCTCAACGCTGCTTTTCATGCTGTAACCCTGTCATGGGAAAAGTCCGATAGGCTGGCCTTGGGGTGTGATCCGGGCCACGGCATCGATCTGCACCAGGGCGCCCCGTGGCAGGGCGTTCACGGCAAAGACCGTTCGGGCATGGGTTCCGCAATCACCCAGAACAGCCAGGAACACCTCTGATGCGGCCTTGGCTATTGGGTCTGGATCGCAAGATCCCGGGGCCGCATTCACCTGCACCGTGATTCTGGCAAGTTGGTCAAAACGCGACCAATCGCCCATGAGCGCCTGCCTGATCTGGGCCAGCACGGCCAAGGCACCTTGCCGTGCTGCCGTGGCCCCGGCCTGAAGATCGCAGTCGTCACCGATCCGGCCCGTAATCACCCTGCCGTTGGCCATCGGCAATTGCCCGCCAACTACAAGCCAACCCGCACAACATTTCCACGCCGCATCGGATGCGGCGTGGACTGGCACCTGGGGAAGCGTCAGGTTCAGGGCCTGCAATCTTTGCTCAATCCGATGGGTCATGGGTGCCTTCCGGTTCGCCGTTCAAGACGGCATCAGACTGCGCAGCGCGGCAAGGGCGGACCGGTCACCCTACGACAGCGCCAGCACGCCATGGGCCAGCGAATGCCGGTCAAGCCCGTAGTGGCGGTAGAGATCGCCGATCGTGCCGGTCTGGCCGAAATGCTCGACCCCATGCGACACGGTCTTGTGGCCGCCAACCGACCCCAGCCAGGCCAGTGTGGCAGGATGCCCATCGATGGCGGTGATCAGCAGGCAGTCGCGCGGCAGGTCGGCAAGCAGAGACTCGATATGGCTGCGGGCCTTGGCATTGCCCCGCGCGCGGGCACGCTGCGCGGCGGTCCAACCCGCGTTCAGCCGGTCGGCCGAGGTGACGGCCAGCACGCCCACGTCGCGGCGGTGTTCCCCGATGATGCCCGCCGCCGCAATCGCCTCGGGGGCGACGGCCCCCTGATAGGCGATCACCACCTGACAGTTCGGCCCCGGCTTGCGCAGCCAGTAGGCGCCGTCGATGGCGCCCTGACGGAACGCGTCGTCATGCCGCTTGCCGGGTTGCTCCAGCGGGTTGGTGGTCAGGCGCAGGTAAACAGAGCCGCCGGTCTCATCGCGCAGCCAGGTGCGTTCGTCCGGGTCGCCCTCGCCATCGCGTTGCAGATAGTCGAAGGCCCATTCCATGATCACCGCCAATTCATCGGCAAAGGCAGGCTCGAATGCCGCCAGCCCGTCCTGCGACATGCCGGTGAGCGGCGTGCCGATGGACTGGTGCGCGCCGCCTTCGGGGGCCAGCGTCGCGCCGGATGGTGTGCCGACGATCATGAAGCGCGCGTCCTGATAGCAGGCGTAGTTCAAGGCATCGAGGCCACGATGCACAAACGGATCATAGACCGTGCCGATGGGGAACAACCGCTTGCCGAACAGGCTGTGCGACAGGCCTGCCGCGCCCAGCAGCAGGAACAGGTTCATCTCGGCGATGCCCAGCTCGATATGCTGGCCTTCGGGCGCAAACTCCCACTTCGCGGTGGACGGAATGCGGTGTTCAATGAAGGCGTCGGCCTGCGGTTGACGCGCGAACAGCTTGCGCCGGTTGACCCATGGGCCAAGGTTCGTCGTCCCCGTGACATCGGGCGAGGTGGTGACGATACGGGCGGCAAGCGTGCTGTCGCCCTTGGACAAATCGTCCAGGATCTTGCCGAAGGCGGCCTGGGTGGAAATCTCGCGGTCGGTGTCGATGGCAATGCGCGGCACGGCGATGCGGTCGTCATGAAAGCGGCGGCGGCCTTTGGCGAAGAAAGGCACGCGCGACAGGTAGTTGCGCAGGGCGGCGGGGTCTGGAACGGCGGCGAACGGCTCCCATTCCTGGCCGTGTGGCACGCCCATGTGCTTTTGCCAGGCGGCGAACTGGGTGGGGTTCATCAGCCCGCCGTGGTTGTCCTTGTGCCCGGCAATCGGCGTGCCCCAGCCCTTGATCGTATAGGCCAGAAAGCAGGTGGGCCGGTCATGGGTGATGGTATCAAACGCCTCGGCCATGGTCTGCACGCAGTTGCCGCCCAGGTTCTCCATCAGTGCGGCCAACTGCGCATCATCACGCCGGTCGATCAGCGCCGACACATCGCCCTGATCGCCCAGATCCTCCATCAGCCGCTTGCGCCAGACTGCGCCGCCCATGAAGGTGAGGGCTGCGTATTGCTGGTTCGGGCAGCGGTCGATCCAGTCGCGCAAGGCGCTGCCGCCCGGTTCAGCAAAGGCCGCGCGTTGCAGGGCACCGTATTTGATGCGGACCACGTCCCAGCCGAAAGCGTCGAAGATCTTTTCGATGCGGGCGAACAGCCCTTCGCGCACGATGCCGTCCAGCGACTGCCGGTTGTAGTCGATGATCCACCAGCAATTGCGCAGGTCGTTCTTCCAGCCTTCCTGCAACGCCTCATAGACATTGCCTTCGTCCAGTTCGGCATCGCCCACCAGCGCCACCATGCGCCCCAGGGGCAGATCGCGCCCCCAACCCTTCGCGGCGATGTAATCCTGCACCAGCGACACGAAGGAGGTGATCGCTACCCCAAGCCCCACGGATCCGGTGGAAAAATCGACATCATCCACGTCCTTGGTGCGGCTGGGGTAGCTTTGCACGCCGCCGAAACCCCGGAAATTCTCCATCTTCTCGCGGGTCTGGTTGCCCATCAGATACTGGATGGCATGAAACACCGGCGAGGCATGGGGCTTGACCGCCACCCGATCCTGCGGCCGCAGCGCGTGAAAATACAGCGCCGTCAGGATCGACACCATCGAGGCCGAAGACGCCTGATGCCCGCCCACCTTGATCCCGTCCACCTTGGGGCGGATGTGGTTGGCGTGATGGATCATCCAGTGCGACAGCCACAAGAGCCGCTGTTCCAGGGTTTTCAGATGGGCGGCATCGGGGGTCATCGCGGCACTCCGTTTCTGCAGGTGACGGGCTGCCCGCAGACCCGGGCAGCCCAAAGGCATGATGGCAGGCTCAGCCTTCCTTGTAATAGTAGCTGTAGCCGTTGATCGCCGGTGCGCCGCCCAGATGAACGTAAAGCACCTTTGACCCATCCGGGAAAAAGCCCTTGCGCGTCAGGTCGATCATGCCCTGCATCGACTTGCCTTCATAGACCGGGTCGGTGATCATCGCTTCGGTCCGGGCGGCCAGACGGATGGCGTCGTTGGTTTCCTCGGACGGGACGCCATAGGCCGGATAGGCATAGTCCGGGTTGATGACGATCTCATCCTCGCGCACCTTGCGGCCAAGGCCAACCAGTTCGGCCGAATTGTCGACGATCTGGCGCACCTGTGCGCGGGTCTGGTCCAGCGTGCCGGAGGCGTCGATGCCGATGACGGTTTGCGCCCGGTCCTGCGCGGCAAAGCCGACGATCATGCCCGCCTGCGTCGATCCGGTCACAACACAGACCACGATGTAATCGAAGGTGAAACCCAGCGCCTTTTCCTGTTCGGCCACTTCCTCGGCAAAGCCGATATAGCCAAGCGCACCGTATTTGTGGACGCTGGCCCCCGCCGGAATGGCATAGGGCACGCCACCCGCATCCCGCACCGACTGGATCGCGTTTTCCCAGCTTTGCCGGATGCCGATGTCAAACCCGTCCTCGACCAGCCGCGAATCCGCGCCCATCAGCCGGGTCATCAGGATATTGCCGACGCGGTCATAGACGGCATCGTAATGCGGCACCCATTTTTCCTGCACCACGACGCATTTCATGCCGATCTTGGCCGCAGTCGCGGCCACCATGCGGGTGTGGTTCGACTGCACGCCGCCGATGGACACCAGCGTATCCGCCCCCGAAGCGATGGCATCCGGCACGATGTATTCCAGCTTGCGCAGCTTGTTGCCGCCCATGGCGAGGCCGGAATTGCAGTCATCGCGCTTGGCATAGATCTGGACGTTGCCGCCAAGCGCCTCGGTCAGGCGGGGCAGATGTTCGATCGGCGTGGGGCCATAGGTCAGCGGGTAGCGTTCGAATTTGGCAAGCAGCGACATGCGGCGGTCTCCTGAGGTTTGGCATGTTGAAACCGTAACAGGACCGCGCGAATACGTGCTTCCATAGTTGAGCGTCAAAATGAATGGTTTCTGACTCAGTTTCGCAATAAGTTATCTCGGCATTCAGAATGGTGGCTGAAAATGGAAGAATCTTCCAAGCTTGCGTTGGACCGAATCGACCGCAACATGCTGCGCGCCTTGCAGAAAGACGGGCGTATCGCGAACGCAGATCTGGCGAAGCTGGTCAATGTCAGTGCCGCCACCTGCCACCGCCGCACCCAGCGCCTGATGGAGGAAGGCTTCATCACGGCGGTCCGCGCGCAGGTTTCCCCGGTTTCGGTGGGGCTTGGCGCGCTGGTGATGGTGGGGGTGGTGCTGGACCGGTCAACCCCCGAAAGCTTTGCCGCGTTCGAGGCCGCCGTCGGCGCGATGAAGGAAGTGCTGGACTGCAACCTTGTTGCCGGGGATTTCGACTATCTGCTGAAAATCCGCGTGCGGGACATGGCCGGGTTCAACCTGCTGCACGGCCGCCAGCTGATCACCCTGCCCGGCGTGCGCCAGATCCGGACGTTCTTTGTGTTGAAAGAGGTCAAGGACAACGCGCCCCTGTCGTTCTGACCGCTTCGGTTCATTCGGCCTTCATGCCGGAAAGGTGGGCTTCCACCAGCCAGAGCTGTTTGTCCGTCTGGCGCGACTGGCCGGTGAAGAGGTCGGCAGTTCCGGCATCGCCGATCTGGGTTGTGCTGTCGATGGCGTCCCGCAGCCCGCGGCCATGGGCCGAGATCGACGCGGCCAAAGCGTCAAGCACCGCCCCTTGCGCCTGCACCCGTTCGGGCCAGCCCGGCAGGCTGGTGTCGCGTGCGGTCCGGAAAGGGCGTCCGTCGGCATATCCGCCAAGGGCGACGATACGCTCCGCAGTGTCGTCGGCGGCAAGGGCGATGTCTGCGGCGATCCGGTCGAAGAGGTCGTGCAGGGCGATGAAGGCCGGGCCCCGCAGGTTCCAATGCGCCTGTTTCACCTGCGCTTGCAGGTCAAGCGTGTCGGACAGGCGGGACTGCAGGATCGGCAGGACGGCAGCCCGAAGCGCGGTATCCAGATCAAGGCGTGAGGCATAGGTCATGGCGCGTCTCCTGTTCAGTCCGGTGCAGGTGGAAAGGGGCGGTGCGGACCCGCCCCTTTCCGTGTTCGGGTGTCAGGCCTTGGCGAAGGCCAGAAGGTCGGCGTTCACCAGGTCGGGGTGGGTCGCGAAGGGGGCGTGCGAAAGGCCCGGATAGGTTTTCAGCGTGCCGTTCTGCACCAGCTTGGCCGCCAGGGCCGAGGTGTTGGCGACAGGGACGATCTGGTCATCCTCGCCGTGCAGCACCAGGACCGGGACAGTGATCGCCTTCAGATCTTCGGTGAAATCGGTTTCCGAGAAGGCCTTGATGCAGTCATATTGCGCCTTGGCCCCGCCCATCATGCCTTGCCGCCACCAGTTCTGGATCTGGCCCTGGCTGACCGTGGCACCTTCGCGGTTGAAGCCGAAGAACGGGCCCGAGGGGATGTCGAGGAAGAACTGCGCCCGGTTGGCGATCAGGGCGGAGCGGAAGCCGTCGAACACCTCCAGCGGGATGCCGTCGGGGTTGCTTTCCGTCTTGGCCATCACCGGCGGCACGGCGCCGATCAGCACGGCCTTCGCGACGCGGCCCGGTTCGGCGCGGGCGGCATAGCGGGCAACTTCGCCCCCGCCGGTCGAATGGCCGATGTGGATCGCGTTCTTCAGGTCCAGATGCCGCGCCAGTTCGATCACGTCCTGGGCATAGGTGTCCATCTCGTTGCCGGTGTCGGTCTGGTCGGACCGGCCATGGCCGCGGCGGTCATGGGCCACGACGCGGTAGCCCTGCTCCAGGAAATACAGCATCTGGTTGTCCCAGTCGTCGCTGGAAAGCGGCCAGCCGTGGTGGAACACGATGGGCTGGGCGTCGCGCGGGCCCCAGTCCTTGTAGAAGATGTTGGTGCCGTCAGCGGTGGTGAACGTAGCCATGATGATCTCTCCTTGGGATTGAGCGTTGGTTGTGCGGTTCAGGATCAGAAGGGCGGCCGCGGCGGCCCCGGTCGTCATCAGTGTCCGTCTGGTCAGGTTCGGGTTCATCGCGTTGCCTTTCGTTTCGGTAGGAACAAGTTACGCCTTGGGATGCAGGAAGGGGCGTGGCGGAAATGACAATGATCGGGGCATATCGGACAATGACGCGGCAATCTGGATTGGTTGGCGACATCGGGCTGCCGATCCACCCGGGCCTTGCATTGGCAGCGGTGCCGCCCCGGCAGCGTTCCACGCGCTGCGCCGCAAACTGACCGGCCTTCTCACATGAAGGGAAATGGCGCTGCCGAACCAAAGCCCGGCAGCGCTGCGCTCAATTGGCGGACGCACCCTTGGCCGCCACGTCGATCACATCGGCCACGGCTTGCGGCTGGGTCAGCATGGGCACGTGGCTGGCCTCAACCTCGACAATCGTCGCGCCGATCTTTTCGGCGGTGTGGCGCAAGAGGGCAGGGTCTATCGCCTTGTCCTGGGTCGCGACGACCGCCCAGCTTGGCTTCGTCTTCCAGGCGGCCTGCGTCACCGGCTCGCCAAAGATCGCCATGTTGATCGGCACCTGGCTGTCGCGCAGGAAAGCCGCGTCGGCATCGGTTGTGTCACCCGCGAAACCGATCTTGAACTTTTCCAGATTCACGAAGCCGAAGCCGTCCTCGCCGGTCTCGATCACGAACTCGGGCGGCGGCGGAATGTCGGTGAACTGGCCGCCGGTCGTCTCGCCAGCGTCGGGCGCAAGGGCAGAAACATAGACCAGCCCCGCAACCTTCTGGTTCACCCCCGCTTCGGTGATTACCGTGCCACCATAGGAATGGCCGACAAGGATCGTCGGCCCGTCCTGACGATCCACAATGCGGTGGGTTGCGGCCACATCATCGGCAAGGCTGGTCAGCGGGTTCTGCACGATGCTGACCCGATAGCCCCGCGCGGTCAGGATGTCATAGACACCGCGCCAGCCCGAGCCATCTGCAAAGGCCCCGTGAACCAGCACAACGTTGCGCACCACCTGATCCGCAGGGATCATGTCTTGCGCCATGGCATTGGTTGCCAGCCCCGCGGCCATGGCCACGGCCTGCAGCAGCGTTTTGGTCTCTTTCTTCATGTCAGTTCTCCGGTTCTGGCTTCAAACTTGGCAGTTTTGCTGCATCGCTAAGTGTGCGGGCCCGTTCCGGCCCGCGCCGGTCAGTGCGGGTCACGGCCATGAAAGACCGTCACAACCTCGGCAATCTGTTTGGTTGGGACACGGGCAGGGCCAGTGGCGGGCCTTCGTGTCGTGAACATCCTTTCGCTTGTGAGGTCTTGGCCCCCGCCGTTGCTGATGCGACAGGCACGGAGTTACATCCGGGCAGCGGCTGGCCAAAGCGAACGAAAGTATGATCCGGTCGCCGGCAACCGGCTGCGAGAGGGGACTTTAGCTGGAAGATTGATTGCAGACCGGCACACTTGGGGCATCTGGCGCGGCGGGCCCATGGGCCGGAATGATCATACCTTGGTATGGTGTCCTGGTCCGGGGACATTACTATACGCTTGACGGCGGGCCGATGGAGCGGCGATGGGTTGAACCGTATTGCGAGACACGACGTCTCCACTTCCTGATTGCTTGGGCCAGGGTGTTGTACGTGCAGGCAAAGAAGCATCCACATGACCCACCTGTTGTCGCGGTTGTTGACGACGACGCGTCAGTGCGCGCAGGGCTGAGCAATCTGCTGAGATCGGTGGGATACGAAGTTCGCGGCTATGGATCGTCACAGGCGTTTCTGGCTTCTGATGAAACTCACCTGTTCAACTGCCTGATACTTGATGTCCGCATGCCCGTGGAGGGCGGCTTCGACCTTCAGCACCAGTTGGCCAATCTCCGCATCCAGGTGCCGATCATCTTCATCACCGGGCATGCCGATGTGCCGATGAGCGTGCGGGCCATGAAGGGTGGCGCAATCGACTTCTTGTCAAAACCGTTCCGGGATCAGGACTTGCTTGAGGCAGTAGCTGCCGGGGTGAAGACGGATCTGGGTCGACGGGAAAGCGTCCTCGACACCACGGAAAAGGCCCGGCGTCTGGCGGGTCTGACGGCCCGCGAACGTGAGGTGATGATGATGGCGACTGCCGGAAAAATGAACAAGCAGATCGCCTTCGAACTGGGCCTCAGCGAAATCACAGTAAAGATTCATCGCGGCAAGGTGATGCGAAAGTTGCAGACCCGGACTTTCGCAGACCTTGTGCGTCTTGCCGAAGAGTTCAGGCTGCACAAGCCGATGTAAGTGGTGAAAAACATGCAGAATCGTTCTACCGACGTGCGGATGGCACCATGGCATCCGAACGAGGGGAAGCGCCGAGGGGTCCGGCATGGGCATTGACCCTCATCTTGTCGGTATCGTCGACGATGACAGTTCGGTAAGGATCGCAATTGGCAGTCTGCTTCGGTCTCTTGGCTACGGCACCGTTCTTTTTGCCTCGGCCGAAGAGTTTCTGGCGGCAGAGACGGAGGCGCTCGACTGTCTCTTGTGTGACATAAACATGCCCGGCATGACGGGCTGGGAGCTTGTCGCATGGATGAAGGACAGGGGGCGGGTGCTTCCCACGATCATGATCACCGCCTTTGACGAGGGCGGCGCCAACGGAACCGCCATATCCGGAATACGTGTGTTCAAGAAACCCTTCGCCGCCGACCAGATGGCCGAGGCGATAAGACTGGCCATTGCAAAGCGCGACTGACGGTCAGGCAAGCCGGGGCTTTGCAGGCGCGATGCAGGGCTCTGCGCCGGCGTCGAGAACAGCAAATTCCACCTCGAACAGGCAACCGGGTGCGACGCTCCGGTTCACGCGGATCTCGCCCGATTGCGCGTGGACGATCGAGCGGCTGATGGCAAGACCCATGCCCATGCCGGTTGGCTTGGTTGAATAGAAGGCCTCAAAGACCTTGCCCTCTGCCTCTGCACCAAGGCCGGGGCCTGTATCGCGCACCCCGATGATGACCCGGCCCTGGATCGTGCGACTGGTGACATTCAGGATGCGGCCTTCCGGCGCCACCGTTGCCATGGCCTCAAGCGCGTTGCGGAACAGATTGAGCAGCACCTGCTGGATCTGGACCCTGTCGGCCAAAATCTGCGGAGATGCACTGTCAAGCTCCAGCTGAGTGACGACATTGGCCCTTGTAAGCTCGGCACGTGCAATTGCGACGGCCTCGTTGATCATGTCATTCACGTTGACCGGGCGCTTGTGCGTATCGGTCCTGCGGACAAGCGCGACGACCCGGTCGATGATCTCTGCCGCCCTTCGGCCATCGGCGATGATCGCCTCGATCGAAGACAGACCTTCGGGCAGGTTTGGCGGAACCGCGGTCAGCCATCTGCGGCCAGCCTCGCCATTGGTGACGATGCCCGTCAGCGGCTGATTGATCTCGTGGGCAATCGAGGCGGTCAGCTCGCCGACCGTGGCCACCCGCAAGGCATGGGCAAGATCGGCCTCTGCCCGTCGCAGCGCAAGTTCCGTGGCGTTGCGTTGCGAAACATCCCGCGCGATGACCAGGATCGGGCTGTCAATCCGGGAACGCCCGCGTGAGGTTTCAGGAACGATGCGCGTTTCAATGTCGCACTGGGCCGCATCCTTGCCAACGCGGTATTCCTCGGTCGTGCTGACTCGCGTATCACGCACCCGCAGGATGTCGTGCCGTCGCACCGGCAGCCGCGATTCCATGGCTGTCAACTCTGTCAGGGGACGCCCCATGGCCGACGACACTTCGGGCCCGATGAATGCCCTTGCCGCCGAATTTGCATAGAACAGGCGCAGATCGCTGTCGAAGCGCAGAACCATGTCAGGGGCGTTTTCGGCCAGTTTCCGGAACTCTTGCTCGCGCTGTTCGACCTGCGCCGTGCGGATCCGAAAGGCGACCGCGATCAGGCCGGCAACACCCAGAGCGAAAATGGATCGGGCCCACCAAGTCTGCCACCAGGGCGGCAGGATCACGATCGGCAGGGCAATGCCCGGCGTGCTCCAGGCGTTCCCGACTCCGGCTGCCTGGGCGCGAAACACATAGCGGCCCGGCGGCAACATCGTGTAGCTCGCCCGACGTTGCGTCGCATCCACTTCGCGCCAATCGTCCTCCAGCCCTTCCAGCATGTAGCGGTAGCGGCTTGACCCCGGATCAACAAAGCTGGGCGCGGCAAAGGTCAGCGACAGGCTGTTTGCGTGATACCCCAGCGACAGGGCGGTGGCGCTGCCGATCGCAAGCATATCCTCAAGCCGCGCTTCTTCTTCGGGCGACAGGAACGGAAACTCCAGTTCCGTCAGCAGAATTGGCATGGTGGGGCCGATCTTGGCCAGTTGCGCGGGAAAGAACGCCACCCCACCCGAGAAACCACCAAAGAACATCTCGCCGCGCGCGCTTTGAAATCCACTGGCCCAGCCGGTAAAGTCGTTCCCGCTCAGCCCGACGATGGTCTGGTAGTCGGCAAAGCTGCCGTCTGCCGGGTCGAAATTCACCACGCCCTTGTTGGTTCCGATCCACAGGGTTCCGGCCTCGTCCTCCAGGATATGGCTGATAGTCCGGTCGGTCTGCATCACCGCTTCGTGGACCGCCTCGAACCTGCCCGTTGCCGGATCGAACCGGTCAAGTCCGCTTTGCGTGCCTACCCAGATGATGCCGTCCGTCCCGATATGCACGCTTGGCACCATGTTGTCGCGCAAGGAGCCCTCGACCGAGGGGTCGGCAGCAAAGACCTGCAGCTTGCCCGTTCGCGGATCAAAGCGGTGCAGGCCCGAGTAATGCGTGCCGAGCCACAGGTTACCTTCGGCATCCTCGGCTCCTGAAACATAGGTTTGCGCAAGGCTGTCTGACCAGTCGGCCTTGAAGGTGGTGAACCGACCGGTCGCCGGATCGAAACGCGAGAGGCCATCACCCGTCCCCGCCCACAGCGTGCCATCGCGTGACAGGATCAGGCGATGAACCTGGTTGGCCGCGATGCTGAAGGGATCCGCAGGATCGTGGACAAAACGTTCAAAATTCCCCGTGGCTTCGTCAAGTCGCGCGATGCCGTTGCCATAGGTGCCGACCCAGATCTGCCCGGCCCGGTCCTGGGCAATGCTGATGACCATGGGTTTGGTGCTCAGCCCTTCATGGAATCTGGTGAACTGTCCGGTCGCTCGATCCACCCGGGTCAGCCCGAAATCGTTGCCCAGCCACAACTGGCCGCGATCATCTTCGAAGATTGCGTTGATGAAGTCTGTCTGCAGGCTGTCCGGGCGTCCGTCTCCTTGGCGAAACGTCTCGAACAGCCGCTGCCCGGGGTTGAACATGCTGGGGGGGGCCGAGTGGTGACCGGACCAGATATTGCCCTCGCGGTCCTTGAAGAGGCCGATCACCTTGTCCTCGGGGATGCTGCCCGGGTCTGAAGGTGAGGCGCCGAAGCGCACCGCCTGCAGGCTTTCGGCATCAAGGCGAAACAAGCCCAGACCGGGAGAGCCGATCCAGAGCGCGCCACTGTCATCCTCGACCATCCCCATCACGCCGGTCAGGTCGTTCTGCCCCGGCAACGGGTCATGAAAGGTGAAACGGGTAACCCGGTTCGTTGACCGGTCAAGCCGGGCCAGCCCGGTTCCCGTCGCCCCCAGAACCCAGAAGTTGCCCTTCTGATCCTCGTAGAACGAGACCTGCACAGAATCTGCAAGCGGCACATGCAGCGTCACCCGGCCGGTGGCCGGATCCAGCCGGTCCAGCCCCCCGGCCGAGCCGACCCACAGATTGCCGGCCCGATCCTCACCGCTGAACTGGATGCGGTTGGACGACAGGCTGTCGGGTTCGTCGGGATCGCTTCGGTAATGCCGGGTGTCCACTGTCAGCGGATCATGGCGGAACAGGCCCGCCCCGGTTGCCAACCAGATCGCACCCTCGCGGTCTTGCGAAATGTGAACCACCGTCGGTGCATCGCCAGCGGCGCCATCGGGCGTCAGCGTCACCCGCGCGACCGTTTCCGTGACGGGATCGAGCCGGTCGAGGGTTCCTGTGCCGCCAACCCAGATGCCATTGTCCCGATCCACGAAAAGGGCTGTGACAAAGACCGCCCCGATGCTGTCGCGATTGCGTCTGTCATGGATCAAAGTCTTGAAATCATAGCCATCATACCGGTTCAGCCCAAATTGCGTGCCGAACCACATATAGCCCTGCTTGTCCTGGACAATCTGGGCGACACGGGTCTGTGACAGGCCGTCACTTGTAGACAGCCGCGTAAAGCGCTGGCCGTAACCTTCGGCTACGGTGATCCTCACGATGTCGGGCGCGATCGTGGCCACGACTCGTTCGACCTGACCCAATACCGGGAAGGTCCACAGAAGTAAGGCCAAAAGGGCCGAAACGAACAGCTTTGACCCCGGCATCCGGTGTTCCGACTACTGCGGCGATGCCGGAGTCGTTCATATTTTGCCGCGCCTGTCCAGTGTGACCTTTCCCGGAACGCTGTGCATCGTGCGGGGCATCTTGCCGCCACCCAATCATGTGCAGAAAAACCGGTGAACCGGTCAGTGGTTCCCGGTGTTCGCCTGACCGCGCCTGCTTTGCTTCGGTCGGGATGCGGCCCTGGCCAAATGTCGAAGCTTGTGGCGGATCATCCCGCCTTGGTTCCATCTTCGGCCATGCGGACGCGCCAGGTGTGGGGGGCGCCCCGTCAACCTCGGATCAACCTCAGCCGGGCGCCCTCCGACCTACCAAAGGATAGGGTTTGGAAACCTGTGGATAGGTCCGCAAGAAAACCGGGGCGGTTAGTGTCTGAACACCGCATCCGATGATGCGGGGAAGACACCGATGAGAACCTCTGACTGTGCGATCCCCTTGGGAGAGTATCGGACGATGCTCGTCGGAATGGCCGCGATCCTTCCGGTGTTTCTCCCGGCGGGAAGGATCGCGTCAGAACCGGGTTATCCATATTTTCTTCCCAGAAAGGAAAGCAAATGAACCGCCTCTCTCTCGCTCTTGCCTTCACCATTGTCGGCGCAGGCTTCGCCGTCGCGCAGTCGTTCAACCCGACCGAGATGTCTCAAGGGCTCGACATGCTGCAACTGCAGCTGAACAACATGATTTCCTCCTATGGCATCGCGGTGAACGTCGATGAGCTGACGGTCGCGCAGGTGGCTGAAGTCATCGCACGGATCAATGACGGCGCCGATACCAAGCAGCAGATCGAAGAGGCCATCGAGCTGGCGCGGACGCGGTAACTCGCGTCGGTCTGTCCACCAACATTGCGCCCCGCCCGGATCGGGCGGGGCGAACCAAACGGCAGGGGATTCGCAGTATGGCAATAGGTCGCAGGACATATGGTATTTTCTTCAATGGCATCGGTCTTGTCCTCGTCTCGGCCGGTTATCTGGGCGCCCAGGGCTTTGGCGAGGGCGACATGGCCATGAGGAACGAAGGCCACGCCGGGGTCGTCTACCCCGAGTCCGGAAGCGGCATGGCAGTCGAGATCAAGGGTTCGCTGCGTTTCGAGCCGATCACGATGCTGGCTGACCTTTATCGCAAGGACATCGTCTTTCTGATGCGCCATGGCCCGACCGACTGGTCGCAGATGGATGCGCGCGGGGTAGAACCGAAGGACTGCGAGCGCCAGCGCATGATGACGCCCGACGGAAAAGAGGCGATGCGGCAGCTTGGGATGCATCTGGCGATCAGTGAGATTCTTCCGGCCGAGATCCGGGTCAGCCCCTGGTGCCGCAATGCCGATACCTTCGCTACCTTGATGGAGGGCATCCGCCATTTTGTTCCGGACTATGATCAGTCTGTCGAGGTTACGGAAGACTATGGTCTGGGCCTGCTGCTGTCCCTGGGCGGGGCTGCGACTGTCGCTCCGATCCGGGCGGCAATCGATGACTGGGAAAAGCGCGGGCCGACCGGACCACTTCTCTTGATCACCCACTACACAAACATCGAAGAGCTGACCGAATTCAAGGTCTATGAGGGCGAGATCCTTGTGCTTGACCCTGCGCTCGACAACCGCGTGCTGGGATACCTGCGCATGGATACCGCCAGCCCCGATGCCATCCACTTCAACCTTCCCGAGATCGACAGGAATTCCGACTGACAGGCGCCCCGCCTGTTCAATACCGCCGCTGGGCGTGCCGCGGAAGATCAGGGCGCGTCTGCCCTGCACCGTCAGGACAGCGCCCGTCAGCCGATCCTCAGATCCCGGATGCGGCCCTCGGCAAGCCCGAAGGTAAAACTCAGAACCGCCGGGCTACCTGGAAATTCGCCGCTGACCCGGGCACGGACCAGCAATTTGCCGCCGACCTTTGTCATGTCCAACGGCTCGGCGCGGTGGCGATACTTGGCCTTTGCTGCCTTCCACCAGGCCTCGATTTCGGCGGGGCCACGATGGATGGCGCCTTCGTCATGCACCACGGCATCGGGGGCAAACGCTGCCGAGAACATCGCGCCATCCTGTGGCGCCTCTGCGGTGAAATAGGTGTGGATAGGTGCGGGCAGGGTCATTTGGCTCTCCATTCTTTGCTGGCCTCAATATAATGATCGACAGACTGGCAGGTAATCGGGATAAATTTGTATCTTGCGATGTCAGGAACGGGATAATGACGGACACTGGCCTGAAGGGCATCGAAGCGGTTCTGGCAATAGCGCGGCGTGGGTCGTTTCGAGCGGCGGCACTTGATCTGGCCATGTCGACTACAGCATTGTCACATGTGATCGGGAGGCTTGAGGCGGGCCTTGGCGTGCGTCTGTTCAACCGCACGACCCGCAGCGTTGCCTTGACCGATGCCGGTCGTGAATTTGTGGCCCGTGTCGCACCCGCCCTGGCCGAGATCCGGGCCGCCATGGAAACGGTCAGGTCACGGCGTGAGACGCCGTCTGGCACGTTGCGCATCAATGCGTCGGTTCAGGCAGGGCGGGCGGTGGCACCCATGGTGCTGGCCTTCCTTCGTCGCTACCCTGACATGCAGGTTGATCTGGTGACAGAGGGGCGGCTGGTCGATATTGTTGCCGAGGGGTTCGATCTGGGTATTCGTCCCGCCGATCTGGTTCCGCGCGACATGATCGCCCTGCCGTTGGGCCAGGCCCAGCGACATGCGCTTGTGGCAGCGCCAAAGTGGCTTGCCGTGCATCCGGCACCCGCGTCGCCCGCCGATCTGGATCCGGTTCATTGCATCCGCGTGCGCCTTCCCAATGGCGCCCTGTTGCGCTGGCCGCTGGAAAAGGATGGCGAGCAGGCCCCGTTCGAGGCCGCAGGGCGGCTGACAGTGGACGAGGCAGCGATCGCCCGGGCCGCCGTGCTGGACGGGGCGGGCATCGGGCTGTTCCATGAGGCGGATGTGGCCGAGGATATTGCCGCCGGCCGCATGACCCGGCTGCTGGAGGATTGGACGCCGGAACGGTCCGGGTTCAGCCTTTATTACCCCGGCCGCCGCAATCCGTCGGCCGGGTTCGTGGCTTTTCTGGCGATGGTGCGCCTGGAAGCCCGCTCTGGCATTCCTGAAAGGGCGATACCTGCGTCAAGCCCGGGCCAACACGCCGTCTGATCAGGCAAGGCTCAGGCGGACGTCCGACCCGTTCCGGGCAAGGTGCGAATAGGGGCAGGAAAGATGCGCCTGTTGCATCAGCGCGCTTGCAACCTCATGGTCGATCCCGGGCAGATCGACGTTGAGCGCGATGTCGAGGGCAAATCCGGTGCCATCGTCGCGCGGGCCTATCCCGACCGTCACCGTTACACTTGCGGCCTCGGGAAGCCGCTGTTTTGCGCGGCTGGCCACGAACTGCAAGGCGCTGAGGAAACAGGCGGCATAGCCGCTTGCGAACAACTGTTCAGGGTTGGTGCCTTCGCCGCCGCTGCCGCCCAGTTCCCTGGGTGTCGAAAGCGCAAGATTCAGGGTGCCGTCCAGAACAGATGTGGTGCCCGCCCGGCCTCCGGTGGCCTTTGCGGCGGTTTGATAAAGAACTTTCATGGGTCTGGCCTTGTGATGAGGTTGATCTGTGATGCACAGGACGCGGGCCGTGGACCTCGCAACCCTGGTCTCCAATCTGGGCGCAACTCATTCTCCCGACAATTGGGATAAATCGGGATGCGCCTTGCAGGAAACCGGGACAATTCGACAGGCTGAACCGACCGAGGCCTGACGCACCCGGTCGGATCCCTTTTGCCGCAGCCTGTCAGTTGCCCGCAACCTTTGCGCTACGCGCGGCCTCGTCGATGACATTGGCGACAACGTCGGGCTGGGTCATGAAGACCGCATGGCTGGCCGACACCTCGGTCACTTTCGCGCCGATCCGCGTGGCCATATGCTGCAGCATCGCCTGATCAAAGGCCTTGTCCTCGGTCGCGATCACGGCCCAGCTGGGCTTGCTGCGCCAGGCGGCGTTTTCCAGAACCGTGCCAAAGACCGCCATGTTCACCGGCACCTGCGCATCGCGCATGAAAGCTGCGTCGGCGTCGCTGACATCATGGGCGAAACCTTCCTGGAACCTTGACGGTTCGACAAAGCCATAGCCGTCTTTGCCGATATCCAGCACAAACTCTGGCGGGGTGGTAAAGCCGTCGTATTGCTGTCCGGTCGTCTCTCCGGCATCGGGCGACAGGGCCGACACATAGACCAGCCCCGCCACCGACGGATGAATTCCCGCCTCGGTAATCACCGTGCCGCCCCAGGAATGGCCCACCAGGATCGCCGGCCCGTCCATGCGGTCCAGTGCGCGTTTGGTGGCCGCGACGTCATCTGCCAGCGACGTCAGCGGGTTTTGCACCAGCGTCACGCGATAGCCGCGCGCCGTCAGCCGGTCATAGACCCCGCGCCAGCCCGAGGCATCGGCAAAAGCCCCATGCACCAGCACGACATTTCGGATCGCCTGATCGGCAGGAATGCTTTCCTGTGCAATGGCGAGGCTGCCCGTGGCAAGAGCCCCTGCTGTGGCTGCGGCGGCGATGAGGGTCTTGATTTTCGACGACATGATCTGGTCTCCCGGTATGATATGGCAATAACTGTTATTGCGATATCAATTTCATACACTCACGCCGAGCTGCTTGTCAAACACAAACTTTATCGCGATAATAATTTGCAAGGTCATACCCTACCCGATCAGGAACGCGCCATGTCCGCCAACACTTCGACCCCCCCGGTGCCGCTGGATGACCAGCTTTGCTTTGCCATCCATTCCGCAGGCATGGCGATCCAGCGGCTTTACAAGCCGATGCTGGACGAGATGGGCCTGACCTATCCGCAGTATCTGGTGCTGAATGTGCTCTGGCGCGAGGATGGCCAAAGCGTCGGCGCCATCGCTGCGAGGCTTGCGCTGGAATCCAGCACCTTGACGCCGCTTCTCAAGCGGCTTGAGGCGGCCGGCCTGCTGCGCCGCACGCGAAACCCGGCGAATGAGCGGCAAGTCCTGATCGCGCTGACAGACAAGGGCCGCGATATCCGCAATGGGGCAGGGTGCCTTGGCATGGCGCTTCTTGCCGCCTCGGGGCAGGGGGCTGCGGATCTTGGTCGGCTGAACCGCGAAATGGTTGATCTGCGCAATGCAATCTACAGCCGGACAGGTGGCTGGGATGCCGTGGCCGGGGTTGCAGCGCAGGACGACGACTAGGTTGCGCCGCCTGCGTCGCGCCTGATCCGCGCGGTCAGCGCATCAATTGCAAGCAAGACCTTGGCCGGGGTGCGCGGACCTGGCGGGCGCAACGTATAGATCCCGTAGTCCGGCGAGGGGTAGTCTGCCAGCAATTCAACCAAGGATCCGTCATTCAGCCGGTCTTGCACAAGGAACGCGGGCACATGACCAATACCCAGCCCGGATGCCGCCCACTGCACGATTGCATCTCCGCTGTCTGTGCGTAGCTGCCCCCGAGGCCGCACGGCGACCCAGCGGCGGCCATGACGGAACTGCCAGTCTCCGCCGCCGGAATACCCGATGCAGTCATGGGTTGTCAGATCTGCCGGGGTCTTCGGGGTGCCAGCCCTTTCAAGATAGTCGCGGCTTGCCACCAGCACCGCATGCAAGGGCGCAATCTTGCGACCGATCAGCGACGCCCCGCGCTGCTCGCCCATGCGGATCGCCAGATCAAACCCCTCGTCAATCAGATCGACGACCCGGTCAGTCAGGACAAGGTCGATCTGTAGCCGCGGGTGCTGCCGTGTCAATTCTCCCAGAACCGGGGCCACGATCCTTAGCCCCATGACCTGCGGCGCCGTGACGCGAAGTCGGCCGGTCAGATCGCCACCCTTGCCCATCACCGTCTCGCGCGCCTCTGCAACATCGGCAAGGATTGATTCGCACCTGTGGCGGAACTCTTGCCCGGCTTCTGTAGGCACCACGCCGCGGGTTGATCGCGCCAGCAGCCTGACGCCAAGATCCGCCTCCAATGCGGCGATCCTGCGGCTGACAATGGATTTCGACAGGCCAAGCCGGGCTGCGGCGCGGTTCAGCCCGCCACAGGCCGCCACCTCGACAAAACAGCGCATGTCTTCGAGGCCGGTCATTTCAGGTGTTCCTTTTGATGCAACAGCGCGATGTGTTTTTTGGGTCTAACGTTCTTTCCGGTGCAACACCATCCTTGGCAGATCATCCTGAATACGGCCAAGGAGCTTTCCCGAATGACCTCCCTTCTTTCCCTGCGCAGCAGCATCCTTGGTGATGCAGGCGTCTCGAACCAGCTTGTTGATGCGACGCTCGCCGCGCTGCGCGACCAGCGGCCCGAGCTTGGCATCACCGAACGCAACCTCGGCACCGCGCCCATCCCGCATTTCGGCACCGATGCCGTGGCGGCCATGGGTGGAGATCCGCGCAACCCTGCACAAGCAGATGCACTGGCCCTGTCGGATCAGTTGATTGCCGAACTGAAAGCGAGTGACGTCCTGTTGATCGGCGCACCGCTTTACAATTTCGGCATCGCCTCGTCGCTGAAAAGCTGGTTCGATCATGTGATGCGCGCTGGCGAGACATTCAGCTATTCCGAGGCAGGGCCAAAGGGTTTGCTGACCGGCAAGCGCTCCATCATCGTGACAACGCGCGGCGGCAGCTATGCCGAGGGCGCTGCACGCGAGATGGACTCTGTGGTGCCGCATCTGCGCACCATGTTGAATTTCATCGGCATCACAGATCAGAGTTTTGTCGTCGTTGACAGGCTGGCCTTCGGCCCCGAAGCAAAGGCCGCGTCGGTGGCGGCTGCTCAGGTGGCCCTTGCCGGGCTGCTTGGGCTGCGGTTGAACGAAGCGGCCTGATCGGTCCGTGATATGGCGCGGACGCGCAGGGCCTGACGTGCCCTGCGCGTCGCACAGATCAGCGACGGCTGCCTTCGACCCCGGTCGAGCTTTTGGTCCGCCGCGAGATTTCGGCTTTTGGCACAAAGGTCAGCGCGACCACGGCATCGACCGGCTCGGGAGTTTGCTCGGTGCCGCGACCCTCGAAAGTGGCGTCCAGCAGCACGCGCAGCGACTTGTTCGGCTCCATCGGCAGGAACGAAATCATGCAGACCTCTTCCAGCGAGGCGGATTCCGCAACATCGACCAGCTCTGCCTTCAGATCCTCGCGGGTGTAGGTGATGATGTAGTTGTAATCCTGTTCCAGCGCGAACAGCTTGTGCTCCCGCATGCCTTCGGGCACGTCGCTTTCCTTGAAGTTCCACAAGAATTTGGCCGGCCCGCCGACGATGGGGCCACCCAGAACCAGTTGGCGCGCCATCAGCGCGTCAAGGATGCGGTTGGCCTGGGCCGTCTGCTCGGCGCTGATGAAGACCTGATAGTATTGCATGGGGTTTCCTTTCCTGTTTCCCAACTGGCCGGCGACATTTCGCGGCCTGTGAAGAAAAGTTAGGCGGGATCGTTTGTCCCAACAATCATGACAATTCGGCATGTGAAATCCCGATCAGCAGGACAATCTGCCACGCCCGCCCGACCGGTCCGCCGTCAGGCGGGACCGGACATGCTTTCGGCCGGTGACGGGCGAAACGCGCAAGACACAGGCGAAGGAATGAACTGCCGTCGAAACTGTTTGTCTGCGGGTCAGGATGTTCCTAGGCTGAGTGTCTTTTGTGGCGATTTACAACGGGGGCAGGGCATGGATCTTGGAGAGCGCGCGGCCTGGGCTGGCGGGTCAGAGTTCACACCGCGCGAGATCGAGGTTTTTGCCGCGGTCATGCTTCATGGCACCACAACCAAGGCTGCCGATGCGCTGGATGTGACACAGCCTGCGGTCAGCAAGACCCTGCAACTTCTGGCCGAGAAGGCGGGGTTTCAGCTGTTTCGCAAGACACGGCAGCGATTGGTCCCGACGCCCGAGGCGCATATGCTGTATGCCGAGGTGCAGCGGGTCTTTGAATCGGCACGGACAATCTCGCGCGCCGCACAGGAAATCCGCGAGTTGCGCAGCGGGCGGCTGACCATATGCGCCATGCCAGCCTTTGGCCTTACGCTTCTGCCAAGCCTGGTGGCCGAGTTCTCGCGCAGCCATCCGACCGTGTCGATCGCGCTGGACATCCGCAGTTCGGCCACGGTCATCCAGCGCGCCAGCCGCAACCAGCTTGACATCGGCATCGCCGTCACCGCGCAAGAAGACGTGCCGTCGGTGTCGCGCCGGGCCCTGGTCGATACCGAACCGGTCTGTGTGATGCCTGCGGGGCATCCGTTGGCGCAATGTGCCGTCGTTGCATGCAGCGATCTGCACGGGCTGGATTTTGTCGGCATGGGGTCAGCAGATCCGCTGCGCCGCCAGTTGGACCCGCTTTGCGAGTCGCAAGGCGTGCAGCGTCGCCAAAGGGTCGAAGTGTCACTGTCCAGCGCATGTCTTGATCTGGTGGCCAACGGGGCTGGGGTTGCGGTGGTTGATCGGCTTTCGGCGTGGATGGCACGGGACAGGGGCATTGTGATCCGCCGGTTCCAGCCAAAGCTGGATCTCAAGCTGAGTGTCTATCGGCCGTGGGGCGTTATTGCCTCGACCGCGGCGGATGCCTTTCATGACTTGCTGATCCAGAAAACCCGCGCCTTCATGAAGGTTGTCGATGATGCCATCGCGCGTGGTGCAGCAGACTGACGGGTCGAGCCTTCGCGACCAGAGTTCATAACTTTTGCCAACAACCCATGCGCGCCGAAGCAGTTGCCGGACGGGCGGTGTCGCAGGATAGTCCACAGGACAGGCCATCGTTGTGATGGCAGCCCCGTCGCCATGCCAAGACGCATCCGGACGGCGCAGGGCAATTTCGGTCAGGGGGCGGACAACGTCTCCTTGGGCTTGTGCAAGCGAAAGGGACAGACAGGATGCGGGTAGTTGTGATCGGCTCTGGCATCGTCGGAAGCTCTGTCGCCTATGAATGCGCCAAGGCGGGGGCAAAAGTGACTGTCCTGGAGGCGGGCCGCGTGGCCGGTGCCACTTCGTCGATCAGCTTTGCCTGGACCAATGCCACCACCAAGCAGCCCCGCGCCTATTACGACCTGAACGTCGCCGGCATGCGCGCGCATCTGGAACTGCGGCGCGATTTTGGCGCGACGCCCTGGTTCAACCAGACCGGCAGCATCGAATGGCGCAACCGCGCCGAGGACCAGCCCGCCTATCTGGAGAACTTCCGCCAGATGAGGGACTGGGGCTACGGCGTCGCGTGGATCAGCCGCAAGACACTGGCCGAGATGGAACCCGATGTGAACATCGCCGGGATCGGCGACGGGCCGATCGCGTATTTCCCCGAGGAAGGCTGGGTGGACCCTGCCTTGTATTGTGCCTGGCTGTTGCGGGCGGCAAAGTCGCGATACGGGGCCGAAGTGCATGAGTTCGCCCGCGTCACGGCAATCAAAGAGGCCGGTGGCCGGGTGCGCCAGGTGCAGACGGCAGATGGCACGGTCTTTGCCGCCGACGCGGTGGTGAACTGCACCGGCGGCTGGGCCGAGGCGCGGCTGGGCGATGCCCATGGCATTCCGCTGGCCTCGACCATCGGGGTGCTGGGCTTTACCCCGCCGGTCGCGCTGACCTTGCGCAGCCAGTTGCATGCCGACGATCTGGACATTCGTCCCGACGGCGCGGGGCGGATCATGATCCACAAGATCTCGGTCGATGCGACGATGACGGGGGCGGTGCCCCTGGCCACCGACAGCGCGCAGGCCGCCGACCTGCTGCGCGCCGCCCGCGAGGTATTGCCGGCGCTGCAGGCGGTGGAGCTGGAGGCGCTGCGCACCACGGTGCGGCCCTATCCGGCGGATGGGTTCACCTGCGCGGGTGAAATGCCCGGGATGCAAGGCCATTACATGGCCGTGACGCACAGCGGGGTGACGATCTCGCCCTATCTTGGCCGCGCCGTCGCGGACGAGGTGGTGCGCGGCGAACCGCATGCGTCGCTGGATACATTCCGCCCGGACCGGTTCTTTCAGAAACCGTCGCCCGTTGCCCGGATGTCCGAAGCCTGACCACCCAGGGATTCCCACCTCGAAACGAAAGCCCGAACATGGCCGCCATCACCCGCCACCAGTCGAACGAGAAACTCAGCCGCATCGTCGTGCATGGCGCGACCGCCTATCTTGCGGGCATCACCGCCGATGACAAGACGCAGGATACGCAAGGCCAGACCGCGCAGATATTGCTAAAGGCCGATGCCTTGCTGGCCAGCGTGGGATCGGGGCGGGACAAGCTGCTGCTGGCCCAGATTTTCCTGCGCGACACCGGCGATTTCGACACGATGAACCGCGCCTGGATCAGCTGGCTGAACGGCGAGGCACCGCCTGCGCGGGTGACGGTCGGGGCGGATTTCGCGCTGCCCGAGATTCGGGTGGAAATCCAGTTCACGGCGGCTGTTTAGGCGATGACAGGCCCTGCAACCCCTGCGCTGCTGCGCCGCGCCAAGGCCGACACGGTGGCCTTCATGGTAACGGTTGATGGCCTGCCGGTGCAGGTTCACCCGGGCGACAGCGTTGCTGTTGCGGTGCTTTGCGCCGGGGGCAAGCCCTACCGCCGCGCGGTTCTGGGCGATGCGCCGCGCGCACCCTATTGCATGATGGGGGCCTGTTTCGAATGTCTGGTGCAGGTTGACGGCGTTCCCAACCGGCAGGGCTGCCTTGTGCCCGCGCGTCCGGGGATGCGCATCGTCCGGCAGAACGGCCTGAATGCGGGTCCGCAGGAAGGGCCGGCGGAATGACCGGCATGGTGGATGTCGCAATCATTGGCGCAGGCCCGGCAGGCATGGCGGCCGCGCAGGCGCTGCACGTCCATGGTCTGCGTGTATCGGTGCTGGATGAGCGTGCGGGGCCGGGCGGCAATGTGCATGCAGCGGCGCTGGATCATCCGCCGGAAGGCGCGGCCCTGCTGGGGCGCGACTATGTCCGGGGTGCGCAGGCGGCGCGGGCCTTTGCGCAAAGCGGGGTGCCAGTCGCATATGGTGCCAGCGTGTCGCGGATCGAGGGCGAGACGATCCACTACCTGCAACACGGCAGGCTGCGCCAGATCACGGCGGGGCGGCTGATGCTGGCCACCGGCGCGATCGAGCGGCCTGTGCCGTTTCCGGGCTGGCATCTGCCGGGTGTCATGGGGGCCGGGGCGTTTCAGTTGATGCTGAAACAGTCGCGGGTCGTGCCTGCGGGTGGGTATGTGCTGTGCGGCACCGGGCCGCTGGTTCTGCTGGTGGCGTGTCAGTTGCTGGCGCTTGGCTCGCGCCCGTTGGCGTTGCTGGAAACCAATGCGGTTGCCTCGCCCGTCCGGGTCGGGGCGGCGCATCTGTCCACGCTTGCCCGGAATGCCGGTGCGGTGGCCAAGGGCCTGTCCTATATGGCACGGCTGCGGCTTGCGGGCGTGCCGGTCATTTCCGGGGTGACAGGGGTAGAGGCGAAGGGCGGCGAAACGCTGCAATCGGTTCACTACAGGCGGCGTGACGGCGCCACGGCCAGCCTCGACGCAGGCATGCTGCTGTTCCACGAAGGCGTGATCCCCGGCACGCAGCTGGGCCTGGCACTCGATTGCCGCCACCGCTGGGACAGTGACCAGCAATGTCTGGTGCCAGTCACCGATGAATGGGGTGAATCCAGCCGGGCGGGCACCTTCATTGTCGGCGATGCGGCAGGCATTCTGGGGGCCGATGCCGCGCCCCATTCGGCCATGCTGGCCGCCCAGCGGATTGCCCAGCAATTGGGACACCGCCCCGATGCGCGGGCCGTCGCGGCGGCGCGGCGTGCGCTGGAACAGGCGAGCGGGTTCCGCCGGTTTCTGGATGCCGCCTATCGCCCCGGCGTCGCCTTTGGCACACCGATCGCCGACGAGGCGATGATCTGCCGCTGCGAACAGGTGACTGCCGCCACCCTGCGCGCCGCGGTGCGCGATGGCGCACGTGGGCCAGCGCAGGCAAAGGCTTTTAGCCGCTGCGGCATGGGGCTGTGCCAGGGCCGGATCTGCGGCAACGCCGCCACCCGGCTGATCGCTGCCGATTCCGGTCTGGATGCGGCAGCTGTCGGCGGCCATCACGTCCGCTTTCCGCTGAAACCGCTGTCGCTGGCCGAACTGGCCGACGAAGCCCCGCAAACGGAGCAGGCCGATGGATGAAGCCGAGATTGCCGTGATCGGCGGCGGGATCGTGGCCCTGTCGGTGGCCGTCGGGTTGCGCCGACTGGGCCGCCGCGTGGTGGTGCTGGATGAAGGCGACAGCGCGATCCGGGCCAGCCGTGGCAACTTCGGGCTGGTCTGGGTGCAGGGCAAGGGCGATCTTCTGCCCATCTACACCCCCTGGGCCATGGGTGCAGTCGAGATCTGGCCCGAGCTTGCCGAATGGCTGCAAGAGTTCACCGGCATCGACGTGTCATTGGAGCAACTGGGCGGGCTTTATCTGTGCCGCAGCGAAGCTGATCTGGCCCTGCGCGCCGCAAAGATGGCCAGCGTCGCCGCCAACGTGCAGGGCAGCTATCGCTATTCCATGCTGGACAACAAGGCTTTGCGCGCTTTGGTGCCGCAGGTCGGGCCCGAGGTCGCAGGTGGCAGCTATTCGCCCTATGACGGTCAGGCCGACCCGCTGCGTCTGTTTCACGCCCTGCACCGCGCCTATCGGCGGTTGGGCGGCCACTACCTGCCGGGGGCAGGGGTGGCGTCGATCGCCACAACAGCGCGGGGTTACAGCCTTGATACCGGCCAGACCCGGATCGCCGCCGAACGGATCGTGCTGGCCGCCGGGCTGGGCAATGCCGCCCTTGGCCGGATGCTGGGGGTCGAGGTGCCGGTCAAACCGGTGCGGGGGCAGATTCTGGTAACCGAACGCGTGCCGAAAGTGTTCGATCTGGTAATGGAACAGGCCCGGCATACACCGGACGGCACGATGCTGATCGGTGGCAGCTGGGAAGAAGGCGCGGGGCATGATACCGCGACCAGCCATGATGTCACCCGCCGGATCGCCAGCGATGCGCAGGCCTTCTTTCCCTTCCTGAAAGGCGTCAACATCCTGCGCAGTTGGGGCGCGCTGCGCATCATCACGCCGGATGCCAGCCCGATCTATGACGAAGTCGCCCCCGGGGCCTTTCTGGTGACATGCCACAGCGGTGTCTCGCTGGCGGCCGTGCATATGCAGACGGTGGCGGGATGGGTGGATAAGGGCGCCATTCCTGCCGAGATGGCCGATTTCGGTCTGCGGCGGTTTGGCAATCACCATGAGGCCGCACCCTGATACGCAAACCCCTCCATCGCGCAAGTCCTGGCGGCCGTTGCATGGCGCTTTCGGTTCGTTGCGCCACCAAGGCGGGCGCTGTGAATTTCTTATCAACTCTGACGATGCCCGCCGCAGGGCAAGGTGCCGCACAGGACTGCGGGCCGCGGCTTTGCCAACTGCCCATGAAGCGGGCATCCACTGGCCTGCTCCGGAAGTTCATAACTAATCAGTATAAACTCCCCCGCTCCACTCTTTTGACCCGGCCCGGGAAAGGGTGCAGCCTGATCCGGTGCACAGTTGCAGGACATCAGCCCGGCGCGGTGCAGGAGGGGTTTGTGCCGGGGCACCGCGCACGGCACTTCGGCAAAAGAACACCCAGTAACCAAGGCGTCGCAGACCGCCATTTCATCCGACCGTCCACAATGGTCGCAATCCCCAACAGAGGAAAAATCCATGACACTACTTTCTCGTCGATCCCTACTTGCAGGCTCGGCCTCGCTTGCTGCCGCGCTGGGGCTAAACCTTTCGGCGCTGACCGCTTTGGCGCAGGATGGCAGCAAGACACTGCGCCTGCCGCTGCTGCGTGCCAGCGGCAATCTGGACCCGCAGCGTTATGTCGGCATCTTTGCGGTGCAGGACATGGTCTTTGACCCCCTGGTGCAATACGGCCCCGGTGGTGCGATCGAGCCCGGGCTTGCGGAATCCTGGGAAGTCACGCCCGATGACACCAGCATCACCTTCCGCCTGCGGCCGGGCGTCACCTTCACCGATGGGGCGGTATGGGATGCCACGTCGATGACGTGGAACCTGGAACGCTGGCTGCCGAAAGAGGACTACCGCTGGCTTCAGGTCGCCAACAATTTCAAGAGCATCGAGGTGATCGACCCGATGACTGTGGCCCTGCATTTCACCAAGCCCACGCCTACGGCGCTGACCGAACTGAGCTATGTGCGCCCGGTGCGCTTTCTCAGCCCCAATGCGGTCGATGGTGAAGGCATCTACAACGCACCGGTCGGCACCGGCCCGTGGATGGTGGAAAAGGAAGGCCCCGAAGGCACCGATCTGGTTCCGAACCCCGGCTACTGGGGTCCAAAACCCGAAATTGACCGGGTGTCGCTGGTCGTCATCCCCGACGGGATGAGCCGCATCTCGTCGATCATCGGCGGCGAAATCGACGCCATCGGGGGCAAATTCATCGCCCCGATCAGCCCGCAGGAAGCCACGACGCTGACCAACAACGGCATCACCGTTGTCACCCAAACCGGCACCGACACGATGATCCTTGGCTTCAACCCCCGGATCGACCTGTTCCGCGACATCCGCGTGCGCGAGGCCTTCAACCTGCTGATCGACCGCGACGGCATCGCGCAGGTGGTGATGAAGGGCTATGCCAAGGCCACGATGAACCTCTACCCCGAGGTGATCCCCCATTCCGGCACCCGCCACGCCGTGCCCGCGCGCGATGTCGAACGG
The DNA here is from genome assembly GCF_009380135.2 of Fertoeibacter niger. GTDB lineage: Bacteria > Pseudomonadota > Alphaproteobacteria > Rhodobacterales > Rhodobacteraceae > Fertoeibacter > Fertoeibacter niger. The sequence continues at coordinate 68,214 of NZ_WHUT02000010.1, read as the reverse complement.
GCCAAGGCGCTGCTGGAAGAGGCCGGCTGGACCGGCGAGGGCACCCGCAGCAAGGACGGCAAACTTCTGGACGTGGACCTTGTGATTTCCGAAGATGCGGTGGCCGGATCGCGGGCCCTGGGCGAGGTTCTGCAAGCGGGGTTCATGGAGGCCGGCATCGGCCTTTCGCTGCGCAACGTCGATCATGCCGCCCGCCACGGCGACATTCCCGAGTTCAAGTATGACCTGTCGTTGTTCGTGACCAACGGCGCGCCCTATGATCCCTACAACACCATCGGGCTGATGTTCCTGTCGACCGTGGTTCCGGGCACCGATGGCAAGATATACGAGGACGTGGCGCTTGACCCGCTGATCCTTGCGGCCCTTGGTGCTGCCGAGGCGGACAGGCCCGCCGCGTTCCAGGCCGTGTCGGATTGGCTGCATGACAACTGGGCCATTGCGCCCTTGTTCCATGGTGACCGGATCTGGGCGCATGGTGACAGGATCAAAAGCTTCGCGATTCCCGCCACGGAATACGAGATGCCGCTGAAAACCCTGTCGCTTTAAGCGTCGAAGACTGCGCCCGGGTGAAATGCCCGGGCACATGATCCAGCAGATGCAAGGATTGCACCAACATGCTTCGAACAATCCTCCACCGCGCAGTTTCGGCTGCAATCCTGATCGTCATCGCGTCGGTCTTTTCCTTTATGATCATTGCCGCTTTTCCAGGCAATGTGGCCGCCCTGATCGCCGAAATGCGTGGCGGCTTTGTCAGTCACGAGGTCGTGGCCGCCGTGGCAGAGGAATACCGGCTGAACGACCCGCTTGTGCTGCGCTACTTCCACTGGCTTGGCGAGGTGCTTCAGGGAAACCTTGGCAGTTCGCTGCGCACAGGTGAGAGCGTCGCCGCCGCCATGGCCCAGCGGCTGGAGCCGACGATCGTGCTGGTCCTTGGCGGCAGCCTTGTCACGCTGGTCATGGGTGTCTCGCTGGGCTTTGCCGGGGCGATGTGGCCCAATGGCGTTATAGACCAGATCATCCGCGCCTTTGCCGTGTTCAACGTGTCTCTGCCCAAGTTCTTTCTGGCGGCCATGCTGATCTACATCTTTGGCGTGCAATTGCAGATGCTCCCCACGTTCGGCTTTCGCGGGCCGCTGTCGTGGATCCTGCCATGCATCGCCGTGGGGGCCGTGCCGGGCGCGCTTCTCAGCCGTCTGATCCGCGTCGGGCTGGAAGAGGCGATGAGCAAGCCCTACGTCATCACCGCGAAAAGCAAGGGCTTCGGCCGCCGCCGCATCCTGTTCCGCGATGCGCTGCCCAATATCGTACCGGTGTTCCTGACCACATTCGGCATGAACATCGCCTTTGTCACCCAGTCATCGCTGATCATCGAGCCGATCTTTTCGTGGAACGGCATCGGGGCCTATTTTGTCGAGGCGGCGCGCTTCCGCGATTTGCCGGTGCTTCAAAGCTGCCTGCTGATGTTCTCGATCCTGTTCATTCTGGTAAATCTGATGGTCGATCTGATCGTCATGATGGCCGACCCCCTGCAACGCCGCGCCAAGAGGGCCTGACATGACATGGCTTCGCACCACCTTTCGCGTCGTAGGCTGGCCCACGCTGTTGTTGGTGTCCTCCTTCGCCTTCATCGCCATCTTCGGATCGGTCATCAGCCCCTATGATCCGGCGGCGCAGAACCTGTCGCATTCCATGCAGTCCTTCAGCGCCGAGCATTGGCTGGGGGCCGACAATCTGGGCCGCGACACCCTGAGCCGCCTGATCGCCGGGGCGCAGACCACGCTGATCGGCGTTGTGACGGTGCTGTTGCTTGCGGGAACCATCGGCATGATGCTGGGCACGCTGGCCGGATATTTCGGCGGCTGGCTGGATGAAATCGTGATGCGCTTTTGCGATTTCGGCTTTTCCGTCCCCAGTCTGTTTGTGGCACTGGCCTTTGTGGGCGTCTTTGGCCCCAGCTACACCAACATGATATTGGCGCTGTCGATTGCATGGGTGCCGATCTATGCCCGCCTGACGCGCGGGGTCGTCGCCGCCGCCGTCAGCCAGCCCTATATCGAAAGCCTGCGTGTGCTGGGGGCCAGCCCGGCGCGGATCATCTTTCGCCATCTGGTGCCGGTCGCATTGGGGCAGGTGCTGGTTTATGCCAGTGCGGATGCGGGGCTGCTGGCGCTGGCGATTGCCAACCTCAGCTTCCTTGGCTTGGGCGTGCAGCCGCCGCAGGCCGAATGGGGGCAGATGCTGGTGTCAGCCATGCCCTATATTCAGGAAGCGCCGCGTCTGGTCATCCTGCCGGGTATCGCGCTGACCCTGCTGGTGATCGGCTTCAACCTGCTGGGCGAACGCATCGCCCTGGCCAAGAACCCCCGCGCCATGAGCCGCCGCAAACTGTCGCTGCGCCGGGCCATCTTCAAGAAAGAGGTCGAGGCATGATCCGGACCACCCACCCCGCACCGCCACCGCTTGAGGTGGACGGCTTTTCCGTCACGCTGCACACGCCCAATGTCAGCGTTCGCCCGGTGGACCGCGTGACCTACAGCGTCGAGGCGGGCGAGGTTCTTGCCGTCGTCGGCGAAAGCGGCAGCGGCAAGACGATCCTCAACATGGCGCCGCTGGATCTGTTGCCCGTCGGCGTGGATGCCGACATGGCGGGATCTGTTCGGTTCGAAGGGCGCGATCTGTTGAAGATGACGGCCTCTGAACTGGAAGCGGTGCGCGGCAGCGGCATTGGTGTGGTGTTTCAAGACCCGCTTTCGGCGCTGAACCCCGTGCGCAAGGTGGGCCGTCAACTGACCGAAGGGATCGAGCGAAATCTGCGACTGACGCCCGCGCAATCCGAAAGCCGCGCCGCCGAACTGCTTGCACTGGTCGGCCTGCCAGACCCCAAAAGCCGGATGCAGCAATATCCGCACGAACTGTCGGGCGGGCAGCGCCAGAGGGTTGGCATCGCCATGGGCATCTCGGGCGAGCCGCGCCTGTTGATCGCGGATGAACCCACCACGGCGCTGGATGTGACGGTGCAGGCGCAGATCGTGGAATTGCTGAAAGACCTGCAAAAGCGGATGGGCATGGCCATTGTCATCATCACGCATGACTTTGGCGTGGTGTCGGGCCTGGCCGACAAGGTGGCGGTCATGTATGCGGGACGGCTGTCGGAACTGGGCAGCGTGCGCGACGTGCTGGTGGGCCCGGCGCATCCCTATACGCGCGGCCTTCTGCAATCGGTGCCGTCGCTGACCGTGCCGATGGATACAAAATTCGTTGGCCTGCCGGGCCAGCCGCCGAACCTTGCCCATCGGATCGACGGCTGCGCCTTTGCACCCCGCTGCGCCGAAGTGCGCGCCGATTGCCGGGGCCACCGGCCCGGGCTGCTATCGGTGCCGCGCTCGTCTCCGGGCCACCTTGCGGCCTGTCCGGTCGTTGTCAACCAGAACATCTGAGGGGGCAAGATGCCAGAACCCATCCTTCGCGTCACGGACCTGAAGACCCATTTCCGTGACAGCCGCACCGGTGCCGACATCCGGGCCTGTGACGGCGTGTCGCTAGACCTGAACGCGGGCGAAATCGTCGGGCTTGTGGGCGAGTCCGGTTGCGGAAAGTCCACCCTGGGCCGCACGATCGTCGGGCTGGAACGCGCCCGTTCGGGCAGCATCCGGTTCAAGGGTCAAGACCTGCTGGCGCTGCGCGGCAAGACAGGCGCGGCCACCCGTCGCGAGATCCAGTATATCTTTCAGGATCCCCTCTCGTCGCTCAGCCCGCGCCAGACGGTCGGCGAGGCGCTGGACGAGGCGCTGATCATCAACGGCGAGGGCAACCGCGCCGCGCGACAGGCACGCGTACTGGAACTGCTCGCGGCCGTCAGCCTGCCGGCGCAGTTGGTTCACCGCTATGCCCGCGAAATGTCGGGCGGGCAGCGGCAACGGGTCTGCATCGCCCGCGCGCTGGCCGCCGATCCCAAGGTGCTGGTCTGCGATGAGCCGGTCAGTTCGCTTGACGTGTCGATCCGGGCTCAGGTCATGAACCTGTTTCTGAAGTTGCGCGATGACCTTGGCATGGCCTGCCTTCTGATCGCGCATGACCTTGCCATCGTGCGGCTGGCGGCGCAGCGCGTCTATGTGATGTATCTGGGCAAGATCATGGAGGAAGGCCAAAGCGCCGATCTTTATGGCCAGCCCGCGCATCCCTACACGCAGGCGCTGCTCAGCGCGGTGCCGCTGACCAACCCGGACGACGAACAGGCGCGGCGGCGCATCCTGCTGTCGGGTGACGTGCCAAGCCCGATGAACCCGCCCTCGGGTTGTCGTTTTCGCACCCGTTGCCCGGCGGCGCGGGCAGTGTGCGAGACCGCGCCGCCGATGGTGCAGCGGGGGGCTGGCCACGTCGCCCTGTGCCATTTTGCAGCGGACGCGCCTTTGGGGGCGTTGTGACGTGGCCTGCATCTGTGCCGCTTGGCTGCCCGACCAGAAGATCACAGACCCCGGCCACGTTTCCCAGCCTGACAATGTGAAAAGAGGCCCCGCTACCGGGAAATTGATCGGATCCACAGGAACAGATGCGGACTATGCTGCTGTATCTGATCAATAAATCTGTCAAACTCTTGGCAGTCAGGCAAAGTAGGCTGGTCTATCCCGACCACCGGCCATGCGCGGGACGAAACAACAAGAAGGGCAGGGGGAAACACGCATTGAACGCCGGACCGACCGCCATCGCCCTTTTCAGCCTCGTGCTTCAGGGTGCCACTTGCCCGGCCTTTGCGCAGACCGGCCATGCCGAACCGGTCTGTATCGAGTTGGGAAGCGCGGACACAGCGCCCCTGGAAGCGCGGGTGGGTCCGGCCGATCCGGAAGTGATCGCGATGTTCGCGGGGACTGGCGCGTCGAACATTGCAACCCACGACCTGACGATGTCGGAAGAGGAGAGGATCAGACTGGCCTTCGCGCGTCTGCCGCGCCTGCACCGCGAGGTGCTTCAGCGGCACCTGAACCGGATCAGTTTTCTGAGCCTCACCTCCGGGGCAGGCAGCGCCCTGACGCGCAAGCTGGACAGTGACGATGCAACGCCCCGGTTTGACATCACCTTTCGGGCCAGTCTGCTTGACGAGGATCTCACAACTTTTCTGAACACCAAGGAAGCACGCCTGTTCCATGATGACGGATCTGGCGTGAACATTGCATTCGATGCTGGCGAAAGTGATGCGCTGACATATGTCTTGTTCCACGAGGCGACGCACATTGTCGATCAAGTTGCGGGTCTGACAGACGAGGCCACAGATCCTTTGCGTGCCGGGATCTGGACAGATCTGCGCAGCCTTGCCGAACCGTATTCTTCTGCCCCATATGCGAGGACCATATTTCGTTCGCAGCCGCCGATCCCGTTGAGCCGCGCCCCAAAAATCTACCGGTCGCTGCAAATGAGCCCGTTCGTGTCGCTCTATGCGACGGCCGCGATGGGAGAAGATGTGGCAGAACTGTTTGCATGGCACCAACTGTGGTCGCGTTTCGGCCAGGGCTTGACACTCACCATAGGCAATCGTGAAGGGCAAACCCTGTTTCGCTATCAACCACTTGAAATCCCCGGCGTTCAGGCCCGTTTTGCCGAGGTGCAGGCGTTGGTGGAGCGTTATGATCAGACATGCGGCCCGGCCTGAACTTGGCCATCCTAGCCTGACCAACAGCCTCACAGGGCGTCAAGGCCGAAACATGACAACTGCCACCAGGGCGAAAGCTGCGATGAGTTTTCGTGTGCATTGGCCATGCCGGGTTGCGATGCAGCGCCGCTCCTTGTGGCTGCCGATCATTGTCTTGATCGGTCCACGGCAAGGATCTACTGCGCCATCCCGCGCAGGTCTTGCGACCCGTGAAGCAAAATCCGGTTGTGGATCAGATTGGAAGCGGCGTCAGCGATCGTGATCATGGCCTCGCGTTCGGATTGATCGAGCGCTCTTGGCACAACGTCGATGATGCAGATCGACCCCAGAACAAAACCCAGCGGATCGCGAACCGGGGCACCGGCGTAAAACCGGAAGCCATGTGGTTCGGACAGCGTCGGATTTTGTGCCTGACTGGCAAGTTTTGTGAGATCTTCGAGGACGGTAAACTCGTTGGCAACAAGTGTCTCGTTGCAGAAGGCCCAGTCCCGTGGTGTGGCCTCGCCGTCGAAACCGATGCGGGATCTGAACCATTGTTCGGATTGCGTGATCAGCGTGAACATCGCAATCGGGGCGTGGGTCGCATGCGCTGCCAGCCGCACAAGGCGGTCGAATGCGACATCCGGCGCAGACCCGACGAGGCCGGATCGAGCAACGGCCTCCAACCGCGCGGGTTCATTCCATGGGGTCGCGAAAGCGAGAGGTTTCGCAAGCCCATGCCCGGCTGATCTGAGGTATGCGACAATCGCAGCGGCAGTCGCGGCGGTGTCAGGCAGCATTTTGGCCCGGACGCGGTTCGCACCGGTGGCCACAGGATCAGCCGCATTGCGCGGCGCCACGCTGATGATGGTCGTCCTGCCAAACCGCCCATCCTTTTCGACGGCCAAAGCCAGCTTCTTGCGCGGCCCGTCGTCGGTGTTTTCGATGATCAACAGCATCGGCGGTATGGCGGCAATCCACCCCTGGACCGTCGCAATGTCTTCCGAGACAGCGACCAGCAAACCCGTTCCGGGAAGACCCGCAAGACGCCATTCATCTCCCCGGCCGTCACCGGCAAGAACAATCGCACGGGCCTGCATGACCGGAGCCTCGGAAGTAGAGGTTTCGATCAGGTCCAGCACGGCTTGTCGCGGTATGCGGCGGTGGCCGCCGGGTGTCTTCCAGGAAGGAAGTTGGCCGCTTTCCACCCACAACTGGGCCGTGCGCGTTGACACACCCAACAATTCCGCCGCGTTTGCCGTCGTCAGAACATCTTTCACATCGTGGTCCACCCTTGCAGGCGCAGATATAGGAAGAAGTGCCGCAGTTGCAACAAAACGCAACCGCCTGGTGGGTTGCGGTCCGGCAGGCTGCACGGGTCGCAAGGCACCCATGTCGCGCTTTCCTTTCAGATCCCGTCAGATTGGCGCTGTGAGGTGGTGGTAGGACCGCTGGTAAAGGCTGTTTCCACCATAGGCCAGCAACAGGTTTCTGATCGCCCGCGGCAAGCGGCGCATCCTGTCGCGCACGGATGTCTGACGATGCACCCAGTCTACACGCGGTTTCCGTCTGGCCTCGTGACGCGCGAGCGCGGTCTTGATGTCGTTGGCATGTGCCAGTTCGTCGGCAAGCACGAGGGCATCTTCAAACGCCATGGCTGCGCCCTGTGCCATGCTGGGCGGCGATGCGTGTGCGGCATCGCCGACAAGCACGACGCGGTTTCGATGGACCGCATCCATGCGCAGCCGCATCAAGGCACCGAAATGCATGTCTGCGTTTGCCGAAAGTTGAAGTGCTGGCGACAGCGGCCCCGCCATGTCACCAAACAGCGACACCAGCGCGGTTGACGCGGAACAGGGTGCGATTGCTGATTCATCGGCGGCGAGGTCGGCGTAAAGATAAAGCTCTGTCGCCGATACGGGAATCCCGAGCAAGCTTCTATCGGTCGCCAGGCTGACTGTCCAACTGCTGATCCGGCAGACGTTGGGCACCACCATGCGCCAGCACAGGTTTCCGACATAAACAGGCAAAGGCGCATCGGGAAAAGCGGCGCGCCGCACGGTGGAGTTCACGCCATCCGCGCCGATCACCAGATCGTATGCGGCGGTTTCGCCGTCCTCAAAGTGGACATCGCAACCGTCGGCACGGTTTGTCAACGTCGCGACCCGGTGGTTCCGGATCTTTTCGGCACCCACGCTGCTGCACAACAGATCCCACATCGCGGACCGTTTCATCGCCCTGCAAGGTCCGACGTCACGCCAGAAATCATCGGTGTCGACGATGTTGAGCAACTGGCCCGTCTCATCGCAAAAGCGCTGCTGCCGGATTGGCTGCGAATTCGCCAGCACGCCAGCAAGCAATCCCAGCTCCCCTGCGGCGCGCACAGCATTGCCGGGCAGGAACAGCCCTGCGCCGCCGCTGCCGGGAAACGTGCTTCGTTCAACAATTGTGGCATCAAATCCGCGCAGCGAAAGCGCGCGGCATGTTGCCAGCCCCGCAAGGCCGGCACCTACGACAAGTATTCGCATCTGTGTTCACGCTTCTCGCTGAAGTGGCGCCTGTGCGGCCAAGCAAGGCCGCACAGATGGGGCAGTTCCCCCGCAAAATCATGTTCGGCATTGGCGGTGTTCAGCTTTGCCAGCTGACCCGGCATTCCGTTGTCCTGCGGACAAAGACATGGCCCGAGAAGGCCGGGCGGCTGTCCAGCGTCAGACCGGGAAGCCGCTCTGCCAGCACACTCAACCCCACCTCCAGCTCTGCCCGCCCGAACGCTTCGGCCACGCATTTGTGCGGGCCACCGCCGAAGGCGAGATTGGAGGCCGCAAGTTCGGTGCGGAAAATGTTGAAGTCATCCGGCCGGCTGAAAACGCGCTCGTCCCGCAAAGCCGACATCGAGGACAGGATCACCAGTTGCCCGGCGGGCAGGGTCCAGCGATCAATGTCGATGTCTTCGGTGGACACCCTGACAACGCCTGCGATCCCCGGTTCGAAACGCAGCGATTCAGAGACTGCCGCCGGCACCAGCGTTGGGTCATCGCACACCGCCATCCATTGCGATCGGTTCAAAAGCAGATTTGCGGTCTGCGCCACCAATGCGGTCTGCACCGATTCAGTGCCGCCGATGATCAGTTGAACGATCTGGATAAGGATCTCCATGCCCGAAAGCTGCTGATAGCCTTCGGCAAGCGCCAGATACTGCGACAGGAAATCGTCAGCCTGACCCACCCATTTCCGGGCGATCAGTTTCTTGAGGGAATACTGAACCTTGGCAGCAGCCAGTTCGGCATCGGCCATCCCCCTCGCAGTGGCATTCGGGCGAAAGAACTCGTTCATTTCATTGATATCTTGGATGAATTCCGGAACCTCCTGGTCAGGAAGCCCGAACATCGCGGCAAGTGCCAGAACCGGCAGTCTGGCCGCGAAACCGCTTGCCAGCTCAATGCTGCCGTCGCGATGGCACCCTTCGATCAGCGATTCTGCCGCCACCCGGACGGCCGGACGGAAATCGTCGATCGCCTGGGCTGCCAATGCGCGCGACATGGGTGTCCGGCGCCGTCCGTGAGCCTGCCCATTCGCGGTCAGCATCCCATGCTGGAAAATATCGAACAGCGGCCCCGCGGTCACACCGCCCTGAGCCGGAATGGCGGTTTCGGTTGCCTGCAGCCTGGGATCCCGCGATAGGCGGGTGACATCCTCGTGCCGCAGCACGACATGGCCACCTGTCTCGAGAATGGCAAAGGGGTGGGTTGCGCGGTAGCGCCGGAAAGCGGCGTGGGCATCCCGTTCAATGTCTGCTGCCGCAATCACCGGCACGACGCGATCATCCGTCAACATTCTGTCTTCCTTTCTGTGATGTAAAACCCTGCGGTCGGCCTGCGACTGCGCTGTGGCGGGGGGTGAAAATCAGCGTGACGCCATCCGTCGCCACGCTGGGATCAGCCGGAATGGCCGGGCCGTGTTGTCAGACGCGCACCGGATTCCCGATGCCATGCGCGGACGACAGGCCATGCGCCAGGCGGATCAGATCCGCCGCCCGCTCGCCGATGACAACACAGGGGGCCATGGTGTTTCCGACGGGGATCCGCGGCATGATCGAGGCGTCAGCGATGCGAAGACCTTCGACGCCATAGACCCGCAACTCGTTGTCCACGACCGCCATGCTGTCGCGCCCCATCATTGCGGTGCAGGATTGGTGCCAGTAGGTGACCGCCGACTTGCGGATGAAGTCGATCATGCCAGACTTATCCCGCGGGCCGGGGGCCGCTTCGCCGCGCACCAGCGGCGCGAAGGCCGCGCTGTTGCCAACCTCGCGGCACAGTTCCACAGCGGCCAGTGCGGCAGCAACATCTTCGGGTTCGCTGAGCGAGTTCGGCTCGATCAGGACCGGATCACGCGCATCCGGCCCGGACAGCCGTAGCCGCCCGCGGCTTTTCGGCTGGGCCAGGCCGGCAAACATCGTCCAGCCATGTTCGGGTGTGGCGATCCCGGCCTCTGCCGGCGCAGGCACCGGGAATTCAAGCTGGCATTGCAGGATATCAGGATGGTTCAGGCGGGAATCGCTTTTCCAGTAAAGCGCCGCTTCGCAGCCGCCACCTCCAACCCCTTGCGGCGCGTGATAGGCCCAGGTGCAGCCAAAGGCGATGTGGTCCTGATGATTCTGGCCGACGCCGGGCAGATGCTGGATGACGGAAATGCCATGGGCGTGCAACTCGTCCCGGTGTCCGATGCCGGATTGCATCAGAACCTTTGGCGTATGCACGGCACCCAGCGACAGGACGGTTTCACAGCGCGCGTGGAAACGCCGGGGTTCACCGCGCACCACAGCATCAACGCCGACCACTTTCCTGCCGGCAAACACCAGCCCCGTCACCAGCGCATCGGTCAGAACCGTCAGGTTCGGATGCGCCAGCATCGGCGCGACATAAGACCGGAACACCGATTCCCGTTGGCCGCCGTTTATGCGCAGTTCCGCAATGGCGGCCCCGCCGTCGCTTTCCATCATTTCACCGTTCGGGCTGTCGAAAACCGGAATTCCCGCAAGACCGGCGGCCGTGACCAGCGTCTGTGCAATGGGCTGGGGTGCATCCGGTTGCGCGACATGCACCGGGCCACCGCTGCCCCGGCGCACTGGGTCTGGTGCGCCGCGCCAGTCTTCGATCCGGCGGTAGTAGCCAAGCACCGACTCGTAGCCCCACCTTTCGTCACCCGCCTCGGCCGCGAAATGGTTCCAATCCTCCTTGTGGCCACGCGCCCATACCATGACATTGATGCTGGACCCGCCGCCCAGCCCCTTGCCCATGCTCAGAGGAAGGCGCCGACCGGCCAGCCCCGGTGCAGGCTGACCGACGAAACCCCAGTCGCGTTCGCTGCCAAGATTGAGCGGCCATTGCGCGGGGTCCGTTACCCTGCTGTCGACGTCATCGCCACCGGCCTCCAGCAATAGCACGCGCGCCTGCCCATCCTGGGCCAACCGTGCCGCCACGACCGATCCGCTGGAGCCTGCTCCGCAAACAATGAAGTCGAAGTCATGGGCATCGCGTCCGGCGGATGCGCCGGTCATCTTCTGTGCAATCTGTTCCATTGGTCTTTCCTGCTGGCCTGATACGTGGCCACCCACTATCCAAGCCAAGTTTCAAATTCAATATAAATTATCAAATCCATCAAATATAGCAATCACAAGCGCGCTAGTGAAAGACCCGTCTTTGTGAACCGGCGTGGCCTTCTGCAAGACGCAGCCTGGGTTGCCATGCCGGATTTTCGCGGGCGGGGTCGAGCGGCGGGCGGCTATGGCCACAGGGCATCGGGCCGCAAGAACAAGGTCTGGCATTCACAGCATCTGGAGGAAGGTCACGAAGGCGCGACGGCCGCGGCGCAGCTTGCGGGCTCAGCCGTGGCAAAGCCGACAGATCGGCTGGCAGCATTTTCCCGGTGATCGCCCGGGCCGGGACATGTGGCAGTAGGGTATTTTTGTTTTCGCGCCCTGACGCGCGGCAAGGGCGGTTCTTGCCCCTGCAATGCGGCGGCAAGGGCGGGTGCCGCAAAGGCACCCACCGCGCCTCATCCAGCGATGCCGAATTGCTGGCGATAGGCTGCGGGGGGCAGTCCGGTCAGCTTCTGGAACAGCTTGCGGAACGCTGCCGGGTCGGAATAGCCGACATCCCAGGCGATGCGGTCCACCGGGGTCAGCGAACGCTCCAGCGCCTCGCGCGCCTTGGCGATGCGGACCTGTTGCAGATATTCGACCGGGGTCAGCCCTGTCGCCGCACTGAACCGGCGCAGAAAGGTGCGCGCCGTCATCCCCGCCTGATCGGCGAGATCGGCCACCCCCTGCAGCGTTGCAGCATGGGCGTGGATGTGGTGCTGGCTGGCGCGGATGGCATCGTCGCCATGGTCAAAGCGTGGGATGAACTGGGCAAAAGGCCGCTGGCTGGACCGCGGCGGCTCGATCAGCAGGAACCGCGCGGTGGCCAGCATCGTGGCGGGGCCAAGCAGGCGGCCGACCAACGTGAGCCCCAGATCAGCCCAGGCGAGGATGCCGCCCGCCGTCATGATGTCGCCGTCATCCACCACCATGTGCTCGTCTGCGAGTTGCACCTTGGGAAAGCGCTGCGCAAGCTGCCGGGCAAAGGCCCAGTGCGTCGTCGCGCGCCGCCCGTCGATCAGCCCGGTTTCCGCCAGCACGAAAGCCCCGGCGCAAACCGAACACAGGGTGGCCCCGGCCGCATGATGGACCCGCAGCCAGGCTGCCGCCGCAGGCGCGGGGGCCATCCGTTCGGGCATGACGATGCTGGGCGGGGCGATGATGTGGGTCAGCCGATGCGCGGTGCCGGGGTGGCTGCCCCAGACGCAGGTGACGCCCGCGTTGTCTGCCTGCCAATGCGAGACGCGGATCGCACGCGCCTGATCACCCGTCCAGTCTTCGGCGATCCGGAACAGGTCAGTCAGCCCATAAACCGCCGCCAGCGCACAGCCGGGATAGATCAGCAGGCCGATGTCGGCGACAAGGGTAGGTTGCTGCGTCATTGTCCGAAGCGCCCCGATTGCCGCCATTTCCGCCACCGCCCTTTCTGCACCCCGGGGCGAAACTTGTCCATACCGGAACGAAACGCACCGCGATGAACCCCCGTCTGACCAGGCGGATACGCATGACAACCAGCAGCTCGAAGGCAGGACCGATGGCCTGCGGAACCGGGCCTGGAAAGGCGGCATCATTCCGCAGACAGGGTGAAGGGGCGGAACCGGTCTGCACAAAAGCGCATGAAAGCCGCACCATTGCCGTCGCGCACCGCAAGATGGCGCGACACGCCGATACAGTGCCGGACATGGCGTTCTTGCGGGCCAGAACTGCCGTCTGTGGCAGTCAGTCACAACCTTCAGGGAATGACTTTGGTCTTGGTCTGCGACTACGGCTTTGCCAATGCGGCACGCCACGGCAGGGTGATGTGAGGCGGGCCACGGATTTGAAGAAGGGATGTGGCCCGCCTGCTGTGCGGGGCCGGATGATGCTCATCCGGCCCGGACGTTGCCGCTACATCGAAGGGATCAAGGCCGCGAGTGACGGGAACCAGCCGCCGATCACGCTGTCTGGCCAGCGAATGCCAAGAACCGCCTCGAACATCACATAAAGGAACAGCGTCACACCCACGGCCATCTTGATGCGCAAGCTCAGGGCCTCGCGGTTTTCCGACCACATGAAGGCCAGGATGAACACCGGCACAGTCGGCAGATAACCGAACACCGCCATCGACAGCATGAACCCGATCAGCCAGCCAAAGAATGTCGCCGCGCGCCGCAGCACCACCGAACGCGGCTGATCACCGTCAAACACCATGTCCATGTGCATGGGTGCGCCATCGTCGGCAGGTGCCTCATCCGGGCGGCGCAGGATGCGGTTGGCAAAGCTGATGCTGATCAGCGTCAGCGCAATGCCGCCCACCACAAAGGGTGCCACCTGCGATTCAAAGTCATTGAACAGCGTGGCCTGCCACAGCATCCAGCAGATGACCACGATCAGCACCATGTGCATGGCGTCGCCGGGCACCAGCTTCAGCGGCTGGATGCCACGGGGGGGCACACCCAACCGGCGCTTGCGCAGATATTCTTCCACCGCCGGGCGGAACAGCCCGATCACAGACAGGGTCAACAAGATCACCACCAGCGGCTTGAACAGCCAGTCCGTGCCATAGCGCATGGTCGAGATGAACATGTAGCGTTCGATCAGATCACCCAGCACGAACCCCAGGATCAGCGGCGGGCGCGGCCATTTCATCTGCTTCATCACCCAGCCGATGACGCCAAAGATCAGCAGGGTGTAAAGGTCGCCCCATGCGCCCTGGCCCTGATAGGCGCCGATCATCAGCACCGACATGATCAGCGGCAGGGTCAGCGTCCAGCGCAGGGTCGCAATCTTGGCAAACTGGCCGCTGAGCAGAAAACAGGTGCCCGCGCCCAGAATGTTGGCCAGGGCGATGCTCCACACCATCGCATAGGTGATGTCGAGGTTCTTTGTCACCATTTCCGGCCCCGGTTGCAGGCCGTGGATCATGAAGGCCCCCAACAGGATCGCCATGCTGGCGCTGCCGGGAACGCCAAAGGCGATGGTCGGCACAAGGCTGCCGCCCTCTTTGGCGTTGGCGGCGCTTTCGGGTGCCAGAACACCGCGCACATCGCCCGTGCCAAAGGTCAGTTTGGCATCCTTTTCGGTGCGCGCGGCAAAGCCATAGGCGAACCAATCCACCACGCTGGACCCGAGCCCGGGGATGGCGCCAACGATGGTGCCCAGGGTGGAACACTTGAAGATCAGCCATTTGTGGCTAAATGTGTCCTTCACGCCCTGCCACATGCCCTCGCGCACGTTGAACTTCTGCACCTGCGAAACGGATGTGCGCTTTATCGCCAAATCCACCAGTTCGGGCAGGGCAAAAACCCCCAAAGCAAATGGCAGAAGGGGCATCCCGTCAAACAGGTAAAGCGTGCCCAGTGTCCAGCGCAGCTCACCGCCCTGCGGGTCGCTGCCGATCATCGCCAGCATCACGCCCATGCCCGCGACCGCGACACCGATCAGCGGGGCGCGGCCAGACAGGACCGCCACCATCGAAATGCCAAAGACCGAAAAGGCCAGCAGTTCCGGCGCACCGATCTGCAACATGATCGGCCGCAGGATCGGTATCGAGATGCCCAGAACGAACGCGCCGAAGATGCCGCCGATCATCGACGCCGTGTAGGCGGCCGACAGCGCCCGCCCCGCCTCGCCCTTCTTGGCCATGGCATAGCCGTCGATGCAGGTGGCCTGTGCTGCCGACGTGCCTGGCACCCCGAACAGGATTGCGGGGATCGAATCGCCCGTCGTGGTGACAGCCCCCATCCCCAGCAGCAGGGCAATGGCCGAGTAAGGGTCCATCCCGAAGGTGAAGGGCAGCAGCAGCGCCAGCGCCGAAACCCCGCCAAGGCCCGGGATGATGCCGATGATCAGCCCGACGAACACGCCAACGGCCAGCCATCCCATCCGCTCCAGGCTCATGAGCTGCAGGAATGCCTCGCCCGCAGCGACAAGCATAAATTCCATGTCTTTTCTTCCTCCCGTCGTGTGGCCAACAGCCTGAACGGTCTGCGGGCCACACTCTCCCCCATGCAGCCTGTTGGTTTTGGGGCAGCAAAGTAAGAGTTATATTCTGGACGCTGCCAGCTAATAAATGCTGATCGGGGGCGGCCACCGCCCGGTGTTCCGCATGGCGGACGTTCCGCATCAAAGAAAGTTGTTCCATATTCGGACTCATGCTAGCTGTCGCACCAGGGAGGACACAGCCATGACCGACGCAAAAGACGCCCCGCCCGAAAGTGCAGGGCCCGCAGGCTATTACCATTCCAAGAAGGACCGCATCTTTGTGCGCGCCATTCAGGGGGCCTACAACCTGACCGACGAGCTGGCACGGCTGCGCGCCATGCCGCGCGTGCGCAAGGCCAGCGAGATCAAGTTTGTCGATGGCCCGCAGGCCTACAGCCGCCACTATGTCGAACCGAAAGACGGCATCACCCAGACCTTTCACCTGCATCTGGAGGAATATGGCCCCGGCGGCAAAAGCCAGAAACATGGCCATGTGAACGAGGCGGCCTTCTACATTCTGGATGGCGAAGGCTATGAGGTGCATGACAACATCCGCTACGACTGGAAGGCCGGGGATGTGGCGATCGTGCACAACAATTGCGTGCACCAGCATTTCAACGCGTCAGACACCAAACCGGCGCGCGCCTTGGTGATCAAGACCAAGCCCATGTATCTGTTCATGAACATGCTGTTCCAGAAAACGGTGGAACCGCGCCACACCACACCCGCCCCCGGAGGCGAAGGTTTCGCGGCGCGCGAGGAAGAGGCCGATTTCAACCATCCCGAGGGGGGTTACTGACATGGCATGGGATGAAACCCGCAGCTGGATCGCCGGTGACGCCAACCAGCCGCTGTATCAGGCGCTGCTGGATGATGCGGCAACCGCGCCCGCCCGCAATGCCCTGCGCAAAAAGGTGGTGCGGCCCGATGAAATGCCTTGGGAAATGGCACGTCAGGGCCTGTTGAAGCACCTGATCAACGAGGCGATGAACACCCGCATGGAAACGGTCGATGCCTATATGCAGATCATTCCGCCCGGCAGCCGATCCGGCAAGCACCGCCATCTGGCCGAGGAATGCCTGTATGTGCTGGAAGGCAGCGGCTATGACCTGCATCAGGATTGCGATGTGGAGATCACTGATGAGTATTTCTGGAAACCGCAGGATCTTGTGCAGCGGTTTGACTGGGAAGCCGGCGATGTGATCTACATTCCGCCGAACACGATCCACCAGCACTTCAACGCCGATCCCGCGCGCCCGGCGCGGCTGATTTCTTCGACCAACCGCATCTTCAAATACTCGGGCCTGAACGATCTGGAGCAGATCGAGGATGCGCCGGAGTATGAAGCGGGGGCGGTGCTGACTGCCGAGACCATCCGGCAGTATCTGCGCAACCCGGGCTGACGCGCGGGGCCGCCAATGTTCCTTTATGCAGAACATGGTTCCATTTTTGATTGCCCGCCGCCGCTCTGCCGGTATGATCCGGGGATCAAAGCCGATGCCGGCGCCACACCCAAAGGAGAAGCGAAGATGAAACGCCTGTTGGCCACCCTTCCGGCCCTGCTGCTTGCGACGCCCGCACTGGCCCACCTTGACCCTGCCGAACACGGATCGCTGATGGCAGGGGCCACCCACCCGCTGTTTGGTGCCGACCATCTGCTTGCGATGGTGGCTGTCGGGCTTTTGGCCGCGACCCGTGGCGGGCAGGCGCTTTATGCCCTGCCGCTGGCCTTTGTGGGCGCGATGCTGGCCGGGTTTGTGCTGGCTCTGGTCGGCCTGCCGCTGCCGCTGGTCGAGCCGACCATTCTGGCCTCGGTCATCGTGCTGGGTGCGGTGGTTGCGGCTGCCCTGCGTCTGCCGGTGCCGGCCATGGCAGCGGTTGTCGCGGCGTTCGGGCTGTTCCACGGCTTTGCCCATGGCGGCGAGATGGGTGGCGCGGGCGCGCTGGCCTACGCTGCGGGCTTCGCCGTTGCCACCGCTGCGCTGCATGGTGCGGGCATCATGCTGGGCCGGGGCCTGTTGACCCGCCTGGCCGCAGCCAAGGGGGCGCTGGTTCTGCGCGGCCTGGGGCTGGCCACGATGTTTGGCGGGCTGGCCATCGCGGTCGGCTGACGCGACCTGTTGCAAAGGAAAACGCGCCCGGGAAAACCTGGGCGCGTTTTTCATTGTCCGGCATGCCGTGACCAATCAGGAAAACAAAAGTGACTTGATCACCACCGGCACCACGCCCGGCGGGTCCATCAATTGCCCGATATCAATGAAATCAAGGTCTTTCAGCTGCACCCCGTCCAGACATACAAGATTGCCCGCAAAGCCCAGTTCGCGTTCGATGATGCGCCCGATGCTTTGGCCCACGTCACCCTCGATGACCACGGCCAGCAGATGCTGGCGGCTTTGGCCCGCGACCAGCAGAATAGCCTCGGCCATCGCCCGCAGACGCGGATATTCCGGTATGCCCGACCAGTCGAAAGCCAGCGCCAGCGGGGCTGACAGATCGCAATCCTGAACATCGGCACGCTGGCGAAAGGCGGCGGCCAACACCACCGGGTCAAGCTCCTCCGGCAAGGGCTGGCCCAGATGCACGACAGGAATGTTGCGCTTTGGCAGGGCATCGGGCGTGGTCAGGTGCAGGGTCTTGCCGCTGACCTGCACGGTGAACTGTGACGCCCCGATCACCGTGGCCCGGATGCGCTGGCCTGCGTCCACCACCGGCACAGTCAGATTTGCCAGCCGCTTGGTCAGCGCGTCGGCCAAAGGCCGGGCGATGTCGCCGTAGTCATTGGCTTCATAGCCATAGACATATTCCGACACACCGCCGGAAAAGGTGATGAAATCCGGCGTCAGGCTGCGGTCAAGCGGTTCAGTCAGTTGCAGCGCGCGACCAAGGTCATCCAGCGGCGCGCCGGTGATCTGGTCAAACAGCAGATCGGCCAGCCGCGCGGCAATGCGCTGGCGCTGTGCCGGGTCAGCCATCTGCGCGGGTTCCGCCGCGATGCCCAGCGACTGCGCCACCAGCCGCGCCGAATCGTCGATGCGCGTCCATTCGCCAGCGGCGTCTTGCGCCAACAACCGCCCGCCCACGGCAAAGGCAGCCACGCTGGTAATCTCGCCATTGCGCAGCAACGCGAGTTTGGTCGTGCCGCCGCCGATGTCCACATGCAGGCTGACACCGCCACGCTTCGCCGACAGCGCAGTCGCCCCCGACCCATGCGCCGCCAAAATGCATTCCAGCTTGTGCCCGGCCGTGGCACAGACAAACTTTCCCGACTCGGCTGCAAAAATCTCGTCGATCAGCCGGGCATTGGTGCGCTTGATCGCCTCACCCGTCAGGATCACCGCGCCGGAATCCACATCACCGGGCGCAAAGCCCGCATCGTGATAGCTGTCGTGAAAGAAGTGCCGCAGCGCATGGGCATCAATCGTTCCATCAGGCAGGAAAGGCGTCAGCATGATCGGGCTGCGCCAGACGATGCGGCGTTCCACCACCACAAATCGACTGGAAAGTTCATGCTGTTCGCGCCGCAGGATGACGCGGGCGAACAGCAGATGCGTGGTCGAACTGCCGATGTCGATGCCGACCGTCAGCATGTCGACGGTTTCCTGCTCCCATATCGCCTGTGCGATGGCCAGCCGTTCGGCATCCGACAGGGCGGCCTCGTGCTGATGGTTGAAATCTAGGTCATGCATGGCTGTTCATTCCAAACGCGTTCAGACGGCGGGGCCTACTGACACCGGGGTTTTTATCACGCCTGTCAGGCTTTCCGGCGGCAGGGCCAGAATGGCAGGCTCATCAAACACATCGCCCATTTCCGAAGGGACGCCGGTTTTCTGCAGTTCCTCCAGATATTTGCGGTGCACGCGGTCGTCCTGATCCTCGTATTCGATCTGCCGTCCGCCCTTCTTGACGGACAAAGCCCCGCCACCTTCGGCACTTTTGCGGCGCAACGCGATGAACGGGTAGCGGCGGCTGCCCAGGCTGCATGCAAAATAGCGGGCAGGCTGATCGCAGGTGTTGAAGTGCTGGTGATACATCCAGAACGGCGGGGTATACATGAAGCCATGCTCCCACGGAATTTCCACGAATTCCTCATCCCCCTCGAACCACAAGAGCGAATAGCCTGTGCCGTCAATGGCATGGACATGGGTGCCCGCCGCATGCCGATGCGCCTTCTTGTAGCGGCCAACCGGCATCTGCGACACATGGGCATGCACCGTGCCATCGGCCAGCGCAAAGTTGACGTTGGTAGACCCTTTGCCCCTGCCCTCGAAGGCATAGAGTTTCACCTTCGACAGGTCGTTGATAAAATTGGTTTCCCAGATGTTCTGCACCTTGGTCAGTGAATCGCGGCTGTAGGAATACAGGTTTCCGCCGCCTTCAAAATGCTGCGGGTCGCCCACGCGGTCGGCAAATTCAAAGCTGTTTTCAAACACGAAATCCAGATTGTGAAACAGGTTGATGGTCAGGGGCGCGTTGTTGGTGACTGACAGCCGCGCAGGCTCGGTGCCCGAGGCGTTCAAGATCTGGTAGCGGCAGTTCAGCGGAATGGCGAACAGCGCCTTTGGCCCCCATTCGAAGGTGCGCGTCTGCCCCCCCGGCAACCAGACGATCGTGGACCCATAGCCCGACAGCACGAAAATGAACGCCTCATAGATATGCCGCACCGGGCGGGTCTTTTTCCCCGGCTCCACCTCCAGCACGTAATTTGCCATGAAATCGCCCATGCCGCGCGTATGCGCGAAACAGCCCTTGGCGTCGTAGCGGTCCCATGCCGCCGTTTCCAGATGCAGCAGGTTGTGCCCGAAATCGAGGTGGATCGGGATGCCTTCACCCTCGGACCAGCTTTTGTAGGGGTCGAGCAGGAATTTGCGGTGTTCCGGGTCGGGGGTGAGCGGCAGATCGGTGGGGTCGCTGGTCATGGCACGTCTCCGTTGATGGGTCTGGGGCGGCGGGGCGGCTAGATCGGCAGGTAAAGTTCGTCCGTCAGATAGCGGCGCGGCGTGATGGCCTGTTCATGGGAATAATCCAGCAGTCGTTGCAGGCCAAAGGCATTGGCTGCCAGCCCATAGGGCGGCGGTGGGGTAGCACCTTCGGCCACTGCCATGTCACGCGCGCGGGCGAAAAGATCGGCGAGTTCCTGCGGCAGCCAGGGATGTTGCGCCACAAGGTCGCTGCGCAGCGTCAGCGTATGGTTCACCGGCGTCACACCGCTGCGCGCAATCCATGCGCGCGCGGCGGTATCTGCATCCGGGATGACGGTGCGGATGCCTGCGGGGTCAATCTCGCGCTCGCCCATGATGGCGGCAAATTCACCGGCCAGCATCAGGTCACGCAGGCCCGGCGGCGGAGTGTAGCGCTGGCAGAACGGCGGATCGGTGTATTCCGCCAGATGCGCATCCTCCATCGTGCCCCAGCGGAGCGCGGCCAGATCCAGCCCGTATTCGTGCTGCAACACCCCGCGCACCCAGACACCCGAGGTCTGGGCATAGGCGCGCACCCCCAGCCGCTGGCCCGCCAGATCACCCGGCCCGGTTAGCGCGCTGTCGGCGGCACAGACCAGATTGGCATGGGGCAGCCTGCTCCACAGGGGAATGGCGATGCCGGTAAGGGGTTTGCCAAAGTGATGCGCCAGAAGATGCGTGACCACGGCCATTTCCGCCACATCCAGCTCATCGCCGCGGATCATCACCCGGAATGCCTTTGGCAAGGACGGGTAGTCGCGGAAATCAAGCCGAAGCCGGTCGGATGTCACCCGCCCATCGCGCAGGGGGGCGACATGATCATGTTGGCCCAAGGCCGTGCGCAGAACCAGTTGTTCCATATCTGCCCTTTCGTTGCTTTCGGTTGCGTCCGCCTCAGGCCCGTTCAAGCGCGCTGCGCCCCAAGCCCTGCGTGGGAAACACCAATGACTTGATCACCACGGGCACCGCGCCCGAAGTGGCCAGAATTGCGCCGATGTCGATGAAGTCGAACTCCTCCAGCCCGATGCCGTCGATTGATACCAGCCGCTGCACCCCCAGCGTTTCATGGCAGTGCAGCCCGACCAGCCCACCAATGTCGCCCTCGGCCACAAGCACCAGTGGATGACCCTGCGCCAGCACATCGGCCAGCCCCTCGGTGATGCCCCGGCAAAAGGCATCCAGCCGGTGATAGGTGGCCGACCCGCGCCAGCGATAGCAAATTGCCACCGGGCTGTGCCCATCTTGCAGATCAAGGCGCGTCAAGGCCAGACGCACGGCTGCGGCAACGGCGTCGGCGTCGATGGTCTGATCGAACGGCAGATCGGGCTTGATGACCGGCAGATTGCGCAGCGGCAACAGGCCGATGGGGCGCACGAATATCGTGCTGCCGCTGACCTGCACGGTGTATTGCGATGCCCCTACCACCGTCGCGCGGATGCCCTGATCGGGCTGTTCGATGCGCGCGCCCCAGCCCTCGATCCGCGCGCGGATGGCACGGGCCAGCGGCAGGCCCAGATCGCCGAAATCCTCGGTGGTTTCGGCATAGAAATATTCGGCGACGCCGCCCGACACCGCCACCACATCAGGGCGCGGCCCGGCAGGCAGCGGCGGCAGACGGTGCAGGGCCACAAGATCCGGCGGCAGATCGCCACCCTGCAATGCGGCAAACAGGTGGTCGGCCATTGCCGCCGCCAGTCGTTCGGCATCGCCTGTGGTGAGGGTCTCGCCAATCTCCAGCGTCAGCCCGATCTGCCGCGCGAAATGGCGCCCCGCCTCCTCCAGCCGGATCACGCGGCGCTGGCTGTCCACCGCCACCACCCGCGCGCCGATGTCGATGGCGCTGATATGGGCGATCGCCCCGCCCTGACACAGCGCCAGCTTTGACGTGCCGCCACCGATGTCGATGTTCAGTACCCGCGCGCCGCCACCCCGCCCCGAACGCGCCACGGCACCGGAGCCGAAGGCCGCAAGCGTGGTTTCCAGCCCATCCCCCGCGCTGACCACCACGAACCGACCGCTTTCGGCGGAAAACAGATCGCCGATGGCACGCGCATTGCTGCGCCGCACGGCCACGCCGGTCAATATCAGCGCGCCGGTGTCAATCTGTTCCGGCGTCAGCCCCGCCGCCGCATATTGCGCGCGGATGAACGCCCCCAAGGCCACCGCATCAATCGTGTCATCGGCGCTGTAGGGCGTCAGCAGCACATCCGACTGGTGCAGCAGGGTGCGTTCGACCACGATATAGCGTGTATCCAGCCGCTCCAGCACGATCTTGGAAAAGGCCAGATGCGAGGTGGACGAACCGATGTCGATGCCGACGCTGGTCAGCTCTATCTCGTCCTCCACCTCCATGCTGCGGCCGGTGTTCGAAAAGAACACCCGGCCGCCCTGTTCGTCCTCGGGCATGTCAGACAACCGTTGATCGCGCGATGGTGGTATCGGCGGGCGTTTCATACCATTCGGGCTTCATGCGGCATTCCACGCCGTTGCGGGCCAGATGCGCCTCATATTCCTTGCGGATGAAGGGGTCTTCCATCCAGTAGGGAATGGCTGTGCCACCCTCATTCACGTCAATCGCGGTGTAATCGGTGTGCTTTTCACCCGGCGCGCCCGGATCGCGGCCCGGGTTGTGCGGGCCGAACCACGCCATCAGGCGGAACGGCTCTTTCGACACGCTGAAATGCTGGTGATACCAGCGCGCGCCGCCAGGTGCCGCCGTGACCATGCCGAACTTGCCATAATCCAGCCGGCGCACCTTGTCGGCATGGCCGTCTTTCCAGGGGTTCACGCCGTATTTTTCCGGCCAGGTATAGGTATAGCCCTCGCCCTGCAAACAGATCAGGATCGCCGCCGATGTATGGGCATGCGCCTTGGAATAGCGCCCGTTTTCATGCTGGCCGAACCAGAAGTAAAAGCTGTTGTTGGTCATGAACGGCTCGACCCGGCGGTAGCCGGGCGAACGGCGGTTATCAAGCGGCAGGTCGCAATGCACGGCATCCGGGATGAAATTCGTGCGCCGCATCGCAAGGCCACGCACCGGATCAGGCTCGATCTCCTCGCGGTATTTGTAGAAATCATCCGCGCCCGAAAAGCGGTCGGTGAACACGAAGGGGTTGTTCAGCACCGCGTCGATGTTTTGCAGCGCGTTGATCACCACCGGGGCGGTGGTGCCGCCCAGCAGCAGCGCGGGCTTGTTGGTGGCGTTGACGATCCGGTGCATGGCATTCATCGGGATCGAGAACATCGAGCCTTCCTGCCATTCGAACTCATGTGCCTCGGTCTGGCCATCCAGCCACACCTCGGTTGAGCCACGGCCTTCGACGACGATGTAGATTTCCTCATACATGTGCTTTTCGGGGTTTAGCGCGCCCGCTGCGGGCACCTCGACCAGATGGCAACCCCATTTCGTTTCCGTGCCATGCAGCTGGATATAGGTGCCACGCCCACCGGTGCGGCCCCAGGGCTTCAGCGGCAGGTTCTTCACCGATGACACGCCAAGATCGCGGAACACCGGGATGCCTTCCTCCAGCATGAACTGGTCATAGGGGGTGGGCTGCTTCTTGAACTCGCCAAAGCCCGCCTTCTTGTTGCCGGCGGGTTCGTGCCAGTGGGTGCCGCCGAACTTGGGATCGTCATGCATCGCGCGTTCCTCCATCGCAATCGGGTGCCCGGCCTGCTGCCAGTGCCGAGGCATCGGGATGTTGTTCCTTTATGCGGAACTATGTTCTGCTGTCAGATTAGCGCGCTTCCCGACCTGACGCAACAGCCGCAACGCGCCCCGCAAAAGAAAGGCGCGGCCACCCGTTGCGCGATGCGAGACCCGCTGTCGATCCCGGCTTCAGAACTGCACCGCGAACCTTGGTGTCGCCTCAGCTCGCCTTCATGCCGCCTGGCTGGACCCGAAGCGAAACGACGGGGCACCGCACGACTTGGTGATCGGCGAAGAAGCGTGGCAGATATTCCCACCACAATGCGCGCCGCTCTGGCGGAAAGACGCGGGCGGAACTGGGGTTGCAGCCCATCCGACCCGGCCATGCAAAACGAATGCCGGAACGCTTACTTCATGTTGAAAGCCGCCTGCAGGACAGAAGTCCTGCCCTTGTCTGCGGTCTGATCGGGCGACATATCGAAAACGCGCAGCAGCAGACTCTAACCTCCACCGCACTCACCGTTACCGCGCGGACGATCAGCGCGGTTCCGGCAGCACGCTTTTGCTGATGGACTGGTCAAGCGCCTCGAACCCGAAGTAGTCGATCACATCGTAAAGCTGCGCGCGCGTCTGCATCTGTTCCAGCATCGGCGCGGTCGTGTCATGGTCCCGCAGCGCGGCGTAAAGCTGCTGCTGCGCATGGTTGGCCACGCGCAGGGACGAGACAGGCCAGATCACCATCCTGTATCCCAGATCCTGCAGTTCTGCGCCTGTCAGCTGCGGGGTGCGCCCGAATTCGGTCATGTTCGCCAGCAGGGGGACGCCCGGCAAGCCTTGGGCAAAGCGGCGCATCAGGTCGATATCGGTCAGCGCCTCGGGGAAAATGGCATCCGCACCGGCCTGCAGATAAAGGCGCGCGCGGGCAATGGCGGCGTCCAGACCCTCGTTCGCCAGCGCATCGGTACGGGCGATCACCACCATGTCGCGCCGGGCCTTCACGGCGGCGGCGACCTTGGCGGCCATCTCTGCGGGCGCGGCCAGCCGCTTGTCGGACAGATGGCCGCATTTCTTCGGCAGGATCTGGTCCTCGAGATGGATGGCCCCGGCCCCCGCCTCTTCGAAGCGGCGGGTCATCACCATGACGTTCAGCGCCTCGCCATAGCCCGTATCGGCATCGACCAGCACCGGCAGGCCCGAGGCACCCGCGACCTGACGGATGAAGAAGCACACATCCTCGATCGTGATCAGCCCAAGGTCGGGCAGGCCCATCGACGCGCTCATCGCGGCCCCCGACAGATAAAGCCCCTCAAACCCCGCCGCGCGCGCCTGCAGCGCCGCCTGCCCGTTATGGGCGCCGGGCAGGCGGTAGATGTCCGGCCGGTTCAGGCGGTCGCGAAAGCGACGCCCGGCTGAAACAGGATCGTGCCGTGCGAGCCAGGTCATCTCAATCGTCCGACAGACGCGCTTCGGGGGGCAGCACCCGGCGCAGCAGACGCGGCAACAGCAGGATTCCCGCAGCCGCCAGCCAAAGCGCGATGGCGATCGGGCTGGACCACAGGATCTGCATTTCGCCGGCCGACAGCGACAGGGCGCGGCGCAGGTTGGTCTCCAAGATGCCGCCCAGCACAAAGCCCAGGATCAGCGGCGCCATCGGCACCTGCATGCGGCGCAGCCAGTAGGCTGCAGCCCCGACGACAACCATCAGGATCAGATCGAAGCTGGCGGACTTGCCGGAATAGACCCCGACCGCAGAGACGACGACGATGAAGGGCACCAGCACCCAGGCCGGCACCGACAGCATCCGCGCGAACACGCCCACCAGCGGAATGTTCATCGCGAGCAGCATGACGTTGCCGATGAACAGCGAGGCGATCAGGCCCCAGACCAGCTCTGGCTGCGAGGTGAACAGCATCGGCCCCGGCGTCAGGTTGTAAAGCGTCAGCACCCCCAACATGATCGCCGTGGTGCCCGAGCTTGGGATCCCGAGCGTCAGCATTGGGATGAAGTTGGAGTTCGAGGCCGAGTTGTTGGCCGCCTCGACCGTCGCCAGCCCCCGCAGGTCGCCCTTGCCGAACCGGCTCCCTTCGGGGTCGTTGCGTTCGGTGATCTTGCGTTCGGTCGAATAGGCCAGCGCCGAGGCGACGGTGCCGCCGGCGCCCGGCAACAGGCCTATGAAGAAGCCGATCCCCGCCCCGCGCAGGGCTGCGGGCAGGGTGAAGCGCATTTCCTTGAAATTGAACAGGTTGCGTCCCATTCGTTCGATCTTGACCGAAACCCCGTCGCGGTGGCTTTGCAGCAGGATCAGCAGCTCCGAGATCGCAAAGAGCCCGATGACCAAGGTCGAGAAGGCCAGCCCGTCGATCAGGTTCGGCATGTCGAACGTATAGCGCATGACACCGGAATTGGCGTCGATGCCAATGGTGGACAGGGCAAGGCCGATGCCGGTGGCCAGCAACGCCTTGATCGGCTGGTCTGACAGAAGACCGGTCAGGCAGGCAAAGGCGAAGATCATCAGCGCGACATATTCCACCGGTCCGAAGGCCAACGCCCACCGCGACAACACAGGCGCGGCCAGCACGATGCCCACCGTCGCCAGCACCGACCCGAGGAAAGAAGTCCAGGCCGACAGCGACAGCGCCACCCCGGCAAGCCCCTGACGCGACAGGGGGTATCCCTCCAACGCGGTCATCACGGCGGATGCCTCGCCGGGAACGTTGATCAGAATGGCGCTGATGCGCCCGCCATATTCCGACCCGATATAGATCGCGGCCATCAGGATCATCGAGCTTTCGGGCGGCAGGCCAAGAGCAAAGACCACCGGCACCAGCATGGCCACGGCATTGACCGGGCCAAGCCCCGGCAGCACGCCGACCATGGTGCCCAACACGGCGCCAACCGCCGCCAGTGCCAGATTCATCGGGGTGCCCGCGACGGCAAATCCCGTCATCAGAAGGGTCAAGGTTTCCATCAGAACAAGCCCCCCAGAATGCCCGCGGGCAGGACCACGTCCAGCCCGCGGTCGAACAAGAGATAGGAGCCGACTGACAGCACCGCGCCCGACACCGCCGCCTGAACCCAGCTTGCCCCGAAGATCCGGGCGACGATTCCCGACATCAGGAAAGTCGCGGGCACATATCCCAGACGCTCGAAGATCACGGCGTAGACCAGCAGCGTCACCGTCAGCATCACGATGCCGGTCATGGTGCGGTGGCTGACAGCCTCTGCATCATTGCCGCCGCCGATCAGCAGGATGACCCCGCACAGCGCGATCAGGCCCGCCGTCAGCATCGGAAAGGCACGCGGGCCCACCGGCTCGTAGGCGAAGGGCGCAACCAACCCCCAGCCAAAGGCTGCGAGGGTGGCAGCCATGAGCAATGCCATGGCCCCAAGGCTTCTGTTACTGCTCATGGCGCGGGGTCCTTACTGCTGAACCAGTTCGAATTCGGCAGCCAGCGTGCGATACTTGGCAACCGCCTCGGTGACAAAGCTGTTCAGCTCATCCCCGGTCATCGGCAGCGGCAGCAGGCTGCGGCTTTCCAGCAGCGCCCCATAGCCCGGTGCCGCCATCGCGGTCTCAAAAGCCTCGACCCACCACTGGTAATCCGCATCCGAAACCTCGGGGCCGACATAGAACCCGCGCACGATCGGCCATTCGATGTCGAAGCCCTGTTCGGCAGCCGTCGGCACCTCTGCCAGCTTGCCTGGCAGCCGTTCGGGCGCAAACACCGCCAGCAGCTTCAGCGGTGCGCCACCATCGATGGCCGCCTGGCTGTCGCCGACATCGTTCATGCAGGCATCGACATGCCCGCCCTGCAGCGCGGTGGCACAGTCGCCGCCGCCTTCGAAGGCGACAAAGCGCATGGACTTGTGGTCGATCCCGGCGGCGCGCGCGGTCATCGCGGCCTTCATCCAGTCCTGGCTGCCGATGGTGCCGCCAGCGCCCAGGATCACCGAACCCGCATCGGCCTTGATCCCTTCCATCATCGCGGAAAGACTTTCCCACTCGCTGTCGGCCGGCACCACGACAGCACCGTAATCGGTGCCGATCGACGCTACCCAACGCACGTCCGTCTCGTCATGCGCACCGAACTTGCCCTGCGCGAGGTTCAGCAGAGAGCCGGCCGAGAAGGCGACGATGGTCCCCGGCTCGTCCGTGCGCTGGCCGACGATGGTGCTGTAGGCCACGGCGCCGATGCCGCCGGGCATGTAGGACACCCGCAGCGGCGCATCGAGCACGGCGGCATCGGTCAGCGCGGCCTGGGCCAGTTTGCAGGTGATGTCGAACCCGCCGCCCGGCTGTGCGGGCGCGATACATTCGGGCCGGTCCGGCGCGGCCGAGGCCAGCGTGGCGGACAGGACAAACAACGGTGCGGCCAGCGCTGTGGCGCGGCCCTTCGTGATGCGGAACATGGCTTCCCTCCCAAGGATAATGACGGGCCTCCCGAGCCCATTGCCCACGTTACGACAGCCAAGCTTTCAACCGGCTTTCAGTCCTGCGTGTTTTTTGGGCAGATGCAGACTGGCCAACAGACCACCCGGCGCGCGGTTGGCCAGGACCAGCCTGCCCCCCATCGTCGCCATGATCTCCTGCACGATGGCAAGGCCCAGCCCGGTGCTGGCAGACCAGCTGGGCCGAGTCCGGGGCAGGTTGAAGCGCAGCCCCTGATCGAGCCTGCGCAGAAGGTCGTCGGACACTCCGGGCCCTTCGTCACGCACCGCGATCACCGTCTGCTCCGCGTCGTTCTGCACCGACATGACGATCACCCCCCCGGCCGGGCTAGCCGTTATGGCGTTCTGCAACAGGTTGCTGACCGCCTCGAACAGCAGCGCCTCGGTCGCGTG
Organism: Fertoeibacter niger; assembly: GCF_009380135.2. Lineage (GTDB taxonomy): Bacteria > Pseudomonadota > Alphaproteobacteria > Rhodobacterales > Rhodobacteraceae > Fertoeibacter > Fertoeibacter niger. The sequence continues at coordinate 39,538 of NZ_WHUT02000010.1, read as the reverse complement.
GACCGCCCCGGCATCGGCTGGGGCATCGACCTCCAGCACGATCCGCCGCTTGCGGGCGCTTGGCAGATGCAACCGCACAACCCCGTCCAGCAGCGCAGAGAGATCGACCTCTTCCGCCGCCGAACCGCTCCACAACGCGCTGTTCCGGGCCAAAGCCAGGGCCAGTAGCTGGCTGGTCAGGTGCGACGAGCGGTCGGTGATCTCGCGCATTGCGCGCAGCACGCCGTGAAGGGCTTCCGGGTCGTTCAGCTGCAGGCCCCGGTCGATCTGCGCGCGCAGCACGGCCAGCGGCGTTTTCAGCTGGTGCGAGGCATCCTCGATATAGCGCCGCTGCGCCTCGCCCTGAATGCGGTGGCGGTCGACAAGGCGGTTGACAGATCGCACCAGCGGCTGCACCTCGCGCGGCAGCCCCGCCGGATCCATCTGCCGCAGGTCATCCGAGGCGCGAAGATCCAGCCGGTCGCGCAGCGCCCGCAGCGGCCGCAACCCGGCATGGACACCCACCGCCAGCAGCAGCGCCGCGGCCAGCAGCGCCGCCAGATCGCGCAGCATGGTCCGGCTGATCACGGTGCGCAGAAACGCCTCGCGCGATTCCGTCGTCTCAGCGATCTCGATGATCAGGTTCTGCCCCACAGCCCCGTAAAGCGGCGGATCCAGCGGACGCATGTAGGCACCGACCCGGATGGGCCGGTTGAAATAGATGGCGTCATAGAACACCACCTGCCCCACCGTCAGCGGCGGCGGCGCGGGCAGCAGCGCGTCACCGATCTGGACCAGACCGTCATCGGTCGAAACCCGGAACAGCACCTCTCCCTCTGCCGTCGCCTGAAAACTTTCGAACAGCGGATAGGGCAGTTCGACCCCAAGCCCGCCGCTTTCGGTGGAAATGCGCAGGTCGATCGCCCGGATCGCGCCGCGAAGCGAGCGATCATAGGCGCTGTCGGCCACCTCGCGCAGGGTCTTCATCGACAGCATCAGGCTGGCGACCATCAGGAACAGCAGGATCGGCAGCATCCACAGCGCCAGTGTCCGCCACAGCGGGCGGCCCGGTGCGGGGGCTGCGGCGCGGGTCATGCGGCACCCTCGTCATGTTCCAAGAGGTATCCAATGCCGCGCAGCGTGACGATCTGCACCGGCGCCTGCGCCAGCCGCTTGCGCAGGCGGTGCACGATCACCTCCACCGCCTCGGGGTTCATGTCGCTTTCCATCGACACCAGCCGGTCGATGATCTGCTGTTTGGACAACGGATCGCCCAGCTTCTGGATCAACAGCCGCAAGACCGCATGTTCGCGCGGCGACAGGGCCAGCACGTCGCCCGCAAGCGTAAACCGCTGCCCGGCCTGATCGAAGCTGAGCGGCCCGCAGGCATAGACCCCGCGCGCCCGGCCATGGCTGCGGCGGATCAGGGCGTGGATGCGCATCTCCAGCTCTTCGATGGCAAAGGGCTTGCCCATGAAATCGTCCGCGCCATCGCGAAGCAGTGCGACCCGCTGTGCCAGACTGTCCCGCGCCGTCATCACCAGCAGCGGCGTTTCGTTGCCGCCCGCCTTGAGCCGGGCCAGCAACTCGGCCCCCGTCATCAGCGGCAAGCCGAGGTCCAGCAGGATCAGGTCATAATCCTCGGCGGCGATCCGGTGCTCCGCGCTGCGCCCGTCCTCGGCCCAATCCACCTGAAAGCCGCGCCCGACAAGGCTTTGCGCCAGCCACTCCGCAAGATCCTGGTCGTCCTCGACAAGCAAAAGCCGCATGATCACTGCCCTGTATTGGGATCAGCACAGGTTAACCGACAGCTTCGCAAAGAGCGAAGGATAAACCTCGATGGTCGGATCGGCACGCTTGCCCCGCGTCGTCACTCGGGTGGTTCCCAGAACGCTGCCGCAACTTCTTTGCCCGCAGCTGGATCGTCTGTCGGACCGGGTCGGGCATGGCTAGCCTGGGTCGACCCTCGACAGATCCGAGATCGTCCATGCCTTTGGCAGATGGCTTCGTGGCGCTTGAGACAGCTGGACCACCACTCACAGGCATCGGACCCCCAGCCGGTTGCCGCAGGATGGCGGAAAAGAATTCCACCTTCGCTTCCCCTTGACCGCGCGGGGGAATTGCCACCGTTCCGACGGCAGGATTCATCCGCAAGTTTGCCTGAATTGCTGCGCAGCAGAAAGTGGCCCGATGAAATAATGCTTCCTTCGCAGCAAATTTCGTTCCTCTATGCAAAACGGCATCCCATTGACAGCGGAACACATCCGGCCCTACGGTGCAGGCGAGGCCTGAAATGCGTTGTTGCCACCTGTGGAGGAGAGGTGCAGCGCATGTTCAGGCAGGCTGCCACACAAAGACACTGGCACCGCAGCCACCACTCGCGCGCCAGGTTGGGGAGTGACCATGGACGACACACAGCACCCTGCACAAAGCGATACGCCCTGGATCATCCGGTCATGGGTTGCCCCGGTGGTGCTGATCGGCATCGGGCTGGCCATGTTGACGGTCGGCATGGGCTATCGCGAAAGCGCGGCGCGGTTTCCGACGGCAGTGGGTGGCCTTCTGGTGATCTTTGCCTGCGTTGACCTGTGGTGCCGCAGCACGCTGCCCGGGGCGGCCGGCATGGCGGATTTCTGGGGTGCAGGGTTTGAACGGCGCGAGATGCCGTTTGATCCGCCCTTGCGTTCCGAGCTTGCAGAGATCGGCTGGGCCATGGCGTGCCTTTTCGGGATGGCACTGGTCGGCATTCTGCCGACCTTGCCGCTGTATTGCGGTGGATATGTCTGGCTGCGCGGCAGGTTGCCCTTGCGCACGGCCGCAATGGTGGGCGGCGGCATGCTGATCTTCACCTACACCGTGTTCGAGTTTCTGCTGGATTACGATCTTTACCGCGGAATCCTGTTCACGCCGGGCGGCATGGCGGCCTGGTAGGCCCCTGCCCTGTCCATTTCCGTCTCATGGGAGGAGACCCTAGATGACCGCACTTCTGAAAGCCGGCCTGATTGCACTGGCCACAACCGCGCCCGGCGCCGCACTGGCCGAATGGCCGGTGGACAAGCCCATCACCTTCGTGATCCCCTATGGCCCCGGCGGCGGGTTTGACACCATCGTTCGGGTTCTTGCGCCCGAACTGGAGGCCCGGCTGGGCACCACCGTCACCCCGGAAAACATTCCCGGGGCATCCGGCACGCGCGGCGGTCAGGCCGTGGCCCGGGCCGAACCCGACGGTTACACCATCGGCATCTACAACATCCCTGGCCTGACGGTCAGCCAGGCAACCGAAACCGACATCGGCTTTGAACTGGGCGATGTGACCTGGATCGCCAATATCGCGTCCGATCGCTATGCCCTTGCCGTGGCCAAGGATTCGCCGATCACCACCGTGGCGGAACTGTGCGCGCTTGACCGGCCGATCCGCCTTTCGGACACCGGCGTTGACAGCACGTCGTCGATCACCGCCGTGATATCCTTTTCGATCATCGGCTGCGAGATCCAGAACATCACCGGCTACAGCGGGTCAAATGAGACCATGATCGCGGTTATGCGCGGTGAGGTGGATGCAACGCTGAAACCCCTGAATTCGATGCAGGGCTATCTGGAATCCGGCGATCTGCGGCTGCTGGCCACCCTGTCCGAAGAACCGCTGGTCGAGGGCATCCCGACCACGACCGAACTCGGATACCCCGAGATATCGTCCTTTGGCCTGAACCGCGTGGTGGGCGGCCCCCCCGGCATGCCCGAAGATCTGGTCAAGAAGCTGTCGGATACGTTCATGGAAATCACGGCATCGCCGAAGTTCGTCGAATGGGCGGCCTCGACCGATACTGGGCTGTTGCCGCTTGACGCCCCGGCGACCGAAGCGCTGATGCTGGAACTGGCGAAGTTCTATGAAAAATATGCGCCGCTGCTGTTGCAGACCAAGGGCTGACCTTTCCACCGGCAGAACGCCATTTGCGTGCCCGCAAGAGGGCATGCACCCCAGCAAAAAGAAGTGAAACGCCATGGGACTTGACGCGCTGTTCGGCGCTTTTGCGATGATATTCGCCGGCGGAAGTCTGCTATACTTGCTGTCGGGTATGATGGTCGGCTTGTTGTTCGGCATCATCCCCGGGTTGGGTGGCACCACCGCACTGGCCCTGCTGATACCTGTCACCTATGCGCTGGACCCGCTGGATGCGATGTATCTGGCGGGCGGGGTCATGGGGGCCGTGTCCTTCGGCGGTTCCGTCACGGCGATCCTGCTGAACACGCCCGGTACCGCGCCCAGTGCCGCGACGGTGTTTGACGGCTATCCCATGGCGCTGCAGGGCCGTGCGGGGCAAGCCATTGGCGCTGCGGCCTCATCCTCGGCGCTTGGCGGGATCATCGGGATCTTCACGCTGCTGTTGTTCATGCCCTTTGCCCGGCAGGTCGTGCTGTCCTTTGGCCCGTCGGAGTTTTTCCTGCTTGCAGTGCTGGGGCTGAGTGCGATTGCGATTTCTGTGCGTGGCAAGCTGTTGCGCGGGCTGATCGCAGGTCTGCTGGGGTTGCTTCTGGCTTTTGTCGGCGCGGACGCCATCACCGGCGATCTGCGCTACACTGGGGGGTTTGACTACCTGTGGGACGGCATTCCGCTGGTGCCTACACTGACCGGGCTGTTTGCGATCTCGCAGATGATCGAACTGGCGCTGAAGGGCGGCACAGTCGCCGAAAAATCCAGCGCCAACATGAAGATCACCGGCGTGTGGGAAGGCATCTGGTCATCCTTCAAACATTGGGATGCCCTGCTGCGCGGATCACTGATCGGGACGCTGATCGGCGCGGTTCCGGGGTTGGGCGGCACTGTTGCGGCGTTCCTGTCCTATTCCTCCACCGCACAAAGCGACAAGGATCCTGACAGTTTCGGCAAGGGCAACATCCGCGGCGTCATTGCCCCAGAGGCCGCGAACAACGCCAAGGATGGCGGCAGCCTGATCCCCACCGTGGCTTTCGGCATTCCGGGCAGCGCGGAAATGGCGATTTTCCTGGCCATCCTGGTGCTGCATGGCATCAGCCCCGGCCCCGCTATCCTGATCGAGAACGAGCGCGAGATCTATGGCCTGATCGTGGCCCTGACGCTTTCAACCGTGTTTGCATCGGTGATCGGCCTGATGTTCACCCGCTGGATGGTCAAGATCACCCATGTCAACGTCTCGATCATCGTGCCGCTGGTCATCGCGATCTCCCTCACGGGCGTGTATGTTCTGGAAGGCCGCATGGCCGACGTGGTGCTGACCATGGTCATGGGCCTTGTCGGCTATATCATGATCCGCTTCGACTATCCGCGTCTGACGCTGATCATCGCGCTGGTGCTGGGCGAAACGGCGGAACGGTCGTTCCACATGGTCAACCTGATCTCTGACGGAAATCCGGTGGGGTTCATGGTCGCGCGTCCGATATCGGTGATCCTGATCCTGTGCACGATCGGCACCTTCCTGCTGCCGCTGCTGCGTCGCAAGATGGCGAAACGCCGTGTGGCAAGAAGCCTGGTTGCCAAGCCCTGAGGCCGGCGGATCAGCCAAATGCCAAAAGACCCGGGGTTTGCCGCCCCGGGTCTTTTGCTATTCATACCCTGCCCTAGACTGGTGCAGGGCAAGGCTCAGCGGTGCTGGGTGATGATGTCAACCAGCGCGGGCTTGCCGGATTTCACCACCGCGATGGCGCGGCGCAGGGCGGCGGCCACATCGGCGGGGTTTTCGATCGGGCCTTCGCCATACATGCCCATGCCACGTGCGATGGCGCCGAAATCGGGTTCCGGATCAAAGATGTCCATGCCGATATGGGCTTTTGATTCATCTGTGCCGCGCTGGCGGGCCACACGGATCTGATGCTCCCAATCATTGTAATAGGCGCGGTTGTTGAACATCACGATCAGGATCGGCAGGCGGTGTTTGGCCGCCGTCCACAAGGCCCCCGCATCGAACATCAGGTCGCCATCGGGTTGCAGCGCCACCACCAGCTTGCCGGTATCCTTGTGCGCCAGCGCACAGCCCAGCGACAGCCCGATCTCGGTCGAGGTGCCCAGTGAACGGCCCGGGTGCTGATAGGGCTTGTCAAAGTTCCACAGCTTGCGCGCCCAGTCTTTCAGCGTGCCGTTTGACAGCACCCAATCCTCGTCCTTGATCACATCCCACACCTCCTGCGCCAGACGCGGCAGGGTCAGGGGGCTGGCATCGCGGTTCACCAGCGCCTGCGCTTCCCATTTGGCGAACAGGGCGGTGCTGCGTTCGGCAAACATCGCCTTTCTGGCATCCACCCTGGCCTGCAATTCCGGCGAGGCCGCCAGCTTTGCTTTGGCAATCGCCACCATCTGCGGCATCGCCAGACGCGGATCCCCCAGCGCCGAATGCGATTTGGTCAGGTAGCGGCCATAGTCCAGTGCCCATGACCCGATGCCGATCTCGTGGAAACCCACCTCCATCCACAGCACATCGGGTTTCAGGTGCGACACCACGGTGCGGCTGGTGCTATCAAGCTTGGCGGTGGCCTTTTCCCAGTCGCGCGCATCCAGCGCGAGGATCGCATCGGTCTTGCGCAGGTTTTCTGTGCACATCGACAGGTTCTGCGGGTGGCGGCCGGGGAAACACAGCGAGCCGTTGAGATCCCAGACCGCGACACCCAGCGTTTCGGCCAGTTCCACCAGCTTGTCGAAGCTGCCCTCATGACGACCCGAGTATTCGGCCATGATATAGGGGCATTCGGCGGCCAGCAGCGCATCGACAATCGGCTCCAGCGCCGCTGGATCGGCCTGCATCGGTGCCGGGGCCAGTGCGGTGCCCGGCGCGGGCATGCGGATGTCGGCGGTCAGCTTTTCTTCCTGCAACATGGCGTCGTAGCACATGTAGATCGGGCCGGCCGGTTCCGTCACCATGCTGGAATAGGCGCGCTGGAAACTGTCAACCACGCCATGAATGGTATGCGGCTGATAGTCGAACTTGGTGAAATTGCGCACCGCCTCGCCCTGGTTCATCGCTGTATGGCTCCAGTCGCTGCGCGGGCGGCGGCGGCTTTCGTCCATCGGGCCGGTCGCGCCGATCACGAACACCGGGGCGCGGTCCACGAAGGCGTAGTAGATCGCCATCTGCCCGTGCAGCAGGCCCACCAGATCATGCACGATGCAGGCCATCGGCTCGCCGGATGCGCGGGCGTAGCCATGCGCAATCTGCACCGCCGTTTCCTCATGCTGGCAGACCAGCATGTTGGGGCTGTTGTCGCCATAGTTCACGATGCTGTCGTGCAACCCGCGAAAGCTGGCACCCGGATTGATGGCCACATATTTGAACCCGTAATGCTGCATCAGATCGACGATCACGTCGGACTGATACTTTTCATAGGCGTCGCGGTCATAGCCCGGAACGGCATCCAGCGGCTTTCCGTCTTCCATGGTGGTCCTCCCTTTTTGGATAGAAGATCTCAGCCGATGGCGCGGATGATGCCCGCCGCAATCAGCCCTGCGGCAATGGGCATCAGCCCCGCCGACAGAAGGCGCAGTTTCAGAAAGCTCCAGCCCAGCAGCGGCAGCTCGAAGGTGATCATGCGGTGCACGGTGAAGATGCTCCACGATGTCACAAAGGCGACCAGCGTTTCGGGCGTGGCCCCCGCCCGTTCCAGCAGCGCCGCGATGGAAAAGGCCAGCACCGGCCCGGCGGGCACGATCGGGCCTGCAACAGAGGCGACAATCAGCCCCATCCAGCCCGCTTCGGGGCCCAGATAGGCGGCAATGAATTCGGCCGGGATCAGCTTTGACAGGAACCCGGCCACGATCAGCGCCAGCCCCAGTTGCGGGATGACAAAGGCGAATTGTTCAAGTGCGCGTTCGGCGGCGTCCAGCGCCGTGGCCCGTCCGCGCCGCAGCACGACCACCAACAGGACCAGAAAGGCAAATCCCAGCAGCAGCGCGCCCATTACAACCGATCCCGCAGGCGACGCTCTTCTTTCAGCGTCAGGGTGATCGGCAGGGAACGGGCCAGCAGCCCGGCCAGAATCGGCAGCGGCAGGGTGGCCACAAAGCGCAGCAGGGAAAAATCCATGCCCATCATCGGCACATCCCAGACCAGAATGCGCTGCAAGCCCAGTGTCGCCCAGGCCGAGATATAGGTGATCATCATCCCCCGATCGGCCCCCAAAGCCCCCAGCATCGCCAGCAAAGAGAAGGCCGAGGTGGGGCCGCCCGGCGTGATCGCGCCGCCCACGGTGGCCAGCATCAGCCCCAGAAAGCCGGAGTTGCGCCCGATCAGCGCCGAAATCTTCTCGCGCGGAATAAGCACCCACAGCGTTGCGGCCACCCCGATGGCCGCCATCACGCGGGGCACCGTATCCAGCACCATCTGGAAATCGGCAGCCAGCGCTGCAAAGAAAACCTCTTCGCCCTTCAGCCACCAGACCAGCGCGCCGCTGATGAAGGCCAGCACCAGAAAGACGTGGAACATCGGACTGAAGCTTTCAAACGCCCAGATCCGCCACCAGCGCGGGTTGCGCCAGAATTCGATCTCGGGTTCCGGCTTGGCGCGTTCCGGATCCTGGTCAGGCGACGGGGAGCCGACGATCATGCATCACCTTTCGAGGCCTAGGTAAAAGTCCCAGCACTTGCGGAACAGGGCGGGGGTGTTCAGCGACTGGCGGTATTCGGCAACCTCATCAGCGGTCAGCGGCTGCGCGCCACCGAAGGGGGCCGCGCGAACCTGCCGCTGGGCGGTTTGTTCCGCATAAAGCGCCCGCACCGCCGCTGTCAGCAGATCAGGCCCCACGGTCACGATGCCATGGCCTTGCAGGATCACGCCGACACCGGCACCCAGAAGCGCGGCCACCGCATCGCCCCGCGCCGTTGTGCTGATCGAATGGGCCTGCGGATAGGTCGGCATGTCATGCACCAGACAGCCCTGCGCCATCACCGGCAGCAAGGGCTGGCGCGCGGATGACAGGGTTGTCAGCCAATCCGGGTGGCCATGCACCACTGCCCCCACATCGGGACGCGCCCGGTAGATGGCGGCGTGCAGCGCCACCTCATTCGGCGGGCGCGGGCCTGTGTGTTGGCCATCCGCAGCGACCACGCTCAACTGGTCGGGCGTCGGGGCGGCGCGGTTGCTGGCCGCACCGTTTATGAGGAACCCGCCCGAGGCCAGACGCTGTGACGCATGGCCGTTGTAATCCACCACGCCGGCGGAAGTCAGGAACCGCAGGGCCTCGCAAACCGCTGTTGCCGTGCCCTGATCCATGCCCGTCAGGCCCGCATCGCGGTGAGCATGGCGGGCAGGTAATCGGCATCGGATGCGATGACCAGCACGGCGGCATTGGGCCGCAAGGCCTGCACCACAGCCTCCACATCCACCCCCGCCACCACGATCCCCGCCGTCATCACCGCCGCGCCGCGCGCCAGTCGGCCGATGGTTTCGGCCTGCTTCTCGGCGCGGCTTTCGGTGGCGATCATCACCACCAGATCGGTCGTGGCCAGTTCGTCGGTCAGGCGCAGACCGGCGCCATCCGGGCCGGTCAGCAGCACCTCGTTGGGGCTGATGTCGGGCTGCTGCGCAAGTGTCAGGAACCGCGCGCCTTTCCACGGGTCTTCGCTGATCGCGGCCATCATGGCCGCCGACGCCGCATCCAGCGCGATGATCGAGGATACACGCGGCAGCGAATTGGCATAGGGCACCCGAAACCGCGCCTCGGAAGCCGTAGCCGCCCGCGCGCAGGAGTTCAGCAGCGTGGGCCGCGCAAAGGTGGGCTGCGGTTCGGGATGCGGTTCAAGATCATCATCATGCATCGGTCAGACCGAGGTTTGCTTGACGCCGGGGCGCACGCGCAGATCGTCGCGGCAGGCCTCGGCAAAAGGTTTGTCGGCGGGCAGCACGGCGGCCACCGACCGGACCTGCTGATGTTCCGGCACGATGCCGGGCGGCGTGGCCCCGGTTTTCATCATCGCCTGCACCGCTTTTTTCAGCCGGTGACGTGCCATGATTATGCCGTTGTCGGTGGAAACAAGGTTTTCCTTGGTGCGGTCCACGATGGGCCCCATGCTTTCCTGCAATGACGCATCCTGCAACGCGATGCCCCATACGCCGGAATAGGTTTCGCCCCGGCGCTGCGCGTCGCGGTCCATCAGATAGTCGTTGTCCTTGTTCTGGCGCGGGCGGAAGGTGCCGGGCACATACTGGTTGTGCACGCCATAGCCGTCGATCATCGACTGGCGTTCATGGTCGGACAGCGCACGGGTGGGGTGGTAGTCGAAACTCCAGGCCCAGCAATTCTCATCGTCAATCGGCACCCAGAAATGGCCATGCACCGGATGGTCGCCGCGTGGCGGCACCATGGTGAAGCTGGGCATGACCCAAGGCGTGATGCGCCAGTAATACTGCCCGTCCTCGGCGTTGCGGCGCGCGCCGATGAACAGCCCGCCGGGCGCATCGACAACCTCGAACACCGGCTTGCGGTCGGCCTGATTGTATTTGTTGCCCGCCGCCCCGCGAAACAGCGGATCGGTCTGCAATGACCCGGAATGCAGGAAGGACACATGGCTGGAATCGATCCCGCCCTCCATCGCCTGCAACCAGTTGCTTTCCTGCCAGCGTTTCGAGGTGAAGGTCTGCTCGGCGGGCACGTTGCAAAATTCCCAGGCGGGCAGCGGCGGGCGGTGTTCCTTGTCGCCCATATAAGTCCAAAGCACATCGCCCACCTTGACCAGCGGATAGCCCTTCAGCTTGATCTTGTCGCAAAAGCCGCTTTCGGCGGGTTCCGACGGCACTTCGATGCACTGGCCGGTATAGTCGTATTTCCAGCCGTGGTAGGGGCAGCGCAGGCCGTCCTGTTCATTGCGGCCGAACCAAAGCGACACGCCGCGATGGGCGCAGAATTCATCCATCAAGCCATAGCGGCCCTTGCTGTCGCGGAACGCGATCAGCCGCTCGCCCAGCAGCTTGACGCGCACGGGCGGGCAATCGTCGTCGGGCAGTTCCGAGGCCAGCAGCGCGGGCTGCCAGTAGCGGCGGAACATCTGCCCCATCGGGCGGTCTGCGCCGGTCTGGGTCAGCAGGTCATTCACTTCGCGGGTCAGCATGGCGGTTTCTCCCTGGTCGTCGGGGCGGGGCAAAATGGCGGCGTCCGACGCATTGTCCGTTGACGCTGCGGCCCGCATTGCGCTAGGAAGTGGTATTCCTATATGCGGAACGCCGTTCGCGTTTCACCAAAACTACATCTGACCCCGCGTCGCGTCAACCTTGAAGGACGAAAAATGAGCGTGAGCGAAATACATGATCTGATCGGCTGCGATGACATGGAGCCGGGCGACATCCTGCGGGTCGAGGCGGGGGGGCGCGTCTTCGCGGTTTATCGCGTGCAGGACGAGTTTTACGTCAGCGATGACCAATGCACCCATGGCCCCGGCTTCCTGTCGGACGGCTGCCTTGAGGGCTATGAGATCGAATGCGATTTCCATCAGGGCAGCTTTGACATCCGCACCGGCGAGGTGATCGAGCCGCCGTGCAGCATTCCCCTGCGGGTCTATCCGGTGACGCTGCGCGACGGGCGCGTCACGGTCGAGATCCAGGCGCAGCAATGAAAGCGCGGGGGCCGGGCCAAAAGCCCCCGCACTCCCCCATCAGGCCAAGGGCGGCAAATCCGCCAGCTCGGCCTCATAGGCCTTGTCCATTTTCGGCGTCATGCCGTATTTCGCCAGCGCGTCACTGAACATGCTGCGCACGGCGGCGCTTTCATCGGCATAGTCGATCTGGTCGCCGCCGATGCGCTGCGAGATCCAGGCTTTCGGCACGCCCTGCGCATTGCGGATCGCCACACCTTCATGCTTGAACGCAAGATAGCGCGCGGGCGTCGTGCCGGTGTTGAAATGCTGGTGAAACCACATGTTCGGCGGGGTGATCAGGCTGCCGGGTTTCCATTCATAGCGCGTCGGTTCCTCGCCCTCGGGATACATCAGGCTATACCCCTCGCCCGACAGGATGATCACATGCGCGCCTGGTCCGTGGCGATGGCATTTCTTGTAGGTGCCCACGGGAAATTGGCTGATGTGGCTGTTCATGCTGCTTTTCGCCAGCTGGAAACGGATATGCCCGCCGCCCGCGCCACGTTCCTTGGCATCGACCAGCGGCAGGTTCACCGCATCGGCCACGAAATTCGTTTCCAGCAGCAGGCCCTTCTGTTCGCCCTTGTTGGCGAAATAATCCGGCTCGCCGTTGAAGCGGCCCGCGAAATCATGGGTGCAGCCAAAGATGAACTCCGGCTCTTCATATATATTCATCAGCGGCGGCAGGTTGGTCACGGCACAGAACCGGGCGGGGGCAGAGCCTGAGCCGTTGAAATGCTGGTGCTGCGCGTTCAACGGAATGCCAAAGATCGCGCCCGGCCCCCATTCAAAGGTGATCCGCGCGCCCTTGTCATTCCACACGGTCGTTGACCCGCGCCCCGACAGGATCAGGATCATTTCCTCATACATCTGGCGCTGCGGCGCGAGTTTGCCGCCCGGCGCGATCTCCATCACATAGCAGTCGTTCGAGGTGCGCGACCCGTCGTGGTTGATGAACACCGCATTGCCGCCGCGCCGTGCCCAGGGCCGCAACTCCACCGTGTTCAGGTCGGGCACATAGATGCCGTCGATGATCTGCAACCCTTCGGCCGCCACCCAGCGGGTATAGGGTGTTTCCTTCTCGGTCTTGAACTTGTCGGCCAGCTTGTCCGAAACAATCGCCGTCTTTGCCATGGCTGGTCTCCCCCTCATGATTTCAGAAATCCGGGCTTTTGCACGTAGTGCTGCAAACAACCGTTGCAGACAGGGTATGTTCTGACTACTGTTCCGTCAATGGACCGATGATCCGTATAGAGGAACAGAAATCCGATGGCCGAACCAGGCGGAAACAAGGGGCACTCGATCGCGGACCACCGGTTCAGCGAATATGCCCCGCATGAGCATGACGAAACCTCGGATCATGACCATGACGACATCGCTCCCGGCGCGCTGGAGGACAACCCGATCTGGCTGCGCGACAATGTGGAATTGTCGTCGGTGGGCATTGATGTGGGATCAGCCGGCACACAGGTGATCTTTTCGCAGATCCATCTGCAACGCCGCAGCAATGATCTGGGCAGCCGCTATGTGATCGTTGACCGCAAGACCGCCTACCAGTCGCCCGTCGCCTTCACGCCCTATCTTGATGCGCATACCATTGATGCGGCGGCATTGGGGGCGATCATCGACAGCGCCTATGCCGCGGCCGGAATCCTGCCGCGCCAGATTGATACCGGCGTTGTCATCCTGACCGGCGAGGCGCTGCGGCGCGAGAATGCAGCGGCGGTGGCCGCCATTCTGGCCGCGCGTGGCGGTGATTTCGTGACTGCCACGGCCGGCAACCATATGGAGGCGATGCTGGCCGCCTATGGGTCAGGTGCCGCACGGGCCAGCCATGACAGCGGGCAGCGCATCCTGAACATCGACATCGGCGGGGGCACCACCAAGCTGGCGCTTGTTGAAAATGGCATCGTGCGCTGGACGGCGGCGCTGCATATTGGCGGGCGGCTGATCGTGACCGAGGATGGGCGCGTTGCCCGGATCGACCCTTCGGGCGTGCATCATGCCCATAATGCGGGCCTGCACCTTGCGCCGGGCACGGCGCTGGAAGCAGCCGACATGGCGCGCATCGCCGAAGGTATGGCCGATGCACTGGTGCAGGCATTGCGCCCCGCGCCTTTGCCTGCGATTGCCAACCTTTTCCTGACAGACCTGCCCCCCACGCTCGCCAATATCGGCGGCATCATGTTTTCCGGCGGCGTCGGGGAATATGTCTATGACCGCGAGCCGCGCGATTTTGGCGATCTGGGCCTGCATCTGGGCCGCGCCATCCGTGCCCGGCTGGAAAGCGGGCAGTTTCCGGCACCCCTGTTGCCAGCGGGTGCCTGCATCCGGGCCACTGCGCTGGGGGCGTCGGAATATTCGGTGCAATTGTCGGGCCAGACCAGCCTGATTACCCGCCCGGGCGCGCTTTTGCCCCGCCGCAACATGCAGGTGATCAAGCCTGAAATCGACTTCTCCGCCGACCCCCTTGCGTCCGACATAGCCGCTGCGATTCTGGCGCAGCTGACAGCGTTTGATCTGGACGCAACCCATTGCGAGGTAGCCCTGGCCTTCGAATGGCAGGTGCTGCCGGAATATGCCCGGCTGCGCCGCCTGGCCGATGGTATCGCCGCCGCCATGGCGGGCCGCATCGCCCATGGCGGGCCGCTGCACATCATGATTGACGGCGACATAGCGCAGACTTTGGGCGGCATTCTGCGGGACGAATTGCATCTGGCCTGCGACCTGCTGGTGATTGACGGCATCACCCTGCGGAATTTCGATTTCATCGACCTTGGGCGCATCCGGCTGCCATCGCTGACCGTTCCTGTCACCATCAAGTCGCTGCTGTTCCAGGACGACAGCGCGGCGGGTGAGCGGATTCACTTCCGCGACCCCGGCCACCATCATGGCGATCACCACCACGATCACCACCCACATCCCCATGCCCCGCACAAGGGCCACAGCCATGGCTGACGGGAAGCACCGGCTTTGCGAAAGGCGCAGGTTCTGTATAACGGAACGCATGTCCGTCAGAACAAGGTCTGCAAAATGAACGAAGAGCCCGCGAAGCCCATCAATCGCAATATCCGCCGCGATGCGCAGCGCCTGTCGTCGGTGACAACGGCGATCCACCTGATGAAGACGTTTTCACTGGATGAGCGGGAGTTGGGCATCAGCGAACTGGCCAAGCGGCTGAAAATCGCCAAAAGCACCGTGCACCGTCTGGCCACGGCCCTGCTGGACGAGGGCCTGCTGGAACAGAACCCCGAAACAGGCCGCTACCGGCTGGGCATCGGGCTGTTCTCGCTGGGCTCGCAGGTGCGCACGCGGCTGGATGTGGCAGCCGAGGCCAAGCCTTTCCTGAATGACCTGCGCCAGCGTACCGGCGAGAATGCCCGGCTGGCCATCCTCGACAAACGCAATGTCGTGTTCATCCATGATTTTGAAAGCAACGAATCCATTCGCCTGCGGTCCATCACCGGGCAGTTCCGCCCGGCGCATACCACGGCCGAGGGGCTGTGCCTGCTGGCGGGTCTGCGCGCCCCCGCGCTGGAGGAATTTCTTGGCCAGCCGCTTTTGGCCCGCACTGCCAACACGCTGACCAACCCCGATGAGCTGGCCGAACGCATCCGCCGGGTGAAACGCGCGGGCTATGCAACAGAAGATGAAGAATGCGAGGAAGGCACCCGCTGCATCGCTGCACCCGTGCATCAGGCCGACGGGCGGGTGATTGCCGCGCTTGGCATGGCCGGGCCACGGCTGCGCATCAAGAAGCGCGATTTCCCCTCGCTGGCCGATCTGGTGATCGGCATGGCGCAGAAACTGTCGGAACGGCTGGGCTATGAACCCGGCCAGCCGATCTATGTCCGAAGCCCCTGAGGAACCATGCACAAGATAAGTCTGACCGGCAGTGATCTCAGCTTTGCCTGCGCCGAGCGCGACACCGTTATGCGGGCTGCCCTGCGCGCCGGGGTTGGGATGTCATACTCCTGCAATGTAGGCTCTTGCGGGAACTGCCGGTTTGAACTTGTCGCGGGCGCGGTGGACCATCTGCGCGCCGATGCGCCCGCCTGGACGGAAAAGGACCGCAAACGCGGGCGCTGGCTGGGCTGTCAGGCGCGGCCACTGTCCGATTGTGTGGTGAAATTCCGGGCCGATCCCGATGCCGTGCCGGTGCATCGGCCCGTGCAACGCAGCGGCGTGCTGGTGTCGCGCGATGCGCTCAATCACGACATGGCGGAATTTGCCTTTCGCATTGACGGCGAGCCCGGCTTTCTGCCCGGCCAGTATGCCCTGCTGTCGGTGCCGGGGGTAGCGGGCGCGCGGGTCTATTCCATGTGCAACCTGCCGGATGAGGATATCTGGCGCTTTCAGATAAAGCGGGTGCCGGGCGGGGCGGCCACGACGCTGCTGTTCGACAATCTGCGCCCCGGCGATGCCATCGCGCTGGATGGCCCCTACGGGCTGGCCCATCTGCGCCCCGACATTCCGCGCGACATCGTGCTGCTGGCTGGCGGTTCGGGCCTGTCGCCCATGGTGTCTATCGCGCGGGCAGCGGTGGCGGCCCCGGGCTTGCAGGGGCGAACGGTGCATTTCTATTTTGGTGGGCGCGGCCCGGCCGATCTGGCCCCGGCGGCCTGTGTCACGCCGCTGGTGTCTGACCGTTTCCGGCTGGTCACGGCCATATCAGACCCTGCACTGGCCGGAAACTGGGCGGGGCCGATCGGGTTCATCCATGACATCGCGCTGGCCGATCTGGGCCCGCGTCTGGCGGAATGCGAGATCTACTTTGCCGGGCCGCCCGCAATGGCCGCCGCCATACGCACCAGCCTGCATGCGCAAGGCGTGCCTGCCGGGCAGATCCACTTTGACGAATTCTACTGAAACACAAAAGAAAAAGGGCCAGACAAGGATGAGCAAGCTGACCTTGAGCCTTGCCTGCTGGGATTACGACCGCGTGCGCCCCCTGATGGATGGCAGCGTGACGCCCGACGGCATCAACCTGAATTTTCAGGATCTTGTGGTGGAAGAGACCTTTTTCCGCATGCTGCGCTTCCGTGAGTTCGACGTGTCCGAGCTTTCGATGTCGTCCTACATCATGTCGCTGGAGCGTGAAGACCGGCCCTTTGTGGCGATACCTGTGTTCCCCAGCCGGTTCTTCCGGCATTCCTGCATCTATGTCAGCGCGAAATCCGGCATCACCACCCCCGCCGATCTGGCAGGCAAACGCGTGGGCAGCCCCGAATACCAGATGACGGCACCGGTCTGGATCAGGGGCATCCTGCACGAACACTACGGCGTGGCCCCCGACAGCATGATCCATGTGACCGGCGGCGAAGAGGCCCCGGGCCGCGAGGAAAAGATGCCGCTGAACCTGCCGCCCGGCTTTCGGGTGGAGCGGATCAGCGGCGAACAGACCCTGTCGCGCATGCTGCGGGATGGCGAGATTGACGCGCTGGTGACGGCACGCAAACCTTCAACCTTTGACGGGGTGGCCGTGCGGCGGCTGTTCCCCGATCATGTGGCGGTGGAAAAAGCCTATTGGGGCGAAACCGGCATCTTCCCCATCATGCATGTGATCGCCATCCGCCGCGAGGTGTATGAGGCGAACCGCTGGATCGCCCGCGCGCTTTACAAGGCATTCCACGCGGCACAGGCCATCTGCTATGAGGGGCTGCGCGAAACGGCGGCGCTGAAGGGCATGCTGCCCTGGCTGAACGCCCATGTCGAAGAGGCGGTGGCGCTGATGGGCGATGATTTCTGGCCCTATGGGCTGGAGCCGAACCGCCGCGTGCTGGAAACCTTTCTGCGGTATCACCGCGAACAGGGCCTCAGCACCGGCAGGCTGACACCGGACGATCTGTTCGCACCGGAAATGCAGGACGAATTCGTAATCTGACACGGCCCGCCATGGGAGGATGACACCATGCCCACCGCCATGATTGACGGTATCGAAACCCATTATGAATTGCGCGGCGACGGCCCGCCGCTGCTGATGTTCGCGCCCGGCGGCTTTGACGCCAGTGCCGACAAGTGGGAAAACCTTGGCATCTATGCCAAGATCCGGCTGATGGACCATCTGCCGCAGCATTACACCTGCATCCTGTTCGACCGGCGGGAAACCGGGCAGTCGGGCGGGCGGGTGCAGCGCATTGGCTGGGCCGACTATGTGGCGCAGGGGCGCGGTCTGCTGGACCATCTGGGTATTGACCGCGCGCATCTGATCGGCGGCTGCATGGGCTGCTGCCCGGTGGCGGCCTTTGCCTGCGCGCATCCCGAACGGGTGATGAGCATGGTGCAATACTGGCCCGTGGGCGGGGCGGGGTTCCGGCTGAACGGGCACCGGCGCTTTGCCCTGCATCTGGCGCAGGTGGAGGCGGGCGGCCTGCAAGGCGTGGTCGATCTGGCGCTGGCCACCACGGAGGGTTTTGGCAAAGACCCGCGCCCCGGCCCCTGGGCCCCGGTGCTGCGCCGCGACCCGGCGTTTCGCGCGGCTTTCCTTGCCCAGAAGCCGGAGCATTACAAGCTGATCGTGGCGGGCCTGCCGCGCGTATTGCTTGACCGCGATTCGGTGCCGGGTTTCGAACCCGAAGACCTGATGCGCCTGGATATTCCCACGCTGGTCATCCCCGGCCGCGATGCGTCGCACGCCCTGTCAGCCGCGCGATTCATCGAGGAATGTTCGCCCAATGTGCAGTTCTGGGATACAACGCCGGATCAGCAGACCGTGGCCACCGCACCAGCCCGCATTCTGGAATTTCTGGGCGGCATCTGAGCCAACGTGGATGATCCGCCGCAAACCTCGTCTGCACAACCCACGCGAACACCGCCACAGCCGCGCTGTTCACCAGTGCGTCGATGCGGCCAGGGAAAGCAAGCGCCTGTGCCGCCATCCGGCCCACCTGTTCGGGGATCGGCGCATCGGCCTGCGGCGTGAACAGGGCAAAGGCGGTCTCGGCATCTGGCATGCCCCCGAACCATGCACCGGCGCTGCCAAGGCCACTGACTTTGGTATATTCGACAGCACGGAGTCAAACGGCAGAAGAAGGCCCATCTGTGGCGTTCCGTCAGCTGTCCAGATGCCGTGGCAATGCAGATATGGCGCGCCGTGGCGCCAGCCGACCGTGGACGCCTGTGGCGATGCGCACGATCTGGGTCAGTTGATGGACCCCCGCACTATGTGACAGGGGGGCCACCACCAGAAAGGCATCGGCGGACGTCAGATCGGCCAGATGGTTGGTGACGGCAAAGGCCACCTGCCCATGCGTCAACACAGATGCCTTGGGTCGGCCCGTGGCGCCAAAGGTGAAGAAGAACCAGCAGGGTTCGTCACGTTCCGCCACCGCGACCTGTGGCCTCTGGCCCAGAAATTCCCCGGTCAGCGCCTTGACCAAGGGCGCAAAACCCGACGCACCGTAGCACAGCACCTGCAATCCGTCGCATCCTGCGCGGCATGCCGACGCGTGGTCGGCAAAGCCCGCCTTGCACAAAAGCAGCCGCGCGCCCGAGGGTTGCGTCAGCCAGGCTGATCCTTCCGCCGTCTGGCGGAAATTGGCGGGCACCCAGACAGCCCCCGCCCGCCACACGGCAAACATCGCCTGCAACATCGCACGGCAGTTCTGTAACTGGCACATCACCCAGCCGCTGTTGCAAGCCAGCGGCCAGCGCATCGGTGCGCCTTTCGAATTCGGCCCAAGTCCAGATCACTTCACCCATGACCCGCGCGATGCCTTCAGTGTCGCGCCGCGCCACCTGGGGTCTGCAGCGTGGCAAGGTTCGTCACGCGGGTTGATACCGGCGCGACGCCGCCCCGTGCTCGCTCACCTGACGCGCTCCAGGATCGAGCAGTAGTTCGCCACCGCAGCACCGCCCATGTTGAACACGCCGCCCAGCCCGGCACCGGGCCGTTGCATTGCCCCGGCCTCGCCCATCAGCTGCATCGCCACCATCACATGCTGCGAAACGCCGGTGGCCCCGATCGGATGGCCACGTGATTTCAGCCCGCCCGACAGGTTTACCGGCAAGGCCCCGTCGCACCGTGTGGTGCCGTCGCGCACCACACGCCAGCCCATGCCGGGCGCGGCCAGACCCATCGCCTCATACTCGATCATTTCCGCCACGGTGAAGCAATCATGCGTCTCCACCAGATCCAGGTCAGAGATCACGCAGCCCGCCTGTTCCAGCGCCAGCGCCCATGCCCGGTGCGCGCCATCAAAGGCAATGGGATCGCGTCGCGACAAGGCCAGAATGTCGCCCGCCTGTGCCCGCGCCCGGAAACGCAGCGCGCGCGCCAGCCCGGCGGCCACCTCGGCATCGGCAAGAACAATGGCGGCGGCACCATCCGACACCAGCGAGCAATCGGTGCGGCGCAGCGGCCCTGCGACCAGCGGATTCTTGTCAGATGGCCGGTTGCAGAAGTCGAAGCCAAGGTCTTTCTGCATATGTGCCAGCGGGTTCAGCATGCCGTTGGAATGGTTTTTGGCCGCGATCATTGCCAGTTCTTCGGAACGGTCGCCATGGCGCTGGAAATAGCTGTTGGCGATCTGGCCGAACACGCCGGCAAAGCCGCCCGCTATGGCGGCCTCTTCCGGCACATGGCTGGCCGACAACAGGATGGTGCCAACCTCATCCGTCGGCGTTGCCGTCATCTTTTCCGCCCCGATCACCAGCGCCGTGCGCCCGCGCCCCGAGGCGATGAAATCTGCCGCCGCATAAAGCGCCGCCGAACCCGTCGCGCAGGCGTTCTCGGTGCGCAGAAACGGAATGCCCGCCAGTTCCGGCGTGCCCATCGCCACCAGTGCGCCCTGAAAGTCCTGCCGCGAAAAGCCGTTGTTGTAGACGCCCACAAAGATGCCATCCACGCCATCGGGCGGGATACCCGCGTGATCAAGTGCGGGGCGCGCGACTTCGGCCATCAGGGCTGTGGTATCGGCAGCCTCGGCCCTGCCGAATTTGGTATGCGCCCAGCCGACGATCATGGGATCAGACATCATTGCCTCCTGTCAGTCATCTTGGTTGAAATGCCGGGCAAGGCGGGTCTCAACCGCCACCGCCTTGTGGTGCAGCAGCGCCACCTGAGCCTTGGCTGCTGTCCCCTTTGCCGCGATGGTGCCCCAAGCCCGGATGCACCGAACCGACAACACCACAAGAACGGCCAACACCGCCACGCCCACTGGCAGCGCCGATGCGCGCCATGTCACCGGCAAGACGGGCAAAGGCGATGTGGCATTGGATTCCTCACAAGCCCAGTCTACCGCGACAGGCGGCAAGCGCAACAGCCAGAGGCAGACCATCGCTTGCCCCGCTGCCGCGGCAAGGCGACGGCATCTTTGGCAAGGGCGCCAACGCGGGGCTGGCACGGGCGGCACCTGATTTGCCATGATCCCCCGGCCCGCCATCCGCACATGAAAACACCCCCCGCGGACGGGGGGTGCATGTGGTGATCGGGCAGCCAGCGTTACTGCAGGATGCCGTTCAGCCGTTCGATCACCGCAGGGTCGGATTTGTAGACCTCTTCGACCAGCGCCTGAATGGCCGCGCCATCAACCGGGGTGATCTCCAGTTCCAGTGCTGCGGTTTCTGCCAGGAACTCGGGGTCGGCCATCGTTGCCATGAAGGCAGAGCGCAAAGCCTCGACGCGGTCGGCGGGAACATTCGGCGGGGCGGCATAGGGGCGGCCCAGCGTCTGGCGTGCAAAGACCAGGTTCAGCAGTTTGCGGTCTTCTTCATTCTGCACCAGATCCATCACCAGCGGCACTTCGGGGATTTCCGGGTGCTTCGTGGTGGACAATTGCATCAGCATGTTCAGGTCGCCATTGGCAAGCCATTCCGCGCTGCCAGATTTGACGCTGGTGTAGGACCAGCCGCAGCGGCCATCGACCTCGTTGCGCTCCATCGCCATCACCACGTCGTTGCCGCCGGGATAGCCGTTGATGATCCGCATCTTGGTGCCGAACACGGCGTTCAGCACCTTGGGGAACTGCACGGTATCGGCGGTGTCGCCAGTGCCGCCGATGATCAGTTCCTTTTCCTTCAGGTCGTCAAAAGTCTCGATGCCCGAACGTGCCAGCGCGGCACAGATGCTGACCTCGTTGTTGGCGCTGCCGATATAGTTGAACTTCAGGGCGTCAAAGGTCGCATCGGCGTTGCCGAACAGCGGGTCGAACGGTGCGGCCCGGGCAAAGGTGCCAAACACGGTGCCGTCCTGTGGTGCGGCCTCATAAAGCCAGTTGGTCATCCGCAGGCTGCCCGCGCCGTCCATGTTCACCGGAACGACCGTCGGGTTGCCGGGAATGTATTTCCCCATGTAGCGAGCGAGGGCGCGGGCATAAAGATCATAGCCCCCGCCGACGGTATAACCGATGTAAAGCTCCACCGTATTGCCGGTGTAGAATTCCTCCACCGTCTGCGCTGCACCTGCAGTTGGCACGCTGAAAGCGGCCGCAAAGGCAAGGGCGGCCAAAGCCGATCGTCTGTTCATCCGTATCTCCTCCCCTTAGTGTGATGCCGCCCTCCCGAACGTCATCGAGCCATTTCGGCTTAGTGAGGATTCTAGAGATTTTTGCACATGAGTCGATCAAAGCTATTTTGCTGTCATCCAGCGATAAATCAGCGGGGCCTTGTTTTCATGGGGCTATGGCCGCCACAAAGCATTCAGGCAGAACATTGTTCCGCATGGGGGAATTTTCTCCAAACTATTTGCGCGGCCTCGGCACAGCATTTGCCTTTCATCTGGCCTGTCAGTAGCGTGATGGTTCCGAAGGGTCGGTGCTGGCGACATCGGGAGGGGCTGGCCATGAATTTCAAGCAACTCCGCTACTTCACGCGCGCGATCGAGGTGGGCAACATCACCCATGCCGCCGAAAAGCTGAACATCGCCCAGACTGCGCTGGGAATCCAGATCCGCAACCTTGAAGAAGAACTGGGCGTCCACCTGCTGAACCGCCATTCCCGCGGGGTAGAGCCGACGCTGGCGGGCGAACTGCTGTATCGCCATGCGCTTGAAATTCTGGCGCGGCTGGAAACGGCGGGGCAAGAGGTGAAGGCGGCGGGATCACCTGACAAGATCGTGGTGAACATGGGTCTGACGCCCAGCATCATGCGCCTTGTGGGTGCAGAAATCATCGAGGAGGCCGCCAAGGAGCTGCCTGAAATCGCCCTGCGGCTGGTCGAGGAGTTCAGCTTCATCCTGCAAAGGCGGCTGGAGCGGGACGAGCTGCATTACGCCCTGACCTACAACGCCCCCATCGAGCAGGGCTTTACCCGCAAGGCCCTGCTGGAAGAGGATCTGCTGTTCGCAACCAGCCCCGAAAACTGGAACGGTGAGCCCGCAATCAGCTTTGCCGAGGCGATGAATACCGAACTGGCGCTGGCCAGCCGGCAGGATGTGGTCTGGCATCTGGTGCGGGATGAGGCCACGCGGCTTTCCCTGCCCTTCAAGGTGGCTTACGAGGTGCAATCGGTGCGCGCGATCAAGAATCTTGTGGCCAAGGGCGCGGCCACCAGCATTTTGCCACGCGGCGCGATGATCGGCGAGTTGCGCAGCGGCGTGATTGCCAGCCAACTGATCGAACGCCCCCGCATCACGCGCACGCTGTTTCTGGTGCGCCGCCGCCAGGGGGTTGTGGGCCTGAACGCCGTGCGGTTCGAGGCTTTCATCGACCGGCTGGTTGACCGGCTGAACGCCGAGATCGGCGAGCATTCGCGGCATCTTTAGCGGGTCGACACCGCCATACGGTTCGCCGTTCCGCATGAAAGAAATGTCGCGCAGTTTCCGCTGATTGGGCGATGCCGGTTCCGCCATGCCGAATGCCCGAAAATCAGCTTTTGACTGCACCGCGCCGCGCGTCAGCTTTGTGGTGTCAAGCACTTGAGCAGGAGGGTAAAAGATGAAAGTCGGCTTTGTAGGGGTAGGTGCCATGGGTCTGGCTATGGCGGGCCATGCGCTGCGCGCCGGGCACGAGGTCTGGGCAACCGATGTCAATCCGGCGCAGCGCGCGGCGGCCCGGGATGCGGGGCTGAACGTGGCCGATGATCTGGCGGGCATCGCGGCACAGGCCGAGGTGTTCATCATCGTGGTGGTCAGCGACGCGCAGTCGGAAACCGTGACACGCGGCCTGCTGGCGGCAGGGCTGGCACCGGGCAGCGTCATTGCCATATCGGCCACCAACCATCCCGATACCATGGTGCGCCTGCATGCCGAATGCGCCGCGCAGGGCGTGGGCTTTGTGGATGCGCCCGTGGTTTACGGCCTGCAAGGCGCGGTGGACGGCGACCTTGGCACCTATTGCGGTGGCAGCGCCGAAGATGTCGCGCGCCTGCGGCCCGCGCTGGAAAGCTACAGCCGGTTTGTCGAACATGTGGGTGCCATCGGGTCGGGGCAACTGGCCAAGACATGCAACAACATGATGCACTGGGCGATGTGCGTGGCCAATTACGAAGTGCTGCTGCTGGCCAAACGCTATGGCCTTGACGCGCAGAAGATGCGCGAGCTGCTGCTGAAATCGCCTGCGCGCAACACCACGCTGGAACGCTGGGACAGCACGAATTTCACCTGGCATGAAAAGGACATGGATGTGGCGCTGGAGCTTTCGCAGGCTGGGGCGCTGCCGCTGCCGTTTTTCGGGCAGGTTGATCAGATGATAAAGCTGTTGAGCCCCGCCAAGGTCAAGGCCCTGCTTTACGGCCCCGAAGCGGAGTATCTGGGGGGCCGCGTTGTGCCGCTTACGGCGGCGGAAGGCGGCTTTGGCGCGCCCGCCTCAGCCTGAGGCAATCAGGATCACGCCCAGGGTGCCAAGGCCCGCCGCCACATAGGTCGCAAGATCGGGGCGGGCCTCGGTTTTCAGGACGACCACCGACAGGAACGAGGCGATGAACACCTCAAGCGAGGCGATCATCACGATCACCGACACCCGTTCATAAAGCAGCGCCCAGAACAGCACGATCTGCCCCAGCGACATCAGCACGGCAGCGGCGATGTTCCAGCGGTCAAGATAGCGGAACACCCCCACAAGGCTGGCACGCTGCCGCGCATTCACCAGCGCCAGCGCCAGAAAGATCGCCATGCCGGTCAGCGCGCTGACCAATGTGCCAAGCGCGGGTGAGGGCAGGTCGATCAGCCCGATCTTGCGGGTGATATAGGCCCCGGCATAGGCCAGCGCCGACCCCACGCCCCAGCTGTAATCCATCAGCCGGGGCACGACGCCCGCCGTGGCCCGCCCTGCCCCCGCCCGGATCAGCAGGTAAAACGCCAGCGCCGTCACCGCCATGCCGCCTGCGGCGATGGCCGATACAGGTTCTGCCAGCACCATAGCGGCGATGGCCACGGAAAAAAACGGGTTCAGCCGCTTGGTGGCCGAGGACCGTGTGACACCCAGCTTGCGCAAAGACACATATTGAAAGCTGCGGCCCAGCACCATGGCGCAAAGCCCGGCAAAGGCAAACCACGCAAGGCCGCGCCAGCCTTGCGGCGTCATCACGCCGCTCAGATCCGGGCCCTCGATGGCAAGCCACAGCACCGCCGAGAACACGATTGTCACCAGCACCGAAAACATCACGCCCCGGTCGCCCAGTTTCATCGTGCTGCGCGAAATGCAGGCCCCGCTGGCCGCAAACAGGAATGCCGAAGTCAGGGCAAGAAGCTGGCCAAAGGTCGCATCTGTCATGGCGCATTGCCTTTGTGTTGCAACGCCTGCCACACGGCCAGCGGGGTGGCGGGCAGTTGCAGCGGTTCGGTCACACCGGCACGCGCCAGCGCGTCATCCACCGCCGATTTCAGCGCGGCCAGCGCGCCCACGGTGCCCGCCTCGCCCACGCCCTTGACGCCCAGCGGGTTGACCGGCGTGGGTGAGGGGTGGCTGGCCAGAACCAGCGGAAAGCAGTCGGTCGAGCGGAACATGCGGTAATCCATGAATGATCCGGTGAGGATCTGCTGTTCGGCATCAAATTCCATGCACTCGCCCAGCCCCTGCGCCAGCCCCTGCGCGATGCCGCCCTGCATCTGCCCTTCGACCAGCGCGGGGTTCAGCACGGTGCCAACATCCTCAACCGCCGTGTAGCGGGTGATGTTGATCGCGCCGGTGTCGGGATCAATCTCGATCTCGCAGGCATGAGCCCCATTGGGAAAGGTTGCTGCGGGGGGCGTAAAGCTGGCCCCCACCACCCATTCACCACCTTGTGCGGCGGCCAGTTCCGCAAGGGACAGGGTGGCATTGCGCGCTTCGGCACGAAACACGCCGCCGGCAAAGGTGATGGATTCGACAGGGCAATCAAGATGCCGCGCGGCAAGCTGAAGGCCGTCATCGTGCACCCTGTCCAGCGCCAGATGCAAAGCGGCACCTGCGACGGCCAGACCGGATGACCCACCGCTGCCGCGCCCGTCCACCAGGGCATCCGTATCACCATTCAGATAGGTTATCGCAGCAACTGGCACATCCAGCGCGGCGGCGGCCATGGCCACAAGGCCGGTTTCATGCCCCTGCCCGGTCGACATGACACCCGGGGCCAGCAGGATCGTGCCATCGGCGCGGAAGGTCAGCCGCGCATGGTCGGGCCGCGGGGCGCGCACCGGCCCGCCCGCCGCCTCGACACAGGTGATCACGCCCAGCCCGTGCAGCATTCCCCGGCTGGTCGCCGCCGCCGCACGCCCCGGCGCGCCCTTTACATCGGCCAGAGCGGTCAGCCTGTCGAACAGCGCGGGAAAATCGCCACTGTCAAAGCGGAAGGCCAGCGCGGTCTGATAAGGTAGCTGCGCCGCCGTCACCAGATTGCGCCGCCGCAGGGCCACACGGCTAACACCCAACTGCCGGGCGGCGGCATCGACAGCCTGTTCCAGCGCCAGTGTCGCCTCGGGCCGGCCATGGCCGCGAAACGGCGCAATCGGCGCGCGGGCCGATGTCATCCCGGTCACGGTCACATGCGAGAGCGGTATGTCATACACCCCCACCAGCCCGCCCAGATTGTTCACCAGCCCCAACGAGCGGTTCGAGGCATAGGCCCCGACATCCGCCGAGAATGCGGCCGAAAGCGCCAGAAAGCGGCCCGCCCCGTCAAGGCCAAGGGTCACGAGACCGGTCACGCCGCGCCCCTGATGATCGGCCAGAAAGGATTCTGACCGGGTGGCCAACCAGCATACGGGCTGGCCCAGCAACGTGGCCGCATGGGCCACCAGCGCCTCTTCCCGCGTCAGAAAGCCCTTCAGGCCGAACGATCCGCCCACATCACCCGCCGTCACCCGGATGCTGTCGGGCGGGCGGCGCATAAGCTGTGCCAAGGCCTTGCGCAAGGCAAAGGGGTTTTGCGTGCTGCTGCGCAGGTGCAGGCGGCCGCAGGGCAGCGTTTCGGCAAAACAGCCGCGCGGCTCCAGCGGTGCGGCATGCAGGCGCGGCACGGTGACGGGCACTGTCACCACCATGGCCGCCCCCGCCAGCGCGGCCTGCACGGCTTCGGCATTGCCCGCCCGCTTCACAAAGGCTACTTCAGACGTGAAACCAATATCCTCGGAAGTGACCATCACCGCCTCGGCGGCGTCCAGCGCCTGCGCGGCGGTGGTGGCGATGACCATGGCCAGAGGCTCGCCGATGTGGCGCAGGGTGGCATGCGCCAGCAGCGGCACCGGGCAGGCAAAAGCGGTGCCGCCGTCGTCGCGCGGCAGGCTGTCCTGCGGCAGGTCAGCCAAGGGCGCAAGATCGGCAGCCAGCAGCACGGCCCGCACACCCGGCATCGCGCGGGCCGCATCCGCATCAATCCGGGTCAGCCGGGCCGACGCCCTGTCGCCGCGCACGAAAACCGCATGCAGGCAGCCCGAGGGCAGCGCATCGGCCAGATAGGCCCCGGCCCCGGTCAGCAGGCGGTGATCTTCGCGGCGTCCGGGGGTCACGGCTTAGAGCCCGCGCGCGCGCAGCTTGGCATCCAGCCGGGGATAGATGCGGCGCACATTGCCCTCATACACCTTTGCCCGGTCGGCGGCAGACAGCGGCAGCGCATCGATATAGCGTTTCGTATCATCGAAGTTGTGGCCGGTTTCCGGGTCTATCCCTTTGACCGCGCCGAACATTTCCGAGGCGAACAGGATGTTTTCCACGTTGATGACCCGAAACAGCAGGTCAATCCCCGGCTGGTGATACACGCAGGTGTCAAAGCTGACGTTGCGCATGATGTGCTCGTTCAGATGCGGCTTGCCCAGCATGTCGGCCAGCCCGCGATAACGGCCCCAATGATAGGGCACGGCCCCGCCGCCATGCGGGATGACCAGTTGCAGGTCGGGAAAGTCGCGGAACAGATCACCCTGCAGGAACTGCATGAAGGCGGTGGTGTCGGCATTGATGTAATGCGCGCCGGTGGCGTGGAAATTGGCGTTGCACGACCCCGACACATGGATCATCGCAGGCACGTTCAGCTCGACCAGTTTTTCGAAGAACGGATACCAGGCGCGGTCGGTCAGCGGCGGGCCGTTCCAATGGCCACCCGAGGGGTCGGGGTTCAGGTTACAGCCCACAAAGCCAAGCTCCAGCACGCAGCGTTCCAGTTCGGCGATGGAATGGGCGATCGGTTGGCCCACCGATTGCGGCAGTTGGCAGACGCCGATGAAAATCTCGGGGTAAAGCGTGGTGACGCGGTGGATCAAGTCGTTGTTGATCCGCGTCCAAGCCATCGACACGGCCTCGTCGCCCTCATGATGCGCCATGGCGCTGGCCTTCGGCGAAAAGATCGTCATGTCGCAGCCCCGTTCGCGCAGGGCCATGATCTGGTTCGCCTCGAGGCTTTCGCGGATCGCATCATCACTGATAGCGGCAAGCGTCGGCATGGTGCCGCCGCTGCGAAAGGCGGCCAGCTGCGCATCGCGGAAGGTTTGCAGCTGCGACGGGGCGGTTGTGTAATGGCCGTGGCAATCAATGATCATGTTGGCTCCGTCACTGAATGGGGGCGGTCAGATATAGGTCAGGCCCTTGGCGGCCAGCGCCGGGCGCATGTCGTTCATGTCAAGGCCCAACTCGCCCGCCGCGTAGCGGGCCCTGATCCGCGCCTCGCGCGCCTCGCGCGCGGCGGAGGCTTCGGCAACCTCGGCGGCGCTGCCCTGCGGCACCACCACCACGCCATCGTCATCCGCGATGATCACATCGCCCGGATGCACAATCTGCCCGGCACAGCAGATGGGCACATTCACCGAGCCCAGCGTTTCCTTGACCGTGCCCTGCGCGGATATGCATTTCGACCAAACCGGAAATTCCATCCGCGTCAGTTCGGCCACGTCGCGGCAGCCAGCGTCGATGATCAGACCACGCACCCCGCGCGCCTTGAACAGCGTGGCCAAGAGATCGCCAAAATACCCGGCATCCGAGGCAGAGGTGGGGGCCACCACCATCACATCGCCGGGTTGGCATTGCTCGATGGCCACATGGATCATCCAGTTGTCGCAGGGCGGCACGCTCACCGTTACCGCCGTGCCCGCCAGCCGCGCCCCGGACCAGACCGGCCGCATGTAGGGGGCCATCAGGCCACTGCGGCCCTGCGCCTCGTGAATGGTGGCGACGCCATATGTCGCAAGATCTGCGACAACTTCAGAGGCCGCACGGGTGATGGACTGGACGACAACATGCATGGGTTTTCCTTTCCCCGGTCAGGCGGCGCAGGATTCAAAGGCAGATTGCAGGGCCGGGCCATCCAGATTGCGCCCGATCAGAACAAGACGGCTGAGGCGCGGGCCGGGGGGCCAGGGGCCGATGAAGGCGCCCTCCAGCATCATATGCACCGATTGCAACGCCAGCCGCCGGTCATCCCCCGCCACATGGATGATGCCCTTGCCGCGCAAAAGGTCGCGGCCATGATCGGCAAGATGCCCGGCCAGCCAGTCGCCCAGCCGGCCGGCGTCCATCACCGCCGCGCTGTGCAGCACGACGCTGGTGATGCTGCCATGGTCGTGGTCATGATCGTGGCCATCATGGTGGTGGTGGTCATGGTGGCCGTGGTGGTGATCATGCGCAGGCGGCTGGTCGGCAAGCAGCGCCGCGAGACGGTCAAGGTCAAAGCCGCCGCGCCCGAACAGCGCGTCGGGCGGCACTTCGGCGCGCACAGCCCGCAGCACCGGCGCAAAGGGATTCATCTGGCGCAGCCGGCCCTCCAGCGCCGCAAGGGCCGCAGGGCGCACAAGGTCGGTCTTGTTCAGCACGATCTGGTCTGCAAAGGCGATCTGGTCATGCACCTCGGCCTGCGCATGCAACTGGTCCAGCAGATGCAGCGCATCGACAACGGTGGTGATGCTGTCCAGCGCCAGATGCGCGCGCAAGGTTTCGTCAATCAGAAAGGTCTGCGCCACGGGGCCGGGTGCGGCAAGACCGCTGGTCTCGATAATCACGCCATCAAAGCCCGCAAGGCGCGGCAGCAGCCCGTGCAATGTGCGGATCAGATCGCCCCGCACCGTGCAGCAGAGGCAGCCGTTGTTCATCTCGATCAGGTCTTCCGCACCGCTGTCCAGCAATTCGGCGTCAATGCCCGCCGCGGCAAATTCATTCACGATCACCGCATAGCGCCTGCCCTGCGCATGGTGCAGCATATGGCCCAGCAGCGTGGTCTTGCCCGCGCCCAGAAACCCCGTGATGACCGCCACCGGAACCATGGCTATTCCCAGGGCAGCAACGAGACGTGGATGACCCCTTCGGCCCCCTTGCCACCTACGGATTTGATCGCAAGATCTGTGTCCTTCAGGCCGAAGCGGTGCGTGGTTATCAGGTCCACCGGAAATCGATCAGACGCCAGTTGCTGCAAGGCCAACTCGCACGACAGGTAGTTATGCCCCCGTGCAGCCTTTACGGTGATGTATTTGTTGGCGATCTTGCCCAGCGGGAAATTGGGGAAATCAGACATTTCGCCCTGGATAAGCAAGGTGCCGCCCTTGCGCACCAGCGCCTCGATGCCCAGCAGCACGGGGATGGTGCCCGCCCCCGCCGTGCAATCCAGCGCCACATCCACGCCGCGCCCGCCGGTGATTTCGCGGATGCGTTCCAGCGGGTCTTCTTCCGACACGTTGATGGTGTAATCCACCCCCAGATGTTTCGCCGCCGCCAGACGCGCCGTGTCTTTCGCCGTGCCGGTCATGATGATCAGCGAGGCACCGGCCTGCTTGCAGGCAATGGCCTGCGACAGCCCCTGCTGGCCCGGCCCCTGGATCAGCACGGTGGAGTTATAGCCCACCCCGCAATCCAAGAGCGCCCACTGGATGCCATTGGCCATCGGCGTCACCACACCCGCACGTTCCGCGCTGACACCATCGGGCACTTTGTGCAGCACCGCATTCCACGGCAGATACATGTATTGCGCGAAACCTCCCCAAAGGTGGGGCGCGCGCCGCGCCGAGGTATAGCCATAGCGGATGGCATCGGGGTTCTTGCGCCAGTCGGTCGCGCTGCACAGGCGGTATTCGCCCTTGTGGCACCATTCGCACTGAAAGCAGGGCACGTAGTGTTCGACGAACACCCGGTCACCTTCCTTCACGCCCTTGCGCTGCAAAAACTGCTTGCCGGCCTTTTCGATGATGCCGATGTTTTCATGTCCCATGATGACCGGATCATCGCCGGGCGGGTTGGCATAAAGCTTTACATCCGTGCCGCAGATACCGGCCACCTCCACCCGCATCAGTGCGCCATCCTGAGGCACTTCAGGCATCGGGTATTCGCGGAACTCGGTTGTGCTGGCGGCAGTGCGCACGGCGGCGAGTACTTTTTCGGTCACGATTGATCCTCCACCACTGGCTTGCCGGAAAAGGCTAGCAGGGGTCAGGTCCGCTATCAAGAACAATGTTCCATATAGGGGAACCGTATGATAAGAGTTTCCAGTCACCACGCCGCAGGAAATCACGATGAAATGGATGCGCAAACCGGGGGAACACGCCCCAGCAGTCGCGGCTTTGCGGGCCCTGCTGCGCAACCACTTTGCCCTTGGCGATGCTGCGGTGATCGTCGTGGCCCAGTTGAACTGCCAGGTGCCGGGGTGCCCACCCGTCGAAACACTGGCAACGTTCTGGGATGCAGCAGGCGAGCGGCATCGCCTGCGCTTCTTTGTGCCCGTGGCGGATGTCACGCCCGCCGATCTGCCGCCGCGCTGGTATCTGCCAGCCCTGCGCGATGACGGGATCGAGGATTGCAGTTGCTGCGGCTAGGCGATGAGACCGGGCATCGGATGGATCGGGTTTCGGCAGCGAGGTATGCTGCGGAACAGGCGCAACCGCTGCCCTCGCCCCGGCGCACATGCCCGCCGTGCGCGCGCAATCCCGGTGGCCCTGCCATCCTTCACGATTCAGAATTCGCGCGACAGATACAGACCCAGGCTGGTATTGCGAAAGGCAGCAAGGGGCAGGGTCGAGCGGCGCTGTTCGTGACGGATCTCGATCATCGGGGCATGGTTGAAAATCCGCAGATCGCGGCGCATCAGCTTCAGCGCGACCGATGTGGTGTGGTCTTCGCGGCGCAGGCCAAACAGCCCATCCGGCGCATCGCGTGCGTCGCGGCGCAGGCTGGCATCAAGGCCCACCGTCACCCCGCCCGCAAAGGCCTGCCGCAACCCCAGCGCAACCAACGCACCATCGCCCGCCTGGGCGGGTTGCCGCGCATCGGTGCGGTCGAACGACAGTTGCGCCGTCAGCGCAAGCGTCGGGCTGGCCTGATGGTGCAGGCCCAGCGACAGGCCCTGCCGCGCACCATCCAGCCCGGGTGCATCGGGATGGGTCAGCCAATCCACCTGCGCGCGGGTCGTCAGCACCGTAGCCCGCCCCAGCCTGGTCCTGGCCGCCAGCCACAGCCCGGGGCCGCGCGCATAGGGCCGGTCGGCCAACAGCCGCAAGGTGTGGTTCAGGCCCATCTCGACCGTCAGGTTCTGCCCGGCCTGCCGTTCCAGCGCCACCAGCGCGTTCAGCCGCATGTCATTGAAGCGGCGGTCAGCATAGACAAACCCGCTGCCCTGCGCGCCAAAGCGCAGCAAGGTATCATGTGAAAGCACCACCCGCCGTGTCAGACCCGCGCTGAATGACAGGCCGGTGCCCGAACGTGCCTTTGATGCCTCGTCCAGTTGAAAATCAATGCCGCCGATGGTGATGGTATCATCGGCGGTGCGCTTGCCCACGTTGCTTTGCGGCACGAGGCCAAAGGAAAGGTGCCCGGCCCAACGTTTACCACCGGCCAGCGCGGCCAGCCGTGCTTCGACATGGGCGCGGTCGGCAGGCGAAAGTTGCGCGCCGCGCAGCGCATGATAGTGAAACCGCGCCCGGTCTGCCACGCCCTGACGCAGCAGAACCTCTGCCAGCAAAAGCCGGAAGGCGGGGGTTTCAGGCGCGGCAATCACCAGCCGTTCAAGGATCGCGCGCGCCTCGTCGGGCCTTCGCGCTTCGAGCAGGGCCTGTGCCCGTGCAAATTCTGTCCGCAGCAGCGCCACCGCCTCGCCACGGTTCAGCGGTTGCTGCGCCTGCGCCGGTGCGATGGCAAGCATGAAAGCCAACAGCGCCCAAGACAGGCAATAAAGCCACGGCACCTTGATGCCGTGGCTTCGCGTCGTAAGAAATGCGCACATTCTTGGCTTATGTCTTGCTGAAATCCCGTGGTTACTGACGTTCCAGATAGAACTGGCCACCGTTGGCGATGAAATCGGTGCCTTCGCCCGGCGCATAGTCGACCGAGGCATTTGCCGCCCCGGCAAAGGCCGCGCCGCCTGCACCCAGAGCCGGGCCTTGCAGCGTCAGATCAACAGCCGCATTGGTGCCGTCAAAGCCCAGTTGCCCTTCATACAGCGCCGAAAGCGTTCCCGTTGACCCAGAGACCGGCGCCGGCAGATCGGTGCGCCGCAGTTGCGACCCTGCCGCCGTCAGCAACAGGAAGCCGTCCAGCTCGGCGGTGGTGCTGTCGCTCAGGGTTCCGGCGAAATTCTGCGCGATGCCGTCCAGCACCGAGGCGTTCCCGGCGGCATAATCCACCTCAAGCGTCACGTCGCCCAGCACGGTCACATCCTCGGTCTGCGACAGGGGGGCACCCGGAATGTTCACCTGAACCTGGCCTTCGTAATTGGCGCGCCCTGCCACGGGAAGGTCGGTGGTGGGGCCAAGCCCGATGGCGGCATCAAAACGCGCGGCAAAATCGGTCGGGTCCGGCGGATTGGGGCCCCCCGGAGTGCCGTTGCCATTGCCCAGACAGGCGCCAAGCGCCATCACTGATGAAAGTCCGATGAATAGCCGTAGTATCTGCATGTTCCTACCCTTTTTCAGTGGCACCCGCCCGAACCCGAGGGCATGGGCAAGGCGACCGCCTGCGCGCCGGAACGCGCCGTTCGGTGCCAGAACATGACCCGCCGGGGGGCAGAACGTCACTCCCCCGTTCAGGGTAGGGGCCGGGCTACGGCACATCGCCCTCTGGTGTCAGGCCCATGCGGGTGGCATGCCAAGACGCCTCGGCCCGCGACGAAATGCCGAGTTTGCGGTAGATCGCCTTGATGTGGCTGGCCACTGTCGCCTCGCCCAGCCCCAGTTGCTGCGCCACATCCACGTTGCGCAACCCCCGGCTGATGAAGCCCAGAACCTGCCGTTCGCGCGCCGTAAGGGTGAAGTCTTCGTTGGCAACGGGCCCCGTCAGGCGGAAATGCTCCATGATGCGCCGCGCGATCGAGGGTGACAGCGCAGGAATGCCGTCAGCCAATTGCGCAAGCTGGCGGATGATGCGGTCGGGCGGCTGTTCCTTCAGCAGATAGCCACTGGCCCCCACCGACAGCGCGGCAACGATGTTGGCGTCATCACCCAGCACGGTGGTGATGACGCACAAGGTCTGCGGGCAGGTGCGGCGGATATCACGCAGCAGGTCGATCCCCGAGCCGTCCGGCAGGCCGATGTCGATCAGCGCCACATCGGGCCGCATGTGGGCCAGTGCCGCATGGGCCGCCCGCACCCCGCCCACCAAAGTGGTGGCGCAGCCGGGAAAGGCCGCTGCGGCCATTGCATCAAGCCATTGCCGCGTTTCGGCGACATCCTCGACGATCAACACCTGCTGCATGCCTGTCACCCCCCTACCCCACCGAAAACGCCGCGATCAGCTGCGTGCCACGGCGGCTGCCGTTCAGGCGCAGATTGCCGTTCAGCGCCTCCAGCCGCGTGCGGATGTTGGTCAGCCCGTGGCCGTGCCCCGCAGGTGTCGCAGCCTGGGTCAGGAACCCGCGCCCGTCATCCTGCACCGACAGCTCGATCCGGCCCAGGTCGCAGCGCACGCGCACCACCACCCGGCGCGCATCGGCATGGCGGATCACGTTGCTGACCGCCTCGCGCAGGATCGACCGCAGAGTATGCACCGCGTTGGCGGTCAGCATTGTGCGCCCATCCTCATCCGCGTGCCAGTCCAGCGCAATCTGCGCGGCCTCCAGCCTCTCGGCGCATTCCACCCGCAGATCGGCCAGCGCCTCTTCCAGGCTGCGGGCATCGGCGCTGGTGTCATTGATGATGTCGCGGAAATCGGCCAGCGCATCGCGGATCATCGTATCCTTGCGGTCGGCCCCCGCGCAGTGCAGCGCCGAAAGCAGCTTGGCCCCGATGTTGTCATGCATGTCGCGCGCGATGCGGGCACGTTCCTCGGCCACGCCTGCCTCGCGCGCGTGGCGGCTTTCCAGCGCATGTGCCAGCATGGCGCAAAGCTCGCGCGCCAGCGCGGCATCGGCGCGCGAAAACAGCCGCCGCCCGCCCCGCGCATAGCCCAGCCGCACCGCCGCCACCCCGCCCACCGCAGGCAGCGCAAGGCCCAGCCCATCCTCCACGATCTGCGGCGCACTGACCGGATCACCGGCCGCAAGGTGCAACGGGTCATAGGCTGCGCGCAACAGGTCGGCCCAGCGTTGGTTCTGATCCAGATCGGGCGGGGTCAGCGCCACATCGACCACCCTTTGAAACAGCGCGTTCTGCTGCACCTCTGACGATGCATGCCGTCTGCGCAGCATGTCCCTGACCGGCAGATAGGCCAGCAGCACCACGATCAGCGCCAGGCTGAGCGCGCCCACCCGGTTCACGGCCAGCACGAAGATCAGCAGCGCATCCAGCGCAAAGATCGCAATCACCGCTGCCAGATTGTAAAGCAGCCCGAAGGCCCAGTTTTCCAGCTCGAACAGGCGATAGCGCGCCACGCTGAGTCCGATGCCCGCAAAGACGATCAGTAGCAGCACAAAGGCGTTGGCCTGACTAGTCAGTTGCTGCAACCCGAACAGGTTGGGCAGAACCACCAGCGCCACGAACGTGCCCGTGCCAAAGGCCACCGCCAGCGTGAACCAGCGCAGCGCCGCACGCGTGCCGGGGTCATGGCGCGACAGCCGGTGTTGCATCAGTGCCGCTGGCAAAAAGGCCAGCAACATCAGAAAGGCGGCCAGGTGAAACCCCGTGGGCGGCCCCGGAAACACGATCCGCAGCGTATCGGCCAGCCACCAGACCCCCATCACCAGCGGCAGGACCAGCAGCTTGCGCAGGCTGATGATCTGATGCGGATAGATGTAGAACAGGGATACCATCGCCACGCCAAAGGCAAAGGCGCCATAGTGATCCAGCGCCGCCAGCGCGCGGAAAAGGGCCGATGGCAGCGCCAGATCGCGCGTGCTGTAGACGGCAGCGGGAAAGACCATCACGGCCAGCGCCGTGCCAGCCACCGCAGTCAGTTGCGCCGCAGCATCGCGGATGCGCAGGCTCCAGACCCAAAGGCCGATCAGCATT
Source organism: Fertoeibacter niger (assembly GCF_009380135.2). GTDB lineage: Bacteria > Pseudomonadota > Alphaproteobacteria > Rhodobacterales > Rhodobacteraceae > Fertoeibacter > Fertoeibacter niger. The sequence continues at coordinate 3,272 of NZ_WHUT02000010.1, read as the reverse complement.
CCCGCTGCCGAAGTGATGACCTGCAACCAGAACGCCACCGGCAATGTGGCCAGAGGACGCGATTGCGCAGGGTGCAGCATGACAAGACGTTCGCCATCAGCGATGCTGACACCCACCGTCACCGCGCCGCTGCGCAGCGCATCGTGAAACTGGCCCTGCCGCGCAAAGAACCGGCGCATGTCATCATAACTGCGCAGGGTGTCCGGCTCCTCCACAAGATCTTGCTCCGTCAGCGTCACGCCGGCGATGGCGGCTATACGGTCGCCCGGGCGCAGGCCTGCGATGGCGGCTGGCCCACCCGGGGCCACATCCAGCACAACGACATCCGTGCCACCCTGAGTGGCGGCAAGCCTCATGCCGGTCCAGGGTTGTGCCTGTGCCAGCCAGATAACCGCAGCCGCCAGCACGACCATGGTGCTGACAGCCGCCGCCATGATCGGCAAGGGTGTGAGGGCAATCTTCATGCAGGGCCTGATTGCTGTGATTTCGCGCCAGCAAACCGCTGGCCTGTGCAAACCTAGCCGAAATTTTCGGTGCGAACAGCACCCTGATCAGGGGGGCGGCATGTTGCGGAGTGTGGTCGGCACCCCCCAGGTTTCAACCCGCCGCGGCAGACCCCGGGCCCGCCGCTGACCGCATGAACTGTGCTGCGCCGCAAACCGCGCACGCCTGCTGTCGCTGCTTTTGTGGGAAAGCACCGGGGACGCAAGGCCAACGCGGTGTCATGCCCGGTTTGTTGGCGCGTGTCGCTTGCGGTAAAGCGCCTGACAAGCACCACACATCTGAAAACTCTCAGGGGTCCGGCGGCATCGTGAAACGGGGGCCGGGCTGCGCCATGCGATGCGGCCCCGCCGTTGCGGGGCCGCGCGGCTTCCTGTTCGGTCAGGCGTCCTTGAACACATCATCCCGCGACTTGCGGATCGACGGCAGCACCGCGATCAGCAGGGCAAAGGCACCAATCCCCAGCAGCGATGCTGACAGCGGCGATTGCACAAAGGTCATCATGCTGCCATCCGAGATGATCAGCGCCTGCCGCAGCTTTTCCTCCAGCAGCCGCCCCAGCACAAAGCCAAGCGCCAGGGGTGCCGCTTCGAATTGCAGCTTCCACAGGCCGAAGCCCAGCAGCCCCATCAGCCCCGCCAGCATCACTTGCGCAGGATCGTTGGAGATGGAGAACAGGCCGATGCAGCAGAACGCCACGATGGCCGGAAACAGCAGGCGGTAGGGCACTTGCAGCAGCTTTACCCACAGCCCGATCATCGGCAGGTTGATGATGACCAGCATCAGGTTGCCGATCCACATGCTGGCGACCAGACCCCAGAACAGCTCGGGGTTGCGCTCGATCACCTGGGGGCCCGGCACGATGCCCTGGATCATCATCGCACCCACCATCAGCGCCATCACCGCGTTCGGCGGCAGGCCCAGCGTCAGCAGAGGGATGAAGCTGGTCTGCGCACCGGCGTTGTTGGCCGATTCCGGGCCCGCCACTGCCTGAGAGACGCCCGTGCCAAAGTCCTGTGACCGTTTCGAGATGCGCTTTTCCACAGCATAGCTGGCAAAGGGCCCCAGGATCGCGCCATTGCCCGGCAACACGCCAAGGATCGACCCGATCCCCGTGCCGCGCAGTATCGCGCCCATGTTTTCGCGCAGCTCTTGCAGGCTGGGCCAAAGCCGCCCGATGGACGTGCGCACCACATCACGCTTTTCCGGATCGGCGATGTTCTTGAAGATTTCGCCAAAGCCGAAGATGCCCATGGCCAGCACGACAAACTCGATGCCGTCAGTCAGCATGTGCAGCCCGAAGGTCATCCGCTCGCGCCCGGTTGCCACCGCCTATCCCGTCAATCTGCAAGGGATGACCCGAGCCCATGATCTCGATCAGCAGCGCGTCCCGTTCCGCCGGATCTGCGGGCAGATCGCTGTGCAGAAAAAACGGACCCTCGGACGTGCCCCCACGCATCAGGACGCACGGAATGCGCAGCAGATCATTCATCTTCGTCTTCCCCTCCAGCGGTCGCGCCGCTGTCGAGACCTGAAATGCCGGGAAAGGACTCTGTTGTGAATTGCAAAGAATTGAAGCATTATTCCGATATGCGGAATAATTTCGAGTTTCTGGATCTCAAGGCCTTTCTGGCGGTGCTGGAACTTTCGTCGTTCCATGCGGCGGCCAAACTGCTGAACCTGTCGCCTCCGGCGCTGTCGCGGCGCATCAAGGCACTGGAAGAGGCGGTCGGCGCGCAGCTGATCGAACGCACAACCCGCAGGGTCGGACCCACGCAGGTCGGGCGCGAAATGATGCCGCTGATGCGGCGGCTGGTGGATGAATTCGAGGAATCGATCCTGTCGATTTCCGACCTGGGTGGGCGGCACCGCGCGCAGGTGCGGCTGGCCTCTGTTCCCACCGCCGCCTTTTACTTCCTGCCGCGCGTGGTGCAGGCCTTCCATGCGCGCTATCCGGAAATCCGTTTCCGGATCATGGACCTGTCAGCAAACGAAGGGCTGGACGCGGTTGCAAATGGCGAGGTGGAGTTTGGCATCAACATCACCGGGGCAACGCGCGATGACCTGATGTTTACCCCGCTGATGGAAGACCCGTTTGTTCTGGCCTGCCGTCGCGATCATGAATTTGCCGCCCGTGCGGCGCTGCCGTGGTCTGCACTGGAGGGCCATCCGCTGATCGGGGTCTCAAAGACATCCGGCAACCGTGCGGTTCTGGACCGCGCATTGGCCACCGCTGCGAAACGGCCTGACCTGAACTGGTTCTACGAGGTGAACCACCTGTCCACATCCCTGGGTCTGGTAGAGGCGGGTCTGGGCATTTCGGTCCTGCCGCAGCTAGCAACCCCCCAGCGTGAACATCCGCTGATCGCCACGGTGATTCTGCAAGACCCGGTGGTGACGCGGACCATTGGTCTGGTAGAACGGCGCGGTGCACGGTTGTCGCCAGCGGCCGCGCGGTTCCGTGACCTGCTGGTCAACGAGTGGCGCGGTTCCTAGAGCTTTGCAGCACCCCAGCCGCGCCATGCGAAAGGAAACAACGGTGCTGACGCCCGACCGCCGCATGAACATGCTGACCGCCGCCCCCTGCCCTGCCCTGCCGTCGCCGGCCGGCCACACGCCTGGCATGGCGAATTTTCTGGTGCAGTCGGGCAATGAGCAGCTGCTGCTGACGGCTGATCTGGCCTATCATCCGGTGGTCAACATCAACCGCAACTGGCGCCCCGGGCCGGACCGTGATCAGGACGCTGCGGCGCGGTCGCGGCGGCGGATCT